>CAVXRK010000001.1:0-51330 GCA_963764025.1 uncultured Acidobacteriota bacterium
CCTGGTACCGCTCTTCGTCGGGAGCGAGGGCACCCTCGGCGTCGTGACGCAGGCGACGCTGCGCCTCGTCCCGCTCCCGACGCACCGCCGGCTCCTGTGGGCTTCGTTTCGGGAGGAGGGCCAGGCGCTCGCCGCGGTCGCGCGGCTCTACGCGCGGGAGACGGAGCCCTCGGCCTGCGAGTTCATGGAGCGGCGCGCGGCGGAAGTTGCGGCGGCGTGGCTGTCGCTGGCGCTTCCGGCCGACGCCGCCGCGCACCTCTTCGTCGAGGCCGACGGCTTCGAGGAGGACGGCGTGACGCGCGACGCGGAACGCTTCGGCGAGGTCATGCTGGCCTCGGGGGCTCTCGACGTCCGCGTCGCGATGGCCGAGCGCGAGGTGCGCGACTTCTGGCGTTTGCGCCGCGCGGTCGGCGAGGCGGTCAAGTCGCTCGGTCCGTACGCCGAGGAGGACTGCACGGTGCCGCGCTCGAAGCTGCCCGAGCTTCTGTCGGCGGTGCGCCGGGTCGCCGCCACGCACCGGCTCGACGCGGTCTGCTACGGCCACGCCGCCGACGGCAACATCCACGTCAATGTGGTCCGGCCGCCCCGCATCGGCGAGCGCGAGCGCTGGCTCGCCCTGCGCGAGCGCGCGGTCCAGGAGATCTTCCGCGAGGTCGTCGCCCTGGGGGGAACGATTACGGGCGAGCACGGCGTCGGCGTCACGCAGCGCGCCTACCTCGGCCTGCGCCACTCGCCGGAGGTCCTCGCGGCGATGCGCGGGATCAAACGGCTCTTCGATCCGGAGGGGATCCTGAACCCCGGTAAGATCTTCGAGGATTCCCACGCATGATCCGCCTGTCGCGCACGATTCACTTCAACGCCGGCCGCAGTCTCTGGCGCAAAGACTGGACGCCGGAGCGCAACCTCGCCGTGTACGGAGACGAAGGTCCTCACGGATACGGCCACAACTACGAGCTCGAAGTGGCGGTCGAGGGTGCGGTCGATCCCGAGACGTCGATGGTCGTCAACCTGACGGACCTCGACCGGATCCTCAAGGAGGAGGTCGACCGCCCGCTCGACCATCGCCAGCTCAATCGCGACGTGCCCGAGTTCGCCTCGACCCCGCCGACGGCCGAGAACGTCGCGGCGTGGATCTGGAAGCGGGTCGGCGCGCGCATCGAGCGCGAGAAGTGGCCGTGCCGGATGGTGCATCTGCGCCTGCGCCTGACACCGCACTTCGCGGTCGAGATCGAGGCCTGACGGATGGCCGGACCCGTCCTCGTCGTGGGCGCCACGGGCCAGCTCGGGACGGCCGTCGTCGACCGTCTCGCGAAGGCCCGGGTGCGCGTGCGCGCGCTCGTGCGCCCGACGTCTCCCCGGGAGTTCGCGACGGAGGGCGTCGAGCTCGCCTTCGGCGACCTGCGGGAGCCGGAGAGCCTCGTCGCGGCATGCCAGGGGATGGCGACGGTCGTCGCGACCGCGAACGCCGTGGTACCGCGCGTGCCGGGGACGTTCGACGAGGTCGAAGACACCGGGTACTCCAATCTGCTCGACGCGTGCCGGGCGGAGGACGTGAAGCGAATCGTCTTCATGTCGGTCGTGGAAACGCCCTTCGACAAGAGCGTCACGACGTTCCGCCTGAAGCGCCGGACCGAGGAGAAGATCCAGGGGAGCGGTCTGGCCTATTCGATCTTCCGCGGCGACTTCTTCATGGACGACTGGTTCGCGCTGATGGGCTCGACGCTTCCACTGCGCGGCGCGCCGGCGGCGACGCTGAGACGGCCCTTCTGGTTCGCGAAGGGCTTCATGGCCGTCGCCGGCGCCTCGATCGACAAGCGCGGAATCGCCCTCGTTCCGGGAGACGGGAAGACCCGACACACGCCCGTCGCGCTCGACGACGTCGCGGCGATCCTCTCCGCCGCGGCGGCCGCGCCCGAGACGGGCGAGAACCTGATCGAGAATCTCGGCGGGCCGGAGATCCTCTCCTGGCACGACATCGTGGCCATTTTTTCGCGCGTGCTCGGAAAGCCCTTGAAGATGATCCATACGCCGGCGAAGGTCTACCGCGTCGCCGCCGACGTCCTCGAGGCCCTCTCGCCTCCGGCCGGCAACCTCATGGCGATGAGCTGGGCTTCGGCCGCGTGCGACACGGCGTTCGACGGGAAGCCCCTCGCGGAGCGGTTCGGCGTCCGCCTGACGAGCGCCGAGGAATTCCTGCGCGCGAAGGCGGCCCTGCCGCCCGAAGCCTGAGCGTGTTCATCCTCGGACTCGTCCTCTCGGCGGGCATCGGCGTGTCCCTCGGGCTGATCGGCGGCGGCGGCTCGATCATCACCGTGCCCGTGCTGGTCTACGCCCTGGGAGTCGAGCCGCACCGCGCGATCGGGATGTCGCTCGCCGTCGTGGGCTCGACGGCCCTCGTCGGGGCGTTCCTGCATCATCGGAAGGGCGCGATGTCGTGGCGGACGGGTGCCGTCTTCTCGGCGAGCGGAATCGTCAGCGCCTTTCTGGGCTCGAGGCTCACGCGCCTGGTTTCGCCGTCCGTGCTGATGCTGCTCTTCGCGGGCCTGATGCTCGTCGTTGCCGCCGTGATGCTGACCCGCAGGGCCCCGGGAGCCGACGCACCGGCCCACACGCCGAATCTGCCGCGCGAGGCCATGGCGGGGCTCGGGGTCGGGTTCCTGACGGGTTTTCTGGGCGTGGGGGGAGGGTTCCTGATCGTTCCGGCGCTCGTCGTCTTCGGCGGGCTCGGCATGAAGGCAGCGATCGGGACTTCGCTCCTCGTGATCGCCGTCAACTGCGCGGCCGGTCTGGCCGGGCACCTGACGGCCGGCGGCTTCGATTGGAAGCTCACGGCGCTCGTCACGGCGCTGGCGGTCGGGGGCGCGCTCGCGGGTACGCGTCTGTCGGACCGGTTCCACCCGAAGGGCCTGCGCCGGATCTTCGCGTGGTTTGTGGTCGCCGTGGCGTTGTATCTCGTGGCCCGGAACTACAATGCGCTTCTCTGAATGAGCACCAGCGCCACCACGAGAACGATGGATTTCGAGCAGTTCTACCTGGGCTGTCTCGCGCAGGCCTCCTACCTGATCGGGTCGGACGGCGAAGCGGCGGTCGTCGATCCGCGACGCGACGTCGACGTCTACATCGAGGCGGCGAAGGCGCGGGGGCTGCGGATCGAGCACGTCATCGAGACGCATCTTCACGCGGACTTCGTCTCGGGCCATCGGGAGCTCGCCGAGAAGACGGGCGCGAAGATCTACTTCGGGGCCCGGGCGAAGGCCGCGTTCCCGCACGTGGCGGTCCGGGACGGCGACGAGATCCGGATGGGAAGCGTCACGCTCCGGTTTCTCGAGACCCCCGGCCACACCCCCGAGTCCGTGTCCGTGCTCGTCACGGACCGGTCGCGGTCCGAGACCCCCGAGGCCGTGCTGACCGGCGACACGCTCTTCATCGGCGACGTGGGGCGGCCGGATCTCCTCGGCGCCCGGATGAGCGCCGAAGAGCTCGCGGGCATGCTCTACGACTCCCTCCACCGGAAGCTCCTGACCCTGCCCGACTCGGTGAAGGTCTACCCGGCGCACGGCGCCGGCTCGCTCTGCGGCCGGAACATCTCGAGCGAGACGAGCTCGACGATCGGCGACCAGCGCCGATTCAACTGGGCCCTGCGCCCGATGCCGCGCGAGGAATTCGTCCGTCTCCTGACGACGGACCTGCCCGAGGCGCCGGCCTACTTTTCCCGCGATGCGGCCCTGAATCGCGAGGGGCCGCAGCCGCTCGCCGATCTGCCGCCGGTTCCCGAGCTGTCGCCCGCCGAGGTCGAGAAGGCGCTCGCCGCGGGCGCCGTCCTTCTCGACACCCGCGGCACGGCCGAGTACGGCGCCGGACACGTCCCGGGCTCGGTGCACATCGGTCTCTCGGGGCAATTCGCTTCCTGGGCCGGCACGCTGCTTTCGCCGCAGGCACCCGTCGTGCTCGTGGGCGAGGACCCGGAGCGGGTCGCGGAAGCTCGCCTGCGCCTGGCGCGCGTGGGGCTCGAATCGATCGCCGGCCAGCTCTCGGGCGGCGTCGAGGCCTGGCAGGCCTCCGGCCGGCCGCTCGCCCGCACCGAGCAGATCGACGTCGGCGAGCTCCACGAGCGCCTGCGCGAGGACCCGGAGCTCCGGGTCGCCGACGTGCGCCGTCCGCCCGAGTGGAACGGGGGTCACATCGCCGGGGCCCTCGCGATGCCCCTCCACCAGCTCGCCGAGCTCGCTCCGGCGCTCGACCGGACCCGGCCGTTCGCGGCGATTTGCGCCGGCGGCTATCGGTCGTCGATCGCGACGAGCGTTCTCGAACGTCTGGGTTTCTTGCGCGTCATCAACGTCGTCGGCGGCATGGGCGCCTGGGCCGCCGCGAAGTACGAGATGGAAACCCCTGAACCAGTGAACGTCAGCCGTCAGCAGTAAGCAGGAGGCGGGATGCGGAAACTCATGATGGCCGTCGCGGTGATGGCGGTGGCCGGCCTGGGGCTCGGCGAGGAAAAGAAGAGTAGCGGCTACTGGGACGCCAAGAAGTCCGCGTGGCTCGCCCTGACCCCGGCTCAGAAGGACCAGACCTTCAAGTTCGCCGACGACTACAAGCGGTACCTCGACGTGGCGCGCACGGCCGAGCTGTCGACGCGGGAGGTGACCCGGCTCGCGAAAGCGGCGGGCTTCACGGAGTTCAAGGACGCGTCGCAGGTGAAGGCGGGCGCGAAGCTCATCGTCACCGCCCACGACCGGGCGATCATCCTCGCGGTCATCGGCTCCGACTCCCTCCTCTCGGGCAGCCGCCTCGTCGGCACGCATCACGACAGCCCGCACATCGACCTGAAGGCGCGGCCGTTCGAGTCGGCGGGCGGCGGGTTCGCCCTCTTCAACACGATCTACTACGGCGGCATCAAGAAATACCAGTGGGCGAACCGGCCTCTCGCGCTCATCGGGCGCATCGACACCGCCGACGGAAAGCGCGTCGACGTTTCGATCGGCTTGAAGGACGGCGATCCCGTCTTCGTCATCGCCGACAACGCTCCGCATTCGGACAAGCCCCTCCGGGACCGCAAGTACGAAGAGGTGATCTCGGGCGAGGAGCTCGATCCGGTCGCCGGCAGCATTCCGGGAAGCGACGCCTCCGTCGTGGACCAGGTCGTGGCGGCGATGACCTCGACCTACGGCGTGCGCGAGGAGGACTTCGCCTCGGCGGAGCTCTCGCTCGTCCCGGCGGCGCGGCCGGCGGACGTCGGCCTGGACCGCGGGCTCGTGGGCGCGTCGGGACAGGACGACCGGCTGTCGTCGTACTGCGCGGTTCGCGCGATCCTGGACCTCCCCGGAACCCCCAGGAAGACCGCGCTCGCGTATCTCTCCAACTTCGAGGAGGTCGGCTCCAGCAACAACTCGGGCGCGGCCTCGCAGTTCTACAACTCGACGCTCGCGAAGCTCGTGGCGGCCGAGCGGGGCGCGAAGTACACGGACCTCGACCTGCGGGAGGCGCTGCGCCGCTCCGAGGTCATATCCGCCGACGTCAACGACGGGATCAACCCGATCTTTCCGCAGACGAGCGAAGCGACCAACGCCGCGCGCCTCGGCTGGGGCGTCACCATCAAGCGCTACGGCGCGGGCTTCGACGCGAACTCCGAGTTCGCCGCGCGGATCCGCGGGATGATGGAAAAGAACGGCATCGCGTGGCAGACGCAGACGCCCAGGGTCGACGGCTATTCGGGCGGCACGATCGGCGGGTTTCTCTCCGCGTGGGAGATGGAAGTCATCGACCTCGGCGTGCCGTTGCTGTCGATGCACTCGACCTTCGAGATGTCGTCCAAGGTCGACGTCTGGAGCTTCTACCGGTTCATGTCCGTGTTCTACGGGTCCTGAGGGCCACGAGAACGCTCGCATAGTCACCGGGCAGCGGTGCTTCGACGTCGATCGCGAGCTCCGCGACGACGACCCGCTCGGCGTGAAGAAGGGGCCGGTCTGCTGCCGCGAGCGCCTGCCGGTGCCCGCGGTCCCGCACGCCGTGCCAGCGCGTCGCCCCGCCGTAGAGGTCGTCGCCCACGATCGGGTGACCGTGGGCGGAGAGGTGGACCCGGATCTGATGCGTGCGGCCGGTCTCGGGAAAGAGACGCAGGTCGGCCACCGAGGGCAGGCGTGCCAGCGTCTCGTAGCGCGTCACGGCCGGCTTGCCGTCGTCGCGGACCTTCATCTTCCGGCCGTCTCTGGGATCCCGGCCGAGGGGATCGGCGTAGACGCCGCGTACGGGCGTCGGATGCCCCCACGCGAGCGCGCGGTAGGTCTTGCCCGCGCCGCCGGACTGGAAGGCCCGCGAGAGCGCCCGGTGCGCCGCGTCGGTCTTCGCGAGGAGCACGACGCCGGAGGTGCCGACGTCGAGCCGGTGGACGAGAAGGAGGGGTTCCGCGGGGTCTTCGCCGCAGGCCGCGAGGAGGCGCGCGACGGCCCTCGCCGCCGACTTCTCCTCCCTCGCCGAGGTCGCCATCGAGACGCCGGCCGGCTTGTCGAGCGCGACGGCGAGCGCGTTCTCGAAGAGCCTCAACGGGCCTGGAACCGGTCGTACACCATGCGCGAAAGCTCGGCTCCGAGCCGGAAGGTGTCGTTGTCGGCGCTCGCGCGCTTGTCCTTGATCCGACGCGCGCAGATCGCGATCACGTAGCGCGCCTTCGGTCCCTTGATGTACGCGGCGTCGTTGCGGACGTCGCCCTTGAAGCCCTTCGCGTCCGGATTCTTCTCCTCGTCCCAGCCGGTCTTGTTGGCGACGAGGATGTCGTCCTTCTCGAAGGGGAGCGAGCGCGGGATCATGGCCCGGTCCTGCTGGGTCGCGAGCAGAGCGATCATCTCGTCGCACGCCGAGCGCGAGACGACCTTGCCCTGCGCGACGAGCTCCAGGAGCGTCGCGGCCTCGCGCGGGGTCGTCGAGCCGAGGCCGTACTCCTTCTCCTCCTCCGGGAGGACATCGGCGCGGCCGTCGCGGAAGGTCGGCCGGTAGAGGCGCGTTTTCGTCAGGCCGAGAGAGTCGAGGAGCGCGTCCACGCTGGCCGTTCCGACCATCCCGACGAGGAGGTTCGTGGCCGTGTTGTCGCTGTAGGCGATCATGAACTTCAGGAGGTCCGAGACCGTGAGCACGGTTCCGTCATGGAGCATGTTCAAGGGGATCGTTTCGTCTCCCGCCTTGTCGGACTCGTGGAGGGTGACCGGCGTGTTCTTGCCGAACTTGCCCGCCGCCATCTGGCGGTAGACCTCGGCCATGACGGCGACCTTGATCAGGCTCGCGGTCGGAAACCGCTGGTCCGCGTTCACCGCGACGACCTCTCCCGTGTCGAGGTTCTTCGCGTAGAGGCCCATCTCGCCCGGGAAGGCTCGGATCTTCGAGGCGACCGCCGCTTCGAGCGGGCTTCCGGGCGGTGCGGCGACGGCGGCTGCGAGGAGCGCGGCGGCGATCATCGAGCGCCGATGCTATCCCGCCCGGCTTCGGCGCGATAAGCTTCGCGGCGCACGTCGAGAGGAAAAGTCATGAAGCGAATCGTTTGGGCCTCGCTCCTCGTCTGCTCTCTGGCGGCGTCGGCTCTCGCCCAGGAGAAGCCCGCGGAAAAGCCCGCTCCGGCTCCGGACGCCGCGAAGAAGGAGCCGCCGAAAGCCGAGCAGTCCGTCACGCAGCACACGGCCGTCATCGGCGGCGTTCCGGTGGGGTTCACGGCGACGGCCGGCACGCTCATCGTTGCGAACGCCAAGGACGAGCCGTGGGCGTAGCATCGGCTACGTGGCCTACGTCCGGAAGGACGCGGGTCCGCCCGCGCGCCGGCCGATCGCGTTCTGCTACAACGGCGGGCCCGGCTCGTCATCGATCTGGCTCCACATGGGAGCCCTCGGTCCGCGCCGTGTCGTGGTCGCGGACGCCGAGCCCACGCCACCTCCGCCGTACCAGGTCGTCGATAACGCTTACAGCCTGCTCGACAAGGTCGACATCGTGATGATCGATCCGGTCGGCACGGGTCTCTCGAAGCCCGTGGGCGATTTCAAGAACCAGGACTTCTGGGGCGTGGACCCCGACATCGAGTCGATCTCCCGCTTCATCAAGCAGTACGTCTCGGACAACGGCCGCTGGAACTCGCCCAAGTACCTGATCGGCGAGAGCTACGGAACGACGCGCTCGCCCGGGATCGTGGACTGGCTCCAGAGCCGGGGCGGGATGTCGTTCAACGGCGTCGTCCTGATCTCGCTCGCGACGGATCTCGGCGCGATCTTCGCCATGCCGGGCAACGATCAGCCCTATCCGCTCATCCTTCCGAGCTACGCGGCCACGTCCTGGTACCACAAGGCGCTGCCGAATCCGCCCAAAGACCTCGAACCGTGGCTGACGGAAGTCCGCCGCTTCGCCGCGGTCGACTACCCGACGGCGCTCGCCGAGGGCGACCGTCTGACCGACGACCGGCGCGCCGCGGTCGCCAGGACTCTCCACGAGTACACGGGACTCTCGGAGGAGTACCTGAAACTGGCGAACCTGCGCGTGTCCGAGAGCGAGTACACGCAGGAGCTCCTCCGGCAGAAAGGCATCACGATCGGCCGGCTCGACTCGCGGTTCGTGGGGCCGACGTTCGATCCCCTCGCCAAGGAGACGGAGAACGACCCCCAGTCCAACTCGATCACCGGCGCCTACACGGCCGCCTTTCTCGACTGGTACCACGACGGTCTGAAGTTCGGCGTCGGCAAGAACTACGTCGTGACGGCCGAGGCCTGGCGGACCTGGGACTTCAAGCACGCGGTGCCGGGCCTGCCGTTCCCGTCGCCGACGCTGACGAACACCAACGGCGACCTCGGGCGCGCGATGGCCTTCAATCCGAACCTGCGCGTCCTCGTTCTGAACGGCCGGTTCGACCTGGCGACGCCGTTCTTCGCGAGCGAGTACATGATGGCGCACGTCTCGTCCCAGAAGGACGTCAAAGCCCGAATCGAGATGAAGTACTACCCGGCGGGCCACATGATGTACGTCAACGAGGCCTCGCTCAAGGCGATGAAGGCCGACATGGCCGACTTCGTCACCAGAACCGTCGCTACGCGCTGACTCAGGGCCTGCGCCCTGCGGGCGCACCGGCTTGCGGCTCGCGGATACGCTCGACCGAAAGCCTGGCCCCTCGCGGCGCGCTTCGCTCCCGCGGCGCGGACCTCCTCCCTCCCTTCGGTCGGGAGACTATCCGCGCCGCGAACTGTTGGGAGAGCGCGGCGGAGCTGAAATGCGTCGCGCAACCTCTCTCCCCCCGCGGGGGGAGAGGGTCGGGGTGAGAGGGGCGATTAGGGGATAGCCACTTGATACATGAGGGCGCCACCGGAGTAGAACGGCATGTAGAACGTTCCGGCGCAGTTCATGTACGAACGGCCGTTGACCGACATGCTCGAGCAGCCGACCGGCGGGAGCGTCGTGACGACGGTGCCGACGGCCGGGGCGTACGCGACGGGCGCGGCGTAGTAGACGGGAGCCGGCGCGTAGTAGGCCGGCTGGGCGGCCGAAGCGACCGCGGCGCCGACCATCGCGCCACCGATCGCGGCGCCGGCGACCGCCGCTCCGGAATAGCCGTGATAGCAGCAGGGAGGGTGGTACCCGACGGCCACGCCGCCGTGGTATCCGCCGGCGGCGACCCAGGCGCGGGCCGGCGAAGAAAGCGAGAGGAACGCGGCGGCGGCGAAAAACGCGGCGAGTGCTCGGGTCTTCATGGAGTGCTCCTGTCCGTCCTTACTGCTTCACGGTCTTCCAGTCGACCTTCGTCGCGCCGGCGGGCGGCGTGAAGACGAACTGATCGGCCGGAAGGGTCGGGGCCAGATTCCAGTCGGAGAGCGACGTCACGACCCGCGGCGTTCCCTTGACGTTCTTGTACGTGACGGCGATCCGGCGGGGAAGCGGCTTCGCGCCGTCTTCGATCCAGACCTGCCAGTCGGCGTCGGGCTCGGAGAAGGCGAGGTGGCGGCAGACGACGCCGTCGATCCGGGCCTCTCCCGCGTCGAACGCCGTCTTCACGCCCTCCATCATCCTGGCGTACGGGTCCTTGAGAAGAAACCCGGCGGCCGGAAACGACATCTGGAAGCGGTCCATCAGCATCAGGACCGCTTCATCGATCGTGGGCGGGGCGTCGGCCTGGCCGTAGAAGGAGCTCTTCGTGGAGTAGATCGCCATGGTCTTGCCGTCGTACCAGAGAGACGCATCGTGCAGGTCGCCGACCGTGTCGACGCGGAGCTTGTTCGGCCGGGTGGCGGCGACCGTCGACACGGCGAAGAAGTCGAGCAGCGGTCCGTCGAGGGAGGGCATCTCCCGGTCGGACGCGGCCTTGAAGGTGAAGCTTCCGGCGCCCTTCAGGAGCTCGCTCATCGCCTTCAGGCGGCCGAGCGCCTCCGGCTCCAGCGGCGGCGGAGGAACGGGTGTCGCCACGGGTGCGGGTGCGGGCGTCTGCGCCGTGGCGGGAGCGATGCACAGCACGAACGCCGGTACGGCGGCCCAGGCGGCGGAAAGGCGAAGCCGGGCGGGGATTCTCAACGTGACCTCCTGTTCGGGATCGAACGGACGGATTAGATCACGGCGGTTCGTTGTAGTCTGGCTTGCGCCCTTAATCCTTTGCCTGACGTGACTCTCATCGCCGGTACCCGGCTCGGACCCTACGAGATCGTCGCGCCGATCGGCGCGGGTGGGATGGGCGAGGTCTATCGGGCCAGGGACAGCCGCCTCGGCCGGGACGTGGCCGTCAAGGTCCTGCCGCAGACGGTGGCCTCGGACGAAGAGCGTTTGCGCCGCTTCGAGCAGGAGGCGCGCTCCGCCTCGGCCCTGAACCATCCCAACATCGTCACGATCCACGACGTGGGCCTCACGGACGGCGTGTCGTGGATCGCCATGGAGCTCGTGGACGGCGCGAGTCTCCGCCAGCTCCTGGCGGGCGGCGCGCTGCCGTCGAAGCAGGCGCTTTCGATCGGCGCGCAGGTCGCCGCCGGCCTCGCCAAGGCGCACGCAGCGGGCATCGTTCACCGGGACCTGAAGCCCGAGAACATCATGGTGACCTCCGAGGGTCTCGTGAAGATTCTCGATTTCGGCCTGGCCAAATCCGCGCCTCCGCTCGCCGACGGAAGTCAGGTCCTGACGGCGACTCAGCAGACGAGCGCCGGCGTCGTTCTCGGGACGGTCGGCTACATGTCGCCGGAGCAGGCGACCGGAAAGTCGGTCGACTACCGCTCCGACCAGTTCGCCTTCGGGGCCATCCTCTACGAGATGGCCTCGGGCCGCCGCGCCTTCCAGCGCGCGACCACGGTCGAGACGCTCTCCGCGATTCTGAAAGAGGAGCCGGAGCCCCTCGCGTCCGTGGGTCCGGCGGCGCCCGAAGCGCTGACGTGGATCGTTGGCCGCTGTCTCGCCAAGGAGCCGGAGGAGCGCTACCAGTCGACCCGTGATCTCGCGCGGGATCTCGCCGACGCGCGCGACCGCACGTCGGGCATCGCGCCGGCGTCAGCGAGAGCCCCGCTGCGGGGAGGAGGCCGCCGCGCAGCGATCGTCGCGGCTGCGCTGGCGCTCGCCGCCGTGGCGGGACTTCTCGTCTGGCGCGGCCGGTCGACGGCGCCGGCGCCGGGCGCCGTGCAGTCGCTCGCCGTTCTTCCCTTGAAGCCCCTGGGCGGCGATGCGAGCGACGAGGCGCTGGGCCTGGGGATCGCGGACACGATCATCCGGGGCTTGAGCGGCGCCGGAGCCATTCCCGTGCGCCCGCTGTCGGCCGTCCGTCGTTACGCGAAGTCGGATACGGACGCGGTGACGGCGGCGAAAGAGCTTCGCACCGATGCCGTGCTCGAGGGCTCCGTCCAGCGGTCGGCGGGGAAGCTGCGCGTCAGCGTCAACCTTCTCCGGGTCGGCGACGGAAGCTCGATCTGGGCCGAGTCCTTCGATGTGCCCGCCTCGGAAGTCTTCGAGGTCCAGGATGCCGTCGCGGACGCGGTCGTGAGCCGGCTGCGCCTGCATCTGAATCCGAACCAGCGTGATCTCCTCAAGAAGCGCTTCACGCAGAATGCCGAGGCGTACCAGGAGTTCGTCGTCGGCGCGAGCGAGCAGGGGAAGGCCGGACCCGGCTGGGGCGCCGAACACCTTCAGGAGGCGATCCGGCGTTTCGAACGCGCGGTGGCGCTCGATCCCGGCTACGCCCTGGCCCATGCGAGCCTGGCTGGCGCGTATCTCTGGCGCGACCTTTTCTTCGAGCCGGGCGCGGGTTATCTCGAAAAGGGAAAGAGAGCCGCGGCCGAAGCCGAGCGGCTGGATCCCCGACTCGCCGAGACGCACATGTTCCGCTACCAGCTGGCCTGGAGCCACTACCAGAACTTCGACCTCCCGGGCGCGCTGCGGGAGCTGCGCGCCGCGGAGGCGACTCGATCCGCTCGTCGGCCACGACGAGATGGCGATCCTGTATGCCCACATGGGATCCGAGGATGCGTTTCGGCGGGAGGCGGCGCGCGGCCTGGAGATCGACCCCACTTCGGATCCGACGCGCCGCTGGAACGTGGAGGGCCTCGTGCTCCTCGGCCATGCCGAGGAGGCGGTCGAGACGGCGAAGGCGCGCGGCCTGCCGCTCTCCGAGGCGCGATTGCCGATGAGCCTCATCTCCCTCGGGCGCTTCGACGAAGCGAGGGCGGCCATCGATGCGCTCTTGAAGGAGGCCCCGGACCAGCATGCGGCGGCGGCCATGCGGGAGCTCGTGGCCGTCGCCTCGAAGGAACGGCCGGTCGACGAGGCGGCGCTTGCCCGGGCCCTCGAATCGGGGAAGCTCAAGCGCGACTTCCACCACACGCTGTACTCCATCGCCTGCATCCGCGCCGCCCAGGGCGATGCCCGGGGCGCGGTCGACATGCTGCGCCGCACCGTCGCGGCCGGCATGCCGAACCGGACGCTTTTTCTCGCCGATCCGCTGCTGGCGCCGGTGCGGTCGAGCCGGGAGTTCGCCGCCTTCGATGCCGAGCTCGAGCCGATCTGGCGCCAGCTCCAGAAAGAACAGCCGGGGAGCTGATAGGCTGCGCGCAACCTTGACCCTGTCGTTCTCAGCGGACCGCTGCGCCGGCCGACCGACGAGAGCGGGGAACCGCGTGATGGGCCTCTCTCTCGACATCTGACATGACGCTATCCGCGGGAACGAAACTCGGGCCCTACGAGATCCTCGCCCCGATCGGGGCGGGCGGGATGGGCGAGGTCTACAAGGCGAGGGACACGCGGCTCGAGCGGACGGTGGCGGTGAAGGTGCTGCCGCAGCATCTGTCCTCCTCGCCGGAGGTCCGCCAGCGTTTCGAGCGGGAGGCGAAGACGGTCTCGCAGCTCTCGCATCCGCACATCTGCGCGCTGTACGACGTGGGGCGCGAGGGCGAGACCGAGTACCTGGTCATGGAGTATCTCGAGGGCGAGACGCTTTCGGCGCGCCTGGCCAGCGGCTCTCTGCCGCTTTCGCAGACGCTGAAGTTCGGGGTCGAGATCGCGGACGCGCTCGACAAGGCGCACCGTCAAGGGATCGTGCACCGGGATCTGAAGCCCGGCAACGTGATGCTGACGAAGACGGGCGTCAAGCTGCTGGACTTCGGTCTGGCGAAGGCGATGGCTCCGGCGGCGTCGCCGTCCTCGGGGGCGACATCGTTGCCGACGGTGATGGGCGCGGCGACGGGGGAGAACCTGACGCAGGAAGGGACGATCCTGGGGACGTTCCAGTACATGGCGCCCGAGCAGCTGGAGGGGAAGGAGGCGGACGGGCGGACGGACATCTTCGCGTTCGGGTGCGTGCTGTACGAGATGGCGACGGGGAGGAAGGCGTTCGCGGGATCGTCGCAGGCGTCGTTGATCTCGTCGATCATGAAGGAGGAGCCGGCGCCGGTGTCGGCGGTGATGCCGACGTCGCCGCCGGCTCTGGACCGGGTGATCCGGAAGGCGCTGTCGAAGGACCCGAGGACCGGTGGCAGAGCGCGGGGGATCTGGGCAGCGAGCTGAAATGGATCGCGGAGGGCGGCTCGGCGAGCGGCATCGCGGCGCCGGTGCTCCCGGCGCGGCGCAGGCGCTTCGGCTGGCTGCCCTGGGCGGTGGCGCTCCTGCTCGCGGCGGTCGCGTTCGCCGCGGGCCTGCGGACTCGCCGCGCCCCCGAGGCCTCCCTTTCCCGCTCTTCGATCGAGCTTCCGCCCGAGATGGATCTGGATCGTTGGACTTCGCCCGCGATTTCACCCGACGGCTCGATGCTCGTCTTCTCCGCGACCGGATCCGACCGGAAGCGCCAGCTCTGGATTCGCCGGATGGACGGCTTCGCCGTGCAGCCGATCGCCGGGACGGACGACGCCATGGGCCCGTTCTGGTCTCCCGACAGCCGCTCGATCGGGTTCTTCGCTGCTCGCAAGCTCAAGCGCGTGCCGGCCTCGGGCGGGGCCGTCCAGACGATCTGCGACGCGCAGGACGGGCGCGGGGCCAGCTGGAGCGTCGACGACGTCATCGTGTTCGCGCCGGCTCCCTTCTCGGGCCTTTACCGCGTGCCCGCCACGGGCGGCGCTCCGGTGGCCGTGACGAAGGTGGAGGGTCAGGGCCGAACGCATCGCCTTCCGTGGTTTCTTCCGGACGGAAAGCACCTGCTCTACCTGGCGGGCTCGCAGACATCGGACGTCGACTCGGGCACCACGATCCAGGGGCTCGACCTCGCGACCGGCAAGTCCACGCTCGTAGCCCGGGAGAACAGCGAGGGGCGCTTCGTCGAGCCCGGGTACCTCGTCGTTCGTGCGTGAAGGAAACCTCCTCGCGCAGCCCTTCGACCGCAAGGCGCTCAAGACGACGGGACCCGCGGCTCCGATCGCGGAAGGGGTGGCCTTCGAGGCGTTTCGCTGGATCGGCAAGTTCACGATTTCCGACACGGGAAGGCTCGTGTACCAGAGCAACGAGGCGTACCGGAAGAGCCGCCTGACGTGGTTCGATCTCGACGGCAAGCCGCTCGGCACCGTCGGCGAGGCCACGAACTTCTTCACGGTCGCCCTGTCGCCGGACGGCCGCCGTGTGGTGGCGACCGTGCTCGGCAACAAGAACTTTCGACCCGAGATTCGCCTCTACGACCTCGAAAGGGGCGTCGGATCCCGCTTCACGTTCGGTGCGCAGGGAGCGAACTTCCCGGCGTGGTCCCCGGACGGAAACGCGATCGCGTACGGGGATCCTGGATCGGGCGTCCGCGTGAAAGCCGCCGACGGGGGCTCGGAGTCGAAGCTGATCCTTCCCGCAGAAGGCCAACATCTGGCCGCTCTCCTGGTCGGCCGATGGAAAGCGAATGCTGCTCCGGATCCAGGACAACCAGGGCGGAGGCGTCGATCTCTGGGACCTCCCGCTCGAGGGCGAGGCGAAGCCCCGTCTGCTCTTCCCGACGGATCCGGACGAGCTTCAGAACGGTTCGATCTCTCCGGACGGGCGATGGCTCCTCTACGTCTCGAACGAGACCGGACGCCGCGAGGTCTACGTCGTGCCCTATCCGTCGCTCGGCGAGAAGCGGCAGGTGTCGACGGCGGGCGCCGACTCCGGAAGATGGCTCGGCGACCACGCGATCCTCTACCAACAGCCTCCCGACGGCCGGCTCTTCGCCGTCGACGTCGACACCCAGGGCGGCGGACTGCGCCTCGGGGCGCCCCGGCCGATCTTCGGCGGCAAGCCGCCGCCGCGCGGTCCCTTCGACGCGACGCGGGACGGGAAGCGGCTCCTCTTCGCGGTCCCGGTCGAGGACTCCGCGTCGGCGCAGATTCGTTTCGTCTCGGATTGGCGCGCGGACCTCGCGAAGCGGTAGAAGCGCCGCCGACGAGGATCTGTTGAAGTCATTGCAAGGAGGTCGACTGACGTGAGTCTCGCCGCCGGAACGAAGCTCGGGCCCTACGAGATCCTCGCGCCCGATCGGGGCGGGCGGGATGGGCGAGGTCTACAAGGCGAGGGACACGCGGCTCGAGCGGACGGTGGCGGTGAAGGTGCTGCCGCAGCACCTGTCCGCCTCGCCGGAAGTCCGGCAGCGTTTCGAGCGGGAGGCGAAGACGGTCTCGCAGCTCTCGCATCCGCACATCTGCGCGCTGTACGACGTGGGGCGCGAGGGCGAGACCGAGTACCTGGTCATGGAGTATCTCGAGGGCGAGACGCTGTCGGCGCGTCTGGCCGGGGGGTCGCTGCCGCTGTCGCAGACGCTGAAGTTCGGGGTCGAGATCGCCGACGCGCTCGACAAGGCGCACCGGCAGGGGATCGTGCACCGGGATTTGAAGCCGGGCAACGTGATGCTGACGAAGACGGGCGTGAAGCTGCTGGACTTCGGTCTGGCGAAGGCGATGGCTCCGGCGGCGTCGCCGTCCTCGGGGGCGACATCGTTGCCGACGGTCATGGGCGCGGCGACGGGGGAGAACCTGACGCAGGAGGGGACGATCCTGGGGACGTTCCAGTACATGGCGCCGGAGCAGCTGGAGGGGAAGGAAGCGGACGGCCGGACGGACATCTTCGCGTTCGGGTGCGTGCTGTACGAGATGGCGACGGGGAGGAAGGCGTTCGCGGGATCGTCGCAGGCGTCGTTGATCTCGTCGATCATGAAGGAGGAGCCGGCGCCGGTGTCGGCGGTGATGCCGACGTCTCCGCCGGCGTTGGACCGGGTGATCCGGAAGGCGCTGTCGAAGGACCCGGAGGACCGGTGGCAGAGCGCGGGGGATCTGGGCAGCGAGCTGAAGTGGATCGCGGAGGGCGGCTCGGCGAGCGGCATCGCGGCGCCCGTGCTCCCGTCGCGCCGCAAATCCCTCGCCTGGCTGCCCTGGGCCGCGGCCGTCGTCCTCGCCGCAGCCGGCCTCGCCGCGGGACGGCTGCTGCATCGCTCTCCTCCGGCGGCCGTCCTGCGTGCGTCCGTCGACCTCTTGCCGGGGATGGATCTCGAGAACCAGAACACCTCGATCGCGCTATCGCCCGACGGGCTGACGCTCGCGCTCGCCGCGAGGGGAACGGACGGCAAAGGGCAGCTCTGGGTGCGGAAGATGGACGGGTTCGGGATCCAGTCCCTGGCCGGAACCGAGGAGGCGACCTGTCCCTTCTGGTCCCCGGACAGCCGGTTCATCGGTTTTTTCGCCGACCGGAAACTGAAGAAGGTCCCGGCTTCCGGCGGGACCGTCCAGACGATCTGCGACGCTCCGGACGGCCGCGGCGCGAGCTGGAGCGTCGACGACGTCATCGTCTTCGCTCCGGCCCCGTTCGGTGGCCTGTCGAAGGTGTCGGCGGCGGGAGGAACGCCGTCGGCCCTGACCCGGGAAGACAAGCCGGGCGCAACCCACCGGCTGCCCTGGTTTCTGCCCGGCGGAAAGCGCCTGATCTTCTTCTCCGGGAGCCAGACGTCGGACAAGGACAAGACCAGCGCCCTCTACGGCCTCGACCTCGCATCCGGAAAGCAGACGCTCATCACGAAGGAGGCGAGCGAAGGGCGCTACGCCGACCCGGGCTTCCTCCTGTTCGTTCGCGAGGGCAACCTCATGGCCCAGCCCTTCGAGGGCTCGAGCCTGAAGACGACGGGCGAGGCGGTCCCCATCGCCGAGAACGTGACCTTCACGGCGCCCCGCTGGTCCGGCAATTTCTCGGCGCAGAACGGCCGGCTCGTGTTCCAGCTCGGGGCCTCGGCGCGCAAGGGCCAGCTCACCTGGTTCGACCTCGACGGCAGGGAGCTCTCGAAGGTCGGCGAGCCGGCGAATTTCGCCTCCCTCTCGCTCTCTCCCGATTCTTCGAGGCTCGCGGCGACGATCCGGGGCGGTTCCAGCGGGAGTTTGCCCGAGATCTGGTTGTACGACCTTTCCCGGGGCGTCGGCTCCCGATTCACGTTCGGCGACCAGGGGAACTTCTTCCCGCTGTTTTCGCCCGACGGGCGCGATATCGCCTTCGGCATCGTGACCGGCGGCATCAGCGTGAAGGCCGCGGACGGGACGTCCGAGCCGAGGCCGCTCTGGGCCGCGAAGACGAACATGTGGCCTCTCGGCTATTCCCCCGACGGGAAGCTGATCCTGTTCCGGATCCAGGATCCGAAGACGGGCGGCCTCGACCTCTGGCTGCTGCCGACCGACGGCGACCGAAAAGCCCGGCCCTTCATCGCCACCGCGGCCGAGGAGTCCCTGGGCTCGATCTCGCCGGACGGAAGGTGGCTGCTCTACTCGTCGACCGAGTCTGGCCGGCGTGAAATCTACGTCGTGCCCTTTCCCGGGCCCGGTGAGAAGCGGCAGGTTTCGACCGGCGGGGCCTCGACGGGCGCTGGCTCGGCAACGGAAGATCCTCTTCTCCCAGCCGCCCGACAACAAGCTCTTCGTGGTCGATCTCGAGGTCCGCGGGTCCTCGGTTTCCGTCGGCCCACCGATCCCCGCCTTCGGCGGCAAGCCCGCGCCACGCGGGCCGTGGGCCGTCACGGCGGACGGCAAGCGGCTGATCTTCGCCGTGCTCTCCGACGAGAGCGGGACCGACCGTCTTCGCCTGGTCGCCGACTGGCGGGCCGAGCTCGCGAAGAAGTGGAGGGCTGGCCCGCTCCTCGTATGTCCCAGTCGACCTGGATCCGGGGCGGGCGCGTCAGCGTCTGCATGACGACGCAGTACTGCTCGGTCTTCTCGGCGAGCGCGCGGCGCTGATCCGCCGTCGCGTCCGGCGCGTCCAGGTCGAACTTCAGCCGGATCGACTCGAACCCAACCGGGGCCTCCTTCGAGATGCCGAGGGTTCCGGCCAGGTCCAGGTCGCCCTCGACCGTGACCGCGATCGACTTCGTCGGGATCCCCATCGCCGCGGCCACCATCTGGCAGGTCACCTGGGCGCATGCGGCGAGCGCCCCGAGGAGCAGGTCGCCCGAGCAGGCCCCGGTCCCCGCGCCGCCGACGCCCGCGTGGGCCTGCGCCTCGTAGACCGCGCGGCCGATGTCGACCGAGCAGGCGATCGGGGCGCCGGACTCGCCGCCCTTGGCCGTGAGCGTGATGCGCGAACTCCCCGGGCTCGCGCGGTACTTGTCCTTGAGAGGCTTCTGCAACGAGCGCAGGTCCATGGGTCCTCCGGCGCGGGCGATTGTACGTTTACGCCGTTGTACGCTTCGGCCTGACGTGACCCTCGCCGCTGGAACGAAGCTCGGCCCCTACGAGATCGTCTCGCCGCTCGGAGCGGGCGGGATGGGGGACCGTCGCTCCGCTTGCTCGGAGGTCTGCGCCCTTCGGGCGCACCGGCTCGCGGCTCGCGGACGACGCTCGACCGCGCGCCTGACCACCTCGTTGCGCTTCGCTCCCGCGGCGCGAACCTCCTCCCTCCCTTCGGTCGGGAGACTATGAACGTCGTGCTTTCGCACGGCGTTCCCTACAGCCGGGGGTCCGCCTTCGGTGGTCGGGTCGCGCCGCGAACGACAGAATTCGTCCGGTTGAGAGGAGGTCGAACTTGACCCTCGCCGCTGGAACGAAGCTCGGCCCCTACGAGATCGTCTCGCCGCTCGGAGCGGGCGGGATGGGGGAGGTGTACCGGGCGCGGGACGCCAAGCTCAACCGCGACGTCGCGATCAAGGTCCTTCCCGAGGCGGTGGCGAAGGATACCGAGCGGCTGGCCCGATTCCGGCGCGAGGCCCAGGTGCTGGCGTCGCTCAACCACCCGCACATCGCCGCGATCTACGGCCTCGAGGAAGCGGGAGGGATCGAGGCGCTCGTGCTCGAGCTCGTCGAGGGCGACACGCTCGCCGAGCGGATCGCCGGCGGGCCGGTGCCGCTCGACGAGGCCCTCGATATCGCCCGCCAGATCGCCCGGGCGCTGGAAGCGGCGCACGAGAAGGGGATCGTGCACCGGGACTTGAAGCCCGCCAACGTGAAGCTCGACCCGGCGGGGCAGGTGAAGGTCCTCGATTTCGGGCTGGCCAAGGCGCTCTCGTCCGACGGCTCCTCGCCCGACGTGACGTCCTCGCCGACGCTCACGCGGCCGCGACGCAGGCCGGCGTCATCATCGGGACCGCGGCCTACATGTCGCCCGAGCAGGCCCGCGGAAAGTCCGTGGACAAGCGCGCGGACATCTGGGCGTTCGGGACCGTGCTCTACGAAATGCTGACAGGCCGCAAGGCGTTCGAGGGCGAGACCGTGTCCGACACGCTCGCGGCCGTCCTGACGAAGGAGCCGAACTGGAGTGCGCTGCCGGCGGAGACGCCGGTCTCCGTCCGGCGGGTGCTGCGTCGGTGCCTCGGCCGCGATCCGAAGACTCGCATCCACGACGTCGCGGACGCGCGCCTCGAGCTCGACGAGCAACTCGCGCGGACGGCCGAAAGGGGGACGCGCGAAGGGCCGCGTCCCGCTCTGGGCGACGTTCGCCGTCCTCGTCCTCGGCATCGTAGGGCCGCCGCCGGATGGTGGCAGGCCCTCGAACCCCTGGCGGACCCGCCGGCGCGGGTGACCGGCTTCGCCGTCGCACTTCCGGAGCGCGACCGGATCCCTTCGATGATTCGCCCGTTCTCGATCTCTCGCGGGACGGGGCCCGGCTCGTCTTCATCGGCGAACTCGACGGCCGGCGCCTGCTCTACGTGCGCTCGCGAGACCGAATTGAGCCTGAAGCCGGTGCCCGGATCCGAGGGGGCTTACGGCCCGTTTTTCTCGCCCGACGGGCAGTGGATCGGTTTCTTCGCCGACGGAAAGCTCAAGAAGATCCCGTCCGCCGGCGGCGTGGCCATGTCGCTCGCGGACGCTCCTGAACAACCGCGGCGGAGTCTGGCTGGATGACGACACGATCGTCTTCTCCCCGGAATTCACTCGGGCCTGAGTCGCATTGCCGCTCACGGCGGCAGGACCGAAGTGCTGACCACCCCGACGCCGCGGCCGGCGAACGCACGCACCGCTGGCCCACGTACCTTCCGGGCGACGGCGCCGTGCTCTTCACGATCGGCCTGCTGAAGGGCCCCGGCAACTACGATGATGCGCGCATCGCGGTCTGGGAACCTGGAACGCGCAAGAAGCACGTTGATCTTCGAGGGTGGCAGCATGGCGCGATTCGCGCCGCCCGGCCACCTCGTCTTCTGGCGCGCCGGAGCCGTTCTGGCGGTGCCCTTCGACTCGAAACGTCGTCGCGTCGACGGCGAGCCTGTCCGTGCTGGCGGAGAAGACGGGCGGCGACCCTCGAGCGGGGTCGCGTATGCGGCCCTGGCCGCGGACGGGACGCTCGCCTACGTCACCGGCGGAGCGTCCCTCGGCGAGCGGCGCCTCATGCTCACCGACCGGGCCGGCAAGGCGCGGCCGGTTCCCGTCCCGCTGCGGTCCTACCACTATCCGCGATTTTCGCCGGACGGAAAGCGCATCGCGGTCGACGATCGGACCCGGCCATGGCAACGCCGACGACATCTGGATCTGCGAGATCGCGACGGGCGCGCTCTCGCGGCTGACCTTCGGCGACGGCAACGGCAACTACTATCCGGTCTGGTCCTCCGACGGGAAGCGTGTGGCGTTCAGCTCCGACCGCGGGCACCAGGGCGTGTATTTCAAAAACGCCGATGGCTCCGGGGAGGAGGAGCCGCTGCAGCCCGAGGCCCGGCCCCAGCTTCCGCAAGACTGGTCGCGCGACGGCTCACTTCTGGCGATCAACCAGGGATTTCCGAACTCCGATGTCCTCACGGTGTCGCTCCGCGACCGGCACGAAACTCCCTTCGAGAGGGCCGCCGCGTCTCCGGTCTTCTCGCCGGACGGAAGATGGGTGGCGTATGTGCGCCGATTTCGGACGCTGCGCCTCAGATCCTCGTCAAGCCGGTCGCGGGAACAGGCGGGAAGATCCAGATCACTTCCGACTGGGGGACATTCCCCGTTGGACGGACCGGGAGATCATCTATCAGCTCGGACAACCGGAAAGTCGTGGCGGTCGAGGCGCGGACCAACCCCACGTTCCACGCGGGTCGTCGTGCGCGAGCTCTTCGACATGACCTTCGACCGCGGTTCGGGCCCCCTCCGCGAGTATGACGTGACCCGTGACGGGCAGACGTTCGTTTTCGTCGCTGCAGGAACCGGAGACGACGCCGGAAGGCAGATCGACGTCGTCGTCGACTGGACGAGCGAGCTCGCCCGGCAGTTCCCGCGCGTGAAATGAGCCTGGAGTCTCGTCTACGCCGTGACCGGGCGCGCGGCTTCCCTGCGCGGATACTTCGTCGCGACGTAATCGTCGACGAGCGCGCGGAACGCCGCCGCGAGCTCGTCGTAGTTGCCCTTCAGCGTCGTGAAGTGCTGGCCGTCGATGTAGACGGGGCAGTGCGGTTCCTCGCCCGTGCCCGGCAGCGAAATGCCGATCGAGGCGGCCTTCGACTCGCCCGGGCCGTTGACGACGCAGCCCATGACGGCGAGCGTCATGTTCTCGACACCTTCGTGCTCCTGCTTCCAGACGGGCATCTGGTCGCGGATGTAGCCCTGGATGCGCTCGGCGAGCTCCTGGAAGGTCGTCGACGTGGTGCGGCCGCAGCCGGGGCACGCCGTGACCGAGGGCGCGAACGAGCGGATGCCGAGCGACTGCAGCAGCTCGCAGGCCGCGTAGACCTCTTCGCGGCGGTCGCCGCCGGGCCGCGGGGTCAGCGAGATGCGGATCGTGTCGCCGATCCCCTCGTTCAAGAGCACACCCATCGCGGAGGAGGACCAGACGAGGCCCTTCATTCCCATTCCCGCCTCGGTCAGCCCGAGGTGGAGCGGCTGGTCGGTCTGCTTCGCGAGGTCGCGGTACACGGCAATCAAGTCGAGCGGCCGGGAGACCTTGCACGAGATGATGATCTGGTCCTTGCGCAGGCCCGACTGCAGCGCGAGCTTGGTCGACTGGAGGGCGGAGAGGATCATGCACTCGTTGATGATCTCCTCGGAGGTCTTCCCGAGTTCTCCGTCGGTGTTCTCCTGCATCTTCGTCATGACGAGCTCCTGGTTCAGGGAGCCGCCGTTGACCCCGATGCGCACGGGCTTGCCGTTGTCGATCGCAATCTTGCAGATCGTCGCGAACTGTTCGTCGCGCCGCACGCCCTTGCCGACGTTGCCGGGATTGATCCGGTACTTGTCGAGCGCCTTCGCGCAGTCGGGGAACTTCGTCAGCAGGACGTGGCCGTTGTAGTGGAAGTCGCCGATCAGCGGCGCGTCGACGCCCGCCGCGAGCATGCGCCTCTTGATCTCGGGAACCGCGGCCGCGGCCTCGGGGATGTTGACGGTGATCCGGACGAGCTCGGAGCCCGCGCGGGCGAGCTCGATGCACTGGGTGGCCGTGGACTTGACGTCGACCGTGTCGGTGTTCGCCATCGACTGGACGACGACGGGGGCTCCGCCGCCGACCATGACCTTGCCGACCCGGACCCCCACGGTCTGGTGGCGTTTGCGCTTTTCCATGACCTTTGAATCTACCAGAATGCGCCGGCGGCAGCGCCGGGGTCATCGCCGACCTCGAGAGCTGGCTCTCCCTACGAGATCCTCGCGGCTTCCCAGCGTTCGACCAGCGCCTCCAGATAGCGCGACTTGACCTGCTCGCGGGCGAGCGCGCGCTTCACCGGCGGCAGCTTCAGGACCGCGCCCAGGATGGCGCCGAGGATCCGGTGGCTCGCCAGGGTCCGGTCGTCGAAGAGCAGATCGGCGAGCTGTCCCCGCTCGATGGCCATGACGACCGTCCGATGCACAGTGTCGAGCGGCGGGATCACCCGCTTCTCCGGCGCTCGAGGCGGAGCGCTCCGCGCGCGGACAGGCCGGACGCACACGCCGCAGCCCAGGCAGGCCGACTCCTCGAGGCGTACCGTCCGGCGGCGCGGCGCGTTCGGGTCGTGGGCGGAGACGAGGCTCATCGCCTCGACGGGGCAGGCCTTGACGCACCGGCCGCAGCCGTTGCAGTGGTCCTGGTCGATCGACGGGACGAATCCGGTCGTGTGGACCGGGCGCAGGAAGCCGAACCGCCGCTGGGCGACGAGCGCCTCGCAGCAGCAGCCGCAGCAGTTGCAGATGAACGCCGGTTGCCGGCGCACGTTCTCGCCGAACTGGACGAGGCCCTTCTCGCGCGCCTCGTGCAGCAGGTCGAGGGCCTCGGCCGCGTCGGCGCGCCGGGCGAAGCCGTGGCGGACCAGGGACGCCGCCGTGTCGCCGAAGGTCATGCAGATCTCCATGGGGGCGCCGCAGGCGCGGCCGAGGTGGCTCATCTTGTGCCGGCAGTAGCAGGTGCCGACGCCGATGGCCGAGGCGGTGCGGACGACCTGGCTGGCCCGCTCCCAGTCGAGCACCTCGAGGGCATCCTCGTCGGGCAGCGCCTCCTCGTTGACGAAGACGCGGCCGAGCTGGGTCTCGCCCCGGCGAAGAGCGCGCGGACGAAGTCCTCCTCCACGTTCAGGTACTGGTAGAAGAGCTCGGCGAGCGCCTTCTGGTCGACGTCGCCCCGCACGCGCATCATCGAGAACTCGAAGAAGCCGGCCATCGGCGGCGGCAGGACCCAGCGCGTCTCCCCGTCGCCCACGATGTCGATGAGGAGGGCCTTCGCGGCGAGCGACTCGAGAATGTTCCGCGCCTCCGCGGGGGTCGTGCCCCAGGCGCGCGCGGCCGTCTCGGCGCGGAACGGCCGAATCGGCAGCGCGGCCACGAGCGATGCCTCGCGCTCGGTGAAGAGGATCCGCAGGATGCGGTAGAGAAGGTCGGATGGCGGCGCGCCCTGCGGGAACCGGTTGAGCCGGTCGATCAGGTTGCTGTAGCCGGAGCGGGCGGTTGCGTGCGCCATCGGGGCCTCGCTCCGAAGGCTAGGGGATGGCGCGGATGCGCGCATGATTCGTTCGGCTCAAGGCCGAGGCCGAACGCGTGTCCCTCCGGCTGTTCGATGTACGCTTCCCTCCACACGCGTGACGCTTTCTGCGGGAACGAAGCTCGGTCCCTACGAGATCCTGGCGCCGATCGGCGCGGGGGGGATGGGGGACGTCTACCGGGCGAAGGATACTCGGCTGGAGCGGACGGTCGCGGTCAAGGTCCTACCCCAGCACCTCTCGTCGTCGCCCGAGGTGCGACAGCGGTTCGAGCGGGAGGCGAAGACGATCTCGCAGCTCTCTCATCCCCACATCTGCGCGCTGTACGACGTCGGTCGCGAGGGTGAGCGCGAGTACCTCGTGATGGAGCTCCTCGAGGGCGAAACGCTTTCCGATCGCCTCGCGAAGGGGCCACTCCCGCTCGAGCAGACGCTGCGCTTCGGAGTGGAGATCGCGGATGCGCTCGACAAGGCGCACCGGCAGGGGATCGTGCACCGGGACCTGAAACCGGGCAACGTCATGCTGACGCGGTCGGGAGTGAAGCTCCTCGACTTCGGACTCGCCAAGGCGATCGCGCCCGCAAAGACCGAGTCGAGTCTCACCGAGCTGCCGACGCAGCAGGGACTCACCCAGGAAGGCACGATCCTCGGGACGTTCCAGTACATGGCGCCCGAGCAGCTCGAGGGCAAGGACGCGGACGGGCGGACGGAATCTCGCGTTCGGGGCCGTGCTCTACGAGATGGCGACCGGGCAGAAGGCCTTCTCCGGCTCGAGCCAGGCCTCGCTCATCTCCTCGATCCTCCGTGACGAGCCGAAGCCGATCTCTCAGGTTCAACCGACGTCGCCTCCGGCGCTCGACCGGATCGTTCGAACCTGCCTCGCCAAGGACCCGGAGGACCGCTGGCAGAGCGCCTCCGACCTCAAGCGGGAATTGCGCTGGATCGGCGAAGGCTCGCAGTCCGGTGCCGCGGCGGCGGGGGCGATGCCCTCCCCGCGCCGCAAGGGAGGCGGGCGCCTCGCCTGGGGGATCGCGCTCGTCGCCCTCGCGGCATCGATCGCGCTGGGAATCGGGCTCCAGCGCGCCCGCGCGGCGCGGCCGCCCGCGGTTCATTCGTTCCTCCTGCCTCCGGAGAAGACGACCTTCGAGCTGACCGGCGACGAATCCGCTCCGCCCGCGCTCTCTCCCGACGGCGACAAGGTCGTGTACGGCGCATCCGGCCGGCTCTGGGTGTATTCGTTCTCGACCGGCGGAGCGGCGGCGTTGCCTTCGACGGAGCGGGGAACGTTCCCGTTCTGGTCGCCGGACGGCCGATCGATCGGGTTTTTCGGCGGCGGGAAGCTGAAGACGATCGAGATCGCGGGAGGGGCCGTGCAGGTCTTCTGCGATGCCCCCTCGCCGCGGGGCGGATCGTGGGGCTCGAGCGGAGTCATCGTCTTCGCTGCGGACTTTCGGGGCGGGCTGTCGAGCGTGCCCGCCGTCGGGGGCGTCCCGGCCGTGGTCACGAAAATCGACCCGAAGCGCCACTCGACCCACCGGTGGCCGTGGTTCCTGTCGGACGGCCGACACTTCCTGTATCTCGC
This sequence comes from uncultured Acidobacteriota bacterium, assembly GCA_963764025.1. Classification (GTDB taxonomy): domain Bacteria; phylum Acidobacteriota; class Thermoanaerobaculia; order UBA5066; family Gp7-AA6; genus DAHUXD01. The sequence goes on from CAVXRK010000001.1 coordinate 26,309, forward strand.
CGCGAGCCACGCCAATCCGCGTTCCGACGATTCCGGCATCTACGCCGGGTCGCTCGACGGAGGGGAGCCGCGCCGGATCCTGCCCGGCTTGACGAGCGCGCAGGCCGTGCCGGGCTGGATCCTCACCGTGCGGGACGGAAACCTCATGGCCACTCCGTTCGACGAGAAGAGCCTGGCGGTTCGTGGCCACGGCGTGCGCGTCGCCGGGGAGGTGAACATCGACTCCGGGGTCTGGCGCGGGGTCTTCACGGTTTCCCAGACCGGGACCCTCGCCTATCAGCTGGCGCGCCAGGGCTCGGGCGGTCAGCTCGAATGGCTCGATTCGGCGGGACGCGTCCTCTCGACGATCGGAGATCGGACCGAGTCCTACTCGATGCGGCTGTCTCCCGACGGCCGACGAGCCTCCGTGATCGAGGGCGATCCGAACAGCGACATCTGGATCTACGAGCTCGATCGCGGCGTGCGCACGCGCCTGACGACGAACGCGCAGGTCCTCCCGTCGCCGGTCTGGTCGCCGGACGGCTCCGAGCTGATGTTCACCGGGGGAGGCGCCCTCGGCCCGGATGCCGAGTACCTGCTCGCGAGCATCCCGTCGTACGGGTCCGGCGAGAAGAAGGTCGTGCTGCACTCGGCCGAGAGGATCGAGGCCACCGACTGGTCGCGCGACGGCCGCTACGTCCTGTTCGACCGCGGCAACATCGGCTCGCAGGACATCTGGGCCGTCAAGCTGGCCGAGCCGGACAAGCCTTTCCCGCTCGTGCAGTCTCCGTTTCTCGAAACGACGGGAATGTTCTCGCCCGACGGCCGCTGGGTGGCCTACGTCTCCCAGCAGACCAGCCGGTTCGAGGTCTACGTCACGGCATTTCCGGGCGGCGGAACGCGCTACCAGGTTTCGGGCTCCGGCGGCATCCAGCCGACATGGAGCCCGGACGGGAAGACTCTCTACTTCGTCACGCTCGACCGCGAGCTCATGGCCGTGGATGTCGACGGGCGGGGAACGCGGTTCGAGATCAAGGTCCCGCGTTCTCTCTTCCGGGTCAATCTCTTCGTCGGCCCGCGCATCGCGAGCGCCTACGCGGTGACGGCCGACGGCAAGCGCGTGCTGGTCAACAGCGCCGGCGAAGCCGCGGAGCCGCGGGTCGCGCTCGTGACCAACTGGTTGTCCGGCTTGACGCAATGACGATCCCGGCCGGAACACGCCTCGGTCCCTACGAAATCCTGGCACCGCTCGGCGCGGGCGGGATGGGGGAAGTCTACCGGGCCCGGGATGCGCGGCTCGGACGCGAGGTCGCGATCAAGGTACTGTCGGAGAAGGTCGCCGGAGACGCGGCGGCGCTCGCGCGATTCGAGCGCGAGGCCCGCGCGGTCGCGGCTCTGTCGCATGCGCACATCCTGGCGCTCCACGACTTCGGCCAGGACCGCGGGCTCACCTACGCCGTGATGGAGCTGCTCGACGGCGAGTCCCTCGCGCAGCGGCTGGCGCGCGGTCCGATGCCGGCGAGCGAGATCGCGCAGACGGGCGCCCAGATTTGCGGCGCGCTTTCCGCGGCTCACCGCAAGGGGATCGTGCACCGGGACCTGAAGCCGGCCAACGTGATGCTGGCGAAGTCGGGCGTGAAGCTGCTCGACTTCGGCCTCGCCAAGGCGGCGAGCGACGTTCCCGAGGGTCTGACCGCCGAGCACACGGCGGCCGCCGACGTGACGCGCGAGGGCACGATCATCGGCACCCTCGCGTACATGTCGCCCGAACAGGTCGAAGGACGGGCGGCCGACGCCCGCTCGGACATCTTCGCCTTGGGCGCAACGCTCTACGAGATGGCGACCGGCCGGAAGGCCTTCGAGGCCTCGAGTCAGGCCGGGCTGATCTCGGCGATCCTCTCGGGCGAGCCCCCGCCGGTTTCGTCGGTCCAGCCGATGTCGCCGCCGGCGCTCGACCGGATCGTGCGAGGGTGCCTCGCGAAGGATCCGGACGCGCGCTGGCAGACCGCCCACGACGTGGGTCTGCAACTGGCGGGCCTCGGGGATTCCGGGACGTCTTCGGCCTCCGCGGCCCGGCCGCTGCCGCCTCGCGGCCGGGGCGCCCTGCCCTGGGCCGTCGCCGTGATCGCCGCGGCTCTGGCTGCGGTCGCGCTCTGGCGAGGCGAAAGGTCCGCGGCTACGCCGGCGCCGACCATTCGATTCCCTCTCCTGCCGCCTGCCGGCCGCGCCTTCTTCACGACGTACGAATCGATCCCGGTTGCCATCTCGCCCGACGGCTCGCGCATCGCCTTCGTCTCGGCGCCCTTCGCGGTTTCCGCCGCGCGCCGCGGGATCGCGTCGCCGGACGCGCCCGGAACCCGCGGGATCTGGGTCCGCGATCTCGCGACGCTCGAGGCCCGGCTGGTCCCCGGCACCGAGGACGCGACGTCGCTCTTCTGGTCGCCCGACGGAAAGTCCCTCGGCTTCTTCGTTCCCGGCAAGCTCAAGCGGATCCTGCTGGCGGAGGGCGCGGCGGCGGTGCCGATCTGCGACCTGCCACCGGGGGGAGGGCGGTCCGGGACCTGGGGCGCCGGCGGAGACATCCTGTTCGCGAGCATCCAGGCCCGCGTCATTTTTCGGATCTCGGCGGCGGGCGGCTCGCCGGAAAAAGCGATCGAAGCATCCGCCGACGAGGTCCGCGTCGCGTGGCCCTGGTTCCTTCCCGACGGCCGGCAATTCCTGTACCTCTCCCGGCTGCGCGACAGCACGGGGCGCCTGATGCTCGGGGAAATCGGAAAGCCCTCGCGGATGCTGACGCCGATCGTTTCGTCGGTGCAATATGTCGATCCGGGATTCATCGTGTTCGTCCGGGAAGGGGCACTCCTGGCGCAACCGTTCGATGCGGCCCGCGGGCGCCTGACAGGCGAGCCCATCTCGATCGCCGAGCCGGTGAGCTATTTCCTGTCGACCGGCCGAGCCTCCTTCGCCGCGTCCCGGTCGGGGACGCTCGTCTACCAGTCGCATGACGACATGAGCCGATTGACCTGGTTCGACCTTTCCGGTCGCGCTCTGGAATCCATCGGACCCCCGGGCAACTACCTCAACCTGGAGATCGCCCGGGAGGCGAACCGCGTCTTCTACGACCGGACGCGGGCCGGCATCGGCACGTTCGACATCTGGTCGCTGGATCTCGATCGGGGCGTCGAGACTCCCATCACGACGGAAACGGAAACCGAGGTTTTTCCGATGGATCTGCCGGGAGGAAAGAGCATCGTCTACTCGGCCAATCGCGGCGGCGCGCCCGAGCTCTTTCGCCGAAGCCTCGAAAGCGGAGCCGAGGAGCGGTTGACGAAGGCTCAGAACGCGTTTCAGCAGGCCCAGGATCTGTCGCCGGATGGGAAGACCCTCGTCTACGTCGAGCGGACGATGTCGGGCTACTTCGACATCTGGACCCTTCCGCTCTCCGGCCCGGGAGAACCCGCCCCTTTCCTGCAGTCGCCTTTCGACAAGAAGGAAGTCCGGTTTTCTCCGGACGGCCGCTTCCTCGCGTTCATCTCGAACGAGTCGGGCCAGGCCGAAGCCTACGTGACTCCTTTTCCCGGACCGGGAGAGAAGGTGCGGCTGTCCTCCGAGGGGGCGCGCCTTCTGCAGTGGAGCCGCGACGGGAAGACTCTCTATTACGCCGCCGCCGACGGTCGGATGATGGCGCTCCCGATCGTCACGGACCCGACCCTGAAGACCGGATCTCCGAAGGAGCTCTTCCGGATCGCCGGCAAGCCCTGGCTGAACTTCCGGGTTTCGAGGGACGGGACGCGGTTCCTGGCCGTCGTGCCCGAGGTCGCCGCCGACGAGCAGCCGATGACGGTCGTCGTCGACTGGCCCGGGTCTCTGAAGAAGTAAGCGCTAAGGCGCCGCCGCGGCGTTCTTTGCGCCGGGCGGAGGCGGGTACTCCGCGAGCAGCTCCGAGACGGCCCGGTTGATGTCGCCCCGGAGCGCATCGGGATTCGTGCCGAGCAGCGCCGACTTGACTCCGCGCCAGATGAGCTTCTGCTGCGGGTCGCGGATGTTGATCCAGAGGGTGCCCCCCTGGCGGTGCCTCGTGCTCGTTTCGTACAGGCCGCTCCACCAGCTGTACGAGCTGACGCGGTCCTGGGACGAGGCTCCTTCCGCCCGCGTCGAGTAGGAGACGTAGATGTCGGGCGTGGCGCCGGCCGCCGCGGGCTGGACGCCTTTCTTCTGGAGGGTCTCGTCGATGGCCCTCCGAATGTTCTCGTCGATGAATCGTCCGTCGACGATCGCCCCGCCCCCGGGCGGCTGGAAGTTCGGATCGTCGTACCACGCATACGTTTTCGGGGGCGTGAAGCGGAACGCCGGATCGAAGGCGTAGTCGTAGCTCGGCGCTCCGGCGCAGGCGAGCTGGAGGGCGCCGACCGCGACGGCGGCCAGGGCGAGCTTGCGGCGGAAGTTCGTCATGGCGCTCCATTCGTCGCGCCCGCGCCCGGAGGCGGCGGGAACTTGGAGAGCAGGGCCTCGATCTCGTGCCGGATCTCGCGGCCGGCCGCGTCGGGATTCTCGCCCTCGAGCCGCGTGATGGAACCGCGCCAGATGAGCTTCTTGTCGGCCGTGCGGAAGTCGATCGTGATGGCCCGCGACTTCTCGTACATCATGCTTTCGTATCCCGTCAGCCAGGCGTAGTTGGGGTCCTTGACCTCGTCGCTCACGCGCGTGTCGCCGGTGAGAAACGCGACGAGGAGGGACGCCTTCGCGGGGTCGACCTTCTGGTAACCCTTGCCCGCGAGGCTCGCGTCGACCGCGGCGTGGACGTGCTGCGAAATGAACTCGCCGTCGATGATCGAGTCGCCATGGGGCGGCGGGTATCCGGGCCCCACCCACCAGGCGTAGGTCTTTGCCGCCGCGAAGTCCGCGGTCTTGTCCCATGCGAACTGGGGCGCGGGATGGGTGCCGCGGCATGCGGCGACGCCGATCGCGCCGGCGAGGACGAGAAGCGACAGGCGCCGCGAGGTCCGGGACATGGGAGCTCCTTCCGCAGGTTCCGGGACATTACACCACTCCGTGGATCGCATACTCTGGCTTCGTGAGCGTGGAGAGTCTTGCCCCCGGTCCTCCGCGGCGCTTTCCGGGCAGTCACCTCCTCGCGCTCCGCCGCGATCCGCTCGCGTTCCTGACGCGCCTGTCGCGCGAGCACGGAGACGTCGCGCGCTTTCGCCTCGGCCCGGTCGACGTCCATCTCGTGAGCCGCCCCAGTGGATCCGCGACGTGCTGGTGACCCACGCTGACCTCTTCCACAAGGGGCGCGGCCTCGAGCGCGCGAAGCGCCTCCTGGGCGAGGGCCTCCTGACGAGCGAAGACCCGGTGCACCTGCGCCAGCGGCGGATGATGCAGCCGGCCTTCCACCGCGACCGCATCGCGGGCTACGCGGACGTCATGACGGCGCACGCCGAGCGGACGAGTGCGCGCTGGCGGGACGGCGAGACGCGCGACCTCGCCCGGGAGATGTCGCGGCTGACGCTCGGGATCGTCGGCAAGACCCTCTTCGATTCGGACGTCGAGTCGGAAGCCGACGAGATCGGAGCCGCTCTGACGGCCGCGATCCGGCTCTTCGGGCGGACCTTCTCCCTGCCGTTCTTCCAGATCGTCGACCGGCTGCCGCTGCCGTCGAACCGCCGGTTCGCGAAAGCCCGCAGCCGGATCGACGCGACGATCGGGCGGCTGATCGCCGAAAGGCGGCGGGCGCCGGGGGGACGCTCGGACCTGCTCACGCTGCTCGTCCAGGCAAGCGACACGGAGGGCGACGGCACGGGCATGACCGACGCGCAGGTCCGGGACGAAGCGGTGACGATCTTGCTCGCCGGCCACGAGACGACCGCCAACGCCCTGACCTGGACCTGGTATCTGCTTTCGCAGAACCCCGAGGCGGAGGCCAGACTGCAGGCCGAGGCCGACGCGCTCGACGGGCCTCCCGGGTTCTCCGACCTTCCGAGGCTCGCCTACGCGGAGATGGTCTTCGCCGAGTCGATGCGCCTCTTTCCTCCGGCCTGGATCATCGGCCGGCGGGCGATGGTCGATTACGTGGTCGGGGGTTACACCGTCCCGAGCCTCTCGATCGTCGTGTGTAGCCAGTGGGTGACGCACCGGGACCCGCGCTTCTTCCCGGACCCCGAGCGCTTCGATCCGGAGCGCTTCCGCCCGGAAGCGAAGGATGCCCGGCCGAAGTTCTCCTACTTCCCCTTCGGCGGCGGCCCGCGGGTATGCATCGGCGAGGGGTTTGCCTGGATGGAGGGGGTGCTGCTCCTCGCCACCCTCGCGCGGCGCTGGCGCCTGCGGCTCGAGCCCGGGCACCCCGCGGTCCCCGCTCCCTCGATCACGCTGCGCCCGGAGCACGGGATGCGGATGCGGATCGAGTCGCGTCGTTCGACCGTTCCGCGACCGTTGTTGTAGGCTTCGCCCACTGGATTTTGCAGGGCTGGGAACGTTGCTCGCGCATGCGCGAGCCCTGCGCCTTCGGGCGCATCGGGAAAGTCTTGGCTCTGCCTGCGCCAGCCTCGGGAAGAAGGTCTGACATGAGCCTCGCCGCCGGAACACGCCTGGGCCCCTACGAGATCGCCGCGCCGATCGGCGCGGGCGGGATGGGGGAGGTGTACCGGGCAAAGGACACGCGTCTGGACCGCCAGGTTGCGGTGAAGGTGCTTTCGTCGCATTTGTCGGCGAGCGAGGAGGTGCGTCAGCGGTTCGAGCGGGAGGCGAAGACGATCTCGCAGTTCTCCCATCCGCACATCTGCTCTCTGTACGACGTGGGCCGGGAGGGCGAGACCGACTACCTGGTGATGGAGCTCCTCGAGGGCGAGAGCCTCGCGGACCGGCTGGGGAAGGGCGCCCTTCCGACGGAGCAGGTCCTGCGCTACGGGATCGAGATCGCGGACGCGCTCGACAAGGCGCACCGGCAGGGGATCGTGCACCGGGACCTGAAGCCGGGCAACATCATGCTGACGAAGACGGGCGTGAAGCTGCTGGACTTCGGCCTGGCCAAGCCTCTGACGGCGGCGGGGGCGCGGCCGGTGTCGGGAGTGTCGGTGCTGGCGACGGAAGCGCAGGTCAGCCAGCCTCTGACGGAGCGGGGAACCGTCCTCGGCACGTTCCAGTACATGGCGCCGGAGCAGCTCGAGGGCGGCGAGGCGGATGGCCGGTCGGACATTTTCGCGTTCGGTGCAGTGCTGTACGAGATGGCGACGGGCAAGAAGGCGTTCACGGGCAAGAGCCAGGCGTCGCTGATCGGATCGATCCTGCGGGACGAACCGCCGTCGATCTCGGAGGCGGCGCCGATGATCCCGCCGGCGTTGAACCGGGTGGTGAAGACGTGCCTGGCGAAGGACCCGGAGGACCGGTTCCAGACGGCGCACGACGCGAAGCTGCAGCTCGAGTGGATCGCGGAGGGCGGCTCCCAGGCGGGGCTGCCCGCGCCGGTGGTGGCGCGGCGCAAGAACCGGGAGAAGCTCGCGTGGGCCGTCGCGGCCGTCGCGCTCGTCGCCGCGGGCCTCGCCACGTACGGCTGGATCCGCCGCGCGCCGGTTCCGCCCTTGATGGCTCGCTTCGACATCATGTCTCCGGAGGATCTCGTGGCGATCGACATGCCACGCGTTTCTCCCGACGGGCGCCTCATCGCATTGAATGCGACGGACTCCTCGGGAAAGACCCGCATCTGGCTCCGGCCGCTCAACTCCCTGACGGCGCACGCGCTGGAAGGGACCGACGGTACGACGCGTCCTTTCTGGTCGCCGGACTCCCGCTTCCTCGCCTTCTTCGCCGAAGGCAAGCTGAAGAAGGTCGACACGACCGGCGGCCCGCCGCAGAAGGTCTGCGACGCACCGACCGGAGCCGACGGCTCCTGGAGCTCGGAGGGCGTGATCCTCTTCGACGGCGTCACCGGGGATCCCATCCAGCGCGTTGCCGCCACGGGCGGAACCCCGGTCGTCGAGGTCAAGCCCGACCCGGCGCGCAAGGAAACCCAGGTTGCCTGGCCGGAGTTCCTGCCCGACGGCCGCCACTACATCTATCTGGCGAGCGGCCAGAGACCGGAAGACAACCTCTACCGCATCGGCTCGCTCGGCTCGAAGGAATCGACACCGATGGCGTCCGCACAGACGCTTCTCAGCTATGCGGCGCCCGGATACATCCTCTTCGTGCGCGACAAGACTCTCGTCGCGCAGCGCTTCGACCTGAAGAAGCTCAAGACGATCGGCGAACCGGCGCCCGTGGCCGAGAAGATCGGCACCGATGCGGTCGGCCTGGCGCGTTTCTCGGTTTCCCGCAACGGCGTTCTCGCCTACCGCACGGGCGACTCGGGGAATCGACTGCTCTGGATGGATCGCGCCGGGAAGGAGCTCGAGACGGCCGGTGCGCCCGGCGACTACGGCAATCCGGCGTTGTCCCGGGCGGGAGATCGGCTGGCTTTCAACGCCTCCGACGCGCGCAGCGGAAAGTTCGACATCTGGGTCCGGGACCTCGCGCGCGGCGTGAACTCGCGCTTCACGTTCGCCGCCGGCGTCAACATCTGTCCCCTGTGGTCCCCCGACGGCTCCCGGATCGTGTTCACGGCGGAGAAGGAAGGAATCTCCAGCCTCGTCGAGAAGGCCTCGACCGGACAGGGAGAGGAAAAGCCGCTCCTCAAGAGCACGGACGGCCGCGTCGTCGCGACCGACTGGTCGCGCGACGGAAAGTACATCGCGTATTCGCATCGGGGAAAGGAAGGCTGGGACGTTCTCGTGTTGCCGACCGCCGGCGAGCGCAAGCCGATTCCGGTGGTCGCGTCTCCGTTCACCGACTTGAATGCGACGTTCTCGCCAGACGGCCGATTCATCGCCTACCAGTCGAACGAGTCCGGGCGTGGAGAGGTCTACGTCCAGACCTTTCCGGATCCCGGGGGCAAGTGGCAGATCTCGACGGCGGGCGGCGGCGACCCGTCGTGGCGGGCGGACGGCAAGGAGATTTTCTTCCGCGCTCCCGACCAGAGGCTGATGGCGGTGGACGTCCAGACGGCCGGGAGCTTTCAGGCCGGCATTCCGCACGCGCTGTTCCTGGGCCGTATCCCCCCCGGTGCATCGCGCAATCGCTACTCGCCGTCGGCCGACGGGCAACGTTTCCTCTATACCGCGCCGCTCGGCCGCGAGTCGATGACCCCGACGACGGTGATCCTGAACTGGTTCGAAGGGTTGGAGCACTGACATGAGTCTTGCGGCCGGGACACGACTGGGTCCGTACGAGATCGTGGCGCCGATCGGGGCGGGCGGGATGGGGGAGGTCTACCGGGCGAAGGACACGCGCCTGGACCGCCAGGTGGCGGTGAAGGTGCTGTCGTCGCATCTGTCGGCGAGCGAGGAAGTGCGACAGCGGTTCGAGCGTGAGGCGAAGACGATCTCGCAGTTCTCGCATCCGCACATCTGCTCCCTGTACGACGTGGGCCGCGAGGGCGAGACCGACTACCTGGTGATGGAGCTGCTGGAAGGCGAGAGCCTGGCGGACCGTCTGGGGAAGGGGGCTCTTCCGACGGAGCAGGTGCTTCGGTTCGGGATCGAGATCGCCGACGCGCTGGACAAGGCGCACCGTCAGGGGATCGTGCACCGGGATCTGAAGCCGGGCAACATCATGCTGACGAAGACGGGCGTGAAGCTGCTGGACTTCGGCCTGGCCAAGCCGCTGACGGCGGCGGGGGCGCGGCCGGTGTCGGGGGCGTCGGTGCTGGCGACGGAAGCGCAGGTCAGCCAGCCGCTGACGGAGCGGGGAACCGTGCTCGGGACGTTCCAGTACATGGCGCCGGAGCAGCTCGAGGGCGGAGAGGCGGACGGGCGTTCGGACATCTTCGCCTTCGGGGCGGTGCTGTACGAGATGGCGACGGGCAAGAAGGCGTTCACGGGCAAGAGCCAGGCGTCTTTGATCGGGTCGATCCTGCGGGACGAGCCGCCGTCGATCTCGGAGGCGGCGCCGATGATCCCGCCGGCGTTGAACCGGGTCGTGAAGACGTGCCTGGCGAAAGACCCGGAGGACCGGTTCCAGACGGCGCACGACGCGAAGCTTCAGCTGGAGTGGATCGCCGAGGGCGGCTCGCAGGTGGGCCTGCCCGCCCCCGTCGCCGCGCGGCGCAAGAGCCGCGAGAAGCTCGCGTGGGCCCTGGCGGCGGTGACGCTCCTCGCCGCGGGGCTCGCGACGTTCGGCTACCTGCGCCGGGCGCCGAAGCCGCCGCGGATCACGCGCTTCGAGATCGGGATTCCGCCGAACGTGATTGCGATCGACACGCCGCGGATCTCGCCCGACGGGCAGATCCTGGCCTTCAATGCCACGGATGCCGAAGGCAAGACGCGGATCTGGATCCGCCCCTTGAGCGCCCTCGCGGCCCAGCCACTCGCGGGGACGGAGGGAACCACGCGCCCCTTCTGGTCGCCCGACAGCCGTTTCCTCGGCTTCTTCGCCAACGGCAAGCTCATGAAGGTCGACGTGGGGGGCGGTCCGCCGACCAAGATCTGCGATGCGCCGACCGGATCCGACGGAACCTGGAGTCCCGAGGGCGTGATCCTGTACGACGGCACGGGCGCCGACCCGATCCACCGCGTCCCGGCCGCGGGAGGCGCGCCAACGGTGGCCGTCAAGGCCGACGCGGCGCGCAAGGAAACTCAGATCGGCTGGCCCGAGTTCCTTCCCGACGGACGCCATTTCATGTACATGTGCATCAACGCGAAGGTGGACGACAGCGCCTATCGCATCGGCTCGCTCGATTCGAGCGAAACGAAGGCGTTCGCGCCGGCGCAGACGATGCTCACCTACGCGCCGCCGGGTTACCTGCTCTTCGTGCGCGACCGGACGCTCGTGGCCCAACGCTTCGATGCAAAGGCGATCAAGACGCTGGGCGAGCCCGTGCCGCTCGCGGAGCAGATCGGGACCGACGCCGTCGGCCTCGCACGCTTCTCCGTCTCGCGCGACGGCATCCTCGCCTATCGAACGGGGGAATCGGGGAACCGGCTGGTCTGGGTCGACCGGTCCGGCAAGGAGCTCGAAACGCTCGGCGATCCGGGCGAGTACGGCGAGCCGGACCTGTCGCCCACCGGCGACCGTCTCGCTTTCGACGTGGCTGACCTCCGAGCCAACAAGACCGACCTTTGGATCCGCGACCTCGGCCGTGGGGTCAACTCGCGATTCACGTTCTCCCCGGGCAACGCCTTCTCGCCGCTGTTTTCTCCCCGCGGCGACACGATCGTCTTTACGTCGGATCGGGACGGCGCGCCCGGACTCTACGAGAAGGCGGCCAACGGGCAGGGTGACGAAAAGCTGATCGCCAAGATGGAAGAGCTCGTCATCCCCGTCAGCTTCTCTCCCGACGGATCCATCCTCGCCTACCAGGTCCGCAACCCGAAGACGGGCTGGGACATCGTGATGCTGCCGATGACCGGCGACCGGAAGCCGGTGACTTTCGCCGGTGCGTCGTTCAACGAGAACGCGCCTCGCTTTTCTCCCGACGGCCGCTTCCTCGCGTACGTGTCGAACGAATCGGGTCGCGCCGAGATCTACGCGCAGAGCTATCCCGGCCCGGGCGGCAAGTGGCAGATTTCGAATACCGGCGGCTCGGATCCCCACTGGCGCGCCGACGGCAAGGAGCTCTATCTACCGGAGCCCCGACCAGAAGCTGATGGCCGTCGAGATCCGGGGCGGGGCCTCGCTCGAGGCCGGCATTCCGCGGCCGCTTTTCGTGGGTCGAGTCCACATCGGCAACGCCCGCAACAAGGTCCTGCCGGCGGGCGACGGCCAGCGCTTCCTCTTCGTCGCGCCGCTCGGACGCGACGCCATGAACCCGACGACGGTCGTGCTGAACTGGTTCGCCGGACTGGGGCGTTAGTTCGATGACGCTCGCCGCGGGAACGAAGCTCGGGCCCCTACGAGGTCCTCGCGCCGATCGGGGCGGGAGGAATGGGAGAGGTCTACAAGGCGAAGGATACGCGGCTGGGCCGCGACGTCGCCGTGAAAGTCCTGCCCGCGCACATGTCCGCCAACGCCGAGCTGCGGCAGCGGCTGGAGCGCGAGGCGAAGACGATCTCGTCGCTCTCGCACCCGCACATCTGCATGCTCCACGACGTCGGGCACCAGGACGGCACGGACTACCTCGTCATGGAGTTCCTGGAAGGCGAGACGCTGGCGGACCGGCTGGCGAAGGGCGCCCTTCCGATGGACCAGGCCTTGAAGTTCGGAGTCGAGATCGCGGGTGCGCTCGACGCGGCGCACCGGAGCGGGATCATTCACCGGGATTTGAAGCCCGGCAACATCATGCTGACGAAGTCGGGCGTGAAACTCCTCGACTTCGGCCTCGCGAAGCTCGCGGCTCCCGACAAGAGCGCCGCTTCCCAGGCGACAAGCCTGCCGACGGCCATGCAGGAGAGCCAGCCGCTCACTTCGCGCGGGACGATCCTCGGAACCTTCCAGTACATGGCGCCCGAGCAGCTCGAGGGCCGCGAGGCCGACGCGCGCAGCGACATCTTCGCGTTCGGCTGCGTGCTCTACGAGATGCTGTCCGGCCAGAAGGCGTTCACGGGCAAGAGCCAGGCGTCGCTGATCGGGTCGATCATGAACACCGATCCGCCGCCGATCTCGTCGATTCAGCCGATGATCCCGCCGGCGCTCGACCGGGTCGTCAAGGGCTGCATCGCGAAGGAGCCAGAGCACCGCTGGTCGACAGCGCACGACGTGATGCTGCAGCTGCAGTGGATCGCGGAGGGTGGCTCGCTCGCGGGGCTGCCGGCGCCCGTCGTCGCGCGGCGCAAGAACCGCGAGAGACTGGCGTGGGCGGTGGCGGCCGCGGCTGCTGGTCGGCATGGCGGCCCTGGGCTACGGGTTCCTCCGCCGCGCTCCGAAGCCCCCGCGCCTCGTCCGGTTCGAGGTCGCCAATCCGCCAGGAGATCACGACGATCGACGCTCCGAAAATCTCCCCCGACGGAATGATGCTCGCGTTCAATGCGACCGATTCGGGAGGTAAGACCCAGATCTGGCTCCGGCCGCTCAACGCGCTCACGGCGCAGCCGCTCCCGGGCACGGAGGGAACCCGGCGTCCGTTCTGGTCCCCGGACAGCCGGTTTCTCGGGTTCGTCGCGGATGGGAAGCTGAAAAAGATCGACGTGACCGGAGGCCCGCCTACAAAAATTTGCGATGTCCCGACCGGAGTCGACGGGAGCTGGAGTCCCGAAGGCGTAATCCTGTTGGACGGCACGGGCACGGATCCGATCTACCGGGTCCCGGCCGCGGGTGGAACGCCGGTTGTCGCAGCGAAGGCGGACCCGTCACGCAAGGAAATCCAGATCGGGTGGCCCGAGTTCCTTCCCGACGGCCGCCACTTCATCTACATGGCCATCAATCAGAAGGGCGATCAGAGCGCTTATCGCATCGGCTCGCTCGATTCGAACGAGACCAGGCCGTTCGCCTCCGCCCAGTCGATGCTGGCCTACGCGCCCCAGGGCTATCTGCTGTTCCTGAAAGACCGCACGCTCATGGCGCAGCCCTTCGACGCGAAGGCCATGAAGACCACCGGAGAGCCGGTTCCCCTCGCGGAACAGATCGGGACCGACGCGGTCGGGTTGGCGCGCTTCTCGGTCTCCCGCGACGGCGTGCTCGCGTACCGGACCGGAGAATCGGGTGGCCGCTTGCTCTGGATGGACCGGTCCGGAAAAGAGCTCGACACCCTCGGCGACCCCGCGGAGTACCAGGATCCCTATTTTTCGCCCTCGGGCGACCGGATCGCGTTCGACCTCACCGACCCTCGCGCCGGCAAGTCGGACATCTGGATCCGCGAGCTTTCGCGGGGCGTCAACTCGCGATTCACCTTCGGCCAGGACAACTCCTTTTGCCCCGTGTGGTCTCCCAAGGGCGATTCCATCGTGTATAGCTCGGACCGGGATGGAGCGTTCTCCATTTACCAGAAACCGACGAGCGGGAGCGGGGAAGAGAAACTCCTGGTGAAGTCGGACGTCATCGTGATTCCGACGAGTTTTTCGCCCGACGGCCGTGTTCTCGCGTACCAACGTCAGGACCCCAAAACGAATTGGGACATCCTTCTGCTTCCCCTGACCGGCGACGCGAAGCCGATCACGTTCCGTGCCACTCCCTTCCGCGAGCTCCAGGCGCGGCACTCACCGGACGGCCGCTTCATGGCTTACGTGGCGAACGAGTCCGGGCGCAACGAGGTCTTCGTGCAGAGTTATCCGGGACCGGGGCGGACGTGGCAGATCTCGACAGCCGGCGGTACTGACCCGCAATGGCGCCCGGACGGGAAGGAGCTCTACTACCGGGGGCTCGATCAGAAGCTGATGGCTGTCGAAATCCGGGGAGGCGATGCGCTCGAGCCCGGCCTCCCGCAGATGTTGTTCCAGGCTCGAGTCTCGACCGGCGCCTCGAGCACGAAGTACCTGCCGGATCGGACGGGACAGAAGTTCCTGTTCGTCGCGCCTCTGGGTCGAGAGTCCATGACGCCCACCACCGTCGTGCTGAACTGGTTCGCCGCGCTCGGGAAATGAGTCACCCCACGCCAAGTCCATTGGTCAAGGAGCCAAGATGACGATCGAAGCCGGAGCCCGCCTGGGCCCCTACGAGGTCCTCGCGCCGATCGGCGCGGGTGGGATGGGCGAGGTCTATCGCGCCAGAGACACGCGACTGGGGCGCGACGTGGCCGTCAAGGTCCTTCCGGCGCACATGTCCTCCTCGGCCGAGCTGCGGCAGCGGCTCGACCGCGAGGCGAAGACGATCTCGTCGCTCTCGCACGCGCACATCTGCATGCTCTACGACGTCGGGCACCAGGACGGGATCGACTACCTCGTCATGGAATTCCTGGAAGGGGAGACGCTGGCGGACCGGCTGGCGAAGGGCGCTCTTCCGATGGACCAGTCACTGAAGATCGGCATCGAGATCGCGGGTGCGCTCGACGCGGCGCACCGGAGCGGGATCGTCCACCGGGACCTGAAGCCCGGCAACGTCATGCTGACGAAGTCGGGCGTGAAGCTGCTCGACTTCGGCCTCGCGAAGCTCGCGGCGCCGGACAAGAGGGCGGTTTCGCAGGCGACGAGCCTGCCGACGGCCTTCCAGGAGAGCCAGCCGCTGACGACGCGCGGGACGATCCTCGGGACTTTCCAGTACATGGCGCCCGAGCAGCTCGAGGGAGGCGAGGCCGACGCGCGGAGCGACATCTTCGCGTTCGGCTGCGTTCTCTACGAGATGCTCACGGGCCAGAAGGCCTTCACCGGCAAGAGCCAGGCGAGCCTGATCTCCTCGATCATGGGCTCGGACCCGCCGCCGATCTCCTCGATCCAGCCGATGATCCCGGCTTCGCTCGACCGCATCGTCAAGGGCTGCATCGCGAAGGAGCCGGAGCACCGCTGGTCGACGGCGCACGACGTGATGCTGCAGCTCCAGTGGATCGCGGAGGGCGGCTCGATGGCGGGTGTCCCGGCCCCGGTCGTCGCGCGCCGGAAGAACCGCGAGAAGCTCTCGTGGGCCGTCGCGGCCGTGGCCCTCCTCGCCGCTGCGGCCTTCGCTTGCGGCTTCGTGCGCCGCGCGCCGAAGTCCCCCGAGCTCATGCGGTTCGAGATCGCGCCGCCGCCCGACGTCACCACGATCGACGTTCCTCGGATTTCTCCCAACGGAAAGATCCTGGCGTTCGACGCCACGGACACCGAAGGGAAGGCCCGGATCTGGATCCGGCCCCTCAACGCGCTCACGGCTCAGCCGCTTCCGGGAACCGAGGGCGGGGTCCGCCCCTTCTGGTCGCCCGACAGCCGCTTCGTCGGCTTCGTGGCGGAGGGCATCCTGAAGAAGATCGACGTGACCGGCGGGCCTCCCACCAAGATCTGCGACGCGCCCGGAGCGTCCGACGGGAGCTGGAGCCCGGAGGGCGTGATTCTCTTCGACGGCACGGGAGCCGACCCCATCTACCGGGTCGCGGCCGCCGGAGGGACGAAGGCCATCGCCGTCAAGCCGGACGAGGTCCGCAAGGAGACTTCGGTCGGCTGGCCCGAGTTCCTTCCCGACGGGAAGAAGTACCTCTACATGCTGACCGGCGAGAAAGCCGAGGACAGCGCCTACTGGATCGGTTCGATCGACTCGACCGAGCGCAAGAAGCTCGCGCCGGCGCAGAGCCTCGTGACGTACGCGCCTCCCGGCTACCTTCTCTTCGTGCGCGACCGGACGCTCGTCGCGCAGCCCTTCGACGCGAAGGCGCTCAAGACGACGGGCGAGCCGGTCCCGCTGGCCGAGAAGATCGGAACGGACAACGTCGGGCTCGCCCGTTTCTCGGTCTCGCGCAACGGCGTGCTCGCCTACCGCACCGGGGAGTCGGGGGGCCGCCTGCTCTGGCGGGACCGTTCCGGGCGCGAGCTGGAGTCGCTGGGCGAACCGGGGGCCTACGGAAATCCGACGTTGTCTCCCGCCGGCGACCGGCTGGCCTTCAATCTCGCCGACCCCCGCAGCGCCAAGGCCGACATCTGGGTCCGCGACCTCGCGCGCGGCGTCAACTCGCGCTTCAGCCTCGGTCCCGGCAATAACTTCCGGCCCCTCTGGTCCGCGGACGGCGGGACCATCGTGTTCACGTCCGACCGGGCCGGAACGCCGGACCTCTACGAGAAGCCCGTGCGGGGCCAGGGAGCGGAAAAGCTGCTGCTGCACAGCGACGAGCCGAAGTTCGCCTCGAGCTTCAGCCCCGATGGGCGATACATGCTGTATTCCAGCCAGAACTCGAAATCCCTCGTGGACATCTGGGCGCTGCCGACCTTCGGCGAGCGCAAGCCGATTCCGATCGCCGTCGGGCCGTTCGTCGAGTTCAACGGGGTCTTCTCGCCGGACGGCCGCTTCGTCGCCTACCAGTCCGGCGAGTCGGGCCGGGCAGAGATCTACGTGCAGACATTTCCCGACGGAGCGGGCCGGTGGCAGGTCTCCAACGGCGGCGGCACCGACGCGAGCTGGCGCGGCGACGGCAAGGAGATCTACTACCGCTCGCCCGACCAGAAGCTCATGGCGGTCGACATCCGCACCTCCGGCACGGAGCTCGAGGCCGGCATCCCGAAGCCCCTCTTTCCCGTCGCCATCCGCACGGGGAACGCGCGGAACAAGTACATTCCCTCGCGCGACGGCCAGCGATTCCTGATCGACGCGCCGCTGGGGCGGGAGTCCATGACGCCGACGACGATCGTCCTGAACTGGTACGCGGGTCTCGGTCGGTGACCTCGCAGTCTTCGAGATGACGCTCGCTGCCGGCTCGAAGCTCGGTCCCTACGAGATCCTCGCGCCCATCGGGGCCGGTGGGATGGGGGAGGTCTACCGGGCGAAGGACCCGCGCCTCGGGCGCGAGGTGGCGATCAAGGTCCTGCCCGCCTCGTTCTCCGCCGACGCTGACCGGCTCCGCCGCTTCGAGCAGGAGGCGCGGGCTGCCGGCGTCCTGAATCATCCCAACATCACGGCCGTTCACGACATCGGGACCCACGAAGGCGCGCCTTACGTCGTCCAGGAGCTCCTCGAAGGCGACACGCTGCGGTCGGTCCTCTCGGGCGGGCGCATCCCTCAACGCAAGACCATCGACTACGGACTCCAGATCGTCCACGGCCTGGCGGCGGCGCACGAGAAGGGGATCGTCCACCGGGACCTCAAGCCCGAGAACGTCTTCGTGACCAACGACGGCCGGGTGAAGATCCTCGACTTCGGCCTCGCCAAGCTGACGCACACCGAGGAGCGTGGCCAGGCCACCAACCTCCCGACCGCGACCGCGGGCACGGAGCCCGGCGTGGTCATGGGCACTCTCGGCTACATGTCGCCCGAGCAGGTGCGCGGCAAGCCCGCCGACGCGCGCTCCGACATCTTCTCCTTCGGGGCGATCCTCTACGAGATGCTCTCGGGCAAGCGCGCCTTCCACGGCGACTCGGCCGCGGACAAGATGTCGGCGATCCTGAAGGAGGATCCGCCGGATCTGTCCATCACCAACCAGAACATCCCGCCCGGCCTCGAGCGCATCGTCCGCCATTGCCTCGAGAAGAGTCCGGAGCAGCGATTCCACTCGGCGCACGATGTCGCCTTCGATCTGGAGGCACTGTCGGGTCTCTCCACGCCCCGGCTCGAGCCGTCGAAGGCGCGCACGCCAGTCCGCCTTCCCTCACGCCTCGTCGGGGCGGCCCTCCTCGCGACCCTCGCGATCGGCCTCCTGGCCGGCCGGCTGATCTGGAGAACGGGCCCCGAGCCCCCTCCGATCTTCCACAGACTCACCTTCCGCCGCGGACCAATCCAGAGCGCGCGTTTTGCCCCCGACGGGAACTCCATCATCTATTCGGCCTCGTGGGATGGCGCCCAAAAGCCCGACATCTTTTCGACGCGAGTGGAAAGTCCCGAGTCGCTGCTGTTGAATCTTCCGGACAGAGTGATCGATGCGATCTCTCGCACGGGAGAGATGCTCGTCCTGAAACAGCTGCACTTCTCGACGGGGTACGCCATCACCGGCACCCTGTCGCAGGCGCCCTTGTCGGGCAGCACTTCGCGGGAGCTCCTCGAGGACGTCGCCGACGCCGCCTGGTCACCGGACGGAGCAAACATGGCCGTCGTGCGGGCTCCGCAGTGGCGTTACCGCCTCGAGTTTCCCGCCGGGAAAGTCCTGTACGAGACGACCGGCTACATCAGCGACCCGCGCGTCTCCCCGAGGGGAGACGCCATCGCGTTTCTCGATCATCCGATCTTCGGCGACGATCGCGGCTCGGTCGCGATCCTGGACCTTGCCGGCAAGAAGACGGCGCTTTCCGGCGGGTGGGAAAGCTTGCAGGGCATGGCCTGGTCCGCCACCGGCAAGGAGCTCTGGTTCACGGCGACGGCGGCGGGCAGCGCCCGCTCCCTCTACGCGGTCACGCCCGCGGGACGCCGGCGGCCGGTGCTCACGACGCCGGGAGGATTGGTGCTCCAGGACATCTCCCGCGACGGGCGCGTCCTCCTGACCCAGGAGAGCGCTCGGAGCGGGTTCTTCGCCCTTCTTCCCGGTCAGACCAGAGAGCGGGACCTCTCGGGTCTCGAATGGTCTTACAACCCCATTCTGTCGGATGACGCGAGCACGACCGTCTTCACCGAGCAGGGCGAGGCCGGCGGCGCGGGGTATTCCGTCTACCTGCGAAAGCTCGACGGCTCGGCGGCGGTGCGGCTGGGAGCGGGAATCGCTCAGGCGATCTCTCCTGACGGGAAGTGGGTCCTGTCCGCCCAGATCCAGACCACGCCCGGAACGACCGTGCTCCTGCCGACAGGAGCCGGGCAACCGAAGACGTTCCCGAAGGACTCGATCGACAGGTCTTCCGCGACTTTCGGGGCGTTTCTTCCGGACGGGAAGCGCATCCTGGTCAACGCCCACGAGGCAGGAAAGCCCCCGCGCGCCTTCGTCCAGAATCTCGAGGGAGGAGCCGCGCGGCCCGTCACCCCGGAGGGAGTCACCGGCCAGGCGGTTTCGCCGGACGGCAAGTCGCTTCTGACCGAGACCGCCGGGCAGGGGTTCGGGATCGCTCCGCTGGAGGGCGGCGGCCCGTCGGTGCCGATTCGCGGCCTCGAGCCGAACGACAAACCGCTGCGTTGGACCGCCGATGGCCGTTCTTTGTTCGTGGGCAGCAATCGGGGCATCCCCGGGCGCGTCTTCCGCCTGGACCTTGCGACCGGCCGCAGGGAGCTCTGGAAGGAGTTCACGCCGGATGCGACGGGCATCACCGGCTTCGGCCCCGCTTCGATCTCCGCCGACGGCAACACCATTCTCTTCGGCTACGGGCAGACCCTTTCCGACCTCTACGTCGTGGAGGGGTTGAGGTGACACCCTCGCTTCGCTTGCGCGGGGGGCTACGCCCTCCGGGCGCACCGGCCTGCGGCTCGCGTGGTTGCGCGCTCGACCGCGAGCATGAGCTTCGTCAGCGGCCCGCTGGGTTGTCGCCGTCCTGCGGACGGCGTCTCCTACTGCCGAGGGTCTGCCTTTGGTGGCCGGACACGCGGGCCGACCGACGAGAGAGGGGAAGTCGCGTCATGATCCTCCCCCTCCATATCTGACATGACGCTTTCCGCGGGAACGAAGCTCGGTCCCTACGAGATCCTCGCGCCGATCGGCGCTGGCGGGATGGGGGAGGTCTACCGGGCGCGGGATTCGAAGCTCGGCAGAGACGTCGCGATCAAGGTCCTGCCGGAAAGGTTCGCCGCAGACGCGGACTCGCTGGCGCGGTTCGAGCGCGAGGCGCGGGCGGTGGCCGTCCTGTCGCACCCGAACATCCTGTCGATCTTCGACTTCGGCCGGGAGGGCAACCTCGCGTACGCCGTCATGGAGCTCCTGGATGGCGAAACGCTCCGGGCGCGCCTGTCCGCGGGCGCCCTTCCGGCACGCAAGGCGGTCGAGGTCGCCGCGCAGATCGCCCGGGGGCTGGCGGCGGCGCACGAGAAGGGGATCGTCCACCGGGACTTGAAGCCCGAGAACGTCTTCGTCCTCGAGGACGGGCGAGTCAAGATCCTCGACTTCGGACTGGCGAAGGTCGCGGCGCCGAACTCCGACGAAACGAAGTCGCCGACGGTCGCGGCATCGGCGACGGAGCCGGGCACGGTCATGGGCACCGTCGGCTACATGTCGCCCGAGCAGGTGCGCGGGCTTCCCGCCGACCACCGCTCGGACATCTTTTCCTTCGGCTCGATCCTGTACGAGATGGTCACGGGCTCCCGCGCCTTCCGCGGAGACTCGGCCGCGGAGACGATGGCGGCGATCGCCCAGAAGGATCCGCCGGAGATCTCGGCCGCCGGCCAGCCGCTTTCACCGGCCCTCGACCGGATCGTGCGCCACTGCCTCGAGAAGAATCCGGCCGAGCGGTTCCAGTCGGCACGCGATCTCGCCTTCGACCTGGAGACGGTCACGACGTCCGCGGGAGCGCCCGTCGCCCTGGGCTCGCCTTCGCGCTCGAGGCGGCGCCTCCTCTTCGCGGCGATCGGTACCGCCGGTCTCGTCCTCGCCTACCTCCTGGGTTCACGGGTCGGAGCCGGGCGGCGCGCGCCGACGTTCTCATTTCAGCAGAAGACCTATCGCGGCCAGAGCATCTTCCGCGCCCGCTTCGCTCCCGACGGCCGGACGATCGTGTACAGCGGCGCGCGCGAGGGAAGCGTTCCCGAGCTCTACTCGCTTCGTCCCGAGTATCCCGAGCCGGTCTCGCTGGGATTGTCCGGAGTGCATCTCCTGTCGGTTTCCTCGGCTGGAGAGCTCGCCGTCCTGACCGGGGCGAAATACCGCGACCATCTCAACTTCGTCGGCACGCTCGCCCGCGTGCCGCTCGGGGGCGGCGCTCCGCGCGAGGTGCTCGAGAACGTCCACGACGCGGACTGGTCTCCCGACGGATCCCAGCTCGCGGTGCTCCGCGAAGTGGGCGGGAAGGGACCGCCTCGAGTTTCCGATCGGGACCGTGGTGTACGAGTACGCCGGATATCTGTCGGACGTGCGCGTCTCGCCGCGCGGCGACCGGATTGCTTTCCTCGAGCATCCCGTCCGCTACGACAATCGGGGATCGGCCGTGATCCTGGATCGGGCCGGCCGCCGTCTCGCCTCCTCCGACGCCTATTGGGGAGAGGAAGGACTCGCCTGGGCGCGGGGCGGAGACGAGGTTCTCTTCTCGGCCGGGCAAGGCCTCACCGAGATGGCCGTGCGTTCCTTGACTCCTTCGGGACGAATGCGGGTGGTCTCGCAGATCGCCGGCACGCTCCTGATCCGCGACGTCGCACGGGACGGACACTGGCTCGCCACGCGGGACGACTCGCGCCTCCGGATCTTGGGCCGGTCACCGGGCCAGCCCGAACGCGACCTTTCGTGGCTCGAGTCGGCGATTGCGCCGGTCCTCTCGCGGGACGGCCGGATGCTCCTCCTGACCGACCAGAACGCCGCGGCCGGCGCGAACTACGCGGCCTGCATTCGGAAGACCGACGGCTCTCCGGTCGTCAGACTGGGGGAGGGCTCGGCCCAGGAGCTTTCCCCCGACGCGCGCTCCGCGCTCGTCGTCGTGCCCTCGACTCCACCGGACATTCGGATCTACCCGACGGGAGCCGGGTCGGCGAAGTCGCTCGGAAACGGAGGCCTCGCGGCCGTCACCCAGGCGCGATGGCTTCCGGACGGACAGTCGCTCGTGGTCTGCGGCAACGAGCCGGGGCGCGGTACGCGCTGTTACGTGATGGCGTCCGACAGCGGGAAGCTCCGGCCCGTGACGCCGGAAGGAGGCGCCGGCGGCCTGCCTTCGCCGGACGGGAAGGTCGTCGCGGCGCGAACGTCGGAAGGCTGGGCGCTGTTTCCGGTCGACGGCGGGGCGGCGCGCCCGCTGCCGGGCCTGGGGCCGGAAGAGCGGGCGATTCGCTGGAGTCCGGACGGCCGCTCCCTCTGGGTGTCCCGCCTGCCGGCGCTTCCGGCCCGCGTCGAGAGCTACGACGTCGCCACGGGACGGCGCGATCCGATCGTGGAAATCCTCCCGGACGAGCGAACGGGAGTCACCGGCGTGTACGGCCTCGACCTCGCGGACGATCCGAAGTCGTACATTTACATGACCTGGCAGCTTCTTTCGTATCTGTTCGTCGTCGACGAGGTCCAATGACTCTCGCGTCCGGAATGAAGTTCGGTCCCTACGAGGTCCTCTCTCCCCTCGGCGCGGGCGGGATGGGAGAGGTGTACCGGGCGCGCGATGCCAAGCTCAACCGCGACGTCGCGATCAAGGTGCTGCCGGAGGCGGTGGCGGAGGACGCGGACCGGCTGGCGCGGTTCCAGCGGGAGGCGCAGGTCCTGGCGTCTTTGAATCATCCGCACATCGCGGCGATCTACGGGCTGGAGAAGACCGGCAACGTCGAGGCGCTCGTGCTCGAGCTCGTGGAGGGCGAGACGCTGGCGGAGCGGATCGCGGCCGGGCCCATGCCGATCGACGAGGCGCTCGCGATCGCTCGCCAGATCGCGGACGCGCTCGAAGCGGCGCACGAGAAGGGGATCGTGCACCGGGACCTCAAACCCGCCAACGTGAAGATCACGCCGGAGGGCAAGGTCAAGGTGCTGGACTTCGGGCTGGCGAAGGCGCTGACGGGAGACCGGTCGTCACCGGACCAGACCCACTCGCCGACGCTGACGGCGGCGGCGACGAACGCCGGCGTGGTGATCGGCACGGCGGCGTACATGTCGCCCGAGCAGGCGCGGGGCAAGTCCGTGGACAAGCGGGCGGACATCTGGGCCTTCGGCGCGGTCCTGTACGAGATGCTCTTGGGGCCAAGGCGTTCGAGGGCGAGACGGTGTCGGACACGCTCGCGGCGGTGCTGATGCGCGACGTGGACTGGTCGGCGCTTCCGGCGCAGACGCCCGTCTCGGTGCGGCGTGTTTTGCGCCGCTGTCTCGATCGTGACATTCGAACGCGGTTTCGGGACATCGCCGACGCACGCGTCGAAATGGACGAGGCGGCGGAGCCGGTCCCGGCGAGCGTCGCGACGGTCGGTGCCCGGCCGCGGGGCAATCGCGTCGCCTGGGCCGTCGCCGCGCTTCTCGCGGTGGCGGCGGCCGCCGGCTGGTGGCGCGCCGTCTCGGCGCCGAAGCCGGCGCCACCCGTCCGAACGGCCTTCGCCGTGTCGATCCCGGGGGGCGACCTCATCGCCTACGACGACACGCCGATCCTCGCGCTCTCTCGCGACGGCCGGCGCCTGGTGTATGCCGGGGAGCGGGCCGGCGCTCGGGGACTGTTTCTGCGCACACTCGGCGAGATCGAGCCCCGTGCGCTCGAGGGCACCACCGGCGCCCGGAGCCCCTTCTTTTCGCCCGACGGCCAGTGGATCGGGTTCTTTGCCGAAGGGGGAAAGCTGAAGAAGGCGCCAATCTCGGGAGGGCCTCCACAGTTGATCTGCGAGGGCGTGAACGCCCAGCGCGGCGCGGTCTGGGCCGACGACGACACGATCATCCTGACCGCGGACTACGCGGCCGGACTCTCCCGGGTTTCCGCCAGGGGAGGGAAGATCGAGCCGCTGACGAAAGTCGACGCCAAGAAGGGCGAGCGCACGCACCGGTGGCCCGACCTTCTCCCGGACGGCCAGAGCGTTCTCTTCACGATCGGTTCGGACAAGAGCCCCGGCAACTACGACGACGCGAAGATCGCGCTGTTCGACCGCAAGACCGGGCGCGTCCGCATCCTGCTCGAGGGCGGAAGCATGGCCCGCTATTGCCCGCCGGGCTACCTGCTCTACGTCCGTTCGAGGTCCCTGCTCGCGGTGCCGTTCGACGTCAAGCGCCTCGAGATCGTCGGGGAGTCCTTCCCGGTGCCGGAGAAGATCGCCGGCGATCCTTCGAGCGGGATCGGCTACTTCGCGGTGGGAGGCGACGGCTCGCTCGCCTTCGTGCCCGGCACGGCCGTGGCGGCCGAGAGCAAGCTGGTCCTGACGGACCGCAAGGGTGTGGCCACCGAGCTGCCGCTGCCGCCGCGCCAGTACCGGTTCCCGCGCTTCTCGCCCGACGGCACGAAGATCGCGTTTTCGATCGGAAGCGGCCGGGGTGCCGACGACGAGGTCTGGATCTACCAGCTCTCGGGCGGCGGTCTGACGCGTCTGACTTTCTCGAGCGGCAATTTCTGCCCGATCTGGTCCGGAGACGGCCGGCGTCTCGCCTACGTGTCGGCCCGCCCCACCAACGAGGGAATCTACGCGCGGCCCGCCGACGGCAGCGGGGCGGAAGAGTGGCTCTACGGCGACTTCACGGCCCGACTCCCCTCGGACTGGTCGCTCGACGGCAAGACGCTGCTCTTCACACACCCCTCCAACCAGGTCTGGGTCGCGGCGTTGAAGGGCGCCGCGACTCGGTCGGGGGCGCCGGGAAACGACTCTCACATGATCGAGGCGAGTGCTTACGGTGGAGTCTTCTCTCCGGACGACCGCTGGATCGCCTACGCGGCTTCCGTCTCCGGTGCGGTCTCCGAGCTCTTCGTCCAGGCCGCCGACGGCGCGGCCGCCAAGTGGCAGCTCACGACCGACGGCGGAGGTCAGCCGGTCTGGGC
>CAVXRK010000002.1:0-21356 GCA_963764025.1 uncultured Acidobacteriota bacterium
AGGTGTACCGGGCGCGGGACGCCAAACTCAACCGCGACGTCGCGATCAAGGTCCTTCCCGAGGCGGTGGCGAAGGATACCGAGCGGCTGGCCCGATTCCGGCGCGAGGCGCAGGTGCTCGCGTCGCTCAACCACCCCCACATCGCCGCGATCTACGGCCTCGAGGAGTCGGGAGGGATCGAGGCGCTCGTGCTCGAGCTCGTCGAGGGCGACACGCTCGCCGAGCGGATCGCCGGCGGGCCGGTGCCGGTCGACGAGGGCCTCGAGATCGCCCGTCAGATCGCCCGGGCGCTCGAGGCGGCGCACGAGAAGGGGATCGTGCACCGAGACCTCAAGCCCTCCAACGTGAAGCTCGACCCGACGGGCCAGGTCAAGGTTCTCGACTTCGGGCTGGCGAAGGCGCTTTCGTTCGACGGTTCCTCACCCGACGTGACCTCGTCGCCGACGTTGACCGCGGCCGCGACGCAGGCGGGCGTGATCATCGGGACGGCGGCGTACATGTCGCCCGAGCAGGCCCGTGGAAAATCCGTGGACAAGCGGGCGGACATCTGGGCGTTCGGGACCGTGCTCTACGAAATGCTGACGGGCCGCAAGGCCTTCGAGGGCGAGACGGTGTCGGACACGCTCGCGGCCGTCCTGACGAAGGACCCGGACTGGGGCACTCTGCCGGCCGCGACGCCCGCGTCCGTCCGGCGGGTCCTGCGCCGTTGCTTGGACCGCGATTCGAAGACGCGCATGCACGACGTCGCGGACGCCCGCCTGGAGCTCGACGAGCACCTTTCGCTCGGACCGGTCGAAAGCGTGGCCGTGGCGACGAAGCCGCGTCTTCCCGCGTGGGCGGCCCTCGCTGCGCTCGTCCTTCTCGTCGCGGCCGCCGCCGGATGGTGGCAGGCCCTGCGCCCGCGCCCGGCGGCTGCCCGCGTCACCGGATTCGCCGTCACGCTTCCGGAAGGGGAGCGGATCCCGTTCGACGACTCACCCGTCCTGGATCTCTCGCGGGACGGGACCCGGCTCGTCTACATCGGCGACCGCGATGGCCACCGGAAGCTCTACGTCCGTTCGCGCGATCGCATCGAGCCGAAGGCGGTCGCCGGCTCGGACGGCGCGTACGGCCCGTTCTTCTCTCCCGACGCTCAGTGGATCGGATTCTTCGCCGACGGGAAGCTGAAGAAGATCCCTTCCGGCGGCGGCGTGGCCATCGCCCTCGCGGACGCCATGAACAATCGCGGAGGCGTCTGGCTCGAGGACGACACGATCGTGTTCGCGCCGGACTTCACGTCGGGCTTGAGCCGCATTTCCGCTCGCGGAGGCAAGGCCGAGGTACTGACGACTCCCGATGCCTCCGCCGGCGAGCGCACGCACCGCTGGCCGGCGTACCTTCCGGGCGGCGGCGTGCTGTTCACGATCGGCCTCCTGAAGGGCCCCGGCAACTACGACGACGCCCGCATCGCCGTATGGGAGCCGGAGACACGCAAGACGCACGTTCTCGTCGAGGGTGGCACCATGGCGCGTTTCACGCCTCCCGGCCACCTGGTCTTCTGGCGAGCCGGAACGGCCCTCGCGGTGCCCTTCGACTCGAAGCGTCTCCGCGTCGACGGCGAGCCCGTCATGCTGGCGGAGAAAATGGGCGGCGATTCCTCCAGCGGAGTCGTGTATGCGGCCATGGCCGCCGACGGGACGCTCGCCTACGTCCCCGGAGCGGAGATGGCCGGCGAGCGCCGCTTGATCCTGACGGACCGAACGGGCAAGCCGCGGCCGGTGCCCGCGCCCGCGCGCTCTTACCACTACCCGCGATTTTCGCCCGACGGGAAACGCATCGCCGTCGCGATCGGACCGGGCCACGGCAACGCCGACGACGTCTGGATCTGCGAGATCGCGTCGGGCGCTCTCTCTCGCCTGACGTTCGGCGACGGCAACGGCAACTACTACCCGGTCTGGTCTCCCGACGGGAAGCGGTTGGCATACGGGTCCGATCGCGGGCACCAGGGTGTGTACTTCAAGAATGCCGACGGCTCCGGCGAGGAGGAGCCTCTTCAACCCGGGGCCCGGCCGCAGCTTCCCCAGGACTGGTCGCGCGACGGTTCACTTCTGGCGGTCACCGAGGGATTTCCGAACTCCGACGTCCGGACGGTGTCCCTGCGCGACCGGCGGGAAACCCTCTTCGAGCGGGCTGCCTTCACTCCCGTCTTCTCGCCGGATGGAGGGTGGATGGCGTTTGTGGCCCAGCCTTCCGGCGCCTCGCCGCAGGTCCTCGTCAAGCCGGTGACGCAGGCGGGGGGAAGATCCAGATCACTTCGAGCTTCGGAACATTCCCCGTGTGGACGGACCGGGAGATCATTTACCAGCTGGACAACCGGAAAGTCGTGGCGGTCGAGGCGCGGACCAACCCCACGTTCCACGCGGGTGTCGTGCGGGAGCTCTTCGACATGACCTTCGACCGCGGTTCCGGCCCCCTCCGCGAGTATGACGTGACCCGTGACGGGCAGACGTTCGTGTTCGTCGCTGCAGGAACCGGAGACGACGCCCGGAGGCAGATCGACGTCGTCGTCGACTGGACGAGCGAGCTCGCCCGGCAGCTTCCCGCGCGGAAGTGACGTGAGCGCCATTCTCGTCGTCCAGGGAATCGCGGTGTTCACGACGGGGCTTCTCGCCGGCATCCTCTTCGGGGACCGCGCCGGCAACTCGTACGCGCGCGCGAAGGTGCCCGCCGCCGCGTTCCCGGCGTTTCAGCGGGAGCAGAACCGGCGGTTTGCGGCGATGATGCCGCTGCCGATCCTGGCGGCTGCCGTCGCGAGCGCCGCGTGGCTCGTCCTGGTGCGCTCGCGCTCCGGCGCGCCGGACTTCGTGCTGCTCGCCGCGGGCGCGGCGTGCCTCGTCCTGATCGTCGCGATCACGCGGATCGTCAACATTCCGATCAACCGGCGCATCGACGCGGGGGATTTTCTCTGCGAGCTCGCGGCGCTCGCCGTCTCGCGGGGCGCTACGCCGTGACGGGCTTCGCGGCTTCTCTGCGCGGGTACTTCGTCGCGACGTAGTCGTCGACGAGGGCGCGGAACGCCGCGGCGAGCTCGTCGTAGTTGCCCTTCAGGGTCGTGAAGTGCTGGCCGTCGACGTAGACGGGGCAGTGCGGCTCCTCGCCCGTGCCCGGCAGCGAAATGCCGATCGAGGCGGCCTTCGACTCGCCGGGGCCGTTGACGACGCAACCCATGACGGCGAGCGTCATGTTCTCGACACCTTCGTGCTCCTGCTTCCAGACCGGCATCTGGTCGCGGATGTAGCCCTGGATCCGCTCGGCGAGCTCCTGGAAGGTCGTCGACGTGGTGCGGCCGCAGCCGGGGCAGGCCGTGACCGACGGAGCGAACGAGCGGATGCCGAGCGACTGCAGCAGCTCGCAGGCCGCGTAGACCTCTTCACGGCGGTCGCCGCCGGGGCGCGGCGTGAGCGAGATGCGGATCGTGTCGCCGATGCCCTCGTTCAGGAGCACGCCCATCGCCGAGGAGGACCAGACGAGGCCCTTCATTCCCATGCCGGCTTCCGTCAGGCCGAGATGGAGCGGCTGGTCGGTCTGCTTCGCAAGGTCGCGATACACGGCGATGAGGTCGAGGGGCCGCGAGACCTTGCACGAAATGATGATCTGGTCCTTGCGCAATCCGGACTGGAGCGCGAGCTCGGTCGACTGGAGGGCGGAGAGGATCATGCACTCGTTGATGATCTCCTCGGAGGTCTTCCCGAGGTCGCGGTCGGTGTTCTCCTGCATCTTCGTCATGACGAGCTCCTGGTTCAGGGAGCCGCCGTTGACCCCGATGCGCACGGGCTTGCCGTTGTCGACCGCGATCTTGCAGATCGTCGCGAACTGCTCGTCGCGCCGGATGCCCTTGCCGACGTTGCCCGGGTTGATGCGGTACTTGTCGAGCGCCTTCGCGCAATCGGGGAACTTCGTCAGCAGGACGTGCCCGTTGTAGTGGAAGTCGCCGATCAGCGGCGCGTCGGCGCCCGCATCGAGCATGCGCTTCTTGATCTCGGGCACCGCGGCCGCTGCCTCGGGGATGTTGACCGTGATGCGGACGAGCTCCGAGCCCGCCCGGGCGAGCTCGATGCACTGGGTGGCCGTGGACTTCACGTCCACGGTGTCCGTGTTCGCCATGGACTGAACGACGACGGGCGCGCCGCCGCCGACCATCACCTTGCCGACCCGGACCCCCACGGTCTGGTGGCGTTTGCGCTTTTCCATGACCTTTGAATCTACCAGAATGCGCCGGCGGCAGCGCCCCGGTGACCGCCGGGCACGAGAGCTGACCCTCCCCTACGAGATCCTCGCGGCTTCCCAGCGTTCGACCAGCGCCTCCAGGTAGCGGGACTTGACCTGCTGGCGGGCGAGCGTGCGCTTGACCGGCGGCAGCTTCAGGACGGCGCCGAGAATGGCGCCGAGAATCCGGTGGCTCGCCAGGGTCCGATCGTCGCAGAGCAGATCGGCGAGCTGCCCCCGCTCGATGGCCATGACGACGGTCCGATGCACGGTGTCGAGGGGCGGGATCACCCGCTTCTGACGGCGCTCGAGGCGAAGCGCTTCCGGCCGCGGACAGGCCGGGACGCACACGCCGCACCCGAGGCAGGCCGACTCCTCGAGGCGCACCGTCCGGCGGCGCGGGGCCTTCGGGTCGTGAGCGGAGACCAGGCTCATTGCCTCGACGGGGCATGCGGCGACGCACTTTCCGCAGCCGCTGCAGTGTTCCTGGTCGATCGCGGGGACGAATCCGGTCGTGTGGACCGGGCGCAGGAAGCCGAACCGCCGCTGGGCGACGAGGGCCTCGCAGCAGCAGGAGCAACAGTTGCAGATGAACGCGGGTTGCCGGCGCACGTTCTCGCCGAACTGGACGAGGCCCTTCTCGCGCGCCTCGTGCAGCAGGTCCACGGCCTCGGCCGCGTCCGCGCGCCGGGCGAAGTCGTGGCGAACCAGGGACGCGGCCGTGTCGCCGAACGTCAGGCAGATCTCCAGGGGGGCGGCGCAGGAGCGGCCGAGATGGCTCGTCTTGTGCCGGCAGTAGCAGGTGCCGACGCCAATGGCCGAGGCGGTGCGGGCGACGTGGCTTGCCCGCTCCCAGTCGAGCACCTCGAGGACATCCTCGTCGGGCACCGCCTCCTCGTTGACGAAGACCCGTCCGAGCTGGGTCTCGCCCCGCGCGAAGAGGGCGCGAACGAAATCCTCCTCGACGTTCAGGTACCGGTAGAAGAGCTCGGCGAGCATCTTCTGGTCGACGTCGCCCCGCACCCGCATCATCGAGAACTCGAAGAAGCCGGCCATCGGCGGCGGCAGGACCCAGCGCGTCTCCCGGTCGCCCACGATGTCGATGAGAAGAGCCTTTGCGGCGAGCGACTCGAGAATGTTCCGCGCCTCGGCGGGGGTCGTGCCCCAGGCGCGCGCAGCCGTCTCGGCGCGGAACGGCCGAATCGGCAGGGACGCCACGAGGGATGCCTCGCGCTCGGTGAAGAGAATCCGCAGGATGCGGTAGAGAAGGTCGGATGGCGGCGCGCCCTGCGGGAACCGATTGAGCCGGTCGATCAGGTTGCTGTAGCCGGAGCGGGCGGTTGCGTGCGCCATCGAGGCCTCGCTTCGAAGGCTAGAGGATGGCGCGGGTGCGCGCATGATTCGTTCGCCTCAAGGCCGAGGCCGAACGCGTGTCCCTCCGGCTGTTCGATGTACGCTTCCCTCCACACGCGTGACGCTTTCTGCGGGAACGAAGCTCGGTCCCTACGAGATCCTGGCGCCGATCGGCGCCGGAGGGATGGGGGAGGTCTATCGGGCGAAGGATACGCGCCTGGAGAGGACGGTCGCGGTCAAGGTCCTGCCCCAGCACCTCTCGTCTTCGACCGAGGTGCGGCAGCGGTTCGAGCGGGAGGCGAAGACGATCTCGCAGCTCTCTCATCCCCACATCTGCGCGCTGTACGACGTCGGTCGCGAGGGTGAGCGCGAGTACCTGGTGATGGAGCTCCTCGAGGGCGAAACGCTTTCCGATCGCCTCGCGAAGGGGCCACTCCCGCTCGAACAGACGCTGCGCTTCGGAGTGGAGATCGCGGATGCGCTCGACAAGGCGCACCGGCAGGGGATCGTCCACCGGGACCTGAAGCCGGGCAACGTCATGCTGACGCGTTCGGGCGTGAAGCTCCTGGACTTCGGTCTCGCGAAGGCGATGGCGCCGGCGAAGCCGGAGTCGAGCCTCACCGCGCTTCCGACACAGCAGGGTCTGACCCAGGAAGGCACGATCCTCGGGACCTTCCAGTACATGGCGCCCGAGCAGCTCGAGGGCAAGGACGCCGACGGGCGAACGGACATCTTCGCGTTCGGGGCCGTCCTGTACGAGATGGTGACGGGGCAGAAGGCTTTTTCCGGCTCGAGTCAGGCTTCGCTCATCTCGTCGATCCTCCGCGACGAGCCGAGGCCGATCTCTCAGGTCCAGCCGACTTCGCCGGCCGCGCTCGAGCGGGTGGTACGCACCTGTCTCGCCAAGGACCCCGAGGAGCGGTGGCAGTCGGCAAGCGACCTCAAACGGGAGCTCCGCTGGATCGGCGAGGGGTCGTCGAGCGGCATTTCCGCGACGGTGTCGGGGCTCGCGGCCGCACCGTTGCGGCGCTCGGGCCGCGCCGGCTGGGTCGCGGCGGCGATCGCGGGGGTCGCCGCGGTCGCGCTCGGGATCGGGCTCATGCGCCGGGGCGGCGACCGGCCGGCTCCCGTCTACTCCTTCCTCGATCCGCCCCCGAAGACCGGGTGGCAGCTGACCGGCGACGAGGCCGCGCCCCCGGTCGTGTCTCCCAACGGCGCGAGCGTCGTGTTCGGCGGCGCCGGGAAGCTCTGGGTCCGCTCGCTGCGCACGGGCGGCGTCGCGGCCCTGGCCGGAACCGAGGGCGGCACGTTCCCGTTCTGGTCCTCCGACAGCCGCTCGGTCGGTTTCTTCGCGGGCGGCAAGCTGCGCACGATCGAGGCCTCCGGCGGACCGTCCCAGGCCCTGGCCGACGCGCCCACGCCGCGGGGCGGCACGTGGGGGCCGGACGGCACGATCGTCTACACGCCGGACTTTCAGGGCGGGATCTGGCGCGTGCCCGCGTCGGGCGGGACGCCGCGAGCGATCACGCAAGTCGACAAGACGAAGCACAGCACGCACCGGTGGCCCTGGATGCTTCCGGACGGAAAGCACGTCCTTTTTCTCGCGGCGAGCCACCTCAACCCGCGGGCCGAGGCCTCCGGAATCTACGTCGTCTCCGTGGACGGCGGCCCGTCCACGCGTCTGCTCTCTTCCTATGGAAGCGCGCAGACCGTCCCGGGATGGCTCCTGTCGGTCAGCGAGGGACACCTCGTCGCGTGGCCTTTCGACTCCGATCGTCTCGCCGTGACGGGCAAGGCGCGCGGCGTTCCGGCGGAGGCGAACTTCGACTATGGAACGTGGCGGGGCGTTTTCTCGGTCTCCCGCGACGGGATCCTCGTCTACCAGACCGCGCAGGAGCAGGCCCGCGGCCAGCTCCAGTGGATGGATCCCTCCGGCCGCGTCGGCGAGAGGGTCGGCGAACCGAACAACAGCTATGCCCTGCGCCTCTCGCCCGACGGCACGCGGGCGAGCGTCATCGAAGGCGATCCGAACAGCGACCTCTGGGTCTACGAGCTCGACCGGGGCTTGCGGACGCGGCTGACCACGAACGAGCAGGTCATCCTGACGCCCATCTGGGCGCGCGACGGCGCCGAGATCTTCTACGTCAGCGGCACCTCGGCCACGGTGGGCTCGGACTACAAGCTCCTGCGCCGCTCCGCGTTCGGCGGAGGCAAGGTCGCCGAGGTCGCGCGCTCGAAGGTTCGCATCGAGCCGACCGACCTCTCGCCCGACGGCCGGTACCTCGTCGTGGATCGGGGCGCGATCGGCAGCACGGAAATCTGGCTGTTCCCGCTGGATCAGCCGGACAAGCCCTCGCGGCTGATGGAGACTCCCGGTCTGCAGACGGATGGACGGGTTTCCCCCGATGGGCGCTGGCTGGCGTTCACGCAGCTGCAGGGCGGCCGCCTCGAGGCCTTCGTCGTCGCGTTTCCTTCGGGGATCGGCCGTCAGCAGGTATCCGCGGCCGGTGGAAGCCACGTGCGCTGGTCGCCGGACGGCCGCACGCTCTACTTCGTCTCACAGGACAACGAGCTGATGTCCGCGGCGGTCGAGCCCGACGGGGCGCGGCTGCGCATCCGAGCCGCCGAACCGCTGTTTCCCGTCCAGCTCTTCACGGGACCGCGGGTCGCGGGCGCGTTCGAGATCTCTCGCGACGGCAAACGTTTTCTCGTGAACAGCTCGGGCAACGTCGACGCGCCGAGCGTCCGACTCGTGACGAACTGGACGCCGGACCCCGAGAAGCCATGACGCTCTCCGCCGGCACCCGACTCGGCGCCTACGAGATTCTCTCGCCCATCGGAGCGGGCGGCATGGGGGAGGTCTACAAGGCGAAGGACGCGCGGCTGGGGCGCGAGGTCGCGATCAAGGTGCTGTCGGAGAAGGTCGCGGTGGACCCCGCGGCGCTGGCCCGGTTCGAGCGCGAGGCGCGCGCGGTCGCGGCGCTGTCGCATCCCAACATCCTGGCGCTTCACGATTTCGGACGGGACGGAGGGTTGACCTACGCCGTCATGGAGCTGCTCGACGGGGAGTCGCTCGCGCAGCGCCTGGCGCGCGGGCCGATGCCGGCGAGCGAGATCGCGCAGGCGGGGGCGCAGATCTGCGGAGCGCTCTCCGCCGCGCACCGCAAGGGCATCGTTCATCGCGATTTGAAACCCGCCAACGTGATGCTGACGAAGGCGGGCGTGAAACTGCTGGACTTCGGCCTCGCCAAGGCGGCGAGCGAGGCTCCCGAGGGCCTGACCTCGGAGCACACCGCGGCGGCGGACGTCACGCGCGATGGGACGATCATCGGCACCCTCGCCTACATGTCCCCCGAACAGCTCGAAGGCCGCGCGGCCGACGCGCGGTCGGACATCTTTGCTCTGGGCGCGACCCTGTACGAGATGGCGACCGGCCGGAAGGCCTTCGAGGCCTCGAGCCAGGCGGGCCTGATTTCCGCGATTCTTTCCGGCGAGCCGCCGCCGGTTTCGTCGGTCCAGCCGATGTCGCCGCCGGCGCTCGACCGGATCGTGCGGGGGTGCCTCGCGAAGGATCCGGACGCGCGCTGGCAGACGGCGCACGACGTGGGGCTGCAACTGGCGGGCCTCGGGGATTCCGGGACGTCTTCGGCCTCCGCAGCCCGGCCGCGGCCGCCTCGCGGCCGGGACGCCCTGCCCTGGGCCGTCGCCGTGATCGCCGCGGCTCTGGCTGCGGTCGCGCTGTGGCGAGGCGGGAGGTCCGCCGCCGCGCCGGCGTCGACCATTCGATTCCCTCTTCCGCCGCCCGCTGGCCGCGCCTTCTTCACGACCTACGAATCGATCCCGGTCGCCATCTCGCCCGATGGCTCGCGGATCGCCTTCATCTCGGCGCCCTTCGCGGTTTCCGCCGCGCGGCGGGGGATCGCATCACCGGACGCTCCCGGAACCCGCGGAATCTGGGTCCGCGATCTCGCGACGCTCGACGCCCGGCCGGTCCGCGGAACCGAGGACGCGACGTCGCTCTTCTGGTCCCCCGACGGGAAATCCATCGGCTTCTTCGTTCCGGGAAAGCTCAAGCGGATCCTTCTGGCGGAGGGCGCGGCCGCGGTGCCGATTTGCGACCTTCCGCCGGGGGGCGGGCGGGCCGGGACCTGGGGCGGCGGGGGAGACATCCTGTTCGCCAGCATCCAGGCCCGCATCATCTTTCGGGTCTCCGCAGCCGGCGGCTCGCCGGAGAAAGCGATCGAAGCATCCGCCGACGAAGTCCGCGTCGCCTGGCCCTGGTTCCTTCCCGACGGCCGGCGATTCCTGTATCTCGTCCGGCTGCGCGACACCACGTGGCGCCTGATGCTCGGGGAAATCGGAAAGCCCTCGCGGATGCTGGCGCCGATCGCTTCGTCGGTGCAATACGTCGATCCAGGTTTCATCGTGTTCGTCCGGGAAGGGTCACTGCTGGCGCAGCCGTTCGATGCGGGCGGCGGGCGCCTGACGGGCGAGCCCATCTCGATCGCCGAGCCGGTGAGCTATTTCCTGTCGACCGGCCGCGCTTCCTTCGCCGCGTCCCGGTCGGGGACGCTCGTCTACCAGTCACACGACGACGTGAGCCGGCTGACCTGGTTCGACCTGGCCGGTCGCGCCCTGGAATCCATCGGACCCCCGGGCAACTACCTCAACCTGGAGATCGCCCGGGAGGGGCGCCGGGTCTTCTATGACCGCACCCGGGCCGGCATCGGCACATTCGACATCTGGTCGCTGGATCTCGATCGAGGCGTCGAGACTCCCATCACGACGGAAACGGAGACCGAGGTGTTTCCGATGGATCTGCCGGGAGGAAAGAGCATCGTTTACTCAGCCAATCGCGGCGGCGCGCCCGAGCTCTTTCGCCGAAGCCTCGAAAGCGGAGCCGAAGAGCGGCTGACGAAGGCTCTGAACGCCTTTCAGCAAGCCCAGGACCTGTCGCCGGATGGTAAGACCCTCGTCTATGTCGAGCGGGCGATGTCAGGCTACTTCGACATCTGGACTCTTCCGCTCTCCGGCCCGGGAGAACCCGCGCCCTTCCTGCAGTCGCCTTTCGACAAGAAGGAAGTTCGGTTTTCTCCGGACGGCCGCTTCCTCGCGTTCATCTCGAACGAATCGGGCCAGGCCGAAGCCTACGTGACTCCGTTTCCCGGACCGGGAGAAAAGGTGCGGTTGTCCTCCGAGGGAGCCCGTCTGCTGCAGTGGAGCCGCGACGGGAAGACGCTCTACTACGTCGCCGCCGACGGGCGGATGATGGCGCTTCCCATCGCGACGGACCCGACTCTGAAGACCGGATCTCCGAGGGAGCTGTTCACGATCGCCGGCAAGCCGTGGCTGAACTTCCGGGTTTCGAAGGACGGGACCCGGTTCCTCGCCGTCGTGCCCGAGGTCGCCGCCGACGAGCAGCCGATGACGGTCGTCGTCGACTGGCCCGGTTCTCTGAAGAAGTAAGCGCTAAGGCGCCGCCGCGGCGTTCTTCGCGCCGGGCGGAGGCGGGTACTCCGCGAGCAGCTCCGAGACGGCCCGTTCGATGTCGCGCCGGAGCGCATCGGGACTCGTGCCGAGCAACGCCGACTTGAGTCCGCGCCAGATGAGCTTCTGCTGCGAGTCGCGGATGTTGATCCAGAGGGTGCCCCCCTGGCGGTACTTAGTGCTCGTTTCGTACAGGCCGCTCCACCAGCTGTACGAGCTGACGCGGTCCTGGGACGAGGCTCCTTCCGCCCGCGTCGAGTAGGAGACGTAGATGTCGGGCGTGGCGCCGGCCGCCGCGGGCTGGACGCCTTTCTTCTTGAGGGTCTCGTCGATGGCCCTCCGAATGTTCTCGTCGATGAATCGTCCGTCGACGACCGACCCGCCCCCGGGCGGCTTGAAGTTCGGATCGTCGTACCACGCATACGTTTTCGGGGGCGTGAAGCGGAACGCAGGATCGAAGGCGTAGTCGTAGCTCGGCCTGCCCGCGCACGCGAGCTGGAGGGCGCCGAGGATTGCGCAGGCGGCGGCAACGAGAATTCGCCGGTTCATGGTCATGACCTCAATTCGTGGGCGCCGCGCCGGGCGGCGGCGGGAACTTCGACAGAAGCGAGTCGATCTCGGTGTGGATCTCACGGCCCGCCGCATCCGGGTTTTCGCCCTCGAGCCGCGTGATCGAGCCCCTCCAGATGAGCTTCTTGTCCGCGGTGCGGAAGTCGATCGTGATGGCGCGCGATTTTTCGTACATCACGCTCTCGTAGCCGGTCAGCCAGGCGTAGTTGGGGTCCTTGACCTCGTCGCTCACCCGCGTGTCCCCGGTGAGAAACGCGACGAGGAGCGAGGCGCGCGAGGGGTCGACCTTCTGGTAGCCCTTGCCCGCGAGGCTCGCGTCGACCGCGGCGTGGACGTGCTGCGAGATGAACTCGCCGTCGATGATCGAGTCGCCGTGGGGCGGCGGGTAGCCCGGCCCGACCCACCAGGCGTAGGTCTTCGCCGCCGCGAAATCGGCGGTCTTGTCCCACGCGAACTGCGGCGCGGGATGCGTGCCGCGGCAAGCGGCGGCGGCGATGGCGCCGGCGACGAAAAGAAACGACAGGCGCCGCAGGGTCCGAGTCATGTTCGCTCCTTACGAGGGTGCGGGGACATTACATCACGGGGGGGGATCGCATACTCTCGATCCGTGAGCGTGAAGGATCGCGCCCCCGGGCCGCCCCGACGTTATCCCGGCAGCCATCTCTTCGCGCTCCGACGGGATCCGCTCGGCTTCCTGACGCGCCTGGCGCGCGAGCACGGCGACATCGCGCGGTTTCGGCTCGGGCCGGTCGACGTCCACCTCGTGAGCCGCCCCGACTGGATTCGCGACGTGCTCGTGACCCACGCCGATCGTTTTCACAAGGGCCGGGGTCTCGAGCGCGCCAAGCGACTCCTCGGCGAGGGCCTGCTGACGAGCGAGGATCCGGTTCACCTGCGGCAGCGGCGGATGATGCAGCCGGCCTTCCACCGCGACCGCATCGCCGGTTACGCGGGTGTGATGACCGCCCACGCCGAGGCCATGAGCGCGCGTTGGCGCGACGGCGAAACGCGCGATCTCGCCCAGGAGATGTCGCGGCTGACGCTCTCGATCGTCGGCCGGACGCTCTTCGACTCCGAAGTGGAGTCGGAGGCCGACGAAATCGGCGCCGCACTGACCACCGCGATCCAGCTCTTCGGCCGGACGTTCTCGCTGCCGTTCTTCCAGGTCGTCGACCGGCTTCCCCTGCCCTCGAACCGGCGGTTCGCGAAGGCGCGCGCCCGGATCGACGCGACGATCGGACGGCTCATCGCGGAGCGACGGCGCTCGCCCGGCGGGCGCACGGACTTGCTCACGCTGCTGGTCCAGGCGAGCGACACGGAGGGCGACGGCACGGGCATGACCGACCTGCAGGTGCGCGACGAGGCCGTGACCATCTTCCTCGCGGGCCACGAGACGACGGCCAATGCCCTGACCTGGACCTGGTACCTGCTCTCGCAGAACCCCGAGACCGAGGCGAAGCTGCACGCCGAGGCCGACGCCCTCGACGGGC
Source organism: uncultured Acidobacteriota bacterium (assembly GCA_963764025.1). Lineage (GTDB taxonomy): Bacteria > Acidobacteriota > Thermoanaerobaculia > UBA5066 > Gp7-AA6 > DAHUXD01. The sequence continues at coordinate 13,146 of CAVXRK010000002.1, forward strand.
CACCCGGGTTCGCCGACCTCCCGAAGCTCGCCTACACGGAGATGGTCTTCGCCGAGTCGATGCGCCTCTTTCCTCCGGCCTGGATCATCGGCCGGCGGGCGACCGAGGATTACGCGATCGGCGGTTACGTCGTCCCGAGTCGCTCGATCGTCGTCTGTAGCCAATGGGTGACGCACCGGGACCCGCGCTTCTTTCCGGACCCGGAGCGTTTCGATCCGGAGCGCTTCCGCCCGGAAGCGAAAGAGCAACGGCCCAGATTCGCCTACTTCCCGTTCGGCGGGGGCCCGCGGGTCTGCATCGGCGAGGGGTTCGCGTGGATGGAGGGCGTCCTCGTGCTCGCGACACTCGCCCGGCGGTGGCGCCTCCGGCTCGCGCCCGGTCATCCCGTCGTCCCCGCGCCGTCGATCACGCTGCGTCCGGAGCGCGGGATGCGCATGCGGATCGAGTCGCGTCGTTCGACCGTTCCGCGACCGTTGTTGTAGGCTTCGCCCACTGGATTTTGCAGGGGCTGGGAACGTCGCTCGCGCATGCGCGAGCCCTGCGCCTTCGGGCGCATCGGGAGAGTCTTGGCTCTGCGGACGACAGGCTGAGGAAGAAGGGCTGACATGAGCCTTGCTGCGGGAACACGTCTTGGACCGTACGAGATCGCCGCGCCGATCGGCGCCGGTGGGATGGGGGAGGTCTACCGGGCGAAGGATACGCGTCTGGACCGGCAGGTAGCGGTGAAGGTGCTGTCGTCGCACCTGTCGGCGAGCGAGGAAGTGCGTCAGCGGTTCGAGCGGGAGGCGAAGACGATCTCGCAGTTCTCGCACCCGCACATCTGCTCGCTGTACGACGTGGGCCGGGAAGGCGAGACCGATTACCTCGTGATGGAGCTCCTGGAGGGCGAGAGCCTCGCGGACCGGCTGGGCAAGGGCGCGCTGCCGACGGAGCAGGTCCTGCGCTACGGGATCGAGATCGCGGACGCGCTCGACAAGGCGCACCGTCAGGGGATCGTGCACCGGGACCTGAAGCCCGGCAACATCATGCTGACGAAGACGGGCGTGAAGCTGCTGGACTTCGGTCTGGCGAAGCCGTTGACGGCGGCGGGGGCGCGACCAGTGTCGGGAGTGTCGGTGCTTGCGACGGAAGCGCAGGTCAGCCAGCCTCTGACGGAGCGGGGAACCGTCCTCGGCACGTTCCAGTACATGGCTCCGGAGCAGCTGGAGGGCGGGGAGGCGGACGGCCGGTCGGACATCTTCGCCTTCGGCGCGGTCTTGTACGAGATGGCGACGGGCAAGAAGGCGTTCACGGGCAAGAGCCAGGCGTCGCTGATCGGATCGATCCTGCGGGACGAGCCGCCGTCGATTTCGGAAGCGGCGCCGATGATCCCGCCGGCGCTGAACCGGGTCGTAAAAACGTGCCTGGCGAAGGATCCGGAGGACCGGTTCCAGACGGCGCACGACGCGAAGCTGCAGCTGGAGTGGATCGCGGAGGGCGGGTCGCAGGCGGGACTTCCGGCGCCCGTCGTCGCGCGGCGCAAGAATCGCGAGAAGCTCGCCTGGGCCGTCGCGGCCGTCGCGCTCGTCGCCGCGGGCCTCGCCACGTACGGCTGGATCCGCCGCGCGCCGGTTCCGCCCTTGATGGCTCGCTTCGACATCATGTCTCCGGAGGATCTCGTGGCGATCGACATGCCACGCGTGTCCCCCGACGGGCGCCTCATCGCATTGAACGCGACGGACTCCTCGGGAAAGACCCGCATCTGGCTCCGGCCGCTCAACTCCCTGACGGCGCACGCGCTGGAAGGGACCGACGGTACGACGCGTCCTTTCTGGTCGCCGGACTCCCGCTTCCTTGCCTTCTTCGCCGAGGGCAAGCTGAAGAAGGTCGACACGACCGGCGGCCCGCCGCAGAAGGTCTGCGACGCACCGACCGGAGCCGACGGCTCCTGGAGCTCGGAGGGCGTGATCCTCTTCGATGGCGTCACGGGCGATCCCATCCAGCGGGTTGCCGCCACGGGCGGAACCCCGGTCGTCGAGGTCAAGCCCGACCCGGCGCGCAAGGAAACGCAGGTCGCGTGGCCGGAGTTTCTTCCCGACGGCCGCCACTACATCTATCTGGCGAGCGGCCAGAAACCGGAAGACAACCTCTACCGCATCGGCTCGCTCGGCTCGAAGGAATCGACACCGATGGCGTCCGCACAGACGCTTCTCAGCTATGCGGCGCCCGGATACATCCTCTTCGTGCGCGACAAGACGCTCGTCGCGCAGCGCTTCGACCTGAAGAAGCTCAAGACGATCGGCGAACCGGCCCCCGTGGCCGAGAAGATCGGCACGGATGCCGTGGGTCTCGCTCGCTTTTCGGTGTCCCGCAACGGCGTCCTCGCCTACCGCACGGGCGATTCCGGAAATCGACTGCTCTGGATGGATCGAGGCGGGAAGGAGCTCGAGACGGCCGGCGCTCCCGGCGACTACGGCAATCCGGCGTTGTCCCGCGCGGGAGACCGACTCGCGTTCAACGCCTCGGATCCGCGCAGCGGGAAGTTCGACATCTGGGTCCGGGACCTCGCGCGCGGCGTGAACTCGCGCTTCACGTTCGCCGCCGGCGTCAACATCTGCCCACTGTGGTCTCCGGACGGCTCCCGAATCGTCTTCACTTCGGAAAAGGAGGGCGCATCCAGTCTCCTCGAGAAGGCGTCCACCGGCCAGGGAGAGGAGAAATCGCTCCTCAAGAGCACCGACGGACGCGTCCTCGCCACCGATTGGTCGCGCGACGGGAAGTACATCGCCTATTCGCATCGGGGAAAGGAGGGCTGGGACATCTTCGTTATGCCGACCTCGGGCGACCGCAAGCCGATTCCCGTGGTTCAAACGCCGTTCAACGACCTGAATGCCACGTTCTCGCCCGACGGCCGATTCATCGCGTACCAGTCGAACGAGTCCGGGCGCGGCGAGGTCTACGTCCAGACCTTTCCGGATCCCGGGGGCAAATGGCAGATCTCGACGGCCGGCGGCTTCGACGCCTCGTGGCGGGCGGACGGCAAGCAGATTTTCTTCCGCGCGCCCGATCAGAAGCTCATGGCGGTGGACGTCCAGACCGCCGGCAACTTTCAGGCCGGCATTCCGCAGCCGCTGTTCCTGGGTCGCGTTCCCCCCGGCGCATCGCGCAATCGCTACTCGCCGGCGGCCGACGGGCAGCGTTTCCTCTACATCGCGCCGCTCGGGCGTGAGTCGATGACTCCGACGACCGTCATCCTGAATTGGTTCGAGGGGCTGGAGCACTGACATGAGTCTCGCCGCGGGGACACGTCTGGGTCCGTACGAGATCGTGGCGCCGATCGGCGCGGGTGGGATGGGGGAGGTCTACCGGGCGAAGGATTCGCGTCTGGACCGGCAGGTGGCGGTGAAGGTGCTGTCGTCGCACCTGTCGGCGAGCGAGGAAGTGCGTCAGCGGTTCGAGCGGGAGGCGAAGACGATCTCGCAGTTCTCGCACCCGCACATCTGCTCGCTGTACGACGTGGGCCGGGAAGGCGAGACCGATTACCTCGTGATGGAGCTCCTGGAGGGCGAGAGCCTCGCGGACCGGCTGGGCAAGGGCGCGCTGCCGACGGAGCAGGTCCTGCGCTACGGGATCGAGATCGCGGACGCGCTCGACAAGGCGCACCGTCAGGGGATCGTGCACCGGGACCTGAAGCCCGGCAACATCATGCTGACGAAGACGGGCGTGAAGCTGCTGGACTTCGGTCTGGCGAAGCCGTTGACGGCCGCCGGCGCGCGGCCCGTCTCGGGCGCCTCGGTTCTTGCGACGGAAGCGCAGGTCAGCCAGCCTCTGACGGAGCGGGGAACCGTCCTCGGCACGTTCCAGTACATGGCTCCGGAGCAGCTGGAGGGCGGCGAGGCGGACGGCCGGTCGGACATTTTCGCCTTCGGGGCGGTCCTGTACGAGATGGCGACGGGGAAGAAGGCGTTCACGGGCAAGAGCCAGGCGTCATTGATCGGGTCGATCCTGCGGGACGATCCGCCGTCGATCAGCGAGGCGGCGCCGATGATCCCGCCCGCGTTGAACCGCGTGGTGAAGACGTGCCTCGCGAAGGATCCCGAGGACCGGTTCCAGACGGCGCACGACGCGAAGCTGCAGCTCGAGTGGATCGCGGAGGGCGGGTCGCAGGCGGGCTTGCCGGCGCCGGTCGTGGCACGGCGCAAGAACCGGGAGAAGCTCGCGTGGACGGTCGCGGCGGTCGCGCTCGTCGCGGCGGCCCTCGGCATTTTCGGCTGGGTGCGCCGCGCGCCGAAGCCTCCCCGCATCACGCGATTCGAGATCGCGATCCCTCCCAACGTCATCGCGATCGACACGCCGCGGATCTCGCCCAACGGCCAGATCCTGGCCTTCAATGCCACGGATGCCGAGGGCAAGACCCGGGTCTGGATCCGCCCCTTGAGCGCCCTCGCGGCCCAACCGCTCGCGGGGACGGAAGGAACCACGCGCCCCTTCTGGTCGCCCGACAGCCGCTTCATCGGCTTCTTCGCCGGAGGAAAGCTCATGAAGGTCGACGTCGGGGGAGGTCCGCCGACGAAGATCTGCGACGCTCCGACCGGAGCCGACGGGACGTGGAGTCCCGAAGGCGTGATCCTGTACGACGGCACGGGCGCCGACCCCATCCACCGCGTCTCAGCCGCGGGAGGCGCGCCGGTCGTGGCCGTGAAAGCCGACGCCGGGCGCAAGGAGACGCAGATCGGCTGGCCCGAGTTTCTTCCCGACGGCCGCCACTTCATGTACATGTGCATCAACGCGAAGGTGGACGACAGCGCCTATCGAATCGGCTCGCTCGATTCGACCGAAACGAAGGCGTTCGCTCCGGCGCAGACGATGCTCACCTACGCGCCCCCGGGCTACCTGCTCTTCGTGCGCGACCGGACGCTCGTGGCCCAGCGCTTCGATGCGAAGGCGATCAAGACGCTGGGAGAGCCCGTGCCGCTCGCCGAGCAGATCGGGACCGACGCCGTCGGCCTCGCGCGGTTCTCCGTCTCCCGCGACGGCATCCTCGCCTATCGAACGGGGGAATCGGGAAACCGGCTCGTCTGGGTCGACCGGTCCGGCAAGGAGCTCGAGACGCTCGGCGATCCGGGCGAGTACGGCGAGCCGGACCTGTCGGCCAACGGCGACCGTCTCGCATTCGACTTGCTCGACCTCCGAGCCAACAAGACCGACATCTGGATCCGCGACATCGGTCGCGGGGTCAACTCGCGATTCACGTTCGCCCCGGGCAACGCCTTCTCGCCCTTGTTTTCTCCCCGCGGCGACACGATCGTCTTTGCGTCGGATCGGGACGGCGCGCCCGGACTCTACGAGAAGGCGGCCAACGGGCAGGGTGACGAAAAACTGATCGCCAAGATGGAAGAGCTCGTCATTCCCGTCAGCTTCTCGCCCGACGGATCCATCCTCGCCTACCAGGTCCGCAACCAGAAGACGGGCTGGGACATCGTGATGCTGCCGATGACCGGCGACCGGAAGCCGGTGACGTTCGCCGGAGCGGCGTTCAATGAGAACGGGCCTCACTTTTCTCCCGACGGCCGCTTCATCGCGTACATGTCGAACGAATCGGGACGGCAGGAGATCTATGCCCAGAGTTATCCCGGCCCGGGCGGCAAGTGGCAGATTTCGAATACCGGCGGCTCGGACCCGCACTGGCGCGCCGACGGCAAGGAGCTCTATTACCGGAGCCCCGACCAGAAGCTGATGGCCGTCGAGATCCGGGGCGGAGCCTCGCTCGAGGCCGGCATTCCGCGACCGCTTTTCGTGGGCCGAGTCCACATCGGCAACGCCCGCAACAAGGTCCTGCCCGCGGGCGACGGCCAGCGCTTCCTCTTCGTCGCGCCGCTCGGACGCGACGCCATGAACCCGACGACGGTGGTGCTGAACTGGTTCGCCGGGCTGGGCAAGTGAGCCGTCGCTCCGCTGACTCGGAGGTCTGGCTCCGCCACCGGCGCGCGGCTCGCGGACGGCGCTCGACCGCGCGCCTGACCTCCTCGAGGCGCTTCGCTCCCGCGGCGCGCACCTCCTCCCTCCCTTCGGTCGGGAGACTATGCGCGCCGCGAACTGAATGGAGATTGACGTTGAAAGGTCTGACATGAGTCTTGCCACGGGAACGAAACTCGGCCCCTACGAGGTCCTCGCGCCGATCGGGGCGGGAGGAATGGGAGAGGTCTACAAGGCCAAAGACACGCGGCTCGGCCGGGACGTCGCGGTCAAGGTGCTGCCGGCGCACATGTCGTCGTCGGCGGAGCTGCGGCAGAGACTGGAGCGCGAGGCGAAGACGATCTCGTCGCTCTCGCACCCGCACATCTGCATGCTCCACGACGTCGGGCACCAGGACGGCACGGACTACCTCGTCATGGAATTCCTGGAAGGCGAGACGCTGGCGGACCGGCTGGCGAAGGGCGCCCTTCCGATGGATCAGGCCTTGAAGTTCGGAGTCGAGATCGCGGGTGCGCTCGACGCGGCGCACCGGAGCGGGATCATTCACCGGGATTTGAAGCCCGGGAACATCATGCTGACGAAGTCGGGCGTGAAACTCCTCGACTTCGGCCTCGCGAAGCTCGCGGCTCCCGACAAGAGCGCCGCTTCCCAGGCGACAAGCCTGCCGACGGCCATGCAGGAGAGCCAGCCGCTCACTTCGCGCGGGACGATCCTCGGAACCTTCCAGTACATGGCGCCCGAGCAGCTCGAAGGCCGCGAGGCCGACGCGCGCAGCGACATCTTCGCCTTCGGCTGCGTGCTCTACGAGATGCTGTCCGGCCAGAAGGCGTTCACGGGCAAGAGCCAGGCGTCGCTGATCGGGTCGATCATGAACACCGATCCGCCGCCGATCTCGTCGATTCAGCCGATGATCCCGCCGGCGCTCGACCGGGTCGTCAAGGGCTGCATCGCGAAGGAGCCAGAGCACCGCTGGTCGACAGCGCACGACGTGATGCTGCAGCTGCAGTGGATCGCGGAGGGTGGCTCGCTCGCGGGGGTGCCTGCGCCCGTCGTCGCGCGGCGCAAGAACCGCGAGAGACTGGCGTGGGCGGTGGCGGCCGCGGCCCTGGTCGGCATGGCGGCCCTGGGTTACGGGTTCCTCCGTCGCGCTCCGAAGCCCCCGCGCCTCGTCCGGTTCGAGGTCGCCAATCCGCCAGGGATCACGACGATCGACGCGCCGAAAATTTCCCCCGACGGAATGACGCTCGCGTTCAATGCGACCGATTCGGGAGGTAAGACCCAGATCTGGCTCCGGCCGCTCAACGCGCTCACGGCGCAGCCGCTCCCGGGCACGGAGGGAACCCGGCGTCCGTTCTGGTCCCCGGACAGCCGGTTTCTCGGGTTCGTCGCGGATGGGAAGCTGAAAAAGATCGACGTGACCGGAGGCCCGCCTACAAAAATTTGCGATGTCCCGACCGGAGTCGACGGGAGCTGGAGTCCCGAAGGCGTAATCCTGTTGGACGGCACGGGCACGGATCCGATCTACCGGGTCCCGGCCGCGGGTGGAACGCCGGTTGTCGCAGCGAAGGCGGACCCGTCACGCAAGGAAATCCAAATCGGGTGGCCCGAGTTCCTTCCCGACGGCCGCCACTTCATCTACATGGCCATCAATCAGAAGGGCGATCAGAGCGCTTATCGCATCGGCTCGCTCGATTCGAACGAGACCAGGCCGTTCGCCTCCGCCCAGTCGATGCTGGCCTACGCGCCCCAGGGCTATCTGCTGTTCCTGAAAGACCGCACGCTCATGGCGCAGCCCTTCGACGCGAAGGCCATGAAGACCACCGGAGAGCCGGTTCCCCTCGCGGAACAGATCGGGACCGACGCGGTCGGGTTGGCGCGCTTCTCGGTCTCCCGCGACGGCGTGCTCGCGTACCGGACCGGAGAATCGGGTGGCCGCTTGCTCTGGATGGACCGGTCCGGAAAAGAGCTCGACACCCTCGGCGACCCCGCGGAGTACCAGGATCCCTATTTTTCGCCCTCGGGCGACCGGATCGCGTTCGACCTCACCGACCCTCGCGCCGGCAAGTCGGACATCTGGATCCGCGAGCTTTCGCGGGGCGTCAACTCGCGATTCACCTTCGGCCAGGACAACTCCTTTTGCCCCGTGTGGTCTCCCAAGGGCGATTCCATCGTGTATAGCTCGGACCGGGATGGAGCGTTCTCCATTTACCAGAAACCGACGAGCGGGAGCGGGGAAGAGAAACTCCTGGTGAAGTC
>CAVXRK010000003.1:0-444884 GCA_963764025.1 uncultured Acidobacteriota bacterium
GAAGGATTCGAGTTCGGGAAGGACCAGTTCGGGCTGGACCGAGTCCCAGGTCCGGCTCTACACCGCGATCGCCCGGCGACACACCGTCCCCGACCTGCGCCGCCCTCGCGATCTGCGCCGTCACCGCCGCTCTCCTCCGCGACGAGACCGACACGCAGGCACCGCCGCCGACCCGCCCGGACCAGCTCGCCGCCCGCCGACCCCGGCCTCATCCCGCTCACCGTCCCGCAAGTCAGGCGGCTGCTCGCCGCCGCGACCGCACCGTCATGGCCACCGGAACACGAGGACCAATGGGACACCTGGACCCGCCACCACCAGGCCCGCTCCCGCTGGTGCCTCCAGGAACGCGCAAGACTCGCCCGCAACACCGAGATCTCCCAGGCCAGCTAACGAAATACGGCTGCCGTACCGGGTAGCGAATATGGTATAAATAGCGATCCCTGACACGAAAAGGATGGCGAAGGCCCAAGCGTAGCCGGGGTGGTGTGGTGGGTTGCAGCCGTGTTTGGCAGCGGCGCAGCCCTTGGCGGCGAGTATATTCATGTATATCACATACAGGGAGGATTATCGAAAACTCAATTCGAAGAAATATAGGCCGATGGCTGCGCGGAAGGAATCAAGAAACGTGTTGAGCGGCCGTCGATAATCGGTGAAAAGGATCTTCCAGGTCTTGAGATGCGCAACCGCGCGCTCGATGGGAGCGCGGATAGAACTGACCTGGTTATTGTATTCGTGTTCACGCGTGTAGAGTTCACGGTCCTGCGGCTTCTTGGCCGGCGTGACGTAGCCAGACCCTTGAAATCCCTTGTCTGCGATAACCGATCCGGCAAGGTCGAGAATCTCCTTTACCTCGCCTTCTCGCTTCTTCATGTCATGGTCACATCCGGGAGCCGGGTCCGAGACGAAGATAATGTTCCCGAATTCGTCGCCGATAATCAGGCTGCCATGGCCGGTGGTCTTATATTTCCCGGCCCACATCTCGGGGGTGCGCTCCCATGACCAGCATGGCCACAACGTGCCGTCTACCAGCGCTAGCCGGCCTCGCGTCATCTGCTTCGCTTCCTCCGCGTCCGGCCGGAACTCCTCGGTAGCCTGCGCGATTAGCGGGGTGAATTCTGTGATGATCTCCGAGACGGTGCCCTGGGAGACCCCGAAAAGATCGGCAATAACTTCTTCGATCATATTCTGCCGTTTGTAGAGCAGCGTTACCATGATCGCTTCCCGCAACGAGAGGCTCTTCGGCCGCCCGGTTCCCTTATCCCAGGGATCGGGCAGGATATCTTCGATACGCGCCTCAAGTTCATCGAGTTGTCCGGCATCCAGTCCGAAGGTACGATGGTAACGCAACGGCTCCTCCGTCGGTAAAAGGTTTTGGTTCGCACCTCCTTTCTATCGATGGGGGGAGCCGTTGCCTTTTAGGCGCGCCGTGCCGAAATTAGAACTTTATTAACAACTAGATGGAGATCCGCGAAAGCTTGCGCTGGAGAGTTTCTGATAACCCTCAGGAAAAAATAAACCCGTGCGGCGGACTTGTCGGAATCAGTTATTTAGCTGCTCCACCCCCAACAGTGTCGGCAATTCCCGCTTCCGCAGTTGCCCTAGAGGTGCCGCAAGGATTGGTTCTCGTTGACGGCCGGACAAAAGACGAATACGAGGCTATGTAGGTTGAGGTGTACTCTCATGCCGCGGACAGAGCGCGCTGATCTGCTGTGGCCCGTGCGTGTGTCAGCCGGGGATGATGATGCAGAGGCGAACTGGAGCACTGTGCGGAGGATGTTGTGGCGGTCGAGCGGCTGGCGGCGGGCCAGTCTTTCCACAGGACGGTCCAGTCGGCCTTCCTGACCGGGCTGGCGGGGGCATCGGGATTCAGGGAACGTCAGTGGCGGCTCATCCGGGGCGGCCGGGGGCGCGTCGACCTGGCCGTTGAGGTGGACGGCAATGAAAAGATGCTTGTCATCATCGAGATCATGGGGACCAACTGGGATGCGATCCCTGCCGATCGCGTGATGAGAAACCTGCGCCGCCATCTGCGCCAGTTGCAGGCCTACATTGATACCGCCATCGAGGACATGGAAGCAGGCCAGTGGGAGAGCATCGTGGGCGCCCTGCTGTACCCTGCCCGCCCCGCCAGCGCGGAGACGCTGGCGATAATCGAGGCGGTCGCCGGCGAGCAGGCTGTACAGGTGACCTGGTATGACGAAGCGGACTGGCACCTGTAACTTTTCCGCCGTTGCCGTAGCAGAGTGACTGGGCCACGATCCGCACCGTGCGCAGGCTCAGTGATCACCGTGCTGCAGCCGCGCCTACGCGCGCGAGGAATGCACCGGTGAAGGAAGGCTCGTCACCGTACCTCACATCCGTCACGAAAAGCGACGAAATATCTCCGGAGAGCCACTAGCATGGTTACGCTGGGAGCGCTGGGGATGGCTGTGAGCAAGTGCAGGCGAGGAACGTCGTGACGAACGGCCGGGCGTGGCAGGTGCTGCGAAGCCTGCCGACCTGGCAGATCACTCAGATTCCCCGCCGACCTCACCTCAGCTCGGACGTCGCGGCGGGTCAGGATCAGGCTGACCTGGGTGTGGCGCAACGGCTGCAGGCGCTGGTGTCGGCATTTCATTACGGCGCGCCGGTCGCGTTCGGCTGGGTGCGGGAGTCTCCCGGTGGCCCGGTCAGGGTGCTCGCCGCTGGGCCTGCCCTGATGGGCGGTGCCGATGGCGGCCAGGTGGTGCTGACGTTGCCCGCGGGGGCTCGCGCGCAGCCGCTTCCGCCCGGTGAGGGGACAAACCTGCTGGCCCGGATGCCGTGCTGGATGCAGCTGGCCGGCATCAGCGATGCCCTGCTGGGCGGTGACGTGGACGCGGGACGGCAAGACCGGGAGACCCGGCCATCGCTCGAGGACGGGTTGCTGTCGGCGTGGTCCGGGCCTTTCGCCTGGCTGGTGCTGGCCGAGCCGGTCGCGTTCGGGCAGCTGGGCGAGCTGACCGAGGAGGTGGCGCTGGCTCAGCTGAATGCCCAGCGTTCCGACAGTCCGCCCGCCCAGCTGGCTGCGCAGCGGTTGTCCGCCAGGCACGCCGAGTTGCGACAGGCTGCGGCGACCGGGCTGTGGCGGGTCCGTTTGATGATCGGCGGCCCGGCGCCGCAGGCGGCGGCGCAGGTCGCCGGGCTGCTGTGTGCCTCGGCCGACCTGACCGGCCTGCCATATGCCCTAGCTCCGGTGGGCGGAGGCGCCGGGCTGGAGGAGATCCTGGAGAACACTTTTTCAGCGGGTCATTACCTGCCGACCGTGGTCGATCCCAGTCAGAGGATGTCACCGGGGGTGCCGATCCCCCGGACTCGCGATGTGGATGTCTCGGCGCCGGTCTGGCCATTTTTCGCCTCGTCCCGGCTGGTGGCCGCGCTGGCCCGACCGCCGGCTCGGGAGCTGCCCGGCATCCGGTTCGTTCTGCGGCCCGATTTCGACGTCACTCCGGAGACCGCGGTCATCGTCGACGCCGAGGCCGCGGTGCCGGTGGGGACGGTGCTGGACTGGAACCGGGTACCTGCGGGCGATCTGGCTGTTCCGCGCGCGTCGCTGAACCGGCACACGTTCGTGTGCGGCGCCACCGGCGCGGGGAAGTCACAGACGGTTCGCGGCCTGCTAGAGGCCGCCTCTCGGGCGGGCATCCCGTGGCTGGTGGTCGAGCCCGCCAAGGCGGAATACCGGCTGATGGCCGCCCGGCTGCCCGGAACCGAGGTGATCCGGATCCGGCCCGGTGAGCTCGGCGATCCGCCGGCCGGGATCAATCCGCTCGAGCCCGCGCCCGGCCCGGATGGCTCCCGGTTTCCGCTGCAGGCACACGCCGACCTCGTTCGGTCCCTGTTCCTGGCTGCCTTCGACGCCGATGACCCCTTTCCTCAGGTGCTGGCTGCGGCCCTGACCCGGTGCTACGAGGACGCCGGCTGGGACCTGGTGACCGGCGAGCCCGCCAGCCCTGGCCTGCGGCCCGGTTACCCGGCGCTGGAGGACCTGCAAGCCACCGCCATGCAGGTGGTGAACGAGATCGGATACGGCCGGGAGGTCACCGATAACGTGCGCGGGTTCGTCACGGTGCGGATCTCCAGCCTGCGCCAGGGCACCGCCGGGCGGTTCTTCCAGGGCGGCCATCCGCTGGATTTCAGCGAGCTGCTCGAGCGCAATGTGGTGCTGGAGATCGAGGACACTGGCGACGACCGGGACAAGGCATTCCTGATGGGGACCGTGCTGATCCGCCTGGTCGAGCACCTGCGCCTGCGGCAGCGCTCCGAAGGCGCGACCCAGCCGCGCTTGCGGCACCTTTCGGTCTTCGAAGAGGCTCACCGGCTGCTCCGGAACCCGGTCGGCGGCGTGGCCGAACACGCCGTCGAGATGTTCGCCGGGCTGCTGGCCGAGATCCGCGCATACGGTGAGGGGCTGATCATCGCCGAGCAGATCCCGTCCAAGCTCATCCCCGACGTGATCAAGAACACCGCGGTCAAGATCGTGCACCGGCTGCCCGCCGCGGACGACCGCCAGGCCGTCGGCGCGACCATGAACCTCACCGAGAACCAGTCCGCTTACCTGGTCACTCTCACGCCAGGCGAAGCGGCCGTGCACGCCGACGGGATGGACTACCCGCTGCTGACCCGGATGCCCGACGGCACCAGCCGCGAGACCAGCACGCCCACGCCGACCCACTCCCCCGACCCGCTGATCATCTCCCGCAGTCCCACCTGCGGGTCGCAGTGCCGGTCCTCACCCTGCACGCTACGGCAGGTCCGCGCCGCTCAGCGCGCCGCGGTCACCGACCCGCGGATGACTATGTGGGCCGAACTGTCCGTGCTGGCCCACCTGACTGGCTGGATTATGCCCATGCCCGGGCCTGTCTTCGCCACGGCCCTCGCCGCGATGGAGTCCCGGCTCCGGGACTGCGCGCTGTCCCACGCGGTGGATGCCGCGGTCGCTTCCCGCGTGCCGGTCATCTCCACCCAGGTCAGCGGCCCGGCGCTCGCAGTTCACGTGGTCGATGCGATGCACGCCGCCCTCGATGAGGACCGCTGGCTGTGTGACCGGCAGGAACCCCAGTGGCTGGCCCAGCCCTACCGGTGGGCGCTGGTCCTGGACAGCCTGCGCGCCCTGCACCGCCGCGATCCGGAAGCTGGCCCGCATCCGCGCACCGCCGAATGGGAAGCGGCCTATTTCCGCGCCATCGACGGCCGGACCTGCAAGGACCAACTCGAGATGGTTCAGCGCTGGTACGACGCCGACCAGCGGGACCAGAAGGAGGTCCGCGCCGTCTGCTACGGCACCCGCCCGGCCAGCCTCGTCGAGCAGGCGGCCGGCGCTCGCGCCGCGGATCAGGACTGGAAACCGCGGCTGGCCGACGCGCTTACCGCCTTCCGGGATTGCCGCTGGCCCCTCGACCATTTGCTCCCAGACGCCGGACCATGACCGTGAGCATCGACAGCGCGCCCGGTCCCGATGCTGGCGAGCGGCCGGATGGTTCGGCCGCCAGTGGCAGCTACGACGCGGGACACGTCGAGCAGGCTGCCACGGAGCAGCCTGGCGGTCAGGACACCGGTAGCCAGCCGGAGGCTGAGGTGCTCACCCGCGAGGAACACGCGGATGAGATGCGTGACAGTGGTCCGCCGATACAGGACTCTCAGGATGGCCAGGAGGCCATCCTGGGTAGCAGCGAGTCGCTCGAACGTGCTGGTAGTGAGACTGAGCCTCCAGCTGATCAGGAGCGAATCGGTACGGGCAATCAAGAGGCCCGCGACATCGGTATCCGTGCTGCGGACTCCGGCGAAGCTGACCGCGTTATCCTCGCCGAGGCTGAGCCGCGGACGCGCGAAGAATACGCAGATGCCGTGCGCCCCGACGGCGAGCAGGCCCATGACCTGAGCTCGGCAGCGACGTCCGTGACGCATTTTCACGGCGAGTTCAAGGGCCGACCGCTGGATCTGTACACCGACGGAACCCGCTGGGCAGCTGCCGATACTCCGAACGTAGAGGAGACCGTCAGCGAGAAGGGCGATATTCCTGACCAGCTGCCAGCGGGTGAGGAACTGGCCGATGACGCGGACGAGGACTCTTCTTCCCTGCTGGAAAGGCTGCGGCGGGAGGTCTACGAGGAAAGCGGAGACGAGATCGACATCCTCGAAAAGGACGCCAACCTCGTCCATGATGTCTTCTCGCGCCCGCCGACCGGCAGCTATGAAGGCACCTCCCCGGACCAGCCGTATATCCACGGAGCGCAGCATTCTGGCATAGACGCCGGCAGCGTGGCGACAGCCGTATTCACACTCGGGCTCGTGATTGATCGTGCGGCCCGGTGGGCTATGCGACACTACGAGAACCAGGCGAGAGGAAGATAGTCATGCCTGTGACCGACGAACAGGTGGCGGCGCTGCGCGCGCTGCTGGCCGACGACATGGACCGCCATAGGGAGTTGTTCGGTCAGCTGGACCGGGCCGAAGCTCGGAAGGGCTACCCTGCCCTAGTGACTGCGGCGTTCGGCGTAGCGGTTGAGCGGCGGTTCGGCCAGCAGTACCAGCCCGCCGACGTCGTGTCGTTCGTCGCCGACGTGCGCGCGCGATCGGACCGGCTGGCAAGGGAGCTCGACCCTGACGTCGCCGAAGGCACCGTCAACGCCGTACTGGGTCACGGGACCACCCGCGGCCTGGACAAAGAGGCTGTCACACGCGCCAAGCTCGTTCTTCTCGGTGGCCTGGTCGCCGACGCGCGGCTCGACGATGCAGGGCTGGACGAATTCCTGGCCTCCGCGAGGAAGCTCGCCGACCAGCTGACGAGTTGACCGCTGCCACGAAGACATCACGATGGCGATCACCGACGATCAGGTGGCAGCACTACACTCCTACCTCTCCGCTGGCGATGACGCCGAGGCCGATGATGCTGAGCGGCGGTTCCTCACGCTCGCGAAGACCGGCCGCCTGGATGGGATTGAGGTACTGGTTTACGGCGTATTCGCGGCGGCCGCGCAGCACAAGTTCTCCCCGGCCTGGACTTCCGCGGACATCGTCCGTTTCGTGAGCGACTTTCGCCGCAGCTCGCCCGAGGCAGCCAGTCTTATCAGTGCTTCGGCCGCTGAGAATCAGCTCCGCGGGGTACTCGGCGAGAAGCTGAGCACCCGCCCGGATGAGGAGACACGGGCGCGCGTGCAACTGATGCTCCTCGCGGCACTCACAGCCGGTCTCACCCGACACGAGCTGGACGAGCTGCTGGCCGATGGCCGAGCATTCGCCGAACGCCTGCTGAGCTGATGCCGCTCCGGTGCCGCCCGCCCATGCAGTGCATGCCTATGCAGAATTCGAACCTGCGCTCACGGCTCCGGGGCAGTTGCCCAACTGCTCACTGCCAGCGCGGGAAGAACCGCCCGAACCCGACCGGAAGGATCAGCAACTGGACTACCATCTTCAACGAACTCACCTGGCCTACGGCGACCGCTTGGGCACTGACTGGGCCAGGCGATGAAGAACACAGCGGAGAAGACAAACCCCACACCCATCTTTCGCGGGGCCCGAGGGCTCGGGGCTCTCCTTGCCCACGCTTCAGGAGCGGACGATGGATAACGAGATTCAGCTGATCAGTGACGGCGATGGACTGGCGGTCATCGGGGATCCGGCGGCTGTCGAACGCTTCCTCGTCTCTGAGGGGCTGTCGTCGAAGGATCTGGGATTGCCCCGGCTCGGAGCTGTCCTCAGTACCGGGGCTGCAGCCGCACAGGCGGGTTCCGAGATTGCGGCCAACTCGGGTCGCTGGGTGAAGCTGACTAAGGAGTCCGCGCAGCTTGTCAACAAGTACGGGCTGAGGAAGAGCTCGAAGACGGGTCTCAGCACAGGTGTGCTGAAGGGGAACAGTGGCCAGGTCAAGGGATTCGTCCAATTCGTGAGGGGGCCTGGATCGCTTCTGACCAACCCGGCGCTTCTGGCTGGTGCCGCGGGGATCATGGCGCAGGTTGCGATGCAACAGACCATGGACGAGATCACCGACTATCTCGCCACGATCGACGAGAAGCTCGACGACGTGCTCCGCGCCCAGAAGGACGCTGTGTTGGCGGACATGATCGGAGTGGGCCTCGACATCGACGAGGCCATGACCATCCGAGAGCACGTGGGCCGGGTCTCCGAGGTCACGTGGTCGAAGGTGCAGGCCACGTCGGCGACGATCGCGCGAACCCAGGCGTACGCGTTGCGTCAGCTCGACGCGCTCGCGGAGAAGATGGAGCGCAAGACCAAGATCGGTGATCTCGCCAAGACGGCGAAGGAAGCCGAGTCCAAGGTTCAGGAGTGGCTCGTTGTTCTGGCTCGTTGCTTCCAACTGCAGGACGCGATCGCCGTGCTCGAACTCGACCGGGTGCTGGACGCGGCTCCGGACGAGCTGGACCGGCATCGCCTCGGACTGAAGGCTTCCCGGCAGAACCGGCTGGAACCATCTCGCGGAGCACCGAGCGTCTGATGGCCCGCATGGATGCGGCTGCTGGCACGGCCAACTCGAAGGTGCTGCTGCACCCGACGACGTCTCCGGCTGTAGTGCAGTCGAGGGAACATGTCGCGAGCGGCGTCGCTGACTTCCACGGGCGGCTCGGGATCGAGTCCGGTCGGCAGTCGTTGGAGGCAAAGCGATGGGTGGACGCGGCCTCGGAGGTCAGGGACAAGGTGCTCGAGACAGGAGCAGAGCGCGTCGATGTTTCCAGGCGTCTCGGTAACGAGGCCCTCGACCGGGCCAGATCGGTGCAGGGCAGGCTCTCCAGCGGGATCGCCGAGCGAGCGCTCCGTCGACGCGGCGGGGAGGACGAGGAACGCGACGAGCAAGGCTGAGTGAGCCATCGACTCGGCAAAATCTGAGCCGATGCTCCGCTGCGTGTTACCGGCGGCACGTGGCCCCGCACCTTTCGTCGACTACCGTCGATACTGGCTACTGAGGAGTTGCTCTCTGGAAGTTGATCGTTGCCTTTTGTGACGGATCGGTTCGGATATGGCATTATCGGGTCTGGGGAGACGGGCGCCATCGGGTCTGGGTTGCCGGAAGGAATTCGGCATGTCAGGTGCCGAGGCTGTCCCTGTGCCAGGCCGGACGCTGGAGCAGCTGTTCATTCCAGGCCTCAGGCTGGGCTGGACCTTCCATGACCGCCGCAGCATGGCCGCGCCGTACCGGGAGCCGCAGCCTGACCCGGAGGTCGTGCGTGAGCAGATTGCCGAACGGGCGGCGTCCGCGCAGGTCCGCTACGCCAGAGCACGCCGCTGGCTGGTCAAGCCCAGCCTGGCCGCGGGACTGATCCTGCTGCTACTGGGCGGGTACGCCGCGGGCAGTGGCCGCATGGCCGTTGGCACCGTGACCATGACCGGGGCCATAGTCGTGACCTGTTCCGGGCTGGGCTACACCATCCGGTGCTGGTGGCAGCGGGGCAGGACGGCTGCCGCCAGGCCAGAGGGGAGCTATCGCCGGGAGCTGGCCGCGTGGCAACAGCGGGCGGCGACTCACGAGCAGGCTGAAGCTGGCGCGTATCGGCCATGTACCGCAGTGGTCGGTCACGGCCCCGCCGACGCTTCGGACCGATAGCAAGGCAACTGAACGCAATAGAGGACATAACGCTACGTATTGCTACGCGGCGCGGCGCCGGGAGGAGGCGGTCCACGCGGTGGCCGCCCTCGGTCTCGAGGAACCGCGCTTCGCGGGCCTGCCGGATCGGGGCCTCGCGGAACGGCGCGGCGCCCTCGAAGCCGCGATTCGCGAGGAGCTCCTCGACTTCCGGCCCGACCTCGTTCTCTGCCCGTCGCCCTCCGAGATCCACCCGGATCACCGGGCCCTCGCCCGCGTTCTCTTCGAGGCGGTCTCGTCCTCTCGCGCGGGCGACCCCGACCACGAATCTTTCCGGTACCTCCGGATCGCCTTCTACGAGCTCTCGCACCCGATGCTTCCGAACGTGCTCGTCGACGTCGCCTCCGTCGCCGACCGGAAGGATTCCGCCCTCGCGGCCTACGGGTCGCAGCAGGCGGTCCGGGACTACGCCGGCGCGATCCGCGGCCTGAATGCCTATCGCCGGATCACGCTCTCCGGCCGCGGCCCGGTCGAGGCGTTCCGCGTGCTGACCTATGCGGACGCCTCGACGACCTCTTTCGAGGAGCTGCGGCGCGCGATCGGCCCGTCGCTCGTCTCGGACGGCGAGCGCGGGCCGGCGCCGATCGCCGTGGTGATCCGCACGCGCAACCGCCCGGCCCTCCTGCGCGAGGCGCTCGACAGCCTTCGGGCCCAGACCGCCCGGCCGCGGCAGGTCGTCGTCGTCAACGACGGCGGGGCCTCGCCGCGCGAAGTCACCGACGCGTTCCGCGACGCCTTCGACGTCGTGCTCGAGGAGCCGCGCCAGCGCCGCGGCCGGTCGGCGGCGGCCAACCGCGGGGTCGCGGTGGCGGGCCAGGAGCTCGTCGCGTTTCTCGACGACGACGACCGCTGCTTTCCCGACCACCTCGAGCGCCTGGCGGCCGGCCAGCGCCAGGGGCCCGAGCCCGCGGTCTACTCCGACGCCGTCACGATCGTTTACGGCCAGGGCGAGACCGGCTGGGAGCCGCGCGTGCGGACGCTTCAGTACTCGCTCGACTTCGATCCGGACTACCTGCTCTACGCCAACTACATCCCGATCCACACGCTGCTGCTGCCCCGGGAGCTCTACACGAAGGTCGGCGGCTTCGACGAGGGCCTCGAGTACTCCGAGGACTGGGACTTCCTGATCCGGCTGGCCGCCGAGACGCCGTTGCGGCACCTGCGCGCGGTGACCTGCGAGTACCGGGTCTTCGAGGCGTCCTCGAACGATCCCAACCACGTCGCGGCCGGGGCGGGCGCCTTTCAGGACGCGCGGCGCAAGATCTTCGAGCGGTACGCGGCGCGGCGCACGGACGCGGGCCTCGGGCGGGTCCTCGACCGGATGCGCGCCCAGGTGGCCTTCTGGTACGACCGCGACGGCACCTCGCAGGGCGAGCTGCGCTACCAGCGGGAGGGCCACCGCCGCCTCTCCGAGGCGCTCGCCCGCTCGGAACGGGAGCGCCAGAGCGAGCGTGCGCGGCTGACGGCCGAGAACGAACTCCTCCACGCGCGGTTGGCGGAGGTCTTCGCCAAGAACGAGGAGTACGACGGCCTCGTCCTCGCGTCGCACGTCGAGATCGAGCGGCTCAACAGCCTCTTGAACCAGATCTACGCCTCGAGGACCTGGAAGCTGCACCTGTTTCTCGACCGGCTGCGGGGGAGACGGTGAGGGGCGGCCGCACCGCGGGTCCTTGACGGCTTGAAGACAGTCGTCGTCCTCGCTCCCGAGCCCATCCGACCGCGCATGGCCGGCATGGGCATCCGCGCGCTCGAGCTGGCGCGGTCGCTCTCCTCGGCCGGCCTCGGCGCGCGGCTCCTCGTGCCGAACGACGTCGGGGAGGCCCGCGAGGCCGCGGGCGGCGTCGAGGTCGAAGCCGCGGCGCCAGGCCGCCTCGCCGCGGCGGCGCGCGGGGCCGACGCCGCCGTCGTGTCGGGCCACGCGGCCAACACCTGGTTCCACGAGGTCCCGGAGTTGCCCTGCGCGGTCGATCTCTACGATCCCTTCCCGATCGAGAACCTGCACTACGCGAAGGAGCTCGGCGAGGCGACGGCGCGGCACGACCACGCGACCCTGGAGCTGTCGCTATCGCGCGGGGACTACTTCCTCTGCGCCTCGGGCGAGCAGCGGCTCTTCTACGCGGGTGCGCTCTTTGCGGCCGGACGGATCGGCGCGTCGAACTTTCCCGAGGATCCGAGGCTCCTGCGGCTCCTCGCGGTCGTGCCCTTCGGCGTGCCGGCCGAAGCGGCCGCGGGCGACGGCGAGGCGGGCCGGCGCGCGGTCGGCGCGACCGGCCCCGGGCCGCTCGTGCTGTTCGGGGGCGTCTACGACTGGTACGACCCGGAGCTCCTGCTCGAGGCGTGGCCCGCGGTTCTCCGGCGCGAGCCCGCCGCCCGCCTGCTCTTCTTCGAGAACCCCAATCCCGCGACGACGCCCCAGGTCGTCTTCCGCCGCGCCCGGGAGCGCGCCGGGGCGATCGACCCGGCCGGCCGCTCGGTCCTCTTCTCCCCGTGGCTGCCGTACGCCCGGCGCGCCGACCTCTACGCGGGCTGCGATCTGCTGGTTTCGATCTGCTCGGACGGTCTCGAGACGGAGCTCTCCTACCGCACGCGCCTTCTCGACGCCGCGTGGGGCGGCGTGCCGTCCGTGGCGGTGGGCGGCGGATCGCTCGCCCGCGAGCTCTCCGGGGCGGGTGCGGCGATCGAGTGCTCCCGGGACGCGGGAGCGCTGGCGGCCGCGATCGAGGCGCTCCTCGCCGACGGTCCGCGACTCGCCTCGATGTCGGATGCGGCCCGGGCGTTCGCGCGCGGCCGCGCGTGGACGCGGGTGGCGGAGCCCCTGGCCGCGTGGGCCCGCGAGGCGCGCGTCGACCCCGGACGGCGCCCGCTGCCGGCCCCGGCGCCCGGCCGGTCGCGGTTCTTCAAGCTCTTCAAGTAGTCTTCGGCGGTCGTGCCGACACCGGAAGTCTCGATCGTCGTCGTCCATCACCGCGGGCTCGAGCACCTGCTCGAGGCCCTCGCCGCGCTGGACGCTTCCGCCCGCGAAGGCCTGACGGCCGAGATTCTCCTCGTCGACAACGCCTCCGGGACCCCGCAGGACGAAATCCTGCGGCGCCACCCGTCGGTCCGTCGGATTCCCTCGGCCGTCAACGTGGGGTTCGCCTCGGGTTGCCGTCTCGGCGTGGAGGCGGCCCGGGCGCCCCTCGTTCTGTTCGTCAACGACGACGCGGTGGTGCGGCCGGACGCGCCGCGGCTTCTCGTCTCGGCCCTCGCCGCGGCCGGCGAGGACGTCGTCGCCGTGGGCGGGCGGATGACGGACCGGACCGGCCGGCGCAACGACTTCTCCGACGGCTTTCTGACGTTCGACGGACACGCGTTTGCAGCCCACGTCGGGCGCGCGGTCGAGTCCCTTCCGCCGGCCGAGCCGGGGGAGGAGCGGCTTTTCGCGTCGGGCGGGTTGATGGCGGTTCGGCGGGCGGACTTCCTCGCTTCCGGCGGCTTCGACGACGACTACTTCGCGTACCTGGAGGACGTGGACTTCGGCTGGCGGCAGTGGGCCGCGGGACGGCGCATCCTGGCCGAGCCCCGGGCGTGGGCGCTCCACCGCGGCGGCGCGACCGGCGAGGCACTCGGCGTCTTCTCGCGGGGCTTCCTCTTCGAGAAGAACGCGTTCGCCACGGCCTACAAGAACTTCGACGCCGAGCACTTCCGGGCCCTCATGCCGGCCGTGCTCATGGCGTTCCTGACGCGGGTCGCCCAGATGCTCGCGGCGAGAAACCCCGGCGCGGCGGAGCTGCGGCGCGATCCCTACGCGGCGCCGTCGGGGCGGCCGCCGGCGCTCCGCGCGATCTTCGGGATCTCGGAGGATTTCGCGGCGCGTGTCGCGATCGACGATCCCCTGACGGTGGCGCATCTGCGCGCTCTGGCCTGGATCCACGCGCACCACGCCGCGCTCGCCGAGAAGCGGCGGGCGGTGCAGGCCGCGCGCCGGCGCCCGGACTCCGAGATCTTCGCGAAGTTTCCGCTGCGGATCGTTCCGACGTATCCGGGCGACGAACGTTTCGGCTCCGATTTCTTCGCGCCGTTTCTCCAGAGCGCGCCCCGCCTCGTGCGGATGACGCTCGAGGAGATCTTCGAGGGCGGCGCGTGACGTTTTCGGTCGTCATTCCCACGTACCGTCGGCCCGAGACGCTGTTCCCGGTGCTCGACGCGCTCGCGCGCCAGGCCGGACCGCCCGAGTTCGAAGTCGTCGTCGTCGACGACGGGTCCGCCGACGATACGCCCCGGCGCCTGGCCGAATACGCGCCGCCCTACCCGTTCCGGTTCTTCACGCAGGAGAACGGGGGACCGGCCTCCGCGCGCAACCGCGGCGTGCGCGAGGCGCGGGGGCGCGTCGTTCTCTTCCTCGGCGACGACACGGTGCCGGAGCCGGCGCTTCTCTCGGTCCACGCGCGCGCCCACGCGGAGGCGCGGCCGTATCCGGTCGCCGTGCTCGGCTACACCACGTGGCCGCGGGAGCTGCGCGTCTCGCCGTTTCTCCACCACATCAACGAGTACGGGCTGCAGTTCGGCTACGGACTGATCCGCGACCCGGAGCAGGTGCCCTTCAATTTCTTCTACACCTCGAACGTCTCGCTGCCGCGGGCCCTGCTGCTCGAGGCCGGCCTCTTCGACACGACCTTTCCGCACGCCGCGTGGGAAGACATCGAGGTGGCGTACCGCCTGATGAAGCGCGGAATGCGAATGCTCTATCGGCCGCAGGCCGTGACGCGCCACCATCACGACATCACGTTCGCCTCGTTCCGCCGGCGCCAGGAGAAGGCCGGCGAAGCGGCCGCGATCTTCTACCGCAAGCATCCCGAGCTCGGAGACTTTCTCGCGGTGCCGCAGGCGCTGCTTCTCGCCGGACGCCGCACTCTCGCCGAGCGGCTTCTGCCGCGCTGGGCCGCCCTCGCCGAGAAACGCTCGCTGCCCGGCACGCGGCGGGCACTCGATCGCGTCCTCCGCGACGACTACCTTCGCGGTCTGAAGCGCGGACTCGAAACCGCCGGGGAGATCTCTCCCGGGTGACGCAGTGACCTTGCGCGAGGTCAGACCGGATCGCGAGCGCCCGCGACTGTCCTCCGAAAGCCTCAATGTTTTCTTCGACTTGCGTGGGTGAATTGGATCATGCGCGTGGCTCCGTTTTTGCTCTAATAAGAACCGGAGGATCGTCATGAAAGCGCTCACGCGGCTCGCGGTCGTCATCACGGCCCTGTCGCTTGTTTCGTCGTCCGTCGTTCTGGCCCAGGGTCATCGAGGACCTTCGGGCGGAGGCGGATCGCGGGGTGGAAGTTACGGCGGCACGCGCGGTGGTTACTCCGGTCCGCGCGGAGGTTACTCCGGCGGCCCTCGCGGTGGAACCTACGTGGGTCCCCGGGGCGGCTACCACGGCGGCGGCGGGTACCACGGTGGCGGTGGCTACCATGGTGACACGGCGGATACCACGGCGGTTATTACGGCCGAGGCTACGGCTGGGGCTGGGGTGGCTATTGGGGCTTCTCCCCGTGGTGGGGATGGGGCGGTTACTACGGCGGTTATCCCTACGGTTACGGCTACGGATATCCGTACTACTACGGCGGATACGGCGTGCCTGGAGGCTACGTCTCGATCAACACCTCGCCCGGAACCTGGACCGCGGTCAAGACGGACGTTTCCCCGGAGGAGGCCCGGGTCTTTCTCGACGGCCGCTACATCGGGACGGCCGACGACTTCGACGGATTTCCGGACATGCTCTATCTCGAGGCGAAGGGGCACTACCAGCTCGAGTTCCGCCTCGAGGGATTCGAGTCGCAGACGGTCGATGTCGACGCGCAGCCCGGCGCACTCGTCCGTCTCGACAACAAGCTGACGAAGATTCCGGGCGCCAAGCAGTACGGCTCCTACGACACGCCCGAGCCCGAGGGCGGGATTCAGCGCTTCTTCGGGCATCCCAGGAGCGGGGGCGGGACCTCGGGATCGGTGACCATGGAGCCGCCCAATCAGGAGGGCGGCGCACAGCCGTCCGATCCGTGGCGCGTCGCTCCGCCCGAGGGCTCGACCGCTCCGGCGCCGAGACCGATGTCGGCTCCCCTCGGAGGGTGCCTCGCCGGCGCCCGCGACGCGGGGGCGGATCGTGTTCCGCATCCAGCCCGGCGACGCCGCGGTCTATCTGGACGATCAGTTCGCGGGCACCGGCGAGGAGCTCTCGACCCTGGCCCGCGGGCTCTCGGTTCACCCGGGCTCGCACCGCATCGTGGTCTCGAGGCCCGGCTTCGCCACGGACGCCAGCCTGGTGAACGTCGCCGGGGGATCGACCGAAAGGGTGGAGATCAGCCTCGAGAAGCCCTGAACAGGGGGGCGGCCCGAAACGCGACTTGTGCCCGAATGGGCGATTGGACATATACTGAAGGCACTCGAAGGAATCGATTAGGGGAGCGGAGGGCTTGGCGGCGTCTGCCATCCTAGTTTGCCACACCTTCCGTCACTCTGATAGCTCCCAGGTCCGCACTCTTCCCGATCCTTCCGAGCCCGCTGGGCCGGAGGCTCCCCGTCGTTCCTTCGAGTTTTTATTTGGGGTCAGGTCTCGCTTTTTTCGAAGGCCCCGAGAATCTCGTTGCTCGCGCCACTGACCGAACCGGGGCCCGAAAAAACGAGACCTGACCCCTGTCAGCGTGTCCCGCCCAGCGACTTCCCAGAGTCCGAGAAGCACTTTTTCGTAGTGCAACCGGCGGTTGCCCCGGCGGTTGTCCGCGGGCGGATCCGCGGCCGCGACGGCAGCGTCGCGAAGGACCTCCGGCCCGGTCCGGCGGGCGATCTCGGCGAGCTGGCCGGCCACGGCGGCATGACGGAGGCCCTGCGACTGCGGGGCCTCGGCCGCGAGCGCCGCGTCGGCGAGGACTTCGGCGAGGATGCGGGCGTCGCTCTTGTCGAGCGACGCGACGGCCTCCGCGAGCAGGAGGAGCACGGCGGGCCGGCCGCCCTGGAGGCCCTCCTCGAGCGCGGCGACGACGGATTGGCGGAGCGCCCTCCCCTCGGCGAGCCGGGCGGCCGGATCCTTCTCGCCGTCCTCGCGGACGAAGAGAACCAGGTCGCGCGCGTCGGCTTCGGAGAAACCGAGCTCCGTCCAGACCGCGGCCTGCTCGGCCGGGCCCGGGGCGGGCAGGGTCGCGACCGTGCAGCGCGAACGGATCGTCGGCAGGAGCGACTCCGGGCGGCTCGTCGAGAGAATCCATCGGAAGCGCTCCCCGGGCTCCTCGAGCGCCTTGAGCAGCGCGTTGGCTCCTTCGACGCCGAGCTCGGCGGCGCGCAGGATCCGCGCGACGCGGCGCGCGCTCTCGTAGGGCCGGCCGGCCCCGAACGCCAGGGCCTCCCGGACGCGGTCGACCTTGATCTGCAGGCCCTCGGGCTCGACGGTGAAGAGGTCGGGGTGGATGCCCGCCTGGACGCGGCGGCAGCTCGAGCACTCGGCCTCCGGATCGTTGCCTGGGCACAGCAGCCGTGCGGCGAGTCGGAGCGACTCCTCCGCGAGGCGCGCTTCGGAGGGTCCCGTCAGGAGCAGTGCGCCGGGGAACCGCTCCGGATCGGCGGCGAGGCGCGCGAGGGCCTCGGCGGTCGCGAGCGTCATCGGGAGGCGAGTCTCTCGGCCAGGATCTGCCAGGTCCGGAGGAACACGTGCTCCGCGGGCCCGTCGACGGGGACGAGGACGACGCGGGCGGGCTCGCGCCGCGCGATCGCGAGAAAGGCGGAGCGCACGCGCTCGTGCAGCGCGAGCTCCTCGGCTTCGAAGCGCCCGGGAGAATCGGCGTCGCGCCGGCGCGCCCGCGCGAGGCCCTCGGCCGGATCGCAGTCGTAGACGAGCGTCAGGTCCGGCGCGAGGCCATCGCGCACCCGCGCATCGACGGCGGTGATCCAGTCCGGGTCGAGCCCGCGGCCGGCGGCCTGATAAGCCTCGGTCGAGTCGCTGAAGCGGTCGCACAGCACGACGTGGGCGGCCGCGAGCGCCGGGCGGACCACGTCGCGCACGTGCTGGCGCCGCGCCGCCTCGATCAGGAGCCATTCCGCGACCGGGTCGAGAGAACCGTGGGACGGGTCGACGAGGATTGCGCGGATCTTCTCGCCGATCGGCGTCCCGCCCGGCTCCCGGGTGGTCGTCACGGCGCGGCCCTCCGCGCGCAGCCGCGCGGCCGCGAGCGCGAGCTGCGTCGACTTCCCGCAGCCTTCGACGCCTTCGAACGTGACGAACGGCACGGGCCGAAGAATACCCGCAGCGGGCATTTTCGGTCCGGGAATGCCATTAACATGGTGACCTTCTGTTGCTTCCGTCGGCATAAGGGGTAAGGGGGAGACGAGTGCCGGTAGAGGGTCGCGCCACGTCCGGGCCCCGGCCTGTGTTGTTTCTGGCCGTCGGATTCGTCGGCCTCGCGATCGCCATCGCGTCGATCGCGGACATGTTCTCCGCCCGGCCCTACGACGGGATCGTGCCCCTGCCCTACGGGCGGGAAGGGATCGAGGTCCGGATGGTCCTTCCCGGCAGCCCCGCCGAGAAGGCCGGGATCAAGGCCGGGGAGTGCGTCCAGGGCATCGGCAAGCGCATCGTCAACAGCAGCTCGGACGCCTCGGCGGAGCTCCGGCGGCACCGCATCAGCGAGAAAGTCGACTACCTCGTCCGCAACGGCCCGTGCCCGGGCGCGGAGGCCTTGGGGGCGGCGCGCGGCACGGAACTGCGCACGGTCCGGCTGGAGCTCTCCTCCGAGCGGCTGGGCGGCCGGACCTACCTCTACGCGGTCGTCGTGGGGTTCCTGTTCTTCCTGATCGGGCTCTTCGTCTTCGTCCGCGTGCCCGAGGAGCGGTCCGCCCGGATCTTTTTCCTGCTCTGCGTTCTCTTCCTGCTGTTCTTCGTCTGCCGACTGCGTCCCGCCTCGTACTGGTGGATCGACATCTTCATCCAGAGCACCGGAACGGTCAGCCTGTTCCTCCTGCCGGCCGTGTTTCTGCACTTCTTCCTGATCTTCCCGCGGGCGAAGCGGCTGCATTTCGCCCGGCCGGACGAGTGGACGGCCGAGCCTCCGGCGCGCTGGAAGACGGCCCTCCAGGAGTTCCTCTCGACGAGCCCGACGCTGCTCTACCTGCTCTACGCGGTCCCGCCCTTCGTCTTCCTCTACGACGTGATGCGACAGGTGCGAGGCGAGAAGGTCACGGTCCTCTCCGGGGCGCCGCTCTCCTCGTGGATCCTGCTCGGCGACTACCTGGTGCTGGGGCTCGTGGCCCTGGCCCACTCGGCCTTCACGCTCGAGGACCCGCGCGAGCGCCGGCAGGCGTTCCACGTCTTCGTCGGGACGATCCTCGGGACGGTTCCGTTCGTTCTGTTCTTCATCGTCCTGCCGTCGGCGTTCGGCATCGACGAGTACGCGTTCTACGGGATCATCCCGATGATCCTGATCCCGGCGACCTTCGCGTACGCGATCGTGCGCTTCCAGATGCTCAACGTGCGCGTCATCGTGCGGCGAACGTTCCTGTACGCGGCGACGACGGCGGTGCTGCTCGGCCTGTACGCTCTCGTCGTCGCGCTCGCGAATCTCGTCTTCTCCTCCTCGCGCCTGTCGGCCTCGCCGCTCTTCAACTTCGGGTTCTTCCTCGTCGGCATCTCGCTGTTCGAGGTCATGCGCCGGCGCCTCCAGGCGCCCCTCGACAAGCTCTTCTTCCGCGAGAAATTCGACTACCAGGCGGCGCTCCTCGAGATGAGCGAGGCGATCACGGGAGAGCTGGATCTCGGCCGCATCGCGGACTACCTGACCTCGAGTGTGGCGGCCACGATGCGCCTGGAGAAGACCTCCATCTGGCTGCGGGACCGCGACGGCTGGCTCGAGCGCCGCGGCCGCCGCGAGGACCGCCTCTCGCCGTCGGCCGCGGTCCGGCGCGTGCTGCGGCAGGAGGGCAAGCCCTCGGACCTCGAGGAAATCTCGCTCCACTTCGCCGACGGGGAGAGCGAGGAGTTCCGCGAGCGCCTCGCCGCGGAGGGCTTTCGCCTTCTCGTCCCGCTCGTCTACCGCGAGCGCCTGATGGGCATCGTCGCGCTCAAGGAGAAGCTCTCCGGGGAGCGCTTCGACCGGGACGACCTGTCGCTGCTGTCGACCCTCGCGAACCAGTCGGCGCTCGCGATCGAGACGGCACTCCTGCACGACGAGATGACGCGGCAGGCGGAGCTCAAGCGCGACCTCGAGATCGCCCGCGACATCCAGATCAGCCTCCTTCCGCGGCAGGTCCCGGAGATTCCCGGCTTCGGCTTTCTCGGCGGCTCGATCCCGGCGCGCGTCGTGGGAGGCGACTTCTACGACTTCATCCCGTTCGATGACCGCCGTGTCGGGATCGTGATCGGCGACGTCTCGGGCAAGTCGGTCCCCGCCTCCCTCCTCATGGTCGCGTCCAAGGAGATCGTCTATTCGCGGGCGCTGACGACGACGGACCCGGGCCAGCTCTTCCAGGAATCCAATCGCCGGATTTACGCGATCAAGCGGCGCATGTTCGTCTCGCTCGGGTTCTTTCTCCTCGACGCCGACGCCATGAGCCTGCGCTACGCCATCGGGGGACAGCCTCTGCCGATCCTGCTCCGGCCGAGCAACGGGGGCCCCTGCCTGATCGAGCCGCCGGAGCACCGGTTGCCGCTCGGGGCCTTCCGCGAGGTTCCCTACGACACCCGCGAACTGTTCCTGAAGAGGGGCGACCTGATCTTCTTCTACACGGACGGCTTCACGGAGGCCATGGACTCGGACATGAACCCGTTCGGGGAAGAGCGTCTCATGGCCTCGGTCGAGGCCAGAAAGGCCGGCACCCTCGACGAGGTGGCCAAGGGCGTCCTCGCGGACTTGAGGGACTTCGTCGGGGGCGCGGAGCAATACGACGACATGACTTTCCTGTTTCTCCGTGTGGAATAGGCCTTTTGGGGCGTTTCTTGGGCGATTCTGGGGCAAAACCCGGACATCCCCCATACGTATGAAAGGGTTAGAAGGGGCTCGTCCATGAAGAAGAAACGCTGGCTCTGGGTGGGTACGGCGGGGGTGCTCCTGCTGGCGGCGGGGGTGTCGGCCGCCCTCTACATGTCCCATCGCCGGGACGTGACGACGACCTCGGAGGCGGCCTACGAGGCCTACCGGGAGGGTGTCGCCAACGAGAACCGCTTTTACTTCAAGGAGGCCCGCCTCGCCTATGCCCGGGCCCTCGAGCTCGACCCGACCTTCGCGATGGCGATGGTCGGGCTCTCCCGCCAGGCCAAGGACGACGACCAGCGCAACGCGCTTCTGAAGCGCGCGGCCCGGGAGAAGGGCCGGCTCACCGAGCGGGAGCGGCTTCACGTCGAGATGGCGCTGGCCTTCTCGGAGAAGCGCCGCGACGACGGCCTCCGGATCGCGAGCGAGATCCACCAGACGTTCCCGGCCGACACGCGCTCGGCCCAGATCCTCGCCGGCGAGGAGCTCCTCAAGGGCAACTCCGACCGGGGAATCAAGATCTTCGAGGAGCTCCTCTCGGTCGACCCGAACAACGCCGAGGCGTACAACCAGATCGGCTACCGCTACGGCTACCGCGGCGACTACGAGAAGGCGATGGAGAACCTCAAGCGCTACCAGTTCATCGCCGCCGACAATGCCAACCCCTTCGACTCGCTCGGCGAGGTCCAGGCCTACTCGGGCCACTACAACGAGGCGATCGAAAACCTGAACCGCGCGCTCGCGATCAAGCCCGACTTCGTCGAGTCCGTCGCGCATCTGGCCGTCTGCCAGGAGGGCCTCGGCGACTATCCGAAGGCGATCGAGCTCTACGAAAAGGCCGCGACGATGTCCGACTTCGAAAACATGCGCCGCGAATACCTGATCCGAGCGATGCGCTCGGCCTACTACGCCGGAGACTCGAAGGAGGTCGTCCGGCTCGCGGAGAAGGCGAAGGCGGTCAAGGTGGCGAGCAAATACGCCGAGCTCGACGCGGCTTACATCGACGCCGTCGAGATGCTCGTTCAGGGGCGGCCCGCGGAAGCCCTCAAGATGGTCGAGGCCCTGGCTCCCCGGCGCGAGGCCCTTCTGGCCAAGGAGTCGCTGCCCGCCGGATACAAGCCCCACTTCCCGGGCACGAACATGCTGACCGCCCTCGCGCTCGAAGCGCAGGGCAAGAACGCCGAGGCGCTCGAGTACTGGAAGAAGAACGCGAACCCGCCCTCGCCCTTCGAGAACTTCGAGCAGCGGCGCGCGATCTACGAGGCCCGGGCCCACGTGGCGCTCGCGCTCGCCCGCCAGGGCCAGCTCGACGAGGCCGAAAAGCTGATCGCCGAGAACCGCAAGTGGAACGCCAACTGGGCGCCGACCCGCCAGGCCGAGACGGCGGTGGCGGAGCTGCGCCGCGAGAAGGTGCTCGCCGCCGCGAAGTAGGCGGCCGCCCGGCGATGGAGAAGTCCCGCCACTTCGAAACGCAGCACCGGCTGCTGCTGCTCGAGACGCTGTACGACGCCGGGCTCTCGCTCGGCGCGCTGCCGGACGAGGAGGCCCTGGTCGAGGACGTTCTGTCGCGGGTCGTCGGCGTGCTCGACGCCTCGCGGGGGTACCTGGCGACGTTCTCCGACGGCGGCGCGCGGCGGGCCGAGGCGCGGGTCGGCTTCCCCAAGCGGCCCGCCGAGGCCGTCGTGGCTCAGGACGAGTTTCTCCGGGACGTGCTCCAGGCCGAGACGGCCATCACGCGCGAAAAGTTCAAGCTCCTCGGCCGGCCGGTCCTGACGGCCGTCGGCGCCCGCATCTTCGGCGGGGGACGGCCGCTCGGCGTTCTCGTCCTGGCCGACAAGGAGGTCCGCCGCGGGGGCCAGACCGCGTTCGACCCCGAGGACGGGCGCTTTCTCGTCTCGCTCGCCGGCCTCTGCGGCATGGCGATCGAGAACCGCCGGCACCTCGAGCGCCTGACGCGCGAACGCGAGCGCCTGGAGGAAGAGAACCGTCGCCTCCTCGACGAGACGGGGCGCTCCGCGGCCGGCCGCCTCTTCGTCGGCGACTCGCCCGCGGCCCGGCGCGTGCTCGACCTCGTGTCGCGCGTCGCGACTTCGAAGATCTCGGTCCTCCTGACGGGGGAGAGCGGCACGGGCAAGGAGCTCGTCGCACGCATGCTTCACGCCCGGAGCGACCGCGCCGACAAGCCGTTCGTCGCCATCAACTGCGCGGCCCTGCCCGAGACCCTGCTCGAGTCGGAGCTCTTCGGCATCGAGCGGGGTGTGGCGACGGGCGTCGAGGCCCGCGCCGGAAAGTTCGAGACGGCGCAGGGCGGGACGATCTTTCTCGACGAGATCGGCGACATGCCGCCCGCGCTCCAGTCGAAGCTCCTGCGCGTGCTCCAGGAGAGGGAGATCGAGCGGGTCGGCGGCCGGCGACGGGTCCCGATCGACGTGCGGGTGCTCGCGGCGACGCACGCGCGGCTCCCGGAGCGCATCGCCCGCGGCGAGTTTCGCGAGGATCTCTACTACCGCCTGCGCGTCGTCGAGATCGGCCTGCCTCCCCTGCGCGAGCGGCGCGAGGACATCCCGAAGCTCGTCCGGCATTTCCTGGAGCGGTTCGCGGCGCGGGAGGGCCGGGACGTGCCCGTCCTCGACCGCGACGCCTACGCCGCGATCCTCGGCCACGATTTTCCGGGCAACATCCGCGAGCTCGAGAATCTGCTCGAGGGGGCCGCCGCGCTCTCGCAGGGGAACACGATCCGCCGCGAGGACCTGCAGTGGCTGCCCCAGCCCGGCCTGCGTCTCGCCGGGGCCCCGGCCCCGCTTTCGGGCGAGGACGAGATACCCGATCTGCGGGCCCTCGAGGACCGCCACATCCAGCGCGTGCTCCGGCTGGCCGGGGGCAACAAGAGCCGCGCCGCGCGACTTCTCGGCATCAGCCGCCGGACGCTGTACCGGAAGCGTCAGGTGGGACATTAATTCACTGTATCTAGATGTCCCAATTACATATTTAAACCATTCTAAAGGCTAGGCTTGTTTTACGCGCCTGTCGGCGCCTTTATCGCATATGTGCCATTGTGATACGATGCGCCCATGGCGTGGGTCAGCCGGTCGATCCAATCTAAGACGTTTGTCTTCAGACTCTTGGGTCGAAGCGCGGCCGCCGCGAGTGCGTGGCAGGACTCTTGCGCTGTCTTCCGGTCGCAGTGATGAGAAAAGCTCTCGCGATCGGATTGGAAGCCCTGGAGGTTCCCAACCTCCTCTGGGGGCTCCTGGCGGGTGAGATCTCCCTCGTCCTTCTCGCCGCCGCGTCCGATAAACTTCCGGCCGTCTTGATCCGGTCACTGCAACTCTTCCTCCGGTTCTAGGAGCCTCGAACCGTCCCATGTCGCACGGGGGACCTGCTCCGCCCGGGCTCGCGAGCGCCGGCGCACGCGAAGTCTCGATGACCATCCCGGTGGCCCCGGAGATGGAGATCGTGGCGACCGCCCAGGCCGCCGCGCTCGGCGAGTACATCGCGATGTCCCGGGATAAGATCGACGAGGTCCGACTCGCGCTCGTCGAGGCGTGCATCAACGCGTTCGAGCACGCCGATTGCCGCGACGAGCAGCTCCACCTGACGTTCCGGCTGGGGCAGGAACCGAAGGGCAAGGAGTGGCTGGAAGTGGAGGTCATGGACAAGGGCCGGGGGTTCGACCAGTCCCGGGTCGAGGAGCCGAGCATGGAGAAGACCTTCTCGAGCCACCGCAAGCGCGGCTGGGGCCTCCAGATCATCAAGAGTCTGATGGACGACGTCGACATCACCTCCGGCGAATGGGGAACGCGGATCCGAATGAGGAAGTACAAGTGAGCGAGACGTGCAAGGTGTCCTCGGAACGGCGGGGCGACGTGGCGATCCTCTGGACGGACGGCTACATCAACAATCAGGGAGGCGAAGAGATCGCGCGCGAGGCCTACGCCCACCTCGACCAGGGCGTGCGCGCCCTGGTGCTCAACCTCGAGAAGACCCGGATCGTCAACTCGATCGGCATTTCGATCCTGATCGAGGTTCTCGAGAAGGTGATGGACAAGAAGGGCGCGCTCGCGTTCTGCGGGCTCACGCCGACGATCGACAAGACGTTCCGGATCATGGGGCTCGCGCAGTACGCCGAGATCTACCCGACCCAGGAAGACGCCGTCCGGAGCGTCAGCCAGCCGGCCTGAGGAGGCCGCCGCCATGACCGCCCCGGTTCCCACCACCCCGGCCGAACGCCTCGAGGAGCTCTGGAAGCGGATCGGGGGGGTGCTCGAGGGCGATTCTCCGATTCACTCCCGCATCGCCGAGGCGGCGGTGCTCGCGACCGGCGCCCGCGACGCCACGCTCTACCTGCGCGACCGGGACGCCTGGGTTCGCACGGGCGAGAAGATGGCCGGCGGCGTCGAGCCGGGGGAGATCCCGGAGCCGCTGCCGGCGGGGGTCTTCACGCGCGAGGGGCACCTCTGGCTCCCCCTCGCCGTGGAGGGAGAAGTCCACGGCCTCCTGCGCCTGGCGGACGCGCCCGGTGGAGAGGTCCCCGAGCACACGGCGTTCCTGGCGTTCCTGTTCGGCTCCCTCGTCGGCTCCCACCGCCTCGCGCGCCAGGTTCGCGAGGCGGAGTTCGAGCTCAAGGCGCGCCTGCTCGAGCTCGAATCGCTCTACGACCTCGGGCTCTCCCTCGGCGGGCAGCTCGATCTCTCGGCGCTCGCCGACGAGGTGCTCTTCCGGTCGATTTCGCTGACCGATGCGGGCAAGGGCGGCCTCGTCCTCTTCGACGACGCCGACCACATCCTCCTCGAGCGCAGCGTCGGCGGCGAGATCCTCGTCTCGCCGCAGTGCGTCACCTGGACCCTGCCCGAGGGCGGCCTGATCAACAACGAATCGACGACCGACGCCATGCGGGACGGGAGCTGCAGCAAGTTTCTCGCCGTTCCGATCTCGGTGCCCGGGCGCCGGCTCGGCGTCCTGGCCGTGGCCGACAAGGAGTCCCGCGACGGCCGCGTTCTCGACTTCACCCCGACCGACGCACGCCTGTTGTCGCTCTTTGCCAACCAGGCGGCGGCCGCGATCGAGACTGCGCGGCTGCACAAGGAGGCGATCGAGAAAGAGCGCATCGAGCGCGAGCTCGAGGTCGCCGCGGCGATCCAGCGCCAGATCCTTCCCCGCGATCTGCCGCGGGTCGAAGGCGTGGAGCTCGCCGCCCGCAACCGGCCGACCCGGCAGGTCGGCGGCGACTACTTCGACTGGTTCCCCCTCTCGGGGGGCCGCCTCGCGTTTCTCGTGGCGGACGTTTCGGGCAAGGGCGTTCCGGCGGCGCTCCTCGTGTCGACGGTCCACGCCGCGGTGCACCTCCAGATCGACGACGCGAAGACGGTCGCGGACCTGATCGGGAGAATCGACCGCCACCTGCAACGCTACGCCGCGACGCGCAAGTTCCTCACGGTCTTCTTCGGCCTCGTCGAGCCGGATTCGGGCGTGCTGCGCTACGTTTCGGCCGGCCACAATCCGGCCCTGTTGCGGCGGGCCGACGGAGCGATCGAGCAGCTCAAGTCGACGGGCGTGCCCCTCGGGATGTTCCCCCACGCGTCCTGGAAGGAGGAGAGCGTGGTCATGGGGAAGGGCGACCTGCTTTGCGTCTACACGGACGGTGTCTCCGAGGCCCTCGACGCGTTGGACGAGGAATTCGGCCTCGACCGACTGACCGCGCTCGTCGCCGAGGGGACCGGGCCCGAGGAGCTGACCGGCAGGGTCTTCGACGCGGTCGAGGCGTTCGCCGCGGCCGTGCCGCAATACGACGACCAGACCCTTCTGATCGTCCGGCGAACCTGACCGAGCGGCGGGCCTCGGTTAAGATTCCGGGGTGATCGCGCTTCTCGCCGGCTTCCTCCTCTTCGCATCGAACCCGAACCCGCCGGCCGCTGCTCCTCCGGCGCCCCTCCTTCTCGAGAACGGCGTCGTTTACGTCTCGGCGGACGCGAAGCCCGCGCGGGCGTCGATCTTCCTCGAGGGTGGCAAGGTCGCCTTCGTCGGGGACTCCGCACGCGCGAGAGAGCTCGCGCACGGGGCCCGTGTCGTCGACTTGACGGGACGCTTCGTCTACCCGGGCTGGGCCGACGCCCACCTGCATCTTCTGGGCGTCGGGAAAGCCCGCTCGATCGCGGACCTGCGGGCGCTGCCGGATGCGGCGGCGGCGGCGGGCCGCATCGCCGGGATGGCGAAGAGCCTTCCGCCGGGCACGTGGGCCGAGGGCCGGGGCTGGGACCAGAACCTGTGGCCGGGTCGCGAGTTTCCGGACGCCCGGGTCCTCGACCGCGCGGTTTCCGACCGCCCCGCCGTCGCCGGCCGCGTGGACGGGCACGCCTTCTGGGTCAACACGGCGGCGCTTCGGGCGGCCGGCATCGACTCGTCGACGAAGGACCCGGAGGGAGGCCGCATCCTGCGCCGGAGCGACGGAACCCCGTCCGGAGTGCTCGTCGACAACGCCATGGACCTCGTCGCCCGGGCGATGCCGCCGCCCACCGCGGCGGACCTCGACCGGTGGCTTTCCGCCGGCGCCGAAGCCTGCGCCCGCGTCGGGCTGACCGAGATCCAGGATGCCTCGGGCTACGACGCCGCGGCGATCGCGTCGCTCGAGCGCCTGGCGTCCTCGGGCAAGCTCCGGATCCGCGTCTATGCGACCGTCTCGCCCGAACCCGACGCGCTCTCGAAGTTTCTCGCCCGGGGGATGCGCGCGGGCGGCGGCTCGGACTTCCTGACGATTCGCGCCGTCAAGGCTTACGCGGACGGCGCGCTCGGAAGCCGGGGCGCGGCGCTCCTGACCGACTACACCGACGAGGCCGGGAAGACGGGACTGCTCGTGACGTCGCCCGAGCGGCTGGCCGAAATCGCGCGCGAGACGCGCCAGGCCGGCTGGCAGCTCTGGATCCACGCGATCGGCGATCGCGGCAACCGGATCGCACTCGACGCCTTCGCATCGGCCGCCGCCGCGTTGCCGCAGGCGCCGGCCGGCTCGGCCCGCCCGCGGATCGAGCACGCCCAGGTGATCGCCCCCGAGGATTTTCCGCGGTTCGCGCGGCTCTCGGTCATCGCGTCGGTTCAGCCGACCCACGCCACCTCGGACATGCCGTGGGCCGAGGCCCGGCTCGGGCCGACGCGGGTGGCGGGGGCGTATGCCTGGCGCCGGCTGAAGGATGCCGGGGCGCGCCTCGCGGGCGGCAGCGACGCCCCGGTGGAATCCGAGAACCCGATCCTCGGGTTCTACTCTGCCGTGACGAGGCAGAGTCTCGACGGCCAGCCGCCCGGCGGGTGGCGGCCGTCCGAGAAGCTGACCCGGTCCGAGGCCCTCGCCCTGTTCACGTCGGACGCCGCCTTCGCGGCATTCGAGGAGTCCTGGAGAGGCCGGATCGAGGCCGGGTACGCTGCCGACCTCACCGTGTTCTCGCGCGACCCGCTCGCCGTGCCTGCGGCCGAGATCCCGGGCATCTCCGCCGTCCTGACGGTCGTCGGCGGACGCGTCGCCTACGGTTCGGCGGCCCCGTGAAGGCGGCGCGGTCCGGCGCGGGCCTTCTCGCTCTCCTGGCGTTGCTCGGCTGCGATTCGCCGGGAAAGGAGGCATCCAGGGTGCAGGCCACGCCGACCGACGGAGACGCCGCGCGGCGCGCGCGCATGGTCGAAACGCAGATCGTGCCCCGCGGCGTGCGCGATCCCCGCGTCCTCGACGCGATGCGCAGAGTCCCGCGCCACCTCTTCGTCGAGCCGGGGGAGCGCGCGCACGCGTACGAAGACCATCCCCTGCCGATCGGGGGCAGCCAGACGATCTCCCAGCCCTACATCGTGGCGCTCATGACGGAGCTGCTGGGCCTCCCGCCCCGCGCCCGCGTCCTCGAGATCGGAACGGGCTCCGGCTACCAGAGCGCGGTCCTGTCGCAGATTGCCGCCGAGGTGTACTCGATCGAGATCCTGCCGGACCTCGCGCAGGCCGCCTCGAAGAAACTGAAAGACCTCGGCTACGTCAACGTCACCGTGCGCGCGGGCGACGGGTACCGCGGCTGGCCCGAGCACGCGCCCTTCGACGGGATCATCGTGACCGCGGCCCCCGAGAAGATCCCGGAGCCCCTCGTCGATCAGCTCGCCGTGGGCGGGCGCATGGTCATCCCCGTCGGCGGGTTCTTCCAGGAGCTCAAGGTCTTCACCCGCGAAAAGGACGGCCGCGTCAGCGAGAAAGACATCATTCCGGTGCGGTTCGTCCCGATGACGGGCGAGATCGAGAAGACGACGACGCCAGAAAATCAGTAAGCGGTAAGCAGTAAGCAGTAAGCAGTAAGCGGGGTCTTTTCGCCCCGCTGTGGCTTACGACGACTGCTGACTGCTTACTGCCGACTGCTTACTGACCTTACTGTCCCGCTCCGCGAATCACGCCCTCGGCCAAGATGATCTCGACCCGCCGGTTCTTTGCCCGTCCGTCGGGCGTCGCGTTGTCGGCGACCGGGATGCGTGCGGCGTAGCCCTCGGCGCTCATGCGCTTGGCAGACACGCCCTGGCTCTGCAGGAACGCCATCACCGAGTTCGCGCGGTCCCGGGAGAGCGGGACGTTGATCGCGTCGCCGCCGGTCGAGTCCGTGTGGCCCTCGATGCGCAGGTTGATGTTGGGGAAGAGAGACACGATCCCGGCGAGCTTGGCGAGCGCAACCTGCGCGTTTTGCCTGAGCGTCGCCTTGTTGGTGTCGAACAGAATGTCGGGCAGGTTGACGACGACGCCCCGGGCGGACTGGCTGATCTGGGCGACCTCGGAGAGGGCCCCGGAGAGGCGTCCCTCGAGATCGTTGCGCTCGGCGCGCAGGCGCGCGTTCTCCGCTTCCGTCTGACCGACGCGCGTCTCGAGCTGCTGCTTCTGGGCCTCGAGGGCCGCCGCGGCCGCGGAGACCTCGGCCGTGGTCTTCTCGGCCTGGGCCTGGGCGGCGCTGGCCTGCGAGGCGAGCGCTTCGGCCTTCTGCCGGGCCGCGTCGGCGTCCCGGCGCGCGGCGTCGGCGGCCTCGGCCGACAGCCCGGCGGCGGCGGCCCGCTCCTGCGCGACCGCGGCCTCCTGCTGAGCGGCCTGCGCCTGCTGCTGGAGCATCGTCATCTGCTGCTGCGCGGCGGCGGCCTGCTGCTCGGCCCGGTTGAGCTGCTGCTGGGCGGCGGCCGCCTGCTCCCGCGCCGCGACGGCCTGCTCGCGGGCGGCGAGGGTCTGCTGCTGGGCATCGGCGGCCTGCTTCTGAGCCGTGGTGCGCTGCTGCTCGAGCGACTGCAGCTCGGCGGCGCGCCGGGCGGCCTCCGCCGCCGAGGCCTCGTCGGCCATCTTCTGCTGCGTCGTGCGGATCGCGGCGGAAGACTGCGAGAGACTGCGGCGCGAGTAGTCGAGCCCGAGCTTGTCCTTGCCGGCCTTGTAAGAGTTGGTCGCCTGGGCGAGCGTGATCGACGCGTCACGCATGGCGTCCGGGGCATACTTCTCGGCCCCCATCTGCTCCGCCTGCTGGTAGACGTTCTGGGCCTGGATCAGGTCGATCGGCTCGCTCCCGGCGTAGACCATGCTGCCGATCGTGGGATTGCCGAGGTGCGGCGCCGGCGCAAACGCCGAAAGCGTCACCGGCGTGCTCTTGAACTTCTTGGGCGGGGGGGCCACCGACGTGAAGACGACGAGCTCGGAGGGCCGGAGCACCATCGGGTAGGGCTCGGCGGTGATCATCAGGCCGAACTCTTTCTGGCCGGTCCGGTACTCTCCGTCGCCGCTCTGCTTGCGGACGATGAGCTCGCCGAGGTTCTCGGTGGCGCCGTCCCGCGTCACGGCCCACACCACGTAGGACGTCACGTCGCCCGCGAACAGGATGGCGGGAGGCAGCTTCTTGTACGAGATCTCGACCCGGGCCTGTCCGTTCTTGAACAGGACCTCGGCCTCCGCCTGCGCGGGGGCGACGCGGCTCGTCGCGGCGAAGTCCAGGTCGACGCTCTTGCCTTCCGGAAACTGGACGGCCGCGAGCTGCACGTCGACGGCCGCGAGAGGCGCCGCGAAAAGGGCGAGGGACAGGGCGAGAACCGCCTCGCGACGGGGTCCGAAAACACGCATGCTCATGGGCTCCTCCTCAGGGATCGTCGGGGCGTTGACGACCGGGGCATCCGACGGGGCCGAGAATATACTCGCGCCTCGTGTCCCCGTCAACGAATGTCCCGATTTCCGCGGCGGTCCGGCGCGCCCGGGTTGCGCGATGAGCGAAGCCCTCTTCTGGCACCGCCTGCAGTTCGCGTTCACGATCGTCTATCACTATCTCTTCCCCGTCCTGACGATGGGCCTGGCATTCCTCATCGTCGTGATGAAGGCCCTGGGGCTGCGTCGCGGGGGAGAGCGCTGGAACGACGCGGCGCGCTTCTGGATCCGGATCTTCGGCGTCAACTTCGCCTTCGGGGTCGTCACGGGGATCCCGATGGAGTTCCAGTTCGGGACCAACTGGGCGCGGTTCTCGCGCTACGCCGGCAACGTCGTGGGCCACACACTCGCCATGGAAGGGCTCTTCGCCTTCTTCCTCGAATCCGCCTTTCTTTCGCTCCTCGTCTTCGGGGAGAAGCGGCTGGGCCGGCGGGGCCACTTCGCGGCGGCCGTGGCGCTCTTTGCCGGGAGCTGGCTCTCCGGGTACTTCATCACGGCGACGAACGCGTTCATGCAGTACCCGGCGGGCTTCCGTCAGGGGCCCGGCGGCACGCTCGAGCTCGAGAGCCTTCGCGAGTTCGTCCTGAGCCCCTGGGCCATCGCGCAGTACGCCCACAACATGGTCTCGACCGTCGTGACGGCGTCCTTCGTCGTCGCGGCGCTGGGCTCCTTCTACCTCCTGCAGAGCCGGCACCGGGAGCAGGCCCGGATCTTCCTCAAGCTCGGCGTCGCGGCGGGGCTGATCTCGAGCCTTCTCGTGGCCTATCCGACCGGGGACCGGCAGGCCAAGCTCGTGGCCCGCCATCAGCCCGTGGCGCTCGCGGCGATGGAAGGGCGGTTCGAGAGCGGGCCGAGGGCGGGCATCAACCTGATCGGCCAGCCCAACGTCGCCGAGCGCCGGCTGGACAACGCGGTCGAGGTGCCGGGGATCCTCTCGGTCCTGGCGTTCGGTCACTTCTATAGCGACGTGCGGGGCCTGGATGCCTTCCCCGAGACCGACTGGCCGGACAACATCGCGCTTCTGTATTACGGCTTTCACGTGATGGCCGGGCTCGGGACGATCCTGATCACGATCATGCTCGCGGCTGCCGCCTTCGCCTGGGCCGGCCGGCTCGAGACCAACCGGCCGATGCTCTGGATCCTGATGATGTCGTTCCCCTTCCCCTACATCGCCGTCATGGCGGGCTGGATGACGGCGGAGCTCGGGCGGCAGCCCTGGCTCGTCTACGGGCTCCTGCGGACCGCCGAGGGGTCGAGCCCGAGCGTGCATTCCGGAACGGTCATCTTCACGCTCATCGGTTTCTGCGGCCTCTACACCGTGCTCTCGGTGCTGTTCCTCTTCCTCGTGGCGCGCGAGATCGCGCGCGGCCCGGCCGCGGAACCCGTCGGGCCGCGCGGAGGGGAGGCGCCGCATGTTTGAGATCTGGTACGCGATCACGGTCTTCATGCTCACGGCGTACGTCGTCCTGGACGGATACGACTTCGGCGCCGGGGCGCTCCACCTGCTGATCGCGAGGAACGACGCGGAACGGCGACAGGTCCTCGCCGCGATCGGCCCGTTCTGGGACGCCAACGAGGTCTGGCTGCTCGCCGCCGGCGGAGCGCTCTTCGTCGCCTTCCCCCGCGTGCTGTCGGCGGGGATCTCGGGGTTCTACTTCGCGATCTTCCTCGTGCTCTGGTGCCTGATCCTCCGGGGGATCGCGATCGAGCTCCGGAGCCACGTGGCCGATCGGCTGTGGCGCGGCACGTTCGACCTGTTCTTCTCGGCCGCAAGCCTGCTTCTCCCGGTCTTCTTCGGGGCGGCCCTGGGCAACCTGCTGCGCGGCTTGCCCCTTTCCTCGGACGGCTGGTTCGAGCTCGCGCTCTTCACGGACTTCACGGCGAGGGAGCCCGTCGGCATCCTCGACTGGTACACGATTGCGACCGGGGTCTTCGCGCTCGCGGCCCTCGCCGCCCACGGCGCGGTCTTCCTGGCGTGGAAGACCGACGGCGCGGTCGGGGACCGCAGCCGCCTTTTCGCGCGCCGGCTCTACGCCGTGGTGGCCGTCCTGTGGCCCCTGCTGACGCTCGCGACGGCGAAGGTCAATCCGTCCTTCTTCCCGGCGCTCCGGACCCGGCCGCTCGCCTGGGCGCTCGCCGCAATCGGCCTCGCGGGCCTCGCGACGGTCTTCGGCGCCCTCGCCCGGGCCCGGATGGCCCCCGCGTTCTTCGGTTCCTGCGCCTTTCTGGCGGGCCTGTCGACGGCGACGGCCGCGTGCGTGTTCCCGGTGATGCTCCGGGCGAGCGGGAACGGCGCTCTTTCGATCACGGCCTACGGCGCCGGGGGAGATCCGGCGGGACTCGCGACGGCGCTGAAGTGGTTCGCGGTGGGGTTTCCGCTCGCCATCCTCTACTTCGTCGTCGTCTGGCGGCTGCACCGCGGCCCGGTCAGCGCCACCGCCGAGGACGAGGGCGGCCACGCCTGACGTCGCCTGCGTTCCGTTATATCTGCGGTTCTACGCCTCGTTCGATACGCCGTACGGCGGTGTCGAGTCGGCCGCGGGCGCCGTCAAGCGCGGCACCGAGCTCGTGCCGTCCTGGATCGACGTCGCTGCCGGAAGCCCGTTCCTCACGCGCCTTCACGCGCAGCCGCTGCCGAAGGACCTCCCGTTCCACCTCTTCTTCGGCTGGGGCCTGAACGACGACCACGGCCCGAGCCCGGCCGGGGACGGAACGATCGCTCTCCCGAGCCAGCTCGACCCCCGCGTCCAGGCGGTGGCCACGAGCATGAGCGGGTACGGTGACACCCACGTCGGCATCCTGTCCGACAGGGAGGCCCTGAAGGAGCTCTCCCGCCTGCTCGACGCGACGACGGGGACCGGCGGGCCGCCGTCGAGCGCCCGCTGATTCGGTCAGCTAAGATCCCGGGCGCATGACGGGAACCACTGCTGCGCCCGGGCCGCCCCGACGGAGGCGCCTGCGCACGGGTCGCCTCGCCGTCCGGCTCGCGGGCCTGGGGGTCGGCCTCGTCCTGGCGGCGGCTCCGCTGTCGGCGCAACTCTCGCTGTCGACCGCGCCGCCGCCACCCACGCCGACCGCGGGCGAGGAGGCCGGCGCGGCCGATCCCTACGGCCGCGAAACGCCCCGGGGTTGCCTCTTCGGATTCCTCCGGTCGACGCAGCAGGGGAGCCTGCGGAACGCCGCGGCCTACCTGCAGATCCCGGCCTCCCTCCAGGGGGAGCGGGAGACGATCGCCCACGAGCTCCAGATCGTCTTCGACCACCGGTTCGTGACGGTCAACCTGGAGGGTATCTCCCGGGCGCCCCAGGGCACGATGGACGACGGCCTCGATCCCGACATGGATCGCGTCGGCGAGCTCCGTGGCGACGCGGGCCTGATCGATGTCGTCGCCGTTCGCGTGCCGAACCGGGACGTCGGCCACGTCTGGCTGATTTCGTGGACGACGGTCAAGGAGTGCCGGCGGCTCTTCGAGGTTCTCGCGCTGCCCGACGTCGACCGCCAGGTTCCGCCCTTCCTGGCGCAGAAGCGGCTGGGGGGCCTGGCGCTCTGGCAGCTCATCGCGGTCGTCGCGCTGCTGCCGGCTCTCTTCGCCGTCGCCTGGCTCGCGGTCGGGGCCGTCGCTCTGCTGCTCCGGCTGCTGCGTCCCCGCCAGCCGGGCGTTCCGGTGGGACAGTGGGTGGCCTCGGCCCGCAGCCCGGTCACCTTTCTCGTGACGCTCCTCCTCCACCGTGTCGCGATGACCTGGCTGGGGATGCCGACGCTCTACCGCCTGTACTACGACCGCGTGCTCCTCGTCCTGGCCCTGGCCGGGTTGATGTGGCTTCTCTCGCGGCTGATCGACACCCTCAACCGGCGCGTGGCCAGCCGGGTCGCTCCGGCAGGCGCCGCCGCGCGGAGCTCGACGCTGACGCTGGCGCGCCGCTCGCTGAAGCTGATCGCCTTCGTGATCGTCGTGCTCGTGGGTCTCGCGAGCTTCGGCGTGAACCTGACGGCGACGCTCGCCGGCCTCGGGATCGGGGGTCTCGCGCTCGCCTTCGCCGCCCAGAAGACGCTCGGCAACCTCTTCGGGGGCGTGGCGGTCCTCGCAGAGAACACCTTCAAGGTGGGAGATACCTGCCGCATCGGGGGCCAGCTCGGGGAAGTCGAAGACGTCACCCTCTGGTCGACCCGGATCCGGACGCAGGAGCGCACCGTCGTGAGCATCCCCAACGGGGTCGTCATGGAGTCGCAGATCGAGAACATCTCGCGCCGCGACAAGTTCTGGTTCCATCCGACCGTCGGCCTCGTCTACGGGACGACGGCGGAGCAGATGCGTCGAAGGTGCTGGAGGGCGCGCGCCGGATGCTCGCCGTCGACCCGCGGGTCGAGAACGAGGGCGCGCGCGTCCGCTTCCTGCGCCTCGCGGAGTCCTCGCTCGACGTCGAGATCTTCGCCTACGTCCACGCGGCCACGATGCCGGAGTTCCTCGCCGTCCAGGAGGAGCTCCTTCTCGGTATGCTGTCGATCGTGGAAGCCGCCGGCACGTCCGTGGCCTTTCCGTCGCGGACGGTCTACGTCGCCGGCGGGGGAGCGGCCCCGCTCGCATGAGGGGTCCGGGCCGGGTCCTCCTCGCCGCGGTGCTCGCCGCGGCGCCCGCGACGCGCGCGCTCGGCGCCGGGGCCGAGACGGAGCTCGCCGCCGGGTCGGGGTTCGAGGAGTCGTTCCGCGCGGTGGTGGCTCCCCGGCCGCTCGTGCTCGAGGAGCCCGCCGTAGAGGTGGCCCCGCCGCCGAAGAAGCCCCAGTGGGTCTGGATCGGGGCCGGCGCCGCTCTCGCGATCGCCGGGTCCGCCCTGAACGCCTTCCAGGAGGAGCCGCACTTCCCGTTCCACGTCACGCAAGAGGGCTGGTTCGGCAAGAACACCTATGCGGGAGGGGCCGACAAGGCCTCGCATTTCGTCTCGTACTACGGCGTCACGCGGGTCATGACCGAGTACAACAAGGCCTTCCGCGCCTCGAACGACCAGGCGGCCCTGCTCGCCGCAGGCACGGCGTTTCTCGCGGGCGCCGCGACCGAGATCGGCGACGGCACCAACAAGTACGGGTTCTCGTGGGAGGACCTGGCGAGCGACACGCTCGGCGCGGCTTCGGGTCTCGCCCTCCTGCACTTCGGCCTGACCGATCTCATCGGCTTCCGGTTCGGCATCGTGCCGGCGCCCACGGCCACGGTCGGCGGCCTCGGCAAGGACTACTCGGCCGAGATCTATACCGGGGACCTCAAGATCGCCGGCCTCGGACAGCGGGCGAAGTTCAACCCCGGCCCGGCGCGCTTCCTGCTGTTTTCGATCACCTACGGCACGAAGGGCTATCCATACGCCGACCCGGTCGTCCGGCAGCGGCAGATCGGCATGGAGATCGGAATCAACTTCGGGGAGATCATGCAGGCCCTCCACGTGCCGAAGGACAAGTGGTGGGGGGTGATTCTCTACACCTTCTTCGACATCGTTCGGATCCCGTACACGGCGGTCGGATACCGCTACGACCTCAACAACAAGAAGTGGTACGGGCCGGACACCGGGAACAGCTTCCCGAACCCCGGGTACTAGGGTACTAGGTGTCGTTTCTCAGGACGTTGTTCACCGGTGAACGTCCA
The DNA here is from genome assembly GCA_963764025.1 of uncultured Acidobacteriota bacterium. Classification (GTDB taxonomy): domain Bacteria; phylum Acidobacteriota; class Thermoanaerobaculia; order UBA5066; family Gp7-AA6; genus DAHUXD01. Next base: position 36,399 of record CAVXRK010000003.1, read on the forward strand.
ATAAGAGAACCCTCTCCCCCCGAAAGGGGGAGAGGGCAGGGTGAGGGGGTTGGAACCACTGGTCGGATCAGGATCGTTGTGGGCAGATCGAGCAAAGAGTGCCCCTCACCCCGACCCTCTCCCGCCGGGAGAGGGGGAAAGGCCGTCCGGCCCGATCGTGGCCGTGAGCGACGTGTTGAGAATCCACAGCTACGGCTCGCTGACGCTGAACGTGAAGGTCTCGCCGGCGAGCTCGTCGAGGAGCTTGGCGACGAGGCCCGTCCAGCCGGTCTGGTGCGATGCGCCGAGGCCTTTCCCCGTGTCGCCGTGGAAGTACTCGTGGAAGAGGACGAGGTCCTTCCAGTGGGGGTCGTCGCGATAGATCCCGATCCCGTCGAAGACCGGCCGGCCGCCGGCCTTTCCCGGCAGGAAGATCGTGGACAGCCGCCGGGCGAGCTCCTGGAAAACCTCCAGGAGCGTCATCATGCGGCCCGAGCCCGTCGGGCACTCGACCTTGAAGTCGTCCCCGAGGTACTGGTGGTACCGGCGCAGCGACTCGAGGACGAGGTAGTTGATCGGGAACCAGATCGGCCCGCGCCAGTTCGAGTTGCCGCCGAACATCCCGGTCGTCGACTCGCCGGGATCGTAGATCATCCGGTGCTCGACGCCCCCCGTGTCGGTCGCGTAGGGGTGGTCGCGGTGGTAGAGGGAAACCGACCGGATGCCGTGGGGCGACAGAAATTCTTTCTCGTCGAGCATGAACCGCAGAACGCGGCGGAGCTGGTCCGGCGTGACGAGTGAGAAGAGAACCCGCGTGCTCCCGCCGCGCCGGGACATCGAGGCGCAGGAGCCGATGAGGTCGGGCCGGTTCGCCGCGAACCACTGCATGCGCCGCTTGAAGCCGGGGAACCGGTCGAGCAGCTTCGAGTCGCCGGTGACGACCGCCGAGAGGGGAATGAGCCCCACGGCCGAGCGGATCCGGATCGGCGCGTGCGACCCGTCCGGCCGCCGGATCGCGTCGTAGAAGAAGCCGTCCTCCTCGTCCCAGAGGTTGAATCCGTCCTCGCCCATGTGGTGCATCGCGTGCGCGATGTAGACGAAGTGCTCCCAGAACTTGCTGGCCACGTCCTCGTAGGCCGGATCGCCCACGGCGAGCTCGAGGGCCATGCCGAGCAGGTTCAGGCAGTACATCGCCATCCAGCTCGTGCCGTCCGCCTGGCCGAGCACCCATCCCGGCGGCATCCTCGTGTTCCGGTCGAAGAGGCCGATGTTGTCGAGGCCGAGGAAACCGCCCTGGAAGATGTTGTTGCCGAGCTCGTCCTTGCGGTTGACCCACCAGTCGAAGTTGAGGAGGAGCTTGTGGAAGACGCGCTCGAGGAAGAGCCGGTCCACCCGGCCGGTCTTCTGCTTCTCGATCTGGACGACCCGCAGGGCCGCCCAGGCGTGGACGGGAGGGTTCACGTCGCCGAAGGCCCACTCGTAGGCGGGGATCTGCCCGTTGGGATGCATGTACCACTCGCGCAGCATCAGGATGAGCTGGTCCTTGGCGTACTGCGGGTCGACGAGCGCGAACACGACGCAGTGGAAGGCGAGGTCCCAGGACGCGAACCACGGGAACTCCCAGGTGTCCGGCATGGAAAGGATGTCGGCGGCATACACGTGCGTCCAGTCCCGGTTACGGCCGCGCCGGCGCTCGGGCGGAGGCGGCGGCTGTGCCGGATCGCCGAGGAGCCACCGTCGCACGTCGTAGGCGTAGTACTGCTTGGACCAGATCATCCCGGCCAGGCCCTGGCGCACGACGAGGCGCTCGTCGGGGGAGAGCTTGGCCGGGATCGCGGCCGCGTAGAACTCGTCGGCCTCGGCGCGAGCGCGCGCGATCGCCGCGGCGAATCCGGTTCCGAGGGCGTCGGCGAGGCCCGCCTGGTCCGTGAGGCGAAGACGCGCCCGGGCTTCGCCGCCGGCCGGGATCGAGAGGCGGGTCCAGGCCGCCGCCTTCGTGCCGCGTCGGTCGGGGTTGACGGCGTCTCGCCGGCCGCCGACGAGGTAAGCGTGAAAGGCGTCCTTGACGTGGGGCGAGGCGTTGGGCTGCCCGAACAGGCGTTCCGTGTTCGTGTCGTTCTCGGTGAAGAGGAGCTCGGCCTCCGGGGCGCAGTGCAGGTACCGCCGGCCGTACTCGGCGCAGTCGACGTGGACGAGGCCGGCGCCGTGCCCGGCGGCGAGGACCGGCCGCGTCGAACCGTCCCAGGACCACGTGTTGCGGAACCAGATCGTCGGCAGGAGGTCGAGCGTCGCCTCCTCGGGCCCGCGGTTGTGGGCCGTGATCTCGACCAGGATGTCCTCGGGCGAAGCCTTGGCATATTCCACGAAGACGTCGAAGTAGCGGCCCTCGGCGAAGATCCCGGTGTCGATGAGCTCGTACTCGGGCTCGCTCATCCCCCGGCGCCGGTTCTCCTCGAGGAGGTGGGCGTAGGGGAACTCGGCCTGCGGATACTTGTAGAGGGCCTTGAGGTACGAATGCGTGGGCGTGGCGTCGAGGTAGAACCAGCACTCCTTGACGTCCTCGCCGTGGTTGCCCTCGGAGTTCGTCAGGCCGAAGAGGCGCTCCTTGAGGATCGGGTCCTTCCCGTTCCAGAGCGCCAGCGCGAAGCAGATCTTCTGGTGGCGGTCGGAGATTCCGAGGATCCCGTCTTCGTTCCAGCGGTAGGCGCGCGAGCGCGCGTGGTCATGGGGGAAGTAATCCCACGCCGTCCCGTTCGCGCTGTAGTCCTCGCGCACGGTGCCCCAGGCGCGCTCGGAGAGATACGGCCCCCAGCGGTTCCAGTGGGCCGCCCGCCGGTCGTTCTCGGCGATCCGGCGGCCCTCGGCGGTCTCCGACGGCTTCACGCGTCCGGGCTCGGGTCGTGCCAGCCCTCGATGCCCGCCGTGAGGCGGTCGGCCTCCTTCGGGCCCCAGGAGCCCGGGGCATAAGGATGAACGGGCGTGACGTCGTCGAGGATCCCCTCGACGACCCTCCAGGCAGCCTCGACCGCGTCCTCGCGCACGAAGAGGGTCTGGTCGCCCTTCATGGCGTCGGTCAGAAGGCGCTCGTAGGCCTCCACTTCCTCGCTGCCGGCGTTCTTGACCGCGGCGAGCTCGGTGGCCATCGAGACCATCTCGGGGCCGGGCCGCTTGATGCGGGCGCCGATCGAAATCGAGATGTGAGGGCCCAGGCGCAGCCGCACGTAGTTGCTTTCCTCGGGCGAGAGGCGCGAGAGGGGAGGCTGCTTCAGATCGACCATGACTTCGGTCGCCGTCAGCGGCAGGCTCTTTCCGGCGCGGATGAAGAAAGGCACGCCGGCCCAGCGCCAGGAGTCGACCTCGAGCCGGACGGCGGCGAACGTCTCGACCGTGGAGGTCGGCTTCACGCCCGGCTCCTTCGTGTAGCCCGTGAACTGCCCGCGCACGACGTTTTCGGGCTTGAGGGGCCTGATCGCCCGGAACACCTTGACCTGCTCGTCGCGGATGCGGTCGGCGTCGACGGAGATCGGAGGCTCCATCGCGAGGTAGCCGACGACCTGGAGCAGGTGATTCTCGATCACGTCGCGGATCGCGCCGGTCTCGTCGTAGAACTTGCCCCGGCCCTGGATGCCGAATTGCTCGGCCATCGTGATCTGCACGCAGTCGACGTAGTTGCGGTTCCAGATCGGCTCGAGGAACGTGTTTGCGAAGCGGAAGAACAGGAGATTCTCGACCGCCTCCTTGCCGAGGTAGTGGTCGATGCGGAAGACCGACTCCTCGGGGAACGCCGAGTGGAGCGTGGCGTTCAACGCGTGCGCGGTCGCGAGGTTGTGCCCGAAGGGCTTCTCGATGACGACGCGGGCGCCGTCGGCGCAGCCCGATTTCGCGAGCGCCTCGATCACGCTGCGGAAGAGGCTCGGCGGGATCGCGAGGTAGTGGGTGGGATGCTTTGCCGCGCCGAGCGCCGCCCGGAGCTTCGTGAACGTGGCCGGATCGGCGTAGTCGCCGTCGATGTACTGGAGCCGCGGGGCGAGCTCGCTCCACGCGGCCGGGTCGACGCCGCCGCCGTACTCCTTGAGGCTCGCCTGCGCGCGCTCGCGGAGCTGCTCGACGGTCCAGCCGGACTTCGCGACGCCGATGACGGGAACCGAAAGGTGGCCGTGCTTGACCATGCTCTGGAGCGCCGGGAAGATCTTCTTGTAGGCGAGGTCTCCGGTCGCGCCGAAGAAGACGAGGGCGTCGGAGGCGGTGGCGGCGTCAGCGGACGCCATAGCAGTTCTCCTTCCCGTGCCAGAGGGCGATGCCGCCGAGGAGGCCCTCGAGGTTCGAGACGGTCTTGACTCCCGCCGGCAGGTCGAAGGCGATCTTGCCGGCGTTGCCGCCGCCGATGTAGAGACGGTCGTAGTTGAAGAGCTCGGAGAGCGACGCGATCGCCTTCCGGACGCGCTTGTTCCATTTCTTCTTGCCGGCCTTCTTCAGGGCGGCTTTGCCCAGCTCCTCCTCGTAGGTCTTCGCTCTCCAGCCGGCATGGTGCGCGAGCTGCATGTTCGGCACCAGGCGTCCGTCGACGAAGAGCGACGAGCCGAAGCCGGTGCCGAGCGTGATGACGAGCTCGACACCGTCGCCCTTGACCGCGCCGAGGCCCTGGACGTCCGCGTCGTTGGCCGCGCGCACGGGCTTGCCGAGCTCCCGGGTCAGCAGGCGATCGAGGTCGACCCCGATCCAGGCCGGGTGGAGGTTGGGGGCGGTCCGCGTGACGCCCCGGCGGACCACGCCGGGAAATCCGACGGAGGCCCGGTCGAAGGCGCCCTGCTGGCCGGCCAGGCCGAGGATGGCCTTGATCACGGCGCGCGGCGTGGCCGGCCGCGGCGTATCGACGCGCAGCCGCTCGGTGACTGGGCTTTGCCGGCCGGGTCGAGGACGAGCGTCTTGATCCCGGTGCCCCCGATGTCGATGCAGAGGGTGCGCGGCCCCGCGGCCATGCTACTGGCCCGCTTTCTTCTCGACGTGCCCGCCGAATTCGAAGCGCATCGCCGACATCAGCTTGCTGGCGAAGTCGGCCTCGCCGCGCGAGGCGAAACGTTCGTAGAGCGACGCCGTCAGGACCTCCGCCGGCACGCCCTCGTCGATCGCCGCGAGGATCGTCCAGCGCCCCTCGCCCGAGTCGGAGACACGGCCGGAGAAGTTCGCGAGGTCCGGCGACTTCAGGAGCGCGATGGCCGTGAGATCCAGCAGCCACGACGCGATGACGCTGCCGCGGCGCCAGACCTCGGCGACGTCGGGCAGGTTGAGGTCGTACTGGTAGTGCTCGGGGTTGCGCAGCGGGGTCGTCTCGGCGTCGACCTCGCGCTGACTCTTGCCGACGTTGGCGTGCTTGAGGATGTTCAGACCCTCGGCGTAGGCCGCCATGATCCCGTACTCGATGCCGTTGTGGACCATCTTGACGAAGTGGCCCGCCCCCGTCGGGCCGCAGTGGAGGTAGCCCTCCTCGGCGGTGCCGCCGGCCTTCTCGCGGCCGGGCGTGCGGTCGATGCGTGCCGCGCCCCGGAGCGAGGGTCTTGAAGATCGGGTCGAGCCGGCGGACCGCATCGGCGTCGCCGCCGATCATCATGCAGTAGCCGCGCTCGAGGCCCCAGACGCCGCCGGAGGTCCCGACGTCCACGTAATGGATCCCCTTCGGCCGCAGGTCATTCTGCCGGCGGATGTCGTCGATGTAGTACGAGTTGCCGCCGTCGATCAGGACGTCGTCCTTCTGCAGCTTTCCGGCGAGCTCGCCGACGGAGGAGTCGACGACCGCGGCCGGCACCATGAGCCAGACCGCGCGCGGCGGCTTCAGCTTCGCGACGAACTCGTCGAGCGATCCGGCCCCCGCGGCGCCTTCGCCCGCGAGCTCCTTGACGCTCGCGGCGTTCCGGTCCCACACGACGCACTCGTGGCCGGCCTTCATGAGGCGGCGAACCATGTTCGCGCCCATGCGGCCGAGGCCGATCATTCCGAGCTGCATGTTGTCCTCCGAGAGTCGAGCAGCGATTTCATATCACGCCGGACCATTGCCGGTCGCGGCGCCAGCAGGCGACGGGCCAGCAGCTCGACGACTTCAAGAAGGCGTTCAGCGTCTGTCTGGAGGCCAAGAATTACATGGTGACTGACGGCCCTCGGCTAGCGCCGCGGGCTGCGTGCCGGGTCCGCCGGATTTTGCGAACCTGCGATAGGCTCTTGCGCCAAACATAAGGAGGAAACACCCATGATTCGAGTGATGAGAGTTCTCGCCGGCATCGCCGTGTGCGCCCTGAGTGCCTCGGCGCTTCTGGCCCAGAGCACGACGGCCCCCGTCAAGGTCAACCCCTCGGCCGTGGTCAAGAAGGTGGGCATGCCGCCCCCGGCCAACGCGACCAAGGGCACCTCGATCGGGAAGGGAAAGGTGAACACGGCCAACTCGCCCACCGACACGGACTCGGTGTGGGCCGAGAAGATCGACATCGACGGAGATGGCAACGTCGACGACGCCCAGGCCCTGTGGGACGACGAGGACAGGGTCCTCTACTATTCGAAGGACGGGACCTTCACCTGCATGAACGGAGGCACGGGCTCGGGCGGAATGATCGTCGCCGTGTACGCCGAGGGCAACGTGTACAAGAAGCCGGCGAACTCCGGCTGGTGGGTGGCGGAAGTCGACAAGGACGAGTGCAAGTCGCATGCGTCCGGCCTCGTGGGCTGCAAGTTCGACGGCACCGGCGCGAACACGGCGTGCGGCGTGGCCGTGATCGACAACAAGACCGACGACATCACGATCGTCGCGGCCAAGATGTAGGCTCGACCGCCTTCGGTGGATGAAGGCCCCCGCGCCTCGAGGTGCGGGGGCCTTTTCGTTGCTACTTTTCGAGCGTGATCTTGAGGCCTTCGGCGGCCACCTTGATGTTGGCTCCCTTGGTCTCGCTCTTCAGGTTGATCACCACGCCCTTGTCGTTCCGGAGCGAGGATACGCCGGCGCCCTTGCCCGCGGTGCCTTCCGTGCCCGCCGCCGCGTAGACGCCGTCGAAGTCATCGAGGCTCTTCAGGTTGTAGACGCTTCCGGTCGCCTGGGCCTTGGTGACGCCGACCTCGGCGACGGAGAGGCCGGAGATCTTGAAGTGGTGGACCTGGCCCATGTAATTCAGTTCGCCCCGGCCCCAGCTCCAGCCGATCCCCACGGCCGCCGAGCCCTCGTGCATCTGCAGCGTGGCGTCCGGCTTCTTGTCCTCCGCCTGCAAGGTCGATCCCGCCAGAAGTCCAAAAACGATTCCTGCCAGAGCAATCCGCGTGATCAGCCGTCGGTGCATATGCTCCTCCTCGGGGTTCGAGGAATGCGAAAACCGGGCCAAGATGTCTAGGGTTTCTGCCGCGCAGTCGCCACGATCGCCGGGGGCTTCCACGTTCCCTCGCCGGGCGGAAGGATCGAGGGCGGCTCGGACTTGGGCCAGTAGAGCCGCATCACCATGTAGATCGGACCGTCCGGCGCCGGCAGCCAGTTGGACTCTTTCGCCTTTCCGGGCGAATCCTTCTGGACGTAGATCGTCAGGGACCCGTCCGCGTTCTTCTTCATCCCCGGAAGCATCGGCGAGTTGATCAGGTAGCGGTTGATGGGGTTCTGGATCAGCAGCTGGGTCTTGCCGTCGTACATCGTCACGGACCAGAACGCGTTCACCGGAGGAAGCTGCCCCGCCGGGAAGGTCAGCGTGTAGTTCGCCTTGCTCCCGTCGAGCGGCTGGCCCCCGCTGTCGGTCTTCGCCATCGGATACATTGCCTCGACCGCGTCGTTGCCGTAGATTCCGGCGAACGCGGCCGCGGCGCGAAGCAGCCAGTCGCCCTTGTAGAAGGCGCGGTCGCCGAACGCGGAGCCGATGGCCCATCCGTTGACGTCCTTTCCGATGTTGTCCTTCGCCTTCTTTATCTTCTCGAAGCCGTCCTTGACGCCGAGCCCGACCTCCGCCTTGTGCGCGTCGTCGAGGTCCTTGAAGTCGAACTTCTTTCCGGGACCTATCCCGATCGAGGCCAGCCGACCGCGCAGATCCTTCTCCTCCGGGACTTCGGGGCAGAACTGGAGGAGGAAATCGAGAAATGCGGGGAAGTCCGTCTTGAACGCCTCGTCGGTGAACGCGGGCCACGCGACTTCGGGTGCGGCCGGCGGCGCCGGCTGTTTCAGGAAGGCCGAAAGTGGCTGGACCGTGTAGCCGGCCTGGATCTTCTTGACGTTCTCGATGTCCTTCGGGCTGAAGAGCTGGGTGCGATAGATGACGAGGCCGAACTGAGTCTCGGAGTGGAACGTCTTCGCGACGCCCTTCGGGCTCTCGCCCGTCCAGCCCGGGCCGGCGATCATGTAGCAGCCCGCGCCGTTGCCGGTCGCGCGGCTGCCGACGTAGCCATAGTTGAACGAGTACATGTCGGTCATCTGCACCGAGTAGTAGCGGCCTTTCGCGATCGCGGGCACGCACAGCACGATCGGCTCGGCCCGCAGGTCGGCCTGGACCATCGAGTACGGCGTATCGGCATTCGGCGTGACGATGGCCGTGTCCTTGGGCGTCGAGGTCTTCGAGTCGTTCCAGATCGTGTTGAACGGACCCTTGTACTGGGAGTTGGTCTTGTCGACGTTGAACTGATACAGCGCCTTGTACGCGGCGATCATCGGAAAGCCGTAGACGTAGGCCTCTTCGGCGATGGCTTTCGTCTTCTCGATTCCGGGGCGGGAGGCGTCCGTCGTCTCGGCCCTGGTGATCGAGTCGGGCTTGCGGCCGCAGGCGGCCAGGGCGAAGCATGCGAGAACGACACCGAGACGCAGGCGGATCGGGGAACGCACGGATTGACCTCGCTTTCGTACGTCCGGCCGGGAGGGCCGGACCGCGGCGGATGCTATCTCAACCGACGGCCCCGGTGGGCGGACGGCGGATTCCGGCGCGCGGAACTCTGCTACGCTCGAATGAGTTCAAAGTGAGTGCATCCAGGACCGCCGGAGCGGCCTCGAGTCGTTCGGTGACAATCGCCTCGCGGCGCATGCGCGCTCCATGGCTCGCGTCGATCGTCGTCCTCGCCCTCGCCGCGCCCGCCGCGGCGCAGGACGTCACCACCCAGTTCTGGCCGGAGATCGACACGTTCGTCCGACTGAACGACCACATGCGGATCTACGTTCCCCTGAGCAAGACCCGGGTGGGGACCGACGGCTCGGACCAGGACGGCACGGTCGGGGCGTACCTCGACTACTACGTCCTGCCGCTGGCGAAATTCGGCGTCGAGGATCCGTCGAACGTCGTGCGCACTCGTCGGATCCTCCTCCGTGCCGGCTACAGCTACACGGTCGGGGACGACGGCCAGCCCGCCACGAACGCCTTCACCGCCGAAGGGACGGCGCGGCTGACCCTGCCGTGGGGCCTCCTGCTGAGCGATCGCAGCCGCTTCGATCTGCTCTTCTCGGGCGGCGACTTCGATCCGCGCTACCGAAACCGCATACGGATGGACGGCACCGTCGACTTCGGGAAATGGTCGCTCAACCCCTACGCCTACGGCGAGTTCTTCTACGACTTCGACCAGGGTGATTGGCTGAAGACCCGCGCGACGGTCGGCCTGGAGGCGCACGTCTGGGAGCGGGTCGTGCCGGAGCTCTACTTCCAGCGCGACTTCGGGAGCGCGTCCGGATCGATCGGCGACGTCAAGGGCTTCGGGCTCGTCGTGAGCATCTACCTGAGGTAGCGCGCCGGGTCTAGGGCAGGTTCTCGGCAGCGTCCTCTCCGGAAACGAGGATCGGCGGGCTCTTCGCCCACGAATAGCCCTTTTCTGCCAGGCCGTAGGCAAACTCGAAGAGCTGGCTCATGTAGGCCGGATCGAAATCCGCGGTGTGGGGAACCTGAAAGTCCGACGGGATGTAGGCCAGGTTGTAGTCGACGCCGTCGCGTTGGGTGATCGAGAAAATGCGGTACAGGTCTCCGATTCCCTGGTACTGGATCAGGCAGGTGATGGCACGCATCGCGATCGGCAGGGTGCGACGGTCGACCTCCGCCCACTCCGGATCGAGGCGCGCATTGCGGATGATGAAGAGCGCGCGCTCGCGCTCGACGCCGTGCGCCTCCGACACTTCTCTGAGCTTCATGCCCGCCGGATAGACGAAGACCTGAGTCGCCGTGCCACCGTCGACGTGCATCTCGTCGTAGGGCTGGCCGCCGGCGTCGACTTTGATCATGACGGGCGGGAAGGTTCCCGGGATCGCGGCCGACGCGAGCAGGATCTTCTGGACGAGCTCGAGCGCGCCGGGGCGGCGGCTCGCCGCGATCTTCGTCACGTTCCAGATGACGGGGCGCCGCGCGTCGAGGTTCGTGGTCCCGACGAGAAGGATGCGGCCCTTCTCGTGCTCCGCGGCGATGGCGTCGAGCATCTCCTGCGTCACGGATTTCCTGAGGAGGTTCCACAGGGGCGTCGTGTCGGCCATCGATTCGCCGTAGATCACCGAGAGGATGGACCTCTGGACGGCGATGTCCTTCATCGAGATCGCCGTGTACATGGCCTTCAGTTGCGCGTCGTACGCCGAACCCAGAAAGGCAAACGGGGAGATGAGCGCCCCGGTGCTCACGCCCGTGACGAGCTTGAACTCCGGCCGGGTGCCGGCCTTCGTCCAGCCGGCGAGCAGCCCGGCGCCGAACGCTCCGTTGTCGCCGCCCCCGGAGATGGCGAGATAGGCCGCTGGCGGCACGGGACCGGCGTATCCCTGCGAGCGACGATAGGCCTCCCCGCGCTTCCAGGATTCGAACATGTCCTGCTCGAAGTCGGAGAGTTGCGTCGCGTCGCGGGGAAAGTATCGGATGTCTTCCGGAAAGCCCGAGACGACGGCCTTCGTTTCCAGGGCCGGGGGCACGGCCTGGCGCCGCGTCGCCGTGGCGCACGCCTGCGTCAGAAGGGCGGCGAGAATCGAGAACGCGACGAGGGCGCGCCGCGGCTTCCGCGGTCTCATGCCGTCCAGCCCATCAGGATCGCCGTGCGCTGGATCGTCCAGAAGGCGCCGAGCGTCCCGACGGCATAGCCGGGGAGGGCCTCGGCCCACCTCGGCCAGCGGATCTCGAGGGCGCGGAAGGCGCGCTCGATGGCCAATACGAAGAGTACGAATGCGAGCTGGCCGACCTCGACTCCCAGGTTGAACCCGAGCAGGGCGAGCGGCAGGTCCGCGCGGGGGAGTCCGGCGCTCGTCAGGGCCGAAGAGAATCCGAAGCCGTGCAGCAGGCCGAAGAGGAACGCGACGACCCACGGATGGCGGATCGTGAAGCTCGTCTCCCCGCGCCACTCCCGCACGATTTCGGGGCCCAGGAAGAAGATCGAGAGCGCGATCGCGGCGTTCAAGAACGGAACGGGGGGCGAGGCCCACCCGAAGGTCGCGATGGCGAGGGTGAGCGAATGGGCGAGGGTGAACGCCGAGATGGTCTTGACCAGCATCCAGCGGTCTTTCACGATGAGGAGAAGCCCGAAGACGAAGAGCAGGTGGTCGAGGCCGAAGAGAATGTGCCGGATCCCGTGGACGAGGTAGGTGCCGAGCAGCTGCGCGCGCGTCTGGGTCGCGGCGATCTCGACCCAGGGCTGCGAGCCGCGGACGATCGTCGTCCAGGTGCGCCCGTCGAGCGCCTGGACCCGGACGAGAACGTCGGTGATCGTGGCCTGGAGCCCCGGAAACTCGATTCGCTTGCCGGCGAGGCCGCCGGGGCCGGCGTCGAGCTTGCGGCGCTCGAGCAGCGAATCGGTCAGCGTCTGCACCGTCGGCTCGCCGATCGTGCGCACGCCCTCGGGCACCTTGAGCGCGATCGGCAGCCGCATGCCGGCAAGCACCGGGGTCCTCCAGAGGAGGTCGTAACGCCCCGGCGCGGTTTCGCGGACCTCGAGATACGCCGGCCGTGCCTCGTGGGCGACGGCGACGGCGCCCGAGATCGCGAGGAGCAGGGCTCCGGCAAGGCCGATGCGACGGCGGGCGACGCTCATTCGCTGGCGTGTGCCCGATGGGCGACGTGTATGCGCGCTCGGTCGTCCTCAGGACGATTCGATGCACGCGGTTCATGGCGCTCAGCTTGAGATTGGCGACTGCGGTGCAACATTCTAGTCTTGTCCCAGGCGGCTCACGACTTCGCGAAGGGGTGCGTCCGAGATGGAGCCCGGGAGCGCCCCGCCGTAGACGCACGCAAAGACGACGGCGCTGACGAGCCCGGCGCTCATTTCGCGGCGCCCGGCGTCGTCGTCGCCTCGGGCGGAGGAGCGGGCAGGAGCAGCTCGTATTTCGACCGCATCTTGCGGTACGCCTCGTCCCAGCCTGCGGCCTTACGCGCTCCGAGCCAGGCCGTCTTGACGTCCGGTTCGACCTCCTCGAACGTCGAGGCGCGCTCGGGTGTCAGGGTGTCGAGAAAGACCAGGTGCCATCCGTAGCCCGACTCGATGGGCCCGGTCCACTCTCCCGGCTTCTGGACGAACAGGGCCTTCGCGAAAAGCGGTCCGAAATCCTTGGCGATCTGATCGGGCGTGCGGTCGGCGAGATAGTCCTGGAACATGAACGGGTCGCCGAGGGCCGCGGCGCCCGGCCAGTCGGCGGGCTTGCCCTTGAGCCTTGCGAGAGCCTTGCCGGCGTCCGACCAGGCGCTCTTGCCGCGGCGGTCGGGCGAGAAATAGAGGAGCCGGAAGGTCACCCGCGCCGGCTGCGTGAAGAGCTTCGTGTTCTGCGCGAACCAGGCCTTGAGCTCCTCGGTCGTGGGCTCCTTCGCCGCCGACACGTCCTCGGCCAGGAACTCCATCTTCTGCGCCATCCGCCGGCGGACGATGGTGTCGTCCTTGTCGAGGCCCATCGCGAGGGCCTCGCGGTAGAGGACCTCTTCCTTGATCCGGCCCTCGAGGAGACCCAGCATCTCCTGCTCGGTCGGCGGGCGCTGCCACTGCGCGGCGAAGCCGATCTGGAGCTGCCGCAGGTCGTCGAGGGTCAGCGCGATCTGGCGCGACGGCGCGGTCCGGTCCGTGGCGGGGTTGACGGCGCGCGAGACCGCGAAGAGCGCGGCGCCGAGCAGCAGGAAATGGACGAGCGGCTCGCGAAGCCAGCGCTTCACGGCGCTCTCTGCCTGCGCCACGCTCGAGGCGAGCAGCAGCGCGACGCAGGCATGGAGGACGGCGGCCGGCCAGAGCAGCGGACCGGTCGCCCCGCCCCGGATGCCCGGTAGATCAGGTAGGCCGCGCAGAGAGCGCTGAAGAGCAGCATGCCGCGCAGGGCGGGGCCCGCGGAGGCTTCGCGCGAGGGCCAGCAGGCCAAAGCGAGCGCGAGCAGGGCGAACCCGGCCAATCGGCCGAGGCCCGGGCCCGGGCTCGCCAGGTCGGATCCGAAGATCAGCCGTGTGAACGCGGAGGGGCTCGCGATCAGGACCAGACCGGTCCCGACCTCGAGCCCCGCGGCGAACCTCAGGAGCGCCTTCAACGCCGCCGTTTCAGCAGGCGGACTCCCCGGGCTCAGTGGATGGGCTCCAGCTCATGGACCGCTGGAATGATCTCGTAGTTGGCGTACCCGAATTCGTTCGAGCGCGCGCCGATGTACTTGTCGCCGACCTTGTAGACGCTGATCTCGATCGGCGTGCCTGCGAGCTCCGTGACGATCTTTCCATGCGCGATGCTGTAGGTCCGCGACGTCCCCAGGTAGCTGGCTTCGATCGAGTCGCCGGCGAGGCTCTGCAGTGACCTTCGTCCCGACGTACCGGACCTGGAACTGACCCTGGTTGGCCGGGAATTGCTGCGTGACGTAGTCGGCGTCGGAGGGCGTGAGCTTCTTGCGTCCCCGCCCTTGCCCAGTGCGCCGTAGACGACCATGTACTTGTTGCCCGTCACGTTGTTCTGAAGCCAGACGGACTTTTGCTCGATCAGGGCCTTGATCTGGTCGTCGTCGAGGGCCACGGCGCCCTTCTTCTCGAGGTCGGCCACGGTGACGCCCGGCCTGGCGTTCTTGCGGGCCTCGGCGTTCGGCGTGTACCAGATCGGCGAGCTCCACGCGCGCTCCTGGATCGTGGCGGCGACGACGTCGGGCGGCGCGATGCCGAGCTTGTGCGCCTGGATCGTCGTCCAGCGCGGCGTCGGGATCTCGAGCACCCGGGCGTAGTAGAAGGCATGGAGGCTCGGATCGAACTCGGGATCGGTCCATACGGTCTTGAGCTCCACCGCGCCGATCGTGTTGGTGTACGTCGCGTTTTCGACGTCCACCGTGCTGCCGACCGTCGGCACGACGCCGGTCCACTTGTCGGCTTTGCGGTCGCCGGACCAGGCCACGTCGAACACCTTCTCGAAGGTCTGCCCGCTCTTCGCCCAGCCCTTCACGATCTGGATGCGGTCGAGATTGCCGGACGTGGGGTCCTTCACGGCCCAGACGAGGAACGTCGGGGCCTTTGCCGGCGGCCGGTGGCAGGTCGCCGCCCATCGGGACGCCTTTCGCGTAGCCGGCCTTGACCCAGTCCTTGTCGGCCAGCATTGCGGCCGAGTAGTCCCATCCGCCGAAGAGGCGGACCTTGATGTGGGGGCCGCTGACGCGCGAAGGTTTCCTTGCGCCTCATGCCCTCGAAGATCGAGGCCCGGGTGTTCTCCTCGGCCCAGACGCCGGTCAGGCCGGCGGTGCTTTCGGTGCGCGCGTCGAAGAATCCGCCGACGAGATTGCCGGCCATGCGCACCTCGATCGTGCCGTCGGTGAAGGAGTGGCCGCCGAAGAAGTTGTCCTGGCGATACGGAACCGCGGTGTTGTGCGAGTCCGGCGGCTGCCCCGAAACCGAACTTGTACGGGTTGAAGCCCTTGCTGTCCGCGAGGGCGACTCCGTCCTTCAGCGCCTGCCGGGCGTAGCTGCCGACGATGTGGGGAACGCGGCCGGGAGGGTTGCCGAGAAGCACCGACATGATCTCGAAGTTCGCGTACTCGTCGTTCGGGGACAGGATCGGGTGAGTCTCCGAAGTGCCCTTCAACTGCTTGATCTCGATCAGCGGCTCGTTGCGCGTGCGCGAGGCGGCATAAGCGGCGTCGATCGGGCGGCCCTCCGTGTCGACGTCGGTGGGGTACATGCGTCCGTCCGAGAGATTGGCGTTGTGCGAGATGGCGAGGAGCTCGTTTCCCGCCTTGCGCTGGCCGTCCATCCAGTTCCAGAGATCGACGGGATGGTACGAGTCCAGCGCGCTGAAGGGCGTCGCCGGGACGTGCGAGCACTCCTTGAAGAAGACGTTCCGGTGGAGGTTCATGCTGTTCGGCATCGAGGTCCACTCGTACGAGCAGAAGGCGGTGAATTTCCCCGGCTGGTTCGCCTGGTTGGCGAGCTCGATGTTCTTCTTCCAGACCGCGCCGGCGATTTCCGGGGACATCAGCGCCTTGACCGGCGGGCCCGGAACGAGCGTCTGGATGGCGTACAGCGCAACCCGCTCCATCTCCTCCTTGGTCCTCGCCTTCAGGATCAGGGGCTTCGCCTCGGGGATCTTGCTGACCGGAGACCCGGGTCGTTGGCCAACTGGACGACGCCGGCGTACTCGGAGTGATCCGTTACGCCCGCCCAGTCGAGCGGCGTGTCGATCTTGACCTCGTAACCCAGCGGGTGCTTGATCGGCTCGCCCTTGAAATACTTGTACGCATCGCCGGGCGTCGTGAGGGTGTTCCCGATGGCGAACGCGTCGAGCGACCAGCTCGTGTGGACGTGCGTCTCGCCGAAGTAGGCGTTCTTGTCGGGATTGGGTTGAGCGGATGCGGTCGACCCGACGAGAGTGAGCATCGCGAAACCGAGCGTGAGTACCGGGCCCTTCGATCGCATAGGGGAAGTCCTCCTTCGTCGCTGGGGGCGTGCGCATGCAAGCAGATCATCTTCGATGACTCGGGTCAACGCGCCGCCGGAAGGCGTCGACCGTGAATTCGCGGTCCGCATCTTGCGAAGCGGCCCGCTGTGTCACGAGCGAACCAAACGACGCGTCTCACTGAGGCCCGGGCTGTACGCGAGTCAGCGGCTTGTCGTCGAGCGCGGTGGCCTGCGCACTCTCGAGCTTCTTGATGTCGGCCGGCGAGAGCTTCGGCCGGTCCACCTTGATCGTCAGCTTGTCGAGCTTGGCGGTCAGCGGGAACGGCGGCTTGTAGTCGGCGTCGTTCACGCCGGTCAGCGTGTCGGAGCCGATGTCGAAGCGACTCGTCCCACTGCAGGATCATCGGCATCGTGTGCGGCATCGTGATCGTCTGCACGGCCTTGCCGTCGACCTTGAGCGTGCCGGTGCCGGACCGGCCGAGGCCGCTCATGTTGTTGAACGCCAGGGTGCCGACGCCGAGGCCGTCGTACTTGAAGTCGAACTCGAGCGTGTGCTTGCCGGGCGCGAGGACTTCCGGGCCCTCCCACTTCATCGCGCTTCAGGTCGACCAGGTTCCACAGGAACACCGGCTTGCCCTTCAGCAGGTAGAAGCCATAGCCGGCGAAGCGTCCGCCCGAGGTCAGGATCATGCCCTCGGCGCCGCCCTGCGGCACCTCGATGTCGGCGGTGATGGTGTAGGAGGCGTTCAGCAGCAACGGCGAGTCGCCCTGCGGCAGGCCGGCCATCGGCCGCGTGTAGACGAACTCGGTGCGCCCGGCCGTGATGTTCGGCCGCGGCGCGACGATGCGGGCCGCCACCGACGCATCCAGCGGGAATACCTGGTACTTCTTCGCCTCGGCGACGAACATCTCGCTCATCTCCTTGACCTTCTCGCGGGTACTTCGCGGCGATGTCGTCGGACTGGCTGAAGTCCTTGTTCAGGTCGTAGAGCTGGAGCACCTGGTTGTTCAGCGGGTCGGGGTTCGCCGCGCCGAAGGCCTCCCACGGCGCGCGGTTGACCTTGGTGCTGAGCAGCCAGCCGTCGTGGTACAGCGCCCACTGGCCCATCATCTCGAAGTACTGCGTCCTGTGGCGCGACGGCACCTTGGCGTTCTTCGCGTCGAAGGTGTAGGCGAAGCTCGTGCCTTCGATCGGCGCCTGCTTGATGCCGTCGACCATCTCGGGCGCGTGGATGCCGGCGGCCTCGAGGATCGTCGGCACGACGTCGATGACGTGGATGAACTGCTCGCGCAGGCGCGCCCTTGTCCTTGATGCGCGCCGGCCACGACACCACCATGTTCTGGTTGATGCCGCCGAGCCGGGAGGCGTTCTGCTTGAACCAGTCGAACGGCGTGTCGAAGGCCCACGACCAGCCGGCCGACATGTGGTTGTAGGTCTGCTCGGTGCCCCACACGTCGTAGAACTTCATCTGCACGTCGGCGGGCAGCTCGTTCAGGCCGTTGAAGAACGCGACCTCGTTGGGCGTGCCCAGCGGCCCGCCCTCGGCGCTGGTGCCGTTGTCGCCGTTGATGTAGATGATCAGCGTGTTGTCGAGCTTGCCGAGGTCCTCGAAGGCCTGGATCACGCGGCCGATCTCGTGGTCGTTGTAGGCCGCGTAGGCGGCGAAGACCTCGACCTGGCGGATGAAGAGCTTCTTCTCCTCGAGCGCTGAGCTGATCCCACGGCTTCAGCACCTCGTTGGGCCACGGCGTCAGCTGCGCATCCTTGGGGATCACGCCGAGGCGCTTCTGGTTCTCGAAGATGCGCTCGCGCAGCTTGTTGTAGCCGTCGTCGAAGAGGTGCATCGCGCTGATCTTGTCCACCCACTCCTTGGTCGGGTGGTGCGGCGCATGCGTGGCGCCGGGCGCGTACTTGATGAAGAGCGGCTTGGCCGGGTCGGTCTGGTGGATCCGCGTCATGTAGTCGATCGCGTCGTCGGCCATCCCGGTGACGAGGTTCCAGCCCGGCTTGCCCTGGAACGGATAGATCTGCGTCGTGTTGCGGAACAGGTTCGGCTCCCACTGGTTGGCGTCGCCGCCGACGAAGCCGTAGAAGTACTCGAAGCCCATGCCGGTCGGCCACTGGTCGAAGGGCCCGGCCTGGCTGGCCGCGAACGCGGGCGTGTTGTGGTCCTTGCCGAACCAGGCGGTGGCAGTAGCCGTTGTCGAGCAGGATGCGGCCGATCGTCGCCTTGTCCTTGGCGATGATGCTGTTGTAGCCGGGAAAGCCGGTGGACTGCTCGGAGATCACGCCGAAGCCGGCCGAGTGGTGGTTGCGCCCGGTGATCAGCGCGGCGCGCGTCGGCGAGCACAGCGCGGTGGAGAAGATGCGGTTGTAGCGCAGACCCTCCCTGGCGATGCGGTCCATCGTGGGCGTCGGGATGACGCCGCCGAAGGTGCTGGGCACGCCGAAGCCCGCGTCGTCGGTGATGATCAGCAGCACGTTCGGCGCGCCCTTCGGCGGCACGATGCGCGGCGCCCACCACGGCTTCGACTGCAGCGCGTCATCCTTGATGACGCCGCCGAACTTCGGATCGGGCGGCGGCAGCTGCTTGCCGTCGATCGTGGTCGTGGCGCCGGCGAGCCAGGCGGCGGGCCTGCTGCGCGAAAACGGGAAGGGCGATCGCGAGAGCGAGGGTGACCAGGCCGAAGCGGAACCCCTTAGGCTGCATTCGGAAGCCTCCTTGCCTCGAAGTCGTTCTGCGAAGCTTGGGTGAACATGTTCGGACTCGTTCCCGGGCCATGGCTCGACGTGCAGCCCGTTTCGACGCCGAGGGCCCTCAAGGGCGTTCGAGATCTCAGTTAGGCCGTCTACCGGACACCGGGGCCGCGCCCGCCGACGCCAACGCCGTGGAAGCCGGCCCCCACGCCGCCGCCTGCACCGATCCAGTCGATGAACATCGCCGTCTGACCGCCGGCGCCGGGAGCTTGCCCTTGATGACCTTGTAGTTGTAGACGAGGTCCGCGCCGTCGACTTTCGGATGGCTGATCTCGACGACCACGAGCGTGCTGTCGGCTTGTCCCGGTTCATAGACGGAGAGCACGGCATTCGGCGGGTCCGCTCCGAAGTTGTCCTTTCCGGCTTTCGATGTCCACTCGTCGAGAAACTCGGACATCTTGAGGTGCCCGGCGATCCGGACCGGCCGGTCCGAAAAGTACAATGTCTGTTGGCCGACCTTCACCAGTCGAAGAGTATTCGCGGCGGCGTCCACCTTCATGTCGTCGGCGACCTGAACGAACATGAGCTGCGGCTTTCCTGGGGCCTCCTCCTTGGGAGCGGTCCATCCCAGCGACCGAGGAGCCACGGAAGACGCGAACGGCGGCGGCCGTACTTGAGAAACCTGCGAGATTCCGGGGCGTATCATTTTGCTTTCCTTCGATTTCAGGAGCCGATGAGCCGTCTCCGTCACTGCGTGATCTGGCCAGGATTTTCGCCTTGGCGGCGTTGTAGTCGCTCTCGCTGATGAGTCCCTGCTTGTAGAGAGATTCGAGCTCCGCGAGCTTCTGCTGTGGAGTCTTCTGGACGGTCGTCGCGGGCGCGGCCGCTTTCGGCCGCCGCTTTCGCCGCGGCCTGGGCCGCCGCCGCCGAAGCCTGGGATGCGGCGGCCGCGGACTGCGCCGCCGCTGTCTCTGCGGCGGCGGTTTGCTGCGCTGCTGCGGACTGTTTCGGCGCCGCCGATTCACTGGCCGCCGCGCTCGACACCGCGACGCTCGTGCCCACGACCGCCCATCGGCGGGCATGCCGGCGCCAGACGCCGAAGATGGCGAAACCCTGCGTCGCGCAGAGGAGCAGCGCGACTGCCCCGATAGCGACCTTCGTCCGGAAGCTGTGTCGGGTGAATTCGGATGTCATCCTTGCCTCCTGGTTCCTCGACCGAGGGTCACTGCGAGAGCTGGGCGAGGATCTTCGCTTTCGCGGCGTTGTAGTCGCTCTCGCTGATCAATCCCTGCTTATAGAGTCCCTGAAGCTCTTCGAGCTGCTGTTGCGGGGTCTTCTGGGATGCGGCCGGGGCCGGCGCCTTGGCCGCCGCCGCGGCCGACTGCGCCGCCGCCGCGGAGGCCTGGGATGCCGCCGCCGCCGACTGCGCCGCCGCGGTCTGGGCGGCCGCCGACTGCTGGGCAGCGGCCGATTGCTGCGCCGCGGCCGCGGAGCTCGAGGCGGCCGCTTCCGTGCTGGCGGTCGTGGCGACCACGGCCGTGGTTCTCCGGGCCGTCCGGCGCCAGACGCCGGCGATGCCGAAGCCCTGCGAAGCGCAAAGCAGAAGGGTCATGGCTCCCAGCGCGACGGTCGTCCCGAAACGCGGGCGTTCACTTCGCCCTCTTGGTGTAGGTGAACTCCATCATCTTGAACATCTTGTCGCCGAGCCCGTTGCCCCAGAGCTCCGTGACGTGGTTGCCGGCGGCGTCGAGGGTGAGGCGCAACTCGAGGGGCGAGGGCTTGCCGGTCACCGGGTTGGCCATGGAGCCCTTGAGAGTCGCCTTCTTGCCGCTCGCGTCGAATCCGCCCTCGTACCACTCCATGCCCGTGCCGCCGGAGTCCATGAAGGTCGCCATGTACTTCTTCGCCGTGTTGTCGATCCCGCGTAGCCGATGCCGTTGTACGGCTCGCCCGCCACGGTCCCGGCCAGCATCATCTGGACGTAGCGGCCGCCCAGAACCCACTGGCCGACCATCACGCCGATGTCCTCGGACGGAGGATCGGTCGGCGCGACCAGGTCCGGAACTTCACGTCGAACGTGCCCACCATGAAATCGAGCTTCTTTTGACCCTCGCCCGGGGTCATGGCCTTTTCGAAGGCCGCGGAGATCGCCGCGTCTTTCGTCGACTTCCCTGGCCGACGGCCGAGACCGCCATGGCCAGGACGGCGGCCGCAACCGCCGCGATGCGATAGGAACCTCTCATCGATAGCCTCCTTGCGTGCCCGGGAATCGCTTCTCCGGCAGCTGTTGCGAACGAATCGATTCGCGTCATGCGTTCACTTTCGTTCGCACGAGCGTGTGAATCCTATGTTTACGTTTCTTCGCCTTCTTGATGCATTCGCATCAGGCGCTCTTCGAGGCGGTTGGCCCGATCACCGTATCACCTGCCGCGGTGCGTATCATCGGCGGGGCCGCCGCGAGAACGCCAACGCCCTCCACGCGCGGCGAGCAGTAGCGTCCGCCGGCGAGGACGATCTCGGCCGCCGGAAGCAGGTCGTCCGCGATCGACTGCTTGAGAACGTAGCCGTCGGCCCCGGAGCGGAAGGCCGCCTCGGCGGCGGCCCGGGCGGCGTGGGGGGAGAGAAGGATGATCCTCTGCTCCGGGCGGAGCTCGCGGAGACGGCGAATGGCGCCCAGGCCGTCGGGAGCGAGACCGAGATCGAGAACCGCGATCGCCGGCTGGAGAAGCCGGACGCCCTCGACGAGCGACGCTTCGTTGGTCACCGTGACGACGGTCGCGAACATCGATCCCAGAAGCCCCTGGATGCCTTCGAGCAGGCCAAGGTGCCTTTCGGCGAGCAGCAGGCAGTTCGGCGAGGCCGACGCCGGGTCCGGGTCTGAGGCCATGGTCACAGTCTTGACCCCGCGGGCCTCGCCCGCACCTCGCAAATCTACGTGGTTTGGAGGTTAGAGGACCGCGATGCCGTGCTCGAAGGCGAAGCGGACGAGCTCCGCGCCGGTGCGCAGGCCCAGGGCCTCCATCATCTTGTACTTGTGGAACTCGACCGTTCGGGTCGACACGCCGAGCAAGGCCGCGATCTCCTTCACGGCCTTTCCCGCCGCGAGGAGCTGCAGGATCTCCCGCTGGCGCGGGGTCAGCGACGCGGCGGGGTCGCCCGCGGGCCGTCGGGTGCGGCCGTCGACGCGATCGCTTCGGCGGCGATCTCCGGGGTCACGAACGTCCGGCCCGCCAGGGCGGCGTGGATCGCCGCGATGAGCTCGGCAGGGGCGGAGGATTTCAGGACGAATCCCGAGGCTCCCGCCGCGAGCGCCCGGCGCGCGTAGGCGGTCTCCCGATGCATGGTGATGACGACGACGCGCGCGTCGGGGTTGTCCTTCTTCAGGAGCGGGATCGCGTCGAGGCCGTTCAGGCGCGGCATGCTGATGTCGGCGACGATGACGTCGGGCTTGAGCCGGGCCGCGGCCTCGACCAGGGCCCGGCCGTCCTCCACCAGGCCGACGAGCTCGAACTCGGGATCGAGCAGCCGCTTCAGGCCTTCCGCCATCATGCGGTGATCGTCGGCGAGAAGGACGCGGGCGCGCTTCACGAGGCCCTCGCCTCCGACGGCGCCCAGACGTCGATGGTCGTGCCGTGTCCGGGAGCGCTCCGGATGTCGAGGCGCCCGCCGATGAGCTCCACCCGCTCGCGCATGCTCGCGAGGCCGAGGCTCGGGCGAACGCGGTCGGCCAGCGGATCGAAGCCCGCGCCGTCGTCGCGGATCGAGAGGCGGACCCCACCCGACTCCGCCTCGAGCGCGAGGTCAATCGTGTTCGCCCGGGCGTGGCGGGCCGCGTTGCGCAGGGCCTCCTGGGCGACCCGGAAGAGGCCGAGCGAGGCGTCGCGCGAGAGATCGGGGACCGACTCCGGCGCCCGGAGTCGGACGGGCAGCGACTCCAGGGTCGCAAGGCGGTCGCACTCGATGCGGAGAGCCTCGGTCAGGCCGAGGTCGTCGAGCGTCGAGGGATGGAGCTGGTACGCGAGGCGATGCACGTCCTCGGAGATCTTCGTCAGCTCGCCGCGCATTTCGGCCGCGCCGCCGGCTTCGTCGCGGGAGGTCGAGTGGCGCTCGAGCTGCGCCGCGTCGATCGAGAGGCGGGCGAGGCGCTGGCTCAGGTCGTCGTGGAGCTCGCGGGCGATCGACTTGCGCTCGTCTTCCTGGGCGGTGATGAGGCGGCGGTTCAGGGCCCGGACCCGTTCCTCGGCGCGGCGCCGGCGGGCGCGCTGGGCCAGCAGCGCGCCGATCAGGAACGTCTCGACGACGACGACCGCGAGGCCCGTCAGGGCCTGGCGACGGTATGCCTCCCAGAGGGACGGCGGCCGGAACCGGATCTCGCTGCCGGAAGGCAGCCGGCGGGGGTCGATGCCCCAGCGATGGAGCTCGCGCCAGTCGTAGAGGTCGCGGAACGGCTCGACGGGGGGAATCGTCACTGCGGCGGGCGCCTCGCCGCCCAGAAGCGCCAGCGCGACCTTCGCGCTCCGCTTTCCTTCACGCTCGATCGAGACGAGAGGACCGCCGACGATGCCCTGGCCGAGCTGGCTCTCGAAGAGCCCGAACACCGGGGCACTCGACGCGGATCGGATCGCGGCGAGACCCTCGTTCTCTTCGTGAGGCACGCCGGCGGCGTCGACGTTGAGGGTGCCGTAAAAGACCGCCGAGTGGGGGGGCAGCGCGGCGACGCGGCGCCGCATGGCCTCGAGGGGGAGAAGGTCGAGCCACTCGAACTGGACCCGGCCCGCGAACGGCGCGAACTCGCGCTCGACCTGGACGCGCCAGAACCTCTCGAGCGGGGAGTGGCCGAGCACCATGGCCACCCGATTCGTGCCCGGGACGAGGCGCTGGATGTTCTCGACGATGCCGGGCGGGTCGATGTGGATGGCGACGACCGTCTGGTTCGGCGAGGGCGGGACTTCCCGCATGTGGCGAACGTCGAGACCGGTCGCCAGCAGCGGGACGGACTCGAAGAGGGGAGCGCGGTGGCGGGCGACGAAGCTCGCGGCCGGCGCGCCGACGGTGATCACGAGATCGAGGCGGCGGTCCTGGATCAGGGCGCGGATGTAGT
This sequence comes from uncultured Acidobacteriota bacterium, assembly GCA_963764025.1. Lineage (GTDB taxonomy): Bacteria > Acidobacteriota > Thermoanaerobaculia > UBA5066 > Gp7-AA6 > DAHUXD01. Next base: position 59,959 of record CAVXRK010000003.1, read on the forward strand.
CGACGAATGGCCCTTCCTCGGCGGGCTGGGCGAAGCGCGCGAGCTCCAGCGGGGTCTCGAGGAACTCGACCGGGCCCGGCCACTGGCGGGCGATCTCGGTGCGGATCGTCGACGCGAAACCGTCCCACGGTGCGAAGCGATTTCCGAACGTGCTGATGATCAGCACCCGGCGCGGCTCCGATTGCGCCGCGCCGAGGACGTGCGGACCCGCCAGAACGAGGAGCGGCGCCGGACGCCGAGAACGCGCGGGTCAGCAACCGCCCGCGGTCGCCCGAGCCGGGTCCTGCCTCAGAAGGGCAGAGGCATCGCGAACTGGACGTAGAGCCCCTGGCCGCGGGTCGTGAATTTGCCGCCGAACTCCCAGAAGTACCGGACGGTCAGCGCGCCCTGCAGAGTGGTGAACTCCGGGCCGATGCCGTTGATCTGGGACTTGTTTTCTCGCATGACGAGCGGGGCGTCCGATGCCCTTCGTCGAAGTCACCTGCCACTGGGCGTAGCCCGCGGCGCCGAACCAGCCCGAGAACATGCTGCCCTTCTCGCCGTAGTCGCGGCCGAGGCCCCACATGTACGTGAAGGGGTTGCCCGCGTCCAGTCCTGGCCTTCCTTCTTGGAGTTGAAGTCGTAGAAGAGCGAGGCCGAGCCGTGCCACAGTTCCGGGCCTTGTCGAAGTAGCCCGTGATCCGGAACGAGAGCTCGTTGGTCCACATGCCGAGCCCCGTGTTGTTCGGGCCGGACTGGGGCCCCCGGCAGGAGACGTCGTACCGGCCCGTCGGGCGCGTAGAAGGCGTAGTGCAAAGATGATGTCCGTGCCGCCGGCCGCCAGCGGCATCTTCTTGTCGCAGTGCCAGCCGAGCATCACGGGAACGACCCAGATCTGGAGACGCGCGATGCCCGTGGATCCGCCGGCTGTCGAGGCGGGGAGAATCGAGCCGGACGTTGGCGAACGGCATCGCGACCACGCGCCGTAGTTGGCGCCGAAGAGACTTGAATGTTCGACACGTACTCGACGAGCGGACCGAAGAGCTCCTGCGTCAGTTCGGGCCGTTGACGGTGTTCTTGTTGCGGCCCGACGAGCTCGTCGGCCCAGAGTAATGTCGCCGAACATTCCCGCATAGAGCCCGGGGGGCGGCATCACGCCGGCCTTGTTGCCGAACTCACCCTTGATGATCAACTGCTGGGCGCCGGCGAGGGCCGCAAAGACCAGCACGAGGACCGCCGCGACAACGACGCGTCGAAGGACCTGGAATTTCATGTGTCTCCCGTGCCGTGAGGCTCGAAGAAAAAGGCGGCCGGATTTCCCGGCCGCCCAGGAAATTACGAGTGTGCTCGACTCGCTAGCTCGCGGAGCCCGGGGGGAACTTCTCGAAGAGCTTCTGCATGGCTTCGTTGATCGTGTCGGCGCTTTCGCCGTTGGGCTTGACCTGGTCCTGGGCGATGCCGCGCCAGACCATCTCGTGCGTGCTCGGGTCGACGAGGTCGACGATCAGCGTTCCGATCGGGATGTTCTGCTGTGTCGTGGTCGCCATCCCGCCGCCCATTCCGCCCCAGCCCCGGTAGCCGAAGCCGCCCATGCTCGTCGTCGTGTACTGCTTCTCGTGCGACAGGACGACGTGCGGATAGACGAGGACGCTCGGGTTGGTGGTCGTGGGCTGCCAGCCCTTGGCCGTCAACGCGCCCGTGATGCCGTCCTCGATCCGCTTCTGGGTGAAGGAGGTCGGGGCCTTCGTGCCCTCCATGATCTGGAACGTGTGGTACTTCGACCAGTTGACGGTGTGGTCGTAGTCGACCGATGTCGTCATCGTCGAACAGGCCAGAGTCAACGCGCCCGCGAGGACCGCCAGGACGGAAGCTGCCTTTCTCATGTTCTCTCCTCTGTGAGTCGGTTTGTTTTTCGAGGCCATCCTATTTCAAGTCGCGGTTTTCAGCGACGGAAGCCCGCCGCCGCCGCCCCATCCCCCGGAACGGCCGCCCCAGCCGCCCCCGCCGCCGCCCCAGGAGTGGTCACCGCCGCCCCAGCTTCCGCTGCCGCCCCAGCTCTTGTTGCCCCAGTTGCTCGAGCTGAAGTTGCCCCAGTTGTTGGCGCCCGTCGAGCGGGCGTTCGACCAATTGTCGAGGTTCTTGGATTCCTCCGCGGACGCTCCCTGCCAGGTGCTGCCGTTTCCGCCGACGTTCTTCTGCCAGCCGTTGCCGGTGTTCGTGTAGACGTTGCCGTCGTGGTCGGCATAGTAGTTGCCGTTGACCTTGGCGACACCGCCCTGGTCGCCGTGGACGGCCCCGCCCGAGTACGTGTTGCCTCCCGCCCCCGTGACCGTGCCGTGGGACGCCGTGACCTGGTTGCCGGTGTAGGCATTGCCGACCGTTGCGCGTCCGCCGGCGGCCGAGGCGCCGGTCGTCGGGTTGTACGCGGCTCCGCGGCCGCCCGAGGCGTAGTTTCCGGTGTAGGCGTTGTAGGCCTGACCCCGTTGGCCCCAGCCCTGGGCCCCCGTCGTCGAGTTGTAGAAGGAGCCTTCCTGGCCGTGCCACGCGTTGCCCGTCCACGCGTTGTAGCCGCCGCCGCTGCGCGTCACGGCGGACGTCGAGCCCCACTGGCTGTAGACGTTGCCCGAGGAGTAGCGCGCGTAGCCCGGTCCCCAGACGGCGCCGCCGCCGTAGCCCCAGGCGGCCGCGCCGTAGTGGCCGTACCAGCCGCCGCAGGCCGCGCCCCAGCCCCACCCGCAGTAGCCCCAGCCGTACCCGCACATCGCCGCGCCCATCGCGAAGCCGCAGCCGACGCCGAAGGCGAAGGCCCAGCCCGTGTAAGGCGTGTACGCGAGGTTGACGCCGTAGCCGTAGGTCACGGGCGGCCCGTACCAGACGGTCCCGATCCAGGGCGTGTAGTAGTAGCCGGTGCCGTAGACGACGACGCCGTTCGAGACGATGACGCCGGTGTAACCGGGCGTATAGCCGGTATACACGACCGTCGGCGTCGAGCCGTAGACCTGGACGTAGGTCAGGTTGTAGAGCGGGGAGGCCGGAGGGATCGTGTAGATCGAGGACGGGAGCCACGCCGCCACGACCCACGGTCCGGTGACGGCCGTCGACGTGAACCAGATGCCGCTCTGGCAGGCGTAATAGGAGTTGGCGCCGGTCATGATGATCGGCGTCGAGGCGTTCCACACGTACTGGAGCGTCGTGTCCGGGACCGGCTTGAACTCCGGCGCGCCGTCGAAGGTGATCGGCTTGATCTGCGCGGTGCGCTGCACGGTCGCGGTCTGGGGGATCGAGTTCGCGACGACCGCCGCCTGCGCCTGCTTGGTCCCGGGGACCGAGGCCTTGACGTTCTCCATCGGGCTCTCGTCCGGGATGTTCTTGAAATCGGGCGGGAGGCTCGCGACCGGGACGTACGTCCAGGGCCCGGTCGTATCGGGCGCGCTGAACCAGCGGCCGGCGATCAGGACGTAGGTGTTCTGGTTGGCGATGTCCTTGAAGACGCGGCCGGTGGTGTTCTTGATGTAGAGCAACTGGGTTCCCGGGATCGATTCGTAGTTCGGCTCCCCGCCGACGACGATGAGCTCGGTCGGCTGCGTCTCCATGTAGACGACCGGCACGGGCTTGTTCTTGAGCGACGGCTTCGCGGCGCTCGGGTCCGAGGCCGACCCGCCCGTCATCGGGTCGCCGTTCTTGGCGGCGAGGATCGCCTTGAGCGCCTTGTCGAGGTTGTCCTTCCGGCCGAAGTGGGGATCCGAGACCTTCCACGGGCCGGCGATCGACGCGGCCTCCATCCAGCCGTCGAAGAGGTGAAGGTAGATCTCGCCCGAGTCCGCCTTCAGGACGATCGAGCTCGTGTTGATCGCGCGCTGGAGGTCCGTGCCTGTCTGCGGCCGCCAGGCTGGGGCGCCCGCGACGAGGACGAGGACGGCCGGGGCGTTGGAGAAAATGACGTGCGGGGGAGTGTTGTCGAGCGGGCGCGACTCGCCCTCGGCCTTCGCGGCGACGATGCCGAGGTCCGCCTCGAGCCGGTCGAGCGAGATGGCCTTGGACCGCTTGGCCGGCTCGAGCTCGTGGAGGGCCGCCGTCCACGCCGCCGCGTTCTGCGGGGCGGAGGGGAAGCTCGAGCGCGTGATGTTGAGCTCCTCCATGTAGACGAGACGGTTGACCTTGTCGACTTCGGTCCGGGCCGTGAACCAGATGACGCCGAAGACCGGATCCTTGCTGCCCGACGCCTGCACCGACACGGCCGCGTGCGCCTCGAGCTGGTTGCTCTTCCAGGAGTCGAGCTGCGGCTGGTAGATGAGGAACGTGGTCGTCCCGCTGACGAGTCGGCGCGGCCACGGGTCGCTCGCGGCGGGCGCGGCCGATGCGGCGGCGGTCGCGGCGGGAGGCGTCGTCGGCGTGGACTGCTGCGCCTGCGCCACCGGCACGGCGGCGACCCAGGCGGAAATCAGTCCGGCGATCCCGGATCGAAACAGCTGTCGGACCATGATTGGACCTCCGATAAGCCGGGGAATATACACTTGCCGCCGCCCAATGGAGACCATAGGGAGAATCATGACTCTGGCCGAGATCAGTGCCGCCTTTGCGGGGTGTCTTTTCGTCGGGGTGCTCGTCATGCTGGAAGTCGGCCGGCACCTCGGTGCGCGGCGGCTGGCGCGCGATCCCGAGGGCGCTCGCGACGGGAGTGTCCGTCGTGGAGGGCGCTCTCTTCGGCCTCCTCGGACTGATGATCGCGTTCACGTTCTCGGGGGCGGCCAACCGGCTCGACGCCCGGCGAAAGCTCATCACCGAGGAGGCCAATGCGATCGGCACGGCATGGCTTCGCATCGAGTTCCTGCCCGCCGACGACCAGCCGGCCATGCGCGATCTCTTCCGGGAGTACCTCGACTCCCGGCTGCTCACGTACCAGAAGATTCCCGACATTGGAGCTGCCGAGGCCGAGCTCGCGCACTCGATCGAGATCCAGGGCCGGATCTGGAAGCAGGCGGTCGCCGCCGTCAAGGGAGGCACCCCGGGGCCGAGCGGCACCGCGTCCTTTCGGCGCTGAACGCAATGTTCGACATCGTCACGACCCGGACGATGGCCGCGCGGACACACCCGCCCGGTGGTCATCTACTGGATGCTTGCGGCGCTCGCGCTGGCGACGGCGCTCTTCGCCGGGGAAGGGATGGCGGGATCGAAGCGGCGCAGCTGGATCCACTCGTCGGATTCGCGTTGCCATGCTTTCGGTCACGGTCTACGTGATCCTCGATCTCGAGTACCCGCGCCTCGGCTTCATCCGCCTCGATGCCGCCGACCGCGTTCTCATCGGAGCTGCGGGAGAGCATGAAGTGAGGAGACGACCCGGCGTGAGAGGATGCGTGCCATGAAACGCAACGCCATCCTCGCGACGCTTCTCGCCCTGGTTTCGCTCGCCTGCGCCTCGGCCCCCAAGATCAAGGTCGGGTGGGACCAGCACGCCGACTTCAAGAAGTACAAGACCTGGGCCTGGAAGCCCGACGGCTCGATCAAGGACCCGGTCTGGGAGAAGCGGTTTCGGGACGTCCTCTCCGACCAGCTCGACAAGGACGGGTTGAAGCAGCGTCGAGATCGGTGCGAGCCCCGATCTCTGGGCGGTCGTTCATGCGCGACTCTCGGCCGAGACCCAGGTCGTCTCCTACGATCCCGGCTGGGGCTACGGCTGGGGGGTCTGGGGCCCGAGCTACACGGAGGTCTACCAGATCCCGGTCGGCACGATTCTCGTCGACCTCGTGGACGCGAAGGCCAGGGAGGCGGTCTGGCAGGGCAGGGCGAACGGCTACATCGCGACGGACCGGACCAACGAGCAGCGCGAAGAGAAGCTGATCGCGATCATCGCCGAGATGTTCGCCGGGTACCCGCCCGCGACGACCCCGGCGAAGTGAGGGGTTCTTCCCCTCTCCCCCCGGCGGCGAGGGTGGAGAAGAGGCAGCCCGGTGCGGGGGGAGAGGGCAGGGCTGAGGGGGGACCCGCTGGCCTGATCGAGACGCCGGGGTCGCCTCTGCCCCGAGCCTGGATACCGCCGCGCTCCGCGCGGCGTTCCCTACTGCCGGGGGCCTGCCTTCGGTGGTCGGGTCGGTGGGCGGCTCCCGCCGGGAGAGGGGGACAGCATCGACCTACCCGATCGCTAACCGGTAGCCGGCGGCGAGCCCGCGATAAGCGTCCACCTGCGCCGAGGCCCAGGCATCGTCTCGTCCGAGCTCGCGGGCGAGGAGCCGGGCCGCTTCCGGTGCAGCGTCGATCGAGGCCCCGGCGTCGAGCAGCAGGCTGCGGGTCCGACGCGACAGGACGTCCTCGACCGTGCGCGCCATCTCGTGCCGCGCGGCCCAGACGACGAGGGCGCGCGGGTACGGCAGGCGCGGGTCGAGCGGCGACGCGCAGCGTCCGGCTCCTCGCGCATGAGGCCCTCGATCGCCGCGGCGTCGGTGCCGTACAGCGCCAGCGGATCGGCGGGCGTCGCCGGGTCCGAGGCCTTCCAGCCGTGCAGGCGGAGCGTCTCGGTCGAGCACAGGGCCGCGGGGGCAGCTCGCCGACCTCGATGACGCGGTCGAGCGTGTCCTGCGCCATCCGGCGGTAGGTCGTCCACTTGCCGCCGACGATCGTCACGAGGCCCGAGGCCGAGACGAGGACCTCGTGGCTCCGCGAGATGTCGCGCGTCGCCTTGCCGGGCACCCGCACGAGCGGCCGCTGCCCGGCGAAGGCGCAGAGCACGTCGGCGCGCGTCGGGTCCATGGCGAGGTAGCGGCCGGCGTTGCGGAGGATGAACTCGATCTCCTCGGGCAGAGGCCGCGGCTCCATCTCCGGCTGCGGCATCGCCGTATCGGTCGTGCCGACGAGCGCGCGCCCGTGCCAGGGGATGACGAACAGCACGCGGCCATCGTCGGTGTGGGGGACCATGATCGCGGATTCGCCGGCGAGGAACTTGCGGTCGAACACGAGGTGCACGCCCTGCGAGGGCTGGACCGCCGGGGGCGCGTCCGCCTCGTCGAGTCGGCGGATCCCGTCGGCGAAGATCCCCGTCGGCGTTGACGACGGCACGGGCCTCGACCGCGTGGTCCTCGCCGGACTCGAGGTCGCGGAACGCGACGCCGGCGACCACGCCGCCGCGCCGGGAGAGCCCGGTGACGCGCGCGTAGTTGAGGACGCATGCGCCCGAGGTCGGCGGCCGTCTGCGCGAGCGTCACCGCCATCCGGGCGTCGTCGAACTGGCCGTCGAAGTACATGACGCCGCCGAGCAGGTCCTCCCGCTCGACGTTGGGGATGCGGGCGATCGTCTCCTCGCGGTCGAGGATGCGCGAAGGGCGCGAGGTTGAGACTTCCCGGCCAGCAGGTCGTACGCCTTCAGCCCGATGCCGTAGAACGGCCCCTCCCACCAGCGATAGCGCGGAACGATGAACGGCAGGTTGCGGGCGACGTGCGGGGCGTTGGCGTGGAGCAGCCCCCGCTCGTGGAGGGCCTCCATGACGAGGCCGAGGTCGCCCTGCTCGAGGTAACGGACGCCGCCATGCACGAGCTTCGTGCTGCGGCTGGAGGTCGCCGAAGCGAAGTCGGCCTGCTCCAGGAGCAGCGTGCGGTAACCGCGGCTCTGCGCGTCGACCGCGACACCGAGGCCGGTCGCCCCGCCGCCGACGACCACGACGTCCCAGGCCCCCGCCGCGCCGAGCCGGCGGAGCATGTCCTCGCGTTTCATGGTTCCCAGTGACGGGTGCGCTCGACCGCGCGGCGCCAGAGAGCGCGCCGTTCGCGGCTCTCCCGGCGCGGCATTTCCGGCGCGAACGTGCGCTCGACCGAGCGCGTCTTCGCGAGCGCGTCGAGGTCCGGCCAGACGCCGGCGGAGAGCCCGGCCATGAACGCGGCGCCGAGGGCCGTCGTCTCGAGGTTGTCCGGCCGCGCCACGCGCACGCCGAGCAGGTCCGCCTGGAACTGCATCAGCAGATCGCTCGCCGCCGCGCCGCCGTCGACGCGCACCTCGCGCAGGCGCGCGCCCGTGTCCGCTTCCATCGCGGTCGTCAGATCCGCGACCTGGAACGCGATGCCCTCGAGCGTGGCGCGCGCGACGTGCCCCCCGGTCGATCCGCGCGTCAGGCCCGAGGATCGCGCCGCGGGCGGTCGCGTCCCACTCGGGCGCCCCGAGGCCCGGTGAAGGCCGGAACGACCACGACGCCGCCGGAATCGCGGACGGTCGCGGCGAGGGCGTTGACCTCCGGCGCGCCGGCGATGATCTTCAGCCCGTCGCGCAGCCACTGCACGGCGGCGCCGCCGACGAAGACGCTTCCCTCGAGCGCGTAGGCGATGGGCCCTTCCCCGATGCGCCAGGCCACGGTCGAGAGCAGGCGGTGGCGGCTCGCGACGGGCTTCGCGCCGGTGAACATCAGAAGGAAGCAGCCGGTGCCGTACGTGCACTTGACGAGGCCGGGCCGCGTGCAGAGCTGCCCGAAGAGGGCCGCCTGCTGGTCCCCGAGGATGCCCGTGACGGGCACGCTCGTGCCGAGGATCGCCGGCGCCGTGTCCGCGGCGTGCCCACCGCTCGGGACGATCTCCGGCAGGACCGAGAGCGGAATGCCGAGAAGCCGCGCGAGCTCGGCGTCCCACCGGCCCGTGCGGAGGTTCATGAGCATCGTGCGCGAGGCGTTGGAGACGTCCGTGACGTGACGCCCGCCGCCCGTCAGGTTGTAGACGAGCCAGGAGTCGACCGTGCCGGCGGCGAGGCGGCCCGCGGCGGCCTTCTTGCGTGCCCCGGGAACGTGGTCGAGGAGCCACCGGAGCTTCGAGCCCGAGAAGTACGGATCGAGGAGGAGGCCCGTCTTCCGGCGGATCGCGGGCTCGGCGCCCTCGCCGCGCAGGCGTTCCATGGCGGGAGCCGTCCGCCGGTCCTGCCAGACGATGGCGTTGTGCACGGGCCGTCCCGTTTCGCGGTCCCAGAGCACGACGGTCTCGCGCTGGTTGGTGATGCCGATCGCGGCGAGGTCGCGCGCGGAAAGGCCGGCGTCCTTGAGCGCCCGCCGGGCGGCGTCGCGCGTCGTCGTCCAGATCTCGTCGGCGTCGTGCTCGACCCAGCCCGGGCGGGGGTAGTGTTGGGCGAACTCCTTCCGGGAGGCGCCGAGCACGCGTCCGGACGCGTCGAGGACGACCGCGCGGGAGCTGCTGGTTCCCTGGTCGAGCGCGAGGATGTATGGCACCGACGAGATTCTAGGTGACGAAACCGGCGGGTGGGAACCCGCGTTTCGGCCGCACGGGCCCGCGAGCTCTACGATCTGAGGCAGAGCCTCAGCCTGGCCGACGACCGGCTACACGCGGCGAGACCCGCGGCAGACTCGAGCGGCCGGCAGGATCTGCGGAGTTCTGCTTCGCTCTCTACGAGCGTGCCGCGGATGTGACCGCCGCTCCCGCCTTCATTGCGTGCCCGAGGCCGTGTCCGGTTCCTTGACCAGGCTCCACGTCTTGTCGGGGTTGTAGCGCTCCATCTTCTGGAACTGCTCCAACGTCGTTGGCCCGAGGTCCTTCTGGTAGACGTCGCCGTCGTGGCTCACGATGAAGGTCATGACGCCGGAGACCCGGTAATCGGCCGGCGCCGCCGCGAGCGCGAAGCCGCCGATCATGACTCCCTCGACCACGAAGTCGATTTTTCCGAGAGGCGCCGCCGGGCCCTGGCCCTTCAGGACCTTGAAGTAATAGCCGTGAAATGGCTCGGACTTCTTGGAGTAACCCTCCGCGATCGCCTCCGCGAGCGTGTCGGCCAGGGGCCCTGCCGGAGTTCCGTCGGCGTTGCGCCATGCCAGGCCGTCCTGCTTTCCCGGGGTGCTGATGACCTTCTGGGCGTACTGATTCAGGCGGCGAGCCGTCGTGCTTCTCGAGCGCGTACTCGTGCTGCGCCTCGACGTAGTCGCGACAGATCTCGATGGCGTCGAGCTCGTTCCTGCCGATGCGGCGGTAGAGGAGTTCCCGCTTGCCCGCCTTCGAGTCGAAGGACCAGCGGCCGTTCTTGCGGACGATCGGGATCGGGAGTCGGCCAGTCCTCGTCTCCCGACCGATGAGGATCGCGAGGCTCGGGTTCTTCGTGTTCGAGGACGACTTCCATCTTCTCGCGGGCCTTCGCAGCGAAGGTCTCCAGCTGATTCTTGTCCTGAACGGGGTCGCTGGTGACGACGAGGCCCTTGCCGTCCGGTCCGAGGATCTCTTCGAGCGCCGGCACGTCGTAGGTGGCCGCCGCGGCGATGAGTGCATCGGCGGCAGCCTTCGGGGTGTCGAACGTTCGCTGGCGGGCCGCGGCCGGAGCGGCAGCTTTCGACTGCTCCTGGGCCGAGACGCCGACGACCGATGCGAGCACGAGGGCACAGACGATTCCGGAGACGAGCCTGCTTTTCATGGTGCTCACCTCCGCCTTCCCCGCCGCCGCCTCCGCCTCCCCGGGAGCTCATGCTCGAGGAGCCGCGGGAACTGCTCGACCGGGCGCTGCTGCCGCTGTAGCCGCCGGAGCCGCCGCCAAACGCGCTTCCGCCGCCTCCGCCGCCGCGCGAGCTTGCACCCGCACCGGCACCGCCGCTGCGGGAACTGGCGCCCGCTCCGGCTCCGCTTCGGGAACCGGCACCCGCGCCGGCACCGCCGCTGCGGGAATTCGCGCTGGCTCCGGCTCCGCCGCTGCGACTACCGCCCGCGCCGGCCGAGCGGGTGCTGGCTGACGCGGCTCCGCTGCGGCTTCCCTGACCGCCACGACTGGATCCGCCGTACTTGCTCGCCGTCGCTTTGTTCGAGTAAGGCGCTCCGCCGCGATGCTGGGAGTTGTGCTGCCAGTTGCCGCTCCCGCCCCCGCTGCGGTTGACGTTCGTGTTCCGGTTGAAGTTGTTGTTGTTGTTGATGGTGATGTTGTTGTTCCCGCCCCCGCCCCAGCCGCAGCCGCAGCACGAACCGCCCCAGATGGCCGCGCCCATCGCCATTCCGACGCCGAAGGAGACCAGACCGGCGCCCGGAACGTACGGAGGGTAGTAGACCGGGGGATAGGGATAGACCGGCGGGGGATAGACGACCGTCGGATTGTACGAAGGGACGTAGATGACCTCGGGATTCGTCGGTTGGACGACGATGACCGTCTTCTCTTCCACGACCTTGGTCTCGACCTTCTGCTGCTCGTTGGACTTCAGTGCGCCCTTGTCCTCGGCCTTCTTCCGCATCCGCTGGACGGCGTCCATCACGTCGTTCTGCTGGTCGAGGAAGGCGTCCCCGAGCTGCGTCGTCCACTGGATGTCGTCGGCGAGCCGCTTCACGACATCGGGAACCGCCGCCATCGACTGGATGGCCGGGTCCCAGGGCTGCTTCGCGACAGCGTCCGCGAGCGCCTTGTCCTTGAGCTCCTTGTTCTTCGTGAGCCACTGCTGGAGCTGGATGATCTCGAGGGGGTAGGTCGACGCGACGAGCGTCTGGGCCAGGAGCGGATCGGGGTAGAGCGCGATGGGGGCCACCAGCGAGTCGAGCTGGTCCGCCGGAAGTTTCTCAGCCGCCGGCTCGGCCGCCGGCTCTTGAGGAGCTTCCTGTGCCAGGAAGACGCCTTCCCCGAAGGCGAGGAACGCGACGCAGACAACGGCTACCAGTCTGCGGAAAGTCGACATCGAGCGGCCGGGTCGAGACCAAATGGGCTCCATGGCTCCTCCTGCGGCGTCGCATCGTCCAGGCTCGAGCGCTCGCCGATGCTCGGAATGTAGTTCGCGGGCTCAGCGACGGTATGATGCGGCCGGATCAAGCCCACATCCTATCTCCTCCGCCCGCCGGATCGCGCGCCGCGACGCTGATTCGGAATCGGAATGAATCATTCGTCCTCCGGCCGGGACAGGCAGAATGGGAAATCCAAAAGGGGCGGAGGCCATCATGGTCGAGACCGGAACGAATCCCGGGTTCGTCGATTGCACCGAACAGAGGCGGCTCAACGACGCGCGGGAGAAGGCGATCCCCTGGAAAAAGTGGGGCCCCTACCTGAGCGAGCGGCAGTGGGGAACGGTCCGCGAGGACTACAGCCCGGACGGCAACGCCTGGGACTACTTCCCGCACGACCAGTCCCGCTCCCGGGCCTACCGCTGGGGCGAGGACGGCCTCGGCGGGATCAGCGACGACGAGCAGCGCCTCTGCTTCGCCCTCGCGCTGTGGAACGAGCGGGACCCGATCCTCAAGGAGCGCCTCTTCGGCCTGACCAACAGCGAGGGGAACCACGGCGAAGACGTCAAGGAGTACTACTTCTACGTCGACTCGACGCCGACCCACTCGTACATGAAGTACCTCTACAAGTACCCGCAGCGCGAGTTCCCGTACCGGGACCTCCTCGAGACGAATCGGAGGCGGACGCGCGAGGAGCTCGAGTACGAGCTGCTCGACACCGGGATCTTCGACGATGACCGGTACTTCGACGTCTTCGTCGAGTACGCCAAGGCCGGACCGGAGGACATTCTCGTCCGCGTGTCGATTCACAACCGCGGTCCGGAGGCGGCGCGCCTCCAGGTGCTGCCGACGCTGTGGTTTCGGAACACCTGGTCCTGGGGGGACGAGGGCCCCAAGCCTTCCCTCCGCGAGGCCGGCGGGGCGATCGTGGCATCCCATCCGGAACTGCCCGACATGCGTTTCGCGTGCGACGGAACACCGGAGCTTCTCTTCACCGAGAACGAGAGCAACCATCAGAAGCTCTGGGGCCGGACGAATCCGACGCCCTACGTCAAGGACGCGTTCCACCGCTATGTCGTGTCCGACGAGCGCGGCTCCGTCAATCCCGCGAAGACGGGAACGAAGGCTGCCGCCCGCTACGTCGTCGAGGTGCCCGCGGGCGGCTGCGAGGTCATCCGCCTGCGCCTGTCGTCCGGGACCGCGGAGGGCGCCGCGTCGTTCGGACCGGCGTTCGAGGACGTGTTCCGCCAGCGCCTCTTCGACGCCGACGAGTTCTACGACCGGATCACGCCCGCGACGCTCGGCGAGGACGAGCGCCGGGTCCACCGGCAGGCGCTCGCCGGGATGCTCTGGACCAAGCAGTACTACTACTTCGACGTCGACCGGTGGCTGAAGGAGCACCAGGCCCATCCGCTGACCGGCGGCACGAACCGCGGCGTCCGGAATACCGAGTGGTTCCACATGCTGAACGGCGACGTCATCTCCATGCCCGACAAGTGGGAATACCCCTGGTACGCGGCCTGGGACCTCGCCTTCCACACGATCGCCCTCTCGCTCGTCGACTTCGACTTCGCCAAGGACCAGCTCCTCCTGATGCTCCGGAGCCTCTACTCCCACCCCAACGGGCAGATCCCCGCGTACGAATGGAACTTCAGCGACGTGAATCCGCCGGTGCACGCCTGGGCGACGCTCTTCCTCTACAAGTTCGAGAAGAACCTGGGCCGGGAGGACATCAAGTTCCTCGAGCGCGCGTTCCAGGGCCTGATGCTCAACTTCAACTGGTGGGTCAACCGCAAGGACCCGGAGGGTCGGAACGTCTTCGCCGGCGGGTTCCTGGGGCTCGACAACATCGGCGTCTTCGACCGGAGCGCGAAGCTCCCGACCGGCGGGTCCCTCGAGCAGGCCGACGGCACCGCCTGGATGGCTTTCTACAGCCAGAACATGCTGGAGATGGCCCTCGTCCTCGCCGATCACGACCCGGCCTACGAGGAGCTCGCCTTCAAGTTCCTCGAGAACTTCATCTGGATCTCCTACGCGATGGACCGCGTCGGGGGGCGTGCCGACGACATGTGGGACGAGGCGGACGGCTTCTACTACGACGTGCTGCGGCTCCCGGACGGCGAGGCGTTCCGGCTGAAGGTCCGCTCGATGGTCGGACTCCTGCCGCTCTGCGCGAGCACGATGTTCGACGAGGACCTGGTGACGCGCCACCCGAGGCTGCTGGAGCTCATCGCCATATTCCGCAAGCGTCACCCCGACGTGCTGGCCCACGTGGCGCCGAGCGGCGAAGGCTTCGTCGGCTACGGCGGGCGGCGGCTCCTGTCGCCGCTGACGCGGCGCAAGCTCGAGCGCGTGCTCTCGACCCTCCTCGACGAGAGCGAGTTCCTCTCGCCGTACGGCATCCGCTCACTCTCGCGCCATCACCTCGGGAACCCTTTCGTCTTCCATACGGGCGGCCAGGAGCATCGCGTCCAGTACCTTCCGGCCGAATCCAACACCGGGATGTTCGGCGGAAACTCGAACTGGCGCGGCCCCATCTGGATGCCGGTCAACCTCCTGCTCGTCCGCGGCCTCGTCAATCTCTACGGCTTCTACGGCGACGACCTCCAGGTCGAGTGCCCGACCGGCTCCGGCCGGCGGATGAACCTCTTCGGGGTGGCGAAGGAGATCTCGCGCCGCCTCTCGACCATCTTCCTGCGCGACGCGAGCGGCCGGCGTCCGGTCTACGGCGGCTCGGCGAAGTTCCAGAACGATCCGCACTGGCGCGACCTCATCCTCTTCTACGAGTACTTCCATGGCGACAACGGGGCCGGCCTCGGGGCCAGCCATCAGACGGGCTGGACGGGCCTGATCGCGCGCCTGCTCGATCTCTTCGGTCGCATGACGGCCGAGGACGCCCTGGAGACGCCGAAGGAGAAGCTCGTGGCGCGCCTCGTCCGCGAGCAGGTGGGGGGGTAGGCGAGGCGGCGGCGGGGTCGGCCCTCAGAAGCTGACGGCGAGCGAGGTGACGACGGTGGGCGTCTCCCAGCCGGGGTTGAAGACATAGACGTTCAGGCTCAGGTTTTCGCGTTTGAAGCCGACGAGGAACCCGCGCTGCACGTCGAGGCCGGTCTGGTACGTGCGCGTTCGTTGCGAGACGAGCCCCACCGAAAGCCAGTCGAGGGGGGAGTAGGCAGCTGGGCCCAGTTGTAGAAGAAGTTGTTGTCCGAGTCCTCGACGTCGAAGACGTATTCGCCCTCGCTGTAGAGCTCGAACGAGCCCCAGGAGACGGTCAGTTCGTAGCCCGGGGCCACTCCCTTCGTTTTGCCGAAGACCCCGCCCGCCATGAGAGTCGCGTCGAGCCGGAGCGCATCGCCGACGCCGACGTTCCAGCCGACCCATGCGGAACCGGTGTCGATCCCCTCGTAGTTGTAGCGGGTCTCCAGATGAAGCGCCCCGCGGTCGGCCATCACGGTCGGCTGGCCGTAGTCCGTGTCCTCCGGCGGGAAGTAGCCGAAGACGCTGGCGTTGAACTCCCACGCGGCTTCTTCCTCGGCGGGTGGCGCGGCGATGGGCGCCTCCTGCGCGGCGAGGGTGGCGGGCAACGCGAGCAGCGCCGCCGTCAGGAGCCGGAGCGCGATCTTCATCCGCCGAGTGCGATCGTGATCGCCACGAGCACGACACCGATGGCGACCATCCCGAGAGCCGTGAGCCAGGGTCGATAGCCCACATACCGGCCGAACCTGTAGCCCCCCAGGAACAGGAGGAAGATCGCCACGGCGTTGGACACGCGCAGAGCCGTCATCGCATCGCGCATCAGAAAGAACGGGATGACGACCGGGAAGGTCGTGAGGAATACGAGCAGGAAGGTCTCCAGCGCGCCCCGGAAGTCGTCGCGTCCGAGGGAAGCGGTGGCGTTCGACTCGGGCAAGGCCACCAGGCGCTGCCGGATGGACTCGTATTCCTCGGGGCGCAGGATCGAGGCCACCGGGGCCGGCAGGGCCTCGGCGATCAGCCCATGGCTTTCCGTCGGCCCCGCCCGTTCGCGCAGTCGTCGCAGAATCAGAGCGCCATGCCCGCGTTGGCCGAAGGTGTTCATGAGATAGAAGACCGCGTCGATCAGTCCCCAGGCGAGGTTGCAGCCGATCGCGCCGATCAGCATCGTGCGAATCTCGCCGCGGCCGCTCTCCGCTGCGGAGAGAGCGCCGGTGAAAGTCAGGACCATGATCAGTCCGAAGAGGATCTCGGAGAACCGCTCGGTCGGCTCGAGGACTTTGCGACTCTCCTTTTCGGGGGACATCGTGCTTTCTCCGGCGCCCGCGGCTCAGTTCGGAATCAGGTAGAGCATCGCGGCGAATACCGCGTAGACCGCGAGAAGCTGAACGCCGGAGTACCAGGCCGAGCGACCCGTCGCGACCACCATGCCGACCGTCAGGGTCGTGAGCAGCACCATGAGCGCCTGACCGCCGGCGAAGGAGAGATCCATGGGCGACGGTGCGACGGCGTAGCTCAGCAGGACGAGCACCGGAGCGACGAAGAGGGCAATCTGGACGGAGCTTCCCATCGCGATCCCGACGGAGAGATCGAGCCGGTTCTTGCGCGCCGCCGAGAAGGCCGCGGTCATCTCGGCCGCGGCGCCGACGAGCGAGACGACGACGAAGCCTACGAAGGACTGCGACAGGCCGAGCGACTTGCCCGCCTCGGTGACCGACCCCACGAAGATCTCGCTGACGAGCGCGATCAGGACCGTGACGGCCGCGAGCGTTCCCAGGGCGGCCGGAAGCGGCCAGGGAGTCTCGTCGTGCTCTCCGCCCTCCGTGCTCGTGAAGAACTCCCGGTGCGTCTTGAGCGAGAAGACGAGGCTCAGGGCGTAAGTCGCGAGCAGGATGTACGGAGATCGTGAGGCCGAGCGGCAGCTTGAAGGAGGCCACGTTGAGCTGGTCGATGCGGGTGGTGGCCGATGTGATGACCAGGGCGATCGACGCGAGCAGAAGCATCCCTGCCTGGACCCGTGCGTTTCGGGGGTTGAACTCCTGGACGTGATGTTTCGAGCCGCCCAGCAGGAAGGCCCCGCCGAGCATGAAGAGGCTGTTGGTCACGATGGCGCCGGCGAGCGACGCCTTGACCAGGTCGAACATGCCGGCGCGCAGGGCCGCGATCGCGATGACGAGCTCGGTCAGGTTGCCGAGTGTGGCGTTGAGGAGTCCCCCGATCGCGTCACCGGTCTTTGCCGCCACGCTCTCGGTCGCGCGGGCGAGGAGTCCGGCCAGAGGAACGATGGCCACGACCGACAGCAGGAAGACGAGGGTGTAACTTTCCGGCCGCAGCTTCTCCGCGACGAAGACGACCGGGACGAAGACGATCAGCCAGTAGATCGGAGTGCGGCGAAAGTCCGAAAGGATGCCGCTCACGGACACGTCCGTGCCGACCCGCCGGGGGTGGACGCCCGCACGCTCCGCATCTTCGCTCCTTCCGACGCCGCTATTCCGCGTCGTCGGTGACGGTCCAGGTCTTGTCCGGGTCGAAGGTCTTGATCGTCGGTGCGAGCTTCGCCGTGTCGTCGCCCATGTCCTTCTGGTACACGACGCCGTCGTTGTTCACGATGAACGTCTGGACCCCCGTGACCCCGTAGTTCGCGGGCCACGCGATCGCGGCGAAGCCGCCGATCATCGCGCCCTTGACGATGTAGTCGCGGGCGCCGAGGCGCGCCGAGGGGCCCTGGGCCGTCAGCGTCCGGAAGTGGTAGCCGTTGTAGGGCTGGGCCTTGTCCGTGTAGCCCGCGGCGAGCGCCTTGGCGATCTCGTCGCCCATGGGGCCCGCCGGCTTGCCGTCGGCGTCGTACCACGACAAACCGTCCTGCTTGCCGGGCGTGCTGAGCCAATGCTGCGCGTACTGGCGAAGGCCACTGCCGTCGTGAAGCTGCATTGCGTATTCTTTTTGCGCGTCGACGTAGCCGCGGAGCAGGGCGATCGCGTCGAGCTCGTTGCCGCCGATGCGCCGGGCGAGGAGCTCCTCGCGGCCCTTCGTCGCGTCGTAGCGCCACTTGCCGTTCTTCTGGACGATCGGGACCGGCATCGGCCAGTCTTCGTTCCCCACGACGAGGATCGCGATCTTCGGGTCGTCGACGTCGAAGGTCACGTTCATCTTCTGGCGGGCGTGCTCGGCGAACTTCGCGAGGTCGTTCTTGTCGCTGACGGCGTCGCCGGTCGAGACGATGCCCTTGCCCTCGGCGCCGAAGATAGCGTCGACGGCAGCCATGTCCCCCGCCTCGGCTGCCTTGACCAGGGCCTCGGCCGCCTGCTGCGGCGTGTCGAAGGCGCGCGGCGCCGCGGGCGGGTTGGCGGCCAGAGCCGGAAGAGCCCAGAGGCACGCGCACGCGAGCGCCAGCGCGGCGGGGATCTTCGAGATCCGAAGAGTGACCCGAATTGTGGTTGTTCATTTCGTTCCTCGCCCTCACCGCCGCCGCCCGCCGCCGCCGCCGCCCCGCATTCCGCCCATGCTCGACGAGCCGCGATAGCTCGACGACCTCGCACTGCTCCCGCTGTAGGATCCTCCTCCGAACGCGGACGAGCCCCGCGAGCTCGAGGACGGCACGTTGCGGCTGCCGACCTGGCTGGAGCGGCTGCCGCCCCGGTCGAAGCTGCTCGAGCCGCCGCGGTCGAAGCTGCTCGCGCTCGACCGGTTACCCGCGCTGCTGCGGTCCATGCTCTGCCGCTGGCCGGCCTGGGCCTGCCGGGCCGACGCCGAGTCGCCGCGCGTGCCGCCGCCGTACTTGCTCGCGGTCGCCCGGTCCTTGTAGGGGGCGCCTCCGCGCTGCTGGGCGTTGTGCTGCCAGTTGCTCGAGCCGGTGCGGTTGCCGGCGTTGGTTCGCGAGTTGTGGTGGCTGACGTAGTTGTTGTTGTTGTTGATGGTGATGTTGTTGTTGCCGCCCCAGCCGCAACCCCATCCCCAGCCGCCGGAAATCCCGATTCCGACGGCGATTCCGACGCCGAAGCCGAGCCAGGCGCCCCCATAGTAGGGCGGGTAGTACATCGGGTAGTAGGGGTAGACCGGCGGTCCCCAGACGACGGTCGGGTTGTAGGTCGGGACGTAAATGACCTCGGTCGACGCGGGCACGATCTCGATGACGGTCTTCTCTTCCACGACTTTCGTTTCGACCTTCTGCTGCTCCGTGGATTCGAGCTTGCCCGCGTTCTTCGCCTTGCCGCGCATGCGCTGGACGGCGTCCATGACGTCGCTCTGCTGGGCCAGGAACGCGTCACCGAGATCCTGCGTCCATGCGATGTTTTCGGAGAGCAGCTTCAGGGCGTCGGGCAGCGACACGAGCGCCTGGACGCTCGGATCCCACTCCTGCTGCTCGGCGGCCTGGACGAGCGCGTCTCCCTTGAGGGTCGAGTTCTTGGCCAGCCATTGCTGCGCCGCGACGATGTCGATCGGGTAGGTCGACGCCACCAGGCACTGGGCGAGGAGTGGATCGGGATAGAGCGCAATCGGGGCCACCAGCGAGTCGAGCTGGTCGGGCGGAAGCTTGACGGATTCCGGGACCGGCTCGGTTTGCGTTTGGGGAGCGACCGTCTGAGCATCCTGGGCCATCGTGGCAGCGCCGGCCGGCGCGGCCATGAGCGCGCTGAGCGTTGCGACGAGCGCCGCGCCGAAGACGCCCGAGAGCCTCGCTCGAAGCGACTGGATAGTTTTCACCTTGTTCTCCTCGTGTTCTCAGCGCTCATCCTATCGGCGGAAGCGCCCGGAACGCCAATGGGACCAAAGTCTTATTCGTGGAGCGAGGTGTCGCTCGAAATGGTCGTTGCGACCCCGGCGGAGGTCAGCGGGGCGGAGGTGTCGGCTGCGGCGCGGCCTTCGGAACGTCGCCGGGCGAGGCGACGACGGCGGAGGGCGGCGCATAGGCGTCGGTGACTCCCGGCTGTCCCTGGTACGTCCAGTTGCCCTGCGCGGTCGGCGGAGCAGCCTGGGCCGCCGGCGCGGGTTGCGCCGACGGAATGATCGTGACGTTGCCTCCGCCCTCCATCGGCAGGTTGGCGTTCAAGGCGGCGCCGCGCTCCTCCTGCTGGATCCGGAAAGCCGGGATGCCCGTCACCCTGGTGATCTTCTTGATGTCGGCCTGGCGCATGCTCATGAGCGTGCCGTCGCGCCAGGTGTGGAAGACGTACGTGGTTCCCTTGAGCTTCGGGTTCTCGCGGGCGATCATGCGGCCCGTCGGAACGAGATCGATCTGGTAAACGACCTCCTGGTCGAGGTTCTTCGTCCGCTGGGTGATCTTCTTGACCTTCGTCTGGTCCAGGCGAACCATCGTCCGCTCCGGCCAGGCCTTGAAGACGTAGGCGCCGCCGTCGAGGACGGGCTTGCCGAGAGCGAAGGCCGTGCCCGAGGGATCGAGGTCGATCTGGTAGATCTCGAGGGCCGCTTCGGCCGTACCGGAAACCGGCGTCGCGATCGCGATCGGGTGCTTCGGAGGCGGGGCTGCCGGGGCCGTCGCCTGCTGGCCGCGCAGGGTGGCCGCGACGAGGGTGAGGAGCGCGGCGCCGGCCAGGGGACGCCTTGGGTCGCATCCGATAAGGGTACCACCCCCGGCGGGAGGAATTCGGGGCGGGCGGCGTGCCTTACCATTTGCGTCGATGCCTGCTCGAGAACTGCCATCGTCGTCGCGGCCCCCCGAGGCCCGACTTCCCTCGGCGTGACGAGCGCGGTCACCGTCGTCTGGTCGGCTGTCGCGGCGTCGTGCCTGACCGTCGCGGCGGTGCACGCCCTGATCGGGATTCGGCAGGGCCGGAGGGCGAACGTCCTCTTCGCCGTCAACGCCCTGTCGGTCGCGACCGTTGCGGGCTTCGAGCTCGCGCTGATGCGGGCGATGACGGCATCCGATTACGGCTCGATCCTGCGGTGGATGCACGTCGCGCTCTTCGCGCTCGTCGCCTCGTTCGTCCTCTTCGTACGGGACTTCTTCCGCGCCGGCAAGCCCTGGCTCGCCGGGCTGGCCGTCGGCGCCCGGGGGATTGCGCTCGTCGTGAACTTCCTTCGCCCGCCGAACCTGAACTTCGTCGAAATCACGGGCCTGCGCCGCGTACCGATCCTGGGAGAGGACGTCTCGGTCGCGGTCGGTCCGGTCAGTCGCTGGACGAGGCTCGGGGAGCTCGCCTCCGTGCTGCTCCTTCTGTTTCTTTTCGACGCCGCGATCACGGTCTGGAAACGGGGAGAACGCGAGCAGGCGGCGGTCGTCGGCGGAAGCATGGTCCTGTTCGTGCTCGGCGCCGCGGGCCCGACGGCCCTCATCCACTGGGGGATGGTGGCCATTCCGTACACGATCAGCATCGCGTACCTCGGGATCGTCGCGGCCATGGGGTACGAGCTGACCTCCGACGTGCTGCGGGCTTCCGCGCTTTCGCGGGAGCTCGCCAGCACGGAGTCCGCTCTCCAGGAGACCGACCGCAGGCTGGCCCTCGCGGCCGACGCGGCGAGCCTCGGGTTCTGGTCCTGGGACGTGCCGCGCGACGAGATCTGGATGACGCCGCGGGGCCGCGTGCTTCGGGGTCTCGCCGCCGACGAGCGGCTCGACTCGTCACGGTTCTTTTCGACCATTCATCCCGAGGATCGCCCGGGTGTTCGGGAGGCGCTCGAGCACGCGCTCGCCCGCGGGAGCGAGTTCGATCTCGAATACCGGATCGTGCGCCCGGACGGCGAGGTGCGCTGGATCGCGCTCCACGGCGCCGGCGGCCCGGACCCCGCGGACGGCCGGCCGAAGTTGCGGGGAGCCTCGATCGACGTGACGGCCCGACGGCAAGCCGAGGCGGAAGCCAAGCGGCGGCAGAACGAAGTCGCGCACCTCGCGCGGGTGACGATGCTCGGAGAGCTCTCGGGGTCTCTCGCCCACGAGCTCAACCAGCCCCTGACGGCGATCCTGAGCAACGCCCAGGCGGCGCAGCGCTTCCTGGAAGAGGGTCAGCTCGACGAGATCCGCGAGATTCTCGCCGACATCGTCGACGAGGACCGGCACGCGGGCGAGGTGATCCGCCGGCTGCGGCTGCTCCTCCGGAAAGGCGAGGTCCAGTTCGAGGCGCTCGAGCTAGACGCCCTCGTCGAGGACGTCGTCAAGCTCATGCGGAGCGACCTCGTCGCGCACGGCGTCCGCATGACGACCGAGATTCCGGCCGACCTGCCGATGGCCCGCGGCGACCGCGTCCAGGTGCAGCAGGTCCTGGTGAACCTCGTGACGAACGGCTGCGACGCGATGGCCGCCGGGGAGGACGGCGAGCGAAGTCTGACCCTCGCCGTCGGCCCGGAGGGCCCGGCGGCCGTCCGCATCTCGGTCACCGACGCGGGCTGCGGCCTCCCGGCCGGCGATATCGAGCGGGTCTTCGAGCCGTTCGTGACCACGAAGTCGCAGGGGATGGGCCTCGGTCTCACCGTCTGCCGCACGATCGTCACTGCGCACGGAGGCCGGCTGTGGGCGACCAACAACGCTGGCCCCGGAGCGACGTTCCAATTCACGTTGCCGGTCTTCGAGGAGACGTCGCGCGGATGAAGCCGGCGGCCGAGAAGGTCTTCGTCGTCGACGACGAACCGGGCGTCCGCCGCGGTCTCTGGCGACTGCTGCGCTCGTCGGGCTTCGACGTCTCGGACTACGGTTCCGCGGACGAGTTTCTCCGCGTGCTTCCCGACGAGGCCTCGGGCTGCGCGGTGCTCGACCTCTCGATGCCGGGCATCGACGGCTTCGCGCTGCAGAAAGCGCTCGCGGCCCGCGCGAGCGGCATCTCCGTCGTGTTTCTGACGGGCCACGGCGACATTCGCAAGAGCGTCCACGCGATGAAGTCGGGAGCCGTCGACTTCCTGACCAAGCCCGTCGACGGCCCGGCCCTCGTCGCGGCCGTGCGCGCCGCACTCGCCCGCAGCCGCGCGGCGCGCGAACAGAACGCGGCCCTCGCCGGCCTTCGCGGACGCCTCGAATCGCTCACGCCTCGCGAGCGGGACGTGCTCGGGGGTGTGATCGCCGGCCACCTGAACAAGCAGATCGCGGGCGACCTCGGCATCGCCGAGAAAACGGTGAAGGTGCACCGGGGCCGGGTCATGGAAAAGATGGGCGCCGGCTCACTCGCCGAGCTCGTTCACCTCTCCGAGCGACTCGGCCTCGTTCGGACCGACGCTCGCCGTCTCGCCGGGGAGCCGCCCGGGTAAGACCAAGGTCCCATCGACGCCGCGGGGCCCGAGCCTTAGCGTCGGGGCGTGACCCGCGGGAAATGGGAATGCCTCGTCGCGGTGGTCGATGACGAGGAGCCGGTGCGCCGGGCCCTCGGGCGTCTGATCCGCGCGTTCGGGTTCGAGGCCGAGATCTTCCCGTCCGGCGCCGAGTTTCTCGCCTCGCTCGCGGCGCGGGAACCCGACTGCGTCGTCCTCGACCTGCACATGCCCGGCATCGACGGTCTCGAGACTCAGCTGCGGCTGGCGAAATCGGGGCGCGGGATCCCCGTCGTCATCCTCACCGGTCACGACACCCCCGAGGCGCACGCGAAGGCCATGGCGGCCGGCGCGCGCGCGTACCTGCGAAAACCCGTGGATGAGCGAACGCTGCTGGAGGCGATCCGCGGCGCGATGGCCGGGGAGCCTTGGACGGCGAGCCAACCCCGAAGGCGCGAAGTGATTGCCGAGATCGACCAGCACAGGAGGACCTATGAAGAGGACGAGTCGAGCGCGTTGGAAACGGCGGCGGCCGCGATTGCGGCGGCGGCGATTTTCTTCGCGGCCGGTGCGGTCGGCACAGGAGCTCAAGGGCGCGATCTCGGGAAGCGTCGCCGAGGAAAACGGACCGTCCGTCGCCGGAGCCACCGTGACGGCCCGGAACCTGGCGACCGGGTTTCGCCTGTCGGCGGTCTCGGATGCGTCGGGCGCCTACCGCATCGAGGCGCTTCCGGCGGGCTCCTACGACGTCACCGCCGAGGCCTCGGGGTTCAGAACGGGACTCTCGACGGGAGTCGTCGTTCACGCATCCGAGTTCACGAACGTGGCCTTTGCCCTGAAGTCCATGGCGGTCACTCTCCAGGAGCCACAGGGGCAGGCCGGTGCGCCGCCGCCGGATCCCATGAAGAAGGGCCCGCGGATGCAGATCTACGGCTTCGCGATGGTGGACCTGATCAACGACTTCGATCAGATCAACCCGGACTGGTTCGACGTGGAGCGCCCGACCAAGCTGCCCGCCTTCCCGAACGAGTTCGGCGACAACGGCAACTTCTGGGCGAGCGTGCGGCAGAGCCGCTTCGGCGTCCGGGGATGGCTGCCGACGGGCTGGGGCGAAGTCAAGACCGAGTTCGAGTTCGATCTCTTCGGGGTCGGTGTGGACGCCGGCCAGACGACGATCCGCCTGCGGCAGGCGTGGGGGTCGCTCGGACCGGTCCTGGCGGGCCAGACCAACAGCGTCTTCATGGATGGAGACGTGTTCCCCAACGTCGTCGAGTACTGGGGTCCCAACGGGATGGTCTTCTTCCGCAACATCCAGTTGCGCTGGACGCCGATCGACGGGAAGTGCCAGCTCGCATTCGCCATCGAGCGGCCGGGAGCGTCCGCGGACGCCGGCCAGTACGCGGATCGGATCGAGCTCGCGAACGTCAAGCCCCACTTCCCGTACCCGGACGTCACCGCCCACTACCGCTTCGGGAACGACTGGGGACACGTCCAGCTGGCCGGGATCTTCCGCTACATGGGCTGGACCGACAACCTGGTGGACGAGTTCGACCTGACGGGCCATGCCATCGGCTGGGGGGCCAACCTGAGCTCGGTCATCAACATCGGGAAGTCGGGCCACCTGCGGCTCGAGGCCACCTACGGCGAAGGGATCGAGAACTACATGAACGACGCGCCGGTCGACGTCGGCGTGCAGGGCAACCCGGGCGACCCGATCCGGCCGGTGACCGGCAAGGCGCTTCCCCTCTTCGCCATGGTCGCCTACTACGACTTCAACTGGAGCGACCAGTTCTCGACCGCGATCGGGTATTCGCGCCTGCACATCGACAACAGCGACGGTCAGTTGCCCGACGCCTTCCGGACCGGCGAGTACGCGAGCACCAACCTCCTGTACTACCCGGTGAAGAACGTGATGACGGGCCTCGAGTTCCAGTGGGGCCGGCGGGAGAACTTCACCGACGGTTTCGCGGTGAACGACTTCCGCATCCAGTTCTCGGCTCAGTACCGGTTCTCGTTCGACCTGGGCGGAAAGCCGTGAGCCGACCGATCCGCAGCGCCGCGCGGCTGCTCCTTTCGATCGCCGCGGCCCTCACCCTCGAGGGGCCGGCGATCCGCGCGCAGTCGCCGGCGCAGACCGACGCCGCCCTGAGGGCGGCCTACGAAAAGTACAAGGGTCTCAAGGAGGGCAAGAACGCCGACTACATTCCGGCGCTCGCCCGGGTCGACTCGAACATTTACGGAATCTCCCTCGTCACGACCGACGGCCGGGTGCACACGGCCGGCGACGCGACGGCCGAGGTCTCGATCCAGTCGATCTCCAAGGTGTTCACGATGGCGAAAGTCATCGAGGAGCAGGGCCTGGATTCGATCGCGAAGACGATCGGCGTCGACGCCACCGGGATGCGCTTCAACTCGATCGTCGCGGTGGAGCTGGCCCAGAAGGCCTTCGGCGGGCCGGAGATCAATCCCCTCGTCAATCCCGGCGCGATCACGGCGACGAGCATGCTGAAGGGCGGGAGCCGCGAGGCGATCTGGAAGAGCCTGCTCGACTACTACTCCGAATTCGCGGGACGTCCGCTGTCGGTCGACCACGAGGTCTACCGGTCGGAAGCCGAGACCAACCAGCGCAACCAGGCGATCGGCTACCTGATGTACGCCTACGGGTTCATCAAGTCCGATCCGATGCTGGCGACCGACATCTACACCGAGCAGTGCTCGGTGGACGTCAACGCGAGGGACCTCGCGACCATGGCGGCGACGCTCGCCAACGGAGGAAAAAACCCGGTGACGGGGAAGTCCGTCATGAAGGCGGAAAACGTTCCCGGCGTGCTCGCGGTGATGGCCACGGCCGGTCTCTACGACGACTCGGGCAAGTGGCTCTACCGGACGGGCCTGCCGGGCAAGAGCGGCGTGGGCGGCGGCATCATCGCCGTCTCGCCCGGGAAGTTCGGCATCGCCGTCGTCTCGCCGCCGCTCGACGAAGCCGGCAACAGCGTCCGCGCCCAGAAGGCGATCACGGACATTTCCAATTCACTCGGAGGCAATCCCTACGCGGTCAAACCTCGGTAGGGGGAGGAGACCATCATGGCCAAGTCGAAATCGAACGTTCGGATCGAGCACGACCTTCTGGGAGATCTGCCGGTTCCCGCCGACGCCTACTACGGCGTCCAGACCGCGCGGGCGCTGGAGAACTTCCACATTTCCGGGGTGGAGCTGCGTCTCTATCCCAACCTGATCAAGGCGTTCGCCATGGTCAAGCTCGCCGCCGCGCGGGCCAACTACGACTGCAAGCAGTTCTCCAAGGAGATCCTGACCGGGATCGAAAAGGCCTGCCAGGAAATCATCGACGGAAAGCTCCACGACGAGTTCCGGCTGGACGTCTTCCAGGGCGGCGCCGGCACGTCGACCAACATGAACGCCAACGAGGTCATCGCCAATCGGGCCCTCGAGCTGATGGGCCACAAGAAAGGCGAGTACAAGCACTGCGACCCGCACGACCACGTCAACGGCTCCCAGTCCACCAACGACGCGTACCCGACGTCCCTCCACGTCGGCATGGCCCTCGGCAACATCGAGCTCGCCGCGGCGATGAAGGAGCTCATCGCGTCGTTCCGCCGCAAGGGCAAGGAATTCTCGAAGATCCTCAAGATGGGGCGCACGCAGCTCCAGGACGCCGTGCCCATGACGCTCGGCCAGGAGTTCGAGGCCTTCGCGGCGACGCTCGCGGGCGAGGTCCAGGCGCTCGAGCGCATTCAGCACGTCCTCTGCGAAACCAACATGGGAGCGACGGCCATCGGGACCGGCCTGAACGCGCCGGCGGGTTACGCCGAGAAGTGCACGAAGCACCTCGCGAAGATCACGGGGCTGCCGATCCGGCTGGCCGAGGACCTCATCGAGGCGACCCAGGACACGCAGGCGTTCGTCCTCTACTCCTCCTGCATGAAGAGCCTGGCGATCAAGCTCTCGAAGGTCTGCAACGACCTGCGCCTGCTCTCCTCGGGTCCTCGCTGCGGCCTGCGCGAGATCAATCTGCCGGCCAAGCAGCCGGGCTCCTCGATCATGCCCGGGAAGGTCAATCCCGTGATCCCGGAGGTCGTCAACATGGTGTGTTTCCGGGTCATCGGCAGCGACCTCACGGTGACGATGGGCGCCGAGGCCGGCCAGCTCCAGTTGAACGTCTTCGAACCCGTCATCGCCGCCTGCATCTTCGAGGCGCAGACGATGTTCATGAACGCGGCGCGCACCCTCCGCGTCCACTGCGTCGACGGCATCAGCGCCAATGCCGACGTCTGCAGGCACTACGTCGACTTCAGCATCGGCACGGTCACGGCCCTCAATCCCGTCATCGGGTACGACCGCTCGACCGAGCTCGCGGCCGAGGCGATGAAAACGGGCCAGGGCATCCTGGAGCTGATCCGCGAGAAGAAGGTCCTGACCGAGGCGCAGATCGCGAAAGTGCTCGATCCGGCGGCGATGACGGGGCAGCCGCCGCGCGCATGAACGGGCGTCGCGCGGTCGTCCTGGCCGTGGCCGCCGGGGTCTTCGCCGCCTCGGCGCTTGCCGGGCCGCCGGAGGCCGACGGCTGGCGTCCGTTCACCGCCACGTGGACCCTCTCGGGTGAACGTGCCCTCCTGCCCACGGAGGGGCAGCGGCCGGCCTCGATCGTCCACCTCACGGGCCCGCTGACGCTGACCTCCGGCGAGGGGCTCGGCCGTGGCCTGCTCGGCGAGGTCATCGGCTTCGACGACGGCCGGAACCTGCTCGCGGGCCGGGCCGTCCTCACCGACGAGCATGGCGACCGGATCTACTGCGTCTTCCAGGCCGAGCCGATCGGGACCGACCGGCGGGCCACGGCGACGATCACGGGCGGCACGGGCCGCTTCCAGGGGCTCGAGGGAAGCTTCTCGTTCGCCTGGCAGTACGTCGTGGACGCCGGAAGCGGCGAGATCAGCGGCCGCACCGTCGACCTCCAGGGGAAGACGCGGCGCCCCGGCGGTGGGTCATGACCCCTGGCGTGAAGACGCTCGTCGCGCGCGTGGGCGTATTCGCCCTCGGCGCGGCGATCTGGTTCTGGCCCGTGCCCGAGGGGCTCACGCCTCCGGCCTGGCATCTGTTCGCGATCTTCGCGGCCACGATCGCCTCCGTGATCGTCGGTGCGTTCCCGATCCTGACGGCGTCGGTCCTCGCGATCGGCATCGCCGTTCTCTCCGGCGTGCTGACTCCCGCGAAGGCCTATTCGGGGTTCGCGAATGGGACGATCCTCCTGATCGTCGTGGCCTTCCTGGTGGCGCGCGCCATCGTCAAGTGCGGGCTCGGAGCGCGCCTGGGCCATCTCGTCGTGAAGCTCTTCGGCCGCTCGACGCTCGGCCTCGGCTACAGCATCTTCCTCCTTGACGCCGTGATCGCCCCCGCGTTCCCCAGCGATACGGCTCGGTCGGGCGTGCTCTACCCGCTGGCGCTTTCGCTCGCGGAGGGCGGCGGCTCCAGGCCCGACGAGCAGAGTCGCAAGAGGATGGGCGCCTACCTCATGTTCTGCGCCATGGCGACCCTGACGGTTTCCTCGGCGCTCTGGCTCACGGCCATGGCCGGCAATCCCCTCGGCGCCGAGATCGGAAAGTCCCTGGGCTTTCACATCTCCTTCGCTTCGTGGCTCGTGGCCGCCGCGGCGCCCATGCTCGTCATCCTGGCGCTCCTGCCGCTGCTCATTTACAAGGTGTTTCCGCCGGAAGTGAAAGCCACGCCCGAGGCGCCGGCCGCGGCCAGGAAGGCGCTCGCCGCGATGGGTCCCCTGAGCCTCCACGAGTGGATCGTCTCCGCGACGTTCGTCGTCATGGTCGTGCTCTGGGGCCTCGCGGGCACGCTCAAGCTCGACCTCACTGCGGTGGCCTTCCTCGGTCTCGGCGTCCTGCTCGCCACGGGCGTGCTGACGCTCAAGGACATCGGGCAGCAGGGCGACGTTCTGGCGACGTTCGTGTGGTTCGCGATCCTCTACACGCTGTCCGGTCAGCTCAGCGCTCTCGGGTTCATGGGCTACCTCGGCCAGCGGCTGGGTGGAGCACTGGGCGGTCTGCCGTGGCTCGCCGTGTACGTCATCCTGGTCCTCGCCTACGTCGTCCTCCACTATCTCTTCGTGAGCCAGACGGCGCACATCCTGGCTCTGTTCGGGGTGTTTCTCGGGGTCGGGGCGCAGCTCGGCGTGCCGGTGCCACTGCTGGGGTTCGCGCTTCTCTTCGCGACCAGCAATTTCTCGACCATCACGCCCCAGGCTTCGAGCGCGAACGTCCTGGTGGTCGGGAGCGGATACCTGACGCAGGGCGAGCTCTACCGGCTCGGCACGATCACGACGG
Organism: uncultured Acidobacteriota bacterium; assembly: GCA_963764025.1. Classification (GTDB taxonomy): domain Bacteria; phylum Acidobacteriota; class Thermoanaerobaculia; order UBA5066; family Gp7-AA6; genus DAHUXD01. The sequence continues at coordinate 89,106 of CAVXRK010000003.1, forward strand.
CCTTCAACATTCTCGTGCTGCTTCTGGTCGGGACGCCCTGGCTTCTCCTGGTGGCGCGGTGAGTCGACAACGCAACGATGCGGTGAGGTGACGACAACATGACGTACGTGACCCAGGCCCTCCGCCACAATCCCGAGCTGGCGATCTTCCTGACGCTCGCCGTGGGGTTCGTCTTCGGACGGCTCCGGATCGGCAGCTTCCGCCTCGGCAACGTCGTCGGGACGCTGCTCGCGGGCGTCCTGATCGGGCAGCTCGCGATCGAGGTCTCGCCGATCGTGAAGATCGTCTTCTTCGATCTCTTCCTCTTCGCCACCGGATACAAGGTCGGCCCGCAGTTCATCCGCGGGCTCGGCCGGAGCGCCCTGCCGCAGGTGGCGATGACGGTCGTCCTCTGCGTCACGAGCCTCGTGGTCACCGTGGCGGCCGCGAAGGTTTTCCATTACGACTGCGGGACGGCGGCGGGCCTGATGGCGGGCGCCTTCACGGAGTCGACGGTCATCGGCACGGCGGGCGATACGATCAATCGCCTCGATCTCCCGGCCGCCGAGAAGGCCAGACTGCTGAACAACATCCCCGTGGCCTACGCGGTGTCGTACCTGGTCGGGACGGGGTTCGTGGTCTGGTTCCTCTCCAGCCTCGCGCCGCGCCTCCTGAAGGTGGACCTGAAGGCCGAGAGCCGGAAGCTGGAACAGGAGCTCTCGGGCGAGACGGAGGCGAGGCCCACCAAGGATTCCGCCTATCGCGAGTGGGACCTGCGTGCCTACCGGCTCGACGACGCGGCCTGGGCCGGCCGGAGCGTGGCGGACCTCGAGAAGTCCTTCGCGCCCGAGCGGGTTTTCGTCGAGAGGATCCGCCGCGGGGCGGAGATCCTCGACGGTTCACCGGAGATCGTCCTCCGCCGCGGCGACGCCGTCGCGATCGCGGCCCGTCGCCGGGTGCTCACCGGCGGAATCCCCGTCGGCGTGGAGATCGAGGACCGGACGCTGCTCGACTTTCCGCTGGTCGCGCTCGACGTCGTGGTCACCAACCGGAGCGTCGTGGACCGCAGCCTCGTCGAGCTCGCGGAGCTCTACGGGCGCGGCGTCGCGCTCCTGCAGCTCGTTCGCGGCGGCGAGGAGATCCCGTGGGTTCCCTCCACGAAGGTCAATCGCGGCGACATCCTGCGGCTCTCTGGCGCCACGCGGGACGTCGAGCGCACCGGCGCGGAGATCGGCTACATCGAGCGGCCGTCGCACGAGACCGACGTCGTCTTCGTCGGTCTCGGCATCGTCGTGGGCGGGCTGGTCGGCTTCCTCTCGGTGAACGTGGGCGGGCTGCCGCTCTCGCTGACCGCGAGCGGCGGCGCCCTCGTCATGGGGCTCGTCTTCGGGTGGCTGCGCTCGGTGAGGCCGACCTTCGGCCGGATCCCGGAGCCGGCGCTCTGGGTCTTCGACACCGTCGGCCTGGCGGTCTTCATCGGCGTCGTCGGCCTGACCGCGGGCCCGAGCTTCGTCGCGGGGCTGAAGCAGACGGGGCCGAGCCTGCTCCTCGTCGGCCTCATCGTCGCGGTCACGCCGCACATGGCGGCGCTCCTCTTCGGGCGGAAGGTCCTGAAGATGAATCCGGTCATTCTGCTCGGCGCCTCGGCCGGGGCCGGGACGGTCACCGCGGCCCTGCGTTCGATCCAGGACGAGGCTCAAAGCAAGCTGCCCGTGCTCGGTTACACCGTGCCATACGCCATCGGGAACATCCTCCTGACGGCCTGGGGTCCGGTGATCGTTCTGCTCACAAAATAGGAGGTTCTCATGCTGCGCAAGGCGTCCCTGACATTGCTGGCCGTCCTGATCGTCGCCGCGGCCGCGGCGCAGACGGCTCCGGCCCCCGCCAAGGGCCCTCTCCCGAACATCGTCGTGCTGGCGACCGGCGGAACGATCGCCGGCGCCGCCGCGAGCGACGTGCAGGCCGGATACACCTCGGGCCAGGTCGGCGTCGAGCAGCTCCTCGCCGCCGTGCCTCAGGCCAAGAAGCTCGCGAATCTCAAGGGCGAGCAGATCTCGAACATCGGCTCCCAGGACATGAACGACGAGGTCTGGTTCAAGCTCGCCCGGCGCATCAACGAGCTCACCGCGATGAAGGACGTGGACGGCATCGTCATCACGCACGGCACCGACACGATCGAGGAGACGGCGTACTTCCTCAATCTCGTGACGAAGTCGCGCAAGCCCGTCGTCCTGACCGCGGCGATGCGTCCGTCCACCGCCCTGTCGGCCGACGGCCCGCTCAACTTCTACAACGCCGTGGCTGTGGCGGCGAACAAGGACGCCGCCGGGCGCGGCGTGCTCGTCGTCGTCAACGACTGGATCCACGGCGCGTCTTCCCTCACGAAGGCGAGCACGACCGCCGTGCAGACGTTCCTCTCGCCGCTGCGGGGACTCGTCGGCACCGTGGCCTACGGGGACGCCGAGTTCTACCGGGGCCCGGTCGGCCGCAATACGGTCGACTCGGAGTTCTCGCTCGAGGGGCTCACGAGCCTCCCGCGCGTGGACATCGTCATGGCGTACGAGAACATGGACGGAGCGTTGATCGATTGCGCGGTTGCCGCCGGCGCGAAAGGCGTCGTGGTCGCGGGCGTGGGCAACGGCAACATGACCGAGACCGCGCTGAACGCGCTCGGAGCCCAGGCGAAGAAGGGCATCGTCTGCGTGCGCTCCTCGCGCGTCGTGACGGGGCGGGTCGGCCGCAACGTCGAAGTCGACGACGACAAGTACGGGTTCGTCGCCTCGCTCGATCTGAACCCGCAGAAGTCGCGGGTCCTGCTGCGGCTGGCGCTGACGAAGACGAAGGACCCGAAGCAGATCCAGCGGTACTTCGACCAGTACTGACGGGCCGCGGGGAACGACGTGGCACCCTTCGGGCCGCGCTGTCGGGAGATCTTCCCGGCGGTCGCGGCCGTCTCTTTCTGCCTGGCGTTGGTGGCCGCATCGGCCCTCGCCCAGGCCGCCGCTGGCCCGGAAGCGAAGCCCGGCCCGCGCCTGCAGATCTACGGGTTCGCCGCGCTCAACCTGATCGAGGACTTCGACCAGGTGAACCCGGACTGGTACGACATGCTGCGCCCCTCGAAGCTCCCCGCCTTCGCGAACGAGTTCGGGGAGAACGGCAACTTCTGGGCGAGCGTGAGGCAGACCCGCTTCGGCGTGCGCTCCTGGGTCCCCACGGACCTCGGCGAAATCCGGACCGAGTTCGAGTTCGACCTGGCCGGGGTCGGGGCCGACGCCGGCGAGACGACGTTTCATCTGCGTCAGGCGTGGGGATCGCTCGGACCGTTCCTCGCCGGCCAGACCTACAGCGTCTTCATGGACATCGACGTCCTTCCGAAGATCCTCGAGTACTGGGGTCCGAACGGAATGGTCTTCTATCGCAACATCCAGCTCCGATGGACGCCCATCCCGGGAGATCATCGCCTCCTCTTTGCTCTCGAGCGTCCCGGCGCCAATGGTGACAGCGGGGAGTTCGCGGGCCGGATCGAGCTGCAGGGAGTCCAGGGCCGTTTCCCGTACCCGGACTTCACCGCCCAGTACCACTACGGCGAATCCTGGGGCCACGTGCAGCTGGCCGGCATCGTCCGCTACATCGGCTGGACGGATACTTTTCAGGACGCGTTCGACCTGTCGGGGCACACGATCGGCTGGGGACTGAACCTGAGCTCGGTCGTCAAGCTCTCCAAGACGGGCACGCTGCGGCTCGAGGCCTCGTACGGGCGGGGCATCGAGACTTACATGCGCGACGCTCCGGTCGACGTGGGGGCGGAGAGCCGGAGCGATCCTCTCCGGCCGATCGTCGGCGAAGCTCTGCCGGTCTTCGGCATGTCCGCGTTCTACGATTTTCAGTGGAGCGAGCGCTTCCGGAGCGCCATCGGCTATTCGCGCCTCGACGTCGAGAACAGCGACGATCAGCTGCCCGCCGCCTTCAAGAGCGGGCAATACGCCCTGGCCAACCTCCTCTTCTCTCCGGTCAAGGACGTCATGACGGGACTGGAGTTCCAGTGGGGGCGTCGGGCGAACTTCTCCGACGGCTTTCAGGTGGACGACTACCGCATCCAGTTCTCGGCGAGGTACGACTTTTCGTTCCGGCTGGGAGGCGAACGGTGAGCTGACGCTTTTCCGGATGGAGCCGTGTATCGAGATACGCTTCGATTCCGCTCGACCAAAACCAGAGAGAAAGAGAGGACGCATGGGAAAGGGACGAAAAGAAAAAGACGCCGCGGACGGGAAGCCGACCCGGCGCCGGGTCACCAACGAACAGCTGGTCGAGAACGCGCGCAAGCTGGCGCGGAGGTACCGAATCCGGGACGGGAAGGGGTTTCGCCTCGACGACATCGATCCGGGAGACACGGCGTGGCTCGAGGCGGAGGACAAGCCGGCCGCCAAGGATGCGCTGCAGCACGGCATCGAGGTCCTCGCCGAGCTTCAGGACATCCTGTACGCGCAGGATCGCTGGGCCGTGCTCCTGATCTTCCAGGCGATGGACGCCGCCGGGAAGGACGGCGCCATCAAGCACGTCATGTCCGGCGTCAACCCGCAGGGCTGCCAGGTCTACTCGTTCAAGGCGCCGTCCTCCGAGGATCTGGACCACGACTTCCTCTGGCGCTGCGCCAAGCAACTGCCCGAGCGCGGCCGCATCGGGATCTTCAACCGCTCCTACTACGAGGAGGTCCTCGTCGTCCGCGTCCACCCGGAGCTGCTCCGGCAAGCAGAAAGTCCCGCAGGAGCTCATGTCGAAGGGCATCTGGGACGACCGCTTCCGCGACATCCGTTCCTGGGAGCGCTACCTCGACGCCAACGGCGTGCTCGTGCGCAAGTTCTTCCTGCACGTCTCCCGGAAGGAGCAGAAGCGGCGGTTTCTCGAGCGGATCGAGAACCCCGACAAGAACTGGAAGTTCTCGGCGACCGACGCGCAGGAGCGGGGCTACTGGAAGGACTACATGCGCGCCTACGAGGACATGATTCGCAACACGGCGTCGAAGAAGTCGCCCTGGTACGTCGTGCCCGCCGACAACAAGTGGTTCACGCGGGTCGTCGTCGCGGCCGCGGTCATCGACACGCTCGCCTCGCTCGGAATGAAATATCCCGAGGTCGGCAAGGAGAAGCTCGCGGAGCTCGCGCGCGTCCGGAAGTCGCTGCTGGCGGAGAAATAGGGCATGGCGCGCGCAGGGACCCTCGCCGTGCCGGGTCGAGCGGCCGGCGGCGGGAGGGAGGGGATCCGGTTCGACGTCATCGCCGGACTGATCACCGCCGCGGTGGTCATCCCCAAGGCGATGGCCTATGCCTCGATCGCGGGCCTCCCGGTTCAGGTCGGGCTGACCACGGCGCTCGTCCCCATGGTGATCTACGCGCTCCTCGGCACCTCGCGGGCGCTGTCCGTCAGCACGACGACGACGATCGCCATCCTGACCGCGGCACAACTGTCCGCGGTCGCACCCGACGGTGATCCGGCCGCCCTGGTCAGGACTGCGGCCGCGCTCGCCCTCCTCGTCGGAGGCGTCCTCGTCGTGGCTTCGCTCCTGCGGCTCGGCTTCGTTGCCGACTTCATCTCCGAGCCGGTGCTCGTCGGCTTCAAGGCGGGAATCGGGCTCGTCATCGTGTTCGACCAGCTCCCGAAGCTCCTCGGCGTCCACTTTCCCAAGACCGGCTTCTTCCGCAACCTCGCGGCCCTCTTCCGGAGCATCCCCGAGACCTCCTGGCCGACGCTCCTGGTCGGAGTCGGGACCATCGCGCTGCTCCTCGCATTGGAGCACTTCCTCCCCAAGGTCCCGGCGCCGCTCGTCGTCGTGGCCGCGGGAATCGCCGCGATGGCTCTCCTCGGACTCGACGCGCGGGGCGTCGAAGCCATCGGGAAGATCGCCGCGGGCCTGCCGTCACCCGTGCTTCCGGACCTTTCGCTGGCCGGGCGGCTCTGGCCGGGAGCCCTCGGCATCGCCCTCATGAGCTTCACGGAGACGATCGCCGCCGGGCGGGCGTTCGCCCGGACCGACGAGCCACTGCTCAAACCCAACCGCGAGCTTCTCGCGACGGGCCTCGCCAACGCCGGCGGAGCCTTCTTCGGGGCCATGCCGGCGGGCGGCGGGACGTCCCAGACGGCGGTCAACCGCCGCGCGGGAGCGCGCACGCAGGTGGCCGAGCTCGTGACCGCGGCCGTGACCCTCCTGACGATGCTCTTCCTCGCGCCCTGGATCGGCCTCATGCCCCAGGCGACCCTGGCGGCTGTCGTCATCGTCTACTCGATCGGCCTGATCCAGCCGGCCGAGTTCCGCGCGATCCTCGACGTCCGGCGGACGGAGTGGGCCTGGGCCCTGACCGCGTTCGCCGGCGTCGTCCTGCTCGGGACGCTTCGCGGGATCCTCGTCGCCATCGTGGTTTCGCTCGTCGCCCTCTCCCACCAGATGGCGAATCCGCCGGTCCGGAGTCCTCGGGCGCAAGCCCGGCACCAACGTCTTCCGGCCTCGCACGAAGGAGCACCCGGAGGACGAGACCTTCCCGGGCCTGCTGCTGCTGCGGCTCGAAGGGCGGATTTTCTTCGCCAACGCGGGGAGGATCGCGGAGAAGATGCGGGCGATCGTCGCCGAGGAGAATCCGAAGGTCATCGCGCTCGACATGAGCGCCGTCTTCGATCTGGAGTACACCGCCCTCAAGATGCTGACCGAGGGCGAGAAGAGGATGCGCGAGCGCGGCGTGTCGGTGTGGCTCGTGGACCTGAACCCGGAGGTCCTCGGCGTGATCCAGCGCTCGTCCCTGGGAAAGCTCCTCGGTCGCGAGGGGATGCACTTCACGCTCGAGGTCGCCGTCGAGCGTTATCAGGCGCGGAAGGGCCAATAGAGCCGCGGCTTTACGCCTGCGGCTGCGGCGCGGCGTCGGAATCGGGAGCCTTGAGCGTCGCCATCCACTCCTGAAACAGGTTGTAGGCCACCGTCAGGATCGTCGGACCGATGAAGAGGCCGAGGAAACCAAAGGCGAGAATGCCGCCGATGACCCCGAGAAAGACGACGGCGAGGGGAGCCTGGATGCCCCTTCCCATCAACAGCGGCCGGACGATGTTATCCGAGCCCCCCACGACCACGAGACCCCAGATGGCCAGGAAGATCGCCATCCCCGTCTTTCCGTTGGCGCCGAGCCAGAGGGCCGCCGGCAGCCACAGGAGCGCAGGGCCGGCCGGCACGACGGAGAGGAAGAACGTGGCCATTCCGAGGAGGAACACTCCCGGGACTCCGGCGATCAGAAACCCGATCATCGCGAGCCCCGCCTGGACAGCGCAGGTTCCGAGCAGCCCGCGAAAGACTCCGCGGACGGTCGAGCGGACGATGGCCACCTGCCGGAGCCCGCGCTCGCCGCCGAGGCGCGCGGCAACCCGATCCACGGCGGCGGTCAGGGTCTCGCCGTTGAGCGAAAGCAGTGCGGCAATCAAGATCGCCAGCGCGAACTGCAGGATCCCCGTGCTGATTCCCGCGGCCGCGGCGATGAGGAACTCCCGGATCGGCTTGAGGAGCGGGCGCAGTTCCTCTCGCAGCTGTTCCGGATCCGCGGAGACCGACTGCCACCACCCGTTGGCGGCCTTGCCGACGAGGGGTATCGACGCGAGCCATTCCGGCGGCTGACGGAGGCCGCCCGAGAGCATCTCGTCGACCCGCGCGATCAGGGCCGGGGCCCCGGCCGCGAGGCGGATGGCGAACACCGATATCGGGACGAACAGAATCGCCACCAGAAACAGGCCGAAGAGCGCCGCGGCCAGCTTGCGCCTTGCCCGAACGAGCCGCACGAGGCCGCGGTACAGCCCGCGGGTCGAGACCGCGATGATCACGCCCCACAGAAACGCCGTCAGAAACGGCCGGACGACCAGATAGCAGCCGAGGGTCAGAAGGACGAGCGCCGCGAGGACGGCGTACCGCTCGAAATCGCGCCGGGGGGTCGCCGCGACGATCGTGACCCCGTCGGCCCGACCGGCTGCCTCGCGCGGAGGTCTCCCGCGGTCGTCTTCCGGCGGTTCCATGGCCGCTAGTCTAATTCCGTGACGGCGGGCCGGAAGCTCGATGTGACGTCCCCGCGAGGAGGTCCCAATCGAGCTCCCGTGTGCGGCACGATCCAGATCTCCGCGGCGCCATGTGGGCCGGTCTGCGGGATATGCTCGACGAAGCGCTGCCGTCCGGCGGCCGAACTCCGGCCGACCCGTTGCGGCGCAAAGGAGTACCGTCATGAAAGGTAAGACTGCCGCTATCGCCGCGACCGCGCTCTTGGTCTCGCTGGTCGCCTCGGCGGGAGACCAACCCTGCTCGATCCACGCGAAGAAGAGCATGTCGAAGTCCGAGCGCACCGCGATGGCCAAATGGTCAGAGGCCGATGCGCGCGCGGCCGCCCTGAAGTCCCTGAATGTCACGCCGGACCAGGCCACGGTGAAGAAAGCCGAGCTCGAGGTTGAGGACGGGTGCCTGGTCTACTCGTACGACATCGTGGTCGCCGGGGAGAGCAAGGGCAAGCACGAGATCGAAGTGGACGCCGGCAACGGACGGATCCTCTCGACGGACCACGATCGGCACTGAGCCCGGGGAGCATCCGAAGCACCAGGTTCCTGCGGACCCGCCGGCGGCGAGCGAGTGACGTCCGACGGGTCCGCGCCCGCTCCTCGCGCTCGAGAGCTGAACCTTCCGCCTCGATTATTCGCCAGACCGGATCGCCGGGTCGCACGCCGGCCCGGAAGCAGACTCGAATCAGGGATGCTCTCGGCGCGACGATGGCTCTCGCGTTCGGGAACGGTGTATGCTGGTTGCGTTTTCTGTCGGCTTCGATCCTCGCGCGCAGGCGCGGTGTCGCGAGAGTGGGTTCTCTGAGGTCCGCCGTTTCCAGGGGGGCGAGTCATGGAGAAGGGAACTCGGATCGAAGGCGTCTCGCAAGGTTCGGCCGGCGCCAACCCTTCCGCAGAATCGTCCAAGGCCGGTAGGAGGGGCAGTGATGGAGAAGGGGACTCGCTTGGAGCCCATCTCGAAGAGTTCGAACGACGCTCAACCCTCCGCCGACTTGCCCCCGCTCAACCGTCGAAACCTCCTGCGGATGACCGTCCTGGGCGGAGCCGGGCTCGCGCTCGATGGCCTCCTCGACGTTCCCGCGATGCGGGCCGCCGCCCTCGAGCTCAAGCTCTCGGACGTCGCCGAATTCACGACGTCGTGCAACTTCTGCTCCTGCGGCTGCGGAATGATCGCTGCGGTCCGCGACGGCAAGCTCATCACGATGGAAGGCGACTACGACCACATCGTGAATCGCGGATCGTTGTGCGTCAAAGGCATCTCCATGTTCGCGACGCACACCTCGCCGAAGCGGCTCACGACGCCCAAATACCGGGCGCCGGGGAGCGACCGCTGGGAGGAGCATCTCCTGGCAGGACGCGGTGAACCGGGTCGCGCAGAAGATCCGGAAGACGCGCGACGCGACCTGGATCGCGACCGAGAAGGTCGGCGACAAGGACGTCCCGGTCAATCGGACGGACGCGATCGCCTTCCTGGGCGGCGCGCAGAACACGAACGAGGAGTGCTACCTCTTCCAGAAGGCGGCCCGGCTGCTCGGCCTGGCCTACGTCGAGCACCAGGCCCGACTTTGACACAGCCCCACGGTCCCCGGTCTGGGGGCCTCGTTCGGGCGGGGGGCGATGACCAACCACTGGATCGACCTGCAGAACTGCAAGACGATTCTGGTGGAAGGCAGCAACGTGGCGGAAAACCACCCCATGGCCTTCAAGTGGATCCGGAAGGCCCAGGAGAACGGGGCGAAGATCATCCACGTCGACCCTCGATACACCCGGACCTCCGCGGCCGCCGACATGTACGCGCGCATCCGGCCGGGGACCGACGCCGCCCTCCAGAACACGATGATCCACCACATCCTCGTCAACAAGCTGTACGACGAGGACTACGTCGTGACCCACACGAACGCGCTCTACCTGAGCGACGAGGCCTTCGACTTCAAGGACGGCGTCTTCAGCGGGTACGACGAGGAGCACCACAAGTACGACACCAGGAGCTGGGGATACCAGCTCGACGCCAGGGGCAAGCCGCGCGTCGCGAAGAGTCTGGATGACCCGCACTGCGTCTTCGCGCGCCTGAAGACACACGTCTCGCGGTACACGCTGGAGGTCGGAGAGCAGATCACCGGCATCCCGGCGGCGCAGATTCAGCAGATCGCGGAGACGATGGCCGCAAACCGGCCCGGCGCGATCCTGTACGCGCTCGGGATGACGCAGCACACGACCGGCGTGCAGGGGATCCGGTCGTTCACGATCCTGCAGCTCCTGCTCGGCAACATCGGGAAGCCCGGCGGCGGCGTCAACGCGCTGCGCGGCGAGCCGAACGTGCAGGGCGCGTGCGACATGGCGGTGCTCTACAACTACTACCCGGGCTACCTCAACTCTCCGTCGAACCTCGAGCCGACCATCTACGACTACGTGCGCAAGAACGGGATCGCCGACAGCCGGTACCTCGTCAACCAGCTCAAGGCCTTCTTCGGGGACGCGGCGACGAAGGAGAACGACTACGCCTATGGCTGGCTCCCCAAGCGGGACGCCGCCAAGGACTACGGAACCCTGCCGATGTTCGAGGATGCGCTCGCCGGGAAGCTGAAGGTTCTCTGGATCGTCGGCCAGAATCCCGCGGTCACGACGCCCAACCTCACCCTGACGTTCGACGCGATGGCCAGGCTCGAGACGCTCGTGGTCCAGGAGATCTGGGAGACCGAGACCGCGGCGTTCTGGCGGCGGCCCGGCGTCGACCCGAGGACGATCTCGACCGAGGTCATTCTCCTGCCCGCCGCGTTCTTCATGGAAAAGAACGGAACCATCTCGAACTCGGGCGGCATGGTGCAGTGGCGGCACGCCGCGGTGAAGCCCCCGGGGCAAGCCAAGCCTGACGGCGAGATCGTCGATGCCGTGTTCCGCCGCGTCCGCGACCTGGTCCACGACTCGAAGGAGCCGAAGGACGAGATCGTCAACAAGGCCTTCTGGACCTACACCACGGCCGAGGACGTCCTGCGCGAGATCAACGGATACGCCCTGCGCGACAACCCGGAGACAGGCCTCAAGGCGGGCGATCTCGTCCGGAAGGTCGGCGATCTCCGGTCCGACGGTTCGACGTCGTCCGGCGCCTGGATCTACGCGGGCGTCTTCGCCAACGGCGAGAACCTCTCGAAGCGCCGCGATTCGAAGACCGACCCGGGAGGGCTGGGTCTCTATCCGGGATTCGGCTGGACCTGGCCCAACAACATGCGCATCCTCTACAACCGGGCGTCCTGCGACCGGAACGGCAAGCCCTATCCGGGCTCCAAACCCATCATCTGGTGGGACGAGCAGACGAAGCGCTGGACGGGGTACGACGTGCCCGACGTGCCCGTCGTGACCGACGGACCGGACACGCCCAACGGGCAGCGGGCATTCCATCTCGGCGCGGAAGGCGTCGGGCGGCTCTTCGCCGCCGTCTACTCGGACCCGGACGAGAAGCATCCCGGGTACCCGCGCGACGTGGCCTACGTGCCGAAGGACGGTCCGCTGCCGGAAATGTACGAGCCGGTGGAAAGCCCCGTGGAGAACCTGCTTCACCCCAAGGTGAAGAGCAACCCGATGCTCAAGTACCCGCGGGTGAAGTCGCACCAGCCGATCGGCACGGCCGACAAGTTCCCCTACGTGCTGATGACCTCGACCGTCGCCGAGCACTGGTGCGCCGGGTCGACGACGCGCAACATCCCGTGGCTGAACGAGCTCGTTCCCGAGCCGGTCCTGGAGATGCCGGTCGCCCTCGCCCAAAAGCTCGGGGTCAAATCCGGCGACTGGGTCCAGGTCTCGTCGGCGCGCGGCGAGCTCACGGTGAAGGCCCTCGTGACGCCTCGAATGAAGGCATTGAAGATCGGCGACCGCGAGGTCACCATCGTCTGGATGCCGTACAACTGGGGCTTCCAGGGCCTCTCGACCGGCCCGAGCGTCAACCACCTCACGATCGATGCCACGGATCCCGGGGCGGGAACGCAGGAGACCAAGGCCTGCCTGGTCAACGTGGTCAAGGCGAGCGCGCCGCGCGCGCAGAACGGAGCCGGCGGTCATGACGACACCGAGCGCCTCGGCGGCTTCGAAGCCCGTTCCGATCCGGACCACCCTGATCGACATCACCAACTGCATCGGCTGCCGGGCCTGCCAGGTGGCCTGCAAACAGTGGAACGAGCGCGAGGGCGAGGACACCCAGCTCCAGGCCCAGCTCGGTTTTCAGAACCCGGCCACGCTCAGCTCGAAGACGTTCACGCTGATCTCGTTTCACGAGATGGAGAACCCGAAGAGCCCGGGCGGGCTGGACAGCGCCTTCGTGATGCGGCGGTGCTTCCACTGCCTGGAGCCCGGCTGCGTCTCGGCCTGTCCGACGACGGCGCTTTACCGCCAGCCGGATGGGCCGGTGTCCTACGACGCCGCCAAGTGCATCGGCTGCCGCTACTGCATGCTCGCCTGCCCCTGGGACGTGCCGACGGCGGAGTGGGACAAGCTGGCGCCGAAGATCGACAAGTGCACGCACTGCGCCGACCGCGCCGACCAGCCGCTCCCGATCGCGTTCAACGGACAGCCGCTCTCCCAGGCCGAGGGCAAGGGTTTCGTCGAGACCATCGCGACGCCGGCGTGCGTCAAGGCGTGCCCCGCGGACGCCCTGCGCTACGGAAGCCGCGAGGAGATGCTGGCCCTCGCGCACAAGCGCATGGGGGATCGTCCGGACAAGTACGTCGACCACGTCTACGGAGAGAAGGAGCTGGGCGGAACGAGCGTGCTCTACCTCTCGTCGGTGCCGTTCGAGAAGCTCGGGTTCCCGACCTACGGGGAGAAGCCGTTTCCGCGGTTCACCAGCGCGGCGCTCGGGGCGGTGCCTCCGGCCGTAATGGCTCTCGGGGCCATGCTCGGGACGGCCTACGCGTACTTCCGCAAGCGGGTGCAGGCGGTGGCGGACGGATCGGGCCGCGTGGACACGTCCGACGCCCATGCGGACCACGGCCACCACGTCGCGTTCGAGCGGCTGGACGAGAGGCTGATGACCCCGTTCAACTGGGTCCTCCTGATGCTCGTCGCGTTCTGCGGCCTCTCGATGATCGCGCGCTTCGCCCGCGGCCTCGGCGGCAGCACCCACCTTTCCGACACGTACCCCTGGGGCCTCTGGATCCTCTTCGACCTCGTCTGGATCGCCGTCGCGGCGGGCGCGTTCGCGATGGCCGGAGCCATCTATGTCTTCCAGCGAAAGGACCTGTACGGGCTGGGACGAAAAGCCGTATTGATGGGCCTCCTGAGCTATTCGTTCGTCACGGTCACGCTCGTCGCCGACCTCGGCCTGCCGTGGCACTTCTACCAGCTCGGCCTGCAGTCCCCGGATCACTCGGCCATGTTCGAGGTCTCGTGGTGCGTCGGCCTCTACGTCACGATCCTCGCCATGGAGTTTCTCCCGGTGGTCCTGGAGCGATTCGGCCTTCACCGGCTGCTCGCGCTCTGGCAAAAGTGGTCCGGCGCCTACGTGACCTTCGCCGTCACGCTGTTCATCTTCATGATGTCGCGCAACGTGGCCTACGCGGCCGTGACCGCCGTCATCTTCGGGACGCTCGCATGGCTGTTCCGGGCTCGGGACAAGGGTTTCGAGCCGATCCTGCTGGCGATCGCCGCGGTCACTCTGTCCACCATGCACCAGAGCTCGCTCGGCTCGCTGTACCTGCTGATGCCGAACATGCTCGCCTCGCAGTGGTGGTCGCCCGTGATGCCGGTCTCGTTCTTCCTGTCCTCGATCGTGGCGGGAGCCGCGCTCGTCATCCTGATCGACATGTGGATCGCGAAGGGCTGGCGCCGGCCGCTCGACTTGACGGCGCTGGCATCCGTCGGGCAGATCACGTTCTGGTCGATGCTCGTCTACGTCGCTTTCCGGCTCGGCGACATGGCGCTCCGCGGCCAGCTCGCCGGTGCCTTCGCCGGGAGGATGGGCCTGGCCTTCGCCGCAGAGATCGTGCTCGGAGGCCTCGTTCCGCTCGCGCTCCTCGCCAGCCGGTCGCTCCGCTCCCGGCCCGACACGCTGTTCTGGGCAGCGCTCCTGGCGGTTCTCGGCGTCGCCTACAACCGGATGAACGTCGTGCTCTTCGCGATGACGTTCCGGGGTCGCATGCCCTGGGAAGCGCCGCAGTCGTATGCGCCGTCGATCTTCGAGTGGGGCATCTCGACCGGTCTGATCGCCGCGACGATCTTTCTGTTCGGCCTCGGGGCCCGGCTGTTTCCGGTCCTTCCCCGGCCGGAAACGAGCGGGAGCCAAAGCCATTGAGTCGGGTGAACACGGACGGCTGGCTGGCCGCGCATCTCTACCTCGAGCCGATCGCGCACTTCTGCGCGCAGGTCGACCGCGCGGCGGCCGGTCTCGAGACCGGCACCGCGGCCACTCCCGATTGGGACGACTACGCCGCCGATTTCCGAGAGGGCGTGCCGCTCCTGCAGAGCTCCAACGCGGCACCGGACCTCGAGCCCGCAGGGAGATGGATCGTCTCCCTCGTCGAGAGGCTGGCGGTTGAGCCGCTGGCCGGAGGCCTGGCGACGGAAGCCTCCACGCTGGCGGCGGACCTGCGGGGTCGGGCCGATGTCTCGCGCCGGGTCGTGTCCTGGCTGCTCGGCGACGATTCGATCGAGCCGGCGTCCCCCGGCCTGCTGCGACACCTCGGATGGACCGTCATGGCACGCTATCTGTCGCCGGCCGTGGAGGCGTTCGCCCGCTGGAGAAATGAAGAGGGCTGGCTTCGCCACTACTGCCCGACCTGCGGATCCGCACCCGCCATGGGCCAACTCGTCGGATCGGACCCCGGCCGGAGACGTCTTCTCGCCTGCGGCCGTTGCGGCACACGCTGGCAGTACAAGCGGACCGGATGTCCGTTCTGTGAAAGCGACTGCGACCGGCTGGCGGCCCTGGCGGTCGAGGGAGAGGCCGGCCTGCGCATCGACTACTGCGAGTCCTGCCGCGGCTACCTCAAGACGTACGCGGGCCAGGGCGACGAGGCACTCCTGCTGTCGGACTGGACCTCGCTCCATCTCGATCTGATCGCCTGCGAGCGAGGCTTGAAGAGACTGGCGGCCTCGCTCTACGAATTCGCGCCGGCAGGTCCCGGTCGGGAGGACCCGCTCGCAGTCCCGCTCCGGCCTTAGGAAACGTCCGTGCCGACGGTCGGCGGCCGGCTCGGACCTTGCGCCGATCCTCTGCCGGCGGCTAGTTCAGTCGGAACGAGAGCGCGACGCTGAGGATCTCTTTGGCCGCGAAGGGGCTCGAGCTCCAGGCGATCGTCGGCCCCTGGACGAAGATGTCGATGATCCCGGCAGTGAAGGCGATGCCAATGCGCGAGCCGGCCTGGAAGTAGTACTGGTTCCCCAGCTCTCCGCGGACCCCCGGGGAACCGTCGAATATCTCGCTCCCGCGGACCTTCGGTCCGCCCTCGACGCGCACCGGCGTCACCGCCAATCCGAGCACGCCGAGGGGGTACCAGCGCAGGTCCAGGCCGAACGCTCCCGTCAGGTAGGCCGAGTCTCCGACCGTCCGCCGGGCGCAGATCGCCAGCGACCCGCCGGGCGCCCAGAGGAACCTGCCGCCCCAGCGGTCCCGGTCCCACAGGACCATCGCTCCGACCGCGCCCTCCCCGTACTGCCGTCCCTCGATGACCTCGGTCGGCGGCTCGACCGTCGTGACCCCGGTTCCCACGTACCAGGAGGCGGTCCGGCCTTCGAGCCGTCCGTACGGCGCTTCCGGAGGCGACCACGTGGCGTCCGACCGCTCGACCTTTTCGGTGTGGTGCTCGATCAGGGGCCCGCCGGCGAACTTCGGCGACGTCAGGGCCCAGGCGAAGCCGAGTCCGATGGAGACCTCCGCGGCGGGCCTGCGCCAGTCGATCTCCAGGGGGCCGTGGAGCGTGACGGCGAAACGGCTGTCGATGACGTAGTCGAGTCGGAAGAAGTTCGACGTGACTTCCGATCCGGTGCGGTCCCCTCCGAAGGCGACGCGCCAGGCCGCTGGCGTGAATCCCACCGCGAGGCGTCTTCCGATGGGGAGCGCGAGGTCGACCTCCAGACCGAGCAGGCCGGCACCCACGCCGTTGTTGTAGCGCCGGTACCCGACTTCGCCGGAGAGCGCGTAGACGAAGGGATTGAGCTCCCAGCTGTACCGGAAGAGGGTCGCCTTGCCGGTGACGTCGACGAACTTGCGCGTGAAGTTGTAGGTCGTGTCGAGGCCGAGGAAGGCGTACGCGCCGGGAGAGATGTCGGTGGGCTGGCGCACGGCGCACTCGTCGCCCTGGCAGGAATAGGCCGCCGTAAACCAGCGGTCCTTGAAGGCGCGCCATTCCTCGGATTGTTCCGGGGCCGGCTCCGGAACCGGGAAGGAAGCCGGGGGCGGGGCGGAGGTGATCTTCTGTTTCTCCGCGACGCGGAGGTCGTGCACGACGATGAGCAGCTCGACGATCGCCTGTCTCGCGTCGTCGCCCTCCGCGGAGAGGCATTCGAAGGGCACCTTGTACGGATAATCGGTGAGGTCCTTGCAGTGCTGCCCGCCGGAGACGACACGTTCCTCGACGACGTAGGTCTTGTCGCGGTGGTCGTCCCACTTGTGGAACGCGGAGTCGGGGATTTGCGCGACCTTTTCGGTCACCAGTCCCGGCAAACGGGTCAGTGGCTTCCAGATGCGGAGCTCTTCGATCTCGTGCGTCCCCGGGCGACGCTGCGAGTGGGCTCCCGAGAACGAGTCGCCCACGGCGTGCATGAGCTCGTACAGGCCGTACCCGCCCTTGCGCGCCCCGGGCCCCCCGTCGATGACGACCTGGCGCATGAGGTTGTCGAGCAGGTCTCGGCAGCGGACGAGCGCGGAGGTCGCGAGCCCGCGCGGAATCACGGTTCCTTCGATGTCCGGGGATTCGCCGTCCTCCAGCTGCGCCATGAAGTGAAAGCACTGGCCGGCGTCGCTGAATTGCCTCCGAAAGGCCGCGTCGGGATGGTCGGTCAGGGGCTTGGGCCAGTCGAGGAGGGGATTGGTCGTCGTCGCGTCGGCGCAAAAACCCGGGGGATGGTCGCCCCAGCCGAAGCAGAGGGGCGCCTGGAGGTCCCCGTCGTTGAAAAGATCCCGCAGAACGTCGGGCCGCGCCGGCTGGTCGCCGTGCCCTTCGATGAGGGTGCGGTAGGCAACCGCCTCGATGACGACGTGCCCCTTGCTGTCGAAGGCCGCGGCCGGCCCTGCGAGGAAGGCCGCGAAAAGCGCGAGCGCCGCGGCGCAGAGGACTCGTCGCGATACCGCCCGGCTTCGCGTCATCCCCGCGGCGATCGTCGGCTTTTCCCCCGTTACGGATTGGCCGGCGCAGCCGGCGGCGTCTCGGCCGCCGAGGAGGCCGGCGAGAGCCAGGTCGGGTTGGTGTCCTCCGGCTGCAGGTTCCAGCCGCCGCCGAGGGCCTTGTAGATGTCGACGTAGTCGTTCATGAGGTCCAGGCGCGACCGGGCCTCGGCGATCTCCGCCGGGAACAGAAGCTGCATCGCGTACAGCACCTCGAAGTAATTCGAGAGGCCGCTGTTGTAGCGGACCTGGGAGAGGCGGACCATTTCGCGGTAGGCGTTGGCGGTGCGCGTCAACTCCTGCAGGGCCGCTTCGATCTTCGTACGCGCGTAGAGCACGGTCGTCGTCTCGGCGAAGGCGCTGTTGACGCTCTGTTCGTACGCGACCTTGGTCTGTTGCCACAGGGCGACGGTCGTGTCGTACTCGCTGCGGAGCCGTCCTCCCTGGAAGAGCGGCCCGAGCAGGCCGGCCGCGATCGACCACGTCTTCCCGGCGGGATAGAAGAAGTTGTCGAGCTCCGGCCCGACGGCGCCGAAGAATCCCGTGAGGCTGATCCGCGGGAAGAAGTTCGCCGTCGCGACTCCGATGAGGGCGTTGGCGGCCACGAGGTCCTGCTCGGCCTGGCGAATGTCCGGCCGCCGCTGGAGGAGCTCCGAAGGCAGGCCGGCCGGAATCTCGGGCGGCATCGGCTGCTCGGCGATCGACTGGCCCCGAGGGATCGGCTCGGGATTCAGGCCGAGGAGGAAGTTGAGCTGGTTCTCGGTGGCTTCGATCCGCCGCTCGAGTTCCGGGATCTGCGAGGCGACCTGGCCGAGGGCGGCCTCGGCGTACGAGGTCTCGAGCGCGGAGGCCGCGCCTTCGTCGAGCTTGCGCTTGAAGAGGTTGTAGGTTTCCTGGAAGGACTCCACGGTCTTCTTCGTGATCACGAGCTCGGCATCGAGCTCGCGCAGGATGAAGTAGGTGCGCGCGACGTCCGACACGAGGGACAGCAGCACGCCGCGGCGCGCGTCCTCGCTCGCCAGATACCGCGCCTTCGCGGACTCGTTGAGCCGGCGGATGCGGCCCCAGATGTCGAGCTCCCAGCCGAAGTTCACGTTGACCTGGTTCGCGTTGAAAGTCGACGTGTTGAAGGGAGACGTGTAGATGGAGTTCCGGCCGCGGGAGGACTCGGCGCCGTAGTTGATCGACGGGAAGAACTCCGAGCGGGCGATCCCGGCGCGGGCGCGGAACTCCTCGACGCGCCAGGCGGCGATCCGGACGTCGTAGTTGTGGGTGAGGGCCTCGTCGATCAGCTTCTGCAGGACCGGGTCGCCGAAGACCTCCCACCAGGGCTGGTCGGCGAGCGACGCCGCGGGAGCCGGCGGACCCTGGACCTCCCGGTACTCGTCGGGAACCCCCACGGCCGGCGTCTTGTAGTCGGGCCCGACGGCGCAGCCGGTCAGGAGGACGAGGACGAGACAGGTTGCGGCGAGCGTCCGCATCTCAATGCCCTCCGACCGCCGGAGGCGCCACCGGCGCCGCGCCGGGAATTTCCTTTGCCTTCCCGCGATGAGCGAGCTTCTCGACCATCACGAAGAGCGCCGGGATGAGGAAGATCGCGATCCCGGTCGCGGCGAGCATGCCGACGATCACGACGGTGCCCAGAACTTTGCGCGACACCGCGCCCGAGCCCGTGGCCGTCCAGAGCGGCACGCAGCCCAGGATGAAGGCGAAGGACGTCATGAGGATCGGCCGCAGCCGGAGCTTGGCTCCCTCGAGCGCGGCGTCCACGAGGCTCTTGCCCTCCTTCTGCTGCAGGACGGCGAACTCGACGATCAGGATGGCGTTCTTGGCGGCCAGCCCGATCAGCATGACGAGACCGATCTGGCCGTAGACGTCGAGGTTGAACTTGCGCATCAGGAGGCCCAGGAAGGCGCCGAAGACCGCGACCGGCACGGACAGCAGGACGCTGAAGGGGAGCGACCAGCTCTCGTAGAGGGCGGCGAGGATCAGGAACACGAAGACGATCGAGAGAACGAAAACACGCGCGCCGGCGCCCGCGGCCTTGACCTCCTGGTAGGACATGTCGGCCCAGTCGTAGCCCATCTCCCTCGGGAGGACTTCCTTCGCGACGGCCTCGAGCGCCGCCGTGGCCTGACCCGAGCTGTAACCGGGCGCGGGGATTCCGGTGACCTGCGCGGCCCGGAAGAGGTTGAACCGATTGGTGAACTCGGGCCCGGCGATGCCCCGGGTCGTCGCGACGGCGGAAAGGGGCACCATCTGACCGCCGTTGTTACGCACGTAGAACTGGTTGATGTCCTCGGCCTTCACGCGTCCCGACGCGTCGGCCTGCAGGAAGACCTTCCACTGGCGCCCGAAGCGGTTGAACTGGTTCACGTAGATGCCGCCGAGAAACGCCTGGAGGCTCTGGTAGACGTCTCCGACCGCGACGCCCTGCTTCAGCACCTTGTCCCGGTTGATGTCGGCGTAGATCTGGGGCACGGAGGGCCGCCAGACGCTGTTGACGTTGGCGAGCTCGGGGCGCTTTCGCGCGGCCTCCAGGAACTTCTGGAGGTTCTGGTTCAGGAATTCGACGCTTCCGCCGCTCCGGTCCTGGAGCCAGAAAGAGAAGCCGCCGCCCGTGCCGAGGCCCTGGATCGCGGGAGGAGGAAAGGCCACGGCGTTCGCTTCGAGAATCTGGGATCGAAGGACGCCGTTCAGCCGCTGCATGATCGGCCCGACCTCCATCTGCTTGCCTTCGCGCTCGTGCCACGGGTCGAGCGAGACGAAGTAGAAAGCCGTGTAGGGGGCCGAGGCGCCGGAAAGGAGACTGTAGCCGGCGATCGTCGTGACGTACTTGACCCCCTTGGTCTCCGCGAGGATCTTCTCGATCTTCTGGCACACGGCATCGGTCCGCTGGAGCGAAGAGGCGTCGGGAAGCTGGACGTTGATGAAGAAGTATCCCTGGTCCTCGTCCGGGAGGAAGCCCGAGGGGAGCCGCTTTCCGAGCAGGCCGGACAGCGCGACGAATCCGCCGAGGATCAGGAGGGTGACGACGACCTTTCGGACCAGGTGGTGCGAGAGGTTGACATAGCCGTTGGTCATCTTCCCGAAGACCCGGTTGAACCAGGCGAAGAACTTCCCGAGCGGCCCCTTCGACTCCTTCTTGGGTTTCAGGATGAGGGAACAGAGCGCCGGCGACAGCGACAGGGCGTTGAAGGCCGAGATCAGGACCGAAACGGCGATCGTGATGGCGAACTGCATGTTCATCCGCCCCTGGATCCCGCCCATGAAGGCCACGGGGATGAACACGGCGGACAGGACGAGGGCGATTCCGATGACCGGCTGGGTGACTTCTTCCATCGCCTTCAGCGTGGCGTCCTTCGGCGAGAGGCCGTGCTCGATGTGGTGCTCGACGGCCTCGACGACGACGATCGCGTCGTCGACGACGAGGCCGATGGCGAGGACCAGACCGAAGAGCGAAAGCGTGTTGATCGAGAAGCCGAGCATCGGAAAGAACATGAACGTGCCGACGAGCGACACGGGAACGGCGAGCAGCGGAATGAGCGTCGCGCGCCACCCCTGCAGGAACAGAAACACGACGATGATGACGAGGACGATCGCCTCGAAAAGGGTGTGCTCGATCTCCTTGATGCCCTCGGTGACCGGCAGCGTCGTGTCGAGGGCGACCACGTAGTCGAGATCGTCCGGGAATCGCTCCTTCAGCTCCTTCATCGTCTTCTTGACGCCGTCGGCCACGGCGATGGCGTTGGAGCCCGGGACCTGGAACACGCCGATGGGGCAGGAGGGCTTGCCATTCAAGCGCGCGCGCTGCTGATAGTTCAGCGCGCCGAGATCGATCCGGCTGACGTCCTTCAGGCGAACCATGGACCCGTCGGGGTTCAGGCGCACGACGACGTTGCCGAATTCCTCGGCGGTCTCGAGGCGGCCCTTGGCGCGGAGGGTGTAGGTGAACTCCTGGCCTTGCGGGGAGGGCTCCGTGCCGATTCCCCCCGCCGGGTTGACCGTGCTCTGCTGCTTCACCGCGTTCATCAGGTCGGGGACGGTCAGCCCGAGGCTCGCCAGCCGTTCCGGCTTGACCCAGATGCGCATGGCGTAGTCGGCGGTCCCGTAGTTCTGGATCTGGCCGACGCCGGGCACGCGGTAGATGGCGTCGTTGACGTTGATCGTCGCGAAGTTGCCGAGGAAGAGCGCGTCGTACGTTCCCTTGGGGGAATAGAGCGAGACGATGAGCAGGGGATTGCTCGTGGCCTTCTTGACCGTCAGGCCGAACTGATTCACGTCGGCCGGCAGGTTGGGCTGCGCCTGCGAGACGCGGTTCTGCGTGTTGACCTGGTCGAAGTTGATGTCGGTCTCGACGTCGAACGTGACGGTGAGCTTCATCGTCCCGTCGTTGGCGTTGGTGGACTGCATGTAGATCATGTAGTCGACGCCGTTCATCTGCTGCTCGATCGGCGTCGCGACGGACTGCTCGATCGTGATCGCGTCGGCGCCGGTGTAGGTCGTGGTGACCTGGATCTGGGGCGGCACGATGTCCGGGTACTGGGCGGTCGGGAGCTTCGTCATCGCGACGGCCCCCGCCATCGTCATCAGGATCGCGGTGACGATCGCGACGATCGGCCGGCGGACGAAAAAGGCGCCCACGTTACTTCCCGGCCTCTTTGGTGGGCTCCGCTGCCGGCGCCGCCGGGCTCGAGGCCTCCTTCGGCGCGACCGTCATCCCGGACTTCACCCGCTGCAGACCTTCCACCACGACCCGGTCTCCGGGCTTCAAACCCTCCTCGATGACCCACATGCTGCCTTCGACAGGGCCGGTCTTCACGACGCGGATGGTCACCTTGTTGTCCGCCCCCACGACGGCGACCTGGTAGCTGCCCTGGAGCTCGGAAACCGCGCGCTGCGGCACGAGGATCGCGCCCTTCTTGAGGTCCATGGCCACCCGGACTTTGGCGTACTGGCCCGGCCGCAGGAGGTTGCCCGGATTCGGGAACGCCCCCGCGAGCTGGATCGTACCGGTCTTCACGTCCACCTCGCGGCCAACGAGGATCGCCCGGCCGTGGTGCGGGAACACGGAGCCGTCCGAGAGGATGAGCTCCAGGGGGCCCTTTTCGAGGTCCTGGCTGGCGCGAAGGGTCTTCTCGGGCGGACCGTGCTTGGCCACCCAGGTCAGGTACTCCTGCTCGCTCGGGTTGAAGTTGACCTTGATCGGATCGACCTGCGAGACCGTCGTCATGACGGTCAGGCGGTTAACGAGATCGCCGACCTGGGACTTGGCGACGCCCGCCACACCGTCGATCGGCGAGACGACCTTCGTCCAGGCGAGGTCGAGCCTGGCCTTCTCGAGGCTCGCCTGCGCGCTCTCCACGTTGGCTTGCGCCGTGCGCTCCCGCGTTTCGGCGTCGTCGAGCTCCTGCTGGCTGATGGCTTTCTCGGCGGCCAGAGGCCGGTAGCGCGCGGCCATGACTTTCGCGTTCGCGAGCGTCGCTTCGTACTGGGCGAGCGTGCCTTTGGCCTGGTCGTACGTCGCCTGGAACTGCCGCGGGTCGATCTGGAAGAGCGTTTCGCCGGCCTTGACGACGAAGCCTTCCCGATAGGCCTGCTGGAGCACGTAGCCCTCGATCTGAGGACGGATCTCCGCATTGACGGAGCCGTCGAGCGTGCCGATCCACTCCTGGAAGACCGGAACGTCCTTCTGAACGACCGGCGCGACCTCGACGGTGGGCGGAGGGGCTGGCGGGGGTTCCTTCTTGGCGCAGGCCGACGCGGCGGCCAGGGCGATCAGCGCGGCGGCTGAGTACGGTCGTTGGCGCCTGCGAAGCGGCATGGTCCCCTCCGAACGTCGGTGTCTGATCATCAGATCACC
This sequence comes from uncultured Acidobacteriota bacterium, assembly GCA_963764025.1. Classification (GTDB taxonomy): domain Bacteria; phylum Acidobacteriota; class Thermoanaerobaculia; order UBA5066; family Gp7-AA6; genus DAHUXD01. The sequence continues at coordinate 112,328 of CAVXRK010000003.1, forward strand.
GGAATATATCCCGTCGGGAGCCGGTCTCTCACATTCCGACGCTCACGATAGGACGGCGACTGAGATCGGACCATAGGCCTTTGGTCTCATATCGAGAACCGTGCCGGAGCGCTCCATCCCTTCGGCCGCCGCGCGTCCGTGCCTCGCGCCTCGCACGTCGATCGCGTCTCTGCGATAGGGTTTCCTCGACCACCGAGGAGGACGCAGTCCCTTGCGATTCGTTTGGTCCGCGTCGTGAACATCGAGGTTCTTCCCGACGCCGCCGCCGCGGCCCGCCGAGCCGCGGCCGTCATCGCGGAAGACGCCCGCCGGGCGATCGCGGCGCGCGGCCGATTCGTCATGGCCGTCAGCGGCGGCCACACGCCGTGGCTGATGCTGCGCGACCTCGCGACCGAGGACGTGCCCTGGTCCGGCATCCACGTCGTCCAGGTGGACGAGCGGATCGCGCCCGCGGGGGACCCCGACCGCAACCTCACGCACCTGCGCGAGAGCCTTCTCGCCCATGCGCCGCTTGCGCCGGAACGGATTCACGCGATGCCGGTCGAAGCGGCCGACCTCGAGGAGGCCGCGCGGTCTTACGCGAGAACGCTCGAAGGGATCTGCGGCGCGCCGCCCGTGCTCGACCTGGCGCACCTCGGCCTCGGGCCGGACGGCCACACCGCCTCGCTCGTTCCGGGCGACCCCGTCCTCTCGGTCGCGGACCGCGACGTGGCGCTGACGGGCTTCTACATGGGGAGGCGGCGCATGACGCTGACCTATCCCGTCCTCGACCGGGCGCGGCGCGTGCTGTGGCTCGTGACCGGAGGCGAAAAGGCGGCGATGCTGCCGAGGCTCCTCTCGGGCGACGCGTCGATCCCGGCGGGCCGCGTCGCGTCGCAGAACGCCCTCGTGCTCGCCGACCGCGCCGCCCGGGGGCAAGCCGCGCCTTGACGGCGATCGACGCGCGGCGACTCGTCGCGGGAGAGCTCGAGGCGACGTTTCTGCCGGCGCAGGGGATGCTCGGCGCGTCGCTCCGGAGACGGGGCGTCGAGCTGCTGCGGCGGGTCGAGGATCTCGAAGCCTCGGCGGCCGAGCGGCTCGACCGCCGGAATCCCGCTGCTTCATCCCTGGGCCAACCGCCTCGGTGGCCTCCGCTATCGCGCCGCGGGGCGCGACGTGGAGCTCGACCCGTCTTCACCGCTCCTCCACTTCGATTCGGCCGGGCTCCCGATTCACGGCGTGCCATGGTCGCGGCTGGCGTGGAGCGTGACCGACGCCGGAGTGAACCGGTTGACCGCACGCCTCGACTGGGAGCGCGGCGATCTCCTGTCCGTCTTTCCGTTCCCCCACCGCTTGACGCTGCGGGCCACGCTCGCGCCGGACGGACTGACGATCGAGACCGCCCTCGGCGCCGGAGAGGATCCCGTGCCGGCGGCGTTCGGCTTTCATCCCTACGTCGCGATCCCCGGGCGCCCGCGCGGGCAGTGGTACGTGGAGCTGCCGACCATGCGGCGGCTCGCCCTCGACTCGCGCGGGGTACCGACCGGCGAAGAGTCACGGTTCGCGGCGTTCGATGCCCCGCTCTCCGACCGCGCGTTCGACGACGGCTTCGCTCTCGAGTCGGGAAGCGCCTGCTTCGCGGTCTCCGCGGGAGGCCTGCGAATTTCCGTCGAGCTCGTTTCCGGCTACACGCACGCCCAGGTCTATGCGCCGCCGGGCAAGGACTTCGTCGCCTTCGAGCCGATGACGGCGCCGACTTCCGCCCTGACGAGCGGTCGGGGACTGCGGGTCGTCTTGCCCGGAGAGGAGCTGCATACCGCGTTTCGTATCGGCGTGGAGGGGTAGGCGCGTCGCGCCGATGGCCGTCCCCGGATCCGCCGTGCAACCCTTCGGGCCTTCGCTCGCACTCATGGACGACCGAAAGGAGGTTCCCATGCGGATCGGCGTGGCCCTGGGTTTCTGCGCGGTCGCGACGGCGGCGTTTCTGAAGGCGGACGGTCCGCCGGGGACGGTCCCTGCGACTCCCGAGCTTTCCCGCGCGGCCTTCGCGCGCTTCAAGGCGACGGATGGGAGCTGGGTCGGGAAGAGCACGAAGGGGTGGGAGGAAACGCTGGAGTATCGGACGATCGCCGGGGGCTCGACCGTTCTCGAAACGTCCTTCGACGCCCATCCCGGTGAAGAGATGGCGACGGCCTTCTACCTCGACGGCGACCGGCTCATGCTGACGCACTACTGCGTGGCGAAGAACGCGCCGCGGCTCGAGGCCACGGCCTTCGCGGACGGCGGCCGAACGGTGGTGTTCACGTTCGTCGACGGCGTAAACATCCCGTCGCGCGACAAGGGCCACATGGACAAGGCCGTGTTCCGGTTCGAGACGGACGACCGCGTCGTCTCGCGGTGGACCTGGTACGAGAACGGAAAAGAGAAGTGGTTCGAAGAGATCGTCCAGACGCGCCGGCCGTGAACGAGACGGCGGGGCGAGGACCGGGACCTCGTCGCGCGCTTTCTCGAGGGCCGCGACGAGGCCGCGTTCCGGAAGCTGTATCGGCGCCACGCCGCGTTCCTGTACCGGTTCCTGCTGCGGCTGTTGGGCGGCGACGCGGCGGCCGCGGATGAGGGCGTCCAGGAGACCTGGGTCCGGGCGGCGCGCGGGCTGCCCGACTTCCAGTGGCGGTCGTCGCTGAAGACCTGGCTCGCCGGCATCGCCATCCGCTGGTGGCGCGAGTTCGAGCGGGCCGCAGGGCGCGAGGCGGAGCTGCCCGACGAGTCCGAGCTTCCGCCCGCGCCGCCGATTCGGCGCGAGATCGAACGGCTCGATCTCGAGCGGGCGCTCGCCTCCCTCGCGCCAGGCTATCGGCGGGCGATCCTGCTCCACGACGTCGAGGGCTACACGCACGAGGAGGTCGCGGCGTTGACGGGCGTCGACGTCGGGACCTCGAAGAGCCAGCTTTCACGGGCGCGCAGCGCACTGCGCGCCCGCCTTTCCGGGAGGAACCCATGAACGAGCACGACGACCGGACACCCAAACGAAGGAGAAGAGGATGCTGAGCGCGCTCGCGGCCGGCCCCGAGCCGCCGCCCGGTCTCGAGGACGCGGTCGTCGCGCGGCTCGCGGCGGGCGGTCTCCTGGCGCGGCGCCATGGGACGCTGCGCCTGAGGGTGTTGGCCGCTGCGGCGGGGCTCGCCCTCTTCGCCCTCGGCGTCGTCGTGGGTGCGCGGCGGGCGCCCGCGCCGGGAACCGGGACGGCCACGGCGATGCCGCGCTACGTGCTGCTTCTCTACGACTCCCCGGACGAGCGGGGATTGTCGGCGGGGGAGATGGCCGCGCGCGTCGCCGAGTACCGCGACTGGGCGATCGGCCTGCGGCGCGCCGGCAGCGACATCACGGGCGAGAAGCTCGCGCCGGGCAGCCTCGACCTCGGGACCTCGAACGCCCCCGCGGGGCCGCTTCCGCTCGGCGGGTACTTCGTCTTTTCGGCGAAGGATCCCGCGGCTGCGGCGGACGTGGCGAAGTCGTGCCCGCACCTCCGGCACGGAGGCCGTGCGGCGCTGCGTCCGATCGAGGAGACCTGAGCCGTGCCCTAGCTCTTCTTGCGGGTGTACTGGATCTCGACGAGTTTGCTCAACCGGCCGTTCGGCGCCTTGCCGACGAGCTCGAAGCTGTGGTGGTCGTTGTCGGTGATCACGAGCTTGGAGTCGACCGGGAACGGCTTCGCGTAAACCGGATCCCACATCGTCGCGTGGCCGAGGATGGTCTTGCCGGATGCGTCCGCGCTGCCGACGAGGTAGATCATGCCGGTTCCGGCGGTGTCGAGCCACGTCGACACGTACTTCTTCTGGACGTTGTCGTAGCCGATGTACCCGATGCCGGTGAACGGCTCTCCCATCATCGTGCCGTCGAACTGCTGCTCGACATAGCGGCCCCCGAGGACCCAGGTGTTGACGGACGTCCCGACGGAATCCTCCGGCGGCTTCGATGGGTCGATCCACGAGCGCACATGTGTGTCAAACGTGCCCACGAGCGCTTCGAGCTTCTTGTGCGGCTCACCCGGGGTCGAGGCCCGCTGCCAGGCCTCGAGCCTCGCCTTCTCACCGGAGGAGGCGGCCTTGGGAGCGGATTCCTGGGCGCCGAGGGCCGCCGCGAGGGCGAGCGCCGCCGAAGCCATCGAGAGCCAGCCGAACGGACGCGTCATCCTCGGTCCTCCTCCGTCGGTCCCGATTCTATGACGGTGAGGTATCGTTTCGGGCGGTGAAGGGACCCGTCATGAAAACCCCACGAACATTGCTCGCCGTCGCGATCCTCGTTTCGGCCGCCTCGACCGCGTTCGCCTCGCCGCCGCTGTCGTCCGCTCCGGCGGCCAGGTCGGCGCTTCCGTTCATCGAGGACGATTACCCGAAGGCCCTCGCCGAGGCCCGGGCGAAGAAGCTTCCGATCTTCGCCGAGGCGTGGGCGCCGTGGTGCCACACCTGCCGTTCGATGCGCGCGTTCGTTTACACCGACCGGGCCCTGGCGAAGTACGCGGGCCAGTACGTGTGGCTCTCGATCGACACGGAGAAGGCGCAGAACGCGGCCTTCTCGGAAAAGTACCCGATCCGCGCCTGGCCCTCGATGTACGTCATCGATCCGGTCAAGGAGACGATCGCCGTGCGCTGGGTCGGCGGCGCGACGGTGGGCCAGCTCGAGAAGCTCTTCGCCGACGGCGAGCGCGCCGTTCGGGGAGGCGCCAAAGGCGCGGCACAGACGCTCGCGACGGCCGACGCCCTCTACGGAAAGGGTCAGTATGCGGAGGCCGTGCCGGCGTACCGCGAGGCGCTGAAGATGTACGCGGTGAGCTCGCCCGAGTACGCCCGGTCGCTCGATGCCCTCCTCTTCAGCCTGTCGGTGACGAAGCAGTACGGCGAGTGCTCGGCGGCGGCGGCGGTCGCGCTGCCGAGGCTGAAGACGGGCCCCTCGGCCGCGTCGGTCGCCGACTCGGGTCTGAGCTGCTCGCTGAAGATGCCGGCGGACGCACCTTCACGCGCGGAGGCGATCAAGACCTTCGAGGCGCAAGCCCGCGCGATCGTCGATAACCCCCGGATCCCGCTCGCGGCCGACGACCGGTCCGCGCTGTACTCCTCGATCGTGGAAGCGCGGGAGGACGCGAAGGACGAGGCCGGCGCGAAGGCGACGGCGCGCGCGTGGGTGGCGTACCTCGACCGCGAGGCCGCCGCGGTCAAGACGCCCGAGCAGCGGACGGCCCTCGATCCCAACCGGCTCGGCGCGTTCGAAGCCGCCGGCGAGATCGCAAAGGCCATCCCGATGCTCGAGCAGTCCGAGAAGGACTTTCCGGACGACTACAATCCACCCGCCCGGCTGGCGCTCGTCTACAAGGACCTCAAGCGCTACCCGGAGGCGCTCGCCGCCTCGGACCGGGCGCTCGCGAGGGTCTACGGCCCTCGCCGAATCCGCGTTCTGGCGGTCCGCGTCGAGATCTACGAGGGCATGGGCGACGCGGCCGCGGCGCGGAAGACCCTCGAAGAGGCGGTCGGGTTCGCCGAGAGCCTGCCCGCCGGGCAGCGTTCGGACTCCCAGATCGCCGCGTTGAAGAAGCAGCTCGTCGCGGCGGGCGGATCGCCGCAGGCCGCCTCCGCTGAGCCGTGAGCTCGGCACCGGCCCCGCGGTCCGGCCCGGGGACCCGGGCCGCGTTCCAGGCGAAGAACCCGGCGACGGGGGAGACGCTCGAAGGAGAGTTCGTCGAGGCGACGGCCGGCGACATCGACGCGGCGGCGCGCGCGTCCGAACGCGCCTTCGAACCGTTCGCCGCGCTGTCCGCGTTCCGGCGCGCGGAGTTCCTGCGAGCGGTCGCGCAGCAAACGATGGCTCTCGGCGATCGGCTGCTCGCCCGCGCCGGCGCCGAGACCGGCCTTCCCGCCGCACGGCTCGAGAGCGAGCGCGCTCGAACGGTGGGGCAAATCCTTCTCTTCGCCGAGCTGATCGAGGAGGGCTCGTGGGTCGGCGCGCGCATCGACCGGGCGCTGCCCGATCGCAAGCCGCAGCCGCGTCCGGACCTGCGCCGGATGTTGATCCCGTCGGGGCCCGTGGCCGTGTTCGGCGCGTCCAACTTCCCGCTCGCGTTCTCGGTCGCCGGCGGCGACACGATCTCGGCGTTCGCGGCCGGGTGCCCGGTCGTCGTCAAGGCGCACCCGGCGCACCCCGGGACCTCCGACCTCTCGGCCTCCGCCATCCGGACAGCGGCCCGCGAGATCGGGATGCCCGAGGGCGTCTTCTCGATGGTCCACGGCCACTCGCCCGAGGTCGGCATCACGCTCGTCACGCACCCGTCGATCCGCGCGGCGGCCTTCACCGGCTCGCACGTCGCGGGCCGGACGCTCTACGACGCCGCGGCCCTGCGGCCGGACCCGATCCCCGTTTTCGCCGAGATGGGCTCGTCCAACCCGGTGTTCCTGCTGCCCGGCGCTCTCCAGGAGCGCGGAGAAGCGATCGCGAAGGGATTCGCGGCCTCGGTCACGCTGGGTTCCGGTCAGTTCTGCACGAACCCCGGGCTGGCGGTGCTCGTCGACGCACCCGCTGCGAACGCCTTCCTCAAGGCGGCCGGCGACCTGCTCGCGGGCGCCGCGGCCGGCACGATGGTCCACGCCGGGATCAAGTCCTCGTACGACCAGAGCGTCGCCGAGGCCGCGCGCATCGGGGGCGTCGCGATCGCGGCCCGCTCGCAGGCGGCGGGAGCCCATCCGGAGACGGAGGCGCGGGCCGCATTGCTCCTGACGGACGCGCGGACTTTCCTCGCGAACCCGAGCCTCTCCTCCGAGATCTACGGCCCGGCCACCGTGGCGGTGCGCTGCGCCTCCCGGCCGGAGATGCTCCAGCTCGCGCGGGCCCTGCACGGCCACCTCACCGCGACCGTGCACGGCACCGAGCGGGACCTCGAGGAATTCCCGGAGCTCGTCGCCGTGCTGCGCCGGAAGGCCGGCCGCCTCGTCTTCAACGGATTTCCGACGGGCGTCGAGGTCTCTCACGCCATGCATCACGGCGGCCCCTACCCGGCCTCGACGGACCCCCGCGAGACGTCGGTCGGCTCGGCCGCGATCCTGCGTTTCGCGCGGCCCGTCTGCTACCAGGATTTTCCGCCGGCGGCGCTCCCCGAGGAGCTCCGCAACGAGAACCCCCGCGGGATCTGGCGGATGATCGACGGGGTCCTGACGAAAGACGCGGTGTGACCCGGTTTCCGGAGTCGATCGAAGTCGTCGACTCGCACACCGAAGGGGAGCCGACGCGCGTCGTCATCGCGGGCTGGCCCGCGCTCGAGTCGGCGACGATGGAAGGGCGCCGTGAGGAGCTCGCGTCGCGCTTCGAGCCGCTCTGGCGCGCCGTCGTCCTCGAGCCGCGCGGCCACGACGCGATCGTCGGCGCGCTGCTGACGCCGCCGGTCTCCCACGGCGCGGTCGCGGGGGTCGTCTTCTTCGACAACGTCGGCCCGCTGTGGATGTGCGGCCACGGCACGATCGGCGTCGTGCGGACGCTCGAGCACCTCGGTCGCATCGCCCCCGGCCGGGTCCGCCTCGACACGCCCGTCGGGCCGGTCGCGGCGGAGCTCTCGATCGACGGGCTCGTCACGATCGAGAACGTCCCGGCCCGCTGCATCGCGCAGGACGTCGCCGTGGAGGTCCCCGGCATGGGCCGCGTCGTCGGCGACGTGGCCTATGGCGGCAACTGGTTCTTTCTCGTGAAGGACGGGCTCGAGCGGGTCGAAGGCGACAACCTCGAGCGCCTGCGGGCGTCGACACTCGCGATCCAGCGCGCCCTGGCGGCCGGGGGGATCACGGGGGAGGGCGGCGCCGTCGTCGACCACGTCATTCTTTATGGGGCCCCCGGCCGGGGGGACGCGGACAGCCGCAACTACGTGCTCTGCCCGGGCGGGGCGTACGACCGGTCGCCCTGCGGCACGGGCACGTCGGCGAAGATGGCCTCGCTCCACGCCCGCGGAAGGCTTTCGGCGGGACAGCGCTACCGCCAGGAATCGATCACGGGAAGCCTCTTCACCGGCTGGCTCGAGGAGAGCGGCGGAAAGCTCCTGCCCCGCATCCAGGGGCGGGCCTTCGTGACCGGGAAGGCGACGCTGTATTTCGATCCGCGCGACCCTTTCCGGCACGGTCTCGCCGTGGGAGGAGATGCCCGCCCCTGACGCCGTCGTCGTGGGCGCGGGCATCGTCGGGGCGGCGTGCGCCGACGCGCTCGCGGCGGCCGGCCTGTCGGTCGAGGTCCTCGAGGCGCGCTTCGCCGGCGGCGGCGCGACGGCCGCGGCCATGGGGCACGTCGTCGTCATGGACGACTCGCCCGCGCAGTTCGCCCTGACCGAACGCTCCCGCCGGCTCTGGACCGAGCTCGCTCCGGAGCTGCCCGCCGACTGCGAGGACGAGCCGGCGGGAACGCTCTGGATCGCGGCCGACGACGAGGAGCGGGAGCATGTGCTCCGGAAGGCTGCGCTCTACCGGGAGCGCGGCGTCGAGGTCGAGGAGCTGTCGCCGGAGGAGCTCGCGCGGCTCGAGCCGAGCCTGCGGCCGGGGCTGGCGGGCGCGCTCCGCGTCCCGGGCGATCGCGTCCTCTATCCGGTCAATGCCGCGCGGTGGCTCCTCCGGCGAGCCGAGAGCCGCGGCGCCGTCCGGCGCGAGGGCATCGAAGCCGTCGCGGTGTTCGGGAGGCGCGTCGAGACGCGGCAGGGCACCGTCGAGGCCGGCGTCGTCGTCAACGCCGCGGGGACGGCGGCGCCGCTCCTGACGCCGGGGCTCCCGGTCGCGCCGCGCAAGGGCCACCTCGTCATCACCGACCGCTATCCCGGGTTCTGCCGGCACCAGCTCGTCGAGCTCGGGTACCTGAAGAGCGCGCACACGCCCGCGCCCGAGTCGGTGGCGTTCAACCTCCAGCCGCGCGCGACCGGCCAGATGCTCCTCGGCTCTTCGCGCGAGTTCGTGGGCCTCGACGCCTCGATCAACCGGCGGATCCGCGCCCGGATGATCCGGCGCGCCCTCGAGTTCGTCCCCGCCCTCGCCGCGCTCTCCGCGATCCGCACCTGGGTGGGCTTCCGGCCCGCGACACCCGACAACCTCCCGCTCATCGGCCGTCTCCCGGAAGCGCCCGGCCTCGTCGTCGCGGCGGGCCACGAAGGGCTCGGCATCACGACGGCGCTCGCCACGGCCGAGCTCGTGACCGACGCCGTGCTCGGTCGGGCGAGCGCGATCGATCCCGCGCCGTACTCGCCGGCACGAACCTTCCCCGAGCCGTCCGCGCCATGACTGACACTCGGCCGGCCTCCTCGACCGTCGCGGCCTTCCGGGAGAACGAGGGACGCCCGGTGCTTCGCCGCTCGGTCTCCGGCGAGCCGCGGGGCGTGCTCTGCGCGATGGGCATCTGCTTCGAGTGCCGCGTGACTCTCGATGGCGCCGCTCACCGGCGCGCCTGCATGGAGATGGTCGGGGAGGAGGCGCGCGCGCCGGCTCCCGTCTCGCGCGTGGACGAGGTCGAGTGCGAGGTCGCCGTGATCGGTGCGGGGCCCGCGGGCATCGCAGCCGCCTGTCGCGCAGCGGAGGCGGGCGCACGGACGCTCGTGCTCGACGAGAATCCGGCGGCGGGCGGCCAGATCCACCGGCACCTCCCGGGAGAGCCCGCCCCGGAGGCGGCGCGTCCGTGGCTCGACCGACTCGCCGTTTCGGGCGCGATCCTGCGTCACGGAGCCTCCGTCTTCGACGTCGTTGCGGCGACGGCGGGGTTTCGCGTGCTCGCCGAGACCGCGGACGGCGCGGTCGTCGCCGTTCGCGCGCGCTCTCTCGTTCTGGCGACCGGGGCGCGGGAGCTCTTCCTCCCGTTTCCGGGTTGGACCCTCCCCGGCGTCATGGGCGCCGGCGGAGCACAGGCGATGAAGAAGATGGGCGCCGACTTTCGCGGGCGCCGGGCGGTCGTCGCGGGCTCGGGCCCGCTGCTATTGCCCGTGGCGGCGTCGCTCGCCGCGGCGGGCGCCGAAGTGGCGCTCGTGGCCGAGCAGGCCGGGACGGGGTCGCTCCTCCGGTTCGGCGCGGCGCTTCTCGGAGAGCCGCGGAAGATCGCGGAGGCCGCCCGCCACCGCGCCGGCTTCTTCCCCGCCCCGTATCGCTCCGGAACCTGGATCGCGGAGGCCGGAGGACACGAGCGCGTCGAGCGGGTCGTCCTGACCGATGGCCGGGACCGCTTCCGGATCGACTGCGATCTCGCGGCCGTCGGTTATGGCCTCGTTCCCAATGTCGAGCTCGCGCGCCTCGTCGGGTGCGCGCTCCGGCGCGGCTCGGTCGTCGTCGACGCGGCGCAGGCCTCGAGCCTCGAGGGCGTCTTCGCCGCGGGCGAGCCCTGCGGGGTCGCCGGGCTCGAGGTCGCGCTCGCCGAGGGGCAGATCGCGGGCCTCTCGGCCGCCCGCGCCGCCTCGTCCGCGGGGGAGCGACGCCGCCTTTCCGCCGTCCGGGCGCGCGGCCGGCGGCTCGCCTCCGCCATGGATCGCGCCTTCCGCCCGCGGCCGGAGCTCGCCTCCGCCATCCGCGCGGACACGATCGTCTGCCGCTGCGAAGACGTGCGGCTCTCGGCGCTCGCGGCCTCGGGGAGCGCGCGCGAGGCGAAGCTCGCGACGCGCGCCGGGATGGGCCCTTGCCAGGGCCGAGTCTGCGCGCCGGCGCTCGAGTTCCTCTTCGGTTGGGATTCGGATACGGTACGCCCGCCCGTCAAACCGGCCGCGCTCGGCAGTCTCGCGGCGATGGAGGAGCCCGGATGAAATGGCAGGGAGTTTTCCCGGCGGTCACGACGCCCTTCCGCGAGGACCTCTCGCTCGACCTCGACTTCCTGGCGGTCCGGCTGGAGGCGATGCTCGCGGCCGGCTGCCGCGGGTTCGTGCCGCTCGGCTCGCTCGGCGAGTCCGCGACCCTGACCTTCGCCGAGAAGGGCGCCGTGCTCGAAGTCTGCCGCCGCGCCCTCGGGAGCCGGGCGCCGCTGGTCGCGGGCGTCGCCGCCCTGTCGACCGCCGAGGCCGTGGCGACGGCCCGTCTCGCCGAGGAAAAGGGCTGCGACGGCCTGATGGTCCTGCCGCCGTACGTCTATCGGACCGACGCGCGGGAGACGGCGGCGCATTTTTCCGCGGTCATCGGCGCGACGCGGCTTCCGTGCATGCTCTACAACAATCCCATCGCCTACGGGACCGACGTCTCGCCGGAAGAGCTCCGGGAACTCGCCCGGGCGCACCCCAACCTCGAGGCCGTCAAGGAGTCGAGCGCCGACGTCCGCCGCGTCACCGCCATCCGGGGCCTCCTCGGCGACCGCCTCGCGATCTTCGTGGGCGTGGACGACCTCATCCTCGAAGGCATCGCGGCCGGGGCGGTGGGCTGGGTCGCCGGCCTCGTCAACGCGCTGCCGGCCGAGTCGGTGCGACTCTTCGACCTCGGCGCCGCCGGCCGGACGCGCGAGGCGCGGGAGCTCTACGACTGGTTCCTGCCGCTCCTGCGGATGGACGTCGTGCCGAAGTTCGTGCAGCTCATCAAGCTCGTTCAGCAGGAAACCGGGACCGGCTCGGAGCGCGTGCGGCCGCCGCGGCTGACGCTCGCGGGGAAGGAAAGGGACGAGGCGCTCGCCGTGATCCGGGAGCGCCTCGCCGCGAAACCGAAGATCTAGGCCCCTACTTGCCGACCTGGAGCGCCGGCATGTTGTCGAGGATCGACAGGCGCATGATCGTCGTCAGGTAGTCGTCGATGTGGGCGAACCGGCCCGCGGCCTTCGCCCCGAGCTTCCCGTTCAGGATGCCGAAGTACTTCATCCGCATGTCGAGGGTCGACCTTCTGGATCTCCGCCGACTCGTTGACCATCTTCACGATGTCGGCGTCGGAGAGCGTCGCGAAGTTCTCGGTGTAGTTCTTGAGGAGATTGATGCGGTTCGACATGACGGAATCGCGCTCCTTCTCGAAGTCCGCGTAGACGCCCCAGAAGGTCTCCTGCTGCTGCGGGGTCAGGCCGCCCATGCCGGCGGCGAAGAGCTCGCGGCGCTTGGTCGACAGCGCGTTCTGCAGCTTGGCCATGTCGACGTCGGACTTCGAGAGCTCCGGCATCTGGGCCTTCTGGGCCGAGCCGGCCGCCGGCTGCTGCGCCGCGGCGGACGCGGCGATTCCGAGGAACAGGAACAGGGCGAGGGTCTTCTTCATGACACGTCTCCTTCTCTGGTGATTCGAGGCCGGCGCGCGACGGGCGGCCGGCGGCTTGCGGCCGCGAAATCTATCACGGCCCTCGGGCTCGTCAAACGTGGCAGGATCCCCCGCCGCGCTTCTCGAAGTACCGCTGGTGGTACTCCTCCGCGCGCCAGAAGGGCGGGGCGGGCGAGATCTCGGTGACGATCGGCCGGGAGAATCGGCCGCTCTTCCCGAGCCGTTCCTTCGAGGCCTGCGCCGCGGCCTGCTGCTCGGGCGTGTGGAAGAAGATCGCGGAGCGGTACTGCGTGCCCACGTCGGGCCCCTGGCGGTTCAACTGTGTCGGGTTGTGGCCGTTCCAGAAGACGTCGAGGAGCGTCTCGTAGTCGACCCTGGCGGGGTCGTACTCGACCTCCACGACCTCGGCGTGGCCGGTCGCGTCGGTGCAGACGTCCTCGTAGGTCGGGTTCTCCGTCCGGCCGCCGGCATAGCCGACCGCCGTCGCGAGAACGCCCGGGACCTTGCGAAACTCCTCCTCGACCCCCCAGAAGCACCCCGCGCCGAACGTCGCCTTGGCCATGTCTCCTCCCGATCGGAGCGATTAGAACACCGCCGAACCCGGCCGTGTTCCCGGCGCGTATATTCGGCTGCCATGACGAACACACGGTCCGTTCGGCGGGTCGTCCCGGCCATCGAGACCTTCGAGGGCGCCGGTTTCCTGGTCCACCGTCCCTTCCCCAACGCCGGCCTCGACCACATCGATCCGTTCCTGCTGCTCGACGAGATGGGACCGTCGGACCTGGGCCCCGGCCAGGCGCAGGGCGCGCCGGACCACCCGCACCGCGGATTCGAGACGGTGACGTATCTGCTCTCGGGACGCATGGAGCACGAGGACTCGCGCGGCAACCGCGGCCGGCTGACGCCGGGCGACGTGCAGTGGATGACGGCCGGCGCGGGCGTCGTGCACTCGGAGATGCCCGAGGCGGAGTTCGCCGCCCGGGGCGGCCGCATGCACGGCTTCCAGCTCTGGGTCAACCTCCCGCGCCGCGACAAGATGATGGCTCCGCGCTACCAGGAGATTCCGGCGCAGCGGATCCCCGTGGGAAAGTCGGCGGACGGGCTGGTGAGCGCGCGCGTCATCGCGGGCGAGGCCCTGGGAGCGACCGCGGTCATCGACACCCGCACTCCGATCGTCTACCTCGACCTCCAGCTTTCGCCGGGTGCCTCGCACGTCCAGCCGATTCCTCAGGACTTCAACGCCTTTGCCTATGTCGTCGAAGGCAAGGGGCTCTTCGGTCCGGACCGGACCGCCGCCGCGCCCCATGACCTCGTCATGTTCGGCCAGGACGGCGCCGACGTGCGTCTCGCGGCCTCGCCGGACGCGCCCCTGCGCGCTCTCCTGATCGCGGGCCGTCCGATCGGCGAGCCGGTCGCACGGATGGGGCCATTCGTGATGAACACCCGCGCCGAGCTCATCCAGGCGTTCGAGGACTTCCAGAGCGGCCGTCTCGGCTGATCGGCCGGAAAAGGCCGAGGCCGGCGTGCGCCGGGCCTCGGGACCGACCGCGTCTTCGCTCGAAGGCTAGAGTCCGTAGAGCCGCAGGCCGAAGGTCGTGACGAGGAAGACCGCCATCTGCTGCCGCTGGACGGGGTTCGTCGGGCAATAGAGGCCACCGCCGCAGCCGGCGGTCACTCCGCGCGCCACGAGCTCGTTGACCCAGATCGCGAAGGGGCTGGAGCAGGGCACGTCGGCGAACTCGGGCGTGACACACGCGGGCGGAACGTAGCCGCTGCCTTCCTTGGCCGTGAGCAGAAGGACCGCCATCTGCTCGCGGGTGGTCGGGTTGGTCGGGCAGTAGAGCCCGCCGCCGCAGCCGGCGGTCACTCCGCGCGCGACGAGCTCGTTGACCCATTTCGCGAAGGGGCTGGAGCAGGGCACGTCGGCGGACGCCGGCGTGACGCACGGGGGCGGAGCGTAGCCGATGCCTTCCTTGGCGGTGAGCAGAAAGACCGCCATCTGCTCGCGGGTGACGGCGGAGCCCGGGCAGAATTGGCTGCCGCCGCAGCCGCCGGTGACGCCGTTGTGAAAGATGTTCTCGATCGAGGGATAGAAGCCGTCGTGCGTGACGTCGGTGAAGCTGCCGCCGACGTGGAGGCTCCAGGTCTTCGGGGCCACGCCTCCGGTGACGGCCTCGGACGCCGTCGCGTCCCAGTGCATCGCGGGCCGCGTCACCGCGGCGATCGATACCGAGTAACAGTCCGCGCAGAACACGGAAGCCCCGCCCGCGATGGTCCCGTAGTCGGCGGTACCGTCCTCGATCGTGTAAGTCGGGCCCGCCGGGCCGTGGAAATTCGAGAGCGATCCCGTGACCGCCGCCGCGGCGACGTCCGGGTTTTTCCAGGAGGGCGCGATGACGGCCGACTCACCCGCGTCGAGGACGCCGTTGCCGGCCGCATCCACGTGGAGGGCTTCGGGAAGAATGTTGCCGGGCGGCAGGCAAACGTCCGACTGCGTGTCGGGGACCTGGATCTCGACGTTGGTGAGCGCGACCTGGTCGAAGTCGAAGCCCGCGAGGGAGATGACCTCGTCGGTGCCGTAGGCGATCTCGAGACGGACGATCTTGTTGTCGAAGGTCCCGCCCGGGGAAAGCGCGCCCGTGCTCCACGTGCTCGCCACGAACGCCGGATTGCCGGGGTTCGTCCCGTTCCACCCGTTCTCGTGGTCGAGCACGCAGCCGAAGGGGAAGGACGCGCCGCCGGTGTAAGCCTGCCCGGCGCTCGGCGAGATGACCGTGCTGGCGCCGGTGGCCGCGTCGTACAACGAGACGTTCGCCCGGTCGTAGACCTGATCGGAGGTCGGTTCGATCGCGTAGCGCACTTGCATCGTCAGGGTGGAGACGCCGGCGCCGACGCGGATCAGCGGGCTGCGGATCACGTCGCACGCGAAGTCGGCGTTCTGGGACGACGTGACGTGGGCGGTCGTTCCGCCCGCTCCTCCGCCGGCGGTGCTGCGCGCGAACGTGCCGCTGACGACCTTCCAGTTTTCGAGGTTGGTCTCGAATCCGTACGTTTGCGTCGCGACCGCCTCGAAATCGCTTTCGACATTTTCGAACCGCAGCGTGACGGTCCGGGTCTGTCCGAGGGCGTCGAGCTGGTCCGAGGCGAGGGTCACGCGCACCTCGCTCGTCTCGTCGAAGGCGAGGCCCTGGGCCCGGAGCTGGAAGGCGGCCTGCGCGGTGTCGCACTCGGCGAGGCTCGGCGAGACGGCGATCGGGAGCGACGACACGATGATGGTCGACGGGTGGGTGATGGGCTCGATCGCCACGATCCGCACGTTCGTCTGCGTGACGCTGCCGGTGTTGGCGACGTCGATCGTCGCGGTCGCGAGCTCGCAGTTGTCGAGGAAGGGGTCGCCGTCGCCGCCCGAGACGGCGGGGTGGACGGACACGACGCCGAGGTTCGACCCGGCCGCCGGCACGACCGACGCGCACACGCTCATGGTGCCGAAGCAGGCGTCGCTCGTCCCGAGGGGGAGAACGCTGTAGAAGTAGGTGCGGCCGTTCTGCAACCCGTCGTCGAAGTACGACAGGTCGGCCGTCTCGGCAAGCTTGACCTTGCCGAACTCGCAGCCCGCCACACCCTCGGTGCGGTAAACCGCGTAGGAGGTCGCGTTGGCGACGGCCGTCCAGCTCAGTCGCGCGGAGCGGTCGGAGGCCTGGGCGGTCACGGTGGGGGCGCCGGTCGGAGCGCCCGCGCAGCCCGAGTTGGCCACGGCGGGGGTGAGGCACGCGATCTGATGGCGGTTGAACGCCGCGAAGATCGCGGTCATGTGGGGGGTGCCGTCCGCGAGATTGCCGTTGTCGTCGTCGGCGGCGAGGACGTTCAGGTAGCCGCCCGTCGCGCCGCAGCCCCCGTTGACGAAGCAGCCGTACCAGTTCACGATGACCTGGCTGCCGAGGTAGAAGAGCCGCGTCGAGACCTCCCGGGCGAGCTCGGTCGAGTAGTTGAACGGAGCTGCCGTCAGGTCCCGCGTCGCGAGATCCCATGCGACCTCGCCGGCGAGCATGCCTTCACAGTGGACCTCGCGGTTGCAGGGACCCCGCGAGCCCACCGCCGGGCAGGTGGTGCTCGCGAAGGTGATCCCGTGCGGAACATTGCTCGTGTGTTTTGCCCAGTCGATTTCACGAACTCCGGAGCAGTCGAGGCAGGGATCGCCGTAGCCCGTGCAGTCGCTGGCGAGCAGGAAGCCCCGCCCGATGCAGGAGGTGTTGAGGCGCAGGGCGGCGTAGATGTCCGCGATCGACTCGCCGGGCGAGCTGATCGTCGGGTTGACGCCGTTGTTGTCCATGCCATGGCCCCACTCGTGGTCGAAGACCGCGGCGATTTCCCCGGTGTTGCCGCAGCCGCCGCCCGAGCGGAAGAAGTTGACCGCGTTGCCGTCCCAGAAAGCGTTGCAGGTGTCGATGATGTTCATGTTCGCGGTCAGCCGCAGCTGGAGCCAGAGATTCGTGGGCAGCTGCCCGCGCGCCTGCTCCTTCATCCTGTTGAGCTCGTAGAACCCGGAGCGCGCGGAGTGCGTGTCTCCGGCGGACTTTCCGGCGGGAACGGTGCAATCGGTCCCGGCGCTCGTGCCGAGGTTGATGTCGCCGGCGTTCGTTTCGCTGATCGCTCCGCAGGTGTCGAGGATCTTGACGAAGCGGCCCGAGAGGGTCGTCGAAATCGAGCCCGGAATACACCCGGCGTTGCCCCCGCCGTCGGTGAAGCTCGTCCCGCCGGGGGCGACGTCCGCCCACGGCATCGGAAAGCCGGCCTGTTCCGTGCCCTCGGGGCCGGAGCCGTCGTTGGAGACCGGAAACACGCCGCCGACGATCGAGTGCTGCGCGTACTGGTTCCGGTCCTCGAGCGCCAGGATCTCGCCGGTCTTCGCGTCCACCAGCGTCTCCCAGCGTCCGAGGTCACCGACCACGCGGCTCTCGACGACCCAGGCCAGGCGGTAGGACAGCGCATCGCCGCCGTCGGCAGGAATGAGCTCGAGGTGCGTCCGCCGCGGGCGACTCTCCACGCGGAACGGATCGAGGAAGGCTTCCGTTCGCGCCTCGGCGTCGGACGCGGTGATCGCGGGAGAGAGCGCCGCGTCGATGTTGCCCCAGCTCGGGAGTCCGAGCAGGACGAGGTTGCCGTGGTTGAGCGTGGCCGTGACGGCATTGTCCCGCACCGGGATGCCGTCGACGACGCGCGGGGCATAGACATAGACGAGATCGCCCCCCGACAGCACGGCGGCTCGCGGCGTGCTCGAGATCTGGGACGGATCGATTCGGAGGGCCGCCTGCCCGCGCACGTAGCCGAGCACCGCGGCGGCCGCGGCGTCGCGCCACTCGGCGTCGTCGGCGGGCGGATGCCCCGAGATCCAGGAAACGCGGTTGCCGACGCCCGAGCCGGGCAGCATCGGCCGGGCGAGCACGAGGGAGCTCCAGCGCCCCGTGCGCGAGTCGAAGAATGCTCCCGTCGCGGTCGCTCCGAGCTCCGCGAGCTCGGCGTCGCGAACCGCGGGAGCGAGCGGGAGGACGGCGCTCGCGGGTTCGTTTCGTTCCTGCACGTACAGGGCCGGATGCCGGAACGCCTTCGCGGCGACGGGCGAGGATGAGGGCTGCACCAACGCGAGGAGCGGGGGCACCCCCCCCGCGGGCGCGGCCAGCAGAACGGCGCAGATTGCGGCGCACCGGCGCAGCATGGATGGCCTCCGGATCGACGAATTTTGTCGGCGCAGTTTAGACCCGTTTTGCATGCTGCGGCTCGGCAAACGACGAAAAGTGCGGTACGGCCCTTGCACCACCCGGGTGCGGAGGGAAACTTCGATGACCGATTCCAAGAAGCCCCAGGATCCGCCCTCGGTCGACAATCCCCGGGACGCTTACGGCTTCCAGGAAGCGCCGGCCGAGCAAGGACTCAAGAAGCCTCCGACCGATTTCCGGCGCGGTGAAGATTCGGGCGAGTGGACGCGGGGGGGCGGGACGGATCCGAATGAGGGATCGGACGAGAAGGAGTAGAGCGCGCGTTTGCCGGGGCCCTCGAGTTCCATTCGAGTAACCGCCGGCCCGCGGCCGCGTTTCCTACTGCCGGGGTCTGGTTCTGGTGGTCGGCTGAAACCGTCACGCCTCGCCGCGCTCGGGTGACGGATCCGTCGGCGTCCCTGGCGGGGGAGCTCACGGGGCCCCCGGGCCCCTACGGAGGTCGACGGTTCGATTCAGATATAGCTCGGCCAGGTTCTGGACGGACTAGGAATTGCCGGACGGGTAATTGGTGGTGCTGAAGGGGATCGAACCGTCACGCCTCGCTTCGCTCGGGTGCCGGTTCCGTCGAGCGTCCCTGGCGGGGGGCGCACGCCGCCCCCCGAACCCCCCACGGAGGTCGACGGTTCGATCCAACCGTCGCTTCGAGAAACCGAGAGGACGAACGAACCCACGAGGTAGTAAGAAATGGTGGAGCTGAACGGGATCGAACCGTCACGCCTCGCTTCGCTCGGGTGACGGTTCCGTCGAGCGTCCCTGGCGGGGGGCGCACGCCGCCCCCCGAACCCCCCACGGAGGTCGACGGTTCGATCCAACCGTCGCTTCGAGAAACCGAGAGGACGAACGAACCCACGAGGTAGTAAGAATTGGTGGAGCTGAACGGGATCGAACCGTCGACCTCCTGAGTGCGATTCAGGCGCTCTCCCAAACTGAGCTACAGCCCCACGCGGAAGAGGGCGCGGAGAATAGCATGCCGCAAGCGGAGGCGGCAAACCCTTCGGAGTCAGGCGCCTGCCGTACGGGTTCCGGGTCCTCCGCGCGGCGACCGTCTGGACGAGCCAGTCCGCGTCCGCGGCGGGCATCGGCGGAAACCTGACCCCGATCCGCTAGGATGCCTGCCGCATGGAGCACGGCATCGACTTCGGCGCGTTTCTGCTGGCCTTTGGCTCGGCCCTGGTCGGCGCGAAAATCTTCGGGGCGCTGGCCGAGCGAGTCGGGCAGCCGGCGGTCCTCGGGGAGCTTCTGGCGGGCATCGTGCTCGGCCCCTCGCTTCTCGGGCTCGTGCCGCTCTCCGATGGGGCGTTTCTGCTGTCGGAGATCGGCGTCGTGCTTCTGCTCTTCGAGGTGGGGCTCGAGACGGACCTCGCCGAGCTCCTGCGGGTCGGCGCGCCCGCGATGTCCGTGGCCCTGGCTGGCATGGTCCTCCCGTTCGCCGGTGGCTACGCCCTGACCCGCGCGCTCGGCTATGAAACGCTGACGGCGATCTTCGTGGGCGCCGCGCTGACGGCGACGTCCATCGGCATCACGGCGCGCGTCCTCTCGGAGCTCGGCGTGCTGAAGACGCGGGAAGGACAGATCATCCTCGGGGCCGCGGTGATCGACGACGTGCTCGGGCTCGTGGTGCTCGCGATCGTCAGCAAGATCGCCCAGACCGGCTCCCTCGAGCCGGCGGTGGCGCTGAAGTCCGCCGTCTATGCGATCGGTTTCCTGATCGTCGCGGTGGTGGCCGGGATTCCCCTGGGGAAATGGCTCGTCCGGATCATCGGCCAGTCGAACGTCCGGGGAATGCTCGGGGCGGCGGCCGTGGCCTTCGCGCTGCTCGTCGCCTGGGGGGCCAAGAAGGCCGACTCGGCTCCGATCGTTGGGGCCTTCGCCGCGGGGATGGCGCTCGCGCGCACCAACCGGCGCCACGACATCGACCATGCGCTGAAACCCGTCGTCGACATCTTCGCCCCGCTCTTCTTCGTCTACGTCGGCGCCCAGGTCGACGTCCGGCTGCTCAACCCGGCCGTGCCCGAGAACCGGCCTGCCCTGCTCCTGGGGCTCGGTCTGACGGTGATCGGTTTCCTCGGGAAGTTCGCCGCGGGCTTTTGCGCGTGGGGAAAGGTGCGGCGATCGTTCATCGGCGCGGGCATGGTTCCCCGGGGGGAGGTCGGCCTGATCTTCGCGTCGCTCGGGCTGGCGGACAAGGCGCTGCCCGACCGGGTTTTCGTCGCCGTCCTGGTCGCGGTCTTCGCGACCACGTTCGTGACGCCGCCGCTCCTGAAACTGCTCAGGCCGGAGGCGGCTTCGCGGCATCACCCCGCGGGCGCAGCTGCGTGAGGGTCGTCGACAGCAGGGCCCGGCGCTCCGCGTCGAGGCGCGAGAAAAGGGGCTCGAGCACCGTCGCCACGCGGTCGTGGCCATGGGGATTGATGTGGAAGAGGCCGGGCGAGAGGGCGTCGATGACCCGGGCGACCGTGATCTGCCGGTTGGATATCGCGAGCCGATAGCCGGCGATCGGGTCGCCGTCGATCAGCCCGCCCTTCTTCAGATCGTCCAGGATCGTCAGCGTCTCGGCCGTCGAGGCGTCGGGGTTGGTCTCGAGGTCCTTCAGCGGCGACGGCTCGACGGACGACATGCTCAGAAGCATCCGGATCGCCTTCTCCGCGCGCCCTTCCCGCCGCCGGTCGTCCGTCGCCCCCGAGCTCTCTTTCTGCAGGACGTGCGTCAGCTCCACGCCGAAGAGGATCAGCGCCCATGCGAAGTAGAGCGAAACGATGGCGAAGAGGGCGAAGGCGAGGGAGCCGGTGATCAGGTTCATGCGGAGCATCGCCTCGACGTAGACGCTGAAGGCGAGGCGCAGCAGCTCGAGCCCCAGCGCGCAAGTTGCTCCGGCGACGGCCGCGGGCGCGAGCCGGACCCGGGCGTTGGGCACGTAGCGGTAGAGGAGCGTGAGGAAAAAGGCCTTCAGGAGGAATGGCGCGGCCGCCGCCACCGGAGTGGAGCTCAGGACCGAGTGGGCGTCGGTCGAGCGGATCGCCCGGAGGCCCGCGCCGATCCCACCCAGCACCAGGCCGAGCGCCGCGAGCGCGAAGGTGTAGAGGAACACCCGCGTCAGGCGCGCCCGGCGTCGGGGCGCCCCCCAGACGGCGTTGAAGACTCCCTCGACGACGAAGACCAGGCGGAGGGAGGCGATGACCAGGAGGATGACCCCGACGGTCGAGATGGCCTTCGACTCGATGATGAAGTCGCGGATCGTGGCCGAGAAGCGGGCCGGGGGATACGGGATCACGGCATTCAAGACCGACAGGATCTCGTCGTCGTTTTCCTCGAAGAATCCGACCAGGACGAGCGAGAAGGTCGCGAGCAGCGGCACGGCCGTCAGCAAAGTCGTGAAGGCGAGCGAGCCCGCGAGGTCGAGTCCGCGGTCGGCGCGGAAGCCGCGAAGCGTCTCGCCGACGACCCCCCGGAGGGTCCATCCCGCCGGGCGGCGGTCCGGGTGCGCGGTCGCGACGTCGGTGCTCACGATTCCTCCATCCGCAGGCCGGTCAAGGGTATATGATGCGGGCCCGTACCGGAGGTGATCATGGCGAAAGAAACCCCGTTCGACCGCGCCCGCGACTTCGTCGAAGAAAAGATCGACCGGACCAAGGAGACCCTGGGCGACTCCTACGCGAAGGCGCGCGACCAGTTCGACGACGTCAGCGAGGACGTGCGCAAGACCGTCAAGTCGACGGCCAAGCGCATCGAAAAAGACTACGGCTACCTGTGGGACGACCTGCGCGGCTACGTGCGCGAGAACCCGGGCACCTCGCTCGCGATCTCGGCCGCGGTCGGCTTCGTCCTCGGCTTCCTGCTGCGCGGCGACGACGACTAGCGTCCCCGGTTTCGGGGCCCTCGACTCGAGACTCCTATAATCCCGGCGTGACCTCCGTCCCGGCGTCCCACCGCCCGCTTTCGACGTTCGCCTCGAGCGCGGGCTGCGCCTGCAAGATCGGCCAGTTCGATCTCGCGGCGATCCTGGGGCGATTGCCCGCGGGGACCGACCCGGACCTCATCGTCGGCAACGCGGAATCGGACGACGCCGCGGTCTACCGGATCCACGGCGGCCAGGCGATCGTCCAGACGATCGATTTCTTCACGCCCGTCGTCGACGATCCCCGCCTCTTCGGCCGCATCGCCGCGACCAACGCGCTCTCCGACATCTACGCGATGCGCGGCCGCCCGGTCCTCGCGCTCGCGATCGTGGCGTTCCCGATGCAGGTGCTGCCGCACGTCGTCCTCGAGGAGATCCTCCACGGAGGCGCGGAGAAGGTCGCCGAGGCCGGGGCGGTGATCGGCGGCGGCCACTCGATCGACCACGACATCCCGCTGTACGGGCTTTCGGTGACGGGCGTCGTCGACGAGGCGCGTGTGACGCGCAACGCGGGCGCGCGGCCGGGCGACGCCCTCGTGCTGACCAAGCCGCTCGGCATCGGCGTCACGATCCGGGCCGGCCGGAGCGACTCGGCCGCCGCCGGCGCCGTGTCCCCCGCCGCGCGCAAGCTGTCGGACGCCGCGCTCGAGGAGGCCGTCGCAGTGATGTGCACTTTGAACCGCGCCGCCGCCGAGGCGATGGAGGGATTCGACATCCACGCCGTCACGGACGTGACGGGGTTCGGCCTGCTCGGGCATGCCTACGAGATGATGGCAGCCTCGGGCACAGCGGCGAGCATCTCCATGTCGCGCATCCCGCTCCTGTCGCAGGCGCGGAGGCTGGTCGCCGAAGGCGTGGCGCCGGGCGGGTCGCGCAACAACGCGAAGAACATGCGGACCCGGGCCGAGGTCGGCGACGGCGTGTCCGAGGAGGACTTCCTGCTGGTCTGCGACGCGCAGACCTCGGGCGGCCTCCTCGTCGCGCTGCCGGAGGCCGAGGCGGAGGCCTACGCGGCGCGGTGCCGCGCGCTCGGCGCCCCCGCGGGCGCCGTGGTCGGACGAGTCGGGGACGAGGGCGGCGCGCGGTTGCGCGTCGAAAAGTAGGAAGGGCAGGGACAGAGGGAATGGCCGACAGCGAAGAGTGGGTCGAAGTGGCCGCGGTCGGGGACGACGAAGAAGCCGAGATCATCGCGGGGCTGCTCGAGTCCGAGGACATCCCGTGCGAGATCGAGGGCGCCCCGTCGCCCTGGCCCGAGAACCTCGGCGCACTCGGCGCGTCCCGCGTCCTCGTGCCCCCCGACCGCGCCGACGAGGCGCGGGCCCTGATCGCCGAGCGCGAGCGGGACGCGGAGAAGAACCTGACGGACCCGGCCGGGGAATGAGCGTCCTCCGCCCGGGCTCCAAGCTCGGGCGTTTCGAGATCTCCGGCGTGCTCGGCCAGGGGGCGATGGGCGTCGTCTACCTGGCCCACGATCCGTCGATCGACCGGCCGCTTGCCATCAAGACGATCCGGTCGGAAGCCGCGCGCGACGACAACGCCGCCGAGATCGAGGCGCGGTTCCTGAAGGAGGCGCGGCTGGCGGGCCGGCTGCAGCACGCCAACATCGTCACCGTCTACGACGTCGGCCGGGAAGGCGACCTCTACTTCATCGCGATGGAGTACGTCGAGGGCCGGCCGCTGACCCACTATCTCGCGGCGCCCGACGATCTGCCGCTCTCGGTGCGGGTCGACATCATCCGCCAGGCCGCCGAAGCGCTCGGGCACGCGCACGAGCGGGGGGTCGTCCACCGGGACATGAAGCCGGGCAACATCCTCGTGTCGAAGGACGGGCGCGTGAAGGTCACCGACTTCGGCATCGGCAAGTTCCTCGGGGCCGAGCCGTCGGACCTGACGCGCACGGGCCAGATGATCGGAAGCCCGGCCTACATGTCGCCCGAGCAGGTGCGCGGGGACAAGATCGACGGCCGCTCGGACCTCTTCTCCCTCGGGGTCGTGCTCTACGAGCTCCTGACGGGCAAGCGTCCTTTCCCCGGCGAGTCGATCACGACGCTCGTTTACCAGATCCTCCACACCGAGCCGAAGAACCCGCGGGACATCAAGGCGAGCCTTCCGGTCTCGACCCGGGAGGTCATGCTGCGGCTTCTCGCCAAGCAGCCCGACCGCCGTCCCGCGACGGCAAACGAGTTCATCCAGGAGCTCGAGCGCATCGAGAAGTTCCAGCGCGAGTCGGAGCTGACCCGCCGCGCCGACATTGCGGCCCCGCCGCCTCCGCCCCCCTCGGGGCCGAGCGCTTCGGCCGCGGCGACGACACCCGGCCCGGCCGCGCCGCCGCCCCGGCACAGCCGCGTCGGCCTCGCCGGGGTGGTCCTCGCGATCGCGGTCGTGGCGGTCGCGGCCGTGTTCCTCCTGCGGGAGCGGAAGACGGCGATCCCGGCCCCGCCGGTCTCCGTCGCGGCCGCGCCGACGGAAGGTCCGACGGCCGCAGCGGCGCCGGCCGAGACGCCGTTGCCCGAGACCACGGCGATCGTCCTGCCGACGCCGGGTCCCGAAGCGGCCGTCGACGCGACCGTCGGCGCGTCCCGGCTCGCCGACACGCCGAGGCCGCGGCCGACCGCGCGCCCCCGCCCGAGCCCGACGGCCGCCGAAACGAAGGTCGCCGCGGCGCCCCCACCGCCGCCCGCCGCGCCGGCCCGGCCCGAACGCATCGACGCCGCTTACGAAACGCGGGGAAGCGTGCGCTTCACCTCGAGCCCCGACCAGGCGCGCCTCTACCTCGACGGACGGTACGTGGGCATCGCGGACGACTGGGACAACCGGGGAGGAGGCCGCGCGCTGGAGCTCGGAAAGGCCGGGACGCACTACGTCCGCATGGAGCTGCCGGGTTACCGGACGAAGACCTTCCAGATCGACGTCGTCGCGGATGCCCGCGATTCGGTCTCGATCGACGAGGAGCTCGACCGGTACGACCGTGCGCCCTACGAGAAGCTTCCCGCGGTCTACGACCGCACGACCTCCGAGGTCGAGTTCTCGGTCGAGCCTCCCGACGCGGGGGTCTCGGAGGAGGGCCGGGCTCTGGGACAGGCGTCCGCGTTCGGACCGGCCTCGCCGCTGAAGCTCTCGGGTCCCGCCGTCCACGACCTCATGCTCTCGGCGCCGGGCCACAAGCCGAAGCTCGTGCGCATCCTCGTGGCCGCCAACGCCGGCAAAGACCGAGCGAAAGTCGCCGAGAAACTGAAACCACAGTAAGTCGTCCTTCCGGCACGCGGCGCGCGGAGTCTCCGCGAAGTAACCGAGCGGAGGAGCCGCGCGCCGCGGGAGCGAAGGCGCCGCGAAGGACCAGTCGCGCGGTCGAGCCCGCATCCGGGCGAGCCGCGCGCCGGTGCGCCCGAAGGACGCAGGTCTTTCGCGGCGCCGGAGCGACGGTTACCCGGGCCCGGCGAGCACTCGCCAGTTGGCCAGCCGCTCCGCCGTCTCGACGGCCCGGCGGGCCGCGAGTCGGCACAGCAGGGCGGACAGGTCGGCGCAGCCCTCCGGATCGGACGCCTCGAGCGCCTCGAACCGCGCGCGCGGCAGCTCCAGCACCACGGCGTCCTCGTGCGCGCGGGCGTCGGCCGAACGGCCGGAGCCAGGATCGAGCAGCGCCATCTCGCCAAAGATCTCGCCCGCGTCCAGGAACGCGAAGGCCTCCTCGCCGCCCGAGATCTGGCGGGAGATGCGCACCCGCCCCCGCGCGATGACGTAGATCGCGTCCCCGGCGTCGCCCTCGCGGAAGATGACGCTCTCCGCCGGGTAGATCTTCTCGTCGGCGAAAACGGCGAAGAGGAAGCGGTCCGACTCGGTCAGCCCGACGGTCGTCAGCGAGCGCGAACGGTCCTCGAGCGAGAGGGAGTCGGAGGCCTCGACGGGCGCGCCGCGGCGCGTGGCCGCGCCCGCGGGCCGGCGGTCGTCCGGGAAGAACTGGCCGAAGAGATCGTTCAACCGCGCCAGCCGCCGCGCCAGGCGCGTGCGGAGGTAACGCAGCCACACCGCCCGGTCCGGGTCCGACGAGAAGAAGTCGACCGTGAAACCGAGCAGCGTCACCGGCCCCCGCGCCCTCGCGTCGCCGGTGCGCGGCGACCCGACGAGGGCTTCCTCGCCGACGAGGTCGCCGGCCTGCGCTTCGCCCATCGGCTGGTCGCCGACCGGGGTCGGCCGCACGAGGTCGATCGATCCCTGCACGACGAAGGAGATCTCGCTGGCCGGCGTCGCCCGCGCGGTAGAGCGAGCTTCCGGTCGGGAGACGCCGCATCTCGCCGGCGGACGCGGCCGCGAAGAGCGCCCCCTCGCCGAGTCCCTGGAGGGCGGGCATCTCGGCGAGGCGGCGCGCCCGGTCGAGCGCGCCCTCGCTCGCCGCGGCGCTGCGACGAATGAGGGAGCGCAGCAGCTCGGCGGAACGGTCGGGGAGAGCCACGCCGGGCGCGCGGCGCTCGGCCTCTTCGGCGAGGCGGGCGCGCGCCGCGGCGACGGCTTCGGGCCAGCTCGGAATCTCTTTGGGGGCGAGCGCGCGGGCGGCGCGGAGGAATCGGCGGTCGGCCGCGTCGGGCGATCCGTCGGGCCGCAGGAGCGCGGCCTCGAGGAGATCTCCGACCGCTTCGGCGAAACGCTTCTGGAGAAACTCGAGGCGACCCCGCGCCGAGGCGATGCGCGGGTCGAACGGGTCGCGGAGCCTCGCCTCGTCGAGCAGGCGCCGGGCCTCCCGGAAGTCGTGGGCCTCGAGGAGGAGCCGCGCGACGAGCACCGGGTCGTTGCCGTCGAGGGCATAGGGCCGCCCCTGGTCGATGTGCCCGGCCGAGATGAGCAGGCGCGCGAGCGACGCCGCCGCCGCGGCGCGATCCTGGGCTTCGAGGGTCTCGGCCAGGCGGAAGAGCATGTCGGCCTCCGCCGCCAGCCCGGCCGCTTCGCAGTTGCGCGCCGCGGAGCGCGCCCGCTCCGCGGGCGAGTCGGTCACGGCTGCTCGAACCCGGACGAGCCCATCGTCCCTCCGAAATATCGGGGGATTCTATCCGTCCGACGGCCTTTCGGACTGAATCACGCGGCCCTGCATCCGTTGTGCTAGTTTCCCTCCCTGCATGGCCGCTCCCGCGGAAGCCCCCGCCGCCCTCAAACGCACTCCGCTCTACGGACTCCACCGCGAGCTCGGAGCGCGGATGGTCGACTTCGGCGGCTGGGAGATGCCGGTCCAGTACTCGGGCATCCTCGAGGAGCACCGGGCCGTGCGCGAGCGCGTCGGGCTCTTCGACGTTTCCCACATGGGCGAATTCGTGGTGTCCGGGCCGGACGCCCTGGCGAGCCTCCAGTGGCTGACGCCCAACGACGTCTCGAAGCTCGCGGACGGGCGGATTCACTACTCCGCGTTCCTGACGGAGCGAGGGACGTTCGTCGACGACCTGCTCGTCTACCGGAAGTCCGCCGACGACTACTTCCTCGTCGTCAACGCCGGCAACACGCCCAAGGACTTCGCCTGGCTGAGCGAAGGCGTCCGGGGCAACGTGCGGGCCGAGAACCAGAGCGACCGGTGGGCGCTGATCGCCGTGCAGGGCCCGAAGGCGGCGGCGTTGCTCGCCCGGGTCGCCGATCCGGATCCTTCGGACCTGCCGTACTACGGCTTCCGCGAAGGGACGGTCGCCGGGGCCGCGGCCCTCGTGTCGCGCACCGGCTACACGGGCGAGGACGGCTTCGAGGTCTACTGCCGCCCGGAGGACGCCGAGGCGATCTTCCGCCGCCTGCTCGAGGAGGGCCGCGGCGACGGCGTTGTGCCGTGCGGCCTCGGCGCGCGCGACACGCTGCGGCTCGAGGCCAAGATGGCCCTCTACGGAAACGACATCGACGACACCGTGACCGCGTTCGAGGCGGATCTCGGCTGGATCGTGAAGATGGGCAAGGGCGACTTCCTGGGGCGCGAGGCGCTCGCCGCCCAGAAGGCGGCCGGCGTGCCGCGCCGGCTGATCGGCTTCGAGATGACCGACCGGGGAATCGCCCGCCACGGTTACGCCGCGAAAACGGCGGCGGGGCCGGGCGTCGTCACGTCGGGCACGCACTCGCCGACCCTGGGCAAGCCGATCGGCCTCGCGCTCCTGCCGGCGGCCGCGACGGCCGTGGGAACCGAATTCGAAGTCGACATCCGCGGTCGCGGGGCCGCCGCGCGCGTCGTGCCGACGCCGTTCTACAAGAGGAAGGGAAGCTGATGGACGACCTGCATTACAGCGAGAGCCACGAGTGGGTGCGCGTGGACGGCGACACCGGAACGGTCGGGATCACGGACCATGCGCAGAAGCAGCTCGGCGAGATCGTGTATCTGGAGCTTCCCGAGGTCGGGCACGTCTACAACGCCAACGACGAGTTCGGGACGGTCGAGTCGGTCAAGGCGGTCTCCGAGCTCTTCATCCCCGTCTCCGGCGAGGTGGTCGAGATCAACAAGGGCGCGGTCGCCGAGCCCGGCATCATCAACGACGACCCGCAGGGCGACGGCTGGCTCATCAAGGTCAAGCTGTCGACCGACGAGGAGATCGGAAAGCTCATGACCGCGGATGCGTACGCGAAGTACGTGCGCGAGGAGGAGCAGGAAAAGTGAAGTTCCTGCCGGCCTCGGACGCCGAGCGGCGGGAGATGCTGGCCGCGATCGGCGTCTCCTCCATCGACGACCTCTTCGCGACGGTGCCGGCCGCCGTGCGGCAGGCCCCGGATCTTCCCGACCCGCTCTCCGAGATCGAGATCCGCCGCTTCCTCGGCGGCCTCGCCGCCCGCAACGCGAATGCCCGGGACACGGCGTTCTTCCTCGGCGGCGGCGTCTACAACCACTACGTCTCGGCGATTGCCGACCAGATGCTCTACCGGGCGGAGTGGCTGACAGCGTACACGCCCTACCAGCCCGAGGTTTCGCAGGGGACCCTCCAGTCGATCTTCGAGTTCCAGACGCACGTCTGCCTCCTGACCGGTCTCGAGGTCGCCAACGCGTCGCTCTACGAGGGGGCGAGCGCACTCGTCGAGGCGCTCCTGATGGCCGAGCGTCTGTCGAAGGGGAAGAAGCGCGCGGTGCTGTCGGCCGGCATCCACCCGGAGTACCGGGAGACGGTCGAGAGCTACTTCGCGAACCTGGGGCTCGACGTCGTCGAGGTCCCCGTGGGCGCCGACGGAGCGACCGACGCGCGGGCCCTCGCGGCGGCCGCCGACGCGACGACGTTCGCCGTCGCCGTGCAGTCTCCCAACGTCTACGGGATCGTCGAGGACTGGAACGTCGGATCGGCGGCGGCGCGCCAGGCCGGCGCCCTCTCGGTCGCCGTGGTGGCCGAGGCGGCGTCACTGGCGTTCCTGGCGCCTCCGGGGGAAGGCGGCGCCGACATCGCGTGCGGGGAGCTGCAGTCGCTCGGCGTGCCGATGCACTTCGGCGGCCCTCTCCTCGGCTTCATGGCCTGCCGGTCCGAGCACCAGCGCCAGATTCCCGGGCGTCTCGTCGGCCAGACACGGGACGCCGACGGCCGGCGCGCCTTCTGCCTGACGCTCTCGACGCGCGAGCAGCACATCCGGCGCGAGAAGGCGACCTCCAACATCTGCACGAACCAGGGGCTCATGGCCCTCGCCTCGAACATCCACATGTCGCTCCTCGGCAAGAAGGGCCTGCGGGAAGTCGCCGCGCAGAGCCATGCGAAGGCCGAGTACCTGAAGGCCGAGATCGCGAAGGTCCCGGGCTTCCGCATCCCGCTGCCGGGCCCGACGTTCAACGAGTTCATCGTCGAGGCCCCGGAGGATGCCGCGGCTCTGCTCGACCGGCTCGCCGGACGCGGGATTCTCGGAGGGATTCCGCTCTCGCGCTGGGGCGGCGACCGGCGGCGGTTTCTCGTCGCGGTCACCGAATTGAACACGCGGGCCGAGATGGACCACTTCGTCGCGGCCCTCGGCGGGAGGGCGCAGTGAGCCTCGAGATCGAAGAGAAGACCGCCGCCGCGCCCGCCTCCGTTCGCCCCCGTCCGGAGCCGCGGCTCGAGCCGCTCGTCTTCGAGAGGTCGGGCGAGGGAAAGATCGGATACAGCCTGCCGGCGCTCGACGTTCCCGAGAGGAACGCCATCCCCGAGGCGCTGCGCCGCGGCGAGATCGCGGGCGAGACGGAAGTGACCGAGGTCGAGATCGCCCGCCACTTCACGCGGCTCTCGCACCTCAACTTCTCGATCGATCAGGGCCTGTACCCGCTGGGCTCGTGCACGATGAAGCACAATCCGCGCACCAACGAGGAGATGGCGCGCCTGCCGGGCTTCGCGGCCGCGCATCCCCTGGCGCCGGAGTCCGTGTCCCAGGGCGCGCTGGAGCTCGCGTGGCGGCTGGAGCGCATCCTCGCGGAGCTGACCGGCCTCGCCCGCGTCACGCTGCAGCCGTCGGCCGGAGCGCAGGGAGAGCTCGCCGGGATCCTCATGGTGCGGCGCGCCCTCGAGAAGGCCGGCCGCGCGCGGACGACCGTCCTCATCCCCGACTCGGCGCACGGCACCAATCCGGCCTCGGCCCACTTCGCCGGCTACAAGGTCAGGGAGCTCAAGTCCAACGTCCACGGAACGATCGATCTCGGAGCCCTCGAGGCTGCCATGACCGAGGACGTCGCGGCGCTGATGTTGACCGTGCCGAACACCCTCGGCGTGTTCGAGGACCGCATCCTCGACATCGCCTCGATCGTCCACGCCAAGGGCGGGTTCCTCTACTGCGACGGCGCGAACTTCAACGCCTTCGTGGGCATCGCGAAGCCCGGGCTGATGGGCGTCGACGTCATGCACATGAACCTCCACAAGACCTTCTCGACGCCGCACGGCGGGGGAGGCCCGGGCTCGGGCCCGGTGGCGGTCGGCGCGAACCTCGTTCCGTTCCTGCCGCGCCCGACGGTCGAGCGGCGCGAGGACGGAAGCTACTACCTCGACTTCGACCGGCCGGACTCGATCGGCCGCCTGCGGTCGTTCCTCGGCAACTTCGGAATGTTCGTGCGGGCGCTGTCGTACATCGCTGCCTACGGCAACCGCATCGGCGAGGTCGCCCGCGGCGCCGTTCTCAACGCGAACTACCTGCGGGCCGGCCTCTCCGACGTGTACCACCTCAAGTACGACGCTCCGTCCATGCACGAGGTCGTGCTCTCGGACAAGAAGCAGGTCGAGCTCGGCGTGTCGAACATGGACATCGCCAAGCGGCTCATGGACTACGGATTCCATCCCCCGACGGTGTCGTTCCCGCTGATCGTCCACGGGGCCCTCATGATCGAGCCCACGGAGACCGAGGGAAAGCCGGGGCTCGACGCCTTCATCCGGGCGATGCGCGAGATCGCACGCGAGTGCGCCGAGGCGCCCGACGTCGTCCACGGCGCGCCCCACACGACGCCGGTCCGGCGGGTCGACGAGGTCGGCGCGGCCAAGAAGCTCGTTCTGCGCTGGAGGCCGGAAAACCCGTAAGCAGTCTGCAGTAAGCAGGAGCACGGCGGAAGCCGGGCTGGTCGCTGACTGCTTACCGCTGACCGCTTACTCCCCTGATATCCTCCCTCCCCGGACCGCCATGAGCAGCGACGCCTTCCATCGCAAGTGCCCGCTCTGCGGGGGGGAGATGCTCCGCTCCCGGTCCAACACCTCGGGCTACACGTCGTACTTCTGGAAGAAGCCCTGGAAGACCGGCCTCTTTTCGTGGGGCGTCGAGAAGGTGTTTCCCTGGGCGTGCATGGGCTGCGGCGTGGTCCTCTTCTACCTCGACCGCCTGCCGGCCGTGGCCGAGGAGTATCGGGGCTCGCGCGACACGGGCCGCGCGCCCGAGGGTTACCCCGCGACGATCAAGCCTTGATCGCGATCGGCTACCTCGACGGGAACCGCCTCTCGCGCGCGGTCATCGCCGGCGCGCACTTCGTCGCCGCGCGTGCGGAGGCCCTCAACAAGATCAACGTGTTCCCGGTGCCCGACGGCGACACCGGCACCAACGTGGCCTCGACGCTGCAGAAAGTCGCGGCCGGGATCTCCCGGATTCGCCAGCGGCACATCCGGGAAATGTCGAAGACCCTGGCCGATTCGGCGATCGGCGGCGCGCGCGGCAACTCGGGCGCCATCCTTGCGCAGTTCTTCTGCGGCTTCTCCGAAGGCCTGCCCGACGCGCCGCGGATCACGACGGGCGCGTTCGGTTCGGCCGTCGTCCGGGCGGCCGAGTCCGCTTACAGCGCGATCGCCCGTCCGGTCGAGGGGACGATCCTCACCGTGATCCGCGACTGGGCCCGCCACGTCGCGGACCGCGCGGCCGAGGTGCGGGACTTCGACGTCCTCCTGCCCGAATCGCTCAAGGCCGCGAAGACCTCCCTCGAGAATACGCCGAAGCAGATGAAAGCCCTGGAGAAGGCGGGCGTGGTCGACGCGGGTGCGCAGGGCTTCGTCTATCTCCTCGAGGGGATCGTGACGTACGTCCGGGAAGCGGCGCGGTTCGCTCCGCCGCCGGTCGAGCCGGAAGAGGTCCGGGCCGCCGTCTTCGACCGGACGCCGGAGTCGATTCTGTTCCGCTATTGCACGGAGGCGCTCCTGGAAGGGGATGCGATCGACCGCGACGCCGTGCGGCGCGAGGTCGCGCTGCTCGGCGACTCGATCGTGCTCGCCGGGGGCGCCGCCCGCATCCGCCTCCACGTCCACACCAACGAACCGGAGAAGCTCTTCTCCGTCGTCGCGCGGTTCGCCGACGTCGCGCAGACGAAGGTCGAGGACATGCGGGCGCAGCACGAGTCCCGTTTCGACCAGAACCGCGCGGCCCGCGTCGGCATCGTGACCGACTCGACCTGCGACCTGCCCGCCGCGCTTCTCGAGGAATTCGGCGTCGGCGTCGTGCCCGTGCGCGTCTTCTTCGGCTCGGAGAACTACCTCGACAAGGTCACGATCAGCCCCTCCGAGTTCTACGCCCGCTTCTCCGTGACCGACGAGGCCCCCAAGACCTCGCAGCCTCCGCCGGCCGATTTCACGCAGGTCTACGAGAACGTCGCGGCGCACGCCGGCTCGATCGTTTCGGTCCACCTCTCGGCCGGCGTCTCCGGGACGTACCAGGCGGCGAAGGTCGGAGCGCGCCCGGTCGGGAAGACGAACATCACGCACGTCGACAGCCGCACGGTCTCGGTCGGACTGGGGCTCGTGGTCCGCGCCGCCGCGGAGGCCGCCGCCGCCGGCCGGAGCGCGGAGGAGGTCGCGCAGATCGCCCTCGACACCGCGGATCGCGTGCGCACCTTCGTCGCCGTGCCGACGCTGAAGCACCTGGTCCGGGGCGGCCGCGTCTCGCCCCTCAAGGGCATGGTCGCGAAGGTCCTGGGCCTTCTCCCCGTGCTGACGATGTCGCGCGAGGGGGTGGCCGTGCCGGCGGGCAAGGCGCGCGGGTACGCTGCGGCACGCCGCAAGATGATGGCCCTCGTCTTCGACGAGGCCGGCGAGCGCGTCAGCGCTTCCCGCCGGTTCGGCGTCGCGCATTGCGACGCCGAGGACGCGGCCGAGGAAGTGGCGCGCGAGATCCGCGCCCACTATCCCGAGTCCGACGTGATGATCGTGGAGTGCGGACCGGCGCTCGGTGCCCACGGAGGTCCGGGGGCGCTCGCCGTGGCGGTGCTGCCGTAGCCGTCCTGACGCTCGGCCACTCGAATCGTTCCCTGGAGGATTTCCTGGCGCTGCTCGCGGCGCACCGCGTCGACCGCATCCTCGACGTGCGGCGGTACCCGGTGTCGCGCAAGTGGCCGCACTTCGACGCGGCGCCGCTCGCGTCGGCGCTTCGCGCGGCCGGAGTCGACTATGCCGGCTTCCCCGAGCTCGGCGGCCGGCGCAAGCCGCGGCCGGACTCCGCCCACGTCGCCTGGCGGGAGGAGGGCTTCCGGGGCTTCGCCGACTTCATGGAGAGCCCCGAGTTCGAGGCCGGCCTCGCGCGGCTCCGCGCGCTTTCCGACGGCGCGCGGGCGGCGCTGCTGTGCGCCGAGGCGCTGCCCTGGAAGTGCCACCGGTCGCTGATCGCGGACGCCCTCGTCGCGCGCGGCGAGACGGTCGAGGACATTCTGTCGACCGGGAAGGCGCGGCCGCACCGGCTTCCGGCGTTCGCCCGAGTCACGGCGGAGGGCCGCCTGATCTACGACGGCGAAGCCTGAGGCCTGGACGTCAGACGCGGCGCTTGGCGGCGAGCAGGAAGACGTCCCGCGCGCCGGGCGAGACGCCGGCCTTCTTCCAGTCGGCGACGAGGGTGGCGAACCCCGCGGCCAGCGCCTGCGTTTCGCAGGTCCGCGCGAGCCTCTGGACGGCCCTTCTCGGGCGACGCGGCCCTGTCCCGCGGCTGGAGCCCGAAGAGCCCCTGCGAGCCGAGGATGAGGAGGTCTCCCGCGGCGGTCTCGAGGGCCGCCTCGAAAACCCCTCCGGCCTCGCGCACCTCGAAGGGAACGGGGCGCCCGAAGCGCAGCAGGTAGGGCACCGGCGCGCCGCGCGCCGCCAGCGCGATCCGGTCGCCGTCCCACCGGGCGGCGGTCGCGGAGATTCCGGGCTCGAGCTCGCCGGCGCGGCGGACGATCTCCGACGGCGCCGCCGAAGGGAGGAGCGAGCGGGCGAGCCGCGAGGCCCGGACGATCGGCCCGGCGGCGTCTTCGAGCGCGCGCGCGTCCTCGACGAGAAGAAGCGCGAGCGAGCCGGGGCGCGCCTCGACGGCGTAGACGAGGAGGCCCGGCTCCTCGGCGTGCCAGCGCAGCGGCGCCGACTCGAAGCCCGGCGTGTCCGGCCAGGTCGTGGGGTTCAGCAGGGGGGAGACGGCCCGGAGGATCGCCGCGGCGCCGGCCCGGCGGCCCTGGCGGACGGCGGCCTCGTGCTCCCGCACGCTTTCGACGGCGAGCGCGGCGTGCGTGCCGACCTCGGCCAGGAACTCCTCGTCCTCCCGGGTGAAGTTGCGCCGGCGCTTGTTGAGGACCTCGATGACCCCGACGATCTCGCCGCGGGGCGTGCGCAGCGGGGCCGCCACCATGGAGACCGTCTTGAATCCCGAGTCGGCGTCGACGCTCTTGTCGAAGCGGGCGTCCTCGTAGGCGTTGACCGTGGTGATGACCTGGCCCGTCTTCGCGACGGTCCCGGCGATGCCGTTCCCGACCCGGACGCGGATCGGATCGACCGCGCCGCCCTCGAGGATCTGGCTGACGAGCTCGTCCGATCCCGGCTCGCGCAGGAAGATCGTCCCGCGCTCGGCGTCGGTCTCGGAGATCGCAGTCTTCAGGATGATGCGGAGCGTCTCGGTCGGGTCGAACGTCGCGGCGAGGGACTTGTTGGCCTCCAGGATCACCATCAGCTTGACCATGCGGGCCCGGGTGACCGAGACCTCGGCGAGGACCCGGTCGAGGACCTGTCCCTCGAAGGCCGAGATGGCGTCGGACAGCGCCGTGGCGTCGTGGAACCGCGCCTCGGGGTCCTTCGCGATCGAGCGCTCGAGGATGTCGCGGAGCTCGGGCGGCAGGTCCGGCCGCAGCGTCTCGACCTTCGGTGCCGCCTCCGTGACGACCCGGCGCACGAGCCGCGCGGTGTCGTCGTCGTCGAACGGCACGCGGCCGGTGAACATCTCGAAGAGGAGGACGCCCATCGCGTAGACGTCGGTCCTCACCGACGGCATCGACCCGCAGAGCAGCTCCGGCGCCAGGAACTCGGGAGTCCCCGGAACCGTGTCGCCCTTCTCCCCGGAGACGAGCGCCGTCTCGACGGCGATTCCGAAGTCCATCAGTCGCGGCTTGCCGTCGTCGCCGACGATGACGTTCTCGGGCTTCAGGTCGCGGTGGAGGATGCCGATGCGGTGCGCCGCGGCGAGGCCCCCGCAGATGCCCTTGGCGATCGCGAGGCCGCGTCCCAGCGGAAGCGTGCGCTCCTTCTCCTCGATCTCCTTGAGCGTCTTGCCCGGCAGGTATTCCATCGAGACCCACTCCTCGCCGTTGATGTCGACGAGGTCGTAGACGCGGCAGACGTTCTCGTGGGTCACCTTGCGCGACAGGATGATCTCTCGCCGCAGGGTCTCGCGCCGCTCCGGCGAGACTCGGTCGGGGCGGATGCGCTTGAGTGCGATCTCCTGGTCGAGCCGCAGGTCGCGCGCCCGGTACACCACGCCCATGCCGCCGAAGCCGAGCACCGAGTCGATCCGGTAGCGCTCGCCGAGAACGGTGCCGACGCCGACCGGCTTCTCGCGTGCGGCGGCGCGGGGCGTCGATCCGTCGCGCGGGGGAGGCTCGTTCTCGTGGGACAAGACAACGTGATTCTAAGGCCCGTCACGGGCGGTCTTCCTTTGACTTTCCCCGCGCCGAGGTCTAGATTCCGGGCTAATGTCCGGTCACGGAGGCCGCTCCTTCGATTGGGCGTCTCGTCGCGCCGCGATTTCGATCTCGGTGACCAATCACTAGCGTGGGAACCGACCGACTCGTCGTCAACCCGTTTCCAACCGAAGCTGAGGGAGGAGCATTTTGAGACAGCGACATCGCGTCCTGGCCCCGCTCTGCCTGGCCCTGGCGGTCGCGGGCCTTCTGGTCACCGCTCCGGCGTTCCCGTCGGGCTTCCAGGTCATGACCCACGGCGCGCGCGCGACGGGCATGGGTCTCGCGTACGCGGGCGTCGGGGGCGACCCGACGGCGCTCTTCTACAATCCCGCGGGCATCGGTTGGATGAATCACGTCGAGGGTTACCTCGGCGCGAACTTTCTGACGCGCACCGAGGGCCAGGTCGACGGCGCCAACCCGTACCCCGGCGAGGGCTCGGTCGCCTACATGCAGCAGAACTGGTACTTCTTCCCCGACGGATACCTCGTGCTTCCCCTGACCCAGGAGCTCAATGTCGGCGTCGGCGGGTTCGCGCAGTACGGTCTCGGGATTGAAGTGGCAGGACCCGAACACGACCTACAACGGCATGTTCATCTCGCAGAACGCGGTGATCCAGGCGTACGACACCAACCTGGCCTTTTCCTACCGCCTGTTCCCGCAGCTCTCGATCGCCGCCGGAGTGGTTTACCGCTTCTCCAAGGTCCAGCTCGAGCGCAACCAGGGGGCGATCGATCCGTTCACGGGAGCCGTCGTCCCCGTCGCGCACGTCAAGCTCAACAGCGACCTGCTGGACAACGGCGGCTGGGGCTGGAACGTCGGCCTCATGTTCAAGCCCGTCGAGGCGGTCTCGATCGGCGCGGCGTACCGGTCGGGCATCAACGTCGACTACGAGGGTGAGGCGACCTTCACTTCGCGGCCCACGGGTAACGCCGTCCTCGACGCCGCCGTGGCGGCGTCCCTGCCGACCGGCAATCCGCCCGTGACGACCTCGATCGACTTCCCGTCGAGCCTGAATCTCGGGGTCGGAATCCAGCTCCCGGCCGGATTCCTCCTCGCCCTCGAAGCGGACTGGACGGAGTGGTCGAGCTTTCAGAGCCTCGCGATCAGCTTCCCGACGCTCGTCGGCCGAGACATCCTGCGCCCGACGAACTGGTCGGATACGTGGGCCTATCGCGTCGGTCTCGAGAAGTCCTTCGGGGCCTGGGCGATCCGGGGCGGCTACTACTACGACAACACGCCGCAGCCCGACTTCGACGTCAGCCCGCTGCTGCCGGACAACGATCGCAACGTTTACACCGGCGGGTTCGGCTACAACACGGAGAGCTGGGGCTTCGACGTCGGCGCCGCGTGGATCGCGTTCAAGAATCGGGCGATCCTCACGCCGCCGCAGACCGACAATTATTTCGGCACCTACTCGGAGACCGGCCTCGTTCTGACGGCCGGCATCCGGATCGCCCTATAGGGTGGAGAAAGCGATGAACCAGAAAATACGGAAGTCCCTCGCTCTGGCCGCCGGCGTCTCCGCCCTGATCGCCGCCCCGGCCCTCGCCCAGTTCAACCACTACGTCGCGCTCGGCGACTCCCTGACGGCGGGCGTCGAGGGCAACTGCCTCGTCGAGCGCAACCAGGCAGGCCTCGTTCGCGGCGGTGCTGGCCGGCTCAGCTTCGCCAGACGGACTTTCAGCAGCCCCTCGTCCAGGAACTCGCGCTGACGAGCCCGCTCGTCGGGAACCCGTGCCTCGGGGCGGTCTTCATTCCCGCCGTCGACGATCACGGTGGGCAACATCTCGCAGCAGGGCGCACCGCTGAACGCGCTCCTCGCCCGGCCCTACAACAACCTCGGGCATTCCCGGCGCGCACGTCGACGACCTGATCGACATCGACGCAGGCCAACCCAGTGGCACGACCGCCGAGCAGTTCGCGGCGCTGGTGCTGCGCAACGTGCCGGGCTCGCCGTTCGACGGCCTGAGCGCCGTCACCGAGGCCAACGCCTGGCGCCCGACCTGATGACGCTCTGGATCGGCGCCAACGACATCCTGCCGGCGGCCCTGCCGGCGTGGTCCTGGCCCCGGCGTGACGACGACGCCGATCGATCGAGTTCCAGGCCGGACTACGCGGCCGTGCTGCCGCCATCACGGGCTCGGGCCGGACGATCGTCGCAGGCCAACGTTCCGGATCACCTGCCATACACGTGCACCATCCGCCGGTCGTGGCGACCGTACGACGCGGCAGCCCGTGATCGTCACGGCAGGCCCCGTGCGCGGTTCTCGGGCCCGGCAACGAGGCGTATCCCTGCGTGCCGGTCGCGCCGGACCAGGGTCTGCCCGGTGCCGACGGAACGCTCGTCACGCTGCCGGCGTCAGTCGCTGCTCGCGCAGGGGATCGGCGTTCCCGATGGCCCTCGGCGGGACCGGCCTGCCGCTGCCGAACGGGCAGTTCATTCCGCCTTCCACCCTCGTCCCCGGCGTCCTCCTCTACCCGGACGAGGTCGCGGCGATCCAGGCCTACATCGACGCATACAACTCGACGATCGCGGCCGAGATCGCGGGCGCCGGGGGAACGTCCTGGTCGACATCAACGCGTTCTTCGACGACATCGGCGCCCACGGCTACGAGATCGGCGGCCTCAACTGCTGACGTCTACGGTTCCTGACGGGAGGCCTCTTCTCGGCCGACGGGTTCCACCCCTCCTCGATCGGGTACACGATCGTCGCCGACGAGTTCGTCCGCATCGATGAACGCTGCGCTCGGGCTCGAGATCCCGCGCCCCAGCTTCAACCACGTCCTCTTCACGCCGAACGTCCCGCAGACCGGCTCGTCCGTCCGCGGCGGCGGCCAGTATCACTACACCCTGGGGATGTGGAGGCAGCTCCTGAAGAGCACGAACGCGGCCAGGGGCTACGCCCTGCAGATGCCGGACGCCTCGGCGGCCCCGGCGCGGCGCGGCAGCCCCCGGGTCGTGAACCGGGACTGAACCGCAGTTCGACGTCGAATTCCGGCCCCGGGGGTCACCCCGGGGCTTTTTCTTGTCCCGGCCGGGTGGACGCGATTCCGGCCCCGGCTGGACGGCCCCGGCGGCTTCTGTTAGATTTCGCCGTCTTTTTCGAGGGGTGTTTCCATGGCGATGATTCCGGCGACCCAGCTTCGGAGCGGCATGCTCATCATCCACAACGGCGAGCTGCACCGCGTCCACGACATGGTCCACAAGACCCCGGGCAACCTCCGGGGCTTCGTCCAGGCCAAGATGCGCAACGTCCGCTCCGGCTCGATGAACGAGCACCGGTTCGGCTCGACCGACCGGGTCGAGAAGGCGTCGCTCGACGAGCGGGAGATGGAGTACCTCTATTCGGACGCCGCCGGCCACCACTTCATGGATCAGACGAGCTACGACCAGCTGACGCTCTCCGACGAAGTGATCGGCGAGCAGATGAAGTACCTGCTGCCGAACACCGTCATCCACGTCGATTTCTACGAGGAGAACCCGGTCGGCATCGAGCTGCCGAACACGGTCACTCTCAAGGTCACGGAGACTCAGCCGGGCATGAAGGGCGCGACCGCGTCGGCGTCTTACAAGCCCGCGACACTCGAGACGGGACTCCAGGTGATGGTGCCGCAGTTCGTCGAGGCGGGCGTTCGGATCAAGATCGACACCCGCGACGACAGCTACCTCGAACGGGCGTAACCGGCGTCCGGCCCGAACGCAGTCACGGCTCGGCGGAGGTATGCTGATTCAGCATAACCCACAGATTCCCAAGGACTTTTTGGTTGACGGCCCCCCGGTCCCTTCGGATAATCCCCTTCGTGCGTAAGGCGTCGGTCATGCCGGCGGCTGCTCTGGCCGCCGTTTTCATTTTCGCGCTCCCGTCCTCCTCCGAGGGGAGGAGCGCGGCAGCCTCCGGCCAGGCGGCGAGCCGACGCACCGAAGGCCAGAAGAAGGCCCACGCGGTCAACGCGCACGGGAAAAAGGCCCGAAAACCCTCCGGCGCCAGGTCGGCGGTCGACCGGGTCGCCGTCCAGGCGCTCGAGCAATATGGACCGTTCCTGCCGCTGGAGGTCGTCGACTATCCCCGTCCGCTCTGCAATCCCGTCGACGTCGTCCTCGAAGCCCACGTCCACGAGACCGACGCGGAGACGCCCGAGCCCGAGACGATCGCGGACGACATGCCCGAGGAGACGCCCGGGACGCTCCTCCGCGCGGCCCGGAGCTTCGGGTCGTTCCTGCGGCCCAAGTCCTCCCAGTCCACGATGCGCCCGGAGGAAGTCGAGCTTTCGGAGCTCATGACGGCCGGCGTCCGGATTCCGGTCGAGGGTGTCGACGCCAGCCGTCTGCGGGACTCCTTCCTGAACTCGCGGGGCCGGCATCGGCAGCACCTCGCCATCGACATCGGCGCCCCGAAGGGCACGCCGGTGCTCGCCGCCGCCGATGGCGAGATCGTCCGCGTGAGCCGCGAGAAACGGGGAGGGAATTCCCTCTACCAGAAAGACCCCACGGGCAAGTTCCTTCTGTTCTACTGCCACCTCTCCCGGTATGCGAAGGGGATGAAGGCCGGGGCGCGGGTCTCCAAGGGCGACGTCATCGCGTACGTGGGAAGCACCGGTCACGTGATCGGCGGGGCCCACCTGCACTTCTCGATCACCCGCATGCCCGAGGATGACGACAACTTCAAGGCCGGCGTCGCGATCAATCCGTACCTGCTGTTTCTGGCGTCGGTACCGTAACCGTCGCCTCCGCTTCGCTCGGGATCTGCGCCTGACGGCGCACCGGCGAACGGCTCGCCTGCAGGCTCGACCGTTCGCCTGATCCCTCGCTTCGCTCCGGCTCCCGCGGCGCGAGGCGTCCTCCGCTGCGCTCGCGGAGATTCCTCGCGCCGCGAACGGATGGGGGAATGCCGCGAAAAAGGGGGTTGGAGGCGGGTCGGACCCCCGCGTCAAGTGACCGCACTGGATATGGGCGGGAACACGCGCCCCTACGACCTTCGTCTCGATCACCTTCGACAAGCGGCACTACCCCATCCGGTGGCGAAGCCAGACCCCCCGAGCGAAGCGGAGGCGACGGTTCAGACCCGGCGGGGGTCTTCGAGACGGAACAGGCGGTCCATCCAGAGGTTCGTGAGCTTCTCGGACACGGTGTTCTGGCGCAGGCGCGCGGCGAGGTTGCCCCAGTCCATTTCGTCGAGCTTCTGGTCCTGGTTGAAGCAGGAGAAGACGATCTCCTCGCGGCCGGTCGCCGGATCGACGTGCTTCTGGAGGCACTGGGCGCAGACCTCTTTCATCATGCACTGCATGGGGGAGTTGATCGAGGCGATCCCGACGTGGCCGGGCGACAGGTGCGGCGCCAGGGCGTCCTTGCGGGCCCGCGTCACGGCCGCCATCATGCGATCCGAGCCGATGACGATGAGGCGCTCCACGGCCGAGAGAGGGATCGTGACTTCGCCCAGCCGGCCCGTCGCGTAGGCGACCATCGCTTCGACGATGTTGCCCACGAAGCTGCGGTCGGAGGCGCGGCGCGCCGGGATGGCCTCGCCCCGGTCGACGGAGAGGACCAGCACGTCCGCGGCCGCCTCGAGCTCCTCGCGCTTGTAGAAGTCTTCGGCTTTTTTGTAGCCGGCGAAGTAGACGACCCGGTTGTTCCGGGCCCGGGCCTTCTTTCCGATCGAGAAGAGCACCGCGTTGCCGAGGCCGCCCCCGGCGAGCATGACCGTCGAGTTTTCGGGCAGCTCCGTGGCCGTGCCGGTCGGGCCCATGGCGACGACCGGCTCGCCGGGCCGGAGCACCGAGCAGAGCCGGGTCGAGCCGCCGATCTCGAGGGCGATCATGGAGAGCAG
Source organism: uncultured Acidobacteriota bacterium (assembly GCA_963764025.1). Classification (GTDB taxonomy): domain Bacteria; phylum Acidobacteriota; class Thermoanaerobaculia; order UBA5066; family Gp7-AA6; genus DAHUXD01. Next base: position 154,329 of record CAVXRK010000003.1, read on the forward strand.
GCCCTTCTCCGGGTCGACCCAGGCCCCCGTCAGCGCGCAGGGCTCGATGAGAAGCGGCGATCCGCCCACGCGGGGCGCCCGGGACTCGAGGTTCTGGAGGCGGAAGAACTGCCCGGGCTCGAAGTTGCGGACCGCGGCGGGCGCCCTGACGACGACCTCGATGATCGTGGGCGTCAGGCGGTGGACCTCGACGACCTCGGCCGACAGGTCCTCGCGGATCCCCCGAGCGAACGCGTCCCACTCCGCGTCCGGCCGGACCCGGTCCCGCTCTCCGTCGAGCACCTCGACGATTGCCCGGTAACCGTTGCGCGCCGAGGCCATCGCCTTGACGACGTTGCCGTTGTAGGCGGGGTGGTTGTCGCCGAAGAAGGTGACGAACCGGCCGCGGCGCGAGTAGCCGGTGAAGAAGGCGGTCTCGTCCTCGGGTTGCGCCGGTTCCAGGCGAAAGCCGCCGCCCGAGCGCACCGCGCGATGGGGGGCGAAGAAGCGCCGCTTGGCGTCGAGCGGGAACGCATCCGGGAACTCCTTCGCGTACGTGATGTTCGGCGTCGTCCCGGCGGCCACGAGGCAACTGCGCGCGGGCAGCTCGACGGTCTCGCCCGAGCCTCCGCGCAGGAACCGCATCGCCTTCAACTTCCCGTACTCGTCCGGGACCGCCTCCTGCGGCTCGAGGCCCTCGATGAAGGAGATGCCCTCCTGGAGGGCCTTGATGATCTCCTCGTGGTTGAGACGATAGGCGGGGGAGTCCTCCATCGTCCGGCGATACGCGATCGACACGCCGCCCCACGCGCGGCAGAGGCGGGCGAGGTCGGGGAGTTCCCCGGCCGCGTGCGCGCGCTCCCGCTCCTTGTGGACGGCGAGGCCGTGGGCGAGCAGCCGGTCGAGGATGTCCCGTTCCTCGGGATCGAAGGTTGCCCGCACCGCGTCCTCGCCCTTCTCGGCGCAGAGGGCCTGGTATCGGGCGAGGGTCTTCTCCGCCTGGAGGGGGTAGTAGGCCAGGAGCTCCGTCGCCGTGTCGATCGCGGTCAGGCCGCCCCCGATGACGACGGCCGGCAGCTCCATCTGCAGGTTGGCGAGGGCCTCTTCCTTGAAGGCGCCGGTCAGCTGGAGGGCCATCAGAAAGTCCGAGGCCTTCCGCACGCCGCGCATGATGTTGTTCTTCATCGGGATGATCGTCGGCCGGCCGGCGCCGGCCGCGATCGCGACGTGGTCGAACCCGGCGTCGAAGGCCTGCTCGGCCGACAGCGTGCCCCCGAAGCGCACGCCCCCGAGGATCTCGAAACGGCGGCGGCGCGCGAGCGTCAGGTGGATCAACGTCAGGAAGTTCTTGTCCCAGCGCACCGTGATGCCGTATTCCGACACGCCGCCGAAGCCGGCGAGAGGGCGCTCGTCGAGTGGAACGGAGATTTCCGACCAGTCGCGCACGGGGCGGATGCCGCCGCCGTCCCTCCCGGTCAGGTCGCCCGGGAGGGGCTCGATCTTCAGGCCGTCGATCCCGACGACACCGTAGCCTTCGTTGAGGAGGAAGTGCGCCAGCGTGTAGCCCGCCGGGCCGAGTCCCACCACGAGGACCTTCCGTCCCGTGTACGGCCGCGCCACCGGGCGAAGCGGGTTGAGCGGGTTCCAGCGCGTCAGCAGACCGTAGATCTCGACGCCCCACGGCAGCGCCAGGACGTCCGTCAGGACGCCCGTTTCGATCTGCGGGATGTTGACGGGCTCCTGCTTCTGGAAGATGCAGCCCTTCATGCAGTCGTTGCAGATGCGGTGGCCCGTTCCGGGGCACATCGGATTGTCGATCGCCACCAGCGCCAGCGCGCCGATCGCGTCGCCCTCGCGCCGGAGCTGGTGCATCTCCGAGATCTTTTCGTCGAGCGGACAGCCCTTCAGCGGGATCCCCAGCGGGTTTTTCTGCCAGGCCGCGGTCTTGGCGTCGACGAAGCCCTTCGAGCACGAGTCCTTCTCCCGCTCGTGGCAGAGGAGGCAGTAGTGCGTCTCGCCGAGCACCTCGCGCGGCGTCATCCGCGGGTCGGTCAGCTTGAACCCCTCCCGGCGACGGTGGCCGCGGGCGGGACCGACCCGCTCTTCGGGCAATGCCGGATTGGGCCGCTTCGTCTCGACGAGGTTCTGGTAGTCGAGGTTCTCGGGCAGGCGAAAGGACGTCCACCGGGCGACCTCCGGGGCGAGGGCGGGGTGCTCGCGCCGCAGGTGACAAAAGAAAGCGTACTTCTCGAGGAGCTCCTGGACGAAGCGGAGGAGATCCTCGTCGGCCTCGCTCCGGGCGCGCGGGGTCGCGGGGCCCGATGCGGCGGCGCGGCGCGCCAGGCGGCGGGCCTCGTCCCGGGAGGCGGCGGGCACCTCGGGGGTTTTCTTCTGCCGGAGGGCGGCGATGAAGTCGGCCTCGACGTCGAGAAGCCCGGACGCCATCCGGGCCGTCGCGAGCTCCGCGTCCGCGTCCCACGGCAGGTCCGGGTGCAGGTCCCGCTCGATCGCCCGCGCAAGGTCCCGGAGAGGCGAGGGATCGAACGCGGCGAGGTCCTCCGGAAGCTTCGTCTTGAGGGCGCGCCGGAGGAGGAAGTCCCGCCGGAACCGGAAGAGGACGGCCTCCGGGCCGGCGACGGCGCCCTGGCGCCGCCACTCCGCCTCGACGCCGAAGAGCCGCGCCACGAAGGCCCCGAGCGGCCGCGCCGCGTCGACCAGGAGGCGCGAGCGGCCGAGGGCGTCGAAGGACGCCGGGTCGGCGCGGTACGCGGCGAGGCGCGCCTGAAGGGCGGGCTCCTCGGCGGCGAGCCCGGCGAGGAAGGCGGCGTCGAGATCGGCCAGCCGGTCCTCGCGGTGGAGGTCCTGGTAGGTGAAGCCCGGAAGGCCGAGAGGAAAGTCCCTCCCGGCGGACGATGGCGGTGGAGTCGTCGACAAGCCAACGGATTGTAGCGGATCGGGAGCGGAAGACGACGGCTTTGGGTCGAACACCTCTTGACACCCGCTCGCCGAAGTCTCAATAATGAGAATCGTTACTGATATGTCGTCGTCCGCTCCGTCCGCCGCCCGCCGCTCCACCCGCCAGCGGCGCCTGGTCTACGAGGCCGTGATGGCGACCGACTCGCATCCCACGGCCGAGTGGGTCTACGAGGCGGTGCGCCGCGCGGCCCCGCGCATCTCGCTCGGCACCGTCTACCGCAACCTGCAGGTGCTGGTCGAGGAAGGCCGCCTGCGGTCCTTCACCCGGGACGGGCGCATCCGCTACGACGGCGACGCGTCGCCCCACGATCACTTCGCGTGCGACGGCTGCGGGCTGTTGCTCGACATTCCCCGGGCGGGCGGCGTGCTCTCGGCCGAGCGCCGGCTCAAGGCCCGGGGGTTCGCCATCACGGGACGAACGCTCGAATTTCACGGACTGTGCCGGAGCTGCCGGCACGGCCTCAAATAATCAGGAGGAGAAACGATGGGCAAGCTCGCCAGTACCAAGACGCACGACAATCTCAAGCATGCCTTCGCCGGGGAGTCCCAGGCGAACCGCCGCTACATGTACTTCGCGCGCCGCGCGGACATCGAGGGCTATCCCGACGTCGGGGGCCTCTTCCGCGACACGGCCGAGGCCGAGACCGGCCACGCCTTCGGGCACCTCGATTTCCTCAAGGAGGTCGGCGACCCGGCGACGGGCTTCGCGATCGGCGGGACGGACCTGAACCTCAAGTCGGCCGTCGAAGGCGAGACCTACGAGTACACGCAGATGTACCCGGGCTTCGCGAAGACCGCCCGCGAGGAGGGCTTCACCGAGGTCGCCGAATGGTTCGAGACGCTCGCGCGGGCCGAGAAGTCGCACGCGGGCCGGTTCCAGAAGGGCCTCGACACGCTCGGCAAGCTCTAGTGCCCGGGAGGGCAGATTCGGGGAGGCGGGGTTGAGCTTCGATCCCGCCTCCCGCGGGTTTTTCGATCCGGCGTCTGTCGACCGGGAGCTGCGGCGGGTGGCCGACATCTGCCACACCTGCCGGCGCTGCTACAACCTCTGCCCGTCCTTCGACGTCCTCTTCCGGGCCCTCGACCGGCCCGAGGTCGACGGCGAGGTCGAGCGGCTGGCGCCCCGGGACCTCGAGCAGTTCTCGGACCTCTGCTTCGAGTGCAAGCTCTGCATCCCGCACTGTCCCTACTACCCCCCGCATCGCTGGGACGTCGACATCCCGCGCCTCGTGCTCCGCGACCGGGCGAGCCGGGTCCAGAACGAAGGCAAGCCCGCCTTCCGCGAGCGCATACTGGCCTCGGTCGATGCCATGGGCCGGGTCGCGACGTTCGCGGCGCCCGTCGTCAACGCCCTGAACGAGAGCCGCCTGGCGCGGGTCCTGATGGAAAAGACGCTCGGCGTGCACCGCGACCGGCTCCTGCCCGCCTGGGCGGGGGAGACCTTCCTGCGGTGGTGGGAGCGTCGCGGCGGCGCCACGGAGCCCACCGCGGCCGCCCCTGTCCACGACCGCGTCGCGCTCTTCGTGACCTGCGCCGTCAACGCCAACACCCCCGAGGTCGCCCGGGCCGCGGTCGCGGTTCTCGAGAAGAACGGCTGCGAAGTCGTCGTGCCCGCCCAGCGCTGCTGCGGAATGCCCTTTCTCGAGAGCGGCGACCTCGAGTCCGCGAAGGAATGCCGGCGCGACAACGTCGCGACGCTTCTGCCGTTCGTCCGCGCCGGCTACACGATCGTCTCGCCGGGGCCGACCTGCAGCCTGACCCTCAAGAAGGAATACCCGGTGATCGGCCCGGAGGAGGAGGCGAAGGAGGTCGCCGGAAAGACGCTCGACCTCTGCGAGTACCTCATGCGCCGGCACGCCGCCGGCCGCCTCGCGACCGACTTCCAGCGCTCGCCGGGCAAGATCGTCTACCACGTGCCGTGCCACCTCAAGGTCCAGGACATCGGCTTCAAGTCGCGCGACCTGCTCCAGTTGATCCCCGGCAGCGAGGTCGTGACGGTCGAGAAGTGCACCGGCCACGACGGCACCTGGAGCATGAAGACCGAGTATTTCCCGATCTCGATGAAGTTCGGCCGACCCGTATTCGACGCCGTCGCCCGGGAGAACCCCGATCGCGTCGCGACGGACTGCGCGCTCGCGGGGGTCCAGATCCGCCAGGGCACCGGCAAGACGCCGAAGCACCCGATCCAGATCGTGGCCGAGGCCTACGGCCTGCGCGACGAGGTCTGATCCGTGCGCGCCCTGACTCCCGAGGACATCCGCAACCTTCACGAGTACGAGCTGGAGAGGCCGGACTTCCGCAACCGCGTCATCGAGCGGAAGCGCCGGCGGCGGGTCGCGCTCGGGCCCCTGATGACGCTGGTCTTCGAGAACCGGGACACGGTCCGTTTCCAGATCCAGGAGATGCTCCGGGTCGAGCGGATCGTGCAGCCCGACAAGGTGCTCCACGAGATCGAGACCTACAACGAGCTGCTTCCGGGGCCGGGAGAGGTCGCGGCGACGCTGTTCATCGAGATCACGGACCAGAGCCGCATCCAGGAGATCCTCGACGGCTTCATCGGGCTCGACGAGCCGGGTCGGCTCGTCCTGCGGATCGGGGCAACGGCTTATCCGGCCCTCTTCGCGCCCGGGCAGAGCCGGGAGGACCGGATCTCCGCGGTCCACTACATCCGCTTCCCGCTCGGGGCCGCGGGCCGCGAGGGGCTCGCCTCGGGCGCCGAAGCCGCGCTCGAGGTTTCGCAGGGCGAGTACCGGGCGCGGCAGGTTCTTTCGCCCGAGACCATGGCGGAGCTGGTCCAGGACCTCGACGCCTGAGAGCCGGCGCTAGGCGCGCGGCCGGCCCGGGAGCCACACCGGAATTCCCGCAGGAAGCCCGAGCCCCGGAGGCAGCGGCGCTTTCGCACAGACCGCGAGGAGCTCCACCGGGTCGAGCGCCGACCAGGCGACGCCGGCGCGGGCGAGCGCAGCCATCCCGCGAGGTCCCACGCGGACGTGCCTCGCGCTCTCGACGATCCACTCGCGCGGCGTCGACCGGAGGGCCGCGCGCGCCCGCCGTGCGTCGACCGGCCCCTCGAGCAGGAGGGCCATTCGCGGTCCGGCGGCTCCGCGTGCGCGGGCTCCGGCTCCGCGCCCTGGCCTCGACGCGCGGACGGGCCGCAGGCCCGCAACGGCGTCGAGAAGGTCGGCGGGCGGCGACGGCCAGAGCAGGCGTTCGGCCGCGCGACGCAGGAACGCGCGGGCCCGCGTGGCGCTTCGGCCGGTGACGCAGAGCACGACACGGCCGGGAGCGTCCGGCGCGCGGAGATAGCCTCCGAGCGAGTTCGGCTCGAGGACGACGCCGGGCAGCCGCCGCTCGATCGCGCGAGCGGCCGCGGCGGCTTCGGCTTCACTCGCCGCAACGATCGCGACGGGGGCCTCGGCGCGGCCGCGTTCGGCCATGCGGATCGTGCGGCGGCGCGTTACACTGAGGTGCAACACAGCCCCATGCCACAAGCTTACCTGTTCTCTCTCGTGGTGCAGGCGGCGGGGACGGTGCTCCTCTTCGTCGTTTTCCTGCTGCTGTACCGGAAGTTCCGGCGGCCGGCCTTTCTCGACTGGATCGCCTCGTGGGGCTTCTTCCTGGCGAGCCTCGTCCTTCTCGGCATCGTGCAGGCGTCGACGGCGCAGGAATTCCGACTGGGCCTCCTCGGGCTCACGTCCGCCCTGATGGCGCACGTCTATTTCCTGCTCCGGGGCGTGTGGCGCTTCCGCCAGCAGCAGCCCGAGTCCCGGCCGGTCGAGATGCTCTGGGCCGTCCCGATCCTGGCGGCCGCCTGGTGGCTGTCCTCGTTTCCGCTGGTGCCGGCCGTGACGTGGGCCGCGCCGATCTCCGCCCTGCGGGCGGTGGCTTATCTCGTGACCGCGGTGGCCTTCGCCGTCACGCCGGGCTCGGTGGGCGGCCGGGCGATCCTGTCCGCCTCGTTCTTCTTCTGGGGCGCCGAGCGGGCCGTCCTCGCCCTCGCCTACCGCCGCTACGGGGACATGACGGCCATGCCCGACCCGCTGCAGTACGCCTACTTCCTGGAGATGTTCCTCGAGATGACGGTCGGCGTCGGGATCATCATCCTGCTCTTCGAGGCGTCCCAGACCCAGCTCCAGGCGGAGATGCAGCGGCTGGTCGAGTCCGACTCCCAGGCCAAGGAGATGGGGATCCGCGACCGGCTGACGGGTCTCTACAACCGTCACTATTTCAACGACGTCATCCGGCGCGAGCTCGCAAGCTCGCGGCGCCACGGCACGAGCCTCTCGGTGCTCCTCATCGACGTCGACCGCTTCAAGGAGATCAACGACGTCCGCGGCCATCAGGTCGGCGACGAGGTCCTCCAGTTCGTGGCGAACTACCTGACGGCCTGCCTGCGGGAGTCCGACCTGGTGTTCCGGTGGGGCGGCGACGAGTTCCTGATCCTCCTGTCGCACTCGGACGAGGCGTCCGCGGCGCAGAAGGCGGAGGAGATGGCCCGGCGCCTCCCGCACATCCCGGGAGCCGAGCAGCTTCAGCCCACGCTTTCGGTCGGCTGGGCGACCCACCGGCCCAAGGCCGAGTTCCCGAAGACGCTCGCCGAGGCCGACGCCCGGATGTACGAGATGAAGCTCAACCGGAAGCGAGAGCGAGAAGCGCGAGAGCGGGATCTGGGGAGGCTCTGAGCAGGCGGTAGACCGCGCGCGCGGGCAGGCCCATCACGTTCGTGAAGGAGCCATGGATCTCCTCGATGAACCGCGCGCCGAACCCCTGGACCCCGTAGGCGCCGGCCTTGTCGTGCGGCTCGCCCGTCGCGACGTACCAGGCGATCTCCTTGTCGTCGAGGGGCGCGAACCGGACGCGGCTCAGCTCCGCCATGCCGCGCCCCGGCGCTTCGCCCCGCCGCAGGTGAACGGCGGTCACCACGCCGTGCTCACGCCCGGAGAGGCGGCGCAGCATCGACGCGGCGTCTTCGTCGTCGCGGGGTTTGCCGAGGATCGCGCCGTCGAGGAACACGAGCGTGTCGGCGGCGAGGACCCAGTTCTCCGGGTCCCGGCGCGCGGCGACGGCCGCCTTCTCCGCGGCGAGCCGCGCCGCGGCCGCCTCCGCGGTCTCGCCCGGAAGCGGCTCCTCGGGGATGTCGACCGGCCGCGTCGCAAACGGGATGCCGAGCGACCGCAGGATCTCCGCGCGGCGCGGGGAGGCCGAGGCGAGGACGAGGGCGGGGGATCGCGGATCGGGGCTCGGGGAGCTCAAGGCTCCCGGATCCTAGCTCACGCGGCGGACGCCTTGGTAGACTGCGGCCGCGCCAACTCCCCGAATCGAACCGAATGCGAGATCCAAAGCCCGAGCCTCCAGGGACCTGGAGTGCGCGAGTCCGGTGCCTCATCACCGCCGCCCTGTTGGCGGCCTCGGTGGAGGCGCGCGCCGTCAGCCCGCTCGTCGTGGACGACGCGGGAACCGTGGACGCGCGCCAACTGCAGTTGAACGCGGGCTGGCGTCTTCTCCGGGTGCCTCCCGTGGACCTGAATGCGGCGGTCGTCAACCCCGTGTTCGGGGTGAGCGCGCGCGGCGAGGTTGGCGCGACGGCTGGCTACGAGTGGCGGAGCGGATCGCGCCTGGCGGGTGGGGAAGCCGCGGACGGCGTGAGCGACGTCCTGGTCTCGACCAAGTGGCGTTTCTTCGAAGCGAAGGACGGCTTGCAGCTCAGCGCACGCCTCGACGTCAAGCTCCCCGCATCCTCGGCCCGAAAAAGACTCGGGAGCGGCGACACGGACCTCGGCGGCGTGCTCATCGCGACGCGCTGCTGGGGCGCGGTCTGCCTGGACTGGAACGCGGGCTACGTCGCGGCGAACGTCTCGGCCGGGGGGGCCGACGACGACACGTGGTTCTTCGGGCAGGCCGTGCGCACGGACCTCGGGGGGGCCTGGAATCTGCTCGTCGAAGCGTACGGTCTCGTCCCGGCCGGTCCGGCCGCACCGCATTCGGATGTCCGCTTCAACGGCGGACCCCAGTTCGCGGTGCGAGAGAACTTCCTCGTGTGGGCCGAGGTCGGATCGGCCTCGGGCCGGGAAAGCGCCAACCTGACGGGCTACGTCGGCGCGACCTGGATCTTCTGACGGGGACCCGGCGCGGAGCGAGCGGGAGCACGGCCCGGGGAACTAGGGGTAGTAGCCCGTGATCGTGCGCGCCTGGAGGTTCGCGGGCTCGACCTTGATCTCGACCTTCCGCCAGCGCTCGCGGTTCTCGTTGTTCGACGAGTAGTAGGTCAGCAGGTACTGGGCGCGCAGGTCCTCGTTGATCTGGTGGTAGACGCCCTCGAGGTTCTTCGCGCTGTCGATGTAGAAGGTCTGGCCTCCGGTCACCTGCGAAATCTTGTTCAGCTTGTACTTGACCTCGAGGTCCGTGCCCGCGATTTTGAGACCGATGGCGTAGATCGCGATGCCGGATTTCCGGACGTACTCGAGCAGGGTGTCGTAGTCGAACTTCGAAGCCGTGTCCTTGCCGTCGGTGAGGATGACGAGCGCCTTCTTTCCCTTGACCGAGGTGAACTGGTAGAGCCCGTAGACCACCGCGTCGTAGAGGGCGGTCGAGCCCTCGGCGCGCAGGCCCGAGAGCGCCCGCACCAGCTTGTCCTTGCGGGGCGTCAACTTCGAAAGCAGGTACGGCTCGTTGTCGAAGGACACGACGAAGGCCCGGTCCTTCTGCGCGATCGAATAGTCGAGGAACTTGACGGCCGCCTCCTCGGCCTCCTGGAGCGACTCGAGCATCGAGGCCGAGGTGTCGATCAACAGTCCGACGTTGATCGGCAGGTTCTTGACGTACTCGAAGCCCTGGATCTGCTGGAGCGCACCGTCCTCGAAGACCTTGAAATTGGAGGCCTGGAGGTAGTTGATGGGCTTGCCCTTCTCCGTGACCGACGTGTAGAGCTCGACGGCGTCGACCGTGACCTCGGAGACGAAGTCGGGAGCGTTGACGTAACGCAGGTCCTCGGCGACGGTGCCGTCGTCGAGGGTCCCGATGACGCGGACGTAGCTCAAGGACTTGGAGTCCTTGATCGAGACCGTCTGCTCGTAGGGCGCCTGGTAGAGCGTCGCGACACGGGCCTCGTTGGAGTAGAACTCCATCTTCTGCAGGGTCTTTCCTTCGGGCACGGCGACCGCGGCCAGGACCTTCGTGGGGCCCGAGATCCGGGAGCCCTTTTCGGGACTCAGAATGCGCACCTTGAAGACCTCGCGGCCTTCGTTGACGACGTACTCGTCCTCGCCGACCGAGCGGCCGGTGGGGCCGAACGCGACGACCCGGACCGTCTGCTTGCGGGGCAGCGGCCCCATGTTGAGATCGGCGTCGTAGGGCGGTTTCGTGCGCGTCATGACCTTCGCGCCGTTCAGGTAGAAGTCGACCGTCTTCACGTTCTCGGACGTCTTGGTCTCGAAGCGCTGAAGGCCGGTCACGATCTCCTTGGCGACCGGCAGGAGCGAGATCGCCGAGGGCAGCAGCCCCACGTCCTTGATCTGACTCACGACGGCCTTGCCGTCGGCGCGCGCCGCCGCGATCTGGGGCGGCGGAGCATCCGGCTGCTCGGGGACGATCAGGGCCTCGCTGATCCGGCCCTCGGCGTTGGCGTTGCCGTCCGAGATCTTGAGAATGAGCTTGTAGTCGCCGGGGTAGAGGTAGCGCCGGACGGTCAGCGGGATCTTCTCGCCGACGATCTCGCCGGTCGGGATGTCGAAGCGGTACTTGAAGTTGTCGATCAGCCGGTCGTCCTTGACGACCTCCCCGATGATGTCGACGTTGTAGAAGGTCTCCTCGCCGAGCGCCCTCGACTTGAGCTCCGACTTCGGCACGAGGAGCGAGAGGTCCATGCCGATCTTGTTCGCGCGGAGTTCCGGGAAGCGCACGAGCTTCGCAACCCCGATCGAGGCGGAGCCGGCGTGCAGGTCCGTCGTCATGGTCAGGATCTGCTCGACGCCCTCCGTCTCGACCTTGGGCGGCGTGAAGAGCTTGCTCGCGCCCTCCATCGAGAACGCCCCCGAGCCGAGGGCGGCCGTCGAGTACTGGACTGCCTGCTCGACGGTGCGCCACTCGTAGCACCGCGAGATGTCGGGGATCCGGGCCCCCATGGCCATCCCGGGCGAGGAGTTGACGCCCGCGAGCAGCACGCCGCGGCCGTCGATCGGCAGCCACAGCTTGTAGGGCCCCATCCCGTAGGGCTGGTAGAAGATCAGATAGAGCTTGCTCTTCAAGACCTCCATCCGCTCCCAGTACCAGATCTGGAGGGGGTTGTAGATGTCCTGGCAGTCGATCGGGATGACGGCCTCGGGCGGTCCCTGGAGGACGAAGACCTTCGCCCGGTCGTTGTGGAGGTCGCCGAATTGCTCGATGGCCTGCTGGACGCGGCGCGTGTACACGGCGCGGTAGTCGGTCCGCATTCCGATCGAGTCGAGGGTCCGCCGCTTCCAGAAGTTGTCGATGAACTTGTCGCGCTGGTAGTCCTCCTTGATCTGGAGGAAGACCTCCTTCTCGGGCTCCGTGATGATGAGCTCGGTCAGCGTCAGGAAATCGCGGTACCTCACCGGGAGCGCCTCGGTCAGCGCCTTCATCTCCTTCTTGGAGAGTTTCTGGACGGTGGGTGCCGGGGCCGAAGCGCTCCCCACGGCCGGGATCGAAGAAACCGTCGCGTTCGGGGATGTCGGTACGGCGGCGCCGCCGGCGGGGGAGTCGACGGTCAATGTCGTCGCGCCCGCGCTCGGCACCGTCGCGAAACGCGCCGCCAGCTTGGCGAGGCCTTCCGTGTCGACCGGCGGCGGCTGCGACATCGCGAGAGATATGTCCGCGACGCCGCGCGCCTTGATGCGCTCGATCGTCATGACGATGCTGCAGGCCGCGTCGCAGGTCTGGGGCACCGCATTGTTCGGGCAGCCGGTTCCGACGCCGGCGCCCGGTCCTCCCGCCGTCACGGCCCCTCCGGTCGAGCCCGCCCGGCGGCAGGCCTGGGTGGCGGTCGTCAGGCACGACGAGGGCGCGAAGAGCTCGCGCTCGGGGATCGCCGGATACCAGAGCTTCCGCGGTCCTCCGAATGACGGGCGATAGAAGAGGAATTGAAGCTCCTTTTGGATGCCCGTTCCGCCCGTCTGGTTGCCGTAGGTCCAGACCTCGACCGAGCGGAAGACCTCGTTGCAGTCCCGGAACTCCTGGATCTGCGGGATGCCGTGGAGCACGACGACCCGTCCGGCGTCGCTGGTGAGACCCTCGAACTCGGTCGCGGCCGCCTGGCGGAAACTTTCGTAGCGGTTCCGGTAACCCGGGCCGAGCGGGTCGGGGAGCCCGGGCTGTTCGCGCCGCTGCCAGAACTCCGCCTTGAAATCGACGAACTGGTGGGGCTCGGTCAACTGCAGGAAGAGATTCCTTTCGTCATCGAGGATGATCGGCGCGACGTAATCCTCGAGCCAGTTGCGCTCGTCGGCCGGGAGTGACTGAAGCTTCGAGGCGCGCTCCTTCGCCGAGAGCTGGGGGATGCCTCGCGCCGCTGCGATATCGCCTGTCGCGATGAGCGCGGCGACGACGAAGAGCGAAAGGGTTCGCGCCTTCATCGGATGACGATCTTAACTCCCGATCGGAGTTCCGCTATTCCTCGAGAAAAGTTTTTCGAAGCAAGGGTTTCCGGAGGGATAATTTGAAGGCATCCGAGAATCTGAAGCCGTGATTTACCTCGACCACAACGCCTCGACACCTCTGGATCCGGAGGTGTGGGCGGTCATGGAAAGGGTGGCTTCCGTCCACGGAAATGCGTCTTCCGTCCACGCCGAGGGACAGAAAGCGCGGCGAATCGTCGAAGAGGCCCGGGAGGACGTCGCGCGGCTGCTCTCGGCGGAGCCCCGGGAGATCCTCCTGACCTCGGGCGGAACGGAGTCGAACGCTCTGGCGATCCTGGGCGGCGCGGCGGGCCGGCGGGGCCGCGTCGTCATCACCGGCGCGGAACACCCGTCGGTGCGCGAGGCGGCGGGACGGCTCGCGGCGACGGGCCCGTTCGAGGTCGTGACGGTCGACCCCGAGCCGTCGGGGACCCTCGACCCCGAGCGCCTGCTCGCCGCCGTCGGGTCCGGCACGGTCCTCGTTTCGGTGATGGCGGCCAACAACGAGTACGGCGGCGTGTACCCGATCGGCCTCCTCGCAGGGGAAGTCCGCCGCCGGGGCGCGCTCTTTCACGTCGACGCGGTCCAGGCCGCCGGCCGGATCCCGGTCGACGTCGGGGCCCTCGGCGTCGACCTGCTCTCGGTCTCGGCCCACAAGATGCACGGGCCCAAGGGCGCCGGCGCCCTCTACGTGCGACGCGGCGTGACTCTCGCGGCGCACACCCCGGGCGGCGGGCAGGAGAAGCGACTGCGGGCCGGGACGGAGAACACCCTCGCGATCGCGGGCTTCGGGGCGGCGGCCCGCCTGGCGCGGGAGCGGATGCCGGCGGATGCGGGGCCGATCGCGGCGCTCCGGGACCGTTTCGAGCGCGGCGTCCTCGACGTCGTCCCGCGTTCCCGGGTCGTCGGCGCCGGCGTGCGCGCGGCTGCCCAACACCTCGGCCATCCTCTTCGAAGGGGCGTCGGGCGAGGCCCTTCTGATCCGCCTCGACCTCGAGGGGGTCGCGGTGTCCGTGGGGAGCGCCTGCTCCAGCGGGACGCTCGCGCCGTCGCCCGCGCTCCTGTCGCTCGGGCTTTCGAGAGACGAGGCGCGAAGCGTCGTGCGTTTCTCGCTCGGCCGGACGACGACGGAGGCCGAGATCGCGCGCGTCATCGAGCTTCTTCCGGCGGCCGTCGCCGGCGCCCGCGGGCAGGGCGTACCGGAACCGGCCGCCGCGGGCGTGCGGGAAGGAGGGGCATGATCGTCGAGTGCGAGCGGTGCCACGCGAAGTACCACTACGAAGAGGAGCGCTTCGGCGGCAAGGCGTCGAAGAAGCTCCGTTGCTCGAAGTGCCAGGCGATCTTCGAGGTGGTCAACACGCGCGCCTACGAGGCCGGGCCGCCCATGCGCCCCCCGGTCTTCACGGGCGACACCCACCTGCGGCGCAACCGCGAGTCCGGATCGACGGAGATCCCCCGTCCGCCCCAGGCGCCGCCGCGGACCCGGGGCGAGCCCCGGCTCCCGGACGACCGCCGGCTGTCGCTCGCCGTCATCGCCGGGCCGGACGCGGGAAAGATGCACGTCATCGACAAGCCCCGCGTCGTGATCGGCCGGGAGGACGTGGATTTCGCCCTCGACGACCCGGAGATCTCCCGGCGGCACGCGGCGATCGAGGTCAGCGGCGACGAAGTCGTCCTCCTCGATCTCGACTCGTCCAACGGCACGCTCGTCGACGAGGCGGCGATCAAGGAGTCCCGGCTCGAGAACCAGGGCGAGTTCACGATCGGCGGCTCGACGATCATGCTGATCGTCACGCCGGCCTGAAACGCCGACTTCCGGAGCTGATACCGTTTGCCCATGCGCATCGCCGTGGCCATGTCCGGCGGAGTCGACTCCAGCGTCGCCGCGCTCCTCCTGAAGGAGGAGGGGCACGAGGTCGTCGGACTGTCCATGCAGCTCTGGGACCACTCGAGCGAGGCCGGCCGCTCCGGGCGCTGCTGCACGCTCGACGACCTCGCGGATGCGCGGCGGGCCGCCTGGGCCCTTTCCATCAAGCACTACGTCCTCAACCTCGAGGAGGAGTTCCGGCGGGACGTCGTGCGGCCGTTCGTGGCCTCGTATCTGGCGGGTGAGACGCCCATTCCCTGCTCCTCCTGCAACACGCAGGTCAAGTTCGCCACACTCTGGGAACGGGCCCGTGCGATGGGCTGCCAGGCCGTCGCGACCGGGCACTATGCCCGGACCGAGCGGGACCCGGCGACCGGACGGGCCGTGCTGAAGAAGGGCGCCGATCCGGACAAGGACCAGTCGTACTTCCTGTACGACCTGTCGGAAGAGCAGCTCGCCGCGGCGCGGTTTCCGGTGGGCGGCCTGACGAAGAGCGAGGTGCGCGCCCGCGCGCGACGCGCGAACCTGCCCACGGCCGACAAGGAAGAGAGCCAGGAGATCTGCTTCGTTCCGCGGGGAACCCGCGCCGGCGAATTCGTCGCCGGGGAGGCGCCGGTGCTGGGGCTCGCGCTCCCCGCGGGTGGCGGCGCGATCGAGGACGCCGCCGGATCGCGTCTGGGAACGCACGCGGGTCACTTCCGGTACACGATCGGCCAGCGGCGCGGCATCGGCGTCGCCTCGACCGAGAGACTCTACGTGCTGTCGGTCGACGCGCCCGCCAACCGCGTCGTCGTCGGGCCCGGCACGGCGCTCGAGAGCGTCCGGGCGAGCGTCGGGCCGCTGCGGCTCTCGGCCGCGGCGCCGGCCGGTCCGTTCCGCGCCGGCGTCCGCATCCGGCACCGCGCCGCGGAAGCGCCCGCGACGGTCACGCCCGGCGAGGACGGCGGGGCGGAGGTCGTCTTCGACGCGCCGGTTCGCGCGGTCACCCCCGGGCAGTCGTGCGTCTTCTACTCGGGGGACCTCGTCCTCGGGGGAGGAGTGATCCGGGAGACGCGGCCCGCGTCGGTTTAGTTCGTCTTCGTGTCGACCGCCTCCGGCGGCGCGACGGGGAAGTCGGACCGGATCTCGCCGTACGCGCGCTCGTAGAGCTCGATGTTCTCGCGCAAAGCGCGCAGCAGCTGCTTGGCGTGGAACGGCGTCGTCAGGATCCGGCTGACGATCTTGACGTCGGGACGGCCCGGGACGGCGCGGCCGAAGTCGAGGACGAACTCGGTCGGATTGTGAAGGATGTTGGCGAAGTTGACGTAGTGGCCCTGGGCGGTCGGTTCGTCGATCGTCACCTTCACCGCGACGGGCTTCGACTCGGTCATGGATGCCTCCGTTCCGCAGTCTACCTCCGGGCATCGGTTAGACTGATCATTGCCATGAGCTCGTCCGCCCGCGCGGTCGCGGTCCTCGTTCTGATCAGCGCCGCCGCGGCCGCCGTCCGGGCGCAGCCCTCGACGGGTCCTTCGCTCCCGGATCGGACCCTCGTTCCGGGGTCCATGTCCTCCAACCCGCTCGTGACGGAGGCCGACCGGTTGTACCTCCGGCGGCAGGAGGGACGGAACGGCGATCTGGCGAGCGCGGGGCCGATCAACCAGGCGATCGCGCTCTACGACAAGGCCGCGCAGGCGCCGGACCTGGTGGATGCCCGGTGGAAGATGGCCCGCGCGCTCTACTTCAAGGGCGCCTACACCGGGCTCGACGCCGATTCGCGCAAGGCCGTGTTCCAGAAGGCGCGCCGCGTGTCCGAGGACGCGATCGGTATTCTCGGCAAGAGCCTCGAGCAGAAGGGCATCAAAGGCTTCCTCGACCTCGGGCCCGAGGCCCTCGCGGGCAAGCTCCAGGACCGTTCCGACGCCGCACCCACCTACTTCTGGGCGGCGGTTTCGTGGGGCGAGTGGGCGCTGTCGATGGGCAAGCTCGAGGCCGCCAAGACCGGCGCGGCCGACAAGATCCGCGATTACGCCCTGACCGTGATCGGGATCAATCCGCAGTTCGAAGAGGGCGGGGGCTATCGCGTGCTCGGGCGCTTGAACGACGAGGCACCCTGGATCCCGTTCATCACGGGCTGGGTGTCGCGCGACGAGGCGATCCGCGCTCTGCGCCTGGCGGTCGGCATCAACTCGGGCAACTTCCTCAACCGCCACTTTCTGGCCGAGGCCCTGTATCGCGGCGGCGAAGCGGAGAAGGAGGAGGCGATCAAGCTCGAGGAGAGCATTCTCGCCGACTCGCCCTCGCCGCTCCACCTCGTCGAGGACCTCAAGACGCAGGAGGGCGCGCGCCGAAACCTCGCGGCCTGGAAGAAAGGCGCCTGACCCCGGGCCGGGCCGGCAGATCTCGCATCAGCTCCGCGGCCGTCCGGCCGCTCCCCGGATGTCTCCAGCCCGGCGCAATCTCCGAAAGCGGAGCCAGGACGAAGCGCCGCTCCGACAGCCGGGGATGGGGAAGGACCGGGTCCGGGGAGGCGCGGCGCACGCCCTCGAAGTCGAGGATGTCGACGTCGATCTCGCGCGGCCCGTTGCGGAAGCTCGGCGTGCGGCCGATCGTCCGCTCGATCGCCTTGACTTCGCGCAGGAGCCGCGCCGGAGAGCCGGACCACGCGATGGCCGCGACGGCGTTCCAGAACGGGGGCTGGTCCGCGAAGCCGACCGGGTCGGTCCGATAGAAGGATGAAACCGCGAGGACGACGGCGCGCCGGGCGAGCTCGTCGAGCGCGCGCTCGATCGCGAGTCTCCGATGGCCCCGGTTGGATCCGAAACCCAGGAAGACGATCCGCGCGCGGGCGCGCGCGGGCTCAGTAGACCTCGTCTTCCTCTTCTTCCGCCTCGGCGGCGTCTTCGCCTTCTTCGAGCTCGTCGTCGTCGAGGTCGCTCTCCTCCGGCTCCGCCGGGCCGGCGCTCTCGTCACCGAACTCGGGCGGGTTCTCGTCGGGAATCGTTTCGAGAAGCATCGAGCGGCGCGGCGGGCGCGGCGCCGGCGGGGGCGCATCGTCCGACTTCGCGTTCTTCTGATTGGCTCCGCACTTGGGACAGATCGCCTCGGGCTTGCCGAGGTTGTAGAACTTCGTGTGGCAGTTGAAGCAGTCGTACTTTTTTCCGAGATCCGGCATTGACTCCTCGAAAGGCGGCCAAACCTAGCACGCGAGGTACCGAGGGTCAACACATCCGGATGCTAAGATCCGGCCCGATGAAAACCCCTCGTCCTCCCGTCGTTTCCGTCGTTCTCGGCGCGATCCTCTGGGCCTTCGCGACGCAAGCCCTCGCCCAGTTTCCGTGGGCCGGGCCCCGCGCGACGGGCATGGGCGGCGCGCAGGTGGCGGCCGTCAACGACAACTCGGCGATCTGGGCCAATCCGGCCGCGCTCGCCGGCCAGAAGGGATGGGATTTCCAGATCCTCGGCGGCTTCGCCGCGCAGAACCGGAACAACCTCGTCGGCCAGCTCGTCAACCTCGGCGAGCTTCCCTGGGACGACATCGTGAACGGCAGCCGCCCGGAGCTGGTCCCGGTGGCGATCGCCGGGATCGCCAGCCTCGCCCGGCCCGGCACCGCCGTCATCGGCTCGGGCACGGTCGGTCTCGTGGCCTCCTACAAGGGGTTCGCTCTCTCGATCGGGGACGTTCCCTACACCGGGATCTATCCGGTCATCGACCTCGAGCACGTCGTTCCCGGCGGCGGGCCGGACAACGGCCTCCAGTACAACCAGACCGGCCTCTATCTCGCCGGGCTGTCGGCGCGCGAGGCTCGCCTGGCGTACGGGCACTCCTTCTTCGAGGGGATGCTCGAGGTCGGCGGCGCGGCCCGCTACGTCTCCGGCGTGACCTATTTCGGCCGCTGCGCGGTCTTCGGGGACGACAGCTGCCAGGGACAGGACCTCGGCGAACTCATCAACGACGCCTTCGACCAGAACGCCGTCACGACCGACAAGTTCACCTTCGACGCCGGCGCGCGGCTGAATTTCGGCATCGTGAAGCTCGGCGTCGTCGGCACCGCACTCAACCAGCCCGAGTTCAACGTGGCCGCCGTCGCCGGCAGCCCCGGGACCGTTCCCCTGCCGCGGCAGCTGCGTGGCGGCGTGGCAGTGGACGTCCTGTCCTTCCTGACACTCGCCGCCGACGGGGACTTCATCAAGAGCGACACGCTCGCCCCCGGCGTCCAGAGCCAGCAGATGTCCCTCGGAGCGGAGGTGAAGATCCCTCTCTTCGCCTTCCGTGTGGGCGCTGCCCGCGACTTCGCCGCGGTGAATCCGACCTGGGCCTACACGTTCGGTCTCGGCTTCGGCGTTCCCATCATCTCGGTCGACCTCGCGGTCCTCTGGGGGCCGACGGGGGGCTTCAACTACCAGAATCCGGACCGCGAGGCGCTCGGCGCCTCGGCCGGCGTGCGGCTGCACTTCTAGCCCCGCCGTCGTTGCTCGAGATCACCGGCCGCGATCCCGCCTCCGCCGCGCGGAGCGGCCGGTTCGCAACGCCGCACGCCGTCGTCGAGACGCCGTGCTTCATGCCGGTCGGGACCCGGGGCGCGGTCAAGGGCGTGGCGTTCGACTGGCTCGAGGCCTGGGACTGCCGCGTCGTCCTCGCGAACACCTACCATCTGATGGTCCGGCCCGGGCTGCCGACGATCGAAAAGGCCGGCGGCCTCCACGCGTTCATGGGCTGGAACCGGGCGATCCTGACCGACTCGGGCGGTTTCCAGGTGATGAGCCTCTCGGCGCAACGCCGGATCCGCGAGGAGGGCGTCGAGTTCCGCATCCCCGAGGACGGGACGAAGCACTTCCTCACTCCCGAGCGGGCGATGGAGCTCCAGGCCGGGTTCGGCGTCGACGTGGCGATGGCGCTCGACGTCTGCCCGCCGTTCCCGGCCGAGCGCGCCGAGGTCGAGGAGGCCTGCCGGCTCACGCTCGCCTGGGCCGAGCGCTGCCGGCGCGCCTACGCCGGACCGGGAGCGCTCTTCGGCATCGTGCAGGGCGGGACGCACGCGGATCTGCGCCGGCGCTCGGCCGAGGACCTCCGCGCGCTCGACTTCCCGGGCTACGCGGTCGGCGGGGTCGCCGTGGGCGAGTCGAAGGACGCGATCCGGGACGTCACGGCTCTCTGCGCGCCGCTCCTGCCGGACGACCGCCCGCGCTATCTGATGGGCGTCGGCACGCCGGCAGACCTTCTCGCGTCGGTTCGGAGCGGAATCGATCTCTTCGACTGCGTCCTGCCGACGCGCAACGGACGCATGGGCCACGCCTACTCGCGGCGCGGCGAGATCGCGATCAAGCACGAGCGGTTCAAGGAAGACCTCGCTCCTCTCGATCCCGAGTGCGGCTGTCCGGTCTGCCGGCGGCACAGCCGCGCCTACCTTCGAAATCTCTTCGTGCTCAAGGACTTCTCGGCGCCGATGCTGATCTCCATGCACAACGTCTACTTCTACCTGGCCTGGATGCGCGAGATCCGGGAGGCGATCGGGCAGGGCCGGCTGTCCGCGCTCGCCGCTCCTCCCGAGGAGAAACTTCCGGACGGAGCTTGAACCTCCGTCCGTCTTGCCCGCGTCGTTGTTAGTATCGAAAAAGTGGAGGGCCTTCCACCATGAAGCTCAACGTCAACGGCCAGGTTCGGGACGTGGACGCGCCCGGGGACATGCCGCTCCTGTGGGTCCTGCGCGATCTGCTCGGCTTGACCGGAACGAAATACGGATGCGGCATGGCCCAGTGCGGCGCGTGCACGGTCCACGTCGACGGGGAGGCGCGCCGGTCCTGCGTCCTGCCGGTCGCCGCCGTCGCGGGACACGCCGTCACGACGATCGAGGGCCTCGGCGCCGCCGGGCTGCACCCGGTGCAGAAGGCGTGGATCGAGGCCGACGTCGTGCAGTGCGGCTACTGCCAGCCCGGGCAGATCATGGCGGCCGCGGCGCTCCTGAAGATCGTTCCGAAGCCGACCGACGGCGACATCGACGCGGCGCTCTCGGCGAGCCTCTGCCGCTGCGGCACCTACCAGCGGATCCGGGAGGCGGTCCACCTCGCCGCGAGCCTGCCCGCGGCGGGAGGCAAGGCGTGAGCGCCCGGCGGGGTTCGTCCCGGCGCGGGTTTCTGAAGACCTCGGCGGGGCTCGTGATCGGATTCACGATCGCGCCGAAGGGCCGGCTCCTCGGCCTCCAGGGCGCGGCCGTCGCGAAGCCGCTGCCCCCGCCCAACGCGTTCCTGCGTATCGGCGAGGACGAAACGGTCACCGTCCTGCTGGCGCACTCGGAGATGGGGCAGGGAATCTGGACGACCCTCCCGATGATGGTCGCCGAGGAGCTCGGCTGCGACTGGAGTCGGATCCGCGTCGAGACCGCTCCCGCCGCGCCCGTCTACGGACACCCCGCCTACGGCGCGCAGATGACGGGCGGTTCGACGACGACCTGGTCGGAGCTCGACCGCTACCGCCAGGTCGGCGCGATGGCGCGGGAGATGCTCGTCGCCGCCGCGGCGGCGCAGTGGAAGGTCAAGCCCGCCGATTGCCGCGTCGAGAAGGGATTCGTCGTCGCGGGCGCGCGGCGCGCCTCGTACGGCTCGCTCGCGAAGGCCGCCCAGGCGTCGAAGCCCCCGGCCGCCGTGAAGCTGAAGGACCGGAAGGACTGGACCATCCTCGGAAAGCCGACGAAGCGCCTCGACTCGCCGCAGAAGGTCACGGGCCAGGCGCAATTCGGGATCGACGTGCAGCTGCCGGGCATGAAGACGGCTCTCGTCGCCCGCGCGCCGGTCTTCGGCGGAAAGGTCAAGGGCTTCCGCGCCGAGAAGGCCAGGGCCGTTCCGGGCGTGCGCGCGGTCGTCGAGGTGCCCTCGGGCGTGGCGGTCGTGGCCGATCACTTCTGGGCGGCGAAGGTCGGGCGCGACGCGCTCGAGATCGACTGGGACCTCGGCGCGGGCGCGACGCTCGACACGGCGGCGATGGGCGCCGAGTACCGGGCGCTCGCGGCAAAGGACGGCCTCAAGGCCGCCGCGGCCGGAGACGTGAACCAGGCGCTCGCCGCGGCGAAGAAGACCGTCGAGGCCGAGTACGCCTTCCCGTTCCTCGCCCACGCGACGATGGAGCCGCTCAACTGCGCCGTGAAGATCGAGCCCGACGCCTGCGATATCTGGACCGGAACGCAGTTCCAGACCGGCGACCAGGGGACGGCCGCGAAGATCACGGGCTTGAAGCCCGAGCAGGTCCGGATCCACACGACGTTCCTGGGAGGCGGCTTCGGCCGCCGCGCCAACCCGGCGAGCGACTTCGTGGCGGAGGCCGTGCACGTCGCGAAGGCCGCCGGCGTTCCGGTCAAGGTCGTGTGGACGCGCGAGGACGATCTGCGGGGCGGCTACTACCGGCCGATGTGGGCGCACAGGCTCGTCGTCGGTCTCGGCGAGGACGGCTTTCCGGCGGCGTGGCGCCAGCAGATCGTGGGGCAGTCGATCATGGAGGGCACGCCCTTCGCCATGATGATCAAGGAGGGCGTGGACGAAACCTCCGTGGAGGGCGTCGTCGACTCGCCGTACATCGAGGCGACGCCAAACCACTTCGTGGGCCTCCACTCGCCGAAGTCCCCGGTGCCGGTCCTCTGGTGGCGGTCGGTCGGACACACCCACACCGCCTACGTCATGGAGACGATGGCCGACGAGCTCGCGGCCGCGGCGGGCAGGAGCCCCGCCGACTACCGGCGCGCGCTCTACGCGAAGTCGCCGCGGCATCGCGGCGTCATGGAGGTCGCCCTGGCGAAGGCCGGCGGCCCGCCGCCGCCGGGACAATTCCGCGGTCTCGCCGTGCACAAGTCGTTCGAGAGCTACGTCGCGCAGGTCGCCGACGTCTCCGTCGACGGCGAAAAGATCCGCGTCCACCGCGTGGTCTGCGCGATCGACTGCGGCGTCTGCATCAACCCCGCGGGCGTCGCGGCGCAGGTCGAGTCGGCCATCGTGTACGGGCTCTCCGCCGCGCTCTACAGCGCGGTCACCCTGAAGGCCGGGCGCGTCCAGCAGGGCAACTTCAACGACTATCCGGTGCTGCGCATGAACGAGATGCCGAAGGTCGAAGTCCACATCGTCGAGAGCAACGAAAAATCGGGCGGAGTCGGCGAGCCTGGCACGCCGCCGATTGCCCCAGCGGTCGCCAACGCCGTCTTCGCAGCGACCGGGAAGCGGCTACGCCAGCTTCCCCTGAGGCTCGCGTGAGGCGCGCGGCCCTGGCCTTCCTCGCCGCCGGCCTCGCGGTCTTCGTGGTCACGGGCTCGGCGCCGGCTCCCCGCGTCTCGGAGAAGGAGGGAATCGCCGCCTTCGAGACGGTGAAGGCGGTGCTCCAGCACCCGCGCTGTCAGAACTGTCACATCCCGGGGGACGCGCCCCTCCAGTTCGACGCCAGCCTGCCGCACTCGCTTGGTGTCGTCCGCGGCGAAGACGGCCGCGGCGCCCCCGGCCTGGCGTGCGCGACGTGTCACGCCGGTTCGAATCCCCCCGCGAGCTACGGCGCCAACCAGCCGCCGGGCGCTCCGGACTGGCACCTGCCTCCGCCCGAGCGCAAGATGATCTTCATCGACCTCTCCTCGGGCGACCTCTGCCGCCACCTCAAGGACATGGACGAGAACGGCGGGATGAGCCTCGAGGCCCTGACTCGCCACGTCTCCGAGGACAAGCTCGTCCTGTGGGGCTGGGACCCGGGCGTCGGGCGGGACCCCGTTTCGGTGCCGCACGCCGAGTTCGTCGCGAAGTTCAAGGCCTGGGTGGCGGCCGGCGCGCCCTGCGCGGCGCGCTGAAACTCGCACGCGGGCGACCGCAGTTCGCCGATGGCCTCCGCGCCCGGATCCCGGGCCGGCCCGCGATCTCGCGGCAGTGACGGCCGCGCGTCAGCGAAGGACGAGAACCTCGTCCAGGGCCTTCTTCTGGATCACGGGGACCCGCGCGCCCTCGGCCGGGTACCCGATCGGGACGAGCAGGTACGGCTTCTCGTGCGCCGGGCGGCCGAGGATGCGGTTGAGAAACCCCATGGGCGATGGCGTGTGCGTCAGCGTGGCGAGGCCCGAGAAGTGCAGCGCGGCGAGGAGAAAGCCGCAGGCGATGCCGACGGACTCGGCGACGTAGTAGTTCTTGCGCTTCGAGACGGTGCCGTCGTCGAGGCCCCCCGCCGGCTCGGCGGGCTCGAAGTCCATGCGGAAGACGACGACGAGGTACGGCGCCGTCTCCAGAAACGGCTTGTGCCAGTCGGTCCCGAGCGGGGCGAGCGCCTCGAGCCATTCATCGGGCATGCGCCGCTCGTAGCTCTCCTTCTCCTCGGCCTCCGCGGCGATCCGGATCTCCTGCTTCAGACCCGGGTCCGCGACGACGACGAACCGCCACGGCTGGCGGTTCGCGCCGGAAGGCGCGAGCGACGCGGCGCGGACGGCGTTCTCGACGAGAACGCGCGGGACGGGCTCGCTCGAGAAGTCCCGGACCGTGCGACGCGTCGCGATCCGTGCGAGAAACTCCTCCGAGCGCCGGGCCATCTCGGAAGGCTCGAGGCGCTCGAAGGCGAGGGGCTGGAACCGGGGAGGCGTTCGCATGGCGCTGTTATAGCCTCTCGCGCATGAAAAGACTCGGCGGGGCCCTGGTGTTCTGCTTCTGCGCGGCTTCTGTTCTCGCCGACGACCTGCACGAGCGCGCGATGCGCCTCCACAAGAGCGCGATCGTCGTCGACACCCACGAGGACGTGCCCGAGGAGCTCGAGACCCACTGGAAGGACCTCGCGGTTCGGAACACCGTCGGGCACATCGACATCCCCCGGTGGCGCGAGGGCGGTGTCACGGCGCCCTTCCTCGCGGCCTACGTCAACGCCGACTACGCCAGGTCCGGCGGGTCGGCGAAGAAGGCCCTGGAGTTCATCGACCTGATCCACCGCATCGCCGACGAGCACCCGAAGGACCTCGTCTTCGCGGACTCGATCGCGGGCATCCGCCAGGCCAAGAAGGACGGCAAGATCGCGATCCTCATCGGCATCGAGGGCGGCCACGCCATCGAGAACTCGCTCGGCGCGCTGTCCTCCTTCTATCGCCTGGGCGTGCGGTACATGACGCTGACGCACACGAACACCAACGACTGGGCCGACTCCTCGGGCAATTTCTTCAGCTCCGACTTCGACCCGAAGACGTACGCGGTCCACGATGGCCTGACCGACTTCGGCCGCGAGGTCGTGCTCGAGATGAACCGGCTCGGGATGCTGGTCGACGTGTCGCACGTCAGCGACAAGACGATGGCGGACGTCATCGCGGTGTCGAAGGCCCCGGTCTTCGCCTCGCACTCCTCGTGCCGTGCCCTCTCGTCGATCCCGCGCAACGTCACCGACGACCAGATCCGCGCGATCGCCGGAGGCGGCGGCATCGTGATGGTCAACGTCAGCTCGATGTTCCTGTCCCAGGCCTCGGTGGACGGCTACCTCGCCGCGCGCAAGGCCATCCAGCCGCAGATCGACGCGGTCCAGGGAGAAGTACAAGGACGACCCGAAAACGCGCGACGCCGAGGTCAAGAAGCTGCGGGACTCGATCTCCTACCCCGATGCCAACTGGAAGGTCGCGGTCGACCACATCGAGCGCGTCCTGAAGCTCGGCGGGCCGGCAAGCGGCCGGGCTGGGAACGGACTACGACGGGATCACCGACCCTCCGGCCGGCCTGGAGGACGTCTCGATGCTGCCGAAGCTGACCGAGGAGCTCCTGCGGCGCGGGCATCCCGAGGAGGTCGTGCGGGGCGTCCTCGGCGAAAACTTCCTGCGGTTCTGGGCCAGGGCCGAGGCGGCGAAGGCAACGGCGCCGCCCCGAACCGGGCCGCTGCCGTTCTCGAAGCCTCGGTAGAGGGGGGGAGCGATGGATCCTTCGCGGGGAGCGGATCCGGGTGGTCAGCACCTTCGAGTTCGCCCTCGAGTGAGGCGGGGGCGTTGATATGATGCGGCGACCATGCTGACTTCGCTTCTTCAGACGGCTCCGGCGCCGGGCGGCGCGGCGGGAGGGCTCATGCAGTTCCTCCCGATGATCTTCATCTTCGTCATCTTCTACTTCCTCCTGATCGCCCCGATGCGCAAGAAGCAGAAGAAGACCCAGGAGATGCTCTCGAAACTCAAGAAGGGCGACGAGGTCGTCACGAGCGGCGGCATCTTCGGCCGGATCACAGCGCTCGACGAGGAGCGCGGCTTCGTCATTCTGCAGATCGGCGACAACACCAAGATCAAGGTGCTGCGCAGCGCGATCGCCGGCCTGGCCGGCGAGCCGGAGGCAACTCCAACGACGCCAGGGACTTGAGAGGGAGGCGGGGGTTGGGGGCACGTTCCCTCTCTCGTCGGCGGCGTCGAGCCGCCGCTCCCATGACAGCCGATAGCCGGTTCCTGTAGACTCCGGCGTTCTTTTTTTCGGGGAGGACAGTTGGGCAAGAAGCTTCGCTGGCGCGTGCTGTTGATCGTCCTGGTGGTGGCGGGCGCCATCGCCGGGTACGTGGCCACCGGGTACGCGCACGCCAAAAAAGAGTGGACGGGGCCGGGCGCGCCGACCCTGAAGGACGCCCTCCGGAAGGGCATCAAGCTCGGGCTCGACCTGCGCGGGGGCATTCACCTCGTGCTCCAGGTCAACACGCCCGACGCCGTCAAGGCGGAGCGCGACGACGCCGTCGAAACGCTCCGGGCCGAGACGAAGGACGCCGGAATCGGCACAGTCGAGCTCCCGACGGACCAGTCGTTTTCCGTGGTCATCACGCCGCAGACCGACCAGGCCAAGCTCGAGGAGACCGTCAAGCGCTTCCTGCCGGACTGGGCGTACAGCACGGCGGGCGGGAAGTGGACCTTCGCCCTGAAGGACGTCGCGCTCCGGCAGATCGAGGACAACGCCGTCGCCCAGGCCGTCGAGACCATCCGCAACCGCATCGACGAGTTCGGCGTGTCCGAGCCGCTCATCGCGCGCCAGGGCAAGGACCGGATCCTCGTCCAGCTCCCCGGCATCGACGACCCCAAGCGCGTCAAGGACCTGATCAAGAACACCGCGTTCCTGGAGCTCTCGCTCGTCGAGAAGGGACCCTCGACGCGGGAGGCCCTCCTCGCCGAGTACAACGGGGCGATCCCTGACCAGTTCAAGCTGGTCGAAGCGAAGGCCGTGCCCGGCACCCGCGACCGGTCCTTCTACGTGGTCCGCAAGCAGGCCGTCATCACGGGCCGGGATCTGAAGAACGCGCGCCCGTCGCAGGGCCAGTTCGGCGCCCACTCGGTCTCGTTTTTCCTGACGGCCGCAGGGTCCCAGAAGTTCGGGGCGGCGACCGGGGCCAACATCGGCAAGCACCTCGCGATCGTCCTCGACAACCGCGTGCAGTCGGCGCCCAACATCAAGGATCGGATCACCGAGCAGGGCGTCATCGAGGGCACCTTCTCGCCCGAGGAGGCCAACGACCTCGCGCTCGTGCTGCGGGCCGGCGCGCTTCCGGCGGGCCTGACGTACCTCGAGGAGCGGACGGTCGGCCCGTCGCTCGGCCTCGACTCGATCCGGAAGGGGATCACGGCCTCGGTCGTCGGCGCGTTCCTCGTGTTCATCGCGATGGCCGTCTACTACCGCCGCGCCGGCTGGAACGCCATCCTCGCGCTCATACTGAACGCCCTGCTTCTCGCCGCGGCGATGTCGCTCTTCGAGGCGACGCTGACGCTGCCGGGCATCGCCGGCTTCATCCTGACGATCGGCATGGCGGTCGACTCGAACGTCCTCGTCTTCGAGCGCATCCGCGAGGAGCTTCGCAATGGCCGCGCCCCCCGCGCCGCCATCGAGAACGGCTTCTCGAAGGCCTTCGCGACCATCGTCGACACGCACGCCACGACCATCATTTCGGCCCTCTTCCTGCTCCAGTTCGGGACGGGGCCCGTCAAGGGATTTGCCGTCACTCTGATCATCGGCCTTCTGATCTCCATGTTTACGGCGGTCTTCGTGTCGCACACGATCTTCGAGCTCGAGTACGGGCGCCGCCAGCACATCGACACGGTGTCGATCTAGAAAGCAGAGCGTCATGGAGTTTTTCCGTCAGACCAACATCGATTTCCTGAAGTACAAGTGGTGGGCCATCGGCGCCTCCTGGGTGCTGATCGCCGTGGGCGTGTTCACCATCTTCGTGGAGAAGGGCCTCAAGTTCGGCATCGACTTCTCGGGCGGAACCGCGATCGCGATCCGCCTCTCGAGCCGTCCCGACATCGACAAGATGCGGACGATCCTGGACGGGGCGAAGCTCGGAGAGATCGGAATCCAGCGCTACGAGGAGCCCGAAAAGAACGAGGTCCTGATCCGGGTCCAGCAGCAGGCTAAGGAAGGCCGCGACGTCGCGGGCGACGTCCTCCGCGCCCTTCGGCAGGGCCTCCAGGCCGAGACGGATCCGAACAAGATCGACATGAACACCGAGGGCAAGGCCACGCTCGCCGCGCGCCTGGCCTCGGCCGACCCCGACCAGGTGGCCGGGAAGCCCGACACGAACGCCGGCGACTACTACTCCCAGGCCGCCGGGCGGGTCATCGACCAACGCTCCCAGCTCGGCCTCTTCCACTCGCCGGCGGACGTGGATTCCGTCGAGGGCGTGTCCGCCGCGACGAAGACCTGGGTCAAGGCGAACACCGTGGCCGGTCCGTTCGTCCTGCTGTCGGCCGAGAACGTCGGCCCGCAGGTCGGCGCGGACCTCCAGAAGAAGGCCCTCCTCGCGATCGTCTGGTCGACCGTCGGAATGCTCGCCTACATCGCGTTCCGCTTCCGCTCGGTCCCGTTCGGCGTGGGGGCGATCGTCGCACTGATCCACGACACGCTCATCACCGTGGGCCTGCTCGCCCTCTTCGGCCGCGAGTTCAACCTCGTCGTCGTCGCGGCCCTCCTGACCCTCGTCGGCTACTCGGTCAACGACACCGTCGTCGTCTACGACCGGGTGCGCGAGAACCTCCGGACCCCCAAGAAGGAGGCGCTCGAGGCCGTCATCAACCGCTCGATCAACCAGACGCTCTCCCGGACGATCCTGACCTCCGGAGCGACGATGCTCGTCGTCGTCGCCCTCTTCTTCCTCGGCGGCGAGGTCCTCAGCACGTTCGCTCTGACGCTCATCATCGGGATCATCATCGGCACGTACTCGTCGATCTACGTCGCGGCCGCGATCGTCGTGATCTGGAAGGACTGGAAGACGGGCCGTAAGCTGGCGGTGGTGCCCGCCCCCGTCAAGGCCGAGCCGTGGCCCCGACGTCGTCCCGACCGGCAAGAAGAAGCAAAAAGGTCGCTAAGCCGTCGACGCCGCGACCCTTCGAGGGTTCGGCGGCACTCTCCCTCGAGTTCGCGGCGCGACCCGACCACCGAAGGTAGACCCCCGGCCGTAGGGAACGCCGTGCGAATGCACGGCGGTCATAGTCTCCCGAGCGCAAGCGAAGGAGGAGGTTCGCGCCGCGGGAGCGAGGCGCCGCGAGGGGGTCAGGCGCGCGGTCGAGCGCCGTCCGCGAGCCGCGCGCCGGTGGCGAAGCAGACCCCCGACCAAGCCGAGCGACGGTCGTGTAACCTTAAAGAGTGATCCACTTCGAGGAAATCCTCGAGAAGGTCGAGGCCTACAACCCGAACTCGGACCAGGAGCTCCTGCGCCGGGCGTATGTCTTCTCGGCCCGCGAGCACAAGGGCCAGGTCCGGCGCTCGGGCGAGCCGTACCTCGTCCACCCCCTGAACGTCGCCTCGATCCTGGCGGACCTCAAGGCCGACGACGTCTCGATCGTGGTGGGCCTGCTCCACGACGTTCTCGAGGACACGCTGACGACCAAGGAGTCGATCGCCCAGCAGTTCGGCGCGGAGGTCGCGGAGCTCGTCGACGGCCTGACGAAGATCGGCAAGTTCTCGTACGTGTCCCGCGTCGAGGAGCAGGCGGAAACGTTCCGCAAGATGCTCCTCGCGATGATCTCGGACCTGCGCGTCGTGTTGGTCAAGCTCGCGGACCGGCTCCACAACATGCGCACGCTCGGATACCTGCCCGAGGCCCGGCGACAGGAGATCGCCCGCGAAACCCTCGACATCTACGCTCCGATCGCCCACCGGCTGGGCATGGGGAGCGTGAAGGGCGAGCTCGAGGATCTGGCGTTCCTCAACCTCGAGCCCGAGGAGCACCAGCGCCTGGCCCGCGAGGTCGCCCGGCGGATGAAGGTCTCCGAGGGGATGATCGGCGACATCCGCCGGCGGATCGAGGCGCGGCTGGCCGATGCCGCCGTCCCGGGGGAGGTCTCGGGTCGGATGAAGCGCTATTACTCGATCTGGTCGAAAATGAAGCGGACGGGTGTGGAGGCGGCGCAGCTCTACGACATCCTCGCCTTCCGCATCGTCGTGCCCGAGACCCGGGACTGCTACGCGGCCCTCGGGATGGTCCACCAGCTCTGGCGCCCGGTGCCGGGACGGATCAAGGACTACGTCGCGATGCCGAAGCCCAATTTCTACCAGTCCCTCCACACGACGGTGATCGGCGAGACCGGGCAGCCCTTCGAGATCCAGATCCGCACCCGCGAGATGGACCTGATTGCGGAGCGCGGAATCGCGGCCCACTGGAAGTACAAAGAGGGCCGGCTCGGGCCGCACGCCGACGACGCCCGCTTCCAGTGGCTGCGCCAGCTCGCCGACTGGCAGAGCGAGGTTTCGGACCCGCGCCAGTTCCTGTCGTCTCTCAAGGTCGACCTCTACCCGGACGAGGTCTACACGTTCACGCCCAAGGGCGAGGTGTTCGCCTTCCCCCGCGGCGCGACGCCGATCGACTTCGCCTACCGCGTCCACACCGACGTCGGTCACCGGTGCGTGGGCGCGCGGGTGAACGGGAAGCTCCTGCCCCTGCGGACGCCGCTCCAGAGCGGGGACATCGTCGAGATCCTGACCGGCCCCGGCCAGACGCCCTCGCGGGACTGGCTCTCCTCGGTCGCCACGAGCCGCGCCCGACACAAGATCCGTCACTTCATCCACGAAGAGGAGAAGCGGCAGGCGGTCGAGCTCGGGAGGCGGCTCCTCGAACGGGAGCTCAAGAAGTTCAAGCGGACGCTGAAGAAGCTCGACGCCGACGGAGCGCTCGCCCGCGAGCTGCCCCACTGGGGCTTCTCACGGCCGGAGGACCTCTTCGCCGCGATCGGCTACGGGAAGCTCGCGCCTCGCAACGCCCTGGAACGGTTCGTGTCCGCCGAGGAGCTGGCCCGGCCCGAGACCGAGAAGAAGGAGTCGGCCGTTTCCCGGGTGGTCCGGCGGATCCTGCCCTTCGGCGTGCCCGACATCGTCGTGGTCGGGCACAACGACCTGCTCGCGACGCTCGCCAAGTGCTGCAATCCCGTGCCCGGCGAGAAGATCATCGGCTACATCACGCGGGGACGCGGCGTGTCGGTCCACTCCGAGAGCTGTCCGAACGTCAAGAACCTGCTCTACGACGAGGGCCGCCAGATCGACGTCGCCTGGGCCGGCGAAAAGAAGGCCTCTTACGCCATCGAGCTCGAGGTGTCCTCGGAGGACCGGCCGGGCCTGCTCGCCGACGTCACCCAGGCGATCGCCGGCGAGGGCTCGAACATCCGCCGCATCGAGGCGCGCGTCGAGGAGACCCGAAACGCCTTCGTGACGGTTTCGCTCGAGGCCACGGGCTTGAAACAGCTCGAAAAGATCGTCGGCCGCATCCGGGCAATCCCGGGAGTCCGCGACGTCGTGCGGAAGTACAACGTCGCGAAGGCAGGGGAGAGAGAGTAGGACGGGTCAGGTCTTCACTTTTTCGAGATTTGCGCCGAACGGAGACTCGGCGAACGGGAAGATCTCAAATCCGAAAAATGAAGACCTGACCCCCCGGCTACGCCGTCTTGGCCTTCGGCCGCGGGATCGGCTTGGTGATCTTTCCCGACCGGATGCACCGGGTGCATGCGGAGACCTTGCGGGAAACGCCGTCGACGACGGAGCGCACCGTCTTGATGTTGAGATGCCACTTCCGGTTGGTCACGTTGTGGGCGTGGCTGACTCGGTGCCCCGACATCGGGGTCTTTCCGCAAAACTGACAGTGCTGGGCCATCGGTCTCCTCGCCTCGACGGTTAAATCGAAAAAACCGGCGAAGCCTACAACGGTCTCGGGACCGACGCAAGGAAGAACAGCTGACCTTCCATCGCGCACCTGTCCGAATGGACTTAAGTCTTTGCCAGTTCGGACGTTCGGTCCGTTCTCTCTCTTGACCACGGAATAACCTTTTGCTATTCTCGAAACCAGCCGAATAAGTCCAAGTCAAAGCCCGTAACCGTCTTTCTTTTTTCGGTAGGGCGAAGCGTGTTGTTTAAGAAGTCCAAGAACCTAGTGGGTCTGGACATCGGGTCCTCGGCGATCAAACTCGTCGAACTCAAGGACTCGAAGGGTGGAGGCTATCGCCTCGTCAAGACCGGCCTGGAGTCCCTTTCCCCCGAGGCCATCGTGGACGGGGCGATCATGGACTCCTCCCTGGTCGTCGATACGGTCAACCGCATCGTGTCGTCCCTGGGAGTCCGGAACCCGGATTTCGGGACCTCCCTGTCGGGCCATTCCGTGATCATCAAGAAGATCTCGCTGCCCGCCATGTCCCCGGAGGAGCTCGCCGAGTCGATCCGCTGGGAGGCCGAGCAGTACGTGCCGTTCGACATCAACGACGTCAACCTCGACTACGTGGTCCTGGAGTCGGGGGGCGGCGAAACGATGGACGTGCTGCTCGTGGCGGTCAAGAAAGACAAGATCGGCGACTACACGAGCGTCATCACCCAGGCGGGGAAGACCCCGGTCCTCGTCGACGTCGACGCGTTCGCCCTCCAGAACGCCTACGAGGCGAACTATCCGGTCGAGCCCGGCCGCGTCGTGGCGCTCGTCAACATCGGCGCCTCGGTCACCAACGTCAACATCCTCTCGGGCTCGAACACGATCTTCTGGCGCGACATCTCCTTCGGGGGCAACCAGTACACCGACGCGATCCAGAAGCAGCTGTCGCTGTCCTTCGACCTGGCCGAGTCGCTCAAGAAGGGCGAAAAGACCGGCGACCAGTCCCTCCAGGACATCCTCCCGATCCTTCGGTCGGTCTCCGACGACCTGGCCCAGGAGCTTCAGAAGACCTTCGACTTCTTCCTCGCGACGACCTCCACGGAAAAGATCGACCAGATCTTCATCTCCGGGGGCTCTTCGCGCGTGGTCAACCTCGACTCGCAGCTGAAGGAACGGTTCAACATCCCGGTCGAGATCCTGAATCCGTTCCGGCAGATCGACATCGCCGGCGCTTCGGTCTCCGGCGAGTGGCTGACCGACAACGCGCCGAGCCTGGCCGTGGCCGTGGGCCTGGCGATCCGGCACGTCGGGGATGAAGCCGCTTGATCAGGATCAACCTCCTCACCGAGGCCAGGGCGGCGGCCGCCAAGAAGAAGGGGCCGGCGCTTCCGACGGGAGCCAAGCTCAACAACCTGCTGCTCATCGGGGGCGTGGCCCTCGGTCTGATCTACATCGCCACGATGTACCTCGTCCTGTCGAACAAGCGCCGCCACCTCGACGAGGAGATCGGCAAGGCCAAGGAAGAGGTCGCTCGCCTCAAGTCGATCATCGACGAGGTCAAGGGCTACGAGGACAAGAAGCGCAGCCTCGAAGAGAAGATCTCCCTCATCAACAACCTCAAGACGAACCAGAAGGGCCCGGTCCGCCTGATGGACGAGATCTCCAAGGCGCTGCCGGATCTCGTCTGGCTGACCGAGATGGGGATGGAGGGCAACCAGGTGACGCTCAAGGGCAAGACCCTGTCGCCCAATGCCGTCGCGACCTATCTCGAAAACCTCAAGAAGAGCCCGTACTTCGCGGAGCCGGTCTTCAAGAACCTGGGACGGGAGACCGGACCGCAGGGCATCTACGCCTGGGAAATGACCGTCACGTTCACTCCGCTCAAGCCGGTGTCGCCTCCGGGAGCGCCGCCGGGCGGCCCGAAACCGGCGCGGACTCCCGGGGCGAAGGCGGGGGCATAGGCCATGGCCGTATTCGGCATCAGCGTCGAAGAAAAGCCCTGGTACTACGCCCTGGGCATCGGCGTCTTCGTGGGAGCCCTGCTCGGCGGAGCCGTGCATTGGTTCGTGTTGAAGCCCATGCAGGAAGAGATCGCGGCCAAGAAGGTCGAGCTCGAGGGGCTCAACCAGGAGATCGCCAAGGGCCGCGCCGCCGAGCGCAAGCTCGCCCAGTTCCGGGAAGAGGTCAAGCGGCTGGAGCTCGAGCTGACCAAGCTCCTCCAGATCCTTCCGTCCAAGCGGAACACGGAGGAGCTCATCAAGCGGATCGAGACCCTGACGCGCCAGGGCGACTTCGTCCTCAAGAAGTTCACGCCGGGCGACTTCATCCAGAAGGACTTCTACGCCGAGTGGCCGATCGACATCCAGGTCGAAGGCACGTACCACAACCTCGCGCTCTTCTTCGACCGCATGAGCCGGTTCTCCCGCATCGTCAACGTCGAGAACATGAGGATCACGTCGCTCGACAACGTCGCGGGCAAGTCGATCGCGGCGACTTTCGTCGCCAAGACCTTCATCTACACCGGCGAAGAGCCCGGCGCCGCGGGCACTGCCGGAGCGGCTGCCCCGGGCGCCCCCGGTGCGACGCCTCCCATTGGGAAGGCCGGAGCCGCCGCGCAGACCCTGAAGGGCCGGGCCGAAGGCGGAGGTGTGGAATGAGACGCGCCGCCCTTCTCGCCGCCCTGCTCGCACTCGTCTCGGCGGGGGCCTTCGCACAGGCCGCGGTCCCGACCGCGGTCGCGACACCGCCGGCCGTCATTGCGCCGGTCCCGGAGTCGCCGGGGCAGAGCCTGATCGAACAGGACGAGTCCGCGATGTCGGGCCGCGCCTATTCCTACGACCCGGCGGGCCGGCGGGATCCGTTCCGCTCGCTCCTCGTCCGCGAGCAGAGCCGCGGCGGGCCCCAGCGGCCGCCCGGGATCGCCGGCATCTCGATCGACGACCTGGTCGTGCACGGGATCTGGAAGACCAAGGCCGGTTACGTCGCGCAGATACGAGCGACGGACAACAAGAGCTATCTCATCCGCGCCGGCGACCTGCTCTACGACGGCGAGGTCACCCGGGTCGGTCCCAACGAGGTCCAGTTCCGGCAGAACCTGAACGACCCTCAAAGCGTGAAGCCGTTTCGGGAAGTGACCAAGCAGCTCAACGCGACGGTCAAGCAGTGAGGACAGATCTTCCGGTGAAGACGCTTTTCCGCGCGACGGGAGGAACGATGCGAATCGCATTCAGAGCAACCGCGACGGCTACGGCGCTCGCGCTGTCATGGGCAGCCGCCGTGGGCTGTTCCTCGGGGGGCCAGAAGACCCACTCCGCCGACGCTGCGACGGCGACGACCGCGTCCCAGCCGGCCGCTGCCCCGACCGCTTCCTCTCTGGCCGCCACCGCAAAGATCACCGAAGCCGCGGTCAACGAAGACGCCGACGGCGCCCGCGTCGTCCTGTCGTCCAACGCCCCGCTGCTCTACACGTCCTACGAGCCCCGCCCGGACCTGCTGATCGTCGATCTCCGCGACACGACCGTCGCCGCGGGGTTCCATGCGCCGGCGACGCCCGGCGGCGGGCTGGTCGAGTCGATCAAGTTCGAAGAGCTCGACGAGCTCGGCAAGCGTATTACCCGGCTCTCGATTGCTCACAACCCCGACTCCAAGCCCGACGTCCGCTCGGTCGGACAGGGGCTCGCGATCGCCTTCAACGGCCCGACGGCCGTGGCGGCGAGCGAAGCCGAAAGCACTCCGGAGCCGGCCCCGGCCCCGGCCCCGGCGCCGGCCATGGCGGTCGCGAGCACTCCGCTCGCGGCTCCCGCTCCGGCGGCCAACGCTCCGGCGGTCCCCGCGGTTTCGACCGCGGCGCGCGGCGAAACGGCCCACGCCCTCGAGAAGGTCTCCGTCGACTCGACGGGCGGACGGGTCTCCGTCACGCTGCTCGGCGACGGATGGTTTTCGCCGAAAGACTTCGTGCTGGCGAACCCGCCCCGCATCGTCCTCGACCTGCCGGGCGTGAAGAACGAGATGCGCCAGCGGTCGATCGCCGTCCAGGGCGAGCTCGTGACGCGGGTCCGGGTCTCGCAGTTCCAGACCTCGCCCGAGCTCATCACGCGCGTCGTCATCGATCTCGCGCGGCCGGTCGCCCACGCGGTCGTTCCGGACGGGGAGAATCTCGCCGTCGTCATCGGCGAAGTTGTGACGGCGGCCGAGGCCGCCCCGGCGCCCGCGCCCCCCGTCCCCGCCGTCGCCGCCGCGCCCGAAACCCCGGCGACAACTGAAGTTGCGCCGTCGACGACGACCCTCGCCGCGGCCAGCCACGAGGCGCCCTCCACGGTCGCGGAGCCGGCGCCCGTCCACGTCTCGGAGCCTCCGGTCGTCGCCGAAACCGCGCCGGCGCCCGCACCCCCCGTGGCGCCGGCCCCCGCGCCTGCGCCGGCAACCGCGGAAGCGTCGCATCTGGCGCCGGCCGAGGTTGCGCCGCCGCCCGTCCAGGTTGCCGCATCGCCTGCGCCCCCGGCGCCCGTACATCCAGCGGCCCCGGCCCCCAAAGCCGAGCCGGTCGCCGAAACCCACGTCGCGCCTCCGCCTCCGCCGGCTCCCGCGCCCCGACCCGCTCCGGCCCCGGCCCGCGCCAGCAAGCCCGCGGCTTCCCGCGGCGAGGCACTCTTCGAGGCGGCCGCGGCCGCGCTCGACTCGGACCAGGCGGCTCAGCAGGCCCCGGGCTCGACCTACCGTTCGCGGACGATCTCGGAGGCCCAGTCGCAGTTCACCGGCGAGCCGATCTCGCTCGACCTGAAGGACGCCGACATCAAGGACGTGTTCCGGACGATCTCGCAGTTGACCGGCCTGAACATCGTCATCGACCCCGAGGTCCGCGGGACCGTGACGGTCCAGCTCGAGGACGTCCCCTGGGACCAGGCGCTCGACCTGATCCTCAAGCAGAACAGCCTCGGATACGTGCTCGAGAACAACATCATGCGCATCGCGACGACCGCCAAGCTCCAGGCGGAAGAGTCCGATCGCGCGCGCCTCGCCGAGGCCCGCCAGGCCGCCGAGCCGACCCGCACGGTCATCAAGAAGCTCTCCTACGCGAAGGCCTCGGAAATCGTTCCGACGCTGCAGAGCGTCATGTCCAAGCGCGGTGCGATCGTCGTCGACCAGCGCACGAACACGCTGATCATCCGCGAGATCCCGACGTACCTGCCCGCGGTGCTCCAGCTCATCGACAACCTGGACACCGCGACCCCGCAGGTCGTGATCGAGTCGCGGATCGTCGAGACGACCAAGAGCCTCGGGCGCAGCCTCGGCATCAACTGGAGCGTCCGCGGCAAGGCCGACACCGAGACCGGCAACACCACGAACCTGATCTTCCCGAACAAGATCCTGGGCGGCATCGACGTCGGCCTCGGCAACGGCCCGACGGTCGCCTCGCTCGTGCTCGGCAACATCCTCAACACGTTCAACCTCGACGTGGCGCTGACGGCGGCCGAGAACCAGGGCCTCTTGAAGATCATCTCCTCGCCCAAGGTCACGTCGCTGACCAACACCCCGGCCCTCATCCAGTCGGGCGTCCAGATCCCCGTCCAGACGACCGTCAATAACACGACCACGGTCATCTACGTCGACGCCACGCTCAAGCTCGACGTGACGCCCCAGATCACCGCCGAGGGCACGATCCTTCTGACGGTCAACGTGACCAAGCGCGAGCCGGCGGTCGCCCTGAACCTCTCGCTCGGCCAGAACGTGCCGTTGACGATCCGCGAGTACCGCGGCCAGGTGCTCGTGAAGGACGGCGGGACCACCGTCATCGGCGGCATCTTCCAGATCAACGATCAGGACCAGAACAACATGATCCCGGGCCTCTGGAAGATCCCGGTCCTCGGCAACCTCTTCCGGAACAAGACCCGGACCGAGAAGCACGACGAGCTGCTCATATTCATCACCCCCCGGATCCTCCGGTCGTAAGGGAGAGGCGTCCATGAAGAACAGAATCCTTTTCGGAATGGCCCTGGCCGCCGCGCTCGGCTTCGCGAGCGGGTGCACCAACAAGCAGGGCGAGACCGAGGCGCCCGTGTTCATTACGGTGGACATGGAGCAGCAGCCCGGCTTCATCAACGTCAACAGCGGGACCGCAGTCCAAATCACCACGATCAACCTGCGGTCGGCGCTGAAGGATCCCACGGGGACCGATACGCGGGGCTTCGCGGACACTCAGATCAACAGCTACCGGGTCACGTTCCGCCGGACGGACGGCGGGACCGTCGTTCCGCCGGCTCAGGTCTTCGGGACCGGCGTCGTGGTGCCCGTCAACGGCACCTCCACGCTGACGAACTTCCCGGTGCTCTACGCTCCCGCCCTCCAGCAGGCGCCCTTCGACCAGCTTTTCCCGTACAACGGGGGGATCGACCGCGAGACCGGGAAGGACGAGATCGACACTGCCTTTGACATCACCTTCTACGGAACGACCGTTTCGGGGCACCGCGTGCAGAGCGACACCGCGAGCGGAATTCTGATCTTTCGATACTCCGCTGCCGCCGCGACGGCTGCGAATTCGGGCAGGTAAGGGGGGTCCATGCGCCGCATAGCCATCCTTTTGACTCTCGTGGCGGCCGTCGCCGGGCTGCACGGCTGCGCGGCCGACGCGCCGACGAATCCGGGCACCGGAAACGGAGGAGGCGGAGGCAGCGCCCTCACGATCCAGCTCATCACGAACGACTCCAACCCCAAGGCCGGGACGTGCACGCTGATCCAGGCGACCGCCACGATCAACGGCACCGCGGTGCCCGACGGAACGAGCGTGAATTTCTCGACCGACTTCGGGACCTTTTCGCAGAACGGCCAGCCGCTCGTCTCCGTCGTGACCCAGAACGGCGTGGCGGTGACGGCCCTCTGCGGCCCCGGCGCGGGAGAGGCGAAGGTCCACGCCACCGCGACCGCGACCGGCAACACCGGCTCGGCGAACCTGACGATCGTCTTCCAGCCCTCGTCGGCCACGCTGCCGTTCGTCTCGTCGTGCAGCCCGAGCTTCGGGCCCAAGGTGGGCGGCACGACCCTGACATTGAACGGGGGTCGCTTCTACGGGTCCCCGTCGACGACCCGGGTGCAGTTCACCGTCAACGGCACGACCAAGGACGGTATCGTCCAGTCGGTCTCGGCCAGCCAGATCGTGGTGCAGACGCCGGGCTTCCCGGAATTCTCGGCTCCGCAGCTGCTCGCCCAGATCACGGTCTCGCTCGGCACCAACTCGCCCCATCCGGACGTGCTGTCGCTCCCGACATGCTTCTCATACGGCGACGTGGCGTCCGACGTTCCCTTTATCGCCTCGCTGCTGCCTTCGGGCGGCACGAGCGAGGGCGGGACGCGGGTCACGATCGTCGGATCGGGCTTCTCGACCTCGAGCGGCGTCCAGGTGTTCTTCGGAACGGCCGAGGCCCAGGTCATCTCCGTATCCTTCAGCCAGGTCGTCGTCCTGTCGCCGCTGCAGGTGGGGACGCCGACGGCGGTGGGCGTCACGGTGCGCAATATCGGCTCGGGCCTCGTTTCGAACGCCGTCAACTACAACTACACCGAACCGATGGTGATCACCGGTTTCAACAACAACGTGCAGCCGCTCGGCGGGCCCTTCACGCCCATGACGATCTTCGGGCGCGGATTCCAGGCGCCGATCGCCGTCTCGCTGGCCGGGTTCGGAGCGATCATCCAGAGCGTCACGGCGACCGAGATCGTGGTCATCCCGGGACCGGCGCTTGCCGCCGGGTGTAGCAACATCGAAGGGCAGATCGGGATCACGAACCTCAACACCGGCTCGGGAACGACCGGAGGCTCGTTCACGTACGTGATCTCCAAACCGGCGATCGCCTCGGTCATTCCGTCGAACTCCTGTCCGGGCGGTACGCCGTGCACCCCGGGGGGCGGATTCGGCAACCTGCCCGCGACGATCAACGGCGCGAACTTCCCGCTCAATCCGGCCGAGGTCGACGTGAAGTTCGGGAATCAGACCGCCCTCGTCAACAGCACGAGTTTCGCGACGATCGTCGTCACGGTTCCGACGACGACCAAGGCGGCGCCGACCTGCACGGGCTCCAATGTCGCCGGGACCCCGCAGGTCGTGGATACCGTCGACGTCGAGGTCACGGATCGGGTGACGTCGTGCAACGTCAAGGCCGTTGGGGCCTTCCAGTACCTCGTTCCGTGCATCGTTCCGCCGCCCCCGACGCCAACGCCGTAGCGAGAGAAATACGAATGCCGCCCCCTTCGGGGGGCGGCGGCTCTGTAAACCGTGGCTGAACAGACTGCGGAAGCCCGCATTCGAGACCTCGAGCGCCGGCTGGATCTCGATCCGGGCTCGCGTCTGTTCGTCGCGGTCGCGGAGGAGTACCGGAAGGTCGACCGCCTGCGGGACGCGCTCGGCGCGCTGCAGAAGGGGCTGCTGGCGCATCCCGGGTACGTGGCGGCCCAGGTCGCCCTCGGCCGCGTCTACCTCGAGGCCAACCAGACGACCGACGCGATCGCGACCTTCACGAAAGTGCTCGTCGCGGATCCGGGCAACCTCGTGGCGGCGAAGTCGCTCGCCGACATCCAGCTCGGACGCGGCGACAAGCTCGAGGCGGTCAAGAAATACAAGCTCTACCGGGCGCTTTCGGGCGACCGGAAGATCGACCCGATCATCGCGGAGCTCGAGACGCAGGTCGCGCCGAAACCGGTGACGCCGCCGAGGCCCGCCAAGCCGGAGCCTCCGCCGCCTCCGCCGAGCTTCCAGGAGACCGACAAGAGCCGGCGACGCGCGGTGCCGCCGAAGTCGGTGCTTCCGTCGGTTCCCTCGGACGAGCCGTTCGAGCTGACCCCGCTTTCGTTCGAGGTCGGGGAGGACTCGGGAAAGTCCGGCGTCCTCGAGAATCCGTTCCTCGTGCCGACGCGGGACGTCTTCATCGCACCGCCGCCGAGGCCGACGCCGGCGTCGACGCCGTTTCCGGCGACCGAGCCCGAGGCGCCGTCCCCGGAGGTGGCGCCGTTTCCTTCCGAGCCCGCGCCCGGGCCTCCTTTCGCTGCCGCGGAGGAGCCCCCGGCTTCGGTCTCGACCGGGGAGTGGCGTCCGCCCGTCCCGGACGAGGCCGCGCCGCCCATGTGGATTCCGGAGCCCCGGTCCGAGCCCGAGCCCGCCCGCCCGACCGGCCGGGCGCTCGCCGATCTGTATTACATCCAGGGCCACTATGCCGAGGCGCTGCAGATTTACGACGACCTCGTCAGCCGCCATCCCTTCGACGAGGACCTCAAGAGGTTGCGCCGAGACGCGGAGGCGAGGCTCCTGCCGGCCGGTCTGGCCTCGGCGTCGGCCGCCATCCCCGACCCGGGGCTCGAGCGCCGGCTCGCGCGTATCCGCACCCTGAAGAAGTGGCTTTCCCACGTTCAGGCCGGATGAAGTCCGCCCCCCGACCGTGACATCATCCGAGCTCGAATGAACGTTTTCCAGGACACCCTTCGGCGGATCGCGGAGCGCGTCGAGGGCACGCGGGCGGTGTCGCTCGTGGGGGTCGACGGCATCGCGATCGACTCGTTCGTGAGCGCGGAGGGCCTCCCGATGGAGTCGCTCGCCGCCGAGACGGGCTCGGTGGTCAAGGCGGCCCGCGCCGCCCGCGCGCTGACCGACCACGGGCCCCTCCAGCAGCTCACGGTGGCTTCGGACAACGCGGCGACCATCCTGTGCCGGGTCACCGAGGAGTACTATCTGCTCCTCCTGCTCGCCCGGGACGGCAATTTCGGCCGC
This sequence comes from uncultured Acidobacteriota bacterium, assembly GCA_963764025.1. Classification (GTDB taxonomy): domain Bacteria; phylum Acidobacteriota; class Thermoanaerobaculia; order UBA5066; family Gp7-AA6; genus DAHUXD01. The sequence goes on from CAVXRK010000003.1 coordinate 195,569, forward strand.
GGACGCTTCGAGCTCAAGAAGGCGGCGGCCGCCCTGGAAAAGGAGCTCGTCTAGCGATGCTTTCGCTCAAGGAGATCCGGGAGCTCGTGGATCTTGTGACCGAGCGCGGTCTCGCGGGCCTCGAGATCGAGAGGGCGGGTTTCCGGCTGCGGATCGAGGGCCGTCGGCCCGCGATCGCCGATGCGAGCGCGCCCCAATCCGGGGGGCATGCGCCGGTTCCGGCCGACCGCGCGGCGGCGCCGACCGCTGCCGAGGCTCCGGCGGCCGACGAGAACGTGCACGTGATCACGTCGCCGATCGTCGGGACGTTCTACCGGTCGCCCTCGCCCGAGGCGGAGGCGTTCGCCGAGATCGGCCAGCGGATCGCCAAGGGCAAGATCCTGTGCATCATCGAGTCGATGAAACTGATGAACGAGATCGAGTCGGACGTCGAGGGCGAAGTCGTCGCGGTCTACGCGCGCAACGGGCAGCCCGTCGAGTACGGCGAGAAGCTCTTCGCCATCCGGCTGGCCGCGTAGCCCGCGCGCGGCATGTTCAAAAAAATCCTGATCGCCAACCGCGGCGAGATCGCGCTGCGGATCATCTCGGCGTGCCGGGAGCTGGGGATCCGGACGGTTGCGATCTACAGCGAGGCGGACCGGGACGCCCTCCACGTGCGCTACGCCGACGAGGACGTGTGCGTGGGGCCGTACCCCTCCGCGGCCTCGTACCTCAACATTTCGGCCATCGTCTCGGCGGCCGAGATCACCGAGGCCGACGCCATCCACCCGGGATACGGCTTCCTCTCGGAGAACGCCTACTTCGCCGAGATCCTGCACGACTGCAACATCGCGTTCATCGGGCCCTCGCCCGACGCCATCCGGAAGATGGGCGACAAGTCGCTCGCGCGGCGGACGGTGGCCGCGGCCGGCGTCCCGACGGTGCCGGGTTCGCCGGGGCCGGTCGACTCGGTCGACGAGGCCCTGGCATTCGCGAAGAAGGCCGGTTACCCCGTCATTCTGAAGGCCTCGGCCGGCGGCGGCGGGCGGGGAATGCGCGTGGCGCGGGACGAGCGCGAGCTCTCCGGTGCGTACGAAACCGCGCGCAACGAGGCCGAGAAGGCGTTCGGCAACGCCGAGGTGTATCTCGAGAAGTACCTCGAGAGCCCGCGCCACGTCGAGTTTCAGGTTTTCGGCGATTCCCGGGGAAACATCCGCCATCTCGGCGAGCGCGAATGCTCGATCCAACGCCGGCACCAGAAGCTGATCGAGGAAGCGCCCTCGGCCGCCCTCGAGGAGGGCCTGCGGCGGCGCATGGGGGAGGCCGCGATCGCGGCCGCGAAGTCCGTGGCGTACACGAACGCCGGCACCGTCGAGTTCCTCCTCGACGCCGACGGCAAGTTCTATTTCATGGAGATGAACACGCGGCTCCAGGTCGAGCATCCCATCACCGAGGAGGTCACGGCGCTCGACCTCGTCAAGGAGCAGATCGCCGTGGCCGCGGGGGCGCCGCTGTCCTTCGCGGACCGCGACATGACGCCGCGCGGACACGCCATCGAGTTCCGCATCAACGCCGAGGACCCCGACACCTTCAAGCCGTCCCCCGGACGGATCGCGGTCTTTCATCCGCCGGGCGGACTCGGGGTGCGCGTCGACACGGCCGCCTACCAGGGTTACCTGATCCCCCCGTACTACGACTCGCTCATCGCGAAGCTGATCGTCTGGGGCCGCGACCGCCAGGAGGCGATCGGCCGCGGCCGCCGCGCCCTCGATTTCTTCGTCGTGGAGGGAATCAAGACGACCATTCCGCTCCATCGGCGCATCCTCGACGACGAGGACTTCATCGGCGGCCGGCTGTCGACGCACTTCATGGAGCGCTTCGCCGCGTCGGCGTAGGCGCGCCGTGAGGCTCCGGCTCCCTCCCGTCTACGCGATCACCGACCGCGCTGCGAGCGGGCTCGACGACCACGCCGAGATCGCCCGCCGCCTGCTCGCGGTCGGCGTCCGGTGCGTGCAGCTGCGCGAGAAGGCGCGGCCGGACGCGGCGCTCCTCGCGGAGGCCGATGCGCTCGGCGCGCTGGCCCGGCCGCTCGACGCCCTCGCCCTCGTCAACGACCGCGTCGACGTCGCCCGTCTGGCGGGCCTCGGCGTGCACCTGGGAGAGGAGGATCTGCCGGCCGGCGCGGCCCGCGCGATCCTCCCGGACACGGCCGTCATCGGCGTCTCGACGCACGACGTCGCGGCCGCCCGGCAGGCCTTCGCCGATCCGGCCGCGGACTACGTGGCCTTCGGGCCGATCTTCGAGAGCCCCACGAAAAACGTGAGGCCGGCCCTCGGCCTCGAGGCCCTCGCGAGGGCGGCCACCGGACGGAACAAACCGCTCGTCGCGATCGGGGGAATCGGGGCGGAGCGTCTCGATGCCGTCTGGGACGCCGGGGCGGACTCGGCGGCGATGATCGGCGGCCTCCTCGGGGGCGGGCGAATCGAGGAAAACGCCCGGGCCGCGCTCGATCGCGCCCGCCGGCGCCGGCGACTCGGGCGGATCTACGTCGTCGGCTTCATGGCGAGCGGGAAGACGACGGTCGGGCGGCGGATCGCCGAGAGGCTCGGCCTGCCTTTCGTCGACCTCGACGCCGAGATCGAGCGCGCCGCCGGACGGACGATCCGCGCGCTGTTCGAGGAGTCGGGCGAAGCGGCGTTCCGGGAGAGGGAGGCGGTCTTTCTCGAGGGAACGGAGTCGCTGCCGTCCGCGGTCGTCGCGACCGGAGGGGGCAGTTTCGCCCAGGAGCGTCAGCGCCGGGCGATCCAACGCCTCGGAACCTCCGTGTTTCTCGACGCATCCCTCGAAACCGTACACGGCCGCCTCGCCGGCAAGACGGACCGCCCGCTCTTTCAGAGCCGGGAGCAGCTCGCCGCGCTCTTCGCGGCGCGGGCGCCCTTCTATAGAATGGCCAGCGTCCGGGTGGCTTTGAGCGGCGCCGAGACGGTCGAAGAAGCGGCGGACCGGGTGCTCACGGCTCTCGAGGACCACGAATCACTCGACTGAAGGAGAGCGAAGCCCCGGATGCGTTATCTCATCCTGTCCGACATTCATTCCAACGACGAGGCCCTGGCCGCGGTCCTGTCGCGGGTCCGGCGCAAGCGCTTCGACCGGGTCGTGGTGCTGGGCGACTTCGTCGGCTACGGCGCCAATCCGAACCAGGTCATCGACCGGATCCGCAACATCCGCAGGGAGAAAATCGTGATCCGGGGCAACCACGACAAGGTCGTCTGTGGCCTGGAGTCGGGGGACCTCTTCAACCCCGTGGCCCTGAAGGCCGCGCGCTGGACGACCGAAAAGCTGACCCCCCGCAACCGCAGGTTCCTGGAGGCCCTCCCGCTCGGGCCGGCGACGGTCGACGGGGCATTCGCCATCTGCCACGGCTCCCCGCGCGACGAGGACGCCTACATCTTCACCGACTACGACGCCTACCTGAATTTTCGGGAGCTCCAGGCGAACGTCTGCTTCTTCGGGCACAGCCACATCCCGTGCGTGTTCACTCTCGAGCCGCACGGGATCCTGGTCGAGCTCGTCAAGCCTGAGCGCGTCCGTTATCCGCTCAAGAAGGGGATGCGTTATCTCATCAACCCGGGCTCGATCGGACAGCCGCGGGACCGCAACGCCGCGGCGTCCTACGCGATTTACGACTCGACGGCCCTCGTCGTGCACTTCGACCGCGTCGACTACCCGGTGGAGAAGACGCGCGACAAGATCTACAAGGCGGGGCTGCCGCACATCCTCGGGGATCGGCTCCTCGTCGGAGCGTAGGAAAGCGGACCGCAGACCCCGGACGGCAGACGGCCCGGCCGCGCATCTATAATCCCGGGCGTTCTCGAGAAAGGCGGGCGATGCGGCGTAGCCTCGGCGCGCTCGGTGCAGTCATCCTGTCCCTGGCGGCATCGCGCTGCGCCAGCCGCCGCCCCACGGTTTCGCCGCCTCCTCCGGCCGCGACGGCCGAAGCCGTGGGGGCGCCGACGCCCGTTCCCGTGTCCCGATTCCGTTCCACGGCCGAGGCCGAGCCCGTGCTTCTGGGTCTCGAGGACCGGAGGGCGTTCGACGGGGCCGTTCTCGACGCCGCGGCCGCGTCGCCGGACGCCGGCGTTCGGGCGCGCACGGCGCTCTCGGTCGGACGGATCGGGGACGACCGCGGCGCGCCGATCCTGCGCCCGCTGCTCGAAGATCGGGAGCCGGCGGTCCGCGACGCCGCGGCTTTCGCCGCAGGGCTCCTGCGCGATCCGACCATGATCGAGAGTCTCGTCGCGAGGCTCCAGGACCCGGATGCCGGGGTCGCCGCCAGGGCCGCCTGGTCGCTCGGATTCCTCGAGCAACCCTCGGCCGGCGGCGCGCTGGTCGAGGGGCTCGCACGCGCCGAGCCGGGCCGGCGAGCACCGCTCGTCTTCGCCCTGTGGCGCTACCCGACGCGGGCCTCCGCGGCAGCCACGGCGCTCGTGGCGGATCCCGACCCCGCCGTCCACGCGGCCGCCCTCTACGCCCTGGCGCGCCGTCCCCAGGCGTCTTCGCTCGAGCTCCTGACCGCCGGCCTCGCCGACCCCGACGCGGACACCGCCGCCCTCTGCGCGCGGGCCCTCGGCGTGCTCGGCCGGCCCGAGTCCGCCGGCGTTCTCTGGAAGGCCCTGGAGGGACGCCGGACCCCAGTCGTCATCAACGCGATGCTGGCGCTCGCGGCCCTTCTCGAAAAAATGCCGGGAGCGGCCGCCCCCCCGGAGTCGACGGCGCGCCTGACGGGCCTCGCGGCGGACGCGAATCCGAACCTCGGTGTTCCCGCCCTCGCGCTCCTGCGCTGGGCCACGGCCGACCGCGAGGCGTTCCGCCGCCTGTTTGCGACGGCGACGACCGGCCAGGGCCGTCGCCGCCAGGTCGCGGTCCAAGCCGTGATGGCGGCGCTGCCGCAGGACTCGGGCCGAGCGGTGGAGGCGGCCGTTGCTTCTCCCGACCCGTTCGTGCGCGGCGCCGCGGCGGCGGGCCTCGCGTCCCTTCCGGACGGAGACGCCCGACCCCTGCGCGAGACCCTCATGTCGGACCCGGAAGCGGTCGTGCGGCTGAAGGTCCTGCAAGGGCTCGACACTCCGGAGGCCGCCCGCGCCAATCGCCCGCTCGTCGAGAAGGGCCTCGCGGATCCCGACCTCGGTGTGCGGTCGGCCGCCGTCGAGCTGCGGATGCTCCTCGGCGGGGACGATGCTTACGCCTGGCTCCGGGAAACCGTCGTCGCCTCCTACGGCTCGGCGAGCCCCGACATCCCGATCACCTGCATCGGCGCCGCGGAGAAGGAGCCCGGGAAGCCGGAGGCGCGCTCCGTCGTGGAAGCGGCGTACAACCATCCTTCGGTCCTGGTGTCGCGATTGGCACGCCGCTCGCTCGTGACGACCTTCCATGCGGATCCTTCGCAGTTTCCGTGGCGGACGTACGACACCGGAAAGACCGAAGCCGAGGAGGCGGACGTCCTCGCGGCGGCCCGACGGGCCTCAACGGCGCGCGTCGAGACGACTCGCGGAGCATTCACGATCCGCCTCGCCGGCCGCGAGGCGCCCATGACCGTCGTCAACTTCGTCGCGCTGGCGAGGAAGGGATACTTCGACGGCGCGCCGATCCACCGGGTCGTGCCGAACTTCGTCGTCCAGGATGGCGACCCCACGGGGACCGGGAGCGGTGGCCCGGGCTACGAGATCCGGGACGAGATCAACCTGCTCCCGTACCGCGCGGCGACGGTCGGGATGGCGTTGTCGGGCCCCGACACGGGCGGCAGCCAGTGGTTCGTGACGCAGAGCCCGCAGCCCCATCTCGACGGCGGCTACACGGTCTTCGGCCAGGTCGTCGGGGGAGCCGACGTCGTCAACCGCATCGAGCAGGACGACCGGATCGTGCGCGTCACGGTCGCCGAGGAAGGCCGCTAGATGTACCGGATCTCGCGCGCGATCCAGTTCCTCGGCCTCGTCGTGGCGGGGGCGGCCTTCTTCGTCGGGGTGCTCGGCCACGACGTGCGGCGCGAGCTGGTGTTGCTGGGGATCGGGGCCGGGATCTTTTTCGCGGGGCAGGCGCTGCAGCGGGGGGCCCGGTGAGCGGCGGCGTCGTGCTCGCGACGCGGGCGCTGCCGGAGCCCTTCGACTCGCTGCGGGAGGACTTCGAGGTCCGGGTGCTCGGCTACGCGGCGGGGGAGATGGAGCTCGCCGCCGAGGTCCCGGGAGTCGACGCGCTCGTCTGCCTCGTGGACGACGCCGTCACCGCGTCCGTCATCCAGGCGGCGGACCGGCTCAAGATCATCGCGAGCTACGCCGTCGGCGTCGACCAGATCGATCGGGCGGCGGCCGCGTCGCGGGGAATCGTGGTGACCAATACGCCGAACGTCCTGACCGACGCGACGGCGGACCTCACGATCGCGCTGATGCTCGCCCTGTCGCGCCGGATCATCGAAGGCGACCGGATGGTCCGGGCGGGAGGCTTCGCGGGCTGGGCGCCGGATCTGCTGCTCGGGAGGGATCTGAAGGGCAAGGTCTTCGGGGTCGTGGGGCCGGGCCGGATCGGCAAGGCCGCCGCGCGGCGGGCGAAGGCGTTCGGCATGACCGTCATCGCCGCGGGCCGCACCGCGCGCGACGAAGGAGACCCGGACGATCCGCCGCGGGTCTCATTCGACGAGCTCCTGCGCCGGTCCGACGTCGTCTCGCTGCACCTGCCGCTGACCGACGAGACGCGGCGCCTGTTCCACGCCGAGACGTTCGCGAAGATGAAGCCGGGCAGCCTGCTGCTGAACACCTCGCGCGGGGCAATCGTCGACGAGGTCGCCCTGACCCGGGCGCTCGATACCGGGCCGATCGCCGGCGCCGGCCTCGACGTGTACGAGAACGAGCCGGCCATCACGCCGGCGCTCCTCGACGACGACCGGGTCGTGCTGATGCCGCATGCCGGCAGCGCCACGGTCGAGACCCGCCGCGAGATGGCGCGGATGGTCGTCGAGGACGTCCGCCGCGTGCTGTCGGGAGAGAAGCCCCTGCGGCCGGTGCCGCCGGAAGGAACCCGCCGATGAAGACCACGAAACCCGGTCGGAGCTCCTTTTCCTCGCTCGACGCGGCCGCCGACGGCCTTCTGCGGCGCATGGCGCGGGGCGACAACGCTCTCGCCTGGCTCCAGGCGCGGTGGGGGCGCATCGTGGGGGAGCCGCTCTCCCGCAAGATCGAGCCGACGTCGCTCCAGGGGCGGCGCCTGACCGTTTCCCTGCTCGATCCCGCCTGGAGGAAACCGGTCGAGGCCACGCTGTCCGAGCTCGAGCGCAAGCTTGCCGTGGAAATGCCGGACGTGAAGCCGAAGGTGACGCTGCGGTAGCGGCGAGGACCCCCGGCCCCTACTCCGTCCTGACCACCCGTTTCGCCCGGGTCACGGGCGCCATCCCCTCGTCGATCTCCATCGCGACGACGGCTCCTCCCGGATCCCGCACGAACCGGAACGTGCGCACGGCGTCGCGCGCGAAGAACGCGTCGGCGGCGTCGGGCCAGATCTCCATCGTCGATCCGGCGGCGATCGCGAGGTGGTCGCCGAAGCGCGTCACGACCCAGTCGTCGCCGTCCTCGTCGCGGTAAGTCCCGGCATAGGCGTCGAGCACCGTCTCCGGCAGGGCGACCGTCGGGCGGTCGTCGAGAGGCTGGCCGACGAGGACGGAGGCGGCCCGAAGGCCGAGCGCGCGCGGCTCGGCGCAGCCGAGGCAGTTGGACAGCACCGCCACGTAGATGCGGTCGTCCGGCAGGCGCATGTTGGCCGACGCGAACCCGTTGATCCGGCCGCCGTGCTCGACGACGGGGTGGCCCTTCCAGTTCCAGATGCCCCAGCCGAAGCCGTAGTGCGTCTTCGTCCCGTCGGGAAGCGTCACGGGGCTCCACATGCGGCGGCGGCTCTCCGGAGTCAGGATGCGCCCCGCGTCGAGTGCGGCTTGCCACATCGCGAGGTCGTCGACCGTCGAGACGATTCCTCCGGCCGAGAAGGCCTGCGTCATCGAGACGTAGTACGCGTTGACGATCCCTCCCGCGCCCTTCTGGTATCCGGCCGCTCGGCCCGGAATGATCGGGGCCTCGGTTCCGTAGCGCGTGGCCTTCATTCCGAGGGGCGTGAAGATCCAGTCGGCGACGACGTCGGCGTAACTCCGGCCGGTGACCTTCTCGAGGATCGCGCCGAGCAGGATGTAGCCGGAGTTGTCGTAGTGCCACCTCGTGCCGGGCTCGAAGTCGAACGGTTCGTTCCGGAAGAACCCGATCAGCTCCGGAAGCGTCCAATCCTCGCGGAGCCTCTTCGGATACCGGGCCGGGATTTCCGTGTAGTTGTGGATGCCGGAGGTGTGCGTCAGGAGCTGCTCGATCGTGACTCGGCGGCCTCCGGTCGGAAAGTCCGGGAGGTACCGGGTCAGGTCGTCGGACAGGGAGATCCGGCCCTCCTCCGCGAGACGGAGGATGCACGCGGCCGTGAACTGTTTGGTGACCGAGCCGATGCGGAAGACCATCTCGGGCCGGATCGGGACCGCGAGCTCGACGTCCGCCAGGCCGTAACCCTTCCTCAGCACCGGCCGGCCGTCCTGGACGACGAGCACGGCCGCGCCCGGCCCGTCGCCGGGGTAGGCGGCCGCGAAGATGCGGTCGATGCGGGAGACCTGGTCGGGCGTTGCCGCGAGGGCGGCGGCCGATGCGAGGAACGCGAGGAACGTGGCGCGGGCGGTATTCCCCCTAGGCGTAGAGCCCTCGCACCATCGTGTCGTGGGCGACGCGCGAGATGCCGAGCATGTACGCGGCGATGCGGAAGTTGACGCCGTACTTCTCGGCCATGGCCGCGACGTCCTTGAAGGACTGGACCATGATGTCTTCGAGCCGCTCGTTGACCTCGCTCTCGCGCCAGAAGAAGCCGGCGCGGTCCTGGACCCATTCGAAGTAGGAGACCGTGACGCCCCCGGCGTTGGCCAGGATGTCCGGCACGACCAGAGTGCCCTTGCCGTTCAGGATCTCGTCGGCGCGCGCGGTGGTCGGGCCGTTGGCGCCCTCGACGATGATCTTCGCCTTGATGTTGCCTGCGTTCTTCTGACGGATCTGGTTCTCGTTGGCGGCCGGGATGAGGATGTCGCAGTCGAGCTCGAGCAGCGCTTCGTTGGTGACGGCGTCGGCGCCGGGGAAGCCCTTGAGGGTCCGGTTCTTCTCGTAGTGCGCGAGAACGGCCGGCATGTCGAGGCCTCCGGGCGCGTGGATCCCGCCCTGGATGTCGGAGACCGCGACGATCTTCGCTCCGGCCTCGTGGCACATCCGGGCTGCGATCGAGCCGACGTTGCCGAAGCCCTGGACGACGATGCGGCTTCCCTTGAGCGTCAGGCCCTTGAGCGGCGCGGCCTCCCGGGCGATCAGCATCAGGCCGCGGCCCGTCGCCTCGACGCGCCCGCGCGAGCCCCCGAGCGAGAGCGGTTTGCCGGTGACGATCGCGGTGACGGTGTGGCGGGCGTGCATGGAGTAGGTATCCATGATCCAGGCCATCGTCTGGGGATTGGTGCCCATGTCCGGCGCGGGGACGTCCTTCTCCGGGCCGAACTGGTCCATCAGCTCGGCGGTGTAGCGGCGCGTGATCTTCTCGAGCTCGGCGCGGGACAGCGACTGCGGGTCGCAGATCACCCCGCCCTTGGCGCCGCCGAAGGGGATGTTCACGACCGCGCACTTCCAGGTCATCCAGGCCGCGAGCGCCCGGACCTCGTCGAGGGTCACGTTCTTGTCGAACCGGATACCGCCCTTGCCGGGGCCCCGGGCGATGTTGTGGAGGACGCGATAACCCACGAAGACCTCGATGCGGCCGTCGTCCATGGCGATCGGGATCGACACCTTGGTCTCCCGGACGGGCTCGCGGAGGACCTTGTAGAGGCCCGGGTCGAGGCCCAGCTTCTGGGCGGCCAGGTCGAACCGCGACATCATCTCGTCGAACGGGTTCACGGAATCGGTGCCGGTGGGCATGGTATCGACCGTCATCCGCGGCTCGGTGCTTGTGCTCACGTCGCTCTCCCGCGGGCCACGGGGCCCGGTCACACTAAAATGCCCGGGGATTCTAGCACCCGGCATCCAAGCCCGACTGCGGTCGGGGCCGGGAGAGAGCCGAACGTGGAGGTCAGGAACACCGAGCTCGAGGACGGGGAGATCGTCCGCCGCGTTCTCGCCGGCGAGGAGGACCTCTTCGAGCTCCTCGTGCGACGCTACCAGGTGCGGGTGGTCTCTCACGTGACGCGCATGGTCGGCAGCCGCGACGACGCTCTGGACCTCGCCCAGGAGATCTTCCTCAAGGTCTTCCAGGCCCTCGACCGCTTCAACCCGGCGTACAAGTTTTCGACGTGGCTCTTCCGCATCGCGGGAAACGCGGCGATCGACCACCTTCGAAAGCGCCGCCCCCGGACCGTCCCGCTCGAAACGCCCGATCCGGACGGGCCCCCTGGCCAGTTCCAGGCCGAGCAGCGATCGAACTGGCTCGACCCCTACGGGGAGCTCCGGAACACCGAGCGAGGCCAGGCGATCCACCGCGCGATCCAGGAGCTTCCGGCCGATTTTCGGGAGCTGATCGCCCTCCGGCACTTCGCCGGCCTGTCCTACGAGGAGATCGCCGACGTCAAGAAGATGCCCCTCGGAACGGTCAAGAACAAACTCTTTCGCGCCAGAGTCGTATTGAAGGACAGGCTGGCTGGAGAAGTGACGTGAAACCGTGCCCCCGACCACTGGATCCGATTGACGCCGAGGCGGTTGCCGCCGGGGCGGAACCCCTTTTGGCCTCCGATGCCGCCGCCCACGCCCGGGTGTGCCCCTCCTGCCAGGGTCTCATTGCGGCCGCCAGGGGCCTTTCCGAGGCCCTGGAGGGCGTCTACCAGCCCTCCGAGGCGGCCCCGGGACTGGCCGAACGGGTCACCCGCCTCCGGGCCTTTTCCCGGAGGGAGCGCCGAACTTACGCCCTCTGGAACACTCCGATTCTCCTGACCGCCGGGCTCGCAGTGAGCGGATTTGCCCTTCTCGCCCTTCCCGCCCTGACAGCGGCCGAGCAAATGACCGTGGGCGCCGCCGCTCTGGCGCCCATCCTGGCGCTCCTGCGGTCGACGGCGGCCTGGGCCGCCGATCTCGCCGCGCTGGCGCCGAGGGGCCTCGAGGCCCTGTCGGAGGGAATGCGCGGCGAGAGCTCGCTCGGGATCGTGGCCCTTCTGCTCCTGCCGCCGCTGTCCTTCGGACTGCGGCGCGTGCTGGCCCGTACCCGCCGGTCATAGATGAGGCGATGAGGCCGGCCCGCCTCCTTCCCGGCGCGGTCCTGTTACTCGCGGCGGCCGTCACGGTGCACGCGGCGCCCGGCTCGATCACTTCCGTCCGGCGCAGACGTCGTCGTCTCGCAGGCTCTGCCGGGGCGCGTGGTCGCCGTCCTTGCCGACGCGCGGATCGCCGCCCGGGTTTCGGGCGACGTCATCGTCTGGGGTGGGAACGTCTCGTTTGCCCCCGGGGGATCGGTGGCGGGAGATCTGCTCGTCTTCGGCGGGCAGATCGAGCTCGCGCCGGGCCAGACGGTCCCGCCGGTCGAGGGCCGCGTTTCGACGCCGGGCTCTCTCCTTCACCTCTACCTGTCCGAGATGCGGCGGGCGCCGTGGGAGGAGAACGCCTTCGGCGGTTCGGTCCTCTCGGGCCTGCACCTCGTCGCGCTCTCGGCCTGGCTCGCCGTGGCCCTCGCGCTCCTCTGGCTCTTCGCGTCGCCGCTCGCGCGCGCCGCGATGCTGGCCGAGGAGGACTGGTCGGGGGCGCTGCTTGCCGGCGCGCTCGGCGTGCTGACGCTCTTCCTCGGCGCGGGCGCCGCGCTGTCGCTGCTGCCCGCGCCGCTCGCGATTCCGATCGCGCTCGCCTCGGCGGCCGTCGCCGTCGTGGCGAAGATCTTCGGAATGGCCGCCCTGTTCCTCCTCCTCGGGCAGAAGCTCGTGAAGAGCGTCGCGCCCGCCCGCCGCCCTGCCGCTCTCGCCGCCGGATTCGCTGTGCTCGGCGGCGTTTCGCTCCTGCCGTTCGTTGGCGCCCTCGTCTGGAGCGTGGCCTCGATCGTGGCAGTCGGCGTGACGCTCGTTTCGCGATTCGGCACGCCGCGGTATCGGTTGGTTCTGGGCTAGTCCGTTCCGACGGCAGACGGCAGACGGCAGACCGCGGAAGGCGGGACACCCCTCCCTTGATAGAGTGCGCGTCCATGCAGATCCGCACCCTCGGTGTGGTCGGCGGCGGACAGATGGGCGGAGGAATCGCGCACGTCGCCGCAGCCTCGGGCTGCCACGTCGTCCTCGTGGACGTCGCCGCGCCCCTGCTGGAGAAGGCCCGAGCCTCGATCCAGAAGAATCTCGACCGCGAAGTCGCGAAAGGCAAGCGGTCCGCCGAGGACAAGGCCGCGGCGCTCGGGCGGCTCTCGACCACGACGGATCTGGATGCTCTGTCGGGCACCGACGCCGTCGTCGAGGCCATCGTCGAAAACGAGGCTGTCAAGAAGGAGCTCTTCGGCAAGCTCGACCGGATCTGCCGGCCGGACGCGATCCTCGCCTCCAACACGTCGTCGATCTCGATCACGCGGCTGGCCGCGGCGACCGGCCGCCCCGACCGCTTCATCGGGATGCACTTCATGAACCCGGTGCCGGTGATGGCGCTCGTCGAGGTGATCCGGGGCATGGCGACCTCGGACGCGACGGCTTCGGACGTCGACGCGCTCGCCCGGGCGATGGGCAAGACCCCCATCGTCTGCAACGACTACCCGGGCTTCGTTTCGAACCGGGTCCTCATGCCGATGATCAACGAGGCGATCGAAGCCCTGCGCGAGGGCGTCGCGACGAAGGAAGCGATCGACGGAATCATGAAGCTCGGGATGAACCATCCCGATGGGGCCGTTGCAGCTGGCCGACTTCATCGGCCTCGACACCTGCCTCGCCATCCTCCGCGTCCTGCAGGAGGGCTTCGGTGATCCGAGGTACCGTCCGAGCCCGCTCCTCGTCCGCATGGTCGACGCCGGCTGGCTCGGCAAGAAGACCGGCCACGGCTTCTACGAGTACCCCGCGGCATGACTCTCCCTGCTGCTGCTTACCGCTGACTGCTGACTGACGTGTACTGCCAGGTCTGCGGCCTCAGGAACTCCGACGAGGACGAGTATTGCGCCCGGTGCAACTCCAAGCTCCTCGTCCTCTCGGGCGTCGGGGTGGTGGAGGAGAGCGGGGAGCCGCAGGAGGAGATTCCCTTCGACGAACACCTCCTCGAGCGCATCTCGACGCTCGAGGACGTCGTCAAGCGGACCGCGGAGGCCGTCAAGTCGCTCTTCGAGTCGATGGGGAACCTGGAAAAGAACCTCTTCGTCGCCCACACCGGCATCCTCGCCCTGCAGGAGACGCTGGAGCGCCGGGGCGCGGTGCGCTCCGAGGAGGTCGTCGACCTCTGGGAATCCAAGATGGACGAGCGCATGCAGGCGGTCGAGAAGAAGGACCGGTTCCTGGAGAGACGCGACCGGATCATCGCCCGCTCGAGCGGCCTCGACCGCGAGGCGTTCATGAAGAAGCTCCGGGAGGCCGAGTTCGCGATCCTGGCCCTGGACGCCGACCGGGGCATCCGCGTCCTCGAGGATCTCTACCGCTCCGACCGCGCCAACGTCGAGCTCGGCTTCTACCTGGCGGAGACCTTTTTTTCGGGCAGGCGAGCTCGAGCGGGCCTCGTCCTACTTCAAGAGGATCCTGGCGGTCGACCCCAGCCACTTCGAGGCCCTCGTCTACAGCGGGATTGCGGCCTCGGAGGCGGGTGACACGGCCGGCGCCGAGACGGCTCTCAAGCGCGCGATCGAGCGCAAGCCCGACGCCTTCCTGCCGCATTTCGCACTCGGGACGCTCTGCGCCGCACCTGTCGCGCTGGGACGAGGCGGAGCGGGAGCTCTCCCGCGCGATCGACGCCGCTCCGGCGCCGTCGGCGCACATCCTCCTCGGCAACGTGCTGCGCGAGAAGGGCGAGCTCACGCGCGCGATCCAGCATTTCGAGGAGGCGCTGCGCCTGGCGCCCGAGTCGGAGGAGGCGGTCTTTCAGCTCGGGCTCTGCTACCTCGAGAAGAACTGGCCCAAGCGGGCCCTCGAGTGCTTCCAGCAGGCCCTCGAGAAGAATCCGCGGCGCCTGGAGTACCAGGAGGCCGTCCGCCTCCTCGAACGCCGGGGTGGGTACGAGCTGCCGCGGGTCGACGGGCCGGGTGCGGCCGCGTTCCGCGACGCCGAGGAGAGCGCGGCCCGCGGCTACCTCGAGCGGGCGCAGGAGCTCTACCGCAAGGCGATGCGGGCCGAGCCGCGCAATCCCACCATCCGGGTCTCCTTCGCCCTTCTCGCCGCCTCGATGGGGCGCTGGAAGGAGGCGATCGCCGCGTGCCGCGAAGTGCTGGCGGCCGATCCCGAGGACGTCGTGGCCGCGGCGGCCTGCTCGACGCTCGCCGAGGCCCTCCGCGCCGAGGGCAACCCGCGCGACGCGGCCGAGTTCCTCCGCGAGTTCCTGGAGAAGCACCCATCCAAGACCGCGCAGGCCGTCGGCTATTACGAGCTCGCGACGAGCCTCGCCGAGTCGGGCGAAGACCTGGATCTCGCCCTCGACTACGCCGGCCGCGCGCTCGCGGCGGCGCCCGAAGAGCTCAAGCCCTATCCGCTCGCCGCGCTCGGCTGGGTCCACTACAAGCGCCGCGAGTACGACCGAGCGATCGAGTGTCTCCGGCGCTCGAGCGAACGGGCGGCCGCGCCGACGACCTTCCACCACCTGGGCATGGCCTATCTCGCGGCCGGCCGGGCGGAGGAGGCCAAGGCCGCGTTCACGCGCGCCAAGACGGCCGCCCGCGGGGCGGGCATCGAGGACCGGATGATGCAGCAGCTTCGCTCCAACCTGCGCCTGGTCGAAAAGGTCGGACCCAAACGCAAAGAAGGCGACCTCTCAGCCCAAATCGCGCACCTAGCCTTTTCCGCTCACCGCTTACTGCTTACCGCTTAACGCCTTCGCCTACTGCCTCCCGGTCTCCCGGCTTCCCTCCTCGCCTCCTGTTATCCTCCCGTCACCGATGCGCTGGTCCCGTTACTTTCTCCAGACCGTCCGTGAAGTGCCCGGCGACGCCGAGGCGATCTCGCACGTCCTTCTGTCGCGGGCGGGCATGATCCGCCGGCTCGCCGCCGGCATCTACTCCCTCACGCCGCTCGGCCTGCGCTCGCACCGGAAGGCCGAGCAGATCGTGCGCGAGGAGATCGACCGCGCCGGGGCGCTCGAGGTCGAGCTTCCCATCCTCCAGCCGAAGGAGCTCTGGGAGGTCAGCGGCCGCTGGGCGCGCTACGAGAAGGAGGAGCTCCTCTTTCACCTCGAGGACCGCAAGGGCGGGGCGTACTGTCTCGCGCCGACGGCCGAGGAGGCCGTGACGATGATGGTCCGCTCCGGCGTGACCTCGTACCGGCAGCTCCCGGTGACGCTCTACCAGATTCGGACCAAGTTCCGCGACGAGATCCGTCCCCGCTTCGGCCTGATGCGCGGCCGCGAATTCCTGATGTACGACGGCTACTCGTTCGACGCGGACGCGGAGGGGCTCGACCGCTCGTACAAGGCGCAGGACGAGGCGTATCGCCGGGTGTTCACGCGCTGCGGGCTCGACTTCACGGTCGTCCAGGCGGACTCCGGAGCGATCGGGGGAACGGCGTCGGAAGAGTTCATGGTCCTCGCCGACACGGGCGAGGACGCGGTCGTGCGCTGCCTGGCATGCGGCTACGGCGCGAACCTGGAGAAGGCCGAGACGGGGCCGCGGCCCGCGCCGTGGAAGGACGAGACCGAAACGCCGCTCGTCGAGGTCCAGACGCCCGGCAAGGGCGGCATCGACGACGTCGTCGACTACCTCGGCATCACGGCCTCGCGGATGATCAAGTGCCTCGTTTACGAGACGGAGAAGGGATTCGTGGTCGCCCTCCTCCGCGGAGACCTCGACGTCAACGAGGTCGCCTTGAAGAACCTCCTGGCGGTCGACCACCTCGCCCTCGCTCCCGAGGAGAAGGTCGAGATGGCGACCGGCGCGCCGGTCGGATACGTCGGGCCGCACAAGCTGCCGGCGGGGTCGCTCCGGATCGTCGGCGATCACTCGATCCGCGACGCGGTCAACGCAGTCACGGGGGCCGGGCGCCGCGACTGGCACGTCGCGGGCTTCGTGCAGCGGCGCGACGCGAAGGTGTCGGCGTGGGGAAGCTTCGCCCAGGCCCGGGTGGGCGATCCCTGCCCGCGCTGCGGCAAGCCGCTCGACATCGCGCGCGGCGTCGAGGTCGGCCACATCTTCAAGCTCGGGACCAAGTATTCGCAGGCGCTCGGCTGCGGCTTCACCGACGAAAAAGGGGAGACGCGCCCCGCGATCATGGGGACCTACGGCATCGGCGTGGGGCGCACGATGGCGGCCGCGATCGAGCAGCACCACGATGCCGACGGCATCGTCTGGCCGCTCGCCCTCGCGCCCTTCGAGGTCGTGCTCGTTTCGCTCAATCCGTCCGACGAGGCCACGCGCGCGGCGGCCGACGCACTCTACGACGGCCTCGTCGCGGCGGGTCTCGAGGTCTTTTACGACGACCGCGACGAGCGGCCGGGCGTGAAGTTCAAGGACGCGGACCTGATCGGTTTTCCGATCCGCGTCAACGTGGGCGGACGCGCCCTCAAGGAAGGCAAGGTCGAGATCGTGCGACGCCGCGACAAGGAGCTCCGCACGGCCGACACGGCCGGTGCGGTCGAAGCGGTCCGGGCGCTGCGCGCGGAGCTCGCCGGGAGCTGAACATGCGGAAGATGACGGTCGAGGAGGCGCTCGAGTACCACTCGCGCGGGCGCAAGGGCAAGATCGAGGTCGTTCCCTCCAAGCCCTGCCGGACGCAGGAGGATCTCTCTCTTGCCTACACCCCCGGTGTCGCGGAGCCGTGCCTGGCGATCGCGAAGGACCCGGACAAGGTCTACGAATACACGTCCAAGGGCAATCTGGTGGCGGTCATCTCCAACGGCACGGCCGTTCTCGGCCTCGGGGACATCGGTCCGCTGGCCGGAAAGCCCGTCATGGAAGGCAAGGGCGTCCTCTTCAAGCGCTTCGCCGACATCGACGTCTTCGACATCGAGGTCGACGCGCACGGAATCGACGAGATGGTCGAGACCGTCGCCCGGATTTCCCCGACTTTCGGCGGCATCAACCTCGAGGACATCAAGTCCCCGGAGTGCTTCGAGATCGAGGAGCGGCTCAAGAAGCGGCTCCAGATCCCCGTGTTCCACGACGACCAGCACGGGACGGCGATCATCTCGGCGGCCGCCTTTCTGAACGCCCTCGATCTCGTCGGCAAGAAGATCGAGAACGCCAAGGTCGTCTTCTGCGGCGCGGGCGCCGCGGCGATCGCCTGCGCGAAGCTCTATCTCTCCTATGGCGTGCGGCGCGAGAACCTTCGGCTGGTCGACCGCTCCGGCGTCATCTACCTCGGCCGGACGACCGACATGAACCCGCACAAGGCGGAGTTTGCCGTCGAGACCTTCGAGCGCACCCTCACGGACGCCCTCACGGGTGCCGACGCCTTCATCGGCCTCTCCACGGGCGGGATCGTCAAGGGCGACATGCTGACGGGAATGGCCCGCGACCCGATCGTCTTCGCGCTCGCCAATCCCAACCCGGAGATCACACCGGAAGACGCCCGCGCGTCTCGACCAGACGTCATCATGGCGACCGGCCGCAGCGACTATCCCAACCAGGTCAACAACGTCCTCGGCTTCCCGTTCATCTTCCGCGGAGCGCTGGACGTGCGGGCGACCGAGATCAACGAGGCCATGAAGCGAGCCGCGTCCCAGGCTCTCGCCGCGCTCGCCAAGATGGACGTGCCGGACTCGGTCTCGAAGGCGTACGGCGGGCAGAGCTTCAAGTTCGGCCGGGAGTACCTCATTCCGAAGCCCTTCGACCCGCGCGTGTTGCTCTGGGTCGCCCCGGCGGTCGCGGAGGCGGCGATGCTCTCCGGCGTTGCCCGCCAGCCGATCACCGACATGGGGGCCTACCTTCGGCGCCTCGAGGCGATGCTCTCGCGCTCGGGGGAGGTCATGAGCGTCGTCATCGAGAAGGCGCGTCAGGACCCCAAGCGCATCGTTTTCCCGGAAGGCGAGCATCCCAAGATCCTGCGCGCGGCCAAGATCCTGGCCGAGGAGGGCATCTGCCGGCCGATCCTGCTCGCCCGCGAGGCCGAGATCGAGCGGCTCGCCCGCGATCTCCAGCTTCCGATGGAGAAGATCGACTTCATCAACACGAACCGCTCGGAGAAGCTGCCCGCCTATGCGCGGCGTCTCGAGGAGCTGCGGCGGCGCAGCGGCATGACCCCCGAGGACGCGGCCAAGCAGGCCCGGGTCCGCAACGTCTTCGGTCCCTTGATGCTCGATGCCGGCGATGCCGACGGCGTCATTTCGGGGCTGACGCAGTCGTACTCGGACACGATCCGGCCGGCGCTGCAGATCTTCGGAACGGCGCCCGGCGTCAAGCGCGTCTCGGGCCTCTACATCCTGATGCTGAAACACCAGACCTTCTTCTTCGCCGACACGACCGTCAACATCGATCCGACGGCCGAGGAGCTCGCCGAGATCGCGCAGCTGACGGCCGAGGCCGCGCGGCGCTTCGACATCGAGCCCCGCGTCGCGATGATCTCGTTCTCCAACTTCGGCTCCAACACGCATGCCAGTGCCCTGAAGGTCAAGAGGGCGGTCGCGCTCGTCAAGGCGGCGAGCCCGGAGCTCCCGATCGACGGCGAGATGCAGGCCGACTACGCCGTCGTCCCGGAAATGCTGCAGGAGCAGTATCCGTGGGCCTGCGTCCAGAGCCCCAACGTCTTGATCTTTCCGGACCTCCAGTCCGCCAACGCGGCCTACAAGCTCGTGTGGCGCCTGGCCGGCGCCGAGGCCATCGGCCCGATCCTGCTCGGCCTGAAGCGGCCGGTGCACGTCCTCCAGCGCGGCGTCGAGGTTGCCGACATCGTCAACATGGCGGCCATTGCCGTCGTCGACGCGCAGCAGCACTCGGCTTCGCATCCCGGTCCTCCGGGCTGACGTCGGTCAACGTCGACGGCGAGCCGGCGGGCGAAGGGCCCGCCGGCAAGTCTTCGACGCCGTCGCGCCGGCGATGCGATCGCTTCGGCCGGAAAGCGGCCGGGGCCGAGCTCGGGTCGGACGTCCCGCGCCAAGCGTTCGGCGTGCGGCAAAGAAGCGGCTCACCATGTAAGATGGGAGCGAGCCAGGTCGCCCGTGGAGGGACGTTTCCGAACGACGCGCTGGAGCGTCGTGCTCGCCGCTCGAACGGGGCAGAGCACGGAGTCGCGAAGCGCCCTCGCCAAGCTCTGTGAGGCCTACTGGTATCCGTTGTACGCGTTCGTTCGCCGGCAGGGCTATAGCGCGGAGGAAGCCTGTGACCTCACGCAGGGGTATTTCGCGCGCCTGATCGAAAGGGAAGATCTCCGCCAGGTCGATCCGGACCGCGGGCGCTTCCGATCCTTCCTGCTCGCTTCGATCAAGCACTTCCTCTCCAACGAGCGCGACCGCGAACGGGCGAAGAAGCGCTCGCCCGGGCAGCCCCTCCTCTCGCTCGACTCCGAGGCGGCCGAAGGGAAGTTTCTGCGTCGAGCCGGTGGCCGGTCTCACCCCGGAGACTCTCTACGAAAAGAAGTGGGCGACGACGGTCCTGGACCGAACGCTCGGCCGGCTTCGGCGAGGAGTGGAGCGGCGGCGAAAGGCAGCGACGATTCGAAACGCTGCGGGGACATCTGATCGGCGACACGAAGATCTCGTCCTATCGCGAGGCCGCGCAGGCTCTGGGCATGACCGAGGCCGCCCTGAAGGTCATCGTGCACCGAATGCGCTTCGAAGGTTCGGCGAGCTCCTGCGAGAGGAGATCGCGCACACCGTCCGGGACCCGAGCGACGTGGACGAAGAGATCCGTCACCTGCTCGGCGTTCTCGGAGCGTGAGGGTCGGCCCGGGAATGGATGACGGGACGGGTCGCGGGGCGCTCTTCCGGGGCGAGGGTTGAAGACACCCAACCGATGCCGGAGCTGCGGCTCGGTATTGCCCTCCGAAGGCGATTGTCCCGTCTGTCTGATGCAACTGGGACTGGAAGTGAGGGGCACACCCGGGACCCGCCTGGGGCGCTACGAGATCCTCGAGCCGATCGGCGCGCGCGGGATGGGCGAGGTGTATCGGGCGCGGGATCCCGAGCTCCGGCGCGACGTCGCGATCAAGGTGCTGCCGCAGG
Organism: uncultured Acidobacteriota bacterium; assembly: GCA_963764025.1. Lineage (GTDB taxonomy): Bacteria > Acidobacteriota > Thermoanaerobaculia > UBA5066 > Gp7-AA6 > DAHUXD01. The sequence continues at coordinate 215,875 of CAVXRK010000003.1, forward strand.
CGCTCGCGCGGGACCCGGACGCGCTGGCCCGGTTCGAACGGGAGGCTCTCGCCGTTGCGGCGCTCTCCCACCCCAACATCCTGGCGATCCACGGCTTCGGGACGCACGAGGGGACGACGTTCGCCGTGATGGAGCTTCTGGAGGGCGAAACGCTGAGAGAGAAGATCGACGCACGGCCGATTCATCTAAAGCAGTGCGTCGACTGGGCGCTCCAGCTCTCGAGGGGCCTCTCGGCCGCTCACCCGAAGGGCGTGGTCCACCGTGACCTGAAACCCGAGAACCTCTTCGTCACGCGGGACGGTCACCTCAAGATCCTCGATTTCGGCCTCGCGAGGAAGGTCCCGCCGGTCGCTCGGGGCGAGGAGACCGGCGCGCCGACCGATTCCGGTCACACGGAGCCCGGGACGGCGACGGGGACGGTGGGCTACCTGTCGCCCGAGCAGGTGCGGGGACAAGCCATCGACCATCGATCGGACATCTTCTCGTTCGGGGCGGTCCTCTACGAGCTGCTTTCGGGAAAGCGCGCCTTTCGGCGCGGCTCGGCCGCCGAGACCATGGCGGCGATCCTGAAGGAGGAGCCGCCGGAGCTCTCGGACCCGGGACGGTACATTCCGCCCTTCCTCGACCAGGTCATGCGTCATTGCCTGGAGAAAGACCCCGATGATCGGTTCCAGTCGGCCCGGGACATCTCGTTCGACCTCTCGGAGCACTCCCGGCCGGGAGTGACGAGCGGCGCCCGGTGGACGCGCGCCGCGGCGGGTAAACGAAGGGTGCCCATCGTCGCGGCGATCGTCGCCGCGCTCGCCGTCGCGGGGGTTCTGGTGCTCGGGGGTCGCTCGTGCGCCACGCGCCGGGTGCCTTCGACGACGATCGGTCCGGATGGGCGATCCGACTCGCCCAGGGCTATGCGCGAGACTCCGAGGTTCCGAAAGCTCGTCGCTAATCGGCCGTAGACGTCGGACTGGGGCAATTTCACGCGATCGCCGCAGCGGGCGGGAGGACATGCCTGTAACCTCGGGGGCCCCCTGCTTCTTTGTCTGATCGAGCCGCCGAAAACGGCCGTCCAAGGAGGCAAGTCATGAGCAAGAAGGGAATTCGGACCTCAGGCGTGTGGCTGCTGGCGAGCGTGTTGATGGCTTTCGTGGGAGTGATTTCGCTTTCGGGCGCCCATCGACAGGATCCGCCCGCCCCGAAGCCGGCCGCGATCACGGTGCCGGCCGATTCGCAGCCCGCCTTTCCCCTGGCGCGGGGCGAGGCCGACACGCTCGACCTGCAGCTCGACTGACGGGATTCCGAACCGAAGCGGGCAGTCCGAATCTTTGGGGGCTGAAATGAGCAGACGAAAATCGAATCCTGTCCTCCTCGTGGCTCTGTTTCTCGCCGGGGGCCTGGTCGTCTTCGGGCGTCCGGCGCGCGGCCAGATGATCGATCGGACGCAGGCGCCCAACGGGGCCAACGACGGGATCAGCAAATCGCTTGCGGAGCAAGTGGGAGCGGGCCGAGGCAACTGGACGACTCCGGAGTCGGCGTCCTTTCTCATCAGCCGGGATCCGTTCCGCTCGATTCGTCGGGGCCGTCAGCTCTTCCAGCGCAAGTTCACGCGGGTCCAGCTGCAGGGGCCCGCGGTCGACGACGGGTTGGGGGACGTCAACACGGTCATCGCGATTGGCGCGGGCCTGTCCGACAGCTGCGCGAGCTGTCACGGGCGCCCGCGCGGGTCGGCGGGCTCGGGCGGCGACGTCGTCACGCGTCCGGACAGCCGGGACGCTCCGCACCTCTTCGGCCTCGGCCTCAAAGAGATGCTGGCCGACGAGATCACGGATCGGCTCCGGCAGATTCGCACCAGCGCATCGCTCGTTGCCCGGACCCGCGGCCAGCCGGTCACGAGGCATCTCGTCGCCAAGGGCATCTCGTACGGTTCGATCACCGCCCTTCCCGACGGAACTTTCGATACGTCGAGCGTCGAAGGAGTCGATCCGGACCTGCGCGTGCGGCCCTTCTTCGCACACGGGCAGACCATCTCGATCCGGGAGTTCGTCGTCGGCGCGCTCCACGCAGAAATGGGGTTGGATTCCGCCGATCCCGACCTGGCCAAAGCGAGCGCCCAGGGACACGTCGTGACGCCTTCGGGCATGGTCCTGGACGGCGGTCTGGATCGCATCGAGGCCCCGCCAATACCCAACCCCGCCTTCGAGCAAAACGGAGACGTATCCGGCAACGAAGTGCCGACCGCTCTCGTGGATTACCTCGAGTTCTATCTGCTGAACTACTTCAAGCCGGCGACCTACAAACAGTCCCCGATGACGCAAAGGGGCCTCCAGACCTTCTACGAAATCGGCTGTGCTTCCTGCCACGTTCAAAACCTGCAGATCGAGCGCGATCGCCGTGTGGCGGACGTCGAGACCGTCTACGATCCCGAGCGGGGGAACCTCAACCACCTGTTTGCGACGGCGGTGCCGCTGTTCGAGTCGCGCGCGGACGGCAGCGGATTCCCGGATCTGAAGACGCCGAAGCTGCAGCCGTTCCTGGTCCGGAACATCTTCACGGACTTCAAGCGCCACGACCTCGGGCCCGGCTTCCACGAACGCAACTGGGACGGCAGCCTGCAAAAGGAGTTTCTGACCCGGGCCCTGTGGGGAGTCGGCAGCAAGATCTCCTACGGCCACGACGGGCGCAGCATCAACCTCACCGAAGTCATCCTTCGACACGGGGAGGAGGCGCAGCGGGCCCGCGACGCGTTCGCCCGGCTGGAGGAAGAGCAGCAGCTGGCGATTCTGGAGTTCCTGAAGTCTCTCGTGCTGTTTCCGCCGGACGACACGGCCTCCAACCTGGACCCCGGCGACCGTGCGGCCGCGTCCTTTCCCCAGCACGGCCACGGCAGCATCAAGCTGTCGGTCTTCTACAACGACCCGACCGGCCGGTTCTTCCGGCGAGCCCCGGGCCCGGCGGAGAGCCGCGAGGCGGGTGGACGTGGCTCTGGCTTCCTGGCCCTGAGCGCCGGGGATGTCCTTGACGGTCCGTTGCGCGTCCTGGAGCAGGGGCTCCGCCTCCTGGTAGCGGTCGAGAGCAGTGAGAGCCGCCCCGAGGACACTCTTGGCCACGCCGACGCGCCAGTCGTCCGCCGGAAAGACGCGTTGCCGGATGCTCAGGGCGTCGCGGAGCAGGAGTTCGCGGTCGCCGGCTGCCCGCGAGCCAGGTACACCCGCGCCAGGTAGATCTCACCGATTCCGATGCGGGGATGGTCTTTGCCGAGCGAAGCCCGCGTGATCTCGAGCCCTTCCCGGGCTGCCGAAGCGGCTTCGTCGTACTTGCCCTGCTCGAGCAGGGCCCGGGAGAGGTTGATCCACATGTTTCCGACGGCGGGGTGGCGAAGCCCGAGACTCTGGCGGTCCATGTCGAGCGCCTGGCGGAACAGCGATTCCGCCGACGCGAAGTCCCCCCGATTCTTCCTACCTCAAGTATCCCCAGTTGTGGAGCTTGTCGGAGTCCTCGGCCCAGCGCTCGCCGATGTCGTCGCGGTAGTACATGTTGGGGATGAGGATGTTGCGCACCCGGGCGTAGGCCTGCTCCCGCGCCTGCTTCATAGTCTGGCCGAGTCCGACGACCGTGAGCACGACGCCGGAGGAGCCCGCGACGAGCCACTGACCCTCCACGATCTTGGTGTCCTCGATGTGGACCTCTTCGGGCGTGCCTTTCTTGAAGACGATGACGGCGTTCTTCGTGAACGCCTCGAACGTCGCGTTGTCGTCGAACGGGAAGGGCGGCATGACGATCCGTACGCCCACCTGGAAGCCGCTCTTGACCTTCAGCTTCGGGTCGACGCCGTGGGCGAGATCCGCGAGGAACAGGCCGATCGGCGTGAGCATGCCCTCCTGCTGGATGAAGATCGTGGGGTAGCCGAACCGCGAGGTGAACTCCAGCGGGTAGATCCCGTTGTTGTTCACGATGCAGTTGACGTCGATGTATCCGACGTAACCTTCCTCGGCCAGCCTCGGCGCCATCTTGAGCAGCGTCTGCTCGAAGATCTTGTTGGGCTCCGACCAGAACATCGTCGTGCCCATCTCGCCGGTCGGCGGGCCGGCGTTGCCGGGAAAGAGCTTCTTGTGCTCGAAGTTGACGTTGATCGGATAGATAAAGCTCTTGCCGTTGAAGAAGGCGCCGACCGCGACCTCGACGCCGACGACCCGCTTCTGGAGCTGGAAGACCTTGATCTCGTCGGAGAAGGCCTTCTTGTAGGCCTCGAGCATGCGGACGACGTCCCGACCGTCCTCCTCGTCGCCGACGAAGAGGCGCCGCTTGACGTTCCCGGCCGCCCCGGACGGCTTGATGACGTAGCGCGTCGGGTTCTCCTGGACGTAGGCGATGGCCTCGTCGAAGTTGTCGAAGTCCCGGTACGGGATGATGGTGACGCCGGCCTTCTTGAGCTCCTCCTGACCGAAGGAGCGGTCGTCCTCGAGCCGGTCCGTGTAGGGCGTGCCCCCGACGACGGCCTTGCCGCGCTCGCGCAGGGCCACGGCCTTCTCGCCCTGCCCGAGCGTGTCGTCGAAGACGATGACGTCGGCCCAGTCGACGTCCTTCTCCCAGTCGTCCGTCTTCGGGACGAAGCCGTCCGCGATGTCCTTCTCCTCGGGGTCGCCGATGAAGTAGCGGACCTCGTGGCCCTCCTTCAGGACCTGCCACGCGATGTCGCCGACGAGGCCGGTCAACGAAACGAAGAGGAACTTCCGCTTTTTTTCCATGCGAGCGGCCGGATTCTACACGGGCGGGGTGAGAGTTCCCGGTCTCAGCGCGCCGCGCCGTCCGCGATTCTCCGCGTGCAGAGCGTGGCGGGGTGCTCCGGGCCGAGGGTGTCCTGAAGCTGGTTGACCGCCGTCGGGCCGGCCCCCAGTGCCGGCCCTACCGGTCCGACTGCGCGCGGCGAGGTCCCGGCCGTCCGGACGGCGTCAGGGCCCGCCTTCCGACTCGCGCAGCCGCAGGGTGCCCGCCGGCACGTTGCGCCTCTCGGTGACGCGGCTCGAAGGCCAGCGCACCGTGACGCGCTCGGCGACCGCGCGGCTGCCGAGGCCGAAGTAGAGCTCCTTCGCGCCGGACGACAGAAACGAGTACCCGGCCGAGATGACCTGGGTGCGCGAAAGTCCGCCCGATTCGACCGTGACGGCCGCACCGAGCGCGTCGCGGGTCGAACGATGCGGGCCCGCCGCGGCGGGGTCGCCTTCGAGCGAGACGACGAGCGTGTTCGCGTGCGAGGGGTTCTGGTTGATCCACAGGGCGTTCGGCTGGAGAAAGCCCGCGGCGAAGAGGTCCGGCGCACCGTCGCCGTTGGCGTCGAGCACGACGAGGCCGCGCTGGTTGGCGTTCGACTCGAGCCCGGTCACCGCGGCGAGCTCGTCGAAATGCCGGCCGTCCCGGTTGCGGTAGAAGCGCTTGGGCGGACGGCCCCAGAGCGAGTCGTCCCCGAACTCCGCGATCGGGATGCCCTTCTCGAACTTCTTGAACTCGGCCGACATGAGGTTCCAGAAGTCGATCTCGCGCTCGGTCTCGTTCTTGCCCGTGACCATGCCGTTGACGACGAAGATGTCGGGCCGGCCATCCATGTCCGCGTCGACGAAGACGCAGCCCCACGACCACGAGGTGTCCGCCACGTCGGCCTCGTCCGAGGTGCGCTCGAACCGGTTTCCGCCGAGGTTGCGAAAGAGGGACGATCCGCGGGAAAGCGCCGTCAGGCGCCGCCAGACGAGGGGCCGCCCGAGCGAGTACGGAAAGGGCGGCATCGGATAGCGGGAATCCTTGAGAAACCAGTTCTGCGGGAACGAATAGTTCGACACGAAGAAGTCGAGCCGGCCGTCGCCGTCGTAGTCGTCGATCGCGACCCCCATCCCGAAGCCGGGATCGAGGACGCCGGCCGCCTTCGCGACATTCGTGAAGGTCCCGTTGCCGTTGTTGTGCAAGTAGGCGTGGTTGCCGAAGTCGTTGGCGACGTAGATGTCGGGCCACAGGTCCCCGTCGAGGTCCGCGCACTGGAGTGCGAGTCCCCAGCCCGTGTCCCCGGTGCCCGTGGCCGCGGTCACGTCCGTGAACGTGCCGTCGCCGTTGTTCCGGTAGAGGTGGTTCGGAGGCGCGTTGTCGGCCTCGAGCGTCGGGCCGTAGTCCGGGTGGCCATACACCAGGACGTAGAGGTCGGGAAGGCCGTCGCGGTCGTAGTCGAGGGCCGCCGAGGACGTGCAGTATTCGCTGAGCGCGACGCCGGCCCGCTCGCCGACCTCCTCGAACGTTCCGTCGCCGCGGTTGCGATACAGCAGGTTCGGGCTCAAGAGATAGGTGACGTAGATGTCGGTGTGGCCGTCGTTGTCGAAGTCGAAGGCGAGGGCCCCGGTGGCTTCGCCGGCCTGGCCCCCGACCTTCGCCGCGACCGTGACGTCCTCGAACGTCCCGTCGCCGCGGTTGCGGTAGAGCCGGTTCCCGTCGCCGCCGGGGACGAAGAGGTCGAGGCGCCCGTCGCCGTCGAAGTCGAGGACCGCCGCGCCGGGCGGCAGGTGCTCCCCGGGGACGGGGATGTTCTTCGAGGCGTTCGGGAAGAACGCCCGGTGCGGCCTCCCGAGCCCCGCTCGGACGGCGACGTTCGCAAACTGGGGGGCGGAGGTCGAAGCCGTGAGCCAGCTCTCGACCCGTCCGGCCGCGAGCATCCATCCTTCGGGCCCGGCGGGCGTGAGGTTCATCCGAACCTGACCCCCCGTCTGGAGGAGCTCGCCGCTCGAGCTCCAGCCCGAAAGAAGGAGGCCGACCAGGATCTCGCGGTCCTTTCCGCGTCGGCGGAACTGGAGGATCGTCGCCTCGGTCCGTCCGAGGGAAACGAGCGTCCGGCGAAGGTCGGCGAGCTTCTGTCGGAGAAGGGCCGGGTCGACCGTCGGCGTCGTCGGGACGGCGGCCCCGGGCGCGCCCGGGGATGTCGCGTACACGGCGATCGCGAGCGGCGGCCGGGAGGGCGCGACGGTCAGGCCGTCGCCCGGCAACGGGCCCGTCCACCCGACCGATGCCGCGAAGAGACCCGCCGGAAGGTCGCCGTTTCTCCAGCCGGCCGCCAGCCGGTCCACGAAGACCGAGGTGCCGTCGGAATACTCTTCGTACGTCGGGAGGGGACCGTCGCGGCGCGAGGCGCACGCCGGGGTCACGGCGAGGACGGCTGCGAAAAGGCCGGTTCGCCAGCGCGACCGCATCGAGGAGACTATAGAACGTCCCGGCTGCCGAATGACCGGCAGCGCGAGCCGAGGGGTGAAGCCGGATGCCGTCTCTCTCCGAGCGTCTCCGCGAGCGCATCGCGCGCGAGGGCCCGATCTCCTTCTTCGACTTCATGCAGGCCGCCCTCCACGACCCCGACGAGGGCTACTACGCGCGCGAAGCGGCGATCGGCGAACCCGGAGACTTCGTGACCTCGCCGCACGTCTCGCCGGCGTTCGCGGGCGCCCTCGCGCGCGTCTTCGCGCTGGACGCCGAGAAGCTGGATGGGGGGGCGGTCGACTTCGTCGAGGTCGGCGCCGGCACGGGAAAGTTCCTCGAGGATTTCACCGAGACTCTGCGCGCGCTTGATCCCGGGCTCCACGCCCGGCTCCGGCTGACGGCCGTCGAGTCGTCGGCGCGGGGCCGCGAGGGGATCGCGGCCCGGGCCCTCGAGCCCGCGCCCCGCATCCTCGCCGGAATCGAGGAGCTTCCGGAGGCTTCCGTCTCGGGATGGATTTTCTCCAACGAGCTTTACGACGCCCTCCCGGTGGCGCGGGTCATGGGCTCGGATGAGGGGCTTCAGGAACTCCGCGTCGGGGTGACGGATGGCCGCTTCGTGTGGACCGCGTCGCCGGCGGCCGAACCTCTGCGACGGCACTTCGAGGAGCTCGGGATCGCGCTCCAGCCGGGACAGAAGGGCGAGATGTCGCCCGGCCTCGGCCTCGTGCACCGGCGCCTGGCGCGCGCGCTGGCGCGCGGGTGGCTCGTCGCATTCGACTACGGCCACCCGGCGCGCATCCTCTACCACCCCTTCGCGCGGCCCGAGGGCACCCTGGCCGTGCACATCGGCGGGCGCCGCGGCGGCGACCCGCTCGAGGATCCGGGGCACCGCGACATCACGGCGCACGTGAACTGGGACGTGCTGCTCGGAGCCGGCGAGGCCGAGGGACTGCGGACCGACCTGCTCGCGCGGCAGGGCATGTACCTGACGGAGGCCGGAATTTTCGACTTCGCCCGAAGCGACGCCGAGAAGTGGCGGATCTTCCGCCTCGTCGATCCCGGCGGGATGGGCGAAGAACTCTCGGTTCTCGTTCAGTCCCGGGGCGTGACGTCGGCCTCCGCGACGCTCTGAGTGCGAGCGCGGATCCTCTTGATGACAGCGGCCTTTTGGTCCGATAGAATGCCGGCCCGGTGGGTCACTACTTCCCCATCCTGATATTCGCGGTGCTCGCCGCGGCTCTGCCGCTCGGGACGATCCTCGTCGCGAGGGTGGTGCAGCGCCAGCGCCCGAATGCCGTCAAGCTCGAGCCCTACGAGTGCGGCATCGAGCCCTCGAGCGAGGCCTTCGACACGCGGTTTTCCGTGCGGTACTTTCTGATCGCGGTCCTCTTCGTCGTGTTCGACGTCGAGACCATTTTCCTGTTCCCGTGGGCGATCATGTTCAATCGCCTCGGACTCTTCGGTCTGGTCGAAATGGTGATCTTCCTGGCGATTCTCATCGTCGGGTACTTCTACTGCTGGAAGCGGAAGGCCCTGGACTGGGCGTAACGCGCGGTCGCGGGGACGAGGGGAACGCATGGGTTTGATCGACAACCGATTCGAGGAGAACGTCGTCACGACGACGGTCGACTCGGTCATCAACTGGGCGCGGCGGTCGTCGATCTGGCCGATGCAGTTCGGCCTGGCGTGCTGCGCGATCGAGATGATGGCCGTGATGGACGCCCGCCACGACCTGTCCCGCTTCGGCGCCGAGGTCTTCCGGGGGACCCCGCGCCAGTCGGACCTGATGATCGTCGCCGGGACGGTCGTCGAGAAGATGGCGCCGATCGTCAAACGCCTCTACGACCAGATGCCCGAGCCCAAGTGGGTCATCGCGATGGGCTCCTGCGCCACCTGCGGCGGCCCGTACCGGACCTACGCCGTCACCCAGGGGGTCGACCGGATCGTTCCCGTCGACGTCTACATTCCCGGCTGCCCGCCGCGGCCCGAAGCCCTCATCTACGGGATCATGGCGCTCCAGAAGAAGATCGACCGGATGAAAGTCATCCGCAAGGCGTCCTGATTGGCGGGCGAGGAGAAGACTCCCGGCGCGGAGAAAGCCGAGAAGCCCAAGGAGGCTCCCAAGCCCAAGGTCGAGGCCGTCGACGCCTCGGACCATCCGTGGGTCCGCTCGATCCGGTCGGCGCTGCCCGACACGGTCGTCTCGGCCAAGCTGTTCGCCGGGCAGGTCACCGTCGTCGTCGCCCGCGAGCAGATCGCGCGCGTCGCGCGGCACCTGAAGGACGCCGAGGACTTCAAGTACTGCGTCGACGTGACGGCCGTCGACTGGCGAACGCGGCAGCCTCGCTTCGACGTCGTCTACCACTTCTACTCGTTCTCGAAAAATGACCGCATCCGGGTCAAGTGCGGCGTGGCCGAAGGCGAGGAGGTCCCCTCGATCGCCTCGGTGTACCTGGCCGCCAACTGGTGCGAGCGCGAGACCTGGGACATGTTCGGCATCCGCTTCTCGGGCCACCCGGACCTTCGCCGGATCCTGACCTGGGAAGGCTTCAACGGGCATCCGCTCCGCAAGGATTTCCCGCTCGAGGGCATCGACACGGGGGCGGCGATCTATCCCGAGGAGTGGCCGGAGGGCGGCGGTCCGGGCAAGGGCGATCCGAATCGGAAGGTTCTGTCGTAGGCCCTTCGCAGTAAGCAGTAAGCAGTAAGCAGTAAGCAGTAAGCCGTAAGCAGCAAGCAGCAAGCAGGGAAAGCGTGACGGACGAGAAGATCAGTCAGGCCGAGAAGGACGAGGCGGCGTACTTCGCCGAGCGGGCGAAGGCCGGAGCCTCTTCCGCCGCGGCTTCCGCGGCCGGAGCGGTGCCGCACGCCCACACCCTCTTCGACGTCCAGGAGATGGAGCTCAACTTCGGGCCCCAGCACCCGTCGACCCACGGCGTGCTCCGGGTGGTCCTCAAGGTCGACGGGGAGAAGATCATCGAGGCGAAACCCGACGTCGGCTTTCTCCACCGGGGCACCGAGAAGCTCTTCGAGACCGAGACCTACCCGATGGGGATCCCGCACACCGACCGCCTGGACTACGTCGCCGCGGCGACGAACAACCACGCCTACTGCCTCGCGGTTGAGACGCTGCTGCAGGTCGAGGTGCCCCGGCGCGCCCAGCTGATCCGGGTCATCCTCGACGAGCTGCAGCGCCTCTCTTCGCATCTCGTATGGCTCGGGACCTCGGGCATCGACCTCGGCGCGGTGACGCCCTTCTGGTACACCTTCCGCGAGCGCGAGCAGATCCTCGACTTCTTCGAGGAGTACTGCGGCGCGCGCCTGACCCTCAACTGCATGCGGATCGGGGGCCTTCCGTTCGACCTGACGCCCGGATGGACCGACCGGGTCGGCGAGTTCATCTCGGACTTTCCGGCGCGTGTCGACGAGTACGAGCAGCTCCTGACGGACAACCGGATCTGGAAAAAGCGCACGGTCGGGGTGGGCGTCATCTCGGCGGAGGAGTGCGTCGAGTGGGGCCTCACCGGGCCGATTCTTCGGGCTTCGGGCAAGGAATGGGACCTGCGCCGCGCCCGCCCCTACGAGTGCTACGACGAGCTCGATTTCTTCATCCCGACGCGCCAGAACGGCGACACCTACGACCGGTACGTCGTCCGGGTCCAGGAGATGCGCCAGAGCGCCCGGATCATCCAGCAGTGCCTCGAGCGGCTCGAACCAGGCGAGATTCGGGGTAAGGTCCCGCGCGTGATCAAGCCGGTCGCCGAGGAGGTCTACGCCTCGATCGAATCGCCCAAGGGCGAAATCGGCTTCTACTGCGTCTCCAACGGCACCAACAAGCCGTACCGGATGCACGTGCGGCCGCCCTCCTTCATCAACCTCCAGGCCCTCCCGCGGCTGGCGCAGGGGCACCTGGTCTCGGACCTCGTGGCCCTGATCGGCACGATCGACATCGTTCTGGGAGAGGTGGACCGGTGAATCAGACCGCAGATTACCGATTGCAGACGGCAGGAGGGAACCGGCCGATGCCGCCGTCTGCCGTCCGCCGTCTGCCGTCCGCTTCCAGACCGGGGGCCCGATGAACATCAGCCCTCTCGTCTACACCTACCTCAAGGTCGTCCTGCTCGTCGCCCTCGTCCCGGCGATCATCGGGTTCGTGGTGGTCCTCGCCGAGCGCCGGATCATGGGCTTCATGCAGGCGCGGCTGGGCCCCAACCGGGTCGGCCCGCAGGGCGTCCTGCAGGGGCTGGCGGACCTCGTCAAGCTCGTGACCAAGGAAGACATCACCCCGGCCCGGGCCGAGAAGGCCGTGCACTTCCTGGCGCCGGTCATGGCCGTGATCCCGACGCTGACGGCGCTGTCGATCATCCCGTTCGGGCCGCCTGTCAAGATCGGCAAGACGCTCGTGCCGCTGTGGGTGGCCGACATCAACATCGGCCTGCTCTTCCTGCTCGCGATCACCTCGATCGGCGTCTACGGGATCATCCTCGGCGGCTGGTCCTCCAACAACAAGTACTCGCTGCTCGGGGGACTTCGCTCGGCGGCGCAGCTGGTGTCCTACGAGGTGCCGATGGGGCTGGCGCTCGTGGCGGTGCTCCTCATGACCCGCTCGCTCTCCCTCGTCGAGATCGTGCGGCGCCAGGAGGCCACGCACCTCTGGTTCTTCTTCCCCGGCATGGTCGCCTTCTTCATCTACTTCGTGGCCGGGGTCGCCGAGACCAACCGCAACCCGTTCGACCTGCCCGAAGCCGAGTCGGAGCTCGTGTCGGGCTTCAACACCGAGTACTCCGGCGTGAAGTTCGCGTTCTTCTTCCTCGGCGAGTACACCGCGATGATCATCATCTCCTGCGTGGCGGTGACCGTCTTCTTCGGGGGCTGGCTGCCGCCGTTCCCGCACGTCGCGGCGCTCAAGTTCCTCTCCGCGGTCCCCGGGGCGGTCTGGTTCATCGCGAAGGTCTCGGGCTTCATCTTCGCGTACATCTGGTTCCGGTCGACCTTCCCGCGGTACCGCTTCGATCAGCTCATGGCCCTCGGCTGGAAGTGGCTCATCCCGATCGCGCTCGCCAACATCCTCGTCGTGGCGTTCGCGGTGCTCCTCTTCCCCGGCCGGACGACCGGCCTCGTGCTCCTGTCGTGGATCTTCGGCGGGCTCTTCGTCGTGATGTACCTGCTCGCGAAGCTCCGGCAGAAGCTCGCCCGGCGCGACCGGCTCGCGGCCATGCCGCAAGCGGCGGAGGGCTAGGGATGGCGCTCAAGAAGTGGCTCGACAAGCTGACGCTGCTCGATCTCTTCGACGGCCTGTCCGTGACGGGGCGGCACCTCTTCAAGAAGAAGGTCACGATCGAGTACCCCGAGCAGAAGAAGCTGCCGTCCGACCGGTTCCGCGGGATGTTCCGGCTCGACGAGGAGCGCTGCATTAAGTGCACCCTCTGTGCGATCGAGTGCCCGATCAACATCATCTACATCGACTGGCACAACGAGAAGAACGAGGCCGGCAAGAACGAGAAGGTCCTCGACCGGTTCGACGTGGACCTGAAGCGCTGCATGTTCTGCCAGCTCTGCGAGGAGGCCTGCCCGACGGTCCCGAAGTCGATCTGGTTGACCACCAAGACCTACGAGATGGCGTCCTACGAGCGCAACGAGGCCCTCTACCTCGACATCCGCAAGCTGACGGACTGGCGCGAGGCCGAGAACGTCAAGCCGTTCACCGTCGTGGAGCGGGGCTGACCCGATGACCGGAGGGGCGCTTCTGACGGGCATGGCCGGCTGGCTCTTCGTCGGCTTCGCCGTCCTCGCCCTCCTGTCCGCGATCGCGGTCGTCGTGGCGAAAAACCCGGTCCACTCGGCTCTGTACCTGCTGACGTCGTTCCTGCTCGTCGCCTGCATCTTCATCCTCCAGCAGGCCGAGTTCGTCGGGGCCGTTCAGATCCTCGTCTACGCCGGCGGGATCATGGTCCTCTTTCTCTTCGTCGTCATGCTGGTCAATCCGCGGACGATCCGCACTCTGCCGACGTTCCAGCACCAGTGGGACCTCGCGCTCGTGCTCTTCCCGTTCTTCCTGCTTCCGTTCGCCTACATCCTCTGGACGGACAAGCTGCCGGACATCCCGTCGAACCCGGACGCCTTCCGGATGGTGCGCGGCCACCTGGCCGGCAACACCGAGGCGGTGGCCTGGTCGCTCTTCCGCGACTACCTGCTGCCGTTCGAGGTGGCCTCGGTGTTCCTGCTCGTGGCGATGATCGGCGCGGTCGTCCTCGGCAAGCGCTCGCTGGAGAAGATGGACTGATGACGGTCACGATCAGCGAACGAAAGGTGGATCGGCGGCGTGGCCGCCCGGAGGCGTCCGCGTGACCGTCACCATCAACCACTACCTGATCGTGAGCCTCCTGCTCTTCGGGATCGGGTTCTTCGGCGTGCTCGTGCGGAGAAACTTCCTCACGATCCTCATGTCGATCGAGTTGATGCTGAACGCCGTCAACCTGAACCTGGTCGCCTTCTCGCGGCGGCTCTCGGACCTGACGGGCCAGGTCTTCTCGATCTTCGTGATCACGATCGCCGCGGGCGAGGCGGCCATCGGCCTAGCCCTGACGATTTCGCTCTTCCGCCAGCGCAAGACGCTGAACGTCGAAGACGCGGACACGATGCGGGGATGAGGGCGTGAAAGAGCTGATCTGGCTGATCCCCCTGGTGCCGCTCGCGGGCTTCGCGATCAACGGCGCGCTGTATCTCCTTTCTCACCGGACGAAGGGCGACGCGCACGGCCACGCCGAGGACGGCCACGGCGAAGCCCACGTCCTTCCCCCGGCCGCGGGGAGCCACCCGCCCGCGGGCCACGGGGCGGGGGAGCACGACGTGGCGATCCCGTTCAAGGCCCTCCATACCGCGGTCGGCGTCGGCAGCGTCGGCATCGCTTGCCTGCTGGCCTTCGGGGCGATCTTCGACCTCGGGCTGAAGGCGCTCGCCGGCGGCGCGTCGCACGCCGTGACCCTCTACCGCTGGATCCCCCTGGGCGTGAACCAGTCGGTCGGCCAGGTGCCGGGGCCCGTCCGGGAATGGGTGGTCGACGTGGCGTTCCGGCTGGACTCGCTGTCGGCCCTGATGCTCGCCTTCGTGACCTTCGTCGGGTTCCTGATCCACATCTACTCGTCGGGGTACATGTCCCACGAAGAGGGGTACGGCCGCTACTTCGCGTACCTGAACCTCTTCATGTTCGCGATGCTCGTCCTCGTGCTCGGGGCGAACTTCCTGATGCTCTTCGTCGGGTGGGAGGGCGTGGGGCTGTGTTCCTACCTCCTCATCGGTTACTACTACGAGAAGAAGTTCGCGGCCGACGCGGGCAAGAAGGCCTTCGTCGTCAACCGCATCGGCGACTTCGGATTCATCCTCGGGATCTTCGGCGTGTTCGCCCTCTTCGGCACGCTCGACTTCGCGACCGTGTTCCGAGCGGCCGCGGCCAACCCCTCGGCCTACACGCCCTACCTCACCCTCATCTGCGTGCTTCTCTTCGTCGGCGCCTGCGGCAAGTCGGCCCAGTTCCCGCTCCACGTCTGGCTGCCGGACGCGATGGCGGGCCCGACCCCGGTCTCGGCCCTGATCCACGCGGCGACGATGGTCACCGCCGGCGTCTACATGGTCGCCCGCTGCAACGTGTTCTTCCGCCTCGCGCCCCAGGCGATGATCCTCGTCGCGGTCGTGGGGGCCTTCACCGCCCTCTTCGCCGCGACGATCGGCCTCGCCCAGAACGACATCAAGAAGGTGCTGGCGTACTCGACCGTCTCCCAGCTCGGCTACATGTTCCTCGCCTGCGGCGTGGGGGCCTTCGCCGAGGGCATGTTCCACGTCACGACCCACGCCTTTTTCAAGGCCTGCCTCTTCCTCGGCTCGGGCTCGGTCATCCATGCCCTCTCGGGGGAGCAGGACATCCGGCGGATGGGCGGCCTCGCCTCGAAGATTCCGACGACCTATCGGACCTTCCTCGTCGCGACGCTGACGATCGCCGGGGTGCCGGGCCTCGCGGCCTTCTTCTCGAAGGACGCGATCAAGGCGGCCGTGTACCACGCCGAGTTCGAGGCGGTGCCCTGGCTGCCGAAGGTCCTGTACGCGGTCGCCCTCTTCACGGCGGGCCTGACCGCGTTCTACATGTTCCGCGTCCTCGCGCTGACCTTCTGGGGCAGGTTCCGCGGGACGCCCGAGCAGGAGGCCCGCATCCACGAGTCGCCGGCCTCGATGACCGTGCCGCTCGTCGTGCTCGCCGCCCTTTCGGTCGTGTCGGGATACGTCGGGATCCCGATCGTCCGGGGCGGCAACCGGATCGGGGAGTTCCTCAAACCGATCCGACTGCCGATCGAGGGGCTGCACGAGAAGGCGCACCACGCCCCGCTGTCGGTCGAGTTTGCGCTGATGGGCGCGGCCGTGGCCGTGGCCGCGGTCGGCATGTACCTCGCCTGGTCCTGGTACGTGAAAGGCGAGGGGCGGGTCCCGGCGCGCCTGGCGGCCGAGTGGCCCGGCGTCTACCGAGCGGTTTCCAGCAAGTACTTCGTCGACGAGGCCTACGAGAGGGTCTTCGTGCGGGGCCTGGCCCTGGGCGGCGGCCGCGCGTTCTGGGAAGTCGACGCGACGGTCGTCGACCTCATCCCCAACGGCGCGAGCGCCGTGACGAAGGCCTTCTCCTGGATCGCCTCGATCTTCGACCAGTACGTCGTCGACGGCCTCGTCAACGGCGTCGCAAACACCCTGCAGGCCCTCTTTCGCGTGTTCCGCCGCGCCCAGACGGGGCGCGTGCAGAACTACGCCTTCGTCATGGGCGGAGGGCTCTTCTGTCTGGTGGCCGTGTACCTGCTGTTCCGATGAGGCGATAAGGAAGACGCATGAACCTGACGAACCTCCCGATCCTCTCGATCATCACGTACATCCCGCTGCTCGGAGCGCTGGCGATCGTCTTCCTGATCCCCAAGGAGAAGGCGGGCGTCATCAAGGCCTTCGCGACGTTCGTGGCCGTCATCGATTTCGTGGTCTCGCTGCCCCTGTGGTGGGCGTTCGACCGCGGCGGCGACGGCTACCAGTTCGTCGAGAAGGCCTCGTGGATCCCGTCGCTCGGGGTCACCTATCACTTCGGGATCGACGGCATCTCGCTGGTCCTGCTGCTCCTGACGACGCTCATGGGCGTGATCGCGGTCGTGTGCTCCTTCTCGGCGATCACGGACCGGCTCAAGGAGTACTACGTGCTCCTGCTGCTGCTCCAGACCTTCATGATCGGGACCTTCTGCTGTCTCGACCTCTTCCTGTTCTACGTGTTCTGGGAAGTGATGCTGGTGCCGATGTACTTCCTGATCGGCGTCTGGGGCGGCCAGCGGCGGCTCTACGCGGCGATCAAGTTCTTCCTGTACACCCTGGCGGGGTCGGTGCTGATGCTGCTCGGCATCATCGCCCTCTACTTCTACAACACGACCGGGCTCCTCGGGTACAAGGGCCTCGGCCACGCGCCGACGTTCTCGATCGAGGCGCTGACGTCGGTCGCGCAGTCGATGCCGGCGGGGCTCCAGGTGTGGCTCTTCTTCGCGTTCTTCCTGGGCTTCGCGATCAAGGTCCCGATGTTCCCCTTCCACACGTGGCTGCCCGACGCCCATACCGAGGCGCCGACGGCCGGGTCCGTCATCCTGGCGGCGATTCTCCTGAAGATGGGGACGTACGGCTTCGTCCGATTCTCGCTGCCCATGTTTCCCGAGGCGGTCCGCAACGCGCGGGTCATCGGCGTGATGGTCACCCTGGCGATCATCGGGATCGTCTACGGCGCCATGGTGACCCTGGTGCAGAAGGACATGAAGCGCCTCATCGCGTACTCGTCGGTCTCGCACCTCGGGTTCGTGATGCTCGGGATCTTCGCCCTCAACATGGCCGGGATGCAGGGCGGGATCCTCCAGATGGTCAACCACGGCATCTCGACCGGCGGGCTCTTCCTTCTCGTCGGCGTCGTCTACGAGCGCCGCCACACCCGGATGATCTCGGAGTACGGCGGGCTCGCGAAGCCGATGCCGATCTACGCGACCTACTTCATGATCCTGGCCCTCTCATCGATGGGCCTGCCGCTCTTGAACGGATTCATCGGCGAGTTCACGATTCTCCAGGGCGCCTTCGCGCGGAACTTCTGGTGGGCCTTCGCGGCCGCGACGGGCATCGTGCTCGGGGCCGCCTACCTCCTCTGGCTGTACCAGCGCGTGTTCTTCGGCGAGGTCACCAACCCGGCCAACGCCAAGCTCCAGGACCTGACGATGCGCGAACAGCTGGTGCTGGCGCCGCTCGTCGTTCTCGCCCTCTGGATCGGGCTCTATCCGAAGCCGATCTTCGACGTCATCCGGAAGCCCTCCGAGAAGATCGTCGCGATCGTCGGCGGCCCGACCGTCGAGGCGCCCGCGCTGGCGGAGAGGACGGCGTCCCCCGGAGTCCCCGAGGCCGCCCGCCCATGACGTTCTCGGCGAAGGCGTCGGACTGGATTCTCCTCTCGCCGGAGCTCTTTCTCACGGCGGCGGGGCTCTTGATGCTCGCGGTCTCGGTCTTTTTCGAGAAGTCGCGCGAGGAGTTCCTGGGCTTTCTCGCGACGCTCTCGGTCGCGATCACGGGGATTCTCGTCGTCTTCGTCGCCTCGCGGCCCGGGCGGGCGACCCCGATCCTCGGCGGCTCGTTCGTCGTGGACAACTTCGCCCTCTTCTTCAAGGGGCTCGTCCTGGTCTCGATCCTGCTGACGATCCTGGCCTCCGTGCGGTTCGTCGGCCAGGCCCCGTACCCGGGAGGGGAGTACTACGCGCTTCTCCTCTTCGCCGGCGTCGGCATGCTCTTCATGGCGTCGGGCAACAACCTGATCACGATCTACGTCTCCCTCGAGACCATGGCTCTCTCCTCCTACATCCTGGCCGGGTACTTCAAGGGCGAGGTCAAGTCGACCGAGGCCGCGCTGAAGTACTTCATCCTCGGGGCGTTCTCCTCGGGCGTGCTGCTGTACGGGCTTTCGCTCGTGTACGGCGTGTCGGGGAAGATGGGCCTCCCGGAGCTCGCGAAGCTCTTCGCGACGACCGACCGCTCGAACATGCTGATGCTCGGGATCCTGCTCATCCTGGCGGGCCTCCTGTTCAAGATCGCGGCCGTGCCGTTCCACGTCTGGACGCCGGACGTCTACGAGGGCTCGCCGACTCCCGTCACGGCTTTCTTCTCGGTTGGCCCGAAGGTCGCCGCCTACGCGATCCTGGCGCGCATCTTCTACGTCGCCTTCGCGAAGTTCCACGCCGACTGGGGCCTCGTCGTCGCCCTCGTCTCGGCGGCCACGATGATCCTCGGCAACGTCGCGGCGCTCCTCCAGACGAACGTCAAGCGGATGCTGGCCTACTCCTCGATCGCCAACGCGGGCTACGCTCTCCTCGGCGTCCTCGGCTTCGCGACCGACTGGGGGCTGTGGGGAATCCTGATCTACCTGCTCGCCTACACCTTCATGAACTTCGGGGCGTTCACGCTCGTGATCCTGCTCGAGAGCAAGGGCTACGCGGGCGAGTCGGTCTCGGACTTCAACGGCCTCGCGCAGCGCAACATGCCGGCCGCGATCGTCATGCTCCTGTTCCTCCTCTCGCTCGCCGGGATCCCGCCCACGGCCGGCTTCATCGGCAAGTACTACCTGTTCACGGCGGCCATGAAGGCCGGCTACGCCTGGCTCGCCGTGCTGGCGGTCTTCATGTCGGCGGTCTCGCTCTTCTATTACTTCCGGATCGCCGCCGCGATGTTCTTCACGGAGGGCGCGGCGACGAAGCTCCAGAGCTCCTACGCCCTGACCGCCGTCGCCGCGATCTGCGCGACGGGGACGATCGTCATCGGCGTCGCCCCGCAGCCCTTCCTCGCGATTCTCAAGTCCTGCGTCCTGGCGCCCTGAGGGGGCGAGGCGCGTGGCGGGCCTTTCCCGGCAGGGGCTCATCGCCGAAGCGACATCGGCGGGGCTCCTTTTCCTCCTCGGCCCGGCCGCGGGCTACTTCCTCGGGAAATGGCTCGGCGGCGTGCTCGGCTGGGGACCCGTGCCGTCCTGGATCGGCGCGGCGCTCGGCCTCGTGTCGGCGTTCGTCCATCTCGTCCGCCTGACGACGAGGGCCTCGAAGTGAGCGACATCGACACGGTCATTCGCCGCGTCCGCAAGCGAGTCTTCGTGATCGGCGCGTTTGCGAGCCTCGGCGCGTTCGCGTTCGGACCCCGCCCCGGGGCTTCATTGACAATTTGCGCCGCCGTGGTAATTTCCAGTTTCCTGGTCCTCGAGAAAGCCACGGAGCGTCTCGTCCCCGGCCTCGGCAAGGCGGAAAAGCGAACCCTGATCCCCCTTCTGCTGGTGACACTTGCGAGCTTTGCGCTTCTCGGGGTGGTTCTTTGGCGATGGAAGGGCTTCGATCCGGCGGCGGGCGCCGTGGGCCTGTCCGTCGTCGTTCTCGCGGTCGTCCCGGAGCTCTGGTCGAGGAGGTAGGCGCGCTTGCAGGAGCATCATTCGTTTCTCTGGGCCCCGATCAACGCCCTGTTGATCCGGCTGCTGGGCCATCCGCCGGTCGAGAAGCTCTCGCCGGGAATGGCGCGGTTCTTCTTCCCCAACGGCAAGGAGGCCTGGATCCCGGACGCGGCGATCATGGCCCTGCTCCTGATGGTCCTCATCGCCATCCTCTTCCCTCTCGCCGCGAAGCGGTTCGACCGCTACCGGCCGGGCGGCGTGCAGAATTTCCTGGAGATGCTGGTTTCGTTCCTGCGCGGCCTCGTCGGCGAGACGATCGGCGAGAAACAGGTCCGGCAGTACCTGCCGATCATCGGCGTCCTGTTCGTCTTCATCGCGATGGGCAACCTCTTCGGCCTCTTCTTCTTTCTGCAGCCGCCCACGGGATCGCTCTCGGCCACGGTGGCGCTCGCGGCCGTCTCGTTCCTCTACTTCAACGCCGAGGGGATCCGGGAGCACGGCGTGGGTGGTTACCTCAAGCACTTCATGGGGCCGCTCATCTGGATTGCGCCCCTCTTCTTCGTCATCGAGATCATCGGAACCTTCGCTCGAATCCTGTCGCTGTCGCTGCGCCTCTTCATGAACATCTTCGGCGAGCACACGACGACCAACGTCTTCGCGAGCCTGGTGCCGATCGTGGTCCCCTGGCCGATGATGGCCCTCGGGATCTTCACGGCGTTTCTGCAGGCCTACGTCTTCGCCCTGCTTTCGGCGGTCTACGTCGGGTCCGCCGTGGCGCACGAGGAGCACTGATCCCCGACGGCTCGTGATAGGTTTCGCCGACCGTTTTCGCCAAGACGGCGTGAAAAGAAAACTGAAGGAGATTTGCGGATGTTGAAGAAGACGCTTGTGTTGTGTGCGCTGGCTCTGGTCCTGGCCATGCCCGCGATGGCCCAGGAGACGGCCGCGGCGGCCGGAGCCGGGGGCGGGGTGAAGTGGGGCGTGATCGGTGCCGCGGTCCTGCTCGGCCTCGCGGCCGCCGCCGGCGCGACGGCCCAGGGGAGGGCAACTTCGGCTGCGGCCGAGGGCATGTCGCGTAACCCCGGCGCCGCCAAGGACATCCGTGGCATGACGCTGCTCGGCCTCGTTCTGATCGAGTCCCTGGTCCTTTACGCGCTCCTGATCTGCTTCCTGATCTACGGCCGCTAGGCCGGGATGGCCGGTCCCCGGGGCCATGGCGGCCCCGGGGTGACCCGTCCTCTTCGAGAGACAGGGTGACCCCCGGGAGAAACCTTTCGGACATATTCCGCGTACTTTTTTTGAGAATAGAAATAAACGGACGAGCGGGCTAGCCCGTAGAAAAGGCGGAGGTTAGCCCGGTCCGAACGACGGCGAGGCGCTGTCGGTGCGGCCCGGGCAAGCATTTTGCGATTCCTAGAAGCCATGAAGGCCAACGTGCAGCAAGCCCTGGAATCGGGTGGAGCGCCGAAAACGGTGTCGGCTTGGGACTTCAACGCCCAGGTGATGCCGTTCGTGGATTCGCTCTACAACACCGCCTACCGGATGACCCGCAGCGCCGAGGACGCCGAAGACCTCGTGCAGGAGACCTACTTCAAGGCCTACAAGTACTACGACAAGTTCGAAGAGGGCACGAACCTCAAGGCCTGGCTCTTCAAGATCCTCAAGAACACGTTCATCAACAATTATCGCAAGCGCAAGCTCGAGCCGCGCAGCGTCGATTTCGCCGAAATCGAGGACTCCTTCGAGCGGATCGTGCGGCGGGACGCCTCGGAAGCGCCCTCGGACCCCGAGTCCGATTTCTTCTCGAGCGTCCTCGACGACGACGTCAAGAAGGCCCTGGAGTCGCTGCCCTACGACTACCGGATGGTCGTGGTGCTCGCCGACCTCGAGGATTTCTCCTATAAGGAGATCGCCGAGATCCTGGACTGCCCGGTCGGGACGGTCATGTCCCGCCTGTACCGCGGGCGCAAGCTCCTCGAGAAGGCCCTCCTCAAATACGCCCGGAAGCACGGGTACATCCGGGGCGCCGAGCCCACCAAGATGAGGACCCGGCCCAAGCCGCGCCCCGCCTGAGCCGGCCGGGAGCCGGCCCTGAGGACCGGCGGGACCTAAAGAACGGAATAAGAGGGCCGGGGGGGCCGTTTTTCCCCTCGGCTCGATGAACTGTTCTACCGCGCGTTTCCTCGTTTACGCCTACCTCGACCGCGAGATCCCGCGGGCCGAGGCCGAGGCCCTCCAGCAGCACATCGCGATCTGCCGGCCCTGCGCCGTCCGGAGCCGCTCGGCTCGCGGCCTCGGGCGGTTGCTCCGGACCCGGCTCGACTATGCCCGGGCGCCGATCGGGCTGCGGGAGCGCCTGAATGCCAGTGTCACCGCCCGGATCCGCCCGACGTACGCGCCCCTGGGGATCGCCGCCTCGATCATCCTCCTGATCCTCCCGCTCGTGTCCGACCAGCGGGGACCGCAGAGCGCCGCACTCTCGCTCGCGGGCTCGGTGGCGATCGCCGCGCCGCCTTCCCGCGTCGTTCCCGTCTCCCGGAAGATGACCGGGACCTTCGTCTGCCTTCAGTGCGACGAGCTCCATAGCGGCGGCGCCTGTCCCGTCGAGGAGTCCGTCCACGAGCTCGGGTTCTGCGCCGACAACGGCGAGCGGTGGCGCGTGATGACCACGGACCGCGACTTTGCGAGCACTTCGGTCGGTCAGACCGTGACCGTCGAGGGCGTCGCGTTTCCGGAGTCGGGGTTCCTGCGGGCTTCGCGCGTCGGCTATTAGCCGTCGCCTTCGCTTCCTCGGGATCTGCGCCTGACGGCGCACCGGCGAACGGCTCGCCTGTAGGCTCGACCGTTCGCCTGATCCCTCGCTGCGCTCCGCTCCCGCGGCGCGTACCTGACCGTCGCTCCCGCTTGCACGGGATCTGCGCCCTTCGGGCGCACCGCCCTGCGGCTCGCCTGTGGGCTCGACCGCAGGGCTGATCCCGCGCTGCGCTCTCGCTCCCGCGGCGCGGACCTCCTCCCTCCCTTCGGTCGGGAGACTATCCGCGCCGCGAGCTTGAGAGGCAGCGTCGCGGTTGGAGGGTCGTCGTCCTTAATCCCCTCTCCCCCCCGACGGGGGGAGAGGGTCGGGGTGAGGGGGGCCGTACAATCGCCGCCCATGTCGCAATGGATTGAGGCGAGTGCGCCGGCGAGGGTGGACCTGGCGGGCGGAACGCTGGATCTGTGGCCGCTGCACGTGCTGCATCCCGGATCGGTGACGGTCAATCTGGCGATCGATTTGAGGGCGTGGTGTCGGGTGCGGCCGGGAAGCGCGGGGTTCCGGGTCACGGTGCCGGAGCTGGGGTATGAGCGGACGGTGGACGAACCCGGTCAGCTCCTGGCCGATCCGCGAGGGGCGCTCGCCGGGGCGGTGCTGGAGGCGCTCGGGATCGACGAGCCGCGCGAGATCGAGCTTTCGAGCGACGTCCCGTTCGGGTCGGGTCTCGGGGGGTCGTCGGCGCTGACGGTGGCGATGGCCGCGGCTCTCGCCGCGAGCGTCGAGCGGCCCTTCGACGGGGACGGCCGCGTCGAGTTCGTCCGCGACGTCGAGACCCGCGTGCTCGGGAAGCCCGCGGGGACGCAGGACTACTACCCTCCGCTCTCCGGCGGCATGCACACGCTGCGCTTCCAGCCGGGAGGCGTCGAGGTCGACCGGCGCGAGGTCGATCGCGGGGCATGGCTCCGGCACCTGACGCTCTTCGATACCGGGGCCGCGCACTCCTCGGGAATGAACAACTGGGAGATCTTCCGCGCGCGCCTGGAAGGCGACCATCTCGTCGCGGCGCGGCTCGACGAGGTCCGCGACGCGTCCCGCGAGATGGCCGAGGCCGTCGGGGCGGGCGACTTTCGGGCCATGGGCTCGGCGCTGCGGCGCGAGTGGGAGGCGCGCCGGCGGCTCGCGCCGGTCGTGTCCTCGCCGGGCATCGAGGACGCGATCGCCGCCGCGACGGCGGCGGGAGCCTGGGCCGGAAAGGCCTGCGGCGCCGGCGGCGGAGGCTGTGTCGTGATCCTCGCGCCGGCCGAGAAGACGCCGGCGGTGCGCGAGGCGCTCGGGCGGCTCCCGGGAGGGCGGCTGCTTCTCGTGGCGGCCGAAAACCCGGGCCTGCGGGTCGGCCGCGTCGCGTCGACCGTCTGACGCCTGGCGGCTAGCGCCGCTTCATCCAGTCGACGCAGCGCTCGACTTCCCGCCGCATCGCCGCGGGCGACTCGGCGTGGAAGCGCTCGCCGTGGCCGGGCAGCACCCACTCGAATTCGTAGTCGAGCAGACGCTCCATCGAGCGGATCGTCTCCGGCCAGGAATACCAGTTGGCGTCCCGGAAGGCGACGAGGTGGCCGCGGCGCCTCGACCAGGCGAGGTGGTCCCCCGTGAAGAGGTGCCGGTCGCGGTGGAGCAGCACGGCGTGGCCGCGCGTATGGCCGGGCGTCGGGATCACCGTCAGGTCCGCGTCCAGGCGCACGGGTTCGGTTCCGGTGATCTTCCGCTCGACGTCGCGCGTGCCGGCCGTGACGTCGTCCGAGTGCATGACGCGGCGGCACCCGAATCGCTTCGCCAGGGCCGCATGGTCGGCGACGTCGTCGCGATGGGTCAGGAAGAGGGTCGCGACACCGCCCCGCTCCTCGAGGGCCTTCAGCAACGGCCCGGCCGCGCGCGGCGAGTCGACGAGAACGTTGCCGGCCGGCCGTTCGACGAAGTAGCTCCAGGCGCCGAACGAGCTCTCGGCCGTGAAGCCGCAGAAGGAGACGTTCCCGTCGATCTTCTCCGGAAACGCCCGGACGCCGTCCGAGGCGTCGGTCTTCGAGATCGTTCCGATCGAGGCCGTCGGGCAGGCGACGAGCGCCATGAGTGCTCGCCGGCGTCCGGCTGCGTCGCCGGGCTGGGCCCTCACGAAGGAGTGGCCGGATCCCTCCTCGAAGACCGCCGGCGCCACGCGGCGGCAGGTGTCGCAGTCGATGCAACTCGAGTCGACGTAGAAGTCGCCGGGCGCGTTGTCCGGGAGCCGGGAGGCCGGGTTCGCCATGGCGTTTTAGATCCGGTCGAGCTCCGCGACGGTCTTCTCGCCGACGACGTTGCCGGTGTTGAGCGTGCCGGCGGGCTCGATCAGGACGACCCAGCACTCCTCCCTGGCCGACGGCTTGTGCTCGACGCCCTTGGGGACGATGAAGAGCTCGCCCTCGGAGAGCTCGATGTCGCCCGTCCGGAGGCCCATCCGCATCCGACCCCTCACGACGAGGAAGAGCTCGTCCTCCTCGGGGTGGTGGTGCCAGACGAACTCGCCCTGGAGCTTGACGACCTTGACCTGGTGATCGTTCAAGTCGCCGACGATCTTGGGATGGAACGTCTCGGTGAAGAGGCCGAATTTCTGGAGCAGGTTGACTTTGTTCATCGTTTGCCCCTTGTCGTCCCGCGAGGTCACATCCGCTGCGGCGACGGGATCCCGAGGAGCTCGAGCAACGCCGCCATCTCCCTGCGGAAAATACGCGCGATCGCGAGCCGCCGGTTCCGGATGGCCACGTCCGGCTCCTGGGCGATCGGCTGGCGGTGATAGAAGTGGTTGAAACCCTGGGCGAGGAGGAAGGCGTGGCGCGCCAGGGCCGCGAGCTCGAGCGACTCGACGGCCCGCTCGGCGACGTCCGGGGTCGAGGCGGCGTCGAGGGCGACGGCCCAGAGTTCGTCGTCCCAGCCCTCGTCCGACAGCTCCGACGGATCGACGGTGGACGCGATGCCGGCGGCCTCGAGCTTGCGGAAGATGTTGTCGGCGCGGACCAGGGAATACTGGAGGTACGGCCCCGTGTCGCCCTCGAAGTTGAGGGCCTCGTCGAAGTCGAACGCGATGACCTTGTTGCGGCCGACCTTCAGCAGGAAGTACCGGAGCGCCCCGACCGCGATCGCCCGTGCATCGGCGTCGGCCGCGGCGGCGCCGCCCTCCTCGCCGCGCCGCGAGGTCACCTCGGCCCGCGAGCGCTCGAGAAGCAGTTCGACGAGGTCGTCGGCCTTGACCCCGAGGCCTTTGCGCCCGGACATTTCGACGTAGGGCTTCTTCTCGTCCTCGGCCGAGAGGCGGTACTCCTCGCCGAACCGCTCGGCGAGCTCGCGCGCGGCCTTCGGCGAGAGCGCCACGATCTCGTAGGAGAAATGGATCGAGGCGTCGGCCTCGCGGTCGTGGCCCAGCGTCCGGAGGCCCTCCCGCACGACCTTCTGCGGATACGACTGCCGCACGTCGATGACGTTGTACACGCGCGTCGCGCGTCCGAACGCGGGCGCGCCGGCGGAGCCGCCGGAGTGCGCCGTCCGCCAGACCGGGTGCGCCCGGATGCCGGCCGGGATCTCGGACTCCGCGACCGCGCCCGAGCTCCAGACGGGCTCGAGACGCTCGTAGTCGAAGTCGATCGGCAGGAGGCCGAACTTCCAGAGCTGGTACGCGATGTCCTTGCCCGTGTAGGTGACGATGCCGTTGGAGCGGACGAGGATCTTGTCGGGCTCCTCCATCCCGGCGAACTCGGCGGACTCCGTCAGGCGGAGCACCCAGCAGCCGGCGTGCTTGCCCTCGGTCTCGAGGTGGATGGCTCCGGCGCTCTTGAGGAGCTCGAAGGCCTTCGCCCAGAAATGCTTGTGCAGGATGTCGCTCTCGCGGGGCAGCAGGTCGTAGGCGATGCCGATCCGGCCCATCGTCGCCAGGTGCGCCTGCGAGACGGCCTCGGACACGACCGCCGCGATCCGGGCGGTCTCGCTGCCGCCCTTCTCCATGGCGTGGAGGACCTCGTCCCGCCAGGCCTTCGTCTCGGGTTGCGCCGCATACGTGCGCCCGACTTCGGCATACAGGTCCCAGCACAGGTAGGCGAAGCCCTTGGGCTGAACGGGCCCGCCGGGGAAGCGGCGCTCGTCGATGATCCGACGTGCGGCCTCGACGGTCTCGACCCCCTGGAGGTGCACGAGACCGGCCACGACGTCGGCGACCTGGACCCCCGTGTCGTCGAGATAGTTCTGGACCTCGACCGAGTGGCCGAGGTGGCGGAGCACCCGGACGAGGACGTCGCCGAGGACGGCATTGCGCAGGTGGCCGATGTGCGCGGCTTTGTTCGGGTTGATGTTGGTGTGCTCGACGACGATCTTTCCGGCCGCGGCCGGCGCGGCGTCGGGTCCCGCGAGGAGCGCGCGGACGACCGGGCCGCGGTCGAGGAAGAAGTTGAGGTACCCGGCGCCCTCCACCCGGGCCTCCCGCACGCCGGCCGGGAGCGCCAGGGACTGGGCGAGCTCGGCGGCGATCGCGCGGGGCGCCTTGCGCAGGGGCCTGGCGAGATCGAAGGCGACGGGGCAGGCGAGATCGCCGAGCGCGAGAGTCGGCGGCCGCTCGAGGACGACCCGCTCGATCTCGACGCCGAGCTTCTGGCGCGCCGCGAGGCGCACCGACTCCGACAACTTCGCGCGCAGGGGGTCGAGCATGGGGCGCGAGTATATCGGGGGGATTAGAATGCCCTCATGAGCGCCGCCGTCGTCCGCTCGATCGCCGTTCACGCCTCCGCGACGGACGTCTTCGACGCCTTCACGCGTGTCTCCGACCTGCTGTCGTGGCTGTGCGAGGGCGCGCTCGTGGGCCTGCGGCCCGGAGGAAACTGGGCGGTCGGGTTCACCAACGCGCGGGGAATGACCGAGGCCACGGTCCTCGGCAAGATCGCCGACTTCGAGCGCGGCAAGCGGCTCGTCGTCGAGGAGATCTCGTACGAGCCGGCCAGGGGCGAGGCCCTCGCCGGGATCCGGCTGGAGCTCACGATCGCCGAGCAGGACGAGGAATGCCTCGTGACGATCGCCCAGGACGTGCCCGACGCCGGGCCCGCCTACGCGGCTTATCGCGGCGAAGCCGGGATCGGCTGGGAATCGAGCCTGGCGGACTTGAAGAAATACCTCGAGGGGCCGCGGCGCCGGAGGATCACGATCGAGGCCGGCCTGATGACGAATTGAGCGGGGCAGCGGTGGAAACGGAAACCTGCAAGATCTGCGGTGGCGGGGGCTGGGTGCTCGACTCGGCCGACGGGCGCAAGCTCGCCCACCCGTGCGCCTGCCGGGGCGCCTCGATCGCGCGCGCCCGGCTCGAGTCGGCCGGGATCCCCCAGCGCTATCGCGACTGCACGCTCGAGAACTTCTCCGACAACACCGTGAGCCTGACGAGCGCGCGCGGCCGCGCCCGGGAGTTCGTCGACGCGTACCCGGCGGTCGAGGCGGGGCTGCTTCTCGTCGGCCCCTCGGGCCGCGGCAAGACCCACCTCGCCTGCGCCATTCTCTCGGAGCTCGTCACGACCAAGGGCGTGACGGGGCTCTACGTCGACTTCTCCGACCTGCTGATGAAGATCCAGACGTCCTTCCGGCCCGACGCCGATTTCTCGAAGGAGTCCGTGCTGACGCCGTACGCCGAGGCCGAAATCCTCGTCCTCGACGAGCTCGGCGCATCCAAGCCCCATCCGTGGGTGCTCGACGTCCTCTACAGCCTCTTGAACTCGCGTTACAACCGCAAGAAGGTGACCGTCGCGACGTCCAACTTCGAGGACGAGATCGATGCCTCCTCGGGTGAGCGCGAGAAGCTCGAGGACCGCATCGGCTACCGGCTCCGGAGCCGACTCTACGAAATGTGCCTGATGGTTCCTCTTCGGGGAGGCGACTTCCGGAAGGACGTCCTGGGAACGCGGATCCGGTCCAGGTTTTGAGCCACCGGCCCTCCCGGCGCGCCGCGCCCCTCCTTGGACTCGCCCCGACGCTGCTCCTGGCAGCGGCCGCCTGCACGACGACGAAGGCGCCCGCGCCCGCGCCGCTGCCGTCGCCGGTCGAGGCCCCGGTGCCCGTTCCCGCGCTGCCGGTCGCGGCGCCGACGCTCGCGGCCCCGTCGGGCGTCGTCTACCGGCTGGGATTGAGGAGCGACCTGACCGAGTTCTCGACCGGCTCGGCCGGAACGCTGTGGGTCGTGGCGTCGGGGGAGCGCGCCGAGCTCCTGCAGGGCCCGATCGTTTTCCGGTCGGGCGGACCGGCCGGGGCGCCGGCGTCCTTCCAGGTGCAGGCCGGCGCGTTCTCGCAGGAGGAGCCGGCCCGGCGTCTCGCCGAGCGTCTCTCGGCCGCGCTCGCAACGCCGGGCGAGGTCGCCTTTTCGGCCGACCGCGGACTGTATCGCGTGCTCCTCGGCGGTTTTCCCGCGCGGGCCGACGCCGACGCCCTGCTCGAGCGGCTGAAGGCCCAGGGGCAGGACGGGTTCGTCGTCCCGGGCGCTCCGCGGCCGGCCGGGGCGGCGCCGGCTTCGATCGCCGTCTCGGGCGCGACCGGGGCGCCGCTCGAGCTGCCCTCGCCGGTCGACGTCTACGGGCCCGCGCCGGACGTGCGGGTCTCGGTCGACGGCGTGGCGTACCGCGGGAGCCTGCGGGTGCTCGTGAATCCGCGGGGGACGCTGAACGTCGTCAACCGTCTCGACCTCGAGGAGTATCTGTGGGGGGTCGTTCCCGCCGAGATGGGGCCCAAGCGGTTCGACGCGATCGAGGCGCTGAAGGCCCAGGCGGTCGCGGCGCGGACTTACGCCCTCGCGCATCGCGGCCAGTTCGAGGCCGAGGGCTACGACATCTGCCCGGGTCCCAAGTGCCAGGCCTACGGCGGCTCGTCGATCGAGGATCCGCTCTCGACGGCGGCCGTCGACGGCACGCGGGGGCTCGTGCTCGCCCATGAGGGACAGTTCGCCGACGCGCTCTACGTCTCGACGTGCGGCGGCGTCACCGAAAACGTCGAAAACGTGTTCTCGGGCGGTCCCGTGCCCTACCTCGTCTCGGTCGAGTGCGGGGAACTCGCGAGCGAGGAGATTGCGGGAGCGGCCGTCGCGCGGGACGGCTCCGGAGCGCGCACCCCGCTCGAGTGGCGGGGCTACGTGCTCCGGCGCCTCGCGCCGCGTAAGGCGGCGACCCGGGCGGCGGGCCTCGAGACGGCGCAAAGGCTCGCGGGCGTGCCCCGCAAGGGTTCCCCGCCCGCGAAGCTGACGCCCGCCGCGGTGTACCCGTCGCTCCTCGCGGCCTTCGACCTGACCGAGGCCCGCGCACTGCAGCTGACGCGGCGGGACGAGGCCTACTTCGACGAGCCTCCGGGCGCGGCCCGCGGCCTTTCCGGGCCGGCCCGCGGCGCGTACGAGTTCCTGCTGCGGTTCCGCTTCGCGAGCGATGCCCTTCCTCCCGCCGACCGCGAGCTGACGGAAGAGGAGTACGGCGGCCTCGCCTTCTCGATCGCCCTGCGAACGCTCGGGGTCACCGAGGGGAGCGGCCGGTTTCTCTCGCGTGAAGGCTCCAACCTCTGGGTCAAGGCGACGGAGGGCCGGATCGGCCTCCCGGTCGACCCGGACGTGCCCTTCGCGCGGCGGATCGGCGACGTATTCTATCCGACGAGCGTCCTGCGCCTGCGGGCGGGAGACCGGGTGCGCTGGTTCAAAGACAATGGGCGCCTCCTCGCGTTCTGGGTCGAGCTCGATCCGGACGGCCCGACCTACGAGCGCGAGTCGGCCTGGACGGAATGGGTGCGCCGCGTGCCGGCCCGCGAGCTCGCGCGCCGCATGGCGGGGCGGGTTGCCGGCAACGAGGTGCGCGAGATCACGATCACCCGCCGGAGCCCGACCGGGCGCGCCATCGAGATGCGCGTCAAGACCGACCTCGCCGAGGCGACGTTCCGGAAGTTCGAGCTGCGGCAGGCCGTGGAGATGCCCGAGATGCTCTTCTCGGTGACGAAGGTCGACGGGCCGGGGCAAGAAAGGGCGTTCGTCTTTCTCGGCCGCGGCTGGGGCCACGGCGTCGGGTTGTGCCAGAACGGCTCGTACGGGATGGCCCTGGCCGGCCGGACGTACGACCAGATCCTGCGGCACTACTACACGGGGATCGACATCGTCTCCTCCGGAACGGTGTCCGCCGCCGCCCCCTCGACCCGGTAGCGTTCGGCGGCGGTAGAATCTCCCCGTGAGCACCGCCGCCCCGGCCGAACGGGCCGCCATCCTCCAGACGCTGTCGGATTTCTGCGAGGCGGAGATCCGCCCCCACGTGATGCGCTGGGACGAGGCGCAGGAGTTCCCGCGCGAGGTCTTCCGAAAGCTCGGCGAGCTCGGGTTCCTCGGCGTGCTCTTCCCGGAGGAGTACGGCGGCGCCGGCCTCTCCTACATGGACTACGCGGCCATCGTCGAGGAGATCTCGAGCGTCGACCCGTCGGTCGCGCTCTCGCTCGCGGCGCACAACAGTCTCGGGTCCAATCACCTCTTCCAGTTCGGCTCCGAATCGCAGCGCCGCCGCTACATGCCCAAGCTGACCTCCGGCGAGTGGCTCGCGGCGTGGGGCCTGACGGAGGCCGAGGCCGGATCCGACTCGAGCGGCACGAAGACGACCGCCGTCCGCGACGGCGATTCCTGGGTCTTGAACGGCGCGAAGAACTTCATCACGAACGCGTCGGTCGGGTCGCTGGCGGTCCTGATGGCCGTGACCGACCGGGCTCGCGGGAACCGCGGCATCTCGGCCTTCGTCGTCGAGCTCGACAACCCCGGGATCCGCATCGGGAAGAAGGAGAACAAGCTCGGCATGCGGGCCTCCGACACCTGCACCCTCGTGATGGAGGACTGCCGGGTTCCGGCGGGCGCCCTTCTCGGCTCCGAGGGCGCGGGCTGGGTCGATTCGATGAAGATCCTGGACGGCGGCCGCATCTCGATCGCGGCGCTGTCGGTCGGCCTCGCCCGCGGGGCGTACGAGGCGGCGCTCCAGTACTCGAAGGAGCGGCGGCAGTTCGGGAAGGCCATCAGCGAGTTCGAGGCCATCCAGTTCTATCTGGCCGAGATGGCGACCGAGATCGACGCCGCGCGCCTCCTGACGCAGCGGGCCGCGGAGGTCAAGGACGCGGGAGAGCCGGTGACGCGCTTCTCGGCGCAGGCCAAGCTGTACGCCTCCGAGATCGCGGTGCGCGCGACCGACCGGGCGATCCAGATCCACGGCGGCTACGGGTTCACGAAGGACTTCCCGGTCGAGAAGTTCTACCGCGACGTCAAGCTCTGCACGATCGGCGAGGGCACGAGCGAGATCCAGAAGCTCGTCATCGCCAAGCAGCTCCTCGCGGACGGCGCATGACCGCCGGTCCGGGCGCCGGGCCCGACGAGCTCGCCCGCGGAGTTCTCGCGGGCCGGGCGCGCTCGATCGGCCGGGCGATCTCCGAGGTCGAGCGGGACTCGGGGGTCGTGCCCGAGATCCTCCGCCGCCTCTTCCCGCAGACCGGCCGCGCGCGGATCATCGGCATCACGGGGCCGCCGGGGGCCGGCAAGTCGACGCTCGTGCAGCGCCTGGCGCAGGCCTTCCGGCGCGAGGGCCGCACCGTCGGCATCGTCGCCGTCGACCCGTCCTCTCCCTTCACGGGCGGCGCGATTCTCGGCGACCGGATCCGCATGGCCGAGATCTACACCGACCCCGGGGTCTTCATCCGCTCGATGGCGACGCGCGGCGCGCTCGGCGGCCTCGCCCGGGCGACGAGCGACGCCGTCGACGTGCTCGACGCCGCGGGCTTCGAGGTGATCCTCATCGAAACGGTCGGCGTCGGCCAGGACGAGGTCGACGTCGTGCGCGCCGCGGACACGACGGCCGTGGTGCTCGTTCCCGGCCAGGGCGACGACATCCAGGCGATCAAGGCCGGGATCCTGGAGATCGCCGACGTCTTCATCGTCAACAAGGCCGAGCGCGAGGGCGCGGACCGGGCGGTCGCGGAGCTTTCGATGATGCTCGACCTCTCCCCGGCCGAGGGGTGGCGCCCGCCGATCGTGAAGACTTCGGCGACGACGGCGGCCGGCGTGCCCGAGGCCATGAAGGCGCTCGCGGCGCACGGGCTTCATCTGGCACAGTCTCCCGAAGGCGCTCGGCGCCGTGCGCTGCGTGCGCGCTCGCGTCTCCTGGCGCTCCTCGAGGGGCGATTCCGCAGGACCGTCGAGGAGCGTGCTCCCGAGCCGGACGGCCTCGAGGAAGCCGTCGCCGCCGTCACGGCGAGGCGCGAGGACCCCTACTCGGCGGCCGGACGCCTCTTCGAGCGGTTCGTCCGCGCCGGAGACGAGGCCCCGGCGGGACGCGGCGCGTGACGGCTTACAAGATCGACCACCTGGGCGTCGCCGTCGCGTCGATCGACGAGGCGCTCTCCGTCTATCGGGCGCTCGGGCTCGTCGAGGTCAAGCGCGAAGAGGTGCCGACGCAGAAGGTCACGGCGGCGTTCCTTCCGGTGGGGGAGAGCCGCATCGAGCTCCTCGAGCCGACCTCGGGGGATTCGCCCGTGGCGAAGTTCCTCGAGAAGCGGGGCGAGGGCATCCATCACGTCTGCTTCGCCGTCGAGGACATCGAGGCGGCGCTCGCGGACCTCGCGTCGAAAGGGTTCCGGCTCATCCACTCCGCGCCGGTGCCGGGCGCCGACGGCAAGCGCGTCGCCTTCCTCCACCCGGAGGCCGGGCGGGGCGTGCTGATCGAGCTCGCCGAAACCGGCGGAAAGGCCGCCCCGTGAGAGTCGGCGAGTACGTCCTCATTCACCTCGTGAACCCGCGCGAGAAATTCTGGGGCCTGCTGCGCGACCGCGACGGGTCGGGGTTGACCGTGCGAGGCCTGTCGCTCGAGGGCTTCGAGGGCTGGCTCCGCGAGATCGCCCGGAAGGAAACCGTCACGGTCCTGCCGGCGACCGTGTTCTTCCCGCTCCACCGCGTCGAGCGCGTGTTCCTCGACGAGACGGCCGGAGACTTCGTCGGCTTTGCCGACCGGTTCCGGCGCACGGTCGGCGAGGACGCGCGCTATTACCTGACGCCGATGCCGGAAGAGAGCCTGGAGTAGACGCCGCTCCCCGCCGTCAGGCGCGGAGATGGTCCGGCTGCCAGTCGCGGACCTTCTTCTTGATCGCCGCGCCGTCGCGAAGCCCGCTCTCGAGAACCTCCCGGACGAGCGCGGGAAGCTCCCCGTCGGACGCGAAGCGCAGCGCGATGAGCTGTCCGACCGAGAGCTCCGGGATGCGCGAGGCGAGGTCCTTCGGCAGGACCCTCTCGAGGCGCAGGCGCATCTCGAGACGGATGACCCGGTTCTGGACGCTCAACACGAAGGTTCGCATAGAGATGCCGAGTCCGAGGAGCGCCAGGGCCATCGCCACGGCCCACGCGGAGGCGAAGGAGAAGGCGACGTAGGCCTGCCAGAGCGCCCAGATCACGTTGACGGCGAGGATGGGCAGGATCACGAAGTGGTACTGCGGGACCCACCGAAGGTGGTTGGCGTACGTCTGCGGCGTTCCGCCGCTCACAGGACGACGGTCTTGACGAAGAAGTCGGCCGCGGTGATCTGGCCGTTGACGAGAAGCCGCGCCTGTTCGGGGGACATGTCGAGCGTGCCGCCCGACTCGCCCGACGAGGTCGTGAGCACGATGCGGATCGTGAGCGACACGCCGCGGCTGGCGGGGTCGGACAGCGCGCGCGCCGTGGCGTTGATGGCGTTGAAGACGTTCTCCTCGGTATTCGCCGTGATCAGGACGCCGGTCTTCCCGCGGAAGACCGTCAGCTTGTACTGCGTGATCCCCGCCCCGTCGAAGACCTTGGTGAACGCGGTCTGGAGGGCCGGGTCGACCGTGCCGAACGAGGGGCCGGAGCCGTCCGCGGACGGCTTCTGCGCGCCCGTCGCGGGCAGCTCCATGCGCGGCTTGTTGTGGCGGATGTAGTCCTGGATGCGCGCCGGCTGCGGCGCGTCGGGGACGGGCGTCGGCTTCCGGCTGTCGGGCGTGTCGATCGCGATGACGTTGCCGAAGTTCTCCTTGTTGTACTTTTCGGAGCCCTCGACGTCGATCTCCTCGAGCTTGATCGCCGTGACCGTGCCGTTCTCGAGGGTGATGATCGCCCGGTCGCCCTTCACCGAGTACTTGCTCCGCGCGAAGATGAGGGACCCGTCCTTGAGCTTGATGACGTAGGCGAACGCCGGCGCCGAAAGCGCGAGGAGCGCCGCGAACGCAATCCAAAGGCCTTTTCTCACGATGGCGGGCCTCCTCCGGCGCCCGGCGGCCCCGGTTTGACACGATCTGCCGTGCCTCAGATGATAGCACCCCGATGCTGATCGTGATGGACGCGGCCGCCTCCGCGGAGGACGTCGCCCGCGTCGTCGACACGGTCACCGGCCTCGGCCTCCAGGCGCATCCCATTCCGGGCGCGCAGCGCACCGCGATCGGCATCACGGGCAACCGCGGCACGGTGGAGCGGGGCGCGTTCGAGAACCTGCCGGGGGTCGCCGAGGTCATTCCGGTCTCGGCGCCGTACAAGCTCGTTTCCCGCGAGGCGAAACGCGAGACGACCGTCGTGTCGGTCGGCGGCGTGCCGATCGGCGGGAAAGCCCTGGCCGTGATCGCCGGGCCGTGCGCCGTCGAGTCCGAGGCGCAGGCGGTCGAGATCGGACGGCGCGTGAAGGCGGCGGGCGCGACCCATTTCCGCGGCGGCGCCTTCAAGCCCCGGACCTCTCCCTATTCGTTCCAGGGCCTCGGCGAGAAGGGCCTCGAGATTCTTTCGCGGGTGCGCGCCGAGACGGGGCTGCCGATCGTGACCGAGGTCCTCGACACCGAGACCGTCGACATCGTCGCGGAGCATGCCGACTGCCTCCAGGTCGGGGCGCGGAACATGCAGAACTTTTCGCTTCTCAAGCGGCTCGGCCGCCTCCGCAAACCCGTGCTCCTCAAGCGGGGGATGGCGGCGACGATCGAGGAGCTGCTGCTGTCGGCCGAGTACCTCCTCTCCGAGGGCAACTACGAGGTCATCCTCTGCGAGCGGGGCGTGCGGACCTTCGCCGACCACACCCGCAACACGCTCGACCTCTCGGCGGTGCCGTACGTCCAGCGGATCTCGCACCTGCCGATCCTGGTCGATCCGTCGCACGGCACGGGCAAACGGGCGAAGGTGCTGCCCATGTCGCGTGCCTCGGTCGCCGTCGGGGCGGACGGCCTCCTGATCGAGGTGCACCAGGCTCCCGAGCACGCCCTCTCCGACGGCCCGCAGGCGATTTTGCCCGAGATGTTCGCGGAGCTCGTGGACGAGATTCGGCGCCTGGCGCCGGTGGTCGGCCGCACCGCGTGAAGGCCCTCCTCGTTCTCGAGGACGGGACGGTCTACCGCGGCGACGCGATCGGCCGGCCCGGGACGTCCTTCGGCGAGATCGTGTTCAACACGGCGATGAGCGGCTACCAGGAAGTCCTGACGGACCCCTCCTACGCCGGGCAGATCGTCGTCATGACGGCGTCGCACGTCGGCAACTACGGCATCCGCGCCGACGAGGCGGAGTCGGGCCGCGTCCACGTCGCGGGCTTCATCGCTCGCGACTTCCCGGTGCGCTGGAGCGGCACCGGGGGAGAGCAGAGCCTCGCGGACTACCTCGAAGCGTCCGGCGTCACGGGCCTCCACGGTCTCGACACCCGCTCCCTCGTGCGCCGCATCCGGAGCGAGGGGGCGATGCGTGCGGGCCTCTCGACCGAGATCGACGATCCGGCCGAGCTCCACCGGCGCGTCCTCGACTCTCCCGCGATGGTCGGCAGCGACCTCGCGCTGACCGTTTCGCCGGGCGCGACCCGTGTCGCCCCGGGCGGCCGGGGCCGGAAGAAATTCCGGGTCGCGGCGGTCGACTACGGCATGAAGCGGAACATCATCCGGCTCCTCCAGGCGGGCTCCTGCCGGGTGACCGTGTTCCCCGCCACGGCGCCCGCGGGCGAAATCCTGGAGAGCCGACCCGACGGCATCTTCCTGTCGAACGGCCCGGGAGATCCGGCGGCGCTGCCGGGGCCGATCGCCACGATCGCGAGCCTCGTCGAGACGGGGAAGCCCATCTTCGGGATCTGCCTCGGCCACCAGCTCCTGGGGCTCGCCCTCGGGGCGAAGACGTTCAAGCTCAAGTTCGGCCACCGGGGCGCCAACCACCCGGTGCAGGACCTCGCGTCGGGCCACGTGGCGATCACGTCGCAGAACCACGGCTTCGCGGTCGACGCCGCGACGCTTCCTCCCGAGATCGAGGCCACGCACCGGAACCTGAACGACGGGACGCTCGAGGGGTTCCGGCACCGGCGCCTTCCGATCCTCGCGGCACAGTTTCACCCCGAGGCCGCACCCGGCCCGCACGACGCCAACGTCCTCTTCCACCGCTTCCTCGAGTCCATGGAGGGAGCCCGCCGGTGAAGAGCCTGCCCGTTCGAGGTGGCCGTGCGGTATCTCAAGTCGCGGCCCTCGCGGCTGGTGTCCTCGGTTTCGCTGCTGTCGATCGCGGGAATCGCGCTCGGTGTCGCCGCGCTCGTCGTCGCCATGGGACTCCTCTCCGGCTACCGGACGGAGATCCGCGAGAAGCTGATCGGCGCCAACGCCGAGATCGTCGTCTTTCCGTTGATCCCGGGCGGGGACCCGGACCCCGGGGCGCTCGAGCGCCGGGTCGCCGCGGTGCCGGGCGTTCGGGCCACGGCTCCGGTGATCTACCAGACCGGCGTGGCGTCGTCGTCGGCGACTCCCGACGGCGCGGACGCGGTCCTGAAGGGCATCGACCCGGCCTCGGAGCGGCGCGTGTCCCAGATCGACGCCTACCTGCCGGACGCCGAGCGGGCCGTGACGCGCTCCGGGCCCGGCGTTCTCCCGGGCGTCGCGCTCGGCGTCGAGCTCGCTCGCAAGCTCGACGTCCGCGAGGGCGACGCGATCAGCCTGTCGGTGGCCGACGCTTCCGGCGGCCCGGGCCGCTTCGCGCCGCGCTCGGGGCGATTCAAGGTGTCGAAGATCTTCCGGACGAACTTCTCCGAGTACGACACGGAGTGGGTGTTTCTCGACCGCGAGGAGCTGCGCCGCCTCGCCCGGATGGACGGGAAGGCGAACGTCGTCGAAGTGCGCCTCGCCTCGATCGAAGAGACGGAGTCCATGGCCTCGGCCGTCGGCCGTGCCGCCGGGAACGGCTACTCGGTGTCCGACTGGCGGTCGATGAACGGCGGCCTCTTCGCCGCGCTCGCGATCCAGCAGACGACGCTTTTTCTCGTCATCGGCTTGATCGTGGCGGTCTCGACCTTCAACGTCGTGGCGACGCTCGTCATGACCGTCCAGGAGAAGAAGCGCGACATCGGCGTGCTGACGACGCTCGGCGCCGAGCCCGGCTTCTTCTCGCGGGTCTTCCTCTCCCTCGGCGCCCTCCTCGGGTTCACGGGAGTCCTTGCCGGCGTCGCGTTCGGGGTGCTCGTGTGCTGGGCGATGACGCGCTATCGCCTGCTCTCGTTCCCGCCGGGGGTTGCCGAGATCTACTTCGTTTCGTACATCCCCTTCCTCGTGCGATTCCGGGACCTCGCGCTGATCGTCGGCTTCTCCGCCCTCGCGATCTTCGCGGCCGCCTGGATCCCGGCCCGCCGCGCCTCGCGGATCGACGTGGCGGAAGCCCTTCGCTACGAGTGAACGCTCCTCGAATCCGCCGCATGAGGACTCCCGCGATGCTCGTGTCCGGCCTCGCCCTGCTCGTCTTGGCCGCGAGACCCGAGTCGGTCGGCTCCTCGCTCGACCGCTTCCGCTACCAGCCGGAGAAGATCCGGGTCGGCGAGGTCGCGCACTACGTCAAGTCGAACCTCGACGGCTCGAAGCCCACGCGGGTCTCGATCTTCGTCGCGGCGAAGGACCGCTCGAGGTGGTGAAGGTCGAGCAGGGCGTGATCGACGCGGCCTGGGTCCGGGCGCGCTTCGACTGGACGCTCTTCACGGCCGACCGCCTCGAGGCGGCCGTCGTCAACCTCGACGGCTCGATCGAGGAGCGGGCGACCCTGGCGGCCGATCCGAAGGCCGGCGTCGTGAACGTGAAGGTCGGCGACAGGAAGGGCCGGGCGGCCTGGCGCTGGGCGCCGTTCCACATCTACAACTTCGACTTCACGAGCCTGAATTTCGCGTGGCGGCAGCTCGCGGACCCGAAGTCCTCGTTCACGATCGGCGTCATGGATCCGACGTTCAAGGCGGAAGGCGACATCTTCGTTTACCGCGGCGAGGCCCGGATCGAGTACCTGCGCGAGGAGCCGCTCCACGGAAAGAGCTGCCCGCTCTACCGGATCTCGGGACCGGGGATCGGAGGCACGACCGGCTCGATCTGGGCGGACCCGAAATCGGGCTGGCTCGAGAAGGTCGAGATCCCGTTCCCCGACAACCCGGAGTGGTCGAGCTTCCGCCTCGAGCTCCAGGGTACGGAGACGATGACCCCCGAGGCCTGGAAGAAGTTCATGGCGGAGTCGCTGGCGCAGGCGAACGCCGGGACCTAGGGCGCGGCCGAGCTCCCGCCGCGGCGCGCCACGAATTCCTTCTGCTTCCGGATCGTCTCGGTGCGGATCGCGGCGAACTCGGGGTCCTTCCGGATCGTGTCGAACATCGAGTCCTTGTCCATCGTCGGCCAGGCGAGGTAGTTCTCGTCCGACGGCCTGCCGAAGGAGCCGCAACGCCCCGTCGCGATAGCCGGCGAACGCGAGGATGCCCGCGATGTAGTAGTGATTCTCGGGATCGCGGTCGGGGCGGGACAGGCCCTCGACCATGGCCGCGGCCCGGTCGCGCTCGGCCCGGGGCGTGGAGGGAAGCGTCAGCGTCGCCACCTCCGGCATTCCGAATGTCGCGGTACAGCCGGGCGGCGTCCTCGAGTCGTGCCTTCGCGCGTCAGGAGGCCGGCTTCCCGGCGCTTTGCCCAGCTCGACGCGGCGTCGAGCCGGAGGTACTCGCGGGAACGCGCGTAATTGCCGAGCTGCTCGAACGTGAAGTAGCAGGACCGGAACCCGCGGATTGCGCGAATCGAGCGGCGAGCGCCGCGTCGCATTCCCGGGCCGGCGTCGTCGGTCAGGCCCGCGTAACGCAGAACGTAGGCCAGCGCGAAGCGCGCCTGGGCGTCGCGGGGCCGGCGGCGTACGAGCTCCCGCGCCTTCTCGTCCGCCTAGTCGAGCTTGCCGCCTTCGGTCGCGAGGATGATCAGCCCCTGCGCCGCCTCGGTCAGGTTCGGGTCGAGCGCCAGCGCCTTCGCGTAGGCGGCCTCCGAGCGCTCGATGAGGGCCCGGCCGGCGGCGGCTTCCCTGCGCCTCGCCGTAGGACGCCTCGTAGTAATCGCGCAGGGCGAGGTCGTTCCAGGCCGGAGCGAAGTCGGGATCGAGGCCGACCGACCGCTCGAGCATCGCGATGCCCTGGCGGTTGGGCTCCGGGTCGCTCGGAAGCGACTTGCTGCGAAGGTACAGGTCGTACGCTTCGGCATTCTTGGGGCGCGTGGAGGCCTGGCTTGCGCGGCCGCCCCGACCGAGGAGCGGAAAGAGGCCCTGGCGCAGCCGCGCCGAGATCTGCTCCCGCAGGCCGATCAGATCTTCCGGCCGCGCGCTCGACGTGTCGCGCCAGAGCAGGCGGTTCGACTCGGTGTCGATCATCTCGAGGGTGACCCGGAGCTGGTCGCCCTCCTGCTGGAAGTGGCCCGTCAGGACGTCGGCGACCTGGAGCTCCTTGCCGGCCTTCTGCGGGTCGACGTCGCCCTTGGCGTACTTCTGCGTCGCGGCGAAGGGCCGGATCGCGAGCGTCGGGATGTAGGAGAGCGTCGTCGAGATCTCGTCCGGCAGAGCGAGGCGGAGATGGTCCGTCGCTGCGTCGCCGCCGAGGTTCTGGAAGGGGAGGATCGCGATCGTGGTCTGGCCCTCGGATCCGCGACGCGTCGGAGAGCCCGGCGGTGCGCGGCCCACCAGGCCGCGCCGCCCCGGCGGCGAGGAGGACCGCGGCGGCGAGGGCCGGCGCCTTCCATCCGATCCGCTTCTTCGGCGGCTCGGCCGCGGGAGCGGCCGCCGTCCGTCCGCTGCGGCTCGAGTCCGAGTCGCGCTTGAGGCGCTTCAGGTCCGTCTTGAGCTCGGCGGCGCTCTGGTAGCGCAGGTCGCGGTCCTTCTCGAGGGCGGTGTTGACGATCCGCGCGAGCTCCTCGGGCAGCTCCGGGTTGAGCTTGACGGGCGAGACCGGCGCGCGGTTGAGGATCGCGTCGAAGATGATGGCCGAGGTGTTCCCGGCGAAGGGCTGCCGGCCCGTCGCCATCTCGTAGAGGACCGCGCCGCAGGAGAAGACGTCGGTCCGGGGATCCAGCGGCCTCGCCGCGGGCCTGCTCGGGGGACATGTAGGCGACGGTCCCGATGGCGGTCCCGGGGCTCGTCAGGTCGGCCTCGGCCATGGCGGTGGGCTGGGCGGTGTTGCCGCCGGCGCTTCCGACGGGATCGGCCGCGTGCTTGGCCAGGCCGAAGTCGAGGAGCTTCGCCTGCCCCCGCTTCGTCACGAAGATGTTGGCGGGCTTGATGTCGCGGTGGACGATGCCCCGGGCGTGCGCCGTCTCGAGGGCGTCGGCGATCTGCGTGCCGAGCTCCAGGAGCGAGTCGAGCTTCAGCGGGCCGGGCCCGAGGCGGTCGCGGAGCGTCTCGCCCTCGAGCAGCTCCATCGCGATGAACGGGCGCCCCGCGTCCTCGTCGACGTCGTAGATCGTGCAGATGTTGGGGTGCTGCAGCGAAGAGGCCGCGCGCGCCTCGCGCTGCAGCCGTTCGAGGGCCTGCGCGTCCCGGGCGAGCTCCTCGGGCAGAAACTTCAGCGCGACGCGTCGGCCGAGCTTCAGGTCCTCGGCCTCGTAGACGACGCCCATGCCGCCGCCGCCGAGCCTGGAGACGACGCGGTAGTGGGTGACGGTTTGTCCGATCAAGATTTCTCCGGCCGTGAGGTCGCGCGCCATTCTAAGGGTATAATCCGCTTCCACTCTTACGGCGAGGTTGAGCCATGTCGAAGCGGGTGTTTCGACTCGCGATTGCCCTCCTGCTCCTGGGTTCGGCCTCTCTGGGCGCGCTGACCTGCCCGTGGAGCTGGACCAATCCGCTGCCGCAGGGAAACACCCTGCGCGCGGTGGCCTACGGCAACGGCCGGTATGTCGCCGTCGGCCAGGCGGGATCCGTTCTCACGAGCCCGGACGGCGCGTCCTGGGAGCCGGGTTCTTCGGGCGGAGGCGCGGAGCTCTTCGACGTGGTCTGGAACGGCTCGGTGTTCCTGGCGGTCGGATCGCGGGGGACCGCCCTCACGAGCCCGGACGGCGCGAGCTGGTCGCCCGGGGTTTCGGACGCGCGCGTCGACCTGCATCGTGCCGTCTGGACCGGCGACCGGTTCGTCGCGGTCGGCGATCGGGGGGTCGTTCTCGAGAGCCCGGACGGATCCGCCTGGACCGCGCTCGGTCTCGACGACGACGTGTCGGTCGAGGACGTCTCGTGGAACGGCCGCGAGCTCGTCGCCGTGGGCGAAGGGGGTCTCGTCGCCACGAGCGCCGATGGCGTGACCTGGACGCGCTTCGACATCCCGACGTCGGACCACCTGTACGGGGTGGCCTGGAGCGGTTCCCGATACGTCGCCGTGGGCGGAGGCTTCCCCGAGACGCAGCGCGCCTACTGGAGCGACGATGGCGCGACCTGGCGGGAGGCGCCGCTGGCGCCGGGAAAGGCGTTCCATCGGGTCGCCTGGACGGGCTCTGAGTTTCTGGCGGTCGGCGGGTTCGGCGCCGTCATGGCGAGCGCCGACGGAATCGCCTGGACTCTCCGCAACTCGGGGACCGCGATGGACCTGAACGGTCTCGCCGAGGGCCCCGGCGGGTTCGTGACCGTGGGCAAACGGGGCACGATCCTCGGGAGCGCCGACGGGCTCGCGTGGTCGAGCCGCGCGGCCGGCCCGCGCGCGAGCTTCTCGGACGTGGCCTGGAACGGCTCGATTTACGTGGCCGTCGGCGCCGAAGGCTCGATCGCCGTCAGTCGGGACGCCCTGAGCTGGAAGCGGCAGGACTCGGGCGCGGACCGCTGGCTGCTCGCCGTGGCCTGGAACGGGCGGGTGTTCGCGGCGGTCGGAGAGAACGGCACCATCCTCACGAGCGGCGACGGGCTCTCCTGGGCGGACCGGTCGCCCGGCGTCCAGGAGGTGCTTTACGGCATCCTCTGGGACGGGGCGCGCTTCGTCGCCGTCGGAAGCGCGGGCATCGTGCTGACGAGCGCGGACGGGAGCCAGTGGTCGCGGCACGATGCGGGTCTCCACAACTCGCTGTTTTCGGTGGCGTGGAGCGGCTCGCGTTACGTGGCCGTCGGCGGCGAGCGGGCGCGGATCCTGCTGACGAGCCCCGACGCGGCGGAGTGGACGGCGTCGATCCTGTCCGGCAACGAGCCGCCGCTCAACGACGTCGTCTGGAGCGGGGAGCAGTTCGTCGCGGTCGGCTCCGGGGGGCGCGTCCTGACCAGCCCGGACGGCATCTCGTGGGAGGAGGGCTCGGCGGGCGTCTCGACGGATCTCTTCTCCGTGGCCTCGAGCGGATCGCTCTTCGAGGCCGTCGGCGAAGGCGGCGTAGCCCTCGAGAGCGCCGACGCCCGCCGCTGGTCGCCGCGGGATTCCGGGACGTCGAACGACCTCTTCGGGGTCGCGTTCACCGGGTCGCACTGGATCGGGGTCGGGAAAGGCGGGGCGATTCTCGACGGCGGGTGTCAACTTTCGCCGAGCCGGCTGCCACGGCCGGTCGCGCGCACGGACTGATCGGAGGTCGGATTCGCGGGTCCGCCGCGGCGCGGCGGCCAGGCGCGCTCGGAGTCCGAAAATCCAGATACCGCTATACTCCCGCCCCGGGTGGGAAAACGCGACGACATTCGATCGATTCTCGTCATCGGTTCGGGACCGATCGTCATCGGTCAGGCCTGCGAATTCGACTATTCCGGAACCCAGGCCGTCCGCGCCCTGAAGCGCGAGGGCTACCGGGTCGTGCTCGTCAACTCCAACCCCGCCACGATCATGACCGACCCGGCGATCGCGGACGCGACCTACGTCGAACCGTTGACGGTCGACTTCCTCGAGCGGATCATCGACCGTGAGCGGCCCGACGCGATCCTGCCGACGGTGGGCGGCCAGACCGCCATCAACCTGGCGCTGGCGCTGGCGGAGAAGGGCATCCTGGAGAAGCGCGGCGTCCAGCTCATCGGGGCCAACGAGCGGTCGATGCGTCTGGCCGAGGACCGGGACCTCTTCAAGAGAGCGATGCTCGAAATCGGCGCCGAGGTCCCGCGCTCGGAGCGCGTCCGGTCGCTCCACGAGGCCGAGGCGGCCCTGAAGGAGATCGGGTTGCCGGTCGTCATCCGGCCGTCCTTCACGCTCGGGGGCTCGGGGGGCGGGGCCGCGAAGACGGTCGAGGAGTTTCGCAAGATCGTCGTCAACGGCCTGGGGGAGTCTCCGACCCACGAGGTCCTCATCGAGGAGTCCGTCGAAGGCTGGAAGGAGTTCGAGCTCGAGGTCATGCGGGACACCGCGGACAACGTCATCATCGTCTGCTCGATCGAGAACTTCGACGCGATGGGCGTCCACACGGGCGACTCGATCACGGTGGCGCCGCAGATGACGCTCTCGGATCGGCAGTACCAGGCGATGCGCGACGAGGCCAAGGCCGTCATCCGCAAGGTCGGGGTCGACACGGGCGGCTCGAACATCCAGTTCGCCGTGGACCCCGAGACGGGGCGGCGCGTCGTCATCGAGATGAACCCGCGCGTCTCCCGCTCCTCGGCCCTGGCCTCGAAGGCGACCGGGTTTCCGATCGCCAAGATCGCGGCGCTCCTCGCCGTGGGCTACCACCTCGACGAGATTCCCAACGACATCACGAAGAAGACCCCGGCGTCGTTCGAGCCCTCGCTCGACTACGTCGTCGTCAAGATTCCGCGCTGGACGTTCGAGAAGTTTCCGCGAGCCGACAACCGGCTGACGATCCAGATGAAGTCGGTCGGCGAGGCGATGGCGATCGGCCGCACGTTCACGGAGGCGCTGGGCAAGGCCGTCCGCTCGCTCGAGATCGGGGCCGACGGTCTCGACGATGGCCGCGGGGAGCTGGCCCGCGACGAGCTCCTCGCGAAGCTCGAGGAGCCCACGGCCGAGCGCCTC
The DNA here is from genome assembly GCA_963764025.1 of uncultured Acidobacteriota bacterium. Lineage (GTDB taxonomy): Bacteria > Acidobacteriota > Thermoanaerobaculia > UBA5066 > Gp7-AA6 > DAHUXD01. The sequence goes on from CAVXRK010000003.1 coordinate 260,528, forward strand.
TTCCACCTGCGCCGGGCGTTCCTCGCGGGGATGAGCGTCGACGACGTCGCCCGGCACACGCGGATCGATCCATGGTTTCTCGACGGCGTGCGCCGGATGGTCGAGACCGAGGAGGGATTCGCGGGGCGAAGCATCGGGTCCGTGTCGCGCGAGGAGCTTCGCTCCGCCAAGCGTCTCGGCCTGTCGGACCGCGCGCTCGCCCGCAAGCTGCTGTGCGACGAGGCCGCGGTTCGCGGCCGCCGGAAGGAGCTCGGCCTCGTTCCCGTCTACAAGACGATCGACACCTGCGCGGCCGAGTTCGAGGCGCAGACGCCCTACTTCTACTCGACCTACGAGGACGAGAACGAATCGCTCCGCACCGCCCGGCGCAAGGTCGCGATCCTCGGCGGCGGGCCGAACCGGATCGGGCAGGGCATCGAATTCGACTACTGCTGCGTCCACGCCTGCTACGCGCTCTCGGAGGCCGGCTTCGAGACCGTCATGATCAACTGCAACCCCGAGACCGTCTCGACGGACTACGACACCTCGGACCGCCTCTACTTCGAGCCCTTGACCTTCGAGGACGTCTCGGCCGTGCTCGACAACGAGCGTCCCGACGGGGTCCTCGTGCAGTTCGGCGGGCAGACGCCCCTGAAGCTCGCGCGCGCGCTCGAGGCGGCGGGATACCCCATCTGGGGGACCTCGCCCGAGTCGATCGATCTCGCGGAGGACCGCGGCCGGTTCGGGCGCCTCCTGGGCGAGCTCGGCCTCGCGGCGCCTCCGCACGCCGAGGCACGGACCGAGGACGAAGCCCTGGAGGCCGCGCGCCGCATCGGGTACCCGCTCGTCGTGCGCCCCTCCTACGTCCTCGGCGGCCGCGCGATGGCGGTCGTCTTCGACGCGGGGCGACTCGCGTCATACATGCGAACGGCGGTCGCGAGCTCTCCCGAGCACCCCGTTCTGATCGATCGCTTCCTCGACGACGCGGTGGAGCTCGACGTGGACGCTCTCTGCGACGGGAAGTCGACGTGGATCGGCGGCGTCCAGCAGCACATCGAGGAGGCCGGCATCCACTCCGGAGACTCTTTCTCGGTGCTGCCGCCCTGGAAGATCCCGCCGGCGCTCTTGGACGAGATCCGTCACGCCACCCGCCGGCTCGCCGAGGGCCTTTCGGTGCGGGGCCTCGTCAACATCCAGTTCGCGATCCAGCACGGCAAGCTCTACGTGCTCGAGGTCAACCCCCGCGCCTCGCGGACCGTGCCCTTCGTCTCGAAGGCGATCGGCGTTCCGATGGCCCGCGCGGCGGCGCTGCTGGCCGTTCCGGACCGGACCCTCGCCTCGCTCCGCCTTCCGCCCGAGCGCGACCCCGTGGACTTCTTCATCAAGGCCCCGGTCTTTCCGTTCCGGAAGTTCCCCGGCGAGGACGTCCTGCTGGGGCCCGAGATGAAGTCGACGGGGGAGGTCATGGGGATCTCTCCGCGCTTCGGGGACGCCTTCGCGAAGGCCTGCGAGGCGGTCGGAACGCGGCTCCCGCTCCAGGGGCGGGCGTTTCTCACGGTCAATCCGTACGACAAGCCGGCGGTGATTCCGATCGGGCGCGAGCTCGCGGACCTCGGCTTCGCGCTCTGCGCGACCGAAGGCACGCGGGACGCGCTGAAGGAGGCGGGCGTCGACGCGGAGCGGGTGTTCAAGGTCAACGAGGGCAGCCCCAACGCCGTCGACCGGATGGAAGCGGGGGAGATCCAGCTCGTCATCAACACGCCCCTCGGGGGCGAGTCGCGCTTCGACGATGCCGCGATCCGGGCGGCGGCCCTGCGCCTGTCGATCCCGTGCCTGACGACGCTGTCGGCCGCCACGGCCGCCGTGGAGGGAATCCGCTCGCGCCAGGAGGAGGCGACCGGAGTCGCGCCCCTGCAGGAATACCACCGCGCATGAACGGCGAGCCCGCGCGGCGCCCCGGAGGCGTGGCGCGCCTCGCGGCCCTCGCGGCGACGGCCGCCGGGTTTCTCGCGGTTTTCTCCGTCGGGTTTCCGCCGGCGGCGCGGGACCGGCTCCCCGTGCTGCTGCTGGCCCTCGCCCTGGCCCTCGTGGCGGCGTGGAGCCCGGCGCGGGGGCTCGCCGCGTTCGCGTTTCTCTTCCCTCTCTCGGGCCTCGGGGATCGGGCCTTCGGAGGCGCCGACGCCGTCGCGTGGCCGGTGCTGCTCTTCGCGGGCTTCGCCGCCGGCTGGACCTTCCGGTTCCTCTATGACTTCGAGAATCGACCCGATCCCTCGCGCGCCGACCGGCCTCTGCGCCTCCTCGCGGCCGTGTGGTCGCTCGCGGCGCTTCTGTCGATGGTGCGGGCGCGCACGCTCTGGGCCGTCCTGCACGGGCTCGGCCTGCGTGCGGTCAACGTCGAGGGCCTGCTGGATGCGCCCGCGATCCGGGAGGCCCTGCTTTCGCTGGCGGCGCTCGCGGCCGGCGCCGGTTTCTTCTTCATCCTGAGGCGGTCCGGACCGGCTCTGCGGTCGTGGGCCCTTCGCGCGGCCCTGGCCGGTTGCGGCGTCTCGGGGGCCGCGGCGGTCGCCGAGCGCATGGGGCTGCCGCCCGGCGAGACCAGCGGGTTCTGGAAGATGACCGGAAGACTTTCGGGCGGCGCGATCGACCCCAATGCGCTCGGCATCCTGTGCGGGCTGGCGCTCGTCGCCGGGGTCGCGGCGGTCTTCGGCCAGGAAACCGGGCGCCTCCGGGCGGTGGCGCTCGCGGCCGCGTGCGGCACGGGTCTCGTCCTGTCGGGATCCCGCAGCGGACTGCTTCTCGCCGGTGTGGGACTTTTCGCGCTCGTGCTCACCCCTCGCCTGCCCGCGCGTCGCCGGGTGCTCCTCGCGGCGACCTGCGCGGCCGGACTCCTCGTCCTCGGCGGACTCCTTTTGCGCGCGGACCGGGGAACCCTCGGCGCACGCCTGGCGCAGCTCCTCGACCCGGCCCTTCCGGCCGACGCCCGCGCTTCGTCGCGGCCGGTTCTCTGGGCGAGCGCGGTCGACCTGTTCGCACGCGACCCGATCGCGGGCGGGGGTCTCGGCGGGTTCTCCTGGCAGCTTCCGACCCTTCTCTCCGAACGCGGGCGCTCGCTGCCTCTCCGCGACAACCCCGGAAGCGCGTACCTGCAGGCCCTCGCCGAGACCGGGGCGATCGGCTTCCTCGTGACGCTGGGGCTCGCGGCCGTGCTCGCCCGCGAGGGTGTGGCCGCCCTCGCCCGCTGGAGGGACGAGCCCCTCGTGGCGGGGTGCGGGGCCGGGGTGCTCGGCTTTCTCGCCGCCCTCGCCGTGGGATCGCATTGGTTCGCTCCGGACTCGGCCCTCCTGTTCTTTCTGTTTGCGGCGGTCGTCGCGCGTGGGGCGGCGGCGCCCGACCCCGCCCGCGCGCCCGGCCGCCCCTGGGGATGGTGGTTGTCCCGGGCGGCGGTCGCCGTCTATGCCGCCGCCGTGCTCGTCGCCGCCCTCTCGACGCTTTCGACGGAGGAGGCTTTCCGCTACCGTCGGGGCATGGGCTTCCACAGCAAGGAGGAGGGGCCGGGCGGTTCGTTCTACTGGACGCGGCGCCGGTTCGCGATCCGGGTGCCGGCGGGCGAGACGATGCGCCTGGCCCTCGCCCACTACACGCCCGAGGGGCGCAGCGTCGAGCTTTCGGCGGAAGCGGACGGCCGGACGGTGCTCCGGCGCGAGCTGCGCCCGGGCGAGGGCTTGTCGCTCAAGCTCGCCGCCGCGGCGGGACGCCCGCGAATCGTCCGGTTCTCCCTTTCGCGCGCGTTCGTTCCCCGCGACCTCGGGCTCTCCGCGGACCGCCGCGAGCTCGGTCTCGTCGCCGTTTTCCCGCCGCGGTAGGCGCCGTGGAGTTCCAGTTTCACCCGGCTTCCCGGAGCGGCGCGGTGCGGAGCTTCGTCTTCGGCGCGCGCGGGCAGAAGATCGCCATCCTCCTGACCGGGGCCGCCGCGTTCGCCGCCGTGTCCCTCTGGGTGACGGTGCCGGCGGTGGCCGCGCACGCCGTCGCGAGCGCCTCGGCCGATGCGCGCGCGGTCGAGACCGCCGCGGCGGCGGAGGAGTTCCGCAGTGCCGCGGCGCGCACGGAGCGCCTGGCCGAGCGGGCCCGGGACGCGGGAAGCCTGCTCGCCCGGATCGCCTTCCTGTACGGCGTGTCGCCGGCCGACTGGCCGAAGGGCCTCAACCCCGAGGCGGGCTGGCTCGCCGGCCCCGACCCCGAACGGATTTCGGCCGGGCTGCCGCGCTACCTCGCCGAGCTCGAGCGGGCGCGGGCGCTGCTCGCCGCGCGCGAGGCGGCCGACCCGGCGATCGCCGCGCGCACGCCTTCGCTGCTTCCGGTCGCCGGCGGTCTCGTCGAGCCGGCGGTTCTGTTCGGCCCCCGCATCTCGCCGTGGACCGGAGCGCCCGAGTTCTTCATGGGACTCGAGCTCGCGGCGCCCGCCGGCTCCGCGGTTCTCGCGCCGGCCGACGGCACCGTCGTTTTCACGGGAAAGATCGCGCCCTCGATGAAGTCCAACTGGTCGCGCTACGGAAGCCTCGTCGTGCTCTCGCACGGGCCGGCGGGGTACACGCTCTTCGGCCAGCTCGCGAAGATCGAGGTACGCCGGGGTCAGCGCGTCGCCCGGGGGGCGCGCCTCGGGACCGTCGGCCCGAGCCGCTGGACCATGTCCCCTTCGCTCCACTACGAGCTCTGGCGGCCGGGGAAGGCGGGCCCTTCGCCGACGGACCCGCGCTTCGGAATCCTCGACCGCCGGCTCGGGCCGCCGGACCTGTCGCTGGAGAAGATGGCGGCCACCTCCGCCCCGGCCCCGATCGAGCCCCTGCCGGCGCGATAGCGGCGGCGGCCCGCCCGCGCTATGCTGGATGCGCCGATGACCGAGACTTTCGACCTCGCCGTCGCGATCGCCTACGCCCGCTGGAAGCGCGCGGTCGATCTCCTGGTGCGCGAGGTCGTCCGCCGCCGCGAGTGCCGGCTCGCCGAGGAGGAGCGGCAGCGGACGCAGCGGCGCGTGCAGAACCTCCGGCGGATCGTGCGCCGAGCCCTCTCCGAATACAGCCGGCTCCAGCTGCTGCGCCAGTAACGTCGCCAACGCTCCGCACGGAGCCTGCGCCCTGCGGGCGCACCGCGCGGTCGGCTCGCCCGGATGCGGGCTCGACCGACCGGCGTGGCTCCTCGCGGCGCGCGCCTCCTCCCTCGGTTACTTCGGGAGACTTCGCGCGCCGCGAGCTCGAGTCTCAGTCGGGCGTTGGAGAGGCACTCTCCCTTGCAGTTCGCGGCGCGGATAGTCTCCCGAGCGGAGCGAGGGAGGAGGTCCGCGCCGCGGGAGCGAAGCGCCGCGAGGAGGTCAGGCGCGCGGTCGAGCCCACAGGCGAGCCGCGCGCCGATGCGCGCGTAGCGCGCAGACCGACGAGCTAGCGTAGCGACGTGAGTCGTCCGTCGAAGTCGAAGGGCTCGGGCCTTCCCGTCCGGATCCGTCGGAAGTCGGGATGCGCCGGGTTCAGCAGAAAGTTCCGCTCCTGCGGAACGATCGCGGACGGCACCGAGAGCACCGGCGAGCGGCCGGCGCGCGCCCAGTCGCTGCCGCGGTCGGCGAGCGCTTCCGGAGCGGGGTAGCGCCGCCAGTCGCGGGGAAGATCCCCGGCCTCGATCGACTCGACGCGCATGGCGTCGGGGACGTCGGCTGGAATGGCGACGAGATCGCCCGGCAGAAGCGCGGGGTCGGCGTGCACGAGGAGCTCGAGCGCCGCGAGCGACAGGCTCTGCGAGGCGTAGACGACCGGAGTGCCCCGCCGGTTCCACCGTCCCCCGGCCCGCCGCGCGCCCTCGCCATCGAACACCGCGTGCGCTTTCTTGCAGACCCTCCAGACGCGCACGGGCCCTCCGTCGACGATCTACCCGACGATTCCGTGGGCGAGGCGCAGGAGGACGCTTTCGACCTCCTCCGCCCCGAGGTCCGTGTCGAGCTCGGAGAGCGGCGTCCGGCCGCCGAGGCCGCGATTTTGGGCCGCGAGCCAGCGTCCGGCCGCGTCCCGGCTTCCCAGCACCTCCTCGGCCAGGGCGGCGATGCGGGCGAGGCGGACCAGCCGGTCCGACTCCTCGGCCGAGAGCCGCCTCTCCTTCTTGCGCCGGGCGAGGGTGCGCTGGGGGATGCGCAGGATGGAGACCGCATCGAGCGCCGGGAGCTCGAAGGCCGCCGCCACGGCGGCGAGCGACGCGTAGGGGAGGCCGGCGCGGACGAGGGCGCGGAGCTGCCCCGGGGACTTCGCGGGGACCAGGCGCGGGCCTCCGAGGGCCCGGACGATGTCGGCGGTGCCGCTCATGACGCCTCCTGCCAGTTGGCAGGTAGCATTATGCCATATGGCAGAAACCGCCGGGATCCCCATGCGTCATCGTCGCCGGGGGCGGGGACAGATAGCGTCCGGGTCAGCCCCCGCGCGGGTAGCGGCGGACGCGCTCCCGGTGGAGGGCGAGGCGCGCCGTGACTTCCTCCAGCCGGTCGCCCCCGGTCAGCGCGAGCAGGGCGTCGGCCAGGACGAAGGCGAGCATCGCCTCGCAGATGACGCCGCAGGCCGGGACGGCCGTCACGTCGCTGCGCTCGTAGGCCGAGCGCGACGCTTCGCCGGTCGCGAGGTCGACCGAGTCGAGCCCGCGCGCGAGCGTCGAGATGGGCTTCATGTGCGCGACCGCGACGACGTCCTCGCCGTTCGACACGCCGGCTTCCAGGCCCCCCGCGCGGTTGGTGCGCCGGCGGAGTGACCCGCCCCGCCCGCGCTCGATCTCGTCGTGCGCCCGCGAGCCGGGCCCGCGCGCGGCCTCGATCGCCGAGCCGAACTCGACGGCCTTGACCGCCGGTACCGAGAGCAGCGCCTGCCCGATCCGCCCGTCGAGGCGGGCGTCCCAGGACGCGAAGCTCCCGAGGCCCGCCGGGACGCCGCGCGCCGCCACGAGGATCGAGCCGCCGAGGGTGTCGCCGTCCTTCTTCGCGTCGTCGATGGCCGCCACCATCTTCGGCTCGAGCGACGAGTCGACCGCGCGGAGCGGCGAGTCCTCGCGGACGCTTTCGAGCGAAGAGAAAGCCCGCGGCGACCGGTCGTCGACGACCGGCCCGAGGGAGAGGACGCCGCTCCGCACCTCGATGCCGCAGGCCGAGAGGAGCAGCTTGCACACGGCCCCGGCGGCGACCCGGGCCGCCGACTCCCGCGCCGAGGCCCGCTCGAGGACGTCGCGCAGGTCGGCGGAGCCGTACTTCATCCCTCCGGCGAGGTCCGCGTGGCCCGGCCGGGGACGCGTCACGCGCTTGTCGTTCGCCGCGGCCGTGTCGAGGGCGAGGGGGCCCATGACGCCCTCCCAGTTCGCGAAGTCCCGGTTCAGGATCCCGATCGCGATCGGGGAGCCGAGCGTGCGGCCGCCCCGCACGCCGCCTTCGAAGAGGGCCTCGTCCTTCTCGATCTTCATCCGGCCGCCTCGGCCGTAGCCGTGCTGGCGCCGGGCGAGCTCGCGGGCGACGAACGCGGGATCGATGGTCAGGCCCGCCGGGAAGCCCTCGAGGATGGCGGTCAGGCGGGGCCCGTGAGATTCGCCCGCGGTCAGGAGTCGAAGCGGCACCCCGGGAGTCTACAGGCCCGGGGGGCGCGGCGGCTCAGCCCTCGGAGCGCAGCCAGCGGTCGAGGGCCTCGAGGCGGCGCGCGCGGCGCCGTCCGCTCGGGGTCTGCAGCGACCGCGCCTTCTGCTTCTGCTCCGCGGTCAGGATGGGCCAGATCTCGGATCGGATGCGGGCGCGGAGCACGGCGCCGTCGGCCCGGACTTCCCCGAACCGCTCGGCGAGCCGGCGGATCTCGGCCTCGTCGAAAGGCTCCGCCCGAGTGGCCGCGCGGAGTGCGCGCCGGCTTTCGGCGCCGGATCTGATCTGCGCCTCGATTTCGTCGGCATGCGCGCGCAAAGTGCCGCGGACGCGGATCTGCTGCTCCTCGGTCAGGCCGAGCTCGCGGACGGCGCGCCGGTACACGCGCGGCAGCGCGACCCTCGGGAACCGTCGTGGACGGATGGGCCGCGAGGCGGGCGGCGAAGAGACTCGAGAGCGCCACGGCGGCGGCCCCGGCGGCGAACAGCGAACGGCGGGTTCGAACGATGCGCATCGAGTCCTCCTGTGTCCGCAGAGAAGACGAGCGGGAGGCCCCCGCGGATTACGGCGGGCGGGCTAAACTGCCTCCGTGGAGCGCAAGTACGTCCTCAAGACGCCGGCGAGGCTGAAGACCTACCGGGTCGACTACGACCGGGATTTGAACGACGAGCAGCGCGACGTCGTCCTCGCCGACGGCGGCCCGATCCTCGTGATCGCGGGGGCAGGGCTCCGGGAAGACGCGCACCCTCGTCTATCGCGTCTCGCGGCTGATCGAGTCCGGGCCTCGATCCCTCGCGCATCCTGCTCCTGACCTTCACCAACAAGGCCGCGAAGGAGATGCTCCGCCGGGTCGAGACGCTGCTGGCCGTCGACACCCGCCGCCTCATGGGCGGGACTTTCCACTCCGTCGGGAACCGGATCCTGCGCCGGTTCGGGACGCGGCTGGGGCTCGGCGCCAACTTCACGATCCTCGACCCCGAGGACGCCCGCGAGATGCTCGAGGCCTCGACCTCCGACCGCAAAATCCCGACGCTCGAGAGGCGCTTCCCGAAGGGCGACGTCCTGCTCGACCTCTACTCGTTCACGATCAACACGGGCCGGCCGTTCACCCAGGTCCTCGCCGAGCACGCGCCCCACTTCGCCGAGCTCGAGACGGAGATCGTCTCGGTCTTCCAGCGCTACCGCGAGCGCAAGCGGCTCGGCAACGCCTGTGACTACGACGACCTCCTGCTGATGTGGAAGCGGCTGCTCGACGAGGTGCCGGAGGCGGCCGCGCAGCTCGGTGCTTCGTACGATCACGTCCTCGTCGACGAGTACCAGGACACCAACCGTCTGCAGGGAGAGATCGTCGACGGGATGGCGCGCGTCAAGAAGAACGTCACGGTCGTCGGCGACGACGCGCAGGCGATCTACTCGTTCCGCGGCGCCTCGTTCGAGAACATCCTCGGCTTCCCGCAGCGCTACCCGGAGGCGCAGACGTTCCGGCTGACGCGCAACTATCGTTCGACGCCCGAGATCCTGGCGCTCGCCAACGCCTCGATCACCCACAACGAGAAGCAGTTTCCCAAGGAGCTCACGGCCGCCCGCGAGCCCGGGGGGCTCCCGGCCGTCGTCGCGCTGCCGGACGTCGCCGACCAGGCCCGCTTCATCGGCCAGCGCCTGCTGGAGTGGCACGACGAGGGAGAGAAGCTCGCCGACCTCGCCGTTCTCTACCGGGCGCACTACCAGGCGCTGGAGCTCCAGATCGAGCTGACGCGGCGGGGCATTCCCTACGAGATCCGGTCCGGCACCCGATTCTTCGAGCAGCGCCACGTCAAGGACGTCCTCGCGTTCCTGCGGATCGTCGTGAACCCGAAGGACGAGCTCTCCTGGAAGCGGGCCCTGAAACTCTTCCCGCGCGTGGGGGAGCGGTCGGCTTCGGCCGTCTGGCAGGCGATCGGCGGGCGCCCGGATCCTCTCGCCGCCTTCCGCGCGCTCGACGCGAAGAGCGCCGACCTCGGGCGCAGGCTCGGAGGCGTCGCTGAAGCCGTTTCGCGCGCTGCTCTCCCGCCTCGACTCGCCCTCGCTCCGGTCGTCGCCCTCGGAGGCGATCCGGTCGGTCGTCGAGGACGTCTACCGCGACTACGCGCGGGCCAAGTTCCCCAACGGCGACGCGCGCCTGGACGACCTCGAGCAGTTCGCCCAGTTCGCGCAGACCTACGACTCCCTGCCGTCCTTTCTCGAGGAGGTCACGCTCTTCAACGAGCTCTCGGGCGAGGACGTCGTGGCGGGCGAGCCGGACGACGACCGTGTCGTGCTCTCCTCGATCCACCAGGCCAAGGGCCTCGAGTGGAGCCGCGTCATCGTGATGTGGCTCTCGGAAGGTCGCTTCCCGAACTACCGGTCGGTCGCGACCGACGAGGGGCTCGAGGAGGAGCGCCGCCTCTTCTACGTCGCCGTGACCCGGGCGAAGAACGAGATCGCCCTCGTCTATCCCATGCTGGCCCGCGACCGTTACGGCGTCGACGTGATCCTCGAGCCCTCGCGGTTCCTGACGGAGCTGCCCGAGCCGGTCTACGAGCGCTGGACGATCGAGCGGGAGCCGTCCCCGGAGGAGGTCGAAAACGCGGCGGGTGAGCCCGTCAATTGACCGTCGCTCGCGTGCCGCTCGGTGCCTGCACCTTGCGGTGCACCGGCTTGCGGCTCGCCCGGATGCGGGCTCGACCGCAAGCCTGGCCCCTCCCGGCGCGCTCGCTCCCGCGGCGCGGGGCTCCTCCCTCGGTTACTTCGGGAGACTCCCCGCGCCGCGAGCTGATGCGGCCGAGAGGCGTAAAATGGAAGCGGTCATGAAGGACGACATCTACTCCGCGATTTGCCGGGAGGCGCTCGAGTCGAGGCAGAGGGATCTGGGCTCCTTCGTCGACAACGGGATGGCGGGGCTGTCGACGCGGCTGGAGAAGACGCTTCTCAAGCTGCCGGCGGGGCACTTTCTGCTCGGGCTCGGCCCGTACAACGCGGGTCTCGTCAAACTCGACTTCGACGAGCTCCTGATCGGGCGCGAAGTGCCGGAGTACATCGGGGTCGGCATGCCGGTCACGGGCTTCCGCGTCTCGTCGCCGGACGCCTTCCTGAACGTCGAGGTCTCGCGTCTCCACGCCAAGGTGCTGCGGCAGCTCAACCACGACGGCCCCCGCTATCGGCTGATCGACATGCGGTCGACCTGCGGGACGTACCTGAACGGCGAGCCGATCCCGGCGCCCGACGACCTCACCGGCGTCCTCGAAGAGGACTGCGCTCGCCCTCTGACCTCCGGCGACTTTTTCTCGCTTGGCCCCTCGGCCGTCAATCTCTTCCTCTTCTTCCAGAAGTGACCGGGGCGCGGGGCGCGCCTCCGGGAGCCCGGGCGGCCGTCCTCGTGGGACTGGCGACGGCGTTCGTCGCCGCGGTCGACCTCGCGCGCTTCCTGGGGCCCTCGCTGCTGGCCGATCCCGAGCGCGCGTGGGCTCCGGCCCGCCTCCTTCTCGGACTGGCGGTCGCATCGGCCGCCTCCGCCGCGGGAGCGATCGCCGCGGCGCTGTTCCTCGTCGGCGCGGCCAGCGCGAGCGCTCGCGGGCCGCTCGAGCCCCTGCCGCTCTCGCACGGCGCCCTGGCGGCGATCGCGATCGGCTCGATCCTCGCCGGCTCGTACCTGCGGCTCTCCGGCCTCGATCGGGTTCCGGTGCCGCTGTGGGTCGACGACATCTCGCTCGCGCAGCCGACACTGGCGCTCTCCGGGACCTGGAGCGATTTCGCCGACACGATACGGCCCGCGCCGTACGGCGTGAGCAAGCCGTTCGGCACCGTCGGCGTCCTCTACCTCGAAGTTCGCCGGTTGTCGTTCGAGCTCGCCGGCGTCAGCGTTCTCGGCGTGCGGCTGCCGGCGGCGGTAGCCGGCTGTGCCTCGATCGTGACGGCCGGCCTTCTCGGGCGCGCCCTGCTGCCGGCCGGCGGCGGCGCGCTGGCGGCGCTCGCGCTCTCCGGGATGCGCTGGCAGCTCATCCTCTCGCGCTGGGGATGGGTCGCGATGTTTCTGGCACCGATCGCCGACGTCGGGGCCCTGCTCGTTCTGCGCTCGCGCCGGTCGCGGAGCGCCGCCGTCGCCGGAGTCGCGGGCCTCGTCGCCGGGCTCGGCGCCCACGTCTATCTCTCGGCGTGGGTCGTGGCCGCGGCGCTCGGCCTCCTCGCCGTCTGGCCCGGCGCGGCCGGCTCCGTGCGGAGCCGTGCGGGGCTGGCGGTGGCGTTCGCCGCGGGATTTCTGGCGGCCGCCGCGCCGCTCTTTCTCTTCAAGGAGAATCGCGCGACGCCCTATTTCGCGCGGCTCTCGGACCACAGCCTGGTCCTCGAGATGGAGCGCGCGCGATCTCCGCGGCCGCTCCTCGAGGCGACCTCGGACGCGTTGAAGGCGCCCTGGTTTCTTCCGGATCCCGTGCCGATCAACGACCTGCCCGGCCGGTCACGGCTGGGCTGGATCCTCGGCGTGCCGGTCGCACTCGCCCTCGCCCGCGCGCTCCGGCGCCCGACCGACGAGATTTCCGCCTACCTTCTGGCGAACGCGGCGTGCGCGCTCGCGGCGTCCGTCGCCTCGGGGCAGGCGCATGCGCCGAACGGATTCCGGTTCGGTTACCTCACGACCGTGACGGCAGTCGCGGCGGCGGCGGGCGTTCTCGGCCTCGTCTCCGGCGTTCCGGCGGAGCGCCGGCGCGAAGCCGCCCTGGCGGTCGTGGGGATGCTCGCCGTCGGTGGAGCGATCGGAGCCCGGGATGCGCTCGTGCGGTGGGGAGAGTCCCGCGTCACCTTCGACTACTTTCACGGGCCGGACACGCTCGTTGGCCGGGCGGTGGCGCGCTGGGAGCGCTACGGGCCGGTGCGGACGGATCTGGCCCTGGTCCACTCGCCCCTGACCTTCGACGCCGTGCGGCGTCTGCGCCTCGATCCCTGGCGGAAGGATGGGATGGATCCGGTTCGCGTCCCGGGGGAGGCGCCGGCCTTCCGGGTCGCGCCACCCGACGCTCCCCGGCGGGAGGGCGAACGGATCGTCGAACGGATCGCCGACGGCTGGGGACGGGAGTGGGGGATCGTCGTTGCCGAGCGCTGAGGGCGTATCCATGCGCTCGCCGTCCTCGGCGTTCGCGGGCGCGTCGGCCGCCGTCGGCCTCGCCGCCGGTTTCGTCGCCGCCGCCGACGCCGTGCGCTGGATCCGGCCGCGCCTGCTCGTGGATGCCGACCCGTCCTGGGCCTCCGCACGCCTGACGCTGGGACTCTTCGCGGTCGCCGCCGCGGCCGCGGCGGGCGTCGCGTTCGCCGCCCTGTTCTGGGCGTTCTCGCGGCTGCGCGCCGCCCGCTCGCCGCTCGAGCCACTTCCCCTCCGGTCTTCGACGCTCGTCGCCCTCACGGTCCTCGCGCTCGCCTTCGGAGCGGTTCTGCGGATGGCCTCGCTTTCCCGCTTGCCCGAGGTCCTGTGGGTCGACGACCTTTCGCTGATCGCTCCCGCGCTCTCGCTCGAGGGCAGCCCTCGCGACTTCCGGGACGCGATCCGGTCGACGCCCTACGGCGTGCCCCGGCCCTACGGCACGATCGGGGTCCTCTACCTCGAGGGTTATCGCGCGCTGCTGCGGCTGGCCGGGACCACGGTCTTCGGCGTTCGGCTTCCGTCGGCGCTCGCGGGGGTCGCCTCGCTCGTTACGGCGGCTCTCCTCGGCCGGGCGCTGCTGCCGGCCGGCGGGGGAGCGCTCACCGCGCTCATCCTCGCGGGCCTGCGCTGGCATCTCATCCTCTCGCGCTGGGCTTTCTGCATGATCGTGCTCGCGCCGATCGTCGACGTCGCGACGCTCCTGTTGCTCGCGGCGCGTCGCCGGGGCCGCGCGCCGGCCGCACTGGCCGCGGGCGCCGTCGCGGGGATCGGAGCGCACGTGTACCTCTCGGCCTGGCCGGCCGCCGCGGCCCTGGCGCTCTTCGCTCTCTGGCCGGCCGGAGCGGGCGATCCGCGCCGCGCCCGGGCCCTTCGCGCGGGCGCCTTCGTCCTGGGGTTCGCCGCATGCGCCGCGCCCCTCTTCCTGCTGCGCGAAGGCCGCACGACGCCGTACTTCGCGCGCACGCAGGACCACAACGTCGTGCTCGAGATGCGGCGGGAACGGTCCGTCCTTCCTCCGGTCTTTGCCGCGGCCGACGCCCTGTCCTCGCCCTGGTTCCTGGCCGACCCCTCGCCGCGGCACGACCTGCCCGGCCGCCGGCACCTCGGCTGGCTGTACGGCATCCCCGTGGCGATCGCGGTCGGTCGCGCCCTCGTCCGCCCGCGCGAGCCGCTCTCGGGGCTTCTCCTCGCGCACGGCGCCGCGTACGTCGCCGCGGTCGTCGCGGGCGGGCAGGCGGACAATCCGAACGGGTCGCGCTTCGCTTACCTCTCGACGCTCGCCGCGGTCGCGGCCGCCGCCGGAGGGCTCTGGCTCGTCGGTCTGTTTCCGCCCCATCGCCGGCGGGCCGCGGCGCTCGCCGCGGTCGGTGCGGTGGCCGTCAGCGGCCTCCTTTCCGCCCGCGACGTGCTCCTGACGTGGACCGCGCATCCCGAGACGTTTCGCGGATTCCACGGGGAGGACACGCGCATCGGTCGGGCCGCCGCGCGGTGGGAGGCCTATGGCTCCGTCGCGCTCGAGCCCGGCGTCGGTCACTCCCGGATCGCCATCGAGGCCGTCCGCCGGTACCGGCTCGATCCGGACCTCGCGGCCGATGCTCCCCGTCCGGTCGCGCCTCTCCGGATCCGGATCGCGCCCCCCGGCGCGGCGGCCGGGGAGGCAGAGCGCCTCGTGGAACGCGTGGAGGGCCCGGACGGGCGCGTGCGCGCGGTGGTGCTGGCGAGCCGGGCGCGCGCGGGTCGCGGCTAGCGGCGCGTGTCGGCGGGAACGCGCGACGCCTCCGCCAGCACGTCGTGCCCGACGTCGAAGGCGGAGGGCATGACCGAGATCAAGCCCGAGGCGTCCCAGATTCCCATCGTGCGCAGCGGCGGACGATAGATGTGAAGCGAGACGGCGCGGGCGCTCGTCGGCGCGAGGCGATGCAGCGTGGTCGGCCCGATGTCGGAGAGATCACCCTCCGGCCGCGGACGGCTGTCGGAAAGCTCGGGCCTCTCGTGCGGCGTCGTGAATCGCTCCTCCGCGAGCGTTCCCGACAGGACGACCATCCCGCCGATGACGCCGCGGTGATCGTGGATCGGGGTGATCTGGCCGCTCTCCCAGGCGATGAGCATGACCTCCCAGTCGTCCCAGAGGAGGATGGGGTGCCGGACGTACCGCTCGCGCGAGAACCGCACGCGATCGAGGTAGCGCTCCGTTTCCCGTGCGACCCGGGCGCACAGGCTTCCCGGCGTCGGGCGCTCGGGCCGGGCCGAGGCGTCGAAGATGACTTCCCGGACCGCTTCGGCGAAAGTCACGACGGCAATTCTACTCCCGGGTTCTGCTATCGTCCGCCCGCGCATGAAAATCGCAGTGGTCCCCGGCGACGGCATCGGGGTCGACGTCACGGCCGAGGCGGTCAAGGTTCTGGAACGGGTCGCCCGGCAACGCGGGCTCGAGTTCGAGCCGGTCTTCTTTCCCTGGAGCGCGGACCACTACCTGAAGACCGGAGTGTCGATTCCCAACGGGGGATTCGACGACTGGGCCAGGAACTACGACGCCGTCTTCATGGGGGCGTTCGGCGACCCGCGCGTCCCGGACATGAAGCACGCCTCCGACATCCTGCTCGGCGCCCGGTTTCAGCTCGACCTCTACGTCAACTACCGGCCGGTCCGCTGCCTCGACGACCGGCTCTGCCCCCTGAAGGGGTACGGCGCGCGAGACGTCGATTTCGTCGTCTTTCGCGAGAACACCGAGGGCTCGTACGTCGGCTCGGGCGGGCATCTCAAGAAGGGAACGCCGCAGGAGGTCGCGGTGCAGGAGGACGTCTCGACCCGGCTCGGGGTCGAGCGCATCATCCGGTACGCGTTCGAATTCGCGAGCGCCCGCGGCCGCCGACGCGTCGTGATGTCGGACAAGTCGAACGCCATGCGGTTCGTCGGGGACCTCTGGCAGCGGACCTTCGCGGAAGTCGCGCGCGAATACCCCGCGATCCAGGCCTCGCACCTCTACATCGACGCGCTCTGCATGCAGATGGTCAAGGACCCGCGGCAGTTCGAGGTGATCGTGACCAACAACATGTTCGGCGACATCGCGACCGATCTCGGGGCGGCGCTCCAGGGCGGCCTGGGGATGGCGGCGTCCGGCAACCTTCATCCCGGGCGCGTCTCCATGTTCGAGCCCGTGCACGGCTCCGCGCCGAAGTACGCGGGGACCGGAAAGGCCAACCCGTTCGGCGCGATCCTCACGGCCGGACTGCTCCTCGATCACCTCGGCCATGGCGCCGAAGCCGCGGCCGTCGAGGCCGCCGTGGCGGCCTGCGTGCGCGACGGCCGGGCGACCTCGGACGTCGGCGGATCGCTGACCACCTCGGCCGCGGGCGACGCGGTCGCCGAGCGCCTGCGCTTCGATTGAGCTCTTCCCCCGGGATCGCGCTACAATGCGCGAAACGAAGGAGAATCCGAACATGGCAGCTTTTGCGCGCAGATTGCTCGCTGCTTCGGCCGCCGCATTCTTCATCCTCTCCCTCTCGCCCCTGAGCGCCGCCGACACCTTCCTCGCCTCCGATGACGCCAAGGAGAAGGACGAGCCGCAGAAGTTCCTGCCCGACTACGAGAAGCTCGTCAAGGGCAAGGATGCCGACTGGGTCTACTTCCCCAAGGGCAGCCTCAAGACCTACAAGACCGTGATGGTCAAGGACTTCGAATACAACGGCAGGGGCCGCGATTCCCGCGACGCCGCCCGGGACGGCAAGGAGTACGCCGAGCAGTGGCTCTCCAAGCAGGGCTTCGACGTCGTCGAGAAGGGCGGGGACATCGTCGTCGAGGGCAACATCTTCAACGCCTGGGAGCCGAGCGGCGCCGCCCGGTACTGGGGT
Source organism: uncultured Acidobacteriota bacterium (assembly GCA_963764025.1). Classification (GTDB taxonomy): domain Bacteria; phylum Acidobacteriota; class Thermoanaerobaculia; order UBA5066; family Gp7-AA6; genus DAHUXD01. The sequence continues at coordinate 277,149 of CAVXRK010000003.1, forward strand.
GGATGGGCGGCCAATCCGGGCGTCGGCATCGAGCTTCTGATCAAGGACAAGACCGGCGCCGTGGTCGGCGAGGTCCGGCAGAAGGCCAAGGGCTCGACGATTCCCGACGCCGTCGAAAACGGCCTCGAGGACATGTGCAAGTCAATCGCCAAGGGCAAGTAAACGAGAGCCGTTTTCAGACGCTAACGCGTTGTATCTCAATAGTTTGAGTCGAATCGGCTGGGCCCGGTCGCCGGGCCGGGCTCCCGTCGTGGTACCGTTTACCGCCTCAAGGAGCAGCGCCGATTTCTGAACCCAGCCACGCCGTAACCCTCCCCGAAACCGGACTGACCGCGCTCTTCGGAATTGCCGACGAAAACCTGCGGGCCATCGAGAACGCCTTCGGCGTTCGGCTCCAGGCTCGCGGCAGCGAGATCGCGGTCGTCGGCGGGGAGGCCTCCGCCCAGGAGGCCGCCCGACGGCTTCTCACGGGGCTTTCCGACCTGCTGGCCGGGGGGTTTCCCCTGCGCGGCGGAGACGTGGCGACCGCGATCCGGGTCGCCAGGGAGGACCCGACCGTCTCCCTGATGGAGTTCTTCACGGACAGCCCGTTCGGGCCGACCCTCAAGTCCGTCGTCACGGTCCGGAACATCAAGCAGCGCCTCTACGTCCAGACGATCGACCGGCACGACCTCGTCTTCGCGATCGGCCCGGCCGGCACCGGCAAGACCTACCTCGCCGTCGCGATGGCGGCGGCGGCGCTTCTGGAGAAGAAGGTCAAGCGGATCGTCCTCGCGCGTCCGGCCGTCGAGGCCGGGGAGCGTCTGGGCTTTCTCCCGGGAGACCTCGTCGAAAAGGTCAACCCGTACCTGCGTCCCCTCTACGATGCCCTCTACGACATCCTGGGCTACGAACGCACCGCCAAGCTGCTCGAGCGGGGAATCATCGAGGTGGCGCCGATCGCCTTCATGCGCGGCCGCACCCTGAACGACGCCTTCATCATCCTCGACGAAGCGCAGAACACGACGCCCGAGCAGATGAAGATGGTCCTGACCCGCATCGGTTTCGGATCGAAGGCCGTGGTGACGGGCGACATCACGCAGATCGACCTTCCCCAGGGCCGGATGTCGGGCCTGCGCGAAGCGCAGCAGGTCCTCTCGAAGATCGAGGGGATCAAGTTCGTCCTGTTCGACGAGCGCGACGTCGTTCGTCACGCCCTCGTGCAGTCGATCATCACGGCCTACGAAACGCTCGACCGCGAGCGTGAAGCCGCCGCCGGCAACGGCCGGCCCGCTTCCGCCCGCTGAGGACGTCGATGGCGGACGAAGCGCCCGCGGGGCGCAGGAAGACCCATTTCGGCCGCCCGGCCGCTCCGACCGGCGACGGTGGGCCGCCGCCGCACCGGGAGCTGCGCCCGTGGCTCTGGGCGCTCGCGTACGTCCTCGTCACGACCCTGGCGTTCTCGCCGACGCCGTCTTTCCGCGACTCCCCGGTGACGCCGGGCATGGTCGCACCGAGCGACGTGGTGGCTCCGCGGGACCTGATCGTTCCGGACCCGGACGCGACCGCGCGGCGTCGTGCGGAGGCTTCCGCCGAGGTCCTCCCCCTGTACGAGTCCGACGCCATGGCGGCGGTCCGCTTCGAGGAGGAGCTGCGCGCCGCCTTCGCCCGGGCGCGGCCGGTCGCCGCGCGGGCCCGCGTGCGCGGAACCGTGACGCCCGAGCTCCGGGACGCTTTCACGCTCCCGATCGGCGACGAAGCCCTCGCGGCCCTCGCGCGCCAGGGCTTCTCGAAGGACCTCGAAGACCGCTTCGTCGCGATCGGCCTCGACCTTTACCGGACGGGCGTGGCGGACCACCGGGACCTGCCGCCCGAGGGCCGGGGCCGGGGCCTCTCGGTGCGCGACAGCTCCTCCGGCCGGGAGACGCGGCGGCGCGAGGCCGGAGCGGTCGAGTACGGCAACGAGACCAAGGCCGCCGTGGCCGCCCGTCTGGTCGAGACTCCGCTTTCGGCGCGCGAACGCTCCGAAGCGGCGGCCTTTCTCGCCGCGATTCTGCGGCCGAACCTGACCTACGACGGCAGCCTGACGGCCTCGCGCCGAGACGCGGCCACCCGCTCGGTCGAGAGCGTCTTCACCCGGATCCCGCGCGGCAAGGTGATCGTGCGGCGGGGCGACGAGGTGTCGGCGCGCGCGGCCCAGTGGATCTCGGCGGTCCGGGCCTCCGCCTCCGACCCGTCCTCGTGGGTCAAGGTGACCGGCGTCCTGATCCTGCAGATCCTGGCCGCGGCGGCGTACTGGCTGGACGCGCGGCGCCAGCGGCGTCGCAAGCGTGAGCGCTCGACGTCGGTCGTGTTCGGCTCGGTGCTCGCGACGGGCATCCTGTTCGCGCTGGTCACGCGCGGCGGGTTCGCCCTGGCGCAGGCGCTGTCGCCCTCGCTCGAAGGGGCCTCCGGGGCCGTGAACTACGCCATCCCGTTCGCCGCCGGTCCGATCGTCGTCAGCCTCGTGGCCGGCATGGGCCCGGCCCTCCTCGTGGCGCTCGTCCACGCGGTCGGGGCGGGCGTGCTCATGGGTCTCTCGTTTCCGTTTGCCCTCTTCTCGGTCGTCGGATCGCTCGCCGGCATCTACGGCCTCGGCAAGGTTCGGGCGCGAAGCGTCCTGCTCGCGATGGGGGGCATGGTCGCCGCCGGCAACCTCGTGGCGATCGCCGCGATCCACTTCCTGTCCGCCGGGCCGTGGGGCTGGGAGTTTCTCTACGACGCCCTCGCGGGGATGGCCGGAGGTCTGACGGTCGCGATGGTCGTCGGGCTCTTCCTGCCGATCTTCGAGCACCTCTTCTCGGTCGTCACGGACATCCGCCTGCTCGAGCTCTCGAATCAGAACCTCCCGCTGCTGCGCAATCTCGCGCTCGAGGCGCCCGGCACGTACCAGCACTCGCTGATGCTCGGCCACCTCGCCGAGGCCGCGGCCGAGGCGATCGGCGCCGACGCGCTGCTGGCGCGTGTCTCCGGCTACTACCACGACATCGGCAAGACGAAGATGCCGGACTACTTCATCGAGAACCAGTCCAAGGGATTCAACCGGCACGACCGCCTGGAGCCGTCGATGTCGGCCCTCATCATCGCCGCCCACGTCAAGGAAGGCGTCGAGATGGGCAAGAAGGCGCGGCTGCCGGAGCCGATCGTGACCGCCATCCGCGAGCACCACGGCACCAAGCTGATCCGTTACTTCTACCAGAAGGCGCTGACGCGGCACGATCCCGCCCAGGGGCCCGTTCAGGAGACAGAGTACCGCTACCCGGGGCCGAAGCCGTCGACCCGGATCCTCGGGATCCTCATGATCGCCGACGCCGTCGAGGCGGCCTCGCGGACGTTGCTCGAGCCCACGCCGGCCAAGATCCGCGCGATGATCCAGACGATCGTCGACGACTGCCTGCGCGACGGGCAGTTCGACGCCTGCGACCTGACCATGCGCGACCTCGCCATGATCGTCGACGCACTCGAGCGGACCGTCACGACGGTCTTCCACCACCGCATCGACTACCCCGGATTCGACTTCAACCGCGAGAAGGCGCGCCGGCGGACGGGCACCGTCTCGGAGGCCGCGGGGCCGAGGGCGGTCTGATGCGGGTCGAGGTTCAAGCCCGGGCGGCCGGAGCGCCGCCCCCCGCGCGCGTCCGGAGCGTGCTGTCCCGTGCCGCCCGCGCCGCGCGGGCGAAAGGCACGGAAGTCTCGGTGCTCTTCTGCGCCGACGCGCGCATGCGGACGCTCAACCGGCGCTACCGCGCGAAGGACCGGCCGACGGACGTTCTGGCCTTTCCGGCAGGGGATGCGGCCGGGGGCTTCCTGGGCGACATCGTCATCTCCGTGCCGTACGCCGGGCGCGAGGCCCGGCGCCGCGCCGAGCCGCGGGCGCGGGAGATCGACCGTCTGCTCGTCCACGGCCTGCTGCACCTGATGGGCTACGACCACGAAACCGACGAAGGCCAGATGGAGGCCCTCGAGGGGCGGGTGCGGCGGCGGCTCGGCATCGCGGACGCCGCCCCGGCGCCGCGCCCGGCGGGCCGCCGGCGGAGCGCGCCATGATCTCGGTGGTCACGGCGGCGTTCTGCTACCTGGCGTTCCTGCTGTTCGAAACGTTCGCGCTCGCGCTCGACCGGCTCTCGCCGATCAAGGTGCGGGGGCTCCTCGAGGAGCACCCGGTGCGCGCGCGCCTGCTCTCGGGGGCCGGGCAGGTCGAGATCGTGCGGACGACCACGAAGGTCTTCGTCCAGGCGCTGCTGCTGGCGGGCCTGCTGACGACGGTTTCGGCGCTCGAGGCCTTCGAAGTCCCTCGCCCGTGGCTCTGGGGCGGGTTTTTCTTCGTCACGGGCTGGCTCCTGACCGAGATCGGCCTGCTGCGCCGCGATGCCAACCGCGATCCCGAGAAGATCGTGGCGCGGCTCCTGCCCCTGATCACCGCGGCGTCGTGGCTCCTGCTGCCGATCGCCTTCCTCATCCGCCGGATCTTCGCGGGACGGACCGCTCCCTCCGAGAAGCCCGCCGAGGCCACGGAGCAGGAGGTGCGGGCCTACATCGACGTCGGCCGGCAGGAGGGCATCCTGGAGAAGGACGAAGAAAAGCTTCTCCTGTCGATCGTGGATTTCGGCGACACCCGCGTGCGCGAGGTCATGACGCCGCGCACCGACGTCGTCTGGATCGACGCCGCCGCGTCGACCACGGTGCTCTTCGACCTGTTCGTCGAGTCCAAGTACTCCCGCATTCCGGTCGTCCGGGGCTCGATCGACACGGTCCTCGGCGTCGTCCACGTCAAGGACGCGCTCCAGGCCCTGCGCGCCGGCGCGAACCGGTCGATCCCGGACCTGATGCGCGAGGCTTATTTCGTGCCCGAGACGAAAAAGGTGTCCGAGCTCCTGCGCGAGTTCCAGCGGCGCCACCTCTGGATGGCGATCGTCGTCGACGAGTACGGCGGCGTGTCGGGGGTCGTGACCGTCGAGGACCTGCTCGAGGAGATCGTCGGCGAGATCTCCGACGAGCACGAGGACGAGCGCGAGCCGGTGTCCCGCGTGGGCGAGAGCGTGTACTCGGTCTCCGGCAAAGCCAACATCGAGGTCATCCGCGACCTCTTCGGCCGTGGCCCGGAGGACGAGGAGTTTTCGACGGTCGGCGGGTTCCTCGCGAGCCGTCTCGGCCACATTCCCAAGCCCGGGGAAACGCACGCCGAGTCGGACCTGAGGTTCACCGTCGAGGAAGCGGACCGGCGCCGGGTCTATCGCGTCCGGGTCGAGCCGGTCGGCGCCGCCGTGGCGCAGCCGGCCGTCGCCAAGAAGGCTTAGGCGGGCCTGCGGGCGTGTTCCGCGCCGGCTCCGTCGCCGTCGTCGGCCGCCCCAACGCCGGCAAGTCGACCCTCGTCAACGCCCTCGTGGGCGAGAAAGTGGCGATCGTCTCCGACAAGCCCCAGACCACCCGCAAGCGCATCCTGGGCGTGGCGCGGCGGCCAGGGGCCGAGATCGCGCTCTTCGACACGCCCGGAATCCACAAGCCCGAGTACCGGATGAATGCCGCCATGGTGCGGGACGCCACGGACGCCCTCGCCTCGGCCGACCGCGTGCTGTTCGTCGTCGACGCCGCGGCGGAGCGGGGGCCGGGGGAGAAGTTCATCCTCGACCTCATCGCGCGGGCCGGCGTGCCGGCGATCCTGGCGCTCAACAAGATCGACCGGATCCGCAAGGAGAAGCTCCTGCCCCTGACGGCCGAGCTCTCCGAGCGTCACGCCTTCGCCGCGGTGGTGCCCGTGTCCGCCCGGACGGGCGAGAACGTGGACCGCCTCTTCGAGGTTCTCGCGGCGAGCCTGCCCGAGGGAGCTCCCGCCTATCCGGACGATTTCCTCACGTCGACCCCGGAGACCGAATGGATCGCGGAGGTCATCCGCGAGAAACTCCTCGAGCGCACACGGGACGAGCTCCCGTTCGCCCACGCCGTCGTCATCGAGTCGGTCCGGGAGGCGGAAGGCAAGGACATCACCGTCGTGACGGCCTCGATCGTGGTCGAGCGCGAGGGCCAGAAGGGCATCGTCGTCGGGAAGGGCGGCTCCATGATCCGCGACATCGGCCGGGCCGCGCGCGAGGAGCTCGAGGAGGAGCTGGGCCGCCGCCTGTACCTGGAGCTGACCGTGCGCGTGAAGGCCGACTGGCGCAACGACGAGGGATTTCTCTCGCAGCTGCGCGGTGGGCCGGGGACGTAGGACCGCCTTGGCGAACCCCCTCTCCCGGCGGGAGAGGGTCGGGGTGAGGGGCGCCTTCGCCGCAGCCGCCCCAGAGTCGCTCATCGGTTAGGATACGAACCCCTCGCCCTGCCCTCTCCCCTCAGGAGAGGGGATTCGCGGTGAAGGCGGGCCGCTCCCGCGGCCGTCGGTTACTCGCGGACGCGGCTGCGGACGCGCTCGGCGAGATCGTGGAGCGACTCGGCGAGGTTCTCGCGCAGGCGCTCCATCTCGGAGAAGAGCATCGCGTCGGATTCATGCCGGCGGACGCGGTCCTCGAGGAGCGGCGCGATCTGCGAGCGGATGTCCTCGGCCTCGCGGCGCCCGAGCTGGGTCTTCTCGTCGAAGGTCGACGCGAGCTCGTGGTGCTCGCGCAGGATCGACTCGACCCGGCCCTCGAGCTCTGGCAGGCGTGCGGCGAGGCCGCGCAGCGCCGACAGCTCGCCTTCGAGCAGCGGCACCCGCTCGGCGGTCTGCGCCACCGCACCGAGTCGCTCGTCCCAGCCGCCGAGGCGGGTCAGTGCCTCCGCGAGCTCGCGCTCGACGGCCTCCCCGCGTTCGCTCAGGCCGCGCAGCGCCATGCCGATGTCGTCGGCGTCCTTGCGCTGCCGGCCGGTCTCGGCGCGCATGCGCTCGTCGAGTTCGGCGAGGGCGGATTCGAGGCGCCGCAGGCCGGACTCGAGGTCTCCCGAGCGGCCCGAGGCGGCTTCGACCGAGCCGAGGCGCTCGAGGGCGGCCGCGAGGGCCTCCTGGAGGCTGCCGACGCCCCGTTCGACCGCCTGGAGTCTCTCGGCCAGCGTCCCGAGGTGCTCGCTCGCCGCCGCGACGCGATCCTGGATTCCGGCGACGGACTGCGCCAGCCGCTCGGCCGCCTCGCGTTCCCGCCCGGCGTTCGCATCGGAGTCGCGCAAGCGTTGTTCGAGCACGTCCATCCGGGAATCCTGGGCCGCCTCGGCGGCGAGGAAGGCCGGCTCGTCGGGAGGTTCTTCCAGCGGCGGCATGGCCGGCCTCTGGCCCGGGGGCGCCGGAATGTCGATCGCGATCTCGTCCGCCGCCGACAGGATCTCGGGCGCCTCGTCCTCGCGGGCGGGCTCTCCCGCGAGGGAGGACTCCTCGTCGTCATAGGGGATTTCGATCTCGACCGGCACGGCCTGCATCTGGATGGTCGACGCCGAGCTGTCGGGCGCGGGCGACTCGGGCGGCACCCCGGCCTCCGGGGGAACGGGCACCACGTAAGGCGAGGCGGACTCGTCGTCGAGAATTCCCCGCCCGAGCTCCGTCGTGTCGAAGGGGGCTTCGTCCGGGTCGCGCGGCACGAGCGACAGCGGCCGGGACGGCCGCGGGACCGCGGGCTGCGACTCGCGCTTCAGGAGCGAGTCCTTCCAGGTCTGGAGGTCGTCTTCGCGGGCCGCGTCGGCCGCGGCCCGGGCCGCGCTCTCCTCTTCCGCGCGCCGGCCCTGCAGTCGCCGCAGGAGGTCCACGAAGGTGAGCTTGGAGATCAGCTTGAAGGTCTCGGTGACGCCGCGGCCGGCCGAGGCGACGGCCTCGACGAACGGATAGGCCGACAGGCCCAGCGCCTCCTGCATCGCGTCGACGGCGAGGATGTCGGCGAGGTCGCGCTTGTTGTACTGGACGACGACCGGGATGCTCTCGAAGTTGACGGCATTGACCTTGAGGTTGTCCTTGAGGTTCTGCCAGGCCTCGAGGTTCTTGGGGAGCATGGTCCACTGCGAGTCGGCCACGAAGACGATGCCGTCGACGCCCTTCAGGACGACGCGCCGCGTTTCGTTGAAGGCGGTCTGGCCCGGAACGGTCGCGAGCTGGAAGCGGATCTTGTAGCCCTTGATGTCGCCGAGCTCGACGGGGAGGAGGTCGAAGTAGATCGTCCGGTCCGTCTGCGTCTGGAGGTTCAGGAGCTTGCCCGCGGTGCCGGGCTCGAGGCGGTCGTGGAGGACCTTGAGGTTGGTGGTTTTTCCGCAAAGGCCGGGACCGTAATACACGATCTTGGCCGTCAGCTCCCGGGTGGCTGCGTTGTAGATGACCATAGTGCGATTTTGTGACGTCTATTTTAACGCCGTTTCGGCGCGCCGGCGCAGGTTTTCCGGCCGTTCTTGACGGGGCCGGACCGACCCCATAGACTCGCGCGGATTTGAGCGAAGAGCTGATCAAGAAGGCCAAGATCCTCGACGCCGACCGCATTCGGCGAATGATCGACCGCATGGCGCACGAGATCGTCGAGCGCCAGAAGGACCTCCAGGAGCTGGCCCTGATCGGCATCCGGACGCGGGGCGTGCCCTTGGCCGTCCGGCTCGCGGCCCGCCTGTCCGACCTCGTGAAGCAGACCTTTCCGGTCGGCACGCTCGACATCACGCTCTACCGCGACGACCTTTCGACGGTCGCGCCGCAGCCCCTCCTGAAGAAGACCGAGATCGACTTCGACCTCAACGGCCGGACGGTGCTGCTCTGCGACGACGTCCTCTACACCGGGCGGACGATCCGGGCGGCGCTCGACGGCGTCATCGATCTCGGCCGGCCGCGCGCGATCCGCCTCGCGGTCCTGATCGACCGCGGGCACCGCGAGTTCCCGATCGAGGCGAACTACGTCGGCAAGGGTGTCCCGACCGCCAACCGCGAGGTCATCCAGGTGCTCTTCCAGGAGACCGACGGCGCCGACGAGGTCTGGATTCTGGAGAGGCCCGCCTGACGGCCGTCAGCCTTCGCTCCAAGGACCTGCTCGGGATCGAGTCGCTGACGCCCGACGAGATCACGCTTCTCCTCGACACCGCCGAGTCCATGCGCTCGATCGGGCAGCGGTCGATCAAGAAGGTCCCGGCGCTGCGCGGCCGGATGGTCGTCAACCTCTTCTTCGAGGCCTCGACGCGGACGCGGTTTTCCTTCGAGACCGCGGAAAAGTGGCTGTCGGCCGACTCGCTCAACTTCTCGGCCAAGGGGAGCTCGGTCGAAAAGGGAGAGTCGCTGCTCGACACGGCGCGCAACCTCCAGGCCATGTCGCCCGACCTCATCGTCATCCGGCACGGCTCACCCGGCGTGCCGCACTTCCTGGCGCGTCACCTGAAGGCCGGGGTGGTCAACGCCGGCGACGGAGCGCACGAGCACCCCACGCAGGCCCTCCTCGACGCCCTCACCATCCGGCAGCGCCTCGGGAAGCTCGAGGGCCTGCGGATCGTCCTCTGCGGCGACATCGCCCACTCGCGCGTCGTGCGCTCGAACATCTGGCTGCTGACGAAGATGGGGGCGAAGGTCACCGTCTGCGGCCCGCCGACCCTCCTGCCCGACCGGATCGAGGCGATGGGGGTCGAGGCGACGACCGATTTCGACGCCGCCCTCGAGGGCGCCGACGTCGTCATGATGCTCCGCATGCAGCTCGAGCGTCAGGGCAAGTCGCTCTTTCCCTCGATCCGGGAGTACTTCGGTCTCTACGGCCTCGACGCCAGGCGCCTGGCGAAAGCGAAGCCCGGCGCGATCGTCATGCACCCCGGGCCGATGAACCGCGGCGTCGAGATCGCCTCGGACATCGCCGACTCCGACCGCTCGGTCATCCTCGACCAGGTCGCCAACGGGGTGGCCGTGCGGATGGCGGTGCTGTATCTGCTCCTCGGCGGGCATCGGTGGGAGGGCGAGGCATGAGCCGGCTCCTCCTGCGCGGCGGGCGCGTGGTCGATCCGGCGGCCGGACGCGACGGTCGTTTCGACGTCCTCCTCGAGGGCGGCGTCGTGGCCGAGGTCGCGGATCGGATCGAGGCGCGCGACGCGAGGGTCTTCGACGTGTCGCGCCTCTGCGTCTTCCCGGGCTTCATCGACCTGCACGCGCACCTGCGCGAGCCCGGGCGCGAGTACGCCGAGACGATCGCGACCGGGCTCGCGGCCGCCGCCGCGGGCGGCTTCACGGCCGTCTGCGCGATGCCCAACACGAGCCCGGTCAACGACAGCCGTGAGGTCTGCGAGTTCATCGTCGCCCGGGGCGCCGCCGTCCGGGGCGCGCGGCTCCATCCCATCGCGGCGATTTCGAAGGGGCAGAAGGGCGAGGAGATGACGGCCTTCGGCGAGCTCGCCGCGGCCGGCGCCGTGGCCTTCTCCGACGACGGGAAGTGGCTCGCCGACGGCTCGCTCCTGCGTCACGCCTTCGAGCACGCGCGGCTCTTCGGCAAGCCGATCGTCCAGCACTGCGAGGATCGCACCCTCTCCGAGGGCGCGCCGATGCACGAGGGCGCGGTCTCGACGCGTCTCGGGATGTCGGGCCAGCCGGCGATCGCCGAGGCGGCGGCGGTCGCGCGGGACCTGCTCGTCGCCGAGTGGACGGGCGGGCGCCTCCACGTCGCGCACCTCTCGACGGCGCGGGCCCTCGAGCTCGTGCGCCGGGCGAAGGCCGACGGCATCGCGGTGACCTGCGAGGTGACGCCCCACCACATGGTCCTGACCGACGAGGAGGTCGCCGCGTCGGGATTCTCGACCCGCACGAAGATGAACCCGCCCCTGCGCGAAGTCTCGGACCTGACGGCGATCGTCGCCGGGATCCTCGACGGCACGATCGACGCGATCGCGACCGACCACGCGCCCCACCACGCCGACGAGAAGGCCGTGGATTTCAACTCGGCCCCGTTCGGCATCGTCGGGCTCGAGACGGCGGTTTCCCTGATCCACGACCGGTTCGTGGCGCGGGGCCGGTTCGGCCTCGACCGATTCGTGACGCTGTTCTCGGCGGGGCCGGCGCGGGTCTTCGGTCTGCCGGGCGGCACGCTCGCGCCCGGCGCTCCGGCGGATGTGACGCTCTTCGATCCGGAGGCCCGCGTGAAGGTCGACCCGCACAAGTTCCTATCCAAGGGACGGAGCACCCCGTTCGCGGGATGGGAGCTTTCCGGCGCCCCCGCGGCGACGATCGTCGGCGGCGAGGTCGTCTGGCAGAGGGTCGAGCTCTAGCGCTCCAGTGCGCCCCGACCCCCGGTCCCTGCTGCTCGCCTTCCTCGCCCTCGCGGCCGCGGGCGCGCCCGCTCCGGCGGCCCCGCGCCGCGTGGCGATCCGCGCCTCCGCGGACCTGCCGCCGGCCGGGCTCGACCGGCTGGCCTCCGCCGCGCGCGCCCGGGGCGTCGAGGTGGAGCTCGCGCGGGAGGGCGAGCCGGCGCCGGCGGGCTTCGATCTGCTGCGCCTCTCGACGCTCCCGCCCTCGGACGCGGTGCGCACCGCCGTGCTCGTGTTCCCGGTCGCGTTCGAGTCGGGGGCGTTCGTCTTCGACGGCCGTGCCTACCGCCGGTCGGACGAAGCCGTCCGGCTCACGGCCTCGACCGGCGGGGAGATCATCGTGCTCGGCAACTCCGCGGCGGCCATCCTGTCGCTCGCGGGCCGCTGGCTCTCGGGGCCGCCGGCCGCGGACTACGAGGTCCTCTCCGGGGAGCTGACGCGCTCGGGCCGTTTCGAGCGGCGTGACGGGCGGCTCCTCGTCGACCGCGCGTCGGACCGCGACCCGATCGCGCAGCGCGAAGCGTTCCTCGCGTCGCTGAAGCGCCGAACGCGCGGGCCCGTCGCCTGGGAGTACCCCGACGGCTCCGAGGGCGCGGCCAGCGCGTGGGAGAAGACCGCGTCCCGCTTCGTGCGCAAGGGCAAGCTCGTGGTCCGCGTCTACCCGGATACGGTCACCAAGGCCGCGCTCACCGGCTCCGCGCGCGCGGCCGACCTCGTCGGCGAGAGCGACGGGCTGCGCGTCGACCTCGACGCGGCGGCGCCCGCCGAGCCCGACCAGGTGACGCCGGTGCTGGCGGCGGCGGGGCTCGCCGCGGCGGATCCCTCCCTGCTCTCCCGCCCGGTGCTGCTTTCGGCGGCCGGCGCGCGGCGCGCGGGCCGCTGGTGGGGGCGCGACGTGAAGACTTTCGCCGCGTTCACGCGCGCCGCCGGGGTCGACCCCTCGATCGAGGACATTCTGGCCTCCGCGGACTCGCTCTCGCCCGTGCTCGACGTCGGCACCGCGGCGTCCTGGCTCGACGCCGGAGCGCGCCTCGACAGCGAGGCTTCCGTCGAGAAGGCGCTCGGCAAGCCGGACGCGGTCCTCGCGCCGCTGCTTTCGCAGTGGCGGGCCGGGGCACTGCGGCAGACGGTGGCCCCGCCGAAGCGCCGTCCGCTCCCGGCCGCGTTCCTGCGCGGGGTCGCCTACGCCGCGCCGGACGAGATCGAGGACTCGCTCGTGTCGGGACGCTCGCGCGAGGCGATCGGACGTCTGGCGTCGGCGGGATTCGGATCGATCGCTCTCCGGCCGGGGGCGCTGATGCGCGATCCCGAGACGCCCGAGATCCTGTTCGTCCGGCGCGGCGCCCGCGGCGAGACGGACGAGGGACTCCTGCGGGCCATCGGGGACGCGCATGCCGCCGGGATGACGGCGATGCTCGACCCCGAACTCCTCGTCGGCGGAGGTGTTCCCGCCGCCCGCGTTGCGATGCCGGGGGAGTCCGCGTGGGGGGAGTGGTTCTTCGCGTACCGCCGCTTCCTCCTGCACGAAGCCGTCGTGGCCGAGGCGGGCGGCGCCGACCTCTTCGCAGTCGGAGAAGCCCTGACCTCGACCGAAGAACAGAAGAACGAGTGGAAGCACGTGATCGCCGCGACGCGTCTTGCGACGGGCGCGCCCCTTCTCTACGCCGTCTCGACGCCCGCCGGAGCGGCGGACGTCCCGTTCTGGGACGGTCTCGACGCGATCGGCGTCTGGTTCCTCGAGCCCCTCGCGCGCACCGAGAAGGTCGCGGACGCCGCGCTCGTCGAGGGCGCCCGGGCGGCCGCGCGGCCGCTCGCCGATCTCTCGAAGCGGCTCTCCCGGCCGGTCGTCTTCACACGCACCGGCTATCCGCCCGTCCGCGCCGCGTGGGCGACGCCGGCGGATGGCGGCGGTCGCCCCGCCGCTCCCGAGGACGCCGTCCGCGCGATCGCCGCGGTCTTCCGGGCCCTCGGGCCGGAGACCTGGTGGCGGGGCGTCTACTGGCCGCCGGCGGATGCGGGGGCGGAGAAGGCGATCCTCGACGGATTCCGCTCGCGGGAGACGGCCCCGTGAGCACGCTCCTCGACGCCGCCGTCGAAGCCGCCGTCGAGGGCGGTCGCGTCCTTCTGGCCAACTGGCGCAATCTCCCGCACGGCTCGGTCGAGGAGAAGCGGAAGAACGACTTCGTCACGCACGCCGACCGGGAGAGCGAGGAGCGGATCATCGGCGCGCTGAAGGGCCGGTTCCCCGGCGACGCCTTCCTCGCGGAGGAGGGCGGGGCGCGCGGAGGGGCCGGCGCCGGCGCGCGGGAGTGGATCATCGATCCTCTCGACGGCACGTCCAACTTCGTCTCGGGCTTTCCGTTCTGGTGCGTTTCGATCGCCGCGCGCCAGGGCGAGGAGCTCGTCGCCGCGGTGGTCTGGGACCCGCTGCGCGACGAGATGTACACGGCCGAGCGCGGCGGCGGCGCGTGGCGCAACGGCACGCGCCTCACGGTCACGGGACGGCCGGACCTCGACGGGGCCTTCGTCGCGACCGGGTTTCCGTTTCGCAACCGTCACAAGATCGACTCCTACCTCGCCCTCTTCAAGGCCGTTTTCGTCCACGCGCGCGCGATCCGGCGCGCGGGCTCCGCGGCCCTCGACCTCGCCTACGTCGCGGCGGGAGTCTTCGACGGCTTCTTCGAGTTCCGGCTCGCGCCCTGGGACGTCGCGGCCGGCGCGCTCCTGATCGAGGAGGCCGGCGGCATCCTCGACGGACTTCGACGGCGGGAAACGCTATCTCGAGCGCGGCAACGTCGTGGCCGGGTCGCGGGGCGTGGCCGACGGCATCCGGCGGGCCGCCGCCGGGATCGTCCAACGACTAGGCAGACACTCACTCTGAGGCCTCCGGAGAGGCCCGGCCCGCCAGGGCCGCGGCGACGACCATGTTCCCGGTCGTGTTGGCGGCGCTGCGGAAGGCGTTGGGGATCGGGTCGACGGCGAGCAGCAGCCCGACCGCCGTGGTCGGCAGTCCCGCGGCGGCCAGGACCGGCGCCGTCACGAGGATCGCGCCGTGGGGAACTCCCGGAACGCTGAAGCTGACGGCGAGCGCCAGGGCGGCGAGCGCGGCGAGCTGCGACGGCGGGATCGGCGTCGCCGTGAGGCGGGCGACGAAGAAAACGGCAACGAGGCAGTGGACCGGCGCCGAGACCTTCAACGTCGACACGGCGAGCGGCAGGACGAAGCGGGAGACCGGCTTCGGCACGGCGAGGACACGTTCGGCGCCGTCGAGCATGGCGGGCAGCGACGCCAGCGAGGAGTGCGCGGCGAACGCCACGAGCTGGGCCGGTGCCGCGGCGCGCGCGAAGGCGGCGGGGGAGACGCGCGCAAAGAGCCAGGGCGCCACCGTGAGGAGCAGGATCTGCGCGAGGCAGAGGCCCGAGAGCACCAGGACGTAGAGGCCCAGGGCCCCGGTGGCGGCCAGCCCCACCCGCGCCGCGAGCGCCAGCGAGAGAACGAAGATCGCGACCGGCGCCAGCCGCACGATCCAGCCGAGAAGGACCGTCATGGCCTCCGAGATGCCGCGGAAGAACGCGACGAGCGTTTCGCGGGGGCCGTCGGAGATGCGGCTGACGGCGGCGGCGAACAGGATCGTGAAGAGGACGAGGGGGAGGAGGGCTCCGTCGGCCGCGGCTCGGAAGACGTTGGAGGGGAGGAGGCCGGCGGCCCAGTCGCCGAACGTCAACTTCGGCGGAACCGTCGCGGCCGTCGCCGCCAGGCTCTCGCGGAAGCTCGCCGTCGCATCCCCTCCGATCGGAAGCGCCGCCATCAGCGGAGGGACGACGAGCGCCGCCGCAAGGGCCGTCGAAGCGAGGAGGACGAGGAAGAGGCCGACGGACCGTCCTCCGAGGCTTCCCACGAGGCCCGTGCGGGAGGCCGAAACGATCGCGACGACGAGACCCGAGACGACGAGCGGCAGAACCGTCATCAGGATCGCGTTGACCCAGAGCGTGCCCACGGACTCGAACGCGGTGGCGAACCGGGAGAGGCGCGGGTCGCCGGCGAGCGAGGCGGCCGTGCCGAGGCCGAGGCCGGCACCGAGCGCGAGGAGGACCTGGAGAGTCAGGGACCGCCGCACGGGCCCCGGCCTAGGCGCCGTTCAGTCGCCGCAGGTATTCGCGGTCGAACGCGGCGAGCAGGCTTTCCTCGCGCGAGTAGGGCCCCGGCGCGTAGGCCCGCGAGGACACGCCCCGCTGGGCGAGCTCGCACATGTGCCAGTCCTGGCGGTTCGTCACGTCCCAGATCTCGACGCCGTCGGAGGGGTCGAAGCCGGGGGCGGCGGCCGCTTCCGGAGAGAAGAGGAACTCGCAGACGACCGTCGTCCGGTCGACCGAGACCGGAGCGAGCCTCGTCGCCATGGCGAAGTCGGGCTGGATCGTCAGGAAAAGCGACGGAAAGACCGAGTAGTAGTAGACGCGCTGGCGCTCCTCGTCCGGCAGGTCGGCGAGAGGCGCTGCGCAGGGCCGGCCGCTCATCGTCAGGCTGCCGCCCTTCTCGTTGATGAGCATGTAGCCGCCGAGAATCCCGCCGTCGCGGAGGTTGTTGGCGCCGCTCCGGTAGTGGGAGAGCTTCGCGAGGGCCGGATGGACCGGCGGGCAGTGATAGCACTCCGAGAAGTTCTGGAAGATGAGCTTCCAGTTGGCGCGGACGTCGTAGGCGATGCGCCGCGCGGTCGTCAGCGCCGACAGCCGCCACGGCGCGAAGCGTCCGAGGAGCGGTCGCAGGGCGTCTTCCAGCGGCTCGGGACGTTCGGCGAGAGTGACGAAGAGAAACCCCTCCCACTCGGCGGCGGCGGCCTCCCGGAGGGGGTGCTCGCCCTTGTCGAACCACGCAACGTCGTCCATGTGGGGGGCGCCGAGGAGCGCGCCATCGAGTCCGTAGGTCCAGGCGTGGTACGGGCACTGGATCCCGCCGGCGAAGCGTCCGCTGGCGGACTCGCACAGCCGCGTCCCCCGATGCCGGCAGACGTTGTAGAACGCCCGCAACCGCGCATCCTTGCCGCGGACCAGGATGAGGCTTTCGCCCGCGATCTCCCGCAGGGCGTAGTCGCCAGGCTCCGACAGCTCGTCGGCGCGCCCCGCGCAGAGCCAACGACCCGAGAAGATCTTCCTGGCCTCGTCGTCGAAGACCTCGACCGACGTGTAGTAGCGCCCGGGCAGCGTCGAGGCGCGTTCGGCCAGGGTATGGCCCCGATACTCCATCAAGGGAAGCCTAGCCTCCCGGCGCGCGCCCGGCAAGGTAGACTCCGGCGACCACACGCGGTCGAAAGCGGCGAGGAGGGGGAACATGCGTCGACGGATCACGCGGCGGGATTTCGTGCGGACGGGAGCGGCGGCGGGCATCGCGGCGGCGGCCCCGCGCGCGACGTTCGGGAAGGCCCCGGCCGTCGTTCCGGGCGCGGCGGCGCAGCCCGTCGTCATCGCCTCGGCCAACGGCAACTGGTTCAAGAATGGCGGGACGCAAACCTGCGTCGAGAAGGCCTGGATGGGCATGATGGCGGGTGGCGACGTGCTCGACGCGCTCATCGAGGGCGTCAACATCGTCGAGCTCGACCCCGAGGACTACAGCGTCGGGTACGGCGGCGTGCCGAACGCCGAAGGAGTGGTCCAGCTCGATTCTTCCTGCATGCACGGCCCGCTCAAGCGCGCCGGCGGCGTCGCCGCGCTCGAGGGCGTCAAGACGCCGTCGAAGGTGGCGCGCGAGGTGATGAACAAGACCGACCACCATCTCCTGGTCGGCAAGGGGGCGCAGACCTTCGCGCGCAACATGGGCTTCACGATCGAGGACGACCTCAACACCCCGCTCTCGCGCAAGCTCTGGCTGGAGTGGAAGCAGCGGACGGACCCGTCGCACTACCTGACGCCGAAGGAGCGCGAGATCGCCTCCGCCGAGGCGCGCCGGCAGATGGCGGCCGAGGGCTTCTTCCCGGCCTCCAAGATGTACGGGACCATCAACTGCGACGGCGTCAACGCGAAGGGCGAGATCTGCGGCGTGACGACGACCTCGGGTCTCTTCTTCAAGATCCCGGGTCGCGTGGGCGACTCGCCGATCCTGGGCGCGGGTTTGTGGGTCGACGGCCAGGTCGGCGCGGCGGGCTCGACGGGCCGCGGCGAGGCGAATCTCTACAACCTCTCCTCGTTCTTCATCGTCGAGAGC
Source organism: uncultured Acidobacteriota bacterium (assembly GCA_963764025.1). GTDB lineage: Bacteria > Acidobacteriota > Thermoanaerobaculia > UBA5066 > Gp7-AA6 > DAHUXD01. The sequence goes on from CAVXRK010000003.1 coordinate 294,561, forward strand.
ATGCGGCGCGGCATGCACCCCAAGGACGCCGGCATGGAGGCGTTGAGGCGCATCAAGGCGAGCACTGTCGAGAAGCGCCTGTTGAACGCCCGGGGCAATCCCAACTTCAACGTCAACTTCTACGCGTTGAACGCGAAGGGCGAGTTTGCCGGCGTCGCGATGTATGCGCTCGAGGACGACGAGAAGGGCTGGGCGGGGGAGACGGGCCGCCGCGTACGCTACGCCTACTGTGACGCCAAGGGCCCGCGAACGGTCCAGGTCGAGGGACTCCTTCCGGGTACGCCGAACGGGGCGGCTTAGAGCGCAGGCGGGGACAGCCGTCCACCGGCGGCCAGCCGTCCACCTCTGCCTCTACTTCGGCAGGTACTCCTTCGGGATGGGGTTGTCTTTCGTCTCGTCGGTCCAGATCGCGTTGGCGATCCACCAGCGCTTTCCGTCCCAGAAGAGCTCGATCGAGTTGATGCCGCGCTGGATGACGGGGCCGTCGGCCGTCCGCCGCGACTCGTAGGTGCTCCAGACGTGGGCGATCGGGCCGAAGCGCTCGGTGACGCGGTGGATCTCCTTCTCGAAAAAGCCCTGCCCCGCGAGGCTGGCGTCGGAGGCGTCCACGAACTGCTGATGCGTCGAGATCCGAGGCTGGATCCGGCCATCCTTGTCGAAGTCGACCGGCACGAACCGCACGTCCGCGATGTACAGCGTGCGATCCCGGGCCCAGTCGCGCGGCTGGCCCTTCGGGCCGGAGATGACTTCATAGTAGGCGTTGACCATTCCGTCGATCGTCGCGACATCGCCGGGCCGCGGCGCGATGGTCGCCACCTCGACCTTCGGCCTGGCCGCCTGCGCCGCGCCGACCGCCGAGACGAGCGAAACGCACACCGGGATCGCCCATGACTTGAGCTTCATGTATCTCCCGCTTACTGCTTACTGCTTACTGCTGACTGCTTACTGCTTCGCCTCGACGATGATGCCGGCATAACCGACGACGCTCGAAGTATCTCCCGTTTCATCGCCGCTGTCGCGCCGGGCGACGACCCGGGCGGGCCCCGCGCCGGCCGCTCGGGCCGCGAAGAGCAGCGCCGTCGCGGGAAGGACTCCGCACATCGAAATCGCTTCGGCAAAGACGGTCCGGAAGAGATTCTCGGCGCCGAGCTCTTCGACGCGCCCGAGCGCCATGTCGTCCTTGGCCCGTCCGATGGCACGGCTCTCGTAGTGGTTCATGTCGGAGGAGGCGAGGAGAAGCGGCGGCTCGTCCGTTTCCGCGCAGACGACGGCCAGGGCCTCGCCGATCTCGCGGCAGAGGTCGAGGCTCCGCTCGCCGATGCAGATCGGGACGATCGCGACGTCCGGCCGGCGGACCTGGAGGAACGGAAGCTGCACCTCGAGCGAGTGCTCGCGGCGATGGGCCTCGGCGTCCGAGTCGAGGGCCGGGGCGAGCTCCATGAGTCGCCGCGCCAGGGCGCGGTCGACGGGAACGTCGCCCAGGGGTGTATGCCAGGCGTCGGACGGATCGAGGGCTGCCGCAGCGCCGCGGCCGGTGTGGTTGGGGCAGAGGATCACACAGGTCGGAGGGACCTCGAGCCTCGCATAAACGGCGCCGGCCACGGGGCCCGAATAAACGTACCCGGCGTGCGGCACGATGGCGCCAAAGGCCGGCGCGGGCGCCGGCCCGGCCGCGGCCAGGTAGCCGAGGACGCTTCGCTCGAGCTCTTGCTTCCGGCCCTCGTAGAAGGAGCCGGCGACAGCCGGGGGCCGCACGGGCATGCGGCGATCCTACGCCCACGCCCCGCCGAGGTTCAGTTGACGATCAGCGTGGCCTCGGCCGACGCGCCGGCGAGCTCGACGCGGATCGTGGCGGCGCCCGTCTTGTGGCCGGTCGCCACGCCGGCCGAGTCGACCGAGGCGACGGCGGCGTCGGAGGACCGGAAGACCCCGGACGCCTCCGGAATGGCCATGCCGTCGGGCCCAAAGGCTGTGAGCTGGTAGTGCTGGGCCTCGCCCACGTGGACGAGCGCGGTCGACGGCCGGAGCTCCAGCCGGCCGATGGGGCGCACGCTGACCGTGACCTCGCAGACGCCCTGGACGTCCCCGACGCGCGCGACGACGTTCGTCGTGCCGGGCCCCACGGACGTGATCACGCCCTTGTCGGAGACGCTGGCGACTTTCTCGTTCGCCGAGGACCACACGGGGACCAGCGTGGTCAACGCCTTCTGCGTCGAGTCGCGAATCGTCCACGTCAGCGGAAGGGACGTTCCGGCCGGCCCGACGAGGGAAAGTGCAGGCGAGGCGAATTCGATCGAGTTCACGTCGACGATCTCGACCGGCACCCGCGCGCTCACGTCCTCGAACGTGGCGGTCACCGTCGCCTTCCCGGCCTTCCTGGCCACGACGCGGCCGCCCGGGTCCACTTCCGCCACAGCGGCGTCCGAGGAGCTCCATGACGGCGCTCCCGCCTGGAGCGGTTCGCCCTTCTTGTCGAGCACCCGCGCCGACAGGCGCTGCGCCCGGCCGATGCCGTAGATCTTGACGGTCTTCGGAGAAAGGTCGATCGTGGCCGGCTTTCGGGAGCAGGCGGCCGCGAGAAGAACCGCGGCCAGGCCGACGGCGGAGCGACGAAGACGCATCGATTCACCTCCGAAAGATTCGTTTTTCAGAATAGCACTAGGGAACCTGGGGTCAGACCCCCTGCGGGGGAACCTGGGGTCAGACCTGCATTTCGCGGCTTCGAAGCCTTCCTCCGTGGGTTCGCGAAATGCACGTCGACCCGGCCACCAGCGGCAGACTCACGGCCGTAGGGAACGCCGTGCGGAGCACGGCGGTTTACCCCGTGAAGACTTCTTTCACATCCAGCGCAGGATCCGGCGGGCGCGGCGGGCGACGCGGTCGGGGTGCCTGACCGGGTCGTAGATCCGGGGGGACGGGATCACGGCGGCGAGCGTCGCGGCCTCCTCCCGGCTCACGTCGGCCGCGGACTTGCCGAGGTAATGCCGGGCGGCCGCCTCGACGCCGAACGTGCGCGCCCCGAACTCGATGACGTTCAGGTAGAGCTCGAGGATCCTCTTCTTCGAGAGGCGCTGCTCGAGGCGGTGGGCGATCGCGAGCTCCCGGAGCTTCCTCCATGGCGTGCGCGCCGGCGAGAGGTACAGGTTCTTGGCGAGCTGCTGGGTGATCGTCGAGCCGCCGACCTTCAGATCGCCCTTCTCCCAGTTCTTCTCGAGCGCTCCGCGCATCGCCTCCCAGTCGACTCCCTCGTGCTCCCAGAATCGCGCGTCCTCGGCCACGACGACCGCGCGCTGGAGGTCGGGCGCGATCCGGGAAAGCGGCACGGGCTTCCAGTCGAGGCGGGGACTCTGGCCCTCGCGTTCGAGCCTCGCCTTGCGGCGCTCCATGAAGGCCGTCGTCTTCGGCCACGAGGTCGCCAGGGGCGAAACGTCGGGAAGGGTGACCCAGAACAGGACCGCCGCCGCGGCGAGCGCGGCGGCGGTGAAGAGGACGAGGCGCCGGATCACGAAGACCGGACGCGGCTACGTCCTGGCGGCGGTTCTTCGAGCCGCGCTCGACGCGCGGACGGCAGCCGAGTCCCGCCCGCTCATGACCGCACGGCGGAAATCGCTCTCCGCAGCTTCCGGATACCTTCCTCCGCCTCGTCCTTCGTCAGGACGAGGTGCGGCCGGAAGCGGATCGCGTTCGCCCCGGAGGCGAGGCCCATCATGCCGTGCTCGAGGCAGGCTGCGAGGGTCCGGTCGCGCGTTTCCTTGTCCGGGAGGTCGAATGCGATGAAGAGGCCGCGGCCGCGGACGTTCGTCATCACGCCGGGGAACTCGGCCGAAAGCTCGGTCAGGCGGCCCTGGAGGTACTCGCCGACGACCTTCGCGTTCTCGATCAGGTTGTCCTCGGCGATGATCTCGAGGTACTTCGCGCAGCGGATCATGTCGACGAGGTTGCCGCCCCACGTCGAGTTGATGCGGGAGGAGACCTTGAAGACGTTGTCGGGGACCTCGTCGACGCGGTGGTTCGAGGCGAAGCCGCAGACCTGCGTCTTCTTGCCGAACGCGAACATGTCGGGCTCGACGCCGATTTGCTGCCAGCACCACATCGAGCCGGTGAGCCCCACGCCCGTCTGGACCTCGTCGAAGATCAGCAGGAACTCGAGCTCGTCGGCGAGGCGGCGGAGACGCCGGAAGAGCTCGGGCCGGAAGTGGTTGTCGCCCCCCTCTCCCTGGATGGGCTCGAGGATCAGAGCGGCGATGTCGTCCGGTGTGGCCGCCACGGCGGCACGGATCTCCCGCTCGACGGCCTCCTCGGCGGCCGCCACGTCGCGGATCACCTGCTCGGTGACCGGGAACGAGAGGCGCGGGCACGAAAGGCGCGGCCAGTCGAATTTCGGGAAGTACTGGGTCTTGCGCGGGTCGGCGGTGTTCGTCAAAGAGAGCGAATACCCCGACCGGCCGTGAAAGGCGTTCTTGAAGTGGAGGATCCGGGTGCCCTTCTCGCCCTTGCCCCGGGCCAGGTTCTTGCGAATCTTCCAGTCGAAGGCGGTCTTCAGCGTGTTCTCGATCGCGAGCGTGCCGCCCTCGACGAAGAACATGTGGTCCGAGTGGGAAGCCGGAACCGCCAGGTCCGAGAACTTCTCGACGAAGCGGGCGAAGTGCTCGGTGTAGATGTCGCTCGTGGAGGGCTTGGTCAGCGCGGCCTCCATGAGCGCCTCCCGGAATTCCGGGTCCTGCATCTTCGGGTGGTTGTAGCCGACCGGGAGCGTCGCGAAGCAGGAGAAGAAGTCGAGGATCGGCCGGTCGCTCCGGGCGTCGTAAAGGTACGACCCGCGGCTGCGCTCCATGTCCATGACCACGTGGTAACCGTCGACCAGGATGTGACGGCCGAGGACGTCGAGGACGTTCTTCGGAGACAGCTGCTCGCGGGTCACGGTCTGCATGGCGGAGCTCCTCAGCGGGCGCAAAAAGGGCGAAAACAGCGGGTCGCGTCGCGGAGTGGGAACGCTAGCAGGAGGGCGAGGGGGGCGTCAACCCCGGGCGGCGCCCGGGAAGTCTAGGAGGAGAGCGCCGGGACCCGCGCGTCCTCGAGGCTCGCGGCCGTGCACCGGTCCTTGCCGTGCTCCTTGGCGCGGTAGAGGGCCGTGTCGGCGGCCCGCAGGAGCTCGTTCTTCTGCTGCTCGACGGAAGCGCCCGGCGTTGCGTGGGACCGAATCGAGGAGAGGCCGAGCGAACCGGTGATCACGCCGTGGAGATTGAGGGCCGGCTCGTTGAAGCCGTAGGGCCGGAAGAGGAACGTCGCGCTGCGGATCGCGGTCCGGATGGCCTCGGCAACCTCCAGGCCCTCCTCGAGGTTGTGGCCCGGCAGAATCAGGACGAACTCGTCGCCCCCGTAGCGCGTCAGCGTCGCGCGCTCGTCCGTCACGGTACGGCGCAGGATGTAGCCGACCTCTCGCAGCACCTGGCTGCCGGCGAGGTGGCCGTGGCGGTCGTTGACCGACTTCAGGTTGTCGAGGTCGAGGAAGATCACCGAGAGGTCGCCGCCGTCGCGGGAGATGCGCGAGAGCTCCTGCGTCAGCCGCAAGTGGAGGTAGCGCTCGTTGTAGAGGCCCGTCAGGCCGTCCCGCTTGGCGACCTCGTATGCGCGCCGGGCGTCGAGCAGGTTCTGGATGGAGATCGAGGCATAGTCGGCGAAGATCTCGAGCAGCCGCCGGTCCTTCTCGCGGAACCCGACGGGGCCGGACTTGTTGACGAGCTCGAGGACTCCGCACACCGACGACTCGATCCGGATCGGCACGCAGAGCACGGACTTCGTCTGGAAGCCGTCGGTCAGGTCGAGCGTGGGATAGAAGAAGGGATCGTCGACGACCTCGTCGGTCATGTACGCGACGCCCGTCGCGTAGACGTGGCCGACGATGCCGACCCGGGCGTTCATCCGCTTGCCCAGCCGCGCCTCGCCGTGGGCGCCGTAGGTCGAGATGAAGACGAGCTCGTTCTCGAGCCGGTCGTCGGAGTTCTTGGTCATCGGGTCGTCGAGGAGGATCGACCCCGCCTCGGACGGAACGAATTCGTTGGCCTTCTGGAGGATCTCGCGCAGGAACCGGTCGATCTCGATCTCTCCGGTGTACGCGTAATAAGCCTTGTGCCGTTCGAGAAAGTTCTCGAGTCGACGATTCTCGAGCGTGAAGACCTGCAGCGCAACCATCCCTATCCGAAAAATTCTACCATCTGATAGCCTCGGGCGCCGTGCGGACCGCGCGGAACGATGCCGTCACAGCATGAGCGGCGGGCCCGGCCGGCGCGGCCACGCCTTCCGGCCCGCAAGCGCTGGGGCCAGCACTTCCTGGCGAGCCCCGAGACCGCGAGGCGAATCGTCGAGGCCGCACGCGTCGGGAAAGACGACTGTGTTCTCGAGGTCGGCCCCGGCGACGGCGCGCTGACGCGGTTCCTGGCCGAGAGCGCGCGCCTCGTCGTCGCCGTCGAAATCGATCCGCTGCGGGCCGACGCCCTCGCCCGCGAGCTCGCGGAAAATTCGCGGGTCCGGATCTTCCCGGGCGACGTCCTCTCGCGGCCGATCGCGGACTGGCTGCGCGCGGGGGGATGCGAGTCCGACGCGCTCCTCGTCGCGAACCTCCCGTACAACGTCGCCACACCGATCCTCTTCGCGGCGATCGAGGCCCGGGGGGTCGTGCGCCGCGTGGTCGCGACGATCCAGCGCGAGGTCGCGCGCCGCTTCGTCGCCCGCCCGGGAAAGGACGAGTACGGCTATCTCTCGGTGCGCGCCGCGACCCTCGCCTCGGGAAGGATCCTCTTCGATCTTCCACCCGGGGCGTTTCGGCCTCGGCCCAAGGTCTCGTCTTCGGTGCTCGAGCTGACTCCGCGGCCGGCGGCGCCCGAGCCCGAGCTCGCCCGCCGGGCGCTCGCCCTGGCGTCGCTCGGCTTCAACGCGCGCCGGAAGACGCTCGCCAACGCGCTCGCGTCGGCGGGTCCGCGCGCCGACTGGGAGCGGGCGCTCGAGGCTCTCGGCCACTCGCCCCGCGCCCGCGCGGAGGAGCTGTCGCCCGAGCAGTTTCTGGAGCTCGCCCGCGGCTGGCGGGCGGCGTGAACGCTCCGCTCGAGATCGTCCCGCTCGGGGGCGTCGGCGAGTTCGGCAAGAACGTCCTCTGGCTCAAGTGCGCCGGCTCCGGCATTCTCGTCGACGTCGGTGTCTCGTTCGCCGACGAGGCCTTTCCCGGCATCGACCGGATCGCCCCCGACCTCGCCGCGCTCTCGGGCGAACGAATCGACGGCGTGTTTCTCACGCACGCCCACGAGGACCACATCGGGGCCCTTCCGTTCCTGCGGGAGTGGTGCGACGCGCCCGTCTACGGCTTCCCCTTCACTCTCGCGATGGCGCGGCGGCGGCTCGAGGAGGCCGGGGCCCCTCTCGACCGGCTGGTCGAGGCGGTCGGCCGCGACCCGATCGATGCGGGCGCTTTCCGGGTGACGTTCTTCCGGATTTCGCACTCGGTCCCCGATTCCACGGCGCTCCTGATCGAGGCCGGCGGCATGCGGGTCATGCACTCCGGCGATTTCAAGCTGGACGACGATCCGCCCGACGGCGAACGCACGGACCGCGAGGGGATCGCCGCCGCCGTCGGCACGGGGGTCGACCTCGCGCTCGTCGACTCGACCAACGCGGAGCGGCCCGGGCGCTCGCTGCCGGAGCGAGTCGCCGGCGAAGGCCTCCGCGCGGCGTTCCGGGAGGCCCGGGGGCGCGTGATCCTGACGACGTTCTCGAGCCACGTCGCGCGCCTGGCGCAGGGCATCGATGCATCGCTTTCCGCCGGCCGAAGGGTCGCGATCCTCGGCCGGAGCATGCGCGCGGTGTCCGAGATCGCCGAGGGGATGGGCAGGCTCCGCCTCCCCTCCGGAGCGCGGCCGGCGTCGGCGGACCTGCGCGCCGCCCCCCCGGACCGCCTGACGTGCCTGACCTCGGGGAGCCAGGGCGAGCCCTTCTCGGCGCTCCACCGGCTGGCCCTCGGCGAGCACGCGGACCTGGAGCTCTCGGAAGGCGACGTGGTGCTCCTCTCGGCCCGGACCATCCCCGGCCACGAGCGCTCGGTCAACCGGATGTGCGATCACCTCGTCCGCCGCGGGGCCCGCGTCGTCCGCGATGCCGAGCCTCCGATCCACGTGTCGGGTCACGCCCACCGCGAGGAGATCGCCGAGTGGCTCCGGATGGTCAGGCCGCGCGCGGTCATGCCGGTGCACGGCGACCGGAGGATGCTCGCGGCGGCGGCGGAGGTCGCGCGGGAGGAGGGCGTTGCGGCGGAGCGCATCCACCTCCTCGACAACGGCGACCGACTGACGCTCGAGGGTGGACGGGCGCGCATCGAAACCGGAGCGGTCGCCGCCGGCGCCGTCTACCTGGACGAACGGGCCGAAACGGTCGACCCGGACATCCTGCGCGAGCGGCGGCAGCTTTCGGAAGAGGGCGTGGTCGTCGTGCGGCTGCGCGACGGCGAGGTCGAGGTCGTCTCGCGCGGCGTTGCGGTCGATGCGGCCGAGCTCGCGGGCGAAGTCGCGCGGGCGGCGCGGAACGTTCTCGCCCGGGCGACGCCCGCGGAACGGCAGAACGCGGAGTGGCTGCGGGTCGAGGTCGCGCTGGCGGCCCGGCGCGCGTGCCGCCGGGTCTTCGGGCTCCGGCCCGTGATCGTTCCACTCCTGCCGTGAGCCGGCCTCAAGCCGCGTCTGATACGTTTTGTCGATGAGCTGGCTCGACGCGATCCTCCTCGGAGTCATCCAGGGGCTGACCGAATTCATCCCGGTCTCCTCCGACGGCCACCTCTCGGCGGCCGAGATGCTGATGCCCCGGTTCGGCCAGGTCGGGCTGCTCTTCGACGTGATGGTCCATGTCGGCACGCTGGCCGCGATCTTCATCTATTACCGCGCGCTCCTGCGGGAGGAGGTCGTCGGCCTCTTCTCCGCGGACGCCGGGGAGCGCCGGCGGGCCTGGCGACTCGCGATGCTGCTCCTCGTCGCGACGGTGCCGACCGGCATCGTGGGCGTTCTCCTCAAGCCGCTGGTCGAATCCACGAAGCACAGCCCGCGCTTCGTCGGAGCGATGGAAATCCTGACGGGTCTCTATCTGGCGGTTTCGTACTTCCGCAAGCAGGGATCCAAGGACCGGGAGACGATGACGTACTTCGATGCCGCCATCATCGGCGCCGTCCAGGGGCTCGCCGTCCTGCCGGGCCTTTCGCGGTCGGCCTCGACGATCGCCTTCGGCCTCCTTCTCGGCTTCGCCGCCCGGTGGGCCGCCGACTTCACGTTTCTCCTGGCGATCCCGGCGATCGTGGGGGCGGCGGGCCTCGAGGTGCTGTCGGCCCTGCGCCACGAGGGCCCCGGGTTCTTCGCGACTCCGGATTTCGGCCGGTATCTGGCGGGTTCCGCCGTGGCGGCGGTCGTGGGTTACCTGACGATCGGGTTCCTCATCCGAATGGTCTCGACCCGCAAGGTCCACCGCTTCGCCATCTACTGTTTCGTTTTCGGCCTCGTCCTGATCCTCGTGTTCCCGTCGCTCACGGGCCGCTGACGGGTCAGCGCGGCGGCCTTCCCTCCGTCCGGCGCCGGGCTTGCCGCGCCGCCAGCCGGATCGTCGCGTAGACGAGAACGCAGCAGAGGAAGTCGACGACGAGGCCGAGGTCCACCCGGTTGGGCTGGTTCTGGAGGGCCGGCGGCAGGCCCGGGTGCAGGACCGCGAAATAGATCGCGTTGCCGACGAGGACGGCGATCGCGTACTCGATCCAGCGGCGCTTCGTCACGCCGCAGAATTTATCGCGACTCGGCGCCCGCCGACGTCAGCCGTTCGAGGGTGATCGCGAGGTGCCGCTGCGACAGGGCGCGGCCCTCGGCGAGGCCGTTGCGCTCCCGGATGGATACCGCTTCCGAGAGCGCGGCGGCGCTCGCCTCGAGGTGCGCCGCGGCGCGGCCGGGATCGAGCTCGGCCCGGCGCCGGAGCGCGAGGCCGAGGTTGTGCAGCGTCACTCCGCGGGCGATCTCGCGCTCCGCCGTCCGCCAGACGAGGGCGGCTTCGAAGAGCGCGACCGATTCCGCGAGCTCGGCGGCCGACGAGCCGAGGTTCGACAGGGCCGTGGCGAAGTTGTGGAGAGCCCGGGCGCGCCAGCCGCTGTCGGTGTCCTCGGCGAAGTGCGCCAGGGCTTCGCCGAAGAGAGCCCGGGCCCGCGGGAGGTTCGCGGCCGGACCGGGGCTGCCGAAGAAGACGGCCGCGTTGTGCAGGAACCGGGCGCGCTCCTCCGGCGCGGGGAAGGAGAGCTCCGGCAGGAAGGCCCAGAGATCTTCGGCGAGCACCCGCGCGCGCGCCGCGTCGCCCGACTCGCGCAGCTCCTCCTGCGCCCGGAACCAGTCGCGGTACGCCCCGACGGGGTCGGCCGCGAGGGTCGCCCGGAAGTGGCGGCGGAGGTCCTCGAGGTCGGTCATCCGGGCGACAAGACTATCCGGGCAGCGCAAAGTACGCCTTTCCATGTCCGGGGCTGTTCTCGTGGCCGATCAGCGCCGATTCGACCCCGGGAGGGTCCCCGACGAAGAGGCGCGGCTCGGGGAAGGTCGGGGGCAGGTCGAAGACGAAGGTCGTGTTCGACTCCTCGCCCGGCCGGAGGGGCCGATCGAAGGGGGCCGAGGGGCCGTTCGCCGCCTCCCAGGCCCGCGTCGCGGCGGGCGACGGGGCGAGCCGCCGGCCCGCTGCGTCGACGAGGTAGACCGCCCGGGGGTTGGGCGTCAGCGGCGCGTTCCCGCGAAACGGAGCCGTCGTCGAGGGATCGAACCACGCCCGGACGGTCACCGCGAGCCGCGACGGCGACGGGGCCGAGGCGGCCGCGATCGAGTAGGCGAGGTGGCAGTCGATCTCGCAGAAGATCTTTCGGTCTCCGACGGGCAGGGTCCGGTCGTGCGACGCCGCCGCGACCCCGAAGAGGGGAAGGGCGTAGGCGTACCCGACGGCGAGCCCAGCCGCCGCGAGCCGGCGCGCCAGCCGCCGGCGCCGCGCCGCGGCCGAGACGGCGGCCGCGAGCGCGAGACCGAAGAGCAGGAAGCCCGCGCCGAGGAACGCCAGGAGCACGAGCGGGGCGAGCGGCGGCACGGAGACGGCGGCGATCGGCAGAGAGCTTTGCATCATAAAGTCAGTCTCCAAAAAAAATCAGCGTCCGCGGGCGTGGGCGATGAGGGCTTCGAGGTGTCCGAGGTAGCGCTCGAGGGCGCGGCGTCCGGCCGACGTCAGCCGGTAGGTCGTCCGCGGGACCCGGCCCTCGAACCCCTTCGCGCAGTCGACGTAACCGGCCTCCTCCAGGCGCCGGGCGTGCACCGACAGGTTGCCGTCCGTCGTGTCGAGGAGAGCCTTGAGCTCGTTGAAGGTCAGGGAGGGGCTGGCGGCGAGCGCGCTCACGATCGCCAGGCGCATGCGCTCGTGGATCACCCGGTCGAGCGCGGGGAGCGGCGAGCGCGCGGCCCGGGGCGCCGGGGCCGCGGGCGCGGGAACGCGGGCCCGGGCCCTAGCCACCGTGCCTCCGCGCGATCACGGAGCCGAAGACGATCTGGAGGCCGCCGAAGCCGGCCGCGAGGTACGCGGTCCCCCACGCGGAGGGGGAGGCGAGCGCCGCGGCGCCGAGCAGCATGAAGAGCGCCCCCATGACGAGGACCGGGCGCACCGACATGGCCCCGCCCGTCACGACCGCGGTGCCGTAAAGGAGAAGCCACACGCCGGGCAGAAGCTCGGCGCGGCCGGCCCGCGCCAGGGCGAGCGTGAGCAGGGCCCCGGCGGCGAGCGGGGGCGTCAGCGTCAGGAGGAAGCGCCGGGCCGGGCCCGAGAACATGTCGGTGCCGGTGCGGCGGGCCTTTCGCGCCATGGCGACGCAGCCGAGCGCGATCGCGACGACGGCCTCGACGAGCCAGACGAGGAGCCAGGCCTCCGGTGTCCGCGCCCGGGCCGAGATCCCGGCGGCGAGAAGGGCCGTCAGGCCCATGCCGACGCCGCCCGTCCCGGGGACCGCCGTGAACGAGGAGGCGCGCTCCATCGTCTCGCGGATGAACCGGATGTTGTCGGCGGCGTGGCGCTCGAGGGGCTGCACGGGCGAAGTCTGGAGCGGTCGCGACGGCGTTGTCAAGTACTTTGCATCAAAAAGTAATCAGGGAGAATCGAAGAGGCCGCGCTGGACGGGGCCGGGCCGCCGGAAGGTCCCGGTCCGGGCGCCGGCCTCGCCCTTCTCCTTGTTGAAGCCGAGCCGTCGGCATTCGATCTCGAAGAGGCTCTCGATCGCCGCCCACCGCGGGCCGACGCCATCCATCCGCGCGCCGAAGCGCGATTCGTTGCTCCTGCCCCCGCGCGTCTGCCGCAGGTTCGACCAGACGCGCGCGGCGCGGTCCGGGAACGCCTCCGCCAGGCGCTGCTGGAACACCGGCAGGACTTCGGCCGGCAGGCGCAGGAGGGTCATGAACGCGCTCGCCGCGCCGGCCTCCCGGGCCCGTGCCAGGATGCCCGCGATGTCGCTGTCGTTCAGGCCGGGGATGACCGGCGCGAGCGCCACGCCCGTGCGGATGCCGGCCTCCGAAAGCCGGGCCAGCGTGTCGAAGCGCTGCGACGCCGGGCTCGCGTGGGGTTCCATGAGGCGGGCCGTCGCGTCGTCGGCGAACGGGATGCTCACGTAGACCATGGCATCGGCCTCGCGGGCGAGCCGGGCGAGGACGTCGGCGTCGCGGCGCACGAGCGCGCCCTTCGTCACGATGCCGACCGGGTTGCGAAACTCCGCGCAGACCTCCAGGCACTTCCGGGTGAGGCCGTAGACGGCCTCGAGCGGCTGGTAACAGTCGGTCACGCCCGAGAAGACGAGCGTCTCGCCCGTCCAGGACTTCCGCATCAGCTCCTTCCGGAGGAGCTCCGGCGCGTTCGTCTTGACGACGATCTTGCGATCGAAGTCCGTGCCCGCGCCCCAGCCGAGATACTGGTGGGTCGGGCGAGCGTAGCAATTGTGGCTAACGACGCCATTGGCGATGAAATCGCCGGTCTCCGTCGTGATGTCGAAGAGGGGAAGCTCGATCCCCATGGGTTGGATCGATGCGACGCGGAGGCGCGCCGCGCTCTTGATCGCCTGGCCCGAGATGTCGAACTTGCGAGTGATGGCCGGCGCGGCGGTGTGAAAGAATCGCAGGTGCTCCCGAAGGCCGCGTCGGACCCTGACCGAGTAGATCGGCTTCGTCCGCACCCGGGTTTCCACGATGAAGTCGAAGCCGAAGTGCCGCAACCCTTCGGCGACGCGCTGGATGATCGTTCTGTCGGTGTTGACGATTCTAAGGATGCCGCGGCTATAGCCGCCCTCGGCGTCGAAAATTCCTCCGAGGAAACCGCGATACCAGTCGGAGGCCGGATGATCCGGCCACTGGACGATGTTCCGAATGGCGTCTACGGACGCCCGTACATGCGTGCGGATTCCGCGAAGCGGCCTGCGGTTGCCGGTGGCCGCTTGGAAGAGGAACTCGCGCGTGTCGATGGACAGCGCCTGCAGGTAGAGCCGGGTGCGCTGCAACGCTTCGAAATCGGCCAGGGCCAGTCGGAATTGATGTTGGACATCCGTCGCCCGACGGCGCCCTCCGTAGTCGAAGGTGGCCAGCAAGGCATCCCCCCGTACCATGCCGCAGAGATAGCCGACGCGGTAGTCGTCCGTTTCCGTCGGGGTCGGCGCGAGCCGGCCGATCCCGAGGAGTTCGTTGTTCGTCGTCAGGTGCGGTCTCTGGTTGCGCTGACCCGGAGAAACGTACTTCCATCCTCGTTCCGTCAGGAAGCGGTGGTCGCCGCTCGAAATCAGCGTGGTGCCGTCTTCGAGCTCCAGTCGGTAGGCGGTCTCGCGGCGGTTCCAGTGATGGAGAACGGGCGTTCGCACATAGCGCCGGTAGCGGCCTACGCGCGCCGTTCCGTAGACCTCGTCTCCGACGCGGACATCCACGAGAGCCCTCGTGCGCCCGTCGCCCATGAGGATCGGCGTGTCTCCGTCGAGGCAATAAGCGCACGCATGGAAGCATCCGCGGTACGGGTTGACGCTGCACCGGAAGCCGACGTCCGGGCTGTCGTTCTCGGCGATGATCGACTTCGCATCTTCCTCGAACACCTCGAGCTCCGCCTCGGGCGGCTCGCCGAGCCACTCGGCATGGACGCTGTCCCAGGGGTTCGGGGGATTGGAAACTCGGCGGGCCACGGGGTTCAGGCGGACCTGGTGGGCCCCGAATCCTTCGACGCGGCCCCGGCGAGGCGCGCGAACTGCTTGAGCCCTTCGCCGGTCAGGAACGGCGAGGCGAAGCGGATGAGGTCGGTGCGCAGGCGCCGGAAGGCTTCGAGGGGGTCCTTGGACAGGCCGGGATAACGCATCAGGTTTTCGACGCCGAGCCGCTGCATGTAGTCGGGGTGGAGGAGCCGCCGGGCGCCGGCCGCGTAGGCCGCGATCGCGACGCCGGTGCGGACCTCGACCTCGAGGGACCGGCCCCTCCGAACGAAGCGCGCTTTCGCCGTGTTCTCCTCGCGCGGGACCTGGCGCCTGAAGCCGTGGGCTTTCATCACGTCCTCGAGGAGCCGGGAGCCCTCGTCGGCGAGCTCGGTGTCCTTGCGCCGGGGAGGCGAGCGGCGCAGCGCCTCCATCAGAGAGTCGATGCGGCCGCGCAGCTCGTCGCGCGTGATGCGAAACGCCGCCATGCGAGCCTCGTCGTCCCCGCGGGCGAAGCTCGGGTCCTCGATCGACCAGTGCACGAGGTGGCGCGCCCCGGGCCAGCTCGGGCAGTCCGCCGCCGCGGAATCGCAGACGGTGACGACGAGGTCGAGGGCGGCGTCCCGGAATTCCTCGGCCGGCTTCGAGCGGGCCTCGTCGACGTGCACGCCGAGCTCTTCGATCGCCTGCACGGCGAGCGGGTGGACGAACCCGGCGGGACGGGAACCCGCCGACACCGGATCGAGCAGGTCGCCGTAGTCGAGCCGGGCCAGGGCCTCGGCCA
This sequence comes from uncultured Acidobacteriota bacterium, assembly GCA_963764025.1. GTDB lineage: Bacteria > Acidobacteriota > Thermoanaerobaculia > UBA5066 > Gp7-AA6 > DAHUXD01. The sequence continues at coordinate 309,578 of CAVXRK010000003.1, forward strand.
TCTGACTGCGCGCCGCGTTGCCGGTGCAGAGAAAGAGGATGCGCTTACGGTCTTCGGGCACGTCCCTTTCTATATCGCAATCGCTCCTTCCGATCTCCGGGGAAGGCCGAAGAAGGTCGGCGCGCGTGCCCCGCGGGGACGTTGCGAGCCCCTGCCCGTAGCCGAATCGCGCGTTCCGCCCCATAATGGAGCGGATTGAGCGAAGGATCCTTCTGGAAGAGCCGCCTCGCCGGTGAGGCGATCGGAGTCGTGCTGCTGCTCGCGGGGCTCCTCGCGGCGCTGGCGCTGCTGTCCTACGACCCCCGGGACCCGAACATCTTCTCGTGGACCGCGGGCGGGGAGGCCGCCAGCCCGAACAACTGGATCGGGGGCTTCGGCGCGTCGCTCGGCGCAGCCCTCTACGCACTCTTCGGGTTCGCGGCCTGGGGCGTGACCGGTCTCGTCTTCGTCCTGGGCTGGCGCCGGTTCTGGGGGCGGCCGCTTCCCAACCCGGCGTCCAAGGCGGCGGGGATCGGGATCCTTCTCTTCTCGCTGCCGATGCTGATCTCGCTGGCGCTCGGGCGGCGGAGGATGTTCGGCGAGGAGGCGGAGACGGGAGGGATCGTCGGCCGCGCGCTCGCGGACGCCTTCCGCGGCCGGATCGGAACGACCGGCGCGGTCCTCGTGGCGGGGACCCTGGTCCTCCTCGCCGTGCCGCTGGCGACGCAGGTCTCCCTCGGCGACGTGTTCCTCCGGCTCCGCGTCCGGTTCGCGGGCCTCCTCTCGCGCCTGACCGTGGGCTGGGCGCGGCGGCGCGACCGCCGCACCAAGGAGCGCCTGCGGCGGACCGTCGTGACGAAGCACCTCGAGAAGGCGCGTCACGGCGAGATCTCCCTCGACGAGATCCCGTTCGCCGTCGAGGAGGCCCCACCGATCGTCCGGGAGCTGCCGGGGCCCGGCAAGTTTTCGATCAAGAAGACGACGGCCGCGCCGGCGAAGGCCAGGCCGGCGGCCGCGGTGCCGAAGAAGAAGCCCGACGCCCAGCAGAGCCTGCCGCTGACGGTCGCGGGCTACACGTATCCGCCCGTATCGCTCCTCGAGAAGCGCGAGCAATCGACGGCGATCGACCGCAAGGCGCTCGCCGAAACCGGACGCCAGATCGCGTCCAAGTGCGCGGAGTTCGACGTCGAGGGCGAGGTGGCCGAGTACCACCCCGGCCCCGTCGTCACGACCTACGAGTTCCGGCCGGCGGCCGGCATCAAGGTCAACCAGGTCATGGGGCTGTCCGAGGACCTGGCGCTCGCCCTCTCGGCCGAATCGATCCGGGTCGAGCGGCTGCCCGGCCGGGCGAGCGTCGGAATCGAGGTCCCCAATCCGGGCGGAGGCGAGATCATCGCGATCCGCGACGTCATCGAGTCCGAGCGCTTCCAGAGCTCGCGCTCGCTCCTGACGCTCGCCCTGGGCAAAGACATCCATGGCGAGCCCGTGATCGACGATCTGCGCGCCATGCCGCATCTCCTGATCGCCGGCACGACGGGCTCCGGCAAGAGCGTCGGGATCAACGCGCTCATCACCTCGATCCTCTACAAGGCGCGGCCCGACCAGGTGAAGCTGATCCTCATCGACCCCAAGATGGTCGAGCTCGAGATGTACGAGAACCTCCCGCACCTGGCGACCCCCATCATCACCGACCCGAAGAAGGCCGCGAACGCCCTGAAGTGGGCGGTCGCGACGATGGAGGAGCGCTTCCAGACGCTCTCCGACTTCGGCCAGGTGCGCAACGCCGAGCAGTACAACGCGGCCATCCAGGATCCCGAGGCCGTGGCCCGCGTCCGCGCCCAGCATCCCGAGGATCCGGACCTGAAGCTCGAGCCGATGCCGCTTGATCGTCATCGTCATCGACGAGCTCGCCGACCTGATGATGACGTCGGCCAAGGACGTCGAGGAGGCGATCGTGCGGATCGCGCAGAAGGCGCGCGCGGTCGGCATCCACCTCGTGGTCGCGACGCAGCGGCCCTCGGTCGACGTCCTCACGGGCGTCATCAAGGCGAATCTCCCGTCGCGAATCGCCTTCAAGGTGTCGTCCAAGATCGACTCCCGCGTCATCCTCGACGGCAACGGCGCCGAACGGCTCCTCGGCCGCGGCGACATGCTCTACCTGCCGCCCGGGACCTCGCGGTTGAAACGCGTCCACGGCGCCTTCGTCTCGGTCCAGGAGACGGCGGCCCTGATGAAGTTTCTCCGGAAGCAGGCCAAGCCGCTCTTCGACGAGGAGATCACGAAGGACCGCGCCGAGGCCGTGCAGCGCGACGACGCCGGGGACGAGACGGATCCGCTCTACGACGACGCCGCGCGCCTGGTCGTGCGCGAGAAGATGGCCTCGATCTCGTTTCTCCAGCGGCGCATGGGCGTCGGGTTCTCGCGCGCCGGCAAGCTCATCGACATGATGGCCCGCGACGGGCTGCTCGGGCCGCCGCGGGGCTCGAAGCCCCGCGAGGTCCTCGTGGGCCAGGATTACTTCGAGGAAGTCGACCGACAGCCGCGATGAGCCGCCCGATGCGTTACCTCGTCCTGGCGGTGCTGGCGGCGCCCGCGCTGACGTACGGGATCTATCGGCTCGCCAGGGGTCTGGGCTTCCTCGACTCGCCCTGGAACAAAGAGCACGAGGAGCGGCGGACGATCGTCGTCGCGCTCTTCGCGTTCGTTCTCTTTTTCTCCATCTTTCTCTTCGGCTACGCGAACGCCTGGCCCCGGGTCTGGGCAATCTTCGGGGTCGTCAACGGCCTGGCGCTCGCGGTCTTCGCCGGGGCCGGGGCCGCGGCGGCCCGGCGGCTCTGGAAGCTGCGGCATCCGGCGTCGCCCAAGCCTCTCGGCGCGCCGCCGGCCGAGACGCTCGAGGACAAAGCCGCGGCCGAGAAACCCCTGGTCTGACGCGGCCACCGCGCCGGCGTCCGACGAGCGCCCCATGACCGACGACCCGCGGCTCGCGACCATCTTCTTCGGCACGCCCGAGTTCGCCGTGCCGTCGCTCGAGGCCCTGCTCGCCTCGGGCGCGAACGTGCCCCTCGTCGTGACGCAACCCGACCGGCCCGTCGGCCGGCACGCCGCGCCCCGGCCCTCGCCGGTCGCCGCGCTCGCCCAGGCGAGCGGGATCCCGACCGAAAAGCCGGCGTCGTTGCGGGGCAACGCCGAACTTCTCGCCCGGCTCGCCGCCCTGCGCCCGGACGCGATCGCCGTCGTCGCGTACGGAAAGATCTTCCCGCCCGAGCTCCTGCGGCTGCCGCGCCTCGGATGCGTCAACGTTCACGCGTCCCTCCTGCCGCGCTGGCGGGGCGCCTCCCCGATCCAGGCGGCGATCCTCGCGGGTGATCCGGAAACGGGGGTCGCGACCATGCGCATGGGAGAAGGGCTCGACACGGGACCGGTGTACCTCGAGCGGCGCGTGCCGATCGGCGACCGCGAGATGGCGGGCGAGCTCTCCGCGCGGCTCGCGCACATCGGCGGCGCCCTTCTCGTCGAGACGCTGTCCGGGCTCGCGTCCGGTACGCTCGAGCCGAGAGCGCAAGCGGGGGATCCGACGTTCTGCCGCCCGATCCGCCGGGAGGACGCCTTGGTCGACTGGGAGAGCCCCGCCGGCGAGATCCTGCGGCGGCTGCGGGCCTTCACGCCGTGGCCCGGGCTCTTCACGTTCCTCGAGGGAGAACGGGTCAAGATCCTGGAAGCGGACGCGGCGCCTTCGGGCGGCGGCGCCGCTCCGGGCACGTTCGAGGTTTCGGCGGGCGACCTCGTCGTCGCGGCGGGAGGGCGCTCGGCCCTCCGGCTGCTGCGCCTCCAGCGCGCCGGCCGGCGCCCCGTGACCGGAGCCGAGTTCGCGCGCGCTGCGCGCCGGCCCGGCCGCTTCGGATCGTCGGGGTGAAGGGAAAGCGGCGCGCGGCGCCGACCGCGCGGACCCGGGCGGTCGACGCGTTGCGGAAGGTGCTCGGCGGCGGCCGGCTCGCGGCCCCCCTCGTCGGGGAGCTCTCCCGCGGGCTCTCGCCGGCCGACGCGGACCTGCTCCGCGAGCTCGTGCTCGGCGTGCTGCGGTGGAAGTCGGCGCTCGACGCGGAGATCGCGGCCGTTTCCCGGATCCCCCTGCCGAAGCTCGCGCCGAATCTTCTCGAGATCCTCGAGATCGGGCTCTACCAGGTGCGGCACCTCGATCGCATACCTCCGTACGCGGCCGTGAGCGAGGCGGTCGAGCACTCGCGCGCGAGCGGCGGCGAGGGCGCGGGAAAGCTCGTCAACGGAATCCTGCGGGGGATCCTGCTCCTGCCGCCGCCCGCGCTTCCGGACCGCGGGAAGGCAGCCGACCTCGCGCGTCACTTTTCCCATCCCCGCTTCCTCGTCGAGCGATGGATGGAGCGTTTCGGGGAAGACACGGCGAGGCGTGTGCTTGCGGCCGACAATGCGTCGCCGTCGATCGACCTGCTCGTCAATCCCGGCCACGGCACGCGCGACGCCCTGCGTGCGGCGCTCGCCCCCGACGGCATCGCGACCGAGCTCTCGCCGCTCGCGCCGCTCGGGCTGACCGTGACGTCCGGTCGGCTGGTGCGTTCCCCGCTTCTTTCGGCCGGGGCCTTCAGCGTTCAGGACATCGGAGGCCAGGTGCTCCCGCTCCTTCTGCCCGAAGGAGACCTCCTCGTCGACCTCGCGGCGGCCCCGGGCGGCAAGTCGCTCTCGGCGCTGGCCCACGGACGCGCCCGGCGAACCGCCGCGCTCGACGGTTCGCTCTCGCGCCTGACGCGGGTCGCGGAGAACGCCCGCCGCCTCGGCGCGGCGATGCGGGCCGTGGCCGCGGACCTTTCCGCCCTGCCGCTTTCGCCCGGGGCCTTCGACCGCGTTCTGTTGGATGCGCCCTGCAGCGGCACGGGGACGTTGCGAAAGAACCCGGAGATCCGTTACCGCGTGACACCGGCGGCGATCGAGCGCCTGGCGAAGACCCAGGAGGCGCAGCTCGCGGCGGCCGCCGGGCTGCTTTCGCCGGGAGGATTTCTCCTCTATTCGACCTGCAGCCTGGAGCTCGAGGAGAACGAGCGCGTCGTGGAGCGGGTGTGCGCCTCGACGCCGGGCCTGTCCCCGACGCCGATCGCGGCGCCAGCGGCGCTGATCCCGTTCGTCGACGGCGCGCGCTTCCGGCTCTTCCCGGACGAGCGCGTCGACGGCTTCACGGCGCACTTGCTCCGCCGGGACGAGTCGGCGATCGGGTCGCGGGATCCGTAAACCCCACGATGGCGCGCAACGTGGCGAGCGCGATGCTTCTGGACCCGCGCGCGCTCAGAGCTCCGGCGGAAGCTCCGCCGGCGGGGTTGTCGACGGGCGCGGCTTCGACGAGGCGGGTTCGTAGACCAGGTGGATCGTGATGACGGTCCCGCGCTCGCCGTCGATCCGCGTCGTCAGGCGCAGCTGCGAGCGGTCCGCGGAGACGGCGAGAGCCGAGACCCACTTCGGCCCCTGCGCCGGGTTCGACGAGATCTCGACGTGACCGTCCTTCCATACGGCGCGGACCTTGCGCTTTCCTCCGCTCGAGGACTCCTCCTCGACCTTGCGGCCGTCGGTGAACACGATGCGGGTCCGCCCGGCGGCGTCGGTGATGGAGAGCCGGGGCTCGCGATGCTCGATCATCAGGGTCTCGAAGCCCTCGAAGAGATCCGGGTCGGGGCCGTCGGGCGCGCCTCCGCGTCCCCCGCGCAGCGAGCGCGGCAGTTTGTCGCTCAGCTCCGTGTTCAGCTGCCACTTGCCGGAGAGGTCCGGGTAGTCGAGGGCCGTCAGCGTCGCGCCCGTCGCGACGGCGGCGGCCAGGACGAGACACGCGACTCGATGAAGGGCGAACGACATTCCGACTCCTCGTCCCCACTGCAACGCGGCGAACGCCCCGCCCATTGCGTTCTGCGGTAACAATTACAATCGCCCAATGAGTTCAGCCTCCGGGCCGCCGGTCCCGATCCTCGACCTGACCCGGTACGACGAGGACTTGAGGGGCGAGATCGGGCGGCGGGTCGCGGAGGTGTTCGCCAGTGGTCGGTTCGTGCTCGGGCCGGCCAACGCGGCCTTCGAGGGGAGCCTCCGGGAGATGCTCGGCGTCCGGCACGTGCTCGGGGTCTCTTCGGGGACCGACGCCCTCCTCGTCGCGCTGATGGCGCTCGGCGTGGGACCCGGGGACGAGGTCGTGACGTCGCCCTTCAGCTTCTTCGCGTCGGCCGGCGTCGTCGCGCGCCTGGGCGCCCGGCCCGTATTCGTCGACATCGACGCGGCGACCTTCAACCTCGATCCGGGCGGTCTCGAGGCCGTGCTCACTTCCCGGACCAGGGCGATCCAGCCCGTGCACCTCTACGGGCAGTGCGCCGACATGGACCCGATCCTCGAGGTCGCGCGCCGGCGTGGCATCCCCGTCCTCGAAGACGCCTGCCAGGCGATCGGGGCGCGCTACCGTGGCCGGCCGGCCGGCTCTCTGGCGACGCTCGCCGCGTTCTCCTTCTACCCGACCAAGAACCTCGGCGCCGCGGGCGACGCGGGGGCCGTCGCGACCGACGACGACGATCTCGCCGCGCGGGTCAGGAGCCTGCGCGTCCACGGCTCCACGACGACCTACTTTCACGAGCGCGTCGGCGGCAACTTCCGGATGGATGCGCTCCAGGCCGCGGTGCTCTCGGCCAAGCTCCCGCGCCTCGCGGCCTGGACCGAGCGTCGCCGCGCGGTCGCCCGTCGCTACGACGAACTCTTCGCCGAGGCGGCGCGCGCCGGACGGATTCGTACTCCCGTCGCGGCGGAGGGGCGGGGCCACGTCTTCCACCAGTACGTGGTGCGGGTCGCGGACCGCGACGGCGTCAAGGCGCGCCTCGCGGAGCGCGGAATCGGGACGTCGGTCTTCTATCCCGTGCCGCTCCACCGGCAGACCTGCTTCGAGGCGCTCGGGGGGCGCGAAGGGGATTTCCCGCGGGCGGAGGCGGCCGCCCGGGAGGTTCTCGCGCTGCCGATCTTCCCGGAGCTCACCGACGCCGAAGTCGAGCGGGTGGCCGCCGAAGTCCTGCGGGCCCTGGCCTGATCCCCGCGAGGATTCACCTGGGCGGGGTCGTCTCCCGCACGAGGTAGCCGCGACGGGCCCGCGCGGCGTCGAGCGTGCGCCAGAGGTATTCACCCAGAATTCCCAGCGAGAGCAGCTGCACGCCCGAGAAGAAGGCGAGCGCGACCATGAGCGAAGTCCAGCCCTCGATCGGCAGGCCGTGGAGGAGCTTGTAGAAGACGAGGAAGACGGCATAGGCGAAGGCCGCGAGCGCGAGGCCCGCTCCCGTCACAGACATCCAGCGCAGCGGCGCGTACGAGAACGAAACGACGGCGTCGATGAAGTACTTGATCTTCTTGGCGACCGTCCAGCGCGACTCTCCCTCCTCGCGCGCGGCGCGGTCGTAGGGCACGAGCGCCGTCGCGAACCCTCCCCAGAGCAGCAGCCCGGGGAGCGACGTATGGATATCGCGGCTCTCGACGAGAAAGTCGATCGCGGGCCGGCCGATCAGGAAACAGTCGAAGCCCCCCGGCGGCATGTCGGAGAACGCGAGACGCCGGAGCGTGCGGTAGTAAAAGCCGGCGGCGGCGCGGCTCGCGAGCCCCTCGGGGCGGCTCCGCCGGACGGCGAGGACGGAGGTGGCGCCGCGGCGCCAGGCCGCGACCATGTCGGGCAGAAGTTCCGGCGGCTCCTGGAGGTCGGCCGAGAGGACGGCGGCCGCCCCGCCCTTCGCCTCGGCGAGACCGGCGGTGATCGCCATCTGGGAGCCGAAGTTGCGCGTGAGGCGCACACCCCGGGCGCGGGGCCATCCCCGCGCGATCTCGCCGATCCGGTCCCAGGAGGCGTCGGAGGAACCGTCGTCGACGAAAACGACCTCCATATCCCAGTCGGCGCTGTCGGCGATCGCGCGCAGACGCCCCGCCAGCCGAGGGAGACTCTCGGCGTTGAAGTAGACAGGAACGACGACCGTGACGAGGTCGCGGCTCATGCGCCCGCCTCGAAGAACTCCCGGACGGCGGCGACGACGGCCTCGACCTGCTCGTCGGTCAGCATCGGATGGTTGGGAAGCGAGACGAGCGTCTCGCAGGCGGCCTCGGAGGCGGGAAAATCGCCCTTCCGGCCGAGGAACGCATAGGCCGGCTGCAGATGCAGCGGCACCGGGTAGTGCACGGCTGTTTCGATTCCCCGCGTCTTGAGGTGCTCCCGCAGGGCGTCCCGCTTCGCGAGGCGGACCGGGTAGAGGTGCCGCGCGGGCACCGCGCCCGGTCGCGTCGCGAGGCGATCGAGGGGGAGCGTCGCGAACGCGGCGTCGTAGCGGCCGGCGATCGCGATCCGGCGTGCGTTCTCCTTCGCGAGAAACGGGAGCCTCGCCGACAGGATCGCCGCTTGCAGCTCGTCGAGGCGGGAGTTCCATCCCTCCGTCTCGGCGAAGTCGCGTCGGCTCCAGCCGTATTGCCGGAGTCTGCGGAGCTTCTCGGCGACCGCCGGGTCGGAGGTGGCGACGGCTCCGCCGTCGCCGTAGGCGCCGAGGTTCTTGGACGGATAGAAGGAGAACGCGGCAGCCGCTCCGAAGGTCCCGGCCGCGCGGCCCTGGAAGAGGGCGCCGTGGCTCTGGGCGCAGTCCTCGACGATCGTCAGCCTGTGCGTCGCGGCGAGCGGCGTCAGGCCGGCGAGATCCGCGACGCCTCCGTAGAGATGGACCGGAAGGAGAAATCGAACGTCCGGGGTCAGCGCGCGCTCGGCGCTTGCCGCATCGAGCGTCAGCGTCTCGGGATCGACGTCGGCGAGCACCGGCCGCGCGCCGGCCATCCGGACGCCGGTGAGCGTCGGACCACACGTGTTGGCCGGCAGCAGGACGCCATCCTCCGGCCCGGCGCCGAGCGCCCGCAGGGCGAGGGCGATGGCCTCGGTCCCGTTGGCGCAGGCGACGACGTGCGGGACGCCGAGAAACCGGGCGAACGCCTGTTCGAAAGCCGCGACCTCTTCGCCGAGGATGAACCAGCCGCGCTCCAGCACCCGGGCGACGGCGGCGTCGATCGCGCCCTTCTTGTTCCGGTAGTCGAGCGCGAGGGCGCCGAACGGGATCTTCGGCGGCGCCGCCGTCGGCGCGTTCACGGTTCTTCCCCGACACCCCCGGCCGGGTCGCGCCGGTACCGGCGGCCGCACCCGCAGGCTGCGGTGCCGTTCTCGAAGCGCAGGGTCTTGCCGCAGCGGCAGACGTGGCCATGAAGCTGGGCGGGGGAGCCATAGACGAGCGCGAAGTCCGGAACGTCCCGTGTCAGCAGGGACCCGGCGCCGACCATCGCGAAGCGCCCGATCGTCAGGCCCGGCACCAGGACCGCTCCCGCGCCGAGGCTCGACCCCTCGCGAACGAGCGTCCGCGGGTAGGACTCGGGGTGACGGCCGCTCCGGGGGCGCGGGTCGTTGGAGAAGATGACGCCCGGGCCGACGAAGACGTCGTCCTCGAGGGTCAGGGCGTCGTAGAGCGACACGCCGCACTTGACCGTGACGCGGTCGCCGAGGACCACGTCGTTCTCGATGAAACAGCGATCGCAGATGTTGCAGTCGCGGCCGATCCGCGCGCCGGGAAGGATGTTGACGAACGCCCAGATCCGCGTGCCGTCGCCGATCGCCGACGAGGCGACGAGGGCCGTGGGGTGAATCGAGAGCATTCCTGGGCCGGGAGCTTAACCCAGGAAAGAGGTCTCCGGCCGCCTGCGCCCGGTCAGAAATAGTCGGCTCGACGCTCCCGGTAGAAATCGACGGTCCGGCCGAGGCCTTCCCGGAGCGCCACCTTCGGCTCCCAGGCGAGCAGGCGCCGGATCTTCGTGATGTCGGAGACGAAATCGCCCGGCTCCTGCGCCTTGCGCTCGGGCGTGAAGTCGGTGAACTCGATTTGCGTGCCGGGAAGGATCCCGCCGAGCAACTCGGCGACCTCGAGAAACGTCGAGGGACGGTCGTGGCCGACGTTCAGGATCTCCCCGACGGCGAGCGGCGACGCGGCCGCGGCGAGGAGGGCCTCGACGCAGTCGTCCACGTAGAGAAAGTCGCGCAGGATCCGGCCCGAACCGAAGATCGGGATCGGCCGGCCTTCGAGGGCGAGGCGCACGAACCAGTTCACGACGCCGAACTGCGAGTGCTTCATCTGACTCCGCGGCCCGTAGATGTTGGTCAGCCGAAGGGGAACCGTCCGGATCCCGTGGATCCGGGTGTACGTGCGGCAGATCATCTCGGCGGAAAGCTGCGAGATCTCGTAGATGCCGCGGGGATCCGAGGGGGTCTCCTCCGAGACGGGGAGCTTCACCGCCGGCCCGTACTGGCCGCGCGTTCCCGAGCGGACCACGACGGCGCCCGGGTTCTTCTTGCGGCAGGCCTCGAGCACGACCGCGGTGCCTTTGATGTTGATGTCGATGTCGGGATACGGGTTCGAGAGCGACATCACGTGGGAGACCTGCGCGGCGAGGTGAAAGACGATGTCCCGCCCATCGACGAGCCGCTCCATCGCCGCGGCGTCGCGCACATCCGAGGAATCGATCTCGACCTGCGAGCGGATTTCGCGGACGTTGGCGGGATTCCCGCCGTAGCCTTCGATGAGGGCGTCGCAGAGCGTTACCTCGGCGCCGTCCGACACGAGCCGCCGGGCGAGGTTCGAGCCGATGAAGCCGAGCCCGCCTGTGATCAGGATCCTCTGGCCCCGGAGCGTCATCGAAGCCAGGCTCCGGATCGAGAAACGGAGCGCCCGGCGGGGAAGAGGGCGGCGCCGTACGGCGCGCGTTGATGGCCGAGGCCGCGCGGATGCTGCGATTCGCGGCGCGCCTCGGGCGCGCGCGAACTCGCATACCCCAGCCCGCCGGTGATCAGGATGCGTTTGCCGGCGAGCGTCATCGACCCGGATGGTCCGCCATGCCATTCGTTCCGTCAATAGCGACGCGCCGCCCCCCGAGCCTCAGCGCCAGCCCGCGTGCATGGACGGAAGCAGGGCTCCCTCGAGGTCCTCGCGATGGCTGTGCTCCACCGCGGCGGCGGAGGGGGGGATCGAGAGAACGGCGGCCGCGACGAGGAGGCCCGCGAGCGCTCCCACCATGAGCGTCGGCCGCGGGATTCGCGCCCCCCGCACCGCAACCACGAACGCCACGGCGCAGGCCAGAAGCGGCGGGACGAGCGAGACCAGGGGCGGCAGACCGGCGGCGACCCCGAGGTTGAATTCGACCAGTCCGTGTCGCAGGAAGTGAATCGAAGCGGTCCGGACCGGATTCCAGGCCTCGTAGGGGATCGCCCAGCAGGTCGATCCCGAAATGGCGAGCATGATCGCGCCGTACACGAGCCCCGCGAGCAGCACGGCCTGGCGGCGCCCGGCGCTTCCGACAGGAGAACGCACCACGTACAGCCAGAAGACCAGAATAAATCCTGCGATCAGGTATCGAGGTCCGAGGCCCCAGCCCCCCCGCCAGTGGGGAGTCACGTAGCCCGAGATCGCGACGAGCAGCAGCAGGGGGCCGAGCGCGGGCACGAGCAGGGACGGATCGCTCCTGAGCCTCCGCAGGGAGACTACGGCGAGGATGGGCCACAGGATCATGAACGGCGAGAAGTACAGGAGCCCGTGCGCGGGATCGAGGAACAATCCCGCGAGAGCGGCGGGCGAAGGCCACGAGATTCCCCCGATGCCTCGCTCGGCGAGCGAGGAGTAGCTCTCGCTCGCGGCCGGCGGAGTGCGGAGGATCCCGCCGAAGTAGTGCGCGTGGTACCACGCCAGGGCGAGAGCCGGAGCGGCGGCACCGGCGAAGAACGCGGCCAGCCGGGCAACGGGCCCCCGCCGGGCGACCTCGATGGCCAGACAGAGCGCGATGAGGGCGGCCGGATATTCGGTCGCGACGGCCGCCGCCGCCAGGAATCCGGCGGTCGCCGACGACGGGAGGCCGCGTTCGTGCGTCGCGAGGGCGTAACCGAGAAACAGGAGGGCGGCCGTGAATCCGTGGGAGAAGAACGACCGGGCGTAGACCTGAAAGGGGGTCGCGAACAGCAGAGCAAAGAGCCAGAGCGGGAGAAAGAGCGGCATGGGAATCCGCCGCAGCGCTCGGCGGACGAAGACGGCCGCCGCCAGAACGACCGCGAGCGTGACTGACAGGACTCGGGCTCCGTAGAAAACCAGCCAGTCCTGCAGCGAGGTCGGGGCCGGCAGGAGTCGGCGAAGGAGCCAGTACGCGGGAAGAGCGGCGACCGACAGGCCGGGCGCCTTGTTCGAGAGTCGGCGTCCGTCGTGGACGGCGACGTCGGTGTGCGAGCCGAGTTCCCGCAGCTCGGGTTCGATGTCCGCGGTGCCGCGCTCTCCGAGAGCCCTCAACAGCTGGTGGTGGCTTCGCTGGTTGGAGTCCGCCGCGCCGGGGTAAAGCCCCACGAAGTACACGCAGACGAAAGCGAAGCAGGCCAGCACCCAGGCGCACGCCCGGCGCGCGCGAGGAATGTCCGGCGGACCGGCGCCGTCCGGGCCGGCAACCGATGGGCGATCCATGGCGTCGTGGCTCTCGGGGCCTGTAATGTGGATCGGACCTCGCTGGCGAGGTTATCGCAGTCGGCGCGAATCGGGATTCGGGGCGTCGCCTGTCGTAAGCTCGTGTCTGCATGGCGGAACCGGCCTCCGGGCACGGACTTCCAACGCGACTCCGTCGGCTCGCCGCGATCGTCGCGTTCGTCGCGGCGCTCGGCTTCCTGACGGGCGGCAATCCGCTCCCCGAAGTTCGCGACCGGCTCGCGGTTCTCCGGAGGTCGTGGCGCCAGGATGCGGCGGCGCGCCGCCTCGGAGGGACCGCCGCGGCCTACGACCGCCGTTTCGCGGCTCTCGTCAATTCGGCTCGAAGCGCGCTGCCGCCCGGAACTCCCGGGCTCGCTTTGCACGCGCCCGGCATCCCGGAGTGGGGAGGGCTCTATCTCGCGGTTTACGAGTTCGCCCCGACGCCGGTCTTCCTCGAGCCCAGGCGCGTCCCGCGGGGCTGGCTCGTGTTGACCTATGGGCCGGCGGAGCCCCGAGGCGGGCGCGTCTTGAGGCCTTTCGCCGACGGCGCGCTGGTCCTCCCCGCGCCATGAGCCCCGTCGGACTTCCCTCGTCCCTGCTTCAGGTCGGAGGAGTGCTGCTCGTCGCGTCGCTCGTCGGCCGGGCCGTGATGCCCGCCTTGTTTCCCGGCGGCCGCGGCCCGGCGCTCGAGCGATGGGGATGGAGCATCGCGGTGGCCTCACTGCTCCTGGCGTGCGACGTGCTCGTTTCCTTGTCGGTCGGCCTTCGTCCCGGCTGGGTCGCACTCGCGGCGCTTTCGATCGTCGGAATGCTGCTGGCCCGGCGCTTCCGCCTGCCGCGGATCGATCGGCCGATCGGCGGCCGAACCTGGAGCGGCTCGCCCGCGACCCTGATTCTTCTGGCGCTCACGGTGGCCGGGATTGCGGTCTACGCCGTACGAAGCCTGGCGGAACCGATGTGGTCGAACGACTTTCTCGCGGTCTGGGGACTCAAGGGCAAGAGCATCTTCGGAGATGCCGGAATTCCGCAGCGGCTCTTCCGGTGGCCGGAGTTCGAGTTCACGAACCCGGGCTATCCGATCGGCCTTCCGCTCGCGTACGCGGGGATCGCGTTTCTTCTGGATCGCTGGGACGACCACGCCATGGCTCTGCTCTTTCCTTTCTTTCAGCTCGGGACGCTGCTCGTCCTGGCGGGGTGGTTGCGCCGGCGGGGGACCGGGTCCGCCGTCGCGCTCGGCGCGGGGGCCTTCGTGGCGAACTTCGGCTTGCTGTATTCGGCCTGGCTGACCGGCATGGCGGAGGTCCCGGCGGCGTTCACGTTCGTCCTGATCGGCACGGCGGCCTGGGACGTCCTCGACGATACGGATCCGGGCTGCCGTTCGCCGCCTCTTCCTGGCGTCCCTCCTGGCCGCGGCGACGAAGAACGAGGGTGTCTTCATGACCGCGACCGTCGGGGCGCTTCTCGTGGTCCATGCGGTTCGGCGCCGCGAACGCCGGCTCGGGGTCGGGGCGGCGGCCGTGCTGGCCGCCGGCCTCGGGTCCGTACTGCTCCATCGGCTCGTCCTGGGAAGTCACTCGGTCCGCGGCCTCGACGTAAGGCTCCTGTGGCGCCCCGGCCTCGGCTCGCGCGTGGCGGAGACCCTGCGCGAGGAATGGCGCCAGCTCGCGCAACCCATCTGGCCGGGAATCGTCGCCGTCGTCGCCCTCCTGGCGCTCGGTACGCGGCGATCGAGCGGAAACCCGATCCTCGTCGTGGTCTCGGTCTCGCTAATGGTCTACCTTGCCCTTCCCGTCCTCTGCCCGTTCGGCCCGGGCTGGTTCATCCACTGGACCGTCGGGCGGATCACGGCCGCGCTCGTGCCCCTGCTCGCCGCCGGAATCGGCATGACCTGGCGCGACCGCGAGGACCACCGTTTCGCGGCGACGCGCCCGGCGGGAACGTTCTCGGCCATGGAGTAGATTGTCGCGGGCATGATGGGCCGACGCGAGTCCAACCGCGCGCCGTGGCCGGTGGCGTCCGTGCTGTGGATCGCGGGAACGTTGTCCCTGCTCGCGCCTCCGTTCGCCCGGTGGATGGCGACGCCCGTTTCCCTCGCGGTTCCATCGACGCCCGTGGACCGCGTCAACGGACTCTATGCGCGTCTATGGACTCTCGTTCACGAGGCCAGCGCGATCGTTCCGGCCGGCCAGAGCTTCACGGCGGTCGCAAAGGACAAGGACGAAGAGATGATCCTCTTCATGCTGTCGGTGGGAGCCCTCCGCGGCCAGTACCCGGTGCCCAGCTCCTACTGGGAGCGACCCATGGCCGAGGGCGACCGCGCACGGTTCGTCGTGTCGTACGAGTGCGTCGAGCCGTCGGGCGCCCCGCGCCTCGTGCGGCGTTTTGCCGAGGGCTGTGTCTGGGAGAGGTCGGATCCGGCGAGATGACGGCGGGCGCGGTCTACCTCCTGGTGCACGCCCTGGTCGCCGTTCTGGGGCTGCCCATCCTCGGGGTGCGCGAGGTCCGGACCTGGAGCCTGCCCGCCCGCGCGGCCGCGGCCTTCGCGGTCGGGGCGATCGTTCTGGCCGTCGAGTCGACGCTCTCGACGATGCTGGGCGTGCCGTGGAGCCCGGCGATCATTCTCGTCCCGCCCTTGCTTCTCGCGGTCCTGATGGCGAGAAGCGGCCGGCGAGAAGACGCCGGAGCGCTTCGTCCCGCCTTCCTGCCCGGAAAGGCGGCGGCCGTCTTCGGAACTTTCGTCGCCGGTGCGGCCGTCCTGCACCTGGCGCTGTCGCTCTTCACGGCGCGCGCGACGTCGAACGACTTCCTGCTGTTCTGGGGCGTCAAGGCGGTTCACTTCGCGCGTGCCAGGGCCATCGATCCGATGTTGCTGGGCCATCCCTGGTTCGTGCACGCGCAGCCGTTCTATCCGCCGCTCGTGCCGACGCTGGACGCGTGGGGCGTGCTCGCCGCGGGCCACATGCCCTGGAGGGCCGCTCCCCTCGTCGCGCTGCTGTGGTTTGTCGCCGCGGCCGTCATGATCCTCGAGATTCAGCGCCGCCGGCTCGGTGATCGGAGCGCCGTCGTGGTGACCGCGTTCTGGATGGCCGCGTTGTCCGCGTCGCTGGTGAGCTCCTTCTCCGGAGCCAACGCGGAAGCGCCGCTGCTGCTCTACGAGACGACCGCGGGAATGCTGCTCCTGACCGAGCCGCCGAATCCGGGCGCCGTCCGCCGGGGCCTGGCCGGGATCTTCCTTGCCGGCGCCGTCCTGACGAAGGTCGAGGGGACCGTGGGGTCGGCCTTGCTCATCCTGGGAACCGTGGCGCGGGATCTGGTCGTCGCGGGTCGGCGGCCGCGCTTCCGAGAGACGGCCGGACTGGTGTTTCCGCCGCTTGCGGCGGGACTCCTCTGGTGGGGCTATCTGAGACAGTTCGGAATTCCGTCCGCCTACTCCGCGAAAGGGAGGCTGACCGAAATTCACTGGACGAAGCTTCGAGAGATCGTCCCTCCGTTGCTCGAGAGTCTGAATGCGGGCTCCGCGTGGCTCGCCTGGATTCTCCCGCTTCTCCTGATCCTCGTCGCGGCGAGGCGGGGATGCTACGGGCAGGCGCTGCCCGGCATCTTCGCCTCGGCGGGTCTGCTGGTCTTCTTCGTCTTCCTCTACCTGCACGAGACGACGAGCCAGTCGATCCGCATCTCGTGGGAAATTCCCCGAATTTCGCAGCCGCCGCTCTCGCTGCTCATCGCCATCGCCGCCATTTGTTCACCCCCTCGGACGACCCGGGTTGAAACTTAAGCTATTGACAGTGCTAGACTTGTTTCGTAGCAGCGCCACCTGATGCGTTTGCTGCTAGCACTCATTGCAGAGGAGTGCTAGGATCCTGCTCCGCTCGGGGGGACTTTCGTGGCGCCCCGAGCACCAACGAGGCAACAAAGGCACAGGAGGCGAGTTCATGAAGATTCGGCCACTCTACGATCGGATCCTGGTCAAGCGTCTGGAAGAGGGCGAGAAGAAGCGGGGCGGGATCATCATCCCGGACACCGCGAAGGAAAAGCCGATGGAGGCGGAGGTCGTCGCCGTCGGCAAGGGCAAGGTGAACGAGGAAGGCAAGCAGTTCCCGCTCGACGTCAAGAAGGGCGACCGCATCCTCATCGGCAAGTACGCCGGCACCGAGATCAAGATCGACGAAGTCGAGCACCTCATTCTCCGCGAGGACGAAGTGCTCGCGGTCGTCGAGAAGTAAGGAGACGAGAACATGGCAGCGAAAACGATCATTTACGGTGAGGAGGCGCGTCAGCGCGTCCTCCACGGCGTCAACAAGCTCGCCGACGCGGTGAAGGTGACGCTCGGTCCCAAGGGCCGCAACGTCGTCATCGAGAAGAAGTTCGGATCCCCGACGGTCACCAAGGACGGCGTGACGGTCGCCAAGGAGATCGAGCTTCAGGATTCCCTCGAGAACATGGGCGCCCAGATGGTCCGCGAGGTCGCTTCGAAGACCTCCGACGTCGCCGGCGACGGCACCACCACCGCGACGGTCCTGGCCCAGGCGATCTACCGCGAGGGCATCAAGAACGTCACGGCCGGCGCCAACCCGATGGAGTTGAAGCGCGGCATCGACGCGGCGGTCAAGGCGGCGGTCGAGTCGCTCGACAAGCTCTCCAAGCCCGTCGAGGGCAAGGACATCGCCCACGTCGGCACCATCTCGGCCAACAACGACTCCGAGATCGGCAAGATCATCGCCGAGGCGATGGACAAGGTCGGCAAGGACGGCGTGATCACGGTCGAGGAGGCGCGCGGCCTCGAGACGACCCTCGAGGTCGTCGAGGGCATGCAGTTCGACCGCGGCTACCTCTCCCCATACTTCATCACCGACGCGGAGCGCATGGAGTGCGTGATGGAGAACGCCAAGGTTCTCCTGTACGAGAAGAAGATCTCCAACATGAAGGACCTGCTCCCGATCCTCGAGCAGATCGCCAAGCAGGGCAAGCCCCTGCTCATCATCGCCGAAGAGGTCGAGGGCGAGGCCCTCGCGACGCTCGTCGTCAACAAGCTGCGCGGCACGCTGCAGGTCTCGGCCGTCAAGGCGCCGGGCTTCGGCGACCGCCGCAAGGCCATGCTCGAGGACATCGCGATTCTCGCCGGCGGCAAGCTGATCTCCGAGGATCTCGGCATCAAGCTCGAGAGCGTCAAGTGGGAAGACCTGGGCGACGCCAAGAAGGTTACCGTCGACAAGGACAACACGACGATCGTCGTGGATGACCGCTCGAAGGGCAAGAAGGACGCCATCCAGGGCCGCGTCAAGCAGATCCGGACGCAGGTCGAGGAGACGACGTCCGACTATGACCGGGAGAAGCTGCAAGAGCGGCTGGCCAAGCTCGTGGGCGGTGTCGCCGTCATCAAGGTCGGCGCCGCGACCGAGACCGAGATGAAGGAGAAGAAGGCCCGCGTCGAGGACGCGATGCACGCGACCAAGGCGGCCGTCGAAGAGGGAATCGTCCCCGGCGGCGGCGTGGCCCTTCTGCGCTCGATCGAGGCCGTCGAGAAGCGCGCCAAGGAGCTTTCGGGCGACGAGAAGATCGGCGCCCGCATCGTGATCCGCGCCCTCGAGGAGCCGACACGCCAGATCGTGGCCAACTCCGGCGCCGAGGGCTCCGTGGTCATCAACGAGCTCAAGGCCAAGGGCGGCAACTACGGGTACAACGCCAACGCCGAAAGGGTCGAGGACATGCTCAAGGCGGGCATCATCGACCCGACCAAGGTCACCAAGAACGCGCTGCAGAACGCGGCGTCGGTGGCCGGCCTGATGCTGACGACCGAGGCGCTCGTCTCCGAGATCAAGGAGAAGGAGAAGGCTCCGGCCGGCGGCGGAATGCCGGGCGGCATGGGCGGGATGTACTGATCTCCCGTTTCCGACCGATTCCAAGCCCCGGCGCGAGCCGGGGCTTTTTTTATACTGGGGGCAAGTGAGCCTCTCCGGCGACCGCGTCAGCGCCGTCATCGTCCACTACCGCACGCCGGCGGAGACCGAGCGGGCGGCGCGGGCGGTGGCGGAGACCTCGCCCGGGGCCGAGATCATGGTCGTCGACAACGCGTCCGGGGACGGCGTCGCGGCCGCGCTCGCGGCCGGCGTTCCGCGGGCCCGGCTGGTGGTCGAGGCCGTCAATCGCGGGTACGGCGCCGCCTGCAACCGGGGCGCGCGCGAGACGGCGCGCCCCTACCTGTTGTTCCTGAACTCCGACGCGTACGCGCGCCCGGGCTCGGTCGACGCCCTCGCCGCCGCGCTCGACGCCGATCCGCGCGCGGCCGCCGCCGGACCGCGCCTTCTTTCCCCCGACGGTTCGCTCCAGCCCTCGATCCGCCGGCTCCCGACGCCCTGGAGGATCTTCTGCGAGAGCTCCGGGCTGGCGTTTCTCTCCGGCGGCCGGCGGCCGTTCGCGGGACACGCCGCGACTCGGCAGGACCACGCCAGGGCCCGGGCCGTCGAGGCGCTCATGGGGGCCGTGCTGCTCGCGCGGCGCACGGCTTTCGAGGAGGTCGGCGGTTTCGACGAGGCGTTCTTTCTTTATGCCGAGGAAACGGATCTCATGGAGCGCTGGCGCCGGGCGGGCTGGAGGGTCCTCTTTGCCCCCGCGGCCGAGTTCGTCCACGAGGGCGGGCGATCCGGCGGCGACCGGCTCTTCGGACAGCTCCACTCCTCGCTTTCGCTGTACGCCGCGAAACACCACGGGCCGGCGGCCGGGGGCTTCGTGCGCGCGACGCTCGCGGCGGGCGCTGCCGTCCGATACGGCGCGGCGCTCCTGACGCCGGGCGAGAACGGGCGCCGTCGCCGGGCCCGCTATCGTGCCGCGCTCACGGGGCCGATGCGATGAAGCCGCCTCTCGTCAGCGTCCTGTCGAGGCCGCCCCACCTCTCCCGCGACGGCCTGGCGATCCGCAATTACCATCTGCTCGAGGCCCTCGCCGAGCTCTTCCGCGTGCGTGCACTCTCCCTGTCCGACCCCGAAAGGCCTTACGCGGGTCAATGGCCGCGGGGCGTCGAGTTCGAGCTCGTCGCCCAGACGCCCCGGACGGCTCGGCGCATCGCGGCGGCGGCCGGCAGTCTGCTCGGCGGCGGCGCCTACTCCGAGCGCCTGTACCGTTCGGCCGACCTGGCGCGGCGCATCGCGCGTCTCACCTCCGCGGACAGGCCGAAGTGGGCCGTGGCCCACGCGTACCACGTCGCCTCCGCCGCGCTCGCATCGGGCGCGCCGGCCTGGATCGACTTCCACAATCTCGACTCGGAGATCTGGCGCCGCACGGCCGAGACGGACAGCCGCCGCCTCGTCCGAAGCTTCGCGCGCCTCCAGGCAGGCCGGGTCGCGAAGCTCGAGCGGCGTCTGGGCGACGCGGCGGCGGGCATCTCGTGCGTGTCGGCGCGAGATGCGCGGGCCCTGCGCGCGCTCGGCGTCCGACACGAGCCTCTCGTCGTTCCCAACGGCGTCGACCTCGATCGGCACGCGCGGCGCCGGGCTCCGGCGGCCGGGGAAGTCGTCTTTTTCGTCGGCGACCTCTCCTGGCCGCCGAACGCCGACGGCGTGCGCTGGTTCCTCCGGGAGGTGTGGCCTCGCGTGCGGAGCGTCCGGCCCACGGCGCGCGCCGAGATTCTGGGCCGCTCGGTGCCCGCGGACCTCGCGCGACTCGCCGGAGAGGACGTGGCGTTGCTGGGAGAGGGCGGCGACGCGCGCGACTCCTGGGCGCGGGCGTCCGTGGCGGTCGTGCCGCTGCGGGCGGGAGGCGGCACGCGGCTCAAGATCCTCGAAGCCGCCGCGACCGGTGTCCCCGTCGTCTCGACGTCGATCGGGGCGGAGGGGCTCGAGTTCTCGCCCGAGGAAATCCGGCTCCGCGACGAAGCCGGCCCCTTCGCCGAGGCCGTCGCCGGACTCCTCGGCGACGCCGCCGCGGCGGCGCGGCAGGCCGATGCGGCCCGCGCGCGCGTCGAGGCCGCCTACGGCTGGGGCCCGATCGCGCGCGCCTTCGCCCTCGAGCTCGCGCGCCGCGCGGGAGTCGCCGCGTGACGGGCCTCGCCGCGGGCCTCGCCGCTTTGTCGCTCTGGCTGTTCGCCTGGACGTATATCCTGTATCCGCCGCTGGTCGCGTGGCTGGCGGACCGCCGCCCGCCTGCGACCGGCCCGCCGGCGGAGCTGCCGGAATCGGCCGAGGTCCTCGTGTCGGCCGCCGACGAGGAGCAGGTCATCGCCGCGCGGGTCCGCGATCTGCTCTCCCAGGACGGGGCGCCGGGTTACCGGGTCACGATCGGCTGCGACGGCTGTCGGGACGCGACGGCGGCGCGGGCGCGCGAGGCGGCGGCGGGCGCCGGAAACGTGCGCGTCGTCGAGTTCCCGGAGCGCCGCGGGAAGGCCGCGGTCTTGAACGACCTGGTCCGCGCCTCGACCGCCGAGGTCCTCGTCTTCACGGACGCCAACACCCGCTTCGAGCCGGGGGCGGTCCGGGCCCTCCTCGAGGCCGTCGCCCCGCGAGAAGTCGGGGCGGCCTGCGGACGCCTCCTCTTCGAGACGCCGCCCGGCGGCCGCCCGACGCCGGAGGCGGAGTACTGGGACCGCGAGACGCGGCTCAAGGAGGCCGAAGGAGTGCTCGGCGCGTGCGTCGGGGCCAACGGCGGCATCTATGCCGCCCGCCGCGCGCTCGTGCGGCCGCTTCCCGCGGACACGACGTCGATGGACGACTTCCTGATCCCGGTGCGGGCCGCCCGCCAGGGCACGCGCGTGGTCTTCGCCGGCCGGGCTCTCGCCCGCGAAGACGCCGCCCGCGATGCCGCGGCCGAAGTTTCCCGTCGCCTGCGCATCGGGATCGGCGCCGGGCAGGTGCTCCGGCGGGAGCTCTGGCTCTGGAACGCCGTCGCCCATCCCGTGCTCACGCTGGCCTTCGTTTCGCGCAAGGCGGCGCGGTGGTTCGCGCCGCTGGCCGCGCTCGCCGCCGCAGCCGCGGCGCTCTTCGTCCCGGGCGGACGGACGGCCGGAGCGTGCGTGCTGGGCGTCGCGGCTCTCCTCCTGCTCTCGACGCGCCTTCGTCCCGCGCTCGGGGGACCGCTCGGGAGGCTCTATTATTTCGCCGTGTTGAACGTGGCCCTCGCGCTCGGTGTCGCTGCGGGTCTCCTCGGCTACAGCCGTCCGTTCTGGGCGCGAACGGCGCGCTCCTGATGGCGGCGCGGCGGGCGTCCGCGTTCCGGGCGGTGGCCTTCGCCGGCGATCTCGCGATCGCCGTCGGCGCTTTCGGCGCCGGCTTCTTCCTGCGCACCCACGTCTCGATTCCGGGCACGCTGACGCTCCTGCCGGCGGCGAGCGTGCGCTTCACGGCCGGCAACATCCTGGTCGTGGCGGCCGTCCAGGCGTTCGCTCTCTGGTTCTTCGGCCTCTACCGCGATCACGAGCGGTTTCGGGAGCCGCTCGCGCGCCTCCTCCTGCCGGCCCTGTTCGTCGAGCTCCTGACGCTCGCCTCGGTGTTCTTCCTGGCCCAGCCGTATTCCTTCCCGCGGTCCGTTCTCGTCGTCTACATCGTCGTCAACGGTGCGCTGCTGGCGGGTTGGCGGACGGCGGTCGACCGCCTCTTTCCGCAGCCCCGGCGCCGCGCCATGATCGTCGGCGGCGGCGCGGCCGCGGCGATCGTCGCCGACACGATCCGGCGGCATCCCTGGACGGGCGTGGAGCTCGTGGGCGTGGTGGGCGCGGCGGGGGGAGCGCACGGCCTGACGTCGCTCGGCTCGGAAGACGATCTGATCGAGATCGCCCGTGCGCACCGGATCGACGAGGTGATCCTGATGCCGGAGGCGCCCTCCTGGAGGGACCGTCTCCCGGAGAAGATCCCCGAGGGGTTCGAGGCGGACCTCCTCGTGTGGCCCTCGCCGTTCGAGACCATGATCGGGCGGCTGCGCTTTCGCATCGTGGGCGACCTGCCGTTGCTCGAGGCGCGCGTCCGGCCGCTCGACGGTGCCGCGGATTTCGCCAAGCGGGCGTTCGACTTCGCGGCGTCGTCGGCGGGGCTGCTCCTCCTCGCGCCGGGGCTCGCGCTCGCGGCGCTCCTCGTCGCGTCGACTTCGCGGGGCGGGGTCTTTTACCGGCAGACGCGGGTTGGGCGCGACGGAAAGCCGTTCGAGCTCTGGAAACTGCGCACGATGCGCGAGGGAGCCGAGGTCGAGACCGGCGCCGTGCTCGCCACGCCCGACGATCCCCGCGTGACGGCGATCGGCCGCGCGCTGAGGGCGGCGCGCATCGACGAGATCCCGCAGCTCTGGAACGTCCTGCGCGGCGACATGAGCCTCGTCGGCCCGCGGCCGGAGCGGCCGGAGTTCGCGGCGAGGTTCGCGCGCACCGTTTCGGGATACAGCCTGCGACAGGCCGCCCGTCCCGGTCTCACCGGTCTCGCACAGGTGTCGGGCGAGTACTCGACCGAGCCCGACATCAAGTTGCGCTACGATCTGGCCTACTTGAACAACTGGTCGTTCGGCCTCGACCTCGCCATCCTGCTGCGGACCCTTCCGGTCGTCCTGACTCGCCGTGGCATCTGACCCGTCCCGTCCCCGGCGCAGGGTCGCCGTGGTCATGCCGGCGTACAACGCCGAGAAAACGCTCGAACGCACCTACGCCGACGTCCCGAAGGAGAGCGTCGACGACATCATCCTCGTCGACGACCGGTCGCGCGACGGGACCGTGGACATCGCCCGGAAGCTCGGGATCCACACGGTCGTGCACGAGAGGAACCGCGGCTACGGCGGGAACCAGAAGACGTGTTACGCGACCGCCCTCGCGCGCGGCGCCGACGTCGTCGTCATGGTCCACCCGGACCACCAGTACGACCCGACCGTCATCCCCCACCTTCTGTCGGCGCTGGAGAAAGGCGACTACGACGCGGCCTTTGGCAGCCGGATGCTGGGCGGCCGGCCGATCCAGGGCGGCATGCCGAAGTGGAAGTACCTCGGGAACATCCTGCTGACGGCGATCGAGAACGCGACGTTTCTGATCTACCTCACCGAGTATCACAGCGGGTTCCGTGCGTACACCCGTCGGTACCTGGAGTCCGTCAACCTCGAGGCCAACTCGGACGGCTTCGTCTTCGACACCGAGATCATCGCGCAGGGCATGGCGAAGGGCCTGCGGATCTGCGAGATTCCGATCGAGACGCGGTACTTCGACGAGGCCTCCCAGATCGCGTTCGGTCCCTCGGTCCGCTACGGCCTGGCGATCCTGAAGACGATGCTGCTGTACAAGCTCCACGCCTGGGGAATCTACTCGGGCGGCATCTTCCGCGAGCGCCCCGGGCCCGGCCGTCCCGGTTAGCGGCGCTCGGGCTCGGGCAGCGGCGGGGGCTCCGACAGGCGGCCCTGGACGAGCTCCCGGGACAGCTCGGCGACCCGCGCCAGCAGCGGGTCGCGGGCCGATTCCGGCAGCGAGGCCAGGATCTCCGGGCTGACCCATCCCGCGCGCAGCAGGGCCGTCTGCGAGTCGTCCTTGCGGCCCGCGAGCGCGTAGGCTCGACCGAGGTTGAGGTCGATTTCGGCACGTTCTCCCGTCCCGAGCGCCTCTCGGTAGTTCTCGAGCGCCTGTTCCGGCTGGCGAGTCACGAGGTAGGCGGAGCCGGCGATCATCCACGGCCGCGGATCGGAAGGGAGGGCCGGCGCCGCCGAGAGACCCAGCTCGCCCACGGCGAGAATGTTCGCCGTCGTCCGGGCGTCGCTCGGCCGCTCGAGGACGCTCCGGAAGGCGACCGTCGCGAAGCCCACGCGGCGCTCGGCGGCGTAGCGCCCGAATTCGGGCGCTACGAACGCGGCGAGCGCGGCCAGGCCCGCGGCGACGGCGATCCGGCGCCGCCCCTTCATGCCGATGTTCCCTCCTCGGGAGGCTCGGCCGCGATCTTCCAGGCGCGCCCGGCCGCCAGCAGGAGAGGGACCGCCGTGATCGGGCGCTGAAGCGGGAACCAGGTCAGGGCGGCGGCGGCGCCCGTCGCGAGCACGGCCGCCAGCACGATCGCCTCGGGTGTGCGCCGCCGCCAGGCGGTCGCGATCGCCAGCGCGAGCAGCCCGCCGCAGGCCCCGAGGGCGAGCACTCCCGCCGGCGCTCCCGCGTCGCTGAAGACTTGGAGGTAGTCGCAGTGCGCTTCCGCGTATGAACTCGTCAGGAGCGGGGTGACGAACCGTCGCCTGGACCGGATCTCCGCGGCCAGCCGGTGCGGCACGTACTCCGCGCCGAAGGTCCCGGGGCCGTAGCCGAGGAGCGGCCTCCGGCGGGTCATCTCCACCGCGGCCGCCCAGGGCCCGCCGCGGAAGGACACGACGGCGTCCCAGTTGCTCGAGGCCACGGCGCGCGTCAGCTCGCGTGCGCGGGTTCGGAGCGGTGAGTAGACGAGCACCGCGATCCCGACGGCCGCCACCGCCGCCCCGAGCGGGAGAACGGCGCGCCGCCGGAACCGCAGAACGAGGAGGACCGCCGCGCCCGTGAGGACGGCCACCAGCGCGGTGAGGTTCTGGTTGACGACGAGGCCCGCCCCGTCGAGGACGAGGGCGGCGGCGGCGAGGGCGCGTCCGGCCGCGCGCGTCGTGGTCACCAACACCCCCAGTGCGACCACCGCGCTCAGCGCGAGCGCGATCGCGAGGTAGCCGACGTTGCCGGCGAAGGCGCCCGTGTCCTGGCGGGCGCCCACGGTTTCGAGGCGAAACGGGCTCCAGAAGCCGCGGGCTTCGAGGACGGCGACGAGAGCGTTGATCGCGCCGGCGGCCAGCAACACCGCGACGAGCGCGCGGCGCGCCTTCGGCAGAACGCGCGAGGCGCCGAGCGGCAGCAGCAGCGCGAGCACGGCGACGGCGCGCATCGAGTCGAGGGCGAGCGCGCGGCGCGGCGACGCGAAGGCGGACACCAGCGCGAGAACGAGGGCGCCCGACGCCAGGGCGAGGGTCGCGCGGCGCAACGGCGGACCGTCTCGCCAGGCCGCGCGGGGAAGGCTTCCCGCGGAAGCCGTCGCGGCCGCGGCGGCCAGCGCCGTGCCGACGAGGGCGATGAAGCGCTTCGGCGCGTCGAAGGCGGCCCCCGCCAGCGTGTCGACGGCGAGCGCGGTGCCGGCGAGCACGGCACACAGGGCGACACCGGCCACGATCGCCCCGGGATCGCGCCGGGGCGGATCCGCGGAAGGCCGCTTCTTCTTTCCCACGCGGGGCGGATGTTACACGGGCGCCGGCGGCGCGAACTCGGGGCGGTATGCTGAACGCGGTGACTTTCGATTCCGAGGGGCCTGTGCCGGCTCGGCTGGTCTCGCTCCCTCACTGGGTGTATCGGCACCGCCGACCGATCCTCGCGGTGTTCGGCGGCCTCATGCTCTCCGGGGTCCTCGTCCTGGCGTATTTCACGACGCGGGTCGTGGGCCGCTTCGACGGCCGGCGCTGGGACCTGCCGTCGCGCATCTACTCGGATCTGTACGCGCTGCGGCCGGGCGAGGCCGCGAGCGCCGCGGACCTCGAGTCGAAGCTCGCCCGTCTCTACTACCAGCCGGTCGACGAAACGCCGGAGCGTCCGGGCCACTACCGCATCGCGAAGGACACGATCGAGATCCACACCCGGCCGTTCCGCTACCCCGGACACGACTTTCCAGCCCTGCGCCTGAAGCTGACGCTCGCGGGGAAGCGCGTCAAGTCGATCGTCGATGCCCGCGGCGAGTCCGTGCCGGCCCTGATCCTCGAGCCGGAGCTGCTCGGGTCGGTGTTCTCGGCCGAGCTCGAGGACCGCACCGTCATCCGCCTCGCGGACGCGCCGCAGACGTTGATCGACGCCGTGCTCGTGACCGAGGACCGGGACTTCTACCGCCACAGCGGCGTCTCCGTGCGGCGGCTCTTCGGTGCCCTCTTCGCGACCCTGACCGGCGGGATGAAGCAGGGCGGCTCGACGCTGACGCAGCAGCTCGTCAAGAACCTCTATCTCTCGCCCGAGCGCACCCTGCGGCGCAAGGCGAACGAGGCCGTCATGGCGGTCGTGCTCGACGCCCGCTACTCCAAGGACGAGATCCTCGAGACGTACCTGAACGAAATCTACCTCGGGCGACGCGGGTCGATCGCGATCACCGGGGTCGGGGAGGCGGCGCGGTACTACTTCGGCAAGGACGTGCCCGACCTCGACCTCGCGGAATCGGCGACGCTCGCCGGGATGATCCGCGCCCCCAACGCCTACTCGCCGTTTCGCAACCCCGACCGCACGCGGGAGCGGCGCAACCTGATCCTCCGGCTGATGCAGGAGGAGGGCAAGATCGACGAGGCCGCTCTGCGTCACGCGGTGGAGCAGCCGCTCACGCCCCGGACGCGCAGCGAAGAGCGCACCAAGGCGCCCCACTTCGTCGACTTCGTCAAGAGCGAGCTCGCGGAGCGCTACGGCGAGAAGCTGCAGACCGAGGGCCTCCAGATCTACACAACCCTCGACGTCGATCTTCAGCAGGCGGCGCAGCGCGCCGTGACGCAGGGCCTCGAGACCCTCGAGAAAACATACCGCCGCCTCGCCTCCGCGTCCAAGCAGGCGCCGCTGCAGGGCGCGCTCATCGCCCTCGAGCCGCAGACCGGCAGTGTGCGGGCCCTCGTCGGCGGGCGGGACTACCGCCTCTCGCAGTTCGACCGCGTCACGCAGGCGCACCGCCAGCCCGGCAGCCTCTTCAAGCCCTTCGTCTACCTGGCGGCGTTTGCCCGGCGGGACCTCGACCCGCCGGTGACGCCGGCGACGATCCTCATGGACTCGCCGATCGTCGTCGAATGGGGGACGAAGACCGAGGACGAGCAGTGGACTCCGCGCAACTACGACAACGACTACCGGGGCCGGATGACCGCCCGCCGGGCGCTGGAGCTGTCGATCAACATACCGACCGTTCGCGTCTCGCTCCAGGCCGGCCTGCCGTACGTCCTTGCCGCGGCGCGGGATGCCGGCATCTCCTCGCGGCTGCGCGCGTACCCTTCGGTGGCTCTCGGGGCCTTCGAAATCTCGCCCATGGAGATCGCCGGAGCCTACGGGGCCCTCGCCAACAGCGGCGTGCGCGTCGCGCCCAACGCCATCGTCGGCGTGATGACGGGAGACGGGCGTGTCCTCGACCGGAAGGCGACGCAGCTTTCGCCGGCTCTCCCGGCCGACGCCGTGTTTCTGGTGAACTCGGTCCTCCAGGGCGCGGCCACCCGCGGCACGGGGGCCGGCGCGCGCTCGCGCGGCCTGACGGGCGTGCTCGCCGGGAAGACGGGTACGACCAACGACGGCCGCGACGCCTGGTTCGTGGGGTTCTCCCCGAGATTTCTCGCGGCCGTGTGGGTCGGCTACGACGACAATCGCGGGCTGAACCTTTCGGGCACGCAGGCGGCCGTGCCGATCTTCGCGGACTTCTCCCGCGCCGTGCCCTCCCAGTACTTCGCCGAGCCTTTCCCCGTCCCCTCCGACATCGTGACCGCCGAGATCGATCCCGACTCGGGCTTCCTCGCGGCGCCCGGCTGTCCCCGCACCATGACGGAGGTCTTCATCGAGGGAACCGCGCCGACGACGGCGTGCCCGATCCATGGTGGGGGAGCGCCGACCGGGACGCAGTAGGCGGACGCTCGACCGCAGACCGCAGATGGTCCGCCGTCCGGCTGCCCCCTGCCGCCCTCCGACTCTGGTAGATTCGACGGTTTGAAGAAGCCACCCAAAGAGGTCCGTCCCTCGCCCATCCGGATCCGGGGCGCGCGGACCCACAATCTCCAGAACGTCTCGGTCGACATCCCCATCGGGCAGCTGACCGTCATCACCGGCGTCTCGGGATCGGGGAAGTCCTCGCTCGCCTTCGACACGCTCTACGCCGAGGGGCAGCGCCGCTATGCGGAGTCGCTCTCGACCTACGCCCGCCAGTTTCTGGAGCGGCTCGACCGGCCGGACGCCGACTCGATCGAGCCGGTGCCGCCGGCGATCGCGCTCGAGCAGAAGAACGGCGTTCGCAACGCCCGGTCGACGGTGGGGACGCAGACCGAGATCCACGACGCGCTCCGGCTCCTCTTCGCCCACGGGGGGACGACGTACTGCCCGGACTGCGGCGAGGCCGCCGTGCCCGGGGGCGTCGACCGGGCCGTCGAGGAACTGTGCGTCTCGGAGGCGGGCCAGCGGACGACGCTCGTGGCTCCCGTGACCTGGAGGGATCCCGCGGCTCCGGCCGGAGGCCGGCGCAAGCGCGGCAAGAGCGACGCCGCCCGGCTCTCGGAGTACCGCCGGGGCGGCTTCTTCCGCGCCGTCTCGCCGCAGGGGGAGACCGTCGAGCTCGGGGACGACGCCGAGGGACTCCTCGACGGCCAGGGGCGGCTGCCGATCGTCGTCGGCCGGTTCGTCGTCGGCGAGGCCGCGCGGCCCGAGATCGCGGCCGCCGCGGAATCGGCCTTCGCGCTGGCCGGAACGCTCGAGGCGCGCATCGAGGGGCGCGTGCGTGTCTTCCGGCGCGGGCTGCACTGCCCGCGGTGCGGCCGGGACTTCCGCGACCCGACGCCGCCGATGTTCGCGTTCAACTCTCCGCTCGGCGCCTGTCCCGCCTGCCAGGGATTCGGCCGCGTGATCGGAGTGGATCTCGAGAAGGCGATTCCCGACCGCTCGCTCACGCTCGCCGAGCGGCCTGTCGCGCCCTGGAACACGCCCGCGTACGAGTCGGCGTACGACGACCTCTTCCGCGCCTGCCGCCGGTACTCGGTGCGGACGGACGTTCCGGTCTCGCGCCTTTCGGCGCACGAGCGCGAGGTCCTCATCCACGGCCGCGGCGACTTCTACGGCGTCAAGGGGTTCTTCGACTGGCTCGAGACCAAGCGCTACAAGATCCACGTCCGGGTCCTCCTCGCGCGCTACCGGGCCTACACGCCCTGCGACGCCTGCGGCGGCACCCGCCTGGCGCCGCCCGCCCTCTGGGTCCGCTTCCGGGGCCGGACGATCGCCGAGCTCGCGGACCTGCCCCTGTCGGACATCCAGGCCTTCTTCGCGGAGCTGACGACGACGCCGGCCGAGCGGGAGCGGCTGGCCTCCGTCCTGGCGGAGGTCAACGCGCGGGTGCGCTACATGAACGAGGTCGGCCTCGGGTACCTGTCCCTCTCGCGCCCGGCCCGGACGCTCTCCGGGGGAGAGGCCCAGCGCATCGGACTCGCCTCGGCGCTCGGCGGCTCCCTGACCGGGACGCTGTACGTGCTCGACGAGCCCACGATCGGCCTTCATGCGGTCGACACGCGCCGCCTCCTCCGGATCCTGCGGCGGCTGGCGGATCGCGGCAACACGGTCGTCGTCGTGGAGCACGATCCAGAGGCCATGGAAGCCGCGGACCACGTGATCGACCTGGGGCCCGGCGCCGGAAGCCTGGGCGGACACGTGCTCTTCGAGGGTTCGCCGCGGGCGCTCGCGCGCCTCAAGGGATCGGCGACGGGGGAGCTGCTCCGGAGACGGCAGACGGCGGGAGGCAGGCGGCAGGAGGCGGGAGGCAGGAAAGATTCGAAATCGACCGACGATCTCAAGCGGCGGGTCGTCCCGTTCCGGCGGGCCGAGGGCGCGATCACGATCGTCGGCGCGCGGCAGAACAACCTGCGTGACCTGACGGTTCGCATCCCATTGGGCCGCCTCGTGTCGATCGCCGGCGTCTCGGGCTCGGGCAAGTCGACGCTGGTGCGCGACGTGCTGCACAACGCCTACGCGCGCCGGGTCAAGGGCGCCGCGCAGTTCGACGTCGGCGCGCACGACCGCATCGACGGCCTCGCGTCGATCTCCGACCTCCTGCTGGTCGACCAGAGCCCCCTCGGCCGCTCGGCGCGCTCCAATCCCGTGACCTACACGAAGGCCTGGGACGAGATCCGCCAGACCTTCGCGAAGTCGGGCACGGCCATGTCGCGGGGCATCTCGGCGCGCGACTTCTCCTTCAACTCCGCCGGCGGTCGCTGCGAGGCCTGCCGCGGGACCGGCTGGCAGACGATCGACATGCAGTTTCTGGCCGACGTGACGGTGCGCTGCGACGTCTGCGACGGCCGGCGGTTCCAGAGCCGCGTCCTCGCGGTGCGGCTGCGGGGCAAGAACATCGACGAGGTCCTCGAGATGACGATCGACGATGCGGCCGTCTTCTTCGCCGGGGAGGAGAAGATCGTCCGCCGGCTCGAGCCTCTCCGCGAAGCCGGACTCGGGTACATGCGGCTGGGGCAGCCGACGGCCACGCTCTCCGGCGGCGAGGCGCAGCGGCTGAAGCTCGCGGCCTTCCTCGGGATCCGCCCCGCGTCGACCCGAGGCGCCCTCTTCCTCTTCGACGAGCCCACGACCGGCCTGCACGCCAGGGACGTCGATCGGCTGCTCGGGACACTGCGCCGGTTGATCGCGCGCGGCCACTCCCTGCTCGCCGTCGAGCACCACCTCGGCTTCCTCGAGGCGTCCGACTGGATCATCGAGCTCGGGCCCGGCGGCGGACGCGAGGGAGGCCGGATCATCGCCGAGGGAACCCCCGCCGACATCCGGCGCAGCCCCTCGAGCGTCACCGGCCCGTTCCTTTCCGGCGGCACGGCCGAGGAGCGCGCGGCGACCCCCTATAATGCGACGGAGATTCCCTAGCCCGCGCGCCTGAACGTGCCGAACTCCTCGAGACGAAAAGCTTCGCTCCGATTCGCGGCCCTCGCCGCGAGCCTGACGTTTACGGCTGCGCGCGGCGCGCTCGCGGCCCCTCCCGCGGGACCCGCGGTCGCGCCGTTCGAGGGCCGCTTCGAGTTCCGGACGTACACCAAGGAGGAAGGGCTCGAGGATCTGTCGGTCGAATGCGTCCTCCAGGACAGGGTCGGCTACATCTGGGTCGGAACCGACGACGGCCTCTTCCGATACGACGGCCGGCGGTTCCGCAAGTTCGGCCACGAAGACGGCCTGCCGCGCCTGCGCATCTATCAGCTCCACGAGACGGCGAACGGCCGGTTCTACGTCGCGACCGGCGGTGGCCTCGCGCGCTACCAGGCCGGGCGGTTCGTCGTTCTCGGCGAGAAGGAAGGCCTCGGCATCTTCGCCGTCGGACACCAGGGCCTGGCGTCCGACGCGAGCGGAACGGTTTACGTCGGCAGCGACCGCGGGCTCTACTCGGGCCGGGACGACCGCTTCAAGTTCGACAAGGAAGCCAACTCCGTCGGTTCGGGTCCGGTCACCGCGGTGCACGTCGACCCCGCGGGCGCCCTGTATTTCTCGCGCAGCGGGCTGCTCTATCGAAAGGAGTCGGGGCGGGCGGTCGAGTTCGGGCGCCCGCGCGGCCTGCCCGCCGACGAGAATCTGGACGACGTCCAGACCGACGCGGCGGGCCGGCTCTGGGTCCGTACGGTCAAGCACCTCTACGTGCTTCCCCGGGGCTCCCAGCGCTTCGAGCGGGCCGACGAGGGGCTGCCCGAGTCGAGCGAGGTCGGGCGCCTCGCCCTCGACGACCGCGGCGAGCTCCTGGTTCCGACGGTGCAGGGCCTCGCCGCGCGCGAGGGCGCGGCGTGGCGGCTGATCGGCCGCCGCGAGGGCCTGGCGGTCGAGACGGCGCTCGCCGCGATCGTCGACCGCGAGGGCTCGCTCTGGCTCGGGCTCCTCGGGGGCGGCCTGACGCGGCGGGTCGGGCACGGACAGTTCACGAGCTGGTCGGCGGCCGACGGACTTTCGCACGAGGTCGTCTGGGCCGTCGCGCGTGAAAAGTCGGCGGCGGGTGCGGGGGCGGTCTGGGTCGGCACCGAGCAGGGACTGAGCCGCATCGACCCGAAGACCGGAGCGGTGCGCGTCTACCGCGATGCCGATGGCCTCGCGGGCAACACCATCAACGCGCTCGCCGCGGGCGGGGACGGAACGATCTGGGCCGGCTCGTGGCCCGGGGGCGTGACGCGTTTTTCGCCCGACGGAAAGGTGCGGCGGTTTGCGGCGGACGGCGTCTCGCCCGAACAATTCCGCGTGGCGGCGATCCATGTCCGTCCGAACGGCGAGGTCTGGGTCGGCGCGGTCAGCGGCCTCTACCGGCTGCGGGCTGGCGGCGACCGGCTCGAACGCGTGGCGATCGGGCGGGAGAAGCCGGACAACATCCGCGGCTTTGCCGAAGATCCTTCGGGAACCCTCTATGCCGCCAGCAAGCAGGGCATCCTCCGCGTCAACGGCCCTTCGCCCCGCAAGTTCACCGTCCGCGACGGCCTGAAGGAGGATTTCGTCTCCTCGATCGCCTTCGCGTCCGACGGCAGCCTCGTGATCGCCTACCGCGAGGCGATCGGCGCGGCGAAGATCATCCTGCAGGGGGACCGCCTCACCGTTCGGGCCATCGACGTTTCGACGGGCCTCGTGTCGAACAAGGTCGTCCTCGTCGGCCGCGATGCGGGAGGCGCGATGTGGATCGGCACCGGCTCGGGCGCGGACGTCTACGGCGCCGACTGGACGCTCGTCGCCCGCTACGGCCGGCTCGACGGCATGATCAGCGAAGACCTCGATCAGAATGCGTTCCTCGCCGAGGCCGACGGCACCGTTTGGCTCGGCTCGAGCCGCGGCCTGATCCGTTCCCAGCCGGGGATCCCGCCCGCTCCCGAGCCCCCGCCGAACGTCGTCCTGACGAACGTCAGCGCGAGCGACCGGCCGCTCCGCGCGACGGCGGAAGCCTCTCTTCCCCCGGACGAGCGCAACGTCAGCGTGTCGTGGGCCGGCCTGACCTACGTCGAGCCGCGCAAGGTCCGCTACAAACATCGGATGGCGGGGCTCGTCGACCAATACACCGAGACCGAGCTGACCGAAGCGCGCTTCCCCGCGCTCCCGAGCGGCCGCTATCGTTTCGAGGTGCTCTGCGTGTCGGCCCGCGGCAAGGAATCCGTGGCGCCGGCCGTTTTCACCCTCGAGGTCCGGCCCGCGTGGTGGCAGAGCCTTTGGGCGCGGGCCCTTTGGGTGCTCGCGGCGGCGGCCGCGCTGACGGCGTTCGTGCGCTGGCGGACACGGCACCTCGAGGCCGAGCGGCATCGGCTGGAAGAGGCCGTGGCCGCCCGAAGCGCCGAGCTCGCCGCAGCCAACCGGGAGCTACGCGAGGCCTCTTTCACCGACGCGCTGACCGGGGCCCGCAACCGGAGATTCTTCTCGACGGTCATCGAGGACGACGTCAACCGGACGCTCCGCGTGCACTCGACGCCCCCGGCCAACCGCCCGCGCAACTGCGACCTCATCTTCTACATCGTCGACATCGACCACTTCAAGGAGATCAACGACGAGTACGGCCACGACCGCGGCGACGGCGTGCTCGCCGAAATGGCCCGACGCCTGACGGGTGTGGTGCGGGACTCGGACCGCCTGATCCGGTGGGGCGGCGAGGAGTTCCTCCTGATCTCACGCGACGCGGACCGGACCCGCGGCGACGTCCTCGCCGGGCGCGTCATGACGGCGGTGGGCTCCGAGCCGTTCGACATCGGCGGAGGCCAGAAGGTCCGCCGGACCTGCTCGGTCGGGTGGGCGCCGTTTCCGTGGTACCCCGACTCGACTCGCACGTTCGCGTTTACGGAGGTCTTGAAGCTCGCCGACCGCGCGATGTACCTCGCCAAGCAGTCCGGGCGCAACCGCTCGGTCGGCGTCGTCCCGTCGGGCCCCTACTCCGAGGTCGGCGGCCGGAACGGGGACTGGTGGGAGAAGCCGTTGAGCGACGCCGAAGGCTCGGCCGTCTCGATCGTGCGGACCGGGGGCCCGGTCATCGTGGCCGAAGGCTGAAGTCCCGTAACCTCCGGCCGGGGGCGGCGTATCCGGATGCGGGAGGTCGCCCATGACGACACGCTGGAGACGGGTCCTCGCCTCGGCCGCGGTCCTCGCGCTGTGCGCCCCGGCGGCGCGGGCCGGCCACCGCCATCGCAGCATCTCGGTCCGCGACGGCGAGAATCCGTCGAGCTGCAGCGACATCCGCGTTCTCTTCGCCGACCGGGTGGCGGCCCGGGCGGAGGAACGGATGACCGTCCCGGTTCCCGCCGGAGGCCCCCTCCGGGTCCAGGCCGCACGCAACTCGGGCGCCCACGTCCGGGAGGGAGACCGCGCCGACTTCGAGATCGTGGCCTGCAAGGCGGCGCCGTCCGCCGACGCGCTGTCCGCGATCGCCCTCGAGCGCTCCGGCGACTCCGTGACGGTCCGCGGCCCGGCCGACGAGGACTGGGTCGGGTACCTCCTCGTCGTCGCGCCGCGCGGCGCGTCCCTGGAGATCTCGGCCGAGAACGGTCCGATCGGCCTCTCGGGCCTGTCGGGCCGCGTGGTCGCGAGCACGCGCAACGGACCCATCTCCGTCCATGATTCCGCGGGCGATCTCGACCTTCACGCGCAGAACGGCCCGATCGCGTTCGAGGGCGCGGGCGGCAAGCTCCGCATGCGGACCGAGAACGGGCCGATCGAAGTCGAGCTCTCGGGCGACGCGTGGACCGGCGGCGGCCTCGACGCCCGAGCCGTCAACGGCCCCGTCTCGCTCGCGATCCCCGCAGGCTACCGGTCGGGCGCAGTCGTGGAGTCGCGAGGCCACTCGCCGTTCCAGTGTCGAGGCGAGGCCTGCGCGGCCGCCCGGAGGACGTGGGACGACGACCACCGGCGGATCGAGCTCGGCGACGGGCCGGCGCTCGTGAGGCTCTCGACCGAGAACGGTCCCGTGTCGGTGCGGTCCGGCTCCGGCGCGGGCCAGGCGGACGCGGACGAAGACGAGGAGTGACGACGCGGGCACGGCCCGGGTCGAAGGCTACGGCCGGCCCGGCTCCTTCAGGAAATCCACCAGGGCCGCGCGGTTGCGGTAGCCCTCGTGCTTGCCGATGAGCCGTCCGTCCGGCGCCGCCACGACGAGGGTCGGGAAGCCCGAGATCTCGTAGCGGCGCTGGAGCTCGTCGACGTCGGGCGCATTGCGTCCGTCTTCGCGCGCGCGGTCCACGATCCGGACGGGAACGAACCCGGCGTTGACCCGATCGGCGATCTCGGGCGACTCCCAGTCCCGGTCGACGAGCTTGCACGGTCCGCACCATGCCGCCGTGAAGTCGTAGAGGATCGGTTTGCCGGCTTTCGCGGCCCGCGCGGCCGCGTCTTCGCGCGGCTGCCAGCGGACGAGGCCGGTGCCCTCGGCTCCTCCGCGGTCCATGACGGCCGTGACGATCCGGAAGAGGATCGCCGCGAGGAGCACCCAGAGCAGCACCGGCGAGAGCCGCGACTGCGACTGGGACACCGACGCCGCCTCAGTCCTGTCCATAGGCAAACTCCCGGCGGCTGAAGATGACGGCGGCGGCGGCCAGGAAGACGACGGCCGCGAGCACGCCGCGCCCGGCGCCCGAAAGCGCCGCGGGCTCGCCGCGGAACACGCGCTCCCAGTCGACGGGTGCCAGGATCTCGCGCCGGCCCGCCTCGGCGACTTTCTGGAACCAGCCGACGTTGGTCTGGATCGCCAGGAAGAGCTCGAGGCAGGCGACGGCGATGACGTCGCCGTAGCCTGGCAGGAACGTCGAGAAGAAGATCAGCATGGCCGCCGTCTGCGCGGCGCGGAGGATGCCGTAGCCCAGGTTCGACACCATCCACGCGAGCTCGAGCGGCGGCCCGGAATCGTGCACGGCGGCCTTCACGACGACGGCGAACAGCGCGCAGGCGACGAGGAAGGCGGCGAACGCGAAGAGAATGCCGAGGTAGCGGCCGAACAGGTAGTCGGTGCGCCGGATCGGGCGGACGAGGATCATCTGGAGCGCGCCGCTCGAGGCGTCCCGGGAAACGGATGCCGCGCCGAGGACGAAGAGCACCAGGTAAGAGGTGGGCCCGTCGGCGCCCGCCCGTCCTCCCGACGCGGCGATGGTGAAGGCCGAAGCCACGGCGATGAGGACGAGAACGACGAGCGTTCCGGCGCTGCGCGATTTCTGACGCAGGAACCGGCGGATCATCTCGGTCAAGACGGGGGCGCCTCGCGAAACAGCTCCTCGAGCTCGGCGGAGGATCGGACCTCGAGCACCGCGACATCGGCGAGGGCGAGTGCCTTGACCGCCCGGGCGATCTCGGCGGCGCCGGCGTCCGGCAGGCGCAGGAGCCCGCCGTCGCCCGACTCGACGGCGAGCCCTTCGCGCCCGAGGATCTCCGCCGCCCGCGCGCTGTCGACGGCTTCGACGCGGATCGCGGCGCGGCGCCTCGAGGCGGCATCCCCGGTCAGCGTCTCCGAGCGCGTCAGCCGGCCGTGATCGATGAAGACCACCCGGTCGCAGACCTTTTCGACCTCGGGGAGCTGGTGCGAGTTGAGTACGATCGTGGCGCCGCGCGCCTTGGCCTCGAGAATCCGCTCGCGCACCGTGACGACGCCGAGGGGATCGGTGCCCGAGGCGGGCTCGTCGAGAAACAGAATGTCCGGTCGCCCGAGGGTCGCCTGGGCGACCCCAATCCGCTGGAGCATGCCCCGGGAGTAGGTCCGGAGCTTCTTCGCGAGGGCGGCCGGCTCGAGGCCGACCCGCGCCGCCGCGTCCCGCACCTCGGCAGCGGTCCGGGCGGAGTCGCCTCCCGACAGCCGCCAGTGGAACTCGAGGAAGTCCGAGCCCGTCAGGTCCCGGTCGAACCCCAGCCGTTCGGGCATGTAGCCGGTCCGGGCGCGGATCGCGAGGTCGTCGACCGGGCGGCCGTCGATCCGGATGGAGCCGGAATCGGGGCGAAGGAAGCCGAGCAGGCACGACAGGAGCGTCGTCTTCCCGGCGCCGTTGGGGCCGATCAAACCGACGGTTTCGCCCCGCCGAACCTCCAGGGACACGCCGTCGAGCGCCCGGGTGCGCCGGCCGAATCGGCCGTAGGTCTTCGAGACGTTCTCGACCGCGATCACGCCGCGAATGATACGCGAGCCGGTTTTTCGGGAATATGCATTATCCTTCCGCGATTTCTTAACGCGGTTTCTCCGAAGCTCGCATGATCGAAGTTCAAAACCTGTCGAAGCGATATCCGACCCGGCTCGCCGTGGACGACGTCACGTTCTCCGTGCGGGAGGGCGAGATCGTCGGCTTCCTGGGCCCCAACGGCGCCGGGAAGACCACGACGATGCGTGTCCTGACGGGCTTTCTCCCGCCGACGTCCGGGACGGCGCGGGTCTCCGGGTTCGACATCGTGACGCAGTCCAACGCCGCGCGCGCCTCGC
This sequence comes from uncultured Acidobacteriota bacterium, assembly GCA_963764025.1. Lineage (GTDB taxonomy): Bacteria > Acidobacteriota > Thermoanaerobaculia > UBA5066 > Gp7-AA6 > DAHUXD01. The sequence continues at coordinate 347,196 of CAVXRK010000003.1, forward strand.
TCGGATACCTGCCCGAGTCCGCCGCCGCGTACACCGAGATGCGGGTGAACGAGTACCTGGCGTTCCGGGCGCGCCTGGAAGGCGTCCCGAGGGCCGAGGTGAAGGCCCGGGTCGCGGAGGCGCTCGACCAGTGCCTGCTGGGCGAGGTCGCGGGGCGCCGGATCGAGAACCTCTCGAAGGGGTTCCGGCAGCGGACCGCGCTCGCGGGAGCGCTCGTCCACCGGCCGCGCGTTCTGATCCTCGACGAGCCGACGATCGGGCTCGACCCGGTCCAGATCATCAAGATCCGGGAGACGATCCGCCAGCTCGGCAAGGACCGGTCGGTGCTGCTCTCGACGCACATTCTGCCGGAGGTCGAGGCGGTCTGCGACCGCGTGCTCATCATCGACCGCGGCCGCATCGTCGCGGAAGGAACGCCCTCCGAGCTCCGCAGCAAGCTCGCGGGCACGCCCGTGGTGCGGGCGGTCTTCCGGGGCGCCGTCGACGCGCGCGAGGCGCTCGGCGGTCTGAACGGAGTTTCGGAAGTCGATCTCGAATCGGCCCCCGGGGAGACGCGGGCGCGGCTGACCTGCCTCCAGGGCTCGGACCCGCGTGAGGACGTCTTCCGTCTCGCGGTCGACAAGGGCTGGGTGCTGCGCGAGCTCGCGCGCGAGGCCATGTCCCTCGAGGACGTTTTCGTGCGGCTGACACGTCGCGACGCGGCGGCTCCGGAGGGCGGCGCGCCCGCGCCCGAGGCGGCGCCGGCCGCGGAAGGGGAGAAGGCGCCGTCGTGAGGAAGCTCTTTGCCATCGTCGGCCGGGAGTGGCGGGCGTACTTCCTGTCGCCTCTCGCCTACGTCGTGCTCGCGGCGTTTCTCCTGATGAACGGCTTCATCTTCGCCGTCATCGTGAACTTCCTCAACTCGCCCCAGGCCCCCAAGGGCCAGGCCCTGATCCTCCTCTTCTCGAACACGTACTTCTGGATCTTCAACCTCTTCGTCGTGCCGATCATCGCGATGCGGCTGTTCGCGGAGGAGCGCAAGTCCGGCACGCTCGAGATGCTCCTGACGTCCCCGGTGTCGGAGGGGACGGTCGTGCTCGGCAAGTTCCTCGGCGCGCTCGGCTTCTTCCTGACGCTCTGGCTGCCGACGCTCGCGTACGTGGCGATCCTGCGCTGGCAGACGCCGATCGACCTGGGCCCGGTCGGCGCGGCCTACTTCGCGGTCGCCCTGATGGGCGCGTACTTCCTGTCGGTCGGCATCTTCGCGTCGACCCTCACCAAGAACCAGATCGTCGCGGCCATCTTCGCCTTCGCCATGCTGATCGTGATCTTTTCGGGAGGCCTGCTCCAGTCCGCCGTCAACGATCCCGAGAAGCGGGAGTTCTTCGCCTATTTCAACGTCTGGGAGCACATGGAGGACTTCGCCCGCGGCGTCGTCGACACCCGGCGCGTCGTGTACTACGTCTCGGCCACGATCTTCTTCCTCTTCCTGACGACCGTGTCGGTTTCGGCCAAGAAGGAGACGCCGTGAAGGCCCGGGCCGTCCGCGCGGGCACCTCCGCGGTCGCCGTCGTCCTCGGGGTGGCGCTGCTCGTCGGGATCAACTACCTCTCGGCCCGCCACTGGGTGCGCGGCGACTGGACCTCGACCCGCATCTACTCGATCTCGGAGCAGACCCGGAAGATCCTGGCCGGACTGAAGAGCCCGGTGCGCGTCACCGTCTTCATGACCTCCGGCGCGAGGCTGTACCAGCCGGTGCGCGAGCTCCTGTCGCGCTACCAGGCGATTTCGCCCAAGATCGAGGTCGAGTACCTCGACCCGACGCGCAACGTGGCGCGCGCCGAGGCGCTGCTCAAGGAGTTCGGCGTTCGCCAGAACACGGTGGTCTTCCGCTCGGGAGACCGCAAGAAGTACGTCGAGGAGGACAAGCTCGCCGACTTCGACTTCGCTGCCGCGCAGATGGGCGGGACGCCCGCGATCAAAGCCTTCAAGGGCGAGGAGGCGTTCACCTCCGCGATCCTCGCGGTGTCCGAGCAGAAACAGCCCAGGATCGTCTTCACCCAGGGCCACAACGAGGCCTCGCTCGACTCGAGCGAGCGGGGGCGCGGCTACTCCGAGGCCAAGCAGCTGCTCGAGCGCGACAACATGACCGTCGCGACCTGGGCCTCGCTCGGCAAGGACGACCTTCCGGCAGGCACCGAAGTCGTCGTCGTGGCCGGGCCGAGGACCTCGTTCCTGGCGCCGGAGTCGGGCGCCCTCCAGAAATACCTCGCGGCGGGCGGCCATGCCCTGGTCCTGCTCGACCCCGTCCTGCCCGGGCCGGGCTCGCCGCCCCCGGACCTCGGCTTCGCGGAGCTTCTCGGCCAGTACGGCCTCCGGCTCGGCAACGACATCGTGGTCGATCCGGCCAACGCCCTGCCGATGGTCGGCGCCGAGACGGTCCTCGCCAACAAGTACGGGACTCACCCGATCGTGCGGCCCCTCTCCGCCGAGAGCCTTCCGGTCGTCTTCCCGCTCGCGCGGTCGGTGACGAAGGCCGAGAAGCCGCCGGAGGGCGTCGCCGAGACGATGCTCGTCGAGACCTCGGCGGAGGGCTGGGGCGAGACGAACCTCAAGGCCCTGGCCGAAGGCAACGGAGCGATCCAGAAGGAGTCCGGGGACACGCCCGGGCCCGTGTCGATCGCGGTCGCGGTCGGCCCGGCGGACGAGAACAAGACCGGCGGGAAGGCCGCGCGCCTGGTCGTCATCGGGAACTCGCGCTTCGCGGCCGACGGCGCGATCGCCAACGGCGGCAACGGGGTCCTGCTCGCTAACGCCATCCACTGGCTGACCGGGAGCGAGAAGCAGATCGGTATCGCGCCGAAGACGATCGAGCAGGCGTCGCTGTCGTTGACCGACTCCCAGGTGCGCCGGATCGGCATCTTCGCGATCGCCGGACTGCCGGGCCTCGCCATCCTCCTCGGACTCTGGGTCTGGTACCGGCGCAGGGACTGATCCGACCGTGTCCGCGCGCAAGCTCCTCGCCCTCACGGCCGTCGTGGCGGCGCTCTTCGCGTTCATTCTTCTTTTCGAGCGCAAGATGCCCTCCACGGCCGAGCGCCAGCGCAAGGGCAACCTCTACTGGGACCTTCCCGAGGACCGGTTGACGGGCCTCACGCTAACGCGCGGTGCGGAGACCGTCGAGCTCGCGCGGGCCGACGGCGCGGCTCCGTGGCGGCTGGTCAAGCCCGACGCATATCCCGCGGACCCCTTCGCGGTGAACAGCGCCGCCAGCGAGCTGACGGAACTGAAGCAAGCCTCGGTCGACTCGGCCGAGGCGCGGCCCCAGGACTACGGCCTCGATCACCCGGTCGCGACGGCGAAACTCACCTGGACCGACGCCGACGAGCCGTCGGCCGTCAAGACCCGGACGATCGAGTTCGGCGTCGACATTCCGGGCACCGACATCACCGCCGCGCGCGTGGCGGGGCAGTCGACGGTGCTCTTCGTGCCCTCGTCCGCGCTCGCCGCCGTCAAGAAGCCGGTCGACGACTTCCGCAGCCGCGACGTTTTCGGCGGCCGCTCCGCCGACGTCAGCCGCATCGAAATCTTCCGGGGCCGGGGCCGCCTGGTCCTTTTTCGGCGGGAGGGGGCCTGGTGGCTCTCCGAGCCCGTCGCCGACCTCGCCGACGCGGGGGAGGCCGACCGGCTCGCCGGTCAGTTGACGGGCCTCCGGACGGTCGAGTTTCTCCCCGGCGGGCAGGACCTCGCCGCCCTCTCGCTCCAGCCGCCCCTCTATCGCGTCAGCCTGACGGGGGAGAAGGGCGCCGTGACTTCGGTCGACTTCGGGGCGACACGCTCGAACGGCAACTCGGTCTACGCCCGGCGGGACGGCCGCGTCCTCACGGTGGACCAGGAGATCGTGGCCGAGCTTTCCAAGGAGGCCGAGCCGTTCCGTAGCACGAGCCTCGTCGCGTTCAACCGGGGAGACGTGACGGCGGTCGAGGCGGACTTCCAGACCGACAAGCACACCCTGACCCGCGACGCGACCGGCTGGACGGCGGGGGGCAAGCCCGTCCTCGCGTCGGCCGTGGACGACGTCCTGGCCGCGATCGCGGCGCTGAAGAGCAAGGGGTTCGTCGACGACGCCGCGGTCAAGGCGCTGCCGCCGCCGGCCGCGACCGTGATCGTCCGGACGAAGACGGGACCGCCGTGGACGATCGCCCTGCGGCCCCGCGCCGGCGAGCTCGTCGCGACCGTGTCCTCGCGCCCCGGAGGGTTCGTGGTCGAGGGGGACGTTTCGGGCAAGCTCGGCGCGGCCTTCGCGCGGGCCGTGACCCCGCCGACGCCGGCGCCGACCAAGAAGCCCTAGACCCGCCTACCGCTTGCCGGTCAGGTGGGGCGCCTTCTTGGTCGCTTCGGCCTCGAGCTCGGCGATGCGCCTCTGGCGCTTGGCTTCCTTTTCGTCGAGAGCCTTGGTCTTCTTCTCCTTGGCCTTCGAGAAGGACGTCGAGAGGGAGAAGAGCAGGCCATGGCCCTTGGGCGGCTTTGCGCGCCGCGCCGTCGCTCCCCAGAACTTGGTCTTCTTGAAGATCGCCTCGGAGAAGTCGGAGTTGGCGAGGTCGGCGCCCTTCAGGTCGGCGTCGGTGAAGTTGGCGCCGATTGCCCGGGCAAACCGGAAGTCCGCGTCCTGCAGGCTCGCGCCGGTGAAGTTCGCGCCGATGAGGAGGGCGCCGGACATGTCGGCGTCGAATCCCTTGGCCTGGCTGAAGTCGGCCCGCTTCAGGTTGGCCTGGCGAAAGCTGCCGAGGGAGAGGTCCGCTCGCGAGAAGTTGACGCCCTCGGCCTGGACCTCGCCCAGGTCGGCGCCCGAAAACGACGCGCCGACGAAGGAGTAGGGCTTGAGGTTGGCCCGCCGGAAGACGGCCTTCGAGAGGTCGGCGTTCTGGAAGCTCGCCTTCTCGAATCGCGCCGAGCGCATGTCGACCTCGGTGAGCTTCGCCTCCGAGAAACTGACGTCGGCGCCGCCGGCGTCGAGAAAGATGGCGCGCCGCAGGTCGGCCTTGCGGACCTTGGCCCGGTCGAAGCCGGCCGCCGTGAAGTTCGCTTCGACCGCCGAGACCAGCTCCAGGTCGGCGTCGGTGAACTCGGCGCCCTCGCAGTCGGCGGCGTTCAGGGCGGCCTGCCGGAGGATAGCGCCCGCGAAATTGGCCTTGCGCAGGTCCGCACCGGTCAGGTCGGCCGTCTTCAGGTTCGCGCCGGTGAAGTTCGCGCTGGGAAAGGATCCGCGCACGGCCGAGACGCCCTCGAAGACCGCACGGGAGAGGTCGGCGCCGTCGAAGTGCGCGCCGGAGACCTCCACGCCGCGGAAGTTCACGTCGCGCAGGATCGCCCCGGCGAGGTTGGCGTTGGAGAGGTCGGCGCCCTCGAGGCGGGTGAACGAGAGGTCCGCTCCGGCGAGGTCCGCTCCGACGAGCGCGACGCTCTGGAGCGAGGCCGAGCGAAACCGGGCCCCCGCGAGGAACACCCCGGAGAAGTCGAGGAAGTCGAGCGCGCAGTGCTCGAGGATGGCCCCGGCGGCCTGGGCCCCGGCGAATCTCACGTTGCGCAGCGTCGCGCGCGTCAGGTCCGTTCCGGCCAGATTGGCTTTCGACAGGTCCGCGCGCGTCAGGTCGGCGCGCTTGAGGTTCTTGCCCGACAGGTCCCGGCCCGCGAGCTCGGCACCGGTCAGATCGGGCGTGACGTTGGGGTTCTTGGTGCGCCAGTCGTTCCACTCCGGCGACAGGAGGAGCCGCTGATGCTCGGGGTTGGCCATGCGCGGCCATTGTAACCGGCCCGCCGCCCAAGGCGCGTTACAATCCCGGCGATGAGCACCACCGCGACTTCGCCTCTGATCGCTGCGCCTTCGAAGGCGATGGAGCGGATCCGGAAGGCTCTACTCGGAGGCCATCCGCTCCTCTACGTGCTGTCGTGGGAGGAGTCGCGCGTCGAGCGTCTCGCGCAGCACCTCGCCAAGACGTTCTACGGCGCGCCGTGCCCGTACGGCGTCTGGTCGATCGTCGAAGGCCTCGTCGTGGACGGCGCGCCCGTTCCCGGGACGCGGGACCCGGTGAAGGCGCTCGAGGCCATCCTGATCGCGAGCGGAAAGGGCTTCTATCTCCTCAAGGACTTTCCGACGGGAGGCGAGGGGCACCCGGACGTCGTCCGCCGCATTCGCGACCTCTACCGGGCGCTCAAGGACCGCGGCCGCCACGTGCTCTTCGTGTCGCCCCGCCTGGCCATCCCCGAAGAGGCCAAGAAAGAGATGTATGTCGTCGAGTACGAGCTGCCCGACGACAACGAGATCGGAAAGCTCCTCGAGGGCCACCTGCGCCGCCGGCTCGGCGTCGACATCGACGAGGCTTCGATGCGGCGGCTGGGCCTCGCCATGCGCGGCCTGACGGCCGACGAGATCGGGCACCTCGTCTCGAAGACCTTCGCCTCGCGCAAGACGTTCGACGAGGCGGCGTACTTCGAGGTCCTGGCGGAAAAGGAGCAGATGTCGCGCAAGGAGGGCGTGCTGGAGTTCGTGCCGCCGCGCTTCTCGCTCGACGACGTCGGCGGCTACAACGTCCTCAAGACCTGGCTGTTGAAGCGGCAGGCGCTCTTCTCCCGCGACGCCCTCGACGCCGGGATTCCGATTCCCAAGGGGATCCTCCTGATGGGGATCTCGGGTTGTGGAAAGAGCCTCTGCGTCAAGACCATCTCGACTCTCTGGAACCTGCCCCTCTTCCGGCTCGACATGAACGCCGTCTTCGGCACGGACAATCCGGAGATGACCTTCCTGCGGGCACTCCGCGCGGTCGAGGCCGTCTCGCCGGCGGTGCTCTGGATCGACGAGATCGAGATGGGCGTCGGCGGCTACCGCGAGGGCCAGGACGCCTCGATGTCGCGCATCTTCTCGGGATTCCTGACCTGGATGCAGGAGAAGGCCGCCCTCGTGTTCGTGGCTGCGACCGCGAACCGGATCCACCTGCTCCCCGCCGAGATCATCCGGAAAGGGCGCTTCGACCAGGTCTTCTTCGTCGACCTGCCGAACGAGGAGGAGCGCAAGCAGATCTTCGCGATTCACCTGAAGAAGGCCAAGTGCGACGTGGGCCGCTTCGACCTCGTGTTCCTCGCCAAGGCGACCAACGGGTGGAACGGTGCCGAGATCGAGCAGGCCGTCGTCTCGGGGGTCGTCGACGCCTATGCCGAGAACCGGACGCTCAACGAAGACGACATGTACAAGATGATCTCGGCCACCGTTCCCCTGGCGGTGACCATGGAAGAGCAGATCAAGCAGATCCGCAGCTGGGCACACGAGCGCGCGCTGAACGCGTCGCAGGCCTAGTTGCGCCGCGGGTCGAGCTCGCTCGGCCGAAACGGCGCCAGAAATCGCAGCCGGCCCTGCCACTCGAGCATGCGGCCGGCGAGGGCCTCGAAGCGCGAGGCCACCGAGTCGATCTCGAGAAGGGCCTGGAGCTCGGCCGGCGCGTAGCGCAGGCGCAGGGCGATCTCGGAGGCGAGGCGTTCGGCCGGCAGGGACTCCTCCGGGAGCGGCGGAAGCTCGAGCTCCCGCGCGACGAGGCCGAAAAGCGCGGCGGCGGCGCCCGTGACCCGCCCCTCCTCGGCCCGATCCGCGAACGGAACCGAGCGGACCTCCTCCACGCGGGCGACGCGATAGGGGCCGGAGGACGTTTCCTCCAGGACGCGATACCGAAATCGCCCCTCGAGCAGGATGTTGCAACGCCCGTCCTCGAGCTCTTCGGACTCGACGATCTCCCCGGCCCCTCCGACCGGATAAATCCGGGGATCCTGGCCCTCCGCGGCCGCCTCCCACCCCGGGTAGAGCATCGCCATGCCGATCGTGCGGTCGCCTTCGAGCGCGTCGGCCACCATCGTTCGGTACCGCGGCTCGAAGATGTGGAGCGGGAGCATCGTCCCGGGCAGGAGCACGACGCCGGGCAGCGGAAAGAGCGGGATCCGCCTCACGGCCCTCCCGGCGCCGCGGGTCGGGACGCCGGCGCGTCCGGCGCGGACTTCGAGAGCGCAAGGACGTAGGACACGGTCTGCCGGATCTCCTCGTCGGTCAGTTTACCCTCGAACTTCGGCATGGGATCGTGGCCCTGGCGGATCTGCCGCTCGATCGCCGCCGCCGAACCGTCGCCTCGCCAGCGTCCGTCGAGGAGGTTGGCGTAGGGAAAGTGGCCGGCCACGATGGTTCGGCCGTCGCCGTTCTTGTTGTGGCAGGAGGCGCACTTGCGCTCGTAGATGCGGCGGCCGGCCGCCTCGTCGCGATCCGAGCGCGCTCCGTCGGGAAGCGGCCTCTCGTTGCACGCCACCGCGAGGCCGCCGAGCACCAGCGCGAAGAGCCCCCGGGAACGCACGCGCGGCAGTCTAGCGCAGCGGTTCCGGCCGTTCGCGCTCTTGACCGAACGTTCATTTGGCCCCCGCCGGGCGCCGTGCTAAGGTTCCCGCCCTCGTGGCCGACCGCAAGGACAAGGTGGCGGAAAACGCCGCCGGAAAGTACTACGTGGACGCGCAGTGCATCGACTGCGACGTCTGCCGCGTCACGGCGCCGACCTGCTTTCAGCGCAACGAGGACCGGGGCTACTCCTACGTGTTCCGCCAGCCCGAGACCCCGGAAGAGGACGCCCGCTGCCAGGAGGCCATGGACTCCTGCCCGGTCGAGGCCATCGGCCGCGACGGCGGGGAAGGCTAGGTCCGAGAGCGTCGATCAGCGGGGGGCACGGTCCTCCGGCGGCAGGCCTCGGAAATACCCGATCGTCCGCTCCAGGCCCTCGTCGAGCCCGACACGCGGTTCCCAGCCGAGCCTGGTCCGGGCCTTCGTGATGTCCGGCTGCCGGACTTTCGGGTCGTCGACGGGGAGCGGCTGGAAGACGATCTCGCTCCGGGTGCCGGTGAGCTTCCGGATGGTCTTTGCGAAGTCGAGCACCGAGAGCTCGGCCGGATTCCCGATGTTGACGGGCTCGACGACGTCCGACAGGAGCAGCCGGTAGATGCCGTCGATGAGGTCCTCGACGTAGCAGAAGGACCGCGTCTGCGAGCCGTCGCCGAACACCGTCAGGGGCTCGCCGGCCAGCGCCTGGCAGATCAGCGCGGGCACGACGCGGCCGTCGTGAGGACGCATCCGCGCGCCGTAGGTGTTGAAGATTCGGGCGATGCGGGTCGACACGCCGTGGGCGCGATGGTAGGCCATCGTGATCGCCTCGGCGAAGCGCTTGGCTTCGTCGTAGACGCCGCGGGGGCCGATCGGGTTGACGTTGCCCCAGTAGGTCTCGGGCTGCGGGTGCACGAGCGGGTCGCCGTAGACCTCGGACGTCGAGGCCAGGAGGAAACGCGACGATTTGGCGAGCGCCAGGCCCAGGGCGTTGTGCGTGCCGAGAGAGCCGACCTTGAGCGTCTTGATGGGGTGCTCGAGGTAGTCGATCGGGGAGGCGGGCGACGCGAAGTGCATCACCGCGTCGACGGGGCCGTCCACGAAGATGTACTCGGCCACGTTGTGGCGGACGAACCGAAATCGCCGTTGCTCCTCGAGGTGCGCCAGGTTGCGCATGTTGCCCGTCAGGAGGTTGTCCATGGCGATGACTTCGTGGCCTTCCGCCAGAAGCCGGTCGCACAGATGGCTGCCCAGGAACCCCGCTCCGCCCGTCACCAGGATGCGCATGCCGCCGCCTTTCATCATCCCCGGCCGACCCCCGCGTACGTCCAGCCGAGGCGCCGCATCTCGTCGGGCTCGTAGACGTTGCGAAGATCGATCATCGTCGTCGACCGGAGACCGGCCTTCAGCCGCTCGAGGTCGAGCTTCCGGAACGCATTCCACTCGGTGGCGAGGACGATGAAGTCGGCGCCGGCCGCGCAGTCGTAGGCGTCCTCCGCGTAGTGCACGTCCGGGTGCACGGCCCGGGCGTTGTCCATCGCCGCCGGATCGAAGGCCCGCACCTTGACGCCCGCTTTCTTGAGGTCCGCCACCACCGCGAGGGCCGGCGACTCGCGGATGTCGTCGGTCTCGGGCTTGAACGACAGGCCGAGAACGGCGGCGGTCTTGCCGGCGAGCGGGCCCGCCGCGCCCGCGATCTTCTGGATCATCCGGGCCTTCGTCTTGTCGTTGGCCCGCATCGCCGCCTCGATGATCTCGAAGGTGTAGCCGTTCTGGCGCGCCAGGTCGGCCGCGGCGGCCGTGTCCTTCGGAAAGCACGAGCCGCCGAATCCTGGGCCCGGGTGCAGGAACTTGCCGCCGATGCGTTTGTCGAGCCCCATCCCGCGCGCCACCGAGTGGACGTCGGCGCCCATGAGCTCGCACATCCGGGCGATCTCGTTGATGAAGGAGATCTTCACGGCCAGGAAGCCGTTGGACGCGTACTTGATCAGCTCCGCCGAGGCGACGTCCGTGATCACGAACGGCGTCTCGATCAGGAAGAGCGGGCTGTAGATCTCCTTCAGGATCTCGATGGCGCGCGCGTCGCCGGCGCCGATGACGACGCGGTCGGGCCGAAGGAAGTCGGCGACGGCCGAGCCCTCGCGCAGGAACTCGGGGTTGGACGCGACCGAAAACTCGTGGCGGTGGTTGGCGTCGCCGATGATCTGCTCGATCATCCGGCCGGTGCCGGTCGGCACCGTCGACTTTGTCACCACGACCTTGTAGCCGTTCATGTGCTCGGCGATCGTCTCGGCGACCTGGCGGACGAAAGTCAGGTCGGGCGAGCCGTCGGCCTTCGGCGGCGTCCCCACGGCGATGAAGATCGCGAGCGCCTCCTCGATGGCGGTCTTCAGGTCCGTGGTGAAGCGCAGGCGCCCGGCGCGCTCGTTGCGGGCGATGACCTCCTCGAGGCCCGGCTCGTAGATCGGGATCTGCCCCCGCTGGAGCGCGGCGATCTTGTCCGCGTCCTTGTCGACGCAGACGACGTCCATGCCGAAATCCGCGAGACACGCTCCCGTCACCAGCCCGACGTACCCCGTCCCGATCATGCAGATGTTCATAAACCCGCGACGTCTCTCCGGCTGATGGCTTTACCGTTTACTGCTTACTGCTTACTGCTTACTGCTTACTGCTTACTGCTTACTGCTTACTGCTTACCGGCTTCTCCGCCCGGCTCCGATGCCACTCGACCGACCGCCGCAATCCCTCCGCGAGCGGCACCCGCGCCCGGAACCCCAGGAGCCGCTCCGCCTTTTCGGTCGCGGCGAAGGTCACCGGGACGTCGCCCGGCTGATCCGGCTGGCGCAGCAGCCGGGCCTTCCGGCCGGTGGCCTGCTCGAGCGCCGCGACGAGCTCGGTCAGCGTGACCGGCCGGGCGCCACCGAGGTTCACGATCTCGAAGCCGAAGTCCCGGTCGAGAGCCGCCAGGATCCCGTCGGTGATGTCGTCGATGTACGTGTAGTCGCGCCGCGAGGTCCCGTCTCCGTAGAAGGGGATGGGCTCCCCGGACTCGAGGCCGCGGATGAATCGGGCGATCGCCATCTCCGGGCGCTGCCTCGGACCGTAGACCGTGAAAAACCGGAGGGCGACCGCCGGAAGGCCGTGAAGGTGGTGCGCGGTGAAGACGTGGAGCTCGCCCGCGCGCTTGGTGGCGGCGTACGGGGAGACCGGCCGCTCGATCGGGTCCTCTTCCGAAAAGGGGAGCTTGGAATTGACGCCGTAGACCGACGAGGAGGACGCAAAGACGAAGCGGGGCTTGCCGTGGGCGACCGCCGCGTCGAGGAGGTGGAGGGTCGCGACGCAGTTGACCTCCTCGTAGAGGACGGCCTGCGTCAGGGATGGCCGCACGCCGGCGCGGGCCGCCAGGTGCGCCACGGCGTCGAACCGCTCCTCGGCGAAGAGGCGAAAAACGAGCGCGCGGTCGCGGATGTCGCCCTCGACCAGCCGGTAGGACGGGTGGCCGAGATGCGGCGCGACGTTCGACCGCTTGAGCGAGGGATCGTAGAAGTCGTTGAAGTCGTCGAGCGCGACGACCCGGTCGCCGCGCGCCAGCAGACGATCCACCAGGTGCGAGCCGATGAAGCCCGCACCGCCTGTCACCAGGATGCGCATCACCGGGAGGGTGTCGGCATCGGCTCGATCGTCCCGGCTTTCACCGCGTCGTTGTACTCCTTCTTGATCGCGGCCTTCTGGCGGTCCTTGATGAGCCAGCGCAGGATCGGAGACTGGTCGACGCCGACGACGAGCCGGTGCGCCGCGTCGAAGAGCTCGGGGTCGTTGATGAGCTTGCCGGCCGTGCCGTCGCCCTCATCGAGCTTGCGGCTGATGGAGTCGAGGTGCAGGGTGAAGCTCTGCAGGTTCTTCGAGAACTCCTTGCCGAACTGCGGGTCGTTCAGGAGGATCGGGATCGCCCCGTCGCCGTGCTCCAGGTTCTTGGCGACGGCGGCGAGCGCGGCGGCTGCGGTCGCGAGGTCGTCGACGAGCGCGTAGACCTTCTTCTTGCCCTCCGGGTCCGAGAGCAGCGCCGGGATGGCGCCGTTCCCGGTCCGGACGCCCTCGTCGATCTTCGCCAGCAGCGACTGGACCGACCGGATGGCCCCGGCGAGCGACTCGCTCGTCTCCCGGCCGTACTTCTCGTCGATGAGGAGCTTTCCGGCCAGGCCCTGGCCGTTCTCGATCTTCTTGAGGATCGCGTTGAGCGAGTGCAGCGCGTCGTTGAAGCTGTTGCCGAGTTCGGTGCTCTCGGGGCTGGACGAGGTCAGCGAGCCGAGGAGACCCTCGCCCTTCTCGGTCCGTCCGAGGATGGCCTTGAGCGACTTGGCGATCGCGCCGAGGTCGGTCAGCAGGTCCCCGCTGCCCTCGAGGAACTTCTCGATCCCGGCGCCGGGCGCCGCGGGAATCTCGCCGCCGATCGGCACCTCGGGCTCGTCGGCGCGGCCGCCCGCGAGCTCGATGTACTTGTCGCCGAGAAGGCCGCGCGTCTTGATGGCAGCGCGCGTCCCCTTGCGCAGCATGGGCGCCCACCGCCGCACGACGTCGTAGACGACCTGCACGGTCCGGTCGGCCGGGTCGCCCGAGAGGTTGACCTCCATGACGTTGCCGACGACGACGCCGTTCAACGTGACGACGTTGCCGCCGACGAGGCCGGCCGCCGACTCGAAGTGGGTCGAGTAGGGGAACTTCTTGCGGAAGAGATTGGCCCGCTGACCGACCATGAAGACCCCGATCATGGTCGCCACGAGGGCGATCATGACCACGAGGCCGACGCGGAAGCGCCGGCCGACCTGTGTTTCTCCAGGCACGGGCTACGGTCCTTTCGGCGCGGGCTCGGCCTGGAAAGCGCCGGTGCCGCACGGGAAACCCATGGAGCGGAAGTACTCCAGGAGCACGGGGTGGCCGCCGCGGGCGGCCTCGTCGAAGGTCCCGATGAACTGGAACCGTCCCTGGTGAAGGAAGGCGAGCCGGTCGGCGACCGTGCGTGCGGCGACGATGTCGTGGGTGACGACGATCGACGTCGTCTCGAGCCGCACGTTGAGGTCGACGATGAGCTGGGCGATCTTCTCGGAGGAAAGCGGGTCGAGGCCGGTCGTGGGCTCGTCGTAGAGGATGATGTCCGGGTCGAGCGCGATCGAGCGGGCCAGGGCCACGCGCTTGCGCATGCCGCCCGAGAGCTCCGACGGCATCTTGCGCTGGATCCCGGGCAGGCCCACCATCGTCAACTTCTCGGCGACGATCGCCGCGACCTGCTCGGGAGACTTCTCGGTGTGCTCCCGGACGGGAAACGCGATGTTCGCCTCCACGTCCATGGAGTCGAACAGGGCGCCGCCCTGGAAGAGCATTGCGGTGCGCCGGCGCACGGGGGACAGCTGCTCCTCCGTCAGGCCGACGACCGATTCGCCGAAGACGAGGACGTCGCCGGCGTCCGGCTGGGTCAGGCCGTTGATGTGGCGCAGGGTCACGCTCTTTCCCGTGCCGGAGGGCCCGAGGATGCAGAGGACCTCGCCGCGGCGGATCTTGAGGTTGACGCCGGCGAGGATGTCGCGGCCGGAATAGCGCTTCCAGACCTCGTGAAACTCGACGATCGTGTCGCCGAGGACGTGCGTTGCGACTTTCGGGCCGGTCGCGGCCGTGGCGGTGCTCATCAGAAGGCGAGGAAGAGCTTCGTGAGGAAGAAGTCCGAGACGAGCACGCAGATCGAGGCCAGAACGACCGTGCGGGTCGTCGCCAGGCCGACGGAAGCCGCGCCCCCCTGGGCCTGGAGCCCGTTGTAGCAGCCGATCGCGGCGATCTCGAGGCCGAAGAAAAACGTCTTGCCGAGTCCGCTGAAGATGTCGGCGATCGAGAGCTGCTGCCAGATGCTCGTGATGTAGTCCTGCGCGGTCATCTGGAGCTCGAGGACGGCGATCCCGAGGCCGCCGAGAATCCCGAGGACGTCGGCGATCGACGTCAGGACGGGCATCATGATGACCGTGGCGAGCACGCGCGGAACGACCAGGCGCCGCACGGGTGAGATCGCCATGGCCCGCAGGGCATCGACCTGCTCGGTCACGGTCATCGAGCCGAGCTCGGCGGTGATGCCGGAGCCGACGCGGCCCCCGACCATCAGCGCCGTCAACACGGGGCCGAGCTCCCGCACGAGCGAGAGCGAAACCACGCGCCCGACGAACATCTTGCCGCCGAAGGCCTCGAGCGAGTAAGCCGTCTGCAGCGCGAGGACCATGCCCGTGAAGAGCGCGGTGATCCCGGTGATCGAGACCGACTTGACGCCGAGCTCGTCCATCTGGTCGAGGAGCGCCGCACCGTAGAAGGGCCGGCTGACCATCGCGGCGAAGCTTTCGCCCAGGAGCTGGGAAAGCCCCCCGATGTACTCGACGAGCTGGGACCCCTTGCGGCCGAAACGGTCGACGAACCGCAGCCATCGGAGGTTGCGATAGAAGATCGCCGTTGCGGACTGTTGCGTGGGCTGCGCCATGGAGACGGGGCATTCTACGCCGTCGCTCTGCATGGTGTAAACGCCGGACGCGTCGAGAGTTGTCGCTCTGCTACGATGCCGCGCCGTGCGGTTCCTCCGTTCGCTCGCGGCCTGGGTCGTCATCGCCGGCTCGACGATCCTCTGCGGCCTCCCGGCAATTCCGATGGGATTCGTGCCGCCCCGGGGAGCCTGGTCCATGTTTTTCGGGCGTGCCTGGTCGCGGATGATCCTGGGGGGGACCGGCGTCCGGGTCCGCGTGCTCCACCCCGAACGCTTCGGCCGGGGCGAGAGCTTCGTCATCGCGGCCAACCACGAGAGCTTCTACGACATCCTGGTCCTTTTTGCGCGCCTGCCGATGAAGATCTCCTTCCTCGCCAAGCGCAACCTCTTCCGGTTGCCGATTCTCGGCTGGTCCATGGCGGCCGCCGGTTTCGTGCCGGTCGACCGCGGCGAGCGGCGGCGCGGCGGCGCCGTCGTCGACGCGGCATTGAAGCGCGCCGGGAAGGGCGCCTCGCTCATCGTCTTTCCCGAGGAGACGCGGACCCGCACGGGCGAGCTCCTGCCGTTCAAGGCGGGCGCGGCGCTGCTCGCGATCCGGTCGGGCCTGCCGATCCTGCCGATCGGCATCGGCGGGACGTTCGGCATCCTGCGGCGCGGCGGATTCACGGTCACGCCTTCGGAGGTCGCGATCGCGGTCGGCGAGCCGATCCCGGTCGCCGGACTGTCGAGCCGCGAGCGCGGCGAGCTGACGGAGCGGCTGCGCGAGCGCATCGAGGCGCTGCGCGCCGAGGCGCGGGCCGCCGTGGCATACAATCCGGTCGCGGAGAAACGATGAGCACCACGGCGGAGCTGACCGAGGAGCGCGTCCTCGAAACTTTGAAAACGGTCCGGTTCCCGGGCCTTTCGCGGGACATCGTGTCGTTCGGCTTCGTGAAGGACCTCACGGTCGGCGGCGGCAACGTGTCGTTCCGTCTCGAGATCACGACCGAGTCTCCGAAGGCGGCCGAGGAGATCCGCCGCGACGCGACCGAAAAGCTGCGGAGCCTTCCGGGCGTGCAGGCGGTCACGATCAAGGTCGACGTGAAGCCCCCGTCGGCCGCGGCTCCCCGCTCCGGGGCCCCGCCCCAGGCCGCGGGGCCTTCGATCCTCCCCGAGGTGCGCTACAAGATCGCGGTGGCGTCGGGCAAGGGGGGCGTCGGCAAGTCGACCGTGGCCGCGAACCTCGCGCTCGCGCTCGAGCGGCTCGGCCACCGGGTGGGGTTGATGGACTCGGACATCTACGGACCGTCCCAGCAGATGATGATGGGCATCGAAGAGAAGCCCCACGTCAACGAATCGAACCAGATCGTTCCCATCGAGCGCCACGGCGTGAAGGTGATGTCCCTCGGGTTCCTCATGGACGTCGACCAGCCGGTCATCTGGCGCGGCCCCATGGTCATGAAGGCCGTCGAGCAATTCCTCCAGGACGTCGCGTGGGGCTCGCTCGACTTCCTCGTCATCGACCTGCCGCCGGGGACCGGGGACGCCCAGCTGACCCTGACCCAGAAGATCCAGCTCTCGGGCGCCGTCATCGTGACGACGCCGCAGGACGTGTCGCTCATCGACGCGCGCAAGGGGCTGGCGATGTTCCAGAAGGTCAACGTGCCGGTCCTCGGGATCGTCGAAAACATGTCGTACTTCGTCTGCCCGGGTTGCGGCCGGCGGGAGGAGATCTTCAAGCACGGGGGCGGCGAGCGCACGGCCCGCCAGCTCCAGGTGCCGTTTCTCGGGGAGATTCCGCTGGATCCGCGGGTCACGGCCGGAGGGGACTCGGGCCGGCCCATCGTGGCCGGGGAGCCGAAATCGGCCGTCGCCGAGGCCTACATGCGGATCGCCGAGTCCGTCGCGAAATCCGTCGGCGTCTAGGAGCCGTTTCAGGACTTCATGCCCGTTTCGATCGAGCTCGCCAAGACGGACATCACGTCGATGCCGGTCGACGCGATCGTCAATGCGGCCAACGAAGCGCTGCAGCTGGGATCGGGCGTCGCCGGCGCGATCCGGCTGCGCGGCGGCCCGACGATCCAGGAAGAGTGCGACCGGATCGGGACCTGCGCCGTGGGTCAGGCCGTCGTGACCAAGGGGGGCAAGCTCCACGCCCGCTGGGTGATCCACGCCGTCGGTCCCGTCTGGAAAGGCGGGGACTACGGCGAGGAGATGCTGCTCGCCTCGGCGGTCCTGCAGGCGCTGCGCCGGGCCGAAGACATCGGCGCCACCTCGGTCGCGATGCCCGCGCTCTCGACCGGAGTCTTCGGCTTCCCGATGCAGCGGGCGGCCGAGATCACCGTCGCCGCCGCGCGCTCGTTCGTTCCGACGGCCGAGTACGTCCAGCGGATCGTGTTCTGCCTCGTCGACGACGCCGCGTACGAGGCGTTCCGGAAGGCGCTCGACGTCGGGTCCTCCTCCCCGGGTTAGCGTGCTCCTCGCGCTGCTCCTTTTCGCTGCGAGGGCCGCGCCGCTCTCGCCCGGACAGCTCCAGGCGCTGCAGTCCGATCGCAACGTGGGTCTCGCCGCCCTCGAAGAGGGCAACCTCGCGGAGGCGGCCCGCCGCTTCGAGCGGGTGCGCCAAACCGCGCCGTCCGACCCGCTCGGCTGGGCGAACGGAGCAGTCGCCGCCATGCGGGCGAAAGACCTGGCCGCGGCGGAAAAGCTTCTCGCGGAGGCGTTGAAGCTTTCGCCTTCGGACCCGAGGCTCGCCGCCCTCGACGGGGTGCGGCGCGAGCTCGCGGGCGACCGGCGCGGCGCCGAGAACGCCTACGGCCGGGCCGTCTCTGCGGCCGCCGGAGACCTGCCCTCGCGCTGGGCGCAGGCCCGGCTGGCGAGCAGCCGCGGAGCGGAGGGCCAGCGGGTCGCCGCGGCCGAAGTGGACGCGGCCCTCGCGCAGGCGCCCAACAATCTCTTTCTTCTGGTTCGCCGCGCCGAGCTCGCCCGGGAGCTTCACGACGCCACCGCGGCGGCCTCGGCACGGGACCGCCTGACGCGCCTCTCGGTCGGAGACGCCCGGCTCGAGCGGGCGCTCTCCGAGGCGGCCGCGGCCGATCTCGCGGGCGACACGAAAGCCGCGGACCTGAAGTACCGCATCGTCGAGAACATCCTCCGCACGACGCCGCGCTACCAGCAGGCGCGTCGGGACGCCGAGCCGCAATTCGTCGGGCTGCCGCTCGAAGAGTGGTCCCCGGAGCTCGCGGCCGCCATGCGCGGGCGCGCGGGACGGCCGGTCCCGGTGAAGTTCGCGCCGGTCGCCGGAAGGGGGCTCGAAGGCGTCGAATCGGCCTCGGTCGTCCGAGTCACGGGGGCCTCGGGCCGCGACCTGCTCTTCGCGGGCGCTTCGGGCCTGCGCATCGCGGCGGCATCGGGGACGGCGTATCGCCTCGGGGAGGCGATCCCGGGCTCGCCGGCGACCGACGCGGCCGTCGCCGACGTGCTGAACTCGGGCTCTCTCGACGTCGCGACGCCCGGAGCCCTGTGGATCCGCGACGCCTCGGGCTTCCGCAAGACTTCGATCGCGGGGGGCGAGCGGATCATTCCGTTCGACGTCGACGCGGACGGGGACCTCGATCTGTACGTGGCGGGCCCGGCGGGCGACCACCTCCTCCGCAACAATCTCGACGGGACGTTCACCGACGTGACGGAGGCGGCCGGTCTTCCGAAGGGCGTCGCCTCGCGCGCGGCCGTCGCCGCGGACTTCGACCGCGACGGCGACATCGACCTGCTCGTCGCGCCCGCCGGCGGGGGCTTCGCGCTGTACGACAACCTGCGGGGCGGGCGGCTCGCGCGGCGGGACGCGGGCCTTCCCGGACGCGGAAACGTCCGGGCGGCCGCGGCCGGCGATCTCGACGGGGACGGGCGCCTCGACCTCGTCTGGGCCGGCGACGGCGGCGCGTTCTTCGCCCTGAACCGCGGCGACGGCACGTTCCTCGAGCCGAAGCCCCTGGGTCGCGGCGATTCGCCGCTCCTCTTCGATTACGACAACGACGGATTTCTCGACGTGCTCCTCGTCTCCGCGACGGAGGCCTCGGCGCTGTGGCGCAACGCCGGCGAGGGCCGCTTCGAGCCGGCGGCGGTCGGAGGGCTGCCGGCCGGGGTGGCGGCGGAAGCGGTCGACTTCGACGGCGACGGCGATCTCGACCTCGTCTTCGTGACGCCGCGGGGGAGCGCGGTGCTGCTCTCGAACGACGGCGGCAACGCGAACGGCTGGATCGACGTGGCGCTCGAGGGCCTCCCGACCGGGTCCGCCAAAGTGAACCGGTTCGGCTACGGTTCCGAGGTCGAGGCGCGGTCGGGGGACCTCTACGTCTATCGCATCGCGTCCCGCCCAGTCACGCGGCTCGGACTCGGCGACCGGCGCCGGGCCGACGTCCTTCGGGTGGTGTGGACGAACGGCGTTCCGCAGAACGCGCTCGATCCGAGGGTGCGCGCGGTCCTGCGCGAGGTGCAGCAGCTCAAGGGCTCCTGCCCGTTTCTCTACGCCTTCGACGGCGGGCAGTGGCGCTTCGTGACCGACGTGCTCGGGCGCGCGCCGGCCGGCCTTCTTTACGACGGGGTTCACCAGGCCGCCGCCGACACGCGCGAGTGGCTCGCGGTTCCGGGTCGCCTCCTCGGGCCGGTCGGCGGGCGTCTGACGCTCGACCTGACGGAGGAGCTGTGGGAGACCGCCTACATCGACCTCGCCGAGCTCCGCGCGGTCGATCATCCCTCGAGCGTCGAGATCGTTCCCGACGAGAAGATGGTGCCTCCGCCGTTTCCCGACAAGACCCTCTTCACCGTCGCGCATCCGTGGACACCCAGGGCGCGGGACGAGGCCGGGCGCGACCGCACCGCCGAAATCACTTCCGAGGACGGAATTTTCCTCGGAGGATTCACGCCGACGAACTATCAGGGGATCGTCGCGCCGCACGTGCTCGAGCTCGAGCTGACAGGCGCCCGGGGCGCCCGCAGGGTCATGCTCTACCTCACGGGGTGGATCCAGTATGCCGACACGTCGATCAACGTCTCGCTCTCGCAGCGGCGCGACCTCGCGGCCGAGGGCCCGGTCCTCGAAGTGCCGGACGGGCGTGGGGGGTGGAGGACGGCCATCGCGCCGATGGGCTATCCGGCCGGCAAGACCAAGACCATGCCGATCGACCTTTCCGCAGTCCTCGATCCGGCCGACCCGCGCGTGCGCATCCGGACGAACCTCGCCATCTACTGGGACCGCATCGTCTATACGGTCGACGAGCCCCCGGCGCCGCTTCGCATCGTTTCCGCGCCGCTCGTGTCGGCCGAGCTCTCGGAGCGCGGGTTCTCCCGAATGATGCGTGCCTCGGACGAGAGCCCGCACGTGTTCGTTCACGACGACGTGACGACGGAGCCCCGCTGGGCCGACATGGCCGGCTGGTACACGCGCCTCGGGGACGTCCGCCCGCTTCTTTCGGCGGCGGACGACCGGTACGTCGTCATGAAGGGAGGCGATGCCGTGCGGCTGACCTTCGACGCCTCGGCGCTGCCGCCGGTGCCCGAGGGCTGGGTGCGGGACTGGCTGTTCGTCGCGGACGGCTGGGACAAGGACGCCGACAAGAACACGGTCGCGGGCCAGACGGTCGAGCCGCTGCCGTTTCACGGCATGGACGACGGCCGCTACGGCGAGATCGACTTCCCGGACGGGGAGGAGCACCGCGCGTTCGTCCGCGAGTGGCTGACCCGGTGGGGCGGGCCGGAGGAGTTTCGGGACGCGGTGAGGAAATCGGTAAGCAGTAAGCAGTGAAGAGACTTCTCCTCGTTGCGATTGTCGGGCCGGCGGCTGCTCTGCTGGCGGCGGGGGCGAAGCCGGCAGGGTTGTTTCGGGACGTCACGAAGAGCTCGGGGATCAAGATGGCGGTCAACTCCGATCTGATGCGATTGAAGCTCATCGCGACGATGGTCGGCGGTTGCGCGATCGGGGACTACGACGGCGACGGCCGGCCCGACCTCTACGTGACCAACTCCGTGCCGCGCTGGGGCAAGCCCAACGCGGACCACTGCGGCCGTCTCTTCCACAACGTCGGAGGCGGGCGCTTCGAGGAGACGACCGCGGCATCCGGCATCCGGGCCTGCGGCCTCGGCATGGGTGCGTTCTGGGCCGACCTCGACGGCGACGGCCGGCCCGACCTTTACCTGACGAACGTCGGCCCGAACGCCGTCTGGTGGAACCGGGGGGACGGGACGTTCGTGGAGGGCCGGGACACCGGCCTCGAGGACCCGCTCTTTTCGGTCGGCGCCGGGTTCCTCGATTACGACGGCGACGGCCGGCTCGACGTCGCCGTCGCCAACTACCTCGACTCGACGCCGGAGTGGGAAACGGCGCAAGCGCAGTTCGAGCTCCGCGTGCCGGAGGACTACCGGGGGCAGCCGTCGCACCTCTATCGCAACGAGGGTGGGCGTCGCTTTCGCGACGTGACGGAGGCGGCGGGCCTCGCGTTGCCGCCGGCCGACACCAAGACGCTCTCCATCGCGGTCCTGGACTACGACGGCGACGGCCGCCCGGATCTCTATTTCGTCAACGACCGCGTGGTCAATCGGCTCTTTCGCAACGCGGGCGGCGGCCGCTTCGAAGAGGTGACGGCGGAGACCGGCGCCGGAGTCCTGGGCGAGCGCCCGCGGGCGGGAATGGGAGTCGCCGTCGGCGACCCGTTCGGCGACGGAAGGGACTCCATCTTCGTGACCAACTTCGGCGCGGAAGAGAACAGTCTGTACAGAAACGTCGAGGGCGCCCTGTTCGAGGACGCGGGCGCCGCCTCGGGGGCCGCGAGAATCGGTCTTCCGAACGTGCGGTGGGGGACGCACTTCGCCGACTTCGACAACGACGGCTGGCCCGACCTCTACGCCGCGGGCGGCCATCTCGCGCCAAGGATCGTCCGCATGCTCGGCCACTATCGCGGAGGCGGGGCCGCCTACGTCGAGGCTGGCGACCGCGCCTTCGCGCAGAAGACGGTCGTCTTGAAGAACGTCGGGGAGGGCCGGTTCGTCGAGTGGCAGGGCACGGGCGACCTCGGCAAGCTCCGCATGTCGGCGCGCGGGACCGCCGTGGCCGACCTCGACGGCGACGGCGCGCTCGACCTCGTCGTCGTCGACATCGACGGGCCGTTGAGGGTCCTTCGCAACGCCCTTCCCGCAGGCCACTGGATCGCGGTCGAGCCGCGGCCCCGGGCCGACGGCTCCGGCACCGTCCTCGAGACCCGCGTCGGCGTCACGGCCCGCGGCCGGACGCAGTGGCAGACGTACCGCGTTTCGCCGTCCTACGCTTCGGGCTCGCTCGTGCCGCTTCACTTCGGGATCGGGCCGGCGACGGCCGCCGACGTCGAAGTGCGCTGGCCCGGCGGCGAGCGTCAGGCGTTCGCCGCCGTCGCCGCGGACCGTGCGTACGCTCTCCGGCCGGGCGGAACGCTCGAGAGTATGATCGCCGCGGGCGCGAAGCCGCAGCCATGATCCCCATCGGCGACGACAACTCGGACCGCCAGATCACCCCGGTCGTGACGTGGATGCTGATCGGCATCAACGTCTTCGTGTTCGTGGTCCTCCAGGGGTTCGGCTCCAACGAGCGCTTCACCATGGCCTTCGCGACGGTGCCGGCCGAGATCCTGACCGGCCACGACATCGTGGAGACCGTCCCGATCCGCGACGCCTACGGGCGCACGGTCGGAGGGCTGGAGCTGCCGGAGACGCCGATTCCCGTCTACCTGACGCTTCTCTCATCCATGTTCATGCACGGTTCCCTCATGCACCTGCTCGGAAACATGCTGTACCTCTGGATTTTCGGGGACAACCTCGAGGACGCCTTGGGGCACGGGCGGTACCTCGTCTTCTACCTGCTGACCGGAGTGCTCGCGGGGCTCGCCCACGTTCTCGTCACCGCGTTCTTCGGGATGAACCCGCTCCTACCGTGCATCGGTGCCTCGGGAGCGATCTCGGGAATCCTCGGCGGGTACATCGTCCTGTTCCCGCACCGCCGCGTCCGCGTGATCTGGCTCTACCAGGTGATGCAAGTCCCGGCGGTCGTGGCGCTCGGCGTCTGGTTCGTCTTCCAGCTCTTCAGCGGCGTCGGCTCGGCGGGGACGCCGGGGGGCGGCGTCGCGTACGGCGCGCACATCGGCGGCTTCCTCGCCGGCGTCGTCCTGGTGCGGTTCTTCGGGCGGGCCCGGCCCGCGTATCAGGTCGCCTGAATCGGGGGACCCTCGAGGGGCTTTTCGAGGACGTGCTGTTGCTTGAGGCGGCCGAACCCCTCGCGTTCGTAGAAGCGCAGCGCCCGCTCGCGGATCACGTTCGTCCGCACGCGGAGCGCCCGGCAGCCGCGCGCCCGCGCCCAGTCGGCCGCGGAAGCGACGAGGGAAGCGCCGATACCGGCCCCCCGGCGCTCTTCGTCGACGACGAGCCCCGCGATTTCCGCGGTGACCGGCGACTCGAAGATTCGGGACAGGCTGACCTGCAGCCAGCCCGCGAGACGGTCGGGCGCGGCGGCGACGAGAAGCGAATGGTCGGAGTGGCCGGCGAGGAGCTCGAGCTGCCGCGAGGCGTCGGCCGCCGACATCGGGTAGCCGAGCTGTGTGGAGAGGCGCGCCAGCTCCGACGCGTCCTCCGGCCGGGCCTCGCGGACGGCGAGCGGCGTCGTCTCAGCCAAGGCTCTTGACGTAGCGGACGGTCTCGGGCGAAAAGCCCCGACGCTCGTAGACGTCGCGGGCGTGCCGATTACCGTCGAAGACATTGAGAGTCAGGACGGAGTAGCCCTTCGCGCGCGCCCAGGCCTCCGAGGCCGAGAGCAGCGCCCCGCCCGCGCCGAGGCCCTCGGCCTCCCGGGCGACGGCGAGCTCCGCCAGGTGGGCGTGCGGACGCCGCGTGAAGAAGTCGAGCTGGGTCTCGAGGTACGCGAACCCGAGCGGTCGCCCGCGAGCGTCCTCGGCGATCAGGAGACCGGAGTCCTCCGGAGCGTTCTCGAAGAAAGTCCGGATGGCGCGCGACTCTCCGGCGACGACTTCGTCGACCGTGCGCCACGGCGGAGGGCCGAACTCGGCCAGCCTCGCCGCGGTCGAGAGGACGAAGGTGCGGTCCTCGAGCCGGGCCGGACGGATCGCGATGCTTCGCCCGTCTTTCCGTTCCGCCATGGGACGCGGATTCTAACGCGGCAGCGGGGCCGAACCTTCGACGACGGTCAGCCGGGCGCCTCCCGGGAGGTCGGCCAGACGCTGCGTCGTTCCGTCGGGCCAGCGGATCTCGAGCGAGTCGATCTTCGAGGCCGGGCCGAGGCCGAACGTGAGGGTCTTCTCGGAGGCGGAGAGGTACGACTGGCCGCCGGAGACCTCCTGCGTGAGGGTGCGGCCGCCGATCGAGGCCGTGACCCGGGCCCCGACCGCGTCGCGGTTGGAGGGGCCCGCGCCCTGGAGGCGAAGCCGCACGCTTCGGTTCGGTGCGTTCGTCGGATTCAGGTAGACGCGGGCCGGGCCGCCGTTCTCGACGAGGATGAGGTCCACGTCGCCGTCGCCGTCGAGGTCCGCGTAGGCCGAGCCCCGGGCGACGAGCGGCGCCGCCAGGTCGCCGGACCGCGCGCCGAGGGCCTCGAATCGGCCGTCGCCGGCGTTGAGGTAGAGGGCCGGGGCCTGGCGGTAGGACACGTCCCTCTGGACCGCCTGCACGGTCGGCTCCACGTGGCCGTTGGCGAGGAGGAGGTCCATCCGGCCGTCGAGGTCGGCGTCGAAGAAGAGCACTCCGAAGGTCAGGTCGAGCAGCGACGATGGCCCGACGCCGCTCCGCGGCGACTCGTCGAGGAAGACCTCGCCCGTTTCGGTCCAGTAGAGGGACTTGAGCTCGTTGGAGAAGTTGCCGATCGCGAGCGCGAAGCCCTTGCCGTTGCGGGTGTCGGCCCAGGCCGCGCCCATGGCGCCGCGCGCGCGCCCGGCCTCGTCCACCGCGATTCCCGCGGGGATCGCCACGTCCTCGAAGACGCCGCCGCCCTGGTTGTGAAACAGGTTGTTGGGCGCGGTGTCGTTGGCGACGAGGAGGTCCGTGCGGCCGTCGCCGTCGAAGTCCCAGGGCGCCACGCCCAGCGCCTTCTGGTTGGCGTTGCCGGTGCCCGAAGCGTTCGTCACGTCGATGAAGCGGCCGCCCCCCGCGTTGCGATAGAGATGCGAGGGCGTGCCGGGGTAGCGCTCCGGTGTGCAGTAGGACTTGGTGCTCCCGTCGAGCGTGCAGAAGAGGTCCTTCTCCGGGCTCCAGTCGACGTAACGGCAGACGTAGAGGTCGAGACGGCCGTCCGCGTCGAAGTCGAGCCAGGCCGACGAGGTGCCCCAGCCCGACTCGCGCACCCCGGCCTTCGAGGAGACCTCCTCGAAGCGCCCGCCGAGGTTGTGAAAGAGGAAGTTGCGGTTCAGGGCCGTCACGTAGACGTCGTCGCGCCCGTCGTTGTCGTAGTCCGCGACGGAGGCGCCCATCCCGTAGAAGACCCGCGCGAGCCCGGCCTCGCGCGTGACGTCGCGAAAGTGCGGCGGGCCACCGGCCTCGCCGCCCTCGTTGCGGTAGAGGGCGAGGGAGGACTTCTGGAGGCGCGACCTTTCGTCGCCCGGCCAGTACGCCCCCGACACGAAGAGGAGGTCGGGCCGTCCGTCGCCGTCGTAGTCGAGGACCGCCACGCCGCCACCCATCGTCTCGGGCATCCACTTCTTCCCCTGCGCGCCGTTGACGTGCGTGAAGTCGATCCCCATCGCGGCCGCCTTCTCGACGAAGGGGAGCGCCGCTGCCGGAGTCGGCGTTCGCGCGGCCGCGACCGGGGGCACGGGCGTCTCGGCGCGGCGGCACGCCGCGGCGCCGAGGCACAACGCCACCCCGAACGCGGCGGAGCGTCTTCGCACGCCGGCCGCTCTCAAGGCGCCGACGCGACGCGCGGGGCCGCGGCCGGCTTTGGGCCCCGGCCGGCGGTCACGTACGACCACTGGTCGCGCTCGGCCGGCACGGGAGGATGGGACGTCGACCGATAGGCGCCGTCGGTCTCGTAGCCCTTCGGCCCGATCCTTGCGACCCACGGCGCGGGTTCGGCCCGAGGAGGCTCGGCTTCGGCATGGACGTGGATGCCGAGCGACTCGCGGTTGGCGAAGGGGTTCTCGAGACGGAAGTCTCCGGCGATCGCACGGATCGCCTCGTCGTCCTTGTACTTGCGGTAGGCCGCGTCGTGGATCTCGGCGTTCCGGCGATCGCCGGTCGCGCGGTAGACCCGCATCAGGTTGTAATGCGCGTTCAGGTCTTCGGGGTCGATCGCGAGCGTTTTTCGGTAGGCGGCAATGGCGTCCGGAAAACGGCCGGCGAGCCACTCGACGAGGCCCAGATTGTTCCAGGCGACGCGGTCGAGAGGGAACTTTTCGAGCACGGCCTTCAGGTCCTTCTCCGCCTCGTCCAGCCGTCCCTCGTCCTTGGCCACCGTGGCCCGGAAGAAGGCCGTCTTTCCCCAGCCCGGCCGGCGCCGCTCGGCCTCGGCGAGAGATGCCTTCGCGTCCGAGAGCCGGCCCTCCGCGATCTCGGCGCGCGCGCGGTTCAACGGGCCGTCGGGCTCGTCGGGAGCGAGCTCGGCGACCTTCGTCCACGCCGCGGCCGCGCCCTTGAGGTCCCCCTGGAGGAAGAGGCCGATCCCGTAGTCGTTCCAGCGCAGCCAGAGCGGGTCGGTGTTGCCTCTCGGCACGGGAGGCGGGAGGCGGGAGGCCGGAGGCCGGGTGACGGGTAGCCTCACCGTGTCGCTCGCGAGCGTCGTCACCGGAAGCGAGGGGTGCTCGGCGCCCAGCGAAAACGTCGTGTAGTCGCGGCTGAACTTCCGGTAGTGCGTACCGGCCGTCAACGTGATCTCGCCCCGCGCGTTCTCGGGGATGCGAACGCGGTAGTGGACCACGCGCGAGGCGCCCGGACCGATGGCGTTGTTGTAGAGGGGGACGCGGATGTCCTGCGGCTGCCGCCGGTCCATCGGGCCGCCGTTCTGGTCGATGACGAGCGTCGAAAGGCGGTCCGCGGCCGCATCCAGGCGGCCCGTCCGCGTCGAGGACGCCGCTCGCGAAGAAGCGGCCGCCGCCGGACGCGGCCTCGAGCGAGACCCAGGTCTCGTTCGAGTCGGCGGTGCCGTTCGTGTAGGGATGACCGACGCCGCGGGTCCGGACGACGACCTCGACGTCGAGCGTCTCCCCCGGACGCACGGCCGGCGGGTCTTCGCCCAGCACTTCGAGCGCGCCGCCTCCGCGCCGCAGGGCGAAGAGGTCGACCGACAGGACCTTGTTCCGAAGGAAGTCGTCGATGTCCTTCTGCGTGGCGGCGTCCTTGCGGACGAAGGGCAGGGCGGTGTTCGCGGCGGGGAAGAGGTGGTCGTGCAGATAGCCGTTCCGGCTGCCGAACTCGTCGGACCGGTAGGGCGGCAGGTGGCAGTCGCGGCAGGCCTTCGCCTGCGGGGGGTCGTAGAAGGACCGCACCGCCCGCCCGGAGACCCCCGAGTCGTACCAGGTGTCGTAGTGGTCCTGGCCGCGCAGCCACCGGTACCCGTTCAGCGCCGGGATCAGCGCCACCTTGTGGCAGCTCGCGCAGAACTCGGGCGTGCGCATGAAGGGCTTCATGAACGTTTTGCGGTGGAGCGAAGGCTCCATTCGGATGAGCAGCCGATTGAGCGCCCGAAGCGTCTGGTTGCGCGAGAAGGCGAAGGGATATTGCCTGGACTCCTCGATGACGTAGCCGCCGTTGCCCTCGGTGCCCTTGACCTCCGCGATCGAGTGACAGGACATGCAGGTCAGTCCCTGCTGCGCTTCCCAGGAGTCGTAGGAGAACGCGGCCTGGGTCGCGGCGCCCATCTGGCCCGTGAAGAGGACGACGGGGTCATGGCAGCCCGAGCACCACTTCGTGCGCTCGCGCCCCACCTGGTCCGCCATGAGCTCCACGCTCTTTCGGTAGAAGGGGTTGTTGAACGAGGAAAATCGATGGGCGGACCGTTCCCACTGGTGGAAGGAATCCGGGTGGCACTGCTTGCAGTACTCGTTGGCCGCGAGCCTCTGGCCGTCGAGCAGACCCTGATCGAAGGTCTCGGAGGAGGACGGGTAAAAGACGGTGTCGCCGTTCATGTTGACGATGCGCCTGGGCGGCTTCTCGAGTTTCGCGAGGACGGCCATCCCGGCGAGGAAAACGGCAACCGCGCCGCCCCACGCGAAGAGCCGGCGGAACTGGAGGCGGTGGGTGTGGGCGCGGCGGTGGAGGATGAAGGCGACGAGCGCGAGCGGCACCGAGGCGACGTGCGCAATCCAGATCGGACGGTGGGAGAGGGTCGCGCCGCGCAGCGCCATCGTCACCCCCGTCGACACGCAGACGAGAGCGAGGGCGAAGATGGCGAGGCCCGCGGCCTTCGCCCGCCGGTTCCAGGTCCGGATCATGCGGCGCGCATGGGTCGCGGCGAAGACGAAGAAGGGAACGGCGATGAGCACGCCGAGCGTCAGGTGGAGCAGCAGCATCGCGTAGAAGAAGGCGGTGTCGCGCGTGAAGGCCGCAATGAAGATGGAGTTGGCGGCGATCAGCCCGATGGGAACGAGGAGCAGGGAGTACAGCCGCCTCTGCCACGGCCTCAGGACGCCGGAGGGCTTGGCGGGCGCGGGGGCGTCCGGGACCATCGCGGGTCATTTTATGGGAAGCGGCGCCCGGCCGGGCGGCCCGCCCGCTCCCGATCCGGGTTGCCGGGTTATCTTTGCGCCGTGCCGACGCGCGCCGTCTTCGCGGATTGTCACGTCGGGCGCCGTCCCGGCGACGAGGGGCCCTTCCTGGAGGCCCTCGAGAAGGCGCGGGAGCGGGGCGTCACGCGGATCACGCTTCTCGGTGACATCTTCCACTTCTTCATCGCCCATCCCAAGTTCGAGACGCCGGCGATCGCCCGCTTTCTCGAAGCCGTTCGACGGCTCGCCGCGTCGGGGGTCGCGGTGACCTACGTCGAGGGCAACCGCGACTTCTTCCTGCGCGGCAGCTACGTCGAGAAGGAGTTCCAGTCGGTCTGTGACGAGGAGGTGTTCGAGGCCGGCGGGCGGCGTTTCCTGGCGACGCACGGGGACCTCCTGAACGAAAAAGATCTGCCGTACCGGTTCTGGCGCTTCCTGTCGAAGAACCCGGTTTCGCGCTTCGCCCTCAACTTCTTCCCGAAGGAGGTCGGCAATCGCCTCGTCTGGAAGGTCGAGGCCCGCCTCTATCGCTCCAACTTCAAGCACAAGTCGCGCCTGCCGTTCGACATGATCCGCGCTTTTGCCGGGCGCCGTGTCCGCGAAGGCGTCGACGTCGTCCTGCTCGGCCACTTCCACAAGTCCTGGAGCGAGCCGGTCGACGGCGGCCGGGTCGAGATCCTCCCGGCGTTCGTCGAGGATCGGCGCTGGATGGAGATCGCGGAGGACGGGAGCACCTCCCTCGTTTCGCTCTGAGCGCGCCCCGATGACCGACTACCTGGCGATCCCGCCGGTGCGCGCGCTCGAAGGAAGGCTCCGGGTGCCCTCCTCGAAGAGCGCCACGAACCGCGCGCTCGTCCTCGCGGCGCTCGGGGGGACGCCGGTCGAGGTCGTCCGCCCGCTCGAAAGCGACGACACGGTCGCGCTCCGGCGTTGCCTGTCGGCGATGGGCGCGCGCTTCGAGCGGACCGCGGACGGGTGGCGCGTCGCCGGACCTCTCGGGCGCGGCCCCGGCGGCGCCGTCCCGCTCGACGTCGCCGACTCGGGGACGGCGGCGCGGTTCCTGACCGCGGTGTGCGCCGCCGTGCCGGGAAGGTTCTCGCTGACCGGGTCCGCCCGCCTCTGCGAGCGCCCGATCGGCGAGCTCGTCGAAGCGCTCTCGCGCCGAGGCGCGCGAATCGCCTGCGCGGGCGCCGACGGCCGGCTGCCGCTCGAAATCGAGGGCGGCTACCTCGCTTCCGGCGAGGTCCGCGTGGATGCATCGCGGTCGAGCCAGTTCCTCTCGGCCCTCCTGCTCGCCGCCGTGGCGGTCGAGGGCGGGCTCACGGTCGCGCCCTCGGGGCCCGTGGCGTCGGCCCCGTACGTCGGAATGACGCTCGAAGCGTTGCGCGAGTTCGGGCACGAAGCGGAGGCATCGGCGGACGGGAGCTTTCGCGTGCGGCGCGGCCCCGGGCCGGCGGCACGCTCCGAGGTCCCGGGCGATTATTCCTCGGCGGTCCCGCTCCTGGCGGCCCTCGCCGTCGCCGGCGGGCGCCTGGTCCTCGAAGGGCTGCGCTGGCCATCGCTCGACGCCGACGCGGGAGCGCTGCCCGTTCTCGAAAGCGATGGGCCTCGCCGTCGAGGCCAGGGACGGCATGCTGAGCGCCTCGCGCGGCTCCGGAGCGCTCGCTCCCGTCGAGGTGGTCGCGACCGATTTCCCGGACGCCGTCCCATCGCTTGTCGCGGCGGCGGCGCTCGCCGACGGGACGAGTCGCTTCTCGGGCATCGGCCACCTGCGCCTCAAGGAAAGCGACCGGCTCGCGGCCCTCGAAGCGCTGGTCGTTTCCGCGGGCGGCCGGGCGGGGATCGCGGGCGACACGCTCGAAGTGGCAGGGCCGGCGAAGGCTCCGCCCTCCGTCGCCCGTCTCGCGACGCACCGCGACCACCGGATGGCGATGTCCGCGGCGATCCTCTCGCTTCGCCTGCCGGGACTTCTGATCGAAAATCCGGATTGCGTCGCGAAGTCCTATCCCGCGTTCTTTCGCGACCTCGAGCGGCTCGCCGTCCGCTGATCCCGGCCTCGCGACAATAAGAAGGCAGAGATTCGGTGAGAATCCGTGCTGCCGCCGAGCGCCGCCGCCGCCCCGGAGAGCCATGCCATCGCTTCGTGCCGGGAGCGGTGGATCGAGTTCCTCGGCCTCGAGCACGAGATCCTTTCGCCGGCCGCGGACTTCGCTCGGTCGGAGGACGACCTCCTCGTTCGGCGCGACGCGGTCCGCGGCCTCCCTTTGGCTTGCCGCATCCCGCGGCCCTTCCGGGCGCCGCTCCTCCTGCAGGCGGCCGCCGCGGCCGCGTTCTTCGCGTCCCGCGGCTTTCCCCTCGCGCCCGAGGACCTCGACTCTGCCGTCTGGGAGTTGGCGCGGGGCGTGCCGAGGCTCTGGCTGACGCGCACGCCCGCCTCCGTTCGATCGCCGGTCGACATTCCCGTCTCCGGCGTTCTGGCGCATGCGGCGACGCTTCTCTTCGCCCGCCCGGGTGGCCGGACGTCTCCGGGCGCGGCCCGGGAGCTCCTGGCGGCACTGACATCCCGAGACGCGGCGTCGAGGCGAGGCGAGCACTGGGTCGCCGAGGTCTTCCGGACGTTCCCCGCGCTGGCCGAACCGGCGGCGGCACCGGCGCGCGAGCGCACGCTCGGCCTCGGCGGCCACGCGCTGCGGAGCTCCAGCGCGCGGGCGCTCGCCGAGAAGGCGCTTGCGATCTTTCGCGGCCGGGCGCCTCGCGTCTTCGAGCCCGGTCCTTCGCCCCTCACCCCCGGAGGAGCGCTTCGGCTGACGCCGCCGGTCGAAGGGACCGCGGATGCAGCGCGGAGGCTTCGCGCGCTGGCCGTCGAACGGGACGGACGGCCGCCGGTGTGGATCGCCGCGTGCCCGGAGGCCTGGGATCCCGTGTCCCGCCGGGCCTTCGATTCGGCGCGGCGATCGCTCGGGGACGCGGTCGAAGTCGTGGTCGTCCCGGAACACGCGGCGCTTCCGGATTCGCCCTCGGACTGGAGGCGGGCCGTCTGGGTGCCGTGCGGAAGCCTTGCCGCCTCGGTGCGCTTCTACGAGTGGCTCGCGGAGGCGTCCGGTCGGGAGCCCGATCGGGTCCGCTCCCGTCTTCGCCGTACACTGGGCTCTCCGGGCTGGGCTGCGTTCGTCTCCGATCCGACCGGCGACGCGCCCCTTCCCTTCGCGACCTTCGACGCGACCGCCGAGATGCCTCCGCCGGTTCCTCGCGCGGCCGCCCCCGGCGACCCGGGCCAGCGGATCGAGGATCTTCTCGAAGAAGGGCAGCCGGGCCTCGCGCTGCGAGAAGCGGAACGGTGGGTGCGCCGCTTTCCGGGACGCCCGCCGGAAGCCTGGTTCGCCCTCGCGGCTCGCCTCCAGGCGGCCGTCCCCCCACCCCTGCCGCCGTGGCTCGAGGCGATCGAGGCCGAGCGCGAGATCGCCGGGGGCCGTCCGCAGGCGGCGCGGCCGCGCCTCGATCGCGTGGTCCGGGCGCCGGAGGCCGACGCCGAAGCGCGCCGGCAGGCGCGGCTGCGCCTCGCCGAGGTCGCCGTCATGCTCGGCCAGACCGCCGAAGCGGCGCGACGAGCCGCCGAGTGGCGACGGATGCATCCCGGCGCGCCCGACGGCGAGGCGGTCCGCGCCCTGCGGCTGGGAGCGGCGGGATTCGCTCGCGAAGGACGCGTCGACTGCGCGCTGGCTCTTCTCGACGAGGCCGAGCGCCTCGGTTCCGCGCTCTCGGCCGGCGAAGTCGTCGAAACCGCGCTCGCCCGGGCCCGGGTCCTGTCGCTCTGCGGGCGCTTCGATGACGAGGCGGCGGTCTACGCGCAGATCCGGCCCCGGGCGCTCGGCTGCGGCGAAGAGAGTGTCGCGGCCCGCTTCCTCGCGCAGGAGGGCCGGGGGCTGCTCGACCGGCGCGAATACGCTCGGGCGATCGTCCGGCTCGAGGAGGCCCTCGGCGCGGAGGGCGAACCGGGCGAGCGCGCGGCGCTCCAGCTCGACCTCGCCGCGGCCCGCTACCACGCGGGCGACGCGCCCGGAAGCGAAACCGGCCTCGGCCACGCCCTCGTCGCGGCGACCTCGGCCGGGCGCGAGGATCTGGCGTGGATCGCTCGCTCGAACCGCGTCGAGCTTCTCGTGAACCGGTGCGCGTGGGCCGCCGCGGAGACGGAAATCGCGGCGCTCCAGGAGCGCTCGCGCGCCGACCAGGACCTCACCCGGCGCCTCGTGTCGTTGCACCACCGGGGCCGCCTCGCGCTGCGGCGCGGCTTCCTGGTGGAGTCCGCGAGGGCCAACGGAGAGGCGCGCCGGCTCGCGGAGGAGACGGGCGACCGGCTCGAGATCGGCGAGCTCTGGCTCGAGGAAGGCGATCGCCGCCTCTACGAGGGCGACCTCGAAGGCGCGCGCGAGGCGTGGGAAAGAGCGGCCGCCGCGCCCCCGGACAGGTCGGACCGAGAACGCACGGCCCGCGAGCGGCTCAACGAGGCTTCGTGGATCGATGCGGGCGGCCCGCCGGAGGCGGCGCGGCGGGATATGGAAACTCTCTTCGGCCGGGAGCCGTATCTCGCCGCCGAGCGGGTGGCCCGCTGGCACCGCCTCTACGGCGGCGATTCGGTTTCGCCGAGTCTCTGCGAACGGGCGGCCTGCATCCTGCGCGAGTCAGGCGGCTCGGAACTCGCGGCGCGCGTCTTCGGTCTCCTGGAGCCCGTCCCTCAGGACGCGCTGCGGCAGGTCCGCGGCGCCGCCATCGCGGTGTTCGCTGGGGAGCCGCCGAACCTCGACGGCGCCCTGCCCCGGCTCGGATTCTCCGGCCTCTGCGTGCGCGACGAATCGGGCCGGGAGGTTCTCGCCCTGGGCGATGCTCCCACTCCGGAAGGAGTCGAGTGGCGGCCCGTGGACACGGGCGTGGACCGCTTCGGCCTCGCTCTCTGGCCGACGCCTCCGCCCGAGGCCGCGGCCGCGGTGACGCTCCTGCTCGAAACGCTGCTCCTCTCGGGCGGGATCCGCCAGGCGACGCCGGACTTCGCGCCGGCATGGAAGGCGCTCGGCATCGTGACGGCCGATGCGTCGATGGAAGAGCCCTATCGGCGCCTCGCGCGGTTTGCCCCTCAGGCCGTCACGGTGATGATCCTCGGCGAGTCGGGCTCCGGCAAGGAAGCGGTCGCCCGGGCGATCCACGGTCTTTCCCGCCGGGCGGCCGGGCCCTTCGTACCCGTCAACGTTGCCGCAATACCGGCCGGCGTCCTCGAGAGCGAGCTCTTCGGCCACGCCCGCGGGGCGTTCTCCGGAGCGGAGCGCGAGCGCCGGGGACTGCTCGAAGAGGCATCCGGCGGGACGATCTTCTTCGACGAGATCGGCGATCTCGCGCTGCCGCTTCAGTCGAAGCTCCTGCGCGCGCTCCAGGAGCGGGAGCTGCGCCGGGTCGGCGAGAACCGTTCGCGGCCGATCGATGCCCGCGTCGTCTCGGCGACCTCGCGCGATCTCGCGCGGGAGGTCGAGGGCGGGCGGTTTCGCGAAGACCTGTTCTATCGCCTCCACGTCGGCCTCATCCGCCTCCCGCCGCTTCGCGAGCGGGGGCGGGACGCGAATCTTCTCGCGAGGTACTTCCTCGAACGCTACGCGCGCGAGTACGGCCGGGGCGAGCTGCGCCTCGCGCCCGAGTCCGCCGCCGCGATCGGGGCGTACGGATGGCCCGGCAACGTGCGGGAGCTGCAGAACGCGATGGCCCAGGCGGCGGCCCTCGCCGAGCTCAACGGGCTCGTCACGGCGGCCCTGCTGCCGGAGGCGGTCCGGCCGGCGCGGACGCTGGCGCGGGCCGGGGGACGGACCGGCGACTATCGCGCGCGGGTCGACGCCCATCGCCGCGACCTGATCGCCGACGCGCTCGACCGCGCCGGCGGCAACCGCAGCCGCGCCGCGCGCGACCTGGGGCTGTCGCGGCAGGCGCTGCTGTATCTCATCAGGGAGCTCAAGGTCGAAGTCGGTAAGCGGTAAGAGCAGTAAGCCCGCCACGAGGCACGGGCCCCTGCTCACTGCTTACTGCCGCGCTGACCGGCTCCTGATACCCTCTCCGCCCGTGATTTCGCTCCTCGACATCGTGGGTCCCGTCATGGTCGGTCCGTCCTCGTCCCACACGGCGGGGGCCTGCCGCCTGTCGCACGTGGCGCGGGCGCTGCTCGAGGAGGAACCCGTCGAGGCGCGCTTCGAGCTTCACTCGGCTTTCGCCAGGACGATGCGCGGCCACGGCACCGACCGGGCTCTCGTCGCGGGGGCGCTCGGGATGGAGGTCGACGACCCTCACCTGAAGGACGCCCTGGATCTCGCGCGCGAGCGCGGCCTCGCGTTCCAGTTGAAGCCGAAGAACATGGGGCCGGAGGCGCATCCCAACAGCGTCGCCATCCATCTGCGCGGCGCGACGCACTCGATCAAGGTCCTCGGCGCGTCGATCGGCGGCGGAATGATCGAGATCCGCGAGGTGGACGGCTTCCCGGTGTCGCTCTCGGCCAAGGATCCCTGCATCCTGCTCTTCTACGAGGACCGCCCCGGCATGGTGATGCGGGCCTCGGAGATCATCGGGAAGCGCGGCATCAACATCGCCTCGATGGAGGTCCTCCGGCGCGGCCGGGGCGACCAGGCGTTCATGCGGATCGACCTCGACGCGCCGCTGCCCCACGAAGACGTCGCGGCCCTGAAGGCCATGCCGGGCATCCGCCGAGTGCACGTGCTCGACCGGGTCGCCGGCGGGGCGCCGATCACCTAGAAACCTGACCGAGGAGGCCGCGGTGCACCACCTGAACAGCTTCGCCGACCTGCTCGACATCGCCGAGAAGAGCGGTCGCGCGCTCGACGCGATCTTCCTCGAACGCGAGGCCGCCGAGCGCGGGCGGCCGGCCGAGGAGATCTTCGGTGTCTTTCTCGAGCGCTGGGCCGTGATGAAGGACTCGGTGCGTCGCGGGCTCGCCGGCGGCAAGTCGTTGTCCGGCCTCGTCGGCGGCGACGCGCGGAAGGTCATCGAGTTCACCCGCGACGGCGACATCGCCGGAGGAAAACTCGTCGCGCGCGCGATCGCTTACTCGATCGCGGTGCTCGAGGAGAACTCGCGGATGGGCATCATCGTCGCCGCGCCGACGGCCGGAGCCGCCGGCATGGTTCCGGGCACGCTCCTCGCGATCTCCGAGGAACGCGGCTTCTCCGACGAGCAGACCGCCCGGGGGCTCGTCGTCGCGGGAGGCTTCGGCGCGCTCGTCGCGGGCAAGGCCGAGCTCTCCGGAGCCGCCGGAGGCTGCCAGGCCGAGCAGGGCGTCGGCGCGGCCATGGCCGCAGGTGCGCTGACGTATCTTCTCGGGGGAACGCCCGCGATGAGTGTCCATGCCGCGGCCCTGACCCTGCAGAACACGCTCGGCCTGGCGTGCGATCCGGTCGCGGGGCTCGTCGAAGTGCCCTGCGTCGTCCGCAACGGCTTCACCGCGATGCTCGCCCTCGCGGGGGCGCAGACGGCGCTCGCCGGTGTGGAGAGCGTGATCCCGATGGACGAAGTCGTCGAGGCGATGGTCAAGATCGGCGAGGCCATGCCCCGGTCCCTCAAGGAGACGGCCGACGGCGGCCTCGCCATGACGCCGACCGGCTGCCGGATCCGGACCCAGCTCTACTCGATCCGGTGAGCCGCGCGCGCCTGCGGACGTCCTGGGCGTTGCTGCTGGCCGGGGCGTGCGTGCTCATCTACGCCAACGCCCTGCCGGGCGGATTCGCGTACGACGACAAGGCCATCGTTCGGGACAACTTCCGCATCCGCGCGCCCTCGCGCGTCGACGAGATCTTCGGCACCCAGTACTTCGGAGGGCCCCCGGGCACCGGGACGGCCTACCGTCCGCTGCTCCTGCTGTCCTTCGCCGCCGAGTGGTGGATGCACGGCGCCGATCCGCTGCTCTTTCACGCCGTCAACGTCCTCCTTCACGCGGCGGCGACGCTGCTTCTCGGGTCGCTCTTCCTGCGCCTCGGGATGCCGCCCCCGGTTTCCGTGGGGGCGGCGCTTCTCTTCGCGGTTCACCCGATTCACGTCGAGGCGGTCGCGAGCCTCGTCGGACGGGGAGAAATGCAGGCGGCGGCGCTGCTCTTCGGTTCTCTCCTGCTCGCTCTGCGTTACGTCGAGGGGAGGGGGCGGCGGTGGATCGCGCTGTCGCTCGCGATCCTGTGCTATTTCGCGGCCAACCTGACGAAGGAGAGCGCGGCCGTGGCGCCGGCGCTCCTCTTCCTCGCCCTCGCTTACGCGGCGCAAGGCGGCCTCGCGGCCCGGTTTGCGAGCGCGCTTCGCCGGGGACTCGCCTACTATGCGGGCTCGGCCGTGACGCTCGGCGTCGTCTTCGCGATCCGGGCGCGCGTCCTCGGCGGAGCGCTGAAGGCCGGGCACACCGGCATCTTCGAGCTCGAGAATGCTCTTGCGCCGCTGCCGCCCTTCCTCCGGGCCTCGAACGCATGCGTCCTGTTCTTCCGGATGCTCGGCCGCCTCGTTCTGCCTCTCCGGCTCTCCTCGGACGAATCGGCCTGGTCGATCCGGCCAGTCTCGGCGCGGGATCTCCTGGCGTGGGGCGCCCCGCTGCTCGCCGCGGCGCTCGTGGCGGCCGCAGTGCCCCGCTTGCGCGAAGCATCGATCCCCGCCGTCGGCTTTTTCTTTCTGGCGATCGCCGCCCTGCCGACCTCGAATCTGCTCTTTCCGACCGGGACCATTTTCGCCGAGCGCCTCGCGTACCTCCCTTCCGCCGGCCTCTGCCTGATCCTCGCGGCGTGGATCGTCGGTGAGGCCCCGAGCTTCGAGGCGCTCCGACCCGTTCGCCTCGCGGTGCTCGCCGCGGTGGTCGTCGCCTTCGGCGCGCGGACCGTCGTTCGCAACCCGGTCTGGCAGAGCGACGACACGCTCTTCACCAACATGGTGCGGGTCTCGCCCCGAAGCGCGAAGGCCCACTACGACTACGCCTACATGTCGGCCGAGGCGAAGCAGCCCCGCCGGGCGCTCGAGCACTACGTGCGCGCGACCGAGATCTACCCCGGCTACTGGGACGCCTGGGCGGGACGCGGGCGGATGGAGCGCGAGCTCGGCGATCCTTCCGCGGCCGAGAAGTCCTGCCTCGAGGCGATCCGGATCAACCCGGGCTACGAGAGCGGGTACTTCGGACTGGGCATGGCGCGCGAAGCGAAAGGAGACGTGAAGGGCGCGGAGCAGGCGTATCGTGACGGGCTGCGGCGCAATCCCCGTTCACTGCCGCTCGCCTACCGCTTCGCGCTGCTCGTCGCGGCGCAGGGCCGGCCCGAGGCGCTCTTCGCCTGGCGCCGAACGCTCACGATTGAGCCCCGGTCGCTCCCGTCGCAGCGAGGCCTGAAGGAGTGGCTCGAGCGAAGCGCGGCGCCGCTCAGTGGACCCGCTGGTCGGGGGGAAGCTCGGTCGGACGCTCCTCCGCCGTCGGCTTCCCGCCCGGGAGGGCTTCGCGGCGACGGCGGGCCGCCCGCTCGGCCACGCGAGGGTGCCGTCGGTGGTACAGCATCAGGGCCCCGTGCATGAGGGCGTAGGCGCCGATCGCGACGACGATCGAGAGCAGCGACGTCCCGACGAGAAACGACGCCAGGCGGGGCCGAAAGCCGGGCCCCCGGAACGAGACCCAGAAGTCGTTGTGGAGGATGCGCTCCCACCGGAGCGGCGATACGCGCGAGGGGTCGTATCCCAGGATCGCGCGGCCGAGCCGGTATCCCACGGCGAAGAACGGCGGCAGGGTCCACGGGTTGCCGACGAGCGAGCCGAGCACCGTGTCGAGCTTGTTGAGCCGGAACGCCAGAGCCAGAAGGATCGCCAGGATGAAATGAAAGCCGACGAACGGCGACAGGCCGACGCCCACGCCGACCGCGATGGCCGCGGCGACACGCTCGGGAGGCTGCTCCCGGCCCATCAGGTCGAGAAGGATCTTCAGGCGCCGGCGCTTCCACGACAAACGTCGCCGCGTCGCCGCGCTTGCCGTCGGCGGCAGGGGAGGCGTCGTCATCGCACGGCCTCGAAGTGGTCGTGGCCGAGCTCGGCGATCTCGCGCTCCCCGCTCGGCCCGGCCAGCGCCGCCCCGGCGCCGGACGCCACGCGCCCGATGGCGCGGACCGCGATCTTCAGGGCCGACGCCCGCTCGTCGAAGCGCGCGGCGTCGGCTTCGCGGACGGTGAAGAGCAGCTCGTAGTCGTCGCCGCCGCCGACCGCGAAGTCGACGGGATCGAGCTCCTCGGCTGCGGCGAAGGCGAGAAGGGCCGACGAGACGGGCAGGCGTTCCCGCTCGAGCACCAGCCGGACGCCCGACGCGCGCGCCAGGCGGCCGGCGTCGACTCCCAGCCCGTCGGACACGTCGATCGAGGCCGTGGCGAATCCCTCGCGCGCCAGGAGGATCCCGAGGGAGACCCGCGGGGTCGGATCGTGGAAGGCCGCGAGCAGGCGCCTCTGGTGATCGGCCGAGAGCTCGGCGAACCTCGCCGCCGGGGAGTGGAACGCCGCGATCTTCTGCGCCAGGCGCAGGCCGGCGGCCGCCTCGCCAGGGTGCCCCGAGACGTAGACGACGTCTCCGGGCCGCGCACCGGCGCGGGTCAGCGGCTGGCCCGCCGGGCGCCCCCAGAAGGCGGCGACGACCACGACCTGGGGCGCCGAGGACAGGTCCCCGCCCACGAGGCGGGCGCCGAACTCGGCGGCGCGGGCGGCGGCGCCCCGCGTGATCGCGAGGGGAAGGTTCTCGCCGCGCTCGGGCGGAAAACCGACCGCGAGCAGAAAGAACTCGGGCTCGGCTCCCATGGCCGCGAGATCCGAAAGGTTGACGGCTGCGACGCGGCGACCCAGCCGCTCCGGATCTTCGTCCGGAAGGAAGTCGACGCCCTCGACCAGCATGTCGGTCGTCGCCGCGAGGAGTCCCGCCTCGCGCGCCACGACGGCGGCGTCGTCGCCCGGGCCGATCCAGACGGCGCCGCCGGGAAGGGCGAGGGCGGCGAGCTTCTCGACGAGCCGGTCCTCGGGTTTCACGCGCGCGGGGAAGGCGGCGCCCGGCGCCGCGACGCGGCGGAAACCGGGATCTCGCGGGCCGGCGTCTCGGAGGTCCGCTCCGCCGAGGGGTCCGGACCGGCGGAGCCGGTCTCGAGGGCCATGAGGGCGATCGCCAGGACTTCTTCCATGCTCTCGACGTAGCGGAACGTGATGTCGTGAAGGATGCGGGGCGAGATCTGCAGGACGTCGCGCCGGTTCATCTTCGGCAGCACGATCGTCGTGATCTTCGCGGCGCGGGCCGCGAGGACCTTCTCCTTGACGCCGCCGATCGGGAGCACCTCGCC
The DNA here is from genome assembly GCA_963764025.1 of uncultured Acidobacteriota bacterium. GTDB lineage: Bacteria > Acidobacteriota > Thermoanaerobaculia > UBA5066 > Gp7-AA6 > DAHUXD01. The sequence goes on from CAVXRK010000003.1 coordinate 387,147, forward strand.
CCGCAGGGTGATCTCGCCCGTCATCGCGACGTCGCGCCGGGCCTTGCGCTGCGTGAAGGCCGAGATCATGGCCGTCGCGATCGTGATCCCGGCCGAGGGCCCGTCCTTGGGGATGGCGCCCTCCGGGACGTGGACGTGAACGTCGTGAGTCTCGAAGAAGTCGTGCTTGATGTCGAGCTCCGAGGCGTGGGCCCGGGCGTAGGACATCGCCGCCTGGGCCGACTCCTTCATGACGTCGCCGAGCTGGCCCGTCAGGCGCAGGCCACCCTTGCCGCGGACGGCGAGGGCCTCGACGAAGAGGATGTCGCCACCCACCGAGGTCCACGCCAGCCCGGTCGCGACGCCGACCTGGTCCTTCTTGAGCTGCTCGTCGCGGAAGTGCTTGACCGGTCCAAGCATCTTCTCGACCGAGGAGCCGCTGATCCGGTACTTGCGGCCCTTGCCCTTGGCGACGGTGACGGCGACCTTGCGGCAGATCGAGCCGATCTCGCGCTCGAGGTTGCGGAGCCCCGCCTCGCGCGTGTACGCCTCGATCACCTTCTCGATGCCCGAGTCGGTGAACTCGATGTTGGCGTCGGTGATGCCGTTCTCGTCCATCTGCTTGGGGATGAGGTGCCGGCGGGCGATCGCCTTCTTCTCCTCGAGCGTGTAGCCGGAGAGACGGATGACCTCCATCCGGTCGAGAAACGCGGGCTGGATCGGGTCGAGCACGTTCGCGGTGGCGATGAAGAGGACCTTCGAGAGGTCGTAAGGAACGGTCAGGTAGTGGTCGCGGAAGGAGAAGTTCTGTTCCGGGTCGAGCACCTCGAGCAGCGCCGCCGAGGGGTCGCCCCGGTAGTCGGCGCCGATCTTGTCGATCTCGTCGAGCATGAAGACGGGGTTGGACGTGCCGGCCTGGTGGATGCCCTGGATGATGCGCCCCGGCATGGCGCCGACGTACGTCCGGCGGTGGCCGCGGATCTCGGCCTCGTCGCGCACGCCGCCGAGCGAAAGCCGGACGAACTTGCGGTCGAGGGCCCGGGCGATCGACCGGCCGAGGGAGGTCTTGCCGACGCCCGGCGGTCCGACGAAGCAGAGGATCGGCCCCTTGAGACTCTGTTTCAGGGCGTGGACCGCGAGGAACTCGAGGATCCGCTCCTTGACCTTCTCGATGTCGTAGTGGTCCTCGTCCAGGATCTTGCGGGCCCGCTCGATGTCCTTCGAGTCTTCGGACGTCAGGCTCCAGGGGAGCCCCGTCATCCAGTCGAGGTACGTCCGGATGATGGCGGTCTCCGCCGAGTCGGGGTGGCTGCGCTCGAGCCGCTTGATCTGCTTCTCGACCTCGGTCGCGGCCTCCGGCGGGATCTTCTTGTCCGTGATGACCTTGCGGTAGGCGTCGAGCTCCTCCGAGATCTCCTCGCCCTCGCCGAGCTCCTGCTGGATCGCGCGCAGCTGCTGCCGCAGGTAGTACTCGCGCTGCGACTTGTCCATCTCGCCGCGGGCCTGCGTCGAGATCTCCTGCTGCATCGTCAGGACGGTGATCTCCTTGGCGAGGTTGTCGTTGACGAGGCGCAGGCGCTCGATGGCGTCGGTCGACTCCAGGATCTTCTGGGCCTCCTCGAGCTTGAGCTCGAGGTTGGAAGCGGCGAGGTCCGCCAGCCGGGCCGGGTCGTCGAGGTTGCCGGCGATGACCATGACCTCGGGCGAGATGCTCTTGCCGAGCGAGACGGACTTCTCCAGGTTCTGCTTGACGCTGCGCAGCAGCGCCTCCTGCTCGGGCGGGAGCTCTTCGGCCGGCGTGGCTTCCTCGAGGCGGGTGATCTTGGCCTTGAGGTACGGCTCCTCCGAGAGGACCGAGTCGATGCGCGCCCGCGAGAGGCCCTGGACGAGGAGGCGGATGCGGCCGTCGGGCAGTTTCAACATCCGCATGATCGCGGCGACCGTGCCGACCGGGTAGAGCTCGTCCGGCCGCGGCGCATCGTTCTGCGCGTCCCGTTGCGCGACGAGCATGATGATTCGCTGCTCGGCGAGCGCGGCGTCGACGGCGTTGATCGACTTCTCCCGGGAAACCGAGAGCGGAAGGATGATGAAGGGGAAGACGACCACGTCCTTCAGCGGCAGGACGGGCAGGATGTCCGGGATCGGGAGGTCGGCGTCGCGCTCGGAGGCGACGTCCTTGTCTTCCAGTTCGGCCATGGGGATTGCGCCTACTCCTCTTGTTCTGCGTGGACCGGGATGTCGATTTCCTTCTCGCGCAGGTCCGGCACCCGCGGGAGCACGACCTCGAGGATCCCGTGCTGGATCCGGGTCTTGGCGTGGTGGGAGTTGACCGGGCGGGGCAGGGGGACCGACTTCACGAAGCTTCCGAAGTAGCGCTCCATGCAGAAGAAGCGCATGCCCTCGCGGGCCCGGATCCGTCCCTTCTTCGTCCCGCGGATCATGACGACCTTGCCGCGGATCGAAACACGAACGTCGCCGGCTTCGACTCCCGGCAGCTCCACCAGGATGCGGATCGCCTCGCCGTCGTCGAGCACGTCGACGTTGGGATCCCAGGACGTGCCCGCCGGCGCTCCGCCCGCGTTGTTGGCATCCACGAAGGCGGCGAAGAGACGGTTGAGCTCACCCTGCAGGCGCGAGAGCTCCACGATGGGACCGTAGAAGCGGGCGGTGCGTTTCACCACGGAAAACCAGTCGGCGGACGGCGGACGGCGGACGGCAGGGAGCGCCGGCTCGGCGGTCTGCGGTCTGCCGTCCTGCGTTTCTCTCACGACGTGACCTTCTCCCCCCGCCCGATCAGGTTCTTCAGCTCGTGCAGGAACTCGTCGACGTCCTCGAACTTGCGGTAGACCGAGGCGAAGCGGACGTAGGCGACCTTGTCGAGCTCGCGCAGGCGCTCCATGACGATGGCCCCGATCCGGGAGGTCGGGATCTCCCGCTCTTCCGAGTCGTGGAGCAGGGACTCGATCTCGTCGACGATCTTGTCGAGGCCCACGGGCGAGACGGGCCGCTTTTCGCAGGCTTTCACGAGGCCCGAGCGAAGCTTGTTGCGGTCGAACCGCTCCCGCCGGCCGTCGTTCTTGACGACCATGTAGGGGATTTCCTCGATCGTTTCGTACGAGGTGAACCGACGGTTGCAGGCCGTGCATTCGCGGCGGCGGCGGATGACCTGGCCCTCGCGGCTCTCGCGGGAGTCCACGACCCGGTCGTCCACTGCGGCACAGAAGGGGCACTTCACTCCCCGAAGAGTATCGCTTTTGCTACTCCACGGTCTCCCGCTGGAGGTCCCGGAGCCTCTCCCGGCGCCAGGGGCTGCCGGCGAAGAGCGCAAAGCCGATGATCGAAATCGGCACGAAGGAGACGGCGTGCGCGATGAGGGCGACGCCGGTCGCCGTCGCGACGGGAACCTGGAAGACGTTGGTCAGGGCGAACTGGACCGCGGCGTGATATCCGCCGACACCCCCCGGGGTGGGCACGATCAGGCCGAGGACGGCCGCGGTCGTGACGACGTAGGCGGCCGAGAGCGGCAGCGTGAGTCCGAAGGCCCGGAGGACGCAGTAGATCTGGACGTTGATGACGAGCCACATGGCGAGGGAGCCGCCGGCCACCAGGGCCGCGAGGCGCGGCGTCTTCAGCGACGCGAAGCCGTCGAGGAAGGTGTGGGCGATCCGGCGCGCGGTCGGGCGCCAGCGTTCCGGCAGGATCCGGAAGGCGGTCTCGAAGAGCCGCTCGGTCGCCCCGCGCCACACGACGGCAAACAGGGCGAGGAGAACGGCGCCCAGGGCGACGGCCGCGGCGACCATGCGGATCCGCCCGGACGAGAACGAGCCCATGGCCGCCGCGTCCGGCCCGACGAGCGCCAGTCCGAAGAAAGACAGCTGGGCGAGGGCGTCGAGCACGCGCTCGAAGAAGATCGAGGCGAGCAGCGCGGGGAACGGGAGACCGCGCTCGCGGGCGAGCATCGCCGGCCGGAGGACTTCGCCGGCCCGCGCCGGGAGCACGGTGTTGGCCGCGAAGCCCACGGCCGTGGCCCGAAACGCGGGGTAGAACGGAACCTTCCCGACCGGGCGCAGGATCCAGACCCAGCGCAGCGTGCGGAAGTAGAAGACCAGGAGCGAGAGAGCGATGCTCGCCGCGAGCCACCCGGGGGAGATCGCTGCGATCTGCCGGCCGATCTCCGAAAGGGGAACCCGCGACAGAAAGAACGCGAGCAGTGCCACCGCGAGGACGATCGACGCGGTCGCCTGGAAGCGCCGCGAGCGGAGGATTTCCTTCATCGAGTGACCGGGGTCACGGCCGCCCGGGCGGGGCGCTCGGGCCGGGCGCGCGAGGTCGGCCGGGGCGCTTCCGCGCGACAGGAATGCACGGATCTTTTTAGCATCCCGCGGCACTGTTTGCCTAAAAAAATGAGGCGAACACCTGATACCGCTTGACTTTCCGGCACATTTTCCACATTCTTTTCTTAAATTTTCGGGGGAGGAAAGCGCATGTTCAGGACGGCGCCCCGGCTCTTGGCGCTTCTGGTTTCGTCGGTCTGCCTGCTGGCGAAAAGCGCGGGCGCGCAGCCGATCGGAGGCATCGATTCTCCCGTGGATGGCCAGACGGTCTCCGGGATCGTGCGCGTCTCCGGCTTCGTTCTCGACCTCAACACCGTCAGCAAGGTCGAGCTCCTGGTCGACGACGTTCCGACCAATGTGGCCGACCTGAACATCCCGCGGCCCGACGTTCTCGAGATCTTCCCGACCTACTACAACAGCGCGACGCCCCCCGGCTTCCTCACGTCGTTTCTGGCGCGGGGCACCTACAGCGACGGGCCCCACTCGCTTTCGATCCGGGTCACGGAGTCGGTGACGCAGGATCAGTTCGTCATCGGGCCGGTCACCGTCATCGTGGACAATGGGATCAACCAGGCCCCCTTCGGTTTCATCGACATCCCGGGCCCGGCGGGCCTGGAAGGCGCAAACGGGTCCTTTACCGTCGCCGGGTGGGCGGTCGACGACGTGGACATCGACCACATCGACTTCCTGGTCGACGGCCGGGTCGTCGCCGGTGCGGTCGGCCGCGGGCAGCCCTCCACGGCGAACTACGGGTCGACCCGTCCGGACGTCGCGGCCGCGTTCCCCGACGTGCCTCTGGCGCTCTACTCTGGCTTCGTGGCCAACATCGACACTTCGCAGTTCATCAACGGAATCCACAACCTCACGGTCCGCGCCACGGACAACGAGGGCGCGACCCGGGAGATCGGCGCGCGAACCGTCCAGATCGTCAACAACGGCCAGAACCTGGCGCCGTTCGGGCGGATCGACTTCCCGCTCGACAAGGCGTCGCTTTTCTGCGTCACGAACGCCGGCGGGGTTCCTTCGCCCTGCTCGCCGAACGTCTGCTTCCCGGCGGCCTTCAACGTCGTGGCCGGCTGGGCGCTCGACGTCGGATCCTCGCTCGATCGGGGCCAGGTGTCGTACGTCGAGCTACTCCTCGACGGCCAGATCGTCGCGAACACCCGCAGCGACTGCACCCAGATCGGCGGCGCGCTGACCAACTGCTACGGCATCAACCGGCCGGACGTGGCTCGCAGCTACTCGGGTTACGTCAACGCCGACAACTCCGGATGGAGCTTCTCGTTCTTCCTCGGGCGCGACGACGTCAGCGGCCAGATTTCCGTCCTCACCCCGGTGACCGGGACCGACGCGATCCTGGTCGGCTACACGACGGCCGGCAAGCACACGCTCGCGATCCGGGTCGGGGACGAAGAGGAAACGCAGACCCAGATCGGCGCGATCTCGGTCGACATCCTCTGCGGCGTCGGCACCAGCGACCAGCCGGCCATCGGGTACATCGACACGCCGTCGGACTACCAGTTCATCAACGGCATCTTTGAAGTCTTCGGCTGGGCCTACGACTTCCAGGGCGTGTCGCGCGTCGAAATCGACGTGGACGGCCACCTCCTCGGCACCACGCGCTACGGGTTGCCGCGGCCGGACGTCCGGGCCAACGACTTCCGCGTGGGGACCGCGGCCGTGGGCTTCTCCTACTTCCTCGACACGACGCAACTTTCGGACTCGGCGCACGACCTCTCGATCTACGTCGTCGACAAGTTCAACCACCGGACCGAGATCGGCCGACGGAAGTTCGTCGTGAACAACAACGTCGCGACCAACCACTAGGACCAAACGGGGGACACCCCGAGAAACCTTTGCCCCGCCGCAAGGCGGGGCTTTTTTTGACCGTCGCGAGCACTCCGTTCGGGATCTGCGCCCTACGGGCGCACCGGCGGTCGGCTCGCGCGGATGCGCGCTCGACCGACCGCCTGACCCCTCGCTGCGCGCTCGCTCCCGCGGCGCGAGGCGTCCTCCGCTGCGCTCGCGGAGATTCCTCGCGCCGCGAACGGCAGTGACATTCCCCTGTTTCCAGGGACTGCGAGGCGGGGAGCCGTACAATCGCGGCGCGTGACGCCGGAAGAGAACGAGATTCTGACGCGGGTGGGGCCGGGGACGCCCATGGGGGCGGTTCTGAGGCGGTACTGGCTGCCGCTGATCGAATCCGAGGAGCTGGGGGGCCCGACGGGGCGCCGCAGCGGGTGAGGCTGCTGGGCGAGGACCTGGTGGCGTTCCGGGATTCGGCCGGGAGGGCCGCTCTGCTCGCCGAGGGGTGTCCGCACCGGCGGGCCTCGCTCTTCCTGGGGCGAAACGAGCAGGGCGGGATCCAGTGCGTCTACCACGGCTTGAAGTTCGAGGCGTCCGGCCTGAAGGAGGGTGTCGCCGCGACGGCCTACGCGTGCGGGGAGCGCCAGGGGATCGTCTGGGCTTACCTCGGGGCGCGGGCGGGAGCTGCGGGACTCCCGCCGTTTCCAGACCTCGGCTGGGGCCTCGTCCCGCCCGCCCGCCACGGGTCCTTCCAGTACCTGCCTCGCGGGACGAGCAGCGGAACTGACGCTGTTGGGCGGCGGCCCGGGGCCACCGCGCCGGGGCTATTGCCCGCCGGCCTTGACGGCCAGGTCCCGCTTCTTCTTGGGGAGTGCGGCGATCCGGGCGGCCTCGCCGAAGAGGGTCAGGCCCTTCTGGATCTGGGGGTCGCCGGCGGCGTAGGCGCGACGGCCGGCCTCCGGCCCGAAGCGGGCGTTGACGATCTCGGTCTGGATGGCGAGGTCGATGAGGCTGCGGTTGACGTCCGCGTCGTAAGCCTTCTTGAGGTCTTCCGCGGTCGAGTACTTGGCGGACTTCTCGACGAACTTGAAGAACTCGTCCCGGATCTCGGGCGTGACCGTGAAGCTCTCGGCGATCTTGGGGTGGCGGGAGAGCCAGTCGACGGCAAAGTTGAAGAACGCGTAGCGCACCAGGAGCTGCTGGAGGAGCTTCGAGTCCCGGTCGTTCTTGACGATCACGTCGGGCGTGATGCCTCCCTGCGCGTAGACCACGCGGCCGGCGTCGGTGTAGAAGACGGCGCTCTCGGCCGAGGGATGCGGCGCGTCCTCGCCCTTCTCGGCGGAGGCGTCCGGATCGCCCGGGTTCACGTACGCGAGCAGGTCGCTGTAGTCCCGCTGGATCCAGCGGCCCGAGGGCGTGTAGTAACGCGCGGTCGTCAGAGCGAGACCGGCTCCGTAGGACAGCGTGTAGACGCTCTGGACGAGGCCCTTTCCCCACGTGCGCTGGCCGACGATCACGCCGCGGTCATGGTCCTGGATCGCTCCGGCGACGATCTCCGAGGCCGAGGCCGACCCGCGGTTGACGAGCACGACGAGGGGATGGTCGAAATGGGCGCCCTCGCCGGGAGCGAAGTATTCCTGGGCCGAGGAGGCCGTGCGGCCCCGCGTGTACGTGACCATCGAGCCCTTCGGGACGAAGACGTCCGATACGTCGACCGCCTGCTCGAGGACTCCGCCCGGGTTGCCGCGCAGGTCGAAGACGAGCTTCTGCATGCCCTGCTTCTCGAGCTTCTCGATCGCTTCGTAGAGCTCGCGGTTCGAGGTGTGGGTGAAGTCGGACAGCATGATGTAGCCGACACCCGGCTCGAGCATGAAGGCGTAGCGGACCGACTTCGTCGGGATCTCGGCCCGCGTGATCGTCATCTTGATCGGCTCGTCGAAGCCGACCCGGCGCAGCGTGATGGCGACGTCGGTGCCCTTGGGACCGCGGAGCTTGCGGACGACCTCCTCGGTCGTCGTCTCTTCCTTGAGCTCCTCGTCGCCGATGTGCGTGATGACGTCCCCGGCCCGGATGCCCATCTTGTAGGCAGGCGTGCCTTCCATCGGCGCGATGACGGTGATCTTGCCCATCCGCTTCTGGATCTGGATGCCGAGCCCGTAGAAGGAGCCGTGCTGCTTCTCCTTCATCTGGGAAAACTCGTCCGGCTCCAGGAAGGAGGTGTGCGGGTCGAGGCGGGACAGCATCCCGTGGATCGAGGCGTAGACGATCTTGTCGGGCGCGACCGGCTCGGGCGCCCAGTCCGACAGGGTCGTCAGAATGTCGGCGTACTCGTCGAGCGAGGGAGTGTCCTTCTCGGGGCTGGCGGAAAGCTTGCCCGCGAAGACGCCGCCCAGCAGGGTGGCACCCGCGACGACGGCCGTGGCCGCGAACAGTCGGGACTTCTGAAGACTCAAGACGGCTCCCTTCTTCGAGGCTGGCATTGTGGCACGGAGGCCACCGAAAGTCTCGCCGGTCCATCCGGGCCGGCGTAAAATCCCCCCTGCGAGAGGACAGAACATGTTCGGTTCCATCGGCATGCCCGAATTGATCCTGATTTTCATCGTGGCGCTGCTCGTCTTCGGCCCGAAGAAGCTGCCCGAGCTCGGGAAGTCCCTGGGCAAAGGCCTGGCCGAGTTCAAGAAGGCCTCGGAGGACCTGAAGCGCACGATCGAGGACGAAATCGAGCAGGGCAAGCACGAAGCCGAAGCGGTCAAGAAAGAAGCCGAAGCGGTCAAGAAAGAGGTCGTCGGGCTCACGGGCCTGCCGGCCCCCCCCGTCGCCCCGGAGGCTCGCCCCCCGGAGGGCGCGGTCCCCCGGTCCGACACCCCGATTCGTCCCGCTTGAGCGGCTTCAACCCGCGCGACCTCCTGGACGGCGCGGTGGGACGCCCGCCGGCCGGACAGGAAGACGAGCTCCCGCGGATGGGGTTCTTCCAGCACCTGGACGAGCTGCGCAAGCGGCTCATCGTCTCGATCGTGGCCGTCTTCGTGGGCTTCCTTCTCTGCTGGTACTGGGCGCCGCCGCTGTTCGACTTCCTCGCGCGGCCGATCCGGGAGGTGCTGCCCCCCGGGCAGAACCTCGCCTACACGACGCTGACCGAGCCCTTCATGATGTATTTCCGGGTCGCGCTGCTCGCCGGCATCCTGATTTCCTCGCCGGTCGTCCTGTGGCAGATCTGGCTCTTCATCTCGCCCGCCCTGTATCGCCACGAGAAGCGCTGGGTATGGCCCTTCGTGACGTTCGGAGCCGCGTTCTTCCTGTCGGGCTGCGCGTTTTCGTACTACGTCGCCTTTCCCCTCGTCGTGCGCTTCCTCGTCGAGGTGGGCAAGCCCTTTCAGGCCGTCATCACGATCAACGAGTACCTCTCGATGGCGACGAAGCTCATCCTCGCCCTCGGACTGTGCTTCGAGATGCCGATCCTGATCTTCTTCCTGGCCCGCCTCGGCATCGTCTCGGAGCGCTGGCTGCTGGCGAAGTTCAAGTATGCCGTGCTGATCATCTTCATCGTGGCCGCCGTGATCACGCCGTCGGCCGACGTCGCGACCCAGTGCGTGTTCGCGGTGCCGATGATCGTGCTGTACCTGCTCGGGATCCTCGCGGCCTGGCTGTTCCGCAAGCGCGCCGCGCCGGCTCCCGCTCCTCCGGCGTAGGCCGGCCATGCGTCTCTCGATCCATCCCGGCGTCCTGGCGCTCTTTCCCGAGGTCGCGGTCGGCGCGGCGGCGGTGCGCGGCTTCGAGAACGGGGGCGAGGACCCCGCGGTGACGGAGGCCCTGCGGCGTGCCGAGGCGGCCCTGCCCGCGAAGTTCGCCGGGACGCCGCCGGCGGAGCACCCGCGGATCGCGCTCTGGCGCGAAGCCTACCGGCGGTTCGGCGCCAAACCCAAGGATCACCCGTCCTCGATCGAGAATCTCGTCCGGCGGGTGCTGAAGGGCTGGCCGGTGCCGCACGTGAACCGCCTCGTCGACCTCTACAACGCGCTGTCGCTCGAGACGCTTCTGCCGGCCGGGGCCGAGGACCTGGATGCGATTCAGGGCGACGTGGAGCTGGCGATCGCCGGAGAAGGCGAATCGGCGGTCCGGCTCCTCGGAGAACCGGAGGCGCGGCCGCCGCGGCCGGGCGAAGTCATCTACCGCGACCGCGCGGGGGCGATCTGCCGGCGCTGGAACTGGAAGGAGGCGGACCGGACGAAGCTGACCCCGTCGACACGGAACGCCCTTCTCGTCGTCGAGGGGCTGCCGCCCGTCGGCCGCGCCGAGATCTCCGAGGCGCTCGCCGAGGCGGCGCGGAGGATCCGCGAAAGCTGTGGCGGAAAGGTGGAGACCGCGGTCCTCGACCGCGATCGGCCCGTCTTCGAGCTCAGCCCGGCCGGTGCGTGACGACTCGGGACTCTCCGTTGCGCGCCAGAATCAACTCGATGAATTCCCGGACGGCACCTCGGCCGCCGGCCTTCTCGAGGACCGTCGTGGCGGCGCCCCGCGCGGCCGGGGCGGCGTCGGCCGGGCAGGCCGAGAAGCCCACGGCTTCGAACATCGGGATGTCGGGCTCGTCGTCGCCGATCGCCGCGGCCTGGGCGCCGGACAGCTTCAGGCGCCGGAGGAGCGCGTCGACTTTCACGCGCTTGTCGCGCACTCCCTGGTAGCAGTACGGCACGCCGAGCTCCCGCGCGCGCCGCGCCGTGGCCGGCGACGAGCGGCCCGAGATCCAGCACAGCGTGATGCCCGCCTGCGCGGCTTTGCGCATTCCGTGGCCGTCCTTGGTGTTGAAGACCTTGAGCTCGTTGCCCCTTCCGTCGAGGTAGACGAGGCCGTCGGTCAGGACTCCGTCGACGTCGAGGAAGACGACGCGGATCCTCTCCCGCGCCTTCGGGCGGGCCAACCTAGAACCCCGCCGCGAGCAGGTCGTGCATGTGGAGCGCGCCCCCGAGGCGTCCTCCGGCATCGACCACGAAGAGCGAGGTGATCTTGTGGGTCTGCATCGCTTCGCGGGCCGCCGAAGCGAAGTCGTCGGCCGGGATCGTCCGCGGATTCGGCCGGCAGCACTCGCCCGCGGTCCGCGCGAGCTGCGCGGGGTCCTTTTCGAGGAGCCGCCGAAGGTCGCCGTCCGAGATGACGCCGAGGAGGCGCCCGGTGGCGTCGGCGACCGCCGTGATCCCCATCATCTTGCGGGACATTTCGTGGAGCGCCTCGGTCATCGAGGCGCCGGAGGCGACGACCGGCACCCGGTCGCCGACCCGCATCAGGTCGCGGACCTTGAGGAACCGGCGGCCGAGGCTTCCGCCCGGGTGCAGCGCCGCGAAGTCCTCCTCCTTGAAGCCCCGGCGCTCCGAGATCGACAGGGCGAGCGCGTCCCCCATAGCGAGCATGGCCGTCGTCGAGGCCGTCGGGGCGAGGTTCAAGGGGCAGGCCTCCCGCGGGATCTGGACCGAGATCCGCATCTCCGCCGCCCGCGCGACCGAGGAGCCCGGCGAACCGGTCATGGCGATCGTGCGGATCGAGCGGTGCCGGGCGAACTCGAGGAGCCGCACGACCTCGGGCGTTTCGCCCGAGTAGGACAGGGCGAGGACGACGTCGCCCGGCATGAGCATGCCGAGGTCGCCGTGGCTCGCCTCGCCCGCGTGCAGGAAGTAGGCCGGGGTGCCGGTCGAGGCGAGTGTGGCGGCGATCTTCTGACCGATCAGGCCGGCTTTGCCGATTCCGGTCACGCAGAGCCGGCCCGAGGAGGTGTCGATCGCCGCGACCGCGCGCTCGAAATCGGGATCCAGGTTATCGATCTGCCGCCGGACGGCCTCGGCCTCGACCCGGAGAACCTCGCGGGCGGTGTCGATCGACATGGCGGGTATCTTAAAGCCTCCCCGACGGGGCTCCGGATTTTCGCGGTCGATCGACGTATGATCGGCGGCCCATGGCGCAGCTCACGCAATACGTCGTGGCCTACGGGCTGCCGCTCATCTTCGGAATCGTGCTCCTCGAGCAGCTGGGCGCGCCGATCCCGGCGATCCCGGTCCTGATCGTCGCGGGGGCGCTCTCGGTCGAGCGCGACCTCGCGGCGTGGAAGGTGCTTCTCGTCGCGGTCGGGGCGTCGCTGATCGCCGACGGAGTCTGGTACGCACTCGGCCGGGCCCAGGGCAACAAGATCTTGAAGACGCTCTGCAGGATCTCGCTTTCGCCGGACTCCTGCGTGCGCCAGACCGAGTCGGTCTTCGAGCGGTGGGGCATGCCATCGCTGCTCGTCGCCAAGTTCATCCCGGGCTTCTCGACCGTCGCGCCTCCCATGGCGGGTTCGATCGGCGCGCCGTTGACGACGTTCCTCCTCTTCGACGGCGGGGGCGCGCTCCTGTGGGCGGGCGCCGGCGTCGTCGGCGGGGCGATTTTCCACCGCGCGATCGACCGGGTGCTCGACCTGCTCGCCTCGCTCGGCAGCGGCGCCCTCGTGCTGCTCGGCGGCGGCCTGGCGGTCTTCGTCGCGCTGAAGTGGTGGCAGCGGCAGCGGTTCTACAAGGTGCTCCGGATGGCCCGGATCTCGGTCGAGGACCTGCGGCATCTCATCGAAGACGGCCAGAGCCCGATCGTGGTCGACGTCCGGACGGCGGGGGCCCGCTCCCGCGACCCGCGCCGGATCCCGGGGGCACGGGTGATCGAGGCCACGGACCTGGATGCGCGGCTCTCGGAGCTCGCCCGCGACCGGGAGATCATCCTCTACTGCACCTGACCCAACGAAGCCACGGCGGCCCGTGTGGCCCGCATGCTCATGGATCGGGGATTCTCGCTGGTTCGGCCGCTCGCCGGCGGGCTCGACGCGTGGATCGCGGCCGGTTTCGAGATCGAATCCGAGCCCCTGATCGCCATCCGGCCGCCGGAGTCCCGGAGCGACCTGAAAGTCGTATCCTCTCCCCGGGAGGACCGATGAAAACCAAGTCGCTTCGCACCCAGGGTCTCGCTCTCGCGCTCTCGATCGCCCTCGGGATGCTGCCGTCGGCGGCCGGGGCGGCCACCAAGACCTACCAGGTGACCGGCCCCGTGCTCGAGGTCACCGACACGATGATCGCCGTGCAGAAGGGCAAGGACCGCTGGGAGATCGCCCGGGACGCCGGCACCAGGATCACCGGCGACCTGAAGGTCGGGGCGAAGGTCACGATCGAGTACCGCATGACGGCGTCGACCGTCGAGGTCAAGGCCGAGAAGGCCTCGAAGAAGTAACGGCCGAGACGGCCGACTTCGCCTAGGCGCCGCGGGCGGCGCGCACGAGCGCCGAGAGCTCCCGGATCATTCCCGGGACGAGGTTCACGTCGAGCTGCGTCGAGCGATCGGACTTCGCATGCTCGGGGTCGTCGTGGACTTCGAGGAAGAAGCCGTCGACGCACCCCGTGGCGGCCGCGGCGCGCGCCAGGATGGGCGCGTACTGCTTGAGCCCCCCGGTTTCCTTCCCGCCGCCCGGGAGCTGGAGCGAGTGAGTGACGTCGTAGATGACCGGGTAGCCCATCGCCCGCATGATCGGAAACGAGCGCATGTCGACGACGAGGTCGTGGTACCCGAAGGAGGCCCCGCGCTCGCAGAGGAGGAGCTTCTCGTTCCCGGCGGCGCGGCACTTCTCGACGACCCGGGACATGTCGTCCGGCGCCATGAACTGCCCCTTCTTCAGGTTGACGGGCTTCCCGGTCGCCGCGACCGCGGTCACGAGGTCCGTCTGACGGATCAGGAACGCCGGGACCTGGAGAACGTCGAGGACCCGGGCGGCCCGCTCGGCCTGCTCGGGCGCGTGGATGTCGGAGATGACGGGCAGGCCCGTCTTCGCCTTGACGGCCGCGAGGATGTCGAGGCCTTCGTCGAGGCCGGGGCCCCGGAACGAATCCCCCGAGGACCGGTTGGCCTTGTCGAACGACGACTTGAAGACGATCCGCGCCCCCGTCTCCTCGCCGATCGCCTTCAGGCGTTCGGCCATCGCGAGGGAGTGCGGCCGCGACTCGATGACGCACGGCCCCGCGAAGAAGATCGGCGCCCCGGCGCCGGCCGTGTAGCCCGGGGCGATTTCGACCGTGCGGACCGCGGTCAGGAGCTTTCCCCGGCGCGGACCGTCGAGACGGGCGCGGCCGATTCGGCGGCGGCTTCGGCTTCGTCCTTGACCGCGGCGCGGTGCGCCCGCGCGGCCCGGATGAAGTCCTTGAAGAGCGGGTGGCAGGCGAAGGGCTTGGACTTCAGCTCCGGGTGGAACTGGCACCCGAGGAACCACGGATGGTCCTCGTGGAGCTCGATGATTTCGACGAACTTCTTGTCGGGCGACATGCCGGTGAAGGAGAGCCCGGCCTCCTTGAGGCGCGGCAGAAACTCCTGGTTGACCTCGTAGCGGTGGCGGTGGCGCTCCCAGATGAGCGGCTCGCCGTAGGCGCGCGCCGCGAAGGAGCCGGCCGACAGCTCGCACGGATACTTGCCGAGCCGCATCGTGCCGCCCAGGGCCTCGACGCCGATCAGGTCGCGCAGCTTGAAGATGACCTTGTGCTTGGGGTCTTCCTCGAACTCCGTCGAGTTGGCGTCCTCGAGCCCGGCGACGTTGCGGGCGTACTCGATGACCGCCGTCTGGAGCCCCAGGCAGATGCCGAAGAACGGGACCTTCTTCTCGCGCGCGTAGCGGATCGCGCGCATCATGCCCTCGACGCCGCGGCGTCCGAAGCCGCCGGGCACGAGGATGGCGTCGGCGCGGAAGAGGACGTCGGGGTAGTGATCGCCCTCGAGCGTCTCGGCGTCGACGTAGTGGAGCTTGACCTTGACGTTGTTCGCGATGCCGCCGTGCGCCAGCGCCTCGTTGAGGGACTTGTACGAATCGCCGTAGTCGACGTACTTGCCGACGACCGCAACGTCGACCTCGCCGGCCGGGTTCTTGATGCGGTTGACGAGGCTCTCCCACTTGGAGAGGTCGCGGTCGTAGTGGGGCAGCGACAGCAGGTCGAGGAGGATCTCGTCGAGCCCCTCGGCCGCGAAGTGGAGGGGCACCTCGTAGATCGAGGGCACGTCCTTGGCGTTGATGACGGCCTCGACCGGCACGTTGCAGAAGAGGGCGATCTTGCGCTTGACCTCGGGCGGGAGCGCGCGGTCGGTGCGGCAGAGCAGGACGTCGGGCTGGATCCCGATCGAGAGGAGGTCCTTGACGGAGTGCTGCGTCGGCTTGGTCTTCAGCTCGTCGGAGGCCTTGATGTACGGCACGAGCGTCAGGTGGACGTTGATCGCGTTGCCGCGGCCGGCCTCCTGGCGGAACTGGCGGATGGCCTCGAGGAAGGGCAGCGACTCGATGTCGCCGACCGTCCCGCCAATCTCGACGAGGACGACGTCGGCCTCGGTCCCCACGCGGCGGATCGACTCCTTGATCTCGTCGGTGACGTGGGGAATGACCTGGACGGTCTTGCCGAGGTAATCGCCCCGGCGCTCGCGCTCGATCACCGTCGCGTAGATCCGGCCCGCCGTGGTGTTGTTGATCTTCGAGCCCGTCATCGAGGTGAACCGCTCGTAGTGGCCCAGATCCAGGTCGGTTTCGGCGCCGTCGTCGGTGACGTAGACCTCCCCGTGCTGGAACGGCGACATCGTGCCGGGGTCGACGTTGATGTACGGGTCGAACTTGGCCATCGCGACCGAGAACCCCCGCGCTTCGAGCAGAGCCCCGATCGAGGATGCGGCGATGCCCTTGCCCAGAGAGGAGACCACCCCGCCCGTGATGAAAACGTATTTCGTGCTCATGACACCGCCTCCTCTTTCAGACGCCGCTCGACATCTCGTAAACGCCTCTCGGCGTTGGCGAGGTCCGCCGGCGTGTCCACGCCGATCGAGTCTCCCGCCGCCTCTCCCACCCAGATCGTATATCCCGCCTCCAGCCACCGAAGCTGTTCGAGCGACTCGGCGCGCTCGAGCGGCGAGGGCGGCAGCGCCGCCACCTCCGCGAGCGTCGAGGCCCGGTACGCGTAAATCCCGAGATGCTTGCGATACGAAGGCTCGCCGTTTCGGAAGTATGGGATCGGTGACCGCGAGAAATAGAGCGCCCGTCCGTCGCGGGCCACGGCGACCTTGACGCAGTCGGGGTCGGCGGCGGCCTCGCGTCCGGCGGAAATCGCCAGCGTCGCCAGCGACCGCCCGGGCTCCGCGAAGAGCGCGTCCACGGCCCGGTCCACGTTTTCGGCCGGCATCAGCGGCTCGTCGCCCTGGAGGTTCACGTAGGCATCGGCCGGCATCGCGCGCGCGACCTCGGCCACGCGGTCCGTTCCGCTCGCGGCCCCGGGGGACGTCATGACGGCTTCGCCTCCGGCCTCGCGCACGCAAGCGGCGATGCGGGCGTCGTCGGTCGCGACGACGACCCGGCCGAGCCGCCGCGCCGCCCGCGCCGCCTCCCACACGTGCAGCACCATGGGTCGGCCTGCCAGGGGAGCGAGGGGTTTGCCGGGGAAGCGGACGGAGGCGAAACGCGCGGGAATCACTCCGATGACGAGCATGCGATCATCGGGACTCAATAGTATCCTCGGCGTCGCTCTTGCGTCAAGAAACTCTCCCCGCCCCGCGCCTCGCGCGCCCCGGAGCCGCATGGCTCTTCGTCCTGACGGTCGCGGTCGTCGGAGTCGCGGCGGCCCGGGCCCTCGTGCACGCGCACCTGGACCGGATGCACGGGGCGACGGGCCGCGCGGAGTGGATCTGGTACGCGTACCGGATGCCGCAACCGGCGCCGATCCGCTTCTTTGCGACCCGCGGGTTCGCCCTGGCGGAGAAACCCGGCCGCGCGCTCGCGAAGCTGTTCGTCGACCGGGAGCACGTCCTCTGGGTCAACGGCGAGCGCGCCGGCGCGGGGCAGCAGCGGCCCGGCGACCCGCTCGCGCTCTATGAGATCTCGTCGTTCCTGCGGGCGGGAGAGAACCGCGTGACGATCGAGGCCGCGAGTCCGACGGGCCTCGGCGGGATCCTGCTGTCGGTCGACATTCAGGGCTTCGGACGCGACGCGCTGGTGACCGACGGGGACTGGCGGGTCGACCTGTCGCGGGATTCGATCGCGGGACCCGGGCGCTATCGGCCCGTCGTCTGGGGTCGCCCGCCGCAGTACCCGTGGGGGTACCCGCGGATGCCGAGACCGGAAGAGATCGAGGGAAAGAGGGCGGGCGGGACGCGCTAGATGTGGGTACTCAGGAGGTTTTTCATAGCGACAATCGGGCGGGCGCGGTCTTACCCCCTCTCCCGGCGGGAGAGGGTCGGGGTGAGGGGCGTCCCAATGATCGACGACACGCGGCGATTTTCGCCTGGCTAGATGATCCCAACCCCCTCACCCTGCCCTCTCCCCCTTTCGGGGGGAGAGGGTTCTCTCAATGGGAGGTTCACCGGTGAACAACGTCCTGAGAAACGACAGCTAGACGCTGGCGAGCTCGGCCTTGTGGACGAGCTGGTCGAGCGCCTCGCGGGCCGCGACGCACTGAGCGTTCTCGCCGTCGTAGCCCGCCAGAGCGATCACCTTGCGGTACGCGGCGACGGCCGCCTCGAGATTGCCGAGGCCGCGGTCGTAGATCTTCGCCAGCAGCAGGCGCGAGGCGAGGTGCCGGGGCGCGACTTCGACGGCCTTGGTGCAGAAGACGAGGGCCACGTCGTACCGCTCCTCGGCTGCCGCGAGGCAGGCCCGGCGATAGTACAAATCAGCCTCGCCCGTTGGATCTGATTGTCCCGGAAGAAGTTGAGAGAGGTTGCGAAGGGTCGAAGCGAGTGTTGACCAGGTGTTCCCGTTGGATGCCATCTGGAGAGAGTGTACGACTCTTTCGCCGGATCTCAATAAAAATTTAGATGGATAGACCCCAAATCCTTTTTTTGTATGGCCAGATGAGCTCGAGCTCTCGCCTAATAAATTAAGTAAATATAGATAGAAATGCTAATTAAATTAGGGTGCCCCCCGAGGGGCTCAGCGAATGCGGTCGATGACCGATTCGGTCGCGAGGAGCAGTCCTTCCTTCGCTTCCGAGTCCGCAAAGGCGCCGAGCGCAACGCGGGCCGCGCCGGCGTAGTCGCGCGCCAGCGCCCGGGTCTCCGGAATGCCGTCGTAACGATCCACGATCGACAGGATCTCCGAGGGCTCGACGCTCTTGAAATCGCGCTCGCGCAGGACCGCGGCCACCTTGTCGCGCTCGGCCGCGGCGGCCTTCGGCAGGGCGAGGAGAAGCGGCATCGTCAGCTTCCCCTCCCGGAGATCGTTGAGGACGGGCTTGCCGACCTGCTCGACGCTCCCGGTGTAGTCGAGCAGGTCGTCGATCAACTGGAACGCCATCCCGAGGCAGCGGCCGTACTCCGCCAGCCGCTCGGCCGCCACGAGGTCTCCCCGCGGCGCGAAGTGCGCGGGCAGCCGGCAGGCCGCCGAAAAGAGGTCCGCCGTCTTGCGGCGCGTGATCTCGAGCGCTTCCTCCCGCGAGACGTGAATGGACCCTTCCTTCTCGATCCCGAGGATTTCGCCCTCGATCATCGACAACGTCGTGTCCGACAGCACTTTCAGGATCGTCAGGTCGCCCTCGTCGAGCGCGATTCCCATCGACATCGTGTAGAGGTAGTCGCCGAAGAGGACCGTCAGGTTGTTGCCCCAGCGGGCGTTGGCGGAGGTCCGACCGCGCCGCAGCCGCGCCTCGTCGATGATGTCGTCGTGCACGAGCGTCGCCGTGTGGATGAACTCGATCACGGCGGCGTAGCGGACGTCCTTGTCGCCTTCGCGGTAGTCGAGCAGGCGCGCCGACAGGAGCATCAGGGCCGGCCGGATCCGCTTGCCGCCGCCCTGAGCCAGGTAGGCGCCGATGCGGTCGATCGTCGGGATCGGCGAGCGGAAGTGGATGAGGAGCTCCTCCTCGACCCGGGCGAGCTTGTCGCTGATCAGGTCGTAGGCGCGCTTCAAGCGCAGGTTTTCGATCGGCGAGGGGCTCATCGGCTCGCGTGCCTCATCGGTAGTTCGTGAACTGCAGCGGGACGCCGAAGTCGCGGCCCCGCAGGAGCGCCTGGACCGCCTGGAGCTCGTCTTTCGCCTTTCCGACGATGCGCACCTGGTCGGCCTGAATGGAGGCCTGAACCTTCAGCTTCTGGTCCTTGATCGCCTTGACGATCTCCTTGGCCTTCTCCGACGCGATGCCCTGCTGGATCTTCGCGACCTGCCGGACCGTCCCCATCGCCGCCGGCTCGATCTTCTGGTAGTCGAGCGACTTGACGGCGATGCCGCGCTTGACGAGGCGCGTCTCGAGGATGTCGACCACGGACTTCAGCTTGTGGTCGTCGTCGGAGGTCAGGGTCAGGGCGAGGTCCTTCTCGTTCCACTCGATCTTCGACTTCGAGCCCCGGAAGTCGAAGCGCGTCGCGATCTCCTTGGAGGCCTGCTGGACGGCGTTCGAGACCTCCTGCAGGTCGACCTTGCTGACCACGTCGAACGAGAACTCCTGGGCCATGGGGGGATTCTATCCGTCGCTTCGCTTGCCTGGGAGTCTGCGCCCTTCGGGCGCACCGGCTCGCGGCTCGCCTGCAGGCTCGACCGCGAGCCTGACTCCCAGCTGCGCTGCGCTCCCGCGGCGCGGACCTGACCGTCGCTCCCGCTTGCTCGGGATCTGCGCCCTTCGGGCGCACCGCCCTGCGGCTCGCCTGTGGGCTCGACCGCAGGGCTGATCCCGCGCCGCGCTCTCGCTCCCGCGGCGCGGACCTCCTCCCTCCCTTCGGTCGGGAGACTATCCGCGCCGCGAACGAAAGAGACCAGTGCCGCGATCGGAGCGGCAAGCGTCGCATCAGTTTTCGACGATGCGGGTGCCTTTGGGGCCGGTGATGCGGTAGTCGGCGGCGGGCCGGGGGCTTGCGGGCTTCCAATCCTCGAAACGGAACTCGCTCCGGTTGCCTGCCGTGTCCTCGTAGGACAGGTTCTCGACCATGCCGTCGGCGACCACGACGAGCTTCAGCCAGGCGAGGTCGGAATCCGCCGACCGGGGCTTGAGCAGTACGGCGCCGGAGGCGTCCTTCTGAATGTCGTAGCGCGCCGCGAGGTCCTCGGGCTTGCCGAGGAAGACGAGGGGGAGACGCGCCTGCTCGTCCGGCGTGAGCTTCCGGATCGTGAGCTGCTTGTCCTCGGGCGAGAAGAAGCGGCCCTCGCCGGCGTCGTAGGTGTAGGTCTTCTTGTCGGGGGCGGCGTAGTCGAAGCGGAGGCGCTGCGGGGCCTGGATCCAGACCTCTCCGGTCTCGCGCTTGGAGGTCGCGAAGCCGGCGGGCGTATAGATCTGCGTGAAAGTGGCCGCGTGCGCCGAACCGCCGCCGTAGGCCGCCGCCGCCTTCGCGAGCAGGGCCATCGCATCGGCCGGGCTCTCGGGCGCCGCGGCGAGGGTCAGGGCCAGAACGGCCGCGAGCATCGCTAGTGCCGGAAGTGGCGGCGCGGCGCCATCAGAAACGCCATGTTCCGCTCGTCGGCCGCGGCGATGATTTCGGCGTCGCGGATCGACCCGCCCGGGGCGACCGTGGCGGTCACGCCCGCCTCGGCCAGGATGTCGACGCCGTCCCGGAACGGGAAGAAGGCGTCGGAGGCGGCGCCGCAGTTGACGATCGGAAGGACGGGTTTCGTCACCGCGAGCCGGCAGGCGTCGACCCGGCTCATCTGGCCGGCGCCGATGCCGATCGTCTGGCGGGCGTTGGCGAGGACGATGGCGTTCGACTTCACACGGCGGGCGACCTTCCACGCGAGCTCGAGGGCGGCGCGTTCGACGGCCGTGGGCTTGCGCTGCGAGACGAGCTTCCAGGACGAACTCGAATCGGGCTCGGAGTCCGCGTCCTGAAGGAGGAGACCGCCCTCGATCCGCTTCCAGTCGAGCCCGTGCGCCGGCCGGCGCGAGACCGGGACGCGCAGCAGCCGGATGTTGGGCTTCTTGGCGAAGTAGGAAAGGGCCTCGTCGGTGAAGTCGTCCGCGGCGACGACCTCGACGAAGTGCTGGAGCACGAGCGAGGCGAGGGCGCCGTCGACCTGGCCGCGGATCGCGATGATGCCGCCGAACGCCGCCAGGGGATCGCACGCGAAGGCGCGGCCGAACGCCTCGGAGATCGTGTCGCCGACCGCGGCGCCGCACGGGTTGTTGTGTTTGACGATGACGGCGGCGGGGCCCTCGAAGTCGCGCGCGAGCTGCACGGCCGAGTCGAGGTCGAGGAGGTTGTTGAAGGACAGCTCCTTGCCCTGGAGCATCTGGAACCGGACGAGGGCGTCCGGGGGCGCCGAGGGGAAGGCGTAGAGGGCCGCGCGCTGGTGCGGGTTCTCGCCGTAACGCAGGGCGCCCACGCGATCGAAGGCGAAGACCAGGCTTTCCGGGAAGTCGTATGGCTCCCGGACGGAGCTCGCGAAGTAGCCGGCGATCGTGGCATCGTAGGAGGCGGTCCGGGCGAAGGCCCGGGCGGCCAGGCGCTCGCGGGTCGAGAGCTTCGTGCCGCCCGTCAGCCGGATCTCCTCGAGCACGACGTCATAGTCGGCCGGGTCGACCACGACCGCCACCCGCGCGTGGTTTTTGGCCGCCGCCCGGATCATGGCGGGGCCGCCGATGTCGATCATCTCGACGACGTCGGAGCGCCCCTTGCCGGCCGCGACGGTCTTCTCGAAGGGGTAGAGATTGACGATCACGAGGTCGACGGCCTCGATGGCGCTCGCGGCCAGGTCGCGTGCGTGGTCGTCGCGGGAATCGTCGGCGAGGACCCCGCCGAAGATCTTCGGGTGCAGCGTCTTGACCCGGCCGCCCAGGATCTCGGGGAAGCCCGTCTTCTCCTCGACGAGCGCGACCGGGACGCCGGCCTGCTTGAGGTGCGCCGCCGTCCCTCCGGTCGACACGATCTCGACGTCGCGGGAGGCGAGGGTGCGGCCGAGCTCGGCGATCCCCGACTTGTCGTACACGGAGATGAGCGCCCGCCGCACGGGCGTCACCGCGGACGGCATGGGGATGGGCTCAGCCATGCGCGCGGACTATAGCAGGGGCCGCGCCGGAAATCCGCTTCCGGAACCGTTCCGCGGCGCCGGAGATCTAGAAAACCTTGAGCAGCTGCACGTTGATCGTGAAGCCGTGGACGCCCCGCGCGACGACCGGGTAGCCGGCGTCGGCGCGGATGCGCGTGCCGTCCCACGGACCGTTGAACGACGTGGTGATTCCGATGCCCGAGTAGTACGCGTTGTTGTCGCCCGCAAACCGGTTCGTGACGAGGGCCTGGCCGTATTCGACCTCGAAGCGAACGATCTCCTGGATGTTGATGCCGTACGAGATGATCGCCTCGTAGGCCCGGTCGGCGAGCACGGTGCCGCTCGGGAATCCCGTCAGGGCGGTCGTCGAGAACGGGCCGAAGTCCCACTGCGACCAGCGATCGAGGTCCTGGCCGTCGAGGTACGACAGCTTGACGAGGAGTTTTCGGAAGTTCTCGAAGTAGAAGCCCTTCGTCAGGTCGACCGAGTACTTCCAGTAGTTCTTCTGCGCCGGCTCGTAGCTGAAGAACCTGGGGTCGCCCCAGGGCTCCCACTTCTGCCGCGAGTAGTAGCCGGCGTTGGCCGTGAGGTTGTAGCCGTCCTGGCTCCAGTTCAGCCGCAGCCCCGCGCCGAGCGTGAACGTGTCGACGGGCACCACGAACTCGGGCGACGTGTCGTTGGTCGCCTTGTAGCCGTCGTACTGCGAGAAGAAGTTGAACGACGCTTTCAGGTACGGGCCGAGCGGATGGCCCACGTTCAGCGAAAGGTACTCGGGCAGGTGCTTGACGGAACCGGACTTGACCTCGATCCCGTCGCGGTACTCGGTCTCGTTGAAGGGGATCGCGACGCCGAAGGCGTCCATGCCGAGATCGAAGTGGGTCCCCAGGAAGGAGGGGTCCGTGTAGTTGGCGAAGAGGATCGAGCCGAAGAACAACACCGAGAGCTGCTTGTTCTTTCCCCACATGTCGAAGTTGAAGTACTGGAGGCCGAGGAGGGGGAAGGGGTAGTCCTGGCCCCGCTGGTAGAAGGCGCCGACGACGCCGATGAGGCTCTTGCGGGTCAGCTTGTTCTCGACCTGTCGTTCCTCCGGCTTGTCGGGGTCCGGAACGAGATAGCGCAGGCCGTCGTCGGTGTCCCGGACCATCTGCGACTTCGAGGCGTAAGCCTCTTTCAGCCGCTCCGCGTAGTCCTCCGGGTTGAGCCGGACGCTCGTCATCGTGACCTTGCGCTCGATCGCGGTCGTGCGCCCGGCCGTCGAGAAGACCTGCTGGCCCCGGATTTCGAGCGGAAGCACGAGGCCCGGGTTGTCCGGCACGTCCCGGTAGTACTCGGTCTGCACGTTCGAGAGCGTGTCGCCCTTGAGATTGAGCTGGATCGACTCGCGACGGAGGAGCGCGAAGGTCTCCCGGTCGATCCACGCCGTCCCGCGGTAGATCGGCTTGTCTCCGGCGGTCGAGCGCGGGCGGAAGTCCACGCGGTACGCAGGCCGCCCCTCGGCCGTCGTCTCACCGGCGAGCTCGTACTCGTAGTCCTCGGTCAGGCGGATGTCGAGCGGCAGCGTCGTAACCTTGTCGGGCTGCAGGATCGGGAGCTTCGGGATCGTGCGGCCCTTCCAGCGGACGCCGTTGAGGTAGAACTCCTCCCAGGCCCAGTCCGGGGCCTGTCCCCGTTCGAAGAAATACGGGCCGCGGATCGTCAGATCCAGGCTGCCCGGCAGCGAGGCGACGCGAAAGCGGAGAGACGACTCCATCAGCGCCGTGTACGAGCGGACCTTTTCGCGCTGGCCGGCCTCCCAGCCGCGCTCGCGCGCAACGATCTCATCGGCTGTGAGGCCCCGGATGGCGCCGACGTCGACGGCGGCCTTCGTCTCGCCGCCGGGACGGGCCGCGGGCGTGAGGACGACGGCGAGGGGACCGCGCGAGAGGTCGAGCGTGAGGACGGGCGCTCCCTTGAGCTCGAAGTCGCGCCGGACGCCGCTCGAGAGGTTCTCGACCGACGCCTTCTGGTACGGGCCGCCCGAGAGCGCGATGCGCGCCTCGCCCGACGGATCGTCCGGAAGGAACAGGATCGGCGTGAAGGCCTTGGCGTCGAAGTAGCGCAGCACCGGAGCGGTCGAGCCATCGCGCCGCGTCCGCGTCGTCGCTGTCGGGTCGGGCGAAACGTCGCGGGTGAAGTACCTCTGGAGCCGCGACAGGGTGGCCGCGTCGGCGTCGGTGACGGCGCGACCGCCCGAGGGCACGGCGACGAGGGTGGCGGCGGGCGTCGACTGGAGCGCCTGGAGAACGGCGGCGATCGGCGAGACGGTCTCCGACGCGGGGGCCAGGATCCAGGCGGCGCGCGCCGATTCGGCCGGGAGCCGTCCGCCCGGCGCGAGGACGAGCGCGTCGACGTAAGCCGCGAGCTCCTCGTCGGCGTCCGCCGGAAGCGGCTCCCCGCGGTCGAGGCCGATCTTTCCTTCGAGCGACGCGGCGCGGAAAGAGGACGCGAGCCGCTTGATCCCGTAGACGGTGCGCTCGATCTCCGCCGCCGGGATCCTGAGGATCAGCGCGGGAGACGCGCTCGCGGAGGTGAGCCGGGTCGCCGCGTCGTCGAGCTCCTGGTCGGTCAGTCCCGCGAGCGTGACCTCGACAACACAGCCCGCGGCGCCGGTCCCCTCGGGCCGCTTTTCCGTCAGCGGCAGCAGGCCGAAGGCCGTGCCCGCCGCGGGCGCTTCGCACGGCCCGCCGGGGCGCTCGAGCGCGAGCTTCAGGGGCTCCGCGGCCCGGGACGGTGCCGCGGACGCGAGCAAAAGAAAAGCGCCCGCGAGGAGGCGGGCGCTTTGAGGCGATTTCATCGTCATCGGGAACGACAGTAAAGCAAAGGTTGTTCCCGATTCCCGCTTTGTCGGCTATCGGCGGGCCTTCTCCTTTTCCTTGACGGCCTCGGCCATCGCCGGCGAGGGGGCCGCCGGGGCCGGAGCGGCCGCCTCGGCGACGGGCATTCCCAGGCTGATCCGAAGCTTGCGCTCGATCTCGGCGGCGAGCTCCGGATTGTCCTTCAGGAACTGCTTGGAATTCTCGCGTCCCTGGCCGATGCGCAGGTCCCCGTACGAGAGCCACGCGCCCGACTTCTCCACGATCTTGGCCTCGATGCCCATGTCGATGAGCTCGCCCTCGCGCGAGATGCCTTCGCCGTAGTTGATGTCGAACTCCGCCTGACGGAAGGGCGAGGCGACCTTGTTCTTGACGACCTTGACCTTGGTCCGCGACCCGACCACCGTTTCGCCGTCCTTCAGCGACGCGATCCGGCGGATGTCGATGCGGATCGTCGAGTAGAACTTGAGCGCCCGGCCGCCCGTCGTGGTCTCGGGGTTGCCGAACATCACGCCGATCTTCTCGCGGATCTGGTTGATGAAGATCAGGCTCGTGCGCGACTTGGAGACGATCGCCGTGAGCTTGCGCAGGGCCTGGGACATCAGGCGGGCCTGGAGTCCCATCTGCGCCTCGCCCATCTCGCCCTCGATCTCGGCCTTGGGCACGAGGGCCGCGACCGAGTCGATGACGACCACGTCGATCGCCCCGGAGCGGATGAGCATCTCGGTGATCTCGAGGGCCTGCTCGCCGTTGTCGGGCTGGGAGACGAGGAGGTTGTCGGTGTCGACTCCGAGTTTCTTGGCGTACTCGGCGTCGAGCGCGTGCTCGGCGTCGACGAAGGCCGCGAGGCCTCCGGCCTTCTGGGCCTGGGCGATCACCTGGAGGGAGAGGGTCGTCTTGCCGGAAGACTCCGGGCCGAAGATCTCGATGACGCGGCCGCGCGGGATGCCGCCGACCCCGAGCGCCACGTCGACGCCGAGGGAGCCGGTCGGGATCACGGCGATGACCTGTTCGGGCCGCTCGCCGAGGCGCATGATGGAACCCTTGCCGAACTGCCGCTCGATCTGCGTCAGCGCCGTTTCGACGGCGCGCCATTTCTCGCTGTTTTTCACGCTGGACATGTCCTCACCTTTCTGGATGGAAGAGAAACTCCGCGCGATTCCGCGCGATTATAGACTTCGGAAGAGGCACCGCAGGACGCGATGAGGACACAGGGATCTTCTCTCCGGCACGACCCGGTGTCAATGTCGCAGGCCCGCCGCGCGTTCGCCGAGAGGCCCCTCGCGGCCTTCATTGCCACCGGCTTCGGCGCGGGGCTCTCGCCGGTCGCCCCCGGCACCGCCGGCTCCCTCCTCGGTCTCGCCGCCGCCTGGTTTCTCGCGTCCCACGGATCGATTGTCGGTTCGCCGGTCGGACTCTTGATGTCCGGGCTCGCCGTCGGCTTGATCGGCGTCGCCGTTTCCGGGCCGGTCGCCCGCGCCCTCGGATCGGAGGACCCGGGCTGCATCGTGATCGACGAGGTCGCCGGACAGCTCATCGCCTGCGCGGGAGCGGTTCTGGTTCCCGGCGCGCCCCTCTGGTCCTGGGCCGCGTCGTTTCTGCTCTTTCGCGCCTTCGACATCGTGAAGCCGCTCGGAATCGGGCGACTCCAGGGACTGCCGGGAGGCTGGGGAGTCGTCGCCGACGACCTCCTCGGCGGCCTGTACGCCGGGGCCCTCCTCGCGATCGCGTCCCGATGGGCCTGAGCCCGGACCTCGCGCCCGAGGAGGGCTCGGTCGCCCGCGAGGAGCCGCTTTCCCGCCACACGACGTGGCGGATCGGCGGGCCCGCACGGTTCTTCTGCCGCGTGAAGACCGAGGCGGGGCTCGCGCGGCTTCTCGCCGGGGCGTCTGGCGGCGGCGAGCCGCTCGCGATCCTGGGGATGGGCTCGAACATCCTCGTCTCCGACGCGGGATTCCCCGGCTACGTATTGAGGCTCGAAGGAGACTTCCTGAAGGTCGAGATCGACGGCGAGAGGATCCGGGCCGGCGGCGGCGCCCCGCTCGGCGGGGTGTGCGCGGCGGCGGCGCGCGCCGAGCTCTCCGGCCTCGAGGCGATTTCGGGCATTCCCTCGTCGATCGGCGGCGCGGTCCGGATCAACGCGGGGGCCTACGGCGGTGAGATCTTCGACGTCCTCGAGAGCCTGCGGCTCGTCTCGCGGACGGGAGAAAGCCGCGCCGTGTCCGCCTCCGAGGTTCCGCACGGATACCGGTGGTCGGGTCTCGTCGAGACGCGCGAGATCCTCAGCCTGGCGGTCTTGAAGCTGGCTCGGGCCCCGCGCGAGGAGATCCAGGCGAAGACGCGGTCGGTGGCGGACAAGCGCCGGGGCGCCCTGCCGTCCGAGCCCAACGCGGGAAGCGTCTTCAAGAACCCCGAGGGCGATTACGCCGGGCGGCTGATCGAGGCCTGCGGCCTGAAGGGAGAGCGGGAAGGCGGCGCGCTGATCTCGCCGCGCCACGCCAATGTGATCGTGAACACCGGCGGCGCCCGGGCCGACGACGTCCTCGTCCTGATGCGGAGGATGCGGGACGCGGTCCGGGCGAAGTTCGGGGTTACCCTGTTGCCCGAAGTGGAAATGCTGGGTGTGAAGTGGGAGTGAAGGCGAAGTACCCCCTCACCCCGACCCTCTCCCCCGTAGCGGGGGAGAGGGAGGTGGCGGGTCCCCTCTCCCGGCGGGAGAGGGACAGGGTGAGGGGGGCTCGACCCATGAGGATCCTCCTCATGGCCGGCGGCGGCGGAACGCGGCTCTGGCCCCTCTCGACGGAGGCGCGGCCCAAGCAGTTTCTGCCGCTGCTGTCGGACCGGAGCCTCCTCGCCGAGACCCACGCGCGGGTGCGGCCGCTCTCGCGCGACGTCTGGGCCGCCACCTCCGTACGTCATGCCCCTCTCGTCGCCGCCGAGCTTCCGGACGTGCCGGCCGCCCGCATCCTGGCCGAGCCCGTCCGGCGCAACTCGGGGCCCGCGATCCTCGCGGCGGCCGTTCGGTTTTCGGCCGACGGGGACCCCGTCACCGCGACGGTCCCGACCGACCAGACCGTCCGCGACGACGAGGCGTTCCGCCGCGCGCTGTCCGCGGCCGAAGAAGAGGCGGACGGCGCGGCCGTCGTGATCCTCGCCGTTCCCCCGAGCCGCCCCGAAACGGATTTCGGATACATCGAAGTGCGGGACGGCGCGGTGCTGCGCTTCGTCGAGAAGCCGGACCGCGACAACGCGCGGGCGCTCGCCGCTTCGGGCCGCCACCTCTGGAACGCCGGCATTTTCGTCTTCCGGCCCTCCCGCCTGCTCGCCGAGGCGCGTCGCGTCGCGGGGGAGCTCCTCGCCGGCGTCGAGCGCTTCGTCGCGACCGGCGCCCCGGCCGACTACGCGAGCCTTCCCGACATCTCATTCGACTTCGCCGTCATGGAGAAAGCCGCGGGCGTGCGCGCCGTGCCGCTCGACGCGGGCTGGAGCGACGTCGGGACCTGGCGCTCGGTCCGCGATCTGCGCGGCGCCACGACGGACGGGAACCTCGTCCTGTCCGACGTCCCGGTGCTCGCTCCGGGGGTGCGCGACACGGCCATCGTGTCGGGCGAGGAGGGCCTTCTCGTGATGCCGTTCGAGTGCGAAGGGGAGCTGCGGGCGGCCGTCGCCCGACTCAAGGGCGAGGAGCCTTCCCGCCGATGACGACTCCGACGACCGCCGCCCTTTCGCGGTTGCGCGAGAACGTGGGCCTGGCGTACCGCGGCGAGGTCCGCGCCGTCGACCTCGTGCTGACGGCCCTTCTCGCGCGCGGACACGTGCTCATCGAGGACGTGCCGGGCGTCGGCAAGACGACGCTCGCGCGGGCGCTCGGCCGGAGCCTCTCGCTCGACTTCCGGCGCATCCAGTTCACGAGCGACACGCTGCCGGCCGACGTCATCGGGATCTCCGTCTTTCACGCGGGCAGCGACCGGTTCGAGTTTCACCCGGGGCCGATCTTCGCCAACATCGTCCTCGCCGACGAGATCAACCGGGCGACGCCGAAGACGCAGTCGGCCCTGCTCGAGGCCATGAACGAGGGCGCGGTGACGGTGGAGTCGGAGCGCCGGCCCCTGCCGCATCCGTTCATGGTCGTCGCGACCCAGAATCCGGTCGAGTACCTCGGGACGTACCCGCTGCCCGAATCGCAGATGGATCGCTTCTTCCTGCGCCTGTCGCTCGGCTACCCGGCCGAGGAAGAGGAGAAGATGCTCCTGCGCCGGGGCGGCACGGAGCGCGTGCTCGCCGCGATTCCGGCGGTGCTCTCGCCCGCGCAGGTCCTCGAGCTCCAGGACGCGACCGAGGCCGTGACGGTCGCCGAACGCCTGCTCGATTACCTCCACGCCCTCGTGCGGGCCACGCGGAACACGGCCGAGTTGCGCCTCCCGGTCTCGACGCGCGGGGCCCAGGCGCTCTACCGCGCGGTCCAGGCCCACGCCCTGCTTCAGGGACGCACCTATGCCACGCCGGACGACGCCCACGCGGTCGCCGAGGCGGTCCTCGCGCACCGGATCCTCTCGGTCTCCTCCGACGGCTTCGGGGCCGGGGGCCGGGAGAAGGAGATCGTGCGGAAGATCCTGGCGCAGGTGCCGGTGCCGGTCTGACGTCATGACCCGCCTCATCCCGGACTGGGAAATCCGGATCACCAACTTCGGCCTCGGTTACATCCTCATGTGCCTCGTCGTCGCCATCGCGGCCACGAACACGGGCAACAACGGCCTGTACATGGTGCTGGCGGCGATGCTCGCGGCGATGATCGTGTCGGGCATGCTCTCGCGCCGCAACGTGCGCGGCGTCGTCTGCGAAGTCGAGACCGTCGGGGAAGTCGTCGCGACGCGGCCGGCCTGGCTGCGGTTGCGGCTCGAGAACCGGCTCCGGGCCGGGAAGGCGCAGGCCCTGTTCTTCCTCCACGAGTCGCTGCCGGGCCCGCTCTGGATCGATCCCCTCGCCCCCGGCGAGAAGCGCGAGATGGTCGTCGAGGGAACCTTTCCTCGCCGCGGCGTCTACCGGGAGGCGGACGCGGGCCTCCTGTCGCGCTTTCCGCTGGGTCTCTTTCGCAAGTACCGCAAGGCGCGCCTCGGCCGCGAGATCGTGGTCTATCCGCTGCCGATCGCGACGTCCGCGCCGGAGGTACCGCCGGAGGACGCGCGGGGCGGACGAACCCACCACCGCAACCGGGGAGGGGGATCCGACATCCGCACGCTCCGCGAGTTCTCGCCGGGCGACGATCCGCGCGACCTGCACTGGAAGCAGTCGGCGCGGATGCGCCGCTGGATCGTGCGGGAGCGCGAGGCCGAGCGGGACCGCGTGCTCTTCCTGGCGGTCGACAACGCGCTGCCGGTCCCTGCCGACTCGGAGTCCCTCGCTCGCTTCGAGAGCGCCGTCGCGCGCTGCGCGGGGCAGGCGCTCCTGCTCCTTTCGCGGGGCGGCGAGGTCGGGTTCCACGCGCGGGGCGTGAAGGTGCCGGCGCGCGGCGGCCGGGCGCAGAGGGTGCGCATCCTCGACGCGCTCGCGCGGCTCGAGGTCGTGCCGCTCGAGGGCGCGCCCGAGTTCCCGGCGATGCGCAAGGGAGATCTCCGGTGGTTCGTTTCCTGAGGGCGGCGCCGCCGATGCCCGAGGGGCTGCGGCGCGCGTACGTGCTGGCGCTCGCGCCGGCCGCTCTCGTCGCCCCGCTGCCGCTCCTGTGGACGGGCGCCGCCAGCCGCAAGGCCGTCCTGGCGTACGTTCTGGCCGTCGCCCTGATCTGGTGGCGGGCGCGGCAGGGCCGGACGGCGAGCCTCTCGGACGCCGCGCAGAACGTGCTCGGCCTCGTCTACATGGGCTGGCTCGCGTACTCGGCCGTGACGCTCCGCACGGGGCTGCTGCCCTCGGTCGCGCACCTGCTGCTCTTCACCGCGCTCGCGAAGCTCGCCTCCATGAAGCGGCCGGGGGAGGCCCGCCTCGCCCTGTTGATCGTCTTCCTGCTGACGCTGGCGTCCGCGTCGTCGTCGACGCACGTCTCCTCGCTGGCGTACTTCGCCGCCATGTCCTGGCTCGGATTCCGCACGCTCGCCCGAGTGGCGGTCCTGGCCGACTTCGACCAGGCCCCGCCGGAGCGGGTCCTCGCGAGCGTGCCCACCGCGGGCCTGTCGGCCGTCGCGATCGTCGGCGGGGCGCTGGCGGCGACACCCCTCTTCTTCGCGCTGCCGCGCCTCCACGGGCCCTTCGTCGTCGCGCCCTTCCGCATCGAGGACGCCTTTGCGAAGACGATGACGGCGGACCGCGTCGACCTCGAGTCCTTCGGCGCCGCCAAGCGCAGCGACCGCGTCGTTCTGCGGCTCTCGTCGCGTCCGGACATCGCCCGAGACGCCCCGCTCCGCCTGCGGGAGGCAGTCTTCACCGACTACGAGCAGGGAAGCTGGCTCCGCAATCCCTGGCGCGGCCCCCACCGGCGTGAATCACAGGCGTACGCCACCGCTGCGGACGGCGCTCCGCGCGACGTCGCGTGGGTCGTGGACGCCGACCTCTACGTCTACGGCCAGGGATTCCTGTTCCTGCCGTACGGCACGGCGGCCGTGGACGTCGAGCGCAGCCGCGCGGCCGAGATTCCGGACGGCGTCATGCAGGTCGCCTCGGGCCGCGGCCCCGTCCGATACACGGCGAAGGTGCGCCGCGGGCCGGCGCGTGGCCCGGGGGAGAGTGCGATCCGCACGGGAGACGTCCCCGCCGAGGTCCAGCAGTACGCGATCCGCCTGACCGGAGACCTCACCGACCCGCAGGCGATCTACAAGAGGATCGAGGACCACTTCACGCGCGATTTCGTCTACACCCTCGACCCCCCGAAGGCCCAGGGCGACCCCCTCGTCCACTTCCTGCTGCGCTCGAAGGCCGGGCACTGCGAGTACTTCGCCTCGGCGGCGGCGATGATGCTCACGGCGCGCGGCATCCGGGCGCGGCTCGTCACGGGGTCCTACGGAGGCGAGGAGGGACTTTTCTCCTCGTCGATGGTCGTCCGCGCCGAAAACCTGCACGCCTGGGTCGAGGCCGACCTCGACGGGACGGGCTTCCGGGTGCTCGACCCGACCCCCGCGGGCGGGATCCCGCCCGAGCGGACGAGCTTTTCGATACTTTCCCGTCTGGTCGCGCTCGGCCGCGAGATCGAGTTCTTCTACGACCGGCGCGTGCTCGGCTTCGACGCCGGCGACCAGGTCGGCGCGGTCGAGTCGATGCGGGAGTCGCTCTCGGACGCGGCCGCGGGGCTTGCCTCACTGCGGCGGACGGCGCGCGAGTGGCTGACCGCACGCACGGCGGCCGGACTCCTCGCCGGCGGGGCGCTGGTCTGGCTGATCGCCGCCCTCGCGCATCGGGCCGCGGTCCGCACTTCCGCCGCGACCCGCGCCTACCTCGCCGTGCGCCGACTTTTGTCGCGCCGGCGCGGACCGCTCGCGGACTCCGTCCCGCCGGCCGAGGTTGCCCGCCTTCTCGCCGAGGAGGTTCCCGCGGCCCGCGAGGACGCCGAGGCGGTCGTGTCGCTCTACTGCGCGAGCGCGTTCGGGGGGTCGGCGCTCGACCCGGATGCAGAGCACGAGCTCGGCGAGCGCGTGCGGCGAATTCGCAAGCTCGCCTAGCCGTCTGCGGCGCAGGTTCTGCCACCTTACGGCCGGCTTCCTGCAGTCTTCGCCCTCTCCCCTCGGAGGAGAGGGTTTTTGTTACCGCGTCGCGCGCGCGGCGACGACGGTGATGTCGTCGAGCTGGGGAAGGCCCGCCTCGAAGGCCTCGACGGCGTCGACGATCCGCTGGCAGAGCGTTCCCACGGACGAGCCGGCGTTGTCGCGGAGCAGTTTCTCGAGCCGGGCCTCGCCGAACTCCTCCTCGGAGGGGTTCGCGGCCTCGGTCACGCCGTCGGTGAAGACAATCAGGAGGTCTCCCGGAGAAAGCGCGGTCGTCGCCTGGCGGTAGGTCGCCCCCCCGACCGCCCCGAGGGGCGGGCCGCTCGCCCGGAGCCGCTCGAGGGCGCCCGTCGCCCGCAGCAGCATCGGCGCGTTGTGGCCGGCGTTGACCCAGGTGAGCGTCCGGGCATTCTCGTCGAAAACCGCCCAGAAGAACGTGGCGAAGCGATTCGACTCGGTCAGCGCGTGCATCTGGGCGTTCAAGTCGCGCGCCAGGGCAGCCGGGGCGCCTCCGGCCATCAACATCGACGCGAAGCTCCGCACGGCGCCCTGCAGGCTCGCCATCAGGAGCGCCGCCGAGAGCCCTTTGCCCGCGACGTCGCCGGCGGCGATGCCGAACCGCTCGGCGTCGAGGCGCAGGAAGTCGTAGTAATCGCCGGCGACCCCGCGCGCCGGCCGGCACGCGCCGTGACACTCGAGGCCGCGGATCTCGGGGTCCTTGCGGGGGAAGAGCCGCTCCTGGACCTCGTGGGCGATCGCGACGTCGCGCTCGAGGCGCTCCTGGGCGGCGTAACGCTCGCGCTCGAGGGCGCGCTTGAGCTCCGTGACGACCCAGACGAAGAGCGCGAGGAAGGCCGCGCGGACGGCGAGGTTCCAGTCGGTGATCTTGAGAGTGATCGTGGGGTGGGCATGCGCCGAGAAGATGTCCTCCCACGTCCAGAAGCCGGCGCTGACCGCGGCGCCGAGAAAGCCCGCGGCCGGGCCGACGAACCACACCAGGAAGAGGACCGGGGCGACGTAGAAGGTGAGAAACGAGATCTCGAGCGGCGCGAAGTAGTCGAGGATGGCGAGGACCGCGATCCAGGCGAGGCCGGCCGCCACGAGCACCCATCGGGGCTGCCGCCGGAAGAACGCGACGAAGCGCCCGGTCACGAGCCCAAGCCTAGTATGCGTTCCGGTGGCGCAGGCCGTGGCGCAGCGTCATCCACAGGATCTTGATGTCGAGCGCGAGCGACCAGTTCTCGATGTAATAGAGGTCGTACTCGATGCGCTTGGAGAGGCTCGTGTTGCCCCGCCAGCCGTGGACCTGAGCCCAGCCCGTGACGCCGGCCCGCACGCGGTGGCGGAGCATGTACTGCGGAAACTTTTCCTTGAACTCCCGCACGAACTCGGGTCGCTCGGGCCGCGGGCCGACGAGCGACATCTCGCCCCGGAGCACGTTGACGAGCTGGGGCAGCTCGTCGAGGCTCCACTGCCGCAGGAAGCTCCCCGGGCGCGTGCGGCGCGGGTCCTCGGCGCTCGCCCAGGTCGGGCCCGACTCCTCCTCGGCGCCGACGACCATGGAGCGGAACTTGAGGATGTCGAACGGGCGGCCGTCGAGGCCCATGCGCCGCTGGCGGTAGAGGACCGGCGCTCCGTCGGCGAGCCGGATCGCCAGGGCGATCCCCGCGTAGACCGGGGCGAGCGCGACGAGCGCGGCCGCCGAGATCGCGACGTCGAGGCTGCGCTTGACGAGGCTCATCCAGCCCGTCAGGGGAACCTGCGTGAGGTGAACGACGGGCAGGCCGTCGAGGTCCTCGACGCCGGCGCGGAAGGTGATGTACTGGAGCAGGTCCGGCACCACGCGGACGTCGGCGACGGTCCGGCCGACTTCCTGCAGGACGGCGAGCATCGTGCGGTGCGCGTCGAGCGGAAGAGCGAGGAAGACCGTGTCGACGCCACACGCGTCGACGATCGACGCGACGTCGGCCGTCGTCCCGAGGACCGGCAGCCCGCGGTGGGTCGAGTCGCGCTTGCCGGGGTCGTCGTCGACGAAGCCGACCGCGCGGAGCCCCGCTTCCGGGTGCTCCAGGAACTTGTCGACGAGCGCCCGGCCGAGCCGGCCGGCGCCGACGACGAGCACGTGCCGCACGCCGACGCCGTGACGCCAGGCCTCCTCGAGGTAACGGCGGATCGCCGTGCGGCCGGCGAAGACGAAGAGGACGTCGAGCGCGAAGAAGAAGACCAGCACCAGTCGCGAGTAGGAGAAGCCGCGGTAGAAGGTCGCCAGGCCCGCGAGCAGCAGCGTCGCAAGACCCGTCGCGACGAAGACGGAGAGCCCCTCTTCGATCCGCGAGCGGTTGCGGCGGACCTGGTAGAGCCCGTAGAAGTAGTAGACGATCGGCCAGAGAACGGCCATCAGCGGGAACAGCCGGTAGTAGGACGCGGGGTCGGGGATGCCCTTGGTGACCGGGACGATCTCGGCGCGGAACCGGAGGAAGTAGGCCGCGGCGAGCGCGGCGAGCGTCATCCCGACGTCGGAAACGGCGAGCAGCACGGCGATGCGCCGCATGGAGTTTCGGATCACGGCAGAAGATCTCTCAGCGCTGCCTGGAACCGCTCGGCAAACCGCTCCGGCCGGAAGGCGAGCGCCGAGCTCCGCAAGCGAGTGTAATCGAACTTCGTGCGGCCGGCCCGCTGCACGGCCTCCGCGAGGGCCTTGGCGCCGTCCCCTTCGTAGAGGACTCCGGTCTCGCCGTCGCGGACGATGTCCCGGGCGCCGCCGCGCGCCAGGGCCACGACCGGGGCGCCGCAGGCCATGGCTTCGGCGGCGGCGATCCCGAAATCCTCCTCTCCGGGCTGGAGATAGGCCGCGCACGTGCGGTCGAGGTGCCGGAGCTCCTCGCGGCTGCACCCGGAACGGAACGTGACCGCCGGAGAAGCGATGGCACGGAGCCGCTTCTCTTCGGGGCCGGTCCCGACGAGGACGAGCCGGCGATTGAGACGCGAGGCGGTCTCGACCGCGGCCTCGAAACGCTTGTACGGGACGAACGCTCCGACGGCGAGCAGGAAATCTTCGCGGGCCTCGCCGCCCGGAGTGAAGAAGTCCACGTCGACCGGCGGATGACACACCGTCGCCTCCCGCCCGTAATGGCGGAGGATCCGTTCCGCCACGGCGGTCGAGTTCGCGAGGTAGCGGGTCGGGCGCGACGCGGTCGCGATGTCCCAGCGCCGGAGGCGCGCGATCGTCGCGGCCTTGAGGCCGCGCAACCGCGTGCGCCCCGGCGGGAAGTAGAGATCGAACTGCTCGTAGGCGTAACGCATCGGCGTGTGGCAGTAACAGAGGTGCGGGACGCCCCGCGGCGCGACGGCGCCCTTGGCGACGGCGTGCGAGGAGGAGACGACGAGGTCGAACCCGGAGAGATCGAAGGACTCGACCGCCCGGGGAAAGAGGGGCAGATAGTTGCGGTAGCCGCGCCGAGCGAACGGCAGGCGGTTCAGGAAGGAAGCCACGATCGGGTGCTTCTCGATCGCGGGCGACACGGAGCCCGGGACGTGGAAGAGCGTGAAGATCGTGGGCTCCGGCACGAGGGGCAGGATCGCCTCGAGCACCTTCTCCCCGCCGCGCATTCCGTTCAACCAGTCGTGGACGACGGCGGTCCTCATCGGACGGTCTTCATCAGGCGGCAGGCGGCGGGAGGCAGGCGGCCGGAGGAATGACGGGGCTCAATCTCCCTGCCTCCTGCCTCCTGCTTCCGGCCTCCTCGGTTGGAGCGCTTCGGCGTAGATCTTGAGCGTCTGCTCGGCGGCTCGGTCCCAGGAGAAGTCGCGCGCCCGCCGCCGGCCGAGGTCGGCGAACTCCGCGCGCCGCGCCGGGTCGGTCGCCAGGGCCACGATGCCGCGGGCGATCGCGGAGACGTCGATTGGATCGACGAGGTAGGCGTAGCCGCCGGCCACTTCCTGCAGGGCCGAGGTCGAAGAGGTCAGCACCGGGACGCCGCAGGCCATGGCCTCGATGACGGGCAGGCCGAATCCTTCGTAGAGCGTGGGATAGAGAAACGCGTCGGCGCCGGAGTAGAGGCCCGGCAGGTCCTCCTCGGGGACGATGCCCGGCCGATGGACGCACGAGTCGAGCTCGAGGGCCGAGATCAGCGCCTCGACCCGGTTGCGGTTCCTGGGCATGGGACCGGCGAGGACGAGGGCGTGGGGGAGCGCGCGCTCGCGCCGTGCCTCGGCGAACGCCCGGATCACGTTGCGGACGTTCTTGTGCGGCTTCTCGCCGCCGAGGAAGAGGAGGTACGGCCGCGGCAGACCGTAGCGCGCCGCCACGCGGTCCCGCTCGGCGCGCGGCACGTCGGCGCGGAACTGAGAAGCGACGCCGTTGTAGACGACGTCGATGCGCGCCGGCGGAATCCCGAAATAGTCGACGAGGTCGCGCTTGCTGTTGTACGAGACCGTCAGGATGCGGTCGGCGCGCTTGAGGGCCCGGCGAATCATGACCCGCGCGTAAATCAGGGCCGCCCGGTTGGGCAGGAACTGCGGGTAGAGGACGTGGATGATGTCGTGGATCGTCACGACGGCGCGCGCCCGCGCGAGCGGCGGGATCACGTAGTGGGTGGCGTGGAAGAGATCCAGCCGGTCGCGGAGCAACCTCCACGCGAAGCGCGTGAGCTCCGAGATCGAATAGCCCGGCGAGTCCTCCTCCACGACCGTGAAGTTCCCGGGCAGCTCCGGCAGCGCGGCGCGGTCCTCGCCCCGGACGTAGATCCGGAAGTCGTAGGCCCGGGCCTCCGGGCGGCGGGCGATCGATTCGACGAGGTTGCGGACGTAGGAGCCGATGCCGTAGTCCGTCAACTTGCGGGCGTCGATCCCGACGCGCGGAAGCGCGCGGCTCACCGGCCCTCCCGCGCGGCCTCGGCGACCGCCTCGGCCGTGGCGGCGGCTCCGGCGTCCCACGGAAACAGCCGGGCCCGATCCCGTCCCGCGGCTCTCAGCTTCTCGCGGAGGGGGAAATCCTCCAGCGCCTGCTCGATCGCCCGCGCGAGCGCCTCGATGTCGCGCGGGGGAGCGTAGAGCGCCGCGTCGCCCCCGACCTCGAGGAGAGCGTCGGCCGTCGACGCGACGACCGGTGTCCCGCAGGCCATGGCCTCGAGCACGGGCAGGCCGAAGCCCTCCGCGAGCGAGGGGTAGACGAAGACCTCCGCGGCCCGGTAGAGCTCGCGGGCCGCGTCGCGGGCGGCGTACCCGGCGACGTGGATCTTGTCGCGGAAAGGGGAGCGGGCGATGCGGCGGTGGAGGCCCGCCGTCTTCCAGCCGGCGCCGCCGGCGAGGATCAGGTCGGGCCGCGAGCGGCGCCGGCCCCACATGCGCTCGCAGGCGACGACGAGCGCCTCGACGTTCTTGCGGGGCTCGAGTGTGCCGAGATACAGGATGAACGGCTGGCCCGCCGAATAGCGCTGGCGCGTCCGCCGCCTCGCCGCGGGGTCCTCCGCCGGCGTGAAGTACGCGAGGTCGACGCCGTTCAACGTGACGCGGATGCGGGACCGGGTCTCCGGGTAGCGGTCGGCGAGGTCGGTCGCCGTGGTCTGCGAGACGCAGAGGAACCGTGCCGCGCGCTCGACGGTGCGCTCCCACAGGGGCAGGAACCCGACGAGGGTCCGCGCGGCGTGCCACTCGGGATGCGTCAGGGGCGTCAGGTCGTGAACGGTCGAGACGAAGGGGGTCTCGCCCCGGGCCGGGCCGATCGTGAGGGCGGAAACCAGGACGTCCGCTCCCCAGCGGGCGACCCGCTGCGGCAGCGTCGAATGGAGCCAGACGATCCCGAAGGGATGGTGGTCCGTCTGGAGGCTGAAGGCCCCGGAGTCGTTGACCGCCGCCGGGAGGGGGCGGGGAGCGAAGAGGCCGACGGAGATCCCCGGACGCGCCGCGAGGGCCCGGGCGATGGCGTCGGTGTAAGTCCCGATGCCCGTCCGCTCGTGGAGCAGAGCGCGGGCGTCGATGGCGATTCTCACGAGGCGGAGTCTACAGTCGTCGGATCGGGGTCAACAGGTTGAGCCGGAGGCGGTTCCGGCCGCCGCCGCCGGGCGTTCGGGGGGCGGAGCGGATTTGACTGTCGCGCCCTTACGGCTAAAATGCGCGGTTCTGCCGATTGCCATGACCATGCGCCCAGACTCCCTGTCCCTCGAAGCGGTGCTCGACGAACCGGTCCGGTTCGGCGGCGAGCTCGCCGTCCCCCTGTCCGCGATCGACCGCGAGCCCCTGCTCTCGATCTCGCCGCTGAAGATCTCGGGAGAGGTCCGGCGCATCGAAGGGGGATACACGCTCGATGCCGAGCTCGTCTACTCGGGCGAGCTCGAGTGCAGCCGCTGCCTGGCCGGCTATCCGTTCCAGGAGGACGAGGTCTTCTCCCTCGTCCTCTACCCGCGCACCGGGGCGCAGGCCCCGGAGCTCGAGCTCTCGCCTCGCGACCTCGACGTCCACCTCTACGACGACCCCGTCGTCCCCCTCGCTCCACTCGCCGAGGAGCGCGTGCAGATGGCCCTCCCGATGAAGCCGCTCTGCAAGCCCGACTGCAAGGGGCTGTGCCCCTCGTGCGGCAAGGACCTGAACCTCGGCGCGTGCGGCTGCACGCATGAAACGATCGATCCCCGCTGGGAGGCCTTGAAGGCCCTCAAGGAGAAAGTGTAGGAGCACGATGCCCAATCCCAAGAGACGCCACAGCAAGGCCCGCCGCGACAAGCGCCGCGCGCACGACGCGCTCACGCCGCCGGCGCTGTCCGAGTGCCCGAACTGCCACGAGCCCAAGCAGCCGCACCGCGTGTGCTCGCGCTGCGGGTACTACAAGGGCAAGCAGGCGATCAATACGTAACGTCGCTCGTGCTTGCGTGCGGGTCTGCGGCCTTCGGCCGCACCGACCCGCGGCTCGCCCGGATGCGGGCTCGACCGCGGGCCTGACTCGCTCGCCTCGCCCTCGCTCCCGCGGCGCGAACCTCCTCCCTCCCTTCGGTCGGGAGACTATTCGCGCCGCGAACTTCTGACACTGTGCCGCTGATCCAAGCGGCACTGCCTCATGAGCACGCGGCGCGAGACAGCCGACCACCGAAGGCCGACCGCCGGCAGCAGGCAACGTCGCGCGAAGCGCGGCGTTCATCTCCGCGAGCGCAGCGGAGGACGCCTCGCGCCGCGGGCCGTTGCGCCGCAGGCGCAGACCCGAACGGAGCGGAGCCGACGGTATAATCCCCGAACTCGTGCTTCTTTCAGGGCGGAGAGGCTGACGTGCGGATCGCGGTCGATGCCATGGGGGGCGACCACGCGCCGCGCGTCAACGTCGACGGCGCCGTCGCCGCCGCCCGCGAGTTCGGGATCTCCTCGCTCCTCGTGGGCCGCCGGGCCGAGCTCGAGCCGCTGCTCGACGACTCGGGGTACACAGGGAAGGACATCGAGATCGTCGACGCCTCCGAGGTCGTGACCTTCGACGACCCGGCGACGGCCGCGATCCGCAAGAAGCGCAACTCCTCGATCCGCATCGCGGCCAACTGCGTGCGCGACGGCCGGGCCCAGGGCCTCGTCTCGGCGGGCCATACCGGGGCCGCCATGGTCTCGGCCAAGATGGTCGTGGGCACGATCGAGGGCGTCGACCGCCCGGCCCTCGCGACGGTGCTCCCGAACCTGACCGGCCACTGCCTGCTCCTCGACGTCGGCGCCAACCCGGACTTGAAGACGCCGCACTTCCGGGAGTTCGCCGTCATGGGCTCGATCTACGCCGAGCTCGTCTTCGGCAA
The DNA here is from genome assembly GCA_963764025.1 of uncultured Acidobacteriota bacterium. Classification (GTDB taxonomy): domain Bacteria; phylum Acidobacteriota; class Thermoanaerobaculia; order UBA5066; family Gp7-AA6; genus DAHUXD01. The sequence continues at coordinate 427,545 of CAVXRK010000003.1, forward strand.
GAAGAACCCGTCGATCGGCCTGATGTCGATCGGCGAGGAGGACTCCAAGGGCAACGAGCAATCGAAGGAAGCCTTCAAGACGCTGAAAGAGACCGGCCTCAACTTCATCGGCAACGTCGAGGGCCGCGACGTCTTCAACGGCAAGGTCGACGTCATCGTGACGGACGGCTTCACGGGCAACGTCATCCTGAAGGTCTCCGAGGCCCTGGCCGAGATGGTCGAGAACATGCTCCGCGAGGAGATCAAGCGGACGCTGCAGGCCTCGGTCGGCTTCCTGCTGTCGAAGTCGGCCTTCCGGCGCTTCAAGCAGCGCATCGACTACTCCGAGTACGGCGGCGCGCCGCTTCTCGGCGTCAAGGGCTGCGTCATCATCTGCCACGGCCGCTCCTCGGCCAAGGCGATCAAGAACGCGATCCGCTTCGCCTCCGAATTCTCGCGGCAGGGGCTCGCCGAGAAGATCCAGGCCCAGATCGCCGAGCTCCACGCGCGCGAGGCGCGGATGGTGAAGGCCTGAGCGCATGAGCCGGGCGCGCATCGCCGGGACGGGCTCGTACGTCCCGAAGAAGATCCTCTCCAACGCCGACCTCGAAAAGCTCGTCGAGACTTCCGACGAGTGGATCACTTCCCGCACCGGCATCCACGAGCGGCACATCGCGGCCGACACCGATCACTTCTCGGACTTCTGCACGCGCGCCGCCGAGCAGGCCCTGAAGCGCGCCCACGTCAAGCCCGAGGAGCTCGACATGATCCTCGTCGGGACGATCTCGGGCGACATGCCTTTTCCGGCGACCTCGTGCCTCGTTCAGCGCAACCTCGGCGCGACCCGGGCCGCGGCCTCGGACGTGGGCGCGGCGTGCGTCGGCTTCCTCTACGCCCTCCACATGGCCGACGGACTCATCCAGTCGGGCAAGGCCGGCAACGTGCTGGTGATCGGGGGCGAAATCCTGTCCCGGTACGTCGACTGGACCGACCGCAACACCTGCGTGCTCTTCGGGGACGGGGCCGGAGCCGTGGTCCTGCAGCCGACGAAAGGTGACCACGGCATCCTCGGCAGCCTGATGAAGTCCAACGGCAACTACCACGACTTCATCTGCATGCCGGGAGGCGGTTCGGACCATCCGGCCAACGACCCGAAATCGATCGAGCAGAAGCTCCCGTTCATCAAGATGAAGGGCAACGAGACCTTCAAGGTCGCGGTCAAGGCGATGACCGACGTGGCGCAGGAGCTCCTGACCGAGCAGGGCTTCACGCACGAGGACATCGACCTCTTCATCCCGCACCAGGCGAACCTGCGCATCATCGACGCGGTCGGTGAGCGCATGAAGATCGAACCGAAGAAGGTCTACAAGAACATCGACCGCTACGGCAACACCTCCGCGGCCTCGATCCCCATCGCGCTCGAGGAGTGCGTCCGCGAGGGCCGCATCAAGACCGGCGACCTCGTCCTGATGACGGCCTTCGGCGCCGGCCTCGTCTGGGGCTCGGTCCTCGTCCGCTGGTAATGGTAATGGGGTCAGCCCTGAAAGAATGACAGTTCGTGCCATGCCTGAAACTCGACTCGGCTCGAACTCACGGAAATTCGGAGATTTCGGGCGAAGTGTCAATCTGTCAGGGCTGACCCCATGACGCTCGCGCTGCTGTTTCCCGGCCAGGGCTCCCAGGCCGTGGGCATGGGGAAGGCGCTGTGCGAGGCGTCGGCGGCGGCGCGCGCCGTGTTCGAAGAGGCCGATCGCGTCCTGGGTTTCGCGCTCTCGCGGCTGTGCTTCGAGGGGCCCGAGGAGGAGCTGAAGCTCACCGCCAACACGCAGCCCGCGATTTTGACCCACTCGATCGCCGCGCTCGAGGACCTCCGCGCCCGTTCGCCCGAGAAGCTCGAGGGCGCGGCCTTCGCCGCGGGGCACTCGCTCGGCGAGTACTCGGCCGACGTCGCCACGGGCGCCCTCGCCTTCGCCGACGCCGTGGCGCTCGTGCGCGCCCGCGGGCAGTTCATGCAGGAGGCCGTGCCGCCCGGCGTCGGGGCGATGGCGGCGATCGTCGGCCTCGACCCGGCGGGCGTCGAAGCCGCCTGCCGCGAGGCGGCGCAAAGCGAGACCGTCGCTCCCGCCAACTACAACTCGCCGGAGCAGACCGTCATCGCCGGGGATGCCGCCGCCGTCGATCGGGCGTCGCAGGCCTGCCTGGCGCGCGGGGCGAAGCGGGCGATCGCTCTCGCGGTCTCGGCGCCGTTCCACTCGCCGCTCATGTCTCCGGCGCGGGACAAGATGCGCCCGCTCCTCGAGCGCGCGGCTTTCTCGCGGGCGGCGATGCCGGTCGTGACCAACGTCGACGCGGCCCCCGAGTCGGACGGGGCCAGGCTCCGCGACGCGCTGGTGCGCCAGATCGACTCTCCGGTCCGCTGGGTCGAAACCGTGCAGCGGCTGGCGCGCGAGGGCGTCGACCGCGCGCTCGAGATCGGGCCGGGCAACGTGCTCGCGGGTCTCGTCCGCCGCATCGACCGCTCGATCAAGGTCGAGGGGCATGCATAGACGGAGCGCCGCCCTCCTCGGGCTCGCGCTCGTCGCCGCGCTCGGCGCCGGCTGCGCGAGCTCGCTCCCGACCGGGCCCGGCACCCCGGCCGCCTTCGACGCCGCCGTCGTCGCGGCGGAGCGGCGCTGCCAGTGCCGCGTCGGCGTGTCGGCGAAGCACCTGGAGAGCGGACGCACGTATTCCCACAACGGGACCGCCGAGTTCGAGTCCGCCTCGGTCATCAAGATCGCCGTCCTGACGGAGGCCATGGCCGGGGTCCGGGACGGGACGATCGACCTCGCCGAGCGCTGGGAGCTGACGGCGCAGAACAAGGCCGACGGGTCCGGGACGCTCTTCATGCTCGACGCCGGCCTGCATCCGACGTGGAACGACCTGACGACGCTGATGATCGGCCCGTCCGACAACACCGCGACTAACGCCTGGATTACGCGCCTCTCGGTCGAGGCGATCAACGCGCGGATGCAGTCCCTCGGGTTCGAGCACATCCGGCTCTTCGGCACGATCCCCTGGCTGTCGGAAAGGGACACCGTGCCTTCGCGCTGGAAGGGATTCAAGCTCGGGATCCTCGCGCCGGACGAGGTCGCGCGGTGGATGCAGCTCGTGGCCACGGGGCAGCTCCTCGACGCGGCGTCCTCGAAGCGCATGTTCGACTATCTCGACACGGACCCCAGTCGCCTGCGGATCGCGCGGAGGTTCCCGCCGAGTGACCTCTGGGCCGGGAAGACCGGATCGATGTCCGGAGTGCGGAACGACTCCGGCATCCTGCGCACGAAGAAGGGCCGGTTCGTCCTCGTCGTTCTGACCGACGGGAGCAAGGCCGAGGGCTGGGGACCGGATCACCCGGCCGTTCTCGCAATCGCCGATCTGTCGAAGGCCATCGTCGACGGCTGGAGCCGCGACCTGCCGGAGATCGCCGACAAACCGGAGTAGGGGCGGCTCTCACCGCTCTGCGCGGGCGTCCTCCAGGGCCGCGCCGCCCCGAGCCGGGGTAAGCTCCGGCCGTTATGAACCGCTTCGACAAGAAGATCGCCCTGGTGACCGGGGCCTCCCGCGGCATCGGGGAGGCGATCGCGAAACGCCTCGCCGCCGAAGGCGCGACGGTTCTGGCGGCGGCGCGATCGGCCGATGCCCTGGCGCGCGTCGTGTCGGAGATCGAGGCGGCCGGCGGACGGGCGCAGGCCCTCTCGCTCGATCTCGCCGACCCGGCCTCGATCGAGGCGGCGGTCAAGGGCGCGCTCGCGGCGCACGGGGAGATCCACGTCCTCGTCAACAACGCCGGCGTCACCGAGGACAACCTGATCCTGCGCATGGGCCGCGAGGCCTGGGACCGCGTCCTCTCGACCAACCTGACGGGCGTGTTCCTGTTGACGCAGGCGGTCGTCAAGGGCATGGTGCGCAAGCGCTACGGCCGAATCGTCAACGTGACGTCCGTCGTCGGCCTGATGGGGAACGCCGGCCAGGCCAATTACGCCGCGTCGAAGGCCGGCCTCGTCGGTCTGACGAAGTCCGTCGCCCGCGAGCTCGCCTCCCGCAACATCACCTGCAACGCGGTCGCGCCCGGCTTCGTCGCCACGGCGATGACCGAGAAGATGACCGACGACGCCCGGGCGAAGATGACCGAGCAGATCCCGCTCGAACGGCTCGGAACGCCCGAGGACGTCGCGGCGGCGGTGGCCTATCTCGCCTCGGACGAGGCGTCGTACGTGACCGGAACGGTCGTCAACGTCAGCGGGGGCCTCTATATGTGAAGGCGGACCGCAGACGGCAGGCCGCAGACCGCGGGCTCGAAAAAAGGTCCGGTTCCTGCCGTCCGCCGTCCCCGTCCGCCGTCCGGCACCCCGGCTTGCCCCCGGGGGGCATCTGGGGAAGAATACGGCGTCTTTCGATACCTGCCGATTCGAGAAAGGGGAGAGGAATGGCCGTCGAAGAAAAGGTGAAGAGCATCATCGTCGAGCAGCTCGGCGTGGACGCCAACGAGGTGACTCCGGAGGCGTCTTTCGTCGATGACCTCGGCGCGGACTCGCTCGACACCGTGGAGCTCGTCATGGCCTTCGAGGAAGCCTTCAACATCGAGATTCCGGACGAGGCCGCCGAGAAAATCCAGAAGGTCAAGGACGCCATCGACTACATCGAGAAGAACTCCTCGAAAAACTGAACCTGATGCCCCGAATTTCCACCCCGCGCCGCGTGGCCGTGACGGGAGTGGGCCTCGTCTCGCCGCTCGCCATCGGTAACGCGGAAAACTGGGACGCGCTCACCGCCGGACGCTGCGGACTCGGTCCCATCACCCGTTTCGACGCCTCGCGCTTCACCTCCCGCATCGCCGGAGAGGTGAAGGGCTTCGACCCCTCGTTGTACATCGACCGAAAAGAGATCAAGAAGATGGACACTTTCATCCACTACGCGATGGGGGCGGCCCACTTCGCGATGGAGGATGCGGGCCATCCGGCGACGGACGCCAACCGGGAACGGTTCGCGGTGGTGGTGGGCTCGGGGATCGGCGGCCTGCCGCTCATCGAGGACACGCAGAGGCGCTACGTGGAAGGCGGCGGGAATCCGCGCGTCATCTCGCCCTTCTTCATCACCGGCCTCATCGTCAACGAGGCGGCCGGGAACATCTCGATCAAGTACGGCCTCAAGGGCCCCAACCTGACGACGGCGACGGCCTGCACGACGGGCGCGCACGCGATCGGCGAGGCGTACCGGATGATCCAGTACGGCGAGGCCGACGCCGCGATCGCCGGCGGAACCGAATCCGTCATCACGCCGCTCGCGGTCGGCGGGTTCTCCGTCATGAAGGCGCTTTCGACCCGCAACGACGATCCGCTCCGCGCCTCGCGTCCCTGGGACAAGGACCGGGACGGTTTCATCATCGCCGAGGGCGCGGGCCTGATCGTGATGGAGGAGCTCGAGGCGGCGAAGAAGCGGGGCGCTCGGATCTACGCCGAGCTCGCGGGCTACGGCATGTCGGGGGACGCGTACCACATCGCGGCGCCGTCGGAGGACGGCGAGGGCCCCGCCCGGGTCATGCGCAATTGCCTGGCCGACGCCGGCATCGACGCCGGCCGGATCGACTACATCAACGCGCACGGCACGTCGACGCCGCTCGGCGACAAGGCCGAGACGCTCGCGATCAAGGCGGTCTTCGGGGACCATGCCCGCAAGCTCGCGGTGTCCTCGACGAAGTCGATGACGGGCCACCTGCTCGGCGCGGCCGGCGGGCTCGAGACGGCCATCTGCGCCCTCGCCGTCTACCACGGCGTGATTCCGCCGACGATCAACTACACGACCCCGGATCCCGAGTGCGATCTCGACTACGTGCCGAACACGGCGCGCGAGGCCAGGCTCGAGTACGTTCTTTCGAACTCCTTCGGCTTCGGCGGCACCAACGGCTGCCTGATCCTGAAGAGAATGGATTAGGCCGCCAATGAATTCTCTGGTCTGCATCGCGTACGTTCCCGACACCGAGACGAAGATCAAGATCGGCGCCGACGGAAAGTCGATCGACGAGGCGGACGTCAAGTTCATCGTCTCGCCCTACGACGAGTACGCCCTCGAAGAGGCACTGAAGATCAAGGAGGCGAAAGGCGCGGGCACCGTCACCGTGGTCTCGGTCGGCCACGAGCGGGCGAAGACGGGCCTGCGCGAGTGCCTCGCCCGCGGCGCCGACGAGGCCATCTGGATCGATTCGACGGGCATCGCGTCGCTCGACGCCCTCGGAACGGCCAAGGCCCTCGCCGCGGTGGCCAGGGGCGGCGCCTACGACTTCACCTGGTTCGGCCAGAAGGCCGTGGGCCCGGACGAGGGGCTCGTCGGCCCGATGTTCGCCGAACTTGCGGGCGTGCCGCACGTCGCGAGCATCATCAAGCTCGAGGTCGGCGACGGGAAGATCACCGCCCACCGGGAGATCGAGGGCGCCCACGAGGTCGTCGAATGCCCGCTGCCGGTCGTTCTGACCGCCCAGAAGGGCCTGAACGAGCCGCGCTACGCGTCGTTGAAAGGCATCATGGCGGCCAAGAAGAAGACGATCGTCGAGAAGAAGCTCGCGGAGCTTTCCGTCCCCGAGGCCGATCCGGCGCAGGCCAAGATCCGCTGGAGGAAGCTCGAGCTGCCGCCCGCGCGGCAGGCGGTCAAGCTCGTGCCCGGTGACGATCCGGCGGCGGCCGGCAAAGAGCTCGCGCGACTGCTGCGGGAAGAAGCGAAGGTCATCTAGCCATGAAATTTCTCGTTTTCATCGAGCAGCGCGAAGGAAAGATCCGAAAGGCCTCCCTGGAGGCGCTGTCCCTCGCCCGCAAGCTCGGCGGCGGCCCGGCGGCAGCCGTCATCGCCGGCCAGGGCGTAACCGCGCTCGCGAAGGACCTCGGCAAGAATGGGGCGGGCACGGTGTACGTCGCCGATCGCGCCGAGCTCGCGCTCTACTCCAACAAGGGCTACGTCGGGGCGCTCGACGCGGCCACGAAGGCGGCTTCGCCCGACGCGGTCCTCATCGCGGCGACCTCCATGGGCAAGGACCTCGCCCCGCGCTACGCCGCCCGCCACGACGTTTCGGTCATGGCCGACGTCATGGACCTGCGCGTCGAGGGCGACCGGCTGGTCGGCTCCCGTCCGGTCTATTCCGGGAAGGCGCGCGCCGAGGTCGACTGCGGCGCGGCGAAGCTCCAGATCGCGACGACGCGGCCGAACGTCTTCCCGGCGGAGGCCGCCGACGGAGCACCGGAGCCGAAGGTCGAAACGCTCGAGCTCGGCGAGATCGCTCCGCGGGCGCGGGTCGTCCGCATCGAGGCGTCCGAATCGAAGGAAGTCGACGTCTCCGAAGCCGACATCATCGTTTCGGGCGGCCGGGGCATCAAGGGCCCCGAGGGCTGGCCGATCGTCAAGGACCTCCAGCAGGCCCTCCACGCCGCGCTCGGCGCCTCGCGGGCCGTCGTCGACGCCGGCTGGATCGACCACCAGCACCAGGTGGGGCAGACCGGCAAAGTCGTCTCCCCGACCCTCTACGTCGCCATCGGCATCTCCGGCGCCATCCAGCACCTCGCGGGCATGGGGACCTCCAAGGTCATCGTCGCGATCAACAAGGACGCGGAGGCGCCGATCTTCAAGGTCGCGACCTACGGCGTCGTCGGGGACCTCTTCCAGATCGTTCCCGAGTTCGCGAAAGCAGTGCGGGCGGCGAAAGCCGAATAGCTCTCTACCCCCTCTCCCCCCGGTGGGGGGAGAGGGCCAGGGTGAGGGGGGCGGATCGCCTCGAGTATCGTTTTCAGAACACCGTCGAGATTCTGCAGCACTTCCGAATTCCAGAATCGCAGAACACGGATTCCCTCGCCCTCGAGGCGCCGCGTCCGCTCCGCGTCGTACCTCCGTTTCGCGTCTCCGGCGTGACCTCCTCCGTCCAACTCGACAGCCAGTCGAGCTTCGTGGCAATAGAAGTCCACGATGTAGCCACCGATGGGCTGTTGGCGGCGAAATCGGGCGGCGAGCGAGACGACGAGAGCGAAACGTGGTGCCAGAGGATCGTTTCGCAATCCGTTTGATTCCTTCTGAGATTCCGCGCCCGCTCCACAGGGAGTGGGACACCCCTCACCCCTGCCCTCTCCCCTGTTTGGTCCGGGGACATGGTGGACGGGTGTTCGGGGACATGGTGGACACATTTCTGGTTGAGGATCAGGCCCCAAGAGGGGAGATCCGATGCCGTGGAACGAGGTGTCCGCCATGGGTCAGCGTGAAGAGTTCGTGCGGTTAGCTGATGAGAGCAACGTTCGGCTTTTGTGCCGTCGATTTGGGGTTAGTCCGACGACGGGCTACAAGTGGCTGGAGCGTTACCGGGCCGGCGGGCGGGAGCGTTTGATGGATCTGTCTCGTCGCCCGCACCACAGCCCGTCGCGGTCAGGCAAGAGGATCGAGCAGGCGGTGGTCGCCTTGCGCGAGCAATATCCGGCCTGGGGAGCTCGCAAGCTTCGGCATCGGTTGCTTGCCCAGGGCGTGGCCGCGGTTCCAGCCACGAGTACGGTTCACGCGATTTTGCGACGCCACCAGTTGATCGACCCGACAGAGTCAACCAAACACAAGCCGTGGCAGCGCTTCGAGCATGACGCGCCCAATCGGCTCTGGCAGATGGACTTCAAGGGGCACTTCCCGACCGAGAGCATTCGCTGCCATCCCCTCACCGTGCTGGACGATCACTCCCGCTTTGCTCTGGGCCTTCAGGCCTGCTCGGATGAAAAGACCGAGACCGTCCAAGAGCGGCTCTCGACGATCTTTCGCCTCTACGGCCTGCCTGAACGCATGACCATGGACAACGGCGCGCCGTGGGGAGGCACGGCCGAACACTTCCATACGCCTCTGACGACCTGGTTGATCCGTCTCGGGGTGCGTGTCTCTCACTCGCGTCCTTACCATCCGCAGACTCAGGGCAAGGACGAGCGCTTCCACAGGACGCTCAACCTCGAGTTACTTCGCGCGCGTACTTTCCGAGACCTGGATCACGTCCAGGCCCACTTCGATACCTGGCGCAACGTCTACAACCTCGAGCGGCCTCACGAGTCGCTTGGAATGCAGGTCCCAGCCAGCAGATACCGTCCCTCGCCCTCCCGCCGGGGGAGGGGGTTCGGATTGCCGAGTCGGTCTCACACAATTTCCTTGTCGCGAGTTGCCTTCCCACGCTCGGGGTAAACTCCGGGCCGCATGCCGCCGCTCCCCACCGAACGGCTGGTCCTCGGCCTTCCGGGCCGAACGGTCTTCGGCCTCCTGGTTCTCGCCGCGATCGCGTTCTTCGTCTATTCCGTCTCGAAGCGGGTGCGGGTGCTCATGGCCGGCCGGCCGGACAACCGGTTCACGCGCATCCCGGAGCGGATCGGGAAGACCCTGGAGTACGCCTTCGCGCAGAAGCGGATGTTCCGCGACCCGTTCGCGGGCTTCTTCCACATCCTCATCTTCGGCGGCTTCGTCGTCCTGACGGTCCGCTCGCTCGCCCTCGTCGTCGAAGGCCTGATCCCCGGCTTCGTGCTCCTCCCGGGCGCGGCGGGCAACGCCTATACGCTCGTCAAGGACGTCTTCGAGGTGCTGACGCTCGCCGGCGTGCTTCTCGCCGTCTTCCGCCGGGCGTTCGCGCGGCCGAAGCGCCTCGACCTGACCTGGGACGCGTGGCTCATCCTGTTCCTGATCGGCTTCCTCATGGTCACCGATCTCGTGGCGGAGGGTGCGCGCACCGCCCTCGCGCCGGGCCACGCGACGCCCTGGGCGCCGGTCGTCGCCGCCATCGCGGGGGCGCTCGCGGGCGCCGCCCCGGCGACGCTCCAGGCGCTCTACGAGTGGTGCTGGTGGACCCACCTCCTCGACCTTCTCTTCTTCGGCAACTACCTCCCATACTCCAAGCACTTCCACATCCTCGTAGCGATCCCGAACATCTTCTTCATGAACCTCGAGCCGATGGGCCGGCTCGCGACGGTCGACCTCGAGAACACCGAGCGATTCGGCGCCTCGCGCGTCGAGGACCTGACGTGGAAGCAGATGCTCGACGGGTACACCTGCACCGAGTGCGGCCGCTGCCGCGTCGTCTGCCCGACGGCCCTGACGGGAAAGCCCCTCGACCCGAAGATCTTCATCGGGAAAGTGCGCGACGCGGTCTACGAGGCGACGCCGGCAATCCTCGCCGAATCGTCGGGGAGGAGCGAGGGCGCCCCGCCGCGCCGGGAGCTGATCGGGGACTGGATCTCCGAGGACACGATCTGGGCGTGCACGATGTGCGGGTTCTGTACGACGGCCTGCCCGGTCTTCATCATCCCGGCCGTCGACAAGATCACCGAGATGCGCCGCCACCTCGTCCTCGACAAGGCCGAGTTTCCCAAGGAGATCCAGACGGCCTTCCGCGGCATGGAGACCAACGGCAACCCCTGGAACATCTCGGCCTCGACGCGCGCCGACTGGGCGAAGGACCTGCCGGTCACGACCATGGCGGAGCTCGGGGAGCGCGAGATCGAAGTCCTCTTCTGGGTTGGCTGCGCTGGCTCTTACGAGGACCGCGCGAAACGGGTCTCGAAGGCGCTCGTCGAGATCCTCGAGTCCGCCGGCGTGTCGTTCGCGATCCTCGGCAACGAGGAGACCTGCACGGGCGACTCCGCGCGGCGCATGGGCAACGAATACCTCTTCCAGATACTCGCTCAGCAGAACGTCGAGACGCTCAACAACTACAAGGTCCGCAAGGTCGTGACCAACTGTCCCCACTGCATGAACTGCCTGAAGAACGAATACGGGGACTTCGGCGGCCACTACGAGGTCGTCCACGGCTCGCAGCTCGTGTCGGACCTGATCCGGGCCGGCCGCGTCAAGCTCGGGACCGCGATCCCGGAGACGATCACGTTCCACGACCCGTGCTACCTCGGCCGGTACAACGGGGTCTACGAGGCCCCTCGCGAGATCCTCCGCGCGATCCCGGGCCTCGAGTTGAAGGAGCTCGAGCGCTCGCGCGAGAAGGGACTCTGTTGCGGCGCCGGCGGCGGCCGCATGTGGATGGAGGAAAAGCTCGGCTCGCGGATCAACCAGGAGCGCATGAATGAGATCGCGGACTCGGGGGCTTCCTCGGTCGGCGTCTCGTGCCCCTTCTGCATGGTCATGATCGGAAACGCGAAGGACGAGCTCGCCGTCTCGACCCAGCCGTTCGACGTGCTGGAACTCGCCCGGCGCGCGATGGGGTAGGGCGCCCGCGAGTCGCAGGTCAGGCTCGCGACAAGATAAGAGCAGTGACGCCCCGAGTCCTGCTCGAGCGGATCATCGCGGCCCTCGGCGGCCGGCCCCGCCGATATCGCGGCAGCCGCGGGGCCGGGCAGCGGTGGGAGGAGCTCGCCGCACGGCATCTCGAGGCCGCCGGGTACGTCGTCCGCGAACGCAACTACCGCGGCCGCGCCGGCGAGATCGACATCATCGCGACGCACGGCGGAGTGCTCTGCTTCGTCGAGGTCAAGGGCCGGCGCGGAACGGGTTTCGGTCCGCCCGCCGACGCCGTGACGGTCGCGAAACAGCGCCGCATCGCGCGCGCGGCGCAGGAGTACCTTCGGCGGCGCCGGCTCGCGCCGTCCACCCGCTGCCGGTTCGACGTCGTTGCGATCCTCGATGCCGGCGGGCGGCCCGAGCTCACGATCTTTTCGGACGCGTTTCCGATGCCGGAGGAGCGCGGCCGCCGCGGCTGATCCGTCCGCGCGTGCTAAAATCGGTCTGCCCTCAATGAGCGCCGTCAACGACGAAGATCTTCGTTACACCTTCTCGTGTCCCAGCTGCGCGGGCAGCTTCTCGATCAGCCTCGCGAAGATCCCTCCTGTCCAGGCCCGGTTCAGTTGCCCGAAGTGTTCCCGGGCGATGGACTTTCCATCGCGCGACGAGGCCCGGGTCTACATTCATCTCCAGACGAGCGGGGGAGGAGCCGCCGCCGACCCGCCGCCCCCGGCATCGGCCGCGCCGCCGCCACCGGTCGCCGCACCCGCGCCGCAGCCGCCGGTCGTTGCGTCCGCGCCGGCCGCTCCTCCCAACGCTCCGGCACCGCCCGTCAGGCCGCGCACGCCGCCCCCGGCCATCCCCGACCCGATGGACGGGACGGGTACGCAGTCCGGCAAAACCTATCGCCTCGAAAAGAAGGGCTTCGAGCACGACGAATTCGACCGCCGCGCGATGAGGACGCTGATCCGCACCGCGGCCGTCAACGAAGGCGACATGGTCGCCGCCGGCACGGACCCGGCCGTCCGCGCGGACTCGCTTCCGGAGCTCAAGTCGCTCTTCGAGCTTCGCAAGACGGCCCGCTTCGCGCCTCCGCCCGTCTGTCCCGCGCATACGGACCGCGTCGCCCACTATCAGTGCAGCGACACCGGCCGCCCGCTCTGCGAGGAATGCGCGCAGGAGAAGAAATTCGGCGGCGCGAGCGTGCGGGTCTGCGCCCATTGCGGCGGCACGGCGGGCGACCTGCACGAGGCCCCCGGCGACATCAAGTAGCCTGCGGCCCGCGGTTTCCGCTTTCTTGACCCACGGCCCGGCCGTCGGCTATCCTTCGCCTCCCCGAGCGGGAATAGCTCAGCGGTAGAGCGCCACCTTGCCAAGGTGGAAGTCGCGGGTTCGATCCCCGTTTCCCGCTCCAATCCACGTCTTTCCTCGTCAGTCCGAAGCCGGGGCCGGGAAACCCGGCCCCGTTCCTTTTCAGCAACTTATACCCGGTCCATCTCCGTCAGGGAAGGGGCGGACTTGACACACGCCGAGGGGACTCGGACAAGTCTCGGACATTGCGGTTCGGCCGATCCGTACACGTAATGCGCTCACCCCCCTCGCCCGTCGAGAGGGACAAGGCCAGGGGGACTGACCCGCGCATCAGCAACGACCCGACGATCCCCCGGGATCACTTCCCGGCGACGAGTTTCTGGAACCTCGGGTTCTTGCGCAGCGGGTCGAAGTTGGGGTCGATCTTGAGCCAGCCGGGCGAGAGGTAGGACCTGTGGACCTCCTCGCGTCTCCGCCCTCCGATCCAGGACACAGCGGCGTTCGCGACTTGCCCCTGACATCTATGACTAAGGAGTCGACGGCCGGGCTGTGCCCGGCTAGCTCCGGTTCCAGGAATTTTCAAAAAATCCGCGCGACCACGGGATCATGGGTGGGGAGGGCCGTGGGCTGACCACGACCACCGTCGAGGGCCTCCGCCACTTCCGCGACCACTTCTGCGAACGCTCCGCAGAACCTCGCTATCCTGCCCTCCGCCGCAAAGGAAATCCCCCGGTTTCCCGAAGGATTTCACAAACCGTGAATGTCTGTTGGCGGAAACGTGTGGGAGTCGAACCCACTCGCCAGGCGCCGAACACCTCAACGGTTGGATCTTGGCCCACGACCCGTCCAGTCGGCTACCCGCGCACCAACATCCACCTCGACGCGGCCGGCAGATGAAGCCGCTGTCCATCGAAAAATTTTCGTCCAAGCGCCGCTGGACCGGTCAAGAACCGCATTCCCTGGCCGCCAAGCGCCTCCAGTTTGGCTTTGAATTCCTCTACCAGCTGCTGACGCACCGGAGGGCAGCGGTCAAGTCTGGACGGCGCCTCCTGCAGCTGCCTTACGTCGGCGCCCGAGTCGGGGTGGGGGAGGGCGGTTTCGGAGTCGGCGGGGGCTCACTGGCCGGCGAGCGTGACTACGACGAAGGCGTTGAAGTCCGGTCCGGTAGGAGGGGTGCAAGGATGCCGTTGGGGCTCGCGACCGAGAGGCCGGTCAAGGGAATGCGAACTAGGCCACCGCTGTAGACCGCCGCCACCACAGGAGCGCCGAAGTAGTCTTGGGCGTTACGGACTTCGTACACGGCGCCGCGCGGGACGATGCTTCCGAGATCGACGTCAATAAAACTCTTCCGATCCCAGTTGTAAACGGCGATGTTAGCGCGGCCAGCCTCGTATTGATTTTTCCGGACAAGAACGCGGGCTCCAGTTGGACGGGTCGTCGTGTACGCATTGTTAGGGAAAGCCTTAACGTCCAGGGCGGTCACGGGCGCACCATAGGTCGTCTGGCTATATGTCAATCCATAGAAGGTGTTACCAGCGAGGATGAGCCCGGACGTACACTTGGTCCAGGCGGTCGTTCCGACAAAGTAATTGTTGGTCACGGTCGGGTTGGTGCAGCCAGCCGAGAGCCCGAACCGGTTGTTCCACAGGTTACCGGGGGCCGCTTTGTATGTGGCGTTGGCGTTGATGACGGGGGAGATCGCGACGGCATCTCCCCCTACCAGAAGGTCAGTCCGCGGGGGCCTGTCTCCGAGCATGCCGTTGTTGAAGAGGATGTTGCCGACGACGCTGACGTTGAGCAGGGAGGAATCACTGACGTGAGGGAAGGCATGGATTCCGAGCCGGAGTTTTGAAGACAAATTGTCCATGGCTTTCTTGTAGCCCGGAGACATTTTGGATATAGATGCCGTGCGCGAGGTGGCTCCGGCCGCCCGGAGGATAGGGGTGTCGTCAGTCGCAGTATAAACGAGGGAACCATAGACTTCGGTGTTGGTGGCCTCCGTGTTCAAATCGAAGCCTATTCCCACGTCATGGACGATCAGGTTGATGAAGTTGAGGTGGTCGGAGGAGCGGACGTAGAAAGCGACGACTGGGACCTCCCGAGTGGAGCGATTGGGGTCGGAGTTGATGACTTCGAAGTTCTTGAAGTTGACGTAAGCGGCCCCGGAGGGGTTGGGGCTGTGGTGGAGAAGAGGCCCTCGGCGGCTCCCTTGATGTCGATCGTGGCTCGTTCGCCGGGGTACTGGGCGACGGTGATGGGCGCGGTGGCCGTGCCCATCAGGCCGCAGAGATGCGGCCTCCCGAGAGGAATGTGTACGTCCGCCGCGCAGCCAGATCGTGTCCCCGGGATGGACCGCTGCAGGTGCAGCCATCGCGGTGGCCAAGGCCCACGGACGGCCGAGGCTCCCGTCTGCGCCGGAACCGCTGGTGGGGGACACATAGAATTCAGCCGCCGCGGCCAGCGCCCCAGGAAAGAGCCAGCCCGACGAGCATTGCGAGGAGTCTCTTGCCGGCGTCTGCTGAACATTCGTCCTTCCTTCCTTTGTTCTGCTTTCGTTTCTGGAAGGACGTTATGCGAGCAAACACCACCAGCCTACTGGCCGGCAGGGTCGAATAAGACCACGTCGACCCTGACCTGGCTGGGCAGGGTCGAAGGGCCACGCCGATCCTGACCTTTCGGACGGGAGGAAGAGGCGAAGGTCTACCGCAATCGGTTTAAGGCGAAGGTCGTCCTGCCGCGAAAGTCAGCGAATCCACGCCGCCTCTTCCTCCGCCGCGTGTTCGATCAATGTCCGGAACGGGTCCATCCGACTCTGAAGGTCCTTCGCGAGCCGCCATCGTCCTGGTCAAAAGAAGCCGGACGGCACCCAGACAGCAGCGTTCCAGTTTTGCGAGACCGCAAACGCTCACCAGATTGGCCTCGCGCTGATCTCGACATGTTGTCGAGGCGCACCAGGGCATCCTCCGCACTCTCACCGAGACTTACGCCGAGGCGCTCTCGGCCTCGGACCGCTCGTCTTGACGCGTGAGCGAAAAAGGTCGCCGGGAGGTCGAGAAGAAAGACCGAAGATTGACTCCGCCTTCTCTTCCGCCGGTGCCTTGATGGGTCAGGCTGGAGGGTGGTTGCGAAGCCCTCCAGCTAACCTCTCTGCCGCCGATGTCGGCTCGGCGCCTCCGACAGCGGCTCGCGGATGCCGCCATGGAGCTCCCGGAAGAGCGAAACCTTGCGCGGCAAGCTGGACTTCGGGGCCGATCGCGCAGAACCAGGCGGTGGATTATGCGTTGCAGGTCGCCAGAGGTCCGAGAAAGGGATCGTCCATCGGGATCTGAAGCCCGAGAACCTCGTCGTTTCGAAAGACGGCCACTTCAAGATGCTCAACTTCTGACTTGTGAAACGAGTCGAGGCCGTTGCGCCGGGCGAAGAAACAAGCGCGCCGACGGCGTCGGGGCATAAAGGCCTGCGACACGCGCCGGGAGATCCGGATTTGCTGGGTACGCGCGGACATCCACGTCCACCCCTTCAACCGACGAGTCATGGATGTAATGTGGTGGAGCGGCGGTGAGCCGGTTGGCGAGGATTGAAATCAATCAGAATGGTGCATGAATCCAGAGTGACCCAATTCTTCCCAGGCTCGTCAACGGCAAGGGTCCGGAGGAGGACCGTGATGCGACAACTTTTCAGACTGCTCGTCGTTGTCTGTGTGTTCGCCCCTTCCTGCTCAACTGGCAAGGTCAAGCCCGACACCAACGATGACACCCCGCCCGAAATCACCTTGAGTGTGACGGCGCTGGACCCGGAGGATCAGAGGGCCAAATCGACTGCGGCGCCGCCTGGCAGTAGCATGAATCTGCCCGCAACCGAAAACACCAACATCATCATTGTCGTCACCGCGAAGGATCCAGGAGACATCAAAGCCGTGCGGATCTGGAACATCGGTGCGCCCCTCAAGGATATGGCGAAGGGCGAGGTGCTCGGGACGATCAACGCCGCGTTCGAGAGCGTCACCGCGGAGGCTACTATGGTTGCGGTACCCGGTCTCAAGCTTGGTGTCTTTGCGGAGGCGGAGAACTTCGGCAGCGGTGGTTCGTCGCAGACCAAAGTCACGAGCGGGGTGGTTTCGCTGCCCGTCAGCGGCATCGCGAAGCCTGAATATCTCGGGGGCACGGGCGAGACAACCCTAACGTTCAACTGGGACGCTTCCGTGAAGGCTTACGTGGCCTCCGGCCTGCCGTCTCCGGCGTCCGGGGCGAAAATCGTTGGAATCGACGTGGGCAACCCATTTGGTGCCGGGCTGTTCGTCAGCCTCTACCGCGGCTCCGGGAACATCAACTCTCTCGAGCCTTCGGACAGACTTCGTGCGGGTATGGCAGAACGAGCGCGGGAACTTTTTCAACGGGAACTGGTCAAGCCAGCCCTGGTACCTGTTGCGCGGAAACACGCACACGCAAGGCGGCGTTTTAAGCCCGACGGTCGATCTGCGCTGGGAGAAACCGTAGCCGTCAGACAACTCGATCAAGAAGGTGCCCGAGTTCGCCAGTCAGCCGTTGCGGCTGAGGGGGACGAGGTCGTATGGCGGGGACGGATCACGGAGACTCACCACGGAGTAGGTCGAGGGCAGCTTCGACAAGCTCAGGGGACACGTTGAAGCCATGAATGCCTCCGTCGGAGCTTCGGAAAGGCCCTGTGTTGGGTTCGCCTATTCGCGTGAATGTCGTCATGCCGGACGTCGTTGACGCACGCGGACATGGCGACAATTCGTGAAGGATAAGAGGGCTCGCCGCTGCTCAAGATCTTCGTACT
>CAVXRK010000004.1:0-909586 GCA_963764025.1 uncultured Acidobacteriota bacterium
AGTCGCGGGCGCTTTCCGGCGTCACGCCTTCCTGTGCCGTGCCGTCGGTCGCGATCCAGACGCGGATCGCCTCGGCCTTTTCCGCGTTCCAGGCGAGGACGCCCCCCGCGCCGAAGGACTCGTCGTCCGGATGCGCGGCCAGGACGAGAATCCTCGCCCCGGTCAGCTCCGTCGCCTGGTAGGGGATCAGGGCGTCTTCACGCGGCATGCGGGTGACCGCAGTTTAGCCTCGCGCACCGGGGAGCGCCAGTTTCGCCGCCCACGGGTTCGCGCGAGCGCCCGGCGCTCAGACAACGTCGTAGAGCGACGGAACGAACGCCAGGCGCTCGGCGAATCGCTTCGCGAGGTCCTCGTCGAAGACGCGCGCGTCCATCGGGAAGCCGCCGTCGATCCGCTCGCCGGGAAGATCCGCGATCGGCCCGCGGCCGGGCCCGCCCGGGGGCTCCCAGAAGGCGAGTCGCCGCGCGCCGAGGGCGCGGGCCTCCGCGGCCGCGGCGGCGAAGATCGACGGCAGGTCGCTTCCGTCGGGCTCGAGGCCCACGTAGTCGACGACCGTCGCCGTTTCGTCGGCGACGCCGGAGAGCGCCGCCCACCCGATCATCTGGCCGGCCTGCGCGCGCCAGACCATCCGATACCAGCGGGTCGGGCGGGCGTGAAACCGCCAGTTCACGCGCGCGCGGTCGCGCAGCGGAGCATGCGTCGCGACGCGACGGGCGGCCGCCCAGAGAGGATCGAACGACTCGTCGACGAAGTCCCCGGCGGCGGCGTCGGGCGGAGGCGCCGGGAACTCGCCGATGTCCGTGCGCACGATGCGGACCGGAAAGAGCGTGCGTGTCCCGGCGACCTTTTGCGAGATCTTCAGAGCGCGCGGATTCGGGAAGCCGTAGCAGAGCGGGACCCCGGCGCGCCGCACGTTCTCGTAGAACGCGTCGACCATTTCGCGGAAGACCCCCCGGCGGCCGCCGAGGCCGCGCACGGCGGGATCGGTCGCGACGTCGCCGACGGAATAGAGGAGCCTCGGCTCGCCGTCGAGCAGAAATCCCGTTCCCCAGCCGGCATAGTGGCCGACGATCTCGCCCGAGAGCGTGCCCACGACGCCGTACCAGCCGTCGGGGTCCCGGGCGAACTTCCATCGCCACTCGTCCTCCGTGAGCGGCGCGCCGAAGACCTTCCCGAAGAGGCGCCGGACGCCGGGCGCGTCGGCCTCGGTCGCGTCGCGGACGGCGAAACCGCTCACGGCTTCTCCCAGACGACGGTCTCCAGCGGCCGGCCGTCGGCCTCCCGAAACGCGCGGAGATAAACGCGCCCCGGCGGAAGCGACTCGAGAACGTCCGCCGGCAGCCGGAAGTCCTCGGTCAGCGGCGCACCGGCGAAAGGCACCAGCGAAGGGTTCGTCGAGACGGCGACCCAGGCGCCGGGCCGCGCGGCGAGCGCGGGCTCCGCGACCCGTGGGAACCCGTTCGGAGCCTGGCGCCGGCCGGCGCGGCGCTCGATGAGCCAGCGAACCGCGGTTCCCCACCGGCGCTCGCGATAGAGCCGTCGCGAGATCGCGCGGCGGCGCTCGGTCTCGGGATTGCGCCCGGCGCTCCGGGCGAAGAGGTGCCGCACCCGCGCCTGCGGAACGAATCGCAACGCGAGACCCGCGGCGCGCACGCGGTCCTCCCACTCGGACTCTTCGTACTCGAACGGGAATCGCTCGTCGAAGCGGCCAACGCGATCGAAGACGTCGCGGCGGGCGGCGAGCACGGCGCCGACGAGATGCCGGGCGTCCCCGCCGTCCTTCCAGAGGCCGAGCGTGCGGCGGGCGAAGGCCGGAAAGGACCGTCCGCCGAGCTCTCCGAGAAGGGTCGGGCCCGATTCGGCCGGCAGCCGCAGCCGGCCGGCGGCGTCCCAGTGGCAGAGCGGCGCGGCCGCGCCGACGCGCGGCTCCTCGATGGCCGCCAGAAGGGCGGTCAGCGCGCCCTCGCCGAACACGACGTCGGCGTTCGACAGGAGAAGCCGGTCCGAACCCGCCCGGGCGAGGCCCGCGTTGACGCCTCCGGAATACCCGCGGTTGTCGTCGAGGAAGACGCGCACATCCGCCGGGAGCGCCTCGAGGGCCCGGACGTCGTCCGGCCCGGAGGCGCAGTCGACGATGACGATCTCGCCGGCGATCGACTCGCGCCGGAAAGACTCGCGGAGCGAGGCGACGCACGCCGCCGCCTCGGGGGCGCTTCGGTGGTTGACGACGATCGCCGAGAGACGGGCGCTCATGTCGCTGGCCGAGGCCGCGCCCTCAGGGCCGCGTGGCCTCGAGGAACAGGTTGAGCCCGAAGTCGCGCAGGTCGACGTAGGAAAGCTCCGGGTGCCCGGACACGTTCCAGCGCACCCGCGCGACGGAGAAACCGATCGCCGAGAGCGCTCCGGTGAGCTCCGGCTCGTCGTAGAGAAAGCGGTGCTCGCCGTTCATGCGCAGGTGCATGTTGAGCGCCTGGCAGGGCCCCGACGCCGCGAGCTCGCGCGCGCACCACGCGAGGTGCCTGGGGTCGCGTCCGCGGTAGACGGTCTCGACGATCGCGGCGAGGTCCGGCGTCAGGATCCGCAGAACCCCTCCGGGCCGGAGGACGCGGAAGCACTCCCGCAACAGGGCGATCCCCGCCGGACGCTCGAGGTGCTCGAGGAGATCCTCGCAGTGGACGAAGTCCGCCGCTCCGTCGACGAAGGGCAGCCCGCGCGCGCAGTCGACCAGCGCGTCCACCGCCGCCGAGGGGGCGACATCGAGGTTCCACCAGCCCTCGAGCCGGTGGTCGCCGCACCCGAGGTGCAGGCGGGTCGAGGCGGGCGAGGCATCCGGCTGCGCGAGCGCGCGCGCCCGGGAAAGCGTCGCGAGGTATTCGAGGATGACGGCCTCGTCCCGGGTCGGGGCGTCGTAGTAGGCGCGCTGCAGTTCCCGCAGTCGCTGCTCGAGGTCCCGGAGCCCGGTCGCCGAGGCGGTCGTCAACGCGTCCCCGTCAGCCGGGAATCGCGAACTCGCAGCGGCGGCAGAGGAAGTCGTCCGGGGCTTCCTCGACGCCGTAGGTCCAGCGCCGCAGGCGCGCCATCGTCTCGCCTCCCAGGATCTCCGCCACGCTCTGGGTCTTCAGATCGCCGACGGTCAGCTTCTCGTAGTAGTCCTGGCAGCAGAGCACGGCCTTGCCGTCGCCGGTGACGTGGAGGTGCTCGAACGGCCGGGAGCCGACGAGCTCGCAGCCGCGCAGCTTCTTCAGGGGCGGCGGCTCGATGACGTAGGTGCCACTGTCGGGGCGGCTGCGGATCTTGAACTGCTTGACGACCCAGCCCTTCGGCTCGAAGTGCGCCCGGACCTCGGCGACGTCGCGCAGGTGCTCTTCGTCCTCCTCGCCGAGACAGACGATCGCCGTCTCCTCGGAGAGCTCGCGGGCGCGCATCGCATCCATGTTCGCGAGGACGCGCGGCAGGTCGCGGGTGCCGTGCAGCTTTTCGTACCGGTCGGCGCGAAGCGTCGGAAGGTTCACTCCGATGTAGCGGAAGCGACCCAGGCTCTCGAAGAGCTCGGCGCGTTCCGGGGTGAACCCGGAGGCGTTCGTGAGCACGCTGACGGGAAGTCCGCGGCGGAAGAGGTACCGCACCCGGTCTTCGAACAGCGGATCGAAGGTCGGCTCGTTGTAGTTCGAGAGGGAAACCACGACCGCGTTCTCGCCGAAGGCCGCGACCTCGTCGACGATCCGCTCGAAGAGCTCCGGCGACATGACTTCCTTGTCCCGCGGCGCGACGGAGACGGGGCAGAAGGGGCAGCGGTGGTTGCAGGACGTGCAGGTCTCGAGCGACACGTACAGGAGATGGGTGCGCCGGGATTCGGCGAACGCGTCCTCGATCAGGAACCGCTCGGCGCGCAGGTGCGCCAGAACCGAGGCCTCGATTCCGGCGGCCCCTCCCTGCGCGAGCCGGGAGAGGGCCCGAAATGCCTCGGAGTCCTTGGACAACTCCCCTCCCGTCAAGGGGTTGTACAGAGTCGGGCCGCGGTCGTGGACGTACGGCGAGACGATCTCCAGCTCGGCATCGGCCGTCGTGGTTCCGCTCGTCTGGCGCTCGGGTTGGCTCATCGTCGTTGTACGGGGACAGGCGCCCCCGCCGCTATTCTAGTCGAGAGACTTGCCCGAAAACTCCCCGCTTTCCGGCCTCACGCGGCCTCCCCGAGCGCCCGGCGGAAGGCGCGCTCCAGCTTCTCGGCCACCAGCGCCGAGTCGTACCGCGCCGCCTCGGCCGGGCCGGCCACCCGGGCGACGGCGCGCGCGTCCGGACCGAGGAGGGACGGCAACGCATCGGCCAGGCTCCCGGGATCGCCGTCCCGGTAGTAGCGGGCGGCGGCGCCTCCGATCTCGCGCTGGCCCGGTACGTCGGACAGGAGGGCCGGGAGACCGCAGGCGAGCGCCTCGAGGCTCGGCAGGCCGAATCCCTCCTCGGCTCGCGAACCGCCGACGAAGACGTCGCTCGAACGGTAGGCGAACGGCATGCGCTCGGGGGGAAGCCGCGCGTGATACTCGTCGACCAGGTCCAGGTCCCGCTCGCGCGGGCCGGGCGGCGTGTAGGACACGCGACGCAGCCGGAAGCGTCCGCCCCTCCGCCGAAATTCCGCCAGGCCCCGCAGGACGATCTCGACGCCCTTGAACTCGGCTTCGATGGGACCGACGACGATCACGACCGGCGGGTCCGAGGCCGGCCGTTCCGGCCCGGGCGCGAACTCCGACCGATCGAAGGTCTGGCCCACGTCGGTCACGGGTCCAAAGCCGAGCTCCTCGAGGCGCCGCGCGAGAGACGACGACACGGCGAGTCTCTGCGTCGGCAGACGGTAGACGCGGGCGATCTCCTCGGAGAGTCCCTCGTCGCGATAGTGGGCGATATCGCCCTCGTACCCCTGCGAGAGGTGGAACACCGGGCCGCGGGCGCCTTCGAGCGCCGCCGGCACCGTGCGGAAAAAGGTCGCCACACGAACGTCCGCCGCGGCGGCCTCGCGCGAGTCACGGAACGAAGACCGTTCGAAGTGGGAGCGCACCAGCGGGAACCAGTCGGGCGCGGCGTCCGGCGAGACGACCGCCGTCCGGTGTCCGCGTCGCGCGAGCGCCTCGGCCTGCTGCAGCGCGACTTTCACTCCGCCGAAGATGTCCGTCGACTCGAGCAGGTAGGCGATCCTCATCGGGCGCGCGCCGTCGCGATCCACTGGTACGTGCCCAGGCTCTCCCGGTCGGCGTCCGGCCAGGCCGCGACCAGCCGCGAAAACGGCTCCGGGTCCGGTGCGGGCGCCCCGGGCTCGCCGTCCAGGGTCTCGAGGTGCCAGCCCCCTTCTTCGATCATCTCGGCCAACGAGAACCGCGTGAACCAGCGGAGGTGTCCGGCGTCGCAGAGCCCCGCCGGCACGGGATCGTGCCGCCCGAGCAGGAGATCCCGGACGACGGAGGTGTGGCCGGCGTTGGGAACGCTCGCCACGAGCACCGCCTCCGGGCTCGCGAGGCGCCTCGCCCCGGAAAGAGCGGCGACCGGGTCCTCCAGATGCTCGAGGACATCGGCGAAGACGACGGCGTCGAAGCGTTCGCCGGCCGCCGCGAGCCGCGGAAGGACCTCCGTGAGGTCGCCGGCGATTACCGCGTCGTAATGTGGCCGCGCCCGGGCCGCCAGACGCGGGTCTTTTTCGATTCCAACGACCTTCCAGCCGGGTCGCACCGTCCGGGCGAGCCCGAGCCCCCCGGAGCCGCAGCCGACGTCCAGAATGCGCGCGGGGCCGACGGGAAGCCGACTCGTCACCTCGGGACGCTGCCGCTCGGAGGGGTCTCCCACCACCGAGGCCGACAGGCGTTCGGTGCCGGGGAACTCAAGTAACCTGGAAACATAACTTTCAATGGTTTCGTCGACTTCCGGAGGCAAGTCGACGACACGGAAGGCCATGGCCACGGGCTGGACCGGGGGGCGGGGCTCCCGGGGGTGCCTGCTCGAGCTCCCGCAGCGTGTGGCTGACGACTCCCTCCGCCGGGGACAGGGGAAGGGCGGCCGCGTCGCGGACGACCGTCCAGGCGTCGGCCCCCTCGACCGCCTCCCGCGCCCCGTCGGGGCCGTTCCAATCCTCGACGCGCTCGGCGCCGATGGCCCTGGCCCAGCGCAGGCGGCCGAGCCGCGATCCGTAGTCGCTGGGCCCGGCCGAGAGGAACGCGAGCGCGCGCTTCAAGACGAGGCGGCGGCGCGGTCGGCCGGCCGGATCTCGGACGCGGGCGTCCGGGTCCAGAGATGTCGCGGGCGAAGAAGGCCCACGACGTAATCGGACGGCACCACCGAAAATCCGGGCTTCACGATCCGCAGGTCGTGGACGTGGAGCGCCTTCTCGTCGCCGAGGTAGACGTAGACGCGAAAGTCGCCCTGGGCCACGGGCAGTTCCGGCACGGCGAGCCGGATGCGATGCCGGGACTGCCCCGTCATCGGCGCCCAGGGCTCGTGGCGCGTGTCGACCGCAAAGGTCTGGACTCCGTCCTCGCGGTCGACGCCGATGCGCACCTGAAACGCGAGGGAGGGATCGGCCGTCTCGAACTCGACGTCGAAGACCAGCGTCTCGCCCGAAGCAAACTCGGTCCGCGCCAGCCCCGAGCCGTCGTGGATCAGGACCTCGGTCAGCCGGGCGGGCCGGCGGCCTTCGGTCCCGGAAACCGCGAGCGCGGGGGGCGAGTCGTGCGCGAGACCCCGCTCCTTCTCCTGGAGAAATGTTTCGTACCGCCGGACGACGGTGAGCGCGGCTCCCGAGGCCGCGACCTGCCCGTTCTTCAGCCAGATCGCCTCGTCGCAGAGGAGCGCGACGTAATAGAGCGCATGGGAGCAGAAGAGGAGGGTTCCCCCGCGGCGGTGAAACTCGGTGATCCGGTCGACCGACTTTTTCTGGAAGTATCCGTCGCCGACGGCCAGCGCCTCGTCCACGATCAGGACTTCGGCGTCGGCATGCGTCGCGACGGCGAAGGCCAGTCGCAGAGACATGCCGGAGGAGTACGTCCGCACCGGGCGGTCGAAGAAGTCGCCGAGTTCGGCAAAGTCGCGGATCTCGGGAAGGCGCTTCCGGATCTCCGCGGCGCCGAGCCCGAGGAGCGCCGCGTTCATCCGGGCGTTCTCGCGACCGGTGAACTCGGGATGGAATCCCATGCCGAGCTCCAGGATCGAGGCGACCGTGCCGCGCCGCTCCACGCTTCCGGAGGTCGCGCGCGTCGTGCCCGCGACGATCTTCAAGAGCGTCGACTTCCCGGCGCCGTTCTCGCCGATCAGGCCCAGGGCGCCGCCACGGGGCAGCTCGAAGGACACCCCGGAAAGCGCATGGAACTCCCGATGCCGCCGGCGCCGCAGCAGCATCTCGGCCAGACGATCCGAGGCCGACTCGTAGACCTTGTACGCCTTGGAGATCGCGTCGGCGCGCACGGCGAGTCGTTCGTCCATCACTTCCCCATCCGCCCGGATTCTAATCCGCCGCCGCGAACCCCGGCCGTTCGCCTCGGACGGAGTCGTGCAAGGGAAAAGGGCCCCGGGGGGCCCTTTTCCAGAGTCTGGCCGGTCGGGCGGGCCTCAGTCGACGCGCTTGCCCTGGATGAAGACCGTATCCGAGCTGATCTGATCGACCGTGACGATGTACGCGGCGACCGGGCTCCCCGAGACGGACTGAACCTTGACCGTCATCGGGTTGCCGTCGATGCCCGGGAATACGTCGGAGACGATGGGAATCTGAGCGAACGCGCCGGTCTTCCCCGTGTCGTTCAACGTGTAGGTTGCCGTGGCGGCCTCCGTGCCGTCCTGGCGCAGGATCGTGATCTTGGCCTGCGTCGGGAGCTCGCCCTGCACGAAGAGGCCGAGGTTGGTGCGGAACCGGAGGTTGGTCTGCGCGCCCGGCATGACCAGGACCGCGCTGCTCCCGGCCGCGACACTCTCGTCGGAGGTGTAGGTCGAAAGCTGCATGCCCGCCGTGCCCGACTCGAGGTCCGCGTAGATCCGTCCGCCGATGATGAGCGGAGCCGTGGCCACGTCCGTCGGAGCCGCGTAGGACACCTTGAGAAGGCCCAGGATGGTCCCGGTCTTGAGGTCGTCGGCCGTCGCGTCGTCGAGGTAGCTGCCGACGATGTCGTCGATCGAGACGCCCTGCCCGGCCCCGATCTGGAGCTGGGTGAGGACGGTCTTCTCCTCGGTGGTGCCGGTCGGCGTGTAGTGGTACTCGAGCGTGAGCCGCCGCGACAGCGACGACGGGTTGAAGAAGCGCAGGTCGGTCCGCCAGTGCGTATTCGATTCGGGAATCTCGATGCGCCCGACGCCCGAGATGTAGTAGTTGACCTGCGTGTCCGGCGCCACGTCGATGCGCGGCGTGTCGTCGGATACCTGAACGAGGTCGTTGTTGCGGCGATCGAGGACCGAGGCGTAGGCCTGCAGCATTCCGGACGTCGAGGTCGCCCGGATGACGTAGCGCTTGGACGAGTCGATGTTCGGAATGATGTCCGTGTCGTTGACCCCGGCCTGGTCGTACGGCAGGACGTTGAAGTCGCGGCTGGCGACCTGCTCGCCATCCTCGGTGAACGCGTCGATGTGGAAGGCGCCGGCGTCGCTCGAGGCGTTGAAGAGCGAGACGTTGAAGCGGTAGAGCGAATCGTTGCGCAGCCCGATGAGCGTCTGCCCCGTCGTCGACTGGGCGGCCGTCGTCACCGCCTCCGCCGTCTGGCCGTACGGTCCCGTCACGAAGGACGGAAGCGCCGTGCCGTAGGACGAGCCCTGGTTCGTGAAGTAGACGCGGGTGGTCACGATCGGGACGCGGTTGCCCCCCTCGAAGCGGGCGAACAGGATCCCCTTGCCCGCCCCGCGGCGGTCGAGGAGGTCCGGATCTCCGACGACGTCGACGCCCGACCAGGACTGGCCGGCATCGAGCCGGACGCTCTTGAGCGAGTCGAACGGCAGGGTCGAGAGATCCGAGGGAATCTCGTCGGTGAACGATGCGAAATAGAGCGTGACGGTCGTGGACGTGGTGCCCGGGTTGGTGATCGACATGTCCGTCGCCCAGGTTGGCGAATCGGATTGCAGGCCCCGTTCTCGTCCTTTTCGCAGATCGAGCCGGCTCCCGGAATCATGATCGCCTGGAAATTCGGCGGCAGCACGTTGATCGAGACGTTGCCCGTCGCCGTGCCCGCGGTCACCGTGCCGTCGGCGGGCGCGGTCGCGGTCAGGGTGATGCGCTTGGTTCCCACGGTCCCGAAGGCGTGCGAAACCGTGCGGCCCTCGAGGACCGTCCCGTCCGCGAAGTCCCAGGAGAAGGTGACCGCGGTATCGGCCTCGGTCGCCGTCAGGGTCAGGTTCCGGCCGGCCTCGATCGACCATACGCCGTTGTTCGGATTCTGCTCCGCGTCGCCGCTGATGGTGTAGCCCGTCGACGGCTTCGGGAGGCCCGACCTGGACTAGCTTGGCGGCCGACTTCGAGGCCGCCCCGTCGAAGAAGCGAGGACCGTCACCGTGTAGGTGCCGGGAGCCGCGTATGTGTGCGCCTGGACGTCGGCCGTGGCCGCCGTCGCCTTGGTGACGAGGCCGCCGCCGGCGGTGATGCAGCCGATCGTCGGCGGGCATCCGTCTCCGCCACCCGTGCCGCCGCCGCCGCCGCCACCCGTGCCGCCGCCGCCGGCCGCCGCATCGCCCCAAGTCCAGCTGTAGGCGACCGTCCCGGTGAAGTTGCTGGCCGCGGCCGTACACGACACGCTGAGCCCGCTCGGTGTGCCGCAGTCGAGCGTGACCGCGGGGGTCCCGCCGCCGCCGCCTCCACCGCCTCCGCCGCCTCCGCCGCCGCCTCCGCCGCCTCCACCGCCGCCGCCCGACGAAGCCGTGTAGGCGTAGACCTTGATCATGCCGGAGACGACGACCTTCAGGTAACAGCTCGAGGCACAGGCCGCCGGCGAGAACAGCGCCGGTCCGGCGCCGCCGCCCGTGTTCGTGATGGAGGTATCGCCCGAGGTCGACGACGTGCTGTTGTTCGTGCTCTTGAAGAAGGTCGCTCCGGGATGCGGTATCCCGGCCGGCAAGGTCTCGTCGTCCCACAGGTAGTAATTCGAA
Organism: uncultured Acidobacteriota bacterium; assembly: GCA_963764025.1. Lineage (GTDB taxonomy): Bacteria > Acidobacteriota > Thermoanaerobaculia > UBA5066 > Gp7-AA6 > DAHUXD01. The sequence goes on from CAVXRK010000004.1 coordinate 10,096, forward strand.
CCCGTCGTCAGGAGGAACACCCCGTTGAAGTACGACGCGGGCTGCGTCTTGTTCGGGTCGATGTAGACCCCCAGGATGGGATTCGCCTGGAACGTCGTCGTCGACAGGGGCTTCTGGACCGTGAGCTGGCCGGGGCCGTTCGGCCCGGTGAAGCTGTAGGTCAGGGTGACCGTGTAATTTCCGGACGTGCCCGGAGCCGCGGCCGTCGCCGTCCCGTTCTGAGCGAGGAAGCTCGCGGCGAGCGTGCCGCTTCCGCCGCCCGGGGTGATCGAGTAGGCCACGTTGTTGAGCGTCGTCGCGCCGCCCTTCTGCATCAGGTTCGTCAGCGTGACCGGCGCGTTGACGAGCACCGGATTCGGGGCGACCGAGAAGTTGGGAACGAGGTCCACCTGGCTGACCGGGTGGTTGCCCGTGGCGACCTGGTATCCGCCGGGGTACCTCGCCGTCAGCGAGAACTGGGTCGCGCTCGGGGGAACCGGCACGAGCAATCCGGTGGCGGTGCCTCCCGGCGTGAACGTCCAGTTGAAAGACGCCCCGGCCGTGTTGCCCTGCGAAGCGGTCGCGTCTGCGGTGCCGCCGGAGAGAACCCGCAGCGTCGTGCCGTCGAAGCCGACGATCGAAACCTGAGGAGCGAGGACGTTCTGCGCCGGCGAGACGAACTTGTTGCTGTCGCCGCAGGTCGCGCACGTGTTGTGCGTCACGAGCCCGAGGTAGTAGTTGCCGCCGGTCGAGGGGCTGCCGAGGCTCGTGTGGCAGCCGGCGCCGGTCGCCAGGTTTCCACCCGCCGCGGGGTCACATGGCCAGTACGCCGGGTTGATCGTCGACAGCGCGGGGTTCGGCAGGGCTCCGGTCCACGCCCCGTCGGGCGCGAAGTTCGCCGCCGATCCGCCGGGCAGGTTGATGTCCCACTTGATGCTGTCGACCGCCGGGAAGGCCGACGAGGCGTCCTTGATCTGCCACACGTCGCCGAAGTAGTTCTTGGTCTTCTCGGCCCCCAGCCGCGCGGCGGCCGAAAGGTTCGTCATGGTCGCGCTCGCGACCGGCGGCGCATTCACCGGCGAGCCGGAGCGCACGAGCGTGAAGCTCTGCGGTGCCTGCACGGTGATGTCGTAGGTGTAACCGCCGATGTTGGTCTGCGGGGTGAACGGGGGAAGCGAGCTGACGCTCGCGCCGACGTTGCAGCCCTGGGACGAGCAGCTCGGCAGGGAGACCGGCGCCCACGTTCCGTTGCCCTGGTCGATGTAGGCCGTGTCTCCGATGATCGCTGACTGGGAGCCGAACGAATCCACGAACGCCTGTCCCGAGTACCGAAGCCCCGAGCTCGCGTCGAGGGCGTAGACCTGCACCTTGTTCGGATTGACCGCGGGGGAGCAGCCGTAGTGCGTGCCGAGCGAGTTGATCGTCGTGACGGCCCACTTGGGCGTGATCGGGCTGGCGATGACGTACTGCGCGGACTGGTGAAAGTCGCCGTCGCACTTCGTCAGCGCCGGGGGCTGGAAGCCCGGGTTCTTGTTGGTCACGGGAGAAACCATGCCGCCCGAGACCGTCCAGTTCGTCTTGGACGTATCGACGGCGTAGGCGCCCCACTGCTGCGAGTGAACGCAGAAACTCCCCGAGTACACACAGGTCCCGAGGGTCATGTTGTGGGTATAGGGAGTGGTGGACATCGGGATCGAGGGCTGCTGCGCGAGCGCGGAGACCGCCCCGGCCGCGAGAATCAGGAGCCCGAGAGCGAGCACACGACGACGGGAATGACTCATGAGCGTGGAACCCTCCGCGAGATGTCGCCGGGGCGACTGGAAGAGCGTGCTTTGCGATCCGATTTCATCTTCCCTTACCACCCGTTTTTGAAAGGAACCTGAAATCAGACCTCGGCGCTCCCACCGCAAAAAGAAAACGGCGGGCGGGACCCGTGTCCCGCCCACCGTGAAAGAACGACTATGGGCCGACGCCCGTCGGGTATGTCCGAGAAGAACGGATCGTTGAGCAGGATGGCCGGGTTTCCTGGCGTACCGATCGCCGGGTCGAAAATCCCGTTCGGGTTGCAGGTCGAGATGTCGAGCTGCGTGCCCGGAACCAGGATCGACAGGAAAGCCGCGGAGCCTTCGAACGAGTAGTCCGCCCAGGCCTGATCCATGCCCGTGCCGCCGCCCGACTGATTGACGAAGTTCATCGCAACCCAGCCGGCCGGAGCCGTCGGGTGAGAGAACTCCGAAATGTTCGTCTGCTGCGTCTCGAGCGGGAAGTTGAACGAGGGGCTCGAACACGGCGACGGGCACACGCCCTGGGTCACGGTGTTCTCGTCCTCGTCATAGAAGGACAGGGTCACGACCGGCTCGGTATCCGTGCACTTGGGGCCCGAGGAGGTCACGGGGCCGAGGAGGTCGGTCAGGGTGCCGAAGCCGGCGCGCCACACGCGGAAGTTCGTCGTGATGAAGGGCGAGCTCGTGTCGAACCAGCGGGCCGCGTAGTTGAGGCCCAGGGGCTCGCGCAGATCGCCGAAGCCGGTGTCCCAACTCGCCGCGAGGCAGATGTTGGTCTTGGGATCGATGCCCGCGCAGTTGGCCGGGTTGAAACCGCCGGCGAACTCGGCCGAGGGAGACCAGTAACGCGCGTAGAAGCTGCGGAACCGGGCCACGTCGGTCTGGGGGATGCCGAACGAGGAGTCGGCCTCGAGGTTGACCGTCGACATGGCGTACGTCGGCAGGCCGATGCCCGAGGTGAAGATGATGTCGCCGAACAGGTTGTTCTCGTTGCCGATCGCGTCGTTGTAGTAGTACGCGTCCTGCGACGGGTTCGAGAGGTTGCAGTAGTTGGCGTGGTCGATCACGAGGTACCCGTGCTCGAGGCCGGCGAGAACGCCGTCGACGCCGTCGAAGTTCGGGCAGGTGTTCGTGTCGAACGTGTCATCGAGCGAGTCGAGAACCTGCATGTAGAACGCGCTCGACTTGGTCCAGGCCGGAACCGGGTAAAGGGTCGTGGCGAGGACGTTGTCGTTCGAGTCCGTCGGTGCAGGCGGGCGGAAACGGATGAAGCCGATGCCGGCCGGCGACTCGGAGTAGGTCTTGGCCAACGGGTTGCGCTGGCAAGCGTCCTGGAGAACGCCGCTCGAGTTGAACCAGCCGGTCTGCGGGAGCGTGCCGGTGATGATCGAGGACATCGCGAAGGACTGGATGTCGAATCCCGTCAGCGCGATGTTGAAGTCGAGGACGAGCTCGGAGTGCTCGTTGAACACGTTGACGTGCGCGATCATCGGCGCCGAAGAGGCGTTTCCGATCGTCACCAGCGTGTCGCGCGCACCGGGGCCGGTCCCGACGACGTCGCCGGCGGAATCGACGCTGACCTGGAACCAGGGCACCAGCAGCGTGGCCGCCGGGTGCTGATCGACCGTGCAGGTGACGGCGCCCGCCGTGCTCGCGAACGCGAGCACCGCGACGACCGCCAGCCCGGTCAGAAGGGTTTTCTTCATTGAGATCTCCTCATTACAGTTGCTATTCGAAGACACACGATCAGACCTTACCTTCACCTTGAAAACGATCCCATCACCTCCCACCGCTTGATTTTTAGAGCCTGACTTTCGCTAGTTTTTCCTAATTTTGGGGGCACCCGCCCCACTGTCTGAATCGCATGATCGCCCCCGGTCTCCCGGGTGTCAAGAAAAAAACGAGAATTTATGCTCTCGAATCATAAGGAGCCACGCAAACGAATGGAAACGCGCACTTTACTTGCGGTTCAAGTAGACGCTCCAGCCACCCTTCGCGTTGGGGCTCATGCTCGTAACCGTTTTCGAGACAACGACATCGAGGCGCCCGTCGCCATCGACGTCGGCGAGACGGATGCACTGGCCGGGGGAGTCGAGGATCGGCTCCTCCTTCTCGGCCATCTCCACGAAATTTCCGTCCGGCTGCTGGAAGAGAATCCGCAGGCGATTCTGCACGGTGTCCGCGAAGAGGACGTCGTCGAGCCCGTCGCCGTCCAGATCGCCCATCGCGAGCGCGTACTGTTGGGTCCTCCCGCTTTTTTCGCGCCAGACCCGGTGTCGCACCCAGCTGCCGTTCTCGAGCGCGTAGATCGTGATGCCGGTCGCCCGGGCGACCTCGGGTTCCCGGGTGTTCATGAGGAAGGCGTCCGCGAAGGCCGGGGCGCGGTCCTTGCCGAACGTCCCGGGAGCCGTCGCGAAGTGATACGCGAAGATCTCGACGGCGTTGAACGGGATCGGGGAGAAGGTCCCGTCGCCCACGTTCTTCCAGAGGAGCGTGAGGGCGCCGACATAGTGGCTGCCGGTCAGGACGTCCTTGCGTCCGTCCGCGTCGTAATCCCAGGCGGTCAGACTGTTCGAGTAGAAGCCGCCGACGAGCCCTTCCTCCTTCAGCTTCCAGCCGTCCGCACCCCGGTACAGATAGACGCGCACCTGCGCCGTGTCGACCTGATCGCCTTCCTTGCGTTCCTTCTCGCGGTCCCGCGAGGCCACGATGTCGAGCTTCCCGTCCCCGTCCGCGTCGAGCAGCACGATTGCCTGAGCCGAGAAGTCCTGGCCCGGCAATCCTTTGCGGACGATGCGAAACCCGCCCTTCCCGTCGCCGAGCAGGGCGACCAGGCCCGATCCATGGGTCGCGCAGGCGAAGTCCATTTTCCCGTCGCCGTCGATGTCCCCGGCGGCCACGCCGCCGTAGGCGATGGTCAGCTGCGAGGGATTTCCGTTCTCCGAAAAGGTCAGCGGCCATTCGGAGAAGCTTCCCTTTCCGTCCCCGAGCCAGATGTGCGGCGTTCCGTCTCCGATCCGCGGCGAGGTGGCAACGATGTCGAGCCGGCCGTCGCCGTTCATGTCTGCGAGGACGAACGAGGCGCGCCACATTCCGCCCGTCGGGAGGCCCGTCGGTGAAACGGCTTCGAGCTTCAAGCGGCCCGAGACTCGCGCCGGCGTGAGATCCTCGAAGTCGGACAACGGCACGGCCGGCGCCCCCTCCTGTTTCGGCTGCCGCGGATTCACGGGCTTGGCGGGTGCGCTCTGCTGCTTGAGCGCCTCCTCCTCCGGCAGGACCTTCTGCCGGATCACGTAGTAGTAAGCGTCGTCCTCTTTGAAAAACTCGACGGCGAAGCCCATGATCGGATGCTTGATGTGCCGGTCATCCACCTTGATGTACTCGGCCTTCGGCAGGCGGGTGATGACGTAGGTGTCCGTTTCCTCGACGACGTTCGGGTCCGTTCGTGCCATCGTCACGGGAGCCGGCGCCGCGGGCGCCGTCGTCGACGATGGCGCCGCCGGCGGCGGAGCGGTCGGTTTCGGGCTGGCGGTCGTGCATGCGACCGAGGCCAGCAGGAGCAAGAAGAACCGGAACCTTCATTACGAGACCTCCTCAGCTTTTCGTCGGGAGTTCGAGCCGGGCGACCGGGGGCGGTTCCGACGCCCTCCCAACCGGGGTCCCCGCGGCTTTATTCGCGGATTCGCTCACAGCAGGTCCGCGAAATGGGGCCGGGCCCGCAGGAAGACGGCGGCGCCCGCGGCGGCCGCGATCAGGCAGACGACCGTCAAGTAACCGAGCGAGGCCGCTTCGGGCGCAGTGTGCAGAGTGAAGGCTCGCCGATACAGCTCGACCAGGTGGGTCACGGGGTTGGCCTCGATCCAGGGGCGGAACCGCATCGGCACCAGCGAGAGCGGATAGACGACGGGGGTGGCGTAGAAGCCAACCGTCAGAACGATCGAGACCGCGTGGCTCGTGTCGCGGAGGATCGTCGTCAACGTCGCGGCAATGCAGCCGAGGCCGAACGTGAGAAGGATCTGGAGAAGCAGCGCCGGGACGAGGAGCGCGAGCCACCCGGCCCGCAGATGCCCCAGCAGCGCCACGTAGACGCCGAACACCGAGAGAGCGATCAACTCGTTGACCACCGCCGCGACGACCACCGACAGCACGAGGGTCTCGAGCGGGAAGACAGTCTTCTTGACCAGGGCCGAGTTGTCGATCAGAACGGATGCGGAACGGGAGATTCCCTCCTGGATCGCCATCCACGGCAGCAGTCCGGCCATGAGGAACTCCGGGAAGGTCGCGTACGCGCCTTCCACCGGCACCCGAAGAACCAGGGAAAAGACGGCGGTGTACAGAAGCATCCAAAGAATGGGGTTCGCAAACGCCCAGAGCAGGCCGAGTCCGGACCCGGCGAACCGGGATCGCAGGTCACGAACGACCATCTCCTTGAGCAGGAATAGGTTGGGAGCCAAACCCCTGGTGTTGCTTGAGCCCATTCGAGAGGGCCTCATTATAGGGCCCGTTTCATGGTTTAATAGCATTTCCAGGATAAAAGATGCCACTCCACCCACCTCGTAAAGTTGCGCTGGTCGGCTCGCGGATTCGCGAGCTTCGCAAAGGCCGCCGACTGACGCAGACGGAGCTCTCCGAAAAGATCGGCATCGCCCAGTCCGACCTCTCGCGCATGGAACAGGGCGAATACAAGGTCGGCCTCGACACGCTGTTCAAGATTCTTCAGGTCTTCGATCTGAAGATGGGAGAGTTTTTCGAAGAGGCCGAATCCGAGGCCGAGCGCGAGGAACGCGACCTCATGAAGGAGTTCCGGGGCCTCTCGGACATCGCCCGCACCGAGGTGCGCGATTTCGTCCGTTTCAAGCAGCTCCAGGAACAAGCCGAACCGCACGAAGAGCAGGGCTCCGCAGGGTCGTCGAACGGCGATGGAACACAAGAAAAGCCTTGAGTTAGAGCGCGCGGAGCCCAACAATGAACGGATCTAGCCCCCGGGCAGATGCCATGAGCGAGCGCCGCAAACACCTCGAGTTCCTCCGCAAGACCGCAAAGGATGCGATCTGGAGCGGCGACTACGAACGCGCGCTGACGCTCTACGAGGATGGTCTCGCGCTGGCCCGCTCCTGGAAGGACCGGGAAGTCGAGGATCTGTTCACCTGCAACCGGGCGACGACGCTGCTCGAGATGGATCGGCAGGACTTCGACCTCGCCCGGCTGAAGGAGATCGTGCTCCGCAGCCCGGGAAGTCAGAACGCCGTCCTCGCGGGCTATGCCTCCGCGCACGCCCACGAAGTGCGGGGGGAGTACGCCAAGGCGGCTTTCTACGCTCAGGGGGCCCTCTCGAAGAGTCGCGAGCTCGGACTCGAGGAGTGGTCTTCCGCTTCGCTCAACCTGCTCGCGAACCTGGAGCTCCACGAAAGTCACTTCGAGCAGGCGCGGTCGCTCTTCCAGGAAGCCCTCGACGGCTACGAGCAGAAGGGCGACGCCCAGTCGCGCGAGGCCGCCGTCGTCGCCGACAACCTCGGCTACTGCCACATCGCTCTCGATCAAGTGCCGGTCGGCTTGCCGCTCGTCCATCGCTCGCTGTCGCTTCTCGAGAGCCTCGGCTCGCGTCAGGCGATGGACTATCCGTGCCTGGATCTGTGCTTCGCCTCCCTGAAGCTCGGGCGAGCGGAGGAGGCGGAAGACTGGGGAACGCGGGCGCTCGGACTGGGAACCGAGTTCGGCCGCAACGACGTCGTCAAGAACGCGCACTACCTGCTGGCCGAGACCTACAGCGAACTGGGCCGCAGCCAGCAGGCCGAGGATCATTACGAGGCCCTGGCGGACTATTACCCGAGCTTCCCCGCGCTCAAGGACTATCTCCATCAGATCAGCCTGATGGGGATGATCAACCTGAGGGCATGATGAAACGGCGCGGACTCCTCGGATGGCTCCTCGCTTCGCTGGCCCTCGCCGCACTGCCGGCCGCGGGCTTCGCCGCCGAGGAACATTCCCTGCTGACGCCCGACGGGACCCTCCACGTCGTCCGCGCCGGCCGCGCCGTGGATCTCGGCGTTCCCGACGCGGCCCCCAACGACTACGTCATCGACTGGAGCTCCCGCAGCCAGGACGGCTCGATTTCGACCGCGCTCATTCCGGGGACCGATTCGAGCGGCTACAAGCGCAACCTCCAGCTCGCCTTCGACGAGCAGACCGCGACGCTGCTCGTTCTCTGGACCGAGGAGATGTCTCCGTACTCCCAGGTCCGGGTCGGCGTGCTCCACGGCGGCAGCTGGCTGAATTCCGGGCTCCTTCCGAATCACGGGATCTCGGGCGCGTACAACCCCCGGATGCTCCTGACTCACCAGACCGTGTCGCATCTGGACGATGGCAACAAAGTCGTGACGACGACGAGCTCGATCCTCTCCGTGATCTGGTGGGAAGACGCGCAGTACGGCCAGGCCCGGTACGCCACCCTCTTCCTCGACGAGAACGGATTCGATCCGGCCAGCCTGGCGATCTACGACCTCCCCGCGCTTCTCGGAAGCACCGGGGAAACGCCGTACGGAGACGTTCCCTCGGGAAGCTACCTCTTCCCGAGCCTGCAGGCCGACGGACTCGCGGGAGCCGTTATCGCGAGCTTCGCGGATCTCCACGCCCAGAAGCACCGGGTCGTGCGCATCACCTACCCCAGCAACCAGGGAAAGCCCTCGGACCCGTCCAACGTGGACTGGAAGCGCCGTCACATCCCGATCGTCGGCATCGCCTCCGACGGACCACTCGCTCAGAAGGTGCCGAAGGTCACGGCGGGAGCCTCCGGAGAAGATGCCGTGACCACGACCATCGGGTCGGCCTACCGGCCGACGATGTGCTGGCGGGACGGCAACGCGCTCCGCTACACGCGCCTGGAGGGTTCGGACTGGGCTCCGGTGCGCTCGATCGCGCTGGACGACGTGATGACCTACGAGAAGGCGCTGTCGCTCGTCACCGGAATGGGCCAGCGCAACTAACGCGTCCCCACCCCGGATCGTCCGGCGCTCCTGCCTCCTGCCTTCTTCCTCCGCTAGAATCGCGCCGGCTGGAGCGTCCGTGATGGCGCTGCTTTCGGTGGGTGACAAGGCTCCGACGTTCAAGACGAGAGATCAGGACGGAAACGTCGTTTCCCTCGGGGACTTCAAGGGGCGCAAGGCCGTCCTTTACTTCTACCCCAAGGACGACACGCCGGGGTGCACGAAGGAGGCCTGCTCCTTCCGCGACGCGTGGTCGCAGCTGAAGCGACGCAAGGTCGCGGTGCTCGGCGTCTCCGTCGACGACGAGAAGTCGCACAAGAAGTTCGCCGAGAAATTCTCGCTGCCTTTCACGCTGCTCGCCGACACGGAGAAGAAAATCGTCAATGCCTACGGGGTCTGGGGCCAGAAGAGCATGTACGGCCGCAAGTACATGGGAACCAACCGCGTCACGTACCTGATCGACGAGAAGGGAAAGATCGCGGCGGTCTGGCCGAAGGTCAAGCCCGAGGGCCACGCCGAAGAGATCCTCGCGGCCGTCGACGCCCCGTAGCGGCCGTGGCGTCGATCCTCGAGCGCGTCCGCGGGATGATCCGCGGCGACATCCCGCCGCCCCCGGTCGCGACGCGGTCTGCGGTCCGCGCCTAGAGTCCCTTCGGCAGTTCCGCGCGGACGTCGCCGTCGTAGAGCGAATCGAGGAGCGTCGCCGCGTCCATCCCGGCCGGGCTCTGGCTTCTGGGGATCATCACCCGCACGCTGTAGATGTGGTCGCCGGCTCCGCCCGAGCGCGGATCCCTGGCGCCCTTGCCGCGCAGTCGGAACCGCTGGCGTCCCTGAGTACCGGGCGGGATGCGCGCGGTGACGGTGCCATGAATCGTGGGCACTTCGATTTCGGCGCCGGCGTACGCCTCCTTCACCGTGATCGGAACGACGCCGTGAATGTCGTTGCCCTGGCGTTCGAAGTACGGGTGCGGCGTCACGCGCACCGTCACGTACAGGTCCCCGATCGGCCCGCCGCGCGCGCCGGGCGCGCCCTTGCCGGGAACGCGGATCGTTCCGCCGTCTTCGGTTCCCTCGGGGATCTTGATCCGCACGCGCTCGGACTCCGCGACGACGCCCTCGCCATGGCAGGTCGGGCAGACCGTCTTGCCGGTGCGTCCCGAGCCCCCGCAGGTCGGACACGCCTTCTCGCGCCGAAGCGCGAGGGATGCCGTGCCTCCCAGAACCGCGTCGCGAAACGGGACCTCGATCTGTCCCCGGATGTCCTCGCCCGGCTGGGGACCGGTCGCGCGGCGGCCGCCGAAGAGGTTCCCGAAGAGGTCCCCCAGGTCGCCGGTCTCGAAGTGGATGCCCTCGAACGGCGCCCCGGCCGCCCCCGGGCCGCCTGAACCCGGAAATCCGCCCGGGAAGCCGCCCCCCGCTGACCGGGGGTCAAAACCCGCCCCCGGCCCGGCGTGGCCGAAACGGTCGTAGGCCCGCCGTTTGTCCTCGTCCTTCAGGACCTCGTAGGCCTCCTGGACCTCCTGGAAGCGCTTCTGGGCGGCCTTGTCGCCCGGATTGACGTCGGGATGGAGCTTGCGGGCCAGGCGCCGGTAGGCCTTCTTGACGTCGGCCTCCGAGGCCCCCTTCGGCACACCTAACACATCGTAGTAGTCGCGTTTAGCCATGCCGTGGCCGGCATTATAGCGACGCCCGAAATTAGGCCATTGACACCTGTTTGGCAGACTAATATTATTAGTCTTAATCTTCTAAGTATCTAATCTTATAAGGCAGCGACGAGGGCGTTTTTCGCTCATGAGCATCGACGAAATCGACCTGAGGATTCTCGACATGCTCCAGCGCAACGGGAAGTTGTCGCAGGCGCGCATCGCGGGAGCGGTCGGCCTCACCACGCCTTCGGTCAACGAGCGCATCAAGAAGATGGAGCGCCACGGGATGATCAAGGGCTTCGTCGCGCTCCTCGATCACGAAAAGATGGGGCTCCCCCTGACCGCCTACGTGGACGTCGCGCTCGAGCATCCGCGGTTCGAGAAGGGCTTCGTCGACGATCTCGAAAAGCTCCTCGGCGTGCAGGAATGCCATTACCTGGCGGGCGATTTCGCCTATCGGCTCAAGGTCAAGGCCGCCGATCCCGCGGGGCTCGCCGACTTCCTCCAGCGCCGGATCCTCTCGATCAAGGGCGTCACGCGCATCCAGGCGCAGATCTCGCTGTCGGCCAAGAAGGAATCGACGCTGCTCCCGCTGATCCCCGACATGCTCGAGAAGGAAAAGGAGCCGAAGTAGGTCGCGCTGCCTCCTGCATCCCGGCTCCTGCCTCCTGATCCTAGAACCGCGCCACCACTCCTCCATCGGCATTCACGAACTGCCGGTGCGGATGCGCCGAGATGTTGTGGTACGTGAGCCGGATCACAAGACCGACGTTCTTCGCGATCTTGAACTCGCCGTCGGCGCCCGCGTGCCAGCCGAAAACCGTCTCGTCGCGGTCGGCGTACGGCTCCGCCGCCGGCGGCACGGCGTCCGGCCGGATGCCGTAACCGCCGATCCCGGCGAAGAGACCCGAGGTGAAGAAGCCCTCGAAGAAGAGGTACGACACGCTGACGATGCCGTAACCGATCCGCTCGTCGAGCTTGGGCAGGGTCAGGGTCCCGCTCGACGTCGTGACCGTAGAGCCCGACGACGACTGCTGCGTCCACATCGAGCCGTAGGTCATCCGGAGCGCCACGTCTTTCTCCATTTCGTACTCGAACCAGCCCGTCGCCTCGCCCCACTTGAAGCCCGAGAACTCGACGTCGCTCGACACGTCGTTGACGATGCCGGCCGATCCTCCGACCGCGAAGCGCTGCGCGGCGGCGGGCCGGGCGAGGGCCGCCAGCGCCGCGAACGCGACGAGCGCCGTCCGATTGATCTTCAAAGGAACCTCCCTCGCCGCACTCTATGCGAATGCCATGGGCGGGATAAGGCTACAATCCCGCCGCCTCGTTTTCTACGGACCCGAGTGCGGAAACGCTGAGGTCGGACGTCGTGATCGAAGTCGCAAGGGCGGCGGCGCAGTTCGTTCTGCCGTCGGACTGCCTCGCCTGCCGGGAACGCCCGGTGGAGAGATTCCTGGCGGGAGGCGTGTGCGACCGCTGCTGGCGGGCCCTTCCGCCGCGCGAGAGCGAACGCTGCGCGTGCTGCGACGAGACGCTGCCCGGGGCGGCCGCTCCGGCGCTCTGCGGCCGCTGCCTGCTCGACCCGCCGGCCTTCGCATCTCTCCGCGGAGCGGCGCCGTACGCGGGCACGGCGCGGGAGATCCTCCTCGCGTTCAAGTTCCGGGGCGCCGACTACCTCGGCGCGCATCTGGCCGAAGTCATGCGGGACCGCCTCCCTCCGCCCGTCGCGGGCGAAATCGCCTGCGTGCCGACGACGGCGCGGTCCCGCCGCGCCCGGGGGTACAACCCGGCCGAGGTCCTGGCGCTCGAGCTGTCGCGGCGGCTGAGGATCCCTTTCGCGCGGCACCGGCTCGTCAAGCGCCGGGAGACGGAGGTGCAGAGCCGCCTTCCGCTCGCCGAGCGCAGCGCGAACGTGCGCCGGGCCTTCGGGACCGCCGGACACCCGGCCGAGCGCGTTCTCCTCGTCGACGACGTGGCGACCTCGGGCGCGACCGTCCGCGAGTGCGCGCGAAGGCTGGCCGAGGCGGGAGCGCGACGCATCGACGTGTGGTGTTTTGCGCGCGCCTCCCGCGCCGACGCGCCGGAGACGGCATGAAAGCCCTGAACGCGGCGATCGTCCGCACGCTCCCGCTCGTCCCCAGGCCGATCGTGAAGCGATTCGCCTCGCGCTACGTCGCGGGCGAGACTCTCGAGCAGGCGATGGCACTCGTCGCGCGTTTGAACGGCGAGGGCTGCATGGCGACGCTCGACGTGCTCGGCGAGGACGTCACGCGGCGCGAGGAGTGCGAGCAGACGACCCGCGAATACGAGAAGGCCGTGGCCGAGATCGCGGCCCGCCGGCTCGACTCGAACGTCTCGGTCAAGCTGACGGCCCTCGGCCTGAAACTCGACCCGGCGTTCTGCCGCGCCCAGTTCGCGCGCGTCGTCGAAGCCGCGCGCGCGCACGGCAACTTCGTCCGCATCGACATGGAGGATTCCTCGGTGACCGAGGAGACCCTCCGGATCTACTTCGAGTTCCGGAAGACGTACGAGCGCGTCGGAATCGTGCTCCAGGCATACCTCCACCGCAGCCCCGACGACGCGCGCCGCGTGGCGGCGATCCTCGGCAACGTGCGCGTGTGCAAGGGCATCTACGTCGAGCCGCCGCAGATCGCGCACCAGGACCGCGAGCGCATCCGCCGGGCCTACATGGAGCTCGTCGATCTTCTCTTCGACGCGAAGTGCTACGTCGGCATCGCCACGCACGACCCGCTTCTCGTCGAGCGCTCGCTCGCGTCGATCCGCCGGCGCGGGCTCGGCCGGGAGCAGTACGAGTTCCAGATGCTTCTCGGCGTCGCGGGCGGGCTTCGCCGCCGGCTCGTCGCCGACGGGCACCGCCTGCGCGTCTACGTGCCCTACGGCGAAGCCTGGTACGCCTACTCGGTCCGGCGCCTCAAGGAAAATCCGTCGATCGCCGGCCAGGTGCTGAAGGGCCTCTTTTCGGGCGACCGCGGATCCCGCTGATCCGGGGAGGAGCACTGGATTTTCCGGGACGAGCTCGGCGCTTTCCGGGATCGGGAGGTGTCCTCTTCCGGGGTCTCGGAAACACCTCAGGAATAGGGAGTTCGGGGAGGCCGTTGCCCCGACCGAGGAGTCGCCGACACGGTGGCAATTGACACGCAGGAAATCTATACTCCGAGCTTGGACCTTCGGGCCCGGCATATGACACGCCGCCTCGTCTCGCTCGCGTTCTCGACACTGCTCCTCGGTGGAGCGGCACCATTGGCGCACGCGGCTCCCCCGGCGCCTCCGATCTCTGGTGTCGTGCGTCACCAGCAGGCGCCCGTCGCGGGCGTGCTCGTCATCGCGTACAACCTGGGCGATTCCTCGCTCGCCCGGATGCGCACGGCGACCGACGGCACGTTCGTTCTCGCGTCGGCGCCCGCCGGCGTCTACGACCTGATCGCGTACAAGCGCGGATTCGAGCCCGCCATCGAGCGGCTCTGGCACCAGGCCACGGCGGATCAGGTCTCGGCGGTCTCGATCGCGCTGACGAAGAAGGGCGGCGACATGCCCGCGCCGGTCGAACCCGTGACGATGTGGGACCTGCGCGACCGGCTCCCGACCGACGTGCTGCGCGAGCTCGGCATCGATCCCTCGCCGGACCAGGCGTCGAAGGAAGCGGCCGCCGCGCCCCAGCCGACGATCCCGGTCTCGCGGCTGCTCGCGGGCGAGGTTCAGACGATGACCGACGTCTCCGCCGCCTCGACGAGCGCGCTGTCGCGCGCCGCGGTCGGCCTCCACGGCGGACTGCCCAACGGCTGGCAGTACGGCATCAACGGCGACTATTCCGCGCTCGGCGGCCAGGTCGAGGAAGGCGAAACGACAGGCAACGCGGCGGGCCTCGCGCTCGACGTCGCGCCGTCGGCGGCCGAAAAGGTCCGCCTCTCGACGCGGCGCAACACCTTGTCCTTCGGCGACGCCCCCGCGAGCCTCCAGTCGCACGCCGTCTCCTGGAGCCGCGGCGCCGAGGAGGGCCGCGTCGAGTCGGTCGCCGCGCGCTACATCGAGGAAACCAACCTGTACCGCGCGACCGCCCTCGGCACGACGATCTTCCCGCTCGCCTCCCGCACGTGGGAAGTCAACGCGCAGTACGGGCGCGCCGCGACGGACACGCCGGGCGTGTCGGTCGCGATGACCTACCGTCACAGCGACGCGACCGTGGGCCCCTCGGGCGTCGGCGTCGACGGCGCCTTCTACCAGTCGGCGCCCGACGCGGACCTCGCCGCCGGCACCTCCGTCAAGGTCACGGACAAGATGCTGCTCCAGGGCGGAGTCGTCGCGCGCTACATGGGCAGCGGCACGTCGTCCTACGGGATCGCTCCCACCGCGGGCGCGAGCTACGACTTCGGCCCCGCTGCCCTCTACGTCCGCGGCCTGTACCGCGTGGCCGGCTCGACCGCCAATCCGACGGTGATGCCGCGCGTCGGGTCGATCGAGGACAGTCTCGAGCCCGCCGCCACGCAGTCCTACGCGATCGGCGTGTCGCGCCGCGTCGGGACCGATTCGACGCTCCAGTTCGAGGTCTCGCAGCAGCGCATGGGCGAGCTCGTCCGGGCATTCTTCGAGGGCGACTTCCTGACGGACTTCGACAGCGTCTACCTCCTCGACGGCAACTCCGTGCGCCAGTACCGCGCCACGGTCGAGAAGAAGCTGACGGACACGCTCGCGGGCAGCCTCTCGGTCCGGTACGGCTCGATCGACGGCGAGGTCTCGCCGGAATCGAGCGGCTACTACGGCATCACGTCGAACACCGGCTACTTCTACTCCGCCCGCGCCGCGATCCAGGTCCTGCCCACGCGGACCGGGTTCGCCGTCCTGGTGCGCAGCCTCCGGCAGAACCTCCAGACGCCGGCCTCGTCGCTCGCCAACGATGCCGACAAACTCGCCCTCTCGGTCGCCCAGGACCTGTCGATCATCGGCCTGACGCCGTTCGGCGCCGACTGGAAGCTCCTCGTCGCCTTCGAGCAGGCGAGGGGCACGGCGGTCGCCGATCCCCAGGACGAGAAGGCGACCGCGAACCGGCTGCTCGGCGGCGTCGCCGTCTCCTTCTGACCGGCGCCCGCGCCGCTCCTCCTGACGAGCCCTCGACTTCGCTCTCGGCTTCCGCCGGCATCGCGCTCCGGGCGGACCCGCAGGGTGCCGAACACCGTCCCTCCCGTACCCCTGAGGGAGCGCGCTTTACGCAGGCATCCAAAGTTTTTTTGGACTATATTCAAATTCTTGGTTGGAAACTGCTCCCGAATCCTTGTCCCGACACCAGGGCCTTTGCCATCAATGAGTTAGCGACACCTCGAGTTGCCTTTTTCGTGGCATTCGGATTGCTGAATCGACAGCCGTGAATCGCGTGGCGAAACGATCCCTGTTCGCCGCCATGGCCATCGTCACGCTCGTGACGGTCGGCATCGCCTTCATTTCCTTCGCCCGCAAGGTGGACAGTTTCACCAGCGCCGGGTTCACCTACGACCGGGAGGGTGAGGCGCTGCTTCTCCGGTCGGTCGAGCCGGAGAGCGCGGCCGCCCGCGCCGGCCTGAAGGCGGGCGACCGGATCATCCTCGCCGACGGCCAGACCGCCGCGTCGCTGCCGCACCCCGAGCGCACGCTCGCGCGCAAACCCCTTCCCCACCGGCTGGTCGTGATCACGGCGGGCGAAGTGCGCGGCGTTTCGCTCGGCGAGCCGTCGGTGCGCTTCGACATCACGTACATGTTCCTCGCCTTCGTCGGGTTCCTGTATCTCGTCATCGGCCTCTTCACGATCGCCCGCGAGCGAACCGGCGTGGCGGTGGTCTTCTGGGCCCTGTGTCTCGCCTCCTTCGGCGTCTACGTCCTGACGCCCGCGGGACCGCGCGACACGCTCTGGAAGATGGCGTGGGTGGCCGAGGACGTCTACCGGGCGTTCCTGCCGGCGCTGCTCCTCCACTTTTTCCTCGTTTTCCCGCGGCCGATCCGCGAGCGGCGGGTGATCCCGGTCCTGTACCTGCCGGCCGCGGCCTACATCCTGGCGGAGATCGCGCTGCTCTCCGCGCGGCCGACGCGCTTCTCGGCGGCCATGCTCGAGGCGACGACGCGGTTCTGGTTCCTCTACCTCGCCGTGTACGGCGCCGCGGTTCTCGCGCGCGTGGGCCAGTTCGTTCGCCGTCACCGGGAGGACGCCGAGGCCGACAAGCAGGTGCGCTGGATCGGCCTCGGAGTCTCGGTCGGCCTCGCGCCGTTCCTGATCCTGTCGGTGCTGCCGCGGGCCTTCGGCCTCGAATCCCCGCTCCTGTCGAGCGTCGCCGTCGTGCCGCTCGTCTTCATCCCGCTCGCCTTCGCCTACGCGATCCTCAAGTGGCGCCTCTGGGACGTCGAGATCTTCGTGCGCGAGGCGGTCGGGACGACGGGAGCCGTGCTGCTGGGCGGCATGACGTTCGTGCTGCTGAACTCGCTTCTCGACCGGACGCTCGGCGACATGGCCTCGGCCGGCAAGAACGTCATCGCGTTCGCGTCGGGCCTGGTGCTGGCTTCTTTGCTCGTTCCGGTCAAGAAGCGCATCACCGACGTCCTCGAGCGGATCCAGTACCACGACACCTACCGCGCGCGGCGCGCGCTGCTGGACATCGCCCGCGACTTCGCGACGCCGCGGCCGCGGGAAGAGGTCGTCCAGGCGATCGTCAAACGCGTGGAGGAAGCCCTCCGCGTCGTTCCCTGCACGCTCTTCCTGTTCGAGGGTCCGCAGCGCGATCCCGACGCCGCCGCCCTCGCCGAGGTCCTCGGAGACGAGGACGAGCTGCGCCTGCGCGGCACGGCCTTCGGAGCGGCGCCCCCGGCGGCGCTTCTGCGCCTCCACGCTCTCGGCTACCGGGCCTTCTTCGCGATGCGCTGCGGCGGGAAGCTCGTCGGCGCCATGGGCGTCGGCTACAAGGACGGCCGCATGCCGCTCTCCTCGGAGGACGAAGCCCTGATGACGGCGGTGCTCGCCCAGGCGAGTCTCGCCTACGAGAACGCCCGCCTCTACGGCGCGCTCGCCGAGCGTCTCGAGGAGATCCGCACGCTCCAGGAGTACCAGGAGAGCGTCATCCGATCCTCCTCGTCGGGCATCGCGGTGCTCGACTCGGACGAGCGGATCCACACGGCGAACCCGGCTTTCGCGCTCCTGACCGGCAAGAGCGAGGACGAACTGCGCGGCCTGCCGCTCTCGAGCGTCCTGCCCGGCGTCGACCTGGGAACGCCCCCGGAAAACGGAGACGAGTGGCGTCTCGAAACGCGCCTGCGCACGGCCGAGGGCGACGAGCGCGACCTCCAGCTCTCGATCTCCGCGTTCCGCGACTCCCCCGACCGCCGCGTCCTCGTCGTCGAAGACATGACGGACCGCATCCGCGCCGAGCGCGCGCTGGCCGAGCGGGAGCGGCTGGCCTCGCTCGGGGTGCTGGCGGCCGGCGTGGCCCACGAGGTCAACACGCCGATCGCGGGCCTTTCCTCGTACGCCCAGATGCTGCTTTCGGAGACCTCCCCGGGCGATCCGCGCTACTCGATCCTGAAGAAGATGGAGCGGCAGACCTTCCGCGCGGCCCACCTCGTCAACAACCTCCTCGAGTTCGCGCGGCCCCGCCAGCGCACGCCGCAGAAGACCGACCTGCGGCTCGTGCTCGCCAACGCGGCCGAGTCCGTCGAGACCGCCTTCGCCGGGCGCACGCTCGAGCTCGAGATCGACGCCGAGGGCCCGCCGGCGCTCGTCATCGGCGACGCCCGCGAGCTCGAGCAGGTCTTCGTCAACCTCCTGACCAACGCGCGCGACGCGTCGCCGGAAGGCGGCACCGTGACGTGCCGGCTGGAGCCGCGCGGCGAGACGATCCGCGTCGTCGTCGCCGACCGGGGCCCGGGCGTGGCGATCCCGCCCGACCGGATCTTCCAGCCATTCTACGACGACCAAGAAGTCGGGCGGCACGGGGCTCGGACTCGCCATCTCGCGGGACATCGTCCGGCGGCACGGGGGCGAGATCGCGCTCGGGGCACGGGACGGCGGCGGCGCCGAGGCCCGGGTGGACCTGCCGCGCGTGCCGGAGGGCTCCCCCTCGTGAGGGTCCTCGTCGTCGATGACGAGGAGGTCATCCGCGACGTCCTCGGAACGCTCCTGACCCGGGAAGGCTACGAAGTCACCGCCGCGGCGACGGCCGGGGAGGCGGTCGCCCTGTTCGAGGCCGAGCCGTACGACGTCGTGCTCCTCGACCTGATGCTGCCGGACCGGCCCGGCCTCGACGTGCTGCGGGACGTCCGCCAGCGCGACCCCGATGCCGTCGTCGTCATCGTCACGGCGTACTCCTCGATCGAGGGCGCGATCGAGGCGATGCGGCAGGGCGCGTTCCACTACATCCCCAAGCCCTTCCAGAACGAAGAGGTCCTCCTGACGCTCCGCAAGGGCGCCGAGGCGCGGCGGCTGACGGAGGAGAACCGGCGGCTGCGCGAGGAGCTGTCGCTGCGCTACGGGCTCGGCCGGATCGTCGGGAAGTCCGAGAGCATGCGCAAGGTCTTCGAGCTCGTCCGCCTCGCCGGCCCGTCGCGGTCGACGATCCTCGTCGAGGGCGAGAGCGGCACGGGCAAAGAGCTCGTCGCCCGCGCGATCCACACGCACTCGCCGCGTTCGGGCGCGCCGTTCGTGACGGTCAACTCGGGCTCGATGCCGACCGACCTGCTCGAGTCGAACCTCTTCGGCCACGTCAAGGGCGCGTTCACGGGCGCGATCGCCAACAAGAAGGGCCTCTTCGAGGTCGCCGACGGCGGCTCGATCTTCTTCGACGAGATCGGCACGATCTCGATGGAAACGCAGGCGAAGCTCCTCCGGGTGCTCCAGGAGAAGGAGTTCATGCGGGTCGGCTCGGTCGACACGCAGAAGGTCGACACGCGCGTCATCGCCGCGACCAACGTGGACCTGAAGAAGATGGTCCTCGAGGGCAAGTTCCGCGACGACCTCTACTACCGGCTGTGCGTGATCAGCATCTCGATCCCGCCGCTCCGCGAGCGGCGCGAGGACATCCCGCTGCTCGCCGAGCACTTCATGCGCTTCTACGCTTCGGAGAACTCGAAGCCGATCGGCGGGCTCGACCCGGAGGCCTACCGCGCCCTGCTCGACCACGACTGGCCGGGCAACGTGCGCGAGCTCGAGAACGCCATCGAGCGCGCCGTCGTGCTGTGCCCGCCGGGCGGCCGGATCGGGCTGTCGCTCCTGCCCGAGACGGTCCTCTCGCCCGACCGCGGGGAGCTGCCGATCCGCCTTCCCGAGAACGGCGCGACCTACAAGCAGATGGTCGAGGAGTACGAGAAGCGACTCATCCGCACGGCCCTTCGCCGCACCAACGGCGTGCAGAAGCGGGCGGCGGAGCTGCTGAAGATCAAGCCGACGACCCTGCACGAAATCATCAAGACGCTGGAGATCCGGGAGAGGCCGCATCGCTCCAGCTCGACCGCGGGCTGCGAGTCGCTGCGCGGAAAGCAACACTCCGCAAGGAGCTGGCGCGCTCGGGGGTCAGGTGTTCGATTTTTCGGAGGTCCGACGACTCGGACTCACGCCACGCGAGAACCGGAGCTCCGAAAAACGAAGACCTGACCCCATCGAAGCGCGCCAGCTGCTTGCGGGCTGTTGCTTTCCGCGCAGCGACTCGAAGCCCGCGGGACTCGCGGGCCGTCACTCAAGGCAGGCGCCGCACCATCACCAGAGTCCGGTCGTCGGCGTAGGGCTCGCCCTGCGCGTGCTCCTCGAGGACGCGGGCGAGGCCGGCCTCGACGTCGGCCGGCGACTTTCCGACCTGCGCCGCGATGAACTCCTTCAGCTTCGGCATCCCGAACTCGTCGCCCGCCGGGTTGTTGGCCTCGGTCACGCCGTCGGTGTAGAGACAGAGAAGGTCGCCCGGGCCGAGCGTCAGCTTCGAGGAGCCGTAGGGCTTTCCGGGGAAGAGCGCCAGCGGCAGCCCGTGCGAGCCGAGCTCCTCGGTCGTCCCGTCGGCGTGGAGGAGAAGGCCGGGGTTGTGCCCCGCGTTGGTGTACTCGATCTCGCCCGTCGACGGCTCGAGGATGAGGAGGAAGAACGTGATGAAGCGGTCGGGGCCCGTCCGCCGCGAGATCGCCTCGGAGAGCCGGCCGGTCATCTCCGCGACAGGGACGCCTTCGTCCGCCCAGGCGTGGAACGAGGCCTGGAGCGAGGCCATCAGCAGCGCCGGCCCGACGCCCTTCCCGCACACGTCGGCGATCGTCGCGTAGATCTTGCCGTCGGGGCGCGGCCGGAAGTCGAAGTAGTCGCCCGAGACCTGCCGCGACGCGACGTTCGAGCCGTGCAGCTCATAGCCCGGCAGGGGCGGGGGCTCCTCCGGCAGGAGGCGCTGCTGGATCTCGCGCGCCAGCGCGAACTCCCGGTCCATCTGGCGCTTCTCGGCGTTCTCCTCCATGAGCCGCGCGTTCTGGATCTTGGCCGCGGCCACGTTGGCGAGCGAGGTCAGCAGGCGCAGATCGGCCTCTTCGAACGACCGGTGGCCCACGCGGCAGTCGACGTAGATGAGACCCACGACCTCGCCGGCGTTCTCGAGCGGCGCCGCCAGGACCGACTTGATGCCCGAGAGGCGGATCGAGTCCGCGAGCGAAACTCCGGAGCCCGTGGTCGTGTCCATGAGGAGCAGCCCGTTGCGTTTCTCGACGACCGCGGCGACGAGCGTCTTCGACAGCCGGATGTCCTCGGCCGAGATCCCCTCGGCCACGCGCACGACCGCCGGCGCGAGCTCGCCCGTCGCCCGGGAGCGAAGGAGGACGAGGCCGCGGTCGGGGTGGAGCGTCTCGAAGACCTTGTCCATGAGGAAGCCGAGGAGCTCGTCGACCGAGATGTCGCGCAGGAGCTCGACCGTGAGCTCGTTGACGACCCGGAGCGACTCGATCAGCTTGCCGAGCTGCTCGGCCGGCAGGCGCGGGTCGGTCTCCGTGGCGTGCGCGCGCAGCAGCTCGGCCGAGGCCTTGAGGATGGTGTTGTCGAGAGGGTCTTCGCCACCGCCTTCGATCCGCACGCGGGTCGTCGACTCGGACTCGACCTTGAGCGTCACGCCGCCCACGGTGATCCGGTCGCCGGGCTTGAGCGGCTGGACCATGGTCAGGCGCTCGCCGTTCAGGAACGTCCCGTTGCGCGAGCCGAGGTCCTCGACCGTGAGTGCCCCGTCGTTGCCGCGCACGATGCGGGCGTGCTGGCGCGAGAGCATCTTGTCCGAGATCGGCAGATCGTTCATCGACGACCGGCCGACCGTGGTCACGGGTCGGTCGAGCGACAGCTTGCGCGCGGCCATGCCGGGGGCGGTGACGTAGAGGTAAAACACTTCTTCCCTTAGAGTTGGGCATTCTACCCTGCCCGGCGGCGGGGACCCCCGGACGGGCCGCAAATCCCGCCGCCGGGGCCGGGCTTGCGCCCGGGGGCCCGGATCCGTAGAATGCGCCCTCCCATGAAGCCGAACATTCACCCCGAGCTCCACGAAGTCCTCGTCCATTGCGCCTGCGGCGTGACCTGGACCACCCGCTCCACGAAGAAGGAGCTCCGCCTCGAGATCTGCAGCCAGTGCCACCCGTTCTTCACGGGCAAGCAGAAGCTGGTCGACTCCGCCGGCCGCGTCGAGCGCTTCCGCAAGCGCTACGAGAAGAAGGCCTCCGGCGCCTCGGCCTAGCCGCCCGCACGCGGGGATGGACCCCATCGCCTCCCGGCTCTTTCCTTCCGCCGCCGACGCTCTGTAGCGGCCCAACCGAGGTCCGTCCCGCCGTCCGCGGCTTGCTGACGGCTGAAAGCTCCTCATGTTCGAAAGACTCGAAGACATCCGCCGCAAGTACGACGAGGTCCGGGCCCGCCTCGCGGACCCCGCCTTCGTGCAGGACCACCGCGCGGTCCGGGATGCCCAGAAGACCCTGACCGAGTTCGAGCCGATCATCCGAAAGATGGAGGAGCACCGCCAGCTCCAGCGCGAGCTCGACGGCGCGCGCGAGCTGACCGAGTCCCTGTCGCCGGGCGACGAGCTCTACCAGATGGCGTCGGCCGAGCGGGCCTCGCTGACCGAGCGGCTCGCCGCCGCCGAGGAAGCGCTGAAGGTCCTCCTCCTCCCGAAGGACCCGAACGACTCGCGCAACGTCTTTCTCGAGATCCGGGCGGGCACGGGCGGCGACGAGGCGGCCCTCTTCGCGGCCCAGCTCTTCCGGATGTACCAGCGGTACGCCGAGAGGCGGCGCTGGAAAGTCGAAATCGTCGACCGGGACGACACCGGCATCGGCGGCATCAAGACGATCACGGCGATCATCGAGGGCGACGGCGCCTACTCCCGCCTCAAGTACGAGGGCGGCGTCCACCGCGTGCAGCGCGTTCCAGCGACCGAGAGCGCGGGCCGCATCCATACGTCGGCGGCCACGGTCGCCGTCCTGCCGGAGGCCGAGGACGTCGAGGTCAAGGTCGAGGAGAAGGACATCCGCGTCGACCGTTTCTGCGCTTCGGGTCCCGGGGGCCAGGGCGTCAACACGACCTACTCCGCGGTGCGGCTCACGCACCTGCCGACCGGGCTCGTCGTCCAGTGCCAGGACGAGCGCAGCCAGATCAAGAACAAGGCCAAGGCCATGCGCGTGCTCAAGGCCCGGCTCCTCGAGGCCGAGCAGGAGAAACAGGTCGGCGCCATCGCCGCCGAGCGCAAGAAGATGGTGGGCTCGGGCGACCGGTCCGAGAAGATCCGGACGTACAACTTCCCGCAGTCCCGCATCACCGACCACCGCATCGGGTTCACGACGCACCGCCTCCAGGACGTCCTCGACGGGAACCTCGACGAGCTCGTCGAGCCCATCTCCGCCCAGCTCCAGGCCGAGCGGCTCAAGGACGAGCTGGCGAAGGCGTGAGGGAGTCAGTAAGCCGTAAGCGGTAAGGAGTCAGCCGGACCGGAGCCCTTGACGACCGCTGACTGCTTACTGCTTACTCCTTACTGTCCATGACCACCCGCGAGCTCCTCCAGCACGCCGCCGACCAGGCCGCGGCCACCACCTCCGACGCCACCGCCTGGGACGCCCGGCTCCTCCTCGGTCATGCCCTGGGGGGCGCGCCGCCGCTCGCGCTGGACCCGCGCCTCGAGGTCGACCCCGAGGTCCGGGACCGCTTCTTCGCCCTCTGGGAGAAGCGCCTCACGGGCGTTCCGGTCCAGCACCTGATCGGCGAATGGGACTTTTACGGCCGGCCGTTCCGGGTGGACGGCCGGGCCCTCGTGCCGCGGCCCGAGACCGAGATCCTGGTCGAGCAGGCTCTGCGCGAGGCCGGCGAGGCGCGCCGCGTCCTCGACGCCGGCACGGGGAGCGGCATCATCGCCATCACCTACCTCCTGGAGCGCCCCCAGGCAACCGCGGTGGCACTCGACATCTCGCTCGACGCCCTCGCGCTGGCGCGGCAGAACGCCGGCCGTCACGGGGTCCTGCCGCGCCTTTCGCTGCTCGCCTCGGACTGGCTGTCGGCCCTCGGCGGCGGCCGCTTCGACCTGATCCTCTCCAATCCGCCGTACCTCGCGCTGGGGGAATCACCGAACCTGCCGCCGACGGTGCGCGACCACGATCCGCGCCGGGCCCTCTTTGCGGGAGACGACGGGATGACCGCGATCCGACAGCTCCTCGCCACCGCGGCGGGATATCTCGAGCCCGGCGGCGTGATCGTCTTCGAGATCGGCTTCGGCCAGTCGGAGGCCGTGCGCTCCGAGATCCTGGCCCGGCCCGTCTGGAGGTTCGTGCGGATCGAGCCCGACCTCGAAGGCATTCCCCGCATCTGCATCGCCCGCCTGGAGTCGGCCGCCGAGAGGGTCAGTAGAATCCGCAAGCCGTGGACAAGTTCGTAATCGAGGGCCCCTCGCGCCTTTCGGGCGAGGTCGAAATCTCGGGGGCCAAGAACGCGGCCCTGCCGTGCCTGGCCGCGGCCCTGCTGACGTCCGAGCCCGTGCGTCTGACGAACCTTCCCGACGTCTCAGACATCCGGACGATGCGGCGGCTTCTCCAGCACACCGGGGCGAAGATCGAGGCGGAGGCCGGGGGCGTCGTCATCGAGGTGCCCGCGATCGGGTCGGCCGACGCCCCGTACGACCTCGTCAAGACGATGCGCGCCTCGGTGCTCGTGCTCGGGCCGCTGCTCGTCCGGGCCGGCGCCGTGCGGGTGTCGCTCCCGGGAGGCTGCGCGATCGGGGTGCGGCCGATCGACCTGCACCTGAAGGCCTTCGAGAAGCTCGGCGCCGAGGTCCGCCTCGACCACGGCTACGTCGAGGCCCGGGCCGGACGCCTCACGGGCGCCGAGATCGTGTTCGACACGGTCACGGTCACCGGCACCGAGAACGTCATGCTCGCGGCCGTGCTGGCGCAGGGGACGACGCGGCTCGTCAACGCCGCGCGCGAACCGGAGGTGACGAACCTCGCCGTCATGCTGAACGCGATGGGCGCGCGCATCACCGGCGCCGGCGGCGAGACCATCGTCATCGAGGGCGTCGAGAGCCTTCACGGCGTCGAGCACCCGATCATCCCCGACCGCATCGAGGCCGGGACCTACGTCCTCGCCGCGGCCGCCACCCGCGGGGACGTCGCGGTCCGCGGGTGCGCGCCCGAGCACCTCACGGCCCTGACGGCCCGGCTCGCGGTGACGGGGGCGCGACTCGACACCATCGGCGACACGGTGCGCGTGCGAGCCGACGGCCGGCTCGTCTCCCACGACGTCGCGACCGCGCCCTACCCCGGCTTCCCCACCGACCTCCAGGCGCAGTGGATGGCCCTCGCGACTTCCATGGACGGGGTCGCGACGATCACCGAAACGATCTTCGAGAACCGCTTCCAGCACGTCGCCGAGCTCGTGCGCATGGGCGCCCGGATCCGACTCGAGGGCCGATGGGCGGTCGTCGAGGGACCGTCCCGCCTGACCGGCGCCACCGTCATGGCGAGCGACCTGCGGGCCTCGGCCGCCCTCGCCATCGCCGCGCTGACGGCCGAGGGCGAAACCACGATCGACCGGGTCTACCATCTCGACCGGGGCTACGCGAAGATGGAGGAGAAGCTCGTGGGGCTGGGCGCCAGCGTGCGGAGGGTGAAGTGACCGACTGCCTCTTCTGCAAGATCGCGGCGGGCGAGATCCCGTCGAAGAAAGTCTTCGGCGACGACCGCGTCTACGCCTTCCACGACATCGCGCCGAAGGCCCCGACGCACGTCCTGGTCATTCCCCGCAAGCACATCGGCCGGCTCGCCGAGGCCGGTCCGGGCGACGAGCTCCTGATCGGAGAGGTCGTGGCCCGCGCGGCGTCGATCGCCCGGGAGCTCGGGCTCGAGCACTACCGGCTCGTCGCCAACAACGGCGAGGGGGCGGGGCAGACCGTGTTCCACCTGCACTTCCACCTCCTCGGCGGCCGCGCGCTCTCCTGGCCGCCGGGCTGATCCGAGGGCGCCGCGGCACCGGACTTGCTGGATCGGAAGCCGTGGAGACTCCTCCGGTCCGCGTCGGGACGAGCGGCTGGATCTACCCCCACTGGAAGGGCCGCTTCTACCCGGAGGGGCTGGCGGAGCGCCGCTGGCTCGCGTTCCTCGCCGAGCGCCTGCCGACCGTCGAGGTCAACGGCACCTTCTACTCGCTGACGCGGCCGTCCGCCTGCGACGCCTGGCGGGAGGCGACGCCGCCCGGCTTCCTCTTCGCGCTCAAGGGAAGCCGGTACGTCACGCACATGTTGAGACTCCGGAACTTTCGAGCGCCGCTCGCGAACTTCTTTTCGTCCGGGATCCTGCGCCTGGGCGAGCGCCTGGGCCCGATCCTGTGGCAGCTTCCGCCGCACCTTCCGTTCGACCGGCCGCGCGCCGACGCGTTCTTCGCCGCCCTGCCGGAGGACGTGCGCGGGGCCGAGCGCTGGGCGCGCCGGCACGACGAGCGCACGACCGGGCGGGCCGCCCTGACGGCGCCCGACGGGCGGGACCGGCGTCTGCGCTACGCGGTGGAGGTCCGCCACGCGAGCTGGCTCTCGGACGAGGCCCTCGCGCTCCTCGAGCGCCGGAACGTCGCCCTCGTCGCGGCCGACGCCGCCGGGGAGCACCCCTTCTCGCTGACCCGGACATCTCCCGATCTCGCGTACGTCCGCCTCCACGGGGCGCGCCGGATCTACGAGGGCGCCTACACCCCGGCCGAGCTGCAGGAGTGGGCCGCGCGTTGCCGGTCCTGGACGCGGGAAGGCGCGGAGGTCTACGTCTACTTCGACAACGACCGGGACGCGCAGGCCGCCCGCGACGCGGTCGCGCTCCACGGCCTCGTCACGGGAGGGCGCGATCCCGTGGCGCCGCCCGCCGATCGCCACGTCGGAGAAGCGCGGTCGAGACGGCCCCGGCGACCCCCGCCCCACTTCCGCTTCCGCCGGGCGAGCGGCTGAGCGCTCAGTTCGGGGACGTCACCGGCGCGAAGTTGGCGTGGACCAGCATCCACTGCCCGCCCTGCTTGACGTAGACCCGCGTCGACTTCGCCATGGCCGGCGAGACCTTCCCGTCCTTGTTCTTGACCGAGGCGATGTAGTTGTAGGAGAGGATCGCGACGTCGCCGTAGACCTGGACCTTCTCGTTGGCCATCTCGGCCGTGACGAGCGTGTCGCTCCCGGAGAAGTTGCCGTCCACGACGTGCTGCATCGTCGCCTTCCCGTCGATGCGCGTCGGGTAGGCGCCCTCGAACACCGTGTAGTCGTCGGCCACGTTCTTGCCCCAGGCCGCGGCGTCCTTCTTCATCTCCGACGCCCAGTGCGCCCGCGTCAGCGCGATGACTTCGTCGGCGACCTGCTTGTTGCTCGAAGCGGCTTTCCCGGCCGCCTGCCCGAAGAGCGGCAGGCTCGAAGCGGCCAGGATCCCGAGGCACCACACGATCCGAATCTTCACAACGTCCTCCTTCTGGGGTCAGCCCTGACAGTCTGACAGTTGGGGTCAGCCCTGAACTCCTGAACTTTGCCGATCAAAGTCGCGGGCCTGCCGTTCGAGCGGCCGCAGGCTCGAATAGAGAAACTCGTGGGTCGGCGTCGGAACGCCCGCTTCGCGACCCAGACGCACGACCGCGCCGTTCCACGCCTCGAGCTCGGAGGGACGTCCCTCTGAAATGTCGCGCTGGAGCGACGTGGTTCCGGCGGGATCGAGCGCATCCAGGAAGGCCATGCCCTTCTCGACGGCGTCGTCGGGTAGGGTAACTCCGCGCGCGCGGCCCACGGCGAGGATCTCCTCCATCCCTCGTTCGAGCAGGCGCCGGGTCTCCGGCATCGAGCGCGTGACGCCGATCGGGACGCGGGTGACGGCCCCGACACCGCCGAACGGAACCACGACGAGTAGCTTCTCCCAGAGCGAGACCTCGATGTCGGGCGGAATCGTCGCCCGGACGCCCGCCCGCTCGAAGGAAGCGCGCAGGCGCTCGGTTCGCTCGCTCTGCCGCCGGTCGAGCTCGCCGAAGCGGAGGGAATGCACCCGACCGAGGCTCCGGATTCGCCCGGGCGCCGCGATCCAGCTGAATGTCGCGCAGAGCCCTCCCACGACCCGATCCGCGCCGAGCACGGTCGAGAGCTGGCCGGCCGCTTCGACGCCGTTCTGGAGCGGGACGACGAACGTCTGCGGCCCGAGGAGCGGTCCCATCACTCTTGCGGCCTCCTCGACCTGCCAGGTCTTGACGCCGAGCAACACGACGTCGACCGGGCCCACCTCAGCCGGCGCATCCGTGGCCACGGCGGGACGAACGGTGGTCTCGCCGTCGTCGGTCTCGACGATGAGCCCCTTTTCACGAATGGCCGCGAGGTGGCTTCCGCGGGCGATCAAGGCCACGTCCTCACCGGCGCGCGCCAGATCGCCCCCGAACCGCCCCCCCGCGCCGCCCGTCCCGAAAATCGCGATTCTCACGAGCCTCCCTTGGCCAGTGGTCCGCCTGCGATGGACGGCTCAGGGCCGGCGCAAAGTTTCAGACTGTCAGGGCTGACCCCAAGTGTCATTCTTTGAGGGCTGACCCCACCACGGGGAGGATGATGCGGGAGGGGTGCGAAGCGTCGTGGTGGATGCGGATCGAGGCCTTGCGCGTCTTCGCGGAGCGCATCTCGGACTCGCCGGTCTGGAGGTTGCGCGAGAAGTGCGGCATGAAGCTTCCGCAGAGCACGACGCGCACGCGATGGCCCTTCGCGAACGTGTTGCCCGTGCGAAGGTTCGGCAGGCGCATGACTGCGATCTCGCCCGCCGCCAGCCGCTTCGCCTCGGCGCCGTCCCGATCGCTGACCCGCAGCACGTCCGTGCCGGGGCTCGAGAGATTCCAGGCCGTTCCGTCCGGGCCGACGTCCTCGAGCTTGACCCAGAGGTCGGCGTCGGGCGCGTCGGCCGAGAGATAGATCTCCGTCTCGATTGCGCCGACGACGCGGAGCGGTTGGGCGAGAGGCTCGGTCTCGAAGACCAGCGTGTCGGGGCGCCCGGCGAGCGCGCGGTAGTCGTGTGCTCCGGCGGCCTCGGCGTAGGGATCGACGACGGGGTGCGCCGGATCCGAGACGAAGCCGCTCGCGTCGCCCTCGCCGGCCAGCGCCTCCAGGGCGAGCTTTCCGCCACCCGCAAAATAGAACGACACGGGAACCGTGCCCTCGAGCGGAAGCGTGTTGCCCGTCCGCCAGACGTTCTCACCCATGACGAAGGCGCGCACGCGCGGCGCCCGCTCGACACCGTTCTCGAGGCCGCGCACGTAGCGATCCATGAACCGCACGATCTCCTGAGCGTATGCCAGCCGCGCCTGCGGGCCGAAGACTCGGTCCCCCGAGCGGTCCTCTCCCTCGCCGCCGTGGACCCAGGGCCCGAGGATCACCTGCGCGCGCGGGTCGGCCTCGCCGCGGCGCGCCTCGAGGAGCCCGAGGAAGTTCGTCATGGCGCCCTCGGGGCCGTAGGCCTCGTCGTGCCAGCCCGAGATGTTGAGAACCGCCGCGCCCACGCGCCCGTAGCGTCCGCGGATCTCGGACCAGTCCCACCACGACTCTCCCGGCCGGTGCGCCAGCCAGTCGAAGTAGAACGGCGCCGCCCCGCGGAGCTCCGGCACGTCGGTGACCGGCAGCCGGTACGGGAGCTCGCGCTGCAACCGCTTCCATTCGGCGCGCGCCTCGCGTCCGGTCCGCGGACCCGGCAGGTTGGCACGCACCCGCGCATCGGGCGCGATGTTGTTCCAGATCCAGGGCAGCCACGACAGGTCCCAGGCGCCGCCGGCATAGAAGAAGTTGCGGGGAGTGGAGAAGGTCATCGCCGGGACCATCGCCTTCAGGTGCGGCGGCGATTCGACCGCCGCGAGCCACTGAACGGCGCCGGGATACGAGAGACCGTAGGTGCCGATGTCCCCCGTCGACCAGGGCTGCGCGGCGGCCCACTCGATGGTGTCGTATCCGTCGGCACCCTCGTTGCGGTACGGCGTGAAAACGCCGGCGGAGTCGTAACGCCCGCGCACGTCGACCCTGACGACGGCGTAGCCGGCCTGGAGCGCGGCCGCGGCCACCTCGTCCTCCGATGCGCGCTTGCGGTCGTAAGGCGTGCGGTAGACGAGCGTCGGGAAGCGCCCCTCGGCCTTCGGCCGCAGGACGTCGGCCGAAAGCTTCACGCCGTCCCGCATGGGCACCGCGACCCCGCGCAGGTCCGCGCCCGGCGGCCCCGAGGGCGCCGTTCCGGCGAGAAGCGCCGCCAGGATCCCGGCGAGGACGCTCAAGGCGCGGGCGTGCGGACGGCGGGCGGCACCGTCGAGACGAGGACGGGCGTGCGCCCGGCCGGAAGCTGCGGCGGGATCCGGTAGATGCCGATCCGCGCCTTCTGGCGGAGCTCCTTCATCCAGCGGGAAACCTGGTCGTCGAACGCCCGCTCGGATGCGCGGCGGCGCATCTCGTCGGCGACCTTGTCGTACGGCTCGACGGGCTGCCTCGCCGCCTCCTGCTCCGCCACGTAATGCGTCGAGTATTCGGCGCGGGCCTGCTCTTCGTCGGCATACGCGATCGGCGCGAACCGCTCGCGCAGATACCGCTGGATGACGAGCTGGCGCTCGAGGGACGAGAGGACGTCGTCCTCGGTCAGGCCGGCCCGGGCGAACTCGGCCACGGGGTCCCGTCCCTCGGCCTTGAGGCGGTCCTGGAGCTTCTTCATCGCCTCGGAAAGCTGCGCCGCGTCCGGCGGCGCCGGGCCGAACCGCGCGGCGTCCTGGTACTCGAGCTGCTGGTCGATCAAGGCGTCCAGGACCCGGCCGCGGAACGCTTCCGGGCTCTCGCCGGGCTCGGGCTGGAGCGCGGAGACGAGCATGGCCTTGCGCACCTCGCTCTCGGGAATCGCCGTGTCGTTGACGGTCGCGGCGATCCGGTCCACGAGCTCGCCCGAGAGCGACGCCGCGGCGGCGATCGTCACGGCGGCGAGTCCGGGCCACGGGCGCACGCCGCCATGATACCGGGACGCTCCATGCTATTTTCCGTCTCTCCGTGAGCGAGATCGAAAAACCCGGGCGGCTCCTCGTCGTCGGAACGCCCATCGGGAATCTCGAGGACCTGTCCCCGCGCGCCCGTCGCGCCCTCGCCGAGTCCGACGCCATCTTCTGCGAGGACACGCGCGTGACGGCCAAGCTCGCCGCGCGCTTCGGCATCGCCTCGCGCCGCATCGCGTGCCCCGCGCCGCGCGAGGCCGGCCGCGTCGAGGAGCTGCTCGAGCGGCTCTCCCGCGGCGAGACGGTCGCCCTCGTGTCCGACGCCGGGATGCCGGCGCTGTCGGACCCGGGAGAGCGGCTGGTCGCCGCGGCCGCGGCGGCCGGTCACCGGATCGAGGTCGTGCCGGGACCCTCGGCCCCGGCTGCGGCTCTGGCGGTCTCGGGCCTGCCCGCCGTCCCGCATGTCTTCCTGGGCTTCCTGCCGGCCCGGGAGGGCGAGCGCCGGCGCTTCCTCGAGGCTCTCGCCGGCCGCGCCGAGACGCTCGTCTGGTTCGAGGCGCCGCACCGCCTGCGGGAGTCCCTGGCGGCGGCCGCCGAAGTGCTCGGCCCGCGCCGCGCCTGTGTCGCCCGCGAGCTGACGAAGCTGCACGAGGAGGTCCTGCGCGGCACGCTGCCCGAGCTCGCCGCGGCGATCGCCGCGCGCGGCACCGGCCGCGGCGAGGTGACCGTCGTCGTCGAAGGTCACGGCGGCGAGGTCGCCGCCGTCGAGCCCGACGAGCTCGACGCCCGGATTCGCGAGGCGCTCGCAGGCGGAGCGGCGCTCAAGGCCCTGTCTCGCGAAATCGCCCGCCGCTCGGGCCGGCCGGCGCGCGAGGTCTACGCGCGCGCCCTGGAGCTCTCGAAGCGATGACCGGGCCGATCGTCCGCGTCTCCCGCCTGACCAAGGTCTTCAAGTCGTTCCGGCGCGAAGAGGGTCTCGGCGCCGCCCTCAAGTCGCTCGTCCGGCGGACGGCGACCGAGCTCTCCGCCGTCGCGGACGTCAACTTCGAGATCGCCCCGGGCGAGATGGTCGGCTACATCGGCGCCAACGGCGCCGGCAAGTCGACGACGATCAAGATGCTGACCGGCATCCTCACGCCGACCTCGGGCGAGATCCTGTGCAACGGGTTCGTGCCGCACCGGGAGCGGACGCGCTACGTCGCGACGATCGGCGTCGTCTTCGGGCAGCGAACGCAGCTCTGGTGGGACATCGCCGTCGTCGAGTCGTTCCGGCTCCTGAAGGAGATCTATGGCCTGACCGAGGCGCAGTACCGCGAACGGATGGACCTCTTCGACAAGGTCCTCGGCCTCAAGGCCTATCTCAGCCAGCCCGTCCGCAAGCTTTCCCTCGGCGAACGCATGCGCTGCGACCTCGCCGCCTCGCTCCTCCACCGGCCTCCGCTTCTCTTTCTCGACGAGCCGACGATCGGCCTCGACGTGGTCGCCAAGGCCAACGTGAGGGAGTTCCTGCAGGAGATCAACACCCGCGACGGGACGACGGTCCTCCTGACGACGCACGATCTCGCCGACATCGAGACGCTCTGCAAGCGGGTCATCGTCATCGACCACGGTCGCCTGCTCTTCGACGGGGCGCTCGACGAGCTGCGCGACCGGATCCTGCCCGTGACTTCGATCGTCTTCGACGTCAAGCACGCCCCGGCGCCGTCCGAGCTCTCCTTCAACGGCACGCCGATCCGGGAGGTCGGTACGCTCCGCTACCGGCTCGACCTCGACCGGCGCGTGGTCGCGCCGGCGACGGCCGTCAAGGACATCGTCAACCGCTTCGAGGTCTCGGACCTCAAGATCGAGGAGCCGGAGGTCGAGGAGGTCGTCAAGCGCATCTACCAGGAGGGCATCTCGTGAGCGCGGCGACGGTTCTGGAGCGCGCCGTCCCGCGGCGCGACGACCTGGCGGGCCGCCCTCCCCTTCGCCCGCATCGGCTTCCTGAACATGCTCGCCTACCGGGCGCGCTACTACGTCGGTGTCCTGACGTACCTCTTCAACGTCGCGGTGTACTTCTTCATCTGGCGGGCCGTCTTCCAGCACGCGGACCGCGTCGGCGGCCTGACGCTGCAGCAGATGATCACGTACGTCGCCGTCGGCTGGGCGATCCGGTCCTTCTACTTCAACGAGATCGACCGGGACCTCGCGACCCAGGTCCAGGAGGGCCGGCTCGCGATGAGCCTCATCCGGCCGGTCGACTTCCAGACCGTCATGATCGCGGACGCCGCCGGCCAGTCGGCATTCCGTGCCGTGCTCTTCACGATCCCGATCTCTTTCGTGCTCGCGCTTCTCTTCCCGCTGCAGCCTCCGGCCTCCGCCGCCGCCGGGACGTTCTTCCTCGTCTCGGCGGTCCTTTCGTTCTTCCTCGTCGCGGCGCTGAACTTTCTCGTCGGCCTCGTGGCGATCCGCTCGAAGTCGATTCTCGGGATCTTGCGCGCGAAGTACCTGGTGTTCGAGCTGCTCTCGGGACTGCTGATCCCCACGACGCTCTTCCCGGAGCCGCTGCGGACGATCCTGATCTGGTCGCCCTTCCCGCACATCAATTTCACGCCCGCGACGCTCTACCTCGGCCAGGCCGCGGGCCTCCAGGCCGCACGGCTCCTCGCGCTCCAGGCGGGCTGGACGCTCGCGTTGCTCGCTCTCGGCCAGTGGGCGTGGCGGCGTTCGCGTTTGCGCATCACGATTCAGGGCGGATGAGCACCGTCGCGACGCTCGCCCGGCACGGCCGGCTCTTCGGCCTCTACTTCTCGCAGTACGCGAAGGCCCGGCTCGAGTACCGACTCGATTTCTTCTCGAGCGTCTTCGCGTCGTTCCTGGGGACGGCGGCCTCCTTCGGCTTCCTCCTGATCGTGTTCTCGCGGGTGCCCGCCGTCAAAGGCTGGACTTTCGAGGAAATGGTCTTCCTCTACGGCTTCTCTCTCATCCCGCTCGGCATTTTCAACGTGCTCTCGTGGAACCTCTACCAGTTCCCGGACCGGTACCTCATCGAAGGCCGTTTCGACAGGGTGCTGGTGCGGCCGGTCTCGTCCGTCTTCCAGGTCCTCTTCGAGGCGTTTCGACTCGAGTCCCTCCAGGAGACGGTGACCGGTCTTGCCGCGGTCGTGTGGGCCTCGCGCCGCCTGCACCTGGAGTTCTCGGCCCTCGACTTCGCTCTCTTCGTTCTGTGGGCCGCCTTCGCGTCGGCGATCTATCTCGCGATCTTCGTTGGCCTCTCGGCCACGTCGTTCTGGATCGAGGACCGCATCGGGATCGTGCCGCCGATCTTCAACCTGATGCAGTTCGGGCGCTACCCGCTCTCGATCTACGACGCGTGGATCCGGTTCGTCCTGTCGTTCGTCATCCCGTTCGCGTTCGCGACGTTCTTTCCGACGCTCCGGTTCCTCAAGCGTCCGGAGTTCATCCGGGAATTCTGGGCCGTCCCCCTCGTCGCCGCGGTCACCGTCTCGATCGCCCTCGTCGCGTGGAACGTGGGCGTCAAGCGATACCACTCGACGGGGTCGTGAGATCCCCTCCCTCGCCCCCCGCCGGGGGAAGAGGGTCGGTGGTGAGGGGGGACGACGTCGGAGGCTCTCCGTCCGACCAGCAGCACCGCCGCGGCCGCGGCGAGGAGCACCGCGGCCGCCCAGCCGGCCATCCGGTCGACGGCCGCCGGCTGCGAGACGAGCGACAGGACCTCCCGGCCACCGACGGTGAAGATCCCGAGCAGAGCCCAGGCCGCGGCATGGTCCCGGAGAAGCAGGGCCGCGGACGCCGCGAGCCACGCGGCGATGAGGATCGAGGGCAGCAGGTCGGTGGCGAGCACGGAAGGCGAGTGGAGGCTCGACGGCAACAGCGCGAGGAGCACCGCGACCGCGCCGAGGATTCTTCCCGCCGTCGTGCGGAAGAAGTCGGTCCGGAGGGCGAGCGCCACGACGGAAGCGACGACGGCGAGGAGGAACATCCCCCGCGCCGCCGCCCAGAGGACCTCGAGCGCCGGAAGCGCGTATCCGAGGCTGTCCGGAAGGGTCGGGTCCGGGTCGTAGAGCGACGGCACCCGCGAGGCGATCACGTGCGCCCAGCGGCTCAGCCCGAGGAGGCCCGCCGAGGCGATCGCCGCCCGGAGGACCGCATCCGGCAGCGTCCCGCCCCGCCGCAGAGCCTGTGCCCAGCCGGGCCGCGCCCCCGAGACGAGCACGAACCCGACGAGCGCGCCGAGCAGCGTCACCGCGAGGCCCGCGGCCATCGAAACCGCCACGCCGACCTGGAAGAGGGACATCGGCGTCTCGGTCGTGTAGCGGCGAAAGACCGCCGGCAGCGCGTTGGCGAGGCCGGCCGCGGCGACGAGCGCCGTCCAGAGGAGCGGCCGGCGAACCTCGGTCCACCGGAACCCGGGCTGCCGCACGCGCCGCAGAAAGAGGATGATCGCGACCCCGACGAGCGCTCCCATCGCGACGATCCGGACGGCGAGGAGGATCCAGTCGCTGCTCGACCGGCTTCGCTGCTCTCGCAGAAAGTCTTCCGGGACGTGAATCGTCGGCAGGAAGGCCGCGAGCTGCCCGCCGTGGAAGACCGCGGTGAGACGGGGGCGGGCGTCGCCGATCCCTCCGGGATTCGCCTCGAGCACGACGGTGGTGTCGACGCGCTTCGGCCGGGCTTCGGTGCCGACGTTCAAGACGGCGTAGGCAGCCGCCGGATATCCGAGCTTTCGGGCGGCGTCCAGGGCCCGCCGCTGCGCGGCCTCGGCCGACGGGGGACTCGAGGCCGGGGCATCCTCGGCGATCGGATGGACGAACGCGACGACGCGCGACCGGCGCGCGTCGAGAAGGACCTTCCACTCTTCCTTTTTCTCGGGCTGGAAGTAGCGAACGACCCAGTAGGCCAGGGGAAGCTGGCGCTCCGAAAGGCGCTGAAAGGCGGCCGGCCCGCCCTTCTCGATGACGTACTTGGCGGCCTCGCTGGAGAAGGCGGGGATGCCGCCCTCGTCCTGAGGCTTCGCCGCCCGAACGGCCTCGTCCTCCGAGAAGCCGGTGCCCGTGTAGATGACGCGCCGCCATTCCCCGCGGTCGCCGCCGTTGACCTCGAGGAACCGGTGCGCGATGGCTTCGGCGGCGGGCCGTCCGGTCGAGTCCTCGGCGTCCGCCTCGACGCGGTCGCCGGGGATGACGAGCGACGAGGCCAGGAGAAGCGCCAGCACGGCCATTCCGACGAGCGCCGGCCGGGAGAGCGGCCGGACCGGGACCGCGGCGATCGGCCCCGCGGCGAAGGCAGGCGCCGGAGCCGGGACGAAGCCGACGTCGCCGTTCGAGAGACCCGCGAGCCGAGAGAAAGCCGCCCCGCCGGGCATGGAGCACGAGGGAGACGAAGAGCGGGAGCAGCAGGATCCCCGAGGCGATCGCCCCCGAGACGACGTAGTACGCGTTGCCCGAGCGCAGCAGCAGCAGCGCCGTGTAGATCGCGTCGACCGTGAAGTGCCAGACGAGCAGCGGCACGACGCCGTAGCGCAGCATCAGGAAGCCGATCAGGACTCCCGCGAACCCCACTTCGAGGCCCCGGATGTAGAAGGGCTGGTTCGGATACGTCGAGTGCCCGAATCCCCAGATGAACGCCGGCACCACCACCGCGACGAAACGGCCGGCGCCGAGCTTGTCGAGGAACGAGATCGAGAACATCCGGCTGATGCCCTCTTCGGAGACCGCCGGCAGGAACCCGATCAGGAGAACCGTCGCCCAGGGCAGCGCCGTGTTGAGCATGTCGCTGTACGGCACGTCGGCCGGCGCCCACGCGCCGAAGTGCCCCGCCACGACGTAGAACACGGCCTGGTAGGCGAAGAAGAACGCCGCCAGCGCGTAACCCAGGACGACACTCTTCAGGAACCCCTTCGACTGGATGCTCCGGGACGAGAAGGCGCCTGCGAGCGAGATCTTCTCCGGGAAGCGCTCCCGGTAGATGGGCTCGGCCGCGGCGACCACCAGGGCGATCCCCGCGCCCGTGCCGATCGCCCCGAGCAGGCCGAGGACGATCTGGCTCGTCAGGTAGGACTGAAGGGAGCTCGCCGTGTCGTATCCGAAGAGCGTCAGCGGAAGGTCGTTGGCGACCGAGAGCAGCGACAGCACGAATCCGATGCCGCCGAACGCCGCGACGAGGCGCCACGGCACGTCCTTGCGGGCGATCTTGCCGACGAGAACGCCGAGCATCGCGAGGATGGTCGCGATGAGGCCGGCCGTCGCGACCTGGCCCGCCGCGTTGTTCTTCGAGCGCAGCCGGTCGTACTCCCGCACCCAGCCCTCCGGGACGTGGACGAACTCGCGGAAGGCCGTGACCCGGTCGCCCGAGACCGTCGTCGCGTAGCGGATCGTGGCGTCGGCGAGCTTGACGCCCGTCTTCTCGTCCACGAAGTTCCAGTCCGTCCGGTTCGGCCGCGCGACCGGCGTCGCCTCGATCGCCTGGAGGCTCGCCTCGGGGAGGCCCCGCGTCGCGAGAAACCGCAGCGCCAGGGCGCGGGCTTCCTCGCGGGAGAGCCGCGCTCCCCGCGCGTCCTCCTTCAGGACCGACCGGAAACCGATGAGGTCCCCGAGCGGCGAGAAGGCGGCGCGCTCCTCCTCGGTGACGCCGGAGCGGAACCAGCGCATCCGCCACAGCCAGATCTTGGCCTCGCGGCCGTAAAGGCGGCCGGCCTTCTCGAGCCCGAGCTCGCGCTCGAGATACGTCTTGGCCGTCTCGTCGACGTCGAACTGGCCGGCGAAGCGCGTCCCGGCGAGCTTCGCGCCGCGCTCGGCGAGGAACGCCTCGGCGAGCTTGCGCGCCTCGCCGCGGTTGACCTTGAACTCGATCGAGGCTTCGGGGAAGGCGCGGGGGAAGAGGGCCGTCGTGATCGCCGCCCCCGCCGCGATCACGAGGAGGCAAACGGCGAGAAACCGCAGGTCCTTCCGGTCGAGTCTTTCCATCGTCGTGGCTCGAGGGCGGGGTCGGACCCCGCCCTACGGCCGGGGCCGCCCCCTATCCAACCAGCACGCTCCCGCCGTTGACGTTGACGACCTCCCCCTGGAGGTGGCGGGCCAGGTCCGACACGAGGAAGAGAATCGGACCCGCGATGTCCGCGGCGGTGGCGATGCGGCCGATCGGGATCGTCTTTTCGATCTCGGAGCGGACGATCGGATTGGCAAGGGTCGCGGCCGACATGTCCGTGTCCACCCAGCCGGGCGCCACGCAGTTGACCCGGACCCCCCGCGGGCCGAGCTCGGCCGCGAGCGACTTCGTGTAGGAGATCAACGCCCCCTTCGAGGCCGCATACGCCGAGTGCCGCGCCTCCCCGCGCTGACCGGCCGTCGAGGAGACGAAGACGATCGAGCCGCCGTGCTTTTCGAGGTGCGGCGTCGCCGCGTCGGTCACGAGAAAGGCGCCGCGGAGGTTGATCGCGTACGTGCGGTCCCAGACCTCGACGTCGCCCCTTCCCGAAACGTCCTCGTCCCAGATCCCGGCATTCAGCACGACGATGTCGAGCCTCCCCCAGGCGGCCGACGACGTCGCGGACGAGCTGGCGGGCCTGCTCGACCTGCGACACGTCGCCGGCGAGCGCCATGGCCTCGCCGCCCGAGGCCCGGATCTCGCGCACGAGGCCGTTGGCCGCGGCCTCGTCGCGGAGGTAGTTGACCGCCACGCGGGCTCCCGCCCGGGCGAGGAGCTCCGCCGTCGCCCGGCCGATCCCCCGGGAACCCCCTGTAATCAGGGCGGTTCGGGGAGCGAGATCAATGTTGAAACTGTCGGAGGTCATGCTCCGTATATTAAGTTAGACAGCGAGACCTTCCACAAAGACAGGGCGGCGCCATGAGGCAGCCGCCCCCCGCGTTTTAGGGGTCTGCGGGGTCTGACGTGAAGTTTCGAGACTTCTCCGGGCTCCTTCGAAGAGAGAAACTTCAGGTCTGACCCCAATGGTTTCAGGCCTGACGCCACGGCTGTGGAGAAACTTCAGGTCTGACCCCCTACGTGCCCGCGACGAGCTCCCCGAGGTAGGCCGACAGCGTCTCGAGCGGCGCGGCCGAGTTCTTGAGCGCCGTGTCGACGTCCGCGGCCCGCGCGAGCGCCCGCGCGAGCTGCCGCGTCGTGTATTTCGAGGAGCGTTGGGCCGACTTGTAGAGGCCGAAGGGGTGCGCCCCGCCCTGCGCCGACTCGAACGGGGACCGTCCGAACGGCGCCGCCGGCGCCATCAGGCGCGGAAGGACCCGGGCCTGGAACGTCTGGTAGGACATCGACCCGTCGAACCCCGTCGTTCCCCCTTCGTCGAGCCGCGCCCGGATGAGCAGCATCCGCCGGATCTCGCCGGCCAGCATGCCGAGGAGCTGGACCGGCCAGATGTCCTCGATCTTGCGGAACTCCCGGTCGCCGGCGCGCACGTCGCGCCCGTCGAGGAGCCTCTCCAGCCGCGCGAGGACGTCGCCGGCGTCGCGCCGCCCGAGCGCGTCGAAGAGGCCGTAGACGTCCTCCGAAGATTCGTCCTCGACGTTCGACTCGATGTCGGCCGCCCGGATTCGTCCGCCCTTGCCCGCCCACTCGAGGAGCTTCTCGAGCTCCAGCGCGAACGCCGCCGCCCGGGAATCGGTGCGGACCAGGAGGCGCTCGATCGCGGCCGGATCGAGGACGACCTCCCTCTCCCTGGCCCGCGCCGCCGCCAGGCGCCGGAGGGCCGGCTCGGCGTCGTCGCCGACGGAGGTCTCGAGCACCAGGCCGCGCTCGGCGATTTCCTTCACGAGGTCGACGCCGGCCGGCGGGGCGACGGCCGTCAGCAGGGCCACGGTCCCGTCGTTTTCGTTTCGGGCGAGAAGGGATCGCAGCGCCGAGCGCAGGACAGCGGTTCCCCCGCCCCTCTCGTCCGGCAGCTCCTTGAGGATCTCGGCGAGCAGCGGCGCCTCTTCTTTCTTTCGGACCTTGCGCGCCGCGGCCTCCGCCGTTTCCTCCGGGCCGGCGTCCAGCGCCAGGTCGAGGGCCGCCAGCAGCGCCCGGGCCTGCTTGAAGGCCTCGCGCCGCTTTCCGGCCTCCCAGGCCTCGAGAGCCTTGGCGAGGAGCCGCCCCGGCGCCTCGGTGCCGAGCAGCCGCGAGATGTCGAGCTCGACGATCCGCCGGGGGGAGAAGAGCGAGCGGTTCAGCAGCGCGTCGGAGACGGATTCGACCGGTGCGTCGTCCTCGAAGCGCAGGACCTCGGCGTCCTTTCCGGCGAGAATCTCCCGCGCCCGGCCGGCGGCCTCCTCGACGAAGAACTCGACGTCCCCGGTCACCAGGATCGCCGCGGGAGCGTCGGCGAATCCGGGAACGACCTTGTCCGAAAAGACCGCCTTGGGCACGAACCGGAGTCTAATGCCGACCCAAAAAAAGGCCCCCGCCGGTGTTCCGACGGGGGCCCCACGAGCAAAGGAACTTTGCGGGCTTAGTTGGGAAGCATCCCCTTCTCGGCGAGCTCCTGGCAGTCGACGCAGTACGGGGCCCAGGGAACCGCCGTGAGACGCTTCTCGGCCATCGGCTGGCCGCAGTTGATGCACAGGCCGTACGAGGCGTCGTCGATCCGGGCGATGGCATCGTCGATCTGGAGCAGGGTCGAGCGCTCGCCGTCGGTCAGCGAGTAGAGGAACTCGCGGGTGTACGAGGAGACCGCCTTGTCGGCGATGTCCTGAGTGGCTTCGTCGCTGGTCTCTTCTTCGGCGCTACGGGTCTTCGCGAGGTCGGACGAAAGGCTCGCCTTCTTCTCCTCGAGAAGGCGCCTGTATTTCTCCATGTCCTTCTTGCTCATCCGGACGGCCTTGGCCGCTGTCGAAGGCATTCCTGATACTCCTTTTCTCGGGCCCCCTCTCCCTGTCCGAAGGGGCAGCATTTTGGATCCGCGATGATAACCGATTCCGCCAGGAAGTCGAGCGAAATCCGTCACTTAACGCCTTCTTTAAGGGCCTGTTTTTTCTCACGCTCCCACAGGAACTTGCGCGACACGCCCAGCCGCTTCGCCGCGAGCGACCGGTTGCCGCCGGCTCGCCGCAGGGTCTCCTCGATGTAGGCGTCCGAAAGCTCCCGCAGCGTCCAGCGGTGCTCGACCGCAGCGGAGAGCAGCGATTCCGGCGCGCCGAGCGCCCCGGTGGGAAGGTCCCCCGGCCCGATCTCCGCGGATTCCGCGGTGAGAACGGCCTTCTCGACGGCGTGCAGCAGCTCCCGGACGTTGCCGGGCCACGCATGCCGCGCGAGAGTCGCCTCGGCGTCCTTCGAGAACCGCCGCGCCGGCCGGTCGTAGGCGTGCGCCGCGCGGCGGAGGAATTCGCGCGCGAGCGGCAGGACGTCTTCGGGTCTCTCGGCGAGCCTCGGAAGGCGGACCGACACGACGTCGATCCGGTAGAAGAAGTCGTCGCGGAACGCGCCCCGCTCGACGAGGGACGCGAGGTCGCGGCGCGAGGACACGATCAGCCGCGCGCGGAAGGGATGCGTCGTCACGCCCGCGAGACGCCGGAAGTTCTTTTCCTGCAGAACGCGCAGGAACTTGGCCTGGGCCGCGGGGGACAGGGACGAGACTTCGTCCAGATAGACCGTGCCCGCCTCCGCGACTTCGAGAAGTCCCTTCTTCGCGGAGACGGCTCCCGTAAACGCCCCGCGTTCGTGGCCGAAGAGCTCGCTCTCGAAGAGCTCGTCGGAGAGATTGGCCGCGTCGACGCGCACGAAGGGACTTCCGCCGCGGGTTGAAACGTCGTGGATCGCGCGCGCGAGGCGGTCCTTGCCCGTTCCGCTTTCTCCGAGGATCAGGATCGTGGACGGCAGGTCCGCGGCTCGCTCGATCGCCTCGATCTCGCGCGCGAGCGCCCGGTTCCGGGTGCGGAAGTGCGACTCGAGCGACGGCGATCTCTTCTCTGCCATGGGATGCCGCAGTCGTCGCCGCCTACTCCCGTCCGGCCCCGTCGAGGGGCCGCTTGAGAGCCGTCTACTCTCGTCCGGCCCCGTCGAGGCGCCGCGTCAAAGCCGCGAGCTCCCGTCGGCGGCCTCGAGCCTTCGCCCGAAGACCCCGGTCTCGTCGGGCGCGTCGCCCCAGAGGCGCTCGAGGGCGTAGAACTTGCGCGCCTCTTCCTGGAACACGTGGAAGACCACGTCGCCGTAGTCCATCAGGATCCAGTGCGCGGCGGCGAGGCCCTCGACCGCGTTCGCCGGCCCGAGCTTCTCGGCGATGGCGTCGGCGATGGCGCGGGCCTGCCGGTCGGAGCTCGCCGTCGACAGCACGAAGTAGTCCGCCATCGTCGTGAGCTCGGTGAGGTTGAAGACGAGGACGGCGGCGGCTTTGCGGTCGAGCGCCGCGGTGAGACCTTCCCGGACTTTGTCCTGGGCCGAAAAGCCGGGTTTCAACGTTCGAGCGTCCCCGGCTTGTAGAGACCGTGCTTCGTGATGTACTCCGCGACCGGCCCCGGAACCCTTCCCCCGAGGCCCTGGCCGGCCGCGAGTTCGCTCCGAATCGCCGTCGCAGAGATTCTAACCGATCCGGCATCGAAAACGGACAGCCGATCCGCGAGGCCCGCGACTTTCGGGAGCTCGAGCCGGTCTCCCACGTAGGGCTCCCGGTGGAACGCCGCGATTCGCGCGATCTTCAGGATCTCTTCGGGTTGCCGCCAGCGGTCGAATCCGGCGAGGAGATCCGTGCCCATGAGGAGCCAGAGCTCGTCGCCGGGGTGCCGCGCCTGGATCGCGGCGAGCGTCTCGATCGTGTAGGAGGGCGGCTCGCGGTCGAGCTCTTCGAGGTCGATCGTCCAGTCGGGCCGGTTCTGGATCGCCAGCGCCAGCATCGCGACGCGGTGCCGGGGATCGGTCGGCGCTTCGTGCTTGTGCGGAGACAGGCGCGCGGGCACGTAGATGACGCGGCGGAGCTGGAACTTCATCGCGGCCGCCTCGACCGGGAGAACGTGGCCGTTGTGGACCGGGTCGAAGGTTCCGCCAAAGACGCCGATGCGCATGACGAAGAGAGTCTACGGCGCCGCGGGAGCCGGTGGAGGCTCGACCTTCGGCTCCGCGGGCAGCGAGACCTCGTGAAACAAGTGCGCGACGAGCTCGGGCAGCCCCGCGTGCGTCGCGGCCGAGATCTCGAAATAGGGCAACCCCCGGCGTTCGGCGGCCCGGCGGATCGAGGCGAGACGCTCGGGATCCGACACCGCGTCGACCTTCGAGGCGACGATCACGCGCGGGCGCTCGGAGACCTCCCTGGAAAATCTCGCGAGCTCGTCCTCGATCGTCGCGACGTCCGCTTCGGCGTCGCCCGCCC
Source organism: uncultured Acidobacteriota bacterium (assembly GCA_963764025.1). Lineage (GTDB taxonomy): Bacteria > Acidobacteriota > Thermoanaerobaculia > UBA5066 > Gp7-AA6 > DAHUXD01. The sequence continues at coordinate 53,220 of CAVXRK010000004.1, forward strand.
CGGAGGCGTCGACGAGATGGCAGAGCAGCCGGCAGCGCTCGACGTGCTTCAGGAACTGCAGCCCGAGCCCCGCGCCGCGGTGGGCGCCCTCGATCAGACCCGGGATGTCGGCCACGACGAGCGTCCGCGCATCGTGCGAGGTCACGACGCCGAGGTGCGGGACCAGCGTCGTGAACGGGTAGTCGGCGATCTTCGGCTTCGCGGCCGAGATCGCCGAGATGAGCGTTGACTTGCCGGCGTTGGGAAAACCGATGATCGCGACGTCGGCGAGGAGCTTCAACTCGATCGCGAGGTGGCGCTCCTCGCCGGGCAGCCCCGGCTTGGCGAAGCGCGGCGCCTGGCGCGTCGACGTCGCAAAATGCTGGTTGCCCCAGCCGCCGTTGCCGCCCTTGACGAGGAGAACCCGCTCCCCGGCCGTGACGAGGTCCGCGACGAGCTCGCCGCTGTCCTTGTCAGTCACGACGGAGCCGAGCGGCAGGTGGACCTCGACGTCCGCTCCGGTCTTGCCGTGACAGTTCGAGCCCATGCCGTGCTCCCCGCGCTCGGCCCGATAGTGGCTCTGGTGGCGCAGGTGATAGAGGGTGTTGTAGGCCGCGTCGGCGACGGCCCAGACCGACCCGCCGTGCCCGCCGTCGCCGCCGTTGGGCCCGCCCTTCGCGACGAACTTCTCGCGCCGGAAGGCGATGCAGCCGTTGCCGCCGTCGCCGGCCTTGACGAAGATCTCGGCGGTGTCGATGAACATCAGCGGTGCTCGGATTCAGCCGGTGGGGCCGAGCTCGGGGTCAGTTGTCCGAATTTTTGGAGTTCCAACGAACTCACCATAAGGCCGCGCAAGAACCGGAACTCCGAAAATCGAAGACCTGACCCCATCGAAGCGGTTGAGAGTTTCTCGGGGTCAGGTGTTCGAGTTTTCGGAGCGACGACGCGAGCTCGACATGGCCACGCCTGGAAAGGAGCTCCGAAAACCGAAGACCTGACCCCCTCGAAGCGCGCCAGCCGCTCGCGGGCCGTGGCTTTTTCGTCTGCCCCTCGAAGCCCGCGGGACTTGCGGACTGTTACTGAACCGGCTCGATCGAGATGTGGCGGCCGAGGCGGCCCTTGTCGTGGAACCGCACGATGCCCGAGATCTTGGCGAACAGGGTGTCGTCCTTGCCCCGACCGACGTTGACGCCCGGGAAGAACTTGGTCCCGCGCTGGCGCACGAGGATCGTCCCGCCGGGGACGTTCTGGCCGCCGAACGCCTTCACGCCCAGACGCTGGGAGTTGGAGTCCCGGCCGTTGCGGGAAGAGCCCTGCCCTTTTTTGTGTGCCATGGAACTACCCTGCTTATCCTTCGATCGCTTCGATCTGCACTTCGATCATCGTCTGGCGATGACCCTTCGTGCGCCGGTACTGCTTGGTCCGCTTCTTCTTGAAGACGAGGACCTTCTTGGTGCGCACGGTCCCGAGGACCTTGGCCTGGACGGTCACGCCCTTGAGGGCGTCGGCGCCCGTCCGGACGCCCGAGTCGCCCGAAACGAGGATGACGCTCGTGCCGGAAAGCACGAGCTTCTCCCCCTTGGAGATCTTCTCGGCGGCCGGCTTTTCGATCCGGACGACGTCGCCCGCGGCGACCCTGAGCTGTTTCCCGCCGGAGCGGACGATCGCGTACATGGAGCGGCGAATCATAAAGGTTTCCCGGCCAATGTCAACCCCTCACCGGCTCAATGACTTAGGGAGAAATCTCAGTCCTCGTCGATCGTGTTCGGCAACTCGTCGCGGTCGCCGTGCATCCGGGGAAAGTGCTTCGCGAGGGTCTCGGCCACGCGCCCGATGGCGTCGAGAACACCTTCGGTGAACTCGCCTTTGCGAAAACGCTCCTCGAGCGCCGCGGCGACGCCGGTCCAGAAGTCCTGACCGGCCTTCTCGTGGATCGCGACGTCGCCGAGCACGCGGAACTTTCGCGCGCGCGGGGCGATGTAGAGCAGCACTCCGTTTCGTTCGGCGGTCTTCGTCATGCCGAGGACGTGGAAGCGCCGCAGCGCGCGCTCCTCGAGGTCCTTCGGCACGCGCCTGGTGACGTGGACGCGGATCTCGGCGGAGGTCCGGCCTTCGGCCGAGGCGATCGCCTGGACGATGCGGTCCGAATCGAACTTCGAAAAATGGCTCGCCATCGACCTACCAGCTTCCCGAGGCGCCGCCGCCGCCGAACGAGCCGCCCCCGCCCGAGAAGCCCCCTCCCCCGCCGCCGCCCCAGCCGCCACCACCGCCGAAGCCTCCGCCCGACCAGCCGCCGCCACCCCAGCCTCCGCCTCCCGTCCACCAGCCCCGGCCGCCGTGCGTGCGGAAACCGCGCCGGCTCCGGTTGAGGATCGGGAGCAGGATGAAGACGCCGAAGAAGATCGCCGCGACCGCGCAGCCCGAGAGCTGGCCCTGGCGTCGGCCCTTTCCCTCGTCCACGGTGCGGCCGGTCCCGCGATACTCGCCTTTGGCCGCGGCCATCATCGCCTCCGCGCCGGCATCGATGCCGCCCGGATAGTCGCCCGCGCGGAAGCGCGGGACGATCTGCTCATCGATGATCCGCTTCGCGATGGCGTCGGGGATCGCCCCCTCGAGTCCGTAGCCCACCTCGATGCGGACCTTCCGGTCCTCGGTGAAGACGAAGAGGATGGCGCCGTTGTCTTCCTTCTTCTGGCCCGCGCCCCACTTCTGCCCGGCCCGGACGGTGAAGTCCTCGAGAGTGAAGCCCTCGGGGAGCTTCCGGTCGGCCCACACGAGCAGCTGGTTGGAGGTGTCGCGTTCGAACTGCTCCAGCTTCGCATTCAGGGCTTCGGCCTCGCCCGGGCCGAAGACACCGGCGCGGTCGGTGACGTACCGCTGCGGCTTCTCCGGAATCTGCTCGTCGTAGCGGTCGGCGAGCGCGACACCGGCGACGAGGACGGCCAGCGCCGCCAGAGCAATCGCCCGCCGCGCCCCCCGGCCCAATCCTGCCCCCGTTCCCTGCTTACTGCTTACGGCTTACCGGTTCTCACTGCGCCGGCGCCGCGGTCGGCGCCGGCTTGTTGAAGTCGAACTGGACCTTGGGCGCCTGCTCCGCTCCCGGTGTGATCGCCTTGAAGTACGGCTTCTCCTTGAACCCGAGGAAGCCGGCGACGAGGTTGGTCGGGAACCTCTTGAGGACGGTGTTGTAGTCCTGGGCGGACTCGTTGAAGCGCTGGCGGGCGACCGTGATGCGGTTCTCGGTGCCTTCGAGCTGCGCCTGGAGGTCGCGGAAGTTCTGGTTGGCCTTCAGCTCCGGATACCGCTCCGACACGACGAGGAGCCGCTGGAGCGCGGAGCCGAGCTGGTCCTGCGCCTGCTGGAAGCGGGCGAGCGTCTCGGCGTCAGTCGGCGCCTTGCCCGGCGTGATCGTCGCGCGCCCGACCGAGGCCCGCGCTTCGGTCACGGCCGTCAGCGTTTCCTTCTCGAAGTTCGCCGCGCCCTGGACGGTCGAGACGAGGTTCGGAATGAGGTCCGCGCGCCGCTGGTACTGGTTCTCGACTTCGGACCATGAGCGGTCGACGTCCTGGCCCTTGGTCACGAGCTTGTTGTAGGTCCCGGCGAGGGAAATGCCGAGGATGACGACGAGAATGACGAGGATCGCGAGACACCCGAGGCCGAGCTTGCCCATGCCGTTCCTCCTTCGAGAGACGTACCAGCGATGACGAAACGGATGCGGATCATAACGGATACCGCCCCGAGAACCGCGGTCGGACCGGGGCGTCCGGGGCGGCAGCCGAGGGCGTCAGCCCTTGCCCGCGCCGATCCGGGCGAGGACTTTCGAGGGCAGGAGCGCGCGCAGCGTCGCCGACCCCGAGCCCGACCAGCTCAGGCGGGCCGCGGCGGCCTTGCGCATCGGGATCTCGAGGCCCGGCCGGCCCGCCACCAGGCGTCCGAGGAGGGCCCCCAGGTGCGGCTCGTGGCCCACGAGGAGGATGGCCTCGACCTTTTCGGCACGCACCTCCTCGAGGATCTCCTCCGGGTCGCTCGAGGGCTCGAGGGCCTGCGTCTCGCGGAGCTTGTCCTGGAGGCGCAGCGCCCGCACGACCGGTTCCGCGGTCTGGCGCGCGCGCGCGTACGGCGAGGTGAGGACGAGCTCGATGCCCGTCTCGAGCTCCGCGAGCCCCCGGGCGACCTCGCGCGCCCGCTTGTGGCCGTCCTCCGTCAGGGTCCGGTCGGCGTCCCTCCCGGAATCGGCCCGGTCCTCCGCGGAGGCGTGGCGCAGGAGCCAGATCTCCATTCCCCCGCCAGTGTAGCCGAGACACGGATATCCTTAGGCCAATGTCCCTGGAAACCGGAGAGCAGATCGGGCCCTACGAGATCCTGGCGCCCCTGGCGCGGGGCGGGATGGGCGAGGTCTACCGGGCCCGCGACAACCGCCTGAGCCGCGAGGTCGCGCTGAAGATGCTGCCCGACGCGGCCGCGCACGACGCCGACAGCCTCGCCCGGTTCGATCGGGAGACGCGCGCCGTCGCGGCCTTGAACCACCCCAACATCATGGCGATTCACGACACCGGCTCGTTCCGCGCGATCCCGTGGGCCGTCACCGAGCTCCTCCAGGGCGAGTCGCTGGCCGAGCGCCTGCGGAGCGGCGCGATCGCCCCGGAAAAGGCCGTGGACATCGCCGCGCAGGTCGCCGACGGCCTCGCGGCCGCGCACCTGCGGGGAATCATCCACCGCGACATCAAGCCCGACAACATCTTCCTGACGAACGAGGGCCGGGCCAAGATCCTCGATTTCGGCATCGCCCGCATCGAACAGCCGGCGCGCACCCCGGGCATCGCGGGGGCACGGAACACCCACACGAGCTCGCAGTTCCTCGTCGGGACGGCCGGGTACATGTCGCCCGAGCAGGTCCGGGGCAAGCCCATCGACGCGCGGACGGACATCTTCTCGCTCGGCGCGACCTTCTACGAGATGCTCACCGGCCGCCGGGCCTTCGCCCGCGAAACCCCGGTCGAGACCCTGGGCGCCGTTCTGCGGGACGACCCGACGGGCCACCCGGAAGTCGAAAGGATCCCTCAAGCGCTGCGGGCGTTCGTCTTTCGGGCGCTCGAGAAGGACCCCGCCGATCGCTACCAGTCGGCCCGAGACCTTCTCCTCGACCTGCGCGCGTGGCAGGCCGAGCGGATCTCCCGGGCCGCCGAGCGCGTCCAGTTCCGCACGGAGCCGCCCTGGAAGCACCGCCGCACGCGCGTGATGCTCCGGGCGATCGGAGGCGTGGTGCTCTTCGTCGTGGGCCTCTGGGCCGGGTCCTGCTGGGAGCGGGACCGGCAGGGCCCCGTCCACCGGGCCGCGCCTTCGGCCTCGTCGAGCCCCTAGCCGGGATCCCGGCACGCTTCTTGAAGTGCCTGGTCTTCGATGCGAAGACCTCTGCACGCGCAGCTCTTCGGCGCGCTCGCCCTGATCCTGGCTCTCTCCGGCAGCTCCGCCTGCACGATCACGACGATGATCACCGGCCGGGAGAAGCGGGAGACCTACGAGCTCGACCGGGGCCTCAAAGTCACGGATCCCGCCTTCCGCCGCTCCGCCGAGGCTCTTGGCAGTCCGATGGTCGGCGGCAACTCGGCCACGCTACTCGAGAACGGGGACGAGATCTTTCCGGCGATGGTCCGGGACATCCGGCAGGCGAAGAAGAGCGTGGACCTCGAGACCTACATCTTCCAGCCCGACCGGGCCGGACGGCTGATCGCCGACGCGCTGATCGCGGCGGCGCACAACGGCGTCGAGGTCCGTCTCCTCGTGGACGCCTGGGGAAGCAAGTTCAAGGGGCTCAAGAAGGAGTTCGACGACGCGGGTGTCGAGGCTCGAAAGTACCGCCCGGTGCATCCCCTCTCGATCCACAAGATCGGACGGCGCACGCACCGCAAGATCCTCGTGGTGGACGGCCGCATCGCGTACACGGGCGGCCTCGGAATCGACGAGCGCTGGCTGGGGAACGCCCGCAACACCAAGGAGTGGCGCGACACGCAGGTCCGCGTCGAGGGCCCCGTCGTCGCGCAGATGCAGGCCATCTTCAGCGAGGACTGGACCTTCACGACCGGCGAGATCCTCACGGGCTCGATCTACTACCCCGCCATCGAGCCCGCCGGCTCGACGCTCGCCCAGGCGGTCAAGGCATCGCTCGGCGACGCGACGTCGCTGTCGAAGATGCTCTATTACGTCGCGATCGAGAGCGCCACCCGCAGCATCTACATTCAGAACGCCTACTTCCTGCCGGACAAGCAGGTTCGCCAGGCCCTCGTCGATGCCGCGAAACGCGGCGTCGACGTCCAGATCATGGTTCCGGGACGGAACATCGACCTGCCGATGGTGCGCCAGGCATCGTGGAGCCACTACGGCGAGCTGCTCAAGGCGGGCGTTCACATCTGGGAGTACGAGCCAACGATGCTCCACAACAAGACGATGGTCGTCGACGGGATCTACTCCACCGTCGGATCGATCAACTTCAGCGCCCGCTCGATGAGCAAGAACGCCGAGGAGAGCCTCGCCTTCTACGACAAGGACTTCGCCCGGAAGATGGAGGCGATGTTCCAGAAGGACCGCGCCCGCTGCGACGAGATCACGTACGCGGAGTGGAAACACCGGGGGTTCACGAAGCGCTTGTCGGAAACGGTGTTCTGGGCGTTCGAGCCGTATTACTAGACCGTCGCGGGAGCTGCGCTTCGGGGTCTGCGCCTCATTCAGCGCACCGGCGCGCGGCTCCCTGTGGGCTCGACCACGCGCCTGACCCCTACTTCGCTCCCGCTCCCAGCGGCGCGAGGAGGTCCTCCGCTGCGCTCGCGGAGATTCCTCGCGCCGCGAGCGCATGGGCCACGGCTCGCGGAAATAAGGCCGAGCCGCTCGCGGTCGCCGAAAGGCGCAGACCCTGTGGCCGCACCTCCGCTGTGAACGGAGCTAGGCGGAGGCGAGGCTGGAGTCGAGGTCCGAGCCGAGGACCGGGAGCCCGGCGTGCGGTCTTCGGCTGCGGGATCGGCCCGGTGCAGCAGGGGTCCTTGCACGCGTCGTAGAGGGTGCGGCGCTGGACCGGGGTGTAGCCGGCGTCCGAGATGATGCGGCGCATCTCGTCCTGGGTCATCCGGTTCCGGGCGCCGGCGGCGTAGACGACGTTCTCTTCGATCATGATCGATCCGAGGTCGTCGCCGCCGAACGACAGGGAGACCTGGCCGATCTTCGGGCCCTGCGTGACCCAGGAGCCCTGGACGTGGCGCACGTTGTCGAGGAAGAGGCGCGAGACGGCGAGCGTCTTCAGGTACTCGAAGCCGCCGGCCTCGTCGACCTTTCCGTCGAGCTCGGTGTTCTCCTTCTGGAAGGTCCAGGGGATCCACGCCGTGAAGCCGCCCGTCCGATCCTGGAGGTCGCGGACGACCTGCATGTGCTCGACGCGCTGCGCGTAGGTCTCACCGACGCCGAACATCATCGTGGCCGTCGTCCGCATGCCGAGGCCGTGAGCCGTCTCGTGGACGTCGACCCACTTCTCGGTCGGGGCCTTGGTCAACGACCAGATGCGCTTGCGGACCGAGTCCTCCAGGATCTCGGCGCCACCCCCCGGGATCGACTGGAGCCCGGCGTCCTTGAGCTTCGCGATGACGTCCCGCATCGGCCACCTGGTGATCTTCTGCAGGAAGTAGACCTCGGGCGCCGAGAGGGCGTGGAGGTGGATCGTCGGAAAGGTCGACCGGATGTACCGGAACATGTCTTCGTAGAAGGAGAACGGGAGGTCCGCATGCACCCCACCCTGGAGCAGGACACCCGTCCCGCCGAGGTCGAGCGTCTCCTGGATCTTCTCGCCGATCTGCTCGTGCGACAGCACGTAGGCCTCGGGGTGGTCGGCCGAGGGCCGGTAGAACGCGCAGAACTGGCACCGGTAGACGCAGACGTTGGTGTAGTTGATGTTCCGGTCGACGATGTAGGTCGCGACCGAGGGATCGTTCTGTCGGTTGCGGATCTCGTTGGCGGCGGCCCCCAGCGCGAGCAGGTTGCCCTCCTCGAGCAGCGTCACGGCGTCCACGGGAGTGAGTCGCTCGCCCGCGAGCGTCCGGTCGAGGATGTCCCGGGTGCGCGGGTTCGGCATGACGACCCCATTCTAGATCGTTCCGGCGGGCGCGCAGACCGCCGCGCTCTCAGCTGCGGTAGTCGGCGTTCAGCGACACGTAGTCGTGTCCGAGGTCGCTCGCGAGGACCCGCGCGCTGGCCGTCCCCGCGCCGAGATCGATCGTCAGCGGCACGCGCTCCCGTGCGAAGACCCGTGCCGCGTCGCGCTCGCGATAGACGCCGGGCTCGCCCCGGGAAACGAGGAGGACGCCGCCGGCGGAGAGCGAGGCGCGGCGCGCCGAGAAGCGGGCCCCGCTGCGGCCCACGGCGGCGAGGATGCGTCCCCAGTTGGGATCGCCCCCGTGGAGCGCCGTCTTGACGAGCGGCGAGGTCGCCACGGCATGCGCGGCCAGGCGCGCGTCCCGGACGGACGCCGCGCCCCGGACCTGGACGTCCATCACGCGCGTCGCTCCTTCCCCGTCCCGCACGATCCGCCAGGCCAGCTCGGCGCAGACCGTCTGGAGGGCGCGCTCGAAATCCACCGCGTCGGGGCCGCCGGAGAGCGCCGCCCCTTCGAGCCGGCCCGAGGCCATGAGGAGGACCGTGTCGTTGGTCGAGGTGTCGCCGTCGACCGAGATCGCGTTGAAGCTGTCGTCGGCGACGTGACGCAACGCCGCCTGCAGGTACTCCGGCGACGCCGGCGCGTCGGTCATCAGGAACGCCAGCATCGTCGCCATGTTCGGATGGATCATGCCCGCGCCCTTGGCGAAACCCACGATCCGGCCGAGGCGGCCGCGCAGCCGGAAGGTCGCCGCCGCAACCTTCGGCCCGACGTCGGTCGTGAGGATCGCCTGCGACGCGGCGTCGAGTCCGCCCGGGGAAAGCCGCGCCACGGCGTCGGGCAGCGCCGCCCGGATCTTCGCATCCGGCAGCGGAACGCCGATCACGCCCGTCGAAGCGAGGAAGATCTCGGAGGGGTCGCAGGCGAGCAGCTCGGCCGCCCGGCGACGCACGCGCAGGGCGCAAGCGGTTCCGGCACGCCCGGTGATGGCGTTGGCGCAGCCGGAGTTGACGACTGCTGCGCGGATCCTTCCGCCGCTCTTCCGGAGCGCCGCGCGCGACAGGGCGACGGGAGCGGCCGGGAAGCGGTTGCGCGTGAAGATCGCCGCCGCCGTGGCGCCTCCCTCGGCAAGGATCAACGCCAGGTCCGGACGGCTCTTCCGAACCCCGGAACGGACGCCCGATGCGACGAAGCCGCGGGGCAGCTTCATTTCGTTTCCGCCGCGCCCCGGGCCGCGATCCTTCGCCGCGCCGCCGCAGCCGCCCGCGCGACGTTCCGAGGGGCCGTGCCGCCGAAGACGCGCCGCCGCGCCAGCGCGCGGCCGAGGTCGAGCGCGGCGAGATCCGCCGCCGTCACCTCCGCCGACGGTCCGAGGCCGCGCAGGGTGGTCCCCGCGCGTTCGGCCCGCGCGACCTGCCGCCCGACGATCGCGTGGGCGCGCCGGAACGCCACCCCTCGCGCGGCGAGCGCGTCCGCGAGCTCCGTCGCGAGGAATCTGTCGTCCGCGGCGGCCGCCCGCATTCTCGGACGGTCGACGGCCAGATTTCGGGCGAGCTCGGCGGCGGCCGGAAGGGCGGCCGCCAGGGTCGACCGGAGGCGGAACACGGGCTCCTTGTCGAGCTGGAGGTCCTTGTTGTACGCGAGCGGCAACCCCTTGAGCACGGCGAGGAACCCGGCCACGTCGCCCGACGCCCGGGCCGCGTGCCCGCGCAGCAGCTCGAGCAGGTCCGGGTTCTTCTTGTGCGGCATGCGTGACGAGCCGGTCGAAAGACGGTCCGGAAGGGAAAGAAAGCCGACCTCGTCGGAGGAAAAGAAGACGACGTCTTCGGCCAGGCGCGACAGGTGCGAGAGGAGCAGCGCCCCCGCGTACAGGTAGTCCGCGGCCGCATCCCGGTCGGACACGGCGTCGAGCGAGTTGGCCGACGGCCGCGCGAAGCCGAGCGCCCTGGCCAGCGCGGATCGGTCGACCGGGACCGGGCTCCCCGACAGGGCGCCGGAGCCGAGCGGGCATTCGTCGGACAGCGTCGCCGCGGCCTCCAGGCGCGAGGCGTCGCGCAGCAGCATCTCGACGTACGCCAGGCACCAGTGGCCGAAGGTGATCGGCTCGGCGCGCCGCAGATGCGTGTACCCCGGCATCGGAGTGCCTGATTCCTCGGAGGCCCGGTCCGCGAGGGCGTCCGCGATCGCCAGGGCGCCCGCCTTCGCCTCGGAAAAGGCCTCGCGAAGGTAGAGCCGGAGGTCGACCGCGACCTGGTCGTTGCGCGATCGGCCCGTGTGGAGCTTTCCGGCGAGCGCCCCGACGCGGCGCGCCAGCCGCGCCTCCACGAACGAGTGGACGTCCTCGTGACCGTCGGACGGCGCCTCCTCCGCACCGACGGCCTCGAGCGCTCGCGTGAGGGCCCGGACCTCCGCAACCTTCGAGAACGCCCGCACGCCCGAGCGCCCGCGCCCAGGCGATCGAGCCCTCGACGTCTTCGGAAAGGAGCGCACGGTCGAACGAGAGCGAGTCGTTGAGCCGCGACAACGCAGCCGACGGCTTCTCCCGGAATCGCGAGCCCCAGAGGTTCCGCCGAACGGTCACCGCGAGCTCCGGGCGGTCTGCGCCTCGCGCTCGACGCCGAGGGGCGCCAGCCGCCGCCGACCGCGATTCGGCAGGCCGAAGAGCCGGATGAAGCCCCGCGGCGTCAGCCGGCGTATAGCCCGTCATGTCGAAGGAGGCAAGCCCCGTCGTCGTAGAGCGAGTAGGGCGAGCTCCGCCCGCACGTGCGCGACCGACCCCTTGAAGAGCTTGAGCGTCACGGCCCCGGTGACCCGGTCCATGACGCTCGTCGACGAACGCGTCGAGCCCTTCGCGCAGCGGCGTGAACCACTGGCCGAAGTACACGAGCTCGGCGTAGCGCAGCGCCAGCCTTTCCTTCTCGTGCGCGGTGTCGCGGTCGAGCGTGATCGACTCCAGCTCGCGCAGCGCCGCGACGAGGATCGTGCCGCCCGGCGTCTCGTAGACGCCGCGCGACTTGATGCCCGACGAGGCGGTTCTCGACGACGTCGACGCGGCCGACGCCGTGCCGGCCCCCGATCGCGTTCAGCTCCTGCGATGAGCGCCGACAGGACGAGCGGCGCCTGCCGTCGAGCGCGACGGGGAGCCCGGCCTCGAAGCCGATCGTGCACCCGTTCGGCCTCGTCGGGCGCCTCGGCGGGATCCGCCGTCAGCTTGAACATCGCGGCGTCCGGCTCGCGGGCCGGGTCCTCCAGCGGGCCGCCCTCGTGCGAGAGGTGCCACAGGTTGCGGTCGCGGGAGTACAGGTCCTTGCTGCGTGCCGGCACCGGAATGCCGCGGCGCGGCGGCGTAGTCGATCGCATCCTCGCGCGAGACGATCGTCCCACTCGCGCCAGGGCGCGATCACGGCGAGCTCGGGCGCCAGCGCCTGGTAGGCCAGCTCGAAGCGGACCTGGTCGTTGCCCTTGCCCGTGCAGCCGTGCGCCAGCGCGTCGCAGCCGGTCGCGCAGGGCCACCTCGACCTGTTGCGTGCGATCAGCGGGCGCGCGGTGGCCGTGCCGAGCAGGTACTCGCGCTCGTAGATCGCTCCCGCGCGCAGCGACCGGGAAGAGGTAGTCGCGCGCGAACTCCTCGCGCAGGTCGAGGAGGTGGAAGTCCTCGGCTCCCGTCCGCCGGGCCTTCTCGGCCAGACCCGCCGTCTCCTCCTCCTGCCCGACGTCGGCGGCGACGGCGACGACCTCGCAGCCGTAGTTCTCGCTTGCAGCCAGGGAATGATGATGGAGGTGTCGAGCCCGCCCGAGTAGGCGAGGGCCACGCGGTGGATTTTCTTCATGCGGAAATCGGCTCCTTCAGAACGGCGTCGAGAACGCGGATGAATTGCGCCAGGGCGGACCGTGGCACGACATAGGGAGGCAGGAGGCGCAGCACCGTCTGGCGCGCGGTGCCGACGACGAAGCCCTCGTCGAGCAGCCGTCGGGCGACCGGTGCAGCCTTGCGATCGAGCTCGAGGCCCCACATCAGGCCCCGGCCCCGGATCGCGACGACCGCGGGATTGCGGCGGGCGAGCGCCGACAGCCGCGCCCGGAACCAATCCCCGACCCGCGCGACCCGCTCGAGTAGCCCGGATGCGTCGATCTCGTCGAGGAACGCGAGGCCGAGCGCGCAGGCGAGCGGGTTGCCGCCGAAGGTGGAGCCGTGCTGGCCCGGCGCGAGCACTTCGTCGAAGGAACGCGCCAGCAGAACGGCTCCCAGCGGCAGGCCGCCCCCGAGAGGCTTGGCCAGAGTCACGACGTCGGGGCGCACGCCGGAACGCTCGAAGGCGAAGAGCGTGCCCGTGCGCCCGAGGCCGCACTGGATCTCGTCGAAGACGAGCGTGGCCCCCGACCGATCGGCGGCGGCCCTCGCCGCGCGCAGGTATGCGTCGTCGAGCGGAATGATCCCGGCCTCACCCATGACCGGCTCGAGAAGGATTGCGGACGTGCGCTCGGTCACCGCGGCCTCCAGGGCCGCGGCGTCGTTTGGGGGGACGAACCGCGCGCCGGGCAATAGCGGCGCGAACGGCTCGCGGTAGGGCGCGTGGCCGGTCACCGAGAGAGCGCCGAGCGTGCGCCCGTGAAAGCCCTCCTCGAGAGCCACGACTTCTGCGCGGCCCGGCTGGCGCAGTCGAGCGAACTTGAGGGCCGCCTCGTTCGCCTCGGTACCGCTGTTGCAGAAGAAGACGCGCGAGAGACCCGAGGCGCGCGTCAGGCGCTCCGCCAGCCGGCCCTGCGCCGGGTGGTAGAAGAGGTTCGACACGTGCCAGACGCCGGCGGCGGCCTCCCGCAGCGCCCGACGAAGGCGCGGGTGGTGGTGCCCGAGAGCGCTCACGGCGATCCGCGCGAGGAGGTCCCAGTATTCTCGGCCGTCGGCGTCGACAATCCGGGCCCCTCGGCCCGAGCGCGGATGGAAACGCGAGCGGGCATAGGTTCGCGCGACAGTCGCCGCGTCGCGGGCTTCGATCTTCTCGGAAGTCTCAGGCCGCAACGACATGCGTGCCTCCCCGTCCGCCCCCGATGGCTTCCTCCTGTCGCTGAGGCCCGGCGATCACGACCTCGCGGACCCCGGCCGCCGCCGCCTCGAGACAGGCCGCCAGCTTCGGCCGCATGCCACCGGAAACGGCCCGGCTCTCGAGCAGCCGCCGCGCCGCCCCCGGATCGAGGTCCTCGATCCGCCGTTCGAGCGCGTCGGCCACGCCTTCCACGTCGGTCAGGAAGATCGGCCGCCGCGCGCCGAGCGACGCGGCCACGGCTGCCGCGACCGAGTCGGCGTTGACGTTGAGGGGGTTCCCGTCGGGCCCGGCCGCCAGCGGCGCGAGCACCGGCAGGAGTCCAGCCGACCGCATGGCGTCGAAGACGCGGGGGTCGACGCTCGTCACGACGCCCACGCGCCCGAGATCGACCCCCCCGACCGGCGGATGCAGTTCCGCGCGCACGGCTCCCGCGTCGAAGCCCCCCAGGCCCGAAGCGGCCGCGCCGAGGTCCGTCAGATCGTCGACGAGGCCCCGGTTGACGGCCCGGAGAACGTCGACGACCACCGCGAGCGTCGGCCCGTCCGTCACGCGCAGCCCCTCGTGGGCTCGCCGGGGAATCCCCCGAGCCGCCAGGGCCGCGTCGATGTGGCGTCCGCCCCGTGCACGAGCACGATCGCGTCGCCTCCGCGCGAGCCGCGCGCAACGGCCGAGAGGACCGCCTCCCGCGAGCGCCGCTCCTCGAGCAGGCTGCCGCCCAGCTTGACGACGACGGGGGCAGAGGCTTCGGTCGGGGTCACAACAGCCCCTCCGCTTCATCGCGGCCGAAGAGACGATTGAAGTTCTGCACGGCCGGCGACGCGGCGCCCTTGAGAAGGTTGTCGATGACGCAGACGACGACCGCCCGCGCCCGTCCCGGAGCAGCGTGTAACCAACCGCCGCACGCGGCATGCCGACGACCGCGTTCAGGTCGGGCAGGGTCCCCGCGGGCCAGACGTCCACGAGCGGCGACGCTCCGTAGGCGTCGGCGTAGAGCCCGGCGAGCTCGTCGGCATCCGTCGGCCGCGCGAAGCCGACGTGCATCGTCGAAAGGATCCCCCGTACGGCCGGCAGCAGGTGCGGCACGAAGACGAAGGGCGCGTCCGCCGACAGCCCCAGCTGCTGCCGCATTTCCGGCTCGTGACGATGCGTCCCCGCGCCGTAGGCGCGCCAGGTTTCCGGCGAGCTCCGAGAACGAAAGGGCGACGTCGCCCCGCCGGCCCGCCCCGGACGACCCGCTCTTGCAGTCGCACACGATCGTCTGAGTGGCGTCGAGGAGCGAGGCGATCGGCTTGAGGGCGAGCAGCACGACGTCGGATAGCGACCTGGATTCGCGACGAGCGCGCGTCCGGCCGTCCGGAGCCTCGATCCATTCCGTCAGGCCGTAACGGCCTCCGCGAGCAACTCCGGCGCGCGGATGCGGAAAGCCGTACCAGGCCGGGTAGGCCTCGGCCCGGGCCAGCCGGAAGGCGCCGGAGAGGTCGATCACCCTCAAGTCGGGGTCCCAGTCGAGCAGCAGCGGCGCGAGCTCGGCCGAGACTTCGTTGGGCGTCGCGAGGAAGACGGCGTCGGGATCGGCCTCGAGGAGCGCATCGACGTCGAGGGGGCAGGCATCGGGACCGGACCGGCGGCGAGACTGCGGTGGATCCGCGAGAACGGCATCCGCTCTCCCCCGGGGCCCGAGAAAGAGGCCCCAGGGACACTCCGCCATGGCGCGCGAGCAGCGCGACGAGCTCGGCGCCGGCATAGCCGGTGGCGCCACGGCGGACACGGATGGCAACGAGCTCGAGCTCACGGCGGGTGCAGCGGTACTCACCGCGCCTAGGCGCGGCGGCGCGCCGGCGAGGACCGGCGCCGGGACGTGAATCGGGCGGGACGGACGGCGCCCGCGGGACGAATGGTGTCGCGCAGGCTCTGCGCGAGGTTCCGAACCTCGTCCTCCGAGCGCGTGGCGAGAAAGATGGTGTCGTCTCCCGCGATCGTTCCGACGACGCCCTCGAGCGACGCGGCGTCGAGGGCCAGAGCGACCGGCTGCGCGTCTGCCGGGGGCGTGCGCAGCACGACGAGCGTCCCGGCCGGCTCCACGGCCAGGACGTACTGGCGGACGAGCCGCTCGAGACGCTCGCGGCGCCGGCCGGCCACCGAGGGCTCCGGCGCGCCGGGAGCGGGGAGGCGCGGTGGCTTCCGGGGCGTGATAGCCGTCCGGGCCCTTGACAGACCGAGCTCCCGGATGTCGCGGGAGAGCGTCGGCTGGGCCGCGTCCAGGCCCTCGGCCTTCAGGAGGCGCCGCAGCTCGCCCTGCGCAACCGAACCGCCCGCTCCGCAGGAGGCGCCGGATGGCCTCCCGCCGGCGGAGGACGACCCCAGAATTATCATTCATCGCCATGAATAATGATCCACGAAGCGGGCGCGTGTCAACCCGTTTCTCCGGGACGGAGGAGCGCCGGGCGCCGCGCGTTCAGACGAAGGCGAGCGGCCGCGCGGCCGGGATGAGCCCGTCCTCGGCGGCGAGGCGGTAGAAGAGCTCGAGACCTTCGTGGTCCCCCCCGTCGAGCTCGAAGTGGAGAGCGTGGCGCAGATAGTCCTCGACGACGGGGGCGGCGAGGCCGGACGCCGCCGACTCCTCCCTGACCATGCCATCGAAATGCGCGAGGCCGGCCTCGTAGGAGCGCCGGAGGAGGGCCGCGAGCTCCGGCGTGGCGGCCGCCGGGAGCGCCGCCCAGAAAGCAAATACGAAAGGATGGCCCGAAAAGGCTCGCCACTCTGAAGCCAGGTCCAGGACGACGTGGCCGTTGAGGCGCGTCTTCAGGGCGGGGTCTCCGATGATGAGCCGGGCGTCCGTGGGCTCCTGTCGCCTGTCTCCTGCCTCCTGATACCTGGGCTCCAGCCCATACACACGTTTCAAGAGAATCCGTGTGAGCGCGGCGGAGGTCCGCGACGCCGGATCGAGCGCGACCGAGCCGATCTTCTCCCGCGAGACGTCGGAGACGAGAAGGACCGACCGCACCTCGGACGAGGCCGCGATGCCGAGGCCCGGCACGACCTTCAGCCCGGGGATCCGCTGGTACTCGATCGAGGGAATCAGGCCGACGTCGGCCTCTCCGGAGGCGAGCTTCTCGGCGCAGACGGACGGGAGGTCCCGGGACACGGAGACGCCCGGCGGCGGGTCGTGGAGCAGGCCCCACGTCAGCGGACGCGCGTTCAGGAAGTCGACGACGGAGATGCGCACGGCCGGCGCGACTACCCCTGCTGCATCAGGCTCAGGAACTCGGCGTTGGTCTTGGTCTTGTCGAGCTTCTCGGTCAGGAGCTCCATGGCCTCGACGGTCGAGAGCGGGTTGAGGACCTTCCGCAGGACCCACACGCGGTTGAGCTCCTGCTTGTCCATCAGCAGCTCCTCCTTGCGGGTGCCCGACTTGTTGATGTCGATCGCCGGGAAGACGCGCTTGTCGACGAGCTTGCGGTCGAGGTGGACCTCCATGTTGCCGGTGCCCTTGAACTCCTCGAAGATCACGTCGTCCATGCGGGAGCCCGTGTCGATAAGCGCGGTCGCCATGATCGTGAGCGAGCCGCCCTCCTCGACGTTGCGCGCGGCACCGAAGAAGCGCTTCGGGCGCTGCAGGGCGTTGGAGTCGACGCCGCCCGAGAGGACCTTGCCCGAGGGCGGAACGATCGCGTTGTAGGCGCGGGCGAGGCGCGTGATTGAGTCGAGCAGGATCACGACGTCACGCTTGTGCTCGACCAGGCGCTTGGCCTTCTCGATGACCATCTCGGCGACCTGCACGTGGCGGGCCGCCGGCTCGTCGAAGGTCGAGGAGATGACCTCGCCCTTGACCGAGCGCTGCATGTCCGTGACCTCCTCGGGCCGCTCGTCGATCAGGAGCACGATGAGCGTGATCTCGGGGTGGTTCGTCGAGATCGAGTTGGCGAGCGACTGCAGGACCATCGTCTTTCCGGTCCGGGGCGCCGCGACGATCAGGCCGCGCTGGCCCTTGCCGACGGGCGCGACCAGGTCGAGCACGCGGGACGTCATGTTGGGCGTCTCGAGCCGGATCCGGCCCTGCGGGTAGAGGGGCGTCAGGTTGTCGAAGAAGATCTTTTCGCGGGCGACGTCGGGGTGCTCGAAGTTGACCGCCTCGACCTTGATCAGGGCGAAGTAGCGCTCCCCTTCCTTCGGCGGGCGGATCTGGCCGGAGACCGTATCGCCGGTGCGCAGGTCGAACTTGCGGATTTGCGAGGGCGACACGTAAATGTCGTCGGGCCCGGGCAGGTAGTTGTACTCGGGGGCGCGCAGGAACCCGAAGCCGTCGGGAAGACATTCGAGGACGCCTTCCGAGAAGATCAGGCCCTTCTTCTCGGTCTGCGCCTGCAGGATCTTGAAGATGAGGTCCTGCTTGCGCATCCCGGTCGCGTTCTCGACCTCGAGGTCCTTGGCGATCTTGAGAAGCTGCGGGATCTTGATCTCGTGGAGCGCCCGGATGTCCAGGGTGTCACCGGGCTCGACGGCGACCTCTTCGCCGGTCGTGTCCGGCAGCCCTTCCGGAGGCGCTTCGAGCGTCTCGACGTCGGACTCGTTGGTGCCTTTTCTTCTGGCCATGTGTCTGTCCTCTTGCTGTATTGAAATTCGGCGGAGACCGCCGCGAAGTTCACGGGAGCGGGTTCGGGGGGCTTCGGAGCCGGGGCGAGCCCGGTCGGGCCCGAGGACAGCGATTCTAGATCAAAAAAGACCCTTCCGAGGCCTCAGTTGGCGACGATCCCCCCCACGGCGGGCTTGGCCTCGGGCTCGATCGAGGAAGCCAGGCGCGGGGTCTCCATCGCGATCTTGATGACCTCGTCCATGGTGTGTACGAGGTGGAACTCCATTTCGCTTCGGATCTCCTCCGGCAGGTCGTCCAGGTCCTTGTCGTTCTCGGCCGAGAGGATGATCGTCTTGATGCCGGCCCGGTAGGCCGCCAGCAGCTTGTCCTTGATCCCGCCGACCGGCAGGACCTTGCCCCGGAGCGTGATCTCGCCGGTCATGGCGACGTCCTTCAAGACCGGGATCTTGGTCACGGCCGAAAAGAGAGAGGCCGCCATCGTGATGCCCGCGGAAGGGCCGTCCTTGGGGATCGCCCCTTCGGGCACGTGGATGTGGATGTCGAACTTCTCGTGGAAGTTGGGGTCGGCGTCGTACATCTCGGCGCGGCTGCGGACGTAGGAGACCGCGGCGCGGGCCGACTCCTGCATCACGTCCCCGAGGGAGCCCGTGATGGTCAGGTTGCCCTTGCCTTTGAGCAGGCTCGTCTCGGTCATGAGGATCTCGCCGCCGGCCTCGGTCCAGGCCAGGCCGGTCGCGATGCCGACCTCGGAAACCTCGCCCTTCCGGCGGTTCCGGAACCGGGGCTTGCCGAGGAACTCCTTGAGGTTCTCGGGCGTGATCACGATGGGGGTCTCGACCTTCTTCTGGACGATCCGGCGGGCGACCTTCCGGCAGACGCCGCCGATCTCGCGCTCGAGATTGCGCACGCCGGCTTCCCGGGTGTAGCTCTCGATGATCGCCAGGATCGTGTCGTCCTTCATCTCGACCTGGCCCTCTTTCAACCCGTTGGCCTCGCGCTGCTTGGTCACGAGAAACTGCCGGGCGATCGCGACCTTCTCGTTGGGCGTGTAGCCCGAGAGGTGAATTTGCTCCATCCGGTCCTTGAGGGCCGGTGGAATCGGGTCGGCGATGTTGGCCGTCGCGATGAACATGACCTTGGACAGGTCGTACTCGACGTCGAGGTAGTGGTCGACGAACGTGCTGTTCTGTTCGGGGTCGAGCACCTCGAGGAGGGCCGACGCCGGGTCGCCGCGGAAGTCCGAGGACATCTTGTCGACTTCGTCGAGCAGGAAGACCGGGTTGACCGTGCCGGCCTTCTTCATCATCTGGATGATCTGGCCGGGAAACGCGCCGATGTAGGTGCGGCGGTGGCCTCGGATCTCGGCCTCGTCCCGCACCCCGCCGAGCGACAGGCGCACGAAGGGGCGGTTCAGGGACCGGGCGATCGACTTGGCGAGCGAGGTCTTGCCGACGCCGGGGGGGCCGACGAAACAGATGATCGAACCCTTGGTCTTCTGGACCAGCTGGCGAACCGCCAGGAACTCGAGGATCCGCTCCTTGACCTTCTCGAGTCCGAAGTGGTCGTCGTTCAGGATCTTCTCGGCGCGGGTCAGGTCCTTGGACTCCCGTGAGGCCTTCTTCCAGGGCACGCCCACGAGCCACTCGATGTAATTGCGCGAAACCGTGGCCTCGGCCGAAACCGGGGGCATCGCCTCGAGGCGCCGCAGCTCCTGCTCGGCCTTCTCGCGGACCTCCTTGGGCATGCCGCACGACTCGATCTTCTTTTTGAGCTCCTCGACCTCGTCGGTCCGGTCGTCCTTGCGGCCGAGCTCCTGGTGGATCGCCTTGATCTTCTCGTTGAGGTAGTACTCCTTCTGGGCCTTCTCCATCTGCTTCTTGACCTTGTTGTTGATCCGGCGGTCGATGTTGACCTTGTCGATCTCGACCTCCAGCAGGTCCTGGAGCTTCTGGAGACGCTCGTACGGAGACTCGGCCTCGAGGAGCGCCTGCTTCTCGGCCGTGGCGACGGCGAGGTGGGCCGACAGCGTGTCGGCAAAACGCTCCGGATCGTCGATCTTGAGCGAGGCGGCCAGGCCTTCGAAGGCCAAATGGTGCGAGAGCTTGGCGTACTGCTCGAAGAGGGCCAGGACCTTGCCCATGTAGTCCTTGAGGCTCTCGGGGTCGGCGGCTTTGACCGCGACGGGCTCGACGGCGACGGCCAGATACGTCCCGCGCCGCTCGAAGGCCATGATCCGGCCGCGGCGCACGCCCTCGACCATCACCTTGATGTGGCCGTTGGGGAGCTTCAAGGACTGGGCGACGGTCGCGATGACGCCGACCTCGTAGATGTCCTCGGGCGAGGGATCGTCGAGCTGCGGGTCGCGCTGCGCCGCGAGGAAGAGCCGTTTGACGGGAGTCGCCAGGGCCGCTTCGAGGGCGCGGATGGAGGACTCGCGGCCCACGACGAAGGGCTGCATCATGTGGGGGAAGACCACCATGTCCCGCAGCGGAACGAGGGGAAGGCTCTCCAACGCCTGGTTGGTCGGATCGGCTGTTTTCATTGGTCGGTGTGTCCTTTTGGCTTCCAGATCGAGGCGCGGGACGAAACGGGGCGGCGGGCGGACGCCTCAGCCCGCCTTGCGCAGGATCGTGATGGGGTTCGTGTGGTGCTTGACCACGTCGCGGGTGATGACGCACTCCTCGATGTCGTCGTCCGAGGGAATCTGGTACATGACGTCGAGCATCAGGTCTTCGATGATGATCTTGAGACCCCGGGCGCCCACGTTGCGGGCCAGGGCCTCCTCGGCGATCGCCTCGATGGCGTCGTCCGAGAACCGCAGCTGAACGTTCTCGAACTCGAGCATCGTCTGGTACTGCTTGACGAGCGAGTTCTTGGGCTCCCGCAGGATCTCGACGAGCGCCGCCTGGTCGAGCTCCGAGAGCGTCGCGACGACCGGCAGCCGTCCGACGAACTCGGGGATCATTCCGTACTTGATGAGGTCCTCCGGGTGGACCTTCTCAAGGAGGGCGCTCGAGCGCTTCTCCTTCTTGGTGGCGATCCGGGCGCCGAACCCCATCGTCTTCTCGGTCATGCGGCGGCTGATGATGTCCTCGAGGCCCACGAAGGCGCCGCCGCAGAGGAAGAGGATGTTCGTCGTGTCGATCTGGATGAACTCCTGGTGGGGGTGCTTGCGCCCCCCCTGGGGCGGCACATTGGCGACGGTTCCCTCGAGGATCTTGAGCAGCGCCTGCTGCACGCCCTCGCCCGAGACGTCGCGGGTGATCGACGGGTTCTCGCCCTTGCGGGCGATCTTGTCGACCTCGTCGATGTAGACGATGCCGCGCTCCGTCTTTTCCTTGTCGTTGCCGGCCGCCTGGTAGAGCTTGAGGATGATGTTCTCGACGTCCTCGCCGACGTAGCCGGCCTCCGTCAGGGTCGTCGCGTCGACGATCGTGAAGGGCACCGAGAGCAACTTGGCGAGGGTCTGGGCCAGGAGGGTCTTGCCGGTCCCCGTCGGGCCGATCAGGAGGATGTTCGACTTCTGGAGCTCGACGTCGAGCTTCCGGTTCTTCTCCAGGTAGTCGATCCGCTTGTAGTGGTTGTAGACGGCGACCGCCAGCTTCTTCTTGGCCTGGTCCTGCCCGATCACGTAGCTGTCGAGGAATTCCTTGATCTCTTTGGGCTTGGGGAGCTTGGTCTCGGGAGCCTGGGTCTCCAGGACCCGGTCCTCGGCGATGATGTCGAGGCAGATGTCGACACACTCGTCGCAGATGTAGACCGTCGGCCCGGCGATGAGCTTCTTGACGTCCCGCTGGCTCTTGTTACAGAAGGAGCAGCGCAAGACATCGCCGTTCCCGGTTTTCTTCGACATTCAGCCTCCGGAGGGATGCGACCATTCTAGGGTCGGGGTTCCCTCCCCGTCAACCGATCCGCGTCCAAAATCTAGCATACCCGATGGCATTAACGTCCCGGCCGTCAACGGGATTCCACCACCCCGCCGCCACCCTTTACCGACCAGCGTCCACCCGACACCCATGTGACCTACGCCGGATGAGTCGAATGCGATTCTTGGACCAGGCCGGCCGCCACCCCGGCCGTCGACGCGCCAACCGGCTGCCGAGCTCGCGGCGCGGAAAGTCTCCCGACCGGAGGGAGGGAGGAGGTTCGCGCCGCGGGAGCGGAGGGCCGCGAGGGAGTCAGGCTTGGTCGAGCGCGCACCCGCGCGAGCCGCAAGCCGGTGCGTCCGCAGGACGCAGACTCCCGAGCAAGCGAAGCGACGGTCAGGTCCGCGCCGCGGGAGCCGGAGCGCAGCGAGGGATCAGGCGAGCGGTCGAAACTGGGCCGCGGCGGTCGCTGCGCGACCGGCGGCCAGACGTTTTAAAACGGGGGCCCGGGTCGAGTTCTATCCAGCGGCCTTCAGGGCGAGGTCGTCGCGGCGGTGGTAGATGGCGTCCACCAGGCCGTACTTCTTGGCGTCCTCGGCCTCGAGGATGTAGTCGCGGTCGGTGTCCTTCCCGACCTTGTCCACCGGCTGACCCGTGTGCAGCGCCAGGATCTGGTTGATGCGCTCCCGCATCTTGAGCAGGTCCTTCGCGTGGATCTCGATGTCGGTCGCCTGGCCCTGCATGCCGTAGGCCAGGGGCTGGTGGATCAGGAAGCGGGAGTTCGGCAGCGAGTAGCGCTTGCCGGCGGCGCCGGACGCCATGAGAACCGCCGCCATCGAGGCCGCCTGGCCGACGCAGATCGTGGACACGTCGTTCTTGACGTACTGCATGGTGTCGTAGATCGCCATGCCGGCCGTGATCGAGCCGCCCGGGGAGTTGATGTAGAAGGCGATGTCTTTCTCGGCGTTCTCGGACTCGAGGAACAGCATCTGGGCGATGATCAGGTTGGCGATCGTGTCGTCGACCGGCTGGCCGAGGAAGATGATGTTGTCCTTCAGGAGCCGGGAGTAGATGTCGTACGCCCGCTCGCCCCGGCTCGTCTGCTCGATCACCATGGGAACCAGAACCATGCCGCCTCCCTCGTGCTCGTCGTCCATCGTGGTCATTCGAAAAACCTACTTCACTTCCACCGGCATTCCCGAGGGTAGCACCTTCGCGCCGGCGATCAAGAGGTCCACCACCCGGCCCAGGCGCATCTCGTCGCGGAGCGCGTCGAGGCCCCCGGCTTTCGTCATCTGCTCCCGCAGCACCGCAGGCTCGACACCCCGCTCCGCGGCCGCCCGCTTGAACTCCGCCTCGAGCTCGGTTTCCGACACCTCGATCTTCTCCCGCTCGGCGATCGCGTCGAGGAGCAGGTACTCCTTGACCCGGCGCTCGGCGCCCGGACGCGCCTCGTCCCGCAGCTTCGTCCAGTCTTCCTTCTCGGGGTCGACGCCGCTCGCCGCGAGGTACCGGGCATAGTCGCGCAGCGCCGAGGTCGTCTCGGACTCGACCAGGACCTCCGGCGCCGGCACGTCCTGTCGGGCGAGGAGGTTGTCGAGGATCGCCCGGCGGAACTTGCGCCGGCGGTCGGTCTCGCGCTCGTGGCGCAGGCGCGCCCGGACCTTCTCGCGGAGCGACTCGACCGTGCCCCCTTCCGAGACCGCCCGCGCGAACTCGTCGTCCACGGCGGGCAGCTTCTTTTCCTTGAGGGCCGCGAGCGTCACCTGGTAATCGACCGTCTTCCCGCGGAATTCGTCGTTGGGGAAGTCGTCGGCGAAGGATTTCCGGAAGGAGCGCGTGTCTCCCGGGAGGGCGCCCCGGAGGGCGTCGTTGATCTCGGGCATGGAGTCGGGGTGTCCGACCTCGAGGGTGATCTTCTCGTCCCGGAAGGTCCGGGGATCCTGGCCGGGCGCGAGGATCTCGACGAACGAGCCTGCGATGTCGGCGACGGCGAAGTCGCCGGGCGCCGCGGCCCGGCCCTCGATCGGGTGGAACTCGGCATGCGCCTCGCGGATGCGGTCGATGACCTTGGCGACCTCCTCCTCCGTCGGCTCGACCGGCTGGTCCTCGACCGGGACACCCCGGTACTCCCCCGGGTCCACGGACGGCTTCAGGTCGAGGCGGGCGAGGAATCGGATCGGGCCCGGCGGCTCCCAGGACAGGTCGTCGACGTGCGGCCGGCCGAGGATCGCGAGCTTCTTCTCCTCGATCGCCGAGGCCACCGCGTCCGGCAGCAGGTGCTCCAGGACGTCGCCCTTGATCTCGTCCGCGAACCGCTTGGCGACGACGTCCTCGGGCGCCTTGCCCTTGCGGAAGCCCGGGAGTGCGGCCTTGCGGGCGTAGGCGCGGCGGACGGCCGCGAAGGCCTTCCCGACCTCCTCGGCCGGGATCTCGATCTCGAGGACCGTGCGGGTGGGGGACTCTTCTTTGGTGGACAGAATCGGCATAGGGGCGGGATCTTATCTCCGGGGAGCCGGGTCCGTCAGGGGCGGGGCGGCAGGATGCGGGCTCCGCGACGCGGGCCCGGAGGCGGCGCCGGCACGCCGCGGACCGGCAGGACCGCGAGGGCCGCCGCGACGTCGAGCCGTCCCCAGCCGAACACCGGGTTGGGAACGGCGGCGCCGGAGAACCCCCCGCAGGCGATCACCGATTGCAGAGGGAGCGCCGTCGCTTCGAGAACCTGCTCGGTGCGATCCACGTCTCCGGCGAGCGACGGGACCGCGGACCATAGGAGCGCGAATGCCCCGGCGACGTGCGGCGACGCCCCCGAGGTGCCGGTGAAGATCTCGTAGAGCTCGTCCGCGCTCCGGCTGGAGCTCGTCCGCACGCTCACGCCCGGCGCGCAGATGTCGGGCTTCATCCGGAGCGACCCGTCGCGCTCCACCGGACCGCGCGCGCTGAAATTGGCGATCACGTCCGTCAGGTACGTCGCGCCCACCGTGAAGGCGTCGTCGTAGATCGCCGGCACGGCCGACAGCGAGGCGCAGCTCGGGCCCGTATTGCCGGCCGCGAAGACGCCGGCCACCCCCGCGGCGCGAAGGCTCTCGACCGCCGCGTGGAGAACCTCCGGATCCGTGCAACCTTCCTCCTCCTGGCAGGTCCACGAGTTGTTGACGACGTCGACACCGAGGTCCGGCCGCGGGTTCTCCCCGTTCGCGTCGGTCGGCGCGAGGAAAAACTCGAAACATTCGACGTAACGCGCCGGAGTTCCGGCGCCGATGTCCATGTTGCGGCAGCCGATCCAGCGGGCGCCGGGCGCGACACCGACGCGGTTCCCGCCGCCGTCGTCGCCCACGGCGAGGCCCGCGACCGCCGTGCCGTGCCCCTCGTCGTCGCAGGGCTCGGGCGAGTCGAAGCCGCAGGCGTTGACGGACGCGTTCGCGTGAACGGCGTCGTGCCAGTTGTAGGCGTGCGACGCCGCGGATCCGTCCCAGCCCCGGTACTGGCGGATCAGCGCGGGATGGTTCCATTGGACGCCCGTGTCCGCGACGCCGATCACGATCCCCTGGCCGGTGAAGCCTCGCTCCCACGCCGCCGGCGCTCCGATCAGGGCGAGGTTCGGCTCGATTGCGGAGACCGCGGCTTCCCGGCGCGGCGCGAGCTCCGGCGGCTTGACGCGCGAGAGCTGCGCCGGACGGTTCGCCTCGACGGCGAGCACGCCGGGCTCCCGGGCGAGCGCTCGTGCGGTCGCTTCGTCCGCTTCGACCTCGAGCATGTTCACGAGGTAGTGGGAGCGATGTCGGATCCCGAGGCGGCCCAGGCGCTCGATGAGCGGGCGCTGCGCAGCCTCGGCGACCGATCGCAGCGACTCGTAGACGAACCGGCGCCGCTCGGCCCGGTCCGCGATCGCCCTCGACCCGGAAAGATTCGCCCGCTCCCGAAGGACGACCAGGAATGAGGCGCGCTCACCCGCCGCCTTCGCCCGGAAGATGGCGGGATCGACGGCCGCCGGAGCGGCGTGACCGCCTGCAGCCGCGGCGACGAAAAGGAGGAGAGCGAAGCACATGGTTTCAGATTGGTACGAGAGGAGGGACTCGTGCCGGCCGCTCGCTCACGCGAGAGGCGGCTTCGCCGCCGGCCGGCGCTCCCTTGTCGGCGGGGGCGATCCCCCGTACCCCCCGAGGGTTCTCATCCTCTCCTCTCCTCTCGCACGTCCGTGGCGCGATCCTCAGCATGCCGATGGTGCGAGAGGAGGGACTCGTGCAGGCCGCTCGCTTACGCGAGAGGCGGCTTCGCCGCCGGCCGGCGCTGCCTTGTCGGCGGGGGCGATCCCCCGCACCCCCCGAGGGTTCTCATCCTCTCCTCTCGCACCTCCGTGGCGCGATCCTCAACATGCCGATGGTGCGAGAGGAGGGATTCGAACCCTCAAGGGTTTCCCCACGGGATCCTAAGTCCCGCGCGTCTGCCAGTTCCGCCACTCTCGCATCGCGAGAATGATAGCTCCCGCCCCTAGTTCTTGGGCATCTCCACGCCCCAGTAGTACCTCTCGAAGAACGACGCGGGGTCCCGCGCGCCGGCGGCCTCGAGGAGCCGGACGATCTCCTTCGTCGAGCCGAACTTCCACTCGAGCGCCGCCTGCGTCGACTTCAGAAACGCGCGGAAGGCCGCGTCGCCCATCTCCCGATGCAGCGCGGCAAGAAGGATCGGGCCCTTGTCGTAGAGCAGTCCCTTGCGGATCTCGGCCCGGCGCACCGCGTCGGAGGCGACCCAGACGCGATTGGCCAGCGGGATCGGCGCGGCGTCGTCCGCGAAATCGGCCCCGCGCCGCCAGCGCTTTTCGAGGCCCACGGCGACGGAGGCGCTGCGCCGGTCCTTCACGAAGAGAAACGCGCAGTACTCCGCGAAGGACTCGGCCAGCCACTGCTCCTCCGGGCTCGGGATCCGGACGACGACGCCCCAGTACTGATGCGCGATCTCGTGGGCGAAGACCTTCGCGATCTGCTGCGCCTCGAATCGGGTCATGTCGCCGACGAGCGGGTCGAAGGCCTCCTTGGTGATGAACATGGTCCCCGGCGGCGCCTGGCCGTACCCGATGTCGTTGATCTCGAGAATGTTGAACTCCGAGAACGGAAAGGGGCCGAGAAACTCCCGGTAGTACGCGATGATCTCGGCCGCCACCTTCGTCAGCTGTTTGCGGCCGCGCGGGTTGTCCAGGGCGTAGGTCGCGACGCGGATCGTGACGCCGTCCCGCACCTCTTCCTCCATGTCGTACCGGCCGGCGAGAACGACGGCGAACTGCACCGGCCGGTCGACGCGCGTCTCGAGCACGTTCAAGCCGCGTTCCTCCTCCCGACGCACGGTCGTCCCCGGCGCAAACGGAACGAACGGCTTCGGAACGCGC
This sequence comes from uncultured Acidobacteriota bacterium, assembly GCA_963764025.1. Lineage (GTDB taxonomy): Bacteria > Acidobacteriota > Thermoanaerobaculia > UBA5066 > Gp7-AA6 > DAHUXD01. The sequence continues at coordinate 80,221 of CAVXRK010000004.1, forward strand.
ACCACCGCATGCCACGCGTATTCCTGGCCCGCCAGGGTCGGCTGCGGAAACCACGGCCAGATCCCGAGCTCCCAGTAGTTGTCGCCGCGCGGCCGGATGAGGAAGTCGCCGTCGATCTCGAACCGGAGCCGGACCGGCTTCTCGGCGGGCGCCGGCTCCGCGAGCTCCACGACGAGCTGGTCCATCCGGTGATCGAAAGCGAGCGCCCGACCCTTCTCGTCCGTGACGGTCCGGACCCGCTCGGAACGCGCCTCGAGGTTCGAGCCGGCCATGGCGTACTCAGTGCTGTTGAGGTCGAACCGGAAGGCGGCGGCCGGCCGGCCGCGCGGGACGAGCGTCTCCTCGACCACGAGCTTCGCGTCGTTGCCCGCCGAGGCGGTGAGGTCGACTCCGACGTCGGTCAGGGAATAGCGGGCCGGAGGAGGATCGCGCGGGTCGCGGCCGATGGGCTGGAGCGACAGCGGCGAGAGCCACAGAAACTTGCGGAGCTCCTTCTCGTCGGACTCGCTCGCCTGGAGCGTCGCGAGGCCCTCCGACGGATCGTCCGTGCCGTCGAAGACGTAGAGCAGGTCCTCGCGGCCGCCCTCGATCTCGGCCCAGACGAGCGGGGCGGCCGGCGCATCGAGCGACCGCATGGCGAAATCGTGCGAGAGCGGCGGCGCGTGCATCCGGCCGAACTTTTCGCGCTCGCGGCGGAAGGCGTCGGCGAGCGGCGGCGCCGGCGCGCCGGCGAGCGGAGGCAGGGTCTCCCCGCGCGCCAGCCAGAGGACCCGCTTGACCGTGTCGCGCAGCCGCACACCCGCCTCGGTCTTCTCGGGCTTCAAGCGCGAGCCCTTCTTCGCGTCGAACACGACGACCGGCGCCTCGATCGGATCGGCGGACAGGTACTCGAACGCGCCGGTGCCCTCGAAGAAGATCCCGACGACCTCCTCGCCGGCCCGAACCGGAGCCGCCCGGCCCGCCCCGAGCTCACAGGAGGCGTGCGGGCCCGCGAGGCGGAGCGTCGACACCGCTACGGCCTCGCCGACCGTCAGGTGGTCGAAGCGCTCCAGAAGACCAGGCAGGGCCGCGGGCCCCGCGGCGAACAGCGGGCCGCCGGTGAGCGCCGCCGCGAGCCAAACCAGCGACGCGCGCCGGAGCACCCGGATCAGTCCTTCGGCATCTCGATGCCCCAGTAGTACTTTTCGAAGAACGGCATGTAGTCCTTCTTCGTCATGTACTGGAGCAGGCCGGCGAGCGTCTTCGTCGAGCCGAACTTCCAGGCGAAGGATTTCTGGTACGACTTCAGGAACATGAAGAAGGCCTCGTCGCCGAGCTCCTTGTGGAGCGCGTACAGAAGCGCCGGGCCCTTGTTGTAGAGCAGGCCGTAGCGGAGAAAGGCCCGCGTGCGCGCGTCGTTGGCGACCCAGGCCTGGTTGGCGAGCGGGATCGGGACCTGGTCCGTGCCGAAGGTCGCGAACGTCCGCCAGTGCTTCACGAGCGCCCGGAAGGTGGCCTCGTTCTTGTAGGTCTTCAGGAAGATCCCCGCGCAGTACTCGGCGAACGACTCGGTCAGCCACTGCTCCTCCCAGCTCGGCATCTTCACGACCGTGCCCCAGTACTGGTGGGCGATTTCGTGGGCGAACCGCTCGTTGACTCCCTGCGAGTAGTACTGGTTGCCTTCCCCGATGAACGGGTTGAACGCCTCCTTGGTGATGAACATCGTGCCGGGCGGCGCCTGGCCGAATCCGAAATCGTTGATCTCGATGATGTTGAACTCGGAAAACGGGAAGGGCCCCAGGAACTCCTCGTAGTACTTGATGATCGATTCGCAGAGGTTCGTGAGCTGCTTGACGGCGCGGTCGTTCTTGAGCGCGTAGGTCGCCACCCGGATCGTCACGCCGTTGCGAACGTCCTCCTCGATCCCGTAACGCCCGGCGAGCACGGTCGCAAACGCGATCGGCCGGTCGACGCGCGTCTCGAGCACGTTCTCGTCTCCCTCGACGACGCGGCGCACCGTCGTGCCGGGAGCGAACGGAACGAACGGCTTTTTGACGCGCACGACCGCGTGCAGCGTATAGAACTGACCGGCGAGCGACGGCTGCGGGAACCACGCCGTGGTGCCGAGCTCCCAGTAGCTGTTCCCTCCCGGGCGGACCAGGAAGTTGCCATCCGTCTCGAATCGGAGCTTGAGCGGCCGATCGGGCGGCGCCGGCTCGCGGAGCTCCACGAGCACCTCCTGGTCTCCGTGCACGAACGCGAGTTCGCGGCCCGACTCGTCCGTCACTTTCCGGAGCCGCTCGTTGCGCGTCGTGAGGTTGGCCCCGAAATACGTGTAGAACCGGCTCCGCAGCGCGAGGCGCAGGATCTTCAGCGGGCGCCCCACCGGCACGAGCGTCTCGACCGCCGTCAGCGAGGCGTCGTCGCCGTCGGAGACGCGCAGATCGAGGTCCACGTCCGCGAGGACGACCCGCGGGCGCAGCGGGTCACGGGGGTCGCGGCCGATCGGCTGATCCGAGAGTGCGTGTGCGAAAAGGTACTTCCGCATCTCGGGATCTTCGGACTCGCTCGAGACGAGCACCGAAAGCGACTCGAACGCGTTGTCGGTCCCGTCGAGCACGTAGAGGAGGTCGTCGGCGCCGCCGTCGAGCTGCGCCCACACGAGCGGCGCTTCCGGCGCGTCCAGCCTCTGTTCGGCGAAGTCGTGCGATGGGGGCGCGCCCCTGACCCTGGCGAACTTCGCCCGCTGGCTCGCGAACGCCGCGGTCAGGGGCGTGTAGGGCTTGTCGCCGAGCGGCGGAAGCGGCTGGCCCTGCGCGAGCCACAGGAGACGGGTGAAGCTGTCGCGCAGGCGGACCCCCTTGTCGGTCTTCTCGGGCTTCAGGTCCGAGCCCTTCCGGGCATTGAAGACGACCGTCGTCGCCTCCAGCGGGTCGGCGGAGACGTACTCCATCGCTCCGGTGCCCTCGAAGAAGATGCCGACCACCTGATCGCCGGCGAGCACCGGTGCGGCGTGGCCCGACGCGAGGCGGCATTCGAAGTGTCCGACGGCGAGGGTCAGCGGCCCGACGGTACGCACGTCCCCGAGCGCCAGATGGTCGAACTGTTCGACGCTCGCGACGAGGCCCGGCGGGCCGGAGGCCGCCAGGGCGAGGGTCGGGGAAAGCGCGGCGCAGGCCGCCAGAAGAGCCCGTCCGGCTGCTTTCACGTGTTCATTGTACGTGCAGGGACATAGAATCCGCCCAGATCCGGATGACGCTCCAGCCCGGTTTCCGCCTCGGGACCTACGAGATCCTCGACATGCTCGGCGCGGGGGGAATGGGCGTGGTGTACCGCGCGCGGGACCGGAAGCTCGGCCGGGACGTCGCGATCAAGGTGCTGCCCGACGACCCCGGCGCGGATCCCGGCCGCGTGGCGCGCTTCGAGCGCGAGGCCCGGATGCTCGCGGCCGTCAACCACTCGGCGATCGCCGCGATCTACGGCGCCGAAGAGGACGGCCCGATCCGGTACATCGTGATGGAGCTCGTCGAGGGCGAGACGCTCGGGCAGCGGCTCGACACCGGCCCGCTGGCGATCGCCGACGCTCTTCGCATCGGCGCCCAGATCGCCGAGGCCCTCGAGTACGCGCACGAGAAGGGCGTCCTCCACCGGGACCTGAAGCCCGCCAACATCAAGGTCACGCCGGAAGGCAAGGTCAAGGTCCTCGACTTCGGTCTCGCCAAGGCGATGAACATCCCGTTCGCCGGCGACATCTCGCGCTCTCCGACCGTCGTTCTCGAGACCTCCACACCCGGCGAGATCGTGGGGACGCCCGAATTCATGAGCCCCGAGCAGGCGCGCGGAAAGGAGACCGACCGGCGGACGGACATCTGGGCGTTCGGTTGCATCCTGTACGAGATGCTGACGGGGCTCCGGGCCTTCACGGGCGAGACGGTTCCGGACGTCCTGGCCGCAATCCTCGACAAGGATCCCGACTGGAACGCCCTTCCGGCCCGCACGCCTCAAAGCGTCCGGGAGCTTCTCGCCCGCTGCCTGGAGAAGGACCCCGGACGGCGCCTGCGGGACGCCGGCGACGCGCGACTCGGGCTCGAGGCCACGCTGGCCGGGCTCTCGGGTGGCGGTGGCGTCGCCACCGTCGGGGGGCGCCGGACCCGAAGGATCGCCGCGGCCGTCGCCGCTGGAGCGGTGCTCGCACTCGCGGCATACCTGCTCTTTCGGCCCCGCCACGACGCTTCGGGTCGCGGAGCGCCGGCTCGCCAGCTCGCGGTGCTCCCCTTCCGGAACCTCACGGGCTCCAGCGCTGGTGACCTTTGGGGCCTCGCCATGGCGGAGACAGTCAGCGTCAGCCTGGCCGGCGTTCCGGGCCTGCAGGTCGTCACGCCGCGCGCGCCGGTCGAGACCGCAGACCAGGATCCCAACTTCGCCCGCGTGGCAGCGCGCCTCGGGGCCAACACGCTGCTCGCCGGAACTCTCCAACGCGAAAACGAGCGCTTCCGCATCACCTACCGAATCGTCGACGCCCGCGGGAATCAACTCGCGGCCGCCGCGATCGACGGGGCCGAGCTCTTCGCCCTCCAGGACCGCGTCGCCGACAGCGTCGTGAAGGACCTGCGCTTGCGCCGTGGCGCCCAGCGCACGCCCACGCCCTCGGGGCTGGATTCGCCGGCCGAGCAGGAGCGGTACCTCGAGGCGATCGGTCTTCTGCGGCGATACGACCTGCGCGAAAACGTCGAAAAGGCGCTCCGGATCCTGCAGAAGCTGGCCGAGGAGAAGCCCAATTCGGCCCTGGTCCAGGCCGCGCTGGCCCGCGCGAACCTGGCGATGTTCGATTTCGGGAAGGAGCGAGTGTGGGCGGATCGGGCCATCGCCGCGAGCGACGCGGCGCGGCAGCTCGATCCCGGGCTGCCGGAAGTCGACGTGACCGTTGGCCAGACGCTTTTCGTGACCGGGAGGGCGAGCGAGGCGGTCGTGGCATTCCGCCGGGCCCTCGCCGCGCGGCCGGGCAACGTCGAGGCCCTCATCGGTCTCGGTCGCGCCGCCCAGGCCGCCGGGGACCAGGCGACGGCGGAGGCCGCATTCCGCCGGGCGATCGAGCTCGAGCCCTCCTTCGCGGTCTACAACCAGCTGGGAGCGTGGTACTACGACTTCGGCCGCTACGCCGAGGCCGCGGACCTGTTCCGTCGGGCGAGCCGAACGGCGCCCGACAGCTACTGGGCGCAGAGCAACCTGGGCGGCGCCGAGGCGATGCGGTGCGACTTCCCGGCCGCGCTCGTGGCCTTCCGCCGCGCGCTCGAGCTCGCTCCGAAGGACCCGAGTGCTCTGTCGAATCTCGGGATGGCGCAGCTCTGGACGGGGCATCCGGCCGACGCCGTCGTTTCCCTCGAACGGGCCGTGGTCGAGTCACCCGGCAACTTCATGATCGTGGGAAACCTCGGTGATGCCTACCGGGCCCGGGGGGATCCGGCGAAGGCGGACCGCGCCTACGCGCGTTCGGTCGCCCTCGCCCGCGCACAGCTCGACCTCAATCCCAAGGACGCGCTGGCCCGCTCGTACGTCGCAACGGGGCTTGCGAAGACGGGACACATGGTCGAAGCGAACCAGGAGATGGCACGGGTGATCGCGCTCGACCCGAAAGAGCCCGACCTCTTTTCCGATGCGGCCATCGTCGCCGCGCTCGCGGGCCGCGACGCCGAGGCCTTCGCCTGGTTGCGGAAGGCGGTCGCCGCCGGGTACTGCCGCCAGACCATCTCGGTGCAGCCCGAGTTTGCCCGCTTCCGCGACAACCCGGAATTTCGCTCGATCGTCGCCGCGCCGCGCAATGCGGCCGGTAGCTGAAGGAGGGAAGCCATGTCACGCTCGTCCCGATACCTGCCCTGGCTCGCACTTCTCGCCATCGGGTGTGCAATCGGCTGCGCCACGAAGCAGACCGGGGGCTCCCCGGAAACCGACGCGGTCAAGAAGGGCATCGTCGCCATCCTCGTCGGCCCCAAGGCCTGCGACCTGAAGTACCCCAAGGTGCAAATCTCGAAGGCCGATGGCGAGGTCGCGATCTGGGTCGCCAAGAAGAAGACGGACAAAGTGCGCATCGAGTTCGAAAAAGAAATCTTTGAAGGAATGACGCCATCGCCAGAAGGCGGAAGGTGGGTTCCCAAAGACTGCGGGACGCGGATCTGCTATTCCGGCGAGATCAAGGAGACAACGATCCCCAGCCCGACCGTGGACTACAAGTACTGGCAAGTTCTCATCCACGCTGACGGCACGGAAGAACTCTGCGACGGCCACATGATCGTCAACCCCTGAAGCCCCGGATCCGGCCCCGAGCCGGGTTTGCGAAGAGGAGGAGGGGCGGGTTCGGAGAATCGTGATCCGGTCGATCGCGTCGAAGGCGCGGCCGCACGGGGGGCGCGCTTTCCGTCCCGCTTCGCTGAACAAGCGCCCACGAGCTGACAATCCTCGGCAATTCCGGCGATTCGAGAGACGTTTCTCGTCACACGTCGGTAGGAAGCCAAGTCCGGACAACGAGTTACGTCCTGGCTCCTCCCTTGCTGTCTCATCGTGGTGAGAGGCGCCCGGTAGAAGCCGGGTGAGCAACGCTGCATGTACGACGTCGCCGTGGATCGAGCCGCCATGAGGGAAGAGATCCTGGGACCCCTGTTCCAGCGCCACGTGGTCAGCCTGTCGGGAACCGTCGACGAGCGCTGGCTCGAGTCGTTCCAGAGCGTGCAGAAGGATTCCGACCACTTCAAACGCTACGTGCTGGATCAGGGGAAAGGCCTCGTGTCCTTCACCTGCCGGGCGAGCGACGGCCCGACCGTGGTCGAGACGTTTATCGAACGGCTGGCGCTTCTCGTCGAGATGGTCAATCTCCACGCGACCTGCTCGGCGGCGGGGCCCGGGGGAGCCGAGGTCACGAGCCTGTCCCTCTGAAATTGCGGGTTGTCGGCACGGCGCCCCGCCGGCGTTACGGCGCGATCTTCTGGTAGTTCGAGTTCGTGACCGTGACCTGGATCGCCTTGGCCGGCGCGTTCAGCACGGTGTTGGCCGGATAGCTCGTTCCGCCCGGCAGCATCGCGAACTGCACCGCGAGGCTGACCGGCTGCGACGGGTCGTCGATGTACGAGTTGACGTTGAGCGCCGCCAGCTTCTTCGTCGACATGTTGAAGTCCAGGTTCATCGAGTCGTTCGGCTTCGCGTAGTTCCGGAAGACGAGCCCCGCCTCCCCCGATCCCGGCCGGTCGAGGCTGACGTTGCCGGCCTGGAACGCCTGCTCCATCTTCTGGGGTTCGGGCGGGACGTACAGGCCGATGACGGCGCGGGCGGATTGCATGTACTCGCCCATCTCCTCTTTCTTCTCTTCGACGATGCGGCGCTTCAGCGGTCCCATCTTCTGCTGCTCGGGCGGCGGCCCGACGGGGGTCTTGGCGACCTTGCCGTCCGGCCCGTAGCGGCAGCTCATCTGCTTGGTGTTCTTGACCTCGCCCTTCAGGGCGACCTGGGTCGTTTCCGTCCACGCGTACTTGCGCAGCTGCGCCTGATTGGCGGCCTGCGACTGCTTGATCGCCGCCAGCTTGGTCTGGATGACCTCCTTCATCATTCCGCCCTGCTGGGCGACGAGGGTCCCGGCGAGCCCCGCGGCCAGGGCGGCGAACAGTGAACGACGCTTCGCTCCGGTGATGAAAACGCTCATCGACGGCGCTCCTTTCGTTCGGATCGGCTGAGTTCGGTCGCGGATTCTATCCCCGTTCGGAGACGGCTGGCGGGCCGGCCGGCTCGGGTGCCGCGCCCGCGGCCGGCCGCCGCCGCTCGGCCCAGCCCCGCAGGACGACGAAGAACGCCGGGACGAACAGGACGGCCAGGCACGTCGAGGCGACCATTCCCGTCGACACCGCCAGGCCGAGCGAGCGCCGGGCGCTCGCCCCCGCGCCCCGGGCGAGCAGCAGCGGCAGCACCCCGAGGATGAACGTGAACGACGTCATGACGATGGGACGGAAGCGCGCCTGCGAGGCGAGCACGGTGGCGTCGACGAGGCTCCGGCCGGCGGCCCGCCCCTCGAGCGCCATCTCGACGATCAGGATGGCGTTCTTGGCCGAGAGCGCGATCAGCAGCACCAGCCCGATCTGCACGTACAGGTTGTTCGCGACGTGGAGGCCGAGCAGGGCGCCGACCGTGCCGAGCAGGGCGAGCGGAACGGCGAGGATGACCGCCGCCGGCGTGACCCAGCTCTCGTACTGGCCGGCGAGGACGAAGTAGACGAGCAGGATCCCGAGGGCGAAGATCATGTACGTCGAGTTCCCGACGAGCTTCTCCTGATAGGACATCGCGGTCCACTCGTACGTCATCCCCGGGGGCAGGGTCTCGCGGGCGATCCGCTCCATGGTCTGCATCGCCTGCCCCGAGCTGAAGGCGGCGTTGGCCGCGCCGTTGATCGTCGCCGAGGGGTACAGGTTGTAGAGCGTGACGACCGCCGGACCCCGCGTCCGCTCGAGCCGCGCGAGGGTGCCGAGGGGCACCATCTGGCCTCCGCTCGCGCGGACGTAGTAGCCGGAGAGACTGCCGGTCTCGCTCCGGAACGGCGCGTCCGCCTGGGCGTAGACCATGTACTGGTGGCCGAAGCGTGTGAACTGGTTGACGAAGCTCGAGCCCAGGTAGGCCTGCACCGTGCCGTAGACGTCGCCGACGTCGACTCCCAGGTTCTCGGCCTGCGTCTTGTCGACGTGGATCGTGATCTGCGGGACCTCGGCGCGCAGCGGCGTCAGCGCCATCCGGATCGCCGGGTCCGCCTTCGCGCGCTCGACGATGGCGTCGGCCGCCTGCTGCAGCCGGACGTAGTCCGCGCTGCCGTCGGTCAGCTCGACCTGCATCTGGAAGCCGCCCGAGAGGCCGAGGCCCTGGATCGGGGGCGGCACGAGCACCATCGTGCGCGCGTCCTGGAACCGCGCGAGGCGGGCCGAGAGGTCCTCGTAGATCGAGAGCAGGTCCTCCCCCCTCCCCCGGCGGCTCCAGTCCTTGAACATCAGGTAGATGATCCCGGCGTTGGCGAGCGACGCGTTGCTGTCGAGCGGCGAAAGGCCCCCGATCGAGATCGTCCGTTCGAGGGCCGGATTCTCCCGGCAGATCCGCGCGAGCTCGTCCATGGCCCTCTCGGTCCGCTCGAGCGAGGCCCCGTCGGGAAGCTGGACCGTGACCATGGCGTAGCCCTGGTCTTCGGTGGGGATGAAGCCGGTCGGCACCCGCGTCAGGCCCCAGCCCGCCAGCCCGATCAGCACCACCGCGATCGCCGCCATCCGCCCGCTGCGCTCCACCATGAACCGGATCACCCGCACGTACCGCCGCTCCAGCGGCTCGTACACCGCGTTGAACCACCGGAAAAACACCGCCTTCTTCGCCTGCGGATCCCGCGCCCTCAGCCACAACGCGCACTGCGTCGGCTTCAGCGTCAACGCGTTCACCGCCGATATCAACGCCGTCACCGCAATCACCAGCGCGAACTGCCGGTACATCTGCCCCGTGATCCCCGGCATGAACGCCGGCGGCAGAAACACCGACATCAACACCAAAGTGATCCCGATGATCGGTCCGAACAGCTCCCGCATCGCGTCGATCGCGCCCTGCTTCGGCGTCTGACCCCGCTCCACGTGCTGCGACACTCCCTCCACCACCACGATCGCGTCGTCCACCACGATCCCGATCGCCAGCACCACCGCGAACAGCGTCAGCAGGTTGATCGAAAATCCCATCGCCGCCATCCCCGCAAACGCCCCGATGATCGTCACGGGCACCGTCGTCGCCGGCACCAGCGTCGCCCGCCAGTCCTGCAGAAACACCACGATCACCACCAAAACCAGCAGCCCCGCCTCGAACAGCGTGTGGTAAACCTCCGTCACCGACTCCTTCACGAACGTCGTCGTGTCGAACGGAATCGAATACTCCAGACCGCTCGGGAAAGTCGCGGGCGAGCTCCGTCATCTTCGATCGCACGCGGGCGGCCGTGTCGAGGGCGTTGGCCTCCGGTAGCTGGTAAATCGCAATCCCGCCGGACACCCGGTCGTCCATCTTGAAGAACTGGCCGTAGGTCTGGGCGCCGAGCTCGACCCGGCCGACGTCCCGGACCCGGGTGATCTGCCCGCCCGAGTTCTTCACGATGATCGTTCTCGAACTCCTCGGACCGGGAAAGGTTGCCTCCCACGTCGATCGTGAGCTGGAAGGACTCGCCCGCGGGAACCGGCGGGGCGGCGATCTGGCCGGCGGCGACGTAGGCGTTCTGCGCCTGGATCGCCGAGATCACGTCGCTCGGCATCAGGGAGCGCTGCACGCATCTGCTCCGGGTCGAGCCAGACGCGCATGCTGTACTGCCCGATGCCGAAGACCGTGACGTCCCCCACGCCCGGCACGCGCGCCAGCTTGTCGCGGAGCTGGAGCGTCGCAAAGTTCGAGAGATAGAGCGCGTCGTAGGCCGCGCTCTTCGAGGTCAGCGTGACGATCTGGAGGATGGCCGTGGATTTCTTCTTGGTCACCACGCCCTGCTGCTGGACCGACTGGGGCAGCTGCGCCAGGGCCGCGGCGACCCGGTTCTGCACCAGCACCTGCGCGAGGTCGAGGTCGGTGCCGACCCGGAACGTGATGATCAGCGCGTAGCGTCCGTCGTTGGTCGACGTCGACTGCATGTAGAGCATGCCCTCGACGCCGTTGACCTGCTGCTCGATCGGCAGGGCGACCGTCTCGACCAGGGTCCGCGAGTTGGCCCCGGGGTAGCTCGCCGTAACCTGGACGGTCGGCGGCGTGATCGGCGGGTACTGCGACACCGGGAGCACCCCCAGCGCCACGGCGCCCAGCAGGATCGTCACGAACGCGATGACGTTCGCGAGGACCGGGCGCTCGATGAAGAACTGGGCGAGCATGGGGTTAGGGCCCTGCGTCTTCCCCCTCTCCCCGCGCGAGAGGGTTGGGGTGAGGGGCGCTCCGCCGGCGGAGGCGCGGCGCTTCGGCCATTCGAGCCAAACCCCTCACCCTGCCCTCTCCCCTCCGGGGAGAGGGTGAGTTTGCGGAGCCGGCTTCCTCCGCTCGATCCAGCGCTGCAGCACGACGTAGAGCGAGGGCACGAAGAGGACGGCGAGCCCGGTGGAGGCGAGCATTCCGGTCGCGACCGCGACGCCGAGGGACCGCCGTGCCGCCGCGCCGGCGCCGCTCGCGAGGACGAGGGGCAGCACGCCGAGGATGAAGGTGAACGACGTCATCAGGATCGGCCGGAATCGCACCCGCGACGCGTCGACCGTGGCCTCTTCGATGCTCCGGCCCTTCTCGCGGCCCTCCCGCGCCATCTCGACGATGAGGATGGCGTTCTTGGCCGAGAGCGCGATCAGCAGCACCAGGCCGATCTGCACGTAGATGTTGTTGGCGAGGCCGAGGCCGAGGAGCGCCGCCGCCGTCCCGAGCAAGGCCATCGGCACGGCCAGGATGACGGCCGCCGGAATGATCCAGCTCTCGTACTGCCCCGCGAGGGCGAAGTAGACGAGCAGGAGCGAGAGGGCGAAGATGAAGTACGTGGAATTGCCCACCAGCCGTTCCTGGTAGGACATGGCCGTCCACTCGAAGCTCATGCCGCGGGGAAGCACCCGGTTCGCGATCTTCTCCATCGCGTCGAGCGCCTGCCCGGAGCTGTACCCGTCGGCCGGCTGGCCGTTGACCGTCGCCGCGGGGAACAGGTTGTAGAGCGAGACGACCGACGTCCCGAGGGCGGGACGAATCTCGGCGAGCGCGCCGACCGGGACCATGCTGCCGCCGGAGCCGCGCACGTAGAGGTTCTTCACGTCGTCGGCGTTGAGCCGGCGAAGCGGGTCGGCCTGGAGATACACCATGTAGTTGTGGCCGTAGCGCGTGAAAAGATTCACGAAACTCGAGCCCAGGTAGATCTGCACGGTCTGGTAGACGTCGCCGACGTTGACGTTGAGGGTCGCCGCCTGGGTCTTGTCGACCCGCAGGGTCACCTGCGGCACCGACGCGCGGAAGGCCGTGAAGGCGCCGACGACCTCCGGCGCGCGGCCGGCTTCGCGGACGATCTCGTCGGTCACGCGCTGCAGCCGCTCGAAGTCGTAGCTCCCGTCGGTCAGCTCGACCTGCATCTGGAAGCCGTTCGAGGCGCCGAGACCCTGGATCGGCGCCGGGACGAGGACGCGGGTGCGGGCCTCCTGCACTCCGGCGAGCTCGCGGCGGAGGTGCCTGACCACGGCTTCGAGATCCTCCGCCTTCCCGCGCTCGCTCCAGTTCTTCAACATCAGGTAGACGATGCCCGCGTTGGCGAGCGATACGTCGCCGTCGAGCGGCGAGGGGCCGCCGGTGCCGATGGCGATCGCGTGCGCGGCGCCGGGAGTCTCGAGGCCGATCTTCGAGACCCGGTCCATGACGGTCTGCGTGCGCTCGAGCGACGCGCCGTCCGGCATCTGCACCGCGACCATCACGTAGCCCTGGTCCTCGGTGGGGATGAAGCCGGTCGGCACCCGCGTCAGGCCCCAGCCCGCCAGCCCGATCAGCACCACCGCGATCGCCGCCATCCGCCCGCTGCGCTCCACCATGAACCGGATCACCCGCACGTACCGCCGCTCCAGCGGCTCGTACACCGCGTTGAACCACCGGAAAAACACCGCCTTCTTCGCCTGCGGATCCCGCGCCCTCAGCCACAACGCGCACTGCGTCGGCTTCAGCGTCAACGCGTTCACCGCCGATATCAACGCCGTCACCGCAATCACCAGCGCGAACTGCCGGTACATCTGCCCCGTGATCCCCGGCATGAACGCCGGCGGCAGAAACACCGACATCAACACCAAAGTGATCCCGATGATCGGTCCGAACAGCTCCCGCATCGCGTCGATCGCGCCCTGCTTCGGCGTCTGACCCCGCTCCACGTGCTGCGACACCCCCTCCACCACCACGATCGCGTCGTCCACCACGATCCCGATCGCCAGCACCACCGCGAACAGCGTCAGCAGGTTGATCGAAAATCCCATCGCCGCCATCCCCGCAAACGCCCCGATGATCGTCACGGGCACCGTCGTCGCCGGCACCAGCGTCGCCCGCCAGTCCTGCAGAAACACCACGATCACCACCAAAACCAGCAGCCCCGCCTCGAACAGCGTGTGGTAAACCTCCGTCACCGACTCCTTCACGAACGTCGTCGTGTCGAACGGAATCGAATACTCCAGTCCCTGCGGAAAGCCGGGCGCGAGGGTGGCGAGCAGCCGGCGGACTCCCTTTGCCGTGTCGAGGGCGTTGGCGCCCGGGAGCTGGTAGATCGCGATCCCGCCCGCGGGCTTCCCGTCCACGCGGAAGACCTGGCTGTAGCTGCGCGCGCCGAGCTCGACCCGGCCGATGTCGCGGATGCGGGTGACCTGGCCGTTCGCGGCGGTCTTCAGGATGATCTCGCCGAACTCCGGTGCATCGGAGAGCGAGGACGGCACGTTGGCCGTGATCTGGAAGTCCTGGCCGGCCGGCGTCGGCGGCATGCCGACCTGGCCGGCCGCGACGTAGGCGTTCTGGGACTGCAGCGCGCTGACGACGTCCGAGGGCATGAGCGAGCGCTGGCGCATCTGGTCGGGGTCGAGCCAGACCCGCATGCTGTACTCGCCGACCCCGAAGACGACCACGTCGCCGACGCCCGGCAGCCGCGCGAGCTTGTCCGAGAGCTGGAGCGTCGCGAAGTTCGACAGGAAGAGCGCGTCGAACCGGTCGTTCTTCGAGGAGAGCGTGATGATCTGGAGGGGCGACGTCTCCTTCTTCTTCGTCACGACGCCCTGCTGCTGGACGGCGGCCGGGAGCTGCGCCATGGCCGCGGACACGCGGTTCTGGACGAGGACCTGCGCGAAGTCGAGGTCCGTGCCGACCTGGAAGGTCACCGTGAGCGTGTAGCGGCCGTCGGACGTGCAGTTGGACTGCATGTAGAGCATCTTCTCGACGCCGTTGACCTGCTGCTCGATCGGAAGCGCGACGGTCTCGACCAGCGTCTTCGCGGAAGCTCCGGGATACGTCGTCGTGACCTGGACGGTCGGCGGCGTGATCGGCGGGTACTGCGACACCGGGAGCACCCCCAGCGCCACGGCCCCCAGCAGGATCGTCACGAACGCGATGACGTTCGCGAGGACCGGACGCTCGATGAAGAACTTCGCCAGCATCACGTCGCTCGCGCTGCGCTCGAGGTCTGGCTTCGCCACCGGCGGGCGGCTCGCGGACGGCGCTCGACCGCCCGCCTGACGCTCTCGCTCCGCGCTCGCTCCCGCGGCGCGAACCTCCTCCCTCGCTTCGCTCGGGAGACTATTCGCGCCGCGAACGTAATCACCATTTCTGGGTGAGCGTGGTTCGCGTTCACGGCTTGGAGGCGCCCGATGCGGCCGAAGCCTCGGCCGGCGCGACCTTCTCGCCCACCCGCGCGTTGAGGAGGCCGTTGACGACGACGCGGTCGCCCTCGGACAGGCCCTGGCGGACCGCGAGCCGGCCGTCGGTCACCGGTCCCTTCACGATCGACCGGCGCTCGACGGCGTCGGCCGCGGTCACGACGTAGACGAAGTCGCCCTGCTGGTCGTTGCCGACGGCGCTCGCCGGGATCGTGAGCATGGGCCGCGGGTCCCCGAGGGGAATGCGGACGCGCGCGAAGAGCCCCGGAAAGAGCGTCGTGTCCTTGTTCTCGAAGACGCCGCGCAGCGCGATCGTGCCGGTCGACGTGGAGAGCGAGTTGTCGGCGAAGTCGAGCACTCCGACGTGGGGATAGCCCTTCTCGTTCTGGAGACCGACCTCGACCGGGGCCTTTCCGATGTTCGAGCCGACCTCGATCTTGAGCCGGCGCATCTGGTCGCGAAGCTGGAGCGCGTCCCGCTCGTTGAGGTTGAAGTTGACGTAGATCGGGTGAAGCTGCTCGATCGTCGCGAGGACCGTCGGCCCGGAAGACCCCACGAGGTTGCCCGGATCGACCTGCCGGGCCCCGAGCCGGCCGTCGAAGGGCGCCGTGACCTTCGTGTACTCGAGGTTGATCTGCGCCAGATCGAGCTGCGCCTTCGCCTGGTCGCGCTGGCTGACCCAGTTCTCGACGGTCGTCTCCGCCGTGGCGTTCTCCTTCATCATCGACTGCTGCCGGTCGAGCTCGGCCTGCGCCCGCACGAGGGCCGCCTGGTTCAGCGCCACCTGCGCCTGGTAGGGCGCCTGCTCGATGACGAAGAGGAGCTGTCCCTTCGAGACGACGGCGCCGTCCTTGAAGTCGACCGACTCGAGGTATCCCGGCACTCGGGCGACGAGGTTGACGGTCTTCGAGGCCGCGACGGTGCCGGTCAGGTCGAGATATTCCGTCACCGGCTGCGGCTTCGGCGACTGGACCGTCACCGCGGGCGCGACTGCCGCTCCGGCCGCGGCGTGCTTTCGGCATCCCGGGAGCGCGGCGGCCAGCGCGATCACGCACCCGACGGCGATTCGTCTCCGATTCACGGTTCCTCCTCGGGCGAGACCTTCGGCATGTGCTGCGCCGTCTCGAGCATGTTCCCCCAGTTCGTCCGACGGTCCATCTCGGCCTTGACCTCCTCGGACACGACGTCGCCGCCTTCGCGGATCTCCCACCCGCCGCCGAGGGCGCGGTAGACCCCGATGAGCCCGAGGGCCACGTTCCCCTTCGTCGAGGCCACGGAGTCCTCGATCGACAGCTCCGACTGCTCCGACGTGATGACCGTGGTGTATGTGGTTTCGCCCGCCTTGTACTGGAGCAGCGAGAGCTTGGTGGACCGCGCCGCGGCCGTCGACGCCGTGTCGAGGTTCGCGAGCGCTTCCCGGGACGTCCAGAAGGCCGAGAGGCCGTCCTCGACTTCCTGCTGGGCGGTCAGGACGGTGTTCTGGTAGTTCAGGACCGATTGTTCGAAGACCGCGTCCTGGACGCGCACCTGGTTGATCAGCCGGCCGTAGTTCAGCAGCGGGAAGAAGAAGGACGCGCCGGCCTGCGCCACGCGGTTCTGCCACAGGAACATGTCCGAGAGCGAGCTCGGGCCCAGGTTCGTCGACGCGAAGCCGAACGCCCCCGCGAGGGAGAAGGCCGGATACATGTTGGCGACGGCGACGCCGATGAGCGCCGACTGCGAGGCCGCCGCAAGCCCCGCCGCACGCACGTCCGGCCGGCGGCGCAGCAGGTCCTTCGGGATCCCGACGGCCACCTCCGGCGGCGCGACCGGGATCGGGGCTTCCCCCGCGAGCCGCGCGTCAACCGCGTACGGCGTCTCGCCGAGGAGGACCGCCAGGCCGTTCTTCGCCTGGCGCAGGGTGTTCTGCAGGTTGGGAATCTGGGACTGCGTCTGACCGAGGAGGGTCTCGGCCTGGCGCACGTCGAGCTCGCTCGTCTCGCCGTACTTGAACTGCACCGACGCGACGCGCAGGCTTTCCTTCTGCGTCTCGACGTTGCGCTCGGCGACGCGGATGCGCTCCTCGGCCGTGCGGATGTTGACGTACGTCGACGCGACGTCGGCGATCACGGTCACGAGCGCGTCGTCGTAGCTCGCGACGGTGTTGAGGTAAGCGGCCCGGTCGGACTCGATGCTCCGGCGGATCTTCCCCCAGACGTCGATCTCCCAGGTGGCGGCGAAGAGAATGCTGTCGTCGGCCCGGTTGACGGTCACGGGCGTGTTGACCTGGTTCCAGTTGATCGCGCCCGAGAGGCCCTGCTGCTGCGGGAACAGGTTGCCGATCGACTGGTTGAGCTGCGCGCGCGCCTGGAGCACCCGCGCCCCGGCGATCTGCAGCGTGAGGTTGTTGCGGTAGGCGGCCTCGACCAGGCCGTCGAGGACCGGGTCCCGGAAGACCTTCCACCACGAGGCGTCGACCGCGTTGAGGGGTCTTTCCTCCACGGTCGGGCTCGGCAGCCAGTTCGGCGCCACGTCGCTCTTCGGCGTCGAGTAATTCGGCCCCACCAGGCACCCGGTCGCCAACAGGACAAGGGCGGCGAGCGGACGCAGGCACGACCGCGCGACGCCTCCTCCGGCGTCGATCGCCGCGAGGCGTTTGCACGGACGCGAGCGAGAACCTGGGAGGCGGTTCAAAATTCGAGAGAAAGGCTATAACGAATGGTGCGTTTCGCGACCGCGCGGGGCTTGTGATTTGATTTCCGGGCGCGCGGGCCGCTCGCCCCGCACGGGAGAACAAACCGGGGAGGACCTTGTGACCCACAAGAGCCGCACCTTGCTGACGACCGCCTTCGCTCTCGGCGCGGCTGCCCTCGCGGCGGCGCAGACTCCGGCACCCGCCCCGGCCGCCCACCCCCTCACGATCTACGTCGAGGACTTCGAGGCGCACACGGGAGAGCAAAGCGGGGGCAACGCGCCGCGCCGGGGTCCGCTTTCGATTCTCCGCGGAGCGCGGGCCAGCCAGAAGGCCGTCGCGAGCGCGGGGTCCCTCTCGGGCGCGATCGCCGACGAATTCAAGGCCCAGGGATACACCGCCCGGAGGATCGCCCGCGACAAGCCGCTCCCGACCGGAGAAGGCTGGCTGGTGACCGGCATTTTCTACGCCATCGACGCGCAGACGGGAATGATCAAGATGCCATCGTTCATCTCGGGGCAGCCCGATCCCGTCAACACGAAGATCACCGTGAGCGTGGCGGACCTCGGCGTCAACCCCACCTCGCCGTTCATCGTGTTCGGAGAGGCCGAGGCGCTCCGAGGCCAGGGACCGCCGGTCGGTTGGAACCCTTACGTCGTCGCCGCCAAGTTCGTCGTCGATCAGGTCGAGTCCGCGGCCGACATCAAGAAGCTCGCCAAGGAGATCGTCGACACGATTCTGAAGAACAAGCCGATCGTCGTCGAGAAGGCCCTGGCACAGACGCCTTGAGCCGGATCGCCGGACGGACGTGACGCCCTTCGACGCCGCGCTCCGGCGGATGCGCGCGATCTGTCTCGCGCTGCCCGACACGAAGGAGACTCCGACCTGGGGCGAGCCACACTTCCGCGTGGGCGAGAAGATCTTCGCGGGCCTCGGTGAAAAGAAGGGCGTCGTGACGATCGGCTTCAAGCTCGAGCTCGACCACGCCGACGCGATGGTGCGCCGGCCGGGCTTCGCGCGGGCGCCCTATGTCGGCCACAAGGGCTGGGTGTCGATGGACGTGACCGGCAGAACGGACTGGGACGAGGCCCGCGCGCTGATTCAGCAGAGCTACAAGCTCATCGCGCCGAAGAGGACGGTGGCCTCGTGGCTGGCGGAAAAGCCGCCAAACGGCTCGCCGGACGGGACCGAAGCGCCCGGCGACGGGCGGGCCCCGGCGAGTCCGCCGCGCGCCGGCGCTCCGACTGAGACCCTGGTGCGTTTGCCTCAGGGACCGCCGGCCGCCGGCGGCTAGCATGGCCCCGGAGGGACAGAATGCTCAAATTTCGTTTCGCGGTCTCGTTGGCGGCCCTGCTCGTGGCGGGCGCCGCGCTCGCCCAGGAGACGCCGGCTTTCGATCCCGAAGCCTGCGCGAAGAACTGCCGGGAGATGGCGGCAGCTCATCAGAAAGCGATGGATGCGCGCAAGGCGCAGATGGAAAAGCGTCAGGCCGCCTGGAAGGACATCGAAGCGCAGCTCGATGCGGCGAAGAAGGCCCGCGGCGACAAGAAGGTCGCGGCGCTCGAGTCGGCCATCGAGAAGCTCGTCGCCTTCCACGCTTCGGCGCCGGGTCCGATGGGAGACCGTCCAATGATGGGCGGGGCGATGCGCGGACCGGGGCAGGGTCGCATGGCCGGAGGCGGGATGGGTATGGGTTGCTGCGGCGCAGGGATGATGGGCTGCTGCGGCGGTGGCGGAATGGGCCCGGGGCCAGGGCCGCATGACTGCCCGATGATGAAGGGGATGGCCGGCCCGCCGGAAACTCCGAAGCCCGAGAACTGATCGCGGCGCTCGCCGCGCGGGCTACGCCAGGCGGTCCAGCGCCCGCTGGAGCTTTTCTCGAACGGTCGCGGCGACCTCGGCCAGCGCCGGGGTGCCGCGCGCCGCGACCGTCTGCATGGGATCGATGGCGCAGACGACCGTGTTTCCTTCTCCGGCGTCGTAGACGATGACGTTGCACGGGAGCATGAGCCCGACCTCGAGCTCCGCCTCGAGGGCGCGGTGCGCGAGCGACGGGTTGCAGGCGCCCAAAATCTTGTAGCGCCGGAAGTCGACTCCGAGCTTCTTCTTCAGCGTCTCGCGGACGTCGATCTCCGTGAGCACGCCGAACCCTTCCGACTGCAGGGCCTCGGGAACCCGGGCGAGGGTTTCCTCGTAACTCGACTTCAGGACCCGACGGATGCCGAAGTCGGCGGCGGTCCGGGGCTCGTCCGAAACGTCCGCGATCTCCATCAGAAAACCGGAAGCTCGCGATCGGCCCCGGCCGGGACGGCCTCGGGCGCAGCGACCGCGACGACGTCGAACGCGGGCGGCTCGAGCAGGTGGCGCTTCACGGAGCACTGGTCGACCGCCCGAAGGACCGCGTCCCGATACTTCTCGGGGAAGGTCCCGGGCAGCTCGACCTCGATCCGGATCCGGGACGTGAGCTTGCGCTCCGGGTCCCACTCGGGCGTGACCCGGAGCCCGAGACCCTCGGCCTCGAGGCCCCGCTGCTGGAAGAAACGGAGGACGTAGAACCCCGCGCACGTCCCGATCGACGCGAGGAAGAGGTCGAACGGCGACGGGGCGGTCCCCGTCCCGCCCGATTTCTCCGGCTGGTCGGTCCGGATGAGAAAGCCCTCGTGCAGCGCCTGGACCCGCAGGCCGCCCGGAAACTGGATCTGCATGAATCGACGCTACGGCCCGGCGGCGGCCTCCCGCCTGATGCAACCGCATCAGCGGACCCGGCCGCGGGGCTTCGCGGGGAGCCGACCCGTCCGTCCGAAGATCGCCGCCGTCTGATCGAGCCAGCGGCGCCGCGCCTCGAGGGCCGCGAGCGCGCCGCGGGCGACCGCCGCCTCGAAGGGCTGGCCGGCGTGGCGCCCCCGGCGGCGGTCCTCCGCGTGCTGCCGGATGTCCTCGGCGATCCGGCCGATCGCCTCGCGGAAGAACCGCGAGCGGGCGGACGGCCGGAGCGCTCCGAGGAAGCTGACCCGGGTGCGGAGGGGGTCGGCCGGCACGCCGGTCACGACGGCCGACCAGGGCGGCCCGAGCCAGGCCCGGAACTGCCGGACGCCGGCCGGCGTCAGCGCGTAGAGGCGGCTCGCCCGCCGGCTCGCCGGGCCTTCGCGCGACGCGATCAGGCCGCGCCGCTGCAGGCGACGCATCAGCGGGTAGATCGCCCCCGCGCTCCCGCTCCAGTAGGGGCTGGGCGAATCGAGGAAGACGCGGCGCACGCGGTACGGCGTGCACGGACCGTTCTGCCAGACGGCGCCGAGGACCGCGCCCTCGAGCTCCGTCAAACTTTCAGTCGGCGCCGCCATAACCCGGTCATAGTACGAATCGTACTATATGGCCGGGAGGACGCCATGCGAAACGACTGCGATCCCGGAACGCGCCTCGCGGCGGCGACCGCCGCCCTCGCTCTCCTCGCCGCGGGGGCGGCCGGTCAGGAGGGCGCCGTCGAGCGGCGCAGCGGCCCCCACCGCGCCCCGCCGCCGAAGATCGAGCTCTCCGGGGGCGAGGTCTCGCTCCCGATGAAAACCTTCGGGAACCGGCCGGTCGTCGAGGCGACGCTCGATGGAAAAGGGCCGTACCCGTTCGTCCTCGACACGGGCGCATCCGGGACGGTCGTTTCGGAGTCGTTCGCGCGTTCCCTGGGAATGCCGGTGATCGGGAAGGCGCGGGTCCAGAGCCCGGGCGCCCCCACGGCCGCCGAGCGCGACCTCCTGCGGATCGAACGGCTCGAGTTCGGCGGCGCGAAGATCTCCGACCTCATCGCCGTCGCCGACGATCTGTCGGGCCCGTTCCCCGGCCCGAAAGATCCGGTCGGCGTGCTGTCTGCCGGGATGTTCGCCGGCCACCTCGTCACGTTCGACTACCCGGCCGCGCGAATCGCCATCCGGCCGGGCGAGCTGCCGCCCGGCAACGGCCAGGACATGTTCGAGTTCGAGCCGCCCGCCCGATCCCGACGCTGCCGGTCGTCTTCGGAAGCCTCGCCCTCGAGCTCGATCTCGACACCGGCTCCCCTTACGGTTTGACGATCCCCGCCGAGGCCGCGGCCCGGCTTTCCTTTCCCGGAGGCCTCGCGGCCGCCCGGCCCGACCGGAGGATCGACCGCGTCCTGGAGGCGAAGGAAGGCCGGCTCGCCGGGTCCGCCACGATCGGCCGGTTCGCGTTCGAGAACCCGACGATCCGCGTCGTCGAGGGGATCTCCCGGGGCGTCCTCGGCTACGAGGTGCTCCGGCGTTTCTCCGTGACGGTCGATTCGAAGAACCGCCGCGTCCGCCTCGAGGAGCCCCCCAAGGCCGCCCGCCCGGCGCACGGCTGAGGCCTTCGCGCACTATTCTGTCGCCCGGCGGCGATGCCACCGGGACCGGCCCGCATGACGTACCCTTCCTCCCCGTGAAGGCCGCCCGCTCCCGACGCCGCACGTCGCTGCAGCTCATCCTGCTCGTCCTCCTTTCGGGGATCGTGGGCTACATCTTCGCCATCACGATCGCGAAGACGAGCGCCCCGAAAAAGACCGTCTACGAGGTGCCCCACGGATTCACGGTCGGCGACCCGACGTTCCTGCCGTCGGCCCTGCCGGGGCCGACGATGTCCTCGGGAAACCGTCTCGAGCTCCTCGAGAACGGCGACGCGATCTTCCCCGCCATGCTCGAGGCCATCGCCTCCGCCCGCAAGACCGTCAATTTCGAGGCCTACATCTTCTGGTCGGGCGAGGTCGGAACGCGCTTCCGCGACGCCCTCACCGAGCGCGCGGCCCGCGGCGTCACGGTGCGCGTACTGCTCGACGCGGTCGGCTCCTCGGGCAAGAGCCTCAAGGCGAGCGACGTCGAGGCGATGCGGCGCGCCGGCTGTCGCGTGGAATTCTTCCACCCGAAGAGGCCCTGGATGTTCTGGGTGCTGAACCATCGCACCCACCGGCGCGTCCTCGTCGTCGATGGCAAGGTCGGGTTCACGGGCGGCGTGGGGTTCGCCGACCCCTGGCGGGGAAATGCCGACTCGCACGAGCACTGGCGGGACACGCAGATCCGCGTGGAAGGGCCCGCCGTCCGCGGCCTCCAGCGCGCGTTTCAGGAGAACTGGTCGGAAACGACCGGCGAGGCCCTCGTCGGCGACGAGTTCTTCCCGGATCTTCCTCCGGCGGGGCCCTTCTCCGTCGCCGTGGTGCCTTCCTCGCCGCTCGCGGCGATGTCGGGAGCCGAACGGGTCTATGCGATCTCGCTCGCCGCGGCCGCCCGGGAAGTCTGGATCGCCAACTCCTACTTTCTGCCGGACGAACGCACGGCCGATCTGCTCATCGCCGCCGCCCGGAGAGGCGTGGACGTGCGGATCATCGTCCCTTCGGACGAGCACAACGACGTCCCCGCCACGAAGGCGGCCGGGCGGGCGTCGTTCGGACGGCTTCTCGAGGGCGGAGTCAAGATCTTCGAGTACCAGCCGACGATGTTCCATCCCAAGACGATGGTCGTGGACGGGATCTTTTCCACGGTCGGATCGGCCAACTTCGACGAGAGGTCGTTCCACCTGAACGAAGAGATCAACGTCTTCGTCTACGACGCGACGTTCGGCGCGCTGATGAAGGAGCAGTACGAGCGCGACCTCTCGAAGTGCCGCTCCTACACGCTGGCCATGTGGAAAGCGCGCCCCCTGAAGCAGAGGCTCTCGGAGTGGCTCGTGGCGCCCGTCCGGTCCGAGCTGTAGGCGCGCTCGAGCTCCCGGACCGGCGAGACCCGCCCGCGCTTACGGCGCCATCGTCACCATGAAGAGGTGCGACGACATCCGCCGACACGTGTACGCGTGCGTCCGGCCTTCCGCGCGGCGAGCTCACGCCGTCGAGGACGGAACTCGGGGACGGCGTCCATCCACGGACACCGCCCCCGCTCCGTCCGACTTACTTGGCGGAGGCGACGAGCTCCTCCGACCGCTTCCGCATCTCTTCGGGCGACACATCCTCGACGTGGGTGGCGAGGTACCACTGGTGACCGAACGGATCCTCGATTCCTCCCGTCCGGTCCCCGTAGAACTGGTCCGCCACCGGCCGCTTCAGTTTCGCCCCGGCGGCGACGGCGCGGTCCACGGTCGCGTCCACATCCTCGACGTACAGCAAGAGCGAGATCGGCGAGCCGCCGACGGACCTGGGCGACCGCGCGTTCATCTCCGGATTCTCGTCGGCGAGCATCACGACCGAGTCGCCGATCTCCAGTTCGGCATGACCGATGCGGCCCCCCGGCGCGGGCATCCGCATCCGTTCCTTGGCCTTGAAGACCTTCCTGTAGAAATCGATCGCCTTTGCGGCCTCGTCCACGATCAAGTACGGCGTGACGTTACGGTAGCCCTCCGGTATCGGCTTCACTTTTCCGGCCATCGCGTCTCCTTTCCCGGGTCAACTGGAACCACGGAGTTCTTTCCTATCAAAGCGGCAACGCGAATTGGAGCATCCAAACGTAAAATTTCGACGCGTCACGCCTCTCGCCCGAGGCCCGGGGGACGGTTTCCTTCCCGGCCTCGTGCTCGGGATGGTCGCGCTCTTCCCGCACTCGAACGTCGGGCTCGAACTTGCCTGCGTTCTGATGATCTTCACGGGCCAGGTCTGGAACATGGTTTTCTCGTTTTACGGATCGGTGCGCTCCGTGCCGGCGGAGCTTCGCGAAGTCGCCCGCATCCATCGGTTCGGGTGGTTCAAGACCTTCCGGACCGTGGAGGTTCTTCTTCGGCGATCGGCCTTGTGTGGAACTCGATGATGTCCATGGCCGGGGGGTGGTTCTTCCTGACGGTCAACGAGGCCTTCACGCTCGGGAACCACGACTTCCGTCTTCCCGGGGTCGGGTCGTACATGGCCGTCGCGATCGCGAAAGGCGACCACCGCGCGATGCTCTGGGCGATCGTCGCCATGTCGGCGATGATCCTCGCGGTCGATCAGCTTCTCTGGAAGCCGCTCGTGGCGTGGTCGGAGCGCTTCCGGCTCGAAGAGTTGTCGTCGGCCGAGAAGCCGCGGTCGTGGGTGCTCGATCTCCTGCGGCGCTCGCCCTTGATGCGCCGCCTGCGCCGATGGCGCCGCAGGCCGGGCGCAGCGGGCGACGGCCGCGCCCTCCGGGAGGCCGCTCCCAGGCCCGCCCCACCGCCGGCGCCGGCCGACCGCGCCGGAGAACGGCTTCGGCGCGCTCTCCTCTGGCTGATGGGGGCCGCCGCGCTCGGCACCGCCGCGTGGGGCTCGTTCCGGCTCGTCCACCTGCTGATCGCCGTTCCTCGCGGGGACTGGGGCACGCTCGGCGCCGCCCTGGGAGCGACGTTTCTCCGCGCGGCGGGGGCTCTGGCCGTGGCGGTCGTCTGGACCGTTCCCGCGGGAATTCTCATCGGCCGATCGCCGAAGTGGTCGCGGCGTCTCCAGCCCGTCGTTCAGCTCGTCGCCTCGTTTCCGGCGCCCATGATCTTCCCGCTGGTCACCGCCGCGATGCTGGCCTTACGCATTCCGTTCGCCGTGATCGCGTCGATGCTCATGCTGCTCGGCGCCCAGTGGTACGTTCTCTTCAACGTCCTGGCCGGCGCAAGCGCGATCCCCCACGACCTCGAGGAAGCTTCCGAGACGTACCACGTGGGCGGCGTCGCCCGATGGAAGAAGCTCTTTCTTCCCGCCGTGTTCCCCTACCTGGTGACTGGTCTCATCACCGCGGCCGGGGGCGCCTGGAACGCCTCGATCGTCGCCGAGACCCTGGAGTACCAGGGCCGCCGCCTCGAGACCTTCGGCCTGGGATCCACGATCACTCACGCCACGCAGTCGGCCAACTTCCCCCTGCTCGCCGCGGGCGTGCTGACGATGTCCGGCGCCCTCATTCTGCTCAACCGCGCGGTCTGGCGGCCGCTCTACCGGCTCGCCGAGTCGCGGTACGCTTTGAATCGATGAGCGCGTCGACGGCTCCTCGCCTCGATCCCGAGCCGGCCATCGCCCAGGCCGTCGGCGTCACCAAGGTCTACCGCGACGACGAGGGCCGGGATCGGGTCGTGCTGAAGGACGTCGACTTCTCGGTCCGCAAGGGCGAGACCGTCGTCATCCTCGGCCCGTCCGGCTGCGGCAAGTCCACACTGCTCCGCATCCTCATCGGCCTCATTCCTCCGACCTCCGGGGAGCTCAGGGAGCACGGACGGCCGCTCATCGGCATCCACCCCGGCGCTTCCGTTGTCTTCCAGAATTTCGCGTTGTATCCGTGGCTGACCGTCGAGCAGAACGTGCGGGTCGGTCTCAACGGAGCCCCCCTTCCCGAGGAGGAAGCGGCGTCGCGCGTGGCGCATGCGATCGACAAGGTCGGCCTCTCCGGGGTCGAACGGGCCTATCCGAAGGAGCTCTCCGGGGGCATGAAGCAGCGCGTCGGGATCGCGCGAGCCCTCGTCGGCGGGCCGGAGCTCCTCTGCATGGACGAGCCGTTTTCCGCGCTGGACGTGCTGACGGCCGAGCTACTGCGGGCCGAGGTGTACCGCCTCTGGTCGGACCGCTCGAGCAGCCTGTCCTCCATCCTCATGATCACGCACCTGATCGACGAGGCGGTTTACCTCGGCGATCGGATCGTCATCCTGGGCGCCAATCCGGGGACGATCAAACAGGAGATCGTCAACACGCTGCCCCACCCGCGGGCATACCGTCATCCCGAGTTCCTTCGGATGGTGGAGGAGATCCACGACATCGTGACGGGGATCCACCTTCCGGAGGAGAAGCCGATGCCGGCCGCCGCGGGCGGCCGTCCGTCCGTCGGGCCGATCCGGCCGATCCCCGAAGCCCGGCCCAACGAGGTCCTCGGCCTGCTCGAGATCTTGAGCGACCATGCCGGCGAGCAGGACCTCTTCGAGCTCGACGCGATCACCGACTACGACTTCGGCCACACGATCGCCGTCGTCAAGGCCGCCGAGATGCTCGGATTCTGCGAAACACCGGGCGACCTCGTGCGGGTGACGGACCTCGGCCGGGAGATGGTGGCCGCGCCCGCGTCGGACAAGAAGCTGTTGTTCCGGAAGCGGCTGCTGACGCTCGGAACCTTCGTCGCGCTGATCCGCTATCTGGCCGAGGAGCCCGACTCCGCGCACTCCGGGGAGGACGTCCGCGCGTTCCTCGCGGAGCGGCTGCCGGGCCATTCCATCCCGGACCTGTTCCGCACGATCGTCAGCTGGGGCCGCTACGGCCAGCTCTGGCACTACGACTCGGCAACCGACGAGCTGGCGCTCCACTCGGGGAGAGACGAAGACGACTGAGGGCGCGACCGCCCGGCGTTCGTCGCGCGGCGGCGGCACCGGAGCGCGTGAGTGTCGTCTCGTCGCAGGTTGGTGGCGCAATGGCCGTCCGCTTCTCGCTCCGATTCGCCGGCTGGCTGCTTCTTTCCGTCGTGGCCTGCTCCGACCGCTCGCCCACCGAGCCGTCGCTCGCCGCCGCTCCGGGAGGCGTCGACCTCGAGGCCGCGACGGCAGGGAGGCCGCGCCGCCCGGCGCCCCGCGTCCTGACTCCGCGCGCGAGCGACCTCTTGCAGGTTCACGGGGCCTGGGGCGGGGACCACGTCGGGCTGACCATCACGAACGACGCCGTTGCAATCGAATTCGATTGCGCCGGGGGTTCGATTCCCGGGCCCTTCCTCACGGACTCGGCCGGCCGCTTCGCGCTCGACGGAAGGTGGTGGTTCACTCCCCCGGTCCTCCCCGAAGGATGGCAGCCGGAGAAGCGCCCCGCCCGCTACTCGGGCGTCGTCGAGGACGGCATCATGACGCTGACGGTCTATCGTCTGGACGGCGGCCAGTTCCTGGGCATCTTCCATCTCGCGTTCAACCAGCCTCCCCGCATCGTGCGCTGCGTCTAGGCCGGTCGGACGCCGGGCCTACGGCGTCTTGGACGTGACGTCCTTGAGACGGACGGGCTCGCCCTGGTAGTTGGAGATCTGGACCTTTCCGTCCTTGCCGATGGACGCCTTGCCCGCGAGAACGATCTTTCCCTCGCCCTTCTCGCTCCCCTTCTTGAAGTGGATCTCGATGATCGTGGCGTCGTACTTGCTCGCCTGGGGTGAGCGCGTCGCCATGCCGATCGACCGGTCGGTTCCGAGCACGACCTGCCGGGTTCCGTCGGGAAGCTCGTTCGACCGGGCGTAGAAGAGGGCGACTCCCATCGTGTTGGGCATTTTGAAGTAGCCGACCTGCGGCAGCTTCTGCAGCTCCACGAGCATCGCCGGCTGTCCCGCGTCCTTGAGGACCCCGAGCAGCATCTCGCGCTCGGCGTCGGTCGACCAGCGGGTGACCTGGATCTCCACGATCCCGGACGAGCCGCGCTGCATTTGAAACGCGCGGGCGGTGAAGGTCTCGATCGGCTTGTTTCCGGGCTCCGGGCGCGTCTGGGGCACCTGGGCCGACGCCGAGGTCACGACGCAGGCGAATCCGATCGCCGACACGAAAGCAGCCATGCTTTTCTTCATTACGAGCTCCTTGTTGAAATTGCAGAGATGGAGCACATCAGACGCCACTCGTTCGCGGTGCGATCGGCTCCACGCGCCAACACTATCGCGTCGGCCCCAGGAAGGATATGGGACCTAAGGGGCAATGCCCGCGCAAACGGTTCACTCGAGCAGGGTTCCCCGACTGAGCTTCGGCATCTCCTGCCCTTCCGAAGCAGAAAATTGACTCCAGCTCACTCGAACAGAGTTCCCTGAATGAGCTTCGGGATCACGGGCGTCAGCAGGATCTGGATGTTCCAGTGCTGGCCGACGGGTTCGGGCTGCGTGACCATGTACTGGCCCGAGAGCCCGATCTTGACCGGCAGGCGTCCGAACTTGACGACCTTGCCGACGTTGATGCCGATCGGAACGGTCCACCGGTTGTCGCTCGGCGCCTCCCAGTCGACCAGGATGTTGCCCGAGTAACCCACGTTCCAGCCGCCGGGAATGAAGAAGTTGATGATCGGCTGGATGTTCATCTGGTTCGTATCCGGGCGGTTGGCGTCGCCCGCGTACGACCACCACTGCTGCGGGAACACCCCGATGATGTACTGCTTGGTCATGTAGGCGAACACGAGCGCGGGCCCCACCTGGAATTTCCCCTGGCCCGCGTACACGGAGCCCGCCGTCGGGAAGATGAACGTCGGCCCGAGGCCGAGCAGCCAGTGGCCGCTGTGCGCCGGCGAAAAGAGCTCCATCTGCGTCCAGTCGCCGAAATTCGTCGTCCGGGCGTTTGCTCCCGTGGAGGTCTCGTAGGGGACGCTGTTGTACACCTGGATCACGGGCCGGGTGATCAGGTTGATGTCCTTGGTCAGGCTGAGGGGCATCACGGGCTGAAAGTTCAGGTTGTAGTTCCAGCGGTCGTTCGTCAGCTCGACGTTGTTGAACTGAAATTGCAGCGACCAGAGCTCCGAAACAGGATTGGCGAGCTCGCGAGCGAGCTCGTTGGCCTTCTCCGCCTCTTCCGCCGGAGTCTGGCCCCGAGCGACGGCGCCAACCGCAAGAGCGACGAGAAACAGGAAGGAGAGGCGTCTCGGAATCGCGTGCAGCGAATCGACGGACTGGTCGGGCATACGTGGGCCTGTCAAGATTCGCTCCCTTCGCCGTCTACGGTCGGATGGAACGTGGACATCCCGCTCGTGACCGTGGATAACTTACCCTGAGAGAGGTCATCCGACTGATTTATTTGTGTCAGGACCGCCAGTTGCTGGTCCACGTCACCGCGATTCGAGAGACCAGGGATGGGACGAATCCATTGGACCTGGGGTCCAACGTGAGTCCCCGCGCTCGGGACCGTTGATACACTCCGCCCCCAGTGCAACGACTCGGTCGGCTCCTGACCGGGCTTCCTGCGTGAACCGCGCGGCCGCCATCGAACGTCCCGAGGACGGCGTGACGTCGCCGCCCGTGGGATTCCCGCCGGTCCATCGCTTCCGAAACGGAGACGTGGAATGAGTCCCATCATGACGAGTGCCCTGGTCTTCGCCTCCGTCTTCGGCGGCGCTCTCGCCGGGATGGGGCTTCGCACCATCCTGCCCGAGCACCACCGGAGCGGAGAGTCGAAAGAGCTGATCCGGGCGGCGATGGCCCTGATCGGGACGATGTCCGCTCTCGTTCTCGGCCTGCTCGTGGGCTCGGCCAAGAGTGCTTACGACACGCAGAAGGACGAACTGACCACGCTCACGGCCGGAGTCGTCATGCTCGACGGCATTCTGTCCGTCTACGGACCGGAGGCGAGCGACGCCCGGCAAACACTGCGGCGAGTCGTCGCCGGAGCCCGAGACGTGATCTGGGGCGGCCACCCGCCGCCGGCGACCGCCAACAGTCTGTATGCCGCCATCCACCACCTCCCGGTCAAGAGCCCGGAGCAACAGGAGCTGAAGGACCAGGCTTCTTCCGTCGTGGGCGACCTCGCGAAGACGCGGTTGTTGATGGTCCAGCAGAGGTCGAGCTCGATATCGGTCCCGCTTCTCGTCGTCGTGGTCTTCTGGTTGACCATCAATTTCGTCAGCTTCGGCCTCTTCGCGACTCCCAACGCCACCGTCGGCACGGCCCTGTTCGTGTGCGCGCTCTCGGTCGCCGGCGCCATCTTCCTGATTCTCGAAATGGACCGGCCGTTCGAAGGGGTGATCCGGATCTCCGACGCCCCGCTCACCGCGGCCCTCAAACAGCTCGACCGATAGGCCGGCGATTCGTGATCCTGCGTCCGCGGGGCTAGAATCGCTCCCGTCATTCCACGATACGCAACCCAAGCCGAAGCTTCCTGGCGCCGAGGGGGTCCGCGCTGATCGGCCGCAGCCTCGGCCACTACCGCGTCACCGCGGCCATTGGCGCCGGCGGGATGGGCGAGGTCTACCGGGCGACCGACACGAAGCTCGGGCGGGACGTGGCGATCAAGATGCTCCCGCCGGCGATGGCGCAGGACGCCGATCGTCTGGCCCGCTTCGAGCGCGAGGCCCGGTCGCTCGCGTCGCTGAACCATCCCAACATCGTCACCATCTTCGCGGTGGAGGAGGCCGACGGCCTCCGGTTTCTCGCCATGGAGCTGGTCGAGGGCGAGACCCTCGACACTCTCCTCGCGCCGGGCGGCCTTCCGCTCCCGCGGTTCTTCGAGATCGCCGTGCCCCTCGCCGACGCGTTGTCGGCCGCCCACGAGCGCGGAATCGTGCACCGGGACCTGAAGCCCGGCAACGTGATGGTGACGCGCGAGGGACGCGTCAAGGTGCTGGACTTCGGGCTCGCCAAGCTCGAGGCCGCGGACTCCCACCCCGATCTCACGAGCACGCCGACGGAGAGCCGCGCGAATCTGACGAGCGAGGGGCAGGTCTTCGGCACGGTCGCCTACATGTCTCCGGAACAGGCGCGGGGAGGCAGGGTCGATGCGCGGTCGGACGTCTTCTCCCTCGGCGTCGTTCTCTACCAGATGGTGACGGGCGAGCGGCCGTTCCAGGGCGCGAGCGCCGTGGACATGATCTCTTCGATCCTGCGCGATACTCCCCCGTCCGTTACGGACCAGCGCGGGGACCTTCCGGCCCACCTGGCGAGGATCCTGCGCCGCTGCCTCGAGAAGGACCCGCGCGATCGCTACCAGACTTCGCGCGACGTGTACAACGAGCTGCGGGATCTGCGGAACGAGACCTCCTCGCCCCGTGCCGGCTCTTCGCTGCGGCCCCAGACCGTCATCGGGAGAAGTCCACGCTCCCGGCCGCCCCTCGCCCGCGGCCTGGAAGCGCCCGGCGTGGGTGGCACGTCGCGGCTGCCTTCTGTTGCGCGGCGCTGTATGCTGGCAGGCGTCCGGAGGTTCATGCCGTCGTCCTCTCGCGCGCCAGAAGCCGCGGGCCGAGCCGCCCGCGATCCGATCCATCGCCGTTCTTCCCCTCGACAATTACTCGGGCGACCCCGGTCAGGATTACTTCGCCGAGGGGATGACCGACGAGTTGACGTCGGCTCTCGCGACCATCAGTCAGCTTCGCGTGATCTCACGCGGCTCGGTGATGCAATTCAAGGGGCGCAACCGGCCGCCGACCCCGGAGATCGCGCGAAGCGCTCGAACGTGGACGCGATCGTGGAGGGCTCGGTGATTCGCGCGGGCGAAAAGGTTCGGATCACCGCCCAGCTGATCGACGCGCGGGCGGATCGGCACCTGTGGGCCAAGAGCTTCGAGCGCAACTCGCGCGACGTCCTCGCGCTTGCAGGACGAGCTGGCGTCCGCGATCGCGCGCGAGATCCACGTTCGGCTGACTCCGGCGGAGCAGTCGCGGCTGACGCGCGCGCCCAGCGTGAATCCCGAGGCCTACGACGCCTATCTGAAAGGGACGGTATTTCTTCAACCGCCCGAGCGACGAGAACTTGAACAAGGCGATCGCGCACTTCGAAGAGGCCAGTCCGGCGGGATCCGAGCTTTGCGCCCGCGTTCTCCGGTCTCTCGGACGCATACCTCTGGGCCGGCTTCAACGAAGGAGTCTTCACCGCCTCGGGAAGCGGGGCCCAAGGCCCGAAGGCCGCGGCGAAGAAGGCGATCCAACTCGACGACGCGTCCGCCGAGGCTCATACCTCTCTGGCCGTGTACAAGGCCTGGTATGAACATGATTGGGCGGGATCCGAAACCGAATTTCGCCGGGCATTCGCGCTCAATCCGAACTATTCGTTCGCTCACGATCAGTTCGGCCTCGTGCTCGGATTCGTGGGCCGGCTCGACGAATCGGTGGCCGAGACCAGTCGCGCGGCCGAGCTCGATCCGCTGTCTCCGCAAATCCCCATCGACGGTCTCATGGCCGTGGCCTGGCAAGGCCGGTACCCGGCGGCGAGGGAGCTTGCGCGGAGGGCGGCGAACTCGATCCGACCTTCTTCTTTCTCCCTTCATGGACGGCTGGATCGACATCCAGGAAGGGAAGGTCAGCGGACGCCATTCCGCAATTCCAGAAAGCCAGAGCCCTGGAGTCTCCGCCGTTCGTGACCGCCTGGCTCGGGTACGCGTATGGGGCTTCCGGCGATCGAAAGCGCGCGATGGCGGCGATGGAGGAGCTGAAAGCGGCCGCATTGCACGGTTACGTCCCTCCGTTCAACCTCGCGATCGTGTCATCTCGGCCTGGGCGACCGCGCGCGCGCCCTCGATTACCTCGAACGGGCCTATGATGCGGATTCGCAGTGGCTGATCTATCTCCGGGGCGACCGGATCTTCGATCCTCTCCGCCCGGACCCGCGCTTCGCGGCACTGATGAAAAAGCTCGGCTTCGAGAAGTGATCCGCGGGGGCGACGTGCTCAGCGAAGCATCATCCAGAGATAGGCGTACTCCAGCGCCGTGACCTGGGCCGTCTGCTTGTTCACCGCGCCGCTCCCGTGGCCTCCCTCGGTGTTCTCGAAGTAGTAGACCGGGTGCCCCTGCGCCTCGAGCTTCGCGACCATCTTGCGGGCGTGGGCCGGGTGCACGCGGTCGTCGCGGGTGTTCGTCCAGAAGAACGGCGTCGGGTACTTCGCGTCCGGCCGGAGGAGCTGGTACGGCGACCACGTCTGGATGTAGGCCCAGTCCTCGGGCTTGTCCGGATCGCCGTATTCCGCCATCCAGCTCGCGCCGGCCAGGAGGTGGCTGAATCGCCGCATGTCGGCGAGCGGCACCTGCGCGACGACGGCATGGAAGAGGTCCGGGTAGAGCGCAAAGGTTCCGCCGACGAGGAGGCCGCCCTGGGAGCCGCCCATGATCCCGAGGCGTCGCGCCGAGGTGATCTTCCGCGCCGCGAGGTCCCGCGCCACGGCCGCGAAGTCCTCGAAGTTGTGGATGTGCTGCTCCTTCACCGCGGCCTTGTGCCAGCCGGGGCCGAACTCTCCCCCGCCGCGGATGTTCGCGAGGACGTACACGCCGCCGCGCGCGAGCCACGCCGCACCGAGGACGCCGTTGTAGCTCGGCACCTCCGAGACCTCGAAGCCGCCGTACCCGTAGAGGAGCGTCGGCGCCGTCCCGTCCGACTTCACCCCCTTCGGACGCACGACGAAATACGGGATCTTCGTGCCATCCTTCGACGTCGCCTCGAACTGTTCGGTCGTGATCCCCTTCGCGTCGAAGAACGCGGGCATGGTCTTGACCTTGACCGGGGCCGCGCCCTTCTCGACGAGCCACAGGGACTTCGGCGTCGTGAAGTCCTCGTAGGTGAAGAAGAAGGACTCCGATTGGTCGCTCAGCGCGCCCAGCTCCGCGGTGCCGATCCCGGGCGTCGGGATCTCGGCGCGCGTCCAGCCGCCGTCGTCGTTCAACGAAAGAGCCGTGAGACGGCTGCGCACGTTGTCGAGCGTCTGAATCAGCACGTGGTCTCGCGTGCGGTCCACTGCAGCGAGCGAAACGCGCGCGCTCGGCTCGAACAGCACGTCGAATTGGCGTTCCGGCGGGGGGCGCAGGAGATCGTCCACCCTTCCGGCCAGAAGCGAACCCTCGCGATAGGTCTTTCCGCCGTTCGGGGTCCAGTCGCTTCGCAGGGAGAATATGGCCCGTCCGCGGAAGAAGACCCGGAGATCGGCGTCCTCGGGAATGTCCAGCCTGACCAGCTGATCCCCGACGAGGAGAAACGTCTCCTGGCGGAAGAACGCGGGCGTGCGGGCGACGACGTCGTAGCGGCCGTCGCTCAGGATTTCGCTTCCCCCGCCCGCGGCCACGTCTTCGGCACGGGCCTCGAAGATGGTCCGGGCGGCGGACACCGGCGTGCCGCGCTTCCAGAGCTTCACGATGCGCGGATAGCCGGACGTCGTCAGCGAGCCGGATCCGAAGTCCGTGCCGACCCAGAGCGCGTCCTCGTCGCGCCACGCGACTCTCGACTTGGCTTCCGGCAGCACGAAGCCGTCGGACACGAACTCCTTCTTCTTCGTATCGAACTCACGCCGGACGGACGCATCCGAGCCTCCGGGGGAGAGGCTGACCATGCACCGCACGTACGCGGGCGCGAGACAAGTCGCCCCGTGGAAGACCCACGGCTTCCCGTCCGTCTTCGCGAGAGCATCGACGTCGAGCACCGTCTCCCACCGCGGGTCGGCCGTGCGGTAGGACGCGAGCGTCGTGCGGCGCCAGATCCCGCGCTCGTGCGCATCGTCCTTCCAGAAGTTGTACACCGTCTCGCCGAGGAGCTCGGGCGTCGGGATCTTCTCCTTCGAGTCCAGGATCTCCAGCGTCCGCGCATAGATGGGCTTGTACTCCGGCCGGGCCTCCAGGACCGCGATCGCCTTCGCGTTGTGCTCCCGGGCCCAGGCGAGGGCCTTCTCGCCCTGCACGTCCTCGAGCCACTGGAAGGGATCATCATCGGGCGAAGCCGCGGCCGCGCTCAGGCTCGCCATTCCCGCGAACACGAGCGTCGCCGCGGTCAGCCGATTCGCGCTCGCAAAGGACTCCCTCATCCTCGCACCTCCGGAAGCCGAGGATCATAACGGGGTCAACCCGGATCCGCGAGGCGGTCAACGCCGTCTCAGCGGCTCGCCAGGCCTCCGGCGATCTCGCCGCCATCGATGATCACGGGATGTCCCGTGATGTACGGAGCTTCGTCGGAGGCCAGGAAGGCGAAGAGAGCGGCGATTTCGCTCGTCGTCGCATGTCGGCCGAGCGGAATCTTCGCGTCCACCGCCGCCTTCATCTCCGGGGTGTATTCGGCTTCCTGCATGGACGTCCAGACGTACCCGGGGCACACCGCGATCACGCGGATGGTCGGCGCCAGCTCCAGCGCCATCGTGCGGGTGAGCTCGATGACGCCGGCCTTCGCGGCGTTGTAGTCGGCGTACCGCGGGTAGCCGTTCATGCCCGACGTCGAGCCCATGTTGAGGATGACTCCACCGTTGCCGGCGAGCATGCGCTTCGCTGATTGCTGGGCCACGTAGAAGACGCCGTCGAGATCGACGCTCATCACCTTGCGCCATTCCTCGGGCGTGATGTTCATGAAGTCGTGGCGCAGGCTGATGCCGGCGTTGTTGATCGCGACGTCCAGACCGCCCAGGAGCCCGTCCAGCTCTCGAAAGGCGCGGTCCACGGCGGCGGCGTCGGACACGTCGGCCGAGATGACGCCGGCCAGGGCCGGATGTCTCTGGCGAAGGGCCCGGCCGCCCGCCTCGTCGCGGTCGATCACCGCGACGCGCGCCCCTTCCTCCAGGAACCGCTCCACGGTCGCCGCCCCGATTCCGCTCGCACCGCCGGTGATCACCACCCGCTTGCCGGTCAGACCTCTCATCGAATTCTCCCGATCAGCCGGCGATGCCGCCGCCGTCCACCACCAGGGCCGCGCCGGTCATGAACGACGAGTCGTCCGAGGCGAGAAAGAGGGCCGCGCGCGCGAGCTCCGCCGGCGTGCCGACCCGCCCGAGCGGCCGGTTGGCGGCGCCGCTTCACGTAGTCCGCGTAGCTCATCTTCCGGGCCTCGGCGTCGGCGTGGAGCATCGGGGTCTCGACGTCGCCCGGGCAGAGGCAGTTCACGCGGATGCCCTGTTTTCCGTGATCGATCGCCATGGCCTTGGCCATCACGATGAGCCCGCCCTTGGCGGCGCAGTAGGCGACGGCGTCGTCGCCGCCCTGGAAGCCCCAGCCGGACGACTGATGGATGATCACGCCGCGCCGCTGCGCGATCATCGTCGGCAGCGAATACTTGGACATGAGCCACGCGCCCTTGAGGCTCGAGTCCACCGTCGCGTCCCACTCCTCTTCCGTGCAGTCGACGGCGTTGTGCGGATGGAACACGCCGGCGTTGTTGAAGAGGATGTCGAGGCGGCCGCCGAAGGCGCGCAGCGTCTCCGCCACGACGCGCTCGCAATCGCCCGCGAGCCGGACGTCCGCCCGGACGAAGGCCGCCGTGCCGCCGGCCGCCGCGATCGCGGCGACCACCTTTCGGCCACGGGCCTCGTCGCGGCCGGTCACCGTCACTTTGGCGCCTTCTTCGGCGAAGAGCAGGGCCGACGCCTCGCCGAGCCCGGACGTGGCGCCCGTGATGATTGCGACGCGATCTTTCAGCTTCATGCCAGGTTGACGGTTTTGCTGTTCCGGGAACGCAGGTTCAGGGCGCCGGCTCTCGAGGGCTCAAAGCGGAAGTCGGCGGCACGGCACTCGACAACTGGCCCCATCGTGGCGTGCAGGTACATCAAGCCGCTGCCAACCTCCCGTGCTTCTGCGCCCTCCGGAACCATATCTCGACGAACACCGCGAGAACGACGAAGAAAACGCTGCACGCCACGCTCCCCTCGGGACCGACCGTTCCTCCGGTCAGCCAGGCCGGCCCGGAGAAACGGGATTGGAACAGGTGGTTCGGCAGCACGTAGCCGCTGTCCGGCACGCCGAAAAAGTAGGACTCGGCCCAGTCCCAGGCCGCGTGGAAGCCGATCGCCAGCCACAGATTCCCGGTCCTCCGCAGCAGGAGGCAACACAAGAGCCCGCCGAGCCCCGCGTTGACGAGCCCGAGCCAGTTTTCGCCGGGATTGCCGGAATGGCTGTAGCCGAAGAGGGCCGAGGAGACGACCGCGGCCGGCCAAAAGCCGATGCCGCTCGCGAGCGTGAACAGGCCGTAGCCTCGATACCTGAACTCCTCTTCCAGGCCGATGAGGACGAAGATCACGCCGAATACGAGGCCGTATTCCAGCGTCTGCGCCCCGTGGAGCGCGAAGGCTCCGAATCCAAAGACCCCCAGGGTGCGCAGCACGACAAGAAGCGCCGAAACCGATGCGAAGCCGATCGCGCTCCCGCTCCAGAACCGGGACCGGAACATCAGGCGCCATGGAAGCCCGTACTCGGCGATGCTCCGCCGCTCGATCCGCGCCATGACCCAGCTCGCGAAGAGAAACGTCAGGAAGCTCGCGGCCTTGTTGACCACGTAGAGAGTCACCTGGTCCGCTCCGCCGAGAGCTCCGCGAAGGAACGCCTTCCTTCCGGACACGAGCGAGAAGACGATGGCTCCGAAAATCAAGAGCCGCCAGCCGGCCCGGAGTCCCGAAGGGCCGAGGAACAGATCACGCGGCCGGCGGGGCGTTCTCGCTTCCCCGACGCCGGGCTCCGGCTCCGGGGGCAAGTCAGTCCCCGGTGGGAACAACGCCGGCCGCTTCGACCATCAGAACGATGCATCGCTTCGGAGCGCGGGTGCGATGCACGGTTCTCCGCGGAACGGTGAACCCCTGCCGGGGACCGAGCTCGACCGTGCGCCCTTCGAGGTCGATCAGGAAGAGTCCCTCGATCACCAGAAAGAACTCATCCTCCTTCTCGTGGCTGTGCCAGTGATACTCGCCCTGCATGACGCCGAGACGGACCACGGCGTCGTTGACACGTGTCAGCGTCTGGTTGTACCAGCGGTCGGTGCAGGCGTCGGCGAGAGCCTGCAGGTCGATCAACTCGAGCGGCGCGTACAGGACGTTGAGGTGGGTGGCGTAGGGATATGTGTTGTCGTCGGCCATTCGCGCCCTCCCGCGCGGCGCCGCGCCCGGAGCGCGGCGCCGGCGTCGTCTTTCTGGACACTACGACGGCT
Source organism: uncultured Acidobacteriota bacterium (assembly GCA_963764025.1). Classification (GTDB taxonomy): domain Bacteria; phylum Acidobacteriota; class Thermoanaerobaculia; order UBA5066; family Gp7-AA6; genus DAHUXD01. The sequence goes on from CAVXRK010000004.1 coordinate 117,705, forward strand.
CCTCCGAAATGTTCCGCCGATTCCCGGAGGCGCGGCAGGACGAAAGAGCCCGAGAGGTGCTCGTCCCGCGGAGGCCGCACGCGAGTCCGATAAGTTGCTCAGAAAGTAGGCGGCGACGACCCCGAGCCCAATTCCCCCGCGCGCCCCGGATTCAGGTCAGTGCCAGGTATTCGTGCGCGAGACGCACCACCATCGACCCTTCGCCGACGGCGGAAGCCACGCGGTTCATGGCTCCCGCGCGCACGTCGCCCGCGGCAAACACCCCCGCCACGCTGGTTTCGAGGGGAAACGGCTCTCGCTGCTCCTTCCACGTCCGAGCGTAGGCTTCGGCGGCCATCAGGTCGCGTCCGGTGAGGACGAACCCCTTCGCATCGCGCAGCACGCCGGCCGGCAGCCAGTCGCTTCGCGGGCGCGCTCCGATGAAGATGAAGACCGCATCGGTCTCTTCGGTCCGGCACGATCCGTCGTCGAGGGACCGGAGGGTCACCCGTTCGACGTGGCCTTCGCCGTCGACGTTCGCAATTTCCGTCCTCGGGCGCAGGCGGATGTTGGACGTCTTGCCGATCTGCTCGATGAGGTACTGCGACATCGACTCCCGGAGGTCTTCGCGGCGCACGACGATCTGCACGTCCGCGGCGTACCGCGCCAGGTGCATGGCTCCCTGGCCGGCGGAGTTTCCGCCGCCCACGACGAGAACACGGCGGCCGCGGAACGCCGGCGCTTCGGTGGTCGCGGCGCCATAGTAGACGCCCGCGCCCGTATGCTCCGCCACGCCGGGCGCCGGATGCTCCCGGTAGAACATGCCCGTGGCGACGAGCATCGTTCGCGTGACCAGCTCGCGCCCGTCGGAGAGCGCCAGACGCTTGTAGCCGCCGTCGATCGAGACGCCCGTCACCTCGAGCGGCGCGAGGAACTCGGCGCCGAGGCGCTGCGCCTGCATGATGGCCCGACGCGTCAGCTCGCTGCCGCTGACGCCGGCGGGGAACCCGAGGTAGTTTTCGATGCGCGAGCTCGTCCCCGCCTGTCCGCCCGGGCCGTGGCGATCGAGCAGGAGCGTTCGAAGTCCTTCGGATGCGCCGTACACCGCGGCCCCGAGTCCGGCGGGTCCGGCGCCGACGACCACGAGGTCATAGATGTCGAAGGCCGCCGAGAGCGTTCGGCCGAGGCGCTCGGCCACCTGGCGCGGCTCCGGGTTGGTCAGGAAGGTGCCGTCCTCGAAGAAGAGAGCCGGCAACGCGTCGGTACCGATGCCCGCCGCCTCGAGCAGAGTCCGCGCCTCCGCCTCACGCTCGATGTCCAGCCAGCGATACGGAACGAGGTTGCCCGCCAAAAAGTCTTTGATCTCGTGGGACCGCGTAGCCCACTGGTGCCCGATCAGACGCAGGCCCGTCGCCTCCGGCAGGGACTCGGCCTGCCAGGCATCGAGCAGGTCGTCGACGACCGGGAAAAGCCGTTCCTCCGGCGGATCCCACGGCTTCGACAGGTAGTGATCGAGGTGCGCCTCGTTGATGGCACGGATGGCCGCTTCGATGTCCGAGTAGGCGGTCAGCAGGACGCGCCGCGCGAGCGGGTACACCTCGCGGGAGCGGGCGAGCACTTCCCCGCCGAGCATGCCGGGCATGCGCTGGTCGCTGATCACCATCGCCAGCGAATCGCCGCGGCTCTTCAACTCGCGGGCCGTCGCGAGCGCCTCGGATCCCGAGCCGGCGCTGATGATCGTGTACTCGTCCCGGTAGCGGGAGCGCAGGTCGCGCCGCACGGCCGCGAGGACCTGCGGATCGTCGTCCACGACGAGGAGAACGGGTTTGTTCACGCCGCGCCTTCGGAGCCTTCGGCTTCGGCGACCGGCAGCGTGACTTGAAACTCCGTGCGACCGGGCTGCGACTCGACGGAGATCTGGCCCTCGTTGTGCTGGACGAGCCTGCGGACGATGTCGAGGCCGAGGCCCGTTCCCAGCCCCGCCGGCTTGGTCGTGAAGAAGGGATCGAAGATCCGGTCGCGGATCTCGGCGGGAATGCCGGGCCCGTTGTCGGCGATCCGGACGACGACCCGGCGGGACTCGCGGCCGGCGACGACCTCGACTCGGCCCGATTCCGGAACGGCGTCGAGCGCATTGTCGATCAGGTTTCCCCAGATCTGGTTCAACTCGCCGGCGAATCCGCGGACACGCGGCAGATCCGGTTCCACCCGAACGGACACGGCGACCGCCTTCCCGCGCGCCTTCGATTTCAGAACCGCGACCGTGTTTCCGATGCCCTGGGCGAGGTCCACCGGCCCCGCGGCGATCCCCTGGTCCATGTGCGTGAAGCCCTTGACCGCCACGACCAGCCCGGCGATCCGCGTCGCGGCGTCCTGGATCTCCGAAGCCAGCCGACGGACCGAGCAACCGGCGGCGGCCCAGCGCAACGCGGCGTCGAGTGCGGGACCGTCGACGGCGCCGGCCAGCCGATCGAGCGCCTCGATCTCCACGGCGGTATCGGCGAGCGCTTCGGCCGTGGCCGTGTCGAGGCCGTGGTCGGCGAGCCAGTCGGAGATGGCTTCTTCGCGCTCCGAGTGCTCGATCGGTGACCGAACCCCCTGCTCGGGCGCGGCGGCGCACGCGTTGCGCACACCGTCGATCGCGTCGAACTGCGCATCCGTCAGGCCCGCCGCGGCGAGCGCGCGCACCGGCTGCTCGACGTCCCCGAGCCGGCTCCCGAGGTGCGCCGCGCTCCGCTCGATCGCGGACGCGGGATTGTTCAGCTCGTGGGCGAGGCCCGCGGAGAGGCGGCCGAGCGAGATCATCTTCTCGTCGTGCAGCTCGTTCGACGTGAATTCCCGCGCCCGATCGATCATCCGGTGGACGAGGATCGACGTGAGCTCGGGGCACTCCCGGGTGATCGCGCTCATGTGTTCGCGGGGCACGACGAGGACCTCCCCGGGCTCCTGGACGAGCGACCGGCCCGGCGGTACGCCGAGGCGGGAATACGGAAGCAAGCCCGTCACGTCGCCGCCCCGCCATTCCGTGAGCTTCTGCGGACCCGAGCCGCGATCGATGAAGATCGCGATGCGGCCGGAGAGAACGACGTACAGACCTTCCACGGGGACGCCCTCCGGCGAGAGCACGCCGTCCACTTCCAGCCGCCGGACGGTCCCGTGCGCGGCCAGCCACTCGAGCTCCTCTCGAGGCACGGCACCGACGGTTCTGTGATTCGCCAGCCGATCGACGAGATTCGCAGTCATGCGGTTGACACCAGGGCTCGAATCCTACATCCGGCGGCGACGACCGAGACGAAGCCGCAGGAACGACCGGGCTGGCGCTACTTCCCGCCCGCGACGAGCCTCTGGAAGCGCGGGTTCTTGTGCGGCGAGTCGAAGTTCGGGTCGATCTTCAACCAGCCGGGCGAAAGGTAATACGGGACCTCGAGAGCCCTTCCGGAGCCGAGGAGGTCCGAATCAATCGGCCGCAGCCTCCTCCACGACCCCATCACCTCTGCCTCACGGCGCTTCGGCAATGACCGCGATCGAAAGCCGAAAGCCCTCGCGGTCGATCGGCAGTTTCGCCCCTTGACGAGCAGGAGGGTCCGAGGGGAACCACCGCGCCCACTCCTCGTTCATGCCAGGGAAGTCGTCCGAATTGGCGAGGATGAACGTGGCGCTGACAACCTGGCGGAGCGAGCTACCCGCTTCCTGGAGGATCGCCTGGACGTTGCGAAGACACTGTGCCGTCTGTTCCTGGATCGTCTGACCGACCAACTCGCCCGTGGCCGGGTGGAACGGTCCCTGCCCGGAGACGAACACCAGCCCGCCGGCCTTGACGGCCTGGCTATATGCGGCGGAACGAGGAGCGTTGTCCGTGGACACGATGAACTTGGGCATCGAGCCTCCTTGCCAGGCGGTACCGAACTCGGTGGCGCCTCGCCGAATGGGCGCAGACCTGCCGCGGCTTCCCCGACGGCGTGAGCCTGAGCCTTATGTCACCCAATTCGTTCGCGTGGACCTCGGGTTGCGGCCGGGCAGCTTCCTGCTGGGCACGAGCGGCCCGGCCGCAACCCCGCCGAGGTCCGTTTTGAACCGGCTTACGGGTGCCCTTCGAAGATCAGGTTGAAGGGCGTCTGCGTCGCCCGCCGGAAGCGCTTGAACCCGGCTTTCGCGGTCACCTCGCGCAGCCGAGCCTCGCCGGCCTGCGCACCGAGGCCGGCCGCGCCTTCCTGCGATAGGGACGCCGGCGTGCAGATGACCGTGGAGGCCGAGTAGAAGATGCGCCCGACCGGGTTGAGATTGTCCTCCACTCGGTCGTTGGCGAAGGGCTCGACGAGCATCCAGGTCCCGTCGGGTTTCAAGGTCTCGCGAACGTGGCGTGCGGCGCCGAGCGGGTCCCCCATGTCGTGAAGACAATCGAAGAAGAAGACGGCGTCGTAATTCTTTCCCGGGTAGTCCTGCGCGCGGGCCACTTCGAAGGTCACGCGGTCCGCGACGCCCGACGAGGCCGCGTGTTTGCGCGCAGCCTCGATCGACGGCGCGTGATAGTCGAACCCGACGAAAGTCGACTTCGGATACGCCTTCGCCAGGATCACGGTCGAGGAGCCGTGGCCGCAGCCGACGTCCGCCACGCGCGCGCCCGCCTTCAGCCTCGCGTCGAGGCCGTCGATCGCCGGGATCCAGGACGACACGAGGTTCGCGCTGTAACCGGGGCGGAAAAACCGAAACGTCCCCGCGAAGAGATCCGGATGGTGCTCGTGCCACCCCATCCCTTTCCCGCTGCGAAAGGCGTCGGTGATTTTCGACTCGTTCTTGTAGCAGGCCATTGCGAGTTCGAAGAACCCCGGCAGAAACGCGGGGCTGTCCTCATTCGCGAAGCAAAAAGCCTGCTCCACGGGCAGCGTGTAGGTCTGGGATGCCGCGTCGTACGTGACGTACCCGCATGTCGCCTGCGCGTTGAGCCACTCGCGAACCTGCCGCTCCGCCGTTCCGGTCTTTTTCGCGAGCGTGGTGGACGTCATCGGTCCCGCACCGGCCATCGCCTTGTAAAGGCCGAGCCGGTCCCCCATGACCACGAGGAGACCGCTCATCGCGGCTCCCATGTCGTTGACGGCCCGGCCGAGAAACTCGTCGAGCCTCGCCTGATCGATCTCCGCAACCGCACCTGTTTCCGAAGAACCCATGAATTGGCCCCTCCTTTGAGGCGTCGCAACGTACTTCGTCGGCGGCGCAGCCGCACTCCGTTTCATGACCCCTTAATGGCGGCGAACGCACTTGCGAGACCGACGACGGATAGAAGCCCCGAAATCGAGGACGAGCGCGCGTCGCATGGTGAGAATGGAGCCATCGGGTGCGCGAGAGCCCACACCTGTGCCGTTCACCGCCATGCCCCAAACGGATGTGCCGTGAGGCTCGCTCGACGATGGGCCTCTGGAATCACTGGCGCAGGGGAGGCTCGCTTCGTCGTCGGTCGACCGGCGCGCTCTCGGTCGTGGAAAAGCGAAAGTGAGTGTTGAGCCGTATTGGACTCGAACCCCCGAGAAGTTCACTACAGGTCAATCGCCTCGATGGACGTGTCCGAGTCGTGTGTCCGAGTCATCTCGCGCACCACATTTCCTTTTCGAAGTAGGAAGCGCGCGCTTCTGACGCGTGTCTGCCCGGAACAACCGATCAGGCCGTTCTGCCTTCAACGAGCGGAATCCGACCACTGTCAAGGTTGGCCAGCAGCCTCGGCTTCCTCTTCAGCAGCTCGACGATGGGCGGCGAAGCCAGCTCCCATGACCCGTCGGGACGCTTAGTCCAGGAACCGGTACGAGTCGATCACGATCGGTCAAAACGTCGACCCGCAAGTGCCCGAAAGACAAGATGCATATGGATTACAAGCCTCGCGCGGATCTTCAAAGACCCTCGTGGCGAGGGCGGGCCCAAGTCACTCACAGAACCCCCTCAGCACTCCCCTTCTGAGCCGTCCGATGCACGCGGATCCACATCGCAATTCCGCGTAGCAAAGGGCTCCGTACTGTTAGAGAATCTGCGCAGCGAAAAGAAAGGAGAACTCCATGAGGGCAAGAACGGGGGGATTCTCGGTCATCCTCGGGGTCGGCTTGCTTGCGGCGTCCGCAGCCGTTGCGACGGCTCAGCAGCCGAGCGTCACGAAAGTCACGCAGATGGGACAGTCCGAGACGTCGACGAGCACGCGCGTCGTCCATGCCACGGTCGTCAGCGTGAACGGCAACAAGGTCGTCGCCGAAGACGCTGCCGGCAAAGCCACGGAGTACACGATCCCGGACGGCTTCAAGTTCCAGTTCGGAGGAAAGGACATCGGCGTCGCCGACCTCAAACCCGGAATGAAAGTTTCGGCCAAGATCACCACGACGACCACCACGACACCCGTTTACGTCACGGAAATCAAATCGGGCAAGGTCCTGGCGGTCTCGGGCACCAGCGTCATCGTCCGAGGGCCGCAAGGGAACCGTGTGTTCACGAACCAGGACGCGGTGAAACGGAACGCCAGGATCATGCGCAACGGCCAGCAAGTCGAGATGCACGAACTGCGGGTTGGCGACATCATCACGGCCGTCATCGTGACGGACGAGGCGCTGAAGGTCGTGTCCGAGCGCGAGGTCGAGGCCATGGTGCACGCGGCGCCCCAGCCCGCTTCGGCTCCGGCCGGGGCCCCCGCCGCGGCCCCCGCGGCTGCCCCTACGGAAGCCCCAGCCGCGGCCGCTGCCGCGCCCGCGCCCACGGAAGCCGCGGCCACTGCCCCCGCTGCGGTCCCCACGGAGGCCCCCGCCGCTGCCCCGGCCGCGGTTCCGGCCCCGGAAGCGCCCGCGCCGGCGAGCGGGTTTCCGAGTTGGCTCCTGTGGCTTCTCATACTGATCGTGATCCTGGTCGTCGTGTTCCTGCTCCGCCGCCGCAAGTCCTGACGACGACCGTCTGCACGGACCGTGGTTCCGCCGGCCTTTCGGGGCCGGCGGTCACGGCCCTCGCCGACTCGAGGAAGGCTCCGTCGACGAGAAGCGCGGCCGGGATGACGGGAAGAATCCCGTCCTCGATTGCCCTACAGCGAATCGAGTCGGTATCCCTTCCTCATCGCGGGATTCCGGGAGTTCTTCCGGATTCGAGCGATCCGGCGCGCCGGCTCACTTCCCCGCGTAGAGCTTTTCGACCTTCGTCAACAACGCAGGCGTGGCCGCAGGAATGTGGACCGCTCCGTGCACGATGATGTCCATCGGGGACGCGTCCTTGCCGTAGAACGCCTTGTTGTAGTCCTCGCTCGGCTTGATCACGGCGCCGGAAACGTCGACACCGCCATACAGTCCCTTCGAGCGGCTGTAGTAGATGATGTCGGCTTTGGGAGTCGACGCCGTCCCGACACCGACCGGTCCGGCCGCGGCGCTCGCTTCGCCGCCCAGCTTGAACTCGCTCGACATCAGGGAGTCGATCGCCTTCTGGGTCATGACGAGGCCGATGATCGCGGAATCCTGAACGCCGGCCTGGAACCCGGCGCTCGCCGTTCCGACCGAGTAGAACGCGGGCCCGTTCCAGGTCCCCCCTTGCTTCGCCACGAAGACGCAGCGTCCGCCGGAGCCGCCGATGATGAACCCCGCCTTCACGACCTTGGAGCAGATGAGCAGGCCCCTGGCTTCCTTCGCGTGCCCGCGAAACCAGCTCATGTCCGGATCGGCGACGAAGGTGTCGAGCGTCTTGCCGGCGGCGACGACCTCCTTCTCGGCGTCGGCGTACGACGTGTCCGCCTGGACGGGAAACGAGGCCGCGGCCAGGACGAGGATCAGGATCGAGGCTCTCCAGGTGGAGTTGCGCATGGCAGGAACCCTCCCTCGGCCGGGAACCTACCACGCCCGGCAAAAGCGAGTGTGAAGTCGAAGGCATCTGCCCGGCAACCGGAGGACGGGGATCATCGGCTCCGGACGGTCATAACGGGGCAGGCCGCCGTGGCCACGACGCGCGCCGCCACGCTTCCGACCAGCGCTCCCGACAATCCCGTGCGTCCGTGGGTGCCGAGGATGATGAGTTCGATCCGATTCGACCGAGCGGCGCGCACGATCATCTCGTGGGGCGCCCCCGACAGGAGGAGCGCTTTCGCGCGTACTCCCTTCTTGCGCGCCCGGCCGAGAAGCGCCCGGAGCCGGCGCTGCGCATCGGAGCGCATCTCGACTTCCAACTCCCGGTAGGCCCACGACACGCTCTGTGCTCGTGCGAGCGGCGCAAGCACGTGCACGACGTAGAGCGGGGCGTGGCTCGCCTCGGCCAGAGCGACCGCGCGCCTCCAGGCCGCGCCCGACGCCGGCGAGAAGTCTGTCGCGAAGAGAATGCGCCGTAGCGGTTTGATCTTTCTATCTTAACCTCGATCGCCGCCTTGTCTCGGCCGGCCGAGGCGCAACGGGAGCTGTCCTCGGGCGTCTCGCTCTCAGTCGCGGGAAAGGTGAAACAGGGATGAGTGGTGAGCCATGTAGGACTCGAACCTACGAAAAGTTCACAACAGGTCAAGGAGTTGGAACCACGTGTCCGAGTCCTGTGTCCGAGTCGTTCTAACCTTACACTTTCGCAATGCCTACTGTTTGCCACCGAGTCGCGAGAGGCGGGGGGCGACAAGGGTGACGAGAATCCGGGGCCCCTTCCACCGGATGTCGAGTGCCCGGTGCAGCGTGGTCTCCGACTCGCTAAAGTTCCTTTCCTTCTGCAGCCCTTCGCCATGCCCAAGAGCGCGGCGCCGACCTACCCTCTCGAGCTACTGCGCGTCTTCGAGGCGAAGGTTGCGTCCGTAAACGTCGAACAGGGCGATCGCTCCGTCCGCCTGGCGCTGACGACATTGTCCAGCCAGCGACGGATTCAGCCAGCAGCCCTCGAGCGGGATCCGCTCGTCCTCGAGAGTGAAGTCGTAGTAGGCGAGGACGTGGTTTCCCTGGATGTCAGCGTCCACCGTTATCCAGTCGGGAAGGTTGTTGGCTCGTTCCGCTTGACCGGATGGAAGGAACAAGACGGTGGGTCGAATTTGGATCGTCGCGTTGCCCCTCTCGGCCGCACTCGAAGGGTGAGGCGGAATCGGTGTCGCCGTTTTCGCGACGGCTGGCTGGTGGCGAGAGACCGGGCTATCGCAAGAATAGGCTTTGCCCGTGAGGGTGGTCAGGCTGAAGCCGTATCGGAAGCTCTGCGTGTTGCTGGTCAACTCCAGCGTGTTTGCACCGTAGCTGCTCGCTCTGGCTTGAAGCAGGGTAATGGCCGGTGTGCCGGTGTCGTAGACAATTCCCGCGCGGCTGGTGTACCCCGTCGCGGTGATTGCACTCAATAACTTGCAGCTGGCGACCGCCGCCGGCTCGCTCACGACACGGACTTTGGCAGCGCTCTCCACAAGCTCGGGGCGAAGCTGGGCGGTGGAACAGCCGGCGGCGAGAGACGCCGCAGCGAGCCACGACAGGCGATCCAGGGCCCATGAGCGCGCGATCACGGTTCAACCCCGGCGACAGGGCGGCTGGTGAAATCCTCGACACGCTGGCGTGCCCGTTCCATGCCCATGAATCTGAACCTACTGTTGTAATCGCTTGACGAGGCCCAAAAGACTACGAAAAGATCACCTATCTGCAGGGGATTCGATGGATGCTCAACCGCAGCCCGCCCCGGTCGAAGACGGTAAGGCGCCGTACTCCGAAGACGCGATCCTGAAGATCTACACCGAGATCGGCCGCGCGTGCCTCTTTGCGGGCCTCAGCCATCGCGACGCAGATGACGTGGCGCAGGACATCTGGGAGTGGCTTCTGCGGAGGGGGAGCCCGGAGGTTGCGCTGACGACGCCGTGGCTAGGCGCGGTCGTCCGAAACTTCATCCTCCGGTTTCACAAGCGGCGAACGAGACATGGATTCCAGGAGGGCGTGCCGCTCGAAAACGCTCCGGAACCGCAGGTCCCCGCTCCGACGCGCCTTCTCGAACATAAGGAGATACTCGACCGCGTGGCGGCCGGCGTTCCGATGATCGAGCGCCGCATGCTGATCCTGATCCGAGAGGGCCACACCGTCGCCGAAGCTGCGCGAGTCCTTGGGGTGCCGAGGGGAAGCCGGGCGTATGTCCACAACAGGTTGATCGAATACGCGCGCCACAAGGTGCGCCCGAGGTAGCGGTCCTCATGCCTTCGAGCTACGAAACGAGACTTCTCTCCCCGATCAGTCGAGGATCGGGCTTTGTTTGCTTCCGGTGCTCGAGGGCCTGAGATCTCTGCGTCCGAATTCGCGCGGGCGAATCGCGGGCGAATTCCGGAGACAACGGGGGAAAACCGAACTCAGGTATGGCTTGGCGGAAGCGTGTGGGAGTCGAACCCACTCGTCCCCGCAAGACGAATGGCAGCCGGCTGCCGAGATCTCTTCGATCGGCTTCCGTTTCTCACCAAACCATCAGGGGAGCTGCGTGTCTGAGTTTGTGTCCGAGTGCCCGACCCAAAATCACCCACTTTTCCCAATTGCTGTTGGTGACGGCAGAGTCCTAAAGACTCGCGCAACTACGTCAGCGATCGCGCGTTGTTGGGTTTTGTCGGGAAACGTGAGAGCGGATGAGTGGTGAGCCGTGGAGGACTCGAACCTACGAGAAATTCGCAACAAGTCAACGAGTCGAAGCCGCGTGTCCGAGTTCTGTGTCGGAGTCCATCCGCATCCGCCGCACGGACCGACTCCGGATCTTGCCATGAGATGAGCCGGCTGCCTCTTCTGGCGTTTAGGGTGCCTTTGACGCAAGCCCGAGCCGCCTAGGGTGTCGGCGGGCTGACCCGGGTCGCGGGCGCACCCGCGGCCCGCAGTCGGTCGCGGACGATACTCGCATCCTTCCGAAGCGCGTAGAGCTGACGGGTGCCGGAGACCGGAACGCGAGAGCGTATGATTCTTTCCTCCAGCCGCGCCAGATCTCTCGAGAGCTCCTCGGCCGAGTCCCCGGCCCCGATCCGCTCTTCGATCCCGCGAAGCTCGGCATAGAGAGCATTGACCCGCCGTTCGATCGCGAAGCGGATCACCCCAGGGACTACGCGCATGAGCGGGTAGAAGACGCCGGCGAGCGGAACGAGCACGAGCACCAGTTGAGCCGCGAGGACGGACAACCAGAACGGAAGGTGCCGCTGGAAGAAGCTTCCTCCCGACTTGTAGTAGTCGCGCGCTCCTCTCGACAGCGGAACGTCTTGCGGCTCGGCGGCCGGAAACTGGCCGGGCCGGCGCAGGATACCGGGGCCCGAGTGGATGTCCTCGGCAGCCTGCAGCAAGAGGTACTGTATGGCGGGGTGAAGGTCGTGACGCACCAGGAGACTCGCCATCGGCGCGATGAGCGTCACGTCGTCGGGCGGACGGTCCTTGGCGAGGCTCCCGGCGCCGCGAGGAATCGAGACCTTGCGCAAGAACGGGTAGAGCGCGACGAACGCGTCCGCTCGGCGGAAGGTCATGAGATTCACGCGGTCGTCCGCCAGAAGCTTCCGCACGCTGGGGTCGTCGCCGACGGTGAGCATGCACGCGCAGTCGATCTCGCTGCGGAGGAGCGCCTCTGCCCCGGCAGCGGGTACCATGGGAACGACCGTCATCTCATTCTCTAGCCCGGTGGCGCTCAGGAGCTCATGCATGACGCCCGCCGACGGGTCGACCGACACACGCTTTCCCCGCAGGTCCCAGAACTGCGCTTGGTCCGAGAGGCCGCGACAAAAGACCCAGATGGGTTCATAGGAAAGCGTGCCGAGCGACTCGATTCCCGGCGAGGCCGTTTCGGTCGTCAGGCCACCGGCGACGAATCCGACCGAGACCCCGGAAGAGGCATCCCTGAGTCGCGCCAGATTCTCCACGTTGCCGAGGGACGGCTCGAGCTTCAGGTCGATCCCGGCATGCGCGAGGGCCGAGCGATATTTCTCGCCGAACTCACGATAGGCGCTCCCCTCCGGCCCGGTCGTCATGACGACGGTTCTCGGCGGCACCCCGCGGCCGATGATGATTACCACCCACGCGACGCAAGCGACGCCGAGGGCGATCGCGACCCCGAGGACGAGGATGGGGCGGCGCCGGACAAACTCCCTCACACTCACCTCTGGTTTCGGGTGCGGATTCTAACAAGGCCACCTCGCCGGTCCTCACCCGCCGGCGATCGGCGGCCTTATGGGGACGCATCGTCGGCCGGGAGCCATCGACCGAAGACGCTGTCTCCGCCAGCGATGGACTTCGTCGGGGAGAACAAGAGTGAGTGGTGAGCCGTGTAGGACTCGAACCTACTGGAAGTTCACAACAGGTCAACGAGTTGCGATCACGTGTCCGAATCTTGTGTCCGAGTCACCTTTCCTCGCTCTCTGGTCCAATCCTTCGCAAGTCGAGGCGGCCCGAACCGAGGCCTCTGAACGAGCACCGCTTTACGGATCGCAAACAACCGTCGCTCACGAGGGGAGCGTCTCGCCCGCCTGTTCGCGCAACTTCTGGTATGTCTCGGAGGTCGCCATCGCGATGATCTGGTCTGCGGCGCAGAGCTGCGTCGCGCCGCCGGGACGATCATCTCCTGCCCATGGAGGATCGCGACCGCGATAGTTCCCGGCAAGAGATCCGAACGCCTCCTTGACGGTCTTTCCCTCGAGTGGCGAGCCTTTGGCGATCCGCACGGCCACGAGATGCCGGCCCCGTCGGTCACCGGAACTGGATTCCCGAACTTGAGGAGGGTGACGAGCCTCGGCAGGGTCAGCTCGGTGCGTGTCCACTTTCCCGCCCTCGATCATCTCGAGAGCGCGGCGGACGAAGACGCCGCGATGGGCCGGAGAGTCTTCGCGGGTCGGCACTTGCGCCTGGTAGAGAGTCGGATAGCGGCGCCCGTGGGTCAGCGAGCGCTGGACGATGAAGGAGGAGATGTTGGCCAGCATGGCGGGAACGATCAGGCCGTACCCTCCGGTCATCTCGGCCACCATGATGAGTGTGGAGATCGGCGTGCGCGCGGCGCCGGAAAAGACGGCGGCCATCCCGACCACGACGAAGGAGGCGGGAACGACCCCCAACTGCGGGAAGAGGGAGGCGAGCGAGAGCCCGACGATTCCGCCGAGCAGCGCTCCCATGGTCACAGTGGGCGCGAAGACGCCCCCCGATCCTCCCGAGCCGATGGTCAAGCTCATCGCCGGCGCCTTGAGGAGGAGGATGAGCGGCGAGCATGACGATGGAGAGTTTGCCGGCGATGGCCAGCTCCACCCAGCCGTAGCCGGTTCCCAGGATCTCCGGGAACGAACATGTCCGACCAGGCCGACGAGCGAGCCCGCCGATGGCCGGCTTGAAGTGCCGCGGGATGGGAATCCGGCTCGGAAGAGGTCGCGAATGCCGTAGAAGAGCCAGGGCAGGATCGCGCCCGACGACGCCGGCAAGAACGCCCAGGATCCCGAAGCCCGAGGAGCGCGAGAGGGCTATGGAACGTCAGGCCCGCCGGGATGGCGAAGATCGGCGACCAGCCGACGAAGAAGCCGTGGATGGCGTACGCGGTGACGGCGGAGATGACGGTATAGATCAACGCCTCGGACTCGAAGACCATCCCCGAGTAGAGGATCTCCACGCCGAAGATCGCCATGCCGAGCGGAGCGCGGAACACCGCGGCCAGGCCGGCCGACATCGAGGCCAGCAGCAGGATCCGCCGCTCCTGGCCGCGCAGCCGCAGGAACCGGGAGACGATCGAGCCCAGGCCGACGGAGATCTGCGCGGTCGGCCCCTCGCGCCCGGCCACTCCGCCCGAGCCGATGGTCAGCGCCGAGGCCACTCCCTTGATGAACGGGATGCGCGGGCCGCACGTCGCCGCCCTTCTGGTGATAGGTCTCGACGGCGGCGTCGGTCCCGTGCCCCTCCGCCTCCGGGCGCGAGGCCAGAAGACGAGGACCCGGAGAGGAGCCCGCCGAGCGTGGTGGCGAGCGGGGACCCACCAGAGAATCGTCCAGGAGTGGACGTAGGGCGCGGTGGAGAGGACGCCGGGGCGCGGGGGGACGAAGCGGCCGAGCCGCTCCAGCAGGAGCGACTGCGCGAAATTGACCGCGGCGTTGAAGAGGAGCGCTGCCACCGCGCCGAGCAGACCGATCAGGAAACAGTAGAAGACGAGCCGGTAGGTCGGGGGAAAGAGAGCCCGGGAGTTCGTACCCCCCTCAAGCTTCCGGAGCGGGAGCATGCTGCTCAAGGTGCAACAAACCCGCTGAACCCGCGCTCCGCCCTCATTCCGGGCGCGATGTTATCCGCCCCCGTTCCCCCGGCCTCGACGGGACCAAGCTATCAGCCGGGTGGGCAGATCAGGCGGGAGGGTTTTCATTTTCGACGCGATCGCCGCCAGAGGTTTGACCGTTCGAGGCCTGCGGCGCTGTTCTCGGGTCCAAGGCGACCGGTCCTGGCGATAGACTGTCTCGTCTCACAACTCGCGGAGGGGCAGTAACGTGACGCTGATTCCCTTCATCCTTCCGACTCCTCGCTCGCCGGATCAGTCAAGACCGGTTTCGCGGAACAGTACAACTCTCTTCTCAGTTCCCTTAGCTTTAAACATTGCCGTATCGGCATTTTTGAAAAGGGTGTCAGCCGTTTCTCCATCTGCGGGATAGATGGCAATACCGATACTGGCTCTTATGGAGACGACAACCCCATCACACTCGCAGGCCTCGGCAATCCGACTAACCATCTTCTCTGCAAGTCGAGGCACATCGGCTTCTTGCTTGACTTCCAATAATAGGCAAGCAAACTCGTCGCCTCCCCAGCGACAGACCGTGTCTTCGTCGCGGAGAAAAGATTGTAAACGGTTTGCCGTCATGAGCAGCACCTGGTCTCCCACACCATGACCATAAGAGTCGTTAACGCTCTTGAATTTGTCGATGTCAATAAACAGAACGGCAAGCCTCCAACCATGCCGTTTCGCCTGTCTCACCCCCCGGTCGAGATCCTGTTCAAATGACACACGATTTGGAAGGCCTGTGAGTGCATCTTGGAGCGACGCTTTTCGTGTTTCTTTCTCTTTGGCCTGGGACTTCGATAAATCGGCGCGCACTTCGGCCAGATGGGTCTTCGTGTCGGTGAGTTCGGTTTCGATGACTACTCGTTCAGTCACCTCTTTGGCAAGTTCGATGTTAGCCTGATGCAAATCGTCTGCAGCTCCCGCCACTTTGTGCTCGACATCTTCGTTCTGAATGATAGCTGATTTGATCGTCCGGACAGGGATATTGTCTTCTACGCCTTGCTGTAGAACTTCATTTATCGAGGTGAGGTCGGTTGCCGCGTGCTTGACGGTTCTTCTGATTTGTTTATTCTTGTTAAGTACACGTGTAAGCGAAACTCTCTTGGCGGACACGGGTTTCGTAGAATCTGGCGATTTTGATTTCATTAAGTCGTTCTCTGAGTTATAGAGCGGGCTAACTCGCGCTTAGGCTGCATCGCAATCGTCGACCCTTGACCGGAGAAGGTGGATGACCCGAGCATAGAGCACCTCGGGCAGTCGGTACGATTCTATACCTCGTCTCGGGGGGCCCCTTCGCGCGGCCTGACTTGGCGGGGACTCCGGCGCCGGACCCTGCGCGCTTCCGGAGCCGGATTAGGTCCGTAATCCGTCGCTCGCACCGTGCCGGCTCATCGTTTCGCGCGGAGAAGGAAACGCTGGATCTTGCCCGTGGCGACGAACCACGAGGCGGCGTTGAAACAATCGGGAAGATGGGTGGCGGCGGGCATCTCTAAATATTCGCCTGGGGTGAGTGGTGAGCCGTGTAGGACTCGAACCTACGAGAAGTTCACAACAGGTCAACGAGTTGAAGCCACGTGTCCGAGTCCTGTGTCCGAGAGTCGAATTCCCGGGCGGGTAAAGCCGGACCATGGGCTGGCCTCAGCGCCTGAGATCCCACTCCTTGAGCTTCTTCGCCGCCGTGCCGAACTGCCCTAGCTCGTAGACGGCCGCGCCCGCGGGCGAGAAGGTGAAAGGTTCAAACGGTTCGGCGAGCATCCGGTCGAGGTACTCGCGCGACGCAACACCAGTCGTGACATGTGGATTGAAATGCTCGCCGGAGGACTTCGGAACGAACGCTGAAACGTAATCGATCAACGACGGGTCGATGACGGGATCCTCGGGCGTCGTGACGAACGCTGAGGAGTCTCCCCTCTGCACCGTGAAGGGAGCAACGGCGGCGATCACATCCTGCTGCAGCTTGAGCAGCGCGGGGGTCGGTCTCGCGACGATGCCCGCAAGACCCGTGTCCTTCATCGGGATGTAGTAGTACTTGAAGGCCTCCAGCTTCATGCTGGTCACATTCGCTCCAGCCAGAACCCGGCCGACGGCGGAATAGAGCTTGTCGAGATCCGCCGTACGGACGAAGCGCTGCACGATCGTGATGTGCGGGCGGTGCTTTGCATCCAGGGCAAAACCCTTCGGAAAGTCTTTGCGCAGGCGGGCGTTGTTGGCCTCGGAATGCTGGAGCATCGTGGCGTCCGGCTCCAGCAGGATATCGATGGCCGTGACCGCTCCGGGCTTGGCAGGGCTGTCCGCTGCCTGTGTGCTGGCGGTCATGGCAGCCACAGTCAAGATGCATGCGAATGCTGGTTTAATCAAGTGCTTCACAGTTGGTCCTTATCTTTCTCGTTCTTCCATACCTGTTTGCTGCGAAGAGGAATGAATCCGGTCCCATGCATCGATCATTGTGCAGACCGGGAAGGCCAACCGATCGGACGTTCGCCTACCAGGTGAAGAGGATCCAGAGCTCGGGCCTGCATCGAGACGTCGAAGAGCCGACGATCGGCGATGTGACCTGTCCGGCCTTGTCGTAATCCACGTTGAGCGTCCTGTAGCCCGCCCCGAGAACCCAGCCTTTGCCCAGCTGGTACGCGAGGTCGCTCGAAGCCGACCAGTCGAGCTGATCCCGGGCACCGCGCCTTTTTGGAGCTACGGCTACTTCTTCTTGGCCGCGACGACGGCCCCCCCTCGGCTCGCCGTCAGCACCCTCGGTTGCCTGCGCAGTGCGGCTCGGGCCAGAGCAAGGTCGTGAGCCGTCTGGAGGTTGATCCAGAACTCAGCAGTCGTCCCCAGGGCGGCCGAGAGCAGAAGCGCCGTGTCGGGCGTGACGCCACGCTTGGCCCTTACGATCTCGTTGACCCGCTGGAGCGGAACACCGATGTGAGCCGCGAGGCGCGACTGCGTCAGGCCCATCGGATTCAAGAATTCCTCCGCGAGCATCACGCCTGGGTGCATCGGGATTCGTTTCGTTGGCAGCATTTCAGTCTCCCCTGTCGACCCCGTCAGTGGTAGTCGACCAATCGCACGTCCCGAACGAAGCCGTCCTTCCAGCGAAACACGAGACGCCACTGATCGTTGACCCGAATGCTGTGGCAGCCCGACAGAGCCCCCTTGAGCGCCTCCAGCCGATTGCCAGGCGGCACCTTCAAATCCTCGAGGCTGTGAGCTGCGTTGAGCATGTCCAGCTTCCGGACCGCGGCCTTCAGGATCTCCGAGCCGAACCTCCGAGTGCGAGCCGAGGGTTCCCCGTTGTAGACGTCCTCGGTGGCGGCATCCCCGAAGGACACGATCACGACTTCGAATAATACACGATTACCGTGTAACCGTGTAAACCTTGCCCATTGGCCGGCGGCGGATCGCGGTCGGGCTCCAGATCGGAGGAGCGAGTGGTGAGCCGTGTAGGACTCGAACCTACAAGAAGTTCACAACAGGTCAACGAGTTGGGATCACGTGTCCGAGTCCGGTGTCCGACTCATTCCGGTCGACCCGACGGAACCAACAGACGTGCGCGAACAAATCAACGGCTCAATGGCCACACCATTCGGGCGCGGCGCGGCCCCGTGCTCGACTCGATTCAGCTCGATTGACACCTCATGCTAATTTAGGAGACGGTAGTCAGCGAACTTCAGCGTAGGAGGCGGCATTCGGAGAAGCCCCCCTCGGGGGGTGGTGATTTCGTTTCTTGGAATCCTGCTCCTGGCCACGGCCACCTTTGGCCAGAACCCGCTTCCATCGGGAAATCTGTACGGCACGGCCCTCGATCCGGAGGGCAAATCGGTGTCAGGAGTCACGGTAACGCTCCAGGGTCCCGGCGCGCCTCAATCGGCGAGCACGGATCTCAACGGAGACTTCCGTTTCCTCTACCTGTCGCCCGGCAAGTACTCCTTGACGCTCCAGCGCAGCGGGTTCGCGCCGCTCCGCCGTGACGTCGAGGTCACACTGGGAGGCAACGCGGTCCTGACGGTGACGTTGTCGGTGGCGGGAGCGGAGGAGGCCGTCAGCGTCAGCGGCGGATCACCAGTCCTGGACAGCCGCGAGATCGAGACCGGCGCGACGTTCGAGCGCAAGGAGCTGGACACGATCCCCACCACGCGCGATCCGTGGACGGTACTCCGGCAGGTCCCCGGGATCCTGGTTGCCAACATGAACGTCAACGGGGCCAACACGGGAACCGTGGCCGCCTCCGCCTTCGTCGGAAAGGGCTCTCATGTCGACCAGAACACCTACAACCTGGACGGGGTGAGGATCAGCATCCCTTATTTCGACTTCGACACTTTCCAGGATATCGATGTCGTCACCGGCGGCTCCGACCCCGGGATCGCCACGCCGGGCGTGTCGCTGAATCTGGTCACCCGGCGGGGCACCAACGAGCTGAAGGGCTCCGCCCGCGGGTATTACTTCTTTCCGAGCTCGGTCGACTCTTCCGACCAGATCCCCTCGCAGGGAGGCTATGACTACGGGCTCGAAGCCGGCGGGCCGCTTTGGAAGGATCGTCTGTGGCTTTGGGGGGCCTACTCTCGCAACGCAGTGCCCGATCAGACCTTCTTCCTCCCCGGCGGTGAGCCGGTCCGCAGGACGATTCATCTCGAGCATTGGAACGCGAAGCTCAACGCCCAACCGATCCCGGCCAACTCGCTCACCCTCTTCTATCTGAACTTCGACAAGCTCGTCGATGGACTCGGCGCCGCGACTCGCACTTACTCCCAGGAATCGACGTGGAACCAGACGACCCCGACGGCGGTCTACAAGATCGAAGACGCGCACGTAATCTCGGAGAAGCTCTTCGCGTCGATCTACCTTTCTCACGTGAGCGGCGACTTCACCCTCACACCGGAGGGAGGCCGTGATTCGCAGGTCAATATCGACGTCGACTATGTCTTCCACAACAGTAACTACTTCTACCAGCAACGGTTTCCCGAGAACCAGGCCGGGCTGACTGTTTCGGGCTTTTTCGACACGGGCAAGCTGCAGCACGAGCTGAAGTTCGGCTTCGGTTACAGGCACTCGAGCTTCGACTCGACGACGTCCTGGCCCGGCGACGGGCTGGTCGGCGACGAGTTTAATCAGCAGGTATGGATCACGCGGACAGCGATACTCAAGTACGAGGTCAACTATTACGACGCCTACCTTCGGGACACGATCCAGGCCGGGAAGCTCACGGTCAACGTCGGACTGCGGTTCGACTACCAGCAGGGGAAGAACCTCCCTTCGGCCGTGCCCGCGAATTTCGTCTATCCCGATCTTCTGCCCGCGGTGCAATATGCCGGCGACTCGGGCTACCCGATTACGTGGCGACTGATCCAGCCGCGCGCGGGAGCGACTTACGCCCTGGGACAGGATCGAAAGACTCTGGTGCGTGCCTCCTATTCGCAATTCGCCAATCAGCTCAACGATGAGATTTTCCTTACCAACGCTTTCCCGGGCGCGGCATACCTCTACTACGTCTGGGAGGATCCAAACGGGAACCACCACGTCGAACCAGACGAGGTCAACACGTGTCCCTCGTGCCTCCAGTCTGCCATCGGCGTGGATCCGCTCCATCCCAGCTCGACCGTCTCCGTGAACCGAATCTCTCCGAATCTCGAGCCTCCCACGACCACCGAGATCATCGTCGGCGTCGATCGCGAGATCTTCTCGGACCTCTCGGCCTCCCTTGCCTACACGCACCGCTCGTCCCGAAATCAGGAGTTTCTACCTCGTCCTCTCGTCGGGGTCACCAGCGCTGACTACCAGTATTTTGGAAACGCGATGGGGTCCGTGACCGGCGCAAACGGCTTCACTCTCAGCTTCGACGAGCCGTATTACGGACTGACCACATGTCCTCCGCCCTGTTCCGGCGTCGTGGTCGAAAACCGGCCTGACTATACGGAAAGCTACGATGGCTTGGAGCTGCAGATCCTCAAGCGGCTTTCGCACGGCTGGAGTCTCCGCGCGGGGTTCTCCTACAACGACTGGATGAAGGACGTCGGCCCCGGTGCGATCGTGGATCCGAACAATCTCGTGGGGGGAACCAACGCCAGCGGAGCGAACGCCGACGATGCGTTCTCCCCTTTCGGCACCGTCTGGATCAACTCGAAGTGGCAGTTCAATGTCAGCGGCATGGTGGAGCTCCCCCTGGGCGTCAACGTCGCCGCGAATTTCTTCGGCCGCCAGGGGTTCGTCCTGCCCTACTTCGTGATCGTACGGACGCACGACACGAACGAGTCCCGCCCTCAGATCCAGATCGGCCAGGTTGACTCCTACCGGCTGCCCGACGTCTACCAGCTCGACCTGCACATCGAGAAGCTTTTTCGGATCGGGCCTCGGGTGACCGTCACTCCTTCGCTCGATTGTTTCAACGCGGCCAACAGCCACACCGTGCTCGGGCGTGACCGTTTCGTCGGGAGCTGGAACAACGGCGCGGATGAGCCGTTCCAGCCCAATGAGGAGTTCAACGCCGTCACCGAGCGGCTCTCCGACCGAACCTTCCGGGTGGGCCTCCGGGTCTCGTTCTAGGCTCGCGCGGCTGCGGGGCGGTTCTATTCCTTGAGGAGCGCCGTCCAGTCGGTGAGCAGAGTCAGAGGCGGAGAGCTCTCCTCGCCCGAGGGGTTGTTGACGAGGAACCGCTGGCCGTCGGCGGAGACGTCGTAAAGGGTGTCGGGTCGAACGGAAAAGAGCGCCGTTGGCGGTTCCGCCTGGAACGTCGAACCGAGTCGCACGGGAACGGCCATGATCTTGTTGTCGGCGCTCAGATAGAAGAGCTCCTTCCCGTCGCGCCGCCATCGCGGGGAGCCGCCGCCGTCCGTCGAAACCTGCCACTGTCCGCCGGGGCCGGGGAAGGGGCGCACATAGACCTCCGGCTTGCCGGATTCCTCGGACTGGAAAGCGATCCAGCGGCCATCCGGCGAAAAGCGGCCATCCTCCTGATTCGGCGCCTCAGTCGCGAACGGTGTGGCCTTCCGGTCGCCGACCAGGTTCAGCACCCAGACCTGAAAGCTTCTCTTGCCCCGAGCCGGGATCGTAAAAAGCGAAACGAAACGGCCATCGGGGGACCAGTCTTCCGGAGTGTTTTCGTCGGCCGATTCCAGCACCACGTCTTTGGTCGCCCCGTTGATCGACTTGACGAAAAGGGTCGTGCCCCCTTCCTTGCGGTAAGAAAAAAAAGCGATGCGATCGCTCTCGGGAGACCAGACGGGACTCTGGGGATACCGCGATGAGCCAACGACGAACTTGGTTCGCACGCCCGTGGCGGCATCGAAGATCCAGATGTCCGAGGTGTCCTTGGCCGGATCATAGACGTCCACCGCTACCTTGCGGCCATCCGGCGACAGACGCGGGGAAGCAAAGAGGCCCGGCTCGCTGAGCGCACGACCCGGCTTGCCCGATCGATCCATCCAGAGCAACGTTGAGGGCGGCGAAGTAGGGCTACGGGCGAACACCAGCAGGCGCTGCGTCGCGCCGAACAGAAAGTGATTCCGGAAATGCATGTACAAACCCTGAGCGATCGGAACCGGGTCTCCTGTCGTTTCGAGCCGGCCGAGATCGAACGGCCGGGCGGACAGCGTGCCTTGCGGCGCATAGAGCAGATGTCCCGCTGCGTAGGCGGCATTGGACATCGTTGCCAGGACCGCCTTGTCGACTCTTCCGTCGAGCGAGGCGACGCGGATCGAATCAGGGGGTGTAGTGCTACCCCTGGCCACGTACAAGAAATGCCGACCGTCCGGTAGGAAAAAGGGATACCGATGGTAGGTCTCATGACGGGAGGCATCCAGCTTCGTCACTTCGACCGGTTGTCCTCCGGAGGCGGAGACTCTGTACAGCGCCGATGCACTCGCCGGCGCAAAGAGGATGGTGCCGTCCGGTCCCCAGCTCCCACCCCCGCCAGCCTCCGCGTCGCAAATGGTCTGGATCATCGTTCCTGCGGAGTCGACTTTCTTCAACTTCCCGTCGCTGAAGAAGGCCACAAAGCGGCCGTCGGGCGACCAAAAGGGATATGAGGCTTCACCGCCGACGGTGCTCGGCTGCGCCGCTGCCCCGTCGAGAGTCCGGATCCATAAGACACCACCCGTGTCGGCGGTGAAAGCCAGGCGCTTGCCGTCGGGTGACAGCGCCATATCCCCCAGGAACATCTTCTCCGGGAGGATCAGAGACGAGGAGATCGGCGAAGAGGCACGCGGGGCGCTCCGGAAATAGCTCGAGCCCACAACCGCAGCGAGCACCGCCGCGACCGCAGCCGCACCCAGCCAGACGAGGCGATTTCGCCTGGTGGGGACCGCGATGGCCCCCCCCGAGCCACTGACCTCCGCGATGTGCTCACGGACCGTCGCCAGCTCTCGAGCGAGGTCTTCCGTCGACGCGTAGCGGCCCTTGGGCTCCTTGGCGAGGCAACGCTCGATGATCCAGCGCAGAGGCGCCGGCAGAGTCGCATTCAGCTTGCCGATCGGCTCGGGCTCGTCCTGGACGACTGCGGCGAGCGTCTGCACGGCGGTCTCCCGCCGGAACGCGCGCTTCCCCGTAGCCATCTCGTAGAGCAGCGAGCCGAAGGAGAACTGGTCGGAGCGGTAGTCGACGGGTTCCCCTATGGCCTGCTCGGGCGACATGTAGGAGACCGTTCCGACGATCGTCCCTTCCCTCGTCCGATCGTTGGTCATCGTCCTCAACTGGGATTCCTCCCCGTCCTGCGCGAGTTGGAAGTACTTCGCCAATCCGAAGTCGGCGATCTTGGGCGAGCCGCCGGCAGTTAACAGGACGTTGTCGGGCTTCAGGTCCCGGTGAACGATGCCGTGGGCATGCGCCGCCGCCAGCCCCTCAGCGATCGGGATCGCCAGATCGAGAAGCTTCCTCGTGGGGAGGGGGCCGAAGCTGAGCAGAGACGTCAGCGTCCCGCCCGTCATTAGCTCCGAGACGATGTAGGGAACAACGTTCTCCTGCCCGATGTCGTAGACCGCCACGATGTTGGCGTGGGACAGAGCGGCTGCTGACTGCGCTTCGGCCTGAAAGCGCCGGAAGCGTCCCGAGTCCTCCGTAGCCGTTGCTGCGAGGACTTTCAACGCGACATCGCGTCTGAGCCGCGTGTCCCGCGCCCGGTACACCTCTCCCATCCCGCCCGCGCCCAGAAGGGACAGGATCTCGTAGGGTCCCAGACGCGACCCGGGTGGAAGCCTCACGCTCTCGCTGCTCTTCGGGTCGCTCATGCGCTCCTTGGCCCGGATCTCGCGCTGCGCGTGGACGACGGAGTCCCGGATGCGCGAAACCGTAGCGCGAAGCTGCCTAGCCGGATCCGATCCCCGTCGCGCAGAACGGTAGGAGCATCGACCCGGCGATCTTCCACGAAGGTTCCATTTCGGCTGTCGAGATCCTCGAGCACCGCGGTGTCCTTCTCGACCTGGATCCGGGCGTGTCGCCGAGAGACGGTGTCGTCATCCACCCAGAGGACGGAGTCGGGTCCCCGCCCGAAGATGTTCTCTCCCTCGACAAGACCCACCTGGGACTCGGGACCAATCACCCGACAGAAAAAGCCGGCCGGCGCTGACCGGCGCACTTGGCGCGCGTCCCCGCAAAACGCGTAGCCGAAAGCGGAAACCGTTCGGATGAACTGGGGTGTTCGGGCGTCGTCACCGATCGCCGCACGCAGGTCCTTGACGAGCCCCGTCAGCGTCGTGTCCGCGACGAAGGTCTTCGGCCAGAGGACCCGATGGAGATCGTCTTTGGCGATTGCCTCGGGTCTTCGCTGAATCAGGACCTCCAGGAGCTGAAACGCCCTCGGCGCGACGCGGACTGGACGTTCCGCGCGCACGAGCTCGCGCGTCTCCGAGTCGAAGACGCAGTCACCGAATCGGACGCGCATTCGTTTCCACGGAAAAACCACCGATCACCCACGGATCCGCCACGACGGCGAGGGCGGTGCGGCGCGAGCGTGATTATCGCCCAAAACGTCCGAATGGACGGTCTGCGGGCGGAACGGAGGCGGACATGCTCCCGCATCCCTCACGCGCTTCCCGCAGCGATTTGGCGGCCTTTGCCGCGCTTCTCCTGGCGGCTTCCATCTCCCGAGCGCAGGAGACCTCCGAGCCGAGCTCCGCTCTCCCCACACTTCATCCCCGAGGGCTCAACGCGATCGTGAGAATGGCTGTGATCGAGGCTCATCGCCGACTGGGAAATCCCCAGTGCGAGCAGATCTTCTCCGACTTCGGTGACGCCTCGGACCGTATCCTGAAGGCGAAGCTGGAAGAGATCGGCCAGACGGGCCAGAGCTACCTGGGATGGATCTGGTTTATCGACGGAGGATCCGAGGGGCGCTGCGCGCAGGCCGACGTCTCTGCCTTCACGAGCCCCGGCAGCCAGGTCGTCCGCTACTGCGGCGACCGCTTCACACGTGCGATCAGCCGAAAGGGAATCGGATTCCTGGCGACGGCGGTCATCCACGAGGAGCTCCACGCGCTGGGCCTCGGCGAAGATCCGCCCTCGAGTACGGAGATCACGCGCCGCGTCGAATTCCGGTGCGGCTCGTAGGCAGCCGTGTCTAAGCGGATAGCCCGCAGCGGTCGTCCTGCGCCGTGCCTGCGCGAGCTACGCGAGATCCGATCAGGGTGGAGGTGGCGCACCGGCAGCGAGAATGGTGAGTGGTGAGCCGTGTAGGACTCGAACCTACGAGAAGCTCACAACAGGTCAACGAGTTGGAGCCACGTGTCCGAGTCCTGTGTCCGAGTCATTCAGGCGGCTTCTCAGGATGGGACCCGACGCTCATACTCAGCGAATGCCCTCCTCAGTTCAGGCTCCATTCCATCGCGCCCGAACCTTGTGGCTGGGATTTCGTCAACCCGAACTTCGGCGCAAGCGTCGCCAAGATGCTCCGCGAGTCGAGGGAAACACGCCCGTGTAGGCGGGAAGCTTCTGCGGCGGCAGCAAGGACCTTGAGACGCTTCTTCGGGGCCGCATCGAAACAGCTCCCGGCGCTTGAGGAGATCCACCTCTGCATCGCCTCGAAGGCCCCAGGAGCCGGCGTCCCGGGACCGCCGGCCCGCGGTTTTAGCGCCATAATTCCAGTTCTGATGATCTGCCCGAGCTGCGCTAGCGACACGCCCGCGCCGGGCGGCCGCTGCTCTGTTTGCAGCGCCGTGGTCTCGGCCGACGTCGCCGCGGCGGTCGCCACACCCATCCCGACGGATCCGCCGGCGGCCCGGAACGATGACTCGCCGGCAGGCACGTTTGCGGCACAACTGGGCTACGTCGGGCAGGCCTCCGAGGAGGACCTGACGCAGTCGCCTGACGCCGGCCCGATCCCGCCGTCGACCGGCTTGGGCCGACTCGTGCCCGGACAGGCGTTCGGCCCTCGGTATCAGGTCATCAAGCTGCTCGGCGCGGGGGGGATGGGCGAGGTGTACCACGCGTGGGATCAGGAGCTGGCCGTGGCGGTCGCCCTCAAGGTCATTCGGCCGGAAGCCACCGCGGAGCCGGGGGCGGCCGCCGAGCTGCACCGCCGCTTCAAGCGCGAGCTGCTGCTGGCCCGCCAGATCACGCACAGGAACGTTGTCCGCATTCACGACATGGGCGAATTCGGCGGCGTCAAGTACATCACGATGCCCTACATCCCGGGCGCCGATCTGGCGACGATCCTCAAGCGCGAGGGCAAGCTCACGGTGCCGCGCGCGCTCGGGATCGCGCGACAGGTGGCGGCCGGTCTTGCCGCCGCGCACGAGGCCGGTGTGGTGCATCGGGACCTGAAGCCGCCCAACATAATGGTCGATCCCGATGGCAACGCCGTCATCATGGACTTCGGCATCGCGCGATCGGTCGACACGGCCGGAAGCACGGTCGCCGGCATGGTCGTGGGCACGCTCGCGTACATGGCGCCCGAGCAGGCCCGGGGCGAACAGGCCGATCAGCGCGCCGACGTCTATGCCTTCGGGCTGATTCTGACCGACATGCTGGTCGGGCGCCGGCAGTCGGCGGCCACATCGAGCGAGCTGGCCGAGCTCATGGCGCGCATGCAGCACGCGCCGCCGCCGATTCGCACGGTGGACCCGGGGATTCCGGAGGCCGTCGAGCACATCGTCTCCCGCTGCCTCGATCCCGATCGCGCGAATCGGTATCAAACAATGGCCGAGCTGATCGAGGAGCTCGACGGGCTCGATGCCGACGGCCATCCGATTCGTCCGCTCTCGCCAGGAGGAAACGAAGCGGAGGCGACGCAGCGGCAAGGGCCGGGCCTTTCCCGCGGTCGCCCCGAAATGGATCGCCATCGCTCTGGCGGCTGTGATCGTTGCGGGCGCCGCCGTCGCGCTTCGCCAACGGCTGATCGGCAGGCCGGCACCGCAGCCGGTCGGTGGGAACCAGCCGATCTCGCTCGCGATCCTGCCGTTCCGCAACGCCTCGGGCGACTCCTCCCTCGACTGGCTGGGCCCCAGCCTGGCCGAGATGCTGCGGACGGA
This sequence comes from uncultured Acidobacteriota bacterium, assembly GCA_963764025.1. Classification (GTDB taxonomy): domain Bacteria; phylum Acidobacteriota; class Thermoanaerobaculia; order UBA5066; family Gp7-AA6; genus DAHUXD01. The sequence continues at coordinate 144,314 of CAVXRK010000004.1, forward strand.
CATCGGACGATCGGCGTCGCTGCGAACCGTTCCGTCGGACCGGATCCACCAGATCCTCCGCGACCTGCGAATCTCCGCCGACTCCAACTTCGATCCGGCCGCTCTTCAGTAAGCTCGCAAAGTTCAGCAACGCGGATACCGTGATCTGGGGTCAGTACGTCAAGTTCGGCAACGAGATCCGGATCGACGCCACCCTCCAGGACGTCAAGCGGGAGCGGTCCATCCCGCTAAAGGCGCAGGCGCCCAGCCAGAGCGGACTTCAGACCGCGATCGACCAGCTCGCCCAGTCGATCCGCGATGGTCTTTCGCTTTCCTCGGACGCGCTCGCGGAGCTCAAGGCCACGGCGTTCAATCCGTCGACGAAATCGCTCGAGGCGCTTCGGGCCTACAGCGAAGGACTGCTCCTCGCCCGCCAGGGCAAGCAGTCCGAGGCGCTGAAAAAGTTCAAAGAGTCGACTCAGGCCGATTCGGAGTTCGCCCTCGCGTACGCGAAACTGGGTCAGACCTACGCCAGCCCTGGGGTACGACACGGAGGCCGAACAGAGCTCGCGCCGCGCGGTGGAGCTCGCAGAACGGCTTCCGGCGTCGGAGAAATATCTTGATCAACGCCAGCCACGCCCGGATCGTCAACGATACCGACAAGGCGATCGTGGCATACGAGACCCTGGCCAAGGCATCGCCGGACGACTCCGAGGTCAATTTCGAGCTGGCCGCCCTCTACGAGGCGTCGGGCGCCTTCGACCAGGCTCGCGCCCACTACAAGAAGGTCCTCGAGCACGATCCCAAGTACGTCGCCGCCCTTCTGGCATCGGGCCGCGTGGAGATCAAGGCCGGGAACCCGCAGGGATCGCTCGACTTCCTGAACCAGGCCCTCAGCCTGGCCATCCAGCTCGGGCAGGACGAGGAGAAGGCCGACGTGCTCCACGCCATCGGGGCGGCGTACCAGGGGCTGGACAAGCCGAGCGAAGCGCAGCGGTACTACCAGGAATCGCTCGAGATCAAGCGCCGCATCGGCCAGAAGCGTGGAATCGCCGTGACCCTCGGGCGAATCGCCCAGGTCCAGGAACAACTGGGCAACATGGATAACGCGCTGGCCAGCTACAAAGAAGCCCTGCAGATCCAGCGCGAGATCGGCGACAAGAAAGGAACCGGCCTGACCCTCATCGACCTCGGCGACTTTTACTCGAATCGGGGGAACTACGACCAGGCGCTGCAGGATTTCAAGGAAGCGCTGCAGATCCAGCGCGACGTCGGCAATCAGGACGCGGAAGGGCTCTGCCTGAACAACATCGGCAACGTCTACCTCTTCAAGACGCAATACGACGACGCCCAGACCTACTTCGAGAGGGCGCTCCAGATCCGGGAGAAAACCAAGGACCCCGGCGACATCGCCGTCACCCTGCACAACCTCGCGGAGACCGCGACGAACAAGGGTCAATACGACCAGGCCCTCAAGCACTACCTGCGCGCCCTCGAGATGCGCCGGGAGGCCGGCGACAAGCGATGGGCGGCCATCGAGTCGTACAGCATGGGGACCCTGTTCGAGTACGAGGGCAAGTACGGAGCGGCGCTCAGCGCCAAGGAGGACGCTCTGAAGGCCTTCCGAGAGCTCCAGGACAGCGGATTCTGGATGGGCGAGATTCTGAGCGGGACCGGACATTCCCAGGCCATGCTCGGGCAATCGGAAGCGGCCCAAACGCAGCTCGCCGAGGCCCTGAAGCTCGCCGAAAAGCTCCAGAACAAGGCCCTGACGGCGCAGATCCTGAACTTCCAGGGCGACCGGCTCTTCTATCTCGGCGACGCGAAAGGCGCGCGGCCCCTCTACGAGCAAGCGCTCCAGACCGCCTCGAAGACCGGAGACAAACGCCTCGAGCTGCTCTCGAAGGTCAACCTCGCGAAGACCGCGATTGCCGAGGGGCGCCCCCAGTCGGCGGTCGAGGGGCTCAAGAAGCTGGCCGAGGAATCCGACTCGCTCGGCCTGAAGTCCCTCTCGGTCGAGAGCACCGTCCTGCTCGGCCAGGCACTCATCGAGATCAAGCGCTACCCGCAGGCCCGACAGGAGCTCGAGCGCGCCCTCGCAAAGAGCGAAAAGCTCGGCCTGCAGGCGCTCCTGGCGCGAAGCCACTACCTTCTGGCTTCCGCGCTGCGATCGACCGGTAACGCCGCCGAGGCGTCCCGGCACCGCGGCGAAGCCCGCCGGATCCTCGAAGAGATCCGGAAGGAAGCCAAAACCGACGACGTCGTGAAACGGGCCGACCTCGCGCCGATCCTCGCCGAAGCCGGCTGATCGGGCCGGCTCGGCCAAGAAAAAAAGCCGGGCCCCGCGGCCCGGCTTTTCGACGTTCGAATCCCGCGATCTTCAGTACGGGAACCGTGCCGTTCCACTTCCCGAACGACCGATAGGGGCCGTCGCACGACGGGACCGCCGGCCAGACTTTCACGTCCCTCTTCTTCTTCCGGGACCCGGGGGAAGGGCTCAAGTCGCCACGATCTCTGCGGTCGTGGTCGCAATTTTCGTCTTCATCGTCATTGCCTCGGACCAGGTAGAGGGTGGGGATTTCCGCCTCGGTGACCTGACTCATGGAGTTGTCGTCGTACCAGAGCCTCGCGACGCCGGACAGCTGGGGACTGCCGATGCAGGAGTTGCGCACGAGCACCCTGAGAGCTGATGTCGTCGCCCGGCTCGAACGCCTCCGTCGGGAACGACACCGGGATGGTGAGCAGGTTCGCATTTTCGAAGCCCCTGCCGCCGCCGGGCGCGCCGAGCAGCTCTCCGGAGCTCACCTCTTCGCCGTTCTTCTTCACCACGGCCTTCAGGTCGAACCGAATGCCGGTGTCCCAGATCCACTTCAACCCGATCTTGACCTTGGCCGTCAAGTCGTTTCCGGTCCGATCGACCACTTCGAAGTCGGAGAAGCCTTTGCTTTTGCCGCCCGCGCCGGGATCGCCGGTACTGGAGTCCCCGACGGCGAATACGGCGTCGGTGATGTCCTCCGTGTAACAGTTGAAGCCCTGGGTGCAGCTGCCATCGGGCGGCACTCCATCGAGCGGCGCCCGGTAAAGTCGCACGTTGTTGAGTTCGGCCAGACTGGGGAAGTCCCAGAAGATGCGGACGGTCACGTCGCCGGAGTAGTCGCCCGAGTCCGGCGGGTTGGTGACGTGGTAAAAGACGCAGTCACCCAGCGCGGTGTCGGAGGTGGCTCCAGAGTACGGGATGCAGTCGACGGCAGACAGCGGTGGTATCACCCGGGCGTCGAGTTCTGTGTCGTCGATAAACTTGCGCTCCACGTTCAGGTCAAAAGGATTGACGAGATTCTCCACGGTGAACTTGATGAAGTTGTCCCCGAACTGATACTTGTTCGTAAGGTGAGTCTCGTCGAATCGGTTGCACACGCCGCCGCTAAACTCGCCGCTGCCGGTGCACGGGTTCGTCTGAGCCTGGGCTGAAGGAATAGAAGCCAGCGCCACGAGCGCTACACCGCAAAGGACGGTTTTCAGCTGGGTACCGTTTTCCTTTTCCACGATCAGTCCCTCCTTTCAGAGAGCGTCGACGCGCCGTAGGTCTTGGGGGATGCGAATTCTCCGTCGGCTCCACCGGCGTGTCAACCCGAGTGAGCCAGGGCCGCCATGTTGCGGCCCAACCAGGCCCTAACTCGGCCTTAACTCAGGGCTTACTCGAACAGCCGCCCGCCCGGCTTCAACGAGCCGAAGTAGTCCCGGTAACGTTGCCGCTGCACCGGCTCGCCGTAGAGCCGCTCGGCGGTTTCGCGCGCCTGCCGCGACGCGGCGGCATACTTCTCGGAGTCGTCCCACAACTCGCAGACCGCATCGAACCACATCCCGATCTCCTCCGCATCGGGAACCTCCAGGCTCTTCTCCGAGAGTCGGTCGGGAACGGGAAGTACCCGCCCGGCGCCCGCGACCGTCTGCGGCAGCCCTCCCCGGTTGCTCACGAGCGGCGGGATTCCGTTGATCATCGCTTCGGCCGCGACCCGGCCGAATGGATCGCGAAACAGGGATGGAACCAGCAGGAGCTTCGTCAGCGCGAAGAAGTCGGCCGGCCGCGGCAACGGCGGCGCGGCCATGATCTGCGGGTATTTCGTAAAGTCAATGCCCGGGATGGCGTTCAGCGCACCCGCGCTCGACGCCGACTGGACGACGAGAATCGGGATGTCCGGCCGCGCCGTCCCGAGCATGTCAGCGAGCCGCGCGAACACGCCCGCGCCCTTGTGCACCGACGGATTCACGTACGTGACGAACGTTCGCGAATCGACCGGCGCGAGCACCTCGGACCAGTCGATCGGCGAGGGAATGCCGGTGCTGATGAGCCCGATCTTCTGCCTGTACAGATCGCTCAGATACGGGCTCGTCGTGAAGACATGATCCACGTGCTCGAAGAACCGCCGGTCCTCGTACCCGTGGTTGCGGAGCGTGAATACGGTCGTGACTCCACGGGCGCGAGCGCGGTGCAGGGATTCGTGCAGGACAGGATGCGATCCGTAAGTCAGGAGCAGGTCGGGCCGGAACTGCTTCAGCATCTGATCGAGCAAGTAAAGAAATTGCGCCGATTCGAACCGGTCGGGATGTCGAGCCTCGTTGTGCCGCGTCAGCAGAATTGTGACCGGCACGCCAGCGAGCGTGAGGTGGACGGTTGGCCGTCCGACCACCATGTTGGCGGGCTTTCGCACGGATCGCACGAACGCGGGTGCCGGCGGCCTGCGCCTCAGCTCGACGCCCAGGCCGGCCAGGTGCTCGTCGATGTCGGGTGGCCTGGCGTCGAAGCGGGCGGTGGCCAGCACCTGACACTCGTGGCCCGCTTCGGCCAGCCACTTCATCAGAATTCGGATGCTGTGGGCGGCGCCACTCTCCGAGTCGGTGTAGGCGTTGTGAATGGCCAGAAGGATCCGCACAAGAGCGGGCGATACCACCCACGTGGCGCGCGCGTCAAACGGCGGTAACCCGTCGCCGTCACGTCGCGTGTTTGGATTCGGGTAAGCGTGAGATGTGAGTGGTGAGCCGTGTAGGACTCGAACCTACGAGAAGTTCACAACAGGTCAACGAGTTGGAACCGCGTGTCCGAGTCCTGTGTCCGAGTGCGTGGCTCCCTATGCCAGGTTTTCTCCTCCGTTCGCGCCTCTCATTCAGGGAAGGATGGTCCTGAAACCCCGGTGGCGGAGATGGGGCTCTGAGCCATAACCCAAAAAGAGCGATAGCGCTAACGCGAACGACGTTCAACCTCGGTAGAGTAGGAGAAACCATGCGTCCTCCTGTCCTGGCTTACATCCGTCGAATCCGGATCCGTGGCGCAGCCCACGGACCGAAGCTCGTCACCCGAAGAATCGTCCGACATGTGTGCATTGCCTCCAGCCTGATCCTTCTCTGGTGCGCTGGTCTCGCGACCGCGGCCGCCGACGATGGAGCGGCCCATAACGGGCCGCACAGCGTCTCTGACATGACTCGGGCGGTCGATTTCAACGATGGCGGTTCCCTCGTAGCTTACTTAGATCAGGTCGCAATCAGTCCGGTCGCTACGTCGGTGGCTTTGACACCGCACATTGTGTCTCTCGTGGCGCCCAGTGCCGAGGTCGTCGTGGCCGATGCCGTTGTCACGGAAACGCCCTTTCTGGCCGACCCTACAGGGGCGCGGGACTCCACGCATGCCTTCGCCGAGGCGTTGGCCGCCGTCTCGGCCCATGGCGGCGGGACCGTCTTCGCGCCCGCCGGTGTCTACCGCATCGATGGAGCGCTCGTCATTCCCCGGGGCTCGACGCTGCGGGGCGCCGACCTGAGGGATCGCAGCGACCCGAACCGGATAGGCACGCTGCTTCTCGCCTCTTTCGGTGAAGGGGACCAGTCGGCCGCCTCGTTCATCTCTCTAGGACTGGAATCTTGCGTCCGGGACCTCGCCATCTGGTACCCGTCTCAGGGCTTCACCAGCGACACGGTCCGGCCGTATCCATTTACAGTCTCCTTCGACGACTGCTGTGCCAGCGCTGAAAACCTTCTCCTTTACGACTCCTACGATGGAATCGCCGTGCGCTCTGGCAGTAACCACCTGGTGGCTGACATTGTAGGGACCGTGTTGCATCACGGCCTTGCGGCCGGCAACAGTCTCGAGTATTCGTGGCTCTCCAACGTGGCCTTCGGCAACGACATCTGGAAATCCGCTCCTCAAACATTGATCACCAACGCACCCTCGAGCGCCGAGGATCGGCTCGCTCTCGACGCATATACGTCGAGCCACGTTACAGGAGTGCAGATTGGTCAAAACGACGGCTACGACGCCTACGGCATCCGGATCCGCGATGCCCATCGGGACGTGGTAATTCAGAAACTTCCCCAAGACGAATGGCCGTTTTACGGAGTCGTTTCCCGGATCGATGGCGGCATCGAAGAAGTCGATGGGTACCGTGGGTCCGATCTGCACTTCCTAGACACCGACCAGGTACCGGGGACCGAGGGCTGGAGTTATGAGTTCACTGACTTCCGAAGCGCCGCAAACAGGACGAACTTCGCGAATGTGAAGGACCAACCCTTCAGCGCGGTTGGAGACGGTTCGACCGATGACACCGCAGCCATCCAAGCAGCGTTGGACAAAATAGGCTCCGTCGGAGGAGGAACGGTCTATCTTCCCCAGGGGCGATATCGAGTGACTCGGCTCACAATCCCGACGGGAGTGGAGCTGCGAGGACCGCTCGGAGGCGGCGTTCACCATTCCGGCATTACGACCTGCGCTCTCCTCGGAAATTCGGGCAAGGGCAGTCAGGCGCCCGCGTCGGATCCGGCCCTCCTCACGCTCTCTCCCCATTCGGGCATCCGAGGCTTCGACGTCGTCTATCCCGACCAGGGCTACGGCTCGCCGGCCGCTCCGGTCTCTCCGTACCCTTTTACGATCCGTGGAACGGGGGCCGGAACTTGGGTCGAGAACGTTTCGGTCGCGAACGCCTTCAACCTGATCGATCTCGCGACCTTCCGATGCGATGACCACTTCGTGTCCGGCGTCGAGGCAACCGTGCTTAACACGGGGATTCTCGTTGGCGGTGGTTCGAAAGACGGGCGGCTCGAAAGGGTGCTGATCACCAATGGCATCTATGGGGGATTCGTTTCTCTAAGCGAATCCGCGACGACCTTTCTCGCCACGTACACGCGCCAGAATGCGGCTCCTTTCGTCCTCGGAGACTGCGCGAAGGAAACCACGTTCGGCCTAGACTCCTTCGACGTCAGAATCGGTTGGCTAATGCTCGCGGATGGCGGTGGCTGTATCGATTCGACGTTCTGGCAGTCCTCCTCGGATTCGTCCAGTCAGGCCGGCTATCGCTTCGAGGGTGGGGACAATCTTCGGTTCATCGGGGTGGCGGCAGGCAGCAGCGCCGGAACATCGTTCTTGAGCTCCGCCTCCTTCTCCGGCTCTGTGGATGTATACGGCACGATGAGCTGGGGCAACTTGCGAAATCGGGAGCTATCGGGCGGCGTTTTCCGCTTCCACAACGAGCGGAGCCTGACGCTTGGAAAGGCCGCCACCGCGAGCTCGACCGCCCCCGGCGAAGAGGGTCCTTCCAGCGCCGTCGACGGATCCGAGTTCACGAAGTGGGTCTCGGCAAGCGGCGGGTCGAACTGGCTGACGGTGGACCTGGACCAGCCCTCCGAAATCGACCGGTGGGTCGTTCGGCACGCCGGCATCGACGGAGGGCCCGACGACCTCAACACGAACGCCTTCGCGCTCCAGGTCAGTGACGACGGCGTGACGTTCGGGAACGCCGACTCGGTCATAGACAACGGGAACCGGTTGACCGATCGTCCTGTCGCTGCAAGAGGCCGTTTCGTCAGGCTTCTTGTGGCTCAAGGAACGTCGGGCGGCGACGGGCGCGCCCGGATCTATGAATTCGAGGCGCACGGGAAAGAAGGATGGCAGTTCACGAACGATGCCGAAGGCTGGACGCCGATCAGTCAGATCGCCGCTTTCACAGTGGGAGACGGCAAACTCGAGATCTCAAGCTCCAACGGCCAGCCAACCGTCGCATCGCCCGACAACCTGAACATCCCGACGTCGAAATTCGCAGCCCTACGAGTTCGGATGAGAAACAGCGGCGCGCCGACCTCGGCGAAGGTCTCCTTCACGACGCAGGCTGATCCAGCGTTTAGCGAATCGAAGGGGGTGACGATTGGCACCGTGCTGAGCTCACCGGAATACATGGACTACTACTTCGGTCTTGGGGCCAACGTTGGATGGACGGGTACGCTCCGGCAGCTCCGCTTGACTCCTATTCAGGGCGCTGGCGATATCAGCATCGATTCGATCGCGCTTGAGGAAACCGATCCGCATAGTCGGAACCTCGTGCCGCCGCAGAGTCCGACACGAGAGCCTCGGATCGTCCCGCGGTAGCCGGCAAGCCGCAACAGGCGTGGATGAGTGGTGAGCCGGGTAGGACTCGAACCTACGAGAAGTTCACAACAGGTCAATCACTTGGAACCACGTGTCCGAGTCCTGTGTCCGAGTCATTCCGGGCGGGCCGACGAGACTCGAACTCCTATGCTTCGCGACTGAGTCAAGGCGGCCGCGAGGCCGAGCGTTCCGTTGTTCGTGTTCTCCGTCCAGGACCCCGACCCTTCCGAACTCCGACTGGATCAATCAGCCACTGAGGGGGCCGGCGGCTGTTGGGAGCTGCGCTTCCTCTGACTTTCGATATGCGTTTGGGTCATGGTCGAGGGCCCCGGCCGGCAGCCAGTCCCATAACGGTCCCAAATCGTTGCGTACCTGGTCGACGTAGAAACTCGGAAGCTCGGTTGTCTCTTGATCGAAATAGCGCCGAAGGTCTCGGTCAGCGTCGAGCCTCCTCCGCACTTCGTTGTACCACTTGAGCCTGCCAAACCCTTCCGACGACACCGCCCTGACGACGTTCATGAATCGCGGGATCATCATCCGGCCTGCTCGGAAGCGCCTGACGATCGCGCGCCCGGAGAACGAGTAGTTGGTCAGACTGATCACGCAATCGTAGAAGTCGCGCCAAGAGTAGTTCTTCGGCTTGATGTTCATTGCGTGATTGTTGTCCAGAAAGTGGAATGGGAACGGCAGAACGCGATCCTCGCGCTGGTATACAAGGTTGAGCGGTGCTGCCCGCCCGAATGCCGAGAGAAGCGAATACCCGGGAATGCGCCCGGCGTAAGGTCGACGAAACGTTTGGTCAGTTCGAACGGCTCCTCCCCCGCGTCCGAGTCGAGCCCCAGCACGAAATTGGTCTGGACGTAGGGGACATATCTGAGAATCATGTTTACGTGATCCGAGACTTGACGCACTTTGTCCATCCCCTTGAGCTGGCCGGTCTTCGATTTGTCGCCGAGGTCGTACCACGACTCAACCCCAGGTAAGAGGACCTTGAATCCGCTCCGCTTGAGCCGCTTCATATGTGGCTCCGACAGCAGGGACAGGCTGCTTTCCGCTAAGAAATCGATTCGGTCGGGCGGTACGGCCGCGTCGATCGCGTCCAGGTACTGGTCGAATCGGACTCCGAAGTTCGGATCGTGCCAGCCGACGCGAGGCCGCCCAAGCTTTCGCAGGAGAAAACGCAGGTCATCGCTCAGCACCGCGAAGTCGAGCGGTTGATATGGGACAACCGAGTCGATGCAGAAGCTGCAGGTGTAGGGACATCCCAGACTGCCGAGCATCGGTACCATCTTGAAGACGGGGCCCTTTCGAAGCGTCGGCTCGATGAACTTCCAGCGTTCGCGGACCCCGGGGAGGGTGGCGGGTTGACCCCTTGCCGTAAGGTGCAGGCCCATCGGCTGATGTGGCGAGCAGTCCCGCAGCACCTCGCGGATCACGGCCTGGTCGGTCAAGCCGACGACGTAGTCGAAGTACTTCCGGGCGTCCTCCGGGTAGCAGCGTGCGTGTGGCCCGCCGAGCACAGTGATCGCCCCTCTTGACCGGAACAGGTTGCTCAGCGCGTAAGCCAGAAACGCGGCCTCGGTAAAAGCACCGATGAATACGAGATCGACTCGGTCCGGCAGTTCGTCGAGCAGATTCTCAAGGCCGGTATAGCAAACGAAGGTGACCTCATGGCCTTCGGCTTCACACCACACTCCGACTACCTGAGGCATGATGCTCGCCAGATTTGCGTTCATCACGCGCGCGTACAAGGCGCGTGTTGGCCCTTTGGCGACGAGATCGATGATGCCGATACGGAGCTTACGCAGGCGAGCACCTGAGAGCCGACGGTGCCGGGGTGCGGTGAAGCTTGGGCCTTGGTGCGGGGCGGTGTTCCGAGCGCCAGCCTTCCGAGATTCTCTTCACGTTGCTTCTCTATCACGGCTGACCGCGGCCGAGCGGTCCTCGTGCGTACCGCCCGGAAGACCGGGTGAGCGCCTCACGTTGTCAGGTGAGACTGTCACAATAAAAGACCCGACGTTGCGGTCGTAAGAGCGCATGCGGGAGCTCCCACGATCTCGGTCAATTTGATTTCGAAGGAGAGTCAGGGCGAAGAGTGGTGAGCCGTGTAGGACTCGAACCTACAAGAAGTTCACAACAGGTCAATCACTTGGAAGCGCGTGTCCGAGTCATGTGTCCGAGTCGTCCTGCGTACGCGCAAATCTCAGTTGCTCCGTCGCGCCACGGGCGCGGTGTCGAAGCTCCTGTCGACCGCGAAGCCCCAATCGCTCGCATGGCCAATAGTCTCCCGACCGAAGGGAGGGTTGGCGATGCGGGAGCCAGCAGTGATCGCGCACCAGCCCGATCCGCGAGGGCGACGCGAGTGGTGAGCCGTGAAGGACTCGAACCGACATGCTCGCGAAGGAGGCGGAACTGTTCTCTCTGAACTCGCGCGCCTGGAAGCGCCAGGGCGCTCGCTCTCATCAAGAGCAAGTTAGCCCGGCAAGCGTGGCGGTGTCTTTGCGGCGATGGTCAGGAGGGTGAGATATAAGGATGCTCACCGCGATGAGATCCGGTTCGTGACGCGCGACGAAGAGGGGGCTGGGCAAGCCGTGACGTTCGCCGACCCGAAAAAGCCAACCTCCACGAAGGAGAAGAGTCGGCGGGTCCTCGCTCCGATCGAGCGCTTCTCGGAGATCCTGTTCGGCCTCATCATGGTCCTGACGTTCACAGGCTCCCTTTCGGCCGCCGCGAGCGGCCGCACCGAAGTCCGCACGATGCTGATCGGCGCCCTCGGCTGCAATCTCGCGTGGGGGATCATCGACGCGATCTTCTACCTCTTGAACACCCTCGCGGAGAGAGGGCACTCGATCGTCGCGTTGCGGCGCCTGCGCACCACCGCAGACCCGGCGGAAGCGCACGCCGTGATCGCCGAGGAGCTGCCTCCGGGCGTCGTCTCGGTCCTGCGCCCGGAGGAACTCGAAACGCTGCGCCAGCGGCTGACGGCTCTACCGGAGCCGCCAGCGCGCATTCCGTTCCACCGCGACGACTTCCGCGGGGCGCTGGCGGTGTTTCTCCTCGTCTTTCTGTCCACGTTCCCGGTGGCCATTCCGTTCCTGGTGATGAGCGACGCGATGCGGGCGTTGCGCACCTCCAACGCGATCGCGATCGTCCTGCTCTTCCTGGGCGGCTACAACCTGGCGAAGTATTCCGGCTCCCGCCCCTGGCGACTCGGCCTCGTCATGGTCGGCATCGGATGCGCGCTCGTCGCTCTGACGATCGCCGTCGGAGGATGAACGCGCGGTTGGGCCTCGCGGTCGGGGCGCTCTTCGTCCTCGGGACCGGCGCCGCCGCGGCCCAGGAAACCGCCGCCGGGGCGCCGGCCGCGGAAGCGGCCGCCGGCTGGGAATTCAATGCCAGCGTCTACGGCTACTTTCCGCCCGAGGACCTTCACTACGCTCAGCCCACGGTCACCGCGGATCGCGGCGCCCTGCACCTGGAGGCCCGCTACAACTACGAGGGCCTCAAGTCCGGCTCGGCCTGGGTCGGCTGGAACATCGGGACCGGCGAGAAACTTCGCCTCGACGCGACACTCATGGCCGGCGGCGTCGTCGGGGACACGCGCGGGGTCGCGCCGGGATACGAACTCACCCTCTCCTACATCTCGTCCGCTTCGGAGATCGGGCCATTGCGCGCCCGGCAGGAGGCAGAGTCGTGAAAGTCACCTGCTTCGCTCTCGAGCCCGGTGGCGGCATGAGGCCGGAGGCCGAGGCCACGGCGTTGGCGGGATGGCGAGCCGTCGCGGGCCCTTACTGGATCGACATCGGCGGCGGCCGGCCGGAGGACGTAACGGCATGGCTGGCCGGTCTCGACCTGGACCCCGGCCTGCTCGATCTCCTGCACATCGGAGAGGACGAAACGAGAATCCTCCCACTGGCGGAGTCCGTGTTCTTCGCCTACCCCGTCGCGCCGGTTGCAGAAGCCGGGAAACCCGCTCATTTCCGCTGTCTCTGCCTCGACCGGCTCGTGATCACCATGCACGAACAGGCCGAGGAATCTCCGGCGCACGACGAGGGCCCGGTGACGAAGCTCAAGCTCCCGAACGGGACGACCGCGGGAGTCGTCTGCGCCCTCACCCTGCTCCATTCCGGGCGACTGCGACGCCTTGTCGTGAAGCTCCGCAGGGAGGGCGACGCGACCGTCGAAAGGATGGACCAGGATCCGGAGGCGGTCCCCCTGGCAGGGATCCTGTCGTTGAAGCGCCAGGTGCTGGCTCTCGGCGACGTCCTGGACGAAGAGTTCGCGGTGCTCGAAGTCCTGAAGGCCATCGACAAGCCCGCTCTGCCGTTGCTTCGCCTCGCGGAACCATTCCAGATCGTCATCGAGACCGCGCGGGCGACCGATCGCGACATCGACCGGCTCGATCGCCGCGTAAGCGATCTCCAGCAGCGGTACGTGTCGGTCCAGCAGGACAAGATGAACCGCCGTCTCGCTCTACTCACCGTACTGTCGGCCATCTTCATGCCGTTGACGCTCTTCACCGGAATCGAGGGGATGAATTTCGATAACATGCCGGAGCTTCACTACCGCTACAGCTATCCCGTCGCCCTCGCGGGGATGGCGTTGATCGCGGGGGCGCTCTACTGGTACTTTCGGACCCGGTGGGGGTCGAAGTGGTGAAGGCGCGGCGGCTACTAAAGAGCCGAAAGACCCGTGTGAGCTTGCGTGAAAAGAAAGGCGGATGGGTGCTATGACGCAAAGACTCCTGAGCGGAGCGGTTCTGCTACTCGCGGCGATCCTGACCGGCTGCGCATCATCCCTGCCGCCGGCTCAGCCGGCGACCAGCCTCGAGAGCATCGTCGGCAAGTGGGAGGGGTCCATTACGACCCTCCAGGGGGAGCCCCTGTACACCGCGACGCTGGTGATCCGGAAGGACGGCACGTACGAGAGCAGTGTGCCGGCACTGAAGGGGTCGCCCTTCACAGGGACCGTCGTCATCCAGGATGGAACGTTCCGGTGGACGGAAGCCACGACCGGCAGCAAGGGCGCCTTCGTGCTGCACGAGGGAGACGGAAAGCGCGTGCTGACCCGGACGGGCGACGGGAAAGACTCGACCGGCGAATATAAACCGGCGAAATAGGGGAAGCCTCGGGGGAAGCGACGCTTTGATGCGGCTGGATCATGCGCCGCAGGACGCTTTGGTTACATGTTTCGTCTGTATGGGTGAAGCCAGCCCCGAAGAAGTGACCTCTCACACGGTGGGGAAATCGCCCCACGGTGGTGATCACGGTATCCAATGGAGGAGGACGTCATGAACGAACCCGAAGAGCCCGAAACGATGATCTTCTACGGCGGCGTCTACGCCAATGTTTCAGACGCGAAAAGCGACTTCGACGTCATCAAGGCCGCGCACAAGGAGAGCTGGATCGGCACATACGACGCTGCCCTTTTCGAGAAGAACACGGAGGGCAAGGTCAAGGTGCTCGACACCGACGCCACGCAGCGTGGCACGGGCGCCAAGATCGGAGCGATCACCGGTGCTGTGCTCGCACTCATCTTCCCGCCGTCGATCCTGGTTTCCGCAGGCGTGGGCGCCGCAGCTGGCGCCGCTCTCGGCAACCTAACGAAGGGCTTCAGCAAGGGCGACATCAAGGATGTTGCGGAGAACCTCAAGCCCGGAGAGGCGGGTATCCTCCTCGTCGCCAACGCAACCGTCGACGTCGGCGTCCAGAAGCTGATGAAGAAAGCCAGGAAGGTGGCCACGCAACGGGTCGACGCGCTCAAGGCCGAACTCGCCAAAGCCTAGGCACTCGTCGCCGCGCAGAACGCGGTGCGAACGCGGAAGGCCGCCCGATCGGGCGGCCTTCTTCTTGTCCGATCGACGGCTCTCCTCTCCTCTAGGCCATTCGTGGGGTCTTGCGTGCGCAGCACCGGAATGCAAGAGGAGCCCCGACCCTTCATGCGTGGGGCGGCCGCTTCCCGGCGACACCGGCGTGGAGCTCCGGAGCGTCCGGACCGAGCGTCGCGATCCTCTTCGCATAAAGCGCAATGCCGGGCTTCGCGCTCAGGCCATGGGCGAAGATGCTCAGCAGCACCGTGGCCATCACCGTGAGAACGATGGTCCGCTCCCCCGGCAGGTGCGTCCTGCCCTCCAGATAGACGAGGCCGAGGACGATGGAGGCGAGGCCCCGGGGACCGAACCATCCCACGAAGATCACGGTTGCCCGGTCGAGACCCGTGCCGACGAGCGCGAGGGCAACCGGCAGCATGCGAATCGCGGTCAGACTGAGCAATGCGTAGACCACGATCGCGACGGAAAAGCCCGCCCCGGCCCGTGCCACGTGCAGCCCGAAGAGATAGAAGACGAACAGGTTGAAGAGCTGTCCCCACTGCTCCGCGAACTCGACGCTCTCCTCCCCCGCCTTCTCAAAGCCGAGCTGGACGGCCAGGCCGCAGACGAAGGCAGCGATGAACATGCTCGCGTCGACCGCCTCGGACGCAACAGCGCAGAGCAGGGGCAGCGTTACGAGCGCGATCTGGCGAAAGGCGGGCAGAACCAACCCGCGGCGGCTCGCGCTGCCCAGCATCCACCCGCCGGCGAGGCCGATCCCGACTCCGAGGGCTGTCCCGTACCCGAGTTGCTCGACGACGAACGTCCAGAGGTACGCCCGCCCGCCCTGTCCGCCCGACTTCGCGAGAGCCAGGAAGAAGAGGAGGAAGGGCACCGAGAGGCCGTCGTTGAGGCCGGCCTCGACGTTCAGCGCCTGGCGAATCCGCATCGGCACCTTCTCGCTCGAGACGACGATCTGCCCGAGGCCCGCATCCGTCGGGGCGAGAATCGCCGCGAGAATCCCTGCCTCCCAGAGGGAAAACGTCGGAAACAACGCCAGCGCGCCGAGGGCCCCGAGCAGGAGGGTCGACAGCATGCCCGTCGTGAGGAGGCGCACGGGCGAACTTCGAATGCTTCGGAGGACCCGCAGGTCCGTCCGGCTCGCGTCCGTAAAGAGAAGAAGCACGAGGCCAGTCTCAGCGATCCGAAGCAGCACTTCGGGATCCCCGTTGCGGTCGCGCAACGACGGCACGGCCAGGAAAGCGCCCACGCCCCCGAGCGTGAACACGATCGGTGGCGTGACGGGCGTACGCTCGAGCCACGCCGACACCAGGCCGTAGGCGAAAAGGAGCAGGACGAAGATCACGAGAATCGTCATGTCGGAACGCCGGCGGTCAGCCTCGCGAGGCGGCGCGGTCGGTCACATCGAGCACCGGACCGTTGGGCACGAGCGTAGCGCGCACCCGCAGGCGCGCGAACCGCGGCTCCCGGTCCCTGCCGCAACTCGACCCGCATCGCTGGGCCGGCGCCCGCGGTCGGCTCCACCGCGTTCAGCGCCCCTCACGCGCGCCGATCTGCAGCGAAACGAGCCGGGCGATCAGGATCGCCGGATACAGCTGGCCGACGAGGGCCTCGGCGATTGCAAGGGACCGGGCGACCGGGTGAACGGGTACGGTGTCGCCGTACCCGAGCGTCGTCAGCGTCACGAAGCTGAAGTACGCGAAGTGGGCATTGTTCCTCGGCGGGGCTCCGCCGGCCTGGATGGCCCCGGGCGAGACGCGTTCCACGAGGATGTAGCCGAAGGTCCAGACGAGCCCGAGCAGCAGGTATGCCACGACGGCGCCCCGCACCCGGTCGGCCGTGATGGGGCCCTCCCGGAAAACGTGCTCGAGCACCAGCCCGGTCAGGATCAGCATCGTCAGCAGCGATAGCCAGGCCTGACCCGACCCGTCGACCCCCTGGTCCGACCCGTACCGCGACCAGCGCAAGGCGAGCCAGATCACTCCGCTCACCGCCACCGCGCCGGCCAGCCAGCGCCGGCGCGAGAAGGCGATCACTCCCGACGCCAGCACTAAGGAGAAGAAGAGATCGAACGGGAGTTGTCCCAGTTCGGTACGGAGCGGCGCTCCGACGAAGAGCGCCAGCACGAGGAAGACGAGCATCGCGGTCAGGCCCCACTGTTGCCACCAGACAGGAGAGAAGGCCGCCGAGCGCCTCACGATTTCCCCGCCGCGGTCGTCGCATCGAGAAGGCGCGAGAGTTCTGCCAACGCCTCGGTGTCGCAGAGGATCCCGACGTGCGTATCGCCGTAGCCCATATTGCGCCTCGCTGCAGCCTCGCCAATCGCCAGCAGCGCGTAGGACCTCGTAGGGGCCGAGACGAGTACCGGCTGAGATTGTCATTCGGCGATCGCAATGCGGATTCTAGACGGACACCATAAGCGGCGAGGCGTGCGGGGCTCGAACAGGCGACCCCAGCCGGTTTATGACAGGCCAGGTCCTCTGCGCGGGTGAGTGAGTGGTGAGCCGTGTAGGACTCGAACCTACGAGAAGTTCACAACAGGTCAACGAGTTGGACTCACGTGTCCGAGTCCTGTGTCCGAGCCATTCCGTGCCACAGAGCGCGCGCATCGATCCAGGCCTTGATCGGCTCCGTCCCGCAGGTGGCGTGGTTCGAAGTGGCGGAGAGCCCGACGACGGCGTGATCGACGCCGAGGTCGTCAAGGACAAGCCGAAGGCGTAGGCGGCGGAGAAGATGTTCAGGGGCGGGGAACCGAGCGCCGCGGCTATCAAGGTCGGCAGCATGGGCGGGAAGGCGCGGGCAGACTCGCTCACGGCCGAGCGCAGGAAGGAAATCGCCAGAGCCGCCGCGAAGAAGCGGTGGGTCGCGTTCTACGCCTCACGCCGCGCACGGCTCGAACAGGCGCGGTAGCCCCTACTGGCGCCAGTTCGAACCCGTGTCGCGCCCGAAAGGGCGCGCTCAAAGGCAGCCGCCTTGAGAGGGCTGCGTCCGCAGGACGCGGCGTGAGACTTGGAGTGGGGGTTGAACTGGTAGCCCATACGGGCGCCAGTTCGAACCCGTGTCGCGCGCGGAAGGGCGCGCTCAAGGGTGCTGCCTTGAGAGGGCTGCGTCCGGAGGACGCGGCGCGAGTCTTTCAGGGCGAGGGAGAGCTGGTAGCCCATACGGGCGCGAGTTGGAACCAGATCGCCCAATTCCTGCGTGATCGGCTTTTGTCTTGCCATGCAACGCGCAGCCATGTCAATCTGCGCGGAGTGGCTTCTGTATTGCATCGCGGGAATGTCCTTTGACCGCGCCGCAGCCCAAACGCGTCGAAAGCTTCATTCCATAACGCATGGGGAGGTGTCCGTGTGGTATCCGGTGCTTCACGGCGGATCACTGCGCGTTTCCCATTTCTCGCAGCGCCTGATCCCGCGCGTCGTTGTCTGCCTCGCCGCATGGATGGTATGGCTTCTTCCGCTCGCAGCCTCGGCTGCAGATTTTGCGGTAGCGCCGACGGATCTCAACTTCGGCAGCGTTCCCGAAGGCGCTTCCGCGTCGCTCGTGGTGACGATCACCAACACGTCGGGGGTCTCGCAAACGCCCAACTTCTCCGGGGGCGCCCCGAACGATCCCGTCAACTTCGGTGGCTCTCAGAATTGCGCAGGCGTCCCGCTGCCCCCCGGCGGATCCTGCCAATTCACCTACGAATTCCATCCGACGACGCTCGGCGCAAAGTCCTCGAGCACGACTATCGGCATCAACAGCGAGAATTTCTCGATCACTATGTCGGGCACCGGTATTTCCGCGTTCAGCGTGACGCCGACGAATCTCAACTTCGGCAGCGTTCCCGAAGGCGCTTCCGCGTCGCTCGTGGTGACGATCACCAACACGTCGGGGGTCTCGCAAACGCCCAACTTCTCCGGGGGCGCCCCGAACGATCCCGTCAACTTCGGTGGCTCTCAGAATTGCGCAGGCGTCCCGCTGCCCCCCGGCGGATCCTGCCAATTCACCTACGAATTCCATCCGACGACGCTCGGCGCAAAGTCCTCGAGCACGACTATCGGCATCAACAGCGAGAATTTCTCGATCACTATGTCGGGCACCGGTATTTCCGCGTTCAGCGTGACGCCGACGAATCTCAACTTCGGCAGCGTTCCCGAAGGCGCTTCCGCGTCGCTCGTGGTGACGATCACCAACACGTCGGGGGTCTCGCAAACGCCCAACTTCTCCGGGGGCGCCCCGAACGATCCCGTCAACTTCGGTGGCTCTCAGAATTGCGCAGGCGTCCCGCTGCCCCCCGGCGGATCCTGCCAATTCACCTACGAATTCCATCCGACGACGCTCGGCGCAAAGTCCTCAAGCACGACTATCGGCATCAACAGCGAGAATTTCTCGATCACTATGTCGGGCACCGGTATTTCCGCGTTCAGCGTGACGCCGACGAATCTCAACTTCGGCAGCGTTCCCCTCGGCGCTTCCGCGTCGCTCGTGGTGACGATCACCAACACGTCGGGGGTCTCGCAAACGCCCAACTTCTCCGGGGGCGCCCCGAACGATCCCGTCAACTTCGGTGGCTCTCAGAATTGCGCAGGCGTCCCGCTGCCCCCCGGCGGATCCTGCCAATTCACCTACGAATTCCATCCGACGACGCTCGGCGCAAAGTCCTCGAGCACGACTATCGGCATCAACAGCGAGAATTTCTCGATCACTATGTCGGGCACAGGGGGCGCCTTCAATGTGGCACCACTCGACGTCGCTTTCGGCAGCATCCCCCTCGGCGCTTCTGCGTCGATGGCGGTGACGATAACCAACGTGTCGGGTCTGTCGCAAACACCGACCTTTACCGGCGGTGCGCCACTCGATGCGACCAACTTCGGCTTCTCACAGAACTGTGCCGGCGTCACCCTCCCGCCGGGCGGCACCTGCACGTTTATGTACACGTTTCATCCGGTAACGGCCGGTCCAATCTCGAGCAGCACCACGATTGGCATTGATGGCAACGATATTCCGATCACGTTGAGCGGTGTCGGCGTCGCCGTGCAGCCGGTGCCGATGCTTGACAGTGGCTCGCTGGGTGCCTTGGCTGCCACCCTCGCCCTGATCGGCCTGCTCGTGCTAAACCGGCGCAGTTGAATGTAATTGATCCGCGAAGGCGAAGCGGAAGCGGCTCGAATCGCTCCTTGTCGACGGCGTCCTCGGCCCGGAGTCGTACTGGGAGCAGGTCGCCCGGATCGAGGCGGAGTTAGACCTCGTCGCCGGAGAGTCGGTCGCGGCGACGATCGACGAGCGGACCCTGTCGGCGGACCTCGCATTCGCGGAGACGCTCCTCTCGGACCTCCGCCGTGCGTGAGTCGCGTTCGGCGCGGACGTCGAGAGCCGGCTCCGCTTCGCGAACGTCCTCTTCCCCGGGGGGCTCCCGGTCTCGAAATCGGGCGAGAGATGCGGGAGCCGCCCACGTCGGCCGTCGTGCTGCGGGATCCGGGGACGCAGGGCGGCCCGCTGAGCAGCCCGGCTCGCTAACAGCTCCGGGGCGTGGCGGGCGGATCACCCGCCGGACGAGCGGCGGCCTGATCCAGAGCCCTTCCGTGGCCCGCAGGACGGCCTCTGTGATCTCGGAGTAACTCGGGACCCGGGGCTTCGAGATCGAAGCGAGTCCAACCAGGAGACGGACAGTCTCGGGCGTCAACTCGGCCAGCGCGCGGACGGGGCGGTAGATCACCGGAGGCGGCCTCCGAGGGGTCCGAGATCGAATGTCGGCCCGCCGGGAAGCTCCGCTTTACGCGCCTGCCGACCCACGAAAAGTCGCGAGCCGATTCGATCGCTTCTGTCCCGGAGCAAGAAATCGAGCAAAGACGCGGGGCAATGCTTGCCGTCACCGAGAGACTCATATCCGGGGATTACCTCCTCCCTTGCGGAAGGCGGAACACGCGACGTTCGCCACTTAGGTAGCGACTTAGCCACGACTCCTCCACGACGAGCACGTCGGAGCCCTTAAGCACACGAATCTCCCCGGCGAGCCCGAGCGCGGCCGGATACGGCGCTTGAAATCCGACGCCGACCTCCTCGCAGTAGAAGACCGGCTCCTCTCCCGAGACACCCCATGGGCGGCGGCCCGTCGAGGGCGGCGAGCTTCGCCTCGGAGAAGGCGTTCGACGAGAAGAACACCCCGTCACCGAGTAGAAGGTGGCGGGTGTCCGCAAAGTGTCCGTCTTCCCCTGCTCACCGACGCCGGATCCGCGATTTCGGGAGACCCTGCATTCAGGCCGATTTTCCGAACCCGCTTGCGTTTTCTTGCTGTTGTTGGCGAGGTGAGTGGTGAGCCGTGTAGGACTCGAGCCGGTCAATTAAAGGGGGCCCGCCTCCAACACTCAACTCGGTGTTCGCGCTCGGACCTTCACGCACCTTTGGGAGGGATGCGACTCGTGACCGGTGATGGTCATGCACACGGTCTCCGAAACACCGGCTCGCCGAAGGTCCCGCGCTACGGTCCGGCGGAAGTCGTGGGTCGTTTTCCCGACGATCCCAACCTCATCGCACGCGTCGACGAACTCCTTCCGATACGCTGAGTAGGAGATCGGCCGGCCCCCACGGCGATGGAACACGTAGGCCGCGATACCTGAGCTCTTCTTGGTCTCGTACTCTCTGGCTTTCCATCGCCTGACCATCAGGCCCCAGAGCGCGCCGTTCAATGCGAGGCTCCGCGGCCGCCCGTTCTTGGTCGTGCCGAGCCGTACTTCCCTGACCGTCATGTCGACGCACTCCCAGCGAAGGGTGAGAACTTCAGCGATCCTCCAGCCCGTAAGGCTGACGAACCGGACTATCTCGGAAGGAACGTCGGGAAGCTTCCCGATGATCTTGTCGGTCTCCCCCGGCTCGAAGAACGTCATCTTGACGTTGTCCACGTTGAAGAACGGGAAGTATGGAACCTTCGGGATCGTCTCTCGGCGGTGTGCCAGCCGAAACGCGGCCCGCAGGACCTCAACCTCCCGGTCGATGGTCGCCTTGCTGATGCCGGCGCCGAGGCGATCGCACGGTTCGGGACCGGTGGTCGGAAGTTCAAATCCTCTCGTCCCGGCTAATCCTCTCAGTCACTTGCGAGAAGTCCTCACTGATGGGCGCAAGTTAGTCGTCTTTCTGACCGGCGCTTTCCGAGGCTCGCATCTCCGGCCTGCGACTCGGCCTGGTGAGGCGGGCCCGACGGCCCACTCCTGCCGTAGCCCGAGCACTGCGGTTCTAGTTGCCCGGCACGTCTGCGAATTGCTAGAGTCACGCTAGTGTTTCGTGCATCAGCGATTCGGTCGGATGCCCTCGCTGCCTTCGTCTGCGGGGTCCTGGCCATGAGTGTCGGCGTGCCGGCGGCGGAGGCCGTCGACACCGATATAGCGATTGACACCACCACGCTCAACTTCGGCCAGACCAACGTCGGCAACACCAGTCCGCCGATGTCGGTCACGTTGACCAACACCGGCGCGGACCCCTTCGGTCCGATCAACATATTCGGCGGTGCCCCGCCGACCGCGGAGTTCAACGCGTCGCAGAATTGCCAGGGCACGACGCTCCCCGCCGGTGGGTCGTGCAACGTCAATTACACTTTTTCGCCACTGTCCCCCGGACTGTTCACCGACACCTCCGCCTTCACCATCAGCGAGACGGCGAACCAGTCCGACGGGGAGGATTTCTCGGTCAGTCTCGCGGGTGTCGGAGTCAACCCGATCACGGCCGTTCCGCTGAGTCACAACTTCGGTAGCGTGATCGTCGGGACGACGAGCCCACCCATGACTACCGTGATCACCAACACCAGCACCGCAAACTTCGGTCCGATCAACATATTCGGCGGTGCCCCGCCGACCGCGGAGTTCAACGCGTCGCAGAATTGCCAGGGCACGACGCTGCCCGCCGGTGGGTCGTGCAACGTCAATTACACCTTCTCGCCGACTGCACCGGGCGTCTTCAACGATGTCTCCGCATTCACCATCAGCGCCACCGCTTCGCAGGCTGCCGGAGTCGATTTCAGCGTCGCCCTCACCGGTTGCGGCGCCGTGGTAGGCGGGCAATGCCCGCTGCCCGACGTCACTCTGAACCCGGGCTCGCTCAGCGTCACGCTGGCTCCTAACCAGAGCAACGTCCAGTCATTCGCGATCGGCAACGTCGGCGGTGCCCCGCTCAACTGGACGATCGCCGAGAACAACGCGACCACCGGCGCCTGCGTCGCGCTGGACATTCCGTGGGCAAGCGCGCTGCCCGCCGGCGGCAGCACGGCGCCCGGCGGCGCCAGCAACGTTGACGTCACCTTCAACTCGACCGGCCTCGCGCCCGGGACCTATCAGGCGCGGCTGTGTGTAGACAGCAACGATCCCGATGAGCAGCAATTGACCGTGGCGCTGACCTTGACCGTGTCCCAGAGTGTTGTGGCCGAGGTTCCGACCCTGTCGCCCCTCGCCCTGCTTGCGTTCGCGGGATTGTTGGTCGTGACGGCAGCGCTCATCCTGCGGCGGTGAAGGGGCCTCCAACCGCCTCGGATGAGCGGATGGGTGTGGCCTCTCGCCTCGTCAGGGGCGCCAAGTAATTCGGCCGATTCGGCGAGTTTTTTCAGCCCCTCGATATGTGAGGCAACCCGTTGGGCGGAGCGGCTCGCTGGCGGAGGTCCGACCACCCCGGGTGCCCCCTAGTGTGCTCGGGGGACTGCTCGGGGGACTCTAGGTGGGAACCCACCGCAAACGATGATAGAGAGAGCGAGGCCGAAATTGGCCGTAGCTCTTTGAAAATCAGGGGAAAACAGCGCCGCATCGAACACCGTGTGACTCCATCGTAGCTCGCCGAAAAAGCGGGGCGACCCAACGCCGCGACTGCTCGCGGCCGCCTAGTCCGAGACGTCCCGAGAAGCTCTTGACAGAATTCGATCTGGAATCGCCCCACTTTCGCCCCACCAGAAGAGAAAAGGGTCACGTCTCGCGACGTAACCCCTTGATAATCTTGGTTGCGGGGGAGGGATTTGAACCCTCGACCTTTGGGTTATGAGCACTCAGTCGAATGGAAGCCCCGTCGGTCCCGGACGACACGAATCGCAGCCGGCTATGAAGAGCGCCTCCATCGGGTTTCCGTTTCTCGCCGGGCCTATCGGAGGAGTTACGTGTCCGAGTTTGTGTCCGAGTCCTCGGCCCAAAAACACCCACTTTTCCCAATTCTGGCCGATCGCGGCGGATAGGGAGAGACTCGCACAACTCTCTCATCGATCGCACGTTGTTGGATTTTGTGGGAAACCGTGAGAGGGATTGAGTGGTGAGCCGTGTAGGACTCGAACCTACAACCTAGAGATTAAGAGTCTCTTGCTCTACCAATTGAGCTAACGGCCCACTCGGGACGCGGAGAATAGCTGATCGGGGCGAAGGCGGCAACCCGGGCGGTTTACCCGCCCCCCACCAGCTCCACGACCTCGAACACGTCCCCTTCGGTCAGCGTCGTCGCCGAGTATTCGGCCTTCGGCACGATGTCGCGGTTGCGCTCGACGGCGACGCGCGGCGTCGCGACGCCGAGCCGCTGGAGCAGGTCGGCGATCGAGGCGCCGGCCCGCACCGACAGCCGCTCGCCGTTGACCGTGACGGTGACCGAGGGCTCGGCGTTCATTTCTTCTTGATCGCGAACTTCAGCTCGGCGCTGGCATCCGGCGTGGTGACCCGGATGACGCAGGCGGACGAGCCGTCGCGCTGGGACGGGACCATGAACGAGATCGGACAGGTGCCGTCGGAGGCCGTCTTGCCCTGGAACACGGTCGTGGCACGCGCCGCGGTCGACAGGATGCGCACCTGGACGATGGCCGCGGGGACGGGGCGCGCGGGCGAGCCGGACACGGCCTTGAGGCGCGTCTGCACGGAGCGGCCGGCGGTGAAATCCGGCGCGGGAGCGAAGGCGACCTCGATTTCCTCCGGCATCGCGTCCGACGCGAGGTAGTCGAGGATCATCTGGTCGAGGCTGCGGTCGGCGGCGACGGGTGAAGGCGTGCCCGGCGGGGCCGTGGCGTCCGCCTTCTCGGCAGCGGCCACCCGCCCGTCGACCGTGACGTCGCCGTCGGACTCGGAGCTCGCGGACATGCCCTCGGGAATCTGGATGCCGCCGTTGGGCCCGTCGAACCGGCCCCGCTGGATCGCCGCGATCATCGTCCGGTGCTGCTGCTCCATGAGGTCCTGAACGGCGGTGTCGTCGCGGCCGGTCACCTTGACCACCTCGGCGTACGAGGTGCGCTTGGTCGCCAGGATCTCGCCGCCGACGTAGACGAGAGACTCGACACAGGGGTTGGACTCCCCCTTGTCCTCGGTCTGGATGTGGAACACCCGGTTCCGGTGCTTGACGTCGGTGTTGAATCCGGTGATCACGGCCGCTGCAAATTGTAGCGCGGGCGCGCTTTGGTCACAGGAGCTCGAACCGGGCCGTGAAATGACGCAGCAGCGGGGCCTGGTGCACGATCCGCACTCCGCGCAGGCGCCCCGGGTCGCGCTTGAGCTCGGCCGTGACCTCGGTCACGTACTCGAGGTGGCTGTTCGTGTAGACGCGCCGCGGCACCGCGAGGCGGACGAGCTCGAGCGCCGGCAGGATCTCGCGGCCGGGATTCGACGGATCCGGCTTACCGAACATGACGCCGCCGATCTCGACCCCGCGAATGCCGCCCTCGAGGTAGAGCGCGATCGTCAGCGCCTCGGCCGGGTACCGCTCGGCGGGGATGTGGGGCGCGAAGGCGCGCGCGTCGATGTACACGGCATGACCCCCGATCGGCTCGACGACCGGAACGCCCGCGGCCGCCAGGGCCTCGCCGAACGCGGTGACCTGGCCGACGCGGAAGGACAGGTAGTCCTCGTGGAGGACTTCGCGGAGTCCGATCGCGATCGCCTCGAGGTCCCGGCCCGCCAGCCCGCCGTACGTGGGGAACCCCTCGATCAGGATGAGCTTGTTCTTGAGGCGTTCGACCCACGTCTCGTCCCGGAGGGCGAGGAAGCCGCCCATGTTCGCGAGGCCGTCCTTCTTCGCGCTCATGGTGCAGCCATCGGCGAGCGAAAAGACCTCGCGCACGATCTCGCCGACGGGCCGCTCCCCCTGCCCCGCCTCGCGCTGCTTGATGAACCAGGCGTTCTCGGCGAACCGGCAGGCGTCGATGATGAGCGGCACGCCGGCCTTCCGGCAGACCTCGCTCGTCCGGCGGACGTTGTCGAGCGAGACCGGCTGGCCGCCGCCGGAATTGTTCGTCAACGTCAGCATGACGAGCGGCACCCTGCCCCGGTTGTCGGCGAGGCATTTCTCGAGCTTGCCGACGTCCATGTTCCCCTTGAAGGGGTGGCGCGCCGCGGGCTCCCGGCCTTCGGGAATGACGAAGTCGACCGCGAGCCCGCCGTTGGCCTCGACGTTGGCGCGGGTCGTGTCGAAGTGCGTGTTGTTCGGGACGACCTCGCCGGGCTTGAGCACGGTCGAGAAGAGGAGGTTCTCGGCGACGCGGCCCTGGTGGGTCGGGATGACGTTCGGGAAGCCGAAGATGTCCCGGATCGTCTCCTCGAAGTGGTAGTAGTTGCGGCCGCCGGCGTACGACTCGTCGCCGCGCATCAGGCCGCTCCACTGCGCGTCCGACATCGCCGAGGTCCCGGAGTCCGTCAGCAGGTCGATGTAGATGTCCTCCGACGCGAGGCCGAAGACGTTGTAGCCCGCGCGGCGCAGGCGGTCCTCGCGCGCGGCCGGGTCGATGCGGCGGATCGACTCGACGACCTTGACGCGCCAGGGCTCGGGCTGCAGACGGAAGGTCATGTCGGGGCGGGAGTGTACAGAACTTCGAAAATCCGGGATCCCGGCCCGGAGCCTCGCGGGCCTCGCGTGCGGTCTACTTCTTCTTCGCCGTTTCCCGCTTGCGGAACACCAGGAAGGTGTCCTTCGCGCCGCCGGGCTGGAGCGTGCGCGTCTGCCGGGTCCAGGTCTTGCCGCCGTCCCGGAGGCGCCAGATCATCCGCTGCCTCGCGGCGTCCGGCGTTTCTTCCGTTCGGACCACCGCCTGCAGCCACAGCGACTGGCCGTCCTTGCCCCACGCCGCCTCGAGCGTGCCCTTCTGCCCGGCGCCCAGGGCCTTCTCGTAGAGCCGTCCGTCCACGACGATCTCCTCGGCCGCGATGTTCGGCCCGGGGCCCTCGCTCTCGATCGGCTCGATCCAGATCCGGTTGCCGTTCTGGCGCACCTCGAGCACCGCGCCTTCCATCTGCCGGGAAACGCCCTGACTCGCGGCCGGATCGAGCACCCAGGTTCCCGTGAAGTCGAGGGGCGGCCGGGTCGTCTTCGTCTTGGCCGGCGTGCGGACGGGCTTCGGCGCGGGCGTCGGCGACTGCGCCGCGAGAACGGCCGCCGCGAGGATTCCGCACGCCGCGACGAGGGCGGCGCGGCCTCTCAACCCCGCGCCCTCTCGCGCACGGCGCCGAGGGCCCGGCGCAGGTATTGCCCGGTGTGCGACGCCTTGACGGCGGCCACGTCCTCGGGCGTGCCCTCGGCGACGATCCGGCCCCCGCCGTCGCCGCCCTCGGGCCCGAGGTCGATCACCCAGTCCGCCGTGCGGATGACCTCGAGGTTGTGCTCGATGACGATCACGGTGTTGCCTTTCTCCGTCAGCGACCGCAGGACGCCGAGGAGCTTCTCGATGTCGTCGAAGTGGAGCCCGGTCGTCGGCTCGTCGAGCAGGTAGAGCGTGCGGCCGGTCGAGCGCCGCGCGAGCTCGCGCGCGAGCTTCACGCGCTGCGCTTCGCCGCCCGAGAGCGTGGTGGACGACTGTCCGAGCTGGATGTAGCCGAGGCCCACTTCGACCAGTGTACGGCAGATGTTCGCGATCGACGGGACGTTCTGGAAGACCTCGAGCGCCTGCTCGGCCGTCAGCGCGAGGATGTCGGCGATCGACTTGCCCTTGTAGTGGACCTGGAGGGTCTCGCGGTTGTAGCGGCGCCCGCCGCAGACGTCGCAGGTGACGTAGATGTCGGGCAGGAAATGCATCTCGATCTTGATCTGGCCGTCGCCCGCGCAGGCCTCGCAGCGGCCGCCCTTGACGTTGAACGAGAACCGGCCGGGCTGATAGCCGCGGGCGCGGGCCTCGGGCGTTCGCGACATGAGCTCGCGGATCGGGTTGAAGACGTTCGTGTACGTCGCCGGGTTCGAGCGGGGCGTGCGTCCGATCGGCGCCTGGTCGATCGCGACGACCTTGTCGAGCTCGAAGATGCCCTCGACCTTCGCGTGCGCCCCCGGCTTCTCCGAGGCGCCATGAAGGGCGCGCGCGACCGCGCGGTACAGGATGTCGTTGACGAGCGTCGATTTGCCGGAGCCCGAGACGCCGGTCACCGCGGTCATCACGCCGAGCGGGAACCGCGCGTCGATGCTCTGGAGGTTGTGCTCCCGTGCGCCGCGGACGACGAGCGCCTTGCCCGAGCCGGTCCGGCGGATTTCCGGGATCGGGATCGAGAGCTCGCCCGAGAGGTACTTCGCCGTCAGCGACGCGGGGAACCGCTCGAGGTCCTCGGGCGGCCCCTCGGCCACGATGCGGCCGCCGTGCAGTCCGGCGCCGGGCCCGAGGTCGACGACCCAGTCGGCCGAGCGGATGGTCTCCTCGTCGTGCTCCACGACGATGACCGTGTTCCCGAGGTCGCGCATCGACTGGAGGGTGTCGATCAACTTGCGATTGTCGCGCTGGTGGAGGCCGATCGAGGGCTCGTCGAGGACGTAGAGCACGCCCATCAGCTTCGATCCGATCTGGGTGGCGAGCCGGATCCGCTGGGACTCGCCGCCCGACAGCGACGCGGCGCTCCGCGAGAGATTGAGGTAGCCGATGCCGACGTTGTCGAGGAAGCGCAGCCGATCGCGGATCTCCTTGAGGATCTTGCCGGCGATCTCGCGCTCGCGGGGCGTCAGCTTCAGGTCCTCGAAAAAAGTGATCACGTCGGTGATCGTCTCGGAGGAGACCTCGTCGATCGGCCGGCCGCCCACGCGCACGGCCAGGGCCTCGGGCTTCAACCGCCGGCCCCCGCAGGCCGGGCAGGGCTCGGCCGACATGTACACCTCGAGCTCCGCCCGCTGCTCCGGATTCTCGGTCTCGCGATACCGCCGCTCGATCATCGGCACGAGACCCTCGTAGGAGGACCTCCAGTGGTACTCGCCCTTCTCGGCAACGTAGGAGAACTTGATCTCGTCCTCGCCCGACCCGTACAGGATGACCTTCTGCGCCGCCTTCGAGAGCTTGCCGAAGGGCTCGTCGAGACGGAACTTGTAGTGCTTCGCCAGGGTCGCCATCTGGCGCGAGCGCCAGTTCGTCGAGCCCGGCTTCAGGATCGCGATCGCGCCGCTCTCGATGGATCGGCCGGGATCGACCACGAGTCGATCCGGGTCGACCTTCAGGTTCGTCCCGAGGCCCGAGCACGCGGCGCAGGCGCCGTAGGGCGAGTTGAACGAGAAGAGCCGCGGCGTGATCTCCGTCAGCGACGTGCCGCAGTCGGGGCAGGCGTAATTGGCCGAGAGGACTTCCTCGGGGCCATCCGCGACGGAGAGGACGATGAGGCCGCCCGAGACCCGCGTCGCCGTTTCGATCGAGTCCGCCAGCCGCTTGCGGTACTCCTCGTCGTCGGCGGGCTTGGCGACCAGCCGGTCGACCACGATCTCGATCGTGTGCTTCTTCTGCTTGTCGAGCTCGGGGGGATCGTCGAGGTCCACGAACTTCCCGTCGACGCGCGCCCGCAGGAAGCCCTCCTTGACCATCTCCGCCATCTGCTTCTTGTACTCACCCTTCTTGCCGGACACGTAGGGAGCGAGCACCACGAACTTGCTGCCGAGCGGGAGGCGCAGGGCCCGGTCGACCATTTCCTGGACCGTCTGCGCCTGGATCGGCCGGCCGCACTTCGGGCAGTGGGGCTGGCCCACCGACGCGTAGAGCAGGCGCAGGTAGTCATAGATCTCGGTCACCGTGCCGACCGTCGAGCGCGGGTTGCGCGAGGTCGTGCGCTGCTCGATCGAGATCGCGGGCGACAGGCCTTCGATCGAGTCGACGTCGGGCTTCTCCATCTGCTCGAGGAACTGGCGGGCATAGGCCGAGAGCGACTCGACGTAGCGACGCTGGCCCTCGGCGAAGACCGTGTCGAAGGCGAGGGACGACTTCCCCGAGCCGGACACGCCGGTGATGACGACGAGCTTGTTGCGCGGGAGGTCGCACGAGATGTTCTGGAGGTTGTGCTGCCGCGCGCCGCGGATCCGGATGGCGTCCATGGAGAGGGGTGATTCTAAACGCTCGACGGCCATGGCATGCGAGGACGGCGGACTTTCGCTTTTTTCGTTGGAATTGCGGAGCCCGACCCCTAGAATCGAAGTCAGTCACGGGAACCTGATCGGCATGAGTTGAGATTCGCGGTGGGGAGCCTTTGAGGCGGACGTCCGCCCGGCGATTGACCGGGCTACGCGCATTTCTCGCTCTCCTCTTCCTCCTTCCCCCCCTCCCCGGCGACGCGGCGGTCAACTGCGCCACCCCCGGCCGGGATGGCTCGGGCAGCCTGACCGGCATCGTCAACACGTACTGGCCCGGGACGGCCACGGCCGCGGCGGGATCAACGTCGATCACGCTCGGAGCGAGCCGAGGCGCCGCGACGCCGATCGCCTCGGGCGACCTGATCCTGGTGATCCAGATGCAGGACGCCGCGATCAACTCCTCCAACACGGACTCTTACGGCGACGGAGTGGCCGGCGGCAGCGCGAGCGGCTCGACCGCCCTCAACAATTCGGGGAAGTACGAGTACGTGAGGGCCACGGGCGCCGTGCCGACGGGGGGCGGCACGCTGACGCTTCAGGCGACGGGCGCCGGCTCGGGTCTTCTCAATACCTACACGAACGCGAACGCCACGACGACCCAGGGCCAGAGACGATTCCAGGTCGTCCGCGTCCCTCAGTACAGCTCGGCCACCCTGACGTCCGGCCTGACCGCGGCGGCGTGGAACGGGTCGACCGGCGGCATCCTGGCGGTGGACGTTTCGGGATCGCTCGACCTCGGCGGCGCCATCGTCAGCGTGGACGGGCTCGGGTTCCGGGGAGGCGGCGCCCGCCAGCTCACCGGCGACACGGGCGGGGCGAACACCGACTACGTTCAGGACTCCGCGAAGAACTTCGACGGCGCCAAGGGCGAAGGCATCGCCGGAACACCCGGCTGGATCTACGACGCCGCGACGGCGTCGACCGTTGCGTCCGGAACCGACTATCCCAACCAGAGCGCTGCGATCACCGGGGGCACGGCCCGCGGCGCTCCGGGCAGCGCCGGCGGCGGCGGAACCGACGGACAGCCTTCCGTCAACGACGAGAACTCCGGCGGCGGTGGCGGCGGCAACGGCGGCACGGGAGGCAAGGGCGGACGCTCCTGGAACAGCGGCCTGGACATCGGCGGGTTCGGCGGAGCGCCGTTCCCGGCTTCCGCGACCCAGGTCGTCGCGGGTGGCGGCGGCGGAGCCGGCACACGAAACAACAGCAGCGGCGCGTTGTCGAGCGGCGCGGCGGGCGGCGGCATCGTGATGATCCGGGTCGGAAGCATCACGAACACCGGCACCGTCCGGGCCAACGGCGCGACCGGTCCGGTGCCGGACAACGACGGCGGCGGAGGCGGCGGCGCGGGCGGAACCATCATGTTCACCACCTTCAGCGGCAACCTCACCGGCCTCACCGCCGCGGCGCACGGAGGCGCGGGCGCCAATGCCTGGCCGACGTCCGGTCCCGGGACGGGATGCGGAAACAACCCGCCCGGCGGCGCTTGCAACTACCATGGCCCGGGCGGAGGCGGAAGCGGCGGCGTTCTGCTCCTGTCGAGCCCCCCCACGAGCTCCGACGTAGCCGGCGGCGCCAACGGGACGACGACGACGAATGCGAACGCCTACGGCGCGACGGGCGGGAGCGCGGGGACGATCTCCACAAGCGTTCCTCCCACGGGCATTCCCGGCTCGAGCTCCGGGGCGGAGTGTCTGCCGACGCCGACCCCGTCGTTCACGCCGACGTTCACGGCCTCGCGAACACCGACTTTCACGTCCACCCCGACGTTCACGGCCTCCCGAACGCCGACGTTCACGTCCACCCCGACGTTCACGGCCTCCCGAACGCCGACTTTCACGTCTACCTCGACGTTCACGGCCTCCCGAACGCCGACTTTCACGTCTACCTCGACGTTCACGGCCTCCCGAACGCCGACGTTCACCTCCACCTCGACGTTCACGGCCTCAAGAACGCCGACCTTCACGCCCACCCCGACGTTCACGGCCTCCCGAACGCCGACGTTCACGTCTACCCCGACCTTCACGGCCTCGCGAACGCCGACTTTCACGTCCACACCGACGTTCACGGCCTCAAGAACACCGACTTTCACGTCTACCCCGACGCCGACTTTCACAGCCTCGATTACACCGACCTTCACGGCCTCGGTCACGCCGACTTTCACAGCCTCGGTCACGCCGACCTTCACGGCCTCGGTTACGCCGACCTTCACCGCCTCGGCGACACCCACGTTTACCGCCTCGGCGACCCCGACCTTCACGGCATCCGCCACACCGACTTTCACCGCCTCGGCGACACCAACCTTCACCGCGTCGGCTACGCCAACATTCACCGCCTCGGCAACACCGACCTTCACCGCCTCGGCCACACCAACCTTCACCGCGTCGGCTACGCCAACATTCACCGCCTCGGCAACACCGACCTTCACCTCCTCGGCCACGCCGACCTTCACGGCCTCGGCCACACCGACCTTCACCGCCTCGGCCACACCAACCTTCACGGCATCCGCCACACCGACCTTCACCGCCTCGGCCACACCAACATTCACCGCCTCGGCCACACCGACCTTCACCGCCTCGGCCACGCCGACCTTCACCGCCTCGGCCACGCCGACCTTCACCGCCTCGGCAACACCAACATTCACCGCCTCGGCCACGCCGACCTTCACCGCTTCGGCGACACCGACATTCACGGCATCGGCCACACCCTCGTTCACCGCCTCGCCAACACCGACCTTCACCTCTTCACCCACGCCGACCTTCACGGCTTCGGCGACTTCCACATTCACGGCCTCGCCAACACGTACCTTCACCGCCTCAGCGACGCCCACCTTCACCGCGTCCGCCACACCGACCTTCACCGCCTCCGCAACCCCCACGTTCACGGCGAGCAGCACACCGACGTTCACTCCCAGCAACACACCTTCGTCCACGCCGACACGCACGGGAACCCCGACCACGACCGCTACGCCGACGACCGGGACTCCCACCGCGACGAGGACGCCGACTCCCGGAACCCCCACCCTCACGCCGACGCCGGGTGGCCCGGCCTGCGACGTTTCGATCCGGAAGAGGGCCGCGCCGAACCCCGTGCAGCCGGGCCAATCCCTCGTCTACGACATCCTGATCGCGAACGCAGGGCCGGCCGACGCGCTCGCGGTGACCGTGACCGACCCGCTGCCGCCGGGGACAGGCTTCGTTTCCTGCGTCGCGAGCCAGGGAACCTGCGGCGGCCCGCCGCTCGGCGCGGGCGGGACCGTGACCGCCGTCCTGGGAACCATCCCGGCCGGAGCGGGCGCGACGATGACCATCACCGTGACGGTGGCGCAGCCCTCCGGGACGATCCGCAACACCGCGACCGTCGACACGACGACGCCGGACACCAACCCCGACAACGACTCGAGCACGTCCGTCGTCGTAGCCGGGACGACGATCCCGACGCTCTCGCCCGGGATGCTCTTCGCCTTCGCCATCATGCTGGCCGCTCTCGGCCTCGTCGCGCTCCGCCGCTTCCCGTCCTGAGACGCTAGAATCGCGGGCGAGGGCCCCTCCGCATGTTTTCGTCCGCCGACGCCAAGTTCGTGGTCCTCGCCTTCTCTTCGCTCTTCTCGGTCATCAACCCGATCGAGGCCGCGCCGATCTTCGTCGCGATGACCGCCGGCATGCCGAACGAGCGTCGGCGGATGGCCTTCCGGGCGTCCTTCGCGGCCGCTCTGATCCTCGCGATCTTCGCGTTGACCGGGGGCGCGATCTTCTCGGCGTTCGGCATCACGCTCCCGGCGTTCCAGATCGCCGGCGGCATTCTCTTCACGATCATGGGGCTCTCGACGCTCCAGAGCGACGAGCGGCACGAGCGCGCGCCGGTCGTGGTCTCGCGCGACCCCTCGATCGTCCCGATCGGAATGCCGCTGATCGCCGGGCCCGGCGCCATCTCGACCGTGATGGTCCTCGTGGGCCAGGCGCGTGACGGGGGTCACAGGACGGCAATGGCGATCGCGATCGCGGCGAACATCCTCCTCACGCTCGTCGTCCTGCTGGCGGCGCCCGCGATCGTCAGCCGCATCGGCGAGACGGGGCAGCGCATCATCTCCAAAGTCATGGGGTTGATCACCGCCGTCATCGGCGTGCAGTTCGTGCTCAACGGCGTCGAGGCGGTCGCGCTGGCGATCCTCAAGGCCGCGCGCGCCTGAAATCGTCCTCCGGCGGCACCTGTCCTTCCGGACCGTTTGGTGCGGAAAGGGACAGGAGACGTAAAGCCCTGACCCCGCTATCATCACCGGACACACAATGAGCGTGCCTGTCCGGGCTCTCGTGGTGGACGATTCTGCGTCCAACGCCGGGCTCCTCTTCGAGGAGCTCCGCCGCGGAGGCTTCGATCCGGACTTTCACCGCGTCGCCACCCGCGAGGAGCTTGAGGAAGCGCTGTCCTCCGGCGCCTGGGATGTCGTGCTCTCGGACATCGCCGCGAGCTCGCTCGAGGCCTTCGACGCCCTGTCGCTTCTGAAGGAGCGCGACATCGACGTCCCGTTCCTGATCGTCTCCGCAACGCTCGGCGAGGAGACCGCGATCCGCGCGATGAAGGCCGGAGCGCAGAACTGCATTCCCCGCGCGAGTCTCGTGCGGCTCTGCCCGATCCTCGAGCGCGAGCTCCGCGAGGCCCAGATCCGGCGCGAACGGCGCCAGGCGCAGAAGGCGCTGACCGAGAGCGAGCTGCGCTTTCGCACGCTCGCCGAATCGGCGCCGGACGCGATCCTGACGATCGACTCCTCCGGCGCGCTGCTCTTTGCCAACCGGGCGGCCGAGACGCTCTTCGGCTTCCCCGTGGCGGCTCTCATCGGCCAATCGGTGACGTCGCTCCTTCCCGACTACCGGCCCCACCGCCCCCGAATCGCGGAGAACGGCCTGCCGGAGCGCTTCGGCGCGGCCGGACGCCACGCCGACGGACGCACGCTGCCCCTCGAGCTGAGCTACGGAGAGCTGGTGCGGGACGGCCGCCGCCTGACGACCGTCTTCGCCCGCGACCTCGCCGAGCGCGCGCGGGCCGAGGAGGCGCTGCGGAGCTCGGAGGAGCGGTTCCGGCGCGCCGCCCTGATGTCGAGCGACCTGATCCACGAGTACGAGCCCGGAGGCGGGCCCATGGCCTGGTTCGGCGACGTCGACCGGATCCTCGGCTACGAGCGGGGCGAGTTCCCGCGGACGGTCGATGCCTGGCAGAAATCCATCCATCCCGAGGACCAGCCGCGGGTCGTGACCTCGCTCGGCCGCCACCGCGAGTCCGGCGAGCCGTTCTTCGAGGAGTACCGCGTGCTGCGGCGGGACGGTTCCGTGCTCCACTGGCACCACGCCGGCACGTTCGTTCCGGCCGCCGGGAACCAGCCGGCGCTCTGCATCGGCACGGTCACCGACGTCAGCGGGCGCCGGCAGATCGAGGAAGCCCTGCGTCTTTCGGAGAAGCGGTACCGCGCCCTGTTCGAGAGGAACCTCGCCGGCGTCTACCGCTCGACGCTCGAAGGACGCATCCTCGACTGCAACGAGTCCTTCGCCCGCATCTTCGGCTACGCCTCGCGCGAGGAGGTCCTCCAGCAGGCGGCCTGGGACTTCTATCTGAAGCCCGAAGACCGCCAGGGCGCCCTGGCCAAACTCCTCGAGCGGCAGAGCCTGACGAACTACGAGCTCTGCCTCAAGCGCAAGGACGGCAGCCTCGTGTGGGTCCTCGAGAGCGAGAACCTGATCGAGGGGCCGGACGGCCGGCTCTCGGTCATCGAAGGCACGACGATCGACATCACCGAGCGCAAGCGCGCCGAGGAGCAGGTCAAGCACCTCGCCTTCCACGATCCCCTCACGAACCTGCCGAACCGGCTGCTCTTCAACGACCGCCTGACGCTCGCCGTGGCCCAGGCCCACCGCCACAACCAGCGCCTCGCCGTCCTGTTCCTCGACCTCGACCGGTTCAAGGTCATCAACGACTCGCTCGGCCACTCGGTCGGCGATGAGCTGCTGCGCCAGGTCGCCGAGCGGATCCAGGAACACGTCCGCGAAGGCGACACGGTGGCGCGCCTCGGCGGGGACGAGTTCATCCTGCTCGTTCCCGGCATCAGCGCCGAGGAGGACGCCGCCAAGATCGCGAAGAAGGTCTGCGACGCGATCCACGATCCGTTCTGGATCGACGGCCGCGAGCTCTTCGTGACGACGAGCCTCGGCGTGGCGGTCTACCCGTCCGACGGGCACGACGCCGAGACGCTCGTCCGCAACGCCGACTCGGCCATGTACCGGGCCAAGGAGCAGGGCCGCGACAACTACCAGCTCTACACGCCGGCGATGAACGCCAAGGCCATCGAGCGGCTCTCGCTCGAGAGCCGCCTGCGCCAGGCCGTCGCCAACGACGAGCTCGAGCTCCACTTCCAGCCCTTCATCGACCTCAACACCGCCGAGGTCCTGGGGGCCGAGGCGCTCCTGCGCTGGCGCCACCCAGAGCTCGGGATGATCGCGCCCGGCGAGTTCATCCCGATCGCCGAGCTCTCCGGGCTCATCGTCCCGATCGGCGAGTGGGTCCTGCGCACGGCCTGCGCCGAGGCTCGCAAGTGGCACGAGAAGGGGTTCCCGAAACTCACGGTCTCGGTCAACCTCTCATCGCGGCAGTTCCAGCAGACCGACCTCGTGCGCCAGGTGACCGACGCACTCGCCGAGACCGGCCTCGACGCCGACAAGCTCGACCTCGAGATCACCGAGTCCAACGCGATGCAGAACGCCGAGCACTCGATCAACACGCTCTGGGGCCTCAAGAAGCAGGGCGTGCGGATCTCCATGGACGACTTCGGCACGGGGTACTCGTCGCTGAACTACTTGAAGCGCTTCCCCATC
Source organism: uncultured Acidobacteriota bacterium (assembly GCA_963764025.1). Lineage (GTDB taxonomy): Bacteria > Acidobacteriota > Thermoanaerobaculia > UBA5066 > Gp7-AA6 > DAHUXD01. Next base: position 180,660 of record CAVXRK010000004.1, read on the forward strand.
GACCGCATCAAGCTCGACCAGTCGTTCGTGCGGGACCTGCCCGGAGACAAGGATGACGCGGCGATCGCGATGGCGGTCATCGCGATGGGCCGCAGCCTCGAGCTCGTCGTGATCGCGGAGGGAGTCGAGACCGAGGAGCAGCTCCGGTTCCTCAAGGACCGCGACTGCGACCAGCTCCAGGGGTTCCTGTTCTCGCGTCCCCTGCCGGCGGAGGCCTTCCAGAGCTTCCTGACCGACTCGCTCGGCCCCCGGGCCGAGGAGGAGCGCTCCCGCTTCGCCCGGACCCACTGACGAAGCGGCTCATTCAGCGCGTTTTCCCCGCTCGCGCGGGTCGCTCGGCTGGCCCGAAGCCCGAAATCGGATACGATCCGGCGCTTATGAGCACCGCCGCATCCGGGACCCCCTCCGCCGCGCCGAACCGCTTCAAGTCGATCTTCACGTCCGCCCGGCCGCAGGAGCGGGAGGACAACTTCGAGTCGTATTGGACCTACACCCAGCGCCACGACGGCGAGATCATCGAAGAGAGCAAGGACCTGACCCGGAAGAAGGAGATCCTGGCGGGTTTCCATGCGAAACCGGTCCGGTCGCGCAAGCCCCTTCCGGACCCCGAGCGCTTCTACCGCAACTACGTGAAGCTGCAGGAGGATCCCTCGACCTTCGACCGGAAGACTTTGCTGCTGACCTTTCTCTACAAGTTCGCCCGCCACGAGTGGGCCGGGATCTCCTGCGCCTGGGACGCGACCCCGTCCATCAAGTTCGCCGTGCGGACCACGCAGCGCATCAGCCGCTACCACCTCTGCGAGGAGTTCAGCCACGTCCGGCTCTTCCACGAGATGTTCCGGACCTTCCACCTCGACCGCGTCGAGTGGGTGCCGCCGGGCGACGGCATGCGCCGGATGTACGCCGTCTTCTCGCGCTTCCCCGGGGTCCTCATGAATCCGCCGGCGTTCGTCAGCGAGTTGATGGGCCTGACGCTGTATCTCCACATCGACACCGTGATCGACGACATCATGGGGGACGAGCCCGAAGCCCGGGACCGCGTCCGGGCGCTCCTGCGCGAGATCATGACGGACGAGATGGCGCACGTCGGCCAGCGACGCAACTTCATCGGCCGGGTCGGCATCCGCGTCGCCCGGGCCATGGTCGGGCCGATGTTCCGCGCCTTCTACCGGGACCTGCCCGAGGCCAAGTACCTCTTCGACATCGGGCAGATGGTCAAGGAGGCGCGGGCCTTCCGCTACACGACGATGCCGGAGGACGTCATCGCGCGGAGCTGGGTGCCCTCCTACTGCCGGGCCTGATCCGCTCGAGCCGTCGGGTCATCCGCAATCCGTCGAAACCCGCCCCGTAGTAGTCCGGCAGCGTCCGGACCGCTCGAAATCCCATCCGCTCGTAAAACCGGATGGCCCCTTCGTTTCGCTTGTCGACCTCGAGGCGGACCTCGCGCCCGCCAGCCGCGGCCATCCGGGCCTTGAGCTCCGACAGGAGCCGCTGGCCGAGACCGTGCCTCCGGTGCGACGCCGCGATGTCGATCGTGACGACGTGGCCGCGCGACCCGGCGACGTGGCCGATCGCAAAGGCGGCGAGGCTCCCGTCCTCCGCGTCGGCGGCGAGCGCGATCGCCCCGTCGCGGGTCAGGAAGTCTCGGATCTGTCCCCGGGTGTACGCGATGCCTTCCTCGAAGCAGGTCTGGTCGAGACGGTAGGCTTCTTCGAGATCGTCCGGACGGAGGTCGCGAATCGCCTCCGTGGCGGAGCCCGCTCTCACGAGTGTCGCCTCATCGGCGCCGCATTTCCCGGTCGGCTTCCCGCTTGATCTCGCGATCCCGGATGGCGTCGCGCTTGTCGTGGAGCTTCTTGCCCTTGACGAGCGCGATCTCGGCCTTGGCGTGGGAGCCCTTGAAGTAGAGCGAGAGAGGCACGCACGTCACGCCGCGGGTCGCGACCGCGCCGGCCCACCGGTCGAGCTCCCGGCGGTGGAGCAGGATCTTCCGGTCCCGCTCCGGCAGGTGGTTCGTCCAGGAGCCCGCACCGTAAGGAGAGATGTGGGCGCCCACGAGGTAGGCTTCCCCGTCGCGGAACTGGACGTAGGAGTCCTTGAGCTGCGCCCGGCCCCCCCGCAGCGATTTCACCTCGGTGCCGGTCAGAACCAGCCCGACCTCGATGCGGTCCTCGATGAAGTATTCGTGAAACGCCTTCCGATTCGACGCGATCGGTTTGACGGCCTGGGACTTCGGTCGGGCGTTCTGCGGCTTCATGGCGCGGTCCGGCCGGGCAGTCTAACCCGGCATCCCCGGGGGCCCTCGCGCACCCCGGGAAGGACGCGTTGTTCAGCGCCCGACCGTGCGCGACTTGCTCCGTTTTTGGCCCCGGTGTGCTAAGCTTTTCAAGAATAAAGGGATACCGCAGTAGCCCGCTTCAGCCCGGGAATTGGCATTAATACTGCGAGGGATCGGGTTCCGTAGACAGAGGCATGCGCCAGCAGACAACACTGAAGACGACGGTCTCCATTGACGGCGTCGGCCTCCATTCCGGCCATCCCGTGCGGGCTCATTTCCATCCCGCGCCGGCGGATCACGGTCTGGTTTTCCTGCGCCGGGAGCACCCCAACCGCCCCATTCCAGCCAGGCTCGAAGCGGCCTCGAGCTTCGACCTGGCGACCACCCTCAAACTCGGGGAGGTCTCGATCGGGACCGTCGAGCACGTCCTTTCGGCGGCCGCCGGGGTCGGGCTCGACAATTGCCTGATCGAGATCGAGGGCCCCGAGGTCCCCATCCTGGACGGCTCGGCGCTCCCCTTCGTACGACTTTTTCACGCCGCCGGGTTCGAGCGCCAGGACGCGCTGGCCCGGCCGCTGACTCTTTCGCGCTCGGTGGAGGTGACCCGCGAGGACCGCCGCGTCGAGTACGTTCCGGACGGCCCCGGGCTCACCATCACCTACGAGATCGACTTCCCCCACCCCATCGTCGGCCGACAGGAGTTGACCTTCACCCTCCGCCCCGAAGAGTTCGCGTCGCGGATCGCCCCGGCCCGGACCTTCGGGTTCGCCCGGGAGGTCGAGGCCATGCGCGCCCGAGGTCTCGCCCGCGGAGGCTCGCTCCACAACGCCGTCGTCCTCGACGACACGGGGATCATCTCGGGCCCTCTGCGATACCGCGACGAGTTCGTCCGCCACAAAGTCATGGACCTGATCGGCGACCTCGCGCTCCTCGGCCGCCCCCTCGAGGGCCGCATCCACGCCCGCAAGGCCGGCCACGCCCTGCACATCGAGTTCGCGCGCGCCTTGAACGCGGCGCTGACGAGCCCGGAGATCGAGTCGGCGGACGAGGAAGTCTCGCGGCGGGCCGTCAGCGGCGAGCCGTAAGAACGGCCCCGCTCACTCCCCGAGAAGCTTCGTCTCGAGCACCTGGTCGGCCGAAAATCCTTCCAGGCGCAGATAGTGCTCGGCGGCAGCGTAGAGCGCCTCGGCCGGAGTGAGCCCCACGATCTCGGACCCGACGATCGCGACGCCGTGGCGCTCGGCCTCGGAGCGGACGCATTCGAAGACCCGGTGAAGCGGAGTCTTCTTGAAATTCGTCATGTTGATCGAGACCTGGACGATACCCCGGTCCGAAAGCTCGACCCCCATCGCCTTGACGTAACGGAATCCCCCCGAGAGATGGCGGATCGCCTTCGCGATGCGATCGGCCACGGCGAGCTCCCGGGTCGCGAGGTTGATGTTGTAAGCGATCAGGAAGGCCCGCGCCCCGACGGCGACGACGCCCGCCGAGGGATGGGGCTCGCCGGGGCCGAAGTCCGGCTTCCACCGGGCCTCCTTCATCTTCTCGGCGAACCCTTCGAACTGTCCCTTGCGCACTTCGGCGAGGTTGCGCCTGGCCTCGGCCGTGGCGGACTCCTCGTACAGGTAGACCGGAACGCCGAACCTCTGCGCGATCTCGGCGCCCGACTCCCGCGAGAGCGCCACGCAGTCTTCCATCGAGGCGCCCCGGATCGGGATGAAGGGAACGACGTCGACCGCGCCCATCCGGGGATGCTCGCCCCGGTGGCGGCGCAGGTCGATCCGCGCGATGGCCGCCTCGAACAGCGCCGCGACGGCTCGCCGCACCGCGCCCCCGTCACCGACGAAGGTCAGGACGCTGCGATTGTGCGACGCGTCGGACGAGACGTCGAGCAGCCGAACGCCGGCGACACCCCGAACCGCCGCCGCAATGGCGTCGATCGAGGCCCGGTCCCGCCCCTCGGAGATGTTCGGAACGCACTCGATGATCGTCGGCATGCCCCAAGTTCCTGACTGGGCAGTTTATAATCAGCGCCAACGTGAACACGAACAGCGATCTCTCCATGGCGGCCCGGCGGCGGCCCCGATGAGCAGCACGCCCGGCGCCGGCGCCTACCCCGGAAACCCGTCTCTCCCCAAGGAGGTCAGGGGCAAGATCCTCTCGACGTTCCGCCACGCGCTGAACCTCTTCAGGGAAGGCAAGACCGACGACTGCGTCATCGGTTGCGACTTCATCCTGAAGATGGACCCGCGCTTCTCCCCCGCCCGGCACCTCATGGAGAAGGCGAAGAATCCGGCCGCCGCGGTCGACGTCGGGAGCCTGGAGGCGCTCGTGGCCGCCATGCCGACGGCGCCGGAGCGGATGGGCTCGGTCGACGCCGACAAGCTCCTCGTCCGCGCGGCCGAAAGCCTCAACGCCCGCGATTTCGACGCGGCCATCGCGTCGGCCCAGCAGGTGCTCCAGGCACTGCCCGGCAACCGCGACGCCACGGCCATTCTGACGAAGGCGAAGCAGCGCCGGGACGCCGGTCCGCAGCTCGATGCCGCCCGCCAGCGGGCGATGATGGCCCTCGAGTCGCGTCAGCCGGCCGAGGCGCGTGCCGCCCTCGAGAAGATCCGATCGATCGATCCGGACCATCCGTCGGTGGCCCTGCTCGAGAGCCGGCTCGCCGCGCTCTCGCCGAAGGAGGTCGGCGAGTCGACCAATCCCGGCTTCGCGGTTCTCGAGGACGAGCCCGGCGCCGCGGCGAAAGGGCGCTCTTTCGAGCTCGCGTCGCCCGGGAGCCCCGACGAGGGCGGCCTGGGCAATCTCAGCCTCGACTCGCTTTCGCTGGACGAGCCGCTCGACAGCCCGGCCGCCGTGCGGCCGCCCGACTTCGGCGGACGTCCCCCGGCCGGGCCGCTGTCGCTCGACGAGTTTCCCGTCGCCGACGCGCCTTCGGGATTCGCCTCGGGGCCGTCGGGCATGTGGAGCGAGGCGCCGGCCGAGCCGGAGCCCGAGGCCGCCCCGACGCCCGATGGATACCCGTCGGCCTTCAGCATGGGCGCCCCGGAGCCCGAGCCGGAGCCGCCGTCGCCCCAGCAGGAGATCGAGGGGCTGCTCGCCCGCGGCGACGAAGCGGCGCGGAGCGGCAACCGCCAGCAGGCCATCGAGGTCTGGTCGCGGATTTTTCTGATCGACATCAACAACAGCGACGCCGTCGGGCGCATCGAGAAGGCGCGCCAGGAAATGGCGGAAGGCAACCGCCGGGTGGCCGACAGCCTCCGCATCGGGCGCGAAAAGTTCGAAGCCGGCGACTTCACCGCGGCCCGCGAAGCATTTCTCGAGGTGCTCGCCCTCGACGAGACCGATGCCACGGCCCGCTCCTACATCGACCGCATCGAGCAGGAGCTCGCCCGGCCTTCGGCCGGCCTCGACCTTTCGCGCAAGGCCCCGCAGAGCGACATCCTCGCCGAGGAAATGACCGAGGTCACCGAGCCCCAATTCGACGAGCTCCCGGCGCACGCGGAGGAGCGGTCGGAGGCGGCGCCGGCGAGGGCTCGGGGTCCGGCCGACCGCCGTTTCGTCTTCGCGATCGGCGGCGCCCTCGTGCTCGCGATCGCGGTCGGCGCCTTCTTCCTGCTTCGGAAGGGCCCCGGGCAGTCCGCTCCCGCGGTCGCCGGCGGCGGCGCGTCGCTCGAGCACGCGACCGAACTCTTCAAAGACGGCAAGGTCCCCGAGACGATCGCGGAGCTCAAGAAAATCGGACCGAGCCATCCCGACTACGCCCGGGCCCAGAAGCTGCTGGCTTCACTTTCGCGGAAGACCGAACCCGGGGAGACGTCGGCGGCCGGAGCGCCTCCCGCCGGGGGCGGCGCGGAGAGCAGCCCGCCGACGAGCGGACCGCCGCCGTCGGCGGTGGCCCAGCGCGCGGCCGCCGAGAAGGCGCTCGACGAGAAGCACTACATCGAAGCCCTCAAGAACTTCAATCTCGCCGCGTCGTCCTTCGCGACCGATCCGTCCTTCTCCCAGTCGATGGGCGTCGCGTCGGACAAGGTCACGGAGCTGACGCCGGCGGTGAAGCTCTACAACGAAGGCGAGTACGAAACGGCGATCCCGATCCTCTGGCGGATCTTCCAGGCGGACCGCACGAACCAGGACGCGCGGTCGTACCTGATGCGCTCGTACTACAACCAGGGAATCGCCCAGCTCCAGAACGGCCTCTATCCCAAGGCGGCTGAGAGCTTCTCCGAGGTCATCGCGATCGAGCCGGGCGACGAGGACGCCGTCCGGCACAAGAAGTTCGCCGAGCGGTACGTCAAGGGCGACCTCGACCTGATGGGCCGCATCTACGTCCGGCACGTGCAGCAGCGGCCATAGGCTCCATCCCGTGCGTTCGAACGGCCCCCTCGACGACTTCCCCCTCTTCGACGCCGCTCCGGGCGCACCCGCGGCGGAAACCGCGCCGGCCCGGGGAGGAGCGGCTCCCCTGGCGTCGCGACTGCCGGCCGCCGCGGCCGACGTGGCCATGGTTCTGCTGCTCGCGGCGCTCTCGATTCTCGGCGCGCGCCTCGTCACGGGCCAGAGCCCGCGATTTTCCGGGTACGGATGGGTCGCCGGCTTTCTCGTCTACCTCTGGGGCTTTTCGACGATCGTTCCGATCATGGCGTTCGGACGGACGGTGGGCATGGCGCTCGCCGACCTCTCGGCCCGCTCGGACGGCTCCCACGCGGGGCTGACCGCGGGGGCGGCGTCTCGGCGCTGGCTCGGCACGCTCGCCACCGTGTTGACCGGCGGACTCCTCCTTCTCTGGAGCGCCCGGGACCCCCAGGCGCCCACCCCGGCCGACCGGCTCTCCGGGTGCGCGTTGACCGTTGACTGAGCTCCGCTCCCCCCTGCGCGTCGCGGTCGCGCAGATCGACACCACCGTCGGCGACTTCGAGGGCAACGCCGCCCGGATCCTCGACGCCGGCCGCCGGGCCGAGCGCGAAGGAGCGGACCTCGTCCTCTTTCCGGAGCTCGCCGTCTGCGGCTACCCCCCGCGCGACCTGGTCGAGCGCCCCGCGTTCGCGCGCGCGAGCGAGAGGACGACCGAGCGGATTGCCCGGGCCTCCGGCGAGGCGACGTGGATTTTCGGGTCGCTCGAGCGCAACCCGGCGCGCACCGGACGCCGTGTCTTCAACACCGCCGTCGCGGCGCGGCGCGGCCGGCGCGTCGCGACCTACCGCAAGCGGCTCCTGCCGACCTACGACGTGTTCGACGAGGGACGGTACGTGGAGCCGGGCGGACGCGGCCTCACGCTCAAGGTCCGCGGCCGGCGCGTGGCCGTCACGATCTGCGAGGACATCTGGAACGACAAGACGTTCTGGAGTCGGCCGCTCTATCCGACCGACCCGGTCGCGGAATTGAAGCGCGACGGCGCCGACCTCCACGTCAACATCTCGGCCTCGCCCTACTCGCTCGGGAAGAACCAGCTCCGGCGCCGGATGATGGCCCAGATCGCGCGCCGCACGCGCGTTCCCCTCGTCCACTGCAACCTCGTCGGCGGCAACGACGGCCTCGTCTTCGACGGCGCCTCGACGGCGTTCGACGCGCGCGGCCGGCTCACGGCGGCCGGGAAGCGCTTCGCCGAGGACTTCTGGATGATCGAAGTCCCGGGCGGACGCGGCCCCTCCGAACCGGCGGACGCGGCGCTCCCGGGCCTGCGCAAGGCGCTGGTGCTCGCGCTTTCCGATTACGCGGCCAAGTGCGGCTTCCGGACGGCCGTCCTCGGCCTCTCGGGCGGGATCGACTCGGCCGTCTGCGCGGCGCTCGCGGTCGAGGCCCTCGGGCCGGACCGGGTGCACGGCGTCGCGATGCCGGGGCCCTACTCCTCCGAGGGAAGCCTGCGCGACGCGAAGGACCTCGCCGGGCGCCTCGGGATCGGCTTCGAAGTCGTCCCCATCGGGCCCGTCTTCGACGCCTACCGCTCGACGCTCGAGCCCTCGCTCGGCGCGGGGGGAGGCCCGACGACCGAGGAAAATCTCCAGGCGCGGATCCGCGGGGCGATCCTCATGGCGCTCTCCAATCGCTACGGGCACCTCGTCCTGTCGACCGGGAACAAGTCGGAGATCGCCGTCGGTTACTGCACGCTCTACGGCGACATGGCCGGCGGTTACGCCCTGATCTCGGACGTGCCGAAGACGATGGTCTACGCGCTGGCCGAGGAGCTCAACCGCGGGAACGAGCGGATTCCGCGCTCGACGATCGAGAAACTGCCGTCGGCGGAGCTGCGGCCGAACCAGCTCGACACCGACTCTCTTCCGCCCTACGACGTCCTCGATCCCCTGATCGCGGCGCTCGTCGACCGGGCCCTGCCGCCGGAGCAGGCCGCTCGCGCGGCGAAGGTCCCGCTCGAGCTGGCGCGGGACATCGCCCGCCGGATCGACGCCGCGGAGTACAAGCGCTTCCAGATGGCGCCGGGGCCCAAGGTCACCGAGCGCGCCTTCGGCGAGGGCCGCCGCTACCCCATCGCCCAGAAGTTCCGTGGCTGAGTCGTCCGAAAAATACGCCTGGAAGGAGATTCCGGGATCGTCCCACGCGCTCCTGCGCGAGCGCGTGCTCGCGATGCCTTCGGGACTGCGCCTGCTCGATCTCGGCGCCGCCGGCGGGCATCTCGGCCGCGCCGTGCGCGCCCGGTGCGCCTACCTCGCCGGCGTCGAGGCCGACGCCTCGCTTCCCGCGTCCTGCCGCGAGGGTTACGACGACTGGCGCGCCGCGGACGCGCTCTCGGCCGGGGACTGGGAGACGCCGTTCGACGCGGTCGTCTGCGCCGACGTGCTGGAGCACCTGCCCCGGCCCGAGGACCTGCTCGCCCGCATCCGGTCCTGGCTCCGGCCGGGAGGCACGCTCCTCGTGTCGGTCCCGAACGTCGCCAACGTCACCGTGCGCGCCGCCCTTCTCCTGGGTCGCTTTCCGTACGCGGACCGCGGGATCCTCGACCGCACGCACCTGCGCTTCTACACCCGCCGATCCGCGAGAGGGCTCGTCGAGGCGGGCGGTTTCCGCGTGCGGTCCATCGCGGCGACGGCGATGCCCTACGAGCTCGCCGTGCCCGCCCTCGGGCGCCCCCCGCTCGCCGCGCCGGTCCGCGGCTTCGCCGGAGCGACGGCCCGGCTCTGGCCGACGCTCTTCGGCTACCAGATCGTGATCGAGGCCGAGCGGCCGTGACCGCGAGCCTCGTCATCCCCGCCTACAACGAGGCGAACCGGATCGAAGCCTGCGTGCGCGGCGTCGCGGAGTGGACGCGCGGGCGGCCCGGCAACGTCGACTGGGAGGTGCTCCTCGTCGACGACGGGTCCACGGACGACACCGCGGCGCTCGCACGCAGGTTCGCTTCCGAAGATGGGCTGGATCTGAAGGTGATCTCGTATGTGCCGAACCGCGGCAAGGGGGCGGCGATCCGGGCGGGCGTGCTGGCCTCCTCGGGCGACCCGGTCCTGATCTCCGACACCGATCTCTCGACGCCGCTCTTGGAGTTCGCGAAGCTCGCCGCAAAGCTTCCGACGCACCCGATCGCGATCGGGTCGCGCGCCCTGCAGCAGGACCTCGTGCGCCGAAGGCAGGCCCCTCACCGGGTCCTTCTCGGCAAGGCCGGAAACGGATTGATCCAGCTTCTCGCGGTGCCGGGAATCCAGGACACCCAGTGCGGCTTCAAGCTCTTCCGGGGCGACGCCGCGCGTTCGCTCTTTCGCCAGGCGCGCATCGACCGCTTCGCGTGGGACGTGGAGGTGCTGTACCTGGCGCGGCGGGAAGGGCTCGCGATCGCCGAGGTGCCGGTCCTCTGGTTCAACTCGCCCGAATCCAAGGTCCGGGTGGTGCGCGACGCCGTTCAGACGCTTTGGGACGTGCTTCGGATCCGGTGGATGCACCGAAAGTAGCGGATCGCAGACACCAGACCGCGGACGGCCATCCGCCATCCGCCGTCGGCTGCGCGGTACCTCGAGCCGACTCCGGCGGCCTGTGATAAATCCGCACGGAGGAGGAATCCCATGTCGCTTCCCAAGGTCCGCCTCGCGGCCTTCGCGCTGGCCGTCGCGATCGCCGTATCCGCCGCCCCGGCCCGCGCGCAGAGCGAGCAGCAGAAGCTGGTCGACGAATGCTTGACGACCTGGAACAACTTCCAGGCCGACCCGAATCTGACCTGGTTCCGCGAGCACGACCGGGAGGCCGTCGGCTTCCTGATCGCCGCCACGGTCGTCAAGGCCGGCTTCATCTTCGGGGGCTCGGGCGGCCGGGCGGTCCTCGTCGCGAAGGGCGACAAGGGCTGGGCGGGCCCGGCCTTCTACACCATGGGGACGGCGAGCGTCGGGTTCCAGGCCGGCGTGAACGCCTCCGAGATCGTCACGCTCGTGATGAACAAGAAGGCGCTCGAGTCCCTGATGTCCGGCAGCGTCAAGGCCGGAGCGGATGCGAGTGTCGCGGCCGGGCCGGTCGGCGTGGGAGCCGGAGCCAAGCCGAACGCCGATTTCCTGGTCTACTCCCGTTCCAAGGGCCTCTACGGCGGCGTCGACGTCAACGGCACCGTCATCAAGCCGACCGAGGACTGGAACAAGGACTACTACGGCAAGCTCGTCTCGCCGATCGACGTCATCATCCGAGGAGAGCCGAAGAACAAAGGCGGAGCGGCGCTCGTCGCGGCGGTCGAGAAGGCCATGGCCGCGCCCGAGAAGAAGTAGCCCGACGCCGGCGCGGCGCGCGGCCGCCCCTTACGGCGCGCCCGGCGCCTTCAGGCGCGAGAACGCCACCTCGTACGTCTCGTTGAGCCCGAGGTGCCGGTACTCGCCGGCGAGCGAGTCCGAGCCCGGATCGTAGAGAAGCGCATAGTTGTTCCCGGGGTAGCCCCTGTCGGTCAGCTCGACGAAGAGGACGAGCCGGCCGGCGTCGATCTTCCAGGCCGCGCGCGAAACGTGGATCGGCCGGGGATTGAAATAGTTGGCCTCGATCGAGCCGTCGGCTCCGGCGCGGACGACCTCGATCGTGTAGTCCGAGTCGGCGCGCTGCCAGCGGCCGACGAGCCGTCCGGGATCCGCCGCAGCCGGTGCGGCGGGAGGCGTCGGCTCCGCCGTCGACGCCGCCGCGGGCTCGGCGTTCCGGCAGCCCGGCGGCAGAAGGAGGCCGGCGGCGAGCGCCAGACAAGCCCGGACGTGCGCGTCCCGTTGTGCACGACGATTCATCGGTCCCCCCGTGCCCTTCCGAGTGGGTGTCGCGGCGATCATAAGCCGTCCGGGCCACGCCCGCCTTCGGCGCAACGCGATGCAGAGATAGCATCATCCCGGCATGCCGGTGACCTATCGCATCGACCCGGAGCTTCGCCGGATCGTGACGCACTGCTCCGGCAACGCCACGCTTGCCGAGGTCCTCGCGCATTTTGACGAGCTCGAATCCGACCCGGACTGTCCGGTCGGCGCCGACGTTCTCGTCGACCTTTCGGCGATGACGACGGCGCCCAACATCGGCCAGATGCGCTCGGCCGCCGCGCGCGCCGCCGACGCAGCGAGGAAGGTGCGCTTCGGCTCGATCGCCATCGTCGTCGCCAGCGAGATCCTGTTCGGCATGGCCCGGGTGTTCGAGGCCTTTACCGAAGCGCACTTTGCCCGCACCGGCGTGTTTCGAAGCCGGGACGCGGCGGAGGCGTGGCTCGAAAAGTCAGGAGCGAATTGAGCCCGGCCTCGCGGGCCCTCCCCGGCCGCCGCGAGCCCCGGGCTGCCGAAGCGATCCCCGGATGCGTCGTAGGATCTCTCGGCGCTCAATGGACCAGCGCACAATTCGTCAAGTTCGTAGGAGGAGCGGGATGAGGCGAGGCCTTCGAGTCTCCGCGGCCGGGGCCGCCATGACGCTGCTGCCACGCATCGCCCTCGCCCACGCCGAGAAAGGCGCGGCGGCCGGGTTCGTCGCGGGCTTCCACCATCCGCTCTCGGGTTGGGACCACATCCTCGCCATGGTTGCGGTCGGGCTCTGGGGGGCGCAGCTCGGCGTTGCCCGCGATCTGGGTCCTCCCGGTGACGTTCCCGATGATGATGGCGTTCGGGGGCTTTCTCGGCCTCGTCGGCGTGCCGCTGCCGAGCATCGAAGTCGGAATCGCCCTATCGGCGATCGTCCTCGGGCTCTGGCCGTGACCTTCGAATGGAAGCCGAAGCTCGGGGCGGCCATGGCGATCGTGGGCATCTTCGCCGATCTTTCACGGTTACGCCCACGGCCGCGAGCTCGCGCCCGGGACCTCCGCGCTCGCTTACAGCCTGGGCTTCGTCGTCGCGACCGGCTGCCTCCACGGCGTCGGCATCGTCGATCGGCTTGCTCCACGAAAAGCCATGGGGGCGTTCGATCGTGCGCCTCGCGGGCGGCGGGGTCGCGGCGGCGGGCGTCTTCTTCCTCTCGCGGGCGCTCTGATCGTGTTCCCGCTCGCGCACCTCGTCTCGACCGGCGTCGGTCCCTTCTACGACGGCGCCGCGCATTTCTTCGTCTCCTTCGAAGAGGTGCTCCCGGTCCTGGCGCTGTCGCTCTTTTCCGGGCTCCGCGGGCCCGCCGGGGGGCGCCGGCTGATCGCGGTTCTCCCCGTCGCCTGGATCGCGGCGGGCGCGGCCGGAATCGCCCTCACCGGAGGAAGCGCGCCGGCGGTCGGAACGACGCTTCTGCTCCTCGGGACGGGCGTCCTTCTCGCCTGGGACCGGCCGCTGCCGCTGGCGGCCGTCGCCTTCGTCGCGGCGGGCGTCGGCGCGTGGGCCGGCTTCTGGAACGGCCGCGCGATGGCCGCCGCCGGCGCGGGCGCGCTCGGAATGCTCGGCTCCGCGAGCGCGGCTCTGCTGCTCGCCGTCCTCGCCGCCGCGCTCGCCGCGTCGATCCGCGCGGGCTGGCCCCGCATCGCGATCCGCGTCGCCGGAAGCTGGATCGCGGCACTCGGGATCCTCGCCCTCGGCTGGGCCCTGCGGAAGTGATCGAAGGGCGTCATTTCTCCGATTCGCCGCGCAGGTCGTACACTGAGGCCGTGGAGGCGCGGAAAGTACCGAAGGCTCCGGCCGCGACGCCGCGCCATTGACCTCTCGTAGATCTTGAAGCCGACGCACTGCGCATTCCGGGGAGCCCTGCTCGCCCTCGCCCTCCTCGCGCCGGGAGCAACGCTCTTCGGCCAGAAGACCGACGTCGTGACCCTCGTCAACGGCGACCGGGTCACAGGCGAGATCAAAGCCTACGGCTCGGGTCGGTTGACCGTCGACACCTCGCACTCGAGCTGGATCAAGGTCAAGTGGAGCCTCATCACGTCGATCTCGTCGGACAAGCAGTTCGACGTCGAGACGATCGACGGCGTCCACCACTACGGAGCGCTCGCGCCCTCGGACCCCCCGGGGAAGCTCGTGATCGTGTCCGGTCCCGAGACGATCACGGTCGACTTCTTCGACGTGTTCGGCCTCGCGCCCGTCTACCAGACGTTCTGGAAGCGCTGGGAAGGCTCGCTCGACGTGGGCTTCAACTACACCCAGTCGTCCAACCTCGTTCAGTTCAACTTCGACTTCGAGGGAACCTATCGCGTCCGGGACGCCCAGTGGGTCACGGACCTGACGGCGTTCTTCAGCCGTCAGGACGACGTGACGGCGGCCTCGCGCGGGTCCTTCGGGCTCCGCTACGACCGCTTCATCGGGAAACGGTGGGTCCTCGAGGGCGGCGTGGGGCTCGACCGCAACATCCAGCTCGGCCTCGACCTGCGCGAGTCGCTCGGCGTGGGCGCCGGCCGCTACCTGATCCAGACCAACCAGACCTGGCTCGTCCTGGTCGCGGGCCTCACCGGCAATCACGAGATCCCGGTGTCGGGAACGGACACCAATAGTCTCGAAGGCGTGGTCGGCGGCCGCTACTCCTATTTCATGTACGACTTTCCCAAGCTGACCGTGGCTGCGAATGTCGCCGTCTATCCGAGCTTCACCGTCTCGGGACGCGTGCGCGTCGAGGCCTCGGCCTCCGTCAAGCGCGAGATCGTCAGCGACTTCTACCTTTCGCTCTCGATCTTCGACAGCTTCGACAGCCGCGACCCGACGACCCTCCAGCCCAAGAACGACTGGGGCCCGACCGTTTCGATCGGCTGGCAGTTCTAGGGCGAGCCCGCGCCAGGCTCTCCGAGCTTTCCCCGGAGCAGCGCCTCCGAGCCGCCGCCGAAGTGGCGGATCATCAGCAAGGCTTTAGCCATCGGAATGTCGGTCGGCCGAACGCGGTCGGCCGGCAGGAAGTAGACCGACCCGGACGCGGGACTCGGCGCTCCCGGCACGTAAACGGCGCACTGGCCGTCCGCGTGCCTCTCGACGAGGAACGCGAGCTGCCAGGCATCCTCGAGCCGCGCGAGGACGACCGGGATCGCCGACTCTCCTTCGAGCCCCGTCGAGCCCTGCAGGACGCCCTTGATCATGGCGTAGCCCGGAACCTTGCCGAGGATCGTCCATTCGAGCCATTCCCGGACACGGCGCCCCATGGCGGTCTGCGCGACCAGTCCCAGCACGAACGAGCTGATGACGATGACGACCGCCGAGAGGATCGTGGTCAGCCCGATGCCCAGGATCCGGTGATCCGGGAATCGGGCCGCGAGCGGATCGACGATCTTGGCGACGATGTCCAGGCCACGCCGGAGCACGAGCCCCATGAGGATGAGCGGGATCACGAAGAGGAGCCCGCCGACGATGGTCGCCTTGACGAACCGCGGAATCAGCCTCATGCCGTCACCCGGCGGAAGCGTACCGCGATCGCGCCCGCGGCCAGGGGCACCATGCCGGCCGAAGTCCGCGGCAGCGACGTCTGGATGAGCCACTCGGGCCCGCGAACGGCGAAGGCCGGCAGCAGCAGGTACGCGGCCAGGCCGCAGGCGCAGAGCCCCAGCATCCAGCTCGCCTCGGGCGTTCGGCGTCCGAGGGCGACGAGAGCGGCGACGAGCACGAGCTCGGCCCAGCCGACGAGGTCCGGCAGCCGGGCCGCGGCCGCTACGGCGCTTCCCGCGGCCGCGAGCGAGAAGGCGGCGAGGTCGAAGTCTCGCAGCGGCAGCGCGCCTCGCCACAGCACGTGCAGCCCCTGCACGACGAGAGCCGTCGGCAGCGCCGATAACGCGACCTTCCACCGGCGCTCCCCGCCGAAGAGGAGCGCGATCCCGCATCCCGCCGCCGCGAAGAAGAGCCCCTCGTTCTTCGTCGCGGTGATGAGCGCGGAGGCGACGGCGAGGCGGCGATAGGCGCCCGGCTCGCCTTCGAGGGCGTCGGCGAGCGCGGCTCCGAAGAGCAGCACCCCGAGCGACAGCGGCACCTCCGCCATGCCGGTCAGGAACGCCGAGTACAGCGGCTCGAAGCACGCCAGCAGCGCCGCCGCGGCCCACGCCGAGCCACGCGAGGCGCCGCGCCGGCGCAGCCAGCCGAAGAGGGCCACGAGTGTCGCGAGCTGGAAAATCGGGAAGAGGAGCGCCATCGCGTGATCGTCCCAGCCCCCCCTCAGAAAGGACACGCCCGCGTAGAGAAACGGCAGGCCGATCGGGTACTCCGGGTGCGAGAACCCGAAGGCGGGATCTTCGACGAGATGGCGGGGGACGGCGCCCGCGGCATGGATCGTCTTGCCCTTGAGACCCCAGATCGCGACGAAGTCGTTCGACCACATCGGCTCGGTCAGGGCGCGGAGCAGGTAGAGCAGGACGCCGAGCGCGGCGAGGCCCGCGAGGAGGGGGACGACGCCTGCGGCGCCGGATTCGGCCGGGACCGGCGACGGGGTGCTTTCCTTTACGCGAAGCAGCCTCCCGGCCGCGGCCGCGCCCGCCGCGAGGACGAGGAAGGCGGGCCAGCCGGGAACGATCCGCGCGAGGAACGCCAGCGGCACCATCGCGGCCACGAGCGCCGCGCCGATGGCCCAGCTCCACCCCAGACGCTCGGCACGATACGCGCGGTCGCGGGGGCAGACCGCCGGCGAGGCCAGCCATCCGGCGGCCCCGGCGGCGGCCGCGACCCCGGCCATGCGGGCGAGCGAGACGAGGAAGTCCGCCATCACTCGGGGACGGCGAGCGCGCCGTCGTCCCACTCGTCGAGAACGCGGGCCCCCGGCGGCCGTCCCGGTCCGTAGATCGCCGCGACCCATCCCTCGGGAGGCCGCTCGGGGGAAACGCGCACGGGCCGCGGCGCAAAGACGTAGCTCGCGAGATAGAGGTACGGATCTCCGGGCGGGGCTCCGTAGATCGCGACGCCCGCCGCCGATGCGGGCAGGCGGCGACGCGCGTTCTCGAGGAAGGCGAAGTACCGCCGGTCGAAGGCGGTCCCCGAGCCGCCCAGCCGTCGAACGGCGAGATCCCGTGGCGCGAACCGCGCGACCGAGCGCAGGCGCCTCGGAAGCTCCCCCCAGGGCTGCGACGCCAGGATCAGCGCGCCGAGCAGCGCCGCGGCCGCGACGGCGGCGCCGCGCCGGCTCACGCCAGAGGGTACGCGGCGCAGAGCTCGGAGACCGTCCGGCGGACCTCGGCCCGGACGGCCGCATCCTCGCCGGCCTCGAGCGTCCGCGCGATCGAGGCGCCGATCACGTCCATCTCGGCGCTTCCCATCCCCCGCGTCGTGACCGCGGGCGTGCCCAGGCGGATGCCGGAGGCCACCATCGGCGAGCGCGCGTCGAAGGGAATCGTGTTCTTGTTGACGGTGATGCCGACCTGCCCGAGGAAATTCTCGGCGTCCTTGCCGGAGATCCCCTTCTCGCCGACGTCGACGAGCACGAGGTGGTTGTCCGTGCCGCCGGAGACGAGGCGGTATCCGCGCCCCGACAGCCCGGCCGCGAGGGCCTTCGCGTTCGCGACGACCCGCTTCTGATACGCGACGAACTCGGGGGTCGCCGCCTCGGCGAAGGCGACGGCCTTGGCCGCGATGACGTGCTCGAGCGGGCCGCCCTGCACGCCCGGGAAGACGCTCCGGTCGAGGTCCTTCGCGTGGGCGGCGCGGCACAGCACGAGGCCCCCGCGGGGTCCGCGCAGCGTCTTGTGCGTCGTCGTGGTGACGAAGGGAGCGTGGGGAACCGGGGACCCGTGCAGGCCGGCGATGACGAGACCGGCGATGTGAGCGATGTCGCACATCAGGGCGGCGCCGACCTCGCTGGCGATCGCGCCGAATTTCGCGAAGTCGATCTCGCGCGCGTAGGCCGAGGCGCCCGCGATGATCATCTTGGGCCGGTGCTCTCGGGCGAGCCGGGCGAGCGCGTCGTAGTCGATCCGCTCGTCCTCCTTCCGGACGCCGTAGGCGACGACCTTGTACTCGCGGCCCGAGAAGGACAGTGGATGGCCGTGCGTCAGGTGGCCGCCGTGGGAGAGGTCCATGCCGAGGATCGTGTCGCCGGGCTTCAGGGCCGTGAGGTACACGGACATGTTGGCCTGCGAGCCCGAGTGGGGCTGCACGTTGGCGTGCTCGGCCGAGAAGAGCGCCTTCGCGCGGTCGATGGCGAGCTGCTCGACCTTGTCCACGTACTCGCAGCCCCCGTAGTAGCGCTTGCCGGGGTAGCCCTCGGCGTACTTGTTGGTCAGGACGGAGCCCTGCGCCTCGCGGACGGCGCGCGACACCCAGTTCTCCGAGGCGATCAGCTCGATGCCCTCGTTCTGGCGGCGCCGCTCGGCCTCGATCCAGCGGGCGATCTCCGGATCGACGGCCGCGAGGTCGCGGTCCATCAGGGCGGCGGCGGGAATTGTCGCGGGCGGCATGCGGCTCCTTTATCCACGATCGATCGGAACGACGGGCGGCACCGGATCCGATTGTACGGCGGCCGGCGCCGGGCCTACTCGATCACGAGCTGACGATATTCGCTGTTGCAGTAGCTGTCGGTCATTCCCGCCAGGTGGTCGGCGATCGCCCGGTAGAAGCCGGGCCGCGAGCGGTACCGCTCCTCGACCTCGCCCTCGATCTGGCCGAGCGGGATTTCCCGCAGAAACCGCACGCCGAGCTCGCGCTCGAGCCCGCGGAGAAGGTCGTCCGGCAGCAGGCGCGGGTTGTCGCTGTAGGCGGCGAAGAGGGCGGCGAGGACCCTCCGGGCGTGCCCGTCGTGGCGCGACACCGGGAAGGAGTGGATGATGTGGCGGTAGACGAACTCGCGCAGCTCCGCGTAGAGCCGCTTGCCCGCATCCGTGAAGGCGACGAGGTCGCCGGGGAGGCGGTCGCGGCGGGCGTAGAACTCGTCGGCGGTCGTGACACGGCTCGACTCGAGCCAGCGCTCGATGCGGAGGCGCGAGCCCTCGACCAGGTCGGCCGTGAGCGCGCCGATCATGCCGCGGATGAGAGAGGCCCGGCGCGCCGCCGGATCGCTGTCGTACCCGCGGGCCGCGCGCACCTGGCGCGAGATCGCGAGCTCCTCGATCGCGTTCTCCTCGGTCAGCGGCAGGCCGTCCTCCAGGTCGTGCGTCTGCTGCGCGATCTCGTCGGACCAGTTGACGAGCTGGGCCTCGAGGGATCCTCCCGACTCGAGGCGCAGGCCCTCGGGAAAGTCGAGCGGAAACGGAAAGTCCCGCGGCCAGGCCGTGTGCTTGAGGACTCCCTCGCGGACGTCGTGCGTCAGGTTCAGCCCCGGCTCCTCGTAGCGCTTCTCGAGCCGGTCGACGACCCGCACCGACTGGAAGTTGTGCTTGAAGCCGCCGGCCTCCGGGTGGCTCTCGCGGAGCAGCCGGTCGAGCACGTATTCGCCGGAGTGCCCGAAGGGCGTGTGCCCCAGGTCGTGGCCGATCGCAACCGCCTCGGTCAGGTCCTCGTTCAAGCCGAGCGCCCGCGCGGCGCTGCGGGCGATCTGGGCGACCTCGAGGGTATGAGTCAGGCGCGTCCGGAAGTGATCGCCCTCGTACGGGATGAAGACCTGCGTCTTGTGCTTCAACCGCCGGAACGCGCGCGAGTGGATGATGCGGTCGCGGTCCCGCGCGTAATTCGTCCGGACGTCTCCCGGGCTCGAGGACACGGGACCGTGCGGCCGCACGGCGCGCGCGCTCTTGGAGGCGAAGATCGCCAGCCGCTCCTCTTCGAGCTTCTCGAAGTGGTCTCGCGTGAAGGCGGCGGCAGCGGTGGTCATCGTTTTTCGTCGCGGCGGCCGGAGAGAAGCGCGCGCGCCTCGCCGACCAGGTACAGAGAGCCCGCGACGATTATAGGTTCGCCGCGGGGCGCTCCGAGCAGCTCTTCCAGAGCCTCCGCCGGGCCCGGAGCGGCCGCCGCGTCCGGCCGCGCGGCACCGAACCGCCGCACGAGCTCCTCCGGGGAGGCGGCGCGCGGCGAGGCCAGAGGCACGAGGCGGATGCGCCCGACCACGGGGCCGAGCGAGGCCGCCATCGATTCGACGTCCTTGTCGGCCATCGCGCCGAAGACGAGGTCCGGCCGCAGCCGCGCGCCGGCGAGGAACGCCGCGAGCGCCTCGGCGCCCGCGGCGTTGTGGCAGCCATCGAGCAGGACCGTCGCGCCGCGGAAGCGGAAGACCTCGAGGCGCCCCGGCCAGCGGACGGACTCGACCCCCCGCAAGACCGCCTCCGGGTCGATCTGCGGGCGCAGGAACTCCGCCGCACGCACGGCCGCCGAGGCGTTTTCGATCTGGTGTCGGCCCGGAAGCGGCGTTTCGAGCTCGTAGGCCCGCCGCGGAGTCTCCAGCCGGAACCGCGAGCCTTCCAGGCCCGAGCGCCTGACCTCGACGCGCGTCTCTTCGGGCAGCTCGTGGAGCTGCGCTCCGATCCGCTCGGCCGCGTCGCGGAACACGGACCGGACGCCGGGCTCGCGGCTGACCGTCAGCGCCGGCCGGCCCGCGCGGAAAACGCCCGCCTTCTCCGTCGCGATCGACTCCAGTGTCGGTCCGAGGTCTTCGACGTGATCGAGCCCGATCGCCGTGACGACCGAAACCTCCGCGGGGGCGACGTTCGTGGCGTCGAGCCGCCCGCCGAGCCCGACCTCGAGGACGGCGAGGTCGAGCCCGTCCCGGGCGAACGCCACGAACGCCGCCGCCGTCATGGCCTCGAAGTAGGTCAGCGGGAGCGCCGGCGCGCGGTCGGCCGCGGCAAAGACCTGCGCGAGACGCGCATCGAGCTCGTCGGCCGCGATGTCGTCCGGGCCGATGCGGATCCGCTCCGTCACCGACTCGAGGTGGGGCGAGGTGTAGAGCCCCGCTTTGAACCCCACCGCGCCGGCGATCGAGGCCAGCATCGCCGCGGTCGAGCCCTTGCCGTTGGTTCCGGCGACGAGCACCGACGCGACGGCGCGCTCGGGCCGGCCGAGCCGGTCGCAGACCTCGTCGATCGCCGCGAGACCCAGCTTGATTCCCCGAAGGTCGAGCGACTCGAGGCGCGCGAGCGACGGGAGTCGTGGCGGAATCGGCGTCACGCGCGCCGCGGCGACCGGCGTCGGGTCAGGAGGTACCCGTGCCGTAGAGCAGGCGCAGGCAGCGGGCGAGCGTGGCCTTCATCTCCGACCGGTCGACGATGAAGTCGAGCATCCCGTGCTCCAGAAGGAACTCCGAGCGCTGGAAGCCCTCGGGCAGGGTCTGCCGGATCGTCTGTTCGATCACGCGCGGTCCGGCGAATCCGATCAGGGCGTTCGGCTCCGCGACGTTGAGGTCTCCGAGCATCGCGTAGGACGCCGTCACGCCGCCCGTCGTCGGATCGGTCATCACCGAGATGTACGGGATCTTGCCTTCCGCGAGCCGGCCGAGCGCCGCCGAGATCTTGGCCATCTGCATCAGGGACAGGATGCCTTCCTGCATCCGCGCTCCGCCCGAGGTCGAGACCAGGATGAGCGGCTTTCGCTCCGCGAGCGCCCGCTCGGCCGCCCGGGCGATCTTCTCGCCGACGACCGAGCCCATGGATCCCGCCATGAAGAAGAACTCCATCGCCCCGATGATCACGGGGATCCCCTCCATCGACCCCGACCCGATAACGATCGCGTCCGACGTCCCCACCTGCTCCTCCGCGGTGCGCAGGCGGTCGCGGTACTTCTTGCTGTCGCGGAAGCGGAGCGGATCCGAGGAGCGCAGGTTCGAGTCGTGCTCGACGTACTTCTCGTCGTCGAAGAGCATCCGGAGGCGCTCCGGCGCCGAAAGGCGGAAGTGAAAGCCGCACTTCGGGCAGATCTTGAAGTTCCGCGCGAGCTCCTTGTTGTAGAGGATCTGGCGGCAGCTGTCGCACTTGACCCACAGGCCCTCGGGCACCTTGCTGGTGCGCCCTTCGCGGGGCTCCTTCGGGGCCCGGTCTTTCTTGAACCACATGGGAGGGTGCGAATGCTAGCAGAGGGCGGGCGCCCGCGGGGGCGCCCGGCCCGGTCAGGGCTCCACGGAATGCACTGGCAGGATGGAACTTCGGGGCGCCAACCCCCCGCCGCGGTCCTCGAAGCGGACCCCGAACGCGCGGCCGAGGTTCTCGGGGGTCAGGACTTCCGCCCGGGTCCCCTGGGCCACCGTGCGGCCGGCCTTGAGCAACAGGAACCGGGAGGCGAGGTCCGCGGCGAGGCCGACCTCGTGCGTCACGAGGAGCACGGTCGTCCGCCGCTCCCCGTGGACTCGCCAGAGCGTCTCGAGATACTCGAGGCGGTGCCGCGGGTCGAGCCCGGCGGTCGGCTCGTCGAGCAGCCACACCTCCGCTTCCTGCGCGAGGGCGCGCGCCAGGAACACGCGCCGCCGCTCGCCGCCCGAGAGCGCCGCCGCGTCGCGGTCGGCCAGGCCCTCGACGTCGCAGGCGCGCATCGCCTCGAGCGCGAGGCGCCGGTCTTCGGGCGTCTCGGCCACGAAGCCGCGGCCGTAGGGCGCCCGCCCCTGGAGCACGAGATCGAGCGAGCGGATCGGGAAGACGAGATCGACGCTCTGGGGAACGTACGCGATGCGGCGGGCGGTCTCGCGCCGCGGGATCGACTCGAGCGGACGGCCGTCGAAGCGGAGCTCGCCGCCCGACACCGGGAGCACCCGCGCGAGGACCTTCAGCAGGCTCGACTTGCCAGAGCCGTTTTCGCCGAGGATCGCGACGACCTCTCCCGCGGCGACGTCGGCATCGAGCCCCGCCAGGGCCGCGTTCGCTCCGTAGCGCGCCGCGAGGGCCCGCGCTTCGATCAGGCTCACGGGTTCCTCAGGAGCAGCCACGCGAAGAGCGGCGCTCCGATCGCGGCGGTCAGGGCGCCGATGGGAAGCTCCGCCGGCGCGATCGCCGCCCGCGACACCGCGTCGGCCGCGACGAGCAGGCCCGCGCCCGCGAGGCCCGACAGGGGCAGCAGCGTGCGCTGGTCGTTACCGGTCAGGAGCCGCACCCCGTGGGGCACCAGCAGTCCCACGAACCCGATGACTCCGGCGAACGCCACGGCCGCCCCCGTCAGGAGGGACGCCGCGAGGAACACGATTCGCTTGGCGCGCTCGACGTCGACGCCGAGGGCCCCCGCGTTCTCCTCGCCCACGGCGAGCAGGTTCAGGCGCGGCGCCATCGACGCCAGCACCACGGCGCCGACGGCGGCGTAGGGCAGGAGCACGGCGACCCGCAGCGGCGCGGCATCCGCGAGGCTTCCCATCATCCAGAAGAGCATCGACCGCGCGGCCTCGCCGGACGCCACCGAGAACGCGGCGAGAAGGAGAGCCGAGAAGAAGGCGTTGGCGACGAGGCCGGCGAGCAGAAGCCGCTGCAGGTCGAGCCGTCCCCCGCGCCGCGCGAGCGCGGCCACGCCGACCGATGCCACGGCCGCGCCCACGAACGCCGCGGCCGGCGAGACGAGGGGCGAAGCTCCCGCGAGCGCCGCGCAGGCCGCTCCCGCCGCGGCGCCGCCCGAGGTCCCGAGCAGGAACGGATCGGCGAGCGGGTTCTTCAACAGCGCCTGGAGGGCGGCGCCCGCGAGCGCCAGGCATCCGCCGACGAGAGCCGCCAGGGCCACGCGGGGCCAGCGCAGCGCCGCGAGAAGGTGCGCGCGCTCGCCCGCCGCGCCACCGCCCGAGACGAGGTCGGCGATCGACAGCGACACGCCCCCGACCGAAAACGCGACCGCCGCCAGAGCGAGGAGGGCGGCGAGCCCCAGCGCCGATCGCGGCGGCGCGTCCGCCCGCGGTCGTCGGTCCCTTCACCGGATCGCGCCCTCCAGCCGCTCCAGCATGTCGAAGACGCGCGGGCCCGGCCGCGTCAGGGCCGACTCGTCGAGCCGCACGATCCGCGCGCGCGCGATCGGCCCCCGCGAAAGCGGCCCCGAGGCGAGCGCCGCGTCGAAGGCCGCGCGTGTCTCGGGGGAATCCGGCAGCACGAGCACGTCGACGTCCGCCGTCGCGAGGTACTCCCGGGAGAGCACGGGCCAGCCTTTCCGGTCCCCGACGAGATTGTCGGCCCCGGCCTCCGAAAGCACGTCGTTCAGGAACGTCCCGCTGCCCGCCGCCTGCGGCGGAGCCGGCCAGACGACGAGGAGCGTCCGCGGTCTCGGCTTCCCCGCGGCGCGGGCCCGCACGGCGGCGCGGCGGCGCTCGAGCGCCTCGGAAAGCTCCGCCGCCTCGGCCGGGCGCCCGAGCCGCTTCCCGACGATGCGGATTGCTTCGAGCACGGCGTCGAGCGAGCCCGAGGGGACCACGGCGACCGGCATTCCCGCCGCGGCGAGCGCCTCCACGGCGCCGCGGGCGTTGCCCTCGGCGATGGCGAGGACGAGGTCGGGATCGAGGGCGGCGACTCTTTCCGGGTCGACCTCGAGCCCGCCGACCCGCGGGATCGCCTTCGCGGCCTCCGGGAAATCGGAGTGTTCCGACGCGCCCACGAGCGTATCGCCCGCGCCGAGCGCGAAGACGATCTCGGTCAGGTTGGGAGCGAGCGCGACGACGCGCCGCGGCCGGACCACGGCGGCGGGCGTGGCGCTTCGAGACGCGACCGGGCGCTCGGCGCGGCATCCGCCGAGGGCCAGGGACATCGCGAGGAGTGCGCCGAGAACGGGAAGCGCGGAGAAGCGGCGGCGCCCTCGGGCGCCGCCCCCGACGGAGCCGGTTATCCCTGGGCCTCGGCCTCTTCGAGCTCGTTTCGAACGCCGAGCCGCTGGCACGCCGCATCGTACATCTGGCGCGCGGCCTTCTGGGCGTTCTGGAGCTCGGCCAGCCGGTCCTTGACCTTGGCGAGCTCCTCCTGAATCTCCCCTTCGAGCTCCTCGATCTCCCGCTTGGTCACCGAAAGCGTGTTTTCGTAGAACTTCCTCTGATCCCCTGAAAGGGCCATCCCGCTGACCTCCTCAATTCCTCGTTAGGGCTTCAATTCGACCATCACCGGCCGCCACATTTTGACGGGAACGCCGTTCTTCGTGGCCGGCCGGAACTTCGCGCTCTTGACTCCCGCGACGACGGCGTCGTTGATGGCGGGCATCCCGGCGATGCCCTGCTGCAGCTTCGAGTCGGCCACCCTGCCGTTCTCGTCGACGAGCACGAGGACGACGACCTTGCCCTCGACGGGGCGCTGCCTGGCGATCGGCGGATAGACCACCCGCGGCGGCGCGAGCAGCGCCGGCTCGACGACTCCTGCTCCCGGGCCGACGAGATCGCCGCGGCGAAGCTCGGGCTCCTTCTCCGAGAGCGTCGGCGGCTCGGTCGGGACCGCCGGCGGCGGCGCAGTGGGCACGGCCGTCGGCGGAATCGGCGTCGGCTCCGGCAGCGCGGCCGTCGGCACCGGCGCCTCCTCCGCGGGAGCCGCGGCCGCCGTCGTCGCCCGGGTCGCCGCCGCCGTCTTCTCGAGCTCCTTGCGCTTGACGGCGACCTGCCGCTGAACCTCGGCCTCGACCGCCTTCGCGTCGATCGCGGGCGCTGTCGGAACGGGGGCCGCCGCGGCGGGAACGGCGGTCGGCGCGGCCGCGGCCGCCGCGGTCGGCACGACCCGGACGGGCGTCGGCACGGCGGCCGGTCTCGTCAACTTCCAGGCGGCGAACGCGGCCAGCGCGACGGCCGCCACGACGATCGCGGCATAGAGCGGCGCGCGGCTCTTCGCCTCCGCTTCCTCGACGCGCGCGTCGAGCGATCCGAAGACCTCGCGCGGTGCGGACGATTCCCTCGGGGCGACCGCAGCGGGCGGGGGCGGCGGCGGGCTCGGCGGGTGCGGACGCGCCGGCGCTTCCGCCTCGGGAGTCGCGGCCCGCGGAGGCCGCCGACGGGCGGCGGGCGATCGGGGCGCTCTTGGACTTGCGCTTCCTGGCGGGCTCCGGCGCGGCCTCCCGCTCGGCCTGGGCGGCGGCCTCGCGAGCCTTCGAGTCGGCGACGGCGGTCTCCTCGGCCTGGAGGCGGTGGAGATAGATGGCGACGTCGGCGCTCCCGGGCGCGGGCGTGTAGGAGTAGAGCACCGAGTCGAGGTCGCGCAGCAGGTCGGAGGCGTTCGCGTAGCGTTCGTCGGGGTCCTTGGCGAGGGCTTTCAACACGACGGCGTCGAGGTTGGTCGGCACCTCCGGGTTCATCCGGGACGGGGGGATGACCTCGGCGCTGCGGACCTTTTCGAGCACGGTGATGTCGGTGTCCCCGCGGAAGAGGCGCTCCCCCGTCAACAACTCGTGGAGCACGACGCCGAGCGAGAAGAGGTCGCTCCGGCGGTCGATCGGTTTTCCCCAGGCCTGCTCGGGCGACATGTACTGGATCTTGCCCTTCAGGGCGCCCGACTGCGTCTTCGAGGCCTTCGAGGCGGCCTTCGCGATGCCGAAATCGCAGAGCTTGATGTCGCCTTCGTAGGAGATGAGGATGTTCTGGGGCGACACGTCGCGGTGGACGATGTTCAGCTCGTGGCCCTCGGCGTCCCGCCGCCGGTGCGCGTAGTCGAGCGCCGAGGCGACCTTCGAGGCGATGTAGACGGCGAGCGGGACCGGGAGCTGCACGGAGTGCGCGTGCCCCGACTGCTCGATCGACCGGAGGTCCCGGCCGTCGACGTGCTCCATGGCGATGAAGTAGCCGCCGGCCTGGATCTTTCCGAGGTCGTAGATGTGGATGATGTTGGGGTGATTGAGCTGCGCGGCGAGCTTCGCCTCGTCGGCGAACATCGTCACGAACTCCTCGTCGTCGGCGAGGTGCGGCAGGATCTTCTTGATCGCGACGATCTTCTGGAAGCCCTCGACCCCGGTGCGCCTGGCCTTGTAGAGCTCGGCCATGCCGCCGCTGGCGATCTTTTCGATGATCTCGTACTGCCCGAATCGGTCCGGCCCCGAAGAGGGCACGGCGGCCGCGGGCTCCTCCCGGCGCCGGGGCGCCGGGGCCGGGGCGCTCACGGTCGGGGGAGGCGGCGTCGCGCCGGCCGGAGTCCTCGGCCGCGGGGACGTCACTCCCGAAAGAGTGTCCGAGATCATTCGGTCGACGTCGGTGTTCGTCGAGAGCTTCGGCCGCGCCGGGGCCGGCGGGGCCGGCAGCGGCACGACGACCGGCGGCGGCGCGGGCGCCGGCTTGGGCGCCACGCCCGGCCGGGACCCGATGTTCAACCCCGACAGAGTGTCGCGAAGCCGCTTCTCGACGTCGTCGCCGCCGGCCGCGCGGGGCGGAGGAGCGGCGGGAGCCGCAGGCGTCGGAACCGCGGAAGGCGGCGACGCCGGACCCGGGACGGCGGGTGGCGCGGCCGCGGGCTTCTCCGAAACGTCGTCCGTCAGGCCGGAGAGGACGTCGGAGAAGATGTCGTTCGAGGTCAGCGGAGAGGCCGCGGCGGCGACCTGCGCCGTGTCGATGCGCATCGTCTTCGCACCGACGTCGGACGAGTCGAGGGCGTCCCGCACCGACTCCAGGAGATCGTCGTCGGTGAACGGCCGGACCAGGATGTCGAAGGCCCCCACCTTCTGGGCATCCGCCTTCCGGTTGGTTCCCCGGTAGCCGCTCATCATCAGAACGATCGGCGGCGCCGTGGCCCCGCCCTTCTTCCGGATCTCGCGGATGACCTCGGCGCTCGGCAGGCGGGGAAGCATGCCCGAGAGAAGGACCAGGTCGAACTTGCTCGAAGAGAAGGCCTGCAGGCCCGCTTCCCCGTCGTGCGTCTCCGTCAGCGAGTGACCGAGCGGGGAAAGCTGCGTACGAATCCGCTCGATGTACCGCGGCTCGTATTCGATCAAAAGAACTTTTTTGGGCATGAACTGAAAGCTATTGTCGCCGGAAACGCTGGGAAATCAAGGAGAACGGGGAATCAGGAGGCCGGCAGGCAGACGTCGGGAGGCAGGAAAGATCGCCGACGACATCCACGGCTTCACGGCTTCCTGCCTCCTGCTTCCTCGCCTCCTGCCTCCCGGCTCATATAATCCGCCGGTTAGGAGTCACGCATGTCCGGACACAGCAAATGGAGCACGATCAAGCACAAGAAGGGCGCCGCCGATGCCAAGCGCGGGCGCATCTTCACCAAGCTCATCCGCGAGCTGACGATGGCCGCCAAGCAGGGCGGCGGCGCCCCGGAGTCCAACCCGCGCCTGCGCAAGGCGATCGACGACGCGAAGGCCGTCAACATGCCGGCCGACAACATCAAGCGGGCGATCCAGCGGGGCACGGGGGAACTGCCCGGCGTCACCTATGAAGAGGTCACTTTCGAAGGCTACGGTCCCGGCGGCACGGCGGTCCTCATCGAGGCCCTGACCGACAACAAGAACCGCACGCTGCCCGAGATCCGCACGATTTTCTCCAAGCACGGCGGCAACCTCGGGGAGACGAACTCGGTCCGCTTCCTCTTCCAGAAGATGGGCTACATCACCATCGAGAAGAGCAGGGCGAGCGAGGACGCCGTCATGGAAGCGGCCATCGAGGCCGGCGCCGACGACGTCGGGACGACCGACGAGTACCACGAGATCAAGACCTCGCCCGAGGGGTTCGCAGCGGTCAAGGCTCACCTCGAGTCGAAGGGATTCCCGCTGGCCGTCGCCGAGGTCTCGATGATTCCGTCGACCGAGGTTGCCCTCGACTCGCGCAAGGCCGATCAGATGGTGAAGCTGATGGAGGCGCTCGAGGACCACGACGACGTGCAGAACGTCTGGGCCAACTTCGACTTCGCGGAAACCTCCGCGGCCTCGTGATCATCCTCGGGCTCGACCCCGGAACCGTCGCCACCGGTTTCGGGGTCGTCGCCTTCGACGGCGGCCGTCTCCGGCTCGAAAGCTGCGGCGTCTGGCGCCCACCCTCCCGCATGGAGCTGCCGGCCAAGCTCGACTTCCTGTTCACGGCGGCCGTCGAGCTCTTCGGCCAGGTCCGTCCGGCGGCCGTCTCGGTCGAGACCGTGTTCGCCGCCAAAAACATTTCCTCGGCGCTCAAGCTCTCGCACGCCCGCGGCGTCCTCCTCGCCGCCGCCGCCCGCTCCTTGGTCCCCGTCTTCGAGTACGAGCCGCGCCTCGTGAAGAAGGCGCTGGTCGGCTACGGCCAGGCCGAAAAAGAGCAGGTCCGGGCCATGGTCCTTTCGTTGCTGGCTCGCCAGCGCTCTCGCGTCCCCCTCGACGCCGCGGACGCGCTCGCCCTGGCGATCTGCCACATCCACGCTTGCCCCTCTCGCTGAGCCCGCTGGTTTCTTGACACGCCACTCAGTCCCATCCGCTCGCGGCGCGGATAGTCTCCCGAGCGAAGCGAGGGAGGAGGTCCGCGCCGCGGGAGCGAGCGCGGGGCGAGGGATCAGGCCTGCGGTCGAGCCTGCAGGCGAGCCGCAGGCCGGTGCGCCCCCGCGGGGCGCAGATCCCACGCCCCGCGCTCGCGACGTGGGGTGCTAGCATCTCGCCCGTATGTCGTTCCAGGGTTCCATCCAGGAGCTCCCGGTCCCCGACATCATCCAGCTCGTCTCGGTCTCGGGGAAGACCGGGATGTTCATGCTCGTCCGGGGATCGGAGCGCGGCTTCATCTACCTGCGCAACGGGCGAATCGTCCACGCCGAGCTCGGTCCGATCTCGGGCGAGGAGGCCGTCTACGCCCTGGCGATCTGGTCGACGGGGGACTTCCAGTTCACGCCCGGCAAGGAAGCCGAGACGGTCACGATCGAGAAAACGAACACCTCGCTCCTCATGGAGGCCGCCCGGAGGCTCGACGAGTGGAAGGTCCTCGCCCGGAAGATCCCGGGAGTCGAGTACGTGCCCACGCTCAGGGCCCGCGAAGTCGGCGAGCCGATCACGCTCTCGCCCCCGGAATGGAATCTCGTGATGTTCATCGACGGCCGGAAGTCCGTCGAGGACCTCGCGCGCGCGACGCACTCCAACTCCTTCGACACGGCGAAGATCCTCTACGGCCTGGTCACCGCGGACCTCGTCGAGATGCGCTCTCGCGAGGCGGCCGCCCGCGCCGTGACGGCCGCGCCTCCCCCGGCCTTCGGGGCGGCCCCGAGCGCCTTCCCTCCGGCGTCGGCGCCCCGCGGCGCGCCGGCCGCCGCCGGATCCTCGGTGTCCATCGCGTCGATGGCCTCCGCGGCAACCGCGGCGGGCGTCCTCGGAGACGAGAAAAAGATCCTCATGATCCTCTGCACCCGGGTCAAGCAGGAGGCCGAGACGGCGATCGGCGAATCGAACCTGCCGGGCCTCGACCGGCCCTACAAGCAGGCGCTCGCGGAGATCGACCGCGGCCGCGGCGTCGAAGCCGTGCGGGACCTGATCCGCCACACCGAGAAGGCCATCTCCTCGATCCGCGGCCCGGCCATCATGAAGGCCTTCCAGGACAAGATGTCCCTGGTGATGCAGCCGAAGGTGTAACCGTCGCCTTCGCTTGCTCGGAGGTCTGCGCCCTTCGGACGCACCGGCTTGCGGCTCGCGCGGATGCGCGCTCGACCGCAGGCCTGACCCCTCGCCGCGCTCCGCTCCCGCGGCGCGGACCTCCTCCCTCCCTGTCGGTCGGGAGACTATCCGCGCCGCGAACCGATGAGGCAGCGCCGCGGGTCGAGGCCTATGGAACGCTGCGGAATCCGGTCGCGGCGCGAGATAGTCGACCACCGAAGGCCGACCCCCGGCCGTAGGCAACGCCGCGCAAAGCGCGGCGTTCATCTCCGCGAGCGCAGCGGAGGACGCCTCGCGCCGCGGGAGGCGAAGCGGAGCGAGGGGACAGGCCCGCGGTCGAGCCCGCATCCGGGCGAGCCGCGGGCCGGTGCGCCCCCCGGTGGCGCAGTCCCCCCGCGGAGCGAAGCCGACGGTACCTGACCGGAAGGACGGGCCCCTGTACGAGCAGAAGATGTTTGGCAATACGGCCTTTTTGGCTTATTATTTTCGGCAGCTACGTTCCCCCGTCCGGGCTCGAAAGGAGACATTTTCATGATGGCGAAGCGGACCGTGCTCCTCGGGATGCTGATCTGCGCCACCAGCGTTGCGGCCTTCGGGCAGCCCGCGGCAATCGCCCCCAACGTCGGTGGAGACGTGGGACTCTTCACCATGTCGACGGCGGACAACCCCCGCGCCGGACAGTTCACGCTGGGCATGTATGCCTGGTACCAGCCGCAGATCGCCGGGCCGTTCTTCGTGAATCAGACGGACAAGTCGCGCTACTTCGCCCAGTACGGCGGCAATGTGTCCCTGGGACTCGGCCTGACCAACTGGTGGTCGGTCTTCGTCGGCGGAGGCGGCCAGGTGACCCGGAGCGAAGGCGGCTGGGCCGCGGGCTACGTGAACTCGCTCGGGATCGTCGGCCCGTTCAATGCGACCGAGGGCCAGAAGATACGGCTCGGCACGAAGTTCAACTATCAGTCCGAGGTCGATCCCGACTTCCGCGTCGCGGGTTGGCTCGCCGGGCACATTCCGATCTCGAGCAGCGACCCCGTCGGCGGTCCCGGCAGCACGATCGAAGCCGTCAACTCGCCCCGCGCCGACTGGGAATGGGGCGCCGCGATCTCGAAGTCGTGGTTCACGGGCATGGTTTCCTACACGATGTCCGGCGGCCAGGATGATCCGCAGGATCCGAACGACACGATCCGCGTGGCCAACCTCCTGAAGTTTGGCGTCGGTGCGACGATCCCCGTGGGCACGCCGCTCATCGAGGTCATCATCGAAGCGCTCTACAACGTCTACGACGGCGGCGACTTCCCCCAGAGCGACTACGGCCAGTTGAACGGGGGCGTCCGCCTCTGGTTCGGCCACTCGGGCTGGGCGCTTTCGGGCGCCCTGGGCACGAACCTGTCGATGCTCTTCAACAACGGCACCAGCCAGAACCCGTTCGGCGGTGTCCTCGGGGTCACTTACGCGGCCTGGCCGCCGGCTCCCCCGCCGCCGGTCGTCGTTCCGGCGCCCGAACCGGTCGTCGAGCCGGCGCCCGTGGTGGCGCCCCCGGTCACGACCGCGCCGGCTCCCCCGCCGCCCCCGCGCCCGGCGCCCCGGTCGACCTCGGACGAAATCTTTTTCGACGGCAAGCAGGCCCGCCTGACGAACATCGCCAAGGCGGTCCTCGACGGCGTGGCCCTCCGCATGAAGAACGACCTGAACTCGACCGCCGTCGTCACCGGCTACACCGACAATACGGGCACGGAACAGGCGAACCTGGAGCTCGGCGCCAAGCGCGCCCAGGCCGCCAAGGACTACCTCGTGACCCGGCACGGGATCGATCCTGCCCGGATCTCGACCGTCTCCAAGGGCTCGGCCGAGCCGGCGTACGACAACGCGACGGCTGAAGGAAAGACAAAGAACCGCCGGGCCCAGATTGTGGTAACACTCGTTTCGGGAACGTGATCGAAAAGACCCCCGACAGCGCCTCAACACAACCCCCTCCCGCCGAGGGGGTTTTTTGACGGTGCGGCCGGGGGTCGACGAGACCCCTCCCGCCCGCGTCACGGGCCTGGGCGCCGTCACGGCGGCCGCGGTCGTCGGGCTGCTCTACTACGGGCGGGAGCTGCTGATCCCGATCGCCTTCGCCCTGTTCATCTCCTTCGCGTTGCGGCCCTTCGTGTCGCTTCTCGAGCGGGCCGGCGTCCCCCGCGTGGCGGCGATCCTGCTGATCCTCTTCGTCATCATGGGCGGCGTCGCGCTTCTCGTCATCAACGTCACGGGTCAGATCAACCAGTTCTTCGCCGAGCTGCCCCGCTACCAGAATCGCATCCGCGACCTGCTCGCCGGGGTCACCAACTTCGTCAACAAGGTCCGCGAGCGGATGGGCTCGATCCTTCCGGCCGACTCCTCCCCCGGGGTGCGGGAAGTCAAGCTCACCGAGTCGCAGCTCGAGACCACCCGCGCCTTCGTGGCGCGCCTCGGGGCGACGGTCGGCATCCTGCTGTACGCCGCGACCATTCCGTTCCTGACGTTCTTCATGCTCAAGGACCGCGAAAAGTTCGGCCGGGTCCTCGCCGGCATGCTCACGCGGAGCGAGCGGCTCGGAGAGTCGGACGTGACGGGAGCGATCTCCCGGACGATGACCGGCTACGCTCTGGGGCTTTCGTTCGTGATGCTCATCATGGCCGGGGCGACGACGCTCGGGCTCATGCTCCTGCGCGTCGACTACTACTACGTCCTCGGGCCGATCGCGGGCGTCGCCATCCTGCTGCCCTACGTCGGGGTCATCCTCTCGACGGTGCCGGCCGTGGCGGTGGCCTACTTCCAGTACGACGGCGAGAAGGCCCTGCTCGTCTTCCTCGTCTACACCCTGATGCAGTTCCTGGAGGGCAACGTCCTGACGCCCTTCATCGTCGGCGGCAAGGTCCGGCTCTTCCCGCTGACGGTCATGATCGCCTTCATCTTCTGGGGCACGATCTGGGGAATCCCGGGGGCCGTCCTCGCCGTGCCGCTGACCTCCGCAATCAAGGTCGTCTGCGAGCACGTCAAGGGCTGGGAAGGCATGGCCCGATTGCTCGGGGAGCCGGACCTCTCCCACTTCAACAAGAAGAAGGTGCAGGAGAAGCCGGCGGAGGCCGCCGGCTAGAGCTCCCGCCCCCGGACGCGCGAGCGTCAGACTCCCGTCTTCGGTGCCCTCGGGAGCGACTGCCGGAACCGGTCGATGCCGAGCTGCCCGACTTCTGCGCGCGCCGTCGACGTCGCCTTCGGCGTCCGTCGCGTCCGCGGACTCGACGCCAGCGGATCGAACGGCTCACGGCACAGCGCCCCGGAGGTTCTGGAGAAGCGCTTTCGCCTCCGAGCTCTCCGGTGCGATCAGGAGAAGGTCCTCCGCGTAAGCGATCGCGGCCTTGCGATCGCCCGTCTTCGCGGAAAAGGACGCCAGGGCCTCGAGGACCTCCCGGTTGGCGGGATGGCGCCGGTGCGCCTCGGCGAGCGCCGCGATCGCCTCCGACGTCCGGCCGACCGAGTCGAGGGCGATCGCATAGACGTAGTCGTAGCGGACCCGCTCCGGCGGAAGCTCCGCGGCCTTCCGGAGCTCCACGAGGGCCTCCGGCAGCCGCTTCTTCCGGACGAGAGCGAGGCCGAGCGCGTGGTGGACGCCGGGGTCGTTCGGCGCCGCGGCGATTCCCGCCCGGAGCGTCTTCTCCGCTTCGTCCTCGCGCCCCTGCGCGCGGTAGAGGTCGGCGAGGTTCGCCCATCCTCCCCCGATCGCCGGCATGAGCGCGATCGCCTTCCGATACTCGGCCTCGGCCCGGGCCGGGTCGCCCTGCGACACCGCGAGGGAGCCGAGGTTCAGGTGCGCTTCGGCGCGGTCGGCGTCCACGCCCTGGGATCTCACGTACTCCGCGAGCGCCGCCTCGAAATCGCCGCGCTCGGAGGCCGTCATGGCGTCCCGCGGCACGGACGTCAGCACCTGGGCCGCGTCGATGCGAACCGTGCGCATCGGATCGCGCAGGAGCGGCGAGACGAAGCGCAGGCGCTCGCTCGGCTCGAGCGCCCCCGCCGCCGACAGCGCCCCGTGCCGGACGAGGGGCTCGGGATCCGCCAGCGCCCTGACGAGGGCGGCGTGCGGCGCGGGTCCGCGGGGGTCGAGCATCGAGGCGGCAGTGGCGCGGCGGATGGCCGGCCGGGCGGCATCGGCGACGAAGCCCGCGAGGGCCGCCTGCGCGGCCTCGAGCTCCTCGCGCCCGGCGTGCGCGATCTCTCCGTAGTGGGTCTCCTGCCGCACCTTGTCGCCCCACCACTTCTTCGCCGCGTCGGCCGCCCACCGGTTCGACTTGTCCCGGTGGCATTGCGTGCACGCGTTCGGCGTTCCGAGGGTGAGGGAGAGGTCGGGCCGCGGGATGCGCAGGCTGTGGTCGCGCCGCGCGTGGACGACCATGTAGTTGCGGGTCGGCATGTGGCAGGCGACGCAGCTCGCGCCCGTCGAGTTCGCCTTGTGGAAGTGATGCTTCGGCGACTCGAACTTCTCGGTCAGGTGGCAGGCCAGGCAGACGCGGTCCGCCGAGCCCTTGACCTTGAGGTCGTGCGCGTCGTGGCAGTCCGTGCAGGTGACGCCGCCGGCGTACATCTTGCTCTGGAGAAACGAGCCGTACTCGTAGACTTCGTCCTGGATCTGGCCGTCGGCGAAGTAAAGACTCTCCTCGAGGAGCGCCGGCCGGTGCGTCTGCAGGATCGGCTCGCCCCACACGTAATCCTCGGAGACGACCGAACGCCGGGCGTGACACCGCGCGCACGTCTCGATCTCCTTGCGCGATGTGCGGGGGGCGCTGCGCCTGGCAATCCCGGTTTTCATGTCCATGTCCCAGGAGGCACGCACGGGGTCCTGCAGCGTCACGGCCAGTCCCTTGTCGGCGGCGTCCTTCTTCGCCTTCCCGGCCCTCACCGCCTCGGCCCAGGCGACGTGAGCGGAGCCCGGCCCGTGGCAGGCCTCGCAGGAGACGTCGAGCTCGGACCAGGTCGTCGCGTAGGAGTTCGTCGCCGCGGAATAGCCTTTCTTCACGTTGGTCGAGTGACACTCGGCGCACATGAAGTTCCAGTTCTGGTAGGCGCCCGTCCAGTGCAGCGGATCACGGAAGGAAACCTCCTCCTTCGGGTAGAGGTGGAACCAGCGCTGCCCTCCCTCCTTCGCCGGCCGGGCGTCCCAGCAGACGTTCAGCGCCTGGTAACGGCCGCCCGGAAACGCGATGAGGTACTGCTGCAGCGGGTAGACGCCGAAGGTGTAGGCGATCGGGTACTCGTGGAGCTTGCCGTCAGGCCCGTCGGTCCGGACGAAGAATTTCCCGTCCTTCTTGAAGAACGTCGACGTCACGCCGTAGTGCGTAAACGAGGCGTTCTCGAAGTTGCCGAGGACGGTCTCCGGGGTCGCTTCCTCCATCGCGCGGTCGTGATGCGAGCCCTTCCACCGTGCATCCTCCGTCGCGTGGCAGGGTGCGCAGGCTCCGCGCCCCACGAATGTCGCTCCCCGCGACAGCGGCGGCGCGGGCGTCGGCTGCGCGGAAGCGGTGGGCGCCTCCCCCCGGCCCCGGCAAGCGAGGATCGCGGCAACGAGCGTGATCGCCGGGAGGAGAGCCCCGAACCTGCGCCCCGGCCGGTTCCGGAGCGGCGTGGCGGGCTTCACGACCCCGAGGCCTGCGATTCGGGCGCGCGCTCGTACCGGCGCGCGAGGGCGCGATAGGCGAGCCGGGCCGGCACGGAGCCCGCGAGGAGCACGACGATCAGGATCAATCCGCGCCAGAAGGCGTGGTCGACGACGCTCTTCAGGTCGTCGCCCGTCTGCTGCCCGATCTTCGCGAGCGCGGGAGCGGTCTCATTCGCCGAGCGCAGGAGGGCATTGAGATCGCGGGCCATTCCTCCGACGTCCACCGCCGCCTTGCCGAAGTCGAGCGGGTCGAACGGCTTGCCCGGCTTGGCGGGAGGAGCGTTCGGGTCGGGAGGCGGAGAGACGTAGTGCACGAAGGCGTCGAGCGACTGGATGGTGCCCGTGAGCGACTTGCCCATCTCGCCGCCGGCGTTCATCGTCTCCCGGAGTTGCCCGAGCAGCGTCTGGATCGTGGCCTCCTTCGCCTCGAGCTCCGCGAGGATGGCCTGCCGTTCGGACGTCACTCCCGCGAAGAACTGGGCGATCGCCGCCTCCCGCTGGGCGTTCACGAGCTCGGGAACCCCTTCGACCGTCTTCGAGATCGACTCGATCGAGCGGGAGACGCTCGTGGTGTTGGCGAGAAGCTCCTGCGGCGCCGGCTGCTCCTGGATCTGAAGGGCCAGGAGCTCCGCCTGCCAGCGCATCAGGGTCGGCGCCCGTTCCGCGTAGGCGACCACCCGCTCGGCGAGCTCGCGGCTCTGTTCGATCGCGACGGTCGTCGGCGAAAGGCCCGCGAACGGGTCGATATAGAGCATGCTGAAGATGCTGGTGGGCTTGGCCCGGCCGGGCGCCTGGGCCTTTCCGAGGTCCACCGCGAACTCGCGGAATCGGGCTCCCGTGACGCTGCGCTCGGTCGGATTCGCTTTGCGCCATTCGTTGATGAGACGCCGGAGCTCGTCGGACTGCTCCGGCGACAGAAGCACGGAGGCCAGGGTCCAGGCGCTCTTCTCGAGGGCCTGGTGCGTGGCGATGAGCGGCGCGACCGCCTCGCCGAACTCCTCGCGCGCCTTGGCGTCATCGACCACCATCGTCGACACGGTCGCGAGAACGGTCAGGTCGAGGACGTTCCAGATGACGTTCTCTCCGGTGGCGTCGGCGTAGGCCGCCGTGGCCTGGTCGATCTTCCACTTGAGCGCGGCGACCTGGGCCTGCCGGGTTCCGAGCGTCTTCGACACGCCGTCGGCGGCGTGCGACACGGATTCGACGTAATCGTCGGCGAAACGCAGGACCTCCGTCTGGAGGGAGTTGATCGAGAGGCCGCTCTCATTGAGGCGCTTTTCGATCGGCGGCGGCTTGTGGAAGATGGTCGAAAGGGTCCCGCAGCCGGCGGCGCCCATCAGAACCGCGGCGAGACCGAGGACGCCGAACGCAATTCTCCGTTGGGCTTGGATGCTCACCACGTCCAGCGATGTCCTCCTGTCCGAATTGGTCGGCCCATGATAGCGCCGAGGCGCGTCGGCATCGCTCACAGCTGAAACTGGAGGCGGAGCTGGTAGAAGTCGGTGCGCCCCACGATCCCGCCGCGCTCGAGCCTCCCATATCCGTAATTGAATTCGAACCGCCACATCGACGTCGGGCGCCAGGACAGGCCGCCGCTCCACCGCTCGAAGTCTCCTCCGTCCAGAGTGCCGCTCGTCAGGTCGATGCGCGAATAGCGAGCCGCGAGCTCCCATGCTCCGCGGCCGCCGTGCTTGAAGGAAAAGGGCTGCGCGGGACGGATCGCGCCGAAGGCTCCCTGCTGGCGATCGTACGGACGACTCTCGCCGGTCAGGCACCACGACGCCATGACATAGAAGCCCTGGAAGTGCGGGTCTCCCGTCTGCGGGGACGCGATGGCCGTCCACGTGGACTCCGCCGAAACCTCGACCGGCCCTTCGACCATCGCCAGCTCGGCGCCGACGGAGGACCCATGATCTGCCGGGAACGAGCCCGTGTCGACGAAGTCGGGCGCTTCGTAGACTTCGGGCACGCTCTTCAACTTGAAGTTCCCGTCCTGCGCCTGGCGATAGACCCCGGAAACGCCGAGATGGAGGAGCCGGCGGCCGCCGTTCGCGACAATCGGCAGGCCGCTGATGCGTCCGGCGAAGACACTTCCGCTCTGGGAGAAGGAGAGGTCGTCGTCCAGCCAGTTGTTGAACCAGCCCGCGGACCAGGTCATGCGCTCGCCGGCGGCCGTGCCGGAGAACCGCACGCCGACGACGTGCGAGTCGACGAACGCGAACGCCGTGGTCATGGTTGACCGTTCCATGAAGGCGAGATCCCGGCCGTTCTCGATCAATTCCAGCCCGAGTCCCTCCTTCTGCTTGCCGATCGTCACCCGGGCAGCGTCGCCGAGCGGTACCGAGACGTAAAGATAGGTACTCGTCCATCCGGGGGCGTCGGTCGGATCGAGCCCCTTGTAGTTGCCGCCGATCCGATAAGTCCAGGGTTTCGCGAACTTGATCCGGCCCTCGAGCTGGAGATCGTCGACGCGGAAGAGCTGTTCGTTGTTCAAGTCGCCGACCTGCTCCCGGCTCTCCGCGTCCTGGGAATAGAAGGCGCCGTCCTCCATGCCGGCGAAGTGGAACCGGGCCGAGATCCACGACGTGTCGAGCTCATACCACGCCCTCTCGGGGTTCTCCTGTGCAGCCAACGCCGCCGTCAGGCAGACGCCGAGGATCGAAAAGAGGATTTCGCTCTTTCCAGTCCTTCGCCGCCGGTGCTTCGGCACTTCCCGCGGCTCACTTCGTCAGAAGGTGACGGTGAGGTAAACGCGCGGACCGTAGTAGTGGTAGCTGAAGTCGGCGAGCGTTTGGTTGTCCTCGTCTTCCTTCCTGATGTTGAACTTGGTGTAGTCGAACGCCGCTCCCACACCGAAATTGCGTGCAAAGAACCAGTCGAGATGCGCGTCGGCCTGGAAGATGGATCCCACGTACGGATGCACGGGCGCGAAGATGCCGTTGAAGAGCACTCCGGCGGAGACGCGATCACCCAGCCGGGCATCGAACAGCAGCCCGAGGAGGGGCACCGGCGTGGATATCTTCGCTTCCTTCGTCACGGTCTGTCCGACGATCGGCCCACCCGGCCCGACGACTCCCGCCGCCGCGCTCAGCTTCGCCTCCAGGATCGGGTATGCGACTCCGAGGGTGAGGCCGAACTGCACCGCGTCGTTCTTGATGAAGTTATAGCGAAAGTCGAGGTAGGGAAGGTGCGACTGCATGGACGTTTCCAGCGACGCCCCCGCGGTGTAGGTCACATCCCCGAACGGGACGTCGAAGGCAATCGTATGCGTGCGATCGCGATCGAAGCCGGTGTAACCGAAGTCGATGAAGAAGCGGCCGAAGGGATTCCAATAGCCGCGAGAGGAGAATCCGGGCCTCGACTTCGGCGCGCCGAGGTCCTCGAAGTTGATCCCCGCTCCGATGGGTCCTCCGGGAGTGAAGTCCTGCTGGAAGGTGACGTCGGTACCGAACCAGGCGTACATTCCGCCGAGATTCAACCGGAAAGTGTCGGGCACGTCGCCGGGAAACTGTGCCTGCGCGCGGGAGGCGGCGAGAATCAGGCACGAAGCGGCCGCGAGCAGCCGCAACTTCCGAATCGCGCTCTCAACTCTTCCCGAAACCTGGTCTGTGAGTCGCATCAACATCTCCTATCGCTCGAACGCATTGACGATCGCGATTCCTCGCCGGCAGTCGCACACTACAGGAACACTTTGAAAATGAGATCGAAGATCTTCGTGGGCGGGAACATCGTCAGCGCCAGCGGCGTCATCGGAATCAGGGCCGCCAGCCCGAGCGTCAGCGCATCCCGAGGATCGAAAGGCACCGGCCTCATCCGGTAGAGGACGTCGGACGCGCCGGCGAGGTCGGCGAGCGACGATATTTCCGGCGCGCCGAGGGGAACCTCGTCCTTCCCGTGGCGGCCCTGCACCCACTTCTCGTCGAAGAGCCGGTTGTGCAGGACGGCCAGGGCGCTGTAGTCGTGCATGCTGCGGATCTTAGCTCGGCTCATCTGCCCGGCGAACATGGTCAGCGGCAGGAGGAAGATGACGAGCACCAGCACGACGTAGCCGGCGATCGCGAACCAGAAGCTCGTCAGGGGGACTCCTCCGTAGACGATCTCGTCGCCGAGGACGCCGGCGGCCGTGAACGCGAACGCCGAGACGATGATCCAGAAGAAGCGCTGGGCGTCTCCGACGAATCCGAGGCCGGCCGCGCGGTCGGGATGCGTGGCAATCAGGCGCAGATCCAGCCTCGACATCCGCCAGAGGAACCCGTACCAGATCGCGAGCCTCCACAGCCAGCGCCACAGCAGGAACTGGAACAGCGCCACGCCGACGACCAGGTACCACCAGCCGGCCAGCGTGCGCGTGTGGCCCGACTCCGACACGAGCGATCGCCACGTCGAGAAGCCGAGAGGGAACTCGTGGAGAACGAGGAGGACGCTCAGAACCGCCAGGACCAGGATCACGACCTCCGCCAGTATCGAGTCGCGCATCCGCTTCGCCCGATCGATCGCCGCCTCGTACTTCAGGCGATCCGATTCCGAGACCAGACCCGACCGGTTGAAGTGATCCGACACGGTCGCAATTTCGCGCCCAATCAGGCCCTCGGCCAGGATCAGCATCGGAATCGCCACGAGAAACCGGGCGTAGGCTGCGAAGTCGTACAAAAAAGGGACACGCACCGCGTTCCCGAACGCAAGTCCCTGAGCGGCCGAAAGGATCAGGAGAACGCCCCAGGTCAGTACCGTCGAGAGCAGCGCGCGCCGGGCGAGCCGGAGTGACCGCGGACCGACGAGGCCCAACCTCTCTTGCAGCCAATGCGCGGGCCCTCCCGCCACGAGGGAGAAGCCTGGCGCCGAGGATGAAGGAGCGCTCATTTCACCCGGGAGAGTAACGCGACCTTCGGGATCGGCGCTTGCGGCGCGTCTTCTCGCTGCGACAGACTCTCGCCGCCACCATGAGTGCCCTGCCGATCGTTCTTCCGATGGCGTTCGTCATGGTCGCCGGGCCTCAGATCGTGACGGCCATCCTGCTCGCGACGGGAATGCGCCCCCGGCGCGACTCGGCGTTCTTTCTCTTCGGCGCCGGCGTCGCGACGTTCATCGGGGTCACGGCCTCGTATTTTCTGGCCGGCCTCGCGAAAGGACACGGCGACCCGTTGGGCACAGATGCCCGGGTCACGCGCGGCATCGACGCCGGGATCGTCGTCCTGCTGGTCTTTCTCGCCTGGAAAGTGACGCGCGAGCGGGGTCGAAGTCAGCCCCCTCGCTGGATGGCGAAGCTCGAGAGCGCGACCCCGCTCTTCTCGCTGCGGGTCGGTTTTCTCCTCTTCCTTGTGCTGCCGGGGGATCTGATCAGCATGTTCACCGTGGGCGCGTACCTGGACCATCACGGCGCCGCCTGGTGGCACGGCCTCGTTTTCGTTGCGCTCACCGTCTCTCTGGCCGGCGTGCCGCTGCTGCTCCTCCTGTCGCTCGGCAAACGGGCACGGGCGCTCCTGCCGGAGGCCCGCGACTGGATGACGAAGAACTCGTGGATCGTCAGCGAAATCGTGATCGGGTTCTTCCTCCTGATGACCTTGAAAGACCTTTTCGCGGGTGAGGCGTCAATCGGCAAACGCGAAGATCTTCTTCCAGTCGTTCTTCATGCTGATGACAGTCCAGCCCCTCTTCTTCGCCTCGTCGTAGAGCGCCTGGCTGAAGGTCCCGACCTTCGTGTCGGGCAGCCCGGTCGCCGGTCCGTAGGCGTACTCGCGCTTCGCGTCGTCGTGGAGAACCAGCATCATCAGTCGCGCGCCGTCGCCGGCCCCTGTGTACTCGAGCATCTCCCGATCGCCGGCCGTGTTGCCGAACGCCGCGTGCGGCCGCCGGCCGAGCATGAGGTGGATGCCCTCGGCCTTTCCGGCATTGTTGTCGTTCAGGACGAGCCTGGCCTCCTTGGTCAGGAACGGGCGGCCATCCTTGTCGTAGCCGAACTTGGTCGCGCCGGCCGTGCCGACCACCTGCTCCGGCGGGATGCCGTAGACCCTTTCCGAGTACGTGCGCACGAAGTCCTGACCGCCGCCGGTCACGATGTAGGTCTTGTAGCCGTTGGCGCGCAGGTACTTGAGGACCTCCTGCATCGGCTGATACGTCAGCTCGGTGTAGGGCCGCTTCCAGCGCGCGTCCCTGGCAGCGGCCGACCACTTCTTCACTTCCGCGCTGAAATCGTCCACGGACATGCCCGAGAGCGTCGCGACCGCGATCTTCTCGATGTCCTCCATCGGAAGTTTCGCGATGGCCTCGCGATCCCCCGACATGACCGTCTTGAACGGCTCGACGTTGGCGAGCTCCGGCTTCGCCTTGACGAGCGCCGGGACGCGGTCCAGGCAATAAACGAGCTGCGAGTAGACCGGATGCTCGACCCACAGCGTCCCGTCCTGGTCGAACGTCGCGATCCGTTCTTCGGCGGGGACGAACTTCGGGCTTTCAGCCGTCGTGGTCGCCTGCACGAACTGGACGATCGCCTTCTTGGCCGCGCCGTCGTTCCAGGACGGCAGCGGGTCCTGAGCCCATACCCTCGTCGCGCACGCGACGAGGACGAGAAATCCCGTCAGAATCCTCCCCGTCCTTGTCATCGTTCCCCCTTGGTGTTGCGCCCGCGAGAGCCCATCGGGAAGCCTCTTCGACTAATCTCCGGAGGCCTTCGGCGCCGTCTGGAGCATCTCCAGAGCCTTGTCGAGGCTGAAGCTGCCGGCCTTCTGGCTGGGAGGAAATTCCTTGAAGGTGGCCAGGAACTGCCCGACGTACTGCTGCGCCGGCACGAGCACGAACGCGTGGTCCACCCGCCACCTTCCGTAATCGACACTTTCGTGGTCGGCGATCTCGAACGGGTCGGAGCGGAGGTTGAAGAGCTTCGGAAAGCGCAAGGGCACGAACGGGTCCTGCCAGACATCCAGACCCTGTGCGCGCTGCTCCGCGAAGACGATCTTCCACTGGTTGTAGCGCAGGCCGACGAGCGACCCGTCGTCGTTGAAGTAGAAGAACTCGTGGCGAGGGCCCGGGGACTTGCCGGCGAGCGCATCGGCGATGTCGTAGCCGTCGATGTGAACCTTGAATGTCTTCTCGCCGACTTTCATGCCCTTCATCAACTGGTCCTTGACGTTCGGCACGCCGACCGCCGCGAGCAGAGTGGGCAGCATGTCTTCGTGAGCGAAGACGTCGTTGAGGACCGTGCCGGGCTTGATGACGCCGGGCCAGCGGATGGCGCACGGAACGCGGTAACCGCCTTCCCAGTTGCTGGCCTTCTCGTTGCGGAAGGGCGAGGTTCCTCCGTCGGGCCAGGAGAATTTCTCGGCGCCGTTGTCGGTCGAGTACATGACGATGGTGTTGTCCTCGAAGCCGAGCTCCTTGAGCTTGTCGAGCAGGAGGCCGACGTCCGCGTCGTGTTCCTGCATCCCGTCGGGATAGACGCCGAGGCCGGTCTTACCCTGCCACTTCGGCGAGAGGTGCGTCCAGATGTGCATGCGGGTGGCGTTCCACCACAGGAAGAACGGCTTGTTCTCCTTCTTGGCCTCGTCCATGAAGCGAAGCGCTTCCTTCGTGAACTCGTCGTCCACCGTTTCCATGCGCTTGATGGTCAGCGCGCCGGTGAGCTCGATCTTCTGCGTGCCGTCCGGGTTCGCCCAGGTGTGGAGCACTCCGCGCGTCGCGTACTTCTTTCGCATCTCCGGGTCTTTGAAATAGTCCGGATGCTCCGGCTCCTGCTCTGCGTTCAAGTGGTAGAGCGAGCCGTAAAACTCGTGGAATCCGTGCGCCGTCGGCAGCTGCTCGTCGCGGTCGCCGAGGTGGTTCTTTCCGAACTGACCCGTCTTGTACCCCTGCGCCTTGAGGAGCTCGGCGATCGTCACGTCCCTCGCCTGAAGCCCTTCCTTGGCGCCCGGCAGCCCGACCTTGAGGAGGCCCGTGCGGAAGGGTGACTGGCCCGTGATGAACGCCCCGCGCCCCGCGGTGCAACTCTGCTGGCCATACCAGTCGGTGAACAGCGCGCCTTCCTTGGCGATGCGGTCGATGTTGGGCGTTCGGTAGCCCATCATGCCCTGGTTGTAGGCGCTGATGTTCCAGTAGCCGATGTCGTCGCCCCAGATGACGAGGATGTTGGGCTTTTTCGCCGGCGCCTGCGCGAGCCCCGACGCGGCGGCCGCGAGGACCGCAGCAAAGAGCATGGCCACTCGCTTCGAGAAACGTCCGTGTTCGGTCATCGTCCTATCGACCTCCTGTGAGAGGGTTTCATACTGAGCCGGAAGAGTGTTGGACATTCCGTGTCAACCAGCGGCCTCTGCGGACCCGCGGCGAAAGAAGAGGTCGAAAATCTTCTTGTCGCCGGCCAGATGCCCGAGCTCCCAGAACGCGAAGAACGGGATGAAGGCCACGAAGAGGATCAGCGTCCTCCCCAGGATTTCGTAGACGCCCTGGTCGAGAAAGGCCTGAAAGCTCGCTGCCAGAGACTTCCCGTGAATGAGTCCCTCGATGACGTGTTCCAGGACCGCGAACACTCCGACGAGCACACCGTACAGCAGGGATGAGCGCAAGACGGACAATGCCAGCGTTCTGTGGGATTGCGCCTTCCCGAGCCCCAGCGCCTTGCCGACCAAAATGACCTTGGCGATCACCAGGGCCTCCAACAGCGCATAACCGTAGTGAAAGATACTGACTCCGAACTCCCGCGAAATGAGTCTCCGGTAGGTCAGAAACGC
This sequence comes from uncultured Acidobacteriota bacterium, assembly GCA_963764025.1. Lineage (GTDB taxonomy): Bacteria > Acidobacteriota > Thermoanaerobaculia > UBA5066 > Gp7-AA6 > DAHUXD01. The sequence continues at coordinate 224,952 of CAVXRK010000004.1, forward strand.
GACGAAAAAGGCCGCGAGGTACGCGGTGATCAGCAGCATCAATCGGAGCTCTTCGGCTGCCTTCTCTTTGATATGCGCCGTCTTGTCGCTCGTCGTATGTCCCTCCTCGGAACTCGAACGAAGTAGCGTCCTTCGCCGATTGCGAACGAAGCGGGCGGCCCTTTCGGACCGCCCGCGAATGACTCGATGTGCCGGTCTCCGCGGCTACTGGCCCGGGACTTTCTGCTTCTTGAGCTCGGTCATGACCTGGGACAGGTTGTAGCTCGCCGGATCCTGCATCGGCGGGTACGTCTGGTAGCTCTCGAGCTCGTGCAACCACAGCGACTGACCAATGGGCAGCATGTTCCAGTCGTAGAGGTAGGCGGTATAGGGTCCCGCCAGGGTGCCGCCCATGCCCATGAGCGTCTTGTACTGTTGTCCGATGGACGTTTCGAAGGGATCGCGCTTGATGTTGACGACCTGGGCCCAGGAATACGGCAGCACGCCCGCGATGAAACCGGCCGGGTCGTCGGACACCATGGCGAAGTAGATCTTCCAGTTCTTGTACCGCACCGCCGAAGGATGGGCGCCGGAATAGTAGAAGAAGGTATCGCGCGCCGACTTCTGGGTCTTGCCCAACAGGTAGTCCGCCTGATCCACGCCGTCGAGTGTCGTCTTGACGATCCCGGGATACGTACCGGACTCGATCTTCTTCTTCAGCTCGTCGCCCTTCGGACCGCCGGCGAGGTTGACGAGCGTCGGCAGCCAGTCGAGGGACGCGAAGATGTCGTTCAGGATCGTCCCCGGCTTGATGTGACCCGGCCAGCGCACGAGCATCGGGGCGCGCATGCCGCCCTCCCACGTGGAGAGCTTTCCGCCCTTGAAGGGCGTGGTGCCGCCGTCGGGGTAGCTGATGGTCTCGGCGCCATTGTCGGTGGTGAAGCAGAGGATCGTGTTGTCGAGCTGGCCCATGTCCTCGAGCTTCTTGATGACGAGGCCGATGTTGTCGTCCATCTGCTTCATGCCGGCTTCGTTCATGCCCCAGTCCTTGCCGCCGGGCTCACCGACCATGGCCTGGTACTTGTCCGACAGGACGGTCGTGACGTGCATGCGGGCCGGGTTGTACCAGACGAAGAACGGCTTGTTGGTCTTCTTGGGGTCGTTGCGGTCCATGAAGTCGATGACCTTGGCCGAAATCTCCTCGTCCACGGTCTTGGAGCGCTCGAGTGTCAGCGGACCCTGGTCCTGGCAACTCTGGTTCTTCGCTGTGCCGTCGGAGGACTTGCACCAGATGACGGGGCGTGGCGGCGTCAGGCAGACTCCCTGACTTGGATCGATCGCTCCCGGCACCTCGGCGAGGCCCGGGATCGCCGTGTTCTTGCACGGCGGAGCCACGGTCTGCTGAGTCGGGGTCTTGTTGATGTCCGGGAAGCTCACGCCCTGCATGGCGTCGAGGTGATACAGGTAACCCCAGAACTCATGGAACCCGTGCGCCGTCGGCAGCGCGTCGGTGTGATCGCCCAGGTGGTTCTTGCCGAACTCGCCGGTGTTGTAGCCGAGATCCCGCAGGAACCACGCGAGCGCCGGGGTGCCGGGCCGCAGGTAGGACGGGCTGCCCGGCAACTGCGGCGGGATCATGCCCGTGCGCAGCGGGTGCATGCCGGTGAAGAAGGCGTTGCGCCCGGCCGTGCAACTCTCCTCGGCGTAATACGTCTGGAAGAGGGCGCCCTCGGCCCCGATGCGGTCGATGTTGGGGGTTTCTCCCACCATCAGGCCGCGGTGGTAGATGCCCGGCTGCATGATCCCGATGTCGTCGCCCATGATGAAGACGATGTTTGGCTTCTTCTGCTGTGCCTGCGCCGCTCCGGCCAGCAACAGGCCGGCGACGGCGGCGAACCATCGAACCCAGTTCCCTTTCATGTCTGCTCCCTTCGTTTGTCCACAGCCTGTCTCCGCCACGAGATTCGTGACACTCAAGATTTGGATCCCTGCGCGAGCGCCGTGTTCACCGCGCCGACGAGCAGCCGCCCTTCGAACGGCTTGATCAGGAAGGCGATGGCGTCGAGCCGGTCGGCTTCGCGCCGTGCGGCGACCGTGTCGTGCGCCGTGATGAAGATGACGGGCCGGTCCCGGCCCGACTCCACGAGCCGCTGCTGAAGCTCGAGCCCGGAGATTCCCGGCAGCCGGATGTCGGCGACGAGGCAGCCGAGCCGTGTCACGTCGCCGGCCTCCAGGAATTCCTCCGCGGAGCCGAACGTGTGCGCGTCGAATCCCGCGCCGGTCAGCATGCGTTCCAGCGCCCTTCTCATCCCGGTGTCGTCCTCCACCACCGCCACGGTTCCTCTGCAGACCGGCATCGAACTGGGACGAAGCATCGGCCCCTGCGGCCGGCCCGGAATAGACGGACGTTGGGGAAGGGAGGCATTGCACTTTGGTGCAATCCGCCGAATCGAGGGCGGTCGCGCCGGCGTCGGCGCCCCGGCGTCAGTCCGTGGGGGCGGTGGCTCCGGGGGGGTGCCCGGCCCGCGTCCGCAGCATGGTCTCCGCGTGGACGAGCTCCGGCACCGAGCCCGCCTGCATCTTCTGCATGATCCGCGCGCGGTGCGCCTTGATGGTCCGCTCGCTCGTCCCCAGGGCCGCGGCGATCTGCTTGTTGAGGCGTCCGACAACGACCTGTGCGAAGACTTCCCGCTCGCGCGGAGTCAGAGTGGCGAAGCGGTCGGCGAGCTCCCGCCGCCGGCGGCCGAACTCCGCCCTCGCCGCGTGGCGATCCAGCGCCTCCGCCACGGCCGCCAGAAGCTCCTTGCGCTGAACCGGCTTGGTCAGGAAGTCGACCGCGCCGGCGCGCATCGCCCGCACGCCCTGACGGATGTCCCCGTGGCCGGTCAGGAAGATGATCGGCAGCGCCAACTCCTCGCGGGCCAGAGCCTCCTGCAGCTCGAGGCCGCTCGGGCCGGGCATACGGACGTCGAGGATCAGGCAGCCGGGGCCGTCGCCGGGCCGGCCGACCAGGAACTCGCCCGCCGAACGGTAGTCCCTGACCGCGTAGCCGGCCGCGCGCAGCAGGCGCGACAGCGCCGTGCGGAACGAGTCGTCGTCGTCGACGACGTGGATGATCGGCGCGGCGCCGGTCACGACGCGACGCCTCCGGCCGCGGTCCGCGGCTCGGCCCGGACCGCCGGCTTCCCCGGCAGCAGGAACCAGAACGTGGCCCCGCCGCCCGGGTTGTTCCCCGCGCCGATCGCCCCGCCGAGCCCCTCGACGATCGACCGGCAGATCGAGAGGCCGAGGCCGACGCCGTGCGGCTTCGTCGTGAAGAAGGACTGGAACAGCCGGGCGCGGTCGAGTTCCGCAATCCCCGGCCCGGCGTCCGACACCCGGAACTCGATGCGGTCCCCCGCGGCGCGCGTCGACAGGCGGAGCCGGCGGGCGCCGGGAGGCGTCCGCTCCATCGCCTCCATCCCGTTGAGGGTCAGGTTGATCAGGACCTGCTGGAGCGAGACCTCGTCCGCACGCGGCACGATGAGGCCGGGCGTCAGGTCGGTCTCGACGCTCACGCCGTGCCGGCGTCCTTCGTACTGGAGCAGCCGCAGCACGGTCGCGACGACCTCTCCGGCTTCCACCGGCTTGAGCTCGAGTTCGCGCTTGCCCGCCAGGCCGCGGACGCGGCGGACGACCTCGCTCGCCCGCAGGTCGTCGCGCCGGATGTCCGCAAGGATCCGGCGAAGCTCGTCAAGACTGCCGCCGTCGGCGTCGAGCAGCATCTCCGCCGCCTCGGCGTTGGCCAGGATCGCTCCGAGCGGCTGGTTGATCTCGTGCGAGATCGACGCCGTCAGCTCGCCGACGGCCGTGAGGCGGCCCGCGTGCGCCAGCTCCCGGCGGCGCTCCCGGCTATCGTCCTCGGCACGGCGGCGTCGGCGGCGCTCGAAGAGCAGCGCCGCGATCAGAACGCTCTGGATCGCGAGCGCGGCGAGGGTCGCGACGACCGCCGAGCGATGGTCGTTCCACAGCGACGGGGCACGAAACAGAACCGTGCCGCCTTCGGGCAGCCGCGAGTCCGGCACGTGGAAACGCCGCAATTCCCGGTCGTCGAAGAGCAGGCGGCTGAAGCTCGCGGGATCGCTTGCCCGGACCGGCCGCCCCTCGAGAAGATCCATCGTCTGGCGGGCCACTTCGGCGCCGACCTTCCGGTAGTCGAGCACCCACCCGGCCGCCAGGCCGTGGCCCATCATGGTCTCGCTGACGCCGATGACCGGCGAGTTCGAGGTCCGCGCCACGCGCGCGAGCACGTCCCGGGGAACGAAGTGGCGGCCGCTCCCGTCGTAGTGATAGCTCTCGAAGAAGACGACGGTGTCCGGGGGCAGCCGCGCCATTCTCGACTCCAGGTCCTCCAGGCGCAGGCCCGTCAGGTCGACGAACTCGAGGCCGCGTTCGTCGAGGTCCTTCTTCCACTGCGCGTTTCCGCTGGCGTCCTCCGAAACGTACGCCACGCGCCGCGTGCCGGGAAAAAGCGTGCGGGCCAGATCGACCGTCCGCTCGTTCTGAAATTCGGCCCCGATGCCGGTCACGCCCGGCGTCAGGCGCGAGGCGTCGAGGCCCCGGCTCGGCGTCAGCAGGACGACGGCGGAGTCCGGCCACCGCTCGGCGCGCAGCGGCAGGATGAACTGGAGCGCCGAGGTCGTGACGGCGATGATTGCGTCGAATCGCTCGTCCGCGTACCGCTTGCGGAACCACTCGAGCTGCGCGGGCGCCTTGTCGGGGTCGCGCATGGCTTCGAGATAGTCGGTCCGAATCGCCGGCCGACGTTCCGCGGGAACGGCGTCGAAGATTTCGAACATCCCGGCCGAGAGGTCGGCGACCCACGGGAGACTCGGCTGCTCGATGTTGAGGATGAGAACGCCTTGCGCGCTTCCCGAGAAGCATCCCCGGGGGGTTCGCCGGCGGAGACGCCGGTCGCGAAAACTGCGAGGATGGCCGGCACGGCCAGTCGGAGGCCCCGCCGCGAAACGCTCCACCCGCTCGAACCGCCCGAACAGCGCACGATGGCCGGATTCTATGTCCCCGGCATGAAGGCCGCGCGGGGACGGCTCAGGCGCCGCTCCGCCCGGGGCGCGTCAGCCTGCGGGCGGCGGCCCCGAAGCCTTCCGGAAAAAGACGTCGAAAAGCTTCCTGTCCCCGACCAGGTGGCCGAGCTCCCAGAAGGCAAAAAAACGAGATGAATGCGGCGAACAGAATCAGGGTCCGAATCAGACCGAGGTCTGAGCCAACGCCATACCGTTCGGTCGCCGAGGAGGGGTTCACTCGAATCCGGGCGAGCGATCGGGCGCGCCAGCCGGCCGCGCCCATGGCGAGGTTCATGGATCGCCGTGGAAAGCCGCCGCGCCGTTCGAGCAGGAAGTCAGGCGATTCGCGTGACCCGCCGCGTGTACTTCTTGCCGAGCGAGAGCAGGCTTCCGACGAGTCCCGCGGCGGCGCCCGCGAGCGGGAGCAGAAGCGCCGTCGTCAGCGGCAGGAACCCGACCCAGAAGACCGAGAGCACCGGGTGGGGATCCCGCGCGAGCCATTGGGTCGCGAGCCGGTAGGTCCCATACAGCAGGCCGAGCGCCAGGGCACCGCCGAGGAACCCCTCGGCGGTCGCGTAGAGCCAGAAGGGAGCCCGCACGGCGCCCTCGGTCGCGCCCATCAGGCGCATGATCCCGACCTCGTCGCGGTGGAGGTCGAGCGCGAGCCGAACGGCGGAGGCGACGGAGAGGATGCCAGCGAGCACGAGGATCCCCCCGAGGAATAGCCCGGCGTTGCGCACGAGCCCGATCGCGTCGCGAAACCGGCGAGCGAACTCCTCCTCGGATTCCGCGGACTCGACGCCCGGCCACAGCTTCGCGGACCCGGCGATCTCGATCCCCGTTCCGCGCGGCGCGTCCGGCTTGAGCACGACTTCGACCGACGGCGGGAACGGCGAATCCTTGAGCTCCGCGAGGGCCGCCCCGATGTCCGGAAAGGCGCGCCGGAAGCGCTCGAGGGCCTCCGCGCTCGGGATCACGCGGACCGTTCGCACGCGCGGGTCGGGCGTCAGCCGCGCCGCAAGCAGCACGGGCGTCGGCGTCCGGCTGGAGCGTGATCACCACAGCCGCGGGCTCCCCCGCCTCCCGGACGTCCAGGCGAGCGAGGTTGCGCGCGACGAGCGCCAGCAGCCCCGGGACGTAGACCGCGATCGCGATCAGGACGATCGCCGCGACGGTCTGCCGCGGGCTCGACTTCGCAATCGACCACGCCTCGCCGACGACGTAGCGCGGCTTAACCACGGGCGGCCCGGCTCACGATACCGGGAGGAACGGCGCCTCGCGCACGATGGGGGCGGCTTCGCGGGGCCGGTCGGGGTCGTGGAGGCGCCCCCGCTCGAGGGTCAGCGTCCGCTTGCCCATGCGGCGGATCAGTTCGAGGTCGTGCGTCGCCACGACGACCGTCGTCCCCCGGATGTTGATTTCGACGAACAGCCGCATGATCTCCTCGGCGAGCACCGGGTCGAGGTTGCCCGTGGGCTCGTCGGCGAGCAGCACCGTCGGCTCGTTGACGATCGCGCGCGCGATCGCGACGCGCTGCTGCTCGCCGCCCGAGAGCTCGTCCGGGTAGGCGTTCATCTGGTGGTGGAGGCCCACGCGCTTCAGGACGTGGTACGCACGGCGCTTCTGCTCCGCCCGCGCGAGCCCCAGAACGTTCTGCACGTACGAGATGTTCTCGAAAACGGTCTTGCGCGCGATGAGCTTGAAGTCCTGGAACACCACGCCCATCGTGCGCCGCAGGTACGGGATCTGCGACTGCGGGAGTACGCCGATGTTGCGGCCGTTGACGATGATCTGCCCCGCCGTCGGTGGCTCCTCGAGGAAGAGCAGGCGCAGGAGCGTCGACTTGCCGGCGCCCGAGGGGCCCGTGAGAAACACGAACTCTCCCGAGTCGATGCGGAAGGAAACGTCGAGGAGGGCGTCCCGGAACGTCCCGTACTTCTTCGAGACGCCGAAGAGCTCGATCACGTCGTTCCCGCCGGTGCGGCGTCGAGGGCGCGCGCCAACGCCTCGCGGACCGCCGCGGGGTCCGCCCGCCCGCCGGTCTTCTTCATGACCTGACCGACGAACCAGCCGAAGGTCTGGGTCTTGCCGGAGCGGTACAGCGCGACCTGGGAGGGGTTGGACCCCACGATCTCGGCGATCGCCGCTTCGAGCGCCCCGGTGTCGCGGAGCGCGCCGAGCCCCTTCTTCTCCACGATCGCGGCGGCGTCCGCGGGCGAGTCGAGCATCGCCGCGAAAACTTCCTTGGCCGAGGCGGCCGAGATCGCCCCCGACTCGAGGAGCCCGAGGAGGCCCGCGAGCCGCGCCGGCGAGATCGGAAACGACGAGGCCTCCTCGACGGAGATCCGGCGCTCCTTCATGAAGCGCAGGACCTCGCCCGTGACCCAGTTGGCCGCGAGCCTCGGATTGGCGCGGTGCTCGAGGGTCCGCTCGAAGTAATCGGCGAGCTCGCGGGCCGACACGAGCGTCTCGGCGTCCTGCGGCGCGAGGCCGTAGTCCTTCACGAGGCGCGCGCGGCGGGCGCGCGGAAGCTCCGGCATTCCGGCGACCGATTCTGTGATCCAGGCCTCGCCGACGACGAGAAGGCCCAGGTCGGGCTCCGGGAAATACCGGTAGTCGTGGGCCTCCTCCTTGCCGCGCATCGAGACCGTCCGGCCGGCCTTCTCGTCCCAGAGGCGGGTTTCCTGGACGATCCTCTCGCCCCGGGCGAGCGCTTCCGCCTGCCGCTCGATCTCGTGCTCGATCGCCTTCGCCACGAACCGGATCGAGTTGAGGTTCTTGATCTCGACCCGCGTGCCGAAGGGCGCCGTCTCCGAGGGGCGCACCGAGACGTTGGCGTCGCAGCGCAGGTTCCCTTTCTCCATGTCGCCGTCGCAGACCCCCGTGTAGCGGACGAGGCGGCGGAGCTCGGTCAGGTACGCGGCGGCCTCCTCGGCCGTGCGCACGTCGGGCTCCGAGACGATCTCGCAGAGCGGCACGCCGGCCCGGTTCCAGTCGACGAGCGAGACGTCGGTCGGCACGTCGGCGTAGGGCGTGTCGTGGAGGAGCTTGCCCGCGTCTTCCTCGAGGTGGATGCGCACCAGCCGGATCGCCTTCTCGCCTTGCGGGGTGTCGATCGTGATCGCTCCGCCCGTCGAAAATGGCCGGTCGTACTGGGTGATCTGGTAGCCCTTGGGAAGGTCCGGGTAGAAGTAGTTCTTCCGCGCGAACTGAGACTCGGGATGGATCGTCGCCCCGGCCGCCGTCGCGAGCCGCAGGGCCAGCGTCACGGCCTGGCGGTTGAGGACGGGCAGCGTGCCGGGAAAGCCCAGGCAGATCGGGCAGGTGGCCGAGTTGGGCGGCGCGCCGACGGTGACCGGGCACCCGCAGAAGATCTTCGAGCGGGTCTGGAGCTGGGCGTGGACCTCGAGCCCGATGACCGGAAAGACCTTGATTTTACTGGGCGTTTCGGCTGCCGGCACCGACGAATATTAACACGCGGGCTCCCCTACAATGCATCCATGGACTGGATCGAAGAGACCCGCGAGGGCGTCGTCGCCATCCGGCCGGCGAACGTTCCGGAGGGCCTCGTCGTCGCATTTTCCGGGCGTGGTCACGCGCCCGAGGGCGAAGCGACTCCGACGGCGTTCCTGGCGCGACGCTTCTCCCGGGCGATCGGCCTGGACGGCGCTCCAATCCACTGGGCGCACCAGGTCCACGGGAAGAACGCGGCGACGGTGCGCGAAAGGGCCGGCGCCGGCGAAACGAACGTCGGTCACTGCGACATCCTCGCGACGGCGCTTCCCGGCGCCGCGCTCGCCGTCCAGACCGCCGACTGCGTGCCCATCCTGCTCGCCTCCCCCGGCGCCGTCGGAGCCGCCCACGCCGGCTGGCGCGGCTCGGCGAAGAACGTCGCGGCCGAGGCGGTCCGCGCCCTCGAGGCCGTCGGCGCGGCGCCTTCGACGATCCGTGTCTGGATCGGTCCCTCGATCGGTGTCTGCTGCTACGAGGTCGGCGGCGAGGTCGCCGCGCAGTTCGCCGGAGACTCCGTGCGTGCCGGCTGCGGCGGCCGCTTTCGACTCGACCTGCGCTCGGTCAACGTCGCGCAGCTCCAGGCCGCCGGGATCGCACGGTCGGCCATCTCCATCCACCCCGCTTGCACGAAGTGCGGCGGGGACTCTCTGGCGAGCTACCGCCGCGACGGGGCGCGTGCGGGTCGAATGATCGCCCTGATCGCTCTGCTCTAATCGTCAGAGTCGCGGCTCGAACGAAGCCGCTCCCCGGCTGCTATAGTCGTTGGACACAACGCGCAACCGATTTCTCAAGGGGGTAGGGATGAAGTGCACCTCTCTGCTCGCGGCCGTCCTGACGGCCGTGACCGCTCAGGCGCAGGCCGACGCCTTTGCGGCCAAGGGCGCCAAGGCGACTCTGACAGTGGAATACGTCTACGAGTCCTCCGGCAAGAAGGCGGACAAGTACGACTCCCACGAGTGGCGCGTCAAGCGCTCCGCCAAATTGAGCGCCGACCTCGTCGCCCAGGCGCCACAGAGCCTCTCCTCGGTCCACGAGATGGAGGCCGGCCAGAAGGCCGCCCTGAAGAACAAGCAAGCCAGGGCCGAAAGCGCCCAGAAGAAGATGGCGCCGATGATGGCCGACATGGAAAAGATCGTCGCGAAGTGCGGCGAAAACGAATCCTGCATCGAGCGCGAAGTCGCGGCCTACGGCCTCGCGATGGGAGACGACCCGGCGGTCGAGTCGGCCCGCAAGGACGTCGCCGAGGTTTCCAAACAGGCCGCGGCGCGCTACCAGACCTGGGAGCCCACGTTGCAGAAGGGAACGTACGCCATCGAGGAGTCGGCGCACATCGTCGATTCGGACCCCATCTGCGTGTCGCTTCCCGGGGCGCGGTGCACCCGCGACGAGACGAGAAAGGGCAGCGGCGAGATCCCCCTGCCTCCCGGCGCAAAGCCCGATCCCGGCGCGATCGCGGGGGCATCGAGGGTCGAGATCGATTCCGCCGGCAAAACGATCACGGTGGTTCTCCCCATACCGCTGATGGCGCTGCCGTACACGCAGACCGTCAAGACGGACGATCCGGAGGAGAAGAGCGGAACCTCGCCGGGCTCGCTGCGATTTCCCTCGTCGACGCCCAGGACGATTCGCGTCGCGCTCCAGGGCGACGGCCGCGACCAGAGCGGCACGGAGGTCACCAAGCTTACGGGCGCGGCCGGCGAGGGCGGCACGCTGACCGTGCGCTGGAAGTGGACCGCGAAATAGCGGGCTAGGTGTGGTTTCTCAATACGTTGTTCACGGCCACGATCGGGCTGTGCGTTTCCCCCCTCTCCCGGCGGGAGAGGGTCGGGGTGAGGGGCACTCCTAGGCCCGATCTGCCCACAACGATCCTCATCTGGCCAGTGGGCCCGAACCCCCTCACCCTGCCCTCTCCCCCTTTCGGGGGGAGAGGGTTCTCGTATTGGCGTTCAGCTGTAAACAGCGTCCTGAGAAACGACAGCTACGCCGGCGTCAGGTCCGCATAGCGCGCGACGAACTTCTTCTTGCCGGCCCGGTCGAAGTACACCGTCAGGCGGGTCTCTTCGCCCGAGCCCTCCTCGCCGAGGATGACACCGAAGCCGTAGCGGGGATGGCGGACGCGCTTGCCGCGGCGAAGCGGCCGGTCGTCGGCGTCCTGGTTCTCGTCTTCTGCAAGGGCCTCCGCGACGAACGAGCGCCCGGAGAAGGCCGCCGGCGCGGGGCGGCCGAACATGCGCTCCTCGAGCGCGGACCCGGGGATCTCGTCGACGAAGCGCGAGGGCCGCCTCGGCTCGACGCGGCCGTACACCAGGCGCCGGTCGGCGAGCGTCACGGTCAGGGAATCCTTGGCCCGCGTCATGCCGACGTACATGAGCCGCCGTTCCTCCTCGAGCTCCTCCTCGTCCTCCGCCGACTGCCCGTGCGGCAGGTAGCCCTCCTCCAGCCCGACGAGAAAGACCTGGGCGAACTCGAGACCCTTGGCGGCGTGGAGGGTCGAGAGCGTCACGGCGCCGCCGCTCTCGATCGCGTCCTCGTTCGTCGCGAGCGCGACGGTGTCGAGGTACTCGGCGACCGTCGAGTCCTCGGCGTTGCGGCGCTCGAACTCGCGGGCCGAGGAGAGGAGCTCCCGGATGTTCTCGCGGCGCGCGACGTCCTCGCGGTCCTCGGAGCCCTCGTAGAGCGCGCCGTAGCCCGTGACGGCGAGCAGGTGCTCCAGAAGCTCCGAGGGCGTCGACGTTTCGACCTTCGCGTGGAGCTCCTCGACGATGTCGCGAAAGCGCGCGAGGGCCGTGCGGGCACGGTCCGGAACTCCGACGGGATCGGCGGAGACCTCCCACCAGGACTTGCCGGTCTCCCGGACCGCGGCGGCGAGCTTGTCGAGGGTTGCGGCGCCGATGCCGCGCGCCGGGACGTTGACGACGCGCCGGAACGCGAGGTCGTCCTGCGGCCGCGCGGCGAGGCGGAGGTAGGCGAGGACGTCCTTGACCTCCGCGCGCTCGTAGAACTTCATGCCGCCCACGACGACGTACGGGATGCGCCGGCGCACGAGGTCCTCTTCGAAGGGCCGGGACTGCGCGTTGGTGCGGTAGAGGATCGCGATCTCGCCGGGCGACCGGCCGGAGCCGGCGATCTCGCGCGACACGGCCTCGACCTCGGCGCGGTCCTCCTCGAAGTGCCAGAGCCGCACCGCGGCGCCGTCCCCGCGGTCGGCCCGCAGCTTCTTCTCCCGCCGCCGCCGGTTATGGGAGACGACCCCGGACGCGGCCGCGAGGATCTTCGCCGTCGAGCGGTAGTTGGCTTCGAGCGCGATGACGCGCGCCCCGGGGAAGTCCTCCTCGAACCGGAGGATGTGCTCGATCTCGGCGCCCCGCCAGCGGTAGATCGACTGGTCCTCGTCGCCCACGGCGCACAGGGAATCCGCCGCCGCCCCGAGGAGCTTGACCAGGGCGTCCTGCGAGGAGTTGGTGTCCTGGTACTCGTCGATCAGGAGATGCCGCACGCGCCGCCGCTCCTCGGCCGCGACCCGCGCGTCGGTCGACAGCAGGCGCACGGACCGCCCGATGAGATCGTCGAAGTCGAGAGCGCCGGTCGAGGCGAGCTTTTTCTCGTAGAGGGCGTAGACCTGCCCGATCCGTTCGCCCGCGAAGTCCGTCTGCTCGGCGCGGAACCGCTCGACGGACACGAGCGCGTTCTTGGCCTGCGAAATGCGCGACCGGACGGCGTTCGCCGGCAGAACGTCGGTCGAGAAGCCGAGCTCCTCCATCGACTCCTTGACGAGCGCCATCTGGTCGCCGGAGTCGGCGATCGAGAACCTCGGCGGGAGGCTGGCCTCCCGGGCGCGGCGGCGCAGCAGCCGGAGGCACCAGGAGTGGAACGTGCCGACGAAGGACGAAAGCGGCGCCCGCGCGACGAGGGCCTGCGCGCGCTCGCGCATCTCCCCCGCCGCCTTGTTCGTGAACGTGACCGCCGCGATCGTCCGCGGGTCGACCCCCGCCTGGACGAGGCGCGCCAGCCGGTGAGTGATGACGCGCGTCTTGCCGGAGCCCGCGCCGGCGAGGACGAGGAGCGGGCCGCGGTCGTGAAGGACGGCTTCGCGCTGCTCGGGGTTCAGCCGGTCGAGGAGAGAGTCCGTCGGCACCGAGGGATCATAAGGACAGACGGCGGATGGCAGGATCGGGAGTCGCCTGCGTTCTGCGACCCTACTCCACCGTCACCGACTTCGCGAGATTCCTGGGCTGGTCGACGTCGCACCCGCGGCGCACGGCGACGTGGTACGCGAAGAGCTGCAGCGGGACGACCGACACGATCGGCTGAAGCTCCGGGATCGTCTCGGGTACGAGGATCACGTGGTCGGCGATCGACGCGAGCTCCTCGTCGGGCCGCGTGCCGAGCACGATCGCGATGCCGTCGCGCGACTTGACCTCGCGAAGGTTCGAGATGGTCTTCTCGCGCCAGGCGTCGTGGGGCGCGAGCACGAAGACCGGCAGGTTCTCGTCGACGAGGGCGATGGGGCCGTGCTTCATCTCCCCGGCCGGGTAGCCCTCGGCGTGAATGTAGGAGATCTCCTTCAGCTTGAGCGCCCCCTCGAGCGCCACGGGATAGTGCAGGCCGCGGCCGAGGAAGAGGAAATCCCTGGCGTGCTGGTACCGCCGCGCCAGCTCCTCGATCTGGGGCTCGATCGCGATGGCGTCGCCCACGGCCTTCGGCAGGTGCGCCAGAGCCCGGCGCTCCTCCGGAGACAGGACGGGCGCGAGGCCGCGCGACGCCCGGAGCTTCGCGGCGAGCAGGAAGAGGACGGCGAGCTGGGTCGTGAAGGCCTTGGTCGAAGCCACTCCGATCTCGGGGCCGGCGTGCGTCGCGAAGACGGCGTCCGCCATCCGCGCGATCTGGCTTCCGGGCACGTTGACGATCGCCCCGATCGGAGAGCCCGAGCGCCGCGCCTCCAACAGCGCGGCCACCGTGTCGGCCGTCTCGCCGGATTGCGAGATTCCGATCGTCAGCGTGCGCTCGTCCACGACCGGACGGCGGTAGCGGAACTCGCTGCCGTAGTCGACCTCGACCGGAATCCGCGCGAGTCCCTCGATCAGGAACTTGCCGACGAGCCCCGAGTGCCACGAGGTGCCGCACGCCAGCAACAGCACCCGGTCGAAGCCCTTCACGCGTTCCGGCGTCAGCAGCGGCGAATCGAGATAGAGCTCGCCGGTCTCGAGGGAGACCTTGCCGCCCAACGACTCGGCGATCGCCGTGGGCTGCTCGTGGATTTCCTTGGCCATGTAGTGGCGGTAACCGCCCTTCTCGGCGGCGACCGCGTCCCACAGGATCCGGTGGACCGGGCGCTCGAGGCGCGCCCCCGCGACGTTGTGGACGGAAACGCCCTTTGCGTCGACGCGCGCCACGTCCCCGTCTTCGAGGAAGATGACGTCGCGGGTCCAGGGCACCAGGGCGACCGGGTCCGACGCGATGTAGTTCTCGCCGTCGCCGAGCCCGAGGGCGATCGGCGGCCCCGAGCGCGCGGTCACGAGGACTCCGGGCTCGCGGCTGGAGGACACGACGACGGCGTAGGCGCCGGTCAGGGTCTTGACCGCCGAACGGACGGCCGAGAGAAGGTCGCCCTGGAACGCGGCCTCGACCTCGTGGGCGAAGACCTCGGTGTCGGTCTCGCTCTTGAACCGGTGCCCCGCCTTGGCGAGGGCGACCTTGCGCTCCGCGAAGTTCTCGAAGATACCGTTGTGCACGACGACGATCTGTCCCGTGCAGTCGGTCTGGGGGTGCGCGTTGATCTCGGTCGGCCGGCCATGGGTCGCCCAGCGCGTGTGGCCGATCCCCGTCGCGCCGGCGGCCGGCGCGCCCGCGAGCTTCTCGACCAGGTTCCCGAGCTTCCCGGGCGAGCGGTGGATCGTGAATCCGCCGTTGGAGAGGGTGGCGATCCCGGCGGAGTCGTAACCGCGGTACTCGAGCCTCTTCAGGCCCTCGATCAGGAGCGGCCCGGCTTCACGCGGGCCGGTGTAACCGACGATGCCGCACATGGAGTTACCTCGAATGGAAATGCCGCGGCGCCACTGGCCCGGGCCGACGAGTTGTCATGGGACGCACCATTGTAGCCGAAGGCGCGGCCGCCGCGGGGGCTCCGTCCGAGACGAATAAGCCGCGCCGGGGCCGAGGTTAAGTCCGGTCCGGCTTCTTCGCCTTGCGCTTGGCGGCCCAGCCGGCCTTGTTGGTCTGGGGCGACCGCGACAGGGCCAGGGCCCCGTCGGGCACGTCCTCGGTCACGGTGGTGCCCGCGCCCACGTAGGCCCCGGCGCCGACCGTCACGGGGGCGACGAGCTGCACGTCGCTTCCGACGAAGGCCCCCTCGCCGATCGTCGTCGGGTGCTTCTTCTCGCCGTCGTAGTTGCAGGTGATGACGCCCGCCCCGATGTTCGCGCCGGCGCCGATCTCGGCGTCGCCGAGGTAGGAGAGGTGCTGCGCCTTGGCCCCCCGGCCCACGCGCGTGTTCTTGGTCTCGACGAAGTTGCCGATCCGGGCGTCCTCGCCGATCGCCGAGCCGGGACGCAGGCGGGAAAACGGGCCGACCCGCGCCCGCGGGCCGATCGACGCCTTCTCGCTCTCGACGTGCGGCCCCACGACCGCCCCGGCCTCGACACGCGTGTCGACGAGCCGGGTGAAGGACAGGACCTCGGCGCCCTCCTCGAGCGTCGTCTCGCCTTCGAGGGACACGAAGGGGTGCAGCACGACGTCCGGGGCCACCCGGACCCGCGGAGCGATGCGCACGGTCGCGGGGTCGAGCACGGTCGCGCCCGCATCGAGGGCGCGGTCGACGCCGCGGCGCCGCTCCATCTCCTCGGCGGCCGCGAGGTCCCGGCGCGTGTTGACTCCCCAGGCCTCCCGCCAGTCGTCCGCCTCGATCGCCTCGACCCGGCCCTTGCCCGAGGCGAGGATCTCGACGGCGTCGGTCAGGTAGTACTCCCCGGCGAGCGGGTTCTTCCGAATCCGCGCGAGCGCCCGTCCCAGCGAGTCCGCCGCGAAACAGTAGACGCCGGCGTTGACCTCGCCGATGCGCTTCTGCCGCGCCGAGGCGTTTTTCGCTTCGACGATTCCCCGGACTTTTCCGCGCGCATCCCGCACGACGCGTCCGAAGTCGCCGGGCTCGGGAGGCCGGAAGGTCAGAAACACGAGATCGAGGCGCCCTTCGGCCTGCCGCGCGACGAGGCGCGCCAGCGTCTCTCCCGTCAGGAGCGGCGTGTCGCCGGCGAGAACGAGGACCGGGCCGCCGCCGGCGGGAAGGGCTTCGAACGCCTTCCGTGCGGCGTCGCCCGTCCCGAGCGGCGGATCCTGCAGTGCGAACTCGACGGCGCGCCCCGCGAGCGAGCGCTCGATGCGCTCCCGGTCGGCGCCGACGACGACGACGATGCGCTCCGGCGAGAGGTGCGCGAGCGAGTCGAGGACCGCCTCGACGAGGGTGCGCCCCGCGACGCGGTGGAGCACCTTGGGAAGCGAGGAGCGCATCCTCGAACCGACGCCCGCCGCGAGCACGACGGCGCGTGGAGGCGCCGGGGAGCGGCGCCCCGAAGCCGGTCGACTTCCGGAGCGCCGCTTCATGGGCGCAGTATAGGCCGACGGCCGCCGGGTCCCGGCCCTACGAGGCCAGGAGCTTCTGGAACTCGGGCGCCTCGCGCACCGGATCGAAGTCCCGGTCGTGCCGCGCGAGCACGCGGTGCCGCTGGTCCTCCTCGATCGCCTTCTGCAGGTGGCCGAGCGCGGTGCCGAGCTCCCCCTGCTGCGCGTAGCAGCAGGCGAGCAGGAAATCGACGCGGCCGCCGCCGTTCTTGCGGGCCGCGCGGTTCAGGTGCTCGATGGCCTCGGCCACGTTGCCGCGGTTCTTCTCGAGGACCGCCGCGTAGTAGAAATCCTCCGGCTCGGTCAGGGCGGGCCGCGGATCGCGGCGCTGGCGCTCGCAGACCGTCAGGTAGACGCGCGCGCGGTCGACGAGCTCGCGCTCCTCGGGGTACTTCTGGATGAGATCGACGAAGTGCCTTTCGGCCTCCTCGAGCTTCTTCTTCTGGAGGGCCGCCACACCGCGGTCGTAATCCTTCCGCGCGTTCTCGGTGTGCTTCGAGAGCTCCTTGAACGTCTGGGGCTTCTTCGGGGCGGGGCCGTCGGCGGCGCCGCCGAGGAGCCCGAGCGTCTTCATCTTCTTTTCGAGCTCGTCGATCCGGACCGACAGGGCGTCGGCGAGCGCCTGGACGCTCATCTTCTCCACGTTGTCCCGGAGGAACCTCAACTCCGCTTCCGCCCAGCGCTTGCTCATCTCGATCAAACCTCCCGGCTGCTTTCGAAAAAACGGCGTATTGTAGGGAGGCCCCGCCGCGGTGTCAAATGCGGGGAATCGCCGGAGCGGCCCGAAACGTTGATTCCGGTGTGTACGCCCGAGGAAATCGAATGAGCCGAACCGTCCGTTTCGTCCTCCTGGCCGCGGCGCTCGCGGCCCCGGCCGCGCTCCGGGCCGAGGCGGACAAGGCCCTGACGGCGACCGGCACCGTCGCGCGTCTGCAGGCCACGGCGCGAACGGTCGTCGTCGCGCTCTCGGAGGGCGGCGAGGCGACGTTCGTGTGGAACGCCGACACGAAGATCAGCGGCGTCCTGACGCCGGGGGCCAGGATCACGGTGCGCTACGTGACCGGCGACAACGGCGGCAATCTCGCGCTTCAGATCACCGTCGCACGGAGCTGATCCGCTTCGCGCTCGACTTCCGACGCGGTTTGCTAGAATCTCCGCGCGCCGCGCTCGCTCGCGGCGAGGAGGGATCTGATGGGGATGTACATCATCGCGGAGCCGTGCATCGGGACCAAGGACACGGCGTGCGTCGACGTCTGTCCGGTCGACTGCATTCACCCGCGCAAGGACGAAGCCGGCTTCGAGGCCGCGGAAATGCTCTACATCGACCCCGACGTCTGCATCCAGTGCGGCAACTGCGAGCCGGCGTGCCCGGTGACGGCGATCTTCACGGAAGAAACCATCCCCGAGAAATGGAAGCACTTCCAGCAGGTCAACGCGGACTGGTACAAGAACAAGTAAGCAGTCGGCAGTAAGCAGTAAGCAGTGCTCGCGCCTGATCGCGCCTCACTGCTGACCAAGAACCGCTTACTGCTTACCGCTTACTGCCTACCGGCCCTTAAGCACCTTCCCGAAAAACGCGTCCGTCCGCGCATCGGCGTCCTTCGCGTCCGCCGGGCGATACACCTTGGGGTCCTTCGACGACGCGAAGCCGTGGCCGGCGTCGGGGTAGATCTTGAAGTCGACGCTCTTGCCGTCCTTTTTCGCGGCGGCCGCGAACTCCTCGACGTCCTTCGGCGGAATGCCCTGGTCCTGGCCGCCGAAGTTGCCGAGGAGCGGCACCTTCAGCCCGGCGATGGTCGTCGGGTCGGTCATGAGATGGCCGTAGTAGATGACGGCACCGGCGAGCGTCGGCTCCGCCACCGCCAGGTTGAGCGACAGACCTCCGCCCATGCACCAGCCCACGGACCCGATCTTCGCCGAGTCGACGTCGGGCCGCGTGCGCAGGTAGGCCACTGCCGCCTTCATGTCGCGCAGCGACCGGTCGTCCGGCATTCCGCGCATGAGCTGGTGGGCGGTGTCGGGATCCGCGGTGACCTTGCCGCGGTAGAGATCGACGGCGAGCGCCACGTAGCCCTGCTTCGCGAAGCCGTCGGCCTTGCCCCTGGCCCAGTCGTTCAGCCCCCACCACTCGTGGATCACGACGATCGCCGGCTTCTTTGCGCCGCCCTCGGGCGCCGCGAGGTAGCCCGTGACCGTTTCGGGGCCGCTCGGATACGAGACCATCGTGCCGGCCGCCGCGAACCGCGCGAGCGCGAGTCCGCCGAAGAGCATGACGAAGAGCTTTCTGAGCATGATGCCTCCCTGAGCTAATCTTAGTGCGGTGGAGCTGCTCTTCCCCATCGCCGAGCCCGACCCGGTGTCGCGGCTCCAGCTCCTCTACGATCGCCTCGCCTTCCGGTTCGGGCTCGACGCCGCCCGCGTCCGCCTCTCCCGACGCAAGCTCACGGGCGGCGAGATCGTCTACGGGCCGCCCCACCGCATCGTGATCTCCGCGCACCTCTCTCCGGCCGAGCAGGAGGACACGCTGCGCCACGAAGCCGCCCACGCCTGGGTGTGGCGCATCGAGGGCCCGCGGTCCGGGCATGGCGCGCTCTTCCGCCGGCTGTCGCGCACGCTCGGCGCCCGCGACGGCGGGGCCCCCGAGACCGCGGCGCTCCGGGAGTTCCGCGAGAAGCGCGCCCGGGTCGCGTACCGCTGCGAGGGCTGCCGGCGGATCTTCCGGCGGTTCCGGCCCTTCCGCGGCGCGCGCGAGTGCCTGGCCTGCCGCCGGGCCGGACGGCCGGCGCGCCTCCGGCGCCTCCCGCCTTCATGACTTCGGAGCGCCGGGGGCTTCTGCTCGTCGCGGCGGCGGCGCTCCTCTGGTCGACCGGAGGCATCGGAATCAAGTCGTTGTCCGAGCCGCCGCTCGTCATCGCGTTCTACCGGTCGGCCACGGCCGCCGTGGCGCTCCTCGCGATCTTCCGGCCGCGCGCCTGGCGCTGGACCCCCGCCTTCCTGATCGGCCTCGTCAGCTACGCCGCGTGCCTGACGACCTTCGTTCTCGCGACGAAATGGACGTCGGCGGCCAACGCGATCTTCATCCAGTACTCCGGGGTCATCTGGGTGCTGCTCGCGTCGCCGCTCGTCCTGCGCGAGCCGCTGCGCCGCCGCGACGCGCTGGCCGTGGCGGCCGCGTTTTCCGGGATGCTGCTCTTCTTCGTCGGCCGCTTCGAGACCCGCGGCCTGCGGGGCGAGATCATGGCCCTCGTCTCGAGCCTCTTCTTCGCGACGCTCGTCCTCGCGCTGCGGCGCGAGCGCGGCCACGCGGCGGAGGCCGTCGTCTGCTGGGGCAACGTCCTCGCCGCGGCGGCGCTCCTGCCGTTCGTCTGGAGCGACCTCGCCGTGCCGCCGCGCTCGGCCGCAATTCTCACGTTCCTCGGCGTCTTCCAGATCGGCGGCGCCTACGCGCTCTTCGTCCGCGGCCTGCGCCACGTCACGGCGACCGAGGCGTCGCTCATGGGGATGCTCGAGCCGATCGCCAATCCGATCTGGGTGTTCCTCTTCGTCGGCGAGCGCCCGACGGCGCTGTCGCTCGCGGGGGGCGCGATCGTGCTCTCGGCGATCGCGTGGCGCACGCTGACGGGCGGCACGCCCGTGCCCGAGGCGCAGCCTCCGGACTGACGAAAGGAACCCTCTCCCCCGAGGGGAGAGGGGGCAGGCGAAGACCTAGCCCGGAAGGTCGAACTCGCGGCGCAGCCGTTCGCCGTCGGCATCGAGCGCGGGCGGGGCCTCGAGGCGCCGGGACGCGCCCTCGACCCGGATCGGCGAGGCGACGAACGCGAAGCCTCCGGCCTCGACGACGGCCCCGAGCGCGCGGGCGGTCTCGCTGCGGAGCGCCTCGAGGGGGCCGCGGACCGGCCCCGCGGGGATGCCGGCCTCGCGGCAGCGCGCGACCCAGGCCGCGCGCGCCTCGCGGCGGAAGATCCCGGAAAGCTCCCGTTCGAGCTCCGCGCGATGGCGCACGCGGCCGGCGTTGGCGCGGTAGCGCTCGTCGGCGACCCACTCCGGCCGGCCGACGAGGCCGGCGAGCCGCTCGAACTGCCGGTCCGTCCCGACGCCCAGGACGAAGGCGCCGTCCGACGCGTCGAACGTCCGGTACGGGACGATCTGCGGGTGCGCGTTTCCGTGGCGGGCGGCCTCCTGGCCCGTGACGAGCGCCGACTGCGCCACGTTGATGAGCGAGCCGAGCGTGGCGGAGAAGAGGTCGGTCTCGACGTGCGTCCCGCGTCCGGTGCGCTCGCGCGCCGTGAGGGCCGCCAGGATCCCGATCGCCGCGTAGCAGCCGGCGAGCAGGTCCGAAACGGCGACGCCGACCTTCGTCGGCCCCGACTCGGGCGTGCCCGTGATCGCCATCAGGCCGGCACCCGCCTGCGCGAGCAGGTCGAAGCCCGGGGCGGTCGCGTCCGGGCCGCGGGGCCCGAAGCCGGTGATCGAGGCGGTCACCAGGCGAGGGTTCTCGCGCCGCAGCTCTCCGGCGGAAAGCCCGAACTTCTCGAGACCCCCGGGCGGAAAGTTCTCGACGAGGACGTCCGCGCGCCGCGCGAGCCGGCGCACCGACTCCGCGCCCTCGGGCGACCCGAGGTCGAGGGCGATCGACTCCTTGTTGCGGTTGACCGAGAGAAAGTAGGCCGAGAGCCCGGAGCGCGGGTCGTACGGCGGGCCCCACCCCCGCGTGACGTCGCCGTCCCCGGGGTGCTCCACTTTGACGACGCGCGCGCCGAGATCTCCGAGCATCATCGTGCAGAACGGGCCCGCGAGCACCCGCGAGAGATCGAGAACGAGGAGGCCGTCGAGGGGCGCGCCCACGGCAGCCTACCGGACGGCCGCCGGCGCCGGGCGCCAGCCGAGCGGGCCGGGGAGGAAATGGAAGAGGCCGATCGGCGACAACTCGACGCCCTGGACGCGCCGGGAAACGCCCCAGTACTGGTCGGCGCCCCAGAGGAAGTCCGCCGGCGGGTCTTCGGCGAGGATGCGGTGCACCTGCCGGTAGAGCCCGATGCGCTTCTCGGGATCGGTCTCGAGCCGTGCCGCGGCCATGACGCGGTCGGCCTCGGCGTTGGCGTAGAAGCCGGTGTTCTGGCCCTTCGGGGCGTGCTGGCTCGAGTGGTAGTACGGGAAAGGGTCGAAGTTCGGCGGCAGGAAGAACCGGGCCGTCAGGTAGCCGTCGTAGTCGCCCGCCTGCGCGCGCTCGGCGACCTGGGCCCCGTCGAGCGCCAGGATCTGGAGCTCGACGCCCACCTGGGCGTAGGCGCTCCGCAGGATCTCGGCGAGGTTGCCGTCGATCCTTCGGCCGGCCTTGATGAGCAGCGCGAGCGAGGCCTTCTTCCCGCCCTTGCGCCGCACGCCGCCGGCGTCCGCCTTCCAGCCGGCCTCGTCGAGAAGACGGCCGGCGAGGGCCTTGTCGAAGGCGGCCGGCGCGACGTCCGGGGCGTTGGCCGTCACACCCGGCGGAAAGGGCCCCGAGACCAGGGCCGCCCCGTCCGGCGGATACAGGAGCTTGCCCGCGTCCTCGCGGGACCACGCGTGCGAGAGCGCCCGCCGAACGCGCGCGTCCGCGAGGAAGGCATTCCGGACGTTCCAGAGCAGCAGGACCTCGAGAGGCTGCGGCACGCGGAGGATCCGGTTGCGCGCCATGAAATCCGGGCTCGACTCGGCGATGGCCCGCTGGTCGCGGCTGATGCGGAACTCGTCGAGCTCGCCGCGGGCGCCCGCCTGGAAGCGCGTGCTGTCGCTCGGGATCACGCGGAAGACCACCTCGGCGAAACCGCCGGCCTCCGCGTCCGGCCGGCGCGTCAGCCGGATGCTCCGGTTGGGCTCCCACGACGCGAAGCGGTAGGGACCGCTTCCGACCGGCGCGCGATCGGTCTCGGCGCGGCTCTTCGCGCGGCCGTACGCCGCCGCCGAAACGATCGGCAGGTTGAAGGCGAGGATGCGCTCTGCGTAGGGGCGGGAGAAGCGCACCCGCACGGTCGCGGGATCCGGCGTCTCGATCGCGGCGACTTCCTCGAAGAAGGCGCTCCAGCTCGCCGCGTTGACCTTCGGGTCCCGGATACGCTCGATCGTGAAACGCACGTCGTCCGACGTCACGCGCGATCCGTCATCCCAGGTGGCCCCCGGGTCGAGGCGGAATTCGTACGTCAGGCCGTCCGGCGAAACGGTCCACGACTTCGCCAGCGCCGGGACGGTCGCGAGCTGGCGGTCGAGCCCGACGAGCGGGCGGAACATCATCCAGACGACCCGCAGCTCCTCTTCCTCGGTGACGGCCGTCGGGTCGAGCGTTGCCGGGTCCCCCAGCAGGTGCAGCGAGAGCGGGGCGGCGGACGGCGCGGGAGACTCGCGGCGGGCGCAGGAGACCGGCGCCAGGAGCCCGAGGCCGATTCCGAAGCCGGCGAGCGCGAGGAGGCTTCGGGAAAGGCGCTTCATCGGAGGCGGCAGACAGAATAGCATCCCGGCCGTGGCGACCGTCGTCCTCGACATCGAAACCGCCGGTCAGCCCTGGGACTCGCTCGACGACGCGCAGCGCACCTACCTCGCGAAGAACGCGCGCTCGGACGAAGAGCGCGAGAAGCTGCCCGAGACGCTCTCGCTGTGGCCGCTGACCGGGAAGATCATCGTGGTTGCGATGCTCAATCCCGAGAGCGGCCGCGGACGGATCTGGTACGAGAAGGCCGACGGGCGCTCCGAGGAGACCTCGGCGGACAAGCGCTTCACTTTCGTCGGCGACGCGGAGCCGGTCTTCCTCGCCGAGTTCTGGAAGGCGATGCGCCGCTTCCAGCGGTTCGTGACGTTCAACGGCCGCGGGTTCGACGGACCGTTCCTGATGCTCCGCAGCGCGGCCCTCGGCGTGGCCGTGACCCGCAACCTCGTCGGCTATCGCTATTCCCTCAAGCCCCACACCGACCTCCTCGAGGCGATCTCCTTCTTCGGCGCCTCCCGGAAGTGGAACCTCGACTTCGCCTGCAAGGCGTTCGGGGTGGAGAGCCCGAAGGAACAGGGCATGGACGGATTTTCGGTGGGCCCGTATTATCGGGCCGGGAGGCTGCGTGAGATCGCGAACTACTGCCGGCGGGATGTCGAGGCGACGGCCGGGCTCTACCGGAAGCTCGAGAAAACGCTGTTGCCGGCCCTCGAAATCCGCTGAAAACCGTGTGCTACGATGACGCCCCAAACGAAGAATTGAACAAGCGGGAGGACCCGAGTCAGCGCGCCATGGCTCGCAAACCGGCCAACGAGAGATCTTCCGAGCGCGTCCGCATCGGCGCGCCCGCAACGCTCAAGTGGGGCGAGCAGGAGCTGACCGGGTTCGTCGAGGTCGTCAACACGAACGGCATGTTCGTGGCGACCCCCAAGGCGCCCGAGATCGGCGACTACGTCGAGCTCGTCTTCTCGCTGCCGGGCGACCGCCGGAGCTTTCGCGTCCGCGGCAACGTCGTGTTCCTCGACCAGACTCCCCCCGCGGGCGCGCGACGCCCCGGCTTCGGGGCCCGCTTCGAACGGCCGCCCGTCACCCTCCTCGACGCGATCCGGAACCTCCACCGGGATCACTGAACCGTCGCTCCGGCTTGCCCGGGATCTGCGCCTCACGGCGCACCGGCGGGCGGCTCGCCCGGATGCGGGCTCGACCGCCCGCCTGATCCCGGGCCGCGCCTACGCTCCCGCGGCGCGAGGCGTCCTCCGCTGCGCTCGCGGAGATTCCTCGCGCCGCGAGCGGATGCCTCAGTGCCGCGAAAAAACGGGCGCCGGAGCGCGCGTAGCGCGCCGACCTCTTCGCAAGCGAAGCGACGGTTAGTCGGGTTTGGCCTGCGTCAGAGTCAACGTGCTGTACGAGAACTCGATCGTCGCGGTGACTTCGGTCAGCGTTCCGGTGCCGGCGGACGAAAACGTGGCGGGCTGGACGTTGGTCAGTTCCCAGCGCGCCAGGATCACCAGCTGGTTGTCGCGGGCCACGATCGAGACGCTCTTGGAGATCGGGTTGTCGTTGGCGGTGGCTTCGTTGAGCCACGACATCAGGCGGTTGAGCCCTTTCTGGGTGACGGTGACGGCGAGCCGCCGCTGGTCGGGCGAATACGCCGTGTTGAGCTGCCTCGAGTCCGTCTTCAACTGCGGATCGTGGTTGAACTCGATCCGATAGCCGATCACGCCCTGGATCTGCGCCCCGTCGACGATGAACTGGAAACTGTTCTCGCGCGGATCGCCCCCCACCTGGGCGGAGAGCAGGGCCGGCGACAGCATCGCCATCGCGATCAACAGGTGACGAAATCGAAGCATCGTGCCTCCAAAAAAGAGGCACCAGCCTAGCATGGGCCGGCGGATCCGACGCCGTCCCGACGGAGCTCGAAGCGCACTCGTCGATTTCCGGGCCGAAGATTTTCGACGGCTTCGAGCGCGCGTGCTTCCCGCGCCGCCCTCGTCCCGCGGGTTAGAATCGCCGGGGAGGGACAGCGTGACGCCCGACGACATCGCCCCCGAGTTCCGCTCCCAACCCAAGGACTACGCGAAGCCGGCCCCGATCGAAGGAGTCCGGACGCTGCGCCTGCAGCGATTCACCGACGACCGCGGCTTCTTTCTCGAGATCTTCCGTTCGAAGGCGAACCATCCGGGCAGCCGCGAGCTCGCGGAATTCTTCGCGGGAGTGCCCGTCGCCCAGGTGAACTATTCGATCGTCGACGCGGAGGGCCACATCAAGGGCCTCCACTACCACCTGAAGCAGGACGACATCTGGTTCGTGCCGCCCCCGTCGAAAGCCAAGTTCGTGCTCTTCGACGTGCGCGAGCGCTCGTCGACGTTCGGAAAGACCCAGGTCATCGTGGCCGGCGGCGGCCAGGACGTCCTCGTCCGCATTCCCGCCGGAGTGGCCCACGGCTACCGCCCGCTGACCCACCCGTGCGCGCTCCTCTACTTCGTGACGGAGACCTTCGACCCGGCGGCGCCGGACGAGCTGCGGATCCCCTGGGATCACCCGGCCGTCAAGGACCTCTGGGCCGTCCCGAACGGGTAGACCGTCGCTCGCGCTTGCTGCGGGACCTGCGCCTGCGGCGCACCGGCTCGCGGCTCGCCTGCGGGCTCGACCGCGAGCCTGGTCCTGCGCGGCGCGCTCGCTCCCGCGGCGCGGACCTCCTCCCTCCCTTCGGTCGGGAGACTATCCGCGCCGCGAACTTGAGGGAGCTTCTCGGCTCGACGAGGTGTGCGTCAGCCTCAGCTGCGTCCGCGAGTTTTTCCATCGCCTCCTCGGAAAGCGTGTAGCGGATCCAGTCCTGCTGAGGGGCCCGGCGCCGATGCGGCGATAGAAACGCATCGCGTTCACGTTCCAGTCGAGGACGGCCCAGTCGATCCGCATGACCTTGCGGCGCACTCCCTCGCGCGCGAGCGCGGCCACGAGGGCCTCCCCCACGCTGCCCGAGCGCGCCGACTCCGCCACCACGAGGTCCTCGAGGAAGAGGAACGGCCGGGCGCGGAACGAGGAGCCGAGGCCCTGCCAGTAGATTGCCATGCCTTCGATCCGCCCGTCCCGCTCCGCGACGAGCGCCTCGACCTTCTTCTCGTCGAAGATCATGGCGCACAGCCGCTCCGCCTCGGCCTCGTTCGGCAGGGGCAGCTTTTCGAATGCCGCGAGCTCGCGGTCGAGCTCGGACATGCGCGGCCAGTCCTCCCGGCGCGCGAGCCGGACCCGAACGGGAACCGGCGAGGTCACTTCGCCGCCGCGACCTGGGCGAAGTCGACGTACGAGAGGAGCTTCAATGCCGCGTCCCGGTCGACGTTGGCCCCCTGGGCGAGCACCAGGCGGGAGGGCAGAACCACGACCGTGACGAGCGTCGTCGGGTTGCCGCTCGAGCGGTCGGTCACGGCGAACGCCTTCTTGCCGGCGATGGTCGTTTCCTTCGTCTCGACGCTGCCGGCCCGGGCGGACTCGGCGACGGCCTTGCGAATCTCGGGCTCGAGATCCTTTTCCTTGCCGTAGTCCTGGACCACCAGGCGGAACTGCCGTGTGACGGTCGGGCCCTCGATGCGCTGATAGAAGCGCGAGACCTCGGTGAAGACGCCCATCTCGTTTTCGTCGGTGTCGGGCAGGGGGTCGCGCGGCGCCGCCTCGTAGCCCGGGATCTGAGCCGGCAGGCCGTTGCGGAGCGATCCCGGCCACGCCGCCGGCGCCTTCTCCTGCGCCGCGAGCGCCGACGCGAGAGCGAGACCGAGGACGCCGGCGGAAAGTCTGCGCATCGCGAAAAGGATAGCGCAATCGTTGCTAAACTGACGCCAGTCGCCCTCACCCAATGGACGAGCTCGAGCGCGCGCGGATTCGCGTGTACCGCAACGACCCCGCCGGACGGGGCGAGCGGCTCGTCGCCTCCGATCCGCCCCTCTTCGTCGACGAGGGCGCATGGGCCTTCCGGGTCGAGGGGCGCACGCCCGACCCGAAGCCGTACCCGCCCGACACGGGCGAGTTCCTCCACTGGCAGCTCGCCTCCGCGCTCGAACGCGGCAAGCGGCTGTGGCAGACGCTTCGGCCCGGCCGCCGCTGGGTCCCGGGACCGGTCCTCCCGGCCGTGCCCGTCGCCGGCGACGACCTCAACGCCTACTACGACCGCCGCGCGCTGCGGTTCTTCCGTACGCTCGACGCGCGGACCGGTTCCATCGTCCAGTCGGGCGAAAGCGTCGACATCGCCGCGCACGAGCAGGGACACGCCGTCCTCGACGCCCTGCGGCCGGACCTCTGGGACGCGCCGCACTTCGAGGTCGCGGCGTTTCACGAGGCTTTCGGCGACCTCGCCGCGATCTTCGTGGCTCTGGCCGAGCCGCCGCTCGCCTCGCGCGTCGTGGATGAAACCGGCGGCGACCCGGCGCGATCGAATCTCGTCTCGCGCCTGGCCGAGGAGCTCGGCGGCGCCGTGCGCGACCGCTACGGCGAGGGTGCGGCGATGCCACGGTCGCTCCGCGACGCGGTCAACGATTTCCGATACGTCGATCCGAAGACGCTGCCCGACGCGGCGCCCGCCACCGTCCTTTCGGCCGAGCCCCACTCCTTCTGCAACGTGATGACCGGCGCGTGCTGGGACCTTCTCGTCGCGCTCTTCCGCTCGGATCCGGCGCGCGATCGGGTCGAGGCCCTGCGGAACGCGGCCGCCACGCTCGCGCGGCTCGCCGCCGCGGCGTCGGAAGCGGCGCCCTCCGGCGCCGACTTCTTCGGGCGTGTGGCGCGTCGCCTCGTGCGCGCATCGCGGGACGGCGGAGGCGCGCCCGTCCCGATGCTCGCGGAATCGCTCGTCGCGCGCAGGCTCCTCTCGACCGCCGACGTCGGCGAGGAGCTCGCGCCGGACGCGGACCGCGGCGTCTTCGCGCCCGACGACGGCGGGCCGGTGCCGCCGGCCGTGCGGGCGGCGATCGAGGCGAGGTTGCCGCCGCCCCGGGACGGCGAGATCGTCACGCTCGCTTCCGGCCGCGCCGATCGCGCGCCCCGCCTTCTCCGCGGCCGCCGAAGGCGGGACCTCGTCCTGCGCGGGAGCGAGTACGGCCCGGCCGACGGCGCCGCGGTCGAGCTCTCGGATTCCTTCGCCCTGGAGTTCGAGGGATCGGGGATGCTGCGGGCCTCGCGCTTTCATCCCGCGTCGGACCGCGACGCCGAGGATGCGCGCGCCTTCGTCCGATTCCTGGCGCGCCGGCGCGCGATCGCCGACGAGACCGAGGGTCGCGCCTCGACCCGGAGTCTCGCCCGCGAGGGAAAATCTCACGCCGTGGTCCGGGAGGACGACGGGATCCGCCGGCTGCGTCGCGTGTGGGTCGCGGAGGAGGAACGATGAGGAAGCCCCTGTGCCTCGCGGGCGTCGTCCTGGCGGCTGCGCGCTGCGCGTCGGCGCCGCCCGCCCCGAACGCCCCGACTTACGAACCCGTGACTCCGGCCGACTTCGTCGCGTCGATTGCCGACGTCGCCGCCGGCCGCAACGCCGCGATGGCCGAGGCGGGCCTCGTGCTGACGAAGGTCGAGTTCCGCCTCGCCGTCGGGACGGAGACGAAGGCCGGCGGACGCATCGAGGTCCTCGTCCTCGACGCCGAGGCGGCCCGGCGGACGGAGACGTCCTTCCTCCAGGAATTCACGCTCGGGATCCCGACGTCCGGACGGCGAGGCGCATCGCCGCGCCCCCTCGTTCCGGGCGTGCGCGATTTCGTCGAAGCCGCCATGAACACGGCGCGGGATCTCGCGCGGGCGACGGCGGAGGCCGGCGTGCCGCAGCGCCTGCGGTCGGTCGAGCTGACGGCGAAAATCACGCGCTCGCGCACGCTCTCGGGCGGGATCGCCGCGACGGTCCCGGCCTGGGTCAAACCCTCGATCGGCGCCGACCTCGGGCGGACCGCGGAAGACGAGAACACGGTCCGGATGTTCTTCGAGGCCCGCTGACGCGAAGGTCTCTGGACCAAAAAAAAGCGGCCCCTCGCGGGACCGCTTCTTTCTCTCCCCGGGAGAAACGAAACTACTTCTTCACTCCGAGGATGGCGTCCTTCGCCTTCTTCGAAACGCGGAACTTCACCACGCGCTTGGCGGGGATCTTGATCTCTTCGCCCGTGGCCGGGTTGCGGCCCATGCGCGCCTTTCGATTCACGAGAACGAGCTTGCCGACGCCGGGGATCGTGAAGCTGTTCTTCGCTTCCTTGTAGGCGAGCGCCGTCAGGTCGTCGAGGAACTGCGTCGCAACCCGCTTCGTCGTGCCCGTGGACTTGGAAAGATGATCGGCGATGGAGGATTTCGAAAGCGCCTTGGAGTCTTTGGCCATATGCACTACCCCTTTTCTCTGTGGAATCGCCCCTTCGGGGCGTATCAAACTGGGGCCGTATTCTAGCCCTCCCGGCGCGAGGTGAAGCAAGAAAAATTCGCGCCCGCCTGCGAAAAACGACAGCTTCCCTTTCATGCGCGTCGCCCCGCGATCGAGGTAAGATCCGGCGTCCGATGATTCGCGTCCTGGATCGGGACCCCGGAACCGTCGGCCGCGGACGATCGGAAAACCGACGCGCGCTCGCGACGGCCGCGGTGTGTCTCGCGCTGCTCGGCGCGGCCGGCTGCGAAGGCACGTCGGCGTCGATGGGCGCTCGCATCCTCGACCGGTACCGCAAGGTCTCCGGTGCCAAGCCTTTGCCGGCGGGAGGGATGATCCGGATCCGGCTCGCCCGTCCCGCCGGGGAGGCCGGCGAGCCAGGTCACGAAGAGGTGCTCTGGGAGCCGTGGCGCTATCGCGACACGGTGTCTTCGGCCGGGCTGACGACGGTCGAGGGGGTCGAATCCGCACGCGCTTTCTTCGTCGACGGCGACGGCGTCACGCGTGTCGCCTCCGAGCCCGTGCTCCGCGATCTGCTGACGCGGTCCTATTTCTGGCGGCGCGCCTGGCTGTTCCGCGACCGCGAGAAGGCGCTCTTGCGCCTCGGGCCGGCGCAGGACGACGCCGTCTCGATCCGCCTCGACGTCCTCGGAGGCAATACCCTGACCCTGTCGTTCTCGGGCAAGGACGGCCGGCTCCTCTCGGCCCGGGCCCCCCGCTTCGACCTCGAGTTCCAGTCCCCGGAGCGATTCCGCGACCTTTCCGACGGGAATCGGCCGGTCGAGGGCGAGATCGTCTGGACCGGCCTGCCGACGGGCCGCATGCCGAGCCCCGAGGTCGGCGGGGGACGGGCGCGGTTCGCGCAGCCGTCGACGCAGCTTCCATACACGCGCGCGGGCGGAGCTCTCGTGGTGGACGCCCGCATTTCCGGCGTTGCGGTGCGTCTGGCGATCGACGCCGCGGCCGACGGGCCGATCGTCCTCTCCCCCGCTCGCGGCGCGGCTTCCGCTGAAGTTCGCGACGGATGTCTTCGGCCGGCGGATCGCCGCCGGGGCGACGCTCGAAGCCGGCGCGGCGACGTGGCCTTCGCTCTACGCGCAGGTCTCCGACGCCGTGCCCGCCGGAGCCGATGCGGTCGCCGGCGCGTGCATCTTTCGCGAAGCGGTCGTCGAGCTCGACCCCGTCGGGCGCCTTCTCGGCATCCACGACCCGGCGCCGTGGGTCGCGCCGGAGGGCTTCGTTCGGATCGTCATCGACGACGACAACGACCGCCCCGTCGCCACGCTTCGCAGCGGCTCCGAGGACCTGCGGCTGACGGCCCCGAGCGATGCCGGCGGCGCGGCAATCGAGCTTTCGGCGGCGAGCGCCGCGCGGGCCGGGCTTGCGGGCGCGCACGCGGCGGAAGGCCTCAAGTGGGGACCGCTTCGTCTTCCCGCACTGCCGCTCGCCGCCTCGCCCGGGGCTTTCGCGCCCGACTGGGGCGATGACGGCAGGCTCGGGTTCCCGATCTTCGAGCGCTGCCACGCCTTCATCGACATGCCTCAGCGCTGGAGCTACCTGAAGCCGCTCGACAGACCGTCGCGAGCGCTACGCTCTAGCGCTGCGCTCTGCAGGCGCATCGGCCGGCGGCTCGCGGAACGGTGCTGCGACCGTAGCGGCATGACGCCTGCGCGCCGCGGGCGCGCGCGTGCGGCGAGGGCCACGCGCGCGGTCGAGCTACAGGCGAGCCGCTACCCGCGCCGCGACCTGCAGGCGCAGTCGCCGCAGCAGGCTCGCACGCGACGATTTACAGGACGCCGCGCCTTGACAGCGGCACGAAGACGATTTGCGCGTCGCACCTGCCGCAGAGAATTTCGTCCAGGCCCTCGAGCCACCGCGTGGCGAGAGCGAAGCTCGCTCGCGCAGCCGGGGCACTCCATCCAGACGAACTCGTCGGCGGCGATTCCGGTCTTGTCAGGGGCTCCGCGGCGCGCCAGGCCTCCGCGCCGCGCGGGGTCAAAAGGGACAACGTTGGGTTGGCTCACCGTCGTTCCTCCTGTCCGAAATGCCGTTGGGCTTCTGCCACGGCAGAAGAATTCGAATCCGCCAGGGTCAGCCGCGCCCGCTCCGGGCCGCGCGACTTGCGCACCGCGAGCAGGACGACGCCCAGCAGGAACAGCACCCCTCCGGTCGAGAGCAGGCTCGCGATCGCGGCCCGCACGGGCCGGGGCGCCTCGCGCAGGTCGCGCCCGCCGGCGCCGACGACCACGCCGCCCAGGAAGAGGCACAGCACCGAGACGAGCAGGAGGGTCCGCGGGCGGTCGTCGGAGCGGCGCGCGGGCTGCGACCAGACGAGCCTCATGCGCTCACCGAATGCCCCGGGACGCGGCCGGCCGGGATGGCCGCCGCGAAGCTGCGTCGCGAGCGAGGTCGAGTGCCAATCGGCCCTCCGCAGCGTCGGGGGGCGAAGAATGACTCTTCGTCCCCGATTTCAACGACTTGATTCTACCCGCCGGGCGCCGGGGCGGCAATGGAATTATGCTTGCGCCCCGTCGAAAGGAACTTCATGCGCCGCCTCGCACCGATCGCCCTCGGCTTCGTGTTTCTCGCCGCGTCTCCGGCGACCGGGCCCGTCCCGCCCGCGCCGCGCGGATTCTTCGCGGACGGCGTCGCCGAGCAGCAGAAGGTCGAGCGCGAGTTTCGCGCGATCCCCGACCCCGCCGTCGCGCGCGAGACGATGCGGCGGCTGGCGGCCGCGCCGCACCACCTCGGCTCGCCCGCGGGCGCGAAGAACGCCGAGTGGATCCTGGCGAAGTTCCGGGAGTTCGGGCTCGAGGCGCACATCGAGACCTTCGACGTGCTCTTCCCGACGCCGCTCGAGCGTGTCGTCGAGCTCGTCGAGCCCTACAAGCTGCGCGCGCCGCTGGCCGAGACGACGCTCAAGGACGATCCGACCACCGGCCAGACCGCTCAGCAGCTTCCGACCTACAACGCCTACTCGATCGACGGCGACGTCACGGCGCCCCTGGTGTACGTGAACTACGGCGTGCCCGCCGACTACGAACGGCTGGAGCGCCTGGGCGTCGACGTGAGGGGCAAGATCGTCATCGCGCGTTACGGCGGGAGCTGGCGCGGCATCAAGCCCAAGGTCGCGGCCGAGAAGGGCGCGGTCGGCTGCATCATCTATTCCGACCCGAAGGACGACGGCTTCTTCGAGGGCGAGGTCTACCCGAAGGGGGCCTTCCGACCCGAGCAGGGCGTGCAGCGCGGGAGCGTCGCGGACATGCCCGTCCACTCGGGCGACGCGCTGACACCGGGTGTGGCCGCGACGAAGGACGCCGTGCGCCTCGACCGGAAGGACGCCCCCACGATCACGAAGATCCCGGTGCTTCCGATCTCCTACGGCGATGCCAGGCCACTGCTCTCGGCCCTCGAAGGGCCGGTCGCGCCGCCGGACTGGCGTGGCGCCCTGCCGATCACCTACCGCGTGGGCCCGGGGCCGGCGAAGGTCCACCTCAAGCTCGTCTTCGACTGGAAGCTCGTTCCCGCCAACGACGTCATCGCGACGATCCCGGGGGCCGTGTGGCCGGACGAGTGGATCATCCGCGGCAACCATCACGATGCCTGGGTCAACGGCGCCGAGGACCCGATCTCGGGCCTGACCGCCCTCCTCGAGGAAGCCCGCGCGTACGGACAGCTTCTCGAGAAGGGCTGGCGGCCGAAGCGCACGATCGTGCTCTGCGCCTGGGACGGCGAAGAGCAGGGACTCCTCGGCTCGACCGAGTGGGCCGAGGCCCACCAGGAGGAGCTCCGCGCGAAGGCCGTCGCCTACATCAACACGGACGGCAACGACCGCGGGTTCCTGAACGCGGGCGGGTCCCATTCGCTGGAAGGCCTCGTTTCGGCGGCCGCGGCCGAGGTCGAGGACCCCGAGAAGAAGATGTCCGTCCTCCAGCGCGCCCGCCTCAAGCAGATCGAGGACGCGGGCAAGCCCGAGGACCGCAAACGCATCCGGGAGCGCGCCGATCTCGAAATCGAGGCCCTCGGCTCGGGCTCGGACTTCACGCCATTCCTCCAGCACGTCGGGATCGCCTCGCTCAACCTCGGCTATGCCGGGGAAAGCCCGGGCGGCGTCTACCACTCGATCTACGACGATTTCGCCTGGTACTCGCGTTTCGGCGACACCGACTTCGTCTACGCCCGCGCCCTCGCCCAGACCGGAGGCACGCTGACGCTTCGCCTCGCCAACGCGGACATTCTGCCGTTCGAGTTCACCGCCGCCGCCGAGTCGATCGCCCGCTACGTCAAGGAAGTGTCGGAGCTCGCCGATACCCGGCGCAGGGACACCGAGGAGTGGAACCTGCAGATCGAGGAGAACCTCCCGTGGGCCGTGGCCGACCCGAAGAAGCCCTTCGCTGCCCCGAAGCCGCGGACAGTGCCGCCGCACTTCGACTTCGCGCCGCTCCAGAACGCCTCGGACGCGCTGGCGGCCGCGGCCGCGGCGTACGCGCGCGCGTTCGATTCGGCCATGGCGCCCGGCGCCGCCCCGCTGCCGCCCGAGCGTCTCGTCGCGCTGAATCGCGCGATCGCCGCCTTCGAGCGCAGCCTGACGTCGGACACGGGCCTGCCGAACCGCTCCTGGTACCGCCACTTCGTCTACGCCCCCGGCGCGTACACGGGCTACGGCGTCAAGACGCTCCCCGCCGTCCGCGAGGCCCTCGAGGAGCGCCGCTGGGACGACGTCAACAAGGCCTCCGCGTCGACCGGCGCCGTCATCGAAAAAGCCGCCGAGCAGGTCCGCACCGCTACGAAACTCCTCCAGCAATAGCCGACGCTTCTTCGCCTCGCTGGATCATCCGCTCGCGGCGCGAGGAATCTCCGCGAGCGCAGCGGAGGACGCATCGCGCCGCGGGAGCGAGCGCGAAGCGCAGGGTCAGGCTCGCGGTCGAGCCCACAGGCGAGCCGCGAGCCGGTGCGCCGTCAGGCGCAGACCCGGAGCGCAGGGCTCGCGACGGTTACGGCGCGATCCCGCCCCCCCGCATCCGCTCGTAGATCTCCTGGGCGTCAGACTTGCCGAGCGCGATGGCGCAGGTGCCGTCGCAGCGCGCCGTCACCCGGCCCTCGCCGTCGAAGATCTCGGCGGCGGCGAAGACGAGGTTGAGCCCCGCCCGAACGAGGCGCGCCTCGGCCGCAACCCGATCCCCTCGGGTGGGGCGAAAGAACGACATGGCGAGATTGACGGTCGCGGACCGCGTGTCGGGCCGGGTCAGCCAGCCGACGGTCCCGATGACGAGATCGAAGAGGCCGGCGAGCACGACGCCGTTGACGGCGTCCGTGCCGAGCCCGCCGCGGTGAATGTCCCGGACCGGATCGATCACGGCGCGCACGCGGTCGAGGCGCTCGAACTCGAGTCGCGCCGCGAAGTGCTTCATCGCCGGCGAGTCGTTCCACATCTGGCCGAACGCCCGCAGGGCCTCGAGCGTCGGGTAGGCGGGCGAGAAGGGCTGGCCTTCGCGGGTCATCCGGAGCGGAACTCTACTTCAGGCCCTCGACGACGAAGAGATCGGAGAGCAGGCGGCTGTAGGTGTAGGCGTAGGACTTCCCGTCCGGCGTGACGACGACGTTCGAGATGCGCTCGACACCCGACGGATCGAGCGGCATCAGCTCCTTGAAGAGCTCGTGCTTGCCGCTGACGAGGTCGATCGAATAGACCCGCGCCGGCAGGTCGCGCTTCCAGACGAAGAGGGTCTTCCCGTCCGGGCTGAAGCGAAGCGGGAACTCGCCGTTGACGAGGCCCGCGATCGGCCGTGGCGACCCGCTGCCGTCCATGGGGAAGAGCACGCCCTTGTGGTCGGGCCCGATCGCCGCCACGAGCTTGCCGTCGGGCGAGACGGCAAAGCCCGGAAACGCGGTGTCGATCCCCTCGACCGTCACGGCCCGGGGCTTCCCGCCGTCGATCGACTGCACGTAGAGCCGCACTCCCCGGCCGGGCTCGTTGCCCGCCAGCAGGATGCTCTTGTTGTCCGGGAGCCACGCGCCCGACTGGGACGGCGTAACACCCGGGATCTCGAGGCGCCGGGGCTGGCCGGCCCCCGTCGGGAGAAGCATCAGCGTCGGGTTCGGCGCCGAGAGGGCCGCCAGCGCCCATTGCGTGTCCGCCGACAGCGACAGCGAGGCGCCCTCGCCGAGCTTGACCACGGGCGAGCCGGACTTGCGCAGGTAGACGGTGTAGTTGGCGCCGCCGGCCTCCCCTTCCTCGTCGAAGAGCAGCGTGTGGCCATCGGCCGAGATGTCGCCGACGAAGGAGTAGTCGAGCCAGGAGAGGTCCCGCTCGCGGGCGTCGCCCGGAAGGAGTCCCAGCGTTCCGACCCGCGAGCCGCCGCGCGCCAGAAGCACGCGGCCGTTGATGGCGACGTCCTGCAAACGGATGCCGCCCGGCACGCGGACGAGCACCCGGACCTGTCCCGACGGCGTCACGGCATAGAGGGAGAGGTTGGCTCCGGTATCGGTCGCGGTGAACCAGATCTCGTCGCCCTTCGGCGACCAGGCGAGGCCCCCGGCCTTGTTCCAACGGGGGGTGATGGTCTTCTTCTTCGGGTCGGACAGCTCGAGCATCGCGACCCAGCCCGAGTCGTCCTGGGAGAACGGGTGGTCGATCCAGGCGACGCGCTTTCCGTCGCGAGAGAGCTTGGCGTCGCTAACGTAGCCGGTCGTCTCGTAGAGGACCTTGCCGATCGGAAACTCGATGCGTGCCTTGCCGCCCACGTCCCGGACGACGAGCAGGTCCGAGCCGTTCGCGGCCCAGTCCGCCTCCTGCACGCCCTCGGCCACGTCGCGCGGGGCGCCGCCCGTCAGGGCCGCGCGCGCGAAGGTCCCGGAGCAGACCGACGGGTGCGTGCCCCGGCAGTCGACGTCGATCGCCATCTCGCCCGAGGGCGAGATCGACAGGAGGTTCGCGCTCGGAAGCTCGAGGGGCAGGGCCTCGGGGCTCGACGGGTGCTTGAGGAACAGCTTCCGCGGGTTGCCGTCCCAGGAGGCGCTGTAGACGATCGTCTGGCCGTCGGGAGCGAAGCGCGCGGCCTGGATCGTCCCGCTGCCGAAGGTGATTTGCTGGAACGACGGCGGCGACGGTTTGCCGTAGCGCTTCTGCACCGCGACCCCGGCGCCGAAGGCGGCGACGATCGCCGCGGCCACGCCCAGCCATGCCGGCCAGGAACGCCGCGGCCGGGCCGCCGACACGACCGTCGCGCCCGAGACGGCCCCGGTGATCGACGCCTCCGAGAGGTGCTCGCGCACCGCGCGCACGTCCCGCGCGAGGTCCCGGGTCGAGGCGTACCGCTCGTCGGGGTCCTTCTGCAGGCAGCGCTCCACGATCCAGCGGAACGGCGCCGGCACGCCGGCGTTGAGCTGCCCGACCGGCTCGGTGTCCTCGCGAATGATCGCCGTCAGCGTCTCCGCCGTCGTGCCGCGCTGGAACGCGCGCCTGCCGGTCGCCATCTCGTAGAAGATCGAGCCCATCGAAAACTGGTCGGTCCGGTAGTCGAGGGGCCGGCCGCTCGCCTGCTCGGGCGACATGTAGCCGATCGTCCCCATGACCATGCCGGCCTGCGTCGCCTGCGCGGTCGGCGCGTTGGTGACCTGGTCGGACTGTTCCTTGAGAAGCTTGGCGAGGCCGAAGTCCAGGATCTTCAGCGCCCCGTCCTTCGTCACCATGACGTTCTCGGGCTTCAAGTCCCGGTGGACGATGCCGGCGTCGTGCGCCTTGGCGAGGCCGTCGGCGAGCTGGTACGCGAGGTCGAGAAGCCGCCGCGTGGGCAGCGGGCCGGCGCCCATCACGTCCCGGAGCGTGCGGCCGTCGATGAGCTCCATCGCGATGTAGACGGTCGAGCGCGTCGGTCCCGATGTCGTGGATCGTGACGATGTTGGGGTGGTTCAGGGCCGAGGCCGAGCGGGCCTCCTGCTCGAAGCGCTTGCGCCGGTCGACGTCGGCCGCGAACTCGGGGGAAAGAACCTTCACGGCGACCTCGCGCCCCAGGCGCGAGTCGCGCGCGCGGTAAACCTCGCCCATGCCTCCGGCGCCGAGGGGCGCAAGGATCTCGAAAGGGCCGAGCCTGGTTCCAGCAGCGATGGTCATGTTCGTTCGCGGCGCGGATAGTCTCCCGACCGAAGGGAGGGAGGAGGTCCGCGCCGCGGGAGCCGGAGCGCGGCGATAGGGTCAGGCTTGCGGTCGAGCGCGCATCCGCGCGAGCCGCAAGCCGGTGCGCCCGAAGGGCGCAGACCTCCGAGCAAGCGAAGGCGACGGTACACCTCTCCCATGCCTCCGGCGCCCAGAGGCGCAAGGATCTCGAAGGGGCCCAGTCGGGTTCCGGCGGCGATCGTCATGGATTCGAGCGTCGGGATTCTATCGAGAATCACCACAGAATCCCGGCCTCCGGAAGGAAATCCGATGCGCTCGGCTCTGCGGTGCCTCGCGTGGATCCCCGCGGCTGCCATTTCTCGGAAAGCGAGCCCGAGGACGCTCCAGCGAATTGATGCGCCTGCATCATGGCCCCTCGCCACGCGCGGACCCTATGTTGAACGGAACTCGGAGGGCTCGTGCATCGAGACCTTGTGCTTCCGCAGCCGCCTCCCGCGCTGCAACCGCGGACCGCACGTGAACCCTCCTCTTCTCCTTCATGCCCCGCGCCCTTTCGCCGGCCCGGAAGGAGCGCTCTCGTAATCCGGCACCGCCGGAAGGAGGCATCGCCCATGCCGCAGTCCACGCGTTGGTTTCTGGATGAGCTCGACCGCCGGGGAGTCTCGCGCCGGGACTTCATGTCGTTCTGCGGCGTGATGGCCGCGGCGCTGGCCCTTCCCAGGAGCGCCGCCGCTACCATTGCCGCGGCGATCCAGAAGACCCAGAAGCCGGTCCTCGTCTGGCTCGAGTTCCAGGATTGCTGCGGCAACACCGAGTCCTTCCTTCGGGCAAGCCGCCCCACGGTCGCCGAGATCGTGCTCGACACCCTCTCGGTCGACTATCACGAGACGATCAT
Source organism: uncultured Acidobacteriota bacterium (assembly GCA_963764025.1). Lineage (GTDB taxonomy): Bacteria > Acidobacteriota > Thermoanaerobaculia > UBA5066 > Gp7-AA6 > DAHUXD01. Next base: position 262,971 of record CAVXRK010000004.1, read on the forward strand.
GGCCGCCGCCGGCGACCGGGCCGAGGCGAACCTCGCGAAGGCCGTCAAGGACAACAAGGGCAAGTACATCGCGGTCGTCGAAGGCTCGATCCCGACGGGGATCGACGGCGCCTACTGCACGATCGGCGGCCGGGCGGCTCTCGACATCGCCCGCGAGGTCTGCGGGGGCGCCCTCGCCACGATCGCCCTGGGGACCTGCGCCACGTTCGGAGGACTTCCGGCGGCCGCGCCGAACCCGACGGGAGCGCTGGGCGTCGCCGACGCCGTTCCGGGCGTCAAGAACCTCATCAACCTTTCGGCCTGTCCCGCCAACGCCGAGAACCTGACGGCGCTGATCGTCTACTACCTGACGTTCAAGGCCCTTCCGCCGACCGACTCGTACCACCGTCCGCTCTTCGCTTACGGCAAGGCCATCCACGACAACTGCGAGCGGCGCGCCCACTACGACGCCGGGCAGTACGTCGAGTCCTGGGGCGACGACGGGCACCGCACCGGCTACTGCCTCTACAAGATGGGCTGCAAGGGGCCCGTCACCTTCCAGAACTGCCCCAACGTCCGCTGGAACAGCGGCACCAACTGGCCGATCGGCTGCGGTCACCCGTGCATCGGCTGCGCCGAGCCCGACTTCTGGGACAAGATGACTCCCTTCTACCGCCACCTCGAGGGCATCCCCGGCTTCGGCGTCCAGTCCGGCATCGACAAGGTCGGCGTGTGGTCCACGGTCGGCGTCGGCGCCGCCTTCGCCACCCACGGCCTCATTTCCCTCGCCAAGCGCTGGAAGGCGGGCGGGCCGCCGCGCAACCTCCCCGAGCCGCCGGAGAAACCGGCCGATAACAAACCGGCCCCGGAGAAAGGAGGGCGGTCATGACGCACGTCGTCGTCGATCCCGTCACCCGCATCGAAGGCCACCTGCGGATCGAGGCCGAGGTCGACGGCGGGAAGGTCCAGGACGCCTGGTCCTCCGCCACGATGTTCCGCGGCGTGGAGCTGATCCTGAAGGGCCGCGATCCGCGCGACGCCTGGGCCTTCACCCAGCGCATCTGCGGCGTCTGCACCACGGTGCACGCGATCGCCTCGATCCGCGCCGTCGAGAACGCCATCGGCGCGACTCCGCCGCCGAACGCCCGCCTGCTGCGCAACCTGATCATCTCGTCGCAGTGCGTCCAGGACCACGTGATTCACTTCTACCACCTGCACGCGCTCGACTGGGTCGACATCGTGTCGGCGCTCTCGGCCGATCCGGCGAAGACTTCCGCCCTGGCGCAGTCGATCTCGGACTGGCCGCTCTCGAGCACGACCTACTTCGCCGGCATCCAGGGCCGCGTGAAGGCGTTCGTCGAGCGGGGACAGCTCGGCCCCTTCGCCAACGCCTACTGGGGCCACCCGGCCTACAAGCTGCCGCCGGAGGCGAACCTGATGGCGGTCGCCCACTACCTCGAGGCGCTCGACTGGCAGCGCGAGTTCATCCGGATCCACGCGATCCTCGGCGGAAAGAACCCGCACCTCCAGAGCTTCCTGGTCGGCGGCATGGCGACGCCGATCGACCCGGACCGGCAGGCCTCGTTGAACGCCGGATCGATCGCCGAGATGCAGGAGCTCATCAAGAAGGGCCGCGACTTCGTCACGCGGGTCTACATACCGGACCTGCTGGCCGTCGCCTCCTTCTACAAGGACTGGGCCGGCTACGGCGCCGGCGTCGGCAACTACCTGGTCTACGGCGAGTACCCGGAGGACGACGGCCCGAACCCGCGTCTCTTCCTGCCCTCCGGGGTCATCCGCAAGCGCGACCTCGCGAAGGTCGAGAAGTTCGATCCCGCGAAGATCACGGAGCAGGTCAAGCACTCCTGGTACGAGTACGACGGCGGGGACGACAAGGGCCTCCACCCGTTCCAGGGCGAAACGAAGCCGAAGTACACCGGCCCGAAGCCGCCGTACGAGCGGCTCGCGACCGACGCCAAGTACAGCTGGCTGAAGTCCCCGCGCTACGACGGCGAACCCATGGAGGTCGGTCCCCTCTCCCGGATGCTGGTCGCGTACGCCTCGGGCCAGCCGCGCGTCAAGGAGCTCGTCGGAGCGGTCCTCGGGAAGCTCAACGTGGGTCCCGAGGCCCTCTTCTCGACGCTCGGCCGCGTCGCCGCCCGGGGCATCGAAACCCAGATCCTCGCCGAGAAGATGGACGACTGGGTCAACGCGCTCGCCGACAACATGGCGCGCCGGGAGCTCCGCATCGCCGACAACTCGAAGTGGGAGCCCGCCACCTGGCCGAAGGAGGCCTCGGGCGCCGGCTTCCACGAGGCGCCCCGCGGCGCGCTCGGCCACTGGGTCCACATCCGCGACGGCCAGATCGCCAACTACCAGTGCGTCGTGCCGAGCACGTGGAACGCCGGGCCGCGCGACGCCGCCGGCAACCGAGGCCCGTACGAGGAGGCCCTGCGCGGCACCCCGGTCCACGACCCCACCCAGCCGATCGAGATCCTTCGGACGGTGCACTCGTTCGACCCCTGCATCGCATGCGGCGTCCACGTCGTCGACGCACAGCGGCGCGAGCTCGCGCACGTGAGGGTCCTGTGAGCACCGCGCGGCCGGTCGTCGATCCCGGTTCGATCCCGCCGCCCGCCGACCTGGATCTCGTCCGCGTCTACGTCTGGGAGTGGCCCGTGCGCCTGGCGCACTGGCTGATCGTCATCGCGCTCGTCGTTCTCTCCTGGACGGGCCTCTACATCGGGCGCCCGTTTCTGATCTCTCCCGGGGAGGCCCGCTTCGAGTTCGTGATGGGCACGGCGAAGACCATCCACTCCTATGCGGCGATCATCTTCACGATGGCCGTCCTCGTGCGGGTCATCTGGATGTTCACCGGCAACCGGTTTTCCCGCTGGGACAAGTTCCTGCCGGTTCTCCGGCGCCGGCGGCGCGCGATGCTCCCGACCCTCAAGTACTACCTCTTCGCGCTGCGCAAGCCGCCGGGCTTCGTCGGCCACAACCCTCTGGCCGGGCTGACCTACACCCTCGTGTTCCTCATCTATTTCACGATGATCGCCACGGGAATCGCGCTCCGCACGGTCGGCGGAGACGTGCACTCGCCCCTCCGCATCTTCTCCTTCCTGGTGCCGCTCTTCGGCGGCCCGCAGTCGGCGCGCTGGATCCACCACGTCGGCATGTGGCTGCTCTGGGGCTTCGCCGTGCACCACGTCTACAGCGCCATCCTGATGTCGCAGGTGGAAGGCAACGGCACGATCGAATCGATCTTCTCGGGCTACAAGTTCGTCCACCGCGACGACGTCTACTACTCGGGCTACCGCTTCCTCGCCCGGAAGGACGAGCATGGCTGAGCCGGGCCGCCTGCTCGTGCTGGGGCTCGGCAACCTGCTGTGCGGCGACGACGGCCTCGGCGCGGCCGCCGTCGCCCGGCTCGACCGCGACTGGGAGGCGCCCGACGAGGCGCTCGTCCTCGACGGCGGCACGCTCGGCCTCTCGCTCCTCCCGTACCTCGAGGACGCCGAGGACGCCATCCTCGTCGACGCCATCCGCGACGACGCGCCGACCGGCGCGCTCGTGCGCCTGACCGGCGAAAACGTCGCGCCCGCGGTGCTCCACCGCCTCTCGCCCCACCAGGTCGGCGTCGCCGACCTGCTCGACGGGGCGCGGCTCCACGACCGCTACCCGCGCCGCCTCGTGCTGCTCGGGCTCGTTCCCCTCACGCTGGGTCTCGGCATCGAGCGCTCGGCGGGAGTCGAAGCCCGGATCCCCGACCTCGTCGAAGCGGTCGTCGAGGAGGCGCGCCGGATGGGCCACGCCTTCGTGCGCAGGACGGACGATGAAAAAGTTTCCCGTTGTCGCGGCGATGTGGCTCGCGTTTTCGGCCTGTAGGGGCGGGGACGGCCGCCTGCCGGAGCCGTACCGGAGCATTGCCGTGCCCGAGGAGCGGCTGCGCTCCGCCGATGCGCGGGCGCACGGCCGCGCGCTCTACCTGCAGAACTGCGCCCTCTGTCACGGCGAGCGCGCCGACGGCCGCGGCGTCCGGCAGCAGGCCTTGAGCACTCCCCCGCGCGACTTCACCGATCCGGCCTGGCGCGCGCGCACTTCGCCGCGCCAGGTCTTTCACGTCATTCGCGAGGGCTCGCCCGGCACCCCGATGCCCGCCTGGAAGGCCCTCGACGAAAAGGACGCCTGGGACCTGACCGCGTACCTGCTCGCCGTCGGAGAACGGCCATGAGCGCGCAGGGACGTCGCATCGAGGTGCGCGGGATCGTCCAGGGCGTCGGGTTCCGCCCCTGGGTCTATCGCCTCGCGCGCGAGGAGGGCATCGGCGGCCGGGTCTCCAACGGCACGGAAGGCGTCACGATCGAGGCCTTCGGTCTCGACGCGGCGCTCGACGCGTTCCTCGACCGGCTGCGCTCGAGCCCTCCGCCCGCGGCGCGCATCCGCGAAGCTCGAGTGGACGCCCATCCCCGCGGAGCTCGCGAAGGAGTTCGTCATCGTCGAGAGCCGCGCCGGGGGAACCCGCCGTGTCTCGATCCCGGCCGACCTCGCCACCTGCCCGGATTGCCTGCGGGAGCTCTTCGACCCGACCGACCGCCGCTACCGCTATCCGTTCACCAACTGCACCAACTGCGGCCCCCGTTTCACGATCGCCCTTGGCGTGCCCTACGACCGGCCGGCGACCACGATGGCGCCGTTTCGCATGTGCGCGGACTGTCAGCGCGAGTACGACTCGCCGTTCGACCGCAGGTTCCACGCGCAGCCCAACGCCTGCCCCGCCTGCGGCCCGCGTCTCATCGCCCTCGACGCCGACGGGCGGCGACTCGACGCCGACCCGATCCGGACCGCCGCGGAGGTGCTCCGCGCCGGCGGGATCGTGGCCCTCAAGGGCATCGGCGGCTTCCACCTCGCCTGCGACGCGACTTCGCCGGCGGCGGTCGCGCTGCTGCGCCGCCGCAAGCGGCGTGACGAGAAGCCCTTCGCCGTGATGGTCGGCGACCTCGAAGCGGCCGACGGCATCGCCGTTCTGACCGAGCTCGATCGGGAGCTCCTGGCTTCGATCGAGCGGCCGATCGTTCTCGTCCCGCGCCGCGGCGGGAGCCGGCTGGCGCCCGGGATCGCGCCCCGCAATCCCCTCGCCGGCCTCCTGCTGCCCTACTCGCCGCTCCACCACCTGCTCCTCGCCGACGCGGGGCGGCCGCTCGTCATGACCTCCGGCAACCTTTCCGAGGAGCCGATCGCATACCGCGACGACGACGCCCTCGAGAGACTCGGGGGCATCGCCGATCTCTTCCTGGTGCACGACCGCGAGATCGAGTCGCGCTGCGACGATTCCGTGGCCCGCGTCATCGCCGGACGCCCCGTCGTCTACCGGCGCTCCCGGGGGTACGTTCCCCGCGGTGTTCCCGTGCGGCGGCCGTTCGAGCGCCCGGTGCTCGCCTGCGGGGGTCACCTGAAGAACACGTTCTGCATCGGCCTCGGCGACACCGCCTGGCTCGGCCCCCACATCGGAGATCTCGACGGCATCGAGACCGTCAGCGCCTTCGAAGAGGCGATCGAGCGCGCCCTGCGCTTCCTCGGGGTCCGGCCCGAGATCGTCGCGCACGACCTCCATCCTCTCTACGCCTCGACGCGCTACGCACTGGAACGGCCGGAGGCGGTGAAGGTCGCGGTCCAGCACCACCACGCCCACGTGGCGAGCGCCATGGCCGAGCACGGGCTCGAGGGCCCGGTTCTGGGCGTCGCCTTCGACGGCACGGGATACGGAACGGACGGCACGGCCTGGGGCGGCGAGCTCCTGCTCGCGTCCGCCGACCGGTTCGAGCGGGTCGGGACGCTCCGCCCGATCGCGCTGCCCGGCGCCGACCAGGCGATCCGCGAGGTCTGGCGCATCGCGGCGTCTCTGCTGTGCGACGCGTTCGACGATGATCCTCCCTTCGACGCCTTCCCCGTCTTTTCCGAGGTTCCGGCCCGCCGCCTCGAGCTCGTCCGCCAGATGGTCCTGCGGGGCATCCAGGCGCCCCTTTCCCGCGGCGTCGGCCGGTACTTCGACGCGCTGGGCTCTCTCTTCCTCTCGCGGCCCGTCTCGCGCTTCGAGGGCCAGGTCGCCCTCGAGTGGAACTTCGCCGCCGACGCCCGCGAGCGCGGCGCCTATCCCTTCGAGCTCGCCGTGGACGAGGGCGTGCGGACCCTGGACCTGCGCCCGCTCGTCCGGGCCGCGACGGCCGACTTCCTCGGCGGGGCGGAGCCCTCCGAGATCTCGGGCCGGTTCCACAACACCCTCGCCGGAGCGACGGCGGCGATGGTCCGGGCGGCGGCCGAAACGGCCGGCGCGCTTCCGGTCGTGCTGACGGGGGGTTGCTTCCAGAACGCGCTCCTGACCGAGCGGGTCCTCGCCGCGCTGACGCCCGAGTTTTCGGTCTACCGGCACGGCGAAGTGCCGCCCGGCGACGGCGGCCTCGCCCTCGGCCAGGCGGTCGTCGCCGCCGCGGTCGCACGCCGGAGTGAAGGAGGTCCCTGATGTGCCTCGGAGTTCCCGGCCGCGTGCTCTCGGTCGACGGCCTGACGGCCACCGTCGACTTCTGGGGGATCCGCCGCCAGGTGCGTCTCGACGTCGTCGACCAGGCGGTCGAACCGGGCGACTACATCCTCAACCACGTGGGCTTCGCGATCCGCCGGATCCCCGCCGAAGAGATCGGCGAGACGCTCGCTCTCTACGAGACCCTGCTCGCCGAGGCGCGCAAGGACGACCTCATGGCCGCGGACGTGCGGGGCGAAATGAGCGGCACGGCGCCGGAGGGCCGCGATGATCCCGCGTGAGCTGTCGGCGGCCGCGCGCGAAGTCAAGTTCCGCGACCCGGAGCTCGCCCGGCGGCTCTCCTCGCAGATCGCCCGCCACACCGCCGAAATCGGGCGCTCTCCCGTCTCGGTGATGCACGTCTGCGGGAGCCACGAGCAGGCGATCGCGAAGTGGGGCCTGCGGGCGACCTTCCCGAAGGACTTGAACGTCATCATGGGCCCGGGCTGCCCGGTTTGCATCACCGACATGCCCGAGGTCGACGAGGGCGTGGCGCTCGCGAGGCAGGGCGTCGTGATCGCGACCTACGGGGACATGGTCAAGGTCCCCGGGACCGTCCAGTCGCTGGCCGACGCCCAGGCCGCCGGCGCCGAGGTGCGGGTCGTCTACAGCGCGGAGCAGGCGGTCGCGCTCGCCCGCGAGACTTCGAAGGAGGTCGTCTTCTTCGCGACCGGGTTCGAGACGACCGCCGTCGCGACCGCGGCCATCGTCCGAGGGCCGCTGCCGCCGAACTTCTCGGTGCTCTCCGCCCACAAGTACATCCCCCCGGTGATGGAGATCGTCGCCGAGATGCCCGAGACGCGCGTCGAGGGGTTCCTCGCGGCCGGCCACGCGGCCGCGATCACCGGCTGGGGAATCTTCGAGGCCTTCGTCGAGCGCCACGGGATCCCGGTCGTCGTCGCGGGCTTCGAGCCGCTCGACATCCTCGCCGGCCTCGCGCGCCTGGTGGAGCTGATCCGCGACCGGACGCCGCGTGTCGTGAACATGTTCCCGCGCTGCGTCACGCGCGCCGGGAACCTGCGCGCGCAGGAAGAGCTCTGGAGCGTCTTCCGCCCCGTCGGAGGCCGCTGGCGCGGCATCGCCCACGTCCCGAACGGGAACCTGCGCCTGCGCGACGAGTGGGCCCGTGTGGACGCGCGCCGGCGCTTCGCGATCGACCTGACCGGGCTCTGGGACTACGCCCCGCCGACGCTCGCCGCGAGCTGCATCTGCGGGGACATCATGTCGGGGATCGCGTCCCCGAAGGACTGCACCCTCTTCGGACGCGAGTGCGTGCCGGACACCCCCGTCGGCGCATGCATGGTCTCGAGCGAGGGGACCTGCAAGATCTGGCACCAGTACGGCGGCATTCCCAACCTCGGAGAAGCCCTGTGAAGATGCTGACGATTCTCGAAGAGCGGGTCACCCTCAAGCAAGGAGCGGGGGGCCGAGCGATGCGGGCCCTGATCGAGGACGTGTTCCTGAAGGAAATGCCGGCGCCGCCCGACGCCTTCAAGGGGATCGGCGCCGAGGCGATGGACGACGGCGCGGCGCTCTGGCTCGGAGACCGATACCTCGTCGTCACGACCGACTCGCACGTCGTCCATCCCATTTTTTTCCCCGGCGGAGACATCGGGCGCCTCTCGGTCTCGGGCACCGTCAACGACCTCGCCATGATGGGCGCGACCGAGGTGCTGGCCCTGACCTGCGCCGCCGTCATCGAGGAGGGCTTCCCGCGCGCCGATCTCGAGCGCATCCAGGCCTCCATCCGCGAGACCTGCCGCGAGGCGGGCGCCGCGATCGTCACGGGCGACACCAAGGTGATGGGACGCGGCGAGATCGACGGAATCGTTCTCAACACCACCGGCCTCGGCCTGACGGAGCGGGTCGTCCCGGACTCCGGCCTCGCCGCGGGCGACCGGATCCTCGTCACGGGCACCATGGGCGACCACGGCCTCGCGATCATGGCCGCCCGCCACGCGCTCGAGCTCGAAGGCGCGCTCGCCTCCGACGTCGCGCCGATCAACGGCCTGATCCGCGCGGCGCTGTCCGCCGCGGACGGAGCGATCGTCGCGATGAAGGACCCCACGCGCGGGGGCCTCTCCTCGGCCCTCCACGAGATGGCGGAAAAGAGCCGCGTCGGCATCCTGCTCCAGGAGCCCGCCGTCCCGGTCACCTCCGCCGTGCGCGCGGCGGGCGACCTGCTCGGGATCGATCCGCTCCACGTCGCCAACGAGGGCAAGGCCGTCCTCGGGGTTCGCCCGGAGGCGGCCGAGCGCGTGCTCGCGGCGCTCCGCGCGCATCCCCTCGGGAAGGACGCCGCCATCGTCGGCACCTGCATCGCCGAGCGCCCCGGCTCGGTCATCCTGGACACCGGGTTCGGACGGCGCCTCCTCGCCGAGCCCGAAGGCGAGCCCCTGCCCCGCATATGCTGACGCCCCGCCCGCGCGTCGCCGTCCTCTGTTCCCGGCGCTGCCCGGGGCTCGAGAATCTCCTCGCAGGCCACCGCCGCCGGGAGTGGGACCTGGCCGGTTGCCTCGTCTCCGACGGCGGCCTTCCGGAGCGGCGGGAACTCGAGGCCGTCCGGGTCCCCGTGCGCGACTACTCGATCCGATCCTTCTACGCCCGCCGGCCGCTCGCCGACCTCGCTCTGCGGCGCGAGTACGACCGCGGAATCGTCGAGCGCCTCGACGCCTGGCGGCCGGACCTGGTGCTGCTGTCGAGTTATCTCTACCTCCTGACGGCGCCGATGCTCGAGGCCTTCCCCGGCCGGATCGTCAACGTCCACGGCAGCGACCTGGCACGCACCGGACGCGACGGACGTCCGCTCTACCCGGGGTTGACGGCCGTGCGCGACGCGATCCGGGCGGGCGAGCCGGAGACGCGCGCGACCGCCCACGTCGTCACCGAAAAACTCGATGAGGGGCCGATCCTGCTGCGCTCCCGGCCGTTCCCGGTCGCGCCGCTCGTCGCGGACCTGCGGCGGCGGGGGCTCGCGCACGCCGTCAACGCCTACGCCTTCGCGCACCAGGAGTGGATGCTCGCGGCGGCCTGGGGCCCGCTCCTGACGGGGGCGATCGCATTGATGGCGGGGCGGATCGAGCGGCGCCCGCACGGGCTCGACATCGAGCCCGAGGACCGCCTCGCACCGATCGCGGCCGCCGGAGCCCGGCCATGACGCACATCCGCATCGAGCGCGACGGCGCCCTCGGCATTCTCACGATCGACCGGCCCGAGCGCTTCAACTCGCTCGACGTCGAGACGGCCCGGGACTTTCGCAAGGCCGGCCTCGCGCTCGCCCGGGACCCCGCCGTCCGGGCCGTCGTCCTCGCCGGCATCCCCGGCGCCTTCTGCAGCGGCGCGGACCTGAAGTACATCAGGTCGGGCGGAAACCGGGAGGACCTCGGCTATCTCCAGGGCGCGCGGCCGGAACAGACCGGCTACGGCGAGATCTTCAAGCAGATCCTGGAGTACATCCACAGCACGATCTCCGAGATCAAGCGGGCGCCGAAGCCTTTCGTCGCGGCGGTGGACGGCGTGGCCGCGGCCGGCGGCTTCGGGATCGCCATGGCCTGTGACCTCGTCTACGCCTCCGACCGGTCGAGCTTCGAGTGGGCGTACGGGAAGACCGGGCTGACGGGAGCGGAGAGCTCGACGTTCTTCCTGCCGCGCCTCCTGGGGCTTCGCCGGGCGATGGAGCTCGTGCTTCTGAACCCGCGACTCGACGCCGCGCGCGCCCTCGAGTACGGCCTCATCAACGGCGTCTTCCCGGCCGAGTCCTTCGACGCCGAGGTCCGCGCGATCGCGCGCCGCCTCGCCGAGGGCCCGACGGAGGCACTCGGCATCGCCAAGAGCCTGGTCCAGCAGGCGGCCGGCGTCGACCGGCTCGACCACCACCTCGACCGCGAGCTCGTCGAGCTCGCGCGGATCGCCGACGGGGCGGATTTCGCGGAGGGCCTCGAAGGCTTCTTCGCGCGCCGGCCCGCGCGCTTCGGCGGCGGGAGCTGATCCGTGCACGAGTACTCGATTGTCCAGGCGCTCGTCGAGCGGGTCGAGGCCGAGGCCGCTCGGCGGGGCGCGGCGTCGGTCCACCGGCTCCACGTCCGGATCGGCGAAGCGTCGGGCGTCGAGATCGAGCTGTTGCGAACCGCCTACGGCGTCTTTCGCGAGCGCACGCTCTGCGAGACGGCGGACCTCGCGATCGTCCCGGTGCCGGCGCGATGGGAGTGCCCGCGGTGCCTCGCCGACATTCCCCGGGGGTCGATCCTGCGCTGCCCGGAGTGCGCGGTCCCGGCGAGGCTCGCGGCCGGGGACGAGATTTTCCTGGACTCGATCGAGATGGAGGTGGCGGATGTGTGAGGACTGCGGCTGCGGCGATCCCGACATCGTTCCCGTCGAGGTGCACGACCGGATCCTGGCCGGCAACGACCGGACCGCGCGGCACAACCGCGAGCACTTCCGCCAGGTCGGCCTCCTCGCGATCAACCTGATGGGCTCGCCCGGCGCCGGGAAGACCGCCGTGCTCGAAGCCACCGCCCGCGCCCTCCAGGGGCGCCGGCGCCTCGGCGCGCTCGCCGGAGACCTGGAGACCGACCGCGACGCCCAGCGGCTCATGCGCGCCGGCATCCCTTCGGTGTCGATCACGACGGGCTCGGCCTGCCACCTCGACGCCGAGCTCGTCCACCGCGCCCTCCACGGCTTCCCCGTCTCCGACCTCGACGTGCTCTTCGTCGAGAACGTCGGCAACCTGGTCTGCCCGGCGGTCTACGACCTCGGCCAGGCCGCCAACGTCGTCGCGCTGTCGGTGACCGAGGGCGAGGACAAGCCGGTGAAGTACCCGGTCATGTTCCGCAAGGCCGATCTCGTCCTGGTGACCAAGACCGACCTGCTGCCGCACCTGCCCGACGTGAGCCTCGCGGCGATCGAAGACGCCCTGTCGCGCGTCATGCCGTCGCCCCGCCTGATCCCGTTCTCGGCGCGCACGGGGTCTGGCGTGGACGCCTGGCTCGACTGGCTGGAGGAACGGCGCGTCGGTGCGGTCCTTGCGCTCGAGTCCCGGGTGCGCGCGTGAGCGGTCTCTTCGCGGCCCTGGCCCTGGGCGCCTTCACGGTCGGAAGCCTCCACACGCTCGCGCCGGACCACTGGGTCCCGTTCGCCGCTCTCGCCCGCGCCCGCGGCTGGTCGGCGGGACGGACGCTCCGCGTCACCCTCGCCTGCGGGTTCGGCCACGTCACGGTGTCGGCCCTGCTCGGCGGGCTCGGGCTCCTCTTCGGCATGGGAATCATCGAGCGCTTCGGCCGGCGGATGGAGGCCGCCGCCGGCGTGCTTCTCGTGGGGTTCGGTGTGGCCTACGCGATCTGGGGACTCCGCCGGGCGGCCGGGAAGAGGCTCCACGGCCATCCCCACGTCCACTACGACCACGTCCACGATCCGGGCCGCATGACGGCCCGGACACTCTTCCTTCTCTTCTCCGCCGACCCCTGCGTGGCCGTCATTCCGCTCCTCTTCGCGGCGGCGCCCCTCGGCGCGGCCCCGGCGGCCGGCATCGTCCTCGTCTACGAGGTCTCGACGCTGGCGACCATGGTCGCCCTGGTGCTCCCGGCGCGCGCCGGCGCCTCGAGGCTCCGCGCCCCCTGGCTCGACCGCTACGGGGACGCCGTGGCGGGCGCCCTGATCGCGGTCATCGGGCTCGCCGTCGGCGCTCTGGGCATCTGACGCCCGGGCGGCGCGGCGGCGCCGCGGTTGATGCGTTTGCACCATGCGCGGGACCGGCGCGCCTGTCTACCCTCGGGATGAACGCACGGAGGTGTGTGATGACACTTCTGAATCTGTTTCTGATCGTCCTGGTTGTCTCCACGATCCCGGTGATCTTTATCGCCATCCGCTCCTACCGCCGGTACCAGGGCACACGGCTGGTCACCTGCCCTGAGACCAGGCAGCCCGTCGCGGTGAAGATCGATCGGGGCCATGCCGCGGCCACGACCCTCACCGGCGAGCCGGAGCTGCGACTCGAGTCGTGCACGCGCTGGCCGGAGCGGCAGCACTGCGGTCAGGAGTGCATCTCCCAGATCGAGAGCTCGCCCGACGGCTGTCTGGTACGCAATATCCTCACCCACTGGTACGAGGGAGCCTCCTGCGCTCTCTGCGGCAACAAGATCGAGATCCACTGGGGCGACAACAAACCGGCGATCCTCGGACCGGACAACAAGTCGCTCGAGTGGGACGCGATCCGACCCGAAGCGCTGCCGCAGATCCTGGCCACGCACCAGCGCGTGTGCTGGAGCTGCCACGTCGCGAACACGTTTCACGAACAGTTCCCGGATCGCGTGACGGAGCGCAAAGCGGCGCCCGAGCGCCGCGCTCTCTAGCCCGCCGGCCGCGGTGCGACGCGACCGACCGACCGCCTGCCTCCCGTCCTTTTCGAGACGGACTGGCTGGGGCGTTGGACCTGAGCGATCATCAGGCCTCGACGGTTTCGGCGCCGGGCTCGCTGTCGGGACCATGACGTCGAGGCCCTTCGTCCGCCCCGCCCGAAGCCGTTGGTCGAGCCGGGCCATCAAGCCAGAGAAGGAGACAAGATGAAAACCAGGCAAACGACTTCGAGGGGAGCCTCGCCTCTCCGGCTGTCGACGCTCGTGGTCACAATCGCTCTGACCGGCGCTTCGAGTTCCGAGCCATCTCGACAGCCTCCCGTTCTGCCCTCCGACCCGTGGCCGGCCAGCCGGCTCATGACGACGGAAGACCTCTCCACGTCCCTCTCGAAAGCCGCGGGCGAGAAGCCGTTGGTGCTCTATGTCGGTCCTCGGTTTACCTACCTGGGTGGTCACATCGCGGGGTCGATCTTCGCCGGACCAGCATCGAAAACCGACGGTCTCGAGGCGCTGAAAGCGGAGGTGAAGAATCTCTCACGGGACAAGTCAATCGTTCTCTATTGTGGCTGCTGTCCCTGGAAGGACTGCCCCAACATCCGCCCGGCGTTTCGTGCGATGGAAGACCTGGGGTTCAAGAACGTCCGGGTCTTGTACCTGCCCACGAATCTGCGGCGGGACTGGATCGACAAAGGCTTGCCCACTCAGAAGGGAGACGACGCAAAGTGAGGAGGGTGTCCAGAGCCCATCGTCCCTGGCGGCCGAGAGGAGTACGAGGTCATTCGGCGTTCGCCTTCGCCAGGAGGGCGGGCCAGTTCACGAGCACTCCGATCGGTGCGGGCTCCGCCGGCGCCACGTCCAGGAGGAATCGCTGGCCCGAGGAATCGACGTCGTAGTCGCGCAGCTCGCCGTCGACCGGGAACAGCAGCGTCGGCGCGCCCGGGTCCGGGAGACGGAAAGCTACAGGAGTTGGGGGTCGGACCGCTACGCTCGGCTCTCACCGGGCGATCCCGGCGGCCCAGTCGAGCGTGACCACGATCGGCGGCTGGGGGCGCGCCTCGGTTCCCATCTGAAACAGGAAGCGGTCGCCCGCCGCGGTGACGTCGAAGTCGATCGCGGACGCTCCCGCGGAAAACAGCGTCCGCGGCGTGCCGACCTCGATCCCGGAAGCCGCGGCCGAGACGGGAACCGCGATCAGCCTTCCCCCGCCATCGAGGTAGTAGAGCTCGCGGCCGTCGCCGCGCCACCGCGGGTGGTCGCCTCCCGCCGACGAGACGCGTCGCCGCTCGCCGCTGCCGCCGGCCGGCAGGCAGGTAGATCTCCGGTTCGCCCGACTCCTCCGAGACGAGGGCCATCCAGCGGCCATCCGGCGAATAGCGCGCGTCGTACTCGCTGTAGGGGGGACCCGAGGTCGGCGGCTCCGGCTTCGCTTTCGAGCCGAGGACGAAGGACGCCGACCCGGAATGGAGGCCGCCTCGAAGGCGAGTAGTCGCCGTAGACGATCCGCGTTCCGTCGGGCGACCAGGCGAGCGGAGACTGTGTGGCAGGGAGCGCGAGCACCAGATCTTCGCGTCCGCTCGCGAGGTCGAGGACGTAGATGTCCGGAGGGCGCCCGCGCCCCGAGGCATAGGCGAGGCGCGTACCGTCCGGGGACCAGACCGGCTGAAATCCGTCCCCGGCCGCTCCGGGTGTTCGCGTCGGCAGCCCGCTCGCGACGTCGTAAATCCAGACGTCGCGGATTCCCGTTTTCAGTCCCCTCACCGACACGGCCACCCGGCGGCCGTCGGGCGAGAGACGCGGCGGCTGATGGAAGATCGCGGGCTCGCCCACCGACCCGAGAGACCGACCCTCGCGATCGAGCCACACCAGCTCGCGAATCGTAGGGTCGGGGCTGGTAGGCGAGGACGCTCGATCCCGCCGAGGCCGAGAAGGCGCCGGAGCCCGTCCGTTGGAAGTACGTGAGGGCCGGCGCGACGGGAATCGCTTCTCCGGTGAAGGCCAGGCTCTTCGGATCGACGGGGCGCGCCAGAAGCGCGGCGTCGCGCACGAAGAGGAGGTAGCCGGGCGGAGAGTACTCGACCCGGCTGTCCGCCTCGAAGAGCGGGTGGATCTCGCGGGAGTCGAGCGAGCCGATGCAAACGGTGTTCTTCTCGCCATAAGGCGACTGATCGAGAAAGAGAAAGCGCCGTCCATCGGGGAGAAAGTCGGGCCAGAGGTAGCGGCGCTTTTCCGGGGCCTTCGTCAGGGCCACGGGGCTGCCGCCTTCCGCCGAGACCCGGAGGATTTCGCGGTTTGCTCCCGCCCACCCCCCACCGATGAGAATGACGCCTTCCGGACTCCACGTCCCGGAGGCCCCGAAGGGAGCCTCGCAAACGACCTGAGGCGGCCCTCCGGCCACTGCGATCCTCTGGAGCTTGCCTCCCGCGAAGAAGGCGACTTGCTGTCCGTCGGGCGACCAGAACGGCGATGCCGCCCATTCCGTTCCGGGCAAAGCCCGGGGCTCGACCTCCTCGAGGGATCGGACCCAGAGCCGGAATCTCGACGCGGTACCCGCGACGAACGCGATGCGACGCCCGTCGGGCGAAACGGCCAACCCCGTGACCGGAGCTCTGCTGAAGAAGGACGCGCTCGAGGACGTGTCCACCAGGAATCGCGTGGGACCGGCAACCGGCGGAGGCTTCCGAGGCTCGGGAGAGCAAGAGGATTCCTGCCAGCGCGGCCAGGGCTGCCAGCGCGACCCGCATCCAGATCGGGGTGCCGGCGCGAAGCCGCGCCGTTGCGGCCGCCGCCACCCCGCTCGTTTCCGAAAGGTGATCCTTCAGCGTCGCGAGGTCGCGCGCGAGATCGCGGGTGGACGCGTAGCGGTCGTCGGGGCTTTTCGCGAGGCAGCGCTCGATCACCCAGCGCAGCGGCGCGGGCGTCACCGGCGCGATGCTTCCGATCGGCTCGGGCTCCTCGCGCAGGATCGCCGTCAGCGTCTCGGGCGTGTTGCCCCGCGCGAACGCCCGCTTTCCCGTCGCCATCTCGTAGAGGATCGAGCCGAACGAGAACTGGTCCGACCGAAAGTCGAGTGCCTTGCCCAGCGCCTGCTCCGGCGACATGTAGCCGACCGTCCCGATGACGATCCCGGGCTCCGTCCCGCCCGAGACCGTCCGCGCCGCCGTCGCCCCCGACGAATCCTCCGGCTGCGTCAGCTTCGCCAGGCCGAAGTCGAGGATCTTCACGAAGCCGTCTCTCGTGACCATCACGTTCTCGGGCTTGAGGTCCCGATGCACGATCCCGGCCCCGTGCGCCTTCGCCAGACCGTCGGACGCCTGCGCCGCGATCGAAAGCAGCGTGCGGATGGGAACAGCGCCGTCGGCCAGCGCCTCGCGCAGCGTCCGCCCGTCCACGAGCTCCATCGCGATGTATTCGACGCCGTCGGCCGAGCCGATGTCGTGGATCGTGACGAGGTTGGGGTGATTGAGCGCCGACGCGGCCCGCGCTTCCTTCTCGAAACGCTTCAGGCGCTCGGGGTCCGAGGCCACTGCCGCCGGCAGCACCTTGATCGCGATCTCTCGCTGCAGCCGCGGGTCCCGCGCCCGGTAGACCTCCCCCATCCCGCCTGCGCCCAGCGGCGCGACGATCTCGTACGGGCCGAGGCGTTGACCTGTGCGGAGTGGCATCGGAGTGGCTCTCGATACTATGCCCGCGGCTTCGCTCGGGACGAACGGACCAAAAGCGCGGACGAATCCGGGCTGACTTGCCAATTGCCCGGTCATTCTCCATCCTCGCGCCTATGCTTCTGGGCTAGCCTGTCGTCGTGCACCCGCGTTTCGCTTTGCCGGCCGCAGTCCTCGCTCTTGCCGCCCTCGGCCGCGCGGCCTCCGCCGCGGCCCAGGAGCCGGCCGACCGGCAGGGCGCGGTGCAGGAAGAAGTCGTCGTCGAACGCGTCGTCATCGACGCCCACGTCATCGGGCCGGACGGCAACCCGATCCCCGATCTGAAGCCCGAGGACTTCCGCGTCAGGATCGACGGGCGTTCCGTCATCCTCGAGGACGTCGAGTGGCTGCCCGGCGACAAGCCCGAGAACGACACATCGGCGCTCGTCGGCATCGAGTCGGCGGAGGCCGAGCGCTTCCGGCAGGACGCGCCGCCGGGCCGCCTCATCGTGTTCTTCTTCCAGCACGACGGCAGCCAGACCACGCGCCTGCACGGCCTGATGCGGAACGCGCAGCAGGCACGCCGGTTCCTGGACACGCTCCTGCCGACCGACCGCATCGCGGTCGCCTCGCACGACTCGCAGCTCAAGCTCCGGCAGGACTTCACGTCCGACCGCGCGAAGATCGAGACCGCGATCACGTCCTCGATTCGCACCTCGATGCCGCCCGAGCCGGACCCCGCGAGCCAGCCTTCGATCGGGCGCTACCTCGACCGCGCCGCGGCGAAGAACGCGGGGACGACCGACCGCGCGATCGAAGTTCTCGCCCGTGCTCTCGAGCCGCTCCCGGGCGGCAAGTCGATGGTGTTCTTCGGCTGGGGCCTCGGCAGCACGCAGGGCGGGCTCAGCGGCCCGGTCGCCTCCGAGTCCCGGGACTACAGCGAGATGATCTATTCCCTCGGCCGCTCGCGAACCAACCTCTTCACGCTCGACGTCGCCGACGCCGACTACCACTCGCTCGAGGACTATCTCAAGCAGGTCTCCCAGGTCACGGGCGGCACCTACCAGAAGACGCACCTTTTCCCGGCCCTCGCGATGGAGCTCGTCCGGCGGACGATCTCGGGCCGCTACGTCCTCGTCGTCGTCAAGCCCCGCGGCACCCGCGGGGACCACCAGATCGACGTCCAGCTCGTCGGCCGGAAGGGCTACGTCTACGCGAGGCAGTACTACCAGGACTGAAAAGTAGCTTCGAGAGGCAGCACTCTGCCCCCTCTCCCGGCGGGAGCCGTCCACCAGCGGCAACTCCCGGCTCTCGGTGTCGTTTCTCAGGACGTTGTTCACCGGTGAACGTCAAATAGGAGAACCCTCTCCCGCCGGGAGAGGGGGAAAGGCCGCCCAGCCCGATCGTGGCCGTGAACAACGTTTTGAGAATCCACATCGAGGCAATACCGGCGCAGCCGGTGGTATCGGGTCGGGGTGAGGGGATCCCTTCTGGGCCGCTTTCTGAATTCAAGGGTGGGCGGTTGCTCTGAACCCCTCACCCTGCCCTCTCCCCTCGGAGGGGAGGGTTTCCCTACCCCTACCGCCGCTCGAGCGTCGCCCTTCCCGAAGTCTCCTTCGCCAGCCTGTCGGAGGCGAGGAACGCTTTCGCGGCGGCGTCGCCGCGCAGGGTCGCGTCCCAGAACGCGACGGTCACGGCCTTCAGGTCCTTGAAGATCGCGACCTCCTCGTCGACCGGCGGCGCACCCTTGCCGCGCCCGGACAGCGAGGCTCCGGGCTCGGCGTACTGTCCCGTGAAAGACAGGGCGCCGGCGCCCCGCAGCAGCAGCATGAACTTGTCGCCCGGCGGCGATAGAGCGAATGCGTCGAGGCGCCACGAGGAGTCCTGCCCCTTCGGGCCCTTGTCGCGCGAGCCCGTGACGACCATGAGCGGGCGGGCGACATGCGACCAGGAGCTCCTGGTGAACCCGCGCCAGCCCTGGCCCGGCGGAGAGAGCAGGAGAAACGCCTTCGGGCGGGCATCGGCGAAGCTCTTTCCCTTCTCGCCCTTCGGCACGTCCACGGTCGCTCCCGCGAGAAGGCCGGCGGTGTACGCGCCGTAGGACTGTCCGCCCACGCCGATCCGGGCGGCATCGATCCGGCCCGCGAGCGGAGGGACGCGCTCTCCGACGAGGCCGAGCGAATCGAGCACGAACGCGAGGTCGCGCGCCCGGTTCTCCCACGCCCTCGGATCGGCGGCGGTCTTGCCCCCGGCCGGACCGTCCGCGTGCGAAGGCGCGAGGACGACGTATCCGCGCGTCGCCCAGAAGCGTCGGAGCGGCCGGGAGTCCTTCGCGGACCCGGCTTCGGCGTGCGAGAAGACGATCACCGGAAACGGTCCGTCGCCATTCGGGTAGGCCGCGGCGACGGCGATCTCGCGCTTGCGCGCGGCGTCATCGAGGCGCACCTCGGTCTCGGCCACGACGGCGATGCCGCTCCGCGCGAGCTCCGCGGCCGGCGGCGCGGCGGCGGG
The DNA here is from genome assembly GCA_963764025.1 of uncultured Acidobacteriota bacterium. Taxonomy (GTDB): domain Bacteria; phylum Acidobacteriota; class Thermoanaerobaculia; order UBA5066; family Gp7-AA6; genus DAHUXD01. Next base: position 282,026 of record CAVXRK010000004.1, read on the forward strand.
CGGGGCCGGAGAGGACGGGGCCGAGGACGTCGCGGGCGCGCAGGCCGTCGCGAGGCACAGGCTCAGTGATCCGATCAATCGCCGCAATGGAGCTCCGTGTTCAGGGCCGAAAGATGAGGTCAGCATATCCGCGGACGGTGTCGAAGCGCGGCGCCGCGCTCTGGATCCACGCCGCCCCCACGCGGAACGAAATCGACCGCCCGAACTCGGCGGGGATCAACCGCTCCAGGCGCGCCTCCGCGCCCGCGACGCGCACGGGATCCGGACGCGCGAAGCCGGGGTTCCACGCGCGCAGCCACTCCCCGTAGAGGACGAGGGGCCAGGCCGACGCCTCGGCCTCGGCCCGGTACGCCTCGAACTTCTCGCCGAGCTGGACGGCGTAGGGCAGCGCGCGGCTCTCGATGCGGTTACGGTCGAACCCCGGCGGCAGGATCGTCGAGGGCGAGCCGCCGATCGTGAAGACGTCGAAACGGGTCGGCCGGCCGCCGGTGTCGCCCCAGCGCGCGCCCGCCGAGAAGGTTCCGATCGGAGTGACGCCGAAGAGCCGGGCGTTGCCCGCCGCCTGGCTCCAGCCGCGGCCGTCGGTTTCCCCGACCGATCCCGCGGCTTCGAGGTCGATTCCCCCGCCCCATCGGCCGCGCGTGCGCCGGTACACCGCGCGCAGACGCGCGTTACCGAGGGCGCGGCCGAAGTCGCGGCCGGTCGCGAGCGCGTCGTAGCTCGCGACACCTTCGCCGCCGTCGGCCTCGAGGCGTCCCCAGTCGAAGGCCCGGGCCCACGCGGCCTCGAAGTAGCCTCCGCGCCGCTCGACGTCGAGGGCCGGGCGCGGCGCGAGGCTCTGGCGGCCGGGCTTCTCGAGCGCCGAGAAGAGCTGGAGCGACACCATGAAGGGGAGGCCGCGCCAGGCGGCCGCGATCGCTCCCCCGCGCGGTCCGGGCGTGTTGCCGACGGAGCCCGCCGCGAGCCAGTGCAGCCGACCGAGGACGTCGCCGCCGTCGACGCCGAGCTGCACCGTGTCCCCGTCGGGCCCGATCGAAAAATTCAAGAGCGGCCGAACGATTTGCGACGGCCAGACCGAGTACGGCCGGTCCGGCGTCGCGGGTTCGGCCGTCATCGGCGGCGCGGGCTCGCGGCGCGGCGGGACGAGCGGCTCCTCCTCCGAGGGCGGCGCCGCCGCCAGGTCGAGCCGCCGGACGTCGACTCCGCGAGCCGTCCAGTCGAGGAAATAGAGCGAGCGGCCGTCCGGCGAGGGCGCCGGAGCGAAGGCGCCGCCCGTCACCCGGGTGCGAACCCGGGCCGCGGGCCCTCCGTCGGCCGGCGCCGCGACGACGTTCCACGTTCCGGAACCGTCGGCCGTCACGAAGATCGTCGAGCCGTCCGGGCTCCACGCCGGCGCGGCCGCGGCGGCGCCTCCGACCGCGATCTCGGTCATCGCGCCGCCCCCGGACGGCAGGACCACCAGCCGCCACCGGGCGTCGCGGTGCAGCAGCGCCGCGATGCGCGTTCCGTCCGGCGAGAGCCGCGGCTCCGCCCAGACGGGCCAGTCCTCCGGGGCGAGCCCTTCGCAAGGGATCTCGCGAGTCTCGCCGGTCGCGAGGTCGACGCGCACGAGCGTCGTCGCGCCAAAACGCGACCGGACGGCGACGGCGAAGAGGCCGTCGGGCGAAGGGTCGGCCTGCGACACGTCGGCCCGGCGCGTCACGCGGCCGACCGAGCCGCGTTCCCAGCCCCAGAGGTAGAGGTCCCGCCGCAACACCCCGTCGGCGTCCGGCGCGCGCCGCGAGAAGAGCACGCGGCGCCCGTCCGGCATCCAGCGCGGATCCGCCGGCGAGTACCCGTCGAGCCGCGGCAGCGTGCGGAGGGGCGCCCGCTCGGTCTTCTGCGGCGCGAGGTCCCAGACGGACAGCAGGCTGACGCGCCGCGACGGATCGCGGCGGACGAGGAGCTTCGAGCCGTCGGGCGAAACCTGCGGCGAGAGCGTCGAGCCCTCGAGCGAGAGCACGAGGTCGCCCTCGACGAGGCCCGCCGCCTTCAGCCGCTTCTCCTCGTCGAGCGCGCGGGCCGAGGACTCGGCGACGAAGCGGTCGTAGAGGTCCTCCGGCGAGTCGCCGTACACCTCCCGGAAAGAGGCATTGAAGCCACCGGCGAAGCGCAAGGCCATGCGCCGCCAGAGGTCGGGCAGACTGGCCGGTCCGGCCCGCGCGACGAGCCACTCGAGGTAGGCCGACCCGACGAGATACGGCATCGCGTCCGAGAGCCAGCCGTCTCCTCCGTCGAGCTTCGCGTAGGGCGGGAGCTTGCCGTCGACCGCGAGCCCGCGCAGCACCATCGCCCGGAAACTCGAGGCCGGACGCCCCGAGCCCGTCAGCGCGCCTTCGACGAACGTGGCGTAACCTTCGATCAGCCACCGCGGCGAGCCGAGCGCGAGGGGACCGAACGGCGCCGGCGAGATCCGGGAGAGAAAGCCGCGCCATCCCGGAGCCGGCCGCGCGAGATGGACGACGTGCGCCACCTCGTGCGTCGCCAGCATCTCCGTCCAGTCGCGGAAGTCGCCGAGCTCCGACGCCGTGCCCGGCGGCGACGTCCACAGCAGGATCTCGGGCCGGTCGAGAAACGGGGCGGCGGCGCCGTTGGCGTCGGCCGCGGGGTCCGACACGACGACTTCGATCGGCCGGTCAGGAGAGAAGCCCACGAGCGCGGCGACGCGCGCGTGGATCGGCTCGAGCTGCCCGGCGGCGTGCCGCGCCCACGCCTCGAAGGGCGCCGGAAAGTGAACCCGGAAGTGGGCGGTCTCGACGGTGCGCCAGTCGGCCGACGGCCCCTGCGCCGCCGCCGCGGACGCCAGTGCGAGAAGAAGTCCGACGAGCCCGCCGCGGCGCATCGACCAGAGGCTATCAGCGGGACGCCTGCTAAAATCGCCGCGAAATTCCGGACCCGAAAACGCAAGGAGAGGACGATGCGCACGCCCCTTCGCACCGCTGTCGCCCTGGCCGCGTTCTGGACGCTCCATGCCGGCGCCGCCGCCCAGACCTGGACGCCGATCGGGCCGTGGACCGGGGAGGTCAAGGCGCTCGCGATCGACCCGACGGCCCCGGCGACGCTCTACGCCGGGACGTTCGGCGGAGGCCTCTACCGGACGACGGACGCGGGCGCGACGTGGACGCTGTGCGACGCGGGCTTCCCCCGCGACGCCGTCGTCGAGGGCGTGGCCGTCGATCCGTCGTCCCCGAAAACGGTCTGGGCCGTGACCAACATGGAAGGCGTCTACCGCAGCGCCGACGGCGGCGCCACGTGGAAGCGCGTGCTCGCGATCGAGCGGCAGGAATGGGCGGCGCTCGCCGTCGACCCGAAGGGCGTCGCGTACGCGGCCGGCGACACCACGGGGCCCAAGCCCGGCGTCCACCGCTCGAGCGACGGCGGCCGCACCTGGACGCACTCGGAAAACGGGTTCCCGCACAACTTCCGGCTCCGCGCTCTCGCCGTCGATCCGAAGACGCCCTCGACGCTCTACGCCGGCACGATCAGCGACGGCATTTTCAAGTCGACGGATTCGGGCGCGACGTGGGCCGCCTCGAGCGACAAGATCGAGAAGGAAAACATCCATGCCCTCGCGGTCGACCCGGTCGGTCCCGAGACGGTCTGGGCCGGGATCAACGGCGCCATCTGGCGCAGCGACGACTACGCCAGGACCTGGGCGAAGAAGAGCCCGGACAAGTGGCGGCCCTTCGACGGCGACGCCTTCGCCATCGACCCCAACGACCCGAAGATCGTGTACGCCGGCGTCCCCAACCGCGTCATCAAGACGACCGACCTCGGGCGCAACTGGACCGAGATCGCGAAGGGCTTCAACTGGATCAACTTTTCGGCGCTCGCGCTCGATCCGGCCGGGCCGCTCTACGCCGGCACCAACCGCGAAGGCGTGCTGAAGACGACCGACGGCGGCCGGACCTGGTCGCCGACGCCCGACGGCTTCAGCGCCGCGGACGTGAAGGCGCTCGTGGCCGACCCGTCCGCGCCCGGCACGCTCTACGTCGGGACCGTGCAGGGCAACGTCTCCCGGACGACCGACGGCGGCCGGACGTGGACCCGCCTCTTCGAGGGGATGACCACGACCGACGTGCGCGCGGTCGCGATCGACCCGACGTCGCCGAAAATCCTCTTCGCCGGGACGGACGAGGGGATCTTCCGGAGCACCGACGGCGGCGAGAGCTGGGAACTGGTCCACAAGGACATCGTCGTCACCCGCAGCGTTCTGGCGTTCGTTTTCGATCCGGCCGACCCGAAGCGCGTCTGGGCCCGCGATCCCGACACCGTCTACGCCAGCATCGACGGCGGGAAGTCCTGGAAAGAGATGCCGGACCTCGAGCGCGGCTCGAGCCTGAACGGGTTCTTCGGTTTCGCGGCGCTGCCCGGCTCGCCCACGACGCTCTTCATCAGCACCCACGCCGGGCTCTTCAAGTCGACCGACGGCGCGAAGACGTGGAACCCGAGCGGCGCCGGCCTTCCTCACTCCCAGATCCAGACGATCGTCGTCGATCCGGCGACGAAGACGATCTTCCTCGGCACGGAGGACGAGGGCGTCTTCCGGAGCTCCGACGGCGGTGGGACCTGGACCGCGTGCCACCAGGGCCTCGGCCGCGCCAACGTCCAGGTCCTCCTTCTCGACCCGGTCGAGCCGAAGACGCTCTATGCGGGGACCTGGAAGAAAGGCGTCTTCCGCTCCCAGGACGGCGGAACGACCTGGCGTCCGGTCGGCGGCGAGCCGCCCCACCCCGACATCACGGCGCTCGCGCCGGACTTCGCCCATCCTCGCCGCATCCTCGTCGGCACCGCGGGCCGGAGCGCCTGGAGCCTCGACACGACCGCCGTCGCGGCCCCGGCCGCCCCGACGCCGGCGGCGAAGAAGGCCCCGGCGCCGCCGCCGAAGAAGAAGACGAAGCCGTAACCTTTCCCCGACGCGGCCGTCTCCTCCTTCGAGATGGAGGCACCATGCGTCTGAAAGCGTTCCTGCTCGCGGCCCTGCTGGTTCTCCCCACGGCCTCCCGCGTGAAAGCGGGCGGCGGCCCGGAAACGGCCCCGAAGGCCAAAGAGAAAGACAAGAAGATCGTCGTCGTCTCTCCCGAGAGCGAGGTCGTCGTCGACGACGACGGCGTCTTCATCTCGGGCGACGACGAGGGCGAGATGTTCGCCGACCTGCACGACTTCGAAAACCTGCCCGAGTTCGGCTGGTTCGAGGGCGGCGGCTACATCGGCGTGCGTCCCGTCGAGATGACACCCGACCTGCGGATCCACTTCGGCGCTCCGAAGGAGGCCGGCGTCTTCGTCGGCAAGGTCGAGAAGGATTCGCCGGCCGCGAAGGCGGGCCTCCAGGTCGCCGACATCGTGACGACGGCCGACGGCGAGAGAATCGGGTCGACCCGCGACCTCGTGCGCGCGATCCGGCGCAAGAAAGAGGGCGAGACCGTCAAGCTCGAGCTCCTGCGCGACCGAACGCCGAAGACGCTGACCGTGACGGTGGCCGAGCGCGAAGGCAAGGTCCGTGTCGGCGACTTCGGTCCCGGGATGCGCAAGTTCAAGTTCCGCCACTGGCCGGTGCCCCCGGTTCCGCCGGCGCCCCCGGTCGCCCCCGTTCCTCCGGGCTCGCCGGATCTCCAGCAGCGGCTGGACGACCTCGAAAAGCGCCTCGACGCGCTCGAAGGACGCACTCCGAAAAACTGAACCAGATCCCTCAACCTTCCTCATGGGCCGTCGGCTGATCCGGCGGCCCTTTTTTTCGTCCCGCGACGGGTCGGCCCCGCGGCCGGCGGGATACAGTTACCGAAAACCCGCGACGCCGTCGCCGAATCCGGGAGGCCCGCCCATGTCGGAGCTCCGCCGCGACCTCACGCTGTACGACGCCATGAACCTGGTGATCGGCACGATCATCGGTTCCGGCATCTTCCTCGTCCCGGCCGAAATCGCACGGGCCGTCCACCAGCCCGGCTGGATGCTGGCGGTCTGGGTCATCGGAGGGGTCCTGACGATGCTCGGCGCGCTGTCGCTCGCCGAGCTCGGTGCCGCGATGCCCGACGCCGGGGGGATCTACTCCTTCATCACCCGGGGCTTCGGCCGGCTGCCGGGCTTTCTCTGCGGCTGGATGCTCTTCACGGTCGCGACGTCCGGCTCGATCGCGACCCTCGGAGCGGCCTTCCCGATCTACCTCGGGGCCTTCGTTCCCCTGAACCCGACGACCACGAAGGTGGTGGGCGTCCTCGCGATCGCTCTCCTGACGTGGATCAACATCGTCGGCGTGAAGAACGGCGCGCGGGTCGGCAACGTCTTGACCGCCCTCAAAGTCGGCGGGCTCGTCGTCATGGTGGTCGTGATCTTCCTTCTTCCGGGCCCCGCGCCCGACGCGACCCGGGCGCCCGCGCCGCCGCTGCCGACGGGGCCCGTGCCGCTCGCGGCGGTCGGCGTCGCGCTCGTCGCCGTGCTCTGGGCGTACGAGGGCTGGCACGACGTGAGCTTCGCCGCCGGCGAGATCCACGAGCCGCAGAAGAACTTCCCGCGGGGCCTCATCGGCGGCGTGGCGATCGTGATCGCGCTGTACCTGCTGGCCAACCTCGCGTATCTCAAGGTGCTCACGCCGGCCGAGATCGCGGCCTCCGACCGCGTCGCCTTGACGGCGATGACGCGCGTGACCGGAGAATGGGGCGGCAAGCTCCTGACGGCGGCGATCCTCTGCTCGATCCTCGGCGCGATGAACGCCCTGATCCTCGCCGGGCCCCGGGCGTACTACCAGATGGCCAAGGACGGCCTCTTCATCGAGCGCGTCTCGCGCGTGCATCCGAAGTGGCGCACGCCCGTCGAGGCGCTGCTCTTCCAGGGCCTGTGGTCCGGGTTCCTCGTCCTCATCATCGGCGGCTTCGCCCAGCTCTTCACGTACGTGATCTTCGGAGGCTGGATCTTCTACGCCCTCGCGGTGCTGTCGGTGATCGCGCTGCGCAAGAAGGAACCCGACCTGCCGAGGCCGTACCGGGTGCCCGGTTACCCCTTCGTCCCGATACTCTTCGGCGCGACCGCTCTCGCGATCGTCGTGAACACGCTCGTCGAGACGCCGCGCGAGGCGCTCTTCGGGCTCGCCTTCATCGGCCTCGGCGTCCCCGTCTACTACGTGCAGAAGGCCTTCCGGAAGCGGCGCGCGTAAGACGCACGCGTCAAAATTCTTGACGCGCTCGGGCGGCGTCACTTCCCCCGCTGGCCCGCTTCTTGAATATAGTGCCCGCGGAGGTGTCTATGAAAACGAAGGTCTCCTGGATCCTCGCCGTGGTGTTCGTGGTTTCGTCCGCCGTCCTGCTCGCCGACCACGAAAGGGAAGCGACGGTCGTCAAAGTCGACCCGCACACGATGGTGATCGTGGTCCAGAACAAGAAGGGCGAGCAGAGCACGCTCTACTGCAACGCGTCGACCAAGCTCAAGGACGGGATCACGTGGGCCAACATGAAGCCCGGCGACAAGATCGAGTACGAGTACAAGGAAAAGGACGGCAAGTCGTGGGTCACCGAGATCGAAAAGGAGCATTGAGCGAAGTCGCCGTCGCCTTTCGCTCGCTCGGGGGCCCGGCGCGCGACCCGGTGATCAATCGCCCCGTCGTCCCGACGTAGCCGGGGCGACGGGCGTTTCCCTTCGTTGGCGCGGAACTTGAGTCTCCCCTCCGGCGGAGGTGTCTCTATGAAGACAAAGCTCTGCCTCTGGGTGGCCGCGGCATTCCTGGTTTCCTCCGCGGCGCTATTCGCCGACGACCACAAGGGCGCTGCTCTTCCAGGGCCTGTGGTCCGGGGTCCTCGTCCTCATCATCGGCGGCTTCGCGCAGCTCTTCACCTACGTGATCTTCGGAGGCTGGATCTTCTACGCCTTCGCCGTTCTGTCGGTGATCGCGCTGCGGAAGTAGGAACCCGACCTGCCGAGGCCGTACCGGGTGCCCGGCTACCCCTTCGTCCCGATCCTCTTCGGGGCAACAGCGCTGGCCATCGTCGTCAACACGCTCGTCGAGACGCCGCGGGAGTCCCTGTTCGGACTCGCATTCATCGCGCTGGGGATCCCGGTGTACTGGCTCCAGCGGAAGCTGCGTCCGGCCCGCTGAGCCGGAGGCGCGGGGCGACGTCCTTCGTGTCGTCCCGGCCGATCGCCTTCGTCATCGCCTCGAGGCGCAGGCGATCGAGGCTTTCGACGGGCAGAGAGGTGAAGAGGCCGAGCCGCCGGTAGATTTCGACGGCGACCTCCCGGATGATCTTGCGCCGTTCATCGTCTCCCTCGACGCCATCCGGATCCTCCGATCCCCAGTGGGCGACGATCGGCTGACCCGGCCAGATCGGACAGGACTCGCGGGCCTTGTCGCAGACCGTGATCACGAAGTCGAACTTCACGTCCCGAAACTCCTCCCAGGACTTGCTCCTGGCGGCGCTGGCGTCGATCCGGTACTCGTTGTTCAGGAGCTCGAGCACGTAGGGATTCACCCGGCCTCGGGGGTTCGCTCCCGCGCTGTACGTCTCGAACCGGACGGGATCGAGCTTCCGAAGAAGAAACTCGGCCAGGATGCTCCGCGCGGAATTGCCCGTGCACAGAAAGAGGACCTTGAGCTTTTTGGGGGAGGGCGCGTCGGCCACGGATGCCTCACTTTCCTTCAGGGAGCGATGATGGTCGATGACAGGGCGGGACTCGCCGGAAACCAGCCGCGCGTCGCCACACAGAGGCGACACACGGAGAGCATCACGGGTACTTCAACGAGCACGCCGACCACGGTCGCGAGCGCGGCCCCGGAGCCCGGCCCGTAGAGGGCGATCGCCGTCGCCACGGCGAGCTCGAAAAAGTTCGAGGCGCCGATGAGCGCCCCGGGGGCCGCCACGGCGTACTCGACCCGGGCGAGTTTCATGAGGCCGTAGGTCAGGGACGAGTTGAAATACACCTGCAGCAGGATCGGAACGGCGATCAGCAGCACGTGTAACCAGCGGCCGGTGATGTTCTCCGCCTGAAACGCGAAGATGAGCGTCAGGGTCGCCAGCAGCGCTGCGACCGTGACCGGCGCGAACGCCCGCACGAAACGCTCCTGGAACCAGGCCGCGCCCCGGCGCGCGATCAGGATGGCGCGGCTGGCCGCGCCGAGGGCGAGCGGGACGACGATGAACACGACGACCGAGACGAGAAGGACCCGGAACGGCACCTCGAGCCCCGCCGCCCCGGTCACGAGCAGCTTCACGATCGGCGCGAACGCCACGAGCATCACGAGGTCGTTGATCGATACCTGCACGAGCGTGTAGGCCGGATCCCCGTCGGCGAGATACGACCAGACGAAGACCATCGCGGTGCACGGGGCGGCCGCCAGGATGATGACGCCGGCGATGTACTGGCCCGCGAGCTCGGGACCGATCCAGGGAGAGAAAACGTGGCGGAAAAAAAGCCATCCCAGAAACGCCATCGAAAACGGCTTGACGAGCCAGTTGACGAAGAGCGTCACGAAAACCCCGCGCGGGCGGCGGCCGACGCTGGCGATCGACGCGAGGTCGACCTTCAGCATCATCGGGTAGATCATCAGCCAGATCAGAACCGCGATCGGGACATTGATGTGGGACCCCCGGCCGATCTCGAGGCCGCGCAGAGCGGACGTGAGGCCCGGCAGGACCTTGCCGAGAACCAGGCCGAGCGCCATGCTGGCCGCGACCCAGACCGACAGATAGCGCTCGAAACCGCCCATCCTTCGGCGCTCCGGGCGGCCCGAAGTTTCGAAAGATTCAGAATGATCGATCTGTCGAGACAATTTTGTTAGACCGCCTTCGCCAGTTTTTTAGACCGCCTTCGCCAGCGCCTCGGCGACTCCCGCCAGGGCCGCTTCGTTTCTCCGGTAGAACATCCACCGCCCCCGCTTCTCGGCGTCGACGAGCCCGGCGCGGCGCAGAAGTCCCATGTGGTGCGAGACCGCGGCCTGCGAGAGGCCGACCGCCGTCTCGATGTCGCAGGCGCAGAGCCCCCGCTCCTCCCGCGCGATGAGCTCGCAGCAGGACTGCCCGCGCGACTTCAGCAGGTCCAGGATCTTCAGGCGCGTCGGGTCGCCCAGCGCCTTGAAGACCAGGACGAGCTCGTCGGATCGCTTCATCACATCGATGACTTTAGAACTGACCCCGGCGCGGGTCAAGGGCGGCCGGATGGGTCTACCGCGCCCCGGCCGCTTCGAAGGATTCCCGAACGATCGCCAGGGCCTCCTCGACGTCGGAGCGGCTGACGTTCAGCGCCGGCGCCACGCGGAAGACGTTGCCCTCGAGGCCGCTCTTGCCGACGAGGAGGCCGCGCTTGCGCGTCTCCTCGAAGACGCGGTTGGTCAGCGCCTTCTCGGGCGTGCGGTCGCCGATCGTCTCGTCCTCGACGAGCTCGATCGCCTGCATCAGGCCCATGCCGCGGACGTCGCCGACGTTCCTCGGGAAGCGGCGCTTCAGCTCCTCGAAGCCGTCGCGGAGGATCCGGCCCATCCGCTCGGCGTTGCCGGGCAGGTCCTCCTCCTCGATGATGCGGATCGTCGCGTTCGCCGCCGCGCACGCGACCGGGTTGCCGCCGAAGGTCGAGATCGTCAGGGCCTTCAGCGACGCCGCGATCTCGGGCGTCGCGATGCAGGCGCCGAGCGGCAGGCCGTTGGCGATGCCCTTGGCCATCGTCATGATGTCGGGCGCGACGCCGTAGTGCTCGATGCCCCAGAACTTGCCGCCCGTGCGGCCGAAGCCCGTCTGGACCTCGTCGCAGATGAAGACGCCGCCGTACTTCTTCACGATCCCGACGGCGATCTCGAAGTACTCCGGCGGCGGCGTGATGAAGCCGCCGACGCCCTGGATCGTCTCGGCGAGGAAGCCCGCGATCCGGCCGGAGGTCGTCGTGCGGATCAGCTCCTCGATGTCCTTCGCGCAGGCGACGCCGCAGGAGGGATACGTCAGCTTCAGCGGGCAGCGGTAGCAATACGGAGACATCGCGTGCTTGATACCGGGGACCTGCGAGGGCAGCGGACGCCAGGTCGAGACGGCCGTCAGCGACTGCGCGAGCATCGAGCGGCCCGAGTAGCCGTGGCGCAGGGCCACGATCTCCGAGGCCCCGGTGTGGAGCTGCGCGAGCATCACCGCCGTCTCGTCGGCCTCGGTGCCCGAGGTCGCGAGGAAGCTCTGCCGCATCCTCCCGGGCGCCAGGCGCGCCAGCGTCTCGGCGAGCTCGACGGCGGGGATCGTCGGGTAGAGCGTCGAGACGTGCGAGAGCCGGCTGATCTGCGCGACGACGGCGGCGTTGACCTTCTCGTTGGCGTGGCCGACGGAGACGGTCAGGATCCCGCCAAAGAAATCGAGGTACTCGTTGCCGTCGGCGTCCTTGATCCGGAGGCCCTTGCCCTCCGTCAGCACGAGGGGCTCGGCGTAATACTGGATCGTCGCGGGGAGCATGTACTCCTTGTGCTTCTCGCGGACCTCGCGCGTCGTCGCGCTCGTCGGGGCCTGGGTCTTCGTCGTCGTGGTCATCGCATCGCCCCCTTCAGAACCACCTCGAAATCACGACTTTCTTGTCCGTGTAGAACTCGTACGCGTCGCGCCCGTGAGCCTTGAGGTCGCCGAAGAAGCTGTCCTTGGCTCCGCCGAACGGGAACTGGGCCATCGGCGCCGCGACGCCGATGTTCACTCCGACCATCGACGCGGTCGCCAGGCGCGCGTACTCTCGCGCCGCCTTGCCGCTCGAGGTGAAGATCGAGGTCGCGTTCGCGTTCGGGTGGGCCTGCATGACGCGGATCGCCTCCTCGAGGCTACCGACGGGCGTGATCGACGCCACCGGGCCGAAGATCTCCTCGCGGCCGATCGACATCGCGGGCGAGACGTCGTCGAAGATCGTCGGGACCGAGGAAGAAGCCCTTCGCGCGGCTGGCCACGGGGTGCGCCCGGCCGTCGAGGACGAGACGGGCGCCCTCGGCGACGCCTTTTTCGATGTAGGAGACGACGCGCCGCCGGTGCGCGTCACTGATGACCGGGCCCATCGCGACGCCCGGTTCCGCGCCGTCGCCGACATTCAGGGCGTTCGCCGCCGCGGCGAGGCGCTCGCGCGCCTCGGCGTGGACGGGGCCGACGGGCAGCAGGACGCTGCCGGCCAGGCAGCGCTCCCCGGCGCACCCGAAGAAGGACTCCGTGAGGATCTCGATCGTCCGATCGAGATCGGCGTCCGGCATGACGACGACGAAGTTCTTGGCGCCCCCGAGGGCCTGCACGCGCTTGCCCGCGTGGGTGCCGCGGCGGTACACCGCCTGCGCGACCGCGGTCGAGCCGACGAACGACACGGCGCGGATGTCGGGGTGATCGCAGATCGCTTCGACGACGGCGCGCCCCCCGTTGACGAGGTTGACGACGCCGGGCGGCAGGCCGCACTTCTCGAGGAGCGTCGCCATCAGGCGCTGCGTCAGGGGAACCTGCTCCGACGGCTTGACGATGAACGTGTTGCCCGTCGCGACGGCGAACGGGAGGAACCAGAGGGGCACCATCGCCGGGAAGTTGAACGGTGCGATCGCGGCGCAGACGCCGAGGGGCTGGCGCAGCACCTGACAATCGATGCCCGAGGCGATGTTCTCGAGGCCGTAGCCCATCATGAGCGAGGGCGTTCCGCAGGCCGCCTCGACGCACTCGATCCCGCGCCGCACGCTGCCCCGGGACTCGTCGAGCGTCTTGCCGTGCTCGCGCGTCACGGTCGCGGCGAGCTCGTCGAAGTGCTCCTCGAGGAGCTCGCGAAACCGGAACATGGTCCGCGCGCGGGCGACGACGGGGGTGTCGCGCCACGCCGGGAAGGCGGCCTTCGCGGCGGCGACCGCCCGGTCGAGGTCCTCGCCCGTCGAGAGAGGCGTCCGGGCGATGACCTCGCCGGTTGCGGGGTTGTGGACGTCGAGGAAGTCGGATGCCCGGGACGGGACCCAGGAGCCGGCGATGAAGTTGGGAAGCGTTTCCAGCGGGACCTCCCGGGTCAGACGCGCAGACGGCAGACGGCAGGGATGACTATAGCTCCGCTCGTCTGCGGTCAGGGATCCGCGGTCTGCGATGCGCCTGTCTGCCGTCTGAACCGGCTATTCGTCGTCGCAGTCGGGGCAGCCGAGAAACGGGATCGGATCCGACGGCGAGGGGTGGGCGTCTCCGGCGATCCCGGCCCATGAACCCCCGTGGGCGTGCCAGAGGTAGCACTCCAGCCGATAGGCCTCGTTGGCGTCCTCGGCCAGGATCCAGCCGAAGAGCACGTTCGGCATCGCGTTGCGGGCATGCTGGAGGAGCCGCTGGCGAAGGTCGACGTCGTCCCTCCCGACCCGTTCGGAGACCTGCCCGTCCTGGCCGACGCTCTTCACGAAGAAGACGCCGGGCCGGCCGGGAGGCACGTTGCGGGCGACGTTCTGTTCGGTCAAGCGGATGGCGGGCTGGATCCGCACGCTCGGCGGGAGTCCCGGAAAGAGAGAAAGCTGCGCCGGGTCGAAAGGTGGAGGTTGCTGGCGTGCACGCCCGGCGAGCCTCATCGGTGAGGTCATTTTAGCAGGCCCGCGCGCGATTCTCGACTCGGTCGCGATTTCGGGCCGGCCTCGCCTGTACAATCTCGCCCGTTTTCAACGAGGAGGACCGATGAGACCCAAGACTCTTTCGCTGACGCTGCTCGGAGCCCTGGTGTCGTGCGGGCTGCTGGCCCAGGCCGGGACGGCGCCCACGGTCCTGCCGAGAGCGGCGGTCGCCCCGGGCGCAGCCGCGGGCACCAAGATCTCCGGCACGCTGCACTGCGCAAAGGGCACCCGCAACGCCGTCGAGGTCGGGGACGAAGCGGGCCACGCTCTGGCCGTCGGAAAGGTCCCCTGCACCTGGACCAAGCCGATGACGATCGGCGGCTCGACGACCAAGGAAGGCACGAGCTCCAACCTGAGCGACGCGCGCGGCGACGTCTCGTCGGATCACGGCTACCACGTCGGAACGATGGCGAGCGGAGACAAGTACTTCGTGCGCTTCGACGGCCGCTCGGAGTCGAGCAAGGGCGTCCTTCAAAGCCAGATCGGCCGCTGGGGCTTCGTCGGCGGCACCGGAAAGCTGACGGGGCTCCAGGGCCGAGGCACTTACAAGAGCACGGGCGCCGCCGACGGAACGACGACCGTGGAGGTCGACGGCGAGTATCGGTTGACCGAGCCGTCCAAGTAGCGCCGTGGCCGGGAGAAGGTCTCGCATGCGCACTCCGAGCGCCCTGATCCTCCTGGCCGCGCTCGGGCTCGCCACCGTCGCCGCGGCCCTGCCGCCCCCCGAGGCCGGGGAGTACGAGATGACGACTTACCAGGTCGCCTTCCTCCGCAGGGGACCGGCCTGGACGCCGGGATCGACGCCCGAGCTCGAAAAGCTCCAGGCCGCCCACCTCGCCCACATCGGCAAGATGGCGGAGAGCGGCAAGCTCATCGTCGCGGGGCCCTTCTCCGACGGCGGGGAGCTGCGCGGCATGTTCATCTTCCGGGTCGACACGCTGGAGGAAGCCAGGACGCTCGCCGAGCAGGACCCCGCCGTCAAGGCCGGGCGGCTCGTCCTCGAGTGGCACCCCTGGTTCGCCGCGAAAAACATCGTCGTCACGCCCCACGGGCAGACGCCTCCAGCCGCGCATCCCTGACTGGTCCCGCGGATGAGATCCACGGAATAGAATTGCCGCGCGCCCGGGTTGCCCGTGCGCGGAGGTATCCATGCGATCGGCGATCCTGCGGATATTTCTCGGTGTCGTTGCGACCTGCGCCGCCGCGGCCGTCCCGGCCCTTCCGGGCCCGGAGGCGCCGCCGGCCTGCCCCGCGATCGACCCTCCCGCATCGGCGGCCGCCGCAGGCGTGCGCGCTTTCATCGATCCGGTGACCGGGAAGCTGCGGCCGCCGACGGCCGCGGAGAAGCGCCGGCTCGTCTCGGCGGTTCGCGATCGGGCGTCCCGGACCTACGAAGTCGTCGTGCGTCCGGACGGATCGCGTGTCGTCGAGCTCGACGACACGTTCTTGATGAGCGTCGTGGCGACGAAGGGGCCCGACGGCGCCCTCCGGTATCGCTGCGTGAACCGGCGAGCCGCCCCGGCGGCCGAGGAGAAGTGACCGTGGCGCGCATCCCTCGGCTCGGTCTCCTTGCGCTCGCCGCCGCAGGATTTTTCGCGGCGGCGCCCGCGAAGCCCGCCGCCCAGATCACGGTCGTCAACAACGACGGCGCCGGCGAGGGCTTCAACGACCCGGCCCCCGCGACTCCGGTCGGCGGGAATACGGGAACGACCCTCGGGCAGCAGCGGCTGATCGCCTTCCAGGCGGCGGCGGCGATCTGGGGCGAGCACCTGGATTCCCCGTCGAGATCCGGATCCGCGCGACGTTCGACCCCCTGGCCTGCGACGCCACCACCGCGACGCTCGGGCAGGCCCGGCCCAACGCCATCGTCTCCAACTCGCCCACGGCCCCCCTTCCCGGCGCTTGGTACCCCGTGGCCCTGGCGAGCAAGTTCGCCGGCTCCGACCTCTCGCCGAACAACGAAGACATCATCGCCCAGTTCAACTCGAAGCTCGGACAGACCGGCTGCCTCGACGGTGTCGGCTGGTACTACGGGCTCGACAACAACCACGGCGACCAGATCGACCTCGTGACCGTGTTGCTCCACGAGTTCGGCCACGGCCTGGGGTTCCTGACGGGCGTCGACGAGTCGACCGGCGAAGAGTTCCTGAACCAGCCCGACATCTTCGAGTCCTTCATCTTCGATACGAAGACCAACAAGCACTGGACGGAGATGACGGCGGCGGAACGCGCCGTCTCGGCGATCGATACGGGCAACCTCACCTGGGACGGTGCGAACGGAGTCTCACGGGCGCCCGAGTACCTCGGACCGCTTCCCGTGCTGAACGTCGAGACGCCCACCGCGCTTGCCGGCGACCGCTCGATCGGCTCGGCCTCGTTCGGACCGGAGGTCTCCGAAGCCGCCGTCTCGGGCGCCCTCGTCCAGGCCCAGGATGCAAACGACATCGCCGGCCCCTCGACGACCGACGCCTGCAGCGCCCTGACCAACGCGTCCCAGGTGGCCGGCCACGTGGCGATCGTCGACCGCGGCACGTGCACGTTCGTGACGAAGGCCGCCAACGTCCAGGCCGCCGGAGCGATCGCGATGGTCGTCGCGGACAACGTCCCCGCCGCTACGCCTCCCGGCATGGGGGGCGACGACTCCACGATCACGATTCCCAGCGTGAGCGTCACGCAGGCCGACGGCGCCGCCCTGACGTCCGCCCTGTCGCAGAACGTCGTCGTCTCCCTGCGCACCAACCCCCGGCGTCTCGCGGGAGCCGGCGCCGAGAATCGGCCGCTTCTCTACGCACCCGATCCGGACGAGCCGGGCTCGTCGATCTCCCACTGGGACACGAGCGCGACACCGAATCTCCTCATGGAGCCGAACATCAACGGCGACCTCGGGCACGACCTCGACCTCACGATTCCGCTCCTGCGGGACCTCGGCTGGAAGTCGGACGTCGTTCCCGCGCCCCAGCCGCGGACGACGCCGCTCAGGACTTCGGCGGAACACACGCCGAAGACGGTGCCCGAGCGCCCGTAGCCGGGGCCGCCGCGCCGCCCCGGTCCTCTTCGCGGCGGGTCTCGAATCAGGAGGACGCGAGCTTCTCGATCGAGGCCCACTCCCTGTCCGACACCGGCATGACCGAGAGGCGGGAGATGCGGACCAGCGGAAAGTCCCGAAACGCCGGCGAGGCCTTGATCTCGGCGAGCGTCACCGGCCGCGCGAGCTTCTTCACGGGCACGACGTCGACGGCGTGGAGCTTGCCAGCCTTGTCCTTCGGGTCCGGATAGGCGTCGCCGGCGGCCTTCGCGATACCGACGACGGCCTTCTCGTCGCCCGTGTGGTAGTAGAAAATCCGGTCGCCCCTCTTCACCGACCGCAGGTGCTTCTGGGCGAGCGGATTCTTCACGCCCGTCCAGCTCGTCTTTCCGTCACGCGCGAGGTCGTCGTAGGAATAGTGCGTCGGTTCTTCCTTGAACAGAAAGTTCATTGTCGCCCCCTCACTCCGACCCTCTTCCCCGCCGGGGGAGAGGGAGGAAGATCCCGCCGGCCTCGGCCGATTCCGGTATCTCTCGTACAACCGCTTCTGCCTGTCCGTCAAGTCCAGCGCCCGCCCGTCGACGTACGCGCCGACGACGTGCGAGCGCAGGTCGAGGATGTCGCCGTCGGTCAGGATGAACGTCGCGTCTTTGCCGGTTTCGAGGGAGCCGACGCGTCCATCGACCCCGAGCACGCGGGCGGGCTCGAGCGTCAGGGCGGCGACCGCCTTATCGCGCGGAAAGCCGTAGGCGACGGCCGTCGCGGCGAGCTGCGGATAGTTCCGGACGTTCGCCGCGCCATTTTCGTTGAAGATCACTCGGACTCCGGCCCGGTCGAGCAGGCCGGCGTTCGAAAACTGGACGTCGTAGGGCTCGTCCTCGCGCTGGGGAAGGTCGAGCGGCGACTCGACGATGACCGGGACGCTGGCCGACGCGAGCTCCCCCGCCATCCGCCAGGCGTCCGCGCCGCCCCAGACGACGAGCCGGAGCTTCTCCGCGGCGGCCCACTTCACGGCGTCCCGAATCTGCGCCAGCCGCTGTGCATGGACGACGACGGGGACCGCGCCGTCGATCGCCGGCATGAGCGCGGCGAGCTTCGGATCGAAATCGTGCTTCGGGACCCCGGCCGCACCTTCGGCCGCTCTGGCCTTGCCGTAGGCGCGCGCGTCGCGGAACGCCTTCTTGAGCTTCTCGACGGCTTCGTCGCGAGCCTTCTGCTGGGCCTTGACCGACCGGCTTGCGTCGGGCGAGCGGTCGATCGTCTGGGACGGCCACTCGACGGTGATCGCGGCGGGCGCCCTGAGCGTCGCATCCTCGCGGGTCCAGCCGTCGAGCTTCATCGCCGCGACGCTGCCGGAGATGATGCCGCCGCCGGGCGTGATCCCGGCGAGCAGCACGCCCCCCGAACGCGCGACGGGCAGGAGCTCGGAATCGAGGTTCATCGCTACGTCGGCCCGCGCCGCGGGATTGATCTCGCCGAGCTCCTCGACGTCGAGTGTCTGGCGGACGGCCGAGATCTCCTCGAGGCCCAGGTCCGTCAGCGGCGGGAAGAGCGACGGATAGACGTGCCGGCCGGTCCCGTCGACGACCGGGAGGCCCGCCGGCGGCGCAGCGCCGGGAGCGACCGAGGCGATCTTCCCGTCCCGGACGACGAGGGTGCCGTTCGGGATGTCGGGGCCCGCGACCGGATGGATCGTCGCGCCGACGATCGCGAAGACGGCGGGCGGCGCCGGCGCGGCCGCGGGGGCCGGAGTCTGCGCCGCGAGCCGGGCCGCCGGAAGCGCGAGGAGAACGGCGAGGAGTCGGGCGTTCATCGCGCACCTTCCTCTTTCGCGCCTTCGCCCGGTTTGTCCTCGCCTCTGGCGGCCTCGGCGCGGGCCTTCGCCTTCGCGACGAGGGCCGCGCGCTCCGCCTCGCGCTGCGGGCGCGCCGCGACATCCGCAGCGCGGTCGAAATACTTCTTGCCGTCGATCCAGGTCTCGAGCGCCACCGTCGAGGTCGACAGCGGGTCGCCGCTCCAGACGACGAAGTCGCCGTCCTTGCCGACCTCGAGCGAGCCGACCCGGCCGGCAATGCCGAGCTGCCGGGCGGGATTCGACGTTACGAACGCGAGGGCGTCGGCCGGCGGCACCTTCCCGTACTTCACGGCCTTGGCGGCCTCCAGGTTCAGGCGCCGGGCGAGCTCGTCGGAGTCCGAGTTGAAGGAGACGAGGACGCCGCGCTCGCGCATGAGCGGGAACGCGTACGGGATGGCGTCGAAGACCTCGACTTTGTAGGCCCACCAGTCCGAAAAACCCGACGCCCCCGCGCCGTGGCGGGCGATCTCGTCGGCGACCTTGTAGCCCTCGAGCGCGTGCTGGAACGTTCCGACCTTCACGCCGAACTCCTCGGCCGAGCGCATCATCTGCAGGATCTCGTCCTTGCGGTACGAGTGGCAGTGGATGGTGCGCTTGCCCTCGAGGATCTCGGCGATCGCCTCGAGCTGGAGGTCCGGTTGCGGCGGAATCGGGCGGGCTCCCTTGACCGCCGCGGCCTTCCGGTACTCCTCCTGCCGGCGCCGATAGTCGCGCGCCGCCTGGAAACGCTCGCGGATCGACTCCGCGACTCCCATTCGCGTCGCCGGGTAACGCGGCTTCGGGTTCGTCCAGTTGGACTGCTTCGGATTCTCTCCGAGCGCGAACTTGATCCCGGACGGGGCGCCGACGAAGAGAAGGTCGTCGGGACCACCTCCCCACCGCCACTTGACGATCTGGTTCTGCCCGCCGATCGAGTTGGCCGAGCCGTGCAGCACGTTGGCGACGGTCGTCCCGCCCGCGAGCTCGCGGTAGATGGCGGGATCGAGCGGCGAGATGACGTCGCGGACCCGCACCTCCGCCGTCACGTTGTGGGTCGACTCGTTCGTCTGGTCGTCCATCGCGGAATGCGAGTGTGCGTCGATGATCCCGGGCGTGACGTGTCGGCCGTGTCCATCGACCTCGAGCGCGCCCGGCGGCGCCGCGAGGGTCTGACCGACGGCGGCGATCCGCCCATCGACGACGAGGACGTCGGCGCCTTCGAGGACGCCGGCCGGTCCTTGCGTCCACACGGTCGCGCCGCGCACCACGACGGCGGGAGGCGTCGCGACCGGTCCGGCCTCGCGGGCGGGCGCCGGCCGCACGTCCGGCGCCGGGGCGGCCTTCGGGGCCGCGGAAGCCTCCGCGGCCGTCTTCGCTTTCTCCGGGATTTCGATCCGGGCCCCGTCGATCCAGATCTCGGAGACCACGCTCTTCTCCTCGAACGGCGCTCCCGTGCGCACGACGAGAGTCGCGACCTTGCCCGCCTCGAGGGTGCCGAGCCGGTCGGCGAGGCCGAGCTGCCGCGCCGGCACGGTCGTGACCGCGGCGAGCGCGTCGTCCGGCGAGAGGCCGCGGCCGATCGCTTCGCGCACCCGCTCGTCGAACGTTCCGACCTCCTCGAGCCCCGCGGTGGTGAACGAGAACGAGAGACCCGCGTCCCGCAGCCAGCGCGGATCGGAGGGCGCGCGGTCGAAGGCGCGCAGACGCGCGAGCGGCACGTCCAGCCACTCCTCTTCGCGGTCGAGCTTGTCGGGCTGCGGGAACGCGACGCGCAGGACGAGGTCGGGCCGTGCGGCCGCGACCTCCGACAGCAGGCGGTACTCGTCGCCGGCGGCGACGAACCGGGCCTTCACCTTCATCTCGTTCGCCACGCGCGCCGCCCGCAGGAGCGACAGAACGTCCGTCGTCTCGAACACCACGGTTTCGCGTCCCTCGGCCGCCGGCACGAGCGCCGCCGTCGCCGCCACGAAGCGGGGCCGCGCCTTGCCCGACGGGGCCGCGGCATACGCCGCCTCCGCGTCCCGCCACCAGAGCGCGTCGAGGAAGGCCTGGCGCGTCACGGCCACGCCGCCCATGTTCGACGTCGGGTAGTCGTCGTCGTCCAGGCCCTTCATGGCGACGATCTGCCCGTTGGAGGGGTCGAGGACGCGGCCCGAGATCGGGCCGTCGGTCAGGCTGACGACTGCTCCCTGCCCGCGAAGAACGCCGGCCGTCGGGACGGCGGCGACGACGCCGAAGCCCTGGCGGCGCAGCTCCTCGGCGACGTCGTCCTTGATCGTGAGCCCGTCGAGCGCGCGCTCGTCGGCGCGGACCGCCGCCACCGGATGCGCGGCCGGGCCGGCTTCGCGGGGCGCGGACGCCGGCGTCGGCGCCGGCGCCGCCGCTCCGGCGTCCTTCGGGCGCTTCGGGGAGCGGCCCGCGAGCCGGTCCGTCGTGACGTACGGATCGATGAACGCCGCGTGGACGACCTTGCCGGACACGTCGATGACGCTGGCGTCGGCCGGGACCGTCGTCGTCGAGGCGGGGCCGACGGCCTCGATGACGCCTCCGCGAACGACGACGACTCCGGCCTCGATCGTCCGGCCCGGGGAAACGATGACGCGGCCGCCCGTCAGGGCATAGGCATTGCGGTCGGTCGAGGCGGCGGTGGCGTCCCCGCGGAACACCGGCGACAACAGGAGAAGACCCGCGAGGAACCGTCGGGAGCGGTGGTGCATGACGGGCCGGGATTCTATGCGAGGCAGCGCCGCAATTCGCGTATGCTTCGCGGCTGCGGCGCCCCCTTCGGCGCCGGTCAATTGAGGAGGAACCGAGCGATGATTCGACGCACCCTGATTCTTGGAACGATCGTGGCCCTCGCGGCGGCCGCGGTGGTCACCGCCCAGGATCGCAAGCCCCTTTCCCCCGCGGGCACGGCGAGCGCTATGGTCGGAGGCACCTGGAGCGCGCCCGACAAGGACGGCAACCGCAAGTACGAAAACGGGAAGTGGCTCGAGGTCACGTACAGCCGTCCGATGCTGCGCGGCCGCACGGACATCTTCGGCAAGGGCGCCGACTACGGCAAGGTGGTCGCGGACAAACAGAAGGTCTGGCGCGCCGGCGCGAACGCCACGACGAAGTTCTCGACCGAGGTGCCCCTGATGATCGGCGGCAAGCGCGTGGAGCCCGGCAGCTATGACGTCTTCGTCGAGCTGAAGGAGCCCGCGTGGACCCTCGTCCTCTCGACCCAGCCGACGCAGGACAAGTACGACCCGAACGACAAGACGAAGATCTGGGGAGCCTACGGCTACGACCCCAAGTTCGACGTCGTGCGCGTTCCGATGACGATGCTCCAGCCCAAGGCCTCGATCGACCAGTTCACGATCGGCTTCGTCGACATGACGAACGACGGCGGCAAGCTCGCCATGGCCTGGGAGAAGACCGCGGCGCTCGTTCCCTTCACCGTCGCCAAGTAAACCGATGCCCCTCGCCTCCCACCGTTCCCCTCTCCCCCCGCCGGGGGGAGAGGGCAGGGTGAGGGGGGGCACGATCTCCGTTCTCGCGCTCCTCCTCGCCTCCGTCGTCCTCGCGTCGGGCGAGGACCGCGCCATCCCTTTCTGGCCGAACGCCGTCCCCGACTCAATCCATGCCGAGGTCGATGGCGTCGCGACCCTTCAGACGGTCCGGGAGCTCTCGCAGTTCCACCGGGTCCAGGGCTCGCCCGGTTTCGCGGCCGCGGCCGAGCTCATGAAGCGCAAGGCCATCGCCGCCGGACTCGCGGACGCCGCGATCGAGCGCTTCCCGGCGGACGGGAAGACGAAATACGCGCACTTTCTCTCGCACGTCGGCTGGGATCCGGTTTCGGGCCTCCTCGAGGAAGTCGCGCCGACGGCGCGCATCGTCGCCTCCTTTCCGGACCTTCCGGTCGCGCTCGCCGACTACAGCCAGGATGCCGACGTCACGGCCGAGCTCGTGGACGTCGGCGCGGGCACGAGCGCTGCCGACTACGCGGGCCGCGACGTGCGGGGCAAGATCGTCCTCGCCGACGGGACGCTTCCCGGCGTGCACCGCCTTGCCTGCGAGGAGCGGGGAGCGGCGGGTTTCCTTTCCGCGTACCCGAATCAGAAGACGCCGTGGTCCGGCGACGACCGCGACCTGATCCGCTGGGGACACCTCTCCCCCTACCAGCTCCAGAACCGCTTCGCCTTCATGGTTTCGAAGCGGCAGGCCGAGGACTACCGGGCGCGCCTTCGGGCCGGCGAGAAGATCGTCCTGCGCGCGCGCGTGAAGGCGAAGATGGTCCCCTCGAGCTACGACGTCGTCGTGGCCACGCTCCCGGGCACCGACCCCTCCGCCGGCGAGATCGTCGTGACCGCCCACCTGTGCCACCAGTCGGCCGGCGCCAACGACAACGCCTCCGGCAGCGCGGCGATCCTGGAGGTCGGCCGCTCGCTCGCCGCCGCCGTGCGCCGCGGCACGCTGCCGCGTCCCAGGCGGACGATCCGGTTCCTCTGGCTTCCCGAGATCACGGGCTCGCAGGCTTACCTCGTACGCCACCCCGAGCTCGTGAAGGCCTTCGTCGCCGGAGTCCACATGGACATGGTGGGCGGCGTGCTCTGGACGACGAAGGGAACCTTCCACCTCTCGCGCACGGCCGAGACCCTGCCCCACGTCGTCAACGCCATCGCCGAAGCCTGGTTCGGCCAGGTCGTCGCCGCGTCCCGAAACTACGCCGAGGGCCGCGAGGCGAGCGCCTTTGCCGGCTTCGTCTGGCCGCCCGGATCGCGCGAGAGCTTCCTCGGCGACGTCCGCGGAATCGAGATGGGAAGCGACCACGAAGTCTTCGAGGCCGCGGGGTTCCGCGTGCCGATGGTCTACTTCCACGACTACCCCGACGTCACGATCCACACGCAGAAGGACCTGCCCGAGAACCTCGACGCGACGAAGCTGGGTCGCGTCGCCTACATCGGGGCGGGGACCGTCTGGACGCTCGCGGCGCTGCCCGACGCGGAGGCCCCGCGCCTTCTCGCCGTCGCGCGCGCTTCCGTCGAGCAGCAGGTGCTCGCCCGCGGAGCCGCCGCCGGCCCCGACCCGGCGCTCGCCGCACGCGAGGCCATGGCGTCCGGGATCGGCACGCTCGAGTCGCTCGCGCGGCTGTGCCCGGCGATCGCCCCGGACGTCGCGAAGGACGTCGAGCACCTGCGCGCCGCCATGCCTCCCGCGCCGCCCGCCTCCGACCGCCGGCGGCCGCTGAAGAACCCGGACATCCGCGGGCCGCTCAACGTGTACTACTACGACTACTTCGCGGACATTCCGGGCGCCAACCTGACGGGAATCGCGCTCGCGGCGCGGCCCGACGGCGAGGTCCTCGCCTACGAGGCCATCAATCTCGCCGACGGCACGCGCTCGGTGTCCGAGATCCGGGACGTGCTCTCGGCGCGGTACTCCCCCGTCGAGGCCGCCGCCGTCGCCGAGTACTTCGACCGTCTGGCGAAGGCCGGCGTCGTCATCTTCCGGTGAAGATCGCGCAGATCGCGTCGATCCGATTCCCCGTTCCCCCGCGCTCCCACGGCGGGACCGAGCTCGCGATCGACCTCCTCGCCCGGGGGCTCCTCGCGCGCGGCCACGAGGTCACGCTCTTCGCCTCGGGCGATTCGACGACGCCGGCCGTCCTCCACGCCGTCGTTCCCCGCGCGGCGAGCGGGGACCCGGCCTCGACGAGCTACCTCGAGAACGAGCACGAGGCGCGCAACGCCGCCGAGGCCTACCGCGCCGCGGATCGCTTCGATGTCCTCCACTCCCACTGGCCGACGCCCGCCGCCTACTTCTCGGACCGGACGGACCGGCCGAGCGTGATGACGTACGCGTACATCGAAAAGCCCCTCCACGACTACTACCGCGCGAACTATCCCCGCCTCCAGGGCGTGTGCATCAGCGAGGCGCAGAGCCGGATGCTCGGCGGCGGCCTTCCGGTCATCCCGTACGGCGTCGACGTCGAGCGGATCCCCTTCGGCGCCGACCCGGATGAATTCCTGCTGACGGTCGGCCGGCTCGTGCCGCACAAGGGGGCCGACCGGGCGATCGCGATCGCTCGCGCCGCTGGGCTTCCGCTCGTCATCGTAGGCGCCGTGACGCCCTACCTCTCCGAGAGCGAGCCCTTCTACCGCGAGCGCGTCCACCCGCACGTCGACGGCCGGAGCGTCGTCCACCACGCCGAGCTTCCGAACGCCGAGGTGTTGTCCCTCATGGCCCGAGCGAAGGCCTTCCTCTTCCCGATCTCCTGGGAGGAGCCGTTCGGCCTCGTCGTGGCCGAGGCGATGGCCGCCGGCGCCCCCGTCGTCGCGACACCGGCGGGATCGCTCCCCGAGCTCGTCGAGCACGGCGTCACCGGTTTCCTCGGCCGGACAGACGAGGAGCTCACCGCCTTCGTCCGCGAGGTCGGCCGGATCGACCGCGCGGCCTGCCGGCGACGGGCCGAGGAGCGATACAGTGCCTCCCGCATGGCGGCCGACTACGAGGCACTGTACCGGAGGCTCGCGGCGCGATGAGCTTCGACTTCTCGCCCGAGAACCTCGACCGCGAGTTCCCCGTCCGCCGCAACCTCGTCTACCTCAACCATGCGGCCGCCTCGCCCCTGCCGCGCCGCGTCGCCGACGCGATCGTCGCGCACATCGAGAATGTCCGGAACCGGGGCGTCGCGGACTGGCGGCGGCACTACGGCGACGTCGAGAAGGCCCGGGCGAAGGCGGCGCGGTTCATCGGCGCCGCGCCCGAGGAGATCGCGTTCCTCCCGAACACTTCCTGGGCGGTCAACCTCGTCGCCCTCGGGTTTCCGTGGCGCGCCGGGGACAACGTCGTCACCGACGACATGGAGTTCCCCTCCAACGCCTATCCCTGGCGCGCCCTCGAGCGCCGGGGCGTCGACTGCCGCGTGGCCGTGAGCCACGGGGGACGCGTCACGCTCGACTCGATCGCGGCGCTCGTCGACAAGCGAACACGGGTCGTCGCCGTTTCCTGGGTCGCGTTCCACAACGGTTTCGTCTTTCCGCTCCGGGAGATCGGCGCCCTCTGCCGCGAGCGCGGCATCCTCTTCTTCGTCGACGGGATCCAGGGCCTCGGCCTCCTTCCGGCGGACGTCCGCGGCGCCGGGATCGACGTCCTCGCCGCCGACGGCCACAAGTGGCTCTACGGCGCGGAGGGCGGCGCCGTCTTCTACGTGTCCGAGAAGGCGCGGGACCGCGTGCCTGCGATCGCGTCGGGCTGGTGGAATCTCAAGACCGAGGGCGAGTACCTCGAGTACCGCGCGTCGCCGTACGAGGGCGCGCGCCGTTACGAGCCCGGGACCCTGCCGATCGACCACGTCCGCGGCCTCGCGGCCGCGATCGACCTGCTCGAAGAGATGGGCGGGGAGGCCGTGCGTTCGCGCGTGCTCGGCCTCGTGCGCGCCCTCGCGGACGGCCTCACCCGCCGCGGCTGGAAGATCACCACGCCCGAACCGTACGCCTCCGGAATCCTCGCCGCCCGCCCGCCGGACGGGGAGTTCGTCCGGTGGGCGAAGGCCCTGGAGGAGCGCGGCGTCATCGTCGCCCCGCGCGAGCGAGCCGTGCGCTTCTCGCCTCACGCCGGCAACGACGAGGGCGAGATCGCACGGGCCCTCCGGGAGATCGATGCGATCGGCGAGGCCGGGTAGCGGCCCTCTACGGGCGCGGCCCGACCTGCTGCGTCGCGCCTCGGCCTTGCGCGCGGATGACCGCGCCGCGCTCGGCCGGCGGGACGGCCGGGGCGGCGCGGTAAACGGCGCCTCCCCGCGTCCCCGCGAGGAGCGTTCCGTCGTCGAGGACCGCGACGGCCAGCACCTGGGGATTCGAGAGGCCGGTCCCGACGGGCGCCCAGGTCGCTCCCCCGTCGGCACTCGCGTAGACGCCGACGGTCGTGCCCGCATAGATCGGGCCTCCGGCGCCGTCCTGAACGAGCGCGTAGACGGCGGCCGAGGGAAAGCCGCCCTGGACGCGCGCCCAGGTCGAGCCGTCGTTCTCGCTGACGTAGAGGCCCGGATCCGCGCCCGCGAAGACGCGGTGCGGTGAGCCGGAGGAGAGCACGGCCCGGATCGGGCCGGCGACGCCGGAGCTCCTCGCCGTCCAGCTCGCGCCGCCGTTCGTCGAGACATAAACCCCGTCCTGAGCGCCGGCGACGACCAGGGAGGAGGCCGCATCGGATGCCAGCGACAGGGCCTGAACGCCGGTCGTGCCGTCGGCCAGGGCCCAATTCGCGCCGCCGTCGGAGCTTCGGTAGACGCCGGAGAGCGTCGCGGCGAGAACGTCGGTCGCGCCGGGGAATGCGAACGCGCGAACGATCGCCGTCGGCAGTCCGGTGCTCGCATTCGCCCAGGTCGTTCCGGCGTCGGTAGATTTCCAGACTCCGGCCGTCGTTCCCTCGAATACGACGCCCGGCGCGCGGTGATCGAACGCCACGACCGTCCCAAGACCCGCCCCGAACGCGAGCGGGTCCCACTGGGCGCCCCGGTCCGTCGAAACGACGCCGGCCCCCTCCGCGACGGCCAAAACGCGGGCCCGCTGCACCGGGTCGGCGGCGAGGCTCGCGACCGTGGCGGCATTGATCCCTTCCGCCTGGAAGAAGCCTCCGTTTCCGTCGCTCGACCAGAGGCCCCCGGCGGTCAGCGGCGGGTTGCCGGTGCCGACGAGCAGGGGCGACGGATGCCCGGGCAGGATCGGGCGCGCGGCCACGGCGTTGACGAAAGGAACACCGAGTCCGGCGCTCGTCCACCCGGTCTGCGAAGGATCCGACATGAACAGGCCGCTGAGGTTCCCGAGGTAAGCGATGCCGTTGCCGTCCACGACGAGATCTCCGATCTCCGACACTCCGGCGCCCGTGCTGAACGCCGCCCAGAGCGTTCCGCCATCGATGGATCGATATGCGCCTCCGTTGTTGGTACCGGCGTAAATCGTGGTCGGCGACGTCGGGTCCACCGCGACGACCGAAACGTGCAGGTTCGTCAGCCCGTCGTTCAGCTCCGTCCAGTTCGCACCGGCGTCCTCGCTTCGGTAGATCCCGTTGTCGAGGGTCCCGACGTAGACACGCGACGCGTTCGTGGGATCGACGATCACGGCCTGTGGCCGCTGACCCGACGCCGGCGAGGTCAGCGTCTGCCAGGTCGCTCCCGCGTCCGTGCTCTTCCCCACCCAGGCTCCGAGGATGCTCACGGCGTAGGCCGTCGATCCCGTCGGATCGAACGCGACCCCGTCGATGGTGTTCGCCGGCATCGTCCCGGCGACCGGAGACCAGCTCGTCCCGCCGTTGCCCGTTCGGAAGGCCGAGACGTCGGTGCCGGCGAGGACGATCCCGGGGTCCGCGGGAGACACCGCCAGGCTTCGGACGCCGAAGTTGGTCAGGCCCGTGTTCGCGACGCTCCAGGTCGTTCCACCGTCGCCGCTACGAAAGACGCCGGACGCGGCACCGGCGAGGTAGGCGATCCGGGAGTCCGAGGGCGACGCGGCCACGACGAGCACGGCCCCGCCGGACGGACCGACGCTGATCCAGGTCGGCGAAGACGGCTCGGCTACGAGGGGCGTCGTCGCGAGCGCGACGCCCGCGAGCAACCTTCGGAGGCTTGACCTAGAACGCACTCGTGTCCGCCACGCTCGCAAGATTACCGCGCTCGTTCTCATATGTGCGCCGCTCGCCCGTCACCGAATCCGTCACGACCACCTGGTATTGCACGTCCGAGAGCGCACCATAAAAAACCCAGAAGTGGCCGTTGACCCCGCGCCCGTCGAGAACCTTGACAACGAGCTCGACGTTGGCCGGGTCGAAGAACCAGAAGTAGCCGGTGTCCGCCGTCATGGACACGGCCGGCGCCGGGGCCGAAGGCCCGAGCGGTGTACGCGTGAACGCGACCTCGACCTGAAAACGGCCGCCCTGGAGGCACAGCGCATACGGCCCGGCGACGCACGCGGCCGCAGCGGCGGCGCGAGGAGTCGGAGCCATCGTGCCCGCCGTCGGCGCAGCCGCCGGCCCGGAAGAATCGGTGGGAAACGCGGACGTGTCCGCCACGCTCGCCATTACCCCCTGGTAGTTGAAGTAGCTCTGGATGGCCCCGGTCGAGCCGTCAACGACGGTGATCACGTATTCGACGTTCGAAAGGGCTCCGAAGAAAACCCAATAGGCGCCGCTGTAGCTGCGTCCGTCGAGGACCTTCAGGGTGACTTCCACGTTGTCAGGGTCGAAGAACCAGAACGCTCCGGTGTCCGAAGTCAGCGGGAGAGCCTGCCCGACGCCGGCATCGTGGCGGCGCCTCCAGGACGAGCGGACGAGAAACCGCTCTCCCTGCAGGCAGAGCGCGTCGACTCCCGCGGCGCAGGTCTCGACCGGTCCGATCGTGATCCGCAGCAGGGTCCCGTTGCCGCCGGCATACACGCGTCCGGGCCGCGACGGGTCGAGCACGACGGTGAAGAGCGCGCTGCCGCGGAAGCCGGTCGCCGTCCATGCCGCGCCGCCGTCGCGGCTGCGATACAGGCCTTCGAGGTGAGTTCCGGCATAGACCGACAGGCCCGGACCCGCCGCGAGCGCCGTGACTGGCGCCTGCGGCAATCCCGGTCCCACGGGCGCCCAGGCCTGTCCTCCGTCGGACGTCCGGAAGAGGCCGGCATCCGTCGAGACGTAGAGCGTCTCCGGCGCGTCGGGAGCCAGCGCGAGCGTGGTCGAAAGCGCGGACGGCAATCCGGCGGAACGCGGGGCCCAGGACGCGCCGGAGTCGTCCGAGAAGTACACGACCGCCCCGGCCGGGTCCCCCGCCACGGCAGCCCAGATCCGACCGGGATTCGCGGCGGACGCGGCGAATGCCTGCACGGCCTTTCCGGCGAGCGGGGCGACTTCGGTCCAGGTCAGTCCGGAGTCGACGCTCGAAAAGGTCGCGAGCCGTCCGGACTGTGTGCCGCAGGCGAGCGCGGGACCGCCGGGCGTCGCGTCCAGCGAAGCGACGCCCTGGGTCGAGAGGACCGTCAGCCAGCTCTCTCCGGCGTTTGCGCTGCGGAAGACGGACCCGCCGCCCGAGGCCGCGAGGACGATGTCGGGATCCGCGGGATCGATCGCGATCAGCGTAAACGCCCAGTAGGTGGGGTTGGCGGGAATGCTGGACGGCACCCGATCCTGAAGCAGCTGTCGCCAGGTCGTGCCGCCGTCCTCGGTCTTGTAGAGCCCGCGGCTGATCCCCGCGTAAAGAATCGCGGGATTCCGGGGATCGACGGCGATCGCGCCCACCGGCCCGACGTAGTTGCCCGGCGCCGCGGCGTCGGGCCCGATGCTGTCCCAGCGGTTGAGGTCTTCACCCGCCGATCCGGCGGCGAGTCCGAGGGTCGCGAGAAGTATCGCGAGCGTCCGCCGTCGCATGCTGGACCCCCTTTGCCCGGCGCTTCCGCACGAACGGTGCCACGGGATGGAGGGGGCACCGTACCGATAAGTGGCCGATATTGGTGGCTCGGAACGGTCGTCCACGTCCCAAGGATTGGACGGCTTGTCCCCCCGAGGCTCCAGGCCCCGCAGAGGAGGGTCCTACCCCTCCGGCGGGACGGCGTCGATCTCCAGGCCGGACTCGTCGGCGAGCGCGGTCCGGTTCCGGCCGGATTTCTGCGCGCGGGCGAGCGCGGTGCCCGCCGCGATGAGGAGCGCGGAGTCGTCGGCCCCGGCCTCCCCGCCCTCCGCCGCGACGCCGAGCGACAGGGTCACGGGCACCGGGCCGGCCGAGGTGAGGACCGGCCGGTTGGCGAAATTCTCGCGGATCCGCTCGGCGACCGTCAGGGCGCCGAGGCCGTCGGACCCCGGCAGAACGATCAGGAACTCCTCGCCGCCGTACCGGCCGACGGAGTCGTAAGGACGGACCGAGGAGTTCATGCGCCGCGCGGCCTCGCGCAGGACTTCGTCGCCGACCGGATGCCCCAGGTTCTCGTTGACCTTCCGGAACTCGTCGAGGTCCGCGAGGACCACGCCGACCGATCCGCTCTTGCGCCTCGCGCGGTCGCGCTCCTTCTGCAGCACTTCGAGGATCGAAGCATGGTTCCAGGAGCCGGTGATCGCGTCCCGCGTCGACTGGATGCGCAACGCGTCCTGCGAGGCTTTCAGAGCCTGCTCGGTCTCGACGACACGGGCGCCCGTCCGGATCCGCGCGCGCGTCTCCATCGACTCGAGGGGGGCGAAGAGAAAGTCGTCGGCTCCGGCGTTCAGGCCGTCGAAGAGGTCCTCCTGGCCGCGGGCGTCGACGAGCAGGAGCACGTATGCGGACGGAAGGTCGGGGTGGAGCCGGAGGCGCCGGCAGACGTCGATGCCGAGCATGCCCTCCATCCGCCAGGCGAGGATGGCGAGGATGGGCTTGCGCTCCGCCTCGAGCTTCGCCCAGGCGTCGACGCCGTTGCGCGAGGGGGTCACGTCGTAACCCCACTTGGCGAGCCAGCCCTCGAGCTGGCGCATCCTCTCGGAATCGCTGTCGGCGAGGAGGACCCTCATCGTGTTGGCGCGGATGGTAGCAAAGTCTCGCCCGGCGCCGGCCTAGATCCGGTCGAAGCCGACGAGCTCGATCTTCTGCGCGCGGACGAGGGCGCGGATGTTCGGGTCGCACAGGACGTCGATCTCCCACTCGCGCTCGTCGACGTAGGTCGAGCCCTGGCGCAGGTCGGCGTCGGCCCTCCCCGGGTGGCACATCAGCTCGCTCGTGCCCTCCGGCAGTCCCGAGAGGATGCGCTCCATCTCCTCGAAGGACGCGCCCTGCGCGTAGAAGGAGTCGATGAACCGATCCGGCGTCCGCACGCCCGCGGCGCGCAGGCTGCGCCGGGCGTCTTCGCTCGAGGCACGCACGGGGAGGGAGCGTTTCTTCGCAACCGCGGCGAAGACCGGCGCGACCGAGGGGTGGAGGGCGACGTGGTGGTGCGAATCGAGGTGGGTGGGGGGCTTGCGCGCGAGGACCTCGAAGATCCCGATCTGCGCCTCGAGCTCGAAGAGCACCTCCTCGGCCGGCAGGCGCAGAGGGAGCTCCTCGCGGGTGCGCCGGAAGGCGCCGCCCGGCGCCAGCTGCGGGACGTCGCGGGCGGCCGCGGCGGGCCGGCCCCCGCCGGTCAGGGCGAAGTGCAGGCCGAGCGACAGTCCCCGGGCCCGCTCGGCCGCTTCGCGGATTCCGCGGGCGGCCGCCTTCTCGAGCACCATGACGGTCGCCGACGTCACGATCCCGCGGGCATGGGCCTCCAGCACGCCCGCATTGACACCCGCGGAGCGTCCGAAGTCGTCGGCATTGACGATGAGCCGTTTCACGCGTTCGGCCGACATTCTGCATCAGTTTCGTCGGCGATAATTGCGCCCCGATGACCACGCGGGGAATCCGGGGCGCGACGACCGTCGACGCAAACACGGCGGACGCGATCAAGGAGCGCACGCTCGAGCTCCTCGGGATCCTGGTCGTGTCGAACGGCCTGCGCCCCGAGGACGTCGCGAGCGCGACGTTTACGGTCACCGCCGACCTCGACGCGGAGTTCCCGGCGCTCGCCGTGCGGTCGCTGCCGGGATGGGAAGAGGTCCCCCTTCTTTGCGCGCGCGAAATCCCGGTCAGCGGGTCGCTGGAGCGCTGCATCCGGGTGCTGCTGCACTGGAACACGGAGCGCCTCCAGCGGGAGGTCCGTCACGCCTTCCTGCGGGGCGCGCGCGGGCTGCGCCCGGCCTGGTCGGTTCGTGTGGAGGGCGACGAACCGTGATCCGGGTCGCCGTCGCCGGCCTCGGGCTGATCGGAGGCTCGCTGGCCCTCGGGCTGAAGGCCCGGGGCTACGACCATCGGGCGTCGGCGCGCGAGGCGGCCCGGCGGCACGGGATCGACGTCGCCGACACTCTCGGCGAGGCGCTCGCCGGCGCCGAGATCGCGGTCGCGGCGGTGCCGACGGACGCCTCGCTCGCCCTTCTCCTGGAAATGTCCCGCGCGGCGCCCGCGGTGATTCTGACCGACACGGCGTCGGTCAAGAGGCCGCTCGCGGAGCGCGCGGCCGAGCTCGACCCCGGGGCCCGATTCGTGGCCGGTCATCCCATGGCGGGCTCGCACCGGAGCGGCGTCGAAGCCGCCACCGCCGACCTCTTTCGCGATCGGCCCTGGATCCTCTGCCCGACGGCGCGCTCGGACGAGGAGTCGCTCGCGGCCGTCGAGGCGCTGGTGCGCGCCGCCGGCGCCCGGCCCGTGCGCCTCGACGCGGCGCGCCACGACCTCCTGATGACGTGGGCGAGCCACCTTCCGCTCGCCGTCGCCGCGGCGCTCGCGAGGGCGGCGGGAGCGCGGGCCGGGCCGGAGCTTCCGAAGGTCGCGGGCCCGGGCCTCCTCGACACCACGCGTGTCGCCGGCCAGCCGGCACAGCTCGCGCTCGAGCTCGCCCTCGCCGATCCGGCGGCGCTCGCCGACGCCGCCGACGCCGTGCGCGACGAGCTTGCAAAGCTCGGCCTTGCCCTGCGCGCGGGCGACGAGGCCGCGGTCCGCGCGTTTCTTGAGGAAGCCTCCGCGCGGCGAACGAAGCTGGGTCAGGCCGTCCCGTAGCGCCGGCGCACCTCGCCGGCGAGCCCCGCGAAACCCGGAAGATCGAGGCTCTGGGCGCCGTCAGAGAGGGCGTGCTCCGGGTCGTTGTGCACTTCGACGAGGAGGCCGTGCGCGCCGGCCGCGAGCCCCGCGAGCGCGAGCGGCCCGACGATCGACCGGATCCCGGCGGCGTGGCTCGGATCGACGATGACCGGCAGGTGCGTCCGTTCGCGGACGAGGGCCACCCCGTTCAGGTCGAGCGTGTGCCGTGTCGCCCGCTCGAACGTCCGGATGCCCCGCTCGCACAGGATGACCTCGGGATTGCCGTCGGCGAGGATGTACTCGGCCGCCGAGAGCCACTCCTCGAGTGTGGCGCCGCCGCCCCGCTTCAGGAGGATCGGCTTGCCGGCGCGGCCCGCCGCACGCAGCAGCGCGAAGTTCTGCATGTTGCGCGCGCCGATCTGCAGCACGTCAGCGTAGCGGGCGACGACGGGAACCTCCTCCCAGGAGAGAACCTCCGTGACCACGGGCAGGCCGGTCTTCTCCCGCGCCTCGGCCAGGAACTTCAGGCCGCGCACGCCGAGGCCCTGGAAGTCGTACGGCGACGTGCGCGGCTTGTAGGCCCCGCCGCGGAGCATGTCGGCGCCCGCCCGGGCGACGGAGATCGCGACCTCGAGGAGCATCTCTTCTCCCTCGACCGAACAGGGCCCGGCCATCAGGACCGGCCGGTCGCCTCCGATCTCGACGCCGCGCACCGTGATCCGGGTGCCGTCCGGATTCTGCCGCCGGTCGAAGAGCGGCATGTCGGGCTTCGGTCGGTGGTGCGCCGGCGGCGGCGTCGGCGCGGGTGAAGGCGCCGTTCCGTCGTTCCACTCGCGGTAGCTGCCAAGGACGACGAGCTTCGTCACGAGGGCCTCGGTCGACTCGATCGCCTCCGCGAGGCGCGGCTCGTCCGGCGCACCCTCGACGTCGACGTAGAAGCGGTACGTCCACGGCGCCGTCCGTTCCGGCCGCGACTGGAGCGAGGTGAGGTTGACGCCGCGCGACGCGAAGGCCTGCAGCGCCGCGGCGAGCATTCCCGGCTTGTGCGGAAGCCACAGGAGAAGCGACGTCTTGCGGCGGATCGGCGCGCCCCCCGGAGCGGCGGGAGCCACCGGCTCGCGCGTGAAGGTCAGGAAGCGCGTCTGGTTCGAGGGGTCGTCCTCGATGCGCTCGGCCAGGGCCGCCAGACCGTACGCCCCGCCCGCGCCGAGCGGCGCGATCGCCGCCTGGTCGCCCCGGCCGTCGCGCGCCACGATTTCGGCGCTCCCCGCCGTGTCCCACTCGCTGACGAGCTCGGCCTGGGGCAGGTGCGCTTCGAGCCAGATGCGGCACTGCCCCAGGGCCACCGGGTGCGAGAGCACGCGCCGGATATCCGCGAGCGGCGTCCCCGGTACGCCGAGGAGCGCGTGGAAGACCGGGAGCAGGATCTCGTCGGACAAATGCAACGCGCCGTCGCCGAAGGCGTCGTGGAGCAGGTCGTAGGTCGCCGTGACGGACCCGAAGAGCGAGTTCTCGATCGCGAGACAGCCGGCGTCTGCGCGGTCCGAACGCACGGCGGCGACGACCTCTCGGACTTCGCGGCACGGCACGATCGTCGCGTCCGGCCAGCGCCACTTCGCGGCCGACTCGGAGAACGATCCATGGGTTCCCTGGATGGCGACGCGCACGGGGACCTCCAGAAAGAAAAAGGCCCCGCCGTTTCCGGCGGGGCCTCGAGTTCCGATTTCGTCGAGTGTCAGTCGCGCGAGCGCACACCCCCCGAACCGGACGCGCCGAAGGCCGCGCCGGAACCGGTCAACGGGAAGAAGCGGTATCGCGTCATGGAACCCGGAAGATACTCGCCTCGGACGTCGGAATCAACGACGATCACGGGAGGCCGGGCGGCCTGACCAGAAAGACGGCCGGTTGCCCGCCCGTGCCGACGGGGTTGCCATCGCCGCTGCTCGATTGTCCGGCCATCGGAAATCAGGAGCCCAGCGCGCCGAGCAGGTGTCGGATCTCTTCGTCGATCTCGCGGGGATCGGCGACGGTCTCGGCGATTTCGTCCCGGAGCCGCTGGCCGAATTGCTTGCGCATCCGGTGCACCGCGACGGCGATCGCGGTCTCGGTCATGCCGAGCTCGGCGGCCACCTCGCGGTAGGCGGGTGCGGAGTCCTCCCCGGTGACATAAGTTTTCAGCTTCTCGAACCGGCGCGCGTCACCCGTCCGGACGGCCTCTTCCCGCAGGCAGCGCCATGGCCCGATCGAGAACCTCCAACGCCCAGCGGCGCTCGAAGAGTCTCTCGGGAGTCAGTTCGTCGGAGGGTTCGATGCGATACCTGCCCTCGGCCGCCTCGGCGTCGAGGCTGAGCGGCATCCGGCCGCCGCCCCGCTTGACGGCCCGCTCGCGGTCGCGCTGGTTCGAGAGATAGTGCTGCACCGACACGAAGAGAAATGAGCGGAACCTTCCCCCCGCCGGAGTGACCTGCTTCAGGTAGCCCTTCTCGAGAACCTGCAGCAGGTAGCCCTGCGTGAGGTCCGCGGCCTGCTCGGGCGTGTGCCCCCGGCGGCGGATGAACGCGTAGAGCGGGTACCAGTACGCCTCGAGAGCTCGCCGAGCGCCTGCCGCGAACGGCTCGACTCGCCCCCGGCGGCGGTGAGCACGAGGCTCCAGCGGGTGGTCGCGAATCGATGATCGGCCATGCGGCGTGCGCCGGATCATTGTCGCGCAAAAGGAGGGCGGGCGAAATGAGACAAACGAGTGAGGCCGGGGCCTCGGGCATAGAATCCGGTCGTCCCGCGGGCGCCTCGGGCGCGCCCGGGCAGGAGGAACACGATGCATCCGACGAAGAACGATCTCCCGCAGAAGGTCCGCTCCAAGGTCGGCTCGGTTCTCGCCGACCGCCTCGCCGACGCGACGGACCTGATGCTCCAGACGAAACAGGCGCACTGGAACGTCAAGGGCCCCAACTTCATCGCGCTCCACGAGCTTTTCGACAAGGTCAACGACGCCGCCGAGGAGTGGGTCGACCTGATCGCCGAGCGGATCGTGCAGCTCGGAGGGCAGGCCGAAGGCACGCTCCAGGCCGCCGCCGCGCGCACCTCGATGACGCCCTATCCAATCTCGATCGTCAGCGGCAAGGACCACGTCGAGGCGCTGTCCTCGGCGCTCGCGTCCTTCGGAAAGAAGGTCCGCAGCGCCATCGACAAGAGCGACAAGCTCGGCGACAAGGACACGGCGGACCTCTTCACCGAAGTGTCGCGGGACGTCGACAAGTATCTCTGGTTCGTCGAGGCCCACAACCAGCGCGCCGAGTAGCCGCATGGCCGCCGGCTCGAAGTGGCGGCTTCTCGCAACCGAGGCGGTCCATCCACGGTCGCGCGACCTCGACCGGCTCGGCGTCGAGGGCGTCGTCGCGCTGATGCAGGCGGAGGATGGGCGGGCGGTCGCGGCCGTGAAGGCCGCCCGGCGCGACATCGTGCGCGCTGCGCGGGCTCTCCGCGAAGTCCACCTCGCCGGCGGGCGGTGCC
Source organism: uncultured Acidobacteriota bacterium (assembly GCA_963764025.1). Taxonomy (GTDB): domain Bacteria; phylum Acidobacteriota; class Thermoanaerobaculia; order UBA5066; family Gp7-AA6; genus DAHUXD01. Next base: position 318,543 of record CAVXRK010000004.1, read on the forward strand.
TGCTGTTCGGCGCCGGGACGAGCGGCCGGCTCGCGGTGCTCGAGGCCGCCGAGCTGCCGCCGACCTTCGGTACCGACCCCCGGCGCGTGCGGGCCTTCATCGCGGGAGGGCGCGGCGCCGTCTTCCGGTCGCGGGAGGGGGCCGAGGACGCGCGGGCCGCGGGCGCGCGGGCGGGAGCACGGGCGACGGCGCGCGATCTCGTGATCGGCGTCTCGGCGAGCTCCGTCACGCCCTTCGTGCGGGGAGCGCTCGCCGGCGCACGGCGGCGCGGCGCCCGCACCGTTCTGCTGACCGCGCACGCCCCCGGTGCGGCGCGGTCCCTCGCGGACGTGGTCGTTGTTCTGCGCGTCGGGCCCGAGGTTGTCGCCGGCTCCACCCGGCTCAAGGCCGGCACGGCGACGAAGCTCGCCCTGAACCAGATCACGACGGCCGCCTTCGCGGCCGCGGGCCGCGTGTTCGGGCCCTGGATGCTGGATCTCTCGCGCGGCTCGGCCAAGCTCCGCGACCGGGCGGCGCGCACCGTCGCCGCCGCGTCGGGCGCCGCTCCCGCGCGGGCCCGCCGGCTCCTCGCGCGCGCCGGCGGCGACGTGCGCCTCGCGATCCTCATGGCGCGCACCAGCCTCGACCGGCGCGCGGCGCGGGCGGTCCTGGCCTCGGCCGGCGGGGACCTCAGGACCGCGCTGGAGCTCCCCCGGAAAGGGCCTCGGCGGCGAGCCTGACGGCGCCGAGGGCCGGCTCGTCCCGCAGCGGCACCACGCGCGCTCCCGGAGCCGCCAGCCGCTCGGCGACCGCCGTCTCGAGTGTGGGGACCGCGCGAAAGGTCCCCCCCGAGAGCACCACGTCGTAAGGCTGTCCCGCGAGACCCAGACGCTCGCGCACGCTCGCCGCGGCGAGCACGAGCTCGTTGACGGCCGCGGCCAGGATCGACCGGGCGGCCTCGTCTCCCGCCAGCGCCGCCTCCTCCACTTTCACCGCGAAGTCGGCCACCTGGTGGCGCGGAAACTCTCCGTCGTAGACCGCGCGCAGGATCTGCTCGGGCCGCGCGATCTCGAAGTGCGAAATCAACGCCTGCTGGAGCCGCGTCGGGGCGCCGCGGCCGTCGGCCGCCCGGAGCGCCTCGCGCACCGCGCGCACGCCGATCCAGAACCCGGATCCCTCGTCGCCGAGGTGCCACCCCCAGCCCCCGGCGCGCGCCGTCTCGCCGCGCGCGTTCTGCCCCCAGGCGATCGAGCCCGTGCCGCAGACGAGCGCGAGCCCGACGCGCGCGGGCGATCCGGCGACGAAGGCGATCCGCGCGTCGTTGGTGACGACGACGCGGTCGCGAAAACCGAGCCGGCGCAGGATGGCGCGGAGGACCGCGTCGTCTTCCGGCCGGTCGGCCCCCGCGATGCCGAGGGCGAGCGCCTCGGGTCGGGGCGCGCCCGGCTCGTCGAGCTCCTCGAGCAGGCCGTGGAGGACCTTCTCGACCGCGAGCTCGCCGTGGGTGCGGAGGTTGGCGCCCCCACCCTGCGCGCGGCCGAGCACGCGGCCCGACTCGTCCGCGAGAAGCGCGACCGTCTTGCTGCCACCAGCGTCGATGCCGAGGACCCGCCGCACGTTACGCCTCTCGCCCGCGGACGCCGAACCGCGCTGCCAAGAACGCTGCCGCTCCCACCCCGGCGACGAGGCCCACGACGCCGAGCCCGGCGAGGCGGACCCAGTCGGAGGCCGCGGCCGGCGAAAGCGTGCGGAGGAGCGCGGCGCCGAAGTCGACGCCGGACCCGGGATGGAGTCTTGCGGCCTTGAGCGCGCCGAGCGTCGCCGATACCGCGACGGCCGCGGCGAAGCCCACGAGCGCCGCGCCGACCGCGATGGAAGCGAACCGGGTCCGCGACACCGGCCGCGCCTCGATTCGCTCGAGCGCGTCGAGCTTCGGCTCGCGGCCGCCGAGCGGCGCGAATTGCTGCAGGAGCAGGAGGCCGGGGATGGAGGCCACCGTGCAGACGAAGAAGAACGGCGTCCAGCCGAGGGCGTCGGCGAAGTAGCCCGCGATCGGTCCGGTGACCGTGCGGCCGAGCGCGAAAATCGACGAGAAGAGCGCGTACTGCGTGGCCGAGAACTTTCTCTCCGTCATGCGGAGCAGGAGGACGCCGAAGGCCCCCGTCGCCATGCCCTGGCACAGATTCTCGACGGCGATCGCGCCGTACATGGCGAGGCGGTGCGACATGGGCTGGACGACCGCGCCGACGATCCCGCCCGCGCAAGGCGACCCGGGCGTGAGGTGATCGACGAGGACCTGGCCGAGGAACCCGACGTCCTGGAGGCAGCCGAAGATCCACAGGCAGCGCGTCAGTCCGAAGCGCTCGGTCGCGGCGCCGCCGAAGAGGGTCCCGGTGATCAGGCAGGTCAGGCCGATCGTCGCCGTCGCGAGCCCGACGTCCTCGGGCACGTAACACTTCTGGATCAGGAACGGCCGCACGAGCGCCGTCGCGAGGTTTTCGCCGAACTTGAAGAAGAACAGAAACCCCAGAATCGGAAGGATGCCCTGCCGGCGGAAGAGGTCGAGGAGCGGTCCGAAGACCGCCTCCCGCAGCGTCCGGGGCGGGGGCGGCGCAACCGCCGGCTCCGGCGACCAGAGCACCACGGCCGCGAGCGGCACGAAGAGGAGCGCGACACCGGCGAGCACCGGTGGCCAGCCGAGGCGCTGGCCGAGCGTGATCGTCACGGCGCCCGACAGGAGGACGGCCGTCCGGGCGAGTGCGGTGCGCGCGCCGACGGCGAGCCCCTGCTCGGAGCGCTCCAGCACTTCGACCGCGTACGCGTCGATGACGATGTCCTGCGACGCGGACCCGAACGCGATCAGGAGCGCGAGCAGGGCGATGACCGTGACGTCGGCCGTCGTGCCGAATCCCGCGAGCGCCAGGACCGAGCCCATCAGGACGAGCTGGCAGACGAGGATCCACGACCGGCGCCGGCCGATCGAGCCGAACCGCGGCCCGAAACGGTCCATCAGAGGCGACCACAGGAACTTGAAGGTCCACGGCGCCTGCGCGAGCGAGAAGAGGCCCACGGTCTTGATGTCGACGCCCCGGTACGTGAGGAAGGCCGGCAGCGCGATCCACACCAGGCCGAGCGGCAACCCCGAGGAGAACGACTGGAGCGTCACGGCGCCGATGCGCCGCGAGGAGAGCGCCGCGCGCAGGCTCGCCCACATTCCCACGCGGCCGCTCGAAGACATCGGCGACCAGTCTACGATCCTTGACAGCCGAAACACCCCTCTGATCTCGTACCGCCCCATGCTGACCTTGCTGACGGCGCCCGTGCTCGCGGGTCTCCTCGCGGCTCCGGCCGCTTCCGCTTCACCGGTCGTCGTCCCGCTCCCGCAGCTCTATCCCGAGCTCGAGGCGTTCTACGTCGACCTCCACCAGACGCCCGAGCTCTCGCTGCACGAGGAGAAGACCTCGGCCAAGCTCGCCGCGAAGCTCGGGGCCCTCGGCTACGAGGTCACCGAGAAAGTCGGCGGCTTCGGGGTCGTCGCCGTGATGAAGAACGGAAGCGGCCCGACCGTGCTCATCCGCGCCGACATGGACGCCCTGCCGGTCGAAGAGAAGACGGGGCTTCCCTACGCCAGCCGGGTCGTGGCGAAGAACGATGCCGGCGTGGACGTTCCGGTCATGCATGCCTGCGGACACGACGTCCACATGACCTCGCTCGTGGGAGCGGCGACGCTGCTCGCCCGCGCGAAGAAGAGCTGGCGGGGCACGCTCGTGCTCGTCGGCCAGCCCGCCGAAGAGCTCGGCGGCGGCGCTCTCCGCATGGTCAACGACCACTTCCTCGCGCGCTTTCCCAAGCCCGACTACGCGATCGCCCTCCACGACACGCCCGCGCTTCCGTCGGGAACGATCGGCTACACGCCGGGCTTTGCCCTCGCCGCGGCGGACGCCGTCGACATCACCGTCTACGGCCGCGGCGGCCACGGCTCCCGGCCCGAGGCGACGGTCGACCCGATCGTGATCGCCGCCCGCATCGTCACGGCGCTCCAGACGATCGTGGCCCGCGAGGTCAGCCCGTTCGACGCCGCCGTCGTCACCGTCGGCTCGATCCACGGCGGCACCAAGCACAACATCATCCCGGACGAGGTGAAGCTGCAGCTGACGGTGCGCTCCTACAAGCCCGAGGTCCGCCGGCGCGTCCTCGCCTCGATCGAGCGGATCGCCAGAGGAGAAGCCGAGGCGGCGGGCGCGCCGAAGGCGCCTCTCGTCGTCACCGGTGGTCACGGCCCGACGTACAACGATCCCGCGCTGACCCGCCGGATCGCCGCGTCCCTGACGCGCACGTTCGGCGCCGACCACGTGGTCGAGGCGCCGCCGGTCATGGGCGGCGAGGACTTCGGAGAGTTCGGGAAGGCCGCCGGCGCGCCGTCCTTGATCTTCTGGCTCGGCGCGTCTCCCCCCGCGGCCTGGGCCGCCGCCGCCGGCGACGTGACGAAGCTTCCTTCCCTGCACTCCTCGAACTGGGCACCCGACAGGGAGCCGACGTTGAAGGCGGGCGCCACGGCGCTCGTCGTCGCCGCGATGGAGCTCCTTCGAAAGCCCTGACGTCCCGGTCCGCCGGCATGGAAGGTGCAGGTAGGGGCCCGGAGGTCGGACATGAACCGCGACGAACGGGAAGGCAAGAAGGACAGTCTCAAGGGACGCGTCAAGGAGGCGACGGGCGCGCTCCTCGACGACTCCGATCTGCAGGAGCGGGGCGCGGAGGAGCGCGCCCGGGGCGAGGCGCAGGAGACCGTCGGCAAGGCCCGGCGCAAGGCGGGCGAGGCGCTCGAGGAGCTCGGCGAGAAGATCAAGCGCTGACTCCCGGGGCCTGACCCTCATTTTCTGACTCTTTGGGATCAGGACGCTCCGGCATCGATCCTGCAGGATCTCTCGTGCGATGGACGCCGTCCTCGACTACCGCCTGTTCCGGATAGGCGACACTTCGGTCACGACGGCGAGCCTCGCCGTGAGTCTCCTGCTCCTCGTCGGCTCCTACCTGATGGCTCGCCTCGTCCGCGGGCTCGTCACCGATCGGCTCCTGGCGCGAACGCACGTTTCTCGGGGGCTGCGCTCCGTGCTCGGCCGCTTCGCGGGGTATCTGGTCTTCTTCTTCGGCGCCGCCATCGCCCTGCAGACCCTCGGCATCCGCGCCACGACCCTGACCGCTTTCGGGGCCGCCGTCGGCGTGGGCGTGGGACTCGGCCTCCAGGACGTCGTCAAGAACTTCGTCGCAGGGCTGATCCTGCTGATCGAGCGCCCGTTCCGCGTCGGCGACCGGATCGAATGCGACGGCGTCACCGCGGAAGTCGTCGAGATCCGCCCGCGCGCCACGGTCCTGAGAACGAACGACGACGTCCATCTCGTCGTGCCCAACGCGAAGCTCACGGAGAGCACCATCGTCAATCGGAGCTTCGACGGATCGGCCTGTCGTTACGGTGTGCCGGTCGGCGTCTCCTACGCCTCGGACCCCCGCCAGGTCGAGAGCGCGCTGCTCGAGGCGGCTTCGCTCTGCGACGGGGTGCTCGCCGAGCCGCCGCCGGTCGTGCGCTTCAAGAGCTTCGGCGACTCCGCGCTGAACTTCGAGCTGCTGTGCTGGAGCGAAAAAATGGCCTCGCGGCCGGGCGCCCTCTCGAGCGCACTGCATTTCCGGGTCCACGACACGCTGACGCGGCGCGGAATCGAGCTCCCCTACCCGCAGCGGGACATCCACATCCGAACCGTTCCCGACTTCTCGCTTCCGGGCCGCGACGACGGGTCGCTGGCGGGCTCGGCGACACGCCGAGGCCAGGCGTAAGCGCTCCGAGCCCGGAAACGTTCCGACGCCGGGCCCGCAGAATCCCGGAGCCTCAGCCGATCGACTGAAATCGCCCGAGTTTTGGTCGCGATTCCCGCGGGTTGTTCTAGGATTGCGCCGTGGCGAGCGCACGTCCTCTCAAACGGCCCCGGACCCCGCGCCCCTCCCGGTCGCGGCCTGAAGCGCAGCGATACACCGAGGCCGCCGGGCTCTACGGGATCCCGAACTGGGGCAAGGGGTTCTTCCACGTCTCGGACGCGGGCGAGCTCGTCGTCCGCCCGACGCGCGAAGCGGGCCGGTCGGTCGCGCTCAAGCACATCGTCGACGAGGTCGCGCTGCGCGGCATCTCGACGCCGATGGTCATCCGGTTCCCGCAGATTCTCTCGGCGTCCGTCGCCAACCTGAACGACGCCTTCGCCCGGGCGATCGACGAGTACGGATATCCGAACGTCTTCCGGGGCGTTTTCCCGATCAAGGTCAACCAGAAGCGCGTCGTCGTCGACCACATCGTGGAGGCCGGGCGGCGCTACGGCTACGGCCTCGAGGCGGGATCGAAGCCGGAGCTGCTGGCGGCCATTTCGGCCGATCTCTCGCCCGAAAGCATCATCACCTGCAACGGCTACAAGGACGAGACCTTCGTGCGGATGGCCCTGAATGCCGTGCGGATGAAGAAGAAGGTCGTGCTCATCCTCGAGAAGGTCTCGGAGCTCGACCGCATCCTCGACGTCGCGCGGGCGCGCGGGGTGCGGCCCCTGCTCGGCATGCGCTCGAAGCTCTACGCGCGTGGCTCGGGCAAGTGGGCGAAGTCCGGCGGCGAGGCCGCCAAGTTCGGCCTCACGACGCCCGAGATGCTCGAGGCGGTCAAGATCCTCAAGTCGAAGAAGATGCTCGACTGCCTCGTCATGCTGCACTTCCACATCGGCTCGCAGATCACCGACATCCGCAAGATCAAGGAGGCGATCCGGGAGGCCGGGCGCGTGTACGCCAAGCTCCGGGCGCAGGGCGTCCCGATCCAGTACCTCAACCTCGGCGGGGGCCTCGGCGTCGACTACGACGGCTCGAAGACTGCGTTCGACTCGTCGATGAACTACTCCGTCCAGGAGTACGCCAACGACGTCGTCTACACGATCCAGCAGATCTGCGAGGAGGAGAAGGTCCCCGCGCCCACGCTGGTGACCGAGTCGGGCCGCGCGGTGACCGCCTACCACTCCGTCTTCGTCACCAACGTGCTCGACGTCGCCGACCGCATCGAGCACGGCCGGCGCGTGTTCGGTCACGGGCGCGGACCCGAACGTCCTCCAGGAGCTCGCGTCGATCTACGAGACGGTCAACGCGAAGACGATCCGCGAGAGCTACCACGACGCGCTCCAGTACAAGGAGGAGCTCTTCACGCTCTTCAACCTGGGGCATCTCTCGCTCGAGGACCGGTCCAAGGGCGAGATCCTCTTCTGGCAGATCTGCGAGAAGATCCACCGCGACCTGAAGTCGCTCAAGGAGGTCCCGGAGGAGTTCGAGGACATGGAGACGATGCTGGCGGACAAGTACGTCCTCAACTTCTCCGTCTTCCAGTCGCTGCCGGACGTCTGGGCGATCGACCAGCTCTTCCCCATCCTGCCGATCCACCGGCTCAACGAGCGCCCCGCCGAGTTCGGCACGCTCGCCGACATCACGTGCGACTCGGACGGCAAGATCGAGAAGTTCATCGACCTGCGCGACATCAAGGAGACGCTCCCGCTCCACGCCCTGAGGAGCGGCGAGCCCTACTACATCGGCGTCTGCCTCATGGGCGCGTACCAGGACGTGCTCGGGGACCTCCACAACCTCTTCGGCGAAGCGCACGAGGTGCTCGTGACCATCGACGAGCATGGACGTGCCCATATCGACGACGTGCTGCCGGGCGAGTCCTGCGAGCGCGTCCTCGAGTACATGAACTACGACCGCACCGAGATCCTGGACTCGATCGGCAAGCAGCTCAACCGCGTCGCCGGCCGGGCGCTCAAGAAGGACGAGGCCCGCGCGATCTACCGGGAGTTCGAGGAAGTCTTTCCCAAGTACACCTACCTGGAGCGGTGAGCGGCACGGCCCGGAATCGCAGGATCCTGCGGTGGGCCGCCGTCGGCCTCCTCGGCGCGCTCGCGCGCGGCGCCGCGGCCCAGACAGCTCGGCGCCTCCGGGTCCCGGGCGCGAGCTCGCGGTCGGCATCTTCGAGGCGCCGCCCTGGTCGATGAAGGACGCCGGCGGACAGTGGCATGGGCTGACCGTCGACCTGTGGAAGGACCTCGCCGCGGACCTCGACTACCGCTACCGGTTCGTCGAGAGCGGCCCCGACGCCATCCTCGACCAGATCAACCAGGGAACGCTCGACACCGCCGCCGGCCCCTACGCCGCAACGGTCGAACGGGAGCGGGAAGTCGACTTCAGCCACGCTTACGCCCTCTCGGGGATCGGCATCGCGATCCTGCGGGCGCGCGACGAGGACCGGTGGCTGGCGGTCGTCGAGGCGCTCTCGACGCCGACTGCCCTCCGGCTCTACACCGGCATCGTCTGCTGGTGTTCCTGGCGGGCGCCGCGCTGTGGCTTCTCGAGCGGCGGCGCAACGCGATGTTCGCCGGACGCGCGCTCCAGGGAATCGGGTCCGGGTTCTGGTGGGCGGGAGTGACGACGGTCGGCGTGGGCTACGGCGACAAGGTCCCGATCACGTTCTGGGGCCGGCTGGTGGGGCTCTTCTGGATGTTCGTCAGCCTCATCCTGATCACCTCCTTCACCGCGTTCGTGACGACGAAGCTCGCGTTCTTCGACGTCGCCCGCATCCAGGGCCCGGGCCAGCTGCGCCACGCGGTGATCGGAACGGTGGAGGGGTCGGCTTCCGTCGACCTGCTCCGCCGCGAGGACCTGACCCACCGCGTCTACCCGAACGTCCCGGCGGCCATCGAGGCCCTGGTCGCGCGCGATGTCCAGGCCGTCGTCTACGGCTCCGTCGTGCTGCGCTACTACGCCGACCGCGACCCCGGCCGGCGGATCGAGGTCCTGCCCGGTCGACTCGAGGCGTTCAACTTCGCGTTCCCTTTGAAGGACGGCAGTCCTCTGCGCGACCCGCTCAACGGCGCCCTGCGCCGCGTCCTGAACGAGTCGCACTGGAACGACCTGAAGAACCGGTATCTCGGCCGCGACGTGGCCGAGGGGATGGGGCAATGAGCCGGCACAACGTGTCGAGTGGAGCTCCGTGGGAGCCGATCGTCGGCTACTCGCGTGCCGTCCGCGTCGGCAACGTCGTCCACGTCGCCGGCACGACGGCCACGGGGCCCGACGGCCGGCTCGTCGGCGCGGGCGACGCGTACGCCCAGGCCGCGCAGGCGCTCGCCAACATCGCCGCCGGCCCTCGAGAAGGCGGGAGCGCGGATGTCGGACGTCGTTCGCACCCGGATCTACGTCGTCGACATCGGCGACTGGGAGAAGATCGGCCGCGCGCACGGCGAGGTGTTCGGCGATATCCGCCCCGCCGCCACGATGGTCGAAGTCTCGCGGCTCATCGATCCGGAGATGCTCGTCGAGATCGAGGCCGAGGCGATCGTCGAGACCCCGCCCCGCCGGGGGCCGTAACTCGGGGAACGCCGACTAGACCGCGGTCTCGATCGGCGTGACCGCCGCCTGGTCCTCTTCTCCGGTGCGGATGCGGTAGACCTTCTCGACCGGCAGGACGAAGATCTTGCCGTCGCCCACCGACCCCGTCCGGGCGGCGCCGACGATGGCCCGCACGGTCGGCTCGACGAAATGGTCGGACACGCCGATCTCCACGCGCACCTTCTCGGCGAGCTCCATCTTGACGGTCGTTCCGCGATAGGTCTCGACCCTTTCGGTCTCGCCGCCATGCCCCTCGACGCGGTGGAGCGTCAGGCCCCGGACCCGCGCCCGGAAGAGCGCCTCGAGCACGTCGGGCAGCCTCTCGGGCCGGACGATGGCGACGACGAGCTTCAGCCGGAACCTCCCTCGGCAGGAGCGGCGGCGGGGACGCCGAGCGCGGGGCCCGCCGTCTCCGGAAGAACCAGGATCGCGCCTTCGCCGCGCGCGTAAGCCTCCTCGCCGTGCTGGGTCACGTCGAGGCCCATGCCCTCGTCGCTCACGCCGGCTCGGAGCGGCACGAAGGCCCCGACGAGCTTCAGGAGGCCGAAAGTGGCGAGGCCGCTGTAGGCCATCACCGCCAGCACCGAGACCGCCTGCACCGCGAGCTGCCGCGGATTGCCGAAGAGAAGGCCGTCGGCCGAGCCGTTCCAGGCCTTCTGCGCCAGCACTCCGGTGAGCAGGGCGCCGACCGTTCCGCCGAGACCGTGGGCGGCGACGACGTCGAGCGAATCGTCGAGCCGCGTCCGCGCGCGCCAGAGGAGAGCGAAGTAGCTCGGGAAGGCAGCGATCCCGCCGAGGAGGATCGCCGCGAGCGGTCCGACGTAGCCGGCCGCCGGCGTCACCGCCACGAGACCCACGACGATCGCCGTCGCGGCACCGACCGCCGTCGCGCGGCCCGTGCGCGCCAGATCGAGCAAGGTCCAGACGACGAGCGTCGCCGTCGGAGCGAAGAGCGTGTTGACGAAGGCGAGCGCCGCGGGGCCGCCGGCCGAGAGGGCGCTTCCCGCGTTGAAGCCGAACCAGCCGAACCACAGGAGACCGGCGCCGAGCAGCGTGAAGGGCACGTTGTGCGGCAGGATCGCCTGCCGCGCGTAGTCCTTGCGGGGCCCGAGCACGAAGGCAGCGACGAGGGCGGCCGCGCCGGCGTTGACGTGCACGACCGTCCCGCCCGCGAAGTCGAGCGCGCCGAGCCGGCCGAGGAACCCGCCGCCCCAGACCCAGTGAGCGACCGGTGCGTAGACGAGAAGGCCCCAGAGCGTCAGGAACGCGAGGTACGGGCCGAACCGCATTCGCTCGACGATCGCTCCGGAGATCAGGGCCGCCGTGATGATCGCGAAGGTCCCCTGGAAGGCCATGAAGAGCAGGTGCGGGATCGTGCCCTGAGGCTCGAGCCCGACGCCCGAGAGCAGGGCGCGCGAGAGCCCTCCGGACCAGCCCGAGCCCGGGCCGAAAGCGAGGGAGTAGCCGAGGAAGGCCCAGGAGACGCCCACGAAACCGAGTGAAACGACGCTCATCATCATCGTGTTGAGAGCGTTCTTCGAACGCACGAGGCCCCCGTAGAAGAAACCGAGCGCGGGGGTCATCAGCAGAACGAGAGCCGTGGAGATCGAGCAACCAGGCGGTGTCGGCCTTGTCCACGGGACTGGAGCGTAGCAGAACGGTGCACCGGTGACCATCGAATTCTGCACTTCCTGCAATATTCCGGCGTCACTCTGGACGAAAATCTGTCGCAAATGGTGCGAATGACACCGGAATCGTGCAATGGATGCCAGGAAACGTCACCAATCAAGTTCGAGCACGCCCTCCAGTTTCTGCGGCACTGCCCAGTCATTCGCGGCGCGAATAGTCTCCCGACCGAGGGGAGGGAGGAGGTTCGCGCGGCGGGAGCGAAGCGCCGCGACGAGGCCAGGCTTGCGGTCGAGCGCGCATCCGCGCGAGCCGCAAGCCGTTGCGCCCGACGGGCGCAGGACCCCGAGCAAGCGGAGCGACGGTCAGTTCAGGAGGAACTCCCTCATGAAGAGGACCGACGCGTAGAACTGGTAGTCGCGATTGGATTTCTTCGCGAAGCCGTGGCCCTCGTCCTTCGCCATGAGGTACCAGACGGGTGTGCCGACGCTTCGGATCTTCTGGACCATCTGGACCGACTCGGACATCGGCACACGGGGATCGTTGGCGCCCTGGATCACGAAGAGCGGCTTCCGGATCCTCTCGGCGTTGTTGAGCGGCGCGGTCTTCTCGAGAAACGCACGCATCTTCGCGTCCCGCTCGTCGCCGTACTCCACGCGGCGCAGGTCGCGCCGGTATCCGGAGGTGTTCTGCAGGAACGTCACGAGGTTCGAGGGGCCGACGACGTCGATGGCGCACCGGATCCGGTCGCTGTAGAGGTAGGCGACGGCCAGCGTCATGTGGCCGCCGTAGCTGCCGCCGACGACCAGCACCCGGCCCGCGTCGAGGTCCGGGCGGGCGGCGATCCAGTCGAAGAGCGCGCCGATGTCCTTGTACGAGCCCTCCCGCAGGAAGCCGTTGTCCATCTGGAGAAGCGTCTTCCCGTACCCGGAGGAGCCCCGGATGTTCGGCATGATCACGGCCACGCCGAGCTCGTTGACGACGTAGTTCCAGACGCCGAGGAAGTCGGGCCGCGACTGGCCTTCCGGGCCGCCGTGGATCTCGATCGTCACCGGGCGCTTGCCGGGGAACTTCTTCGGGTCCGGACGGTAGAGAAATCCGGTGATTTCGCGGCCGTCGAAGCTCTTCCAGGACACGAGCTCCGGCTCGGCGAAGGTCTGCGGGTTGAGGCCCCCCAGCTCGCTGTACGTCCAGCGCTCGACCTGTCCGGTCTTGAGGTCCCAGGAATAGGCGTCGGAGCTGGAGCGCGCCGTCTCCATCGTGAAGCCGATCGCGCCTCCGTCCCGATGCCACTTCAGGTTCCCGATCACGCCGAGCGGAAGCTTCGGCCCGGGAAGCTCCCGGCGGCTCGCGGTGTCGAGGATCCGGAGGACGGAAACACCCTTCTCGTTCGTGACGTAGGCCAGCCGGCTTCCGTCGAGCGACAGGTCGAAGTCATCGACGTCCGCCGTGTCGGCCGTCAGGAAGTCGGTCTTCTTCGAGGCGAGGTCCATGTAGGCGAGCCTCTGGAACTCCGAGCCGGCGTCGACGGTGACGTAGAGTCCCTTGCCGTCCCGCGAAAAGGCCGCGTTCTGGTACGCCACCTTCTCCTTGCCCTTCGGGGTCAGCAGGGTCTTCGCCCCGGTCGCGAGGTCGGCGAGCCACAGGTAGCTCTCGTTGATCGAGATCGTACTCGGCCAGGAGAAGCTTCGAGTCGTCCGGCGACCAGTCGGCCACGCCCCAGCCGCCGCCGGTGAGCTCGAGGACACGCCGGTCGGTCTTCGGGTCCTTCACCGCGACGACGTAGACGTCGACGTCGTTGCCCGTGCGGCGGGTCGAGCCGTAGGCGATGCGATCGCCGCCGTTCGACCAGACGGGCGCCGGTGTTGCGCGACCTTGCCGTCGGTCAGGAGCGTCACGCTCCCGTCGGCGAAGTCGTACCGGTAGAACTGGAAGAACTCGTTGCCCCCGGTGTCCTTCGAGAAGATGAAGGACTCGCCCGTCTTCGGGTCGAAGCGCGCGCCGCTGACGCGGTCCGGATAGAAGGTCATCTGCGTGCGGGCTCCGCCCGGGAGCTTGACGAGGTGGGCCTGGGCGACGTTTCCGAAGCGGGTGGAGATCAACATCTCTCTCCGCGTCGGGTGCCAGCCCGTGAAGGCGGCCGACCGGAATTCCGTGTAGCGGCCGACCTGCTCCGCGAGGGAAGCCGGGATCGCCGGCACGCCTTCGGACACGAGGCTTTCCGGCCGCGCCACGACCGCCTCGGTGGGGGCGGCGGGCGGAGCGGTCTGGGCGGCGGCGAAGGACGAGACGAGCAGGGCGAGCAGAGCGAAACGAGCGCGAAGCGACACGGCGGTCCCCCTTTCCGAAACGAAACGCGTCCTTCTCACCTTCTACGCCGGGCGTCCCCGGAAAGTTCCCGGCGTCACGGAACGAGATCGCTCGATCCCCGCCGACTCAGGGGTGAGGCGTCACCTCGCTCGGCTTCGCCGCCGGCGCATCGGCCTTCTTCGGCTCCGGCTTCGGCGGCTCGTCCTTCGGCATGGGCTTTCTCGGAAACATTCCGTCGCGCATCGCCGCGTCGTACGCAAACGAGGCCAGGATGACCGAGGCCTGCATCAGGTCGTTCTTCTGGAGCCGCTCGTAGACGTCCATGTTCGTGTGGTGCGTTCGCGTCTCGTATTCGAGGGCGTCCTGAACGAACTGGAAGCCCGGGAGCCCGACGTCGTCGAAGGACTGGTGGTCCGTGCCGCCGCGTCCGGTTCATCGTCACGAGGGTCGCGCCGAGGTCGTGGAAGGGCTCGAGCCAGGCCTCGAAGATCGGGATCGCCGCGGCGTTGTCCTCGGCGTAGATTCCGCGGATCTTCCCGGTCCCGTTGTCGATGTTGAAGTAAGCCGACAGCCTGGCGTGCTCCGGCTTGACCGTGAGCGGGCCCGTCTTCTTCCGGAGGAAGAACGGCTTCTCCTTCTCCTCGGCGGACGGCTCGGGCCGGGACGCGAAGTGCTGCGAGACGTAGGCCCGCGAGCCGAAGAGCCCCTGCTCCTCGCCGCTCCACAGACCGATGCGGATCGTCCGCCGCGGCTTCGCTCCGACGGCCTTGAGGATGCGCATCGCTTCCATCGCGACGACCGAGCCCGCGCCGTTGTCGGTCGCCCCGGTCCCGCCGTGCCAGGAGTCGAGGTGGGCGCCGATCATGACGACCTCGTCCTTCCGGTCGGTGCCGGGGATCTCGGCGATCGTGTTCCACTGCATCTGGTCTTCTTCGATGAAGCGGGCCTTCACGTCGATCTCGACCTCGACGGCGACGTCGCGGTCGAGAAGGCGCGCGACCCGGCCGAAGCTCTCCGGCTCCATGGACAGCGAGGGAAGGCCCTGCGGCGCTCCCTTCTTCCAGGTCCCCTGGCCCTGGACGCTGAAGGTCCCCATGTCGCCGCGGCCGGGCGCGACGACCGCCAGCGCCTTCTCCTCTTCGAGAAACTTCGTGACGGCCTTGCGCAGTTCGCGACGCTTGATGTACTCGGCCCGGTTGTATCGCGGCGCGCCGCCCGGCATGTCGTACTGGAACTCGGCCGCCAGCGTCTTCTCGTCGTAGCGTATGGAGTCGGGCTTTTCGCCGAGCGGGATGTCACGCTCCTCGCCGAAGAAAACGATGGTTCCCGCGAACTTTCCCTTCAGCTTCTCGAGCTCGTCGGCCGACTTGACGTTGAGCCGCGCCGCCTTCGCGCGAACCGGCCCCGCCGTCCCCGGCGTCCAGGCCTCGGGAATTGCGACGAGCTCGGCCGAGCCCGGAGATGTCATCCGCACCGCGCAGCCCGACCACGTCCAGCCGCGGCCGAAGGGACCCCAGCTCTCGAGGTGGGCGTTGGCGAGCCCCCAGGACGCCAGCTGATTCTTCGTCCACTCGTTGGCTTCCTTCATCTCGGGCGAGCCCGTCAGCCGCGGGCCGATGCGGTCCATCATCTCGGAGGCCGAGTCCATGACCTTGGAGTTCGTGAAGCCCTCGAGGCGGATCCGCGTGACCATGTCGAGGTCCACGGCTTCGGTGGCGGGGAGGGCGGAACTCGGCGAAGGCGACGAGGCAGCCGGCGGCGATCAAGCGTTTCAGAGCACACCTCCTGAACAAAACCGCGGCAAGGTACCACCCGGAATCCCCCCGGTCAAACCCGCGGGCGGTTCGAGGGTCGCGCGGAGGGCGTTGGCCCCTTATTCGTTCAGTCCCGTCGGGGTCCAAGTGTAGGACCCGCGTCATGATCGTCCCCGACGGGCCGTTGACCTCGTCGGCCGCACACACGAAGAGAACCCATCCGACGTCCAACGGACTTCGACGGCCATTTCACCGAGGCGTACGGCACGGGCGCGGGCGCCGTCATCTTTCACTTCCACTTCCGCGTCAGGCCCTTTCCATCCGACCGCCAATGAAAGCGGGGACCTCCAGCGAGTAACGCGTCGGCCCGAACGGGCACCGAGGTTGGCAGGGAGAGCGGCGCTGCGATTAGTATTCACTCAACCGGAGAACTGCACGGACTCCCGACGATTGACGAAGATCGAATCAACCAAGGAGGAACCCATGCGCCACTGCCCGCACGTTCTTTCCCTGCTGGTCCTGCTTCTCGTCGGCAGCGCCTCGGCGGCACAGGCCGAGCAACCGGCCTGGGTCTTCAGCGGCCCGACCGACGTCGGCACCGTGTTCGACCTGAAGGCGGCGGATGGCGTCGTCTATGCGGCCACGTCGGCCGGGGTCTATCGCTCGACCGCCTCCGGTCAGGGATGGGAGCTCTCCGGCCCGCGGAACGAGTCCGTCCGGGCGATCGCGGTCGAGCCTGGCTCGCCGGTCTACGCCCTCGTCGGTGACGGCGGCCTCGTCGTCAGCCGGGACGCGGGCGACTCCTGGATTCGTCTCGCCGCCTCCGACTCCCGGCTGTCGGCGATCGCGGTCGACCCGGAGGAGCCTTCGACGGCCTATCTCGCCAACCAGGACGGTGTCGTGTGGAAGACGTCGGATTCCGGCGCAACATGGAAACGCGTGTCCGGAGCGGAACTCCGTTACGTGACGGCGATCGGATTCGATCCCCATGACAACGCGCTCATGATTCTCGGACTGAGCCCGTTCAACTCTGCAACGGTCGTTCGCCGGAGCACCGACGGTGGCACGACCTTCACGACGGTCACGATTACCGGCTACGCCAACTCTCAATGGTTCGCGATCGGGTCCGGAGCCCCGGGCTCCAGCCGGTTCTACGCGTCGATCCCCGGCTTCGTCTGTCGCACCACCGACGGCGCCGCGACCTGGACGTGCTCCTCCGTGGGTACGAACGTCTGGCGCATCGTCGAGGTCCCGGCGAGCTCCGTCAGCGCGACGCCCGTCGTCCTCGCGGTTTCGGATCATGGTCTGCTCGTCAGCGGCGACGGCGGCGCCACGTGGGCGCAGGCCGCCGAGCCGCTTTCGACGACGTACCTGCTCGCCGCGGCTTTCGACTCCGCCTCCGGCGCCGTGTTCACGGGCACCGACGCCGGCATCTTTCGCAGCACCGATCGGGGGACGACCTGGAGCTGGCACGGCCAGGGACTTCGGTCGTCCTGGATCAGCGCCCTCGCCGTCGATCCCGCGGATTCTTCGAAGCTCGTCGCGAGCAGCAGCGGCTTTGCTCCCGACCAGGGCCCCGGTCTCTTTCGATCGGGCGACGCGGGCCAGATCTGGTCCTCGCTCGGGAGCGAGAGTGCGCCGTCGGGCTTCAACGCGCTCGCTTTCGAGGCGAGCAACTCCTCCATCCTGTACGGCGTCGCCTCGGGAACCTTCTACCGATCCGAGAACGCCGGACAATCCTGGACCGCCTCCCAGGCGAGCAATTACCACTTCAACAATCTGTTGAGCGACCCTCGATCGCCCGGGAGGGTCTGGGCCGGCGATTACTCGGGGCTCGCCCGCAGCGACGACGGCGGCACCCACTGGCAACGGGCCGGAATCACCCAGCAGGTCTACAGCCTCGTGCTCGACCGCCATGACCCGGCGACGTTCTACGCCGGCTCGAACTACGACATCTCCTACGGCTACTACGCCTATCCCGAGGGCGGCTCGATCTTCGTCAGCCGCGACCTCGGTGCCACGTGGGCGAAGGGCGCGCAAGACCTCGGCGCGGCACCGGTCGCCCTGGAGACCGATCCTTTCGCCGGGGGCGTCGTTTACGCCGGCACCGCGGGCGCGGGCGTCCTGCGCAGCGCCGACGGCGGCCGGACCTGGGTGGGATCGCCGGACGAGTCCCCGCGGGTGGTGAGCGATCTGGTCGCCGACCCTTCTCGGCCCGGCATTTTGTACGCGGCCGCGGACGGATCCGTGTACCGCAGCCTGGACGGCGGAAAGAGCTGGCAGCTCTTCGACAACGGTCTCGACGGCCCCCCCGTCCTCGCCCTCGAGATCGCCGGCGGAGGCCGGCGCCTCGTCGCCGCCACCAATGGCGCGGGGATCTACCAGATCGATCTCGGCGTCGTCGGACCATCCTTCCCTTGCGTCGCCGATGCGGAACATCTGTGCCTCGTTGGCGGCCGCTACGCGCTCGAAGTCACCGTTCAGGGACGCAACCAGTGGAGCGCCGGAGCGGCGCACTCGCTGACCGATCGCGCGGGCTATTTCGGCTTTCCGTCCGTCACGGGCGATGCGGGCTTCCCGGAAGTCGTCGTCAAGATGCTGCCCGAGGGCGCCCTGGGTCCCGGCGGGCCAGCGATCTTTCACTCGAGCCTCACGACGCTCCCCTACGCCCTCACCCTCACGGACACGACCACGGGGAAGCAACACATCTATACAGGCAACGGAAGTGGCGTGCGCTGCGGAGGCACGGATCGACCGTTCCCCGACGCGTCGGCGGCGATCTCCCGGCCGGAGGCGGCGGCTCGGCCCGCCGACGCGGCGCTCTCGCTTCTCGATCACCGGTTCACCGTGACGCTGAACGCCCGCAACCCTCGCAACGGGCGCGAGTCGAACGGCCTGGCGGTCGGCGGAGACGACCGGTGGGGTTACTTCAGCATGCCGGACATGACGGGCGACCCTGCGCTGCCCGAAGTCGTCGTGAAGATGGTCGACTTCCGCGCAATCAGCGGAAAGTTCTGGGTTTTCCTGACGGGTTTGACCGACTTCGACTACACGCTCACGGTCACGGACTCGCAGACGGGCGCCGCCCGGACCTACCAGAGCACCGAGGCCTTCTGCGGCTCCGCCGACACGGCGGCGTTCTCGGACTGAGCGACGGGGAGGGAAAATCGGGGGCGGCGGGTGATAACCTGCCGCCTTTCCGAACCCAGGGAGCCCGGACGTGACTCACAGGTCCAGCATCGCGAGAAGCGCCGCCTTGGCGGCGCTTCTCTCGTTCTCGCTCGCGCGCGCGATGCGCGCCGAGGAGCCGGGCTTCGTCCTCCAGGGAGAGGGCGGTCTCGTGACCGCGCTCGTCCTCGATCCGATCTCGCCGGCCACGCTCTACGCCACGACCGCACGCGGCCTCTACCAGTCGCGCGACGCGGGTGCGAGCTGGACGTCGCGGGTCCGCGGGCTCGACACACATTCCGTCCTGGCCCTGGCAATCGACCCCTCGGCCCACGAGACCCTCTACGCTGCGACGGACACGGGCGGCGTCTACCGCAGCCTCGATGCCGGCCAGACGTGGCGCCGTTCCAGCGAAGGCCTGGAGGCGCGCTACGTGGGGACGATCGCCGTCGATCCGCACCGGCCGGGCACGATCTACGCCGGCGGCGAGACCGGTCGAGTTTTCCGGAGCATGGATTCCGGCGAGTCGTGGAGCGAGCTCGGCGCGACGACCGCGCGCGTCGCCGTGACGGCGATCGCCTTCGATCCCGTGACGGCCGGCACGATCTATCTCGGGACCAACAGCGAAGGCTTCTTCAAGAGCACGGACGGCGGATCGACCTGGCTGCGGCCGTTCAAGGCGATGACCAAGGGCACCATCTGGAATCTGACGGTCGACCCGTCCGCTCCCGGAACGCTCTACGCCGGAACGCACGACGGGCTCTACCGCAGCGACGACTTCGGAACGAGCTGGCGCCCGCTCCACAGGCGCCTCAAGAGCTACAACGTGCTCGCCCTCGCGCTCGACGCCGCGAACTCGAAGACGGTCTATGCCGCAACCGCCATCGGAATCTACAAGTCCTCGGACGGCGGAGACTCGTGGACCCTGCTCAACCAGGACCTCTACGTGACGGCGATCGCGCTCGATCCGCGCGCGCCGGCGGTCCTCTACGCGGGGACCCAGATCGGCGTGCTCAAGAGCGACGACGCCGGGGCGAAGTGGGCGCCGCTGCGGCTCGGCGGCGATCCCGCGGCGGTTCCGGCTCCGGGCGCTTCGCCCTCGGCCGCGCCGGTCGCCTCGACGCTCCCGCGGCTGCCGGTGATCCGCCGGGCCCTGACCTCGGCACCCGGCGCGTCCTCCGCTCCCGCTCCTCCCGCCGCTTCCGGTTTGCGCCCGCTTCCGATCCGGCCGCGCCCGACGCCGGCGGCGCAGCGGCTCAGCGTCGGAGACGAATGACCAGGAAGCTCAGCGCGAGACTTCCGACTGGGTCGTTCCGAGACCGCGGAAACAGCGAAACACGAGGGACGCCGCCCCGATCTTGATCTTGTCTCCGTTGGAGAGCTTCGTCGGCTGGTCGATGCGCGTGTCGCCGACGTAGGTTCCGTTCCGGCTCTGGAGATCCTCGATCGTCGCGGAGCCGTCCGCCACGAGGATGCGGGCGTGACGGCGTGAGACGCTGTTGAGGTCGATGAAGACGACCGTCTCGGGATCCCGCCCGAGGATGTTCTCGCCATCGGCAAGCGCGATCTCCCGTTCTCCCCAGACGATCCGGCAGTGGAAGCCGGACCGCGAGGGCCGGCCCGGCGCCCCGGAAACCGGCGACGCCTCGCCGGAAAACGCGTATCCGAAGCCGTGCACGGTCCGGATGTAGCGCGGCTCCTTCGCCGAGTCCCCCAGGCAATCGCGCAGGACCTCGACGAGCCGCGCGCGTGAGCTTCTAACTCCTATTCCGCCTTGAACAGCGTCAACGCGAACCGCGCGTCGGACTCGATCCACTGCTGGTGCAGGCGGAAACCCGCTTCGGCGCCCATGTGCACGACCTCGTCGGCGTCGTACTTGTAGGAGCTCTCGGTCCAGATCCACTCGCCGCGCGCGAAGGTCGCTGTCGTCCTCGCTCTCGGGATCCGCACGGTCTGGTCGGCGAGGGAGACGAGATGCATCTCGACCCGGCGCTCGACCGGGTTCCACACGGCCCGGTGGGCAAACGCCCCGATGTCGAAGTCGGCCAGAAGCTCCGTGTTCATCCGCGCGAGGAGGTTCTTGTTGAAGGCCGCCGTGACACCGAGGGGATCGTCGTAGGCCAAGAGCAGTTCGCCCTCCGGCTTGACGAGGTCCGCGCCGAGAAGCAGCGCGTCGCCCGGCCGCAACGCCCGCCGGATGTCGGAGAGAAACTCTTCGGCGGCGGGACGATCGAAGTTGCCGATGTTCGAGCCCAGGAAGATCGCGAGCATCGTGCCGTGCGCCGGGCGCTGCTCCGCCGCGTGGCGCAGGCCCTCCTCGTACGTCGCCCGGTGGCCGACCACCGAGACGTGCTCGAGGGCGCCGAGGGTGCGCTCCGAGAGCTCGAGGGCGTCGGGCGAGATGTCGATCAGGTGGACGAGGACGCGCTTTCGCCGGCTGCGGAGGCTCTCGGCGAGCATCGCGAGCTTCTCGCCGCTGCCGCAGCCGAGCTCGACGAACGTGATCGGGTCCTCGAGCGAGCTGACCATGTCGGCGGAAAACCGCGCGAGCAGGCGGCCCTCGGCCCGCGTGATCCGATACCACGGAAGCCGGCAAATGGCTTCGAAGAGGGCCGAGCCCAGTCCGTTGTAGAGGTACTTGGACTGGATCTGCTTCGGCTCGAGTGCGAGGTCGCGACGCACGTCCTCGGCGAAATCGCGGACCGCCTCGGCGGGCGGCGCCTGGGCGCTCAGGGGAATCATGGCGTCACCGTCCGGAATTTGGCGTACACGTAGGGATAGTTCGGGCGGAACCAGTTGCGGAAGCTGCGGCGCACGAGCTCCTTCGGGGTCGCCGGCGAGGCGCCCTTCAGGACGTAGTGTTGTCCGTCGAAGAAATCCGCCGAGTACTGAGGGTAGGAGGGCATCGCCTCGAAGCCTGGAAACGGCGCGAAGACCGTCGACGTCCACTCCCAGCCGTTGCCGACGAGGTCCCGGACGCCCCACGCGCTCGTCCCGCGCGGGAACGACGCCACCGGCGCCGGATCCCCGCCCGCGTAATCGAAGTGGCCGCGGGTCGCGTCGGGCGGCGCGTCGCCCCAGGGCTGCGCGCGTTCGCCTCCCCCGGGCTCCCCGTACGCCGCCCGGTGGTATTCGGCCTCCGTCGCCAAACGTCGTCCCTTCCACCGCGCCCAGGCCGACGCCTCGGCGTGCGTGACCCAGGCCGGCCAGGCCATCGGCAGCGGCACGAGATCCCACATTCCCCGCCACATCCACAAGCCGCGATGGAGCTCCCAGAAGAGCGGGTTCCGGACGTCGTGCTCGGACCGCCAGGCCCAGCCCGACTCGTCCCACAGCGCTTCGTCTTCGTAGCCGCCCGCTTCGACGAACTCCATGAAGTTGCGATTCGACACGCTGTCGACGTCGATGTCGAAAGCGGGGACCTCGACTTCGTTCTTCGGAAACTCGTTGTCCCAGCCGAAGGGAATCTCCCCGCGGCTTGCGCCGAGCGTCGCGCGCCCGGCGTCGACATGCACGCTCCGCCGGGCCGGCGGCTCGCCCCCGAGAAGCGGCGCCGGAGCGCCGGCGGGGCGGATCTTCTGGTCGTAGGGCAGGCGGTGCAGGATGTAGGAGAGCGTTTCGTGGTGCATCGGATCGTGCTCGAGCACCGTGTACGCGGCGAGACCGCCGGCGAGGATCGGCCGGCTCTCGTCGGCGATGTCGGCCTCGGCGATCGCCGCGAGCACCTTTCGGTCCGCGGCTGCGGCGAAGCTGCGGATCGCGATGCGGGAGGGCCAGGCCCGGGCGGCGCCCGGGACCGCGGTTTCGTCCTCGGGGTCGATTCCCCGCTCGAAGAGAACCTCGAGATCCTCGTCGATACCGGGCTGTCCCAGCCCGCGCTTGATGAGCGTGTTCACGGCGAAGGCGGGGAGGTGGCCTTCGTAGAAACAGATCGGATTGCGGAGCGGAATCGGCCGCGACTCGTACGCCTCGGGACGGACCGCGTCGAAGATCGCGTCCGCGCGCTCCCGGTTCCGGACGTACCAGGCGGAGAGCGCTCGGCGATCGAGGTCCAGGGCCGTCGGCATCGGGTCAAGATATACCTGCAAGGAAGATGCTAGATTTGGCCTTCGGCGGCCGCATCCCGGGTTTGCGGCCCCGGAAAACGACGTACACGAAGGGAGTCCCATCGCCATGGATTTGGAGGTCAATGTGGTCAACGAGAACGAGGAACAGAACACGGTCGTCCCGATCGCGCCCAGGAGCCGGCGCAAGCCCGCGGCGCGCAAGCCCGCGGCGGCGCAAGGCCCCCGTCCGGAAGGCCGTGCCCGCGACGGCCCGCCGCAAGCCGGCGTCCCGCCGGAAGGCGCGTCCGACGACGATCGAGGGCGTGATCCGTTCGATCACCGGAGGCGTCTCGGTCGCCCGCGCCGCTATCGCGGAAGCGTCCGGCCAGGGGGCCACGGTCGTCCGCCGGGCCGTCGGCACCGCCTCGAAGGCTTCGCGCAACACGGTCACGCGGCTCGCCAACGAGTGGAAGGCCATGGACCCGAAGAAGAAGGCCCGCGTTCTCGCTGCCCTTCTCGGCGCCGCGGCCGCCGCCTCGGCGCCCCTCGTGCGCAAGTCTTTCAAGCGGTAGTGCGTCCGCGCCGCGCCGTTCTCGCGCTCGCCGCGGGGCTCGCGGCGCTCCTGGTCTGCGCCGCCCCGCGGGCGGAGCAGGCCGCGGCTTCGTTCTACAGCCTCTCGCCGCCGACGGCCGGCGGACTCGAGGCCGTGGACCGCGCGCTCGCGCGGCTCTCGGCCCACCGCCGTCTGCTGGTCGTCGGGGCCCATCCGGACGACGAGGACACGGAGATCCTGGCCTTCGTCGCGCGCGGCCTCGGCGGCGAGGCGGCGTACCTGTCGCTGACGCGCGGAGAGGGTGGCCAGAACCTCGTCGGCCCGGACCTCGGCGTCGGTCTCGGCCTCGTGCGCTCCCAGGAGCTTGGCGCGGCCCGCCGGCTGGACGGGGCCCGGCAGTTCTTCACGCGGGCGTACGACTTCGGCTTCACGCGCTCGCTCGACGAAGCGTTCACGAAGTGGCCGCGCGAGGCGCTCTTCGCAGACGCCGTGCGGATTTTGCGGCGTTTCCGGCCCCAGGTCGTCGTCAGCATCTTCAGCGGCACCGCCCGCGACGGCCATGGTCAGCACCAGGCCGCAGGCGTCACGGCGCGAGAGGCCTATCGTCTCGCGGGCGATGCCTCTGCGTACCCGGAGCTCGCGGCCGAGGGCCTGAGCCCGTGGAAGCCGGTCACGCTCCTGCAGGAGACGGGCTACTGGCGGGATGAGGGCGCAACGACCGTCGTGCTGCCGACCGGACGCGTCGAGCCGCTCACCGGACGCTCCGTCTACCAGGTGGCGATGGCGAGCCGGAGCCTTCACCGCTCGCAGGACATGGGCCAGCTCCAGGAGCCCGGCCCGAACCAGACGATGGTCGGCTGGATCGACGGCGGCGCGGGACGCGACGGCCACGATCTCTTCTCCGGCGTCGACACACGCCTGCGGGCGATCGCTGCCGAGGTCCGGGACCCGGCGCGGCGCGCGGAGATCGAGAAGCGCCTCGACGCGGTCGAGGCCGGGGCAATCGAGGCGCGGCGGCGTCTTTCGGCGCCTGACCTCCCGTCGACGGTCCCGGCGCTCGCCAGGCTACTGACGGATTTGCGCGCCGCGCGCGGACTCGTCCGCGACGGCGACGGCGGAACGGCGATGCTCCTCGACGAGAAGCTCGCGCTCGCGCAGACCGCGCTCGCCGGCGCGGCCGAGGTGACGCTCGACGCGATCTCCGACCATGAGACCGCGGCGCCCGGTGAATCGCTCGAGGTCACGGCCTCGGTCTGGAACGCGGGCGGGCAGAGCATCTCGGTCGAGAGCGTCGCGCTCGAGTCGCCGGTCCGCTGGACGGCCGCCCCGGCCGCCGGCGCGAAGGCGGTCGCTTCCGGAAAGCTCGAGGAGTGGAAGAGTCGCGTGACCGTGCCCCCCGGAGCGCCCGCCACGGTTCCTTACTTTCTGGAACGTCCGCTCCAGGCCGATTTGTACGACTGGAGCGCGGCGGCTCCCGGCGTGCGGGGCGACCCGTTCCAGCCGGCCCCGGTGCGGGCGGTCGCGCACGTGACGATCGCCGGCGAGAGCGTCGTTCTCCAGCGCGATGTCAGCTTCCGCGTGCGCGACCAAGAGCTCGGCGAGGTCCGCCGTCCGGTCCGCGCGGCCCCGGCCGTGGAGGTCTCCGTCGAACCGGACCTCCTGGTGTGGCCCCTCGGACAGTCCTCCAAGCGCCTCGAGGTCGCCCTTCTGTCCCATGCCGCGACGCCGGTCTCGGGCCGGCTCGAGGTGCTTCCTCCCCCGGGCTGGCCCGCGCCCGCGCCGCGCCCGTTCGCGCTCGCGAAGGCGGGGGAACGCCTCTTCTTCGACGTCGAGCTCCAGGCGCCGCCGGCCCTCGCCGCGGGACGCCACGAGGTCCGCTTCGCCGCGCGGATCGACGGAGGCGCCGGCGCCGACCTCGGGATCCGCCTCATCGACTACGGATACATCCCGCGCACGCCCATGCCCGAGCGCGCGGAGGCGAAGATCTCGGCCGCCGACATCCGCTTTCCTCCGCTCCGGCGCCTCGGCTACGTGCGCGGGGCGGCGGACCGCGTGCCGGAGGCGCTGACCGCGCTCGGTGTTCCGGTCGAGATTCTCAGCGCACGCGACCTCGACGCGGGCGATCTGTCGCCCTACGACGCGATCCTCGTCGGGAGCCGAGCCTACGAGACCGACCCCGCGCTCCCCCGCGCGAACGGGCGCCTCCTCGACTATGCCCGCGCCGGCGGTCTCGTCGTCGTCCAGTATCAGCAGTATCCCTTCGTGCAGGGGGGCTACGCGCCGTTTGCCCTCGAGATCGCGCGCCCGCACGACCGCGTCACGGACGAGACGGCCCGAGTCACCGTTCTCGACCCCGCGAGCCCGATCTTCACGACGCCCAACCGCATCGGGCCCGAAGACTGGGCCGGATGGGTCCAAGAGCGCGGCCTCTACTTCGCCCACACCTGGGCGCCGGAGTACACGCCGCTCCTCGCGATGGCCGACCCGGGCGGCCCCGAGCAGAAGGGCGGCCTGCTCGTCGCGAAGCTCGGGCGCGGCCGCTACGTCTACACGGGGCTCGCGTTCTTCCGACAGCTCCCCGCCGGCGTGCCCGGAGCGTATCGTCTGCTCGCCAATCTGCTCGCGTGGAAGTCCTGAGTCGAAGGAGGCCGAAATGATCCGCCGGTTCCTCGCCGCCGCCGCCCTGGTTCTCACGGCCTCCGCCGCCTCCGGCCAGTTCGAGGGCGAAGCGACCTTCAAGGTCACGACCCGCCGCGAGAACAGCGCCCCGCTCGAGGGCACGGCGCACATGTATTCGTCGAAGACGGGGTTCCGAATGGAGTGGGCGATGGCGACGGGCGCGACCGGCAAGGGCGGCCCGGCCGAGATCAAGATGGTGATCCTCGCCAAACTCCCCAACCCCGAGAACGTCTACATGGTCAACGACGCGAACCGCACCTACTCCGTCTGGGACACGAAGAAGGCGCGCGAGAACCTGAAGACCGCCCCGAAGGAGACGTACACGGTCGAGAAGCTCGGCACGGACCGCGTCGCCGGCTACGCCTGCCAGAACGCCCGGGTGACGTCGTCGAAGGGCAGCGTATTCGACGTCTGCGCGACGAAGGAATTCGGGGCTTCCAGCGACTGGCTCGCCGCCATGAACCACAACAACCCGGATTCCGGCTCCTGGCTGAAGTCGCTGCGCGATGCCGGCATCGAGGGCTCGCCCGTTCGCTGGTCGGTGCGGTCGAAAGGCGCGGCGGAGCCCAAGATGATCATGGAGCTCGTGCGGGCCGACCGGAAGGCCCTTTCGGCGGCGCTCTTCGAGGTCCCCGCGGGTTACAAGGAGACCGGATTCGCGATGGGCGGCCTCACGCCGGAACAGGAGAAGGCGCTGGGCGACGCGCGCGCGCGGATGCAGAGCCCCGAGCAGCGCAAGCAGTCCGAGGAGATGATGAAGCGCTCGGCCCCGACGCCGGCTCCGTGAGGCGCCCGGCTCGCCGCGCTCTCCTCGCCGCCGGGCTCTGCGCCGGCCTCGCCGCGTGCCGGGGCGACGGCCGGGCGCCGCTGACCATCTACTCGCCCCACGGCCGCGACCTGCTCGGCCTGATGGAAAAGGAGTTCGAGCGCGTCCACCCGGACGTCGACGTGCGCTGGCTCGACATGGGCTCGCAGGAGGTCTACGACCGGTTGCGGTCGGAGAAGGCGAACCCGCAGGCCGACGTCTGGTACGGCGGCCCCGATACGATCTTCGCCCGGGGCGTCCGCGACGGCTTGCTCGCCGCCTACCGGCCGGCCTGGGCCGATGCGGTCGTCCCGGCGAGCCGTCACGCCGGCGACCTCTACTTCGGCCTGTACCGGACGCCCGCGATGCCCGTCTACAACTCGAAGGCGATCGCGGCGGCGGACGCGCCCCGCGAGTGGGACGACCTGCTCGACCCGAAGTGGAAGGGGAAGATCCTCATCCGCGATCCGCTCGCCTCCGGCACGATGCGCGCGGTGTGGGGCTACATCCTCGCGAAGTCCGTCCGCGACACGGGCTCGCCGGCTTCCGGCTTCGCGTGGCTCGCGAAGCTCGACGCCCAGACGAAGGAGTACGTCTTCAATCCGATCCTCCTCTACGAAAAGATCGTGCGGCAGGAGGGCCTCATCACGATCTGGGACCTGCCCGACACGCTGCTCGAGCGCGAGCGGGGCTCGCCGCTCCAGTACGTCTTTCCGAAGAGCGGAACGCCCGTGATCGACGATTCCGTCGGCCTCGTCGCCGGCAGCCGCCACGCCGAGGCGGCGAAGGCCTTCATCGATTTTCTCGGGAGCAAGCCGATGCAGCGCCTGGCGGCCGAGAAGACGTACCGCCTTCCGGCCCGGACGGACCTCGGCGACGAGCTCCCGGCGTGGGCCCGCGAGGTCGGGCGCGACATGGTCGTCGCGGAGATCGACTGGCCGCTCCTCGAGAAGGACGGCTCCGAGTGGATGGCGACCTGGGACCGCACGATCCGCGGCCGGGGAGCCCCGAAGGCGCCGTAGCGCGGTGACGGCCCGGACCCGGACACTCCTTCCCCACCCCGTCATCCGCTCCCTCGTCTTCGAGCGGCTCCTGCTCGTCGCCTCCGCGGCCCTGGCGGCCGCCGCGCTCGTCTCCGGCCGCGTGAAGCTCGAAGAAACGCCGGGCCTCATGGACACGCGCCTCCTCACCCTGTTTTTCGTCCTCACGATCGCCGTCGAGCTCGGGAAGGCCTCGGATCTCTTCGACCGGCTCGTGGCCGGGGTGGTGCGGCGCGTGCGCACTCCGCGCGGTCTCGCGTGGGGAATGATCGGCGTCTCGGGCCTGCTCGCGGCGCTCCTGACCAACGACGTCGCACTCTTCCTGGTCGTGCCTTTCACCATGCTCTTCCGCCGGGTTGCGAACCTCGAGCTCGCGCCGTTCGTCGTCCTCGAAGTCGCGGCGTCGAATCTCATCGGCTGCCTCAGCCCGCTCGGGAACCCGCAGAACCTCTTTCTCTACACGCGGGGCGGGTTCACTCCGGCGGCCTTCTTCTCGAGCCAGGCGCCGTGGGTCGCGGTCGCGGCCGGGCTCCTCGCCGCCGCTGTCCCGTGGCTCGTGCCGCGCGGATCGCTCGCCGCGCCCTCCGCGGCCCGGTTCGACGTCCAGCCGGTCCTCGCCGGCGCCTGCATCGTCCTGCTTCTCGCCGAGATCGCTTCGCTTTTCGGTCTCGTCCACCACGCGGTGCCGCTCGTCCTGTCGCTCGGCGGCGCGGTTCTGCTCGGCCGCCGCCTCCTCGACACGGACTTCTCGCTCGTCTTCGTCTTCGCCCTTCTCTTCGTCGGAATCGCCGGCCTCGAGCGCGGGTCGCTCTACCGGTGGCTCGACCTCGGCCGCATCTTCGGCCACGAGTCGCGAGGCCTGGTGCTCTCGGGCGCGGTTCTCTCGCAGTTCGTGTCGAACGTCCCGGCAGCGATGCTGCTCGCCCCGGCGGCGGCCGGGACCGAGGGCTTCCGCGCGCTGCTGCACGGCGTGAACGCGGGCGGCTGCGGGACGCCGATCGCCTCGCTCGCCAACCTCATCGGGGCCCAGCTCTTCGCGCGCGAGGGCGGCGACCCCCGTGCCTTCTGGAAGACCTTCCTGCCGGTCAACGCGGTCCTCCTCGTCCTGCTCGTCGCCACGTCGCTTCTGCTCCTCCGGGTTTGAGATACCGTTCGCCGCAATGTCGGACTTCCTGCGGCTCGAATCCCTCGACAAGCGCTTCGGGAGCACCGCCGTCACGCGCGGCGTCACGCTCGCGGCGGCGCGCGGGGAGATCGTCGCCCTGCTCGGCCCTTCCGGGAGCGGCAAGACCACGATCCTCCGGCTGACCGCGGGATTCGAGACTCCCGACGCCGGCCGGATCGTCGTCGAAGGCGAGGACGTGACGGCACTGCCCCCCGAGCGCCGCCGCTTCGGCATGGTCTTCCAGCACTACGCGCTCTTTCCCCACATGACGGTGGGAGAGAACGTGGCGTTCGGCCTCGACTCCGGGCGCGCCTCCCGTACCCCCGCCTCCGCGCGCGTTTCGGAGGTCCTCGCCCTGACCGGCCTCGAGGGCTTTGAGAAGCGCCGCGTGACCGAGATCTCCGGCGGCCAGCAGCAACGCGTGGCGCTCGCCCGGGCCCTCGCTCCCTCGCCGCGGGTCCTGCTCCTCGACGAGCCCCTCTCGAACCTCGACCCGGCGCTTCGCGAGAAGACGCGCCGGGAGCTCAAGCGCGCGATCCGGCGGATCGGCATCACGACGCTCTTCGTGACGCACGAGCAGGAGGAGGCGTTCGAGCTCGGGGACCGCGTCGCAGTCCTGAACGCGGGCCGCCTCGAACAGATCGGCACGCCGGAGGAGCTCTTCGAGCAGCCGGCCACCCGTTTCGTCGCGACGTTCATCGGCCGCTCGAGCGTGATTCCGGTGCGGTGGGAAATGGGCGCGCGGATCCCGAAGGGCCCGGTGTGGCCGGCGATTGCGGACGCGTCGCTCGGGGAGGGCTCCGACGCCGACCTCGTCGTGCGCCCGGAGGCCCTCGAGTTCTCGGCGCGGACGCGCCCCGACGCGCTCGAGGGCGAGGTCGCGGAACGGCGGTTCGCGGGGCGCTCGGCCTACTTCCGGGTCTCGACGGCGGCGGCCGGCGAGATCGAGGTCTTCGCGCCGCCGCACGCCGCCCGCGAAGGCGACCGCGTCCTCGTCGTCCCGTCGCCGGGAGGGCCCGTGCCGCGCGTCTTCCCGAGAGAGCCGTGACCCGCCGCCGCGGAGAGTGGCTCGCCGCCGGACTCCTCGTCCTGCTTTTCTGGCTGGTGGGCTATCCCCTCCTCCTCACGTTCCTCGAGGCCCTCGGCGCTCCCCGCTTCACGCTCGCCCACTTCGCCGAGTTCGCGCGCCGGCCGGCCGAGTGGCAGGCGCTCTGGGCGAGCCTCTGGATCTCGCTTCTGACGGTCGTCTTCTCGGCGGCGATCGGCGTGCCGCTCGCCTTTCTGTTCGAACGCGCCGAGTTTCCGGGCCGCCGCGCCCTCGGCGTGCTCGTCGCGCTGCCGGTGGCGCTGCCGCCGCTCGTCGGCGTGATCGCCTTCCTGTTCCTCTACGGCGAAAGCGGCTTCGCCTCGCGGGCCGTTCAGGCGGCGCTGCGGCTCGAGCACCCGCCCTGGCGCCTCGCCGGGCCCGGCGCGATCCTCCTCGTCCAGGCGTACTCGATGTACGTCTATTTCTATCTCTTCGTTCGCGCGGGGCTCTCGCGCCTGGACGCGGCATACCTCGAAGCCGCCGCGAGCCTCGGCGCCGGCCGCGGGCGCACCGCCCGGCGCGTGACGCTTCCGCTCCTCTCGCCCGCCCTGACCGGGGCGGCGCTGCTGACCTTCATGACTTCGCTCGCCTCCTTCAGCGCGCCGTACGTCTTCGGCGGGAGCTTCCGCGTGATGACGACGCAGATCGTGGCCTCGAAGCTGAACGGCGACATCGGCCTCGCGATGGTCGAAACCGTGGCGCTCGCGGCGATCGGCTTCGCCGGCCTCCACCTGCTCCGGCGCACCGAGGGACGGTCGGTCGTCGGCACGGTCCGCGGCATCGCCCCCCGCCGGCGCGAGCTCGCCGGCGGCCGCTTCGCCGTGGCCGCGGCGGGCTGGGGGCTCGCGCTGCTGCTGCTCCTGCCGCACGCGTCGCTCCTGCTCCTCTCCTTCGTGCCGCGCAACACGTGGACGACCGAGGCGCTGCCGCCGGTCCTCGACCTGGGAAACTACCGGAGCCTCTTTTCGCAGCCCGAGCGCCTCCAGCCGATCGCCAACTCGCTCTGGATGGCGGCGGCGGCCACGGCGCTCGCGCTCGTCCTGGGCTTCGCGGCCGCCTACGCCGGAGTCCGGAGTCGCGGCCGCGCCGGGGCGGCCCTGGAGTGGCTGGTCGCGGCGCCGTGGGCACTTCCCGGCACCGTCTTCGCGGTCGCGCTCGCCGCGGCCTTCAGCGTCCACCAGCCCTGGGCGGCGCGGTTCGTTCTCGTGGGGACCGCGGTGATCCTGCCGCTCGGATACCTCGTGCGGAGCCTTCCCCTCACGGGCCGGGCCGCGTTCGCGGGCCTGCGTCAGCTGGATCCGGCGATCGAGGAGGCGGCGGCGTCCCTCGGCGCGTCGGCCACGCGCCGGCTCGTTCGCGTCGTCCTTCCGCACCTGCGGCCCGCTCTTCTTGCCGGAGCGAGCCTGGCGTTTCTCTCGGCGCTCGGCGACTTCGTCGTTTCGATCGTGCTGTACACGTACTCCACCCGGCCCATCTCGATCGAGATCCTGTCGTCCTTGCGGCTCCAGGAAATCGGAGCCGCCGCGGCCTACGGCGTGCTGCTGACCGCGCTTTCGGCCGCCGCGTTTCTCGCCTGGGGGCGGAGGGAGTAGGTCCGCCTCAGGGATTCGGGCGCGTGACGACCCGGGTTCCCGGGGGAGCGTCCGTAGCGCGCGGGATCGCGACGTAGGTGAACGCGTTCGCCTTGACCGCCGGCGCGGCGCCGGGATTGGCGACCGTCACGGCGACGAGGCCGCTCGCGCCGGGCGGAGTCACCGCCGTCAGCTGCGCGGGCGACTGCACGGACACCGCCAGGGCCGGTTTCGCCCCGAAGAGGACCGTGGTCGCGGGCGTGAAATTCGCGCCGCCGATCGTGACGGTGTCGCTCCCGCGCTCGTAGCCCGCCGCGGGCGTGACCGTGCCGATGACCGGAGTCTGCGGCCCGGGCCCGTCGATCCGGTAAACGAAGCCTCCGCCGGTCCCGACGTAGAGCTCGCCCGCGGAGTCCTCGCCGAAGGTCGTCGGGTTGTCGACGGACAGCGGGAGAGACTCCGACGAAAAGGTGCCGCCACCGGCCGGCAGCGCGCCGAAAAACTCGCCCGAGCAATAGTCGGCATAGAGATACGTGCCGTAGAGATCGGGAATGGCGGAGCCCCGGTAGACGTAGCCTCCCGTCACGGAGCACTTCCCTCCATCGTGCCCGTACTCGAGGATCGGCCCCGTGAAGCTCGAGGAGAAGCAGGCGGGAGTGCTCGCCGGGCAATTCCCGGTATTGCCCGTGCAGAGCGTTCCTTCCATGATCTTCCAGCCGTAGTTTGCTCCCGCGCCCGAGCCGGCGGGCTGGAAGTCGATCTCCTCCCGCGTCCCCTGCCCGACGTCGGCGATGAAGAGGTCGTCGGTCGCCCGGTCGAACGAGAACCGCCACGGATTGCGCAGCCCGATCGCCCAGGCCTCGTCCGGGCCGCCCGTCCCGACGAACGGATTGCCGGCCGGGATGGCGTAGTACGGCGCGTTGACGATGCTCGGGTCGACGTCGATGCGAAGCAGCTTTCCGAGGAGATCCTGCCGCCCCGCCTGCGGGTCACGCCGCTGCGCGTGGCAGTCGGGATCGTTGGCGGAGCCCCCGTCGCCCATCCCGATGTAGAGCATTCCGTCGGGACCGAACTGAAGCTGTCCGCCGTTGTGGTTCGTGAAGGGCTGATCGATCGTCAGAAGGATTTTGGCGCTGAAGGGGTCCGCCACGTTCGGGTCTCCGGACACGGAATACCGCGCGATCACGGTGTCGCCCGAGACGTTGGTGTAGTCGACGAAGAAGAAGCCGTTCGCGGCATAGTTCGGATGGAACGCGGTCGACAAGAGACCCTGCTCCCCGCAGCACACGACGAGGGTCGAGACGTCGAGAAAGGGCGTCGCCAGCACCTGCGTCCCATCCCAGATCACGATCTGGCCGCGCTGCAGCGTGATGAAGAGCCGGCCGTCGCCGGCGTTCGTGATGGCCGTGACTCCGGTCAGCGGGCCGGCGACTTGAGTCAGGCGGATCGCCGGCGCCGCGGCCGCGGCCTTCTCGGCCTTTTCCGCGCGCCCCGAGCGCGGGGCCGAAACGGGAGACACCGCGGCCGCGATCCCGAAGAGTGCCGCGGCGAACGCTTGCGCACGCACCCGCCGATGATACGGCAGCGTTCCGCGGATTCGATGTCTCCGCCGGGGGACTCGGATGTCTCCGGAGGCCTACAACTCCATCACGCTGTCGAGGCCGCGCTTCAAGCCGGTGAAGCTTCCGACACGCCGGATCGCGAGGAGCGTTCCGGCGATGTAAGGCTGCGCGCCCGACCCGGAATCGTGGCGGATCGACAGGCGCTCGTCGGGCAGGCCGAACAGCACCTCGACCGACGAGACGAAGCCGGGAAGGCGGACCGAATGGACCGGAGTCCCCGAAAGCGACGCCCCGCGGGCCTCGGGCTCGCCGAGCGTCTTCCCGGCGGGCACCGCGACCTCCGGCGGCCGCACGCGCGACAGCCGTCCGGCGAGCTCGCGGGCCGTGCCCGAAGGGGCGTCGGGCTTGGTCGCGCGCGCGTACTCGACGATCTCCCACTGCGGGATGAGCCCCGCCGCCATCTCCGCGAAGCGCTGGAGCAGGACCGCCGTGAGCGCGAAGTTGCCGGCTGCCAGCACGCCCACGCCGCGCGCTTTCGCCGCACGGTCGATCGCGGCGTACTCGGCGTCGGTCAGGCCGGAGCTCCCGACCACGACGTGGACACCTCGCGCGATCGCCGCGTGGACGTGATCGCGGACCCAGGCCGCGCTCGTGTAGTCGACGAAGACGTCCGCGCCGGCCTCGAGGGCCTCGGCGGCGGTCGCCCGCACGACGACCGGCGGAAGTGCCGGGTCGCCGAGGGCCTCGGCGAGCGTCCGGCCGGCGGCACCGCGCGCGGCCGCCCCGGAAAGCTCCAGGTCCGGCGCCGACGCGATCGCCGGCGCGAGACCGCGTCCGACCCAGCCCGTCGCCCCGGCGAGGCAGACGCGAATGCGGCCGCTCAACGCGAGGCCGAAGCCGCGGGAAGCGGCAGCTTGAGGATGACGGCGTCCCGCATCGCCTCCGGCGTGATCGGCTTCTTCTCGTTCTGGAACTTGCCGCCCTGGCTGTTGGCCGTGAAGTAGAGGGCCCCCTCGGCCGCCACGCCGAGCGTCGGCTCGTCGAAATCGGGATGGTTCATGACGAGGATCTTAGCCCCCGCGATCGTCGCGCCGTCGGCGGAGAGCTCGAGACGCGTCACACGGTTCGGCTCGACGCCATTCTGGATGCCGTAGAGGCTTCCGGCGGCGTAGACGAGGCCGTCGATTCCGTTGAGAGTCGCATCGGGCGGCACGGGGAGCGGCGTGACGCGCTTCGAGGCGAGGTCGACGCGGATAGAGCGACGTGTAGTCGGAAACATAGAGGGTCTTGCCGTCGGGCGTGACCGCCATGCCCTGGGTCCCGCGAAAAGCGTCGGACTCGAGGAAGAGCTCGATTGCTCCGGCCCCGGGGGCGAGCGTCCAGATGCGCGGGTTGCGGCCGTCGTTCACGAAGACGCGGCCGTCCGGTCCGAGGGCGAGGTCGTCGAACGCCGCGGGCGGCTCGGAGGCCGGCGCGGCGGTACTCGCGGCGCAGTCGGCCGGTGTCGAGATCGAACTCGAAGAGGGCGCTCGCCGGCGGATCGCCCTTCCGGAACCCTTCCATGTGCGGCATCGCCTCGCTCGCGACCCAGAGCGCCCGCCGCTTCGGGTCCGCGGCGATCCCGCAGGCCGAGCGCAGGCCGCCCTCCGCGGGCTTGACGAAGTCGGAGACTTTCCCGTTCGCGTCGACCCGGACGATCTTGCGCTTGCGGATCGAGGAGACGAAGAACGACTTCGTCTTCGGGTCGTAGGCCACGCCCTCGGGTACGAGTCCCTTTTCGGGGATCGTGAAAGCCGTGACGACGCCGGAAGCGACCTTCTGCGTCCGGAGCGCGGCCATCTGGTCCCGGACCTTCTTGTAACCGTCGGATGGCCGGATCGAATCGAAGTCGGCGTCCGCGTCGAGGTCGGCGACGGCCCCGCGTGCGGCGATTCCCTCGAGCGACTTCACCGCCGCGTCCGTCTGGCCGTTGAGCGCCTGGCCGCACGCCAGGTTGTAGAGCACGTAGACGTCGCCCGGCCGACGCGCGGCGATCTCTTCGGTGAGACGCAGGAACCCGGCCTTGTCGCCGGCGTCGTAGGCGGCCCGGGCCTCGCGGGCGAGAGCGGCCGTGGTCTTTTGCGGCGCGGGCGTGGGCTGCGGCGCGAGGGCGGACAGGGCCGCCGCCAGGACGAAGACGAGGTGCATGGGTGGAACTCCTCTGCGGCGTTTTTACGCAGGGCAACGCCCAGAGTTTCCCGAGAATCGGGCCCGCGCCCTACGGCAGAACGGCGTAGGCGCGGACGGAGAAGCTGCCCAGACCGCGAAACGGCGCCGGGACGCAGTGAACCCTGAACCCGGACTCCGGCAGCTCGCCGAGGTTGCAGAGGTGCTCCACGATCGGGATTCCGGCGGAAAGAAGCAGCGTGTGGGCGGGACGCACGCCGTCGCCCGTGTCATCGATGTTGAGCGAGTCGATGCCGACGAGCGCGGGTCCCGCGCCGGCGAGGTGCTCCGCGGCCGCCCGCGTCAGGTAAGGATGTCCTTCGGCGTAGCGGGGCGTGCGCCAGTGCGCGTCCCATCCCGTCCGCACCAGGACCGCGCGGCCGGCGAGGTCATGGCCCGTGAAGAGCTCGTGGTCGATCGCGCGTCCCTTCCCGGCGGCGTCGATGACGAGACCCGGAAGGTCCGCCAGCCGCTCGAGCGGAAGCGAGCCGACGTCCTTGCCGTGCGCGAATCGGTGGAACGGGGCGTCGAGATACGTTCCGGTGTTCGCCACCATGCGCACGCGCGCGATGTGGAACGTCGTGCCGCCGGCGTAGTGACCGCGCGAAGCCTCGCGCCCCAGGAAGTCGGAGATCACCGGTCCCGGAAGCCCCGGGTACGTGATCATGCCGTGCTCGATGGCGTGGGACAGGTCGACGAGACGCCCCATGGGCCGGAGAGGCTATCAAAAGAGGAGCCGGACCGCAGACCACAGACGCGCCGTCTGCCGTCCGCCGTCTGCCGTCACTTCCCTCGTCCGCTCCAGAGTCTCTTCAACAACTGGATCTGACCCGTGTGGTAAACGTCATGGGACGCGACGCCGTAGAGGAGCTGCGCCACCGTGCAACGGCTGCCGCGCGGTTTCCTCGCGAGGGCGGCGGGCCGCAGCCCCCGCACCGCCTGCATGAGCCGCCGGTGCTCGGCATCGAGGCGCGCGACGTCCGCTTTCCAGGCGCGCGCGTCCGGAGCGCTCCCGGAGGAACGCGAGAACCAGTTGCTCCCCTTCTCGGTGAAGGTGCCCCGCTTCTCCCCCGTCAGCATCCGACGCACCGCGTACTTCCAGTACGCCGCGTGAACCACGAGCTCCCAGACGTTGTGGCGCCCCGGCGCGGGCCTCCACGCGGCTTGCCCGGCCGTCACGCCGCGGAGGCTTCCGCGCAGGTTCGGGCCCTGCCATGCCTTCTTCTCGTAGGCCTCTTCGAGGAGGGCGGCGAGGAGGCCGACCTCCCCGCTCCGCGCCGTCGTCACAGCTCTTCCTCGGCGAACCGGACGCGCGAGAGCCCCTCCGCTTCGGTCCCGCTCGCCGCCACCTCGTAGTGGGTCACGTGCGGCTCCTTGCCGAGAAGAAAGCGGTCGTCTTCCGGATAGTAGTGAGCCTTCTCGGGGTCGGGCCCGGCGAAGCGGCGGATCGCCTCGAAGTCCCGCCAGAACGAGACGAGGACGAACTCCGCCGTCCCGTTCTCGATCCGGCGCAGCGCGAGCACGCCCTGGTTGCCGGGCGTCGCGCGGTAGTCCGCCAGCCCCGAGCGCTCCAGGAACGCCATGTACTCGTCGGCGTCCGACGCGCGCGTGTGCCCCCGCCAGATTCTCGCGATCATGATGCCCTCCCGGCTCGCAGCGGCTCGGGCGCCGCCTCGAGAGCCACGTCCTTCGCAACCTTACGCCCTCCGTACCGGATGATCACCGCCACCGAGCTCACGATGGCGAGCGCCGCGATGACGGTCCGCGCCGTCACGCCCTCTCCCGCGAATACCCAGCCGAGAAACACCGCGACGACCGGGTTGACGTATGCGTACGTCGAGACCCGGGCCGGCGTCGTCGCGCCGAGCAGGAAGATGTAGGCGGTGAAGCCGAGGAGCGATCCCGCGACGATCAGGTAGAAGAGCGCGAAGAGCGACCGGCTCGAGACGGCGGCGATCGAGAAGCCCTGCCATTCGCCGAGCAGCGTCGACGCACCGAAGAGGATCGCGCCGCCGGCGATCATCTCCATCGCCGTCGCCATCAGCGTCGAGGCCGGGAGCTTCGCGCGCCGCGCGTAGAGCGAGCCCGTCGCCCAGAGCAGCGAAGCGAGCATCAGGGCGCCCGCCCCGAGGAGATCCACGTGCGCGCCGCCGGCGAATTTGCCCGGGGCGACAAGGAATGCGAGGCCGGCGAGCCCCGCGGCGAGCCCGACGAGCACGATCCCGTGCGGCCGGCGGCGGTTCTGGATCCCGTCGAGGAGCGTCATCCAGATCGGCACGCAGGCGACGATCAGGGCCGCGAGCCCCGAGGGCACGCGCTGCTCGGCCCAGCTCACGAGGCCGTTGCCGCCGAGAAGCATCAGCCCGCCGATCGCGGCGGCCGGTCCCCAGTGACGCCGCTCCGGAGCGGGCGTGCCGCGCAGGCGCAGCCAGCCGAAGAGCAGGAGCCCCGCCGTGAAGTGCCGCAGGCCCGCCATGAGGAACGGAGGGATCGTCTCGACGCCGAAGCGAATCGCCAGGTACGTCGAGCCCCAGAGCACGTAGACCGCGGCGAAGGCGAGGACGAGCTGCCCCCGCGTGGCCGGCCGCCGGAAGGCGCCCGAGTCAGGCATGGAGCGTCTCCGGGGCCTCGGCGCAACCGAAGTCCTCGCCGTCGGCGGCCGGCGCCGAGGATTCGCCCCCGTGCCGGATGATCAGGGCCACGGCGCCGACGATGACCGCCGCGGCGACGAAGACGCGCGGCGTCAGGGCCTCGCCGGCGAGCGCCCACCCGAGGAGCACGGCCACGATCGGGTTGACGTAGGCGTACGTCGCGACCCGGGACGCCGTGGCGACGCGCAGGAGCCAGAGGTACGCGCTGAAGCCGACGATCGAGCCGAAGACCAGGAGGTAGACGGTCGCGAGGACGGATTTCGTGGAGACCGCCGCGGGGTCGAAGGCGGAAAGCTCGCCGGCCGCGACGCCGGCGAGCGCGAGGAACGCTCCGCCCGCGAGGAGGGTCGCGGCCGTCGCCATGACCGGTGAGGCGGGCAGGCGGGAGCCCCGCGAGAAGAGCGATCCGCCGGCCCAGGCGAACGTGCCGACGACGAGGACGAGACAGGCGCCGAGGTGAAAGCGCTCGCCGCCGAACAGCGAGCCCGGCCCGACGAGCGCCAGCAGTCCGGCCGATCCCAGGGCGAGGCCGGCGAGCACGTACCCCCGGGGCCGGCGGCGGTGGATCATCGACTCGATCAACACGAAGGCGATCGGTTCGGTTGCAACGACGAGGGCGGCCACGCCGGACGGAATCAGCTTTTCCGCCCACACGAGACCGCCCGAGCCGCAGACGAAGAGGAGAAAACCCGTGACGGCGGCTCCGCCCCACTCCCGGAGGGTCGGCGCCGGCACCCGCCGGGCGCGCGCCCAGGCGTAGAGCAGCACGCCCCCGAGGAAGAAGCGCACGCCCTGCGTGAAGAACGGCGGCAGCGTCTCGATCGAGAACCGGATGCCGAGGTAGGTCGATCCCCACAGCAGGTACACTGCGGCGAACGCCGCCACGAGGGCGAGCCGCGAGGGGCTCCGCGCGGAGCGCGGGTCCGCCCGCTCAGACACGGACGGGCTCCTCGAAGGCGCCCGGCGAGTCGGGCACGCCGATCGGAAGCTCGGCGGATTCCTTGACGGTCTCGAGGACGATCGTCGTCCGCGTCGACGTGATCGTCTCGATGGCGCCGAGCCGCTCGCGCAGGAGACGGCCGAGCGAGTCCGTGTCGGCGGCGCGGACCTTGACGAGGAAGCAATCCTCGCCGGCGACGTCATGCACTTCGAGAACTTCCGGGATCGCCGCGACCCGGCGCGCGGTGTCTAATTCGGCCCCCGGCTTTTCGTCGGCGCGCACGAAGATGTAGGCGAGCAAGGGAAGTTCCACGGCCCGGGGATTGACGCGCGCGGCATAACCTTCGATCACTCCGCGCTCTTCGAGCTTTCTGATCCGTTCGAAGACCGCCGAGGGAGCGAGACCGACCTGCCGGGCGATCTCGGCGTTAGATGTCCTCGCATTCGACTGGAGGATATTCAGGATAATGGCGTCTGTACCGTTGATCATTCTGAAATCATATCCGAATACTAAGTATTCGTCTCAAAACGACAGAGATTCAGGGCTGCCCCCTCTTTCATTAATATATCCACTATGGATATAATTGAGGCGTGCGGATGGCGGTTGCTGGCTCTCCTCCTGGGCCTGGCGGTCGACGCCGGGGCGCAGACGAGCGACCAGTGGCCGACCGCGTCTTCGGAATCCGAGGGCCTGGACGCGGCGCGGCTGTCGGAGATGGAGCGCGCGATCGCGGCCGGCGAATTCCAGAAGATCACGAGCGTCGCGATTGCCCGCGACGGCCGCCTCGTCTACGAGCGCTACTTCGCGGGCGCGGACGTCGAGACGCGCCACAACACGCGCTCGACGACGAAGACGGTCACCGGGATGCTCGTTGGAATCGCGATCGACCGCGGGCTCCTTTCCGGAGTCGACGCTCCGGTCCTCCCCTTCTTCCCCGACCGCCAGCCCTTCGCGAATCCCGATCCGCGCAAGGCGAAGATCACGGTCGAAGACTTCCTCACGATGAGCTCGCTTCTCGAGTGCGACGATCAGAACCAGTACTCGCGCGGCAACGAGGAGCGGATGTACCTGCTCGAGGACTGGGTGAAGTTCACTCTCGATCTGCCGATCCGCGGTTTCCCCGCCTGGGTGCCGAAACCGAAGGATTCCCCCCACGGCCGCAGCTTCAGTTACTGCACGGCCGGCGTCGCGACGCTCGGTCCCCTGCTCGAGCGGGCGACCAAGCGGCCGGTCCCGGACTTTGCGGCCGAGTCCCTCTTTGCGCCGCTCGGAATCGAGAAGCCGGAGTGGCAATTCTCTCCGCTCGGCAACGCGATGACGGGGGGCGGCCTCGGGTTGCGCACCCGCGACCTCGCGGCGCTCGGCCAGCTCTACCTCGACGGCGGGGCCTGGAAGGGAAAGCGGATCGTGCCGGCCGCATGGGTCGAGCGCTCGGTCGCCCCGCACGCTTCGGTCGACGAGACCACGGAGTACGGCTACCTCTGGTGGCTCCGGACGGTCTCCCGCGATGCGAAG
Organism: uncultured Acidobacteriota bacterium; assembly: GCA_963764025.1. GTDB lineage: Bacteria > Acidobacteriota > Thermoanaerobaculia > UBA5066 > Gp7-AA6 > DAHUXD01. The sequence continues at coordinate 358,649 of CAVXRK010000004.1, forward strand.
CCGGTCGGGACCTGGATGATGCAGGGAACCGGCGGCAACAAGGTCGTCGTCGTCCCGTCGCTTCGCCTCGTCTGCGTGATCACGACGACGAACTTCCGCGTCCGCGATTCGCACGCCCTGTCCGACCGGCTCTTCACCGACTTCGTGCTGGCGGCCGCGGGACCGGCCCCTAGGACTCAGCTCGAGAAGTAGCGCGCCTGCGGGTGATGCAGGACGAGAGCCGAGACGGAGGCCTCGGGGTCCATCATGTAGCCCTCCGTCAGCTCGACGCCGATCTTGCGGCCGTCGAGGAGGCGGAAGAGCGTCGCCTGGTCGGCCAGATCCGGGCATGCCGGGTACCCGAAGCTGTAGCGCTTGCCGCGGTAGCGGCCCTGGAATCGGTCGACCATGGTGACCTCCGGCGGGTCCGGAAATCCCCACGCCGCTCGGAGCTTCGCGTGCAGCCATTCGGCCGCCGCCTCGGCGGTCTCGACGGCGAGCGCCTGGAGCGCGTGGCAGAGAAGGTATTCGCCCGCGGCCTTCAACTCCTCGGCCCGAGCGCGGATCCCCTCCCCGGCCGTGGTCAGGAAGAACGCGATCGAGTCGGCGCCGCCCGCCTCCCGCGGACGCACGAAGTCCGCGAGGCACAGCCGTTCGCCCGCGACCTGACGCGGGAAGGTGAAGCACGCCTCGCCGCCCCCGGGCACGGCGACGTGCAGCGTGTTGCCCTCGGACGAGGCGCCGAAGTATCGGTACATGGCCCGCGCGCGGACCCAGCCGGCGGCCTGGATCTTTGCGACGACCGCCTCGAGCTCGGCGAGCTTCGGATCGCCCGCCTCCTTGAGCTTCCGGTAACTCCCCCGCAGGCCGAGGTGCTTGGCGTAGAGCATGTGCGGGTTGAGCCACTTCCAGATCTCGGCGAGGTCGAGCTCCGGCAGAACCCGCTCGGCCGCGTCGGGCGCCGGGAGCGCCTCGACGACCGCGACCTCCGTGCTTCGGACGGCCGGCGCCGCCAGCGGCATCTCCTCGTCGGGCTTCGCCGTCGCCGCGACCGCGGCGCGGCGCTTCTCCGCCTCGGCGGCGAGGGCCGTCCGCGCGTCCTCCCCCGAGAGGATCCGGTCCGCCAGCGCGAGACCGCGCATCGCGTCCTCGGCGTACACCGCGAGGCCCGCGTACGCCGGCGCGATGCGATGGTCCGTGAACTTCTGCGACAGCGCGGCGCCCCCGACGAGGAGGGGCGCCGCGACACCCGCCGCCGTCAGGTCCTGCGCCGTCGTGACCATCTGCTGCGCGCTCTTGACGAGAAGGCCCGAGAGGCCGATCAGGTCCGGCCGGTGCGTCGCGTACGCCTCGACGAGCTTCTCCGGCGGCACCTTGATGCCGAGGTTCACGACCTCGTATCCGTTGTTCGACAGGATGATCTCGACGAGGTTCTTGCCGATGTCGTGAACGTCGCCCTTGACGGTCGCCAGGATCACCTTGCCCTTGCGCGAGCCCGTCGTCTTTTCCATGAACTTCTCGAGGTGCGTCACGGCCGCCTTCATCGCCTCGGCCGACTGGAGGACCTCGGCAACGATCAGCTCGTTGGCGTTGAAGAGGCGCCCGACCTCGCGCATTCCCTCCATCAGGGGGCCGTTGATGATGTCGAGCGGCGCGAGGCCGCCGGTCCGCACGGCCTCGAGGTCGTCGACGAGCCCCTCCTTCGACCCTTCGAGGATGTACCGGGGCAGGCGCTCGAGCGGGGTCCCCGCTCGCGGCCTTCGGGACCTTCGGCGCCGCCCCCTTGGCCTTGAAGTAGTCGGCGAACGCGGCGACCGGGTCGGCGCCGCGGTTGAAGATCAGGTCCTCGGAGAGCCGCCGCTCCTCCTCCGGGATCGACGGGTAGCGGACGATCTTCTCGGTGTTGACGATCGCGAGGTCGAGCCCCGCCTTCGTCGCGTGGTACAGGAAGACCGAGTTCAGGACCTCGCGGCCGGCCTCGGGCAGGCCGAAGGAGACGTTCGAGATCCCGAGGATGGTCTTCGACTCCGGGAACTGCGCCTTGATGAGCCGGATCCCCTCGATCGTCTCCTCGGCGCTCCCGACGTACTTCTCGTCGCCGGTGCCGCAGGGGAAGACGAGGGGATCGAAGAGAATGTCCTCCGGCGGGAATTCGTACTTCTCGGTCAGGAGCGTGTAGCTTCGCCGCGCCACCTCGAGCTTGCGCTGCCGCGTCACGGCCATGCCGTGCTCAGGGTCCTCGTCGATCGTGCCCGACGACGAGCGCCGCGCCGTACCGCTGGGCGAGCGGCAGGACCGTCCGGAACCGCTCCTCGCCGTCCTCGAGGTTGATCGAGTTGAGGATCGCCTTGCCCTGGCTCCACTTGAGACCCAGCTCGAGCACGTTCGCGTCGGTCGAGTCGAGCATCAGGGGCGCCTTGATCATTCGGATCGCGCGCGAGAGGAACGCGTTGGCGTCGGCGACCTCGTCGCGGTCGGGGTCCTGGAGGCACACGTCGATGACCTGTGCGCCGTTCTTGACCTGCGCGCGGGCGATCTCGGCCGCGGCGTCGAAGTCTCCGGCCGCCACCAGCCGCTTGAACTTGCGGCTGCCGAGGACGTTCGTGCGCTCGCCGACGAGGACCGGGCGGTTGTCGACGTCGACCTCGAGCAGGTCGATGCCCGAGACGAGCGTCTTGGCGTGGATCGCGGGCCGGCGGGGCTTGCGTCCCTGCGCGGCCGCGGCCAGGGCCCGGATGTGGGCGGGCGTGGTGCCGCAGCAGCCGCCGACGATGTTGACCCATCCCGCGTCCATGAAGCGCGCGAGCTCGCGCGAGATCGACTCCGGCGTCTCGGAGTACTTCCCGTCGACGTCCGGAAGTCCCGCGTTCGGGTAGCAGGAGGTCAGCGTCTTCGCGATTCCGGAGAGGGTCCGGATGTGATCGGTCATGAACTCGGGGCCCGTCGCGCAGTTGATTCCGACCGAGAGCAGCGGCGCGTGCATCACCGATGCGTACAGCGCCTCGACGCCCTGGCCCGCGAGCATCGTGCCCATCGGCTCGATCGTCACCGAGACCATCACCGGCGTGCGCCAGCCGACTTCCGCGAAGGCCTGCTCGACGCCGATCAGGCCCGCCTTGAGGTTGCGCGTGTCCTGCGTGGTCTCGAGCAGCAGCACGTCGGCCCCGCCCGAGAGGAGTCCGATCGCCTGCGTGCGGTAGTGGACGATCATCTCGTCGAAGGTCACCCCGCCCGTCACCGTCATGGCCTTCGTCGTCGGGCCCATCGAGCCCGCCACGAAGCGCAGGCGCCCCGGCGTCGAGGCGGCTTCGGCCGCCTCGCGGGCGATCTCGGCCGCCCGGCGGTTGATCTCGACGGCCTGCCCGGCGAGCCCGTACTCCGCGAGCACGAGCGGCGTGCCGCCGAAGGTGTCGGTCTCGACCATGTCGGCGCCGGCGGCGAAGTAATCCGAGTGCATCCGCCGGACGAGGTCCGGCCGCGTCAGGACCAGGTTCTCGTTGCAGCCCTCGAGCTCCGGGCCGCCGAAGTCCGCGGCCGACAGGTCCTGCGCCTGCATCCAGGTCCCCGTCGCCCCGTCGAGGACGAGGATCCGCTCGGCGAGGAGCTCCTGCAGAGCTTCCGCGCGCTCGCGCTGGGTCGGGGCGGTCGGGCCGGGACGGTCCATGAAGGACGGATTATGAGGGATTCCGACGGGAGATTCGGGTCTAGACTCGCCCTTCCGGAGAGGGCCCCGCGGAGACTCCGGCTGGAATATGCTGCGGGCCGCTTCTCGGAGGAGGACATCATGGCTCGTCGCGCCGAAGCACTGGCCGAACGGATCGAGCAGGGAGCGGCGGGTCTCGCCGCCTTCGCGGAAGGACTCTCGGACGCGGACTGGCGCCGGCCGATTTCGGCGGGCGGGACGGACAAGCGGCCCATCGGCGTCATCGTCCACCACGTGGCCGTCGTCTATCCCATCGAGGTCGACCTCGCGAAGACGATCGCCAGCGGCACGGCCGTGACGGACCTGACCTGGGAGGTCCTCGCCGACGCGAACGCGAAGCATGCGAGCGAGAATTCGGGCGTGACGAAGGCCGCCGCTCTCGAGCTCCTGCGCCGCAATTCCCGGGAGGCGGCCGCCCGCGTGCGCGAGTTCACGGATGCGGAGCTCGACCAGGCGGCACCCCTCGCGTTCGCCTTCGGCGCTCCGGTCACCGCGCAGTTCGTCCTCGAGGACCACGCCGTGCGGCACAGCTGGCATCACCTGGCGCGCATCCGCAAGACCCTGGGCCGGTGAGGGCCGACGGATCGGTCGGTCCCCGGCGACCGATCCCGAGCCGTCGGATCCCGGGTTTTGCGGCGCCGCCCGCGTTTCCGCGAGCGCCTATACTGCCCTCGATGACGGGCGGCGCGCTGCCGGGCGAAGACCTGATCGACAAAGGCCTCGCGGATCTCGCGCGGGGCGAGGAGAGCGTCGAAGCGCTCCTCGTCTCGATCGGCGCGCCGCGTCTCGAACGGATCGGCCTTCGGATCGTCCGCCCGTTCCCGACTCCCGAGCACCGGCTCTACGCCCTGCTCTCCCGCACGGACCCCGATTCGGCGCACTCCCGCTACAACGCCCTCATCCGGCGTCTCGTCAGCTACGAGCGGGCCGCGGAATGCGTCGTCCCGTAGACGCGGAACGGCTCGAGCGTTTCCTCTCGGAGCTCGGCGAAGGCCGGCCGATCGGACGTCCGCGTGTACCTGACCGGCGGTGCGAGCGCGGTGCTCCAGGGCTGGCGTTCCTCGACGCTCGACGTCGACCTGAAGTTCGTCCCGGACAGCGACGCGCTGCTCCAGGCGATCCCGGCGCTGAAGGACTCTCTCGAGATCAACGTCGAGCTCGCCGCGCCCGATCAGTTCATTCCCGAAGTGCCCGGATGGCAGGAGCGCAGCCCGCTCATCCGGCGCGAGGGCCGGGTCTCGTTCCATCACTACGACTTCCTCTCCCAGGCGCTCGCCAAGCTCGAGCGCGGGCACACCCAGGACCTCGCGGACGTCGCCGAGATGGCACGGCGCGGACTGATCGAGCCCGCGGAGCTCCTGCGCCGCTTCGAGGAGATCGTGCCCGGACTGCCCCGGTACCCCGCCGTCGATCCCGCGTCGTTCCGCCGGGCGGTCGAGCTGTTCGTCCGCGAGGCCTCCAGGATGTGATGCGGCCGTCGCGAGCGCTACGGGGCGGGGACCGCGGCGGCCTCCGCCGAGCCGGCGGCCACCGCCTTCTCGAGCAGCGCGGCGGATTCGGACGGCCGGCCGACGGCCGCGGCGGCGCGCGACAGCTCCAGCAGCGTCACGTCGTCGGAGCAGGCCCACATGAACGAGAAGTCGTGTCCCTCGCGCCGTGTGAAGAGGTCGAGCGCCTCGACAAACCGCTTCTCCCCGTCCAGCCGCGCCAGGCCCGCGAGAGCCTGCACGAGCAGGTGCCCGCCGCCGAGCGCGCGGGGACGGCCGCGCAGGTGCGCCACGGCCTGAGTGAAGGCGGCGTGCGCCGCCTCCTGGTCTCCCTGCTCGAGCGCGATCCGGCCCAGGGCGCAGAGACTCACGCCCCGGAACGTGTCCCGATACATGTTGTCCGAACGCTCGACCGCGTCGAGGCCTCGAAGGCACGCCGTCCTGGCGGCGTCGAGCTCGCCGCTGCGCCGCAGGCACTCCCCGAGATAGCCGGCGACGCCGGAGGTGGGACCGATCGCGGTTTCGCCCTCCAGCGCGAGCCCTTTTTCGAGGCACCAGCGGGCTTCCGCGCGGTGGCCGAGGTCCAGGTGCGTCCAGCCGAGCGCCAGCCAGGCATACGCGTGGCGAGGGTCGATCTCGACGGCCCGCTGAAACAGCGGCAGGGCCTCCTCTCGCCGGCGAAGCATCGAGGCGCAGAGGGCGCCGAAATACGGCGCGAAGACGCCTGCGGGGTCGAGCTCCATGGCCCGCTGCTCCTGCGCGAACGCCTCCTCGTGCCGCCCGAGCCGCGACAGCGAGTAGCCGAGCCAGACGCGCGGCTCGGCGAGGTCCGGATCGGCGGCGATGGCGCGGCGCGCGTAGCTCTCGGAGCGTTCGAGCTCCGCGCGGTCGGTCTGGAACGGGAACCGCATCGCGTGCACGGCCGCGAGCCCCGCGAGCGCCGGGGCGTAGTTCGGGTCTGCGCCGACCGCCTCCTCGAACAGTGTGCGCGCCTGCTCGAGCGTTCCCTTCTCGAGTCGGTGGAAGAAGCGCCGGCCTCGCGCATGGCGTTCGAAGACGTCGATGCGCGGAGCGACGCGGGCCGCGGGCGCGGATCCTCCCGGGCGCAGGCGCTCCGCCGCGGCCGCGGAGACCCGGTCCTGCATGCCGAACATCTCGTCGAGATCGCCGTCGATCTTCTCGGAGGCCTCGGTCTCGCCCGTCATTCCGTCGCTGAGCTGTGACGTCACGCGCAGGCGCCGGCCCGCGCGCTGGTAGGCGCCGGTGAGCACCCATCGGCAGCCGAGAGTGCGCCCGAGCGCGGCTCCCGACCCGTCGCTTTCGGCGAGAGCCGCGCGCACCTTCTCGCGGGGCACGAGCGAGACTCCGGGAAGCCGCCCGAGGTCGGCCGAAAGGCTTTCGGCGAAGCCGCTGCCGATCCAATCGTCCTCGGGATCGCGCGAGAGATTCCGAAAATCGGCGACCGCGAGCGTGTCCGGAAGCGCGGCGACGAGCTCCCCGGAACCGAGGGCCCGCAGCTCGGTGAGGAACGCCGCGGCCGAGGGATACCGCCGCTCGGGGTCGCGCGCCATCGCCCGGGAAAGCACGAGGCGCGTCTCCGGCGGAACGCCCGAGGCCGTCGGAGGCGCGACGTCGGCCGCGAGGATCGCCGCGATGCGGTCCGCCGCGGTTTCCCCGGGAAACGCCGGCCGCCCCTCGATCGACTCGTAGAGTACGGCGCCGAGCGAGAAGAGGTCCGAACGCTCGTCGAGCGGCTGCCCCCGGAGCTGTTCGGGGGACATGTACCCGAGCGTTCCGATGACGGCGCCGGGCCCCGTCAGTGCGACTTCCGTCGCGGCCTCGCCCTCGGCCGGACCCGCGAGCACCTGGGCGATGCCGAAGTCGAGCAGCTTGCCGAGGTTGTCTCCGGTCACCATGACGTTCTCGGGCTTGATGTCCCGGTGGATGACGCCGGCGGCGTGCGCGTGCACGAGGGCCTCGAGAAGCGACGCCGTCAGCGAAAGCGCCTGCGGGAACGGAAGCGGACCGCCCCGGAGGCGGTCGCGCAACGTCTCGCCCGCGACGAACTCCATCGCGAGAAACGCGACGCCGTCCGCCTCCCCGGCCTCGAAGAATGTGGCGATCGCGGGATGTTGCAGCCGGGCGCTCGCCTCGGCCTCCCGGACGAGCCGGGCCCGCGCTTCGGTCGACAGCGTCTCCGCCAGCACCTTGACGGCCGCCATACGGCCGAGCGCGAGATCGCGGGCGAGGAAGACCTCGCCCATCCCTCCGGCCCCCAGGCGCTTCTCGACGCGATAGTGAGAGAGGGTGCGACCGATCATCGGTCCCCTCCGAGGGCTCGATTATTCCCCCCGCGCGGGCGGCATACAATCCCGCCACTTGACGCTCTCGGCTGGAACCAGGCTCGGCCCCTACGAGATCCTCGCGCCGATCGGCGCGGGCGGCATGGGAGAGGTCTACCGGGCGAAGGACGCCAAGCTCGGCCGCGAGATCGCGGTGAAGGTTTTGCCCTCGGCGACGGCCTCCGACCCCGACCGCCGGCAACGCTTCGAGATGGAGGCCCGCTCCGCCTCCGCGCTCAACCACCCCAACATCCTGACGATCTACGACATCGGCGAGGCCGACGGAACCGTTTACATCGCCATGGAGCTCGTCGAGGGCAAGACCCTGCGGGAGCTCGTCGCCTCGCGGCGAGCCCGTGCCGACGAAGAAGCTTCTCGACGTCGCCGTCCAGACGGCGGAAGGCCTCGCCAAGGCGCACTCGGCCGGCATCGTCCACCGGGACCTGAAGCCCGAGAACATCATGGTCTCGAAGGACGGCTTCGCGAAGATCCTCGACTTCGGCCTCGCCAAGCTGACCGAGGCGCCTTCGCAGGACCAGTCGGTCGCTCCGACGGCGATCGCGGCGCCGACGCAGCCCGGAACCGTCATGGGAACGGCAGGCTACATGTCGCCCGAGCAGGCGAGCGGTCAGCCCGTCGACTTCCACTCCGACCAGTTCACCCTCGGCGCGATCCTCTACGAGATGGCGACGGGCAAGCGGGCCTTCCAGCGAAAGACCGGCGCGGAGACGCTCGTCGCGATCATCCGCGAGGAGCCCGAGCCGCTCTCTCAGCTCGCGCCGAAGGCCCCCGCCCCCGTGCGCTGGATCGTCGAGCGCCTGCTCGCCAAGGACCCCGAGGAGCGCTACGCCTCGACCAAGGACCTCGCGCGCGACCTCAAGAGCGTGCGCGACCACCTGACGGAGACCTCGTTCTCCGGCGGGCTCGAGCCGGCCGAGCCGGCGAACGCTCCGCCGGCGCGGCTGGGTCCTCCCGGCGCGCCTGGCTCTCCTCGTCGGGCACCGGGATCGGGTTCCTCGTGCGCTCCGGCCTCGGCGGCAAGCCGGCCGCCCGATTCAGTTCAAGCGGCTGACGTACCAGCGCGGACGAATCCAGGGCGGCGCGCTTCGCCCCGGACGGTCAGACGATCGTTTACAGCGCGGCCTGGGACGGCGGGCCCCTCGAGATCTTCTCGACCCGGGCCGGACATGGCAGGGAGTTCCGGTCGCTCGGGCTTCCCGGCGCGGCCGTGCTCTCCATCTCGTCCGCCGGCGAGCTCGCCGTTTCGCTGGACCGCCGTTCATCACCGGCTACGAGGCCACGGGGACGCTCGCGCGCGTTCCTCTCGCCGGCGGCGCGCCCCGAGAGGTGCTGGAGAACGTCCAGGACGCCGACTGGTCTCCCGACGGAAAAATCGCTGGCCGTGTGCCGCGTCGTCGGGAACCGGAGCCGTCTCGAATACCCGATCGGCAAGGTGCATCTACGAGATCGTCGGGCTGGGTCGGCATCGTTCGAGTTTCGCCGGACGGCAGGTTCGCTCGCGTTCGTCGAGCATCCCCAGCGCGGGAATAACGATGGCCGGCCCACGATCGCGGACGTCAACGGCGCCGTGCGGGCGACGGGGCCGTTCGTGGGCGGCATCGTCAGCCTCGCCTGGTCGTCCGCGAGCGACGAGGTCTGGTACGGGGGGATCAACGCGATGGCGGTCGACGGCAAGACGCGCCAGGTCTGGTCCTCCACGCACGCGAACGTCCACGATATCGCGCGCGACGGGCGCGTTCTCCTCGAAGACTTTACCGGCCGCCGCGAGCTCGTCGGTTACTCGAGCCTGGACGCGGCGCCCCGAAATCTCACGGCGCTCAACTGGTCGTTCCCCACCGACATTTCGGCCTCGGGCGACACCGTTCTCCTCTACGAGCAGCAACTCCAGCCGCCCGCGATCTATCTGCGCAAGCTCGACGGATCTCCGGCGGTTCGCATCGGAGAAGGCGAAGCGTACGCGCTGTCGCCCGACGGACGGTGGGCGGTCACCACGAAGATTCCGGACCGCCGCCCGATCACGCTCATTCCGACCGGAGCGGGAGAGCCGAAAACGGTCGACATCGGAAACCTGACCTGCCAGTGGGCAAACTGGTTCCCGGACGGGAAGCGGATCCTGATCATGGGCAGCGAACCGGGCCGGGGCTCGAGACTCTACGTTCAGGATCTCGCGGGCGGAAAGCCCAGAGCGATCACGCCGGAAGGTGTTACGAACGTCTCGCAGTCGCAGTCGATTTCGCCGGACGGCCAATCCATCGTCGCCCGAGGGCCCGACGGGCGGATCGCGATCTATCCCGTCCAGCCCGGCGAGGCCCGGCTGGTGCCGGGACTCGAGCCCGAGGACGTTGCGATTCGATGGACGGCGGACGGACGCTCGCTGTACGTGACGCACCTGTCGGACCTGCCGGGAGTCATCGACGTCGTGGATGTCGCGACCGGGCGCCGCACGGCCTGGAAGCAGTTCGTGCCCCCGGATGCGACCGGAGTCGAGCAGGCCGGTCCCGCCTCCATCGCGCCGGACGGGAAGTCGTACGTCTACTCCTATCGGCGCGTGCTCAGCGACCTGTACATGGCGACCGGGATGCGATGAGCCTCAGCCGAGCCGCGCGACCCCGTCCATCGCCGCCCGCACGTAGACCGGCTTCGGGTTCAGCGCGTACTCGCGGAAGCAGGCGTCCGTGAACTTGATCGCGTGCTCGTCGCCGGTCGCGATCGCGCGGTCGGCGAGGTCGTCGCGCGACGGGAGCTTCGCCTCCGCGATGTGAGGCGACGCCCGGAAGCCGTTCGACGAAGCGAACGACGCGCAGGCCTGCCAGGTGTAGCGGAGCAGGCGCGCGCGTTCCTCAGCCGAGACATACGGCAGAAGGGTACGCACGGCCGCCGGTCCCGTGACGCCGTGAATGAACGTGATGACGCTGCCGGGCGGAACGCTCGCGAGGTAGACGGACGCGAAGGTCTCGGTCAGGTCCGAGAGAAACGCGCTCGGATCGCCCGAAGGGTCGACCGCGTCCGCCACCGATGCGAAGGGCGGGAAGCCGTCGAGCGGTGCGAGGCGGTCGGTGATGCTGGCGTTCGACACCCGACGCCCGGCCGGAAGCTCCGGAACTCCGGCGATCGCGTCGGAGGGCCGGCGCCCGGGAACCGGCCGCGCGGGCGGCGTGGCTTCGGGAAGCGCGTTGTACGTCGCTGCCCAGTAGCCGAGGCCCTCGGCGAGCTCGTGCACGCGCGCCGGCGTCTCCGGCGGCCTCGAGGCTTCGCACGGCATGCGCCGTCCGGATCGCTCCATGAAACGCGGCGGCGACCACGCCGGGAGAAAACCGTGCGGTCCACTCCGCGAGCACGGCTTTCCACGGACGCTCCGCGAGCTCGCGGCGGAAGAAGACGATCCAGTCGCCGACGCGGCCCTGCACGCCGAGCGCCTCGCGCCATGTATTCGCATCGACGGGCCTCGGGCCGGCCGGATGCTCGTTCAGGCGCTTCCGGTACATCTCGACCCAGGGCACCACCGCGTCGGGACGTTGCAGCGCGACGAGGGCCTCGGCCGCCATCGGACCGTGGTTGGCGAGTCCGCCGTGGTACTCGGGCCCGGTCGGCGCGAGAAGAGAGAGCGCGGCTTCGATCGCCTCGGAGGATTTCATGGCGGTGTCCTTTGCTGCCGCGGGCCGCGCGAGGATTCCCGGCGCCATGCAGGTGGCGGAAGCGGCCGTGGCCGCGTGGCGGAGGAAGCGGCGGCGCGAGTGAGCCATGCGGATCCCTCGCGAATCCTATCGCTTTGGTAGACTGCCCGCCGCTCTCCGATGGACGCCAAGCGCCGCGAACTCCACCCCCTCGTCGCCCTCGACTATCGGGTCCGGGTCCCCGCGATGCTCATCGTGTCGCTCGTCGTCCTGTCCTATTTCTGGGACTACCCCAAGGGCTTCTGGCTCTGGACGGCGATCGGATTCACGGGGCTCGTCTGGCCGCAGCTCCTCTACCTCGCCGCCCGCGTTTCGCCGGACAGCCGCGCCGCGGAGCGCCGCAATCTCCTCTTCGACTCCTTCCTCCTCGGCTGCTGGGCGGGCGGCATGAGCTTCTGCCCGCTGCCGAGCATCATGATGATCACCGCGATCATCGCGGCCTGTCTCTCGATCGGCGGCGTCCGGTTCGCCATTTGGGCGGCCGGCGCCGTCTGCGCCGGGATGATTTTCGTCGGCTCGTTCATGGGCTTCCGCGTCGACACGAGCGCCTCGATCACGACGACGATCCTCTCGGTCCTCGGGACCTTCTCCTTCACGTCGATCTTCGGCTACTACTCCCACGTCCAGACGCGCCGCTGGCTGGCGGCGAAGAAGGAGCTGGCGGCGCAGAACGAGGCCATCCAGGAGCAGTACGCCGTCACCGAGAGCGCGCTCCAGTCGGCCCTCGAGGCCAACGAAGCCGCGAAGCAGGCGAGCCAGGCCAAGAGCGCGTTCCTGGCGAACATGAGCCACGAGCTCCGCACTCCCCTGAACGCGATCCTCGGATACAGCGAGATGCTCACCGAGGACGCCGAGGCCTCCGGCGACGCCGACCTCCAGTCCGACCTCAAGAAGATCCTGACGGCGGGCCGGCACCTGCTCGGCCTGATCAACGACGTCCTCGATCTCTCCAAGATCGAGGCCGGGAAGATGCGCCTGTACCTCGAGACCTTCGAGCTGTCGGGCGTGGTCGGGGAGGCGGTCGAGACCGCCCGGCCCCTCATCGAGAAGAAGGGCAACCGATTCGAGGTGCTCTGCCCGGCCGACATCGGGAGCATCCGCGAGGACGCGACCAAGGTGCGCCAGGTGCTGCTCAACCTCCTCTCGAACGCCGGGAAGTTCACCGAAGGAGGTCTCGTCACGCTCGACGTGCGGCGCGAGATCGGCCCGGCGGGCAACTGGGTGCTGTTCCGTGTCTCCGACACCGGGATCGGCATGACGTCCGCGGAAACGAAGCGGCTCTTCGAGTCCTTCGTCCAGGCCGACGCCGGGACGTCGAAGAAGTTCGGCGGAACCGGACTCGGTCTCGCGATCACGCGCAAGCTCTGCCGGTTGATGGGCGGGGACATCGTCGTCGAGAGCGCCCCGGGCCTCGGCAGCACGTTCACGGTGCGCCTGCCGGGCGAAATCGAGAACTTCGACGGAGACGCGACGTCGGTGCGGATTTCGACGCTCGCCGGCGTCAAGCTCCCGCCGCCGGGAGGCCCGGCCGCCCCGCGGCCGCGCCCGCTCGTCCTCGTGATCGATTCCGACCCCGCCGTCGGCGAGCTGATGCAGCGCCTCGGCGCCCGGGGAGGATTCGACGTCGCGATCGCGACGACCGGGGCCGAGGGACGGCGCCTCGCGTCCGAGAAGCGGCCGGAGCTCATCACGCTCGACGTCGCGCTGCCCGACACGGACGGCTGGAAGCTCCTCGAGATTCTCCGCGCCGACACGGACCTCGGCGGGACGCCGATCGTCGTCGTCAGCGTGATCGACGACCGCAGCCGCGGACTCTCGCTCGGCGCCGCCGATTATTTCGTCAAGCCCATCGACCTCGACCGCATGGCCACCGTCCTGGCGCGCCGCCGGCCAGGGGCGGCGGCTTAGGAGGCTCCCCTGGCGCGCATCCTGATCGTCGAAGACAACGAGCTCTCCCGCGACATGCTCTCGCGGCGCCTCGAAAAGCGCGGTTACGAGGTGGCGATCGCCGGTGACGGCGAAGAGGGCGTCGCGAAGGCGGCGGCGGAGGGCCCGGACCTGATTCTCATGGACCTCGCCCTGCCCGTCCTCGACGGCTGGGAGGCGACCAAGCGGATCAAGGCCGGTCGGGGCACCGCGGGCATCCCGGTCATCGGGCTTTCCGCCCACGCGATGGCCGAGGACGAGGCGAAGGCGCGCGGGGCCGGCTGCGACGACTTCGACACCAAGCCCGTCGAGCTTCCGCGCCTCCTCGGGAAGATCGAGGCGCTCCTGCGGCGCGCGCCCCGTCCCTGACGACATGCGCGCCGAAACCTCGGTCGACGCCCGCCTCGAGAGCCTCGAGGCGGTGCGCGCGTTCGTCGAGGAGGCCTGCCGGCGGACCGGCGCCGACGCCTCGGCCTGCTTCGACCTGAAGCTCGCCGTCGACGAGGCCTGCACGAACATCATCGAGCACGGCTACTCCGGACGGACCGGCGAGACCATCGCGCTCGCCTTCGAGGCCGACGGGGACGGGGTGCGCGTCACGATCGTCGACCGGGGGCGCGCCTTCCGGCCGTCGGAGCTTCCGGCGCCGGATCTCTCGGCGAGCTGGGAGGAGCGGCCCATCGGAGGCCTCGGCTGGCACTTCATCCGGAAGTCGGTGGACGAGATAGATTACGGGCCGGATCCGGCCGGAGGGAACCGTCTGATCCTGGTCAAGAGGAGCCATCGCCCATGAACATCCGCGTGGAACGCCGCGCGCACGTCACCGTCATCGCGATCGCCGGAAGCGTCGACGGATCGACCGCTCCGGCCCTGGTCGCGTCGTTTCGGGAGGAAGTCGCCGGAGGCTTCATCCGGATCGTGGGGGACTTCTCCGGCGTCGAGTACACCTCGAGCGCGGGGCTGCGGGCGCTGCTCGAGACCGTCAAGGAGACCCGCCAGCGGGGCGGGGACCTCCGGCTCGCCGCGGTCCAGCCGGACGTGTGGCGGGTGCTCGACCTCGCCGGCTTCACCGGCATCCTGAAGGTCTTCGGCGGGATCGACGAAGCCGTGGCGAGCTTTCCGGCCCAGGGCGCGTGAGCGCCGCTTCGCCGCCCCCGCGCGCCCGCAACCGGGTCGCCGTCGTGATCGGTTCGGGCTCGGTCAAGTGCGCGGCCGCGCTCGGGCTGTTCAAGGTCCTCCAGCGCGAGCGGATCCCGATCGACATGGTCGTCGGCTGCAGCGGCGGGGCGCTCTACGCGGCGTGCATCGCGATCGGCTTCGACCTCGCGACGGCCGAGCGCAAGACCCGCGAGCTCTGGACGAAGGAGATCACGGCGAAGCGCAACACGCGCGCCCTGCTCTCGGCCGTCCTCCCGCGGGTCTTCGGCTTCGACGAGCGTTTCGGCCTGGTCGACGACCGGAAGGTCCTCGACCGCCTGCGGCAGGGCTTTCGGCGACGCCCGCCTGGAGGATGCGAAGATCCCGCTCTTCCTGACCGCCACCGATTTCCACACGGGCGAGCAGGTCGTCTTCTCGAAGGGCTCGCTGGTGGACGCGGTCCGCGCCTCGATCGCCATCCCGTACATCTTCCAGCCCTGGAGGATCGGCGACCGGACGTTCGTCGACGGCTTCCTTTCCGACCCGATGCCGATCGGCGTCGCGATCAAGGAGGGCGCCGACGTCATCATCACGATGGGCTTCGAGAGCCCCTACCAGACGCGCATCTCGAGCGTGATGCGCTTTGCCTTCCAGCTCTCGTCGATCACGTCGAACAATCTGCTCAAGGCCAACTACGCCTTCCACAATCTCGCCCACCACCACGAGATCCTTCCGATCATTCCGCAGTTCGAGCACAAGATTCATCTCTTCGACACCGACAAGATCCCCTACGTCATCGCAGAGGGCGCGCGCGCGGCCGAGAAGCAGATCCCCTATCTCCGCCAGCTCCTCGCGCCCCGGAGCGCGTGACGGCCCCTCCCGGCCGCCTGCTCGTCGTCGACGACATGGAGGTCAACCGCGACCTGCTGGCGCGGCGCCTGCGCGCCCTCGGCCACGAGGTCACGATGGCCGTCAACGGCCGCGAGGCCCTCGAAGTCCTCGGCGCGCGCGAGATCGACCTCGTGCTCCTCGACATCATGATGCCGGAGATGGACGGCTTCCAGGTGCTGGAGCGGATGCGCCAGGACGCGGCGCTCCGGACGATCCCGGTCATCATGATCTCCGCGGTCGACGAGATCGAAAGCGTCGCCCGCGCGATCGAGCTCGGCGCCGCCGACTACCTTCCCAAGCCGTTCAACGCCGTGGTGCTGCGCGCGCGCGTGACCGCGACGCTCGAGAAGAAACGGCTCGAGGACGCCGACCGCCTCCATACCCGCGAGCTCGAGCGAGACCTCGAGATCGGGCGGCAGATCCAGAAAGACTTCCTGCCCGACGCGCTGCCGCAGCCTCCCGGCTGGGAGATCGCCGCGGCCTTCCATCCGGCGCGCCAGGTCGCGGGCGATTTCTACGACGCGTTCGCCCTGGAGGACGGGCGCGTGGCGCTCGTCGTCGGGCGACGTCTGCGACAAGGGCGTCGGGGCGGCGCTCTTCATGGCCCTCTTCCGCAGTCTCCTGCGCTCGCACGCCGAGCTCCACGGCGCCGGCACGCCGGCCGCGCCCGCCGCCCGCAGCATCGTGGCCCTGACCAACGACTACATCGCCCGCACGCACGGGCGCTCGAACATGTTCGCGACGATCTTCTTCGGGATCCTGGACCCGGCGTCGGGCGCGCTCGCGTGGGTCAACGGCGGGCACGAGCCGCCCGTCCTTCGCCGGGCCGCCGGGACGAGTCGAGCGCCTTCCCCCGACGGGCCCCGCCGTCGGCGCGCTGCCCGGGATGGAGTACTCGGCGCGCACGGTCGAGATCGGGCCGGGCGACCTCCTCCTCGCTTTCACCGACGGCGCCTCCGAGGCCCGCTCGCCCTCGGGGGCGCTCTGGGGCGAACAATCGCTGTTGCGGCTGCTCGAGAGCGCTCCGCAATCCGCGGGCGCGGCTCTGCAGGAAGTCGTGGCCGCCGTCCGCGCGCACGAAGCTGGAACCGAGCCCGGCGACGACCTCACGCTCCTCGCCGTACGGCACCTGCCCCGTTAGCCGCCCCCGCGATCCGCCGGCCAGTGCCTCGAGCGATGTCGTTTCCGCCGTCCGCGCGCATGAGGCCGGAACCGAGCCCGGGGACGACCTCACGCTCATGGCGGTGCGGAGAGCCTGTTGTAGGCCCTGCGATCCGCGGCGAGAGCCTCGAGAACGGGGTGGCCGTCCGGCGCGCGAGAGGTCGAGCCTTGATCCAGCTGCCTCGAGGATGTCGTTTCCGCCGTACGCGCGCATGAGGCCGGAACCGAGCCCGGGGACGACCTCACGCTATGGCGGCGGAGAGCCGAGAAGAAGGGACCGGCGCCCCACGCGGCGACGCCGGTCCGGGAAGTTGGACGCCGCCTAGAAGGTGATGACCGTCTGGCCCACGAACCGTCGGGGCGGTATCACGTGCGTTCCGCCGAACACCGACAGGATGTTGTAGACACCCTGCGTATTGAAGGCGTTGAGGATCATGAACTGCAGCGCCAGGGGAACCTTGAGGCTGGACAGGTCGTAGCCGATCTGGAAATCGCAGACCGTACGCGGCTTGATCCGATTGGGGTCGAGCTCGGTTCCGCTGTTGACGTTGACGTAGGGCGCGGCGAACGCGTTGTCGGGGTCTTGGAGCAGTTCCGCCGGATCCGCGTCGGTCACCAGGCCCGAGTCGTAGCGGACGTTGGCTCCCAGCCACAGGCCCGTCTTCGAGAGTCGTAGTAGAGGCCCGCCTGGATCTGGAGCTTCTGGTCGTGGTCGATCAGGAAAGGATCGCCCGTGATGGCGTCCAGCGACTCCTGGTCGAGGAAGAGGCCTCCGGCCGGCGGCGGATCGTAGATCGCGTGGACGTGGCCCGCCGAGACGAAGCCCCGAAAACCCGCCGTCGGCGCCAGATCGAGGCGCAGATCCCAGCCCTCGTACTGGCCGCTCGCGAACGAGATCGGAAAGACGATGCCGGTGGTCAGGAACTGGTCCTGGTCGCCCGAATTCGTCGACCTCCTCCACCAGTAATCGAAGTCGAGGCGAAGCCTCGAGCCCAGAGCCTGTTGCAGACCGACGGTGTACGCGTTCTGGCGCTCGGACTGCACCGGCAGGACGCCGCCGCCGAGCGGCCGGGAATCCTGGACGGCGGGAGGCACGATCGAAGCCGCGGCCGACGAGGAGCTCAGCAGAATGTTTTCGAACTCCGGCGTATAGATGATCCGGCTGTACGTGGCGCGCAGGACGGAGCCGGTCTGCGCAATGTAGTACGCCAGCCCGAGACGCGGCGACCACTGGACGGTGGTGACGGGGAGGTTGTTGTTCTCGTAGCGCACTCCGATGTTGGCCGTCAGGTTGTTCCAGCGGATCGTGTCCTGGACGTAAGCCGCGTAGTACTTGTTGGTGCTGGTGTCCCTGAACTCGAAGAAGCTGCCGCCCCGCGTCAGGTCGTACGGCGCGATGTTGGGATTGTAGTCCGGTGATTCCGGATCGTTGAACGTGGGGTCGGTGATGCCGAAGCGAAAGAACTCCTGAATCGGGTAGGCCTTGAAGACTCCACCCACTTTGATCTCGTGAATTCCAGTCGTCCACGAAAAGGAGGGGGTGATCCCGTAGTTGTCGAGCGACCGCTTCGAGTCGGCCGTGATCGGCGTATCGCCCACCGACGGATACAGCGTGAAACGCGCCAGCCGGGCGTAGGCCGTCACGTCCAGAACGGTCGAGGCCGAAAGCACGTCCTGCCAGCCGAAGTTGTAGTTCTGATCGTACGTCTGCACTTTCTCCGCCTGGCCGGCGTCCTCCTGCGAGTAGCGGTTGGGAACGTCGCGGTCCGTACGCCCGAGCAGCGCGGAGAGGCGAAAGGCATTCGCGAAACCGGGCGAAGCGGCATCGAGTCGGATGAACCCCCGCTGGGTGGTGCCGTCGTTGTGGAGGTTGTCGGGATTCGGCGCGTCCGTGAAGTAGTCGGAGCCGGCCGCATTCAGCGACGCGAAGTAGCCGAAGGACTGCGTGCCGCCGCCGAGCGAGACGCCACCCTGGTACGTGTCGAAGGTCGCGAAGCTGCCGATCACGTTACCCTTGAACGGCGAGCCGAGGCCGGACTTTGTCGTCATGTTGATCACGGCGCCGACCTTCTCGCCGAATTCCGCCGGAACGTTTCCGTAGATCACCTCCATCGACTGGGCGATCGACGGGTCGATCGAGTTGGAAAAGGTCACTCCCGTCTGATCCGCGATCGTCTGCCCGTCGATGACGTACTCGCTTTGGCTGTGAGCACCCTGGAAGTGGAAGCGGCCATTTTCGTCGAGCGCGAAGCCGGGGGTGGAGGTCACGATCTCTTCCATGGCCCGCATCGGGACCGCGGCCGGGGCGCGCTGGATGAACGACTTGTCGATGTCGATGTGGGAGGTGGTCGTGTCGGTTTCGAGCTGGGCGGCCGTGGGCTCGCTGATCACGCTCACCGACTCGGTCACCGCGGGCAGCTCGAGCTGGATCCGGACCTCGCGGGGGATGGACGTCCGGAGGTCCAGGCTCTGGTGCACCGCCTTGAAGCCCTGCACCTCGACGTGCAGCTCGTAGGGATTGAAGGGAACGTTGAAGAAGTGAAAGGTGCCGTCGCGGCCGCTCGTGGTCTCGGCCTTGAATCCGGAGATGTCGTTGCGCAGCTGGACGAGGACGGCCGCCATCGGCTTGCCGTCGGGCCCGGTGACGACGCCCGTGATCGAGGCGGCCGATCCCGCCGCCAGGACCACGGCGGGAAGCGCGACGAGCAGGCCGCCGACGAAGACCGCGAGGGCCAAACGCTTGGAGTGAGACATGAATTCTCCTCATTCGAAGTGGGCTCGGGCCCGGCGTCGCCGGAAGGGCGCGCGCCGGCGGCTCCCGTCGAGGGACCGTCCGAGGCCGGTCAGTTCGAGGCTTTAGAGGAGAACGGGAGGAGCGCGGGAGCCGAGCGGGAGGCGGGCAAACGAGCGGGCGGAGGCCGCGCGCGCGGCGACCGCCATGAAGGATGCGAGAAGCGGCACCACGAAGCCGGCGGCGGCCGGCATTCCGGCGCCGCGCTGGGTCGAGCAGGCCAGACACGGGTCGTCCTTGACGTGGATTCCCGAATGCCAGTGCGAAGCCTTCGACAACGGGCTGTGGTTGGAAACCACACGGTCGCCACCGGCGCCGCCGACCGTGCCGGCCAGGTCTTCGTGGTGATGAAGGGCGGCTGCCCCCGCGACGGTGGCGAGCAGAAGAAGGGCCGCGAAACGCCTCGGCGCTGAAACGGTCACGACCGCACGAGCCTACGGCACCCCCGGCGCCACGTCAATGGGGCCGACGCTACTCGATGTCCTTGATCGCCCGCTCGGCCGACCAGCGCACGCGCGGCATCTTCGCGAGCTCCTTCAGCAGCGGGAGGGCCTTCGTCGCGGCGGGCTTTCCGATCGAGCCGAGCGCGGCGGCGCAGGCGCGGAGTACGTGGATCTGCTCGTCCTTGACGGAGCAGGCCGCCATCAGCTCCGGCACGGCCGGCGCCGCGCCCTTGCCGATCGCCGCGATCGCGTTGCCGGCCATCATGCGCACGTTGGGGTCCGGGTCCTTCAACGCCTTCGTCAGGGCCGGAAGCGCCGGCTGGGCCTTCGGACCCTCCTTGACCAGGGCCATCGCCGCCAGTCCCCGGGTGACGGGATCGGGGTCCGACAGCGCCTTCGCGAGGTCCGCGACGCTGCCCGAGGGCTGCCGCGGCTCCTGGATCTTCGCGGCGGCCGCCCAGGCCGCCGGTCCCGTCTTCGCGAGCACGATGTCGTCGACGCCGACGACGTAGCCGCTCGAGTCCTCGCGCTTGCCGAGGCACTGGAAGGTCAGCGTGTGCCGTCCCTTCGTCAGGCGCGGCCAGCCGACCTGGTAGTCGGCGCCGACGTAGGTCTCGAGCGCGTATCCGTCGAACTGCGTCTGCGGCCGCACGTCCGCGCCGGGCTCGTGTTCGAGGACCGGGGCGACGGGCGGCTTCCCGTCGAGAAGAACCGTGTAGACGCCGTAGTCCGAGCCCTTGGCCATCTGCGCGTAGAGCTCGTAGTCGCCGTCCTCCGGAACGTCGAAGGGGATCGTGAGGCTCGAGCCGGCGCCCGTGCCCTCGAAGACCACGACGTCCTTGGACCAGAAGAGGTCCGGGAAGACCGAGACCTTGCCCTTCTCCGACTTGATCTCGGGCATCGACTTCTCGACCTCGATCTGCAGGGCGTTGCCCTGCGGGAGACGCGCCGCGCCGTAGGGCACGGGCGGCTGATCGAGCGCGATCCCCTGCTGGTACCAGAACGCGACGCTCGACATCAGGTCGACCCGCTCGCCGAAGCCCGACTTCACCGCGCCGTCGGCGTTGAACGTCCAGCCCTTGTGCTCGATCTCGGCCTTGAGCGATTTCTCCCAGGGAATCGGATCGACGAGGTGCCAGCGATACGCCGTCATCCGCGACCCGAGGCCCGTCCCCTCGGCCACCGTCACGCCGTAGTAGGGGGCGTCGTTGACGTGCAGGCCCCAGGCGTCGTTGAAGTAGTCCTCGCTGCCGGTGCCCTCGATCGACGGCTTCGGCGCGCCGTCGACCCAGAAGAAGTCGTCGCCCTCGCCGAACCATCCGGCCTCGGCCTGCACGACCGACATGACCGTGCCGACGTAGTGGCCCTTTCCCTTCGCCTCGAGGAAGACGTAGTTCGAGCCGTCGGCCGGCGCCGGCAGCGACTGCCGGTAGCGGGCGTGAAAGTACATCGTGTTCTCGGGGAGCGACGGCAGCTTCTCCCAGTCGACGTGGTAGTAGAGGTTCGCCACGCGGCGGCGCCCCTCGTTGGTCACGGTAATCCGGCAGGACTTCTTGAAGGGCATCGGCCAGTAGCTGTTGCGCGCACGGCCGTCCGAGCTGTTGACGACCATGAGCGACTTGACCTTCGCCTCGAAGCCGTGGCCCACCGCGAAGAAGTCGCCGATCGGAGCATCGACGCTCGGCACCGGGCTGCCGTCGTAGTAGACGCGCAGCCGCAGGAGCTTCGGCCAGCCGTACTCGTTGTCGGCGATCGTGACCCACATGTGCGTGACGACGCCCGGCCCCTGCAGGTCGGCGAGCACCGTGGTCTCGCCGGGGATGGGCCGTTTGCTGTCGTCGTTGGAGTTCCAGTCCTCGTTGTTCGACGAGGACCGGAAGGCCGCGAAGTTCTTGGGCTCCGTCAGCCGGAAGGGATCGGGAAGCCCGGGGTTGATGCTCTGGGCGAGCACCGGGAGGGCGCCGGCGACGACCGTCGCGGCGAGGATTCCGAGCGTGCGGGAAGTCTTCATGGCCTCACTCCTTCGTGTTTCAGGGCTGCGCCGGCGGGAGCGCGTTCCAGTTCAGGATCCCGTTCCACAGGAAGCGATAGTCGGAATGGTTGAGGTCGCGGTGCATCGGGTTGAAGTTGAACGCGAGCACCCGGCCCTTGCCCGCAGGCAGGTCCAGGATCGCGGGCTGGCCCTCGAGATCGTCGCCCTTCTTCACGCCGCCCGAGACGACGAAGGGCGGTTCGGTCTCCTTCTTGTCGCCGGCGGGCGCCGGGGCGTCGGGGTCCCGCTCGCGCTTGGGCGGCTTGGTTCCCCACTGGAGAACGACGAAGCGCTGAAACTGGGGGCGTACGGCGTAGATCGGCAACTCCGTCCGGAACGCCGAGGTCAGGG
This sequence comes from uncultured Acidobacteriota bacterium, assembly GCA_963764025.1. GTDB lineage: Bacteria > Acidobacteriota > Thermoanaerobaculia > UBA5066 > Gp7-AA6 > DAHUXD01. The sequence continues at coordinate 380,587 of CAVXRK010000004.1, forward strand.
CCGGGTAGCCGTAGGCGAGCGGGTGGTCCGGACGCAGGAATTTGACGGTCAGCTCGACGCCGTGCGTCTCGACGGAGGTCCCGCTCCGGTTGACGTTGCGGGCGAGGCCACCCTCGAGGGCAAGAGCCGAGCCGTTGCCGAGCGTGATCAGGAGCCCGCCGCGCTCCAGGAAGTCCTGGAGATTCGCCATGCCTCTCCACCCGATGCCGCCGGTGATGTCCTCGGAGGCGTCGGGCACGCCGTGGCTCGGGAACTCCGGCGTCTTCGTGAAGGGCATCGGCCCCCACTTGGTGTCGATGCCGAGGATCTGGCCCTTGAGGTTCGCGCTGGTGTGGCCGTACAGGATGATGTCGTAGCGATCGCGGAGCCGTCCCGCGCGGATCTCCTCGTCGCGGATGTAGTCGTACGGAATCTGCTCGCGGTCGAGGGCGAGCCGCAGCCAGCCGACCGATTCGGTGTCCTCCCACAGGTGCCAGACGGCGACGCGCGGGATCAGAGCGTCGTGCATGGCGACCTTCGGGGCGGCGGCCGTGCTCTCGAACTCGAGGCCGAGCTCCTTCGCCGCGGCGTCGAGAGCCGGGCCGAGCCCCTCCTGCGCCGGGACGATCCAGGAACCGGCCGGATAGCCGGCGCTCCCGACGTTGAAGCTCGTCTCGGCGATCGACACCTTGAACCGCGCCAGCCGGAACCGCGCCGCGAGGAGGGCCTCCTGCCCCGTGTCCTTCAGGAGATAGGCCGGGCCCGTTCCCGTCACGCGGCCCGTCACGACCGGCGAGGCGGTCAGCTTCTCGACCGACGCCGTCCGGATCTTCGCGTCGTCGATCCTCGTCGCCGTCAGGCCGTAGTGCACGGGGAGCGCCCACGAGACGTCGTCGTACGGCTCGTACGGCGTCTCGGCCGGGAACTTCTGCGGCTCGAGCAGGTCGACCGCGTAGTTGCGGTAGGGCTGGTCGAGGAGGACGACGAAGTCGCCCTTCGCGAACGTTCCCTCCTTCACGGTCACCGCCTCGGTCAGCCGCGCGACCTCGATCCGGTGCCCTCGCAGGATCTCGACCATCTGCGCGACGCGGCGCGGATCGCCCTGGCTCTGCGGGATCGCGAAGGCGAAGGGACTGCCCTTCACGCCCTTCTGCCAGGAGTTGTAGCCCTTGCGGTAGAAATTGCGGAGCATGTCCTTCGCGTTCTTCGACGACCAGTCGAGGATCGCGAGGCAGCCGGTCTCCATGTAGTTCGTGTTGTTGCGGAGCGACCAGAGGAATTTCTTGTCCGGCGGCCAGGGCCGGTACCACTCGCGGTTCGTCACGGGCGCGTCGACGTAGCGGTTTTCCGACGGGCGCAGCGTCCGCTCGACGGTCTCCGCCGTGCCGTTGCCGAACGTCTCGTATCCGCGGCCCATCGAGTTGTGGTTGGACGCGACGGAGTCGAGGTAGTGGAGCCCCCACGACTCGCCGAAGCCCCAGGTCCAGACGCCCGGCATGCCGAGCGACGTCAGGCTCTGGACCTCGTGGAACGAGGTCTCGAGCCACTCGGAGACCGCGATCGGATCGAGGTTCACGTTGTACGGGCCGGTGCCGTTCCACGTGTGAAGCAGCGGGATCGACTCGTGGAGGTCGTGCACGGCCGTCGGGTGGTAGTCGTAGAACATCCGGTGGACGGCCTGCGTCAGCTGCAGGGCCTTCTGGTGCGTGTCGCGGTTGTTGTCGTGGAAGACGTAGAAGCCCCAGTACGGCGGAGTTCTCTCGGGCAGGTTCTCCCAGTCGGTCTTGCCCTTGAGGTAGCGGTAGAACCAGTCGACGGCCTTGTCCCGGCCGTCGGGCTCCGAGACCGGGTTGATGAGAACGACCAGGTTCTTGCGGATGTCGCGGATCATCGGCTGCTCGGAGACGGCGAGCCGATAGGCGAGCTCCATCACCATCTCCGGGCTGCCGGTCTCCGTCGAGTGGAGCCCCGCGTTGAAGTAGTAGATCGGCCTCGCCGTCGCGACGATCTTCTCGGCCGCCTCCGGGCTCGTGATCCGGGGGTCGGCGAGGGCCGCCGTCGCGGCCTTGAACCGGTCGAGGTTCCGGATCCCCTCCTCGTCGGCGATCGCCACGAGCAGGATCTCCCGGCCCTCTTCCGACTTCCCGATCACCTCGACACGCACGCGGGGCGTCGACTTCGCGAGCGCGCGGAAGTAGCCGTAGATCTGGGCCGTGCGGGAGAGCTCCCCTTCGGCTCCGGCCACGTGGCCGAGAAACTTCGTCGGCGACGGCACGGTCGCCGAGGCGGGGACGTACGACACCCAGGAGCTCAGGAAGCGCGGCTCGGTCGTGAATTTCGCGATCGCCTCGGCCGAGCCCGGCTCGGCCACGTCCGGCGAGGGATCCGCCGCGTTCGCCGCGGCACGGACGAGGAGGGCGAGGCCGACGCACGCGACCCGCCGCAGGAATCGGACCATCGAGCCCCTCCTCACCCTGCCGAACGCGGCCTGACGCCGCGGAATAGAAAGCCGAAGCCGCCGGTAATCTAACAAGAACTCGGCAAGGACGTATCGATCGGGGGAAGTGGATGGGGAAAAAACTGTCGGTCATCGCGGGTCTCGCCCTCCTGGCACTGCCCGCGGCCTCGCTCCGCGGCCAGGCTCCCGCGCCCGCGGACCCCGTGCTCGTGGGCGCCGGCGACATCGCCTCCTGCTCGCAGAACGGCGACGAGCAGACCGCGGCGCTCCTCGACAAGATCGACGGCGCCGTCTTCACCCTGGGCGACAACGCCTATTCCAGCGGCACGGCCGCCCAGTTCAGGGAGTGCTACGACCCGACGTGGGGACGGCACAGGGCGAGGACGCATCCGGTGCCCGGAAACCACGACTACCGCACGACCGGCGCGGGCGGCTACTTCGGGTACTTCGGCGGGGCCGCCGGCGATCCCTCGACCGGCAACTACAGCTACGACCTGGGCGCATGGCACATCGTCGTCCTGAACAGCAACTGCGGCGAGGTGGGCGGCTGCGGCCCCGACTCGCGGCAGGATCGGTGGCTCAAGGCGGACCTCGCGGCGCATCCCGCCCCGTGCACCGCGGCGATGTGGCACCATCCCCGCTATTCCTCGGCCGAGCACGGCGACGACGCCGGCACGCGGCATCTCTGGCAGGTCCTCTACGACGCCGGCGCCGAGCTCGTGCTTTCGGGCCACGACCACACCTACGAGCGATTCGGCCCGCAGGACGCCGACGGAAAGCACGATCCGGCGCGCGGCCTCCGACAGTTCGTCGTCGGCACCGGGGGCAAGGAGCTCTACGAGTTCAAGCGGATCGACAAGAACAGCGAGGTCCGGAGCAACACGACCTTCGGGGTCCTGAAGCTGACCCTGCATCCCCACGCGTACGACTGGGAGTTCATCCCCGTCCGGGACGGCGCGTTCCACGACTCCGGCTCGGCCGAATGCCACTGAGAGCCGCGCTCCCGTTCCGGCGATAGATTAGGCGCTCCGGAAGGAGGCGCCCATGCGAGAAACCCCGGCCGATCCGCACCTGAAGTTCATCCGCCCGGTCAAGCCGAGCGCGAAGGGCTGCGAGGAGTGCCTCAAGATCGGAGGCCGCTGGGTCCACCTGCGCCTCTGCCTGACGTGCGGGCACGTCGGCTGCTGCGACTCCTCGCCGAACAAGCACGCGAGCGCGCACTTCCGCTCCTCGACCCATCCCGTCGTCCAGTCCTTCGAGCCCGGCGAGGACTGGCGCTGGTGCTACGTCGACGAGGCGTTTCTCTGAGTCGCGTCGCGTCCCCGGCGGCGGACGAGACACGGCACCGGCTCCTCGAGCACCGAATTGTCGCCGTGCCGCTGTCCTACCTCTTCTGGGCCGCATGCGTGGCGATCGTCATCGCCTGGACCCCGCTCGTGGCGGCCATCCGCGTCTTCACGCACCGCTCCGATCCCAACCGCGATCGGGTCGGCCGCTTCCAGCGGCACTCGGCCGCCCTCGCCGCCCGCATCAATCCGTTCTGGGACTTCCGGGCCGTCGACGAGGTCCATCCCGACCCGCGGAGGCCGCACCTCTTCGTCGCGAACCACAAGTCGCTCGCCGACGTGTTCCTGCTGTGCCTGCTGCCGTGGGAGATGAAGTTTCTCTCCAAGGACTCGATCTTCAAGATCCCGCTTCTCGGCTGGCAGATGCGGACCTCGCGGGACATCCCGATCGAGCGGGGCAACCGGGACAGCGCGCGGGAGGCGATCGAGTCGATGCGGGACCGGCTGACGCGCGGAAGCTCGGTGATCGTGTTCCCGGAGGGCACGCGAAGCCCCGATGGCTCGGTCGCGCCGTTTCGCGAGGGAGCCTTCCGTCTCGCGATCGAGCTCGGCGTCGACGTCGTTCCCCTCGCCGTCGCGGGGACCGAGAACACGCTTCCGAAACACTCGCTCGTCTTCAAGCCCGCGACGGCGACCGTCACGGTCCTCCCGCCCGTTTCGGTCGAGGGCCTCACCCCGGCCGACGCTCCGCGGCTCGCCGAGCGGGTCCGCGGCGCGATCGCGACGGCGATCGGCGCTCCCGGCGGCCGGACGTGACGCCCGCGGCCGTTCTCGACCGGGCCCTCGTCGAGGAGGCGCGGCGCGTGATCGCCGCGCGCGTGCGCCGCACGCCCGTCGAGGAGTCGCCCGGCCTCTCCGAGAAAGCCGGGGTCCCCGTCGCGCTGAAGCTCGAGTGCCTCCAGCTGACCGGCTCCTTCAAGATCCGCGGAGCCGTGTTCGCGATGGCGCGCCTCGAAACCGGGGAGCGCGCCCGCGGGATCGTGACCTGCTCGGCCGGAAACCACGGCAAGGCCGTCGCCTGGGTCGCGCGCGAGCTCGCGGTCCCGGCCGAGATCCACGTTCCGAGAAGCGTCGACGAGGCGAAGTACCGCGCCATGGTCGCGCTCGGCGCACGCGTCCTGCGCTCGGGGTTCGACGGCTTCGACGAGACCGAGCAGCTCGCGAAGGCCGAGGCGGCGCGGTCCGGCCGGCCGTACCTGACCGCCTTCGACGACGCCGCCATCCTCGCCGCCAACGGCGGCACGCTCGCCGCGGAGGTCCTCGAGGACGCGCCGGAGGCGCGCACGTTCCTCGTGCCGGTCGGCGGCGCGGGCCTGGCGGGCGGCTTCGCGTTCTACGCGAAGAGCCTTCTGCCGGACGCCCGGATCGTCGGCTGTCAGCACGTCCTCTCGCCTGCGCTCGCCCTCTCGCTCGAGCGGGGCGAAGCGGTGCTGAAGCTGCCCCCGGTCGCGACGACGGCCGGCGGCCTCGAGGGCGGCATCGGAAAGACGGGATTCGAGGTCCTGAAGACGCGCATCGGCGGCGTCGCCCTGTTGACCGAAGAGGAGATCTTCGAGGCCGTGCGCTTCATGCTCGACCGGCACCAGTACCTGGTCGAGCCGTCCTCCGCCGTCACGGTCGCGGCGATCCTCACGGGCAAGGCCGGGCGCATCGACTCGCCCGCCGTCGCCGTCGTTTCGGGAAGAAACGTCGCCCTCGCGACGATCCGGAGGATCCTGGCATGAAGATCGTGGGGCCCGATGAGATCCGACGGTCGGTCGACTTCGCAAGGGCGATCGAAGCCATGCGCGAGGCCGTCCTCGCCCAGTCGCGCGGCGACCTCGACACGCCCATGCCCATGCGTCTCGACCTCTCGGCGGGCGGCGGCGGCGAGGTCCACATCAAGTCGAGCTACCGCAAGGGCGGAAGCCAGTTCGCCCTCAAGGTCGCCGGCTCCTACGCGAAGCGACCCTACGGCTCGATCGTCCTCGTCTCGGTCGAAACCGGCGAGACCGTCGCGTTCTTCGACGACGGCGGGTACCTCACGGACCTGCGCACGGCGGCCGTCGCGGCCATGGTCGCGAAGGAGCTCGGCCGCCGCGACACGGTCCTCGGCATTCTCGGAACGGGAGTGCAGGCGCGGCTCCAGGCCGAGCTCCACGCCGCCGTGCTGCCGCTTTCGGAAGTACACGTCTGGGGCCGCCACGAGGACCGTGCCGCCGCCTGCGCGCGCGAGATTGGCGTCCGGCTGCCGGGCGTGCGCGTCGTCGCCTCGCCGTCGCCCGGCGAAGTCGCCGCGGCCGCGCGGATCGTCGTCACGGCGACGGCTTCGCGGGCGCCGCTGCTCTCGGCCGCCGACATCCGCCCCGCCACGCATGTCTCCGCGGTCGGCTCCGACACCCCCGGCAAGCAGGAGCTCGATCCCGAGATCCTCCGCCGCGCCTCGCTCGTTCTCGTCGACTCGGTCGCGCAGTGCGCGAAGCTCGGCGAGCTCCAGCACGCCCTCTCGGAGAAGGACCGCGCGGTCGAGGTCGGGGCCTTCTGCGCCTCGCCGTCCGACTTCGACCGCGAGGGCGTCACCGTCGCCGATTTCACGGGGCTCGGCGCGGAAGACCTGTTCATCGCGGAAGCGTGCGCCCGAGGGCTCTGAGGGCGACCGCTTCGGCGAAGGTCTAGAATCGGCGCTCGATGAACCGCTCCGTTCGGGAGAAGCTCGCCGCCGACGGGGCCGGCCTCCGGGACGGGTTTCGACTCCGCGGCGGTGAAATCTCGCGGATCGAGGGTTTCTCCGACGCCGTCTTCGCCTTTGCGGTCACGCTCCTCGTCGTCTCGCTCGAGGTGCCTCGCACGTTCCACGAGCTTGCCGCGGCCATGAAGGGCTTCGTCGTCTTCGCCGTGTGTTTCGCCCTGCTGATCGAGGTCTGGCGCGAGCACTACGTCTTCTTCCGGCGTTACGGACTGCAGGACGCCGGCACCGTCTGGCTGAACGCGGCCCTCCTCTTCGTCGTCCTCTTTTACGTCTACCCGCTCAAGTTCCTCTTCAACATCGTTTTCGCCGGCGTCACCGGGGCGCCGCGCGCGATCGCCGGCGCGGGCGGCCGGATGGAGGCGGTGATCGAGACGGTGCAGGTCCCGACCCTCTTCCTGATCTATGGCGGCGGCGTCATCGCCCTCTACCTGCTGCTCGCCCTTCTCTACGCCCACGCCTACCGGCGGCGAGCCGAGCTCGAGCTGACGCCGCTCGAGCTCTTCGACACGCGAGCGTCGATCGGGCGCCACGTTCTCGCCGCCTCGGTCGGCGCCCTGTCCTGCCTCGTCGCCGTCGTGGTGCCGCCGAACCTCGTGGGCCTCGCGGGCTACGCCTATTTCCTGCTGGGTCCGGCGATGGCGATCCACGGCGCGCGGACGGGACGGCGGAGACGGCGCCTCCAGGCCGCGGCCGCATGAGCCGCTTTCTCTGGATCTGTCTCGGCGGCGCGGCGGGGACCGGCGCGCGCTACCTGTTGTCGGGCTGGGCGGCCGGAGCGTTCGGCGCGTCCTTCCCCTACGGGACGTTTGCGGTCAACGTGATCGGCTCGTTCCTCGCCGGCTTCCTCATGCAGGTCGGCCTCGCGACCCCGATACTGTCGCCGACCCTGCGCCTGGCGCTGACGACCGGCCTCATGGGCGGCTTCACCACCTATTCGACCTTCAACTACGAAACGATCCGCTACGTCCAGGACGGCTCGTGGGAGCTCGCCGCGGCGAACGTGTCCCTCACGGTGGCGACCTGTCTCGCCGCCGGCTTTGCGGGAATCGCCGCCGGGCGCTGGATCTTCGGAGGATAGAGAGGCCGGCATGCGCGTTCTCGACGGCGAACAGGTTCTGGCGCGGATCTTCATCGGCGAGTCGGACCGCTGGCATCACCAGCCGCTCTGGATGGCGCTCCTCCAGCGCCTCCGGAAGGACGGCTACGCCGGCGCGACCGTGCTCCGCGGGATCGGCGGGTTCGGCGCCCGGAGCGTCCTCCACACGACGCTTCTCGAGCGGCTGTCGCAGGACCTGCCGCTCGTCATCGAGATCGTCGACACGAGCGAGCACATCGAAGGGCTCCTGCCGGTCCTCGACGAGATGGTGCCGGAGGGCCTGGTCACGCTCGAGAAAGTTCGGGTGCTGAAGTACTCGCCCGGCCGGCGCCCGCTCGACGAAGGCGGTTAGCTGTCGTTTCTCAGGACGTTGTTCACCGGTGAACGTCAAATAAGAGAACCCTCTCCCCCCGAAAGGGGGAGAGGGCAGGGTGAGGGGGTTGGGACCTCGGGCCAGATGAGGATCGTTGTGGGCAGATCGAGCGAGGAGTACCCCTCACCCCGACCCGATACCACCGGCTCACGCCGGTGTTGCCTACTGCCGGGAGAGGGGGAACGGCCGCCCAGCCCGATCGTTGCCGTGAACAACGTGTTGAGAATCCACAGCTAGCGGGGCGAGTCGGCCGACCGCCGCAGGGGCACCGTGACCGCGACGTTCGCACCCTCGCGGCGCACGGTGAAGACGGCGTCGTCTCCCCAGCGCTTTCCAGCCATGGCCCGGGCGAGGCTTTCGCGGTCGGGGACCGGAACGCCGTCGAGCGAGAGCAGCACGTCGCCGTATGCGATGCCGCCGCGCGCGGCCGGGGAGTTCTCCTCGACGTGCATGACCTCCAGGAGCTTGTCGTGGGCCCGGACGTTGGTCGAGACGCCGAGATCCGGATAGATCGGGTCGGCCTCGGGCGGCGTGCCCCAGACGAGGGTCGCGTAGGAGGCCTGAACGGTCCGCACGGGCCCGGTCTTCGCGTCCTCGACGGCCACCGGGATGACCGACGCGACGCCGCCGGCGAACGACCGCCGAACCTGGCGCTCGATGCCGAGGCCGTACTGGACATGACCGGCCCCCACGAGAACGACGACGACCGCCTTCGGGTCGTCGCCCGAGAGAAGCGGCTGGACCGCATGGAGTCCCATCGTCGCGTCCCAGGTGCACTGCGCGTCGAGCATCGACTGCCACGCCGCCTCGTCCATCCCGCCGTGAAAGCTCCCCTCCTCGAATTCGGCGCGGAAGAGACGCAGATGCTCGGCGTTCCTCGAGTCGATGTCGGTCGGGACGTGCGCCGCTTCCTCGGACGTGAGGCCCTGGTAGCCCTTGCGGCGCACCGCCGCGACGACCTCGCGCGGGGCGTTGATCGCAACCATGGGGATCCGGTGGTCGCGGGCGAACAGGAAGATGTCCCTGTAGTAGAGCCAGTTGTAGCCCCAGTTCCGGTACCAGTGGGAGCCGTCCAGGAACGCCTCCTCCGAGAGCCTGCCCGCGCTCCAGTCGTCGAGCCACTTCTGCTCGGTGTACGGGTACATCTCGAGGCCGATCGTCACCCGGCGGCCTGCCCGGACGAGCTCCTCGATGACCCGCTTCTCGACGCGATGCGAATCGACATCGGTGTGGCCCTCGCCGACGAGCACGAGCCCGTCGCCCTCGAGACGCCGCGGCAGCTCCGCCGGCGTCAGGAGCGCTCCGGTCGCCGTGTCCGTGATGGCGTCGAGCACGAGAGCCGCCTCGCAGCGGCTCCGGGCGGGGTCTCCGATCGGCAGGTGGAGGAGGTCTTCGGCGCGGGCCGGGTCGGACAGGACGGCGAGCAGGAGGGCGGGAGCCGCGGCGCGGGCTACGCCCACGGCGCGATCGAGACGACCTCGACCGGACCCTCGGCGAGGTTGACGCGGTCGCCCGGGCGCGAGCCGATCAGGCGCTGGGCGAACTCCGACTGGTAGGAGTAGATCGACTCTTCGGGCTTCGAGTCCCAGGGTCCGAGGATCACGACCTCGCGCTCGGCGCCGCCGTCGGCCCGCAGCCGGACGCGCGTCCCGACGCGGACTTCCGACGCATCGACGCGCGCGGGATCGAGCGTCCGGGTGCGGGACAGCTCGTCGGCGATGGTCGCGATCCGCGCCGAGAGGTACTCGTGTTTCTGCCGGGCGGCGTGGTATTCGAAGTTCTCGCGCAGGTCGCCGTGCTCCTTGGCGGTCTTCATGGCCTGGGCGTTCGACGGAAGCTCGACCTGCTTGAGGTGCTGCAGCTCCTGGCGCCGCGCCTCGATCGAGGCCGCCGTCGCGTAGAGGTACTCGCGCGCCGGCGCGCGCAGCTCCGGAAACTTCATCAGGAGCGCCTCGCGCACGGTGGCCCGACGGTGCTCCTCGAGGCCCGCCACGCGGTCGAGGGCGTGGAGCAGCTCCCGCGCCTCCTCCTCGGAACCCGCCAGGCGCACGAGCGCCACGCCGAGGCCCCCCGGCTCGAAGAACTCCTTGAGCCGCGAGCGCAGCCCCGAGAACTCGTCCATCCGCAGGGCGTCCGTCATGGCGACGAAGATCGCGGTCGACTCGGCCTTGCCCTCCGCGTGCATCCGATCCAGCAGCCACACGAACGCGCGGGGCGCCGAGCGCGGCGAGCGCAGGATCTTTCGGGAGACGTCGGCGGACCGGTCGCCGAGCGCGGAGAAGAGCGTCGTGAGGATGCGGGCGTCCTCCTCGCGGCCGATCTGCTCGACGTAGATCTCCGCCCAGTCGGCCCGGAACGCGCGGACGGTCTCCAGGGCCTTCTCCCTGGCCTGGTGATCGCGGATCTCGGGCAGCGCCTTGCGCACGTCGGCCGAGAGCAGGGCCCCGGCCGGGTACGCCTCGGGCGCCTCCGGAACCAGACGCGCGGCCGCCTGGGACAGCTCCCAGGCGAGCGCCGGGTCCGACGCGCCGATCGCGGCCGCTTGCTGCGCGAGCGTCTCGCCCATGAAGCGCGCCAGGTCCTTCGAGCGCTTCGCGTGCTTGCGGGCGAGGTCGATCCGCGCCGCCGGGGTCGCCTTCTCGAACGCCTGCCGGACGCTGTCGTCGGCGGCGCCGGCGCTCTCGCTCCACGAAACCTTCGCCGACTTGGCGCTTCCGGCCACGAGCAACTGCTTGTGCTTGCGCGCCGCCGACCAGAAGGCCGTCCAGCGCTCCTCCGGCACGATGCCCGACAGGCGGTCCTTGACCTCCTGAAGGGTCAGCGAGCCGCCGAAGCTCTCGAGGAGCTGGCGGAGAGTCTCCGCCGGGTCCGCGACCGCGAGCTCCACGAGCGACTGCGGGTCTTCCACCTTCCGCCGCAGGAAATGGCCCGCCGGCAGCGGGACGAGCGTCTTCTCCGCCGACACGAGCGAGAGCGGGATCTTCGTGCCCCGGATGTCGAGCCGCATCACGTCCAGCGCCGGCTTCATCTCGGTCAGGCGCCCGGCGCCGCGGCCCGGGAGGAAGTAGATCTCGTCGGGGTGAAACCGGAGCCAGCGCGCGATCTTGCCGGCCGAGTCGGAGAGGTCCGCGGCGCCTTCGACCGGGAATTTCGCGGCCACCGCCGGGAACGCGGGATGGGACCCGAAGCGCTCCTTCAACGCCGCCGCGAGGTCCTTGCGGATCTGCGGATCGGTCGGCGACATGCGGGCGATCTCGAGCAGCACGCGGATGCGCGCGTCGTCTACGGCCGCGTCGTGGTAGTCGGCCAGGAAGCGGAGAAGCTTGACCGCCGCGGCGCCGCCGCCCTTCTTCTTGATCGCCGCGGCAACGCCGAAGAAGAGCGGCAGGTCGTCCGCGTCCTCCTCCATGCGCTTGGTCCAGAGCCCCTCGAGGGCGTCGAACTTCTTGGCCTCGATGAGCTCCTGGAACTCCGGCGGGGTCTGCATGGCGGACATGGGCCGTTGATAGTAGCCTACGAGAGCGAATGGCGCAGACCTGCCTCGTCACGGGGGCGAATCGAGGCATCGGGCTCGAGCTCGCGCGTCAGCTCGCGGCCCGCGGCGAGACCGTCGTCGGCACGGCCCGGGACTCGGAGGCGGCGGCGGAGCTGCGCGGCCTCGGCGCACGGGTCGAAGAGCTCGACCTCGCGAGCTCGAAGAGCGTCGCGGGCCTCGCCCGAAGGCTCAAGGGCCTGCCGATCGACCGGCTCATCCACAACGCCGCGATCGGCGTGGCCGGCCCCTCCGCGGCCGAGGTCGACCCCGAGGACCTCGAGACCCATCTTCGGATCAACGCCATCGGCCCCCTCCGCCTGACCCAGGCACTTCTGCCGAACCTGCGCGCGGGCACCGGCAAGCGGGTGATCGCGATCTCGAGCGGACTCGGATCGATCGCCGAGAACACGACCGGCGGATGGGTCGCCTACCGCGCTTCGAAGGCGGCCCTCCACCAGCTCATGCGCACGTTCGCCGCCGAGCTCGCTCCCGAAGGACTCGTCTTCGTTCTCCTGTCGCCGGGCTGGGTCCGCACGGACATGGGCGGGCAGGACGCCCCTCTCTCGCCGGAGCAGAGCGTCGGCGCGATGCTGAAGGTCATCGACCGTCTCGGGCCGAAGGATTCCGGAAGCTTCTTCAGCGAGCGCGGCCGCCGGATTCCGTGGTGACTACGAGACGTCGACCGCGGGCGAGCGGAGGAATTCCGGCCGGGGTGTGATGCCGAGGCCCGGCGCCGTCGAGGCGGCCATGCGGCCGTTCCGGCGCTGCGGGGCGCCCGTGGCCGTCGACACCGTGACGTAGCTGTTGAAGTCGGTCGAGGTGAAGAGGAGCTCCGTCGGCGTCGAGTGGGCGAGATGGGCGATCGCGGCCGTCGCGACGTCGCCGCCCCAGGAGTCCTCGATCGTCATGGCGATCCCGAGCGAGGCGAGCAGGTCCCGGGCCTGCCGCGCGCGCGTCAGTCCGCCGAGCTTTCCGATCTTGATGTTGACGACGTCCATGGCGAGATCCCCCGCCGCTCGCAGCAGGATGCCGAGGCCGTCGATCGTCTCGTCGAGGACGAAGGGGTGGTCGGTCCGCCGGCGGATCGACAGGCACTCTTCGTACGTCGCGCAGGGCTGCTCGATGTACACGTCGACGTCGCGAACCGCGCGCACGACCCGCGCCGCCTGGTGCGGCAGCCAGCCCGTGTTGGCGTCGGCGATCAAGACCTCGCCCGGCGCGAGCACGCCGCGAACCGCGCGGATTCGCTCGACGTCGACGTCCGGATCGCCCCCGACCTTGAGCTGGAAGCGCCGGTATCCCTCGGCGCGGTAGCCCGAGACCTTCGCCGCCATCTCCTCGGGCGATTCCTGCGAGATCGCGCGATACAGGACGAAGTCCTCGCCGTAGCGGCCGCCGAGAAGCGACGCCACCGGCAGTCCCGCCGCCTGCCCGAGAATGTCCCAGCAGGCGATGTCGACGCCGGACTTCACGTAGGGGTGGCCCTTCAGGAGCGCATCCATGCGGCGGTTGAGGCGCTCGAGCTGCGTGGGGTCCTCGCCGAGGAGGCTCGGCGCGAGTACGGCGAGCCCGGCGCGGACCCCCTCGGCATACGCGGGTAGGTACGCCGGGCCGAGCGGACAGACCTCCCCGTGGCCGACGAGCCCGGTATCGGTCTCGACCCGCACGAGAGTCGAGTCGAAGACCCCGACCGACTTGCCTCCCGACCATTTGTAGCTTCCCTCGTGGAGCGGCAGCTCGACCCGGTAGGCCGCGATCCGGCGAATTTTCATGGCCGTGAACTCTAACAGGCAGGGTTACCATGAGCGCCGAAATGTCCGCCAAGACAATGCTCTTTGCCGCGCTCGGCGTCGTGGCCCTCGTCTATCTCGTGACCTGGATCCGCCACGTGCGGCAGGGCCGCGGCGACCCGCGACCCGGAACCACGCAACTCGCGATCGGCTTCCTGACCAATTTCTTCGACACGCTCGGAATCGGGTCCTTCGCCCCGACGACGTCGATGTTCAAGCTGAACGGCCTCGTCCCGGACGAGAAGATCCCGGGCACCCTCAACGTCGGCCACGCGCTGCCGACGATCGTGCAGGCCTTCATCTTCATCGCGATCGTCGAAGTCGACATGACGACGCTGATCGGCATGATCGCGGCCTCGGTCGCGGGCGCGTGGCTCGGCGCCGGCGTGGTCGCGTCCTGGCCTCGCCGCCGCGTCCAGATCGGCATGGGCCTGGCGCTTCTCGCCGCGGCCTCGTTCTTCGCGATGACGAACCTCCACCTCTTCCCGCCGGGCGGCGAGACGCGCGGCCTGACGTCGCCGCTCCTGTGGGTCGGCATCGTCGGCAACTTCGTCCTCGGCGCGCTGATGACGCTCGGGATCGGCCTTTACGCGCCGTGCATGATCCTCGTGGCCCTGCTCGGCATGAATCCGCGCGTGGCGTTCCCGATCATGATGGGCTCCTGCGCGTTCCTCATGCCGATCGGGAGCCTGCGCTTCATCGCGAAGGGGAGCTACAGCCTGAAGGCCGCGGTCGGGCTCGCGATCGGCGGGATCCCGGCGGTCCTCTTCGCCGCCTTCCTCGTCAAGCAGCTTCCGCTCGAGCTCCTGCGCTGGCTGGTCGTCGCGGTCGTCGTCTACGCCGCGGTCGCGATGCTCAAGTCGAGCCGGTCGGAAGCATCCTCCCCCGCGCCGGCGCCCGCGCCGACCGCGACGCCGTAGGCGGAACCGGAGGTCCCGGCCGCAGGGACGGACGAGCCCCTCCCCTACTTCCGGACCGGCCGGCCTTCCGTGTCGACCAGCACGACCTCGCCGAGCGTCAGCTCCTTCAGGCCCGTCCCGATCCTGGCGTAGTCGCCGACGAGCACGATCGTCGCCTTCTCCGGCCGGGCGTACTTCGCGGCGGCGGCGTTGGTCTCGGCGAGCGTGGCCTTGACGGTGCCGTCGTACTCGCGCTGGAGCTCCGACATGGGCAGGCCGTTCGCCCACAGGTCGGCCACCTGCTCGTTGATCCGGCCGAGCGTCTCGAACTGCTGGGCGTATCCGCGCACCTTGCGCGACTTGGTGTCGGCGAACTCCTTCTCCGACAGCGGCCGGCCCGTCATGCCCTTCAGCTCCTTGTCGAACTCGACGACCGCTTCCCTGGTCTTGTTGGTCTGGACCCCGCCCGCCGAGTACCAGATCCCGGCGTCCTCGTAGAGAGCGAGCGTCGAGAAGACGCCGTACGAGTAGCCCTTGTCCTCGCGCAGGTTCAGGTTGAGCCGGGTTCCGAAGCCTCCGCCGCCGAAGACCGTATCGGCGAGCGTCAGCGTGTCGTAGTCGGGAGTCTGGCGCTTCGGGGCCGGGAGGAACTGGGTGACGTAGGTCTGCGCCGCGTCCTGCCGGTCGACGACGTAGACCTTGCCGACGGGCGCGGGCGACGGCGGTGGAACGACCACGGCGGGCGCCGAGCCTCCGGACCACGAGCCGAAATACTTCGTCGCGAGCGCGGTCGCCTCGGCGAGGGTCACGTCGCCCGAGACGACGAGCGCGGAAGAGCCCGGCTTCCAGTACTCGGCGTGGAACTTCGCGAGGTCCTCCCGCGTGAGCTTCTCGATCGTCGACGGAAGGCCCTGGACGGGGCGGCCGTACGGATGGTCCGGTCCGAACGCGAGGATGGCTCGCACCCGGGCGCCGACGGCGTTCGCGTTCTTCTCCTGCTGCGCCAGGGTGTCGAGGTGCCGCTTCTTCTCGCGATCGAACTCCGAGGACGGGTAGCTGGCGTTGCGGATGACGTCGGCGACGATCGCCATCGCCGGATCGAGGTTGCGCTTGAGCGTCTCGAAGGAGACGCGGGCGCTCTCGCGCCCGGCGGCGCCCGTGATCGCGACGCCGAGATCGCCCAGCGCGTCCTCGATCTCGAGAGCCTTGCGGGTGGGCGTCCCCATGTCGAGCTGCGTGACCGTCAGCTGGGCGAGACCGGCCTTCCCGGCGGGATCCGCCTCGGCGCCGGCGCGCGTGACGAACGTGATGGCCACCTTGGGCAGCTCGGGTCGCTGGACGACGAAGAGATCCATTCCGTTGGGGAGCTTCGCCGTTTCGACCTTCGGCGCCTGGAAGGGCTTGTCGGCGCCGGAGGCGGGCTCCTTCGACCGGTCGAGCGCAGCCTCGGAGGCGCGTCCCGACTTCTCGACGCGGAAGCGGACGAGGAGCCGGTTCTTCGTGTCGAGATAGCGGGCGACCGCCTGCTTCACCGTGGCCACGGTCGCGTCGCGGTAGCGCGCCATGTCCCACTCGAGCTTGCCGGGGTCGCCGAGCAGCACGTTGTACTGGTTGAGGCGGTCGGACTTGCCCCCGAAGCCGCCGATTCCCTCGAGCGCCGTGACGAAAGCGAATTCCTGCTTCGTCTTGGCGCGTGCGAGCTCCGCGGGCGTGGGCCCCGTCCGGGCGAGCTTCGCGAGCTCCTCCGACACGACCTTCTCGATCTCCGTCAGCGAGACGCCGGGCCGCGCCGTCGCGATCACCGCGAACCAGCCCGCGATCTCCGACGAGTTCTGAAAGGCCTGGACGGCCGTGCAGAGCGGGCGGTCGTAGACGAGCGCTTTGTTGAGCCGCGAGGAGAGCCCGTCGGCCAGGATCAGGGAGGCGAGGTCGAGGTCCGCGTCCCCCGGCGAAAAGCCCGGCGGCGTCGGCCAGACCATGTAGACGCGGTCCTGCGACACCCGGTCCGAGGCCTCGACGATCTTCTCGCCCGTCAGCGTCGGGATGTTGAGCGTCGGGCGGTCGAGCGGCGGCCCCGGCGGGATCGGGCCGAAATACTTCTCGACCAGCCGCTTCGCCTCGGCCGGATCGAAGTCGCCGGCGATGACGAGCGAGAGGTTGTTGGGGGTGTAGTAGGTCTTGAAGAACTCGGTGACGTCCTCGAGCGAGGCGGCCGTCAGGTCCTCGTGGCTTCCGATCGTGGGCCAGGAATAGGGATGGCCCGCCGGGTAGAGGTTCTCGAGGACGATCTTGTACCAGCGGCCGTAGGGCGTGTTCTCGAGGCCCTGGCGGCGCTCGTTCTTGACCACGTCGCGCTGGTTGTCGAGCTTCTCCTTGGTCATCGCGTCGGTCAGCGTGGCGAGCCGGTCCGACTCCACCCACAGGAGGGCCTCGAGGTTCGCGGAGGGAACGGTCGCGAAGTAGTTGGTGCGGTCCTGGTTGGTCGTCCCGTTGACCCCGCCCTCCTGGAGGTTCGCGCCGAGGGTCTCGACGTACGTGAAGTAGTCCTCCTTCGCGTTGCCCGAGCCCTGGAACATCAGGTGCTCGAAGAGGTGGGCGAAGCCCGTGCGGCCGACCCGCTCGTTCTTGGAGCCGACGTGGAACCACTGGTTGACGTGGACGATCGGGAGCTTCCGGTCGACGTGCAGGATGACCTGCAGGCCGTTCGGAAGCGTGTACTTCTCGAAGACGATCTTCGGGGCCGCGTCGGCGGAAGCCGCGGGCGCCGGCGCCTGCGCCAGTCCGTGGGTGGCGAGGACGGCCAGGGCCGCGAGGGCGAGAGCGGCGCGCATTCTCAGGTTCACGTTCTCCTCCGCGTCGGGACGCAGTTCGACCCTCCGTGGGTCGCTCAGGGATACGCAGGAGCCGCCGGCGGGTTTCAGCCGGCCGGCGGCCCTGGCGGAGGTGTGCGGGTCAGCGGGACGCCTGGTGCCGGGTGGCCAGGGACTGGAGGAACCCCGCGGGCAGCGTCCCGCGAATCGAAACGCCCTCGTTGTCGCTGTCGATCTGGAACTGGCGGATCACCGATACGAGCTCGGGCGACTTGTCCGAGACCGCCAGCCGCCACATCGCGAGCAAGCCCTTGAGCGCATCCTCGAGAAGCGCCCGGTTCTCGGCGTCCGGTGAGAGCCCGGTCGCCGCGAAATCCACGTTCCCGCCCCGCACCGTGGCCTGGAGCGCGATCAGGGAAACCGACTTCATCGCACCCATCACCGCATGCGAGGCCTCGCTGCCACCCGGGCTTTCCGACGCGCCCGGTCGAGCCGAGGGCATCCTCGCCAGGTCGACGAGGGCCCAGGCCGAGGCTTTCTGGTCGATGCGCGCGAGGTGACGCCCGAGGCCCTGGCCGGAGGTCAGTCCGCCCTCTCCCCCGCTTTCGCGCCGCGCGAGCGCCGCGGCGACCGCCGCCTCGTGGCCGCAGACGAGGAGCGTCCGATTGACGAGCGCGACGGCGCCGCTCTCTTCGCTCCTCTCGGGCAGTCGGTAGAAATCGCCCGCCGGCGACGACTGGAGCGTCGCGCCGCGCGCCGTCAGCGCCGAGGCGATCCGGGCGAGATCGAAGCGGCCCTCGAAGAGAACGAGGCCGGACTCCGGGCCGCCGGCCGCGGGACGGGGCGACATGGCGACGATCACCGTGTCGATGTCTTCGCGCGGCGTCAGCCCCGTTTCCTGGAGAAACCGGGCTGCGTCGTCGTCGCCCGACATGTGATCGATGTCGGAGAAGACCTTCGCGCCGAGCGGGGTCTGGCGGAGCTCGTTCCAGCGCATGAGGCCCACGGTCGCGGCGTCGGCCGGCACGAGGGCCAGCGGATCCTCGGTCCGGCGCACGCCGAAGGCGCCGGCCGCGGGCGCAAGCAGCAGGATCGCCGCGGCGGCGACACGGAGAACCGAAAGCGAGCGTTTCATGGTCAGAAGTCCTTTCTGGAAAAGAGCCACGAGGCGAGGCCGAGCGCGGCGACGCCGAAGAGGGCCGTCGAGCCGTAGACCGCGAGGTGGTTGATGTCGGCGAGGCGCTCCGGCGCCTCCTTGCCCGCAACGAGCGCCACGGCGGCCTGCCCGAGCTGGGCGGTCTTCGGAAGCACCCAATAGATGCCGTCGACGACCCGCGCCGCGAATTCCGTCGAGACGGCGGCCGAGATCCGGTCGTGAGCCGCGAGGATCGCGGCGAAGAAGAAGATCGCGTAGGTCGCCATGAGGGCGACCCCGGTCGAGGACGTGATCACGCCCACGAGGAACGCGAACGCCATGAGCGTTGCGATGGTGAAGAGGATGACGGCCCCGGAGAGAAGGAAGCGAGGGTGGAAGACGTGCGTCTTCCACACGACGATCAGCCACATCGAGCCGATGAGGTAAAGCACGTTGGCGCCGGCGAGCAGGAGGCCTCCCGCGTAGCGCGACAGAAGGAGCGGAACGCGGCCGATCGGGCGGGAAAGGTAGAGGTCGATCGTGCCCTTCTCCTGGAGGCGCGGCACCAGGTGCGCGGTCGCGAAGAGCGCGAGGAACGTGCCGACGAGGTAGAGGAAGCCCGAGAAGCCGGACTCGAACCCCAGCACGATCTTGTCGATCTCGACCTTCCGGTCCCCGAGGTCGACGGACTGCCCGAAGAGCTTCGCGCCGGCGAGCGCGCCGTCGACGATGTCGAGGTTCACCGCCGCCGCGAAGATCAGGATGAAGAGGGACGACAGCGCGAAGTAGGCGATCAGCGTCCAGCGCGCGGCCGCCTCGCGGAAGACTTCCTGGACGCTCGCCGTGAAAGCCTTCATGAAGGTCGCTCCGACTTCGGAATGGCCGGCGAGCCGCCCTCGCGCACGAGGTCGACGAAGACGTCCTCGAGGCTCGAGCGCACGGGCGTGAGCTCCTGGAGCCGGCCGCCGGCGGCTCGCAGCCGATCCACGAGGGCGTTGACGTGATCGAGATCGCGGGTCGTCAGGTCGAAATGGCCGTTGACGCGCTCGATCGAGGCGCCGGTCTCGCGGAAGGCCGCCACGAGCGCGTCGTCGACGCCGGTCGCCACGAGCCGATAGCGCGAGCCGGCGGCGGTCAGGTCTTCGATGCGCCCGGCGACCGCGACCCGGCCCGCGCGCAGCACGGCGACGCGGTCGCAGGTGCGCTCGATCTCCGAGAGCAGGTGCGAGTTGAGGAGGATCGTCTTGCCGCGCTTCGCCTCCTCCTGGAGGAGGTCGCGGATCTCCCGGCGGCCGACCGGATCGACGCCGTCGGTCGGCTCGTCGAGGAGCAGGACCTGCGGATCGTGGATCAGGGCCGCAGCGAGGCCGAGTCGCTGCGTCATTCCCTTCGAGAACTTCCTGACCCGGACGTTCTCCCACTGCGACAGGCCCACCCGCTCGAGAAGCCGGGGCGCGCGCTCGCGGATCGCCGCGGACTCAAGGCCGGACATGCGACCGAAGATCGACAGGGTCTGGCGGGCGGTGAGGTACCCGGGGAACCGGTGCCCTTCCGGGAGATAGCCCACGCGGCGGCGGCTTTCCGGGTCCGCGGCGGGCAGGCCCAGGAGGCTCGCCTGCCCCGTCGTGGGGTGCGTCAGGCCGAGCAGGATCTTCACGGTCGTCGTCTTGCCCGCGCCGTTTGGCCCAAGCAGGCCAAAGACTTGGCCCGCCTCGACGCGCAGGTCGAGGCCGTCGAGCGCGGCGATCCGGCGCGAGCCGAACCGCGACGCGTAGACCTTCGAAAGCCCGTGGGCCTCGATGGGAGCCTGTGCCATCGAAAGGAAGAACGAAAAGGGTGCGGGAAAGTTCGGTCTAGAAGAAGGCGAGCGCCGCGGTGCCGTCCGTCCGCAGATCGAGCCGGGCGCCTGTCCCGAGCTCGATCGACTTCTTCTCTTCGGGCTTCCGGGTCAGGGACATCTCGAGGAGCACGATGCCGTGCGGACCGTTTGCGGCGGCCGGCACGACGTCGACTCGCACGCTCGGGCCCGTCCAGGACACACCCGAGTCCTTCGGCTCGCCGCGGAAACCGAGCGCGGCGAGCTCGCGGCCGAACGCCTGGACTTGTTCGGGCGCAAGGGCGAGACGCAGGCCGGTCACGTTCTTCAGGAGCGGGTCTTTCACGGGAGAGGTCAGAGCGGCCTTCGCCTGGTAGCGCTCGAGCACCGCGCGGCGAGAGATCCCGGAGAGTCCCGGCCGTAGCTCCGGGTGCCACTCCTTCAGAAACTTCGGCGAGTACTCCATGACCCAGGACACGAGGACCGGGTCGGTCGGCTCGAAGCCCGTCATGCGGAACCACGGGACCGTCTTGCCCGCGGCCTCGCGCGGGCGTTCGATGCTCCGGACCTTGCCGGCGCCGAGCGCCTCGAGCGCCTTGCGAACCGCCGCGCTCGCTCCCGGTTCCTCGACGCCGAACGCCACGCCGCTCTGGCCGAGCGGGCGCTGGCGCGCGGGGTCCGCGGCGAGGAACTCGAAATACGTGCTTTCGCCGTAGAAGTAGAGCCCCGTCCAGGAGTCGTCGCCGGACTTCGTCGTGCGCCGCTCGAACTGGGCGAACTCCGAGCGGAGAAACTCGGAGTGGTCGACGGCCGAGAACGTGTCCTTGTCGAGGACCCGGTAGACGTGGTTGAGGTCGACCTTCGGCATGGCAGGCTCCGGAGCGGCGGCGGCGCCGGTCAGGCCGGCCGCGCCAGCCGCGATCAGAACGACAAGAGAGGACTGTCCGCGCGTCATCTCAGCGTCCGCGCGCACGGTCGCGATGCGACCGGGCTGTTCGAGCTCGAGGACGAAGCAGAAGATCGGAAAGGACGACGGCGAACGCGGCCGTCTCGACGGCGAGCAGGGCCGCCGAAGCGGCCGCCGGCGGCTTGCCCACGGGACGCGAGCCTTCCTAGTCGGTCTTCGACCACGGGGGGACGATGCCGTTCGAGCGCGCGTAGGCAATCGCCTGGCCGAGGTGCTCGTGCATGTGGTTCACGATGAGCGAAAGGACCTGCCGCTCGGTCAGCTCGTTGCCGCCGAACGTCTTGACCTTCTTGTCGAGGTCCGCGGACGTCACGGCGCTTCCGGCCGCGCGCGCGTTCGCGACGGCCTTCTTGAGCAGGGAAACGATCGCCGCCTTGTCGGTCACCGTCTTCTCGCTGTCGCGCGTGATGCCCTCCATCCGCTTCATGCCGAGAAAGCTCGGGATCGTCGAGTCGGCGGCGACGACGTGCATGAAGACCTCGCCGACCGAACGCACTCCCGGGGCCGGGCGCCAGGAGTATTTGTCGGCGGGAATCGCTTCCGCGAGGTCGATCAGCTTCTGACCGACGGCGTCGACCTCGGCGACGTATTCGCCCAGGAAGCCGGGAGCGGCCGCCGCGGGCGCGGGCGGTTTCGCGGGCATCTGCGTGCTCGTCGTCGTCGGGGCCTGGGCCGAGACGGCCGCGGAGGAGAGCACGAGGAGAACGGCGGGGGCGAGGAGCTTCTTCATGGGGCCTCCTAATCTCGTCGGCGGAAGAGTATACGGGAGGCGTGGCGATTCCGTGGACGCGGGCCGCCGTCCTCGCCGCGGCCGTCATCGGTATTGTCGCCGTCGTCATGGGCTTCGAGAATTCGCTCCTCTACTTCCCGGTGCGGGAGCTGGCGTCGTCGCCGGAGGCGCACGGCCTGCGCGCGGACGCCCTCGCGGTTCCGACCGAGGACGGCGAGACGCTCGCGGGCTGGTGGATCCGCGGCGCCGGGAAGCGCGCGGTCCTGTTCTTTCACGGGAACGCCGGCAACGCGGCAGACCGCCTCGACCGCGCCCGGATCCTGAACGAGCGCTTCGGCCTCGACGTCTTTCTCGTCGACTACCGCGGCTACGGCCGCTCGACCGGCTCGCCGTCGGAAGACGGCCTCGCCCGCGATGCCCGCGCGGTCCTCGGCGCGGCGCGGGAGCGCGGCTTCGCGCCCGACCGGATCGTGCTCTTCGGCGAATCGCTGGGGTCGGCCGTCGCCACGAGGCTCGCGTCCGAGGCACCGGTCGGCGCCGTCATCCTCGAAACCCCGTTCCTCTCGGTCCCCGAAATGGCGCGGGTGCACTATCCCTTCGTTCCGACCTTCCTCATCCGCAGCCGTTTCGACAACGCGAGCCGCGTCGGGACGATCGCCGCGCCCAAGCTCTTTCTCGTGGCCGAACGCGACGAGATCGTGCCGCCCGAACAGGGCCGGCGTCTCTATGCGCTGTCTCCGGCGCCGAAGACGCTCTTCGTCATCCCCGGCGCCGGCCACAACGACACGTACGTCGCGGGCGGCGAGGCCTACTGGAAGGCGGTCGGCGACTTCCTCGCGGCGAGCGCCGGCGGGATCAGCGGCCGCTGACGGGCAGCGCCAGCCGGTTGTACTTCTTGAGGATCCGCTGGAGCTCGTCGTGCGGCAGCGCCTGGACGGTGCGGCCGCCGGCGCCGGTCATCGTCCGGGCGGCGATCATCGCGTTGATCACCGCCTCCTCGACGGAATGCACGGCGGCCGCGAAGAGCGGGTCCATGCGGTCGTTCGGAAGGGCCGTGAGGGCGACCGTGCCCTTCGGCGACGCGGCGCCGGGATTGGCGGTCGAGAAGGCGATGAAGATGTCGCCCGACCCGTTCGAGGCGATCGCGCCGTCGCGGGCGAGGCCGAGGCCGACACGGCGCGCCATGCGCTTCAACTGGTGCGGCAGAAGCGGCGCGTCGGTGGCGAGCACCACGATGATCGAGCCGTTGTCCTCGTCGCGGGCGCCGGGTCCCGCGATCTCGCGGCCCACCGGGACCCCGGCGATCAGCAGGTTCTGCTTGCGCCCGTAGTTGCACTGGACGAGGGCGCCGACGGTGTATCCGCCGTCGGCCGCCGGCAGGACGCGCGAGGCGGTGCCGATGCCGCCCTTGAAGCCGTTGCAGATCATCCCGGTGCCGCCGCCGACGTTTCCCTCGGCGACGGGCCCGTTCTGCATGTGGTCGAGCGCCTCGAAGACGTTCTCCTCCTTGACGTGGAAGCCGTTGATGTCGTTCAACTCGCCGTCCCACGTCTCCGCCACGACCGGGTTCGACCAGAAATAGCCGGTCGCGTCGGGCCCGCCCTGCCTGACCCGCCAGGCGATCGTGCCCTGGTGAACCGCGCCCACGGAGTGCGTGTTGGTGATCATCACCGGCCCCTCGAGGAAGCCGGACTCCTCGACCCAGGTGGTGCCGGTCATCTCCCCCGCGCCGTTGAGCGCGAACCAGCCGGCGAAGACGGGATCGTCGAGCGTCGCGCGCCCGCGGGGCACGACGGCCGTCACGCCGGTGCGGACCGGCCCTTTTCCGACCTGGAGCGGTCCGTCGCCGCGGATGATCGTGCTCTGGCCGACCGCGACGCCTTTCACGTCGGTGATCGCGTTGAGAGGGCCGGGGGTCCCGTCGAACGGAACTCCGAGGTCCCGCGCCCGCGGCGACTCCGCCGTCGGGACGAGAAGCGCGGCCGCCAGAAGGAACGAAAGCAACGGTGAGGCGGAGGATACAGAAAGCCGGCCCGTCTCCCAACAAGTCAGAGTTGCAGGTCAGGTCCCAACTGTCAGACTTTCAGGTCAGGCCCCACCTTAGGGGGCGGGGCTGGGGGTGCCGACGTCGACGACCCACTTCCAGGAGCCGTCCTTCTGCTTCTTCCAGACCGAGCAGTACTTGCCGTAGCGGACGATCGGCTGGCCGTCCTTGTCCTTCCCGCGCATCTCGTAGGTGCCGAGCGTGTAGCCGAGATCGGCCGAGCCGGCGGCCTCGGCCTTGAACGGCTTCCACACGAGGGTCGTGCCGGCGGGCAGGTCGGCGAACTGGGCGCGCACCCCGGCGAGCCCCGTCACCGGGCCCTGGCCGGGCGGCAGCATCGTCGCCTCGGCGTCGGCGTACCGGACGAACGCTTCGCCGACGCCGATCTTCCGGGCGGCGTCCGAGAATTCGGCGTCGACCTTCAGCAGTTGCGCCTTCGCGGTCTCGGCGCCGGCCGGTCCGGCGGCGGACGCCACGGCCGTCCCGAGAAGAAACGCCCCCGCCAGCAACATCCGAATCCTCATGCGGCACCTCGTTTCGGCCCGCGATTATCCGCGATCGGCCCGCCGGGGGCTTCGGCTTCTCCTTGGTGTGGTAGGAAAAGGGCGTGGCGACCGTGGGGATCTTCGGCTTCGGCCGAATCGGGCGGAATCTCTTCCGCCTGCTCTACTCGCGGGACGACCTGCGGATCGGAGCCGTGGCGGACCTCGCCGAGCCGGAGGGCGTCGAGTACCTCCTCCGGTTCGACACGCTCCTCGGGCGCTTCCCCGACGAGCTCTCGGCGAAGGACGGGTTTCTCTACTGCGCCGGGCGGCGCATTCCGCTGATCACCGGCAAGACCCAGCCTCCCGTCCCGGCGTGGGGCGAGCTCGGCGTCGACACGGTCCTCGAGGCGACCTCCCGCGGACGCCGCCGCGCGGAAGTCGAGGCGCATCTCCAGGCCGGCGCGAAGCGCGTGATCCTTCTCGCGCCGCCGCTCGAGCCGCCCGACGTGACGATCGTCCGGGGCCTGAACGACGAGGCCCTCTCGGCCTCGCACCGCATGATCTCGAACGCCTCGTCGACGGTGCACTGCCTCGCCCCGGTGCTCCGCCTGCTCCACGACGCCTTCGGCGTGCGGCGCGCGATCTTCACCACGATCCACTCCTACACGAGCGCGCACCGCCTCGCCGACGTCCCGGCCGAGGACAAGCGCCGCGGCCGCGCCGCCGCCGAAAACATCATCCCGCAGGAGTCCCGCTCCCCCGCCATGCTCCTCGACCTCATCCCCCAGCTCCGGGGACGCCTCTCCGGCTACGCGATGAACGTCCCCGTCTCCAACGGCTCGGTCGTCGACCTCGTCTGCTGGCACGAGCGCCCGGCGGCGCGGGACGCGATCAACGAGGTTCTCCGGACGGCGGCCGGATCGGGCCGCTGGCGGCAGGTCCTCCGTTACGAGGACGAGCCCATCGTCTCCTCCGACGTCGCGCGCTCCAGCTTCTCTTCGACGTTCGACTCGCTCGCCACGATGACGCTGACGGACCGCGTCTCGAAGACGCTCTCCTGGTTCGACTCGGGCTACGGCTACGCCCACCGTGCCGTCGAGCTCGTCGAGCGCTGCGCCGCCCTGGAGAAGACCCCATGACGATCAAGGTCGGGATCAACGGATTCGGCCGCATCGGGCGGAGCGTCTTCCGCATCCTCGCCGATCGTCCGGGCTTCGAGGTCGCCGTGATCAACGACCTCTTCGACAACGACCACCTGGCGTACCTCCTGAAGTACGACACCGTCATGGGCGTCTTCGACAGGGACGTTTCGACCGACTCCGAGAGCATGACCGTCGGGGGCCGGCGGATCGCGATGACGGCCGTCAAGGACCCGTCGAAGATCCCGTGGGGCGAGCACGGCGCCCGAATCGTCATCGAGTCGACGGGAAAGCTCCTGGTCCGCGCCGAGCTCGAGAAGCACCTCCAGGCCGGCGCGGAGAAGGTCGTCCTGACCGTTCCGGCCAAGGACGAGATCGACGCCATGATCGTCATGGGCGTCAACGACGTCTCTCTCGAGCCGAAGCACCGCCTCGTCTCGAACGCCTCGTGCACGACCAACTGCCTCGCCCCGATCGCGAAGATCCTGGACGAGGCGTTCGGCATCGAGGAGGGTTTCATGACGACGGTCCACGCGTACACCAACGACCAGCGCCTGGCCGACGTGGCCCACAAGGACCTGCGCCGCAGCCGCGCCGCGGCGGAGAACATCATCCCCACGACGACCGGCGCCGCCCGCGCCGTCGGGAAGGTCCTGCCGAGCCTCAAGGGCCGCCTCGACGGCATGGCCATCCGGGTCCCCGTGCCGGACGGCTCCGTCGTCGACCTGACCTGCCGCGTCCGGCGCCCGGCCTCCACCGCCGAGGTCAACGGCGCCGTCCGCGACGCCGCGCGGGGCGACCTCGCCCGCATCGTCGAGTACAGCGAGGTGCCTCTCGTCTCCTCGGACATCATCGGCAATCCGCACTCCTCGATCTTCGACGCGCTCTCGACGCAGGCGAACTCCGACGGCTACCTCAAGGTCGTCGCCTGGTACGACAACGAGTGGGGTTACTCGAACCGCGTCGTCGACCTCGTCGAACGGCTCGCGTCGCTCGGAAGCTGAGCCCGGTGCTCCCGGCGGCCCTCCTTCTCGCCGCGCTCCTCCCGGCGGCCCCGACCGGCGCCGCGGCGGAGCTCCCGCGCGGAAAGGTGATCGAGCGGGTCGTCGTGGACGGAACGGCGGCCCAGAGCTATGCGCTC
The DNA here is from genome assembly GCA_963764025.1 of uncultured Acidobacteriota bacterium. Classification (GTDB taxonomy): domain Bacteria; phylum Acidobacteriota; class Thermoanaerobaculia; order UBA5066; family Gp7-AA6; genus DAHUXD01. The sequence continues at coordinate 407,058 of CAVXRK010000004.1, forward strand.
TATCTGCCCTCGGCCTACACGCCCGAGAAGCTCTGGCCGGTCCTCTACATGCTCGACGCCCGCGGCCGGGCGCTCTTCCCGCTCGAGCTCTTCCGGCCCGCCGCGGAGGAATTCGGCTGGATCCTGGTGTCGTCCTACAACTCGGCGAGCGACACGAAGGACGATCCCAACTCCGCCGCGATGACGGCGATGTGGAACGACACGGTCCGCCACTTTTCGATCGACGGCCGGCGCGTTTACGTGACCGGTTTCTCGGGCGGCGGCCGCGCGGCCGTCGGAATGGCGTACGCGCTGCCCGGGCGCATCGCCGGCGTGATCGGCGCGGGCGCCGGGTTCGAGGACGCCCAGGCTTCCATCAAGTCCGTCCCCTTCGCCTACTTCGGGACGGTCGGCAACCGCGACATGAACTACTACGAGATGCGCTCGCTCGACGAGAAGCTCGAGAAGGCGAAGGCGACCCACCGGATCGCGTACTTCGAAGGCCCCCACGCCTGGATGCCGCCCGACCTGGCCCGCGAGTCGGTGGCCTGGATGGAGCTCCAGGCGATGAAGGCCGGCGGGCGGCCGAAGGATCCCGCCAGGATCGCGGCGCTCCAGGCGGAGGCCAGGGACCGCGCGGCGGCGCTCGAGTCGGCGGGCCGGCGGGCCGAGGCGTGGGCGGCGTATGCGCACGTCGCCGAGGATTTTCGCGGCCTGGCCGACGTCGACGTCGACGCGAAGAAAGCCGAGGAGCTCGCCCGGATCCCGGAGGTCCGGACGGACCTCCAGGAGGCGCGCCGACGGGATGCGCGCGACGAGGCGACGCTTCGCGCCGTCAACACGAAGCTCCGCAACGCGCTCGCCCAGCCCGATCCGCCGCTGCCGGCGCTTCTCGCGGCCGAGCTCGGAATTCCGGGCCTCCGCAAGAAGGCCGCGAGCGACACGCCCGAGGAGCGCCTCTCGGCCGAGCGCATCCTCGCCAACCTCCGCGCGGCGACTTCCTTCTATCTGCCGCAGGAGATGCTCGACCGGCACGATCCCGCGCGCGCCCGCGCGCTGCTCGGCGTCGCGGCGGAGATCGATCCCGACAACCCGCTCGTGTACTACAACCTCGCGTGCTACGCGGCGCGGGCCGGCGACGCGTCGCGCGCGATCGCGGACCTCGAGAAGGCGGTCGCCCACGGGTTCCGCCGCTTCGAGCTCATCGACGAGGACGCCGACTTCGCGCCGGTCCGGGGCGACGCCGCCTTCCAGAAGTGGCTGGCCGGCGCGCGGGCCGCGGCCCCCGCGCCGGGCTCCTGAGCACCCTCGGCCCGCAGCCGGGCGGCCCCGCGCGCATATGATCCCGCCGACGGAGCGGAGGACCATGGAGGCGATTCCCCGGGAGCGGCCGCGCACCGTGACGGTCGTCGGCTGGATCTGGCTGGTGGCCGCGACGCTGCGCTTCCTCAACGGCGTCCTGGGACTCCTCGTCTGGAAGGTCGGCGGGCTCGATCGCGGCCTTCCCTTCCTGGCCCTTCGGTCGAGCCAGCTGAAGCTCCGCATTCTCGGTCTCGACACGATGATGCGTCACGCGGCAGGGATCCTCGTCCTCCAGGTCCTCGTGGCCGCGGCACTCGGCTACGCCGCCTTCGAGTTGCTGCGCCAGAAGGCGTGGGCGAGAAGGGTCGTCGAGGCCGCCTCGTGGCTCGGCATCGCGGTCATGGCGGGCGTGGGCGCGTACGTCTACGCTTCGACCGTGCAGGTCGCGCTCGAGTCGCCCGAGGCCGCCTCGGAGATCCGGGCGGCGGGTATCGCCGCCGGAGTCTTCGTCGCTCTCCTGGGAGCGGTCTTCTTCGGCGGGACGATCTTCCTGCTCCGGCGGCCGGACGTGCGCCGCGCATTCGAGGCGCCGGCCTCCGTCGAGCCCTCGTGAGTCCCGCGCGGGCCGACTTCGCCGCGGCCGAATCCGGGAGCGTCCTCCGGGCGGCCGTCGAGCGGCTCGCGGAAGGCTTCGAGGGCCTGCCGCCCACCGGCGCCTCGATTCCCGGCGGGACGGAGATCGCCCGCGTCCTCGAGGAGGTGGCGACGCGCCTCCAGAACAACTATCCCTACTTTCACCCGCTCTACGCGGGCCAGATGCTCAAGCCGCCGCACCCGGTGGCGCGCCTCGCGTATGCGCTGGCCATGTGGATCAATCCGAACAACCACGCGCTCGACGGCGGGCGCGAGAGCTCGAAGATGGAGAAGGAGGCCGTCGCCGCGATCGCCGCCATGTTCGGCTGGAGCGACTTCCTCGGCCACCTCTGCGGCGGCGGCACCATGGCGAACCTCGAGGCGCTCTGGGTCGCGCGGCAGCTCGCCCCGGGCCGGGCGCTGCTCGCGTCGGCGCAGGCCCACTACACCCATTCCCGGATCTCGGCCGTGCTGGGGGTCCCGTTCGAGCCCGTCCCCTGCGACCGCCGCGGGCGCATGGACGCCGCGGCCCTCGCCCGGCGCCTCGACGCGGGCGGCGTCGGGACCGTCGTCGCGACGATCGGAACGACCGCGACGGGCTCGATCGATCCGCTGCCCGAGATCCTCGCTCTGCGTGACCGTCACGGCTTCCGCCTCCACGCCGACGCCGCCTATGGCGGGTACTTCGGCCTCGCCGACAACCTCGGCGCCGACGCGCGCCGGACCTACGACCGGCTCGCGGAGGTCGACTCGATCGTCGTCGATCCGCACAAGCACGGCCTCCAGCCCTACGGCTGCGGCTGCGTCCTGTTTCGGGACCCTTCGGTCGGCCGCTTCTACAAGCACGACTCGCCGTACACCTACTTCAGCTCGGAGGAGCTGCACCTGGGCGAGATCAGCCTCGAATGCTCGCGCGCCGGCGCCTCGGCCGTGGCGCTCTGGGCGACGCAGCGGCTTCTCCCGCTCGAGCCCGGCGGCGAGTTCGCGGCCGGCCTCTCCGACGGGCGGGCGGCGGCGCTCGCGCTCCACGCGGCGCTTTCGGCGGACGCGCGCTTCCTCCCGGCCGTTGCGCCCGAGCTCGACATCGTCGTGTGGATCCCGCGCGCCAGCGAACGTCACGGCCGCCTCCCGCCTCTCGCGCCGGATCTTCGAGGAGGCCGCCCGCCGCGACCTGCACCTGGCCCTCGCGGGGCTGCCCGCCGAATTCTTCGACCTCCCCGCCGCCGGCATCGACCGCGACGCGGACTCGGTGACGTGCCTGCGCTCGGTCCTGATGAAGCCGGAGCACCGCGCCTGGGTGGGCCGCATCGTCGCGATCCTCGGCGCCGCGGCGGACGCCGCGTCCTCGATCGGCTACTTGCGGTAGCGCTCCCGCATCTCCGCCAGGCGCTCCCGGAAGACAACCACGCGCTCGGCCGCTCCCGGAGCGAGCGCGATCGCCTTCTCGATGTTTGCGAGAACGCGGGGATTCTTCTGGTCGCGGCGCAGTTCGGACACGAACGGCCCGAGCTTCGCCCAGACGAAGAGGGCCTCGCCGCCCGACTCGAAGAAGAGCGCCGGGTGCAGGATGCCGTGCGCGACGAACGAGCAGGCCATTTCCCAGTAGCCCGTGACCATCCGGTAGCTGGCGTTCTCGGGCCCGTTGGTGGCCGTGACGGCGCGGACGTCGTCGTAGGAGCCCGGAAAGAACTCGGTGCGGAACCACTCGCGGGCGGCGCGGAGCTTCACCTCGCGGCGAAGGTCGTAGAGCCGCAGCACGAGTTGGGCGTCTTCGTAGGTTGGCGGTATCGTCATCCTCTACTCCTCGGGATCGAACCCGAACGTTCCCGGTTTCGGCCGCGCTCGCAAGCTGCTGAAAAATGGATGCGGGCGTCGTGTCCGGCACTTTGCATCCGGCGACCGATCCAGGTCGTGACTGTCGGGTCGTTCATCGGTTTCCAAGCGGCGCCGGCAAAGTGCCGGCCACCCTTCGGGTTACGGCGGTTCGTAACGCCATCCCACACCCTTTTTCAGCAACCTGCTAGTGGACCGGCGCCTTTCCTTCGCGAAACGCCGCGGCATAGTCGCGCGCGAACTGCGCGAAGCTGCCGGCCGGGCGCCCGGTGACGCGGGGCACGGCGTCGGAGACGGCCGTGCCGTAGCCCTCCCGGATCGACGCGAAGAGCACGAGCATGTCCTCGGCGAGCCAGCGCGGAACGCCCTCCCCCAGCATCTGCTTGAGCGCGTAATCGGGCGCGACGTGCAGGTACGTGACCTTGCGGTCGATCGCGTGGCCGATCGCCTCGGCCATCGCCTCGAAGGAGATCGCCTCGGGGCCCGTCAGGTCGTAGATCTTCCGCTCGTGGCCGGGCTGCGTCAGGGCGACGACGGCGACCGACGCGACGTCCCGGGCGTCGACGATGGACACCTCCCCGGCCCCGCAGGGCAGCGCGAAGGAGCCGCGCGTCGCGACCGCGGGCGCGAGTCGCAGCATCTGCTGCATGTAGAGATTGGGCCGCAGCATCGTGAAGCCCAGCCCCGAGGCCTCGATCTGCTTCTCGGTCGTCCAGTGCCACCGGCCGATCTGCGTCGCGGCGTCCGGGCCGCCGGCGACCGAGACCTTGACGACCTGCCGCACGCCGGCCCGGCGGCAGGCCTGGACGAGGTTGCCCTGCAACGCGACCTGGTCCTGCTCGGCCGGCGAGGCGAGGAAGACGCGGTCGACTCCCGAAAGCGCCGCGTCGAGCGATTCGGGCTGGCGGAGGTCGCCGACGATCACCTGCACGCCCGGGAGGCGCACGTTCGAGGCGCGCACCGGATCGCGCACGAGGGCCCGCGCCGGGACGTTGGCCGCCGAAAGCTGTCGGCAGACTTCCTGTCCGACCTTGCCCGTGGCGCCGACGACGAGGATCACGGTGGGGACCTCCCGGGTCAGGGTTCGCTTTTCGCCATTCTATGGCCAGTCCCCGCGGCCGCGATCGGCCGATGGCCAGGGCAAGATCCGATCCCCTACGGGATGAGCAGGACCTTGCCGGTCGTTGCGCGGCCCTCGAGCGCCCGGTGGGCGTCGGCCGCCCGGGCGAGGGGAAATTCGTGCCCGATCCGGACGTCGAGACGCCCGTCGCGGATCCAGCCGAGCACGTCGCCCGCGCGCTCGAGGAGCTCCGCGCGGGTCGCGATGTAGCCGACGAACAGGCTCGGGCGCGTCAGGTAGAGGGAGCCGCGCTGGGCGAGCACCTGGGGATCGAACGGGCCGACGGGCCCGCTCGACTGGCCGAAGAGCGCGAGCATCCCGCGGGGCGCGAGGCACGCGAGGCTCTTCTCGAAGGTCGTCCGCCCGACCGAGTCGTAGACGACCTGCACGCCCTTCCCGTCCGTCAGGCGGCGGACCTCCGCCTCGAAATCCTGCGTCGTGTAGTCGATCGTGGCGTCGGCGCCGGCGCCGCGCGAGAGCGCGGCCTTTTCGGCCGTCGAGACGGTCGTCAGCACCCGCGCGCCGCGCATCTTCGCGATCTGCGTCAGGAGCAGCCCCACGCCGCCGGCGCCCGCGTGCACGAGGCAGGTGTCGCCCGGCTTCAAGGGATAGGTCGAGCACGCCAGATACTGGGCGGTCATGCCCTGCAGCATCGCGGCCCCCGCCTGCCGCGTCGACACGCCCTCGGGAACCTTCACCAGCTCCGCGGCCGGCACCGCGGCCTTTTCCGCGTAGCTACCGAAAACGCCGGCCCAGGCGACCCGATCGCCAGGGCGCAGGTCCTTCACGTCGGGCGCAACCGAAAGCACGCTCCCCGCGCCCTCCCGTCCCAGGATCAGCGGCATCGGCGCCTTGTAGAGGCCGGTCCGGTGGTAGACGTCGATGAAGTTGACGCCGGACGCCTCGACGCGCACGAGGGCCTGGCCCGCGGAAACCGCCGGGTCGGGGACCTCCTCGAAGCGGAGGGTGTCGGGGCCGCCGGGCGCGTGGACGCGGATGGCCTTCACGGCGTGGTCGAGGGAGGCGCGTCGGGGAAGGAGACTATCTTCTTCTTGATCGGCTTCAGCGTCTTCAGGAAGTCGTAGATCGCCCCGAGGTCCTCGCGCGTCATCCCGGCGAGCCGCGCCCAGGGCATGACCGTGTTCTTTCCGGGAGTCGCGAGCGGAGCGTTCTCGCCGCCGAGGGACTCGAGGGACTTGAACCGGTCGATGAATTCCTCGCGCGAAGCCTGACCCATGTAGTTGTCCGGATCGGGCGTCAGGTTGGCCGAGACCACGCGGCCCCACGGCCCCGGGAGAAGCCATCCGCCGGAATATTCCTGGCCGGCGATCCTCCGGCCCTTCGAGTCCATCGGCGTATGGCACTCCCCGCAGCCGCCGATCGTGGCGAGGTACCGGCCGTAGGCGACCATGTCCTTCGGATCGGGGTCCGGGACCGGCCCGTCGAGCGGCTTCGGCTCGAACTTGACGAGGAAGTTGACCGGGAAATCGAGACGCCGCGCGGCAACCGCATGACGGATGGGCTTGAGCGTCCGCAGGTACACGACGACGGACCTCGCATCCTCATCGCTCATGACGCGGAGCTTCTGGTACGGCATCATCGGGAAGAGGGCCGTGCCGTCGCGCTTGATGCCCTCGCGGAAGGCGCGGAGGATTTCGCCGTCGGTCCAGTTTCCGAGGCCGTACTCCGGATCTGACGAGATGTTCTGGGCCTGGACGAGGCCCGGAACGCCGAGGCTCTTGTCGAACGGGAACCCGCCCTGCCCTTCCGTGCCGCGTTTCGTCGGGATGGCGAACCGGTCCTTGTGGAAGTCGGAGTGGCAGCCGAGACAGTCGGAGACGTTCTCGACGAGATATCGGCCCCGCGCCAGCCGCGCGGGCGTCGCTTCGATCTTCTCGGTCGAGGGCGGCCGCATCGCCGGCCTCTTCAACGCGAGAAACGCCAGGAGCCCGCCGGCGGCGAGCGCCACCACGAGCACGAGCCATCCCAGGACCTTCATGAGCATCCGCATTCTTCGAAGCCCCCCCGGCCGCGTATCAGACCATAATCGGGCGATGACGGGCGAGCAGACGCGGCAGGCGCTCGCGCGCTTCTACGAGGCCCTGGCGCGGCGGGACGCGGCCACGATGGCGGCGGCCTACGCGCCAGACGCCGCCTTCGCGGACCCGGTCTTCCAGCTTCGAGGGTCCGACATCGGCCGGATGTGGCAGTCGCTTCTCGGCCGCGCCCGCGAGTTCTCGGTCGACTGGGAGATCCGGCGGGCCGAACCGGACCGCGGCGAGGTGGCCTGGACCGCCCGCTACCTCTTCGGCGGAAAGCGACCCGTCGTCAACGTCATCGAGTCGGACGTGCGCTTCCGGGACGGCCAGATCGTCGAGCAGACCGACCGCTTCGACTTTGCCCGCTGGGCCGCGCAGGCCCTCGGCCCGCCGGGCCGCCTCCTCGGCGGCTTCGAGTGGTTCCGCCGCTCCGTGGCGCGCAGGGCGCGCCGGGGCATCGGGCTCGGCTAGTCCGGCCCGCCGTCAGTTGATCGGCTCGTCCTCGGCGGCCTCGGCCGCGGGCGTCGGCGAGGCATGGTGATGGACCATCCGCCACTCCCCGTTGACGCGCCCGAAGAGGTTCGTCGCCTGCATGCGTGCGGCATCCTCTTCGTCCTCGGCGCCGAACGGGACGATCACCTCGACGCACGTGACCCACGCGAGGTCCCCCGCCACGGCGATGCGCACGTCCTCGCATCCGACCGACCAGGGCCTCGAGTTGGAGAAGATGTTCTCCCAGGAACGCGAAATCTCCTCCCAGCCGTCGAGCCGGTGCCAGCCGGGGTGGATGCAGCTCGCCGAGGCGTCCTGGAGCCACACCAGCGCCATGTGAGAGAGGTCACGCGCCTCGAGGGCCCGGTAAAAAGCGAGGTTCGCGGCGGCGACCGCTGTTGCCTCGGGCGTCACCCTCGTACGATATACCGAGCATGACCCGCGACACGGACATCGGCGAGCCCGGCGGTGGCCGCTTTCCCGCCACCCGGCACTCCGCGGTCCTTGCGGCGCAGAGCAACGATCTCGTCGAGCGCGAACGGGGCCTCGCGATGCTCGTCGAGACGTACTGGCGCCCGACGTACAAGTACCTGCGGATCCGCTTTCGCGAATCCAACGAGGACGCCAAGGACCTGACGCAGGGTTTCTTCACCCGCGCGCTCGAGAAGGCCTTCTTCGACGCCTACGATCCCGAGAAGGGGTCGTTTCGAACGTACCTCCGGACGTGCCTCGACCGCTTCGTCGCCAACGAGAGGAAGGCCGCCGGCCGGGCGAAGCGCTCGCCGGGAACGCCGCTCATCCCGCTCGACTTCGACGGCGCGGAGGGAGAGCTCGCGCGGCAGGAGCCGCCGGATCCGGCGTCCCTCGAGAATTACTTCCACGACGAGTGGGTCCGGAATCTCTTCGGCCTCGCGGTCGAAAAGCTCCGGGAGGAGTGCATGCTCCGGGGCAAGGACCTTCCGTACCGGCTCTTCGAGCGCTACGAGCTCGAACGCGACCCGGACGAGAAGCTCACCTACGACCGGCTCGCCGAGGAGTTCCAGATCCCGGCGACCCAGGTCACCAACTTCCTCGCCTTCGCCCGGCGCGAGTTCCGGCGGATCGTGCTCGAGAAGCTGCGCGAGATCACCGCGACCGACCACGAGTTCCGGGAAGAGGCCAGGAGCCTCCTCGGCGTCTCGGGATGAGGTGGCTGTCCGACCGGACCGTCGAGCACCTGAAGCGCGTCGCCGAGTGGCCCGACCTCGCCGAGACGAAGTACCGGCTTCTCGAGGAGCTCGGACGGGGAGGGATGGGAACCGTCTTTCTCGCCGAGGACCGCGTGCTCGGGCGCAAGGTCGCGCTCAAGGTCGTCGGCACCGGCGCCTCCGACCCGGCGGCCGCGGCCCGGATGCTCCGCGAGGCCCGGGTCATCGCGCGCCTCGAGCACCCCGGCATCGTCCCCATCCACGACGCCGGGACGTTGCCGGACGGCCGCATGTTCTACGCGATGAAGCGGGTCGACGGGCGACGGCTCGACGAGATCGCCGCCGGCTCGCCGCTGCCCGAGCGGCTCCGGACGTTCCAGAAGGTCTGCGAGGCGGTCGCCTTTGCGCACGCGCACGGCGTTCTGCACCGGGACTTGAAGCCCGAGAACGTCATGGTCGGTTCGTTCGGCGAGGTCCTCGTGATGGATTGGGGCGTCGCCCGCATGGTCGAGGTCGCTTCCGAAGCGGTCCCGCCGGCGCCCTCCGCCGCCACACCCGAGGCGACGGCCGACGGCACGATCGTCGGAACCCCGGCGTACATGTCGCCGGAGCAGGCGTCCGGACGCACCGACGTCGGGACGACGGCCGACGTCTATGCGCTCGGCGGCCTGCTCTACTTTCTGCTCACCGGCCGGCCTCCCTTCGAGGCCGACGTCGCGCGCCGCCGGGCCCGCGGCGAGGCGAACCTCGAGCCCCCGCCGGCCCGGCGCGCCGACGCGTCGGTGCCGGCCGCCCTCGAAGCAATCTGCGCCCGCGCGATGGCGAGCCGGCCGGGGGCCCGCTACGCCTCCGCCGAAGAGGTCTCCGCGGACGTCGCGCGCTACCTCGACGGCTCCCGCGTGCTCGCTTATCGCGAGGGGCCCCGCGAAAAGGCTGCGCGGGTCTTCGCCCGCTATCGCACGCCCATCCTCCTGATCGCCGCATATCTCCTGATGCGCTCGCTGCTGCTGCTCTACGGGCGAGGCCGTTAAAGGGAATCTCGCCCCCGTTGAATCTAGGGGAGGAGGGACGATGACCAAGCCGATCTTCGGACTGATTCTGGGCGGAATTCTCGGGGTCTTCGACGGGCTCACGGCGTACTTCACGCCCGAGGTGCGCAACCAGCTCCTCGGCATCGTGCTCGGCTCGACGTTCAAGGGCCTGATCGCGGGGCTGTCGATCGGATATTTCTCCAAGAAGGTCGACAACCTCGGGCTCGGCATCGTGTTCGGCCTCGGCGTGGGCCTGCTGCTCGCCTTCGCGGTCGCGGCCTTCCCCGACGCCAACGGAAAGCACTACTACTTCGAGATCATGCTGCCCGGGGCGATGGTCGGCGCCATCGTCGGCTACGCCACGCAGAAGTACCGCTCGCGCCTTTCGACGGCCTAGAGGGCCGTTCGTTCCGCGAGCACGACCGTCGTCGTCGACGACCAGGGAGGAGCCATGCCTCGACCCATCCACTTCGAGATCCCCGCGGACCAGCCCGAGCGTGCCTCGGCCTTCTACCGCGACGTCTTCGGATGGCAGTTCCGGAAATGGGACGGCCCGATGCCCTACTGGCTCATCACCACCGGGACCGAGGGCGAGCGAGGCATCGACGGCGGGATGATGCCCCGCCAGGCACCGGGGGACTCGACCGTCAACACGATCGGCGTCGAGTCGATCGACGCAACGCTGAAGACGATCGAGGCGAAGGGCGGCCGGACGGCCGTGCCCAAGATGGCCGTGCCGGGCGTCGGGTGGCTCGCGTACTGCGTCGACACCGAGGGCAACACCTTCGGCGTCCTGCAGCCCGACGAGAAGGCGGCGTAGCCCGCCGACCGCCGAGCTCAGGCAATCGACGCGATTCTCTCGAGGTCGATGTTGCCCCCGGAGACGAGGGCCACGACACGGGCTCCCTCGGGAACGCCGGCCTTGCGCGCGACGAGCGCCCCGACGGCCGCCGCGCCCGCGCCCTCGACGTACAGCTTGGCGCGCGTCATCAGCAACCGCATCCCCTCGCGGATCTCGTCCTCGTCGACACCGACGATCTCGTCGACCGCCTCGCGGGCAATCCCGAGCGGCAGCGCCCCGACGAAGGGCGGCGTCATCCCGTCGGCGAGCGTCTCGGGCCGCGTCACGGTCACGGGCTTTCCGGCGGCGAGCGCCGGCGCGAGCCCCGGCCCGGCCGCGAGCTCCACGGCCACGATGCGAACGCCCGGCGACAGCTGCCGGACCGCGGACGCCACGCCGCCGAGCAGTCCCCCTCCCCCGACCGGCACGACGATCGCGTCGAGCCCGCCTGCGTCCTCCACGATCTCGAGCCCCGCGGTCCCGGCTCCGGCGAGGACGACCGGATCGTCGAAGGGGTGGACGAACGTCAGGCCGCGCGCGGCCTGCTCTTCGTGCAGGCGGTCGAAGAGCGTGGCCCGGTCGGGGTGGAGAACGATCTCGGCGCCGTAACCGCGCACCGCGTCGATCTTCAATTTCGGGGCCGCCGCCGGCATGACGACGACGGCCGACGTGCCGGCAACCCGCGCGGCCCACGCGACCGCCGCCGCATGGTTGCCGGCGGAGACCGTGATGAGGCCGCGGGCCCGCGCCTCCTCGGGCAGAGAGAGCACTTTGTTCAGCGCACCGCGCGCCTTGAACGAGCCGGTCTTCTGGAAGCTCTCGCACTTCAACCGGAGGCGCACCCCGGCGCGCTCGCCGATCAGCCCCGCCGCGACGAGCGGCGTCCGGTGCACCTTCCCCGCGAGCCTCTCCGCGGCGGCGCGTATCTCGTCGAGCGGGATCACGCGCCGGATCTTAGCCCGCCTTCCCGTCGTATTCTTCGCCCGCGAGCGAAAGGAGCCGATCCATGAAAACGCGCCTCGCCCTCGTTGCCGCCGCCGCCCTCGCCCTGTCCGCGGCCCTTCCCGCCTCCGACGCGGTCCTCTTCCCGCAGGGAAACGCCAGCGCGAGCCCGTCCGTCCGGCCGAAACCCATGATCGCCCGCGTGTGGCACGGACGCACGCTCGCCACGAAAGCGGACGCCTACGAGAAGTACCTCGACTCGACCGGCGTCGCCCGGATGCTGAAGACCGACGGCAATCACGGCGTCGAGGTCCTGCGCCGGACCGACGGCCCGCGGACCGACTTCGTCGTCATCTCCTACTGGGAGTCGATCGAAGCCGTGAAACGGTTCGCCGGCGCCGAGTACCAGAAGGCCGTGATCCTCGACCGCGACCGCGAGTTTCTCGTCGAGGTCGAGCCCAACGTCGTCCATTACGACGTGGTGCGCGCGGCCGGCCGGTAGGCGACGACGATTCCCCTCTCCCCCGAGGGGAGAGGGCAGGGAGAGGGGTTCAGATGAGCCGCCGCCCGAGAACCAACTCGTATGGCGGCCGGACCAACGAGGAGAGCCCCTCACCCCGACCCGATACCACCGGCTCACGCCGGTGTTGCCTACCGCCGTGGGTCCGCCTCTGGTGGACGGCTCCCGCCGGGAGAGGGGGCAGAGTGCGCTCGCCCGAAACCACACCTTCCGAAGGCTCGAGCTACCGGATCTCGTTCTTGTAGACCGTGCCGCCCTTCATGACGAAGCGCGACCTTTTCGAGCGCGCGGATGTCGGCGAGCGGGTCGCCCGAGACGGCGATGAGGTCCGCGAACTTGCCCGGCTCGATCGAGCCGACCCGGTCCGACCAGCCCAGAAGGTCCGCCCCGTTGACCGTCGCGGCCTGGATGGCCTGCATCGGACTCATCCCGTACCGGACCATGTACGCAAACTGCCGCGCGTTGTCGCCGTGGGGGTAGACGCCGGCGTCGGTGCCGAACGCCATCTTCGCTCCGCCCTGGACGGCCTTGCGGAAGTTCTCGCGCTGGAGCCGGCCGATCGTCTTTTCCTTCTCGATCGACTCGGGCAGCATCCCGACCTTCAGCCCTTCCTGAAGGATGTAGTCGTCGTTGTAGATGTCCATGACGAGGTACGTCCCGTGCTCCTTCGCCAGCCGGATGCCCTCCTCGTCGATCAGGCTCGCGTGCTCGATCGAGTCGATGCCGGCGAGGATCGCCTCCTGGATCGACTGGGTCCCGTGAGCGTGGGCCGCGACCTTGCGGCCCAGCCGGTGCGCCTCTTCCGCGATCGCCTTCATTTCCTCGGGCGTGTACTGGGGCGTGCCGGGCTGGTCGCCCTTGGACAACACTCCCCCGCTCGCGCACACCTTGATGAGGTCCGCGCCGTACTTGACGACCTCGCGCACCTTGGCCCGCGCCTCCCACGGCCCGTCGGCGATCCCGGCCTCCTTGACGTGGTACTCGAACGGCAGGAGGTTGTTGTCGCAGTGGCCGCCGGTGATCCCGAGCGCCGGCCCGGACACGACGAGCCGGGGCCCGGGGATCTCGCCGGCCGCGATCGCGTCGCGCAGCGCGACGTCCGCGAAGCCGCCGGCGCCGACGTTGCGCACCGTCGTGAACCCGGCGAGTAGCGTCCGGTTCGCGTTGGCGACGCCGTCGATCGCCTCGCGCGGCACCGAGTAGCCGAGCGACCGGTAGCCGTGGTTGGGGGGGCTGCCCGTGAGATGGTCGTGCATCTCGATCAGGCCCGGAAGGAGCGTCGCCCCGCCGAGGTCGATCACCCGCGCCCCCGTGGGAATCGCGGCCGTCGGGCCGACCGCCACGATCCGGTCGTTTTCGATCACGACCACCGCGGGCGAGACCGGCGGGCCGCCCCGGCCGTCGATGAGTTTCGCGGCCCGGACGACGACGCGCGTCGGCGGCGGAGTCGGGGTCGGCTCCGCCGCCGGCAGCCCGGCCGCGCACAGTCCGAGGGCATGAACGAGAAAGAAACGATTCATATCTCGTCTCCCGGGATGCGGCGTCAGGGCGCCGGGGAAAGCTCCTTCAGCCGGGCCTCGGCGTGGGCCCGCGCCGACGCGTTCCGCGGCGCGGCCTCCGCACCCGGCCTCGAGGCCGTTTCGACGCACTTGCGGTACATGGCGACGGCGCCGGCCTTGTCGCCGCTGCCTTCGAGGGCCTCGCCGAGACTGTCGTAAGTGTTGGCGGATGCGGGATAGAGCTCGGTGTTCAGGCGAAAGAGCGCGATCGCCTTCGCGTAGTCCTTCTTCCGGAGGAAGTCGTAGCCGCGCTCGTTGAGCCGCGTCTCCGCGAGCGCCGGGTCCTTGGGGTTGGCGGCCTGCAGCTTCTTGTACGCCGCGACGGCCTCGTCCACGCGGCCGGCCTCGAGGTCCTCGGCGGGGACGCGCGTGTTCGGATCGACCCGCGGCGCCGTGCGCGTCGACTCCGCGTCCGAGATCAGGAGCTGCGCCCCGCCGTCGGGCCGGCGGCCGAAGGTGTACCGGGTCTCGGAGTCGCGCCGGACGAAGGTTTCCAGCGAAATGGGAATCAGCTCGAACTTCTGGGTGAACGGCCCTGTGACCTCGAACCCGGCGCCGGCGGGCGCGATGACGAGGATCGAGTCGGAGTCGACGCGGTACTTCCCGGCATAGATGGCCAGGTCCTCTGCCGGGAGTTTCACCGGCGTTATCGGCGCGACCTGGAATCCGTCCCAGAAGTACTCGGCCGCGATCGCCCGCAGGATCTCCGGCATGAGCTTCGTCCCGTTGTCGGAGTTGGTCATGATGACCGCGCCGTACCCGCGATTCGAGCTCGCGTAGAGCTGAGCCTGGAACCCCTCGTCGGCGCCGCCGTGCGAGAAGTACTGCGCCCGGCCCTTCTCCTCGACGCCGAGCCCCAGGGCGTAGCCGTCCTTGCGCGGCGTGATCATGTTCTGCGCCATGGCTTTGTTGAGCGGGCCCTTCGCGCCGCCGACCATCTTCTGCAGGCCGATGGCGAAGCGCGCCAGGTCCGAAGGCGTGGTCCAGAGACCCGCCGCCGCCATCTCCGGGTAGACGTGGCGCTTCCCCGGTACCGGACGGCCGTCGGCGTAATAGCCTGCCGCGGCCTCGGCGACGCGCGCGGCCGGGAGCGGCTGGTCGTACGTGCTCTGCTTCATCCCGAGCGGGCCGAGGACGAGCCTCTGCATGAGCGCCGGGAACGGCTGGCCGGTCACGTCCGTCATCGCGAGCTGCGCGATCGTGTAGCCGCCGCCCGAGTAGCGGTACTGCGTTCCCGGGTCGAGATCCACGCGCACCGGCGCCGTGTTCGCGGGCGCGGCGCCGTCGAGGACCTGAGGCACCGTCGGCACGTTTTCTCCCGCCGCATAGCCCGGAAAGCCGTGCACGGTCAGCCCGGCGGTGTGCGACAGGAGGCCCTCGAGCGTCACCGGAGCCTTCGCGGTGTGGGGGTTGGAGGGCACCTTCCAGGACTTCAGGAACCGGTTGATGTCGCCGTCGAGCGTCAGCTTGCCGTCCTCGACGAGCACGAGCGCGCCCATCGCGGCGACCGGCTTGCTGATCGAGCCCGCCTGGAAGAGCGTGTCCTCCGTGACGGCCTGTTTGGCCTCGGCGTCGGCCATGCCGTAGCCCTTGGCCCATTCGATCTTCGAGTCCCGGATGACGGCGATGCTCACGCCCTCGACGTGGTAGAAGCGCATGCGCTCGGCGATCGACCACGTCTTGTCCCCCTCGAGCAGGACCGGCGGCCGGAGGCCGTTCTCGACCTGCGCCATGCGGTCGTCCGGCGGCGGCGCGAGGGCGATCGCGGAGCCGGCGAGAACCGCTCCCGCGACGAGAGGCACGACCAGGCGGCGATTGAGCACGAAGACACCCTCCTTTAATCGGCGGCGAGCGCGATTGGCGCGGATTCTACAGGGGATCGAAGGTCGCCAGCACCGGCGCGTGGTCGCTCGTCCCGACTTCCCGCCGGACGACCCCGTCCCGGGCGCTCTTCGCCAGGGCCTCGCTCGCCAGGATGTAGTCGATCCGCCAGCCGATGTTGCGCTGCCGGAGGTTGCGCCAGGGCGCCCACCACGTGAACAGCGAGTCGTTGTCGGGGTCGAGGGCGCGCCCGACGTCGACGAGCCCCTGTCCGATGAGGCGCCGCATCAGGGCCCTTTCGTCCTCGCGCTGGCCGACGACCCCGGGCTTCAGCTCCTTGGGATGGACGTCGCGGTCGGTCAGGGCGACGTTGAGGTCCCCGCACAGGACGAGATCCCGCCCGCTGTCGCGCACGACGCCCGCCCAGCTCCCGAGCGCCTCGAGGAAGCGGAGCTTCGCGGCGTAGTCCTTGCCGCCGTTGGGCACGTAGACGGAGGCGATGAGCCGGCGGCCGACCTCCGCCGTGACGATCCGCGTCTCATGGTCGAACTCGGGATGCGCGAAGATCGGGCGTTCGGAGCAAAGCTCCCGGGACAGGTGCAGCGCGACCCCGGAATATCCGCCGGCGCCGTGCCAGTAGCACCAGTAGCCTGCCGACTCGAAGAGCAGCTCCGGAACCTGCTCGGGCTTGGCCTTGATCTCCTGGAGACAGACGACGTCGGGCCGGTCGCTCGCGAGCCATTCGCGCACCTGCTCCTGACGGGCGCGGATCCCGTTGACGTTCCAGGTCGCGACCCTCATCGCGGGGCGGGCGTCTGCGCGAGCCGCTCGGTCAGCTCCGCCCTCGCCGCTTCGAGCGCGCTGCGGCGGTCGGGGTTCTCGGTCTTGCCGAGCAGGTCCTCGATCCGCGCCAGCGAGAGCTCGAGCGAGCGACGGCGGGCCAGCCGTTCGGCCGCCTCGCGCGACGGCCGCGCCGCAGCCTTCTGGGCCGCTTCGCGGGCGTGCTCCTTTTCGGCCTCCATGTCCTCTTCGCTCTTACCCCAGCCCCGGGCCATGGGTAAACGCTACACCCAACCGGAGTAAGCTGGAACGACCCCATGAGCGATCCGCCGCGGGCCCTCGGCGCCGACCGTGTCGAAAGGCTGGACGGCGAAACGGTCGTCCTCCGGTGCCCGGTGTCCAAGACCTGGCAGGGCCGCACGGCGCGCTCGACGGTTCGTCCGGGCCACCCCGGAACGGCGGTCGCCTGGGCCGAGCGGATCTACGAAGTCCGCGCCGCCGAGCCATTGGCGGACGGCGGCATGCGGTATCGCCTCGCACCCTGGGAAGAGGGCCAGGCCATCCGCCGGTTCGAGCGCTACGACGAGGACAGCGAGCGCGGCCGCCAGGCGGCGCGCGAGGATTCGGCCGCGGCAGTCCGAAACCGCCGGCTCTCGATCCTGCTCGCGCCTCTGGCGGGACTGCTTCCGGGCTCGGTGCAGAAGACGATGGAGAGCGAGTTCGGCGCGCCCGCGCTCGGCATGACGGTCGCCTCCGCCCTCCCCCTCTTCGTCGTCGGGTTCCTCGGCATGTTCGACCACATCCTGGGCATGGCCGGAGGATTCGTCGACTGGCCCGCCTGGCTCGCGCCGCCCCTGCCGATCGCCGTCTATCTCTTCGGCGAGTCGGCGCTGCGGCTGGCGAGCGCGATCGCCGGCCGGGAGCCCATGGGGTCGTTCCCGGTCGTCGTCGCCCACGCCGCCTGGAAGGAGGCGCGGGGCGATGGCGACCGATCGCCGCGCGCGGCCGGCTCCGTCGAGCCGCCGGGCGCGCAGCGCGAACAGTCGCGGCGAGATCGCTTCGCGATTCTCGAGCCGATGCTCTCGCTTCTTCCGGCCGCGGCGCAGCGGGAGCTCGCGGCGCGCTACGGTTTCGACCCGTGGCGCTGGGGCCGCATCACGGCGGGCGTCCTGCTCGCGGTCGGGGCCGCGAACGCGCTCGCCTCGCTCGCGGTGCTCGCCGCCGGGCGGGGCGACTTGTGGGACACGACCGGTCTCGTCGTCGGAGGACTCCTCGCGGGAGAACAGGTCCGGCGGCTTCGCCTTCTCCGCCGCCACGAGCCGGCCGGCAGCGTTCTCGGCGCGCTCATCCGCCCGATGGCCGCGCCGCTCTTCGGCGCCCCCTAGCGTCCGCGACCGTCGGGCCGCCCGGCGATTCCGAGAAGTTCCCGAGAACGCGCGCACGCGCTCGCGCCCGCGGCGGAGGTTTTGCTAACCTCCCCCGCGCGAGGAGGTGCGGAGATGTTTCGATCGAAGGGCATCGCGGCCGGATGGGGATCGATCGCCGCCTTCGCGGCCGTCATGGCGGCGGCCGCGTCGGCCCCCGCGGCGGCGCAAACCGACGACAGGGCTGCGGTGAAGGCCGTCATCGAATCGGCCTACGTCCAGGGCGTCCACGTGAAGGGGGACGCCGCGCTCATGCGCGCCGGCTTCCATCCCGACTTTCGCATGCTCGTCCTGCGCGACGGAAAGATGACCGCGGTCACGCTGGACGAGTGGGCCGGACGCATCGAGGCGAAGGCGAAAGAGAACCCCAACGCGCCGCCGGCCCCGGTCACGGCCGAGTTCGCGTCGATCGACGTCACGGGCAACGCCGGCGTCGCGAAGGTCGAGATCTACCGGAGCGGCAAGCACACGTTCACGGACTATCTCTCGCTCTACAAGTTCCCCGACGGCTGGAAGATCGTCGCGAAGATCTTCCAGGCGCACGCGTAACAGCCTCTGCACGAGCTCTTGGCGACCCGGCGGCCGTCGGTCCGTGCAGTCCTCTTCGTCGCCGCGGCCCTCGGCGCCGTCGCCTCGTCCCCGGCTGCCGGCGACGAACGACCGGGCCCCGCGATCGGCGCGAGGAACGCCCACGCGATGGCTT
Source organism: uncultured Acidobacteriota bacterium (assembly GCA_963764025.1). Lineage (GTDB taxonomy): Bacteria > Acidobacteriota > Thermoanaerobaculia > UBA5066 > Gp7-AA6 > DAHUXD01. The sequence goes on from CAVXRK010000004.1 coordinate 425,264, forward strand.
ACGACGCCCGCCGCAGCCGCGTCGTGCTCTTCGGCGGAGCCGACGCCTCCGCGGTCCGCGGCGACACCTGGGAGTGGAACGGCACCTCCTGGAACCGGGTCGACACCGGCGGCCCGCCGCCCCGCACGTTCCCCGCGATGGCCTACGACGCCCGCCGCGGCCGGATCCTGCTGTTCGGCGGCAACCGCGTCCTCTTCGGAAGCGACCCGCCCGCGGACGGCACGTTCCTCGGCGACACCTGGGAGTGGGACGGCCGCCGCTGGAACCGGGTCGAAGCGCCGGGGCCTTCGGCGCGCGCCGAGGCCGCCATGGCGTACGACACGGCGCGGGGCCGCGTGGTGCTCTTCGGCGGATACGACCGGGCGGACGGGAAGATCCGGCGGCTCGGCGACACGTGGGAGTGGGACGGGACGCGGTGGCGGTCGGTCTCCGTCGCGGGCCCCTCGCCCCGCAACGGCGCGGCGGAGGTGTTCGACTCCCGGCGCGGCGCGGTCGTGCTGGTCGGAGGCCGGGCCGAAGCCGGGACCTCGGCGGAGACCTGGGCCTTCGACGGCGCACGCTGGAGCGACGGCCTGCCCGCGTCGCCGGAAGGCATCTTCAACTGCGCTCTCGCCTATGACGAAGCACGGAGCCGCGTCGTCCGCTTCGGCGGCTACCGCGGAAAAGAGCGCGTCGGCGAGACCTGGGAGCTCGACGGTGCGTCCTGGTCGCGGGTCGGCTCGACCGGTCCCGCGCCGCGCAACCACGCGGCCATGGCCTACGACGCGAAGCGCCGGCGGACAGTCCTGTTCGGCGGGCACGACGGCGAGCGCGTCTTCGCCGACACCTGGGAGTGGGACGGCACGCGCTGGCTCCTTCGGGAAACCGCCGCGCCGCAGCCGCACGTCGACAACGGCCACTGAGTCAGGGCGCGGGCCTCGCGAGGTCGAGCGCCCTCCAGAGAAAGGCCGTCTGGTCCGCCCAGGACTCGGCGCTCTGTTCGGCCGTCGCTCCGAAGTTGTGGCCGGCGCCCCACATCACCTTCAGAAGGACCGGATTCGCGCAGCCCTGCGCCGCCTGCATCGCCGCGGTGAACTTGTAGGCGTGCAGCGGGACCGCGACCTGGTCGAGGTCCCCCGACATCACGAGGGTCGGCGGATAACAGGTCCCCGGCTTCAGGTTGTGGTACGGCGACCACGCGGAGAGGGCCTTGAAGTCTCCGGCGTCGCGCGGCGACCCGAACTCCGGCAGCCAGTAGGACGCCTGGCTGAAGCGATCGAAGCGCAAGAGGTCGAGGACCGGCCGGTCGATGACCGCGGCCCCGAAGAGGTCCGGACGCTGGATGATCGCCGCCGCCGCCAGCGCCCCGCTGGCGCTTCCGCCGTTGGCGACGAGCCGCGCGGGAGACGAGTAGCCGCGGGCGACGAGCCACTCTGCCGCCGCGACATAATCGTCGATGACGTTCTGCTTCTTTCGCCGGGAGCCCGCCTCGTGCCACGGCTCGCCGTACTCGCCGCCGCCGCGCAGCGACGGTTGCGCGTAGACGCCTCCGCGTTCCAGCCAGTTCAGGACGAACGGCTGATGCCAGAGAAAGGAGACCCAGCCGAAGGCGCCGTAGCCGTACATGAAGGCCGGGCGGCGCCCGTCGTGCGGGAGCCCCTTGCGGTACGCCACGAACATCGGCACGCGGGTCCCGTCCTTGCTGCGGTAGAAGACCTGCTCGACCGTGATCGAGTTCCGGTCGAAGGGCGCCGGACTCTCGAGGAAGACGGCGTTCTGCTTCCGCGCGAGGTCGAGGCGGTAGACGGTGCTGACCTCGGTGAGGCCGAGAAACCGGTAGAAGACCTCGGGATCCCGCTGGGTTCCGGAGAAGCCTCCCCAGACGAGGCCGCCCATCGGCAGTTCCGGCTCGAACTCCAGCCGCCCCTCGCGATCGAAGACGCGCAGCTGCGCGCGCCCGTCCTTGAGATACATCAGGACGAACCGGCCGCCGAACATGCCGAGTGCATTGCCTCCGACGGCGCTGTTGGCGGCGACGGCCTCGGCCATTTCCGGGACGACCTCCTTCCAGCTCGTCGGGTCCGGCCGCGTCGAGTCGACGGCGACGACGCGGCCGCGCGGCGCGCCGCGGTCCGTGAAGAACCAGAAGCGCGTGCCCTCGGAGCCGAGGAACGTGTAGTTCGCGTCCGCCACGGCCATCAGCGGCACCGGCGGCCGCGCGGGAAGCGCGGTCTCCTGGACGAGGACGCGGTTCTGGCTGCGGCTTCCCTCGCGGAGCGTCAGGACGAGATGGCGGCCGTCGTCGCTGACCGTGTATCCGACGAGAAGACCCGGCTCCGGGGACGGCTCGTAGACGAGGCTTTCTTTCCCGTCGCGGAGGCTGAAGAAGCGCACCGTCGGACGAATCGGCGTGGCCTTCTCGTCGCCGACTCCCGGGGGCCTCTCGTACCGGGTGAAGTAGAAGCCTCGCCCGTCGCGCGCCCAGGCGAGCCCGCTCGACACGGTGTGGGTCTCCAGCCGCGGCGCCGGATGCTCCGCGCCGCTCGCCGTCTCGAGGATCAGGATCCTCAGCCAGCGCGACTGGCCATCGGAGATCGTGCAGGCCACGAAGCGGCCGTCGGGGCTCGGCGCGAAGGCGTTCAACTCGGAATCCGTTCGAGGGAACCGCGAGTGCGGGTCGAGCAGGAGCCACGGGGCGCCGGTCGGTCCCTCCTGAACCCAGAGGCCGGTCGGCGCCCCGGTCGACGTGATCTTCAGGAGGAAATACAGACGCCCGGCCTTCACCGGCGCCAGGAACCGTTCGCCCCCCGAAAGCTCGAGGATCCGCCGGCGCATCGCTTCCCGGTCCGCGACCGGCGCCAGGTAGCTCTTCAGGAGGGCGTCCTCCGCGCGGATCCACTCTCTGGTCTCGCCGGACTTCGAGTCCTCGAGCCAGCGATAGGGATCCGGGACCGCGACGCCGTGAAAGCTCTCGACGGCGCCGTCCCGCCGCGCCGGCGGATACGTCAGGCCGCCGGACGACGGCGCGCGCGTCTCGAGAAGAAGCCCCAGCAGCAGCGAAGGCGCCCACGCGATCCAGTGAAATGCGGCCATCCGAGCCTCCTGTTCCGCCCCTCCCGACCAGGCGGCGCATCCGGCGGCCACGATAGAGATGGGCGATCGAGCCGTCTTGTACGGCGTCAACCTCCGCCCGAGGGATCCGTATCACCCTCGAGATGAGCCTCCGTCCGTGCGGGCCAGCCGACGGGCCCGAGAACTCCCCGGCGCCGTCCCTGTACTTCGGCGGGCGGCTGCGCTCCTCGCAGAGCCACGCCGGCCTGAGGCTCTCGGAAGTGGACTACGGCCGGGCGACGCGCTGGGCGCCCCACACCCACTTTCGCGCCTTCTTCGGCCTGCTCCTCTCCGGACGGTACTTCGAGTCCATGCCCGGGCGCGCGCTCGAGTACCAGCCGCTCGACCTCGGATTCCATCCGGAGGCCACGCGGCACACGGACCGGATCGTGGACGACGGCACGAGGTTTCTTCTGGTCGAGATCGATCCGCCGTGGATGGGGCGCCTCGCCGAGTGCACCCCCGGCGTCACGCTCGAGCCGCGGATGTGCGGCGCCCGCAGCGCGGCGCTCGCCGTGCGTCTCTACCGCGAATACCGCTCCGGCGCGCCGGCCACCTCCGGAACGATCGAGGGGATCGTGCTGGAGATGCTGGCGGACCTGCGGCCGGCCGGCCCGCCCGACGGCCGCCCGCAGCCGCGCTGGCTGCCGACCGTGCTCGAGATGATCCGCAGCGAGCGGCCCGCGGGGCTTTCGCTCGGCCGGATCGCGCGCGAGGTCCGGCTGCACCCCGTCTACCTCTCGCGGAGCTTCCGTCAGCGGACCGGGCGGAGCGTCTCGGAGTGCCTGATCGACGCGCGGATCCGGTTCGCGGCCCGCAAGCTGGCGAGCCCCGACGCCCCGCTCGCCGAGATCGCGCTCGACGCGGGGTTCGCCGACCAGAGCCACTTCACGAAAGTCTTCCGGCGGGAGACCGGCATGACGCCCGGCGCGTTCCGCGACTCGCTCGGTTCCCGCGCCCGGCGCGCCTGAGGCGGCCGCTCGGTCCGGGTTGCAGCTCCGCTCAACCCCGGTGCGCCAGGATGAACGCGGCCGCCTCCGCGATCGCCTCCTCGACGTTGCCGGCTTCGGTCCGTCCGGAGCGGGCCGGAGGTTTGAAGGAGTGGTCGCCCTGCTCGATCCAGTGGACCCGGATCTCCGGCGAGAGGCCGTAGCCCGCGACCTCGTCCGGAACGCCGAAGGCATCGCGCGTTCCCTGCAGGATGAGCGCCGGTGTCCGCAGCGGCTCGAGATGCTTCGTGCGGAGTTTCTCCGGCTGGCCCGGCGGGTGAAACGGATATCCGAAGCACACGAGGGCGCGGGCCCCGACCTCGTCGGCGATCATGCTGGCAATCCGGCCGCCCATCGACTTGCCCCCGACCGCGACCCGCGGCCCGCCGCCGAAGTCCGCCACGGCCTGGGTCCAGCGGGCGCGGAGAACGGGCTCGCGGTCCGGCGCGCCGCGCCGGCCTTCCGACCGGCGCTTCGCCATGTAAGGGAACTCGAAGCGCACGACGCGGACCCCGCCGGCGGCGATGCCCGCCGCGACGCGGTTCATGAAGCCCGAATCCATCGGCGCGCCCGCGCCGTGCGCGAAGAGAAACGTCGCGTCCGCTTCCGCCGGCCCGTCGATCCGATAGTCGCCTTGCAACGTTTGCTCCCTCTCAAGAACGTCTCAGGGCTTCGTTAGCGCGGACTGAATTCGCCCGTCCCCCGCCCCCTCCCATCCTAACTTCACCTCACCGGCCGCCCGCAAGACGAGACGGCCGCAAGGAGGTCGAGATGATCGCGACGAGAAGAACAACCCCGGTCCTCATCCTGGCGCTTTCGCTCCTGCTCACGGCCGCCGCCGCGCTCGCGGCGACCGGCGCCGGCCGGTGGTCCGGCACCATCGCTTCGGTCTCGGGCGACGACCTGGCCCTCGTGGGCGTGTCCGAGCATTTCCGCCTGGCGGGAAGCGTGACCGAGCTCGTCTCCGGGAGGGTCCTGTCCTCGACGGACCTGGCTCCCGGAAGCGCGGTGACCCTTCGCATCGGGTCGCGGGAAGCCGACGGCCGCCTCCGGGTGGATGGAGCGCAAGTGGAACGGAAGGACGCGCTCGCCCTCGAGGGGGAGATCACGTCCCTGGCGGCCGACGGCCGAAGCATGGAAGTCCTCGGCGTCCGCGTCGAGCTCGACGGCCACACGGCGTTTGCCGGCGCCGGCCGCCTCGTGCGCTCCGGCGCGGACCTCCGCGTCGGGATGATGGCGAAGGTCACCCTGACCTCGACGTCGGTCCGTTCCCTTCAGGCCGCGGAAGTCCGCATCCGCAGCTCGAACAGCCGATCGACGCGAGTGATGTCGGGGCGCTCGGAGGAGTCGGGCGAAGACCAGGAGCTCAAGGGCACCGTCGAGCAGGCCTCCGACACGTCCTGGACGATCGGCGGCCGGGCCTTCGCCATCGACGACGCGACCATCTTCGTCGGCGCACCGGGACTCGGCGACTTCGTCGAGGTCCGTTTTCACCTCGATTCCAACGGAAATCCCGTGGCCGACCGCATCCGCAAGGAGGACGCCGCCGGAGACGAGCTCGAGTTCCGGGGCCTCGTCGAGGCGATCGGCGCCACCTCCTGGACGATCTCGGGCCGCGTGCTCGGAGTCAACGCCCAGACCGTCATCACCGGCAACCCGAAGCTGGGCGACCTCGTCGAGGTCCGCGCCGACCGGGCGCCCGACCTCTCGCTGACCGCGACCTCCATCCAGCGCGAGGACGCGGCCAACGACGAGCAGGAGTTCCGGGGCGTCGTCTCGGCGATCGGCGCCTCCTCGTGGACGATCGGCGGAGTCGTCGTCCTCGTCGACGCCTCGACCGTCATTCTCGGAAACCCGCAAATCGGCGACAACGTGGAGGTCCGCGCCAACCGGGCGGCCGACGGCACGCTGACCGCGACGCGGATCGCGGCGGAAGACGCCGGCGGCGGCTCGGGCGGCGGCAACGACGACCCGCCGGGCGACGACAACGGCGGCGGCTCGGGCGGGGGCACCGGCGGCGGCAACGACGACCCGCCCGGCGACGACAACGGCGGAGGCTCCGGGCAGGGCGGAAACTAGAGCAAGCGACGCGGATCGACGATCCGTTCCTCCGATGCGCCGGCGGAGACATGCCGCCGGCGCCTTTTTTTTCAGAGGCCGAGTCAGCCGGCCGTCGGCGAAGGCGAAGCACGTTTTCGGCCGAACGCGAGCCCCATGACGAAGAAGACCACGGCGCCGATCGCCGCGCCGATCGCCTGGCCGCGGATCAGCCGGTCCGTCGCGTACCGCACGACCTGGGGCAGGCTGACCATCGCCGCGGGCTGGCTTCCCTGGGACAGGTACCCGGCTTCGTTGTACCAGGACAGCATCGGCGGAACGATGAACGACGCCGCGACGACGCCGGCGAGCGCGCCCGCCAGGATCCAGATCAGGATGCCTTTCATCGCACCTTCCTCCTCGTCCGGGTCAGCGCAGCGGCTCGACCACCGCGGCCGACCCGTAGGCCAGGACTTCCGTCACGCCCGCGGCGACCTCGTTGGCGTCGTAGCGGATCGCGACGACCGCATTGGCGCCGATCTCCTCGGCGTGACGCGCCATGAGATCGAAGGCCTCCTGCCGCGCGCGCTCGCACATCTCGGTCCAGAGCGTGATGTTGCCGCCGAAGAGGCTCTGGATCGAGGCGCCGATCGTTCCGACGATCGAGCGGGAGCGAACCACGATTCCGCGAACGACGCCGAGGTTGCGCGTCACCCGGTACCCGGGGATTTCCAGGGCCGTCGTCAGGAAGGAGCGATTGAGCACGGTGGCCTCCTCGCGATTTCGCGGCTGACTCTACCGCGCCGGCGCCGTCTCGCGCAGGACGCGGAAGCCGTAGTCGGAATATCGATAGCCGGGCGGAAGGCTCGTCGACGCCGAGGGCGGCGACCAGCGAACCGCGTGCCGCCACGATCCGCCCCGGCTCGCGCGACGGGGAACGGGGCCGCCGGGCTCGCGCCAGTCGAGGCACCACTCGTGAACGATCGTTCCCATGTCGAAGAGTCCGTAGCCGTTGGGCGTTCCGCGCCCCGCCTCCCAGGGCCCCGCGAGCGGGCCCTCGGGGATCTCGCCCGGCGGGACCGCGTCGCCCCAGGCCGTCGCGGCCGCGGCGAGGCCGCCGCGCGCCGCGTGCTCCCATTCGGCCTCGGTCGGCAGTCGCCACGTCCCGCCGAGCCTCTCGCCGAGCCAAGCGCAGAAATCCGTCGCCTCGGCCCAGGTGACTCCCACGACCGGCTGCCCGGGCGCCGAGAAGTCGGCGTCGCTCCACCAGGGCGGGGCCAGCGCGCGTCCGGCCGCGAGGTACGGGGCGTACTGGCGGTTGGTGACCGGGGTCCGGCCCAGCCGGAAGTTCGCGATCCTCGCGTCCGCCGGCGAGCCGTCGAGGAGTCCGCCGGGCACGTCGGCGAGGTCGGGCGCTTCCACGCCGCGATCCTAAGCCGGTGGAGACCTGCGACCTGCGCCGACCGGCGGGTCAGCGCGCCCGGGCTTCGGCCCGGGCTCCGGAAAGGTCGGGCTCGAACCGCAACCGGGGCGAGGCCGCCTCGGCCGGAGGCTCCACCGGAACCGCGGCACGGAGCCGCGGAAACACGCCCGCGCGGTTCGCCCTCTCGATGCAGAAGACGATCAAGGCGCCGAGAGCGGTGCCGACGGGGAAGACGAAGAGACTGATCGCCGCGAAAGCGAAGGAGAAGTTGCGCGCCCACAGCCGGTACCGTCGCAGGTGAAAGCCGACGACGGCGTAGCAGGCGGCGAGGACGCCCCCCGTCGCCGGCAGCACGAGGTCGCTGAGACTGCGGCCCGAAAGGTACACATCGGCGCCGACGCCGGCCATGGCGAGCCCCTGGATCGCCAGGAGATAGAAGATCAGGCCCGCGGCCTGGACCAGCCGCCGGGCGCTGCGGATCTCGCGGGCTCGTCCCGACTGTGTTTGCGTCATCGCCGCCGCCTCCGTCTCTCGCTCACCGAATCATCGAACGAAAACAAACCGGTGCCTCGCGCAGTTCCCGTCTTGGATCTTCCTTGGCGTCTTGCCGAGTCGCTTCGGCTCACACCTCGCGGCGGGGACCAGGGAACCGCCGTTTTCAGAACTTTCGCGCCCGCGCGCGTCTTGCGATTTTTATAACACGTCGGCTCGCCGGCGACCCTGGGAATTTTTCGGGCCCCGCGCGCCCGCCTTCACTCGGATCGGAGCGCCTCGAGGGGGTCGACGCGCGAGGCCCGCAGAGCCGGGGCCGCGCTCGCCGCGGCCGCGATCGCGATCAGCAGCAGGCCGACCGCGGCGAACGTGACCGGATCCCGGGGGGCGACCCCGTAGAGAAGGCCCTCCATCAGGCGCGTCAGGAAGAGTCCGCCGAGAACCCCGGCCCCGACTCCCCACGCCGCGGTCGCGATTCCGCGGCCCACGATCAAGCCGAGGACGCTCGCCCGCGACGCGCCGAGGGCCATGCGGATGCCGATCTCCCGCCGGCGGCGGCTCACGAGATACGAGAGCACGCCCGAGACCCCGACGGCCGCGAGGAAGAGCGCGAGCCCTCCGAAGATCGTCAGAAGCGACCCCGTCAGGCGCGGCGTCGCCATCGAGGCGGCCACGACATCCGTCATCCGGCGGACGTTGGCGATCGGAAGCGACGGGTCGAGCTCCCGGACCGCCGCGCGAATGGGGCCGGCGAGCGCGGCGGGGTCCGCCGTCGTCCGCACGACGAGGGACATGTTGCGCGCGGCGTCGCCGGCGCGCGCGGCGGGAAACTGGCCGTACGGAACGAAGAACTTCTCCTTGATCGCGCCCGTCAGGCCGTTGTGTCGCTCGTCGCGCACGACGCCGACGACCGTCATCCAGGGCCGTTCGACGTTGCTGCCCATGCGGATCCGTCGGCCGATCGGTTCTCCCGAGGGCCAGTAGGTGCGGACGAAGGTCTCGTTGACGAGGGCGACGGGCATCGCGCCCGCGGTGTCGGACGCGGACATGGCCCGTCCCGTCACCAGCCGCTCGCCGAGGGCCTCGAGGGCCCCGTCCGAGGCCACCTGCCAGTCGCCCTTGGCGTTGTGGCCGGGCGACTCCTCGTAGCCCTCGACGTCGAGCCCCCAGTCGCCGATCTCGGTCGCGAGCGGCAGGAGCCGGACGAGCCCGGCGTGCGTCACGCCCGGCAGCGCCCGGACCTTCTCGAGCAGCGCCCGGTCGAAAGCCACGACGGCCTCGGGCTTCGGATACTTCGCTTCGGGAGGACGCAACTCGAGCGTCAGCACGCCTTCGGGCTGAAAGCCGAGATCGATGTGCATCAGGGCGTCCAGGCTCTTCAGCATCAGCCCGGCGCCGAGGAGAAGCAGAACCGCGATCGCCGTCTGGGCGCTCGCCAGCACGGCCCGCAGGCTCGTGCGCTTCGAGCCCGCCGACTGCCCGCCGGCCCCGTCGCGCAGGGCCTCGACGAGATTCAGGCGCAGCGTCTGGACGGCGGGCGCGAACCCGAAGAGAAAGGTCGTCGCGAGCGTCAGGGCCGCCGCGAAGGCCAGCATTCCGGCGTCGATTCCGATCGGCGTGAGCGCCGGCAGGCCCGCCGTTCCCCGCGCTGCGAGGATGCGGATGCCCGCCCACGCGAGCGCCAGGCCCAGCGCGGCCCCCGCTCCGGCGAGGACGAGGCTCTCGGTCAGGAGCTGGCGCGTCAGCCTCGCCTGGCCCGCGCCGATCGCCGAGCGCACGGCGATCTCGCGCTGCCGGCCCTCGGCGCGCGAGAGCAGCAGATTGGCGACGTTGGCGCAGGCCATCAACATCAGGAAGCCGACCGCCCCGAAAACGAGCGTCAACGCCCGGCGCGCGCCGCCGCGAACCTCCTCCTCGACCGGGACCGCGAACGCCTCGAAGCGCATCTCGGGCGGGTACTGCCCCTCGCGCGTCAGGTTGGAGGTCACGGTCTTCAGCTCCGCCGTCGCCCGCGCCACGGTCGCGCCGCGCCTCAGCTTGCCCGCGCCGTAGAGGCCGTGGTTTCCGTGGGAGAGCTGCCTGGGATCGATCTGCTCGGGAACGAAGAGCTGAGACGGCTCGGCGGCATCGACGGTGAAGTCGGTCGGGAGCGCGAAGCCGCGGGCCATCACGCCGACGACGCGCCGCGGCGAGCCGTCGAGCTCGATCGAGCGGCCGAGGACCGCCGGATCGCCGCCGAAGCGGCTCTGCCAGAGGCCGTGCGAGAGGACGACGACAGGCGGCCCTCCGGGAGCGTCCTCCTCCGGCGTGAAGGTGCGCCCCAGGGCGGGCGCGACCCCCAGTGTCTCGAAGGTGTTCGCCGTGACGGCGGCGATACCGAGGCGGACGGGCTCGCCCTCGCCGGTCAGGTTCGCGCGATCCGTTTCCCAGGCGGCGACGGACTCGAAGCTCGGAACGAGGCGGCGGTAATCGTCGACCTCGCCCGTCGCGAGCCAGGTCTTCGGAAAATCCTTCCACCGGCTCCAGATCATGACGCGCCGGTCGGGCTCCGCGTACGGGAGCGGGGCGAGAACCACCGCCCGGATCACGGAGAAGATCGCCGTCGTCGCGCCCATGCCCAGGGCGAGCGTCATGACCGCCGCGGCGGCGAACCCCGGCGAGCGCTTGAGCCCGCGCATCGCGTACCGGACGTCCTGAAGAAAGGTCTCCATCCCGCTCCTTCCGGGCGGACCCCGCGCGGGGCTTCGCCACTGCCTTCCGTGACGCGCGGCGGCGCGAAAGGTTCCTTCTCCGCCGGCCGGAAATCGACGCCGTCAGCGCCCCCCGAGGTCGAGCCGCCAGATCTGCTCGGTCTCGGAGGGGCCGAAGAAGACGCTCGGCGCGCTCTTCACCAGCCGGAACCCGGTCTTCTCGTAAATCGCACGCGCCGCGTCGAGCCGCGCGTTCGTCCACAGGACGAGACGGCCGTAGCCGCGGCGGCGGGCGAACGCGACGCATTCCTCCACGAGCCGCCGGCCGATGCCGAGGCCGCGGGCCTCGGGCTCGACGAGGAGGAGCCGCAACTTGGCGACCCGGTCGGACTGGCGCGCCAGAAGAACCGACCCCAGGATCTCGCCGTCGCGCTCCGCGATCCAGCAGCGCTCCCGCCGGGGATCGTGGCCCTCGAGAAAGTCGGCGACGACGCGTGCGACGAGGCCCTCGAACCGCGCGCCCCAGCCGTATTCCGCCGCGTAGAGCGCGCCGTGGCGATGCACGATCCACCCGAGGTCTCCGGACCGCGGAGCGCGCAGGACGACCCGGCCCCGCGAGGGGAGGCCGGGGGCGAGCAGCCGCTCGATCGTCGCCATCGCCGAGACGAGCCGCCGCCGGTCCGCCGGCGAAAGATTGGCGAGCATCGCCGCGACTTCGTCGCTCGAGCGGCGGTCGTAGGGGTCGAAGGTCGCGCGTCCCTTCTTCGTCAGGGACAGCACGCGGGCGCGCCCGTCCTTCGCCGACGCCGATTTCGCGATGAGCCCCCGGGCCTGGAAGCGCCGCAGGATCCGTGAAAGGTAGCCGGCGTCGAGCCGGAGGTCATCGCCGAGCGCTGCGGCCGTCAGGCCCGCGCGGTGGGCGAGCTCGTAGAGAACCCGCATCTCGGTCAGCGAAAACGGGCTCGCGAGGAGGCCCTCGTTCAGGGCGCCGATCCGGCCCGTGTCGAAGCGATTGAACGCCCGGACGGCCGCGATCTGTCCGGCGGAGACTTCGGCCATGGCCCGCGCCCTCCGCCTCCGGTGATATCGCAACTGGTTGACTGAGTCAACTATGTGCGCCGCCCCCGCCGCGGGCGCAGGACGACCGCCGGCGCGATCGCGCCTGGCCCCCTTTCCGCCCGGACGGCGAGTACCCTGATACGGGAGGACATCGCATGCGCCACATCCGAATCCTGACCCTCGCCCTCGTCGCCGCCGGGGTTGCCGGCGGAGCCTCGGCCGCCGACCGGTGCTCGGTCCACGGCAAGATGGAGAAGGAGGCGTTCCAGCTCGGGACCTGCGCCGTCGCCTTCTATCCCAGCCAGAACAGCGTCGCGATCTGGTTCACCGAGAAGCCTCTTTCGGCGGAGGCGCTCGAGAAATTCGAGATCGGCTCCTACGCCGATCTCAAGGGCGACGGCGGTCGTCGTTCGCCTTCTGCCCCGGCGGCGGGAAGGCCAAGGCGGACCCGAAGGCCGCCAAGGACGTGGAGGCGGGCGTCAGCCACGCCTCATCGCCGATGCTCAGTCAGAGCTGGGTCTTCTCGCCCGGGGACAAGGCGCTGAAGATCGAGAAGTTGTCGGGCGACTTGAAGCCGGGGGGCCGGCTCGCCGGGCGCATCGTGGTCAAGAAGACGCTCGACCAGGGTCAGGTCTACGCGTTCGAAGCGGACTTCGACGTGACCCTCCCGAAGCGGGCGGCCGCCGCCGGACTTTCCTGCGGAGTCGACTAGCCTGCGGCGTCGACGAGCTCAGTTCGGGAGCCGGTGGCCCGCGTCGCCGAGAAGCGCCCGCGCCTCGCGGATCTCGGAGGCTCCGCCGTAAGCCCGCGCGGCCTCGAGCGCCTGCTCGGCCAGCATGAACGCGCGGCGCGAATCGCCCGCGGCCGCCGCGCGACGCGAGAGCTCGGCCTGCGCCGCGAAGAGCGCGCGGGTGCTGCCGCACGTTTTCGCGAGGGAGACCGCCTCGTCGAGGAGCCGGGCCGCCTCGTTGGGATCGCCGCCGTGCGCCGCCAGGAAGTCGACCTTCTGGAGGAGGGCGAACGGGACCCCGACGGCGAATCCGCCGCGGCGCCGCAGGTCGATCTCCGCCGCGATGTTCTTCTCCGCCGCGGCGAGCTCTCCCCTCTCCTCCTGGATGCCGGCCATGTGCCGGCGGGCGTAGGACTGCTGCACGAGGTCCTCGACGTCCTGGGAGATCGCGAGCGATTTCTCGTACCGGTCGAACGCCGGGCCCGGCTGCCCGTCCTGCTCGTAGGTCAGGCCGAGATAGAAGAGCGTCTCCGCCGCGCCGCGGCGGTCGCCGATCCGCTCGCGCACGGCCAGCACGCTTTCGAACGCCGCGCGGGGCTTCTTCCAGTCCTTCGTCTCGAAGGCGTCGTTGTAGTCGAGCTGGCCGAGCCCCTGGTCCGCCGCCGCGGCCGTGGCGTCGTCCCCGGCCGCTTTCGCGAGTCGTCGTCCCTCCTCGAGCGCGGCGCGGGCCGCCGCGGGATCGCGGCGGTGGAAGAAGCTGCGGTCCATCAGCACGCGGCCCCGCTCGGTCCGGATCGCGGCCGACGCGCGCCGGTCCCGGGCGTTTGCGGCGTCGAGCGCCGCGAGCGCGCCGTCCCACCGGCCCTCGAGCATCATCGCTCGGGTCCTCTCGAGGAGCGACGCGGTGTCGGGCGCGGTGTCGGGAACCGCGAGGACTCCGCAGGCGAGGAAGAGAGAGAGCGGACGCGTCACGACGCGGCACCATAACAAACCGCGCCGCCGCTTCGTATGGAGCGGGGAGGGGGATCGCATGCGCCACCGACTGACCGCCGCCGTCCTCGGTCTCTCGCTCGCGACGGCCGCGCGGGCGATTCCGTCGCCGCCGAACCCGGTCCACGACGTCACGTCCCAGGGCGTCGTCTATGCCGTCGACGGCATGGACCGCGTCGAGGTCCGCCGCGACGTTCCCTACAAGAAGGCCGACGGCGCGGACCTCAAACTCGACCTCTACTACCCGCCGGACCACCGCGCGGGCACGCCGGCGCCGGCCGTCGTCTTCATCAACGGCGTCGGGGACCGCCCCGGCTCGAAGCTCAAGGACTGGGGGATCTACCAGTCGTGGGCGCGGCTCGTCGCCGCCTCGGGCTGGATCGGCGTCAACTTCGAGGCGCGCGGGAATTCCGCGGCCGACATCTCCGATGCCTTCGGGTTCCTGCGCTCGCACGCCGCCGCTCTCGACGTCGATCCCGACCGCGTCGGCGCCTGGGTCTGCTCGGGCAACGTGACGGCGGGACTCCCCGTCCTCATGGGGGGCGCGCCCGGCGTCCGGGGCGCCGTCGTCTACTACGGCGTCGCGGAGCTGCCGTCGATCCGGAGAGACCTGCCGGTCTTCTACGTGCGGGCGGGCCGGGACAACCCGCGGCTGAACTCGGGGATCGCCGAGATCTGGACACAGGCCATCGCGGCCGACGCGCCGTGGGCCATGGTCAACGCGCCGGCTTCGCAGCACGCGTTCGACGCGCTCGACGAAACCGACGAGAGCCGCCGGATCGTGCGCGAGACGCTCGACTTCTACCGCGACCTCTTCGCGCCCCCGGCCGCCCCCGGTCCGCCCTCGCTCGCGAAGGCGGCGCTCTCGCACTGGTTCGGCGGGCGCGAGTACCCCCAGGCCGCGAAGGCCTACGCGGACTACCTGAAAGCGCATCCCGACGACGCGGTGGCCTGGATGCGTCTCGGCGTCTCGCAGGCGGCGACGCGCGATCCCTCGGCGGCCGCGAGCCTCGAGAAGGCCGTGAAGCTCGGCGCCGACTCCCCCGCCGATCTCTACAACGTCGCGTGCGGGTACTCGCTCCTGGGCCAGAAGGAGAAGGCCCTCGACTGGCTCGAACGCGCGGTCGCGGCGGGCTTCGGCGACCGGCGTCAGCTCGAAGCCGACGCCGACCTCGCCAACATCCGCGACACCGAACGCTTCCGGGAAATCCTCGCGAAGATCAAGGCGTGAAAAACGCCCTCTCCCCCGTCGGGGGAGAGGGCAGGGTGAGGGGGCCCTACGACGCCCGCGCGAAGAGACCCTTCTCCACCGTCTCCACCGCCCGAAGCCGCCCGCTCTTGACGTCGTAAACGAACCCGTGGATCGGGATCCCGGCCGGAACGAGCGGGTGCGAGCGGATTCGCCGGACGTCGGTCACGACGCTCTCCTCGAGGTTACGGATCGTCAGCCAGTCGACGAACTCGCCCTCGGGAGAGCCGCCACCGCCCGGGTCCGTCCAGCCCTCCGGGCCGTACGACGCCGGCTTCAGGCTCGACGCGAGCAGGCGGCGCATCACCTCGTCGGTGAAGGTCTCCATGCCGCAGTCGGTGTGGTGAACCACGAACCACTCCCGCGTTCCGAGCAGCTTGTAGGAAATGACCAGGGAACGGATGGCGTCGTCGCTCGCGCGCCCGCCGGCATTGCGGATGACGTGGGCGTCGCCCTCGGCGAGCCCCGCGAAACCGGCCGGGTCGAGCCGCGCGTCCATGCAGGTGAGGATGGAGAAGCCGCGCGCGGGCGGCATCGCGAGCTGTCCCTTCTTTCCGAACCGTCCGGCATAGGCGGCGTTCGCCGCCAGGACTTCGTCTCGAATCTGGGTCATGTCGGGTCTCCTTCGTTGATCGGCGTTTCGTTGCGTCGCATCCCTCAGCGCCGGGTCCGACATCGATTCGGAGTCATGTTTCGTCCTTTCCCGAATCCGCCGCCGCGGCCGCTGCGGGCAAGAAAAAACCCGCTCCGGCCGGGCCGTCGCGGGTTCGTGAGTTCGTGAAAACGGGTCCGGGTTTCGACCGTCTACGCGCGCTCCTCCGCCGCGGCGTCGCGACGACAGCGACAACAGATGCAGGAAACCGCCGGCGGCCGAATCACGCGTCGACTCTAAGCCGCCGGGCTGCGGACGTCAACCGACTCCACCGCATCGAGCCACCCCTCCCGCACGCTGCGGTACTTTCGGCACCCAGTCCGTCGTCGAGCGGAACCGAAGATTGGAAATCCGTTGGGAACGCGCCATGAGTTTCCCGAGACTTCCCATGAGAGCCGACGTCCACGGCGGCAACATTCGCGGCGCCGCCACGCCGAGCGTCGCGGCCAGCGAGTCGAAGTACTCGCGGTGCGTCACGGGGTCGTCGTCGACCACGTTGTAGACGCCGGGCGCCGCGATCAGGGCCGCCGCGGCGGCGCTCGCGGCATCGTCGTGCGAGACCGACGAGATGTAGCTTCCGGGCGGCCCGGGCAACGGCGCCCAACCCCGCCGGACCATGCGAATCATGTCGGCGACCTGCATGGCGTCCGGACCGTAGAAGCCGCCGAACCGCAGAACGACGCCGGATCGGCCGCTCGCCGTGAAGCGCGCCGCCGCTCGCTCCGCATCGAGGATGCTGCGGTTGTACGACACGGGCTCGATCGGCACGTCCTCGTCGATCCACTGTTCGCCGCGGTCGGGATAGACCGGCGCGAAGGATTCCTGGACGAACCGGGAGACTCCCGCGGCGAGCGCCGCGTCGACGAGGTTGGACGACGCCTCGCGCCGGATCCGGTCGTTCTCCGCCCAGGCCGACCGCCGCAGCATCTTCCATGAGCTCGACGGGATGTGGGTGGCGAGATTCACGACGGCGTCGTGGCGGCGCACGGCCGCATCGAGGGCGTTGCGGTCGAAGAGTCCGACACTGAGCGGCGTCGCGCCCGCTCGGGCGACGGCGGCCTTTTTTTCGTGCGACCGCACCACCGCCGTGACGGCATGTCCCTCGGCCGATCAGCAGCGGGATCAGCCTCCGGCCCACGACGCCGGTCGCGCCTGTCAGGAAGACGCGCATGACCCTGAAACAACATGCAAACCGCCGGCCATCCGGGCCTGGACACTATATCCGCAATGGATATACTTGATCCATGGTCGACGAACCGCCGGCTCCCGAATCTCTCCTGCCGCTCCCCCAGGCGACGCTCCACATCCTCATGGCGCTCGCCGAAGAGGACCGACACGGCTACGCGATCATGGAGCTCGTCGCCGAGCGCACCGAGGGCGCGGTGCGGCTCTCGCCCGGCACGCTCTACCGCTCGATCCAGCGCATGCTCGAGCAGGGCCTGATCGTCGAGCCGAGGGAGCGGCCGGCTCCCGAGGACGACGACGAGCGCCGGCGGTACTACCGCATCACGCCGTTCGGCGAAGCCGTCGCGCGCGCCGAGACGAACCGGCTCGCCGCCCTCGTCCGGCTCGCGCGGGCGAGCGGGTTCGCGCCGCAGAAGGCATGACGGCGTTCTACCGGCTGTTGCTGCGCCTCTACCCCGCGTCCTTCCGGGCGGAGTACGGCCCATCGATGCTCGCGATCTTCGCGCGCGCCTGGACGGCGCGCGCGGAGGCTGGCGCGGCTCGCGCTGATCGGCGACGCCGTTCTGGACGTCGTCCCGAACGCCCTGCGCGTGCATCTCGACATCCTTCGCCAGGACGCCCGCCACACCGCGCGGACGTTCTCGCGCGTCGCCGGGCTTTCGCGGCGACGGCGATCCTCGTCGCGGCGCTCGGGATCGGAGCGACCACCGCGACGTTCTCGATCCTCGACACGTGCTGATCCGGCCGCTTCCCTTCCCCGAGCCGGGCCGGCTGGTGCGTCTCTGGCAGGACCAGTCCTTCCGCGGCCTACCGGGAGATGGAGCTGTCTCGCCGCCGAACTACCGGGACTGGAAGAACATGAGCCGATCGTTCGAGTCGATGGGCGCATCGACGGGCGCCTCGGCGAACCTCGTCGGCCGGGGAGAGCCGCGGCGTCTCGACGGGGCGCGGCTCACTTCCGAAGTGCTGCCGCTGCTCGGCGCCACGCCCGCCCTGGGACGGAGTCTTCTCGGCCGACGACGACCGGTCCGGGGCGCCCGGCACGCTGCTTCTCTCCGACGCCCTCTGGAAAACGCAGTTCGGAAGCGATCCCGCGGTGCTGGGGACGAGCGTCCTCCTCGACGACGAGCCGTTCACCATCATCGGCGTCATGCCTCCCGGCTTCGCGTACCCGAACCGGGACGTTCGTCTACTGGGCGCCAATGCGATTTTCCGAAAACGACTTCGCGGACCGGACGAACACGTTCCTTCACGCCGTCGGCCGCCTCCGGCGTGGCGTTTCTCCGGGCACCGCGCGCTCCGAGATGCGCGGCATCGCCGCGGCGCTCGAGCGGGCCTATCCCCGGGAAAATGCGCGGACCGGCGCGACTTTGAGACTCCTGAGCGATCGCCTCTCCTCGCAGTCGCGGCTGCTCGTGACCGCCCTCTTCGGCGCGGCGCTCGGGGTGCTGCTGATCGCCTGCACGAACCTCGCGAACCTTCTGCTCGCCCGGGCCGTGGCGCGCCGCAAGGAGCTCGCCGTCCGGGCGGCGCTCGGCGCGGGGCGAGACCGGCTGATTCGACAGCTGCTCACGGAAAGTCTGATCCTCGCCTTCGGCGGCGGAGCGGTCGGAGTCGGGATCGCCGCCGTGCGGCGACGCCTCTGCTCGCTCTTCTGATCCCGGGATCCCTCCCGATCACCGCGGCTCCCTCTCTGGATCCGCGCGTCCTCGCCTTCGCCGCGGCCCTCACGATCGCGACGGGAATCGCCTTCGGCGTCCTGCCGGCCTTACGCGCCTGCGGCGCCGCCGGCGCCGATTCGCTTTCCGAGGGAGAGCGCGCCGGCTCGGGCCGCCGGGCCGAGCGTCTCCGCTCGATGCTCGTTCTCGCCGAGATCGCGGCCTCGGTCGCGCTGCTCACGGCGGCGGGGTCCTTCTGCGCGCGCTCTGGAAGCTCCAGGCCGTCGATCCGGGGTTTCGGGCGGAAGGCGTGCTGACGCTGCGAACCTCGCTGCCCCTCCCGAAGTACGGCAAGGTGGCGCGGCGACAGGCCTTCTACGACCGCGTTCTCTCGGAAGCCAGGGCGCTGCCGGGCGTTCTCGAGACCGGGGCACATCAGCTTTCTGCCGATCACGATGGGGGGCGGCATCTGGCCGGTCGGCGCCGACGGCCCGCCGGCGGACAGGGTCGAGTCGCGCATCGCGAGCCTGCGGTTCGCGACCCCGCGATTACTTCCCGGCCCTGCGGATTCCCCTGCGGGCGGGCCGTGGCCTGGCGGAATCGGACGTCCTCGGCTCCCCGCGCGTGGCCGTCGTCAGCGAGTCGTTCGCGAAACAGAGCTTCCCCGGCGAAGAGGCCCTCGGCCGCCGGTTCTGGTTCGCCTTCGAGCAGCGCATGTCGTCGGCGTCGTCGGCGACGTTCGCGTGCGGGGGCTCGAGCGGACGAGCGAGCCGCAGGTCTACCTTCCCTATCGGCCAGATGGACGACGACAGCCTGCCCTGGTTCATCCCGAAGGACCTGGTCGTCCGCGCCTCGATCGAGCCCTCGAGCCTGCTGCCCGCGATCCGCGAAATCGTGGCGCGGGCCGATCCGCAGATCCCGGTTTCGGACGTGCGCACGCTCTCGGACATCGTCGGCGCGGACACACGCCGCGGCGGGTCCAGGCCCGCGTGCTCGTGATCTTCGCCGCGTCCGCGTTGCTGCTCGCGGGCATCGGCATCCACGGACTTCTCGCCTTCACGGTCGTCGCAGAGCGCCCGCGAGATCGGGATGCGCGATCGCTCTCGGAGCGCAGCCGCGGGACGTCCTCGAGATGATCGTGACGCCGCGGGGTCGCCCTCGCCGGGAGCGGGCGATCGCGTCCTCGGCGGCCTCGTCGCCTACGCCGCCGGACGCGCGATGCAGGCGCTTCTCGCCGGGGTCTCTCCCGGCGATGCGCCCACGTTTCTCGCCGCCGGCGGCGGCCGCGCTGTCTCATGACCCTCGCCGGATGCCTCGCGCCGGCGATCCGCGCGGTGCGTCTGGACCCGATCGCGGCGATGCGCGCCGAGTAGTGCGGGGCTATGCCCCGGCCTTCGCGCAGCCGTCCGGCTTGTGGACGCGCTTGACCGAGGCCGGATAACGCTCGAGCATCTTCGGCGGCCGGATGGGGCGATGCACCAGCTCCCCGCCGCAGTTGGGACAGATGCCGCGCATCTTCCGGGTGCAGTCGACGCAGAACGTGCACTCGAACGTGCAGATCCGCGCGTCGGCCGAATCCGGCGGAAGGTCCCGATCGCAACACTCGCAGCCGGGGCGCAATTCGAGCATTTCGCTCCTCCGTCAAATCATCCCGAGGGTCCGCGCCGTCACGAACTGGATCTCGTCGTCCTCCATCGTCCTGGAAACGCGGAGAGCTACGGCGCGGCCTCTTCGTCTCCGGACGGCCCGTAGGTCGCCGGCACCTTGCCGCCCATGGGGCGGACGTAGGTCGAGAGCTGCCCGCGGTGATGAACGAGGTCGAAGAGGATCCACCAGCAGTGGTCGCGCACCGGCCCGGAGAAGACGACCTGGCCGCCCGCGCGAAACTCGGCCGGAGTGGCCCACTTCGCGTCGTCGAGGCGGTCGACGGCCGCCGTGAGGCGCGCCGCCGCCCGGTCCCAGGCCGCGAAGAGCTCGGGGCCGGACACGCTCTCCGGCGTTCCCCCCGCCCAGTCGAGGGAGAACTTTTCGATGATGTCCGCGAGACCTTCGGTTTCCCGGGCCATGCCGAGGGCGATCCGGCCCGCCGAGCCCGACCGCTCGTGCGGGCGATAGTCGAGCTTGTCCCCCGGCAGCGCTTTGATCATCCGCGTGAAGAGCAGCCGTTCGGTCTTCCACCGCTGCTGAAAAAACTCGCGGTCGTTCATGCCGTCAATATATATGGCCTGCAATTCCGGAGGGGTTCGGGAGGTTCTGGCAGTTCGTGATCGGCCGATCTCTCGGGGCCACGCTCGCCCTCGCGGCGCTCGCCGCGGCCGGGGCCGGGGCGGAAACCGGCCCCTGGGTCTCGAACGGTCCTCCGGGCGCCAGCGTGTATTGCATCGTTCCGGCGCCCTCGAGCCCGTCGACGGTCTACGTCGGGACCGGACGCGGCGTCTGGCGAGGGCGGCGCGGAGGCACGATCTGGGAGCCGGCGAGCGGAGGCCTTCCCGCCGACCGGACCCAGGCGGTCGCCGTCGATCCGACCGACGCCTCGACGCTTTACGCCGGGACCGTCACGCCGTCCGACGGGACCCCGAGCCACGGGATCTTCAAGTCGCAGGACGGCGGCGCCTCCTGGATCCAGGCGAGCGACGGCCTCGTCGATCCATTCTCGGGCATCGAGCCCCTCGACGTCGCCGCGCTCTCGATCGACCCGAGCAACCCGCAGGTCATCCTGGCGGGGACGCGCTTCTCCGAGATCTTCCGAAGCACCGACGGCGGCGCGAGCTGGACGCCGCAGACCCTGGGGGGTGCGGGCCTCGCGCTCGAGACGACCGCGTTCGCGCGCGACCCCGGGAACCCGCAGCGCGTCTACGCCGCCTCGAGCCGTGGTCTGCTGCTCTCCCTGAACGGCGGCGAAAGCTGGGGATTCTTCGGAAACGCGGGGATCTCCTTCTTCTCCATCGCCGTCGACCCCACCGCGCCCTCGACGCTCTACGCCGGAAACGTGACCGGCTTCGGCGTCGGCAAGAGCACCGACGGCGGGGCGACATGGTCGGAGGCCAACGGCAACCTGCCGCAGAACACCGTCGGGAACATCTCCCTTCTTCCCGGCCATCCTCGCCGTGGCCGTCGATCCTTCCGGCGCCGCCGTGTACCTGACGACGCAGGGCAACGGCACGTTCAAGAGCATCGACGGCGGCGCAAGCTGGAACCCGGTGAACGACGGCTTGAACGAGCTCGACCTTCACTCGCTCGCGTTTCTGCCCGGCTCTCCGGCGACGATCCTCGCCGGAGGCAACGGCGGCGGCGTCTACCGCAGCACGAACGGAGCCGACACCTGGTCCACTTCGTCGTCCGGCCTCGACGAGGCCCTCGTCTCGACCGTGGTCACGAGCCCCGGGTCTCCAGGCGCGGTGTACGCCTCGACCTTCGATGGCGTCCATGCCAGCTCCGACGCCGGCGTGAGCTGGCGCCGCGCGAGCGGGGGCCTGCCGCCCGAGCCGGTCGCGTCGCTCGCCCTGCGCTTCGTGGTCAGCCTGCTGCCCGGAGACCAGGAGACGCTCTTCGCGGGAACGCTCGGCGCGGGCCTCCGGGCGAGCACGGACGGCGGGGCGACGTGGAGCCGGCGGGACTCGGGGCTCCCCGACGATTTCGTATCCGCCGTCGCCCTCGACCCGACGAACGCCCTCAACCTCTACGCCGGCACCGACCACCCTTATGACGGCAGCAACCCGGAGCGCGTCTACAAGAGCACGGACTCCGGCGCCACCTGGCAGCCGACCGGACTCGACGCCGCCGGATTCTCGATCGACGCGATCGCCGTCGACCCCGACGACGGCTCGCGCGTCGGCGCGGTCAGCCGCGGAGCCGCGGGATATTTCCAGAGTCTCGACGGCGGCGTCTCCTGGACGACCGTCGCGCCCGGGTCAACCTCGGGGTGCGGCGGCATTCTGACGATACGGTACGCGAGCGGAGGCGACGGCATCCTGCTCGGCGTGAGCAACGGCGTCTGCCGCTCGGTGGACGGCGGAGCCACGTGGACCCGGCATGGGGTTGCGAATCTCGGCTCGGTCTACGACCTCCTGTTCGATCCGACGGACCCGTCGGTCGTCTACGCGGCGGTCTCGCCGCTCGTCTCGGGCGGGACCGGCGGCGTTTTCGCGAGCACCGACGGCGGAGACACCTGGTCGGCCCTCGGAACCGGCCTGTCGACTTTCTCGGTGCGCTCGCTCGCCCTCGACTCCTCCGGGCGGACCCTCTACGCCGGCATCTCCCGGGGCGGCGTCGCGGCCCTCGAGCTCGAAGCGCCCGAACGCGCCGTTCCGCTGCCCCCGCCCTCGGAACAAACCACGCGCGTGGTCCTTCCCCGCTGAGCGGACCCTTTTCGGGAATATCCTTCGGACTCGAATTGCTGGATGCTCGTCGATTCCCGACGGCAATTCGCCGTGACAAAAGGATACAAAAGCCATGACGCCACGCCGTTCCGGTCTCCATGCTGTCCTCGCCGCCGCGTTCCTCGTCGGCGCCGCGGCCGTGCCGCAAACGGCCCCCGCGCCGGTGCCCGACCCGAATCCGCTGATGGCCCGGAGCACCCTGCCCTACCAGGCGCCGCCCTTCGATCGCCTCAAGGACACCGACTACGAGCCGGCGATCGAGGCGGGCATGAAAGAGCAGCTGGCGGAGATCGCCCGGATCGCCGACGACCCGGCCCCGCCGACCTTCGCGAACACCATCGAGGCGATGGAGCGCTCCGGAGAGCTCCTGACCCGGGCCTACAAGGTCTTTTCCAACCTCGATGAGGCCAACACGAACGACACCCTGCAGAAGGCGAAGGCGGTGCTCGCGCCGAAGCTTTCGGCCCACAACGATGCGATCTACCTCAACCCGAAGCTCTACGCCCGGGTCCAGGCGATCTACGACGGGCGCGATTCCCTCGGTCTCGGCGCCGAGGCGAAGTATCTCGTCGAGCGGTACCAGCTCCTCTTCGTTCGTTCCGGCGCCGCGCTGAAGCCCGCGGACCAGTCCGCGCTGATGAAGATCAACGAAGAGATCGCGGAGCAGAGCACGAAGTTCCGGCAGAATCTCCTGGCGGACACCAACGCCTCGGCCGTCGTGGTCGAGAAGAAGTCCGAGCTCGCCGGTCTCTCCGACGGCGACCTCTCGGCGGCCGCGGCGGCGGCGAGGGAGAGGAAACTCTCGGACCGGTGGATCCTCCCGCTGCGGAACACCACGCAGCAGCCGTCGCTCGCCTCGCTCGAGAAAAGGGAGCTTCGCGAGAAGATCCTTCAGGCGTCGCTCGCCCGCGGCGGTCGCGGCGGAGCCAACGACACCCAGGCGATCGTGCTCCGTCTCGCGGACCTGCGGGCGAAGAAGGCGAAGCTTCTCGGGTTCCCCGACTATGCCACCTACGTCCTCGACGACCAGATGGCGAAGACTCCCGCCAACGCCGAGAAGCTGATGAACGGCCTCGTGCCCGCGGCCACGGCGAAGGCGCGCGGCGAGGCCGCCGCGATCCAGAAGCAGATCGACGCCGCGAACGGCGGCTTCGCGCTGACGGCAGCCGACTGGGACTTCTACGCCGAAAAGGTCCGAGAGGCCGCGTACGACCTCGACGAGTCGCAGGTACGGGCGTACTTCGACCTCGACCGGGTGCTCAAGGACGGCGTCTTCTTCGCGGCCAATGCCATGTACGGCATCACCTTCAAGGAGCGCAAGGACATCCCGGTCTACCACCCGGACGTCCGCGTGTGGGAGGTCTTCGACGCCGACGGAAGCTCGCTCGCCCTCTACTACGGCGACTATTTCGCCCGCCCCTCCAAGCGCGGCGGCGCCTGGTGCGACAGCTTCGTCGACCAGAGCCGGCTGCTCGGCTGGAAGCCCGCCATCACGAACAACACCAACTTCACCAAGCCGGGCCAGGGCGAGCCGGCCCTCATCTCGTCGACCGACGTCGACACTCTCTTCCACGAGTTCGGGCACGCGCTCCACGGCATGTTCCAGAACGTCGAGTACCCCACCTTCGGCAACACGCCGCGGGATTTCGTCGAGTTCCCGTCCCAATTCAACGAGCACTGGGCCTGGGAGCCTTCGGTGTTCGCCCACTACGCGAAGCACTGGAAGACGGGCGAGCCCATGCCGGCGGCGCTCGCCGAGAAGATCAAGAAGACCCGGACCTTCAACCAGGGCTACCTCACCACGGAGTACCTGGCCTCCGCCCTCCTCGACATGGCCTGGCATTCGTTGCCCCCGGGTTCGACGCCGCCGGACGTCAATGGCTTCGAGAAAGCGACGCTCGAGCGCCTGAAGGTCGCCCTCCCGGAGGTGCCGCCCCGCTACCGGACGGCTTACTTTTCCCACATCTGGTCCTCGAGCTACGCCGCCGGCTACTACGCGTACCTCTGGTCGGAGGTCCTCGACGACGACGCCTACTACTGGTTCCGGGAGAACGGCGGGATGACGCGCTCGAACGGCGACCGCTTCCGCAAGCTGATCCTGTCGCGGGGCGGCAGCGAGGACGCGGCCGCGATGTACCGAGCGTTCCGGGGCCGCGATCCCGAGGTCGCGCCGCTCATCGAGGAGCGGGGCCTCGGCGGCTCGGGGACCCCGGCCGGCGTGAAGGCGAAGCCCTGAGAATCAAGAAGAGGCCGAGGCCGGCCCGGCAAAACACTGGCCCGGGGCGGCGCGTATCAGACTCCGTTGCCGCCGCGCACGGGCGGCCCGGAGGGGAATCATGCCGCGACGCTCTCACCTCGGCCCGTTGTTCTTCGCATCGGCCCTCGCCGCCCCGGCGCTCTTCGGCGCCCAGGGCCTGACCTTCCCGCCCAACGGCGACAACCCCCAGGCCTCGGTCATGCAGTCGATCGGGCCCGTGCGCGTCACGATCGACTATTCGAGCCCCCGGGTCGTCCGGGGCACGAACGACCGGCGCGGGAAGATCTGGGGCGAGCTCGTTCCCTGGGGCATGTCGGACCTCGGCTTCAACGGCTGCACGAGCTGCCCGTGGCGCGGCGGCGCCAACGAGAACACGACCTTCACGACGACCCACGCCGTCCGGATCCAGGGCCAGAAGCTTCCGGCCGGGACCTACGGCCTCCACTTCATCCCGGGACAGGACGAGTGGACCGTGATCTTCTCGAAGGACGCGGCGTCCTGGGGAAGCTACTGGTACGACCCCAGGAACGATGCGCTGCGCGTCACGACGAAGGCCGGCAAGAGCGAGTACCACGAGTGGCTGACCTACGAGTTCCCGACCCGCGAGCCGTCGAGGGCGACCGTGGCGCTCCGCTGGGAGGATCTCCAGGTGCCGCTGACGATCGAAGTCGACGACGTCAACGCCCTCTGGGTCGACCAGATGCGGACGGATCTGCGCGGCTGGGCCGGATTCTCCTGGCAGAGCTGGCAGCAGGCGGCGGAGTTCTGCGCCGACAACAAGGTCAATCTCCCGGAAGCGCTCGTCTGGGCGCAGCGCGCGGTCTCGGATCCGTACTCGGGCGGCGAGGAGAACTTCGTCACGCTGCTGACGCTGTCGAAGCTCCAGGCCGCCAACGGCCGGACGGACGAAGCGGCGAAGACGTTCGACAAGGCGGTCAATCACCGGACCGCCGGCCCCGTCCAGATCCACCAGGCGGCGCGCGCCCTGCAGCGCGAGGGGAAGAAGGACCAGGCGATCAAGCTCTACCAGTTGAACGCGAAGCGCTATCCGAACGAGTGGCCCGTGCACTCCGGGCTCATGCGCGCCTACGCCGCGACGGGCGACACGAAGAAGGCGCTCGCGGAGGCGAAGCTCGCGCTGGCGCAGGCGCCCGACGAGGCCAACAAGAAGAACCTCCAGGGCCTGATCCAGAAGCTCGAGAAGGGCGAGAGCATCGACTAGGCGGCGGCGCGGCCTGGCCTCCCTCCGGGGACTCGCGGCCGGCGAGCTCCGCCTCGCGCGACGCTCCCCGAGACGGTCCTCGGATTTCTGGAAGGGCCCGTTCCGGACGGGGCTCGCCTGAAGTAGTCTCCCCGGAGACGAGGAGGATCGATGAAACGCAAGGCGACGGCACAGTGGCGCGGAGACCTGAAGACCGGGAAGGGCTCGCTCTCGACCGAGAGCGGAGTGCTCTCCGAGAGCCGCTATTCGTTCACGACCCGATTCGAAAACGAGAAGGGCACCAACCCGGAGGAGCTGGTCGCGGCGGCCCACGCCGGGTGCTTCACGATGGCCCTCTCCGCGGAGCTCGGCAAGGCGAACCTCACGGCCGAGAGCCTGCGGACGACGGCGACCGTGACGCTCGAGAAGGGGGACTCCGGCTTCTCGGTCACGGAGTCGCACCTGGAGCTGACCGCGAAGATCCCGGGCGCGACGCAGGAGGCGTTCCTCGCCGCGGCCCGCAGCGCCGAGGTCAACTGCCCGATCTCGAAGCTCCTGAAGGCGAAGATCACCCTGGACGCGAAGCTCGAAGGATGATCCCTCAGGCGCTCGCGGGCATCCGGGCGAACGGGTTCTCGTCCGCGCTGCGGCCGTAAACCGCCGGAACCGGCACGTCCAGAATCCGCAGGTACACGACCAGCTGGCCGCGGTGGTGGTACCAGTGGTTCAGCATCAGCGAGCGAAGCAGGGCGAGGCGCGGAAGCGTGAAGATCTCCCGCGTGCCGGCCGTCAGGCGGAAACTGCCGGAGGCGGTTCGTTCGTCGAGCGCGGCGAGCACCGCGCGCGCCCGGGCGAGACTCGACTCGAGCGTCGGAAGGATCTCCGCGACGTTGGCGGGCTGGGGAGGCTCGAAGTCGACGGTCTCTCCGTCGATGCCGTCGAGGGTTGAGAGATTCGCCAGATCTCCGGGGACTTTGGCGACGTGCAGCGCGAGTTGTCCGAGCGTCATCGCCTTCGGGTGGGGCCTCCAGGCCAGCTTTTCCGCGGGCACCCGTTCGAGAACGCGGCGAGTCGCTTGCGCCTCCTGGTCGAGTTCCGATTGCAGCGCCTGAGCCGAGCCGATCATGGGACCTCCTGGGTGCTTGCAAATTGCAAGTCGCTCTGCAGGCTATCGCTGCCGGTTGCATTTTGCAAGCAACCGTCTACGCTAGGGCGATGCCCGCGCCCGTCCGCTTCTCCCGACGCTCGATCTGCCCCGTCGCCAACGCCATGGACCTCGTCGGCGACAAGTGGACCTGGCTCGTCGTCCGGGACATGCTGCTTCTCGGAAAGCGCCGCTTCGGGGATCTCCTCCGGTCCGACGAGGGCATTTCGTCCAACATCCTTGCCGACCGCCTCCGCCGTCTCGAGCGCTCCGGCATCGTGACCAAGAACGCCTACGCGCGCCGGCCCGTGCGCTACGAGTACGAGCTCACGCCGAAGGGCGCCGCCCTCTTCCCCGTGCTGCGCGAGCTCGTCGGATGGGCCAATCGTCACATTCCGGGGACGGCCGTGGCTCCGGCGGAATGGCTCGAGCGGGCCGCGAAGAAAGCCGCCGCGCGCGCCGCCAGGATCAGCCGGCGGCGAGACGCGAGGGGCGTGCGCCGATAGAATCCCGGATCATGGCCGATGCCGCCGAGTTGACCGCCGTCGCCTTCCCCACGCTGAGCGACGCCGACCTGGAGGAGATCGGAACCTGCCCCAGGACCCGGAAGGAGCGCTGGGCGGACGGCCAGCCGATCTTCCGGACCGGGGACGCCAACGTCCCGTTCTTCATCGTCGTCTCGGGCGGCATCGAGATCCTCGACGAGTCGGGCGCGGCGCCCAGGGTGATCGTCACCCATCACCGCGGCCAGTTCACCGGCGAGATCGGGTGGCTGACCGGCGCGCGCGCCATCGCCGCGGGGGTCGCGCGCGGGAGAGCACCGAGACGTTCGCCGTCGGCCAGGAGGGCGCTGCGCGAGGTCATCAACACGCGCCCGCAGGTCGGCGACGTGATCCTCAAGGCGCTGATCGCGCGGCGCGAGCTCCTGCGCCAGTCACCCGGATTCACGGGTCTCCAGGTCATCGGATCGCGCTATTCCAAGGACACGTCCCGCATCCGCGACTTCCTCGCGAGCAACCGGATGCTCTTCACGTTCGTCGACCTCGAGGCCGATCCCGCGGTCAACGAGGTCCTGAAGCACTTCGGCCTGACACCGGCCGACACTCCCGTCGTCGCCTGGGGCTGCCGCCTGCTCCTGCGCAACCCGTCCAACGAGAAGCTCGCCGAAGAGATCGGCATCAAGCGGCCGCTCGAGCACACGGTCTACGATTTCGTCGTCGTCGGAGGCGGGCCGAGCGGGCTCGCCGCCGCGGTCTACGGCGCGTCGGAGGGACTCTCGACCGTCGTGCTCGAGCGCTCGGCCACCGGAGGACAGGCGGGCACGAGCATGCGCATCGAGAACTACCTCGGATTCCCGACGGGGCTGACGGGCGCCGAGCTCGCGGACCGCGCCGTGGTTCAGGCCAACAAGTTCGGGGCGGCCCTCTCGGTCCCTTCGTCCGTCGTTCGCCTCTCCTTCGACAACGGGTATTCGGTCCTCGAGATCGAAGGCGGGGAAACCATCACGGCCAAGTGCCTGCTGATCGCGACCGGCGCCCAATACAAGAAGCTCCCGGTCGAAGGGTGCGAGCAGTTCGAAGGCGCCGGGATCTACTACGCGGCGACCCCCAGCGAGGCCGCTCTCTGCCGGGGCGCGGACGTCGTCATCGTCGGCGGCGGCAACTCGGCCGGCCAGGCCGCCGTCTATCTCGCGGGCCAGTGCCCCAAGGTCTTCCTCGTGGTGCGCGCCGACTCGCTCTCCAAGAACATGTCGACCTACCTGGCGCACCGGATCGAAACGACCACGAACATCGAGGTCCTCCTCAATACCGAGGTCCGGAGGATGCGGGGCGACGGCCATCTCGGCGAGGTCGAGCTCGTCCACCGCAAGACCGGCGAATCCCGCGTCATCGCGACTCCGGCCCTCTTCAGCTTCATCGGCGCGACACCCCACACCGACTGGCTGCCGCCGGAGATCGAGCGCGACGAAAAGCGGTTCGTCCGCACCGGGCCTTCGGTCGTCCAGTCGCCGCGGTGGACGCTGAAGCGGCAGCCCTTCCTCCTCGAAACGAGCCGCCCCGGCGTCTTCGCCGCCGGCGACGTCCGCTCGGGCTCGGTCAAGCGCGTCGCCTCGGCGGTCGGCGAGGGCTCCATGGCCGTCCAGTTCGTCCACGAATACCTGAAGGAGATGTAGCGAAGGCGAGCGCCGGAAAGCGCCTTGGGTTTAGGCCGGGGGCCCGATCTTCTGTGACGTCCGAAGTCGACCAACCGACGAAGCTGCGTCCGGTACCATCTGAGCGCATCGTCCACTCGGCGAGGTGACGAAGTGAAGACGCGCCTCATCCTCATCCTGGGCCTCACGGCATTCGCCGCGGCCGCGTTGCTTCTGGCCGGCGTCGAGCCCTGGACGCCGGCCGTGATCTCGAGCCCGCAGTTCGAGTCCCACGCGGCGTTCGATCCCCTGAACGGCGACTTCTACTTCGTGCGCAGCTCCCCCAGCTTCGAGGGCTGGCGGATCTTCGTCAGCCATTGCGGCGAGAAGGGCTGGTCGAAGCCGGCGCCGCCGGTCTTCGCCGGGGACGGCCTCGAGGCCGATCCGTACTTCACGGCGGACGGCCGCGCGCTCTACTTCATCTCCTCGCGCTCGACCGACGGCGTGAAGCGCAAGGACCTCGACATCTGGCGGGTCGACCGCGACTCCGCCGGCGCCTGGGGCGTGCCGCTGCGTCTGCCCGCGCCGGTCAACTCGACCGGGGCCGAGTGGTTTCCACGGCCGGCCCCGGACGGCTGGCTCTACTTCGGCTCGAAGCGACCCGGAGGCCTCGGAGGCAACGACATCTGGCGGGCCCGCCAGGAAAGCGGCGGCCGCTGGGTCGTCGAGAACCTGGGTCCGGGAATCAACACCGCCGGCGACGAGTTCGAGCCCCTTCCCTCGCCCGACGGCTCGCGCCTGATCATCATGGCCGACGGCGGCCTCTACGAGTCGAAGCGGACCCCGGACGGCTGGGCGCCCAAGGTCAAGCTGCCCCCGGAGGTCAACGTGAACGGCACCGAGATCGGCGCCGTCTTCTCGCCGAGCGGCCGGACGCTGCTCTTCGCGCGCGACACCAAGGGCCCGGCCTCCGGCGAGTTCTTCGTCCTCCGGGAGGGCCCCGCCGAGCCCTGGCCCCCCGCCTGCCCGGCCCCGAAAAAATAAATCGGGCGCGCGCAGTGCCCGCGGCCGCTCCCCGCGCTCACCAGCCGATCCCGTAGTCCTCGCCGTAGTCGCTCGATCCGCCCCACATCGTTCCGTGCTCGCGGTCGAAGAAGATGGCGTTGATCGGCCCGGAGGTCTTCGCCTCGGTCCGGATCGTGTAGCCCATGCTCTTGAGCTCGGCCCGCACCCAGGCCGGGACCGCATCGTTGAGCGTGATGCGGCCGGGCCGCGACTCGTGCGCCCCGAACGAGCTCCGCATCTGGAAGCTCTCGATGTTCGGCGCCTCGGCCGCCTCCTGCACGTTCATGC
The DNA here is from genome assembly GCA_963764025.1 of uncultured Acidobacteriota bacterium. Taxonomy (GTDB): domain Bacteria; phylum Acidobacteriota; class Thermoanaerobaculia; order UBA5066; family Gp7-AA6; genus DAHUXD01. Next base: position 455,973 of record CAVXRK010000004.1, read on the forward strand.
CGAACTCGACGATGTTCAGGAAGAACTGCAGCAGGTTCTGATCCTGGGCGTCGCCGCCCTGCACCGCGAAGGCCAGGTAGGGCTTTCCGTGCTTGAGCGCCAATCCCGGGGTCAAGGTCACGCGCGGCCGCTTGCCGGGCTCGAGCACGTTGTACGGATTCTCGGCCGGGTCGAGGACGAAGCTCTGCATCCGCTGGCTCATCCCGATCCCCGTCCGCCCCGCGATGCAGACCGGGTTCCAGCCGCCCGACGGCGTCACCGAGACGACCCAGCCCTCCTCGTCGGCCGCCTCGATCGAGGTCGTGCCGGCGTGAAACTCGTCGTCGAACGTGCGCGTCCGGGCGCGCTCCGAGCGATCGGCCGAACCACCGGGCTTGACCGTCGCATCGCTCTTCCACTTCGCGAGGTACTCGAGGTACGGATTCTTCTCCCCCTGGAACGGATACGGGTCGCCGGGCTTCGCGGCGGCGTCGTTGCGGGTCCAGTCGATCGCCTTCGCGCGCGCCGCGGCGTACTCCTTCGAAAGCAGGCCGCGCCGGGGCTCGGCCGGCGGAAGGTCCGGGTCGCCGTAGTAGAAGTCGCGGTCCGCGAAGGCGAGGTTCATCACCTGGTAGAGCGCATGGATGTAGCGGGCGCTGTTGTAGCCCATCGCGCGCAGGTCCATCGGCTCGAGGAGGTTCAGGGCCTGGAGCATGGCCGGTCCCTGCGTCCACACGTCGAGCTTGTAGACGTCGATTCCGCGGTAGGTGGTCCGGACCGGTTCCTCGAACCGCGCCTTCCACCGCGCGAGGTCCTCGAGGGTGATCAGGCCCCCCTGCTCCCGCGCGCCGCGCACGAACTCCGCGGCGATGTCGCCGCGATAGAAGCGGTCGTAGGCCGCCAGGATCGCGTCGCGGCGGCTGCGGCCGGCGGCGAGCGCGGCCGCCTCGGCCTCGACCAGCTTCGACAGGGTCGCGTGGAGGTCCGGCTGGCGGAACACCTCGCCCGCCCGCGGAGCCTCGCGCGCCTCGCCGGGGTGAGTGAGGAAGAGTTTCCTGGAGTAGGGCCACTCCGCGATCCGCGCCTTCTCGCGCTCGATCCCGTCGGCGAGCTGGCCTTCGATCGGGTAGCCCTCCGCCATCTCGAGCGCCGGGGCGAGGACCTCCGCGAGAGAGAGCTTTCCGTACTCCGCGAGCATGAGCATGAGGCCGCCGGGGGTCCCGGGCGTGACCGCGGCGAGCGGCCCGTACTCGGGCGGATAGGCCATGCCGCGGGCCCGGAAGAACGCCGGTGTCGCTCCGGTCGGGGCGACGCCGAGGGCGTTGACCGCGACGACCTTGCCCGTCCGGGGGTTGAAGATCAGCGCCTGGGTCTCGCCGCCCCAGGACAGCGTGTCGAACATGGTCGTCGTCGCCGCGAGCATCGCGCAGGCGGCATCGACCGCGTTGCCGCCTCTCTGGAAGGTCATCGCTCCGGCCGTCGCCGCCAGGGGCTTGCCCGTGATGGCGAGCCAGTGCTTCCCGTGGAGCACCGGCTTGTTGGTTGCGGTCCGTCCCGCGCCGGCGAGGGCTACGAAACCCGCCAGGCCCGCTGCCAGAACGCGACGCCCGAGGGACATCGGATCCTCCCGCTTTCGCGGGAGGATATCCGCATTAATCCAGGGTCAGCCCTGCAACCCTGACTCTTTGGACAATTGCCGGGGTCCGGCTCGAAAACGCAGAAATGCAGGGCTGACCCCACGTTTAGACGGCGGCTTCCTCGAGCTCCGGAACCTTGGCCGGTCCGGTTTCCGCGGCCTCGGTGCCGGTCCCGACCGCCTGGTGCGTCCGGGCGACGAGGACGTAGATCGACGGCACGACGAAGAGCGTGAAGGCCGTGCCGATGATCATGCCGGTGACGAGCATGATGCCGATGCTGTTCCGGGCGCCGGCGCCCGGGCCCGTCGCGAACACGAGCGGCATGTGGCCCATGACGGTCGCGGCGGTCGTCATGAGGATCGGCCGCAGTCGCGTCTGGGCCGCTTCGACGACCGCCTGCAGCTTGCCGAGCCCCGTCTCCTGGAGCTTGTTGGCGAACTCGACGATCAGGATGCCGTTCTTGGCGATGAGGCCGACGAGCGTGATCAGACCGACCTGGCTGTAGATGTTGAGCGTCGTCAGCCCGAGGAACGAAAACAGCAGCGCGCCCGAGAGGGCCAGCGGCACCGAGCCCGCGAGGATGATGAACGGGTCGCGGAAGCTCTCGAACTGCGCCGCGAGCACGAGGTAGATCAGGATCGCCGACAGGAGGAACGTGAAGAGGAATTTGCTTCCCTCGGTCCGCAGCTGCCGCGACTCGCCGGCGTAATCGACCGTGAACCCCTTGGGCAGGATCTTCGCCGCCTCCGTCTCGAGGACCTTGAGGGCTCCGTCGAGGGGAACGCCCGGCGGGATGACGCCCTGGATGCGGACGGCGTTCAACTGCTGGAAGCGCTTCAAGTCGCGCGGCTGCGTCGACGTCTTGACCGTGGCGAACGTCGAGAGCGGCACCAGCTTGCCGCCGGCGCCGGTCACGTAGATGTCGGAGAGCTGATCGGAATTGAGGCGCTCGGCGCGCTTGATCTGGGGAATGACCTTATAGCTGCGGCCCTGAATCGAGAAACGGTTGACGTAGTTGCCGCCGAGCATCGTCGAGAGGTCGCGGCCGACCTGACCGAGGTCGACGCCCTGCGCGCGCAGCTTGTCGCGGTCGAAAACCACCTCGGCCTGCGGCTGGTCGAACTTGAGGTCGGAGTCGGCGAACATGAAGATGCCGCTCTGGTAGGCCTTGCCGACGAGCTGATTCGCGAACTCGGTCAGCCGCTCGGGCTCCGCCGTCGAGGCGATGACGAAGTCCACGGGAAAGCTGCCTCCGCCCGGCAGCGCCGGGGGCACGAGCGAGATCACGCGGATCCCGGGAATCTTGGACAGGCCCATGCTCGCCTCGACCTGGAGCTGCTGCGTGCTCTTCTTGCGCTCGCTCCAGGGCTTGGTGACCATGCCGCCGAAGCCGCCCGTGGGCGAAACGATCTGGAAGACGGCCTTCTTCTCGGGGAAGGAGTTGTAGACGTCGTAGACCTTGGACGCGAACAGGTTCGTCTGGTCGAGGGTGGCGTTGGGCGCCGCCTGGATGACGCCGAAGACGACCGCCTGGTCCTCGGTCGGCGCGAGCTCCTTGGCCGAGAACATGTAGAACGGGAAGATGAGCAGGACGACCGCGATCCAGATCACGAAAACGACCGGCCGGTACTTGAGGCTGCCGACGAGCGTTCGGCCGTACGTGCTCCTGACCTTTTCGAAGCGCCGGTTGATCCAGCCCGCGAAGCCCTTCTCGGAGTCGCCGCTGCGGAGCAGCTTCGAGCCCATCATCGGCGAAAGCGTCAGGGCCACGACGCCCGACACGAGCACCGCGCCGGCGAGGGTGAATGCGAACTCGCGGAAGAGGGCGCCCGTCAGGCCGCCCTGGATGCCGATCGGGGCGTAGACGGCCGCCAGCGTGATCGTCATGGCGATGATCGGCCCGACGAGCTCCCGCGCCGCCTTCAGCGCCGCTTCGAACGGCTTCTCGCCGAGCTGCAGGTGCCGCTCGACGTTCTCCACCATGACGATGGCGTCGTCGACGACAAGGCCGACCGAGAGCACGATCGCGAGCAGCGTCAGGAGGTTGATCGTGAACCCGAAGAGGAGCATCAGGAACACGGCGCCGATGAGCGAGATCGGGATGGCCACGATCGGAATCAGCACGGCGCGGAACGAGCCCAGGAAGAGGAAGATGACGAGGATGACGATGAGCAGCGTCTCCGTCAGGGTCGACAGCACCTCGTCGATGGCGTCCTGAATGTACTCGGTCGAGTCGTACGGGATGCCGAGCTTCATGCCGACCGGCAGCTGCGTCTGGATGTCCGGGAGCTCCGCGCGCACCCGCTTGATGACGTCGAGCGAGTTGGCCGTCGGAAGGACCCAGATGCCCATGAACGTCGCCGTCTGGCCGTTGAACTTGACGTCCGAGTCGTAGTTCTCGGCCCCCAGCACGACGTCGGCGATCTCGCCGAGGCGCACGACGACGCCGTCCTTCTCCTTGACGACGAGCTGCTTGAACTCGTTTGCCGTCTTCAGGTCCGTGTTCGCGACGAGGTTGACCGACGTCATCGACCCCTTGGTCTGGCCGATCGCGGAGAGGTAGTTGTTCTCGGAAAGCGCGGTGCGCACGTCCGCGGGGGCGATGCCGAGGGCGGCCATCTTCTCGGGCTTCAGCCACACGCGCATCGCGAAGGTGCGGCTGCCGAGGATGTCCGCCCGCTGCACGCCCGACACGGCGGTGAGCTTGGGCTGGACGACGCGGACCAGGTAGTCGGTGATCTGGTTCTGGTCGAGGGCGTCCGAGGAGAACCCGATGTACATGGCCGCGAACTCGGTGTCCGCCGTCGCCAGCTCGATGATCGGCGCCTCCGCCTCGGGCGGCAGGTCGTTGCGCACCTGTGCCACCTTGGCCTGCACCTGGGTCAGGGCCGCGTTGGTGTCGTAGTTGAGCTTGAGGTGGACCGTGATCGTCGAAACGCCCTGCGCGCTGGAGGACTCGATGTAGTCGATGCCGTCGGCGCTGGCGATCACGCGCTCGAGCGGCGTCGTGATGAATCCGCGAACGAGGTCCGCGTTGGCCCCGACGTAGGCCGTCGTGACCTTGACGACCGAGATGTCGCTGCGCGGGTACTGGCGGACCGACAGCGTGCGGATCGCCTGCAACCCGGCGATGAGTATGACCAGGTTGACGACGATCGCGAGGACCGGTCGCCGTACGAAGAGATCCGTGAGCTTCATTTAGCTGTCCTCGGGCTTGGGCGCCGTGCTGTTCGACGGGACGGTCTGGTTGTTGACCTGCACGGCCGCCCCCTGGCGGAGCTTGAAGACGCCCGAGGTCACGACCTCTTCGCCGGGCTTGATCCCGTAGACGACCGCAATCTGGTCCCCGCGGCCCGGTCCGAGCTTCACGAACTGCTGGCGAACGCCCTTGTAGGTCTGGCCCTTCGGATCCTTGAGCTCCGCCACGATGTACACGGAATCGCCGTACGGCGCGTAGTTGATCGCCGACGCCGGCAGCGGGATCACCGTGGACGCCGTCCCGAGGCCGACGCTCGTACTGACGAACATCCCGGGCTTCAGCCGGCCGTCCGGGTTGGCGAAGGTCGCCTGGATCTGGACGTTGCGCGTCGCCGGGTCGATGAGCGAGTTGGTCGCGGTGATCTTCCCCGTCGCCTCGACCGCCGAGCCCTCGGCGCGGACCTTCACCACGGAGCCGTTCTTCATCCCGGCCGCGTCCTGCTGCGGCACCGAGAAGTTCACGTAGATCGGGTCGAGGGACTGGAGGGGAACGATCGGACTGCCGCTCTGGAGGTACTGACCGAGGTTCACCTCGCGGATGCCGAGCACGCCCGTGAAGGGGGCGCGGATGGTCTTGCGGGCGATCGTCGCCCGGATCTCTCCGATCCGCGCCTGCGCCGAGGCCTGCGCCGCGTCCGCGCTGTCCCACTCGGCCTGGGCGGCGATGCCCTTCTGCCGGAGACCCGTCAGGCGGTCGAGGTTGACCTTCGTGAGCTTGGCCTGCGCTTCGGCGGCGGCCAGCTGCGCCTGCTCCTGCCGGGTGTCCAGCTGGACGAGCAGGTCGCCCGCCCGGACGGTCTTGCCGGACTCGAAGGAGATCTTCTCGACGACCCCGGGCAGGTCGGCGCTCACGACCACGCCGTGCACGGCCTCGACCGATCCGATCGCCGACTGCATCGCCGGCCACTCCGTGGGCTTCGCCACGACGGTCGTGACCGCTTCGGGCGGCATCTTGAAGGCCGCGTGCTGCGCCATGCCCTTCTTGATCTGCCCGTACTTGACCATCCCGATCGTGAAGACGAAGACCACGATGGCGACGAGCACCAGGAACATCCGCTTCTTCATGAAAACCAAACCTCCAGCTTCATACCCACCGACCGGGAGCTTGAGAAGACGGCCCCGGACGTGCCGCTCCAACCCTTAAATAAGCCCCTTTCCGCTCACGGGATTCCAGTCGGAAGCGAAAAAGAGGGGCCCCTCGGCGCCTTCGGGGTCACGCACAATAGCTCCTGAAATGACGACGAACGGGGGAAGCTCCGATCGACGCGGAGCCGGCGCCTTTTCGCGACCGGAGGGCGTCGATGCCCCATGCCCCCCACCCGCCGCCGACAGGTAAAGGCCCGAGAAAACAATAACACCGGTTTCCGCAAAAGGTTACACACGCCGCGCCTCTCCGAAACTCGCCCATTTTCCCTTCGTCCATGTGCAATTTCGGCCCGGAGAAAGCCGAACGGGCGCTGCGCTCGACCGCCCGGCGCCCGGGCCGGTCGAGGAGGCGAAAGAACCCGTACGAGGGTTCTACGAAAGGTCGCCCGCGAAGTTGACCCGAGCGGCCGGTTCCTCCGCCGCGGGGGACCGGTCAACCGGCGAAAGCGCTAGGATCCGCCCGTGATCGGCCGACCCGAGACCTCGGAACACGTCCCGTACCTCGAGAGATACATCTCGCTGGTTTCCGGCGAAAACATCCTCACGGCCTTCGATTCCGAGACCCGGGCGACACGCGCGCTGCTCGACTCGATCTCCGATGAGAAATCGCTCCACCGGTACGATCCCGCCAAGTGGAGCATCCGCGAAGCGTGGGTCCACCTGCTCGACAGCGAGCGCGTCTTCGCCTATCGCGCCCTGCGCTTTGCGCGCGCCGACGAGGCTGCGGTGGAAAGCTTCGAGCCCGACGAATGGGTCGAGCCCTCGGCGGCGGACGCGCGCTCGTGGCCGTCGATCCGGCAGGAGTACGAGGACGTGCGCCGGGCGACGGTCGCCTTCTTCCGCAACCTCCCGCCGCCGGCCTGGTTGCGGAGCGGAGTCGCCGGGGGCGGACGGGTCAGCGTCCGCGCTCTCGCCTACACGATCCTCGGCCACGACATCCACCACCGGACCCAGATTCGCGAGCGCTACCTCTGACCGAAATTTCCGGGGGGTCAGGTCTGGAATTTTCGGCTGCCGCCGGATCCGAAAAAACGAGACCTGACCCCGGTTATTTTCGGGACTTCGGCGCCGCCCCGATCCGCTTCCAGACGAGGTCCCACGCCTCGCGCCGCTGGGCGAAGCCGGTGACCTTCCCGTCCGCGTCGCGCAGGAAGACGTACCGGTAGCGGGGCCGGCCGGAAACGAAGAAGACGTCGGGCGCCTCGGCGGAGAGAGTCTCGGGCCTGCGGCCGGTCTGCTGCCCCTCGAGCGAGTCCCCGTTGCGCCGGATCGCGTAGTCGAGCTCGGGCGTCAGGGCGTAGCGGCCGGCGTATTCCGAGAGGAGCGAGGCGGGCAGCGTCACGGCGGGCGGGTCGGTGCGCAGGGCGAGGACCTGCCCCGCGAGCAGGCGCCATCCTTCCGGCCCCTTCTTCCAGGTCTCGGTCGTGCGGTACTGACAGTGCAGGGCGTGGCCGTGGTAGTTCTCGTTCTCGTCGTTGACGTAGGTCGCGACCGCGACGTCGCCGTGGACCACGGCCTCGTACTGCAGGATGCGGATGCTGCCGGTCACGCCTGCGGGGAGCGGCCGGATGTCGCCCACCATCTGCTGCTTCGTCATGACCTGGCCGCTCTCGTCGACGTACCGGGCCTCGGCGGCGAGGTACTTCTCCCAGACGGCGGGCGTGCCGGCCGAGATCGCGTCGATCAGCTCCTGGGACTGTCGGCGCAGGAGGTCGGGCACGCTTTCGTCGGCGCGGGCGCGCGCGCCGGGGGCAAGGGACAGCGCGAGGGCCAGGACGAAGATGGACGCGAGGCGAACTGTTCGCATGGGTCTTTCTCCGGGCGCCGAACGGGTCAGCGCATGAGCTCGTTCATCGCCGCATGGGTCACGATCCCCTCGAGGCCCGAATACGTTCCGCGGGCGAGGACTTCCTCGGCGAGCCGCTGCACGAAGGACATGGAGGCGCGGTAGGGCCCGGACCCGAGCGACACGCGCGCGACGCCGAGGCCTGCGAGCTCCCCGATCGGAGGGCTGCCCGCGACCGCGAGCACGTTGACGGCGCAGTCGAGGCGCCGGACGAGGGCGCCGATGACGCCCGGGTCGGTCACGCCCGGGATGAACACGCAGTCGGCGCCGGCGTCGCGGAACGCCTCGCCGCGGCGGACCGTCTCGTCGAACATCTCCCCGGGCGTTCCGGTCCGAAGCAGGTAGGTGTCCGTCCGCGCGTTCAGGACGAGCGGCACGCCCGCCTCGCGGGCCGCCTGGCGAACCGCATGGATCTTCTCGAGCTGCACTGCCAGGGCGACGAGGGGCGGCCCGGCCGCATGCGACGCGTCCTCGAGGTTCACGCCCACGGCGCCGGCCTCGACCACTCCGCGGGCGGCCCGGTGCAGCTCCTCGGGTGTGTCGCCGTACCCGGCCTCCATGTCGGCGGTGACCGGCAGCGAAACCGCCGCGCAAATCCGCCCGACGGCCTCGAGCATCCGCTCGCGCGGGATCCGCTGGCCGTCCGGATAGCCGTCCGCGAACGCGATGCCGGCGCTCGTCGTCGCGATCGCGGCCGAGCCCGCCCTCTCGAGAATCCGCGCCGTCGCCGCGTCCCAGGCGTTGACCAGGACGAGGGGCCGGCCCTTCTGATGAAGGGCCCGGAGCCGCTCGGCTTTCTCGCGCAGCACGGCGCTCATGGCTCGGGATCCACCGGGCGCATCCGCAAAGTCTAATCCGCGGGCTCCGGTCTCCGGACGGGCCCAAGAAAAATCCGAAAAATCGAGACCTGACCCCATAGGATTTCGGTCATGGCGAAGAAAGATCCGCGGATCGATGCGTACATCGCGAAGGCGCAGCCGTTCGCGCAGCCGATCCTGCGGCACATCCGCGCGACGGTGCACGAGGGCTGTCCCGACGTCGTCGAGACGATCAAGTGGGGCATGCCGCACTTCGAGCACGAGGGCGTGCTCTGCGGCATGGCCGCGTTCAAGGCCCACTGCGCCTTCGGGTTCTGGAACCGCGCGCTCGACATCCCGGGCCAGAAGGGCGCCATGGGCCAGTTCGGCTGCATCACGGCCGTCTCGGACCTTCCGTCGAAGAAGATCCTCGTCGGGTACGTCCGCGAGGCGGCGCGTCTGAACGAGACCGGCCAGAAGGTCGGGCCGATCCGCAAGGCGAAGGCTCCCCTCCCCGTCCCGAAAGAGCTGACCGCGGCGCTCAAGAAGAAGGCCGGGGCCGCGGCGAAGTTCAAGGCCTTCTCCCCGAGCCAGCAACGCGACTATTCCGAGTGGATCCTCGAGGCAAAGACCGACGCCACCCGCGCCCAACGCCTCGCGACAGCGGTCGCGTGGATCGCCGAGGGCAAGCCGCGGAACTGGAAGTACATGAAGGCGAAGACGACCTAGCCTTCGACGACGCAACCCTTCTTCCCGCCGGCGTGTTTCGAGGGGGAGGAGGTGCGCCATGGCTCCCCTCGCCGTCCTTCGGAGGTCTCCGGTCGACGACCGGTTGATTGCGCGCGTCTGGCACGGAACCGTGCCGCTCGAAAAAGCGGACGGGTACGCCGACTACCTGGCGAATGCGGACCTCGGAGTGCGTGCCTACCGGGCCATCCCGGGAAACCGGGGCGTCACGCTCCTTCGGAGGGTCGAGGGCCGGCGGGTCCATTTCCTTCTCGTTTCGACGTGGGACTCCGCCGAGGCGATCCGGGACTACACCGGGCCGGACATCGAGCGAGCGCAGTATTTTCCCTACGACCTCGAATGCCTCGTGGAGCCGGAACAGAATGTCGCTCACTACGAGGTTCTCCACGGCACGGAGACCAACGAGAACCCGGCGGCGCCGGCCGCTTCGATCGAACGGGCCCTGAGGCTCGCGGTGCCGAGTGGTCTCTGGTGAGCTTCGCCCGCTCTACTGGGGATTCTCCGTGATCGCCACGAGAACGAGCTTTTCGCCGCACGGCGTGAACCAGTAGTAGTTGACGAATTTCGCGCCCTTCGAATTCGTGCCTTCGCTGCGGACCGCGCCGTATCCCGGCCGGGACTGGAACTCGTCCGGCGTTGGCGTGCCCGGCGACAGAAAACGGTCGGCGTACACGGCGAAGTCGCCACCGATTCCCGCGAGGCCGCGGACCGCCGCGACCTGCGCTTCGTCGAAGCCTTGCGCCGCGAGCAGCGCCTTCAGGTCCTTCTTCGCGGCGGCGGCCCGCAGGGCATCGTAGGCCGCCGTCAACTGCGCCTCGGTCGGCGCGGCGGCTTGCGGGTCGCCCCGGACGCCGTCCATCCGATCGCTCTCGCTCACCTCCCCGACCTTCGGGCTCGAGACGGCCAGGTCGAACTCGAACTCGCCGTGTTCCTTGTGCTTCACGGTTCCCTTCGCCCGGCCGCCGGCGAGGTCGAGCCGGCTGAGCCACGAGCGTCCTCCGACCTCTTCCTCGCGCCCCGTGCCGCCGAATGCCGTCCCCCGCGTGTAGAACTTCGACTTTCCCTTCGGATCGAGCGTCACCTCGACCCAGCCCGCGTTGCGGATCGAGGTGAGGGCCCGCGCCTGCGTCATCGGGCAGGGCGAGCCCGCGAGAACGGGCGAGGCGATCGGCTTGCTCGTCACGTACACGACCGTCCCCGCGCCGCGGCTGGCGGGATAGGCGATGCCGTCGACGAGGTCGAAGTTGCCGGTGTTCACGTCGTCGAGATGTCCCTTGACCGGCGCCGGGTACGCGTACGGCACGGGAGTCGGCTCGGCCAGGGCCGCCGGTCTTGCCGCCGGGGCGGGCGGGCCGGCCGGACCGCCGGGCTTTCCGCAGGCGATCGACAGAACGAGGGAGGCGCACGCCAGGACGCGGGCTGAGAGTGTTTTCGTCACGGACGCCTCCTCGAGCGGTCGTCGGCCCGGGATTTTTCTCGAAAGATATCCGAATCGGCGCAACCTATTGCTTGCCCATACGTCTAGAGATATGGTCATCCCATAGGAGACGCGCCAATGGCCGAGAAACAGGACGTCTGGCAGGGAACGCTGGCGCTGATGGTCCTGAAGACCCTCCAGACGCTCGGCTCGCTCCACGGTTACGGGATCGCCCGGCGGATCGAGCAGACGAGCGGCGACCGGCTGTCGGTCAACTACGGGACGCTCTACCCCGCCCTCCTGAAGCTCGAGCAGGAAGGCTTCGTCGCCTCCGAGTGGGGAGTCTCGGACAACAACCGCAGGGCCAAGTACTACCGGCTGACGCGCGCGGGCCGCCGGCAGGCCGAGCTCGAGACGCGCGACTGGGAGCGCACGACGGCGATCCTGGCCCGGTTCCTGGCGCCGGCCGGGGAGCGCTCGTGAGGTCCCTTCGGGCGTTCTTCGTGCGGGTGGCGGGCGTTTTCGGCCGGTCCCGCCAGGAGCGGGAGCTCGCCGAAGAGCTCGAGGCTCACCTCCAGATGCACACCGAGGACAACCTCCGGGCCGGCATGACGCCGGACGAGGCCCGGCGCGCGGCGGCGCTGAAGCTCGGCGGCCTCGAGGCGACCAAGGAGAGCCTGCGCGACCGGCGCCGGGTCCCCTTCCTCGAGACGGCCCTGCGGGACCTGCGCTTCGCGGCGCGCTCGCTCCGCAAGAGCCCGGGCTTCGCGGCCGTCACGATCGCGACTCTCGCTCTCGGCATCGGGGCCAACACGGCCATCTTTACGCTCGTCCACGCCGTGATGATCGAGCCCCTCCCCTTCCGCGCGCCGGACCGGATCGTCGTCGTCTGGGAGGAGAACCGAGAGTGGCCCGGCCGTCCCAACGTCATTTCGCCCTCCAACTTCATCCGCTGGCAGGAGCGCTCGACCGCCTTCGAATCGATGTCGGCCTTCTACGATTTCCGCGCCGCCCTGACCGGCCAGTCCGCGCCGGAGGAGCTCGTCGCGATGGGCGTGACCTCGAACTTCTTCGCGACGCTCGGGGCCGCTCCGCTTCTCGGCCGCACGTTCGCGCCGGACGAGGGGCCCGAAGGCCACGATTCCGTCACGGTCCTGAGCCACGGCCTCTGGCAGCGGCGCTTCGGCGGCGACCCCGGAATCGTCGGACGGACCATCCAGTTGAACGGCCGGCCCTTCACGGTGATCGGCGTCATGCCGTCGCGCTTCGGCCTCTTCCTGAAGAACGGCTCCCTCGTCGGCAAGCCCGCGGAGCTCTGGGAACCGTTCGCGTTCACGGCCAGGCACCGGGAACCCCACGGCCGGTACATGAGCGCCGTCGCGCGGCTCGCGCCCGGAAAGACCCTCGAGGAAGCCCGGGCGCAGATGAAGACGATCGCCGCCGGACTCGTGAAGGAGTTTCCGGACCACGACACGGGCTGGACCGTGCGTCTCGTGCCCGTGCACCGCGAGATGTCCGGGGCGATGCGGCCGATCCTCCTCGTTCTCTTCGGAGCGGTGGCGTTCGTTCTGCTCATCGCGTGCGCCAACGTGGCGAGCCTGCTGCTCGCCCGCGGGACCTCCCGGGTCCGGGAGCTCGCGATCCGGACGGCGCTCGGCGCCTCGCGGGCGCGGGTCCTGTGGCAGCTCATGGCGGAAAACCTGCTTCTGGCGCTTCTCGGCGGCGCCTTCGGCCTGCTCTTCGCGCGCTGGGGCGTGCGGCTCCTCGTCGCCCTCTCTCCCGCGGACCTCACGACCCTCGGGCGCGTGCGCCTGAGCGCTCCCGTCCTCGGCTTCACGGCACTGGTATCGGTCCTGACGGCCGCGATCTGCGGCCTGGCCCCGGCCCTCGCCGGCTCGCGCACCGACGTCCAGGAGTCGCTCAAGGAGGGCGCGCGCCAGGGCGGCGCGGGAGCGCGGACGCGGCGGCTCCGGAAGGTCTTCGTCGTTTCGGAGATCGCGCTCGCCGTCGTCCTCCTCGTCGGCGCCGGGCTGATGCTGAGGAGCCTCCGGACGCTCGGCCGCGTCGATCCGGGCTTCGCGCGCGAAGGCATCCTGACCGCCCGCGTCAACCTTCCGACCTCCCGCTACAAGGAGGACCCGGAGGTGATGCGGTTCTTCGACCAGGCTCTCGAGCGGATCCGCGCGATTCCCGGCGTCCGCGCCGCGGGAGCCGTCAGCTTCCTCCCGTTCGCGGGGCTCGCCGCGGCCACCGACCTCGTCATCGTCGGCGATCCCGCCCCGCCGAAGGGCCAGGAGCCCGGCACCGAGGTCCGCGTCTGCGACAACGGCTACTTCGGCGTCATGGGCATCCGGCTCCTGCGCGGCCGCCTCTTCACCGACCTCGAGCAGCGCCAGAACGGCAAGGTGGTCGTCGTGAGCGAGTCCTTCGCCCGCGACTACTTCCCCGGCCGGGAGGCGCTCGGCCGGCAGATCAAGGTCGACATGTCCGACGAGAACGTCCCGATGGAGATCGTCGGCATCGTCGGCGACATCCACCACGCCGACCTGCTCACCGGGCCCCGCCCCATGACGTACTACCCGATCCCCCAGCTCGTCTACAACGGGATGACGCTGACGGTCCGCACGGACGGCGACCCGCTCGCGGCCGCGCCCGCGGTCGAGCGCGCGATCCAGTCGATCGACAAGGACCAGCCCCTCTCCGACATCCGGACCATGGACCAGTGGGTCGCGAGGTCGCTCGCGCGGGAACGCTTCGGATCGACGCTCCTCCTCCTCTTCGCGGCCCTGGCGCTGCTGCTCGCGGCGATCGGGATCTACGGCGTCATGTCCTACGTCGTCGGTCAGCGGACCGCCGAGTTCGGTATCCGCGCCGCCCTCGGCGCCGACGCCGGAGACATCCGCGCACTCATCCTGCGCGACGGGGGGCGGCTCGTGCTCGCCGGGCTCGCGATCGGCACGCCGCTCGCGCTCCTCCTCGGCCGCGCCGTGACCCGCCTCCTTTACGAGACCCGCTGGGCCGACCCGGTCACGTTCGCCGCGGTCCTGGGGCTGCTCGCCGCCGTGGCTCTCCTCGCGAGCTACCTGCCCGCGCGCCGTGCGTCGAGGATCGCGCCGGTCGAGGCGCTGCGGCACTCCTAGGCCGACCGGGCTATCGCAGCGGCTCCACGCGTTCGCAGATCATGGGCCACGGACCCGGCGGCTCCAGCGGAAACGTCTCCGCGACGAGGCCGCCGCGAGCCTCGACGGATCACTCAGGTCGAAGAGCATCGCGCTGACGGGGAAGAGCGGCTTCTCGGACGGCACGGCGACCGAAAGTCCCCGCACGCCGATCGCCGAGAGGTAGTTCTCGACGCCCGCGCGCTGGGCCTGATAGGGCGGAACGGCGGAGGCGACGACCCAGACGCGGGGCCGGCCCCGGTACCGGTCGACCTCGCGGAGCATCACGCGGCGGTCCTCGGCGGAACAGCTTCCGACCTGGTAGTCGCCCGGAGCGAGTCCGTACGCGGGGCCGTAGCGCTCGACGGCCTCGCCGGCGATCGGCGTGACGAAGACGGCGTCGCCCGGCTGGCGGTGCGCGCGCACGAAGGCGAGCACGGTCTTGTAGTCCTCGACGAAGTAGGGCGGAGGCACGCGGACGAACGCCCAGGCCGGCCCGGCCACGAAAAGAAGAACCATGCACGCCGCGCCGATCGCCGGATGGAGGCGCGCGGCCGTCCGTCTCAGCCACTCGGCCCCTTCCGCGAGGGCGAGGACGAGGCCGGGCAGGACGTACAGAACGAGGCGCGTCCGAAAGGGATAGAGCTGCGCGACGGCCGCGGCGACCGCCACGGCGAACGGCCCGAGCACCACGAGCGCGCCCGCGCGATTCCGCCGCCAGAGGACGATCAACCCCGCGGCGACCACGGCCCCGTAGAGCGCCGGCCAGAGGTACCGGAGGACCATGTCGTCGCCGAAGAGCTGCGTCGTCCGGTCCCAGAGCCAGAGCAGGTCGGCGGGTTTCCGGATGGGCCAGGGAGGAAAGCCGCCCCGGAACCGCCAGAACCGGTCCATGAACGCCCGCGTGTCCGGCGCGATGAGGCGCAGGCCCACGAGGGCCGCGGCGAGGGAGGCGATCGCCCAGACCGGGACGGCGACGAGCAGCGCGCGGCGGGTCGGCCGATCCCGGTCGATCAGCCAGGCGAGGAGCAGGGCCGCTCCCAGGCCGGCCAGCGCGAACACGGCGGCCTGCGAAAACCACACGAGCGCGGCGCCGAGGATCCCCGTGCGGACGCACCGTCCCGTCGTCGAATCCGGATCGCGCAGGCGCAGGGCGAGGAGCGACATCGCGATCACCGCCGCCATGTCGATCCCGTACTGCTTCACCTCCGCGCAGTAGCGGATGAAGGGCGCGCCGATCGCCAACGTTGCGACGGCGAACGGGACCGCGTAGCCGTCGAGGACGCGCCGGGCGAGGGGCACGAAGAGGATCAGCCCGGCGAGGCCGACCGGCAGCAGGAGGAACCGGAAAGCGAGGTCGCTCTCGCCGAGAACCCGGCTGATCCCCTTCTCGGCGAGGAGGAACCCGACGGGCGCGACCTGCTTGTCGCCGAGCGGCTCGGTCGCGAGCTGCGCCGCGGAGCGGTGGACGAGGTTTTTCACGAGCGACAGCTCGTCGAACCAGAGCGAGGTGTCGCCGGCGTACTGGTAGACGCGGAGGAGCGCGCCGACCGCGACGAGCGACCAGAGGAACGCGGGGCGGCACACCGCGGGCCGACCGGCGGAGGGGTGACCGTTCAAGTGCCGATAGGGTATGTCAGAAAGGCGGCGCCCCGGCGCTAAACTCCCCCCAGCGTGCAGGCCCTCGAGCTCATTCTCGTGCTGCTGGCGGCGACCGCCGCGCTCCATCTGCTGGCGGTGCGCCTGGTCGTTCCGCCCCCCGTCCTGCTCGTCATCGGCGGCGCGATCCTGGCGGCGATCCCGGAGCTCCCCCGTCCGGACCTCTCGCCCGAGGTCATCTTCCTCGTGTTCGTCCCGCCGCTTCTGTACTGGACGGCGGTCAACACCTCGTGGCGGGACTTCCGGACGAACCTGCGGCCGATCTCGCTGCTCGCCGTCGGGCTCGTCCTCGTCACGATGGCCGCCGTGGCGGTCGTCGCCCACGCCCTGGCGCCGGAGATCGGCTGGGGCGCGGCGTTCGTCCTCGGCGCGATCGTATCGCCGCCCGACCCGGTGGCCGTGACGGCCGTGACGCGGCGCCTTGGCGTCGCGCGCGACATCGTCACGATTCTCGAGGGCGAAGGCCTCGTCAACGACGCGACGGCGCTCGTGGCCTACCGGATGGCCGTGGCGGCCGTCGTCGCCGGCGGCTTCTCGCTCGGCGAGGCCGCCCTCGGGTTCGCCTGGAGCGCGGCGGGAGGCCTGGGCGTCGGGCTCGCGGTCGGGGCGGGCATCGCGTGGATCCGCAGGCGCATCGGCAAGGCGCCCGTCGTCGAGAACACCATCTCCGTCCTGACGCCGTTTGCCGCGTACATCCCGGCCGAGCGGCTCGGCACCTCGGGCGTGCTGGCGGTCGTGGCCGTCGGCCTGTACCTCGGCCGCCGCGCGCCGCGCCTGATCTCGCCCGAGACCCGCACCCAGTCGACCGCCATGTGGGAGATGTTCTCGTTCTTTCTCGAAGGCCTGATCTTCATCCTCATCGGCCTGGAGCTGCCCTTCGTCCTGGCCGCGCTCCACGAGTACTCGGTCGGCGCGCTCGCCGCCCTCGCCGCGGCGGTCTCGGGGGCCGCAATCGTGGTCCGCATGATCTGGGTCTTCCCCGGCAGCTTCCTGACGCGGACCGTCCTCCGTGAGCTCGGAAGCGACGAGAAGAACCCGCCCTGGCGCGCCGTGGCCTTCATCGGCTGGGCGGGGCTGCGGGGCGGAGACTCTCTCGTCATCGCCCTGGCGTTGCCGCGGTTCGTCGCCGCCGGGACGCCCTTCCCCGGCCGCGATCTCATTCTCTTTCTGACGTTCGCGGTCATCTTCGCCACGCTCGTCCTGCAGGGACTGACGCTCAAGGCGGTGATCCGGGGCCTCGGCATGCGGCCGGACTCCGAGACCGGCGAGGAACTCCTCAAAGCCCGCGAGCATTTGTCGGCGGCGGGCCTCGCGGCGCTGCGGGCGGTTCTCCCGGAAGACACCGAGGCGAAGGAGGCCTTCGCCGCCCTCGAGGAGAAGTACCGCCACCGCTCGCACCGCTACGCGGCGCGGCTGCGCGGGGAGCGCCACGCGCGGGACGAGCACCGCACCGAAGCCTCCCGGCGGATGCGCCTCCGGATGATCGCCGCCGAACGGGACGCGCTCCTGAAGCTCCGCGATGAGAACGTCATCTCCGACGACGTCATGCGCGAGATCCAGCGGGACCTCGACCTCGAACAGATCCTGATCGAGTCGCGCGAGTCCGCGCAGGGAGCGCTCGAGGAGGTTCCGGCGCCGGGGTAGGTCGCGACCTACTTCTTGTGGCGCTTGCCGAAGATCTCGTCGTACTCCGGCCAGTCGTCGACGAGGCGCAGGCCGAAGCCCGTGGGCGCGGTCGCCGGGTCGCCCGTCTCGACGCTGCGCACGACGCGCCCGGTCAGCGCGAGCTTGCGGCCGCCCGGCAGGTTGACGGTCAGACGCAGCATCGGCCCGGTTCCGGGAACGAGGTTCGATCGCACGAACATGCCCCGGCGCGAGATGTCCCCGGTGACGCCCGTGCCGCGCAGCGCGCCCTGCGTGAACTCGACGGTCATTTCGGCGAGGCGCCGCCGCGTCACGCGCGTCTCGCTCGTCCCGATCCCCGGCCGCCGCGGCACGGGCGGCCACGGGTTGCCGGACGGCGGCGGGGCCGGCGCGACGTCCTGCGAGGTCTCGACGCGCGCGATCTTCCCGTCGACGGTCCGGCCGTCGACCTTGACGAGACATCGGAACGCGACCGGAAAGATGTGCTTGGGGTCCTTCCCGAGCGCACGCCACTGCTTGGCGAGCTTCTCCGCGGAGACCGACCCGTCGAACCAGAAGGCCACGTGACCGGCCTTCGTCAGGATGACCGGCTGGAGATAGTCGACGCTCGAGCCCTCCGCCGGAAAACAGAAGCCGTCGTGGCGGGTCGCGTCGGCCAGATCGAACTCGGTCGCGGCGAGGAAGATCTCGTCGTCCGTCTGCGACAGCGACGCGCGCTTTGCCGGCGAAACGAGCGCGGCCGGGCCGCTGCCTCCCTCGTAGCGCCAGACGGGGCTCGACGCGAAGTCCTCGATCGTCAGATCGACGAGGCGTTTCACGGGACAAAGGTTATGACAAGACGAGGCGCGGCGCGGAGTCGGAGCGTGATCGAATGGGCCCCGATGGCGAAGCCCGGACCCGCCAACGAGCGGCTGCGGCGGCGTTACCGGCCGCAACGGGTCCGATTTCTCTTCGTGGGCGAGGCGCCTCCGGCATCGGGCCGATTCTTCTACGCCGGCGATTCGGGGCTCTATCGGACCGTCCGGGACGCGTTCGAGGTGGCGTTTCCGGCCCGCCGGGGGTCGCGCTTCCTCGACTCGTTCCGGGCGCAGGGATGCTATCTGGTCGACCTCTGCCGCGAGCCGGTCGACCGGCGGGAAATGCCCGCCCGCCGCCGCGCCAGGCGGGAAGCCGAGCCGAGCCTCGCCCGCGCCGTGCGCCGGATGCGCCCCGACAGCGTGATCATCGTCGTCCGGTCGATCGCTCCGAACGTCCGGCGGGCGCTCGACCGGGCGGGCTGGTCCGGGCGGTGCGTGGAGCTCGCCTACCCCGGCCGCTGGAAACGGAACCGCGAAGCCTTCCTGCGGGACCTGCCGCCTTTCCTTCGCCGGGGCGAAACCTCTCGCGGTCCCCGGCGTATCCCCCGTCATGAAGGCTGTAGACCGGCTCCACCCTGACGATGTAGAATGTCTACATGGTTGAGAAACGCGAGCGCTATCGGGACCCGATCGATCTCCTCCAGGGGACGCTCGATCTCCTCGTCCTCCAGACGCTGACCTGGGGGCCCCAGCACGGCTACGGCATCACCGCCGCGATCAAGGCCGGCTCCCACAGCGCGCTCCAGGTGGATACCGGTTCCCTCTACCCGGCGCTCCACCGGCTGGAGCGAGAGGGCTCGGTCGACTCCGAGTGGAAAGTCTCCGAAAACCGCCAGCGCGTGAAGGTCTACCGGCTCACCGCGGCCGGCCGGCGCAAGCTCTCGCAGGAGCGTTCGCGCTGGGACCGCCTCCGGGAGGCGATGTCGGGCGTGCTCGACGCCTCGGAGGCTCCCGAGGGCGCATGAAGATCCCCCTGCCCTTCCTCGGACGCCGGCGGCGCGAGCGCGAGCTCGACGAGGAGCTCGCCGGGCACCTGGCGATGGCCGCGGCCGAGCGCGAGGCGCGGGGCGAAGAGCCCGCCGCGGCGGCGTCGAACGCACGGCGCGAGCTCGGCAACGAGGCCCTCATCAGGGAGGCCGCGCGCGCGCAGTGGGGCTGGAGCTCGCTCGATCGGTTGCGCCAGGACCTGCGCTACGGGCTGCGCCTGCTGGCCCGCTCGCCTGGCTTCGCGGCCGTCGCGATCGTGACCCTCGCGATCGGCATCGGCGCCAGCACCGCCATCCTCTCGGTCGTCGACGCCATCCTCCTGCGTCCCCTCGCCTACGCCGACCCGGAGCGCCTCGTCGTTCTGCTCCACGGCGGCGACGGTCCCGTCGCTCCCGCGAACTACCTCGACTGGAAGGCGCGCAGCCGTTCCTTCGAGAGCATGGGCGCGGCGGAGTACTGGACGCCGAACCTGACCGCCGGCGACACGCCCGAGAAGCTCTGGGCGCTGCGGATGACGGCGGACGTGCTGAGGCTTCTCGGCGTGCGGCCGGCGATCGGACGGTTTTTCCTGCCCTCCGAGGCCGCCGCCGGAGCGGACCACGTCGTCGTGCTCGGTTATGGCACCTGGAAGACCCGCTTCGGCGCCGACCCCGGAATCGTCGGCCGGCCGATCACGCTCGACGGCGAGCCCTACACCGTCGTCGGCGTGATGCCGCCCTCGTTCCAGTTCGCTCCCTTCTGGGCCACACAGGCGCAGATCTGGGCGCCCCTCGACCTGACCCCGCGGGCCGCGAACCGCACGGGAGCGAGTCTCCGCGTCTTCGCCCGCCTGAAGCCCGGCGTGACGGTCGAGACCGCGCGCCGCGAGCTCGCGGCGATCACCACCGGGCTCGATCGAGAGTTCCCCGGGACGAATCGCGGAATGACGGTCACGCCGCTTCTCGAGAAGGTCGTCGGCGACGTGCGGCCAGCGCTGCTGGTGCTCCTGGCCGCGGTCGGCCTCGTCCTCTCGATCGCCTGTGCGAACGTCGCCAACATGCTCCTCGCCCGGGCCTCGGCGAGACAGCGGGAGGTTGCGCTGCGCTCGGCCCTCGGCGCCAGCCGGGGGCGCACGATCCGCCAGCTCCTCACGGAGTCGCTCGTCCTCGCGATGGCCGGGGGCGTCGCCGGCGCGGCGTTCGCGGCCTGGGCGCTGAAAGTCCTCGTGACGCTCGCCCCGGAAGGCATCCCGCGCCTCGCCGAGGTGCGCCTGGACCCGCGCATCTTCCTCGCCACCTTCGCCGTCTCGCTCGTCTCGGGCGTCCTCTTCGGACTCGCGCCCGCGCTCCAGTCCTCCGCCGTCCGGCTCCAGGACGCGCTCAACGAAGGCAGCCGCGCCGGGGCCGGGCGGGAGGGTGGCCGCCTGCGCAACGCCTTCGTCGCCGCCGAGGTTGCGATCGCGATCGTGCTGTTGATCGGCGCCGGGCTGATGACGCGGAGCTTCCTCGCGCTGCAGTCGATCGACCCCGGCTGGAATCCGGCGGGCGTCGTGACGCTCGAGGTCTCCGTCGCGGGCACCCGCCACGCAGCGCCCGGACTGCGGCCTCCCCTCTACCGCCAGATCCTCGATCGACTCGCCGCGGTCCCGGGAGCCACGGCCGCCGGCGCAATCAACCACATCCCCATCGCGGGCGACATCTGGGGCTTTCCCTATTCCGTCGAGGGGCGGCCGGCCGCGCTTCCGGGCGAGTCGCCGGTGGCGACGTACCGGGCCGTGCTGCCGGGCTACTTCTCCGCCATGCGACTGCCGCTGGTGCGCGGGCGCGACGTCACCCTCGCCGACGACACGGGAGCGCCCCGCGTCGTCCTCGTCAACGAACACCTCGCCGCCCGGCAGTGGCCGAGCGAGAACCCCGTCGGCCGCCGGATCATGCTCGACGACGAGAACTGGCTGACGGTCGTCGGAGTCGTGAAGAACGCCGTGCGCGGCGAGTGGGCCGCGGCGCCCGAGGACGAAGTCTACCTGCCGGCTCTCCAGACGCGGGAGCTGATGAACTCGCCCCATCCGATGTCGGCCTACCTCACCTACGTCGTCCGGACGGAGGGCGATCCGGCGGCCCTGGCGCCGTCGCTGCGCGCGGCGATCCGGTCGATCGATCCGACCCTCCCGATCTCCGAGGTCCGCACGATGCGCTCGATCGTTGCGCAGGCCAACGCCCGGGCCCGCTTCCAGATGCTCCTGCTCGCGGTTTTCGCCGCGGCGGCGGCGCTTCTCGCCGCCATCGGGATCTACGGGGTCATGAGCTACGCCGTTTCGAAGCGGACCCGGGAGATCGGCGTGCGCATGGCGCTCGGAGCCGACCCCGGCCGCGTCGTGCGGCTCGTCGTCCGGGAAGGCATGGCCGTGGCCGTGGCCGGCGCGGCCGCCGGCCTCGTCGCAGCCTCCCTGCTGACGCGCCTGATGGCGGGGCTTCTCTACGGCGTCCGCGCGTCCGACCCGGCGACGTACCTCGGCGTCGCGCTTCTGCTCCTCTCGATCGCCCTGACCGCGAGCTGGGTCCCGGCCCGCCGCGCCGCGCGCATCGACCCGATGAAGGCGCTGCGCTCGGAGTAGCTCGCCCCGCCTCAGGGCGTCGGCGTCCGGGCGAAAATCGCCGCCCCGGGGACGTGATGGATCGCAGCCCGGGTCGGCGACGGCACGACGACCGCCGCGGCGTGGGCCGCGATGCCCGACGGAACGGATTCGACGGCGCCCGCGGGCGGGTGCCCCACGGCGGCGGGCGGGATCCGGAGCATGCCCGGCCGGACCCACTCGCGCGCGGCCGGCGGAAAGCTCTGCCGGTGCGAGGTGACGAAGTTCACCGCGACCCGCGCGCGGCCGCCCGCGGGGCACGCGCCCTGGAGGCGATAGGCGACGACGGCGGTCCGGCCGTCGAACCGCTCGACGACCGCGGAGGACGAGCTCAGGTTGTCCGCCTCGACGACCTCGGGATGCACTTCGGACACCGTCTCGCCCGGCGCGAGCTCGGCCGAGACCGTCAGCTCCCCCTCTCTGGCCTGTCCGCAGGGCGCTTCGATCGCCTCGGGTGTCGGCTGGACTTGCCGCAATGCGATCTTGGCGGCCGAGAGGTCGGCGATCCGGAACGCCGCTCCGCCCGTGAGGATCCCCGGGCGCACCTCCGCGAGGGCCGTGCGGACCTCGGGCGCCGCCGCGCCGAGCTGGTTCTTGTAGGCCGCGAGCAGCGCGACGTAAATCTCGTCGTCGCGGTTCTTCGGCTTCACGATGTCGAGATGGTCAGCCTGGATCGCCGTCGTGGCGCGATTGCAGAGGTACGTCGCGCTGACCTCCGGCACGATCTGGAACCCGTAGGTCGGGCGCACCTCGTAGGCGCAGTACGACGAGACCTTGCGCGGATAGTCGAGGACCGGGTCGTCGCTCGACCGCAGCCACTGCTCGCGCAGGTTCTTGACGTAGGTATCGGGCCCGAGTGGCTGCATGTTGGCGAGCTGGGGGTTCGCGGTCAGGTGCATGGCGATCTCGGCGACGTTGGCGCCCGCCGTCGGCGTGCCGAGAAAGAAGAGGAAGGCGAGCTTTCCCGGCGGGATCCGCGCGTCGAGCAGGTACGCCCGCACGATCAGCCCGCCCATGCTGTGGCAGACGAAGATGATCTCGGCGTGGTCCCGGATCACGTTCCGGGCGTCCAGGTAGTTCTTCAGGCGGCCGGCGAGCTCCAGGATCTCCTGAGCGTTCCCGAGCTTCGGCGACTCGAAGTCATAGACGTAGATGTCCGACTCGGAAAACTCGGGGTCCGAGGCGAGAAGGTCCGGCCAGTAGGCGCGGCTCTCGACGTTCGTCCACGTCGAGACCGAGTCTCCGAAGACGCCGTTGACGAAGACGATCACCCGGTTCTTGCCCGGTCCCCGCACGTAGCGCGAGCGCCCGCCCTCAGGCGTCGCCGGAGACGCGGTCACGCCGGCCGGCTCGCCCGGGGCCTTCGATTCGTTCTTCGGGCAGCCGGCAGAGCTGAGCAGAACGAGGACACCCGCCGCCGCGACGCCGAGGTCCCTCCCCGAGCGACGCCGCGGAGAGCCGATCATGCGCATCCTGCACCACCTGTCGGGAAGACGGCGGCCACCCGGAGGACCGCCGTGGACCGGACGAGCGTACCGCGGAAACGCCGCCAGCGAAACGACCGCGGCAGTCGTCGGAAACCGAGCGCCTGGTGCGACAATCCGGAAACACGCACACGCGACGACAAGGGAGGTCCTCATGCCGTTCCGGTCCGGACTCGCCGCGCTCGCCGGCCTCGCCCTGGGCGCGGCGCTCACCGCCGCCCCCGACACGCCGACCCCCGGCACCGCCTCGGGACGCTTCGAGGACCGGAAGTGGAAGCTCGAGCTCGCCGGCGCCTACGCGTTCCGGGACAAGACCCGGGGCACGGGCGACGAGGAACGCATCCAGGTCGCGGTGTCGAACACGGGATTTCTGGCCGCGGCGCTCGACGAGTACTACGACCGCGGACACGCGATCAGCACGCTCTTCGCCGACGAAGAGACGAAGGTGGTCTACTTCGAGTTCGACGACGCGGGCGGTTATCACGGGCTCTCCTACTACTTCGAGTCCGGCGTCGGCTGCGGCTGGTGCTACGACTCGAAGGTCAAGTCGACCGTGCACGCCGTGGACGGGCGGCTGAAGGGCGACCTCTCGTACCGCAGCGACGACCGCTCATTCCAGGTGACGCTCGACGTCCCGATCCCGTCCAGGGCCTGGGGCGACCCCCTGCCCCGCAACGGGGGCGATCCCGGGAAGGCCTACCTCGCGTGGTCCTCGGCCCTGGAGAAGCGCGACAAGAAAGCGTTCTATGCGCTCTCGGACGCCGACATGAAGAAGCGGTTCGACGAATTCGCGAAGCAGGAACGGCTCGACGGATGGCTCGACTACCGCTGGCACGACGAGCACACGGAACTGAGGACGATCCGAATCACCGGCGGCTTCGTCCGGGGCGACCGCGCCGTGGTCCTTTTCGACGCCAGCAACGGGTACATCGACCACTGCACGGCGAAGCGCTCCTGCGCCGCGAGGGCGGAGCGTGGCTCGTCCACGAAGACATGGTCGCGGTCGGAACGCGTTAGGTCCCGCGCCGGGGGCTACAGCAGCCCGACCGCGCGCGAGGCGAGGACGGCGATGCACAGGAGCGAGATCATGGCCTGCACGATCGTCAGGAGCTTCGCCCACCGCGAGAGCACGGGCGTGTCGGTCGGCGAGAACGCGGTGCTCGTGCAGAAGGCGATGAAGAGGTAGTCGACGAAGTTCGGCGACCAGGGCGGCCCCGGCGCCACCGGCGCGCCGTCCATCATCTGCGGGAAGAAGAAAGCCCCGGCGGTGTGCTCGCCCCGGCGTTCCCGGGCGTGGGGGCCGCCGGCGTCGAGCCGCCAGTACCAGAGGGCGAAGACGAGAATGTTCGTCAGCCACAGGACGGCGGCCGACCGGAGGAGAGCGGCCGGCGGCTCGCTCGTGGTCGGAAGAACCGTGAGGAGCGACCCGAGCGAGGCGGCGAGCGCGAGGGTCACGACGATGCTGATCGCATAGCCGAGGACCTTGTCGAGAAGGTGTCTTTGCGTTGCGTGCGCCACGAGCGCTGGAACGATCAGCACGCCGATGGCGACGGGCAGGAGCCAGCGGGGTCCGGGAACGAGGATGTCCGGGAGGGCGAGGGAGCTTCCGCCGAGGCCGATGACGGCGATCAGGACTGGCCAGCGGGCCTCGCGCTTCGAGACTTCGGTACGCCGAACCACGGGGAGAAAGCCTAGCAGGAGCGTCCGGGCGGCGTGCCGGGCGGTTCGCGCTACGAGGACGTCCGGTGGGACGGATCGCCGCGCGAGGGGCGGGGCCGCCGCGGCTCGAGGCGGCCGTGAAGGGCGAGGGCGAGGCCGGCCCGCGGCGCGAGCCCGAGGGGCTCGTGCCCGAGCTCGCGCGCCGCCCGGTCTCCGAAGAGAGCCGCGATCAGGGTGCCCTGGTCCTCGCGGTCGAGGTGGCGCGCGATCACCTCGCGCGTCCGGACGAGGGCATCGGGCTCGAGCGCGGGGTTGCGCGCGCCGGCCAGGCGCATGGCCGTGCCCTCCTGCAGGAGAATGTCCCGGAGCGTCTTCGGCGCGCCGCGCTGCAGCACCCAGGCCGTGCGATAGACGCTGACGAGGACCTCTTCGCGGATCTCCGGCGGACCGTAGGTTTCACTCGCCCAGAGGATCGGGGTGATCCAGCCGCGCTTCTCGAGGGCGAGCTCGCCGCGCAGGTGCGACAGCTCGGCCGCGGCCCGATGGGTCCACCCGCCGCCCATGTCGTCCGCGACGACGAGCCCGACGCGGTAGCTTCCCGGCTCGGCCTCGACCTTCGGCTCGACGTCCCGGACGGCCTGCGCGCCCGTTTCCTCGGCCCTCATCGCCAGCAGCAGCTCGAGGTGGCGGAGAACATGCTCCTTCGCCATCGGGTTCATCACCGTGAGGGGCAGGCGCAGGTCGCCGGTCGACGGATCGAGCATCCGGGCTGAGGTATTCCCGGAACCGCTCGGGCCCGCGCGGGATCCGGTAAATGTCCCGCTGGACGGCGAGCATGGGTACGTACTCGAGTTTCATCGACCTCCGCATCCTCTCACGGCAAAAAACGCGCCACGACGCCGCACGCATGCGCCGACACCCCGGGAGGACACGCGTCGCGCCACGCCGGGTCCTCCGGGCGGTGTCCGATATCGGGATGTCGGCTCGCGAAAGCGAACAGGGCGTTCCACGACCCCTGGATTCGAGCGGAACAAGTCCTGTGTTTTCGCGTCTCTCGAGATCAGATCGGTGGCACCGGGATTGCCCCCGACACGAGCCGGAGGCACCGATGGGAACGCTCGCGCAGGACATCCGATACGCGCTCCGCATGCTGCGGAAGAACCCGGGCTTTGCGGCGGTGACGGTCGGGGTCCTCGCGCTCGGCATCGGCGCGAACACGGCGATCTTCAGCGTCGTCAACGCCGTCCTCCTGAAGCCCCTCCCGTATCCCGACGCGCACCGCCTCGTCGTCGTGCCGCACGTTCCGCCGCAGGACATCTTCCCCGGCATGAAGACCTTCAGCGTCTCGCCGGCGAACTACTTCGACTGGAAAGCGCAGAACGACGTCTTCGAGAACATGACGATCCTGGCCGCCGACCGCATGACGCTGACCGGTTCGGGACAGCCGGAATCGGTCGCGACGGCGTACGTCTCGGCCGACTTCTTCTCCGTCCTCGGCGTACGCCCTCTCGCCGGACGGCTCTTCGCATCCGGCGACGACGAGGCCGGCCATCGCGTGGCGGTCCTCTCGGAAGAACTCTGGAAGACGCGTTTCGGCTCGAACCCCGGAGCGGTCGGGAGCGACTTCGTCGCCAACGGCGAGAAGTACACCGTGATCGGCGTGCTCCCGGCCGGGCGCGGTTTCCCCGAGGACAGCCGGCTCTGGGTTCCCCTCACCTTCACGGCCGAAGAACGGGCCGTCCGCGGGATCCACGACTTCCTGGTGCTCGCGCGCCTGAAGCCCGGCGCGAGCGTCGCCGGCGCTCGGGCGCAGATGGACGCCATCTCCGCGCGGCTTGCGGCCCAGTACCCCGCGGACAACAAGGGCTGGGGGGCGACGGTCATCCCGCTGCACGAGGACCTCGTCGGCGATGTGCGGCCGGCGCTGCTCGTGCTGCTCGGCGCGGTGGGCTTCGTCCTCCTGATCGCGTGCGCGAACGTGGCCAACCTCGTGCTGGCCCGGACGCTCGGCCGCCGCAAGGAGCTCGCGGTCCGCGCGGCCCTCGGCGCGAGCCGCGGCCGCATCGTGCGCCAGCTCTTCGCCGAGACGACCCTGCTCGCGCTCCTCGGCGGCGCACTCGGGCCTCGCGGTCGCGGGCTTCGGCGTGCAGCTCATCGTCGCCGTCCTCGGCGGCGAGATGCCGCGCGTCGGACGAGATCCACGTCGGGCGGCGTCGTCCTCGCGTTCACCTTCGCCATCTCTCTCGTGACCGGGGCGCTCGCGGGAATCCTCCCGGCCTGGCGCCTCACCCAAGCTAACCCCAACGAGGCCCTGAAGCAGGGCGGACGCGCCGATGCGGATGCCGGGAGCCCGGCGCTGCGTCACTCGCTCGTCGTGGCGGAGGTCGCGCTGGCGCTGGTTCTGATGTTCGGCGCGGGCCTGCTCGTGCGGAGCCTCGGCCGCCTGCGCGGAGTCGATCCGGGGTTCAACCCGAAAAACGTTCTCGAGGCGCAGATCGGGCTCCCGGACCCGAAGTACGCGGCACCGGAGGCGCGGCGGGCCTTCTACGACCGCGTGCTCGAGCGGGTGCGGGCGTTGCCGGGGGTGACGTCGGCGGCCGCGATGAACACGCTTCCGCTGACCGACGGCGGCTCGACCCAGCCGATCGCGCTCGAGGGCTCCGCGGCCAGGATGTCGGAGCAGCCGGAGGTCGCCGTGCGCGTCTTCACGCCCGGAACGCTCAGGACGCTCGGCATCGCGTTGAAAAGGGGCCGCGACTTCACCGCGGCGGACACGGACAAGTCCCCCCCGGCGATCCTGGTCAGCGAAGCGATGGCGAAGAAGTTCTGGCCGGGCGAGGACGCCGTCGGCAAGCGTCTGACCCTGACCTTCCACCCGGGCGTCGTGCGCGAGGTGGTCGGCGTCGTCGCGGACGTGAAGCTCCGGGGCCTCGCGAAGACGGCGCCGATCGCGGCGCTCTACGTCCCCTACCCCCAGATGCCGCAGTACTCGATGGCCCTGATCGTGCGCACGGCGCAGGATCCGGGGAGCGTCGGATCCGCGGTCGAGGCGGCCGTCCACGCCGTCGATCCGGACCAGCCGGTCGTCGACATGAAGACGATGGAGCAGCACCTCGGGGCGTCGCTCGCCCACGCGCGGTTCAGCATGCTGCTCCTCAGCGTGTTCGCGGCGCTGGCGCTGCTTCTCTCCTCGATCGGGATCTACAGCGTCCTCGCCTACGCCGTGAAGCGCCGGACCCGCGAGATCGGGATCCGCATGGCCCTCGGGGCCGACGGCGGCGATCTCGTGCGCATGATCGTTCTCCAGGGAATGCGGCCGGCGTTGATCGGCCTGGCGGTCGGAATCGCCTCTTCCCTCCTGCTCGGGCGGCTGCTCGCGGGGCTCGTCTTCGGCATCGCGCCGACGGATCCGCTGACCTTCGCCGCCGCCTCGGCCGTGCTCTCGGCCGTCGCGCTCGCCGCCTGCGCCCTGCCGGCCTGGCGCGCCACCCGGGTCCAGCCGACCGAGGCGCTGCAGGGGGGCTGAGGACAGCCCGACGCGGCCGCGGCCTGAAACAGGCCCGGGCGGGCCACGACAGCACCTTCGGGACCCTCGCCGACCGGGAGAAGGACGACCCGTCAAATGAGCGACGCCGCCTGGTGTTCGAGCTCCGCCCGGCATCCCGCTTCCCCTGGCTTGCTTTTTGCGATTAGCTGCGGCGGAGAGCAACGAGACGTGCTGATGAATCGCCGGGAGGCCGGACGCCTCCTGGTCCGCAAGTTCGCCGTCGACGGCTCCCGCCGCGACGTCGTGGTCCTCGGCCTTCCGCGCGGAGGCGTCCCGGTCGCCTACGAAGTCGCCCGGGCGCTCGCGGCGCCGCTCGACGTGTTCCCGGTGCGCCGGCTGGCGCTCGCCTCCACGGGCGACGCCGTCCTCGGCGTGGTCGCGCCCGGCGGCATCCGGGTTTTCGATCCGGATGCCCTGGCCCGGCATCGCGTTTCGCGCGCCGAGCTCCTCCAGGCCGCGGCCCGCGAAGAGATCGAAGTCGCCCGGCGTCTGCGCGATTACAAGCAGGGGCACCCGTGCGAGAACGTCGTCGACAAGAGGGTCGTTCTCGTCGACGACGGCGCCACGACGGGGGCGACGCTGCGCGCGGCCATCGTGGCGCTCCACGAGCGGCGTCCCGCGAGAATCGTCGTCGGCGTTCCAACCAGCCTGGCCGGCGTCGTCGAACTGCTGCGAAAGAGCGTCGACTCGGTCGATTGCCTCATGACACCCGCGCCTTTCGAGTCGATTGGACGCTGGTACGAGTTCTTCGCGCCGACGACGGACGGCGAGGTGCGTGAGCTGCTGGCGATGGCTCGGGCGAGGGACCCGCGGGACATTCGGCTCGCCGAGTCCGGCGAGGCGCGGCCGCCCGACCCGCGGCGGCCGACCCTCGGGTCCCTCTGACCTGACCTACTCCTCCGCCATCTCCCCCTTCAGCTCCTGGTAGGCGCGGTCGACCGCCGCGCGAACGAAGAAGTCGTCGAAGGCGGCCTGTCGGCCGAAGTCGTCGCCCGCGAATCCCGCGCGCAGGGCGTCGAGGTTGACCTTCTGCTGCGTTTGTTCGAGCGTCGCGCCCGCGCGGACCGCCTCGGCCACCTGGGCGCGCAACTCTGTCAGCAGCGCCGAGACCCTCGCCGCGTAACTCCAGTCGTGCATCACGGGACCGTGCCCCGGGACGATCGCGGCGGCGTCGATCGCCGAGAGGGCCTTGAGCGTCTCGACCCACGCCGCGGGATGGCTGCCGTAGCCGTAGGGCGTCGGCGCCACCAGAAGGTCGCCCGTCACGACGACCCGCGCGTCCGGCACGATCACGACGGCGTCGCCCGCGGTGTTGCCGTTGCCGAGGAACGCGATCCGCGCGGAGCGCTTGCCGAGGTGGACGGTCAGCTCTCTCTCGAACGTCAGCGACGGCACCACGAGTGTCACGCCCGCGACTTCGGCGGTCTCGAGCTCGATGTCGGCAATCTGTTGGCGCAGATAGGCCGAGACGTTCGCCGGAATCGGCGTTCCGTCGCGCCGCTTTCCGCCGTCGACGACCTGCCGCAGGCCCGCGGCGTACTCCCGGTCGATCTTCGCGATGTCCTTGACGTAGGCGACCTGCTTGTCGGCGATCTTGCGGCGGGTGAACTCGGTCGACACGAACGTGATCCCCGGCCACGCGTCGCGGAACACGGCGTCGGCGGCGATGTGGTCGAGGTGCCAGTGGGTGTGGACGAGGTACCGGACGGGCTTGTCGGTGCGCTTTTTGATCTCCCCGACCATCCGGCGCGCCAGCGTCGGGAAGCGGCCCGAGTCGACGACCAGGACGGCCTCGTCGCCGATGACCGCCACGACGTTGCCGCTCGGGATCGGCCCGCTCGTCTCGGCGGCAATGAATGCGACCACGCCCGGCGCGGCCTCGACGACCTGGAACTCGCGCTCGGCCGGAAACTCGGCGGCGAGACCCGGGGCGGCCCCGGTGGCCGCGGCAAGGAGAGCCGCAGCGGACAGGCGGCGGACCGTGTGGCTCCGATGAGGCATGGATCCTCCTGCCTCTCGAACGAAGGAAGCGCCCGTTTGTTTCACGGCGGCGGCCCCGCTCCGCCAACTTTCAGACTTTCAGGTCAGGCCCCAACTCGATCGGATTCGCTTTCGCCAGAGCTCCTCATGGTCAGTCCCCCGCCGTCACCTGGTACTGCTCGATCTTCCCGTCGGGCATGTCGCGCTCCAGAATCGCGAGCGTCCGATTCCCGAGCTTCGCATCGAAGTGGCGGAAGGTCATGCCGCCGCGGTCGCTCTGGCGGGTCTGCTTGACCTCCACGACCGGACCGAGCGGCGCGAGGCCCGAAGCGAAGTCCTTCAGGGCCTCGGCGGTGAAGTAGCTGTTCGCGTTGGCGGTGAAGAGCGACCGGTCGATCTGGCCTTTTTGAAGGGCTTCGAGAATCTGGCGGGCGCGCGCTTCCCGCGCCGGCACGTTGTCCCCCGCGAAGAGATCCGAGGCGATCTGCTTCGCGATCGTCTCGGAGGCGTCGATCGCGTCCTGGTTCACGAGCACGGTGACCGCCGCCCGGTCGTCCGGGAAGATCACGTTCGTCGACGTGAAGCCCGAGACCTCGCCGCCGTGCCCGATCGCGCGGTGGCCGTTGACGTTCGCCACGGACACTCCCAGACCGTACGCCGAGGCGACGCCATTCGTCAGGAGCACCGCCCTCTCCATCTCGGCGTACGAGGCGGGCTTCAGGAGCTTCTGGTTCATGATGCTGACGTTCCACTTCGCCAGGTCCTCCGCCGTCATCGCGAGCTCGCCCGCGGCGAAGAGCCAGCCCTGGCCCTCCTTGGGTGCGACGCGCAGAGGGCCCAGACCGAAGCGCTGGTAGCCCGTGGCGTCGGACTCCGTCAGGCGGCTCTGGTCGATGTCGAGCACGCTCTTCATCCCGAGCGGGCGGAAGATGCGCTTCTCCAGAAACTCCATCAGCGGCGTTCCCGATGCCTTCTCGACGATGAGGCCGGCGATGACGTACGCCGTGTTGCTGTACTGGTACTGGGAGCCGGGCGGAAAATCGAGCGGCTTCTTCGCCCACCGGTCGAGGATCTTGTCGGCCGTCGTGGGCTGCTTCATGAACGGCGGAACGTAGTCCTGCGGCCAGTAATCCTGGTAGCCGGACGTGTGCGACAGCAGCTGCCGGACTTTCACCTTCGCGGCATCCGTGAGGTCCGGCCGGAAGCGCGAGACGGGGTCGTCGAGGGAGAGCTTGCCTTCCTCGGCGAGCAACAGGATCGCCGCCGCGGTGAACTGCTTGCTGACCGAGCCGATCGAGTAGCGCATCGACGGGACCGCGGCCGTCTTCGGCTCGAGGCGGGCGTCGCCGGCGGCCACCGTGCAGGCGGTCTTTCCGTCGCGAACCACCGCGACCGATGCCCCCGGCACGCCGGTCTTCCCCATGACCTCGCGAACCGCCTTTTCGACGCTGGCGCAGGGACCGGAGTCCGCCCGCGCCGGGAGCGCCGGAACGACGAGGAGGAGGCCGGCGCCGACCGCCGCCGCCCGAAAGGCCGTCCGAATCTTCATGGCTGTCCATCCTTCCAGTTCAGCGGGGCGAGGTAGACGCCGCCCCGCTCGGCGCCGCAGCGGCTGACGTACCACTTCCCGTCGACGTCCCGAATCACTTCCGCGGCGTGCGCGGGAATGTGCCCGACGCGGTCCTCGACCTTGAAATGGAACGGCTCCGAGCTCGCGAACACGTCCGTTCCGTCGAAGACGTCCCTGTCCCCGTCGCGCGGGCCGATGAAGAGGTAGTACCTGGTCCCGCGCTTCACGACGAAGGGCGACTCGGTCGGGCCGCCGTACTTTCCCGTGCTCGGGTCCGTGAAGACCGTGCCGCGCACCTTCCAGGTCGTCAGGTCGGGGCTCGTCGCGAACTTGACGACGTGGTTCCCGCCCGACGGGGCGCTCGTCGCCGTGTAGTACATGACCCACTCGTCCCCGATCCGCATCACGAACGGGTCGCGGCCGTCGAATCCGTCGACCACCATCGGGTTCTTCGGATGCCGGGTCCAGGTCTTCAAGTCCTTCGAGGTCGCCAGATGGATCTTGTACTTCTCGTGGTCCGCGTCGCCGGCGCAGTAGTACATGTAGTACGCGCCGTCGTGAACGACGACGTGGGGCGCCCAGAGGTGCTCTTCTTTCCAGGGCGCCTGCGGCGCGACCGTCAGCGCGAAGGGTTGTTTCTTCCAGGGCCGCTCGAGCAGTGCCTTCGAGGTCGCGTGCGCGAAGTTGTCCTCGTCGAGCGCGTCGGACGGCTCCGCGTGCGTGATGCCGAAGAGGTTCCAGGTCCCGTCGGCGCCCCGGATGAAGCAGTGGTCGTTGATGTACCACTTCTCCTTCTCCCCGACGCTCGGGTCGTAGATCCTGACGAACTCGCCGGCCTCGACCAGAGGAGCCGTCGGCGGCGACGCGAGAACCGGCGAAGACGACAGGAAAAGACCCGTGAGAACGGCGGCCGCGCTCTTCATGGGCGCCGATCATAAGACAGCGGCGATCGCTCCTCGGGCAGGCCCGTCGCCTTCGCGGCGATCTCCCAGAGCCGCGCCGCGTCGGCGTCGTTCGACCCGGCCGCCGACGGCGCCGCCTCGCCGTAGCCGATCGAAATACCGGCCGGTCACGCCGTCGAGCGCCGGGTCGGACACGAGACGCACGACCGGCGCCGCGCCGTTTGCCGGCGGAAGCACGAGCTCGCCCAGCCGGACGAGGGGAGCGGGGACCCACCGCCAGATCCGCGTCGAGTTCAGGCCCGGGTGAACCGCGTTCGCCGTGACATCCGGTTCCCTCCGCGCCAGCTCGCGCGTGAACAGGACCTGCGCGAGCTTGGAGTTGGCGTAGGCCCGAAAGGGCCGGAAGCTCCGCTCGAGCTCGAGATCGCTCCAGTCGAGCCTTCCCGCGGCGTGGCCGACCGAGCTCACGTTGACGACGCGCGGCCGCGCCGACCGCCGGAGCGCCGGCAGCAGGAGTCGCGTCAGCAGAAAACCGCCGAGGAAGTTGGTCGCCCAGGTCAGCTCGTGTCCGTCGACCGAAAGACGCCGCCGGGAGGCGATGATCCCCGCGTTGTTGACGAGAACGTCGAGTCCGGCGTGCGTGTCGGAGAAACGGGCGGCGGCGGCGCGCACCGAGGCGAAGGATCCGAGGTCGATCGGGAGCACCTCCGCGTCGCCGCCCGCGCTCGCGATCTCGCGGGCCACGGCCAGGCCGCGGGCCGGGTCGCGGACCCCGAGGACGACGCGCGTCCCCATCCGGCCGAGTTGCCGCGCGGTCTCGAGGCCGATGCCGCTCGTCGCGCCGGTGACGAGGACCGTCCGGCCGGCCATGGCCGCCGCGTTCAAGCGATCGAGGGCGTCAACCCGGGAGGCTCTGTTTCGCCGGCGAGGCCGGTCGCCTCCGCGGCGACCTCCCAGAGGCGCACGGCGTTGGCGTCGCTCCGGGCGGCGTCCGAGGGCTTCGCTTCCCGGAAGCGGCTGAAGTAGCGGCCGGTCACGCCGTCGAGCGCTGGATCCGTCGCCAGGCGCACGACGGGCGCGGCCCCGCGGCCGGGAGACGGCAGAATCGCTCCGATCAGCCACCGGACCGGCGCCGGCAGCGGCCGCCAGATCTGCGTCGCGATCGCTCCCGGGTGAAGGACGTTGACGGCGACGGCGGGTTCCCGCCGGGCGAGCTCTCGCGTGAAGAGGATGAGCGCCAGCTTCGTGTTGGAGTACGCGCGATACGCGCCGTAGCGCTTTTCGAGCTCCAGGTTGTCCCAGTCGATCCGTCCGGTGCGGTGCGCGTCCGATCCGACGTTGACGACCCGGCAACGGGGCGTCCGCTTGAGCGCCGGGAGCAGGAGGCGTGTCAGCAGATAGGCCCCGAGGAAGTTCGTCTGCCAGGTCCTTTCGTGGCCGTCGGCGGTCACCTCGCGTTGCGCGACCGCGGTGCCGGCGTTGTTGACGAGGACATCGAGCGCCCCCTGCGACGCCGTGAAACGCCGGACCGCCTCACGAACCGACGTGAACGAAGCGAGGTCGATCGGCAGCACCTCGGCGGCGTCGCCGTCACGCCCGATCCTCTGCGCCACGTCCTCCCCCCGCGCGGTATCGCGCACGCCGAGGACGACGCGGGCGCCCATACCCGCGAGCGCGCGGGCCGTCTCGAGGCCGATGCCGCTCGTCGCGCCCGTGACGAGGACGGTCCGGCCCGCCATGGGCTTCGAAAAGTTCATCCCCCGAAATCCTATCGGAGGGCCAAGCGCTCCGGCGCTTAGAATCGCCGGGCCCGGAGGTGGAGATGACGATCCGACGGCTGACCGGGGCCCTCGTTCTCGCGGCGATGTGCGCCGCGCGGCTCACCGCGCAGGACGCGTCGGCGGTCGCGAAGGACCCGCGCGTCGTTTCGGCGCTCGAGCTCGCTCGGATCTGGCTCGAGGGAGAGCGCGCGTACGCCCGCATCCCCGGAGTCTCGGCCGCGCTCGTCTACGGCGACGAGACGCTGTGGGCCGGAGGCTTCGGCCAGGCGGATCTGAAGGACGGCCGGCCGGCGACCGCGGAGACGCTCTACAGCATCTGCTCGCTCTCGAAGCTCTTCACCTCCGTCGCGGTGATGCAGCTGCGCGACGAAGGGAAGCTCCGGCTCGACGACCCCGTCGGACGCCACCTGCCCTGGTTCCACCTGAAGACGACGCAGGGCGAAGGCGAAGTGACGATCGAAGGCCTCCTGACCCACGCCTCCGGGCTTCCCCAGGAGCCGGGGTATCCGTACTGGTCCGCGCCGGACTTCGCGATGCCGACGCGCGAGGAGTTCATCGCGAAAGGCGGATCGATCGAGGCCCTCTACGCCCCCGAGCAGCACTTCCAGTACTCGAACCTGGGTTTCACCCTGCTCGGCGAGATCGTCGCGGCGGAGTCCGGCGAGCCGTACGCCGTCCGGGTGCAGCGGAGCATCCTCGGGCCGCTCGGGCTTGCGAGCACGACCCCGGACATCCCGGAGTCCGAGCGCGGAAAGCGCCTGGCCTCGGGGTACTCCTCGCTCGATCGCGAAGGCAAGCGCGGCCCCATCCCCTTCTTCACCATGAAGGGCGTCGCGCCGGCCGCGGGCTACGCCTCGGACGCTGCCGATCTCGCCCGCTTCGCGTCGTGGCAGCTTCGGCTCCTTGCGAAGGGCGGGACCGACGTGCTCAAGGCGACGACGCTTTCCGAGATGCAGCGCATCCACTGGGTCGAGCCCGACTTCGACACGCTCTGGGGCCTCGGGTTCCGGATCTGGAAGAACGACACGAAACTCCTCGCCGGCCACGAGGGAAGCTGCCCGGGCTATCGGAGCGCCATCCTCGTGGGCGCGGCCGACCGCGTCGGCGTCGTCTTCCTGTCGAACGCCCAGGGAGTCGATTCGCCGGAGTGGGCGATGCGGCTCTACGACATCGTCGCGCCGGCCGTCGCCGCGGCCGTCAAGGACCCCTCCGGCGCGAAGAAACTCGACCCGGCGGTCGCGCGCTACGCCGGCGTCTACGACGCGCAGCCCTGGGCGGGAGAGGTCGTCATCCTCCCGTGGGAGGACGGCCTCGCCATGCTGGAGCTGCCGACCATGAGCCCGGTGAAAACCCTCGAGCGCCTGAGGAAGACCGGCGAGGACCGCTTCCGCCGGGTGCGCAAGGACGGGACGCTCGGGGAAGAGATCGTCTTCGTCATGGGCGCCGACGGCCGGCCGACGCGGTACACGCAACACGACAATTTCCTGCGCCGCGTGAAATAGGGGCGGCCCCATGGGCCGCCCCCGAAAACGGCCCGCTTACGCCCGCCGGCTCCTCGCGAGAGCGGCATCGAGGCTGTACCGTCCGCCCCCGTACGCGAAGACGAGGAGGAAGAGGAAGCAGTAGACGACGGCGAGCTCTCCGCGGTTCTGGATCGGCCAGAAACCGTCGGGTGCGTGGGCCTTGAAGTACGCCACCGCCATCATCCCCGACGCGAGGAACGCGGCCCACGACGTGAGGAGCCCGAGCGCGATGAGCAGGCCTCCGCCGAACTCGATCACGCCCCCGAGCTTCATGAGCGGCGCCTCGGCGACGTGGCCGCCCAGGGCCCCGAAGAGCTTCCCCGCGCCGTGGCAGGCGAGCAGAACGCCTGCCATGAACCGCATCAGCGCATACGCGGGCTCCACGAATCGACTCGGACGCGGGATCCATTCGACCATCGGTCTCTCCCTCCTCACGACTTGCGGTCCGCGGCCTGTTTCTCCCGGACCCGGCGCGCCGCGCTCGCGATCAGCTGCGAAAGGGATGCCGGCGGGACGGCGCCGTCGGGCCGCACCTTGACGTGGCGCATCGTCTTGCCGGTCCCCTCGAGGAGGCCCGCCGGGTCCGAGAGCGCCGCGCCATCGCAGAAGCCCAGGTTGACGTGCTTCGAATAGGCGAGGACGTAGCAAAAAGGCATCCCGCCGATGCAGAACTGAGGAGCCCCGTGGACCACGACCTCGTCGTGCCCCGGCACCACGCGGCGAACGAGAGCGGTCAGCCCGGCGATCGTCCCGCCCAGCGGGCCCGGGACCGAGCGGGCGTACGCGTCGACCCGCGGATCGCGCGGCACGGCATTCTTGTAGCGAACGTACGGGAAAACGGATTTCGCGGACGGTGCGGCGAGCCGCCGCTTCTCGCCGCGCCGGCGCACGTAGCGAAGCGCCGTGGCGTAGCTTTCGCCCGTCTTCGCCATCCGGGATCGAACCAGTTTCTTCAGGTTGGTCGGCATGTCGTCCTCAACGGCGAGCTCCGCGTCCCCTCTCCGCGTCACCCGCGGTCAAAGACGAGCCAACCATCTCCGGGGACATCCCCCTTTTCCCCGCGCCGGGGATCCGAAGAGGGGTCGGATCGGGCGGGTGAAGGCCGGAGTGCGGCCGGGGAAAGCGTAGACCTCTTCCCCACGGCCGCGCAAGCCCCCGGCGCCTACGGCTTCTTGTTGGTCCAGCTCTGCTGGGCGACCTTCCAGGCGCCGTTCTCTTCCTCGAGATCGATCGTCCCGTACTGGTCGGCGTCCATCATCCGGCCCGTCGCCGAAAGCACGGCCTTCTTGCCGTCGACCTTGAGCGCCGTGTACTTGATGTTCTTGACGACCATCTCCTTGAGCATCTCCATGCCCTTCTTGGGGTCCATCCCGGATTCCTTGATCTGCTTGTCGATGCCTTCGCCTGCGGCCTTCGTCATCGCCTTCTTGTATCCCTCGAAGTCGCCGGCGTCGACGGCCTTGACCAATGCCTTGTATGCCGCGACCTGCGGAGACTTGGAAATGTCCTGGGCCGCCTGCGCCGCCCCCGCGACGAGCAGTACGGCGAGAGCGCAAGCCGCAAATCGGAGACCCTTGTGCATGGATGAGCTCCTTTCTTTGAGCATAGTCTCGCCGAAAATCGGGTCCCGAGGCCAGAGAAGCCTGCAACCTTTCTCCGCCCCGCCGTGTCCGGGGTATCCGAATCGGACCGAAAGGAGACTCCATGGCCCAGGCCACCGAATCCGAAACCACCGTCGCCGCCGCGCTCCAGACCCTGCTCCGGGAGACCTTCGAAGGCCCGAGCGGCCCCTCGACCTACTTCATCGACAACGATCCGAAGGCCGCCCTCCTCGCCGCGCTCGACGGGCTCACGCCGCAGGAGGCGTCGGCCGCTCCGTCGGCCGGCGGGGCCACGATCGCGGGCCACGCCCACCACATCGCGTTCCACCTCGAGACGTCGAGCGCGTGGGTGCGCGGCGACCACGCCGACCGCGACTGGAAGGAGAGCTGGAGCGTCCGGGAGGTGGACGCGAAGGCCTGGGAGCGCGTGCGAAGCGACGTCCGCGCGAAGTACCGGGACCTCCTCCGCTCGATCGAGGAACGGCCGAACGCCCGCTCCGAGGACCTCGCGACGTCGATCGGCGCCGTGGCCCACGCGGCGTATCACCTCGGGGCGATCCGGCAGCGGATCGCGCTGGCCGGGTGTAGCTCCGGCTAGGCCCGGGCGGTCTTCCGCCGGGCCGAGAGCCGGCGCTCCATGACCCGGCGGTCGAAGACGAGGGCGAGGGCCGAATCGGGCGGTCCGCCGATGCGGCGCTCTCCGTTGCCGGCGCTCGGCGCGGCGGCGCTCGCCCGGGACGACCTGGTAAGGCGAGGGCGCGGAGCCCTCCTCGACGATCGCGACCTCGAGCTCCGGGCGCGTCTTCGGGTCGGAGACGTCCTGGACCTGCCAGCTCTCGAGGGCGGCCGTCGGGATGTCCCGGGTCGCGTTGACGGCCGCGACGATGCGCCGGGCGTCGGCGTAGCTGCGGCCGCGGACGACGATCGCGCCGGCGGCGTCGCGGATGTACCGGCCCTCCTGCCTCCAGGGCTCCGGCGAATGGTAGGCGTCGAGCTCTTCTTCGGGAAAGGGTTCGGTGCCGTCTTCGAAGCCGGGTTCGAATGTCATCGGGTCCGTGTTGACGGACATTATGCCGCAACTTCGGCCACCCGATCCGTGTTGTGGGGCGACCAGGAGGACATATGCCGGATTACCGAGTGCTCGCGATTTCCGAATCGACCGCCGAAAAAGTCCGATCGACGCGGAAGTCTCCCGGCTACGGGCACCCCGTCCAAGGCGAGATCGCGACCGGCTACGGGCCGTGCCGGCTGTGCCTCCGCGACTTCACGGTGGGTGTCGATCGGCGGCTGCTCTTCACGCTCGATCCCTTCTACGGCCTCGAAGCCCTGCCGCTGCCGGGGCCCGTCTTCATCCACGAGAACGAATGCGACCGGCACCCCGAGCACGGAGGGTTTCCGGAGGATCTGCTCTCGCACGACTTGACGTTGACGGCCTACGCGCGCGGCCGGATTCACCGCGCCGAGGAGCGGGCCACCGGAGACCGGGTCGAGGAGGCGATCGAGCGTCTCCTCGCCAGGCCCGACGTGGACTACCTGCACGTCCGCGACGCGCAGGCCGGGTGCTACGACCTGCGGGTCGAGCGGGCGTAAGAGCCCGGCGCCCCTACTTCTTCTGCAGGGTCGCCAGCGCCGCGAGCACTTCGTCGCTGTGGCTGGGGACCTTGACGCCGATGAACTCCCTGGCGATCTTGCCCTGCGGGTCGATCACGAAAGTGTTGCGGGCGGAGAGCTTCTTGCCTTCGTACTCCATGATCGAGCCGTACTCGGTCGAGACCTTCGCGTCGGGGTCCGAGAGCAGCTTGAAGTTCAGCTTCTCCTTGGCGCAGAAGTCCTTGTGCGACTCGGCGCTGTCGACCGACACGCCGAGAATCACCGCCCCCGCCGTCTCGTATTTCTTGAGGTCGCGCTGGAAGTTCTGGGCCTCGAGCGTGCAGCCGCTCGTGAAGTCCTTCGGGTAGAAGTAGAGGACGACCCACTTGCCCTTGTAGTCGGCGAGCGTCGTCGGCTTGCCCTCGTTCGACGTCAGGGTGAAGTCAGGCGCGGCCGCGCCGACCGCCGGGGCCGCCGGCGCATCCGCCACCGACACCGTCGCCGCCAGGGCCGCCGCCGCCAGGACCGCCGTCACGATTCGCTTCGTCGTCATGATTCCTCCTTGTTCAAGCGCGAGGCCGGGCCTCGATCAGGGAAAACGGGCTCTTCGTCGGGATGACGCGGGTCATCTCGAAGCCCGCGTCCGAAAGCACCTTCTCGAACTCCTTCGCGGTCCGCTCCCGTCCGCCCGTCACGACCAGCATGTTGAGGTCCATCAGCATGACGAAGTCGGGACGGATCTCGGAGCTGGATGAGGGTCTCTTCGGTGGAAGGAGCGCCCGCTTCGGGCTGCGCCGCCTTGACTTCCGTCGCCATTCCGAAACCTCCCCCGGCGTCCCCGGTCGAAGGCGGAGGATATCGCAGCGATCGCCCGCTCAGGCCGGCCTCGGAGGCTCGTCTCCGGAGGGTCCGTAGATGGACGGCACCTTCGCCCCCAGCATCTTCAGGTAGACCGTGAGCTGGCCCCGGTGATGGACCCAGTGGGAGAGGACGCCGTCGCGAATCTGGACGTGTCGCGGCGTGTCCTGCAGGACCTGGCCGCCCGAGAGCAGCCTCCAGTGCTTCGCGAGGTGGGCGTCGTTCGTGCCCTTCAGCGCGGTCCGGGCCTTGATCGACCGCGGCGTCGAGCGCCGTGACGAGGTCCGCGGACGTTTCGAGGGGCGGCGGAGTGAACTTCGGGCCGTCCTTCGGCGCGATGTCGAGCTCGTCCATCCCGATGACCATGCCCAGCCACTCGGGCATCGTCGCGACCATCATCGCGAGGTAGCGCATCGGCATGGATTTCTCGTGCGGCTTCCAGTCCATGCGGCCATCGGGCACGCGCTGAAGCACCCGGCGGCTGATCGGAATTTCGCGTTCCAGGTCGGCGAGGAATATGTCGGTGTAGTTCATGAAGGACTCCTTGGCCCGCGGTTCCTGCAAATCACCTGCCCCGACCGCGCCTCGAGGTCGATTTCAGGCCACGGCGCCGGGGCCGCTGTTTGACCGAAACGGAGCGGATGACGAGGGCTCCCCGCCCGCCCGCGGCGAAGGGTACACGGGCCTGCGCCACGGCCGCGGCGAGCAGGGCCTCGACTTCGGGCCGCCCGAGCACCGCGGCGGACTCGAGACGAATAAAGCGATTCTGACGGCCCGAACCCTGCAGTATCCCGTGCGGGTCGGGAAGCGTCGAGCCGCGATAGAACGACAGCCCGACTCCGTTCGCCGCGGCCGCGAGCGAGACCACGGAATCCGAGGGCCGCTCGGTCGAGCTGTAGCCGATGACGAAAAAATTGTAGTTGTCCCAGACGAGCTCGTTCGCAGTCGGGAGACGGCGGCGCAGGACACGCCTCACGGAACGGATGAGGGTCTGCTTTTTCGGCTCGAACTTCGCGATGAACCGCGCCAGTTGGCCTTCGGGAGTCGTCCGGCTCTTGGGCCCCGCCGTCCGTGCGAGCCTGACCGCCATCCGTCATCTCCCCTAGGACCCGGCCCTGCGAAACACGATGTCGAACTTCGGCTTCCAGGTCTTTCCGCCGTCGGACGAGGTCTCGGCCGTCTCGCGGACCTCCGCGCCCTGCGGGATCCAGAACGCGCGCCAGAGGACGGGGCCGTCCTTCGTCGTCTCGGTCGCCCGGAGCGCCATCCGGCCGCCCTCCATCCCGCCCTCGAGCACGAGCAGGGCGCCGCGATTCGTCACCCAGGTCTGGTGCCAGACTTTCCGCGAGGCATCGTAGATGTTGAAGCTCTCCCCGGCCATTCCGTTGACGTCCCGGTAGGTTTCCCGGAGCGCGCAGCCATCGAGGATCTTCTCGACGCCGATCCGCATCGACGGCTTCGGGTCGCCGGCGTCGAAGACGTCCCAGTCCCCGATCCAGAAGTCGAGCTGGCGGTATTCGGGGGCCGTGCACGGGGCCGGCGACGGCGCCGGGGCCGCCGCGACCCGCGCCCCGGCAAGGACGGCGAGGAGGCCGAACGCGAACCCGAACCGGTGAACGCCGCCCATTCGGCGCAGCCTACAACGGACGCGGGCCCGGCGGCTGGCCCGGGACGTGCAGGCGTCGTTTTCTCGGCGCGACCGAAACCCTGGCGCGGGTCGCCACGAATAAGAAGGCGGGAGGGATTTATGGGAAACCCATTCGTCCATGCGGAGCTCAACACCACCGACGTCGACAAGGCCAAGGCTTTTTATCAGAAGCTCTTCGACTGGAAGCTCGAGGACATGGCGGTCGGGGAAGGGATGACTTACACCACGATCGGTGTCGGCGAGGGCACCGGCGGCGGCATCATGAAACAGATGATCCCGGGCGCCTCGTCCGACTGGATGCCCTACGTCAGCGTGGCCGACATCCACGCGTCCACGACGAAGGCGAAGTCTCTCGGGGCGACCGTCCTGCGCGACGTCACCCCCGTCACGGACATGGGCTGGCTCTCCATCCTCAAGGACCCGACCGGCGCCCTGATCGGGCTCTGGCAGACGAAGAAGATGTAGGTTGGCCCGGAGAAGGGAGCCGTCCCCGATGCAGCGAATCAGCCCGTTCCTGTGGTTCGACGACGACGCCGAGGAGGCCGCCGCTTTCTACACCTCGATCTTCAAGAACTCGAAGATCAAGGGAGTCAGCCGCTACGGTGAGGGTGCGCCCGGCCCGAAGGGCCAGGTCATGGTCGTCAGCTTCGAGCTCGACGGCCAGGAATTCACGGCGCTGAACGGCGGCCCGAAGTTCCCGTTCACCGAGGCCATCTCCCTCGTCGTCAACTGCAAGGACCAGAAGGAAGTCGACTACTACTGGAACAAGCTGACCGAGGGCGGCCAGGAAGTCCAGTGCGGTTGGCTGAAAGACAAGTTCGGCCTCTCCTGGCAGATCGTCCCGACGATCATTCCCGAGGTCATGTCGGACGCGGACCCCGCCAAACGGGACCGGGTGATGCAGGCGGTGCTCAAGATGGTCAAGCCCGACATCGCGGCGATCGAGCGGGCGGCGAAGGGCTAGGAGTTGAGCCGGACGGAGGACGTCAAGCAGTAAGCAGTAAGCAGTAAGCAGTCTAAGTCTCCTGGCTTCCGCTTCCTGTCTCTGCCTCCTGCCTCCTGCGCTGCAGCCCCTTGACACCGCCACCAGTCGAAGACCAATATGTCGCTGTGAAACATATCGGAGCGCTGGACCGGCAGCTCAAGAAGGGATCGACCGAGCTCCTCGTCCTCTCTCTCGTCGAGCGCCGCGCCCGCCACGGCTACGAGATCGGAAAACTCATCGAGACGCGTTCGCGGGGCGCGCTGCGGTTCAACGTCGCGTCGCTGTACCCGCTCCTCTACCGCCTGGAGGCGCGCGGGCTCATCGAGGGCCGCTGGGTCGAGAAGGACTCGCAGCGCCGCCGCCGCTACTACCGGCTGACGGCCGAAGGCCGGAAGATGCTCAAGTTGCAGCGGAGCGCGTTCGCGGCCTTCGTCGAGGCGATGCACCGGATCACCGAGGCCGAGCATGCCTGACTGGTCGAAGGAGATCCGCGAGAGGCTCGAGGGACTGAAGGTCGCGCCCGAGCGCGAGGCCTCGATCGTCGAGGAGATCGCACAGCACCTCGAGGACCGTTACGCCGATCTCGTCGCCGCCGGCTCGTCCCCCGACGCCGCCCGGCGCGCCGCGCTCGACGAGCTCGCCGTTCCGGATCTGGCTCCCGCGCTGTCCCGCGCGCTTCCACCCTCCGCCCCTTCGCGGCTTCCTCCGGCGGACGAGGGAGGCGGCTGGCTCTCCGGTCTCGCGAAGGACTTCCGCTACGGCGCGCGGCGCCTGCGCCTCGAGCCCGCGTTCGCCTTCGTCGCGATCCTCTCGCTCGCTCTCGGCATCGGCGCCAATACGGCGATCTTCCAGCTCA
Source organism: uncultured Acidobacteriota bacterium (assembly GCA_963764025.1). Classification (GTDB taxonomy): domain Bacteria; phylum Acidobacteriota; class Thermoanaerobaculia; order UBA5066; family Gp7-AA6; genus DAHUXD01. The sequence continues at coordinate 499,700 of CAVXRK010000004.1, forward strand.
TCGACGCGGTCCGGCTGCGGGGCCTGCCCGTCGCCGATCCGAAGGCCCTCTACAACGTCCGGATCGCGCCGTCCCGCGGCGGCCGCACGGGCAACTTCTCCGGCCGCTACCCGCAGTTGACGACGGCCCTGTGGGAGCGCATCGGCTCCGAGCAGAAAGCCTTCTCGAAGCTCGCCGCCTGGAGCTCCGACCGGGTCAACCTGTCGCCGGGCGGCGAGGCGCGCTATGCCGAGGGCCTCTGGGTCAGCGGGACGTTCTTCGACACCGTGGGCGTCGGAGCCCTGCGAGGGCGCGTGCTGGGCCCCGCCGACGACACGCCGGCCTGCGCGTCGGCGGCCGTCGTCGTCAGCGAGCCCTTCTGGCGGCGGGAGCTCGGCGGGCGCGACCTTTCGCGCGGGCGACACGCTCACGGTCGAGGGACGCCGCTTCGACATCGTCGGCGTGACGCCCGCGCGGTTCTTCGGCGTGGAGGTCGGCCGCTCCTTCGACGTCGCGCTCCCCCTCTGCGCCGAGAATCTCGTCTCCGAATCGCCCCGGACGAAGAACCGCTCGGGCTGGTGGATCGCCTCCATCGGGCGGCTCGCCCCCGGATGGACGCTCGAGAAGGCGAACGCGCACCTCGCCGCGATCTCGAAGGGCGTCTTCGAATCGACCCTGCCCGAGGACTACGACGCCGAGGACGCGAAGCACTTTCTCGGCTTCAAGCTCACGGCGACGCCGGCCGCGACGGGATTCTCGGACCTTCGCGCCGACTATTCCGATCCGCTCTGGCTGCTCCTCGGCATCTCGGCGCTCGTCCTGCTCATCGCCTGCGCCAACATCGCCAACCTCATGGTCGCCCGGGCGAGCGCGCGGCAGCGGGAGATCGCCGTGCGGCTCGCCCTGGGCGCCTCCCGCCGGCGCCTCATCCGGCAACTGCTCGCCGAGAGTCTCGTCCTCGCGGCCGCCGGCGCGGCCTGCGGCGCGGCGCTCGCCCGGGCCCTCTCCCGGATGCTCGTGACGTTTCTCTCCACCCGGGACTCGCCGTGGTACGTCGCGATGCCCCTCGACCTCCGCCTGCTCGGCTTCACCGCCGGCCTCGCGGTCCTGACCTGCGTGCTCTTCGGCCTGCTCCCCGCCGTGCAGGCCTCGCGCACGGATCCGATCGAGGCGCTGAAGTCGGGCGGCCGGGGCATCGCCGGCTCCGGCGCGCGGCTCTCCGTCCGCCGGGCGCTCGTCGTTTCGCAGGTCGCCCTGTCGCTCGTGCTCCTCGTCGGCTCGCTTCTCTTCGTCCGGAGCCTGCGCAACCTCGTGACGCTCGACGCCGGATTCACGCGCGACCACATCCTCGTCGTGGGCGCGGACTACGAGCGTCTGCGCCTGCCGCGCGAGCGCCGGGTCGAGTTCGCGCGCGAGATCCTCGAGCGGGTGCGGGCCCTGCCCGGGGTCTCCGGCGCGGCGAACGCCCGGATCGTTCCCCTCGGCGGCGACGGCTGGAACGAGCACATCAGCGTCGAGGGCACCGACGTCCGGCGCACGTCGGCCAACTTCAACCTCATCAGCCCGGGTTACTTCCGGGCCATGGAAACGACCCTCCTCGCCGGCCGCGACTTCGACGCGCACGACACGCGCGGCTCGGAGCCGGTCGCGATCGTCACGGAGACCTTCGCCCGCAAGTTCCTCGCCGGCGGGAATCCCGTCGGCCGGATCTTCCAGGTGGACAACCAGGGCGGCGACACCGTCCGGCGCTTCCGGATCGTCGGCCTCGTCCGCGACTCCAAGTACGGCGAGCTCCGCGAGGATTTCACTCCGATCGTCTACCTCGTCGACGCGCAGGACGAGAGGCTGCGGCCCTCGACTTCGATCGTCGTGCGGTCGGAGCTGCCCCTCACGGCGCTGCTGCCGTCGCTCAAGGCGGCCGTCGCGGGCGTGAGCCCCGAGGTCGTCGTCACGTTCCGGCCTTTCCGCGACATCCTGCGCGACGGCCTTCTGCGCGAGCGCCTCATGGCGAGCCTCTCGGCGTTCTTCGGCTTCCTCGCCGCGTTGCTCGCGATGGTCGGCCTCTACGGCGTCGTCTCCTTCATGGTCGTCCGCCGCCGCAACGAGATCGGCGTCCGGATGGCCATGGGCGCGACGCGGCGGGACATCCTGCGTTCTCGTGATGCGCGAGGCCGGAACGCTCCTCGCGATCGGCCTCGCCGTCGGCATCGTCCTCGCCGTGGGTGCCGCGCGCTTCGCCCGGTCGCTGCTCTACGGGCTCGGCCCGAGCGATCCCGCGACGATCGTCGTCGCGGCGATCGGACTCGCCGCCGTCGCGGCCGCGGCGAGCCTGCTGCCGGCGCGTCGGGCCGCCGCGCTGGATCCGGTGACGGCCCTGCGGGACGAGTAGCTTCGCCCACCGGACGGGATGTCCGGCGCGAGCGATTCGAGCGCGGCGGTTAGCGCCGCTCGGCGGCCTCCGGGGAGGATACTCTCGCACCGAGCCCGGGACGGAGGGACCATGCCGCCCACCAACGCCAACGGAAAGATCTGTTACCTCGAGATCCCGTCCATCGACGTCGACCGCTCGGCCGCGTTCTACCGGGCCGTCTTCGGCTGGGAGATCCGCAAGCGAGGCGACGGCGCGACCGCCTTCGACGACGCCATCGGCGAAGTCAGCGGCGCCTTCGTGACCGGCCGGCCCCCGTCCCGCGAGGCCGGGCTCCTCGTTTACGTCATGGTCGCCGACGCCGAGGCGACCGTTCGAAAGCTCGTCGCGCAGGGGGCCGAGATCGTGCAACCGATCGGCATCGACGCGCCCGAGATCACGGCGCGCTTCCGGGATCCGGCCGGTAACGTCCTCGGCGTGTACGAGGAACGCGCGCTGAAGAAGGGCCGTTCGTAGGTTTCCGACCCTCCGGTCCTGGCATCGTGATTGCTCGCCTCCTGGATCGAAAGGAGGTTCCGATGCCTCGAGGGGACAAGAGCCGCTACACGAACAAGGAGAAGCGGCAGGCCGAACACATCGAAGAGGGTTACGAATCGCGCGGAGTTCCGAAGGACGAGTCCAAGCGCCGCGCCTGGGCGACCGTCAACGCCGTGCACGGCGGCGGCGAGAAGCCGGGCGGAGGAGGCTACGGCAAGGCCGAGAACCACGAGCCCATGCGCAAGGGAGGCCGCACCGGCAGCCGGAAATGACGGCGCGCCAGAGCGCCGCGGCCCGCAAGGCGAAGAAGAACCTCCCGGACGCAGGCGACCGCGGTCCCGCATCCGGACCTCGCGCGCCGAGTCGATTGGCTATGCGGATTCGAGGGCAAGTGGCTATTGCCGGCCGCCGCTCCCCCGACGAGACTCCCGTCGCACAAACGGAGGTCATCGTGAGAATCCCGAACGTCCGCCGAATCGTCTCGTTGGCTGTGGCGCTCGTCGCTCTCGTGGCGGCCGGCATGCTGGCGGCTCCCGAACCGCCGCCGAAGCCTACGCCGGCGATGAAGCCTCTCCCCGACGGTCAGCGCGACTTCGACTTTCTGATCGGCAAGTGGAAGTACCACCTGAAGCGTCTCCAGAACCCCCTGACCGGCTCCACCTCCTGGATCGAGCTCGACGGCACGGGCGTTTGCCGCCCCATCTGGAACGGCAACGCCCAGATCGACGAGCTCGACGTCGACGGCCCGTCCGGGCACATCCGGGGCCTGACGCTTCGGCTCTACAACCCCGAGTCCCGCCAGTGGAACCTCAACTGGGCCAACGCCTCGAATGGCACGCTCGGCGTGCCGACCATCGGCTCCTTCAAGGACGGGGTCGGAGAGTTCTTCGACCAGGAGGCCTACAACGGCCGGACGATTCTCGTCCGCTACCGATGGACGGGCGCGAAGACCGATTCGCCGCACTTCGAGCAGTCGTTCTCGGACGACGGCGGCAAGACCTGGGAAGTCAACTGGATCACGGACCAGGTGCGGGTGAAGGAGTAGCGGCCCCCGGCCCTACTCGCAGCGCAGCGCGATCGTCGGCGGGATCCGGGAGGCCCGGCGCGCCGGGACCCAGGCCGCGAGCATGGTCACGAGGACCATCGCCGGCACGACGACGAGATAGACCGTCACGTCGACCCCGCCGGCGTCGAACAACATGGAGTTCATGAGCCGCTCGAGGCCGAACCCCATCACGAGGCCGATCGCCGTGCCCCAGGCCACGAGCACGAGTCCCTTGCCCAACACCGACCGGAGGACGTCGGAGGGACGGGCGCCGATCGCCATGCGGATGCCGATCTCGCGCGTCCGGCGGCTCACGTTGTAGGCCACCACGCCGTAGAGCCCGGCGATGGCGAGGAGCACCCCCACCGCGCCCAGCGTGCCGACCAGCTTGACGGCGATGCCCGGTCCCTCGACGGCGGCATACCGGTAGAGCTCCGCGTACGTCATCGTCTGCAGCATCGGCATGTTGGGATCGAGCGCGCGGACCGCGTCCTTCACGGCCGGAACGAGCTCGGACGGGTCGCCGTCCGAACGCACCAGCAGGACCATGCGCGCCGAAGGATGCTGGGCGAACGGCACGTAGACGAAATCGCTCTCACCCGCGGGTCCGTCGCCGAACTTGATCGTCTGCGCGACGCCGACGATCTCGACCGGCGCGCCGCTGGCGCTCTCGAGCCGAACGCGCTTGCCCACCGGGTCGGCGCCCGGCCAGTAGTGGTTCGCGAACTTGCCGTTGACGATCGCAACTCGGGTCGCCCCGGCGTCATCCGAGGAACGGAAGCCCCGCCCGTGCAGGATCGGTATGCCCATCGTCTCGAAGAACCCCTGGTCGACCGTGTCCATCGGCGACCGGAAGCTCTCGCGGTCGCGAGGCATCGGAAAACCCTCCGGAACGAAGTCGATGCGCCCGAAGTCGCCCAGCCCGAGCGGAGGGTTCAGCGTGAACCCGGCGCTCCGGACTCCGGGAGCCTCGCGCACGCGCTCGGCGAGCTGCCTGTAGAACGCCTCCGTCCGGGACGCGTCGTACTGCACCAGACGCGGATCGAATCGCACCATGAGCACGTGGTCCCGGGCCTGCTCCGCGAACTCCAGTCCCTCGCTCAGGCTGTGCTGGAAGCCCCGGAACATCAGGAACGACGCGGCGAGCAGCATCAGCGACATGGCGATCTGCGCCACGACGAGCGCGTTGCGGCCCCACAGGCGCTTGCGTCCGCTCCCGGGCAGGTCCCCGTCCGAGGACTTCAGGCCGTTCACGAGGTCCAGGCGCGTGCTCTGGAGCGCCGGCGCCAGGCCGCAGATGAGGGCGCTCAGGACGGAAAACGCGAGGCTCGCCAGAAGAACGTGCGTGTCCATCCGGAACGGGATCCTGACCGGCAGCTCGGCCGGAATCCGGAACTTGCCCAGGAAGTGGATGCCGATGTATCCGATGGCGATCCCGCCGAGACCTCCCAGGAGGGCGAGGACCAGGCTCTCGGTCAGGAGCAGCCGGATCAGCCGGAAGCGTCCCGCGCCGATCGCGAGGCGCACGGCGATCTCGCGCGTCCGCGCGCGGGCGCGGCGAGAGAAGGAGTCCCGCGGCATTGGTGCACGCCACGAGCAGCACGACGAGCGCGAGGCTCGTGAAGATCACGCCGAATTTCCAGTTGGCGTCGCTCGCCTGCGTCCGCATCTCGTACATGGTCCGGACGGCCGCGCCGCGGTCGCGATTCGTCCTCGGATACTCGCGCTCGAGGTTCCGCGCGAGCACGGCGAGCTCGTTTTGCGCCTGCCGCCGCGTGGTGCCCGGCTTCAGGCGCGCCCTCACCATCAGCTCGCGGTCGTCCCGGTCGACGAAGAAGTTCTTCCGCGGGTCCGTCGAGAACGTCTGCGCCATCGCCAGCGGCATGTAGAACTCGGGGCGGTCGAAGATGTAGAGCCCCGTGAACTTCTCCGGCAGCACGCCGATGACGGTGAAGTCCCTTCCGTTCAAGCGGACGGTCCGGCCGACGACGGCGGGATCGGCCGCGAACTCGCGCTTCCAGAAGTCGGCCGAAAGGACCACCACGGCGTCGCGGCCGGGCACCTGGTCTTCGTCGTCCCGGAACCCGCGCCCGAGCGTCGGCTCGACGTCGAGCACGCGGAAGTAGTTGCCGGAGACGAGCAGGCCGCCTTTCGCGACGGCCGTGGCGTCGCGGCTGCGCGCTGAAGCCGACGGTCAGCAGCGGCACGTTGGCGATCACACCGGCGTAGCTCTTCGTCCGGTCGCGGATGTCGAGGTACTCGCGATAGGAGAACGGGTCGAAGGCGTTGTCGCGCGACGTGCCCACGAGCGTGACCACGTCGCCGGGGTCGCGGCACCGGATACGGCCGGAAGACCAGCGCATCGAGCATGCTGAAGGGCGTCGCCGTCATCCCGATCCCCAGGGCAATCGTGACGACCACGAAGGCCGCCAGTCCCGGCGTGCGGCGCAGGCTCCGGACCGCGTAGCGCACGTCGTCGACGAAATCCGTCAGCCAGTGGATGCGCGCGCGCGTCCCGGATCTCTTCCTTCTTCTGATCGAGCCCGCCCATCGCACGCAGCGCCCGGTAGCGCGCCTCCTCCGGCGAGAGCCCCTCGGCGAGGCCTTCCTCGATCTTGTGCTCCAGGTGAAACTGGAGCTCCTCGTCGAGATCGTCTCGACCCGGCGGCGGCGGAAGATCGACTTCAACCGCAGCGGAAGCTTGAACCACCAGTGTTCGATCCGCATGGCCTAGGCCCGGCTCTGCGCCGGCAGGGCGGCGCCCTTGAGGATCAGCCAGAGGGCGAGCGACACCTCGAAGGCGAGCATCGGGAGCCACATGAGCTGGTTGACGATGCCGAAAGTGATCCCGACGAGCTGCAGCGGAAGGAGCCCGACCACGAGGATCGACGCCAGCACGCCGAGCCACGCCAGCGCGACGGGCACGATCCGGCCGCGGAGGAGGAGGCACGCGAAGATCGTGCTTCCCACGGCAAAGAACGTTGCAGGGAGGGCGATGTCCGAGGCCGGCGGGTTCATCCAGAACGCGCCGAGCGCGCCGGAGGTCGCGGGGTCGGGCGCATCCGCTCCGGCGGCCGTCGCGAGCCAGAGCTTTCCGAGCATGGTCGGCAGAGAGACGGCACCGATCACGCCCTCGGCGACGCGGCAAATCATGGCGAGGAGCGCCAGGTCGGGGCCAGCGTCGCGCGTGATCGCGTACAGCGTCACGGCCAGCACCAGCGCGCAGAAGCAGCCGACGAGCTGGAGCACGACGGCGAGGCGCATGGCGGGCGCATGCTGCGCGATCCCGGCGAGCTTCGCGGCGATCCCTTCTCCGCTCGCGGCGTTTCTCTCGAGGATCATTCCGGTCATGGCGGCGGCGATGTAGACGAGAAACGCGAATCCGGCGACCCGGGCGTTCGTCCTGCGAGTCATGGCGCTCCTCCGTTAGGCGTCAGCACCGGGCCGGCAGTCAACCGACATGGGAAGACACCACTTGTGGTTGCGGCACCTGTGCTCCCTTGATAAGAAGCCAGAAGATGATCGGGAATTCTCCGAGACCAAGCGGCATCATGGCTCGAGACACAACGTGCTCGTACGCAGGCAAAACGATGGATGTCACACTACTCGTCAGCAAGCCGAAGCCGGCAACCATCAGCAAGATGCCCAGGACCCGCGGAAAGAAGCCCGACTTGATGACAAGGATGCCGAACGGAAAGAGCCAGAGACCCCAGAATGCCGTGTCGACAGTGTTTCCGTTGCTGTTCAAGCCGAGAGAACCCAGCGCCAGAGCGTCGAGCTGAGGCTTCGAGAACACCGACAAGTAGTCGGCGCCACTCAGGAGTATCAGCGGTGCAATTTTGTTGAGTAAATTGGCAAGTCCGATGGTGACGCCGACTGAAACCAACAGCACCATCAGCATGGCGTGCCACTTGTCGACGCCTTTGAGCAGGTTGTACAGGCTTACAACCAGGAAGATGAAGATGAGGAGAGCGACAAAGTCCGTCAGAATGCCAATGCGGTAGGTCAGCTCGGCAGCCATGATGTTGCGGGCCGTCGCTGTGGCATCCCCGGGAACAAGGAAACCGGCAAAGCCGTACATGTCGACGAGTCCCACTGTCAGAAACAGGAAGTACAGCGCTCCTGCTCGGCGCGCTGTCGCTTTAATCGAGTTCATGTCGTCCCTCCACATCAAGGTGTGCCCGGCCGCGCCTGGTAGCGGTAGAACCGCCGTCCGCCAATGCTTTCCGTCTTTACGCCGTCGCCCTAGGCCTCGGAGAGCTGGACGACGTGGGAGATGGCCGACGACAGCCGCTGCCAGTTGGCCGTCTCCGACTCGAGCTCTTTCCGGCCTAGACGTGTGAGCGAGTAGAACTTCGCCCGCCGGTTGTTCTCCGTCTGCTTCCACTCGGCCGTGATCCACCCCTCCTGCTCGAGCTTGTGCAGGGCCGGGTAGAGAGACCCCTCGCTGACCTGCAGCACCTCGTTCGAGATCGATCGCAGACGCAGGCTGATGGCCCACCCGTGCAGCGGCTGCAGCGCCAGGATCTTCAGCAGCAGCAGGTCGAGTGTGCCCTGGACGAGGTCGGTGGGTTTGCTCATATCGGTTTCCGAGGGGAGTCTACGCCGGCTCCCCTCGGTAAGCAAGGGGTACGGCGGATCCGGGGGGAAGTTTCAGCGCGCCCGAGGGCCGACCGCCGGGGCCTCAGGGACGCGAGCGCAGCTTCTCCGCCGCCCGCAGCCCCTCCCGGAACCGCTCGGCGTGCTTCCGGTCCTGGAACGGGTACGAGGCGGCCAGGTACTGCTCGTCCATCGTCCCGCCCAGCTCCTCGAGGGCCCGGAACGCCTCGCGCGCGAGCGCCGCGTCGCCGGTGAGCCCCGCCAGGACGATCTGCCGCTGCCGGGCGCGCAGGTTCGAGGGATCGATCGAGACCGAGCGCCCGAGGTGCTCCCCCGCGCTCTCCAGGTCGCTCTCCAGCAGGTGCCACAACCCCAGATCCGCCTCGACGACCTCGGCGTGGCCGTACCGCGGATCCACGCGATAGACGTTGTTCTGCGTCTCGATCGCACCCTTCAGGTCTCCCGCGAAGCCGGAGATGCAGCCCGAGAAATGGTGGGCCATCGACGCGCTGGGGTTGAGCTCGATGGCCTTCTCCGCGTGGAGCCTCGCGCGCGGAACCGAGAGATTCGTCCAGAGTTCCGCCGCGCCCATCAGCGCATGGCCCATCCAGGACGCCGGGTCGAGCTCCACGGAGATGCTCGCCGCCTCGAGCACGCCGCGAAGGGCCTCGCGCGCACCCACGACCCGGCCGCCTTTCCAGCCCTTGAGCGCCTGCTCGAAGCGGGCCTGGGCGATGACGCTCCACGGCAGCGCGAACCCGGGATCCACGCGCGTCGCGTCTTCGAGCAGCGCCAGCGCTTCCGAGAAGTCGTGCTGTGTCGCGCGGTGCAGGTGCCAGAGCCCCTTGATCGTCATGTCCCAGGCCGTGAGGTCCTCGTGCCGCTTCCGCATCACCCGGCGCGTCTCCTCCGAGGTCAACTCGGGGGCGATGCGGCGAAAGATCTCGGACGCGATCTCCGTCTGCGTGCGCGGAAGGTCGGCGACATCGCCCGCGTAGCGGGCGGACCAGAGCTGCGTGTCGGTCGCCGTATCCAGCAGCTCGACCGTCAGCCGCCACGAACCCCCGGCGCGCAGCAGCCGGCCGGTCACGGCGTAGCGGGCGCCCATCGACGCCGCGCGCCGGGACGCCGGAAGCGTCGCGTGGCTCCGGTCGAACGACGAGTCGCGGGACAGGATCGGAAACCAGCGCCACGACGAGAGCTCCGAGATCAGCTCCTCGGCGACGCCGTCGGCGAAGTACGCGTCCTCGGGCGCGCCGCCCTCGTTCTCGAAAGGCAGGACGGCGAGCACCGGCCGGGCCAGCACCTCGCGGGCCAGCTCCTGCGCGGCCGCCGGCGCCGGAGACGGACCCGGCGCCGGCGCGGCCGCGGATTCCACCTCGCCGACGAACCGGAAGCCCTGCCCGTGCACGGTCCGGATGAGCCGCTGCGCGTTGCCGTCGTCGTCGAGCGCCTGCCGCGCGGACTTGATCCGGCTGGAAAGCGCCGAGTCCGAGACGGCGCGGCCCTCCCAGACGGTCTCGATGATCTCGGCGCGCGGCACCATGCGGTGCCGGTTCTCGACCAGCAGCGCGAGCAGCGCGAAGACCTGCGGCTCGACCGCCCGGGGCCGGCCCTCGCGGCGCAGCTCGTAGCGGTCCGTGTCGAGCTCGAAGGATTCGAAGCGGTGGATCACTGGGACGCCTGCTCCGGAGCGACGATCTTCACGAAATATCCAGACCCTCTCCAAGCACCCGGGGCGCCCGCCGGCCTACTGTCGCGGCGGCTCCGGAAATCACTCCGGCGCCATCCTAACGGAGGCGGCCCATGCCGTTGGTCGACATTCAGCTCATCGAAGGAGTTTTCAACGCGGCGCAGAAGCGCAGCATGATCGAGAAGGTCACCGACGCGATGGTCGGGATCGAGGGCGAGGCCATGCGCGGCGTCACCTGGGTGCGGGTCCACGAGATTCCGAGCGGCGAGTGGGCCATCGGCGGCAAGCCCCTGACGACGTCCGACATCAAGGCCCTCCAGGCGCAGGGGCGCTAAGGCGCCGGGCCGGAGAGCAAAGGAGGAGAACGATGACTGAGGCTACGCGTCTGAAGTTCTTGAAAGTCGCCATGGTGATCGTGGGCATCATCTTCATCGTGGGGATCTACCTGCTCGGGATCGTCTGGCCATCGGGCTGGGTGTGGCACCCCGGTCAGTCCGACTACCTGCTGATGATCATCGGGGTCTACGCCACCCTCGGCGTGTTCCTGCTCGTCGCGGCGCGCGACCCGCTCGCGCATCGGAGCCTGATCTGGTTCACGGTGTGGTCGAGCGTCGTGCACGCGGCGATCATGCTGGTTCAGTCGTTCACGACACCGGGAAGCCACGGCCACCTCATGGGCGACGTGCCCGCGCTCTTCATCGTGGCCGCGGTGCTCGCCGTTCTCACGCCGCGAGGCGGCGAGCGCCGACTGTCGCCCCGGCCGGCCTGACGCGCCCGGGGCGATGAGCCTGCGGGGCCGGTCCGGAGACGTCCGGGCCGGCCCTCTGATTTCACGCCGGAGACGAGCGGCTCACCGCAGGCCGCCGGAGGCGAGCAGGATCTGGCCGGTCAGCCACTGCGACTCCGGGGAGGCGAGAAACACCGCCACCGGAGCGATGTCCCGCGGCTGCCCGATGCGCCCGAGCGGCGTCTGCGCGATCGTCTGCTTCGCGAAGTCGCTCGGGCGATCTTCCCGAACTGCCGCTCGCTGAGCCGCCCGGACCGGGAGGATGCCATCCCTACACGCTCCTCATCCCCTCGAAGATCGCCCGCTGCCCCGCCAGGATCCGCTTCTCGGCCTCGAGATCGGGCTCGAGCGTCTCGACTCCGCGCTCGTGCGTGCCGCCGAGGAGGATCCCGTCGGTCCGCGGGAACATGTAGAGGTCCTCGTCCAGGACGGCGTAGTCGACCTCCGGCTGCGGCAGGAGGACCGTGAGCTGGCCCTTGACTGGAACGAGCTCGCGATCGCCGAAGAGCTCCCGGGCTCCGAGGCCGGTGCAGTTCACGACGACGGGCTGCGGCAGCTCGAGGAGCTCCCCCGGGGCCGCGAAGTCGCGCACGGCGATCTTCCCGCCGGCGAGATGAAAGTCGCGCACGAGCGCGCGAAGGTAGGACGGCGGCTCGATCAAGATCGTGTGGTCGACGACGACGCGCGGCGCCGGGAACGGATTCTCGGACGCTGCGAGGACGCGGCGCGCGGGGTACAGCTCCGGCAGTCCCCAGTCGGGAAGCGTCGCTTCCGGATTCTCCGACAGGAAGTAGAGGTCTTCCCAGCGCACGCCGTAGTCCACGCCCACGAGCCCCTGGAAGGTGCGGTGCGAGATCTTCTGCGCCTGCTCGAACTGGGCGTCCCACGCAGGCGTGCGGCGATCGCGGTCGACGATGAAGGCCGGGTACCAGATCGCGCCGGCCACGCTCGATGTCGTGCCCGGGGGAAGCTCCCGCGCGTAGATCGTGACCTCGAACCCGCGGTCCTGGAGCACCCGCGCCGTGGCGAGCCCCACGGCACCGCAGCCGACGACGGCCGCCGATCCGGATCGCCCGCTCTCCCGCACGAGGTCCGCCGCCAGGGTCGCCGTTCCCCAGGAGAGCGTCACCCCCGCGCCGCCGTGGCCGTAGTTGTGGACCAGGAGCTTGTCGCCCAGGCCCTCCGCGCGCACGACGAAGCCCGAGGGCCGAAACGGCCGCAGGCCGACGACCCGACGGATGATCCGGTCGGAAGCGACGTCGACGCGCTGGAGGCGACGGACCGGAGCGCCGTGCGGCGCGGGCGGCTCGACGACGTAGGACGCGCCCCGACCCGCACAGCGGCTCGCGAAGGCGACCGCGGCCGCCGTGCCACCCATCCGCAGAAGCCTGCGGCGGCTGTAGAGCATTGCGGACATTCTAGGCGTTTCGGCGCCACTCGCCGCTTCGCGCGCTCCTATTCGCCGCGATCTCCGATCCCCATCTCGACCCAGTCGAATTCCTCTTCCAGCCGATGAAAGGCGTGGTCTCCGATGTCGTCCCGCGCCCGCATGTCGAAGAGGACGCGGCGGGCTGCTTCGAGGGCCCGCCTCTGGATCTCGCCGTGCGTGAAGTCGCGGGTGTCCACGGCAGCCGGACCCGCCGGGCGACTGCGGCGGACTTCGATCTGCAGTCTCACCACGTCGGCCACGGCCGACGTGTCGCCGGAGAGCGCGGAGAGCGCGGCATCGAGCGCCTTCTCCCGCGCCGCCTCGACCTCCCGGCCGACCGGGTCGTCGTCGTGGAGGTTGAGCGCCCGGATGAGAGGCCGCAGTGTCAGCCCCTGGATGACGAGGGTGCCGAGGACGACCGCAAACGCCGTCAGGACGATCAAGTCTCGATAGGGAAAGCTCCCCGGACCCGGGCCGGACGACAGCGCGAGCGCCGCGGCGAGCGAGACGATGCCGCGCATGCCCGACCACGAGATGACGAGGCCGCTGCCGACGGTGGGCGGCGACATCGGCCGCGGCGGATGGAAGCCGACCCGGCGGATGCGCCACCGCGCGACCGAGTTGTGGAACATCACCCACGCGATCCGCACGAGGATGACGGTCGAGAGAACCGCTCCCGCGACGAAGATGTAACGCGTCCGCACGTCCGGGTCCAGGTTTTCGAGAATCGGGCGGATCTGCAGCCCGATGAACACGAACGCCAGAACGTTGAGAACGAAGACCGCGGACTCCCAGACCGCATAGGTCGGGATCCGCATCCTGGCCGGCGTGGACGCCGGCGCCCGCCGCGCGACGGCGATCGCGAAGGTCACCATGGTCAGCACGGCCGAGAAGCCGAGCCGGTCGGCGAGGATCCAGACTCCGAACGTTCCGACGAACTGGACGATGATGGCCGTCGGCACGTCGCAGATCGCGCGAGTCAGCCAGAGCATCACGCGGGAGAGCGCGAGGCCGAGGAGGAGGCTCCCGACGAGGACGAGCCCCAGCGTCGGCGCCAGCGAGCCGACCGAGAAGGCGTGCAGGGCCACGGCGCCCACGGCGAGCCGGTAGATCAGGAGCGCGCTCGCGTCGTTCAGCAGGCTCTCGCCCTCGAGGATCATCAGGATCCGGTGGGGCGGCCGGAGCTGCCTCAGCACCGCCGTCGCCGCGGCCGCGTCCGGCGGCGAGACGATGGCGCCCAGCGCGATGGCCGCCGCCCACGGCATCGCCGGCACGAGCGCCCGCGCCACCCACGCCACGGCGACCGTCGTCAGCGCCACGCTCACGATCGCGAGGCTTCCCACCGCGACCCAGTTGTCCTTGAGGTCCCGGGGCGAGGCGTCATAGGCGGCGTCGAGCAGCACGGGCGCGACGAACAACGCCAGCGCGACCTCCGGATCGATCGAGAACCGCGGCGCGCCCGGCACGAACGCCAGGACCGCCCCGCCGAGCGCGAGAAAGGCCGGGTACGGCGCGCCCATCCGGCGCGCGACGGCGGCGAGGAGGACCGCGATCAGCAGGACGCCGAGGAGCGACTCGAAGCCGGTCATGCGGGGACAAGCCTAACCGCCGCTCCAAGAATCCGCCAAGGCGGCCGAGCCGCCGACCCGCAACCTGCCGCACTCCCACGCCGTAAGAGGAAGCAGCCCCCCGGGAGGAACGCATGACACGGAAACTCGCCGGATCGCTCGCCGTTCTCGCGGTCGTTCTCTCGTTCGCGGCGGGAAAAGTCTCCGCCGCCCCTTCGCCGCTCGAGACCTCGGTCGAGAAGGCCCGCGCCATGCTCGTCAAGGAAGACCTCGGCGGCGGCGTCTACGTCTTCCGCGCGCCGTCGGACCTCGAGTACTGGACCGCGACCAACTCGGTCGTGATCGTCAACGACGACGACGTCGTGGTGTTCGACAGCCCGACGCGCGCCGTCACCGCGCGCGCGGTGATCGCCGAGATCCGGGCCCTGACCCCGAAGCCGGTCACCCTTCTCATCAACTCGCACTGGCACCAGGACCACTGGTCGGGCAACGACGAGTACGTCAAGGCGTTCCCGGGCCTGCGGATCGTCGCGACGGAAGAGACGCGCGACTACATGTCGCGGATGCCGGCCCGGTACTTCGCCGCGAGCGTCGAGAGGTCGGCCGGGCGCCGGCGCGCCGCGCTCGCGGAGGCGATCAAGACGGGGAAGCTCGCCGACGGCTCGAAGCTCACGCCGGAGGAGCGCGCGCGCATGGAAGCCGTGATCGCGCAGGCCGACCAGTTCGCGTCCGAGGTCGCGGTGCTGCCCCGCGTCCTGCCGAACGTCGCCTTCAAGGACGAGATGCGGTTCTGGAGCGGCCGGCGCGAGTTTCGCCTGTTGAGCCTGACGGGCGACGCGACCGGCTCGGCGGTCCTGTACCTTCCGGGCAGCCGGATCCTCGCGACCGGAGACGTCCTCGTCAGCCCGGAGGACGGCAACGGCCCCCCGCCGTGGACGACCAACTCCTACGCCATCACGCCGTGGCTCGAGAGCTTCCGCCGCCTGCGCGCCCTCGATCCCGCCGCGATCGTGCCGGGCCAGGGCCCGGTGATGCACGACGAGGCGTACCTCGACCGGACCATCGAGCTCTACGCCGCCGTCATCGCGCAGGTGCACGCGGCCCTCGCGCGCGGGCTCGTGACGCAAACGGAGGTCGACGCAGCGGTGAACGTCGACCGGATCGGCCTCGAATACACCCCCGGCGCCGGGCTGAGCGAGAGGTTTCACCCGTGGGTAAAAGTGCTCACGAAGAAGGTGATGCAGGAGGCGCTCGACGGGGCGGCGGACGTCAACTAGGCGGCGAGGTTCGTGCCGGCGTCGGCGCGGACCGACCGCGGCTCGGCCCCACCCGCCCCCGGGTCAACAACTCGGCCCTCTCCCCGTATATCTCCGGGAGGGGGTCCTCCCATGAAAAGACGCCGGACTGCCTGGATGCCGCCGCTCTTCATCGCCATCGCGGCCTTCGCGGGACAGGGCGCTCGATCCGCCGCCGCGAGCCCGCCCGAGGCGACACCGTCGCCGACCCAACCGACCGTCGCGTCGACCGTGGACGCTCAGATCGGCGCCGTCGAGAAGCTGGTGGTGGAGGCCGCGGAGGCGATGCCGGAGGACCGGTTCAATTTCACGCCCGAAAGCCTGAACATCCCGGGAAGCCAGTACAAGGGTGTGCGCTCGTTCGCCATTCAGGTCAAGCACATCGCCGCTTCGAACGACGTCCTCTGGGCGGCGCTGACCGGGGACGAGCTGCCGGACGATTTGAAGGGCGGGAACGGTCCCGAATCCGTGAGAACCAAGGCCGACATCCTCAAACTGCTCAAGGATTCCTTCGCCCTGGGTCACCGGGCCGCGGCGACCCTGACGCCCCAGAACATGCTGCAGCCCGCGGGCAACGGCAAATCGAGCCGGCTCCATCGCGCCACGTTCGCGGTCGCCCACGCTTACGATCACTACGGACAGATGGTCGAGTACCTGCGGATGAACGGGATCATTCCGCCGGCGAGCCGGGCGAAATCGGAGTGAGCCTCGGCGGGGAGACAGGGATGGACTCGACCCGACGGACCGCCCGGTTCGCCGGACTTCTCTACCTGCTGAGCAGCATTCCCGGCGCCTTCTCGCTCCTGTACGTCCCGAGCAAGATCATCGTGACCGGAGACGCGACGGCGACGGCCGATCGCATCCGGGCCTCCGGAACTCTCCTCCGTCTGGGCATGGCGACCGAGCTCGCCAGCATGACCGTCTTCATCTTCATGGCGCTCGTCCTCTACCGTCTCTTCAAGCCGACGAGCGAGAGACACGCCCTGGCGATGCTGGTCCTGATCCTCGTCTCGATGCCGATCGTGTTCCTGAACGTGTTGAACGAGGTCGCCGCGCTGGACCTCGCCGGGGGCGGCGGCGTCGCGGCCCGCTACCTGTCGGTCGTCGACCAGCGTGAGCGCGACGCTCTGGCGTACCTGTTCATCGATATGCACGCCCAGGCATACTCCGTCGCTCAGGTCTTCTGGGGGCTCTGGCTCTTTCCGTTCGGGATCTGCGTCATGCGATCGGGCTTCATCCCGCGCATCCTCGGGATCCTGCTCTTCATTGCGGGGGCGGGCTACCTGGCCGCTTCCGCCGGCGACCTGGTCTTTCCGGAGTCCGCGGAGGCGATCGGCCGCGTCACGAAGATTCTCACCCTCGCGGAGCTGCCGATCATTTTCTGGCTCCTGATCTGGGGCGCGAGGCCGCAGCGGGCGCCTTCGAACTGATAATTTCCGAGGGAGGCGAGATCTTGTCCAGGTTGCGCGTCCATTCGTTCGCGGTCTCGATCGACGGCTTCGGCGCCGGGCCGAATCAGGACCTGCAGAATCCCCTGGGTGTCGGCGGCCCGGAGCTCTTCGACTGGTTCTTTCATACGCGGACCTGGCAGCAGATGCACGGCCAGGCGGCGGTGGCGAAACGGGCGCCGACGACGCCATCGCGGCGAAGGGGTTCGAGGGCTTCGGCGCGTGGATCCTGGGCCGGAACATGTTCGGCCCGGTTCGCGGCCCGTGGCTGGACGAGAGCTGGAAGGGCTGGTGGGGCGACGAGCCGCCGTACCACGTGCCCGTCTTCGTCCTGACCCATCACGCCCGGGCGCCGCTTCCGATGAAGGGAGGCACCGAGTTCCGCTTCGTCACGGACGGCATTCACTCCGCGCTCGAGCAGGCACGGGAGGCGGCGGGCGGCAAGGACGTCCGCCTCGGCGGCGGCGTCTCGACGATCCGGCAGTATCTGCAGGCGCGCCTCATCGACGAGCTGCACCTGGCGATCGCGCCCGTCCTGCTCGGCGCGGGCGAGAGTCTGCTGTCCGGCCTCGATACCCGGGCGCTCGGCTACGTGTGCGTCGAACACACCGCCGGCGAGCGCGCCGCCGCACACGTCATCCTCCGCAAGCGGGGTCAGTCCTGATTCGTTGTTTCGGCGTGTCAGGATAGGCCCATGGCGCAACGTCCTATCCGCCCGACCGCGATCCTGTTTCTCGCTTTCCTGTTCCGCGCCCTCGCCGGCGCCGCGCCTCCCGCAAAATCCGCCTATTCGATCCAGGCGATCCGCTACGGGACCATCGCGGACTTCCCGGTGTCCGACCTCGTCATGGGCGCGCCCGAGGGCGAGAAGATCGACATCGCCATGGTCATCTGGCTCATACGCGGCGGCGGCCACAACGTCCTCTTCGACAGCGGATTTCATCGAGCGAGCTGGCTCAAGGAATTCCCCATGGCCGACTACGTGCGGCCGGACGAGGCGGTGAAGCTCGCCGGAGTCCGACCCGAGGACGTCACCGACATCGTCGTCAGCCACGCCCACTGGGATCACATGGGCGGAATCGACCTCTTCCCCAACGCCACCGTCTGGATCCAGAAGCAGGAGTTCGGGTACTACACCGGCGACGCCTGGCAGCCGGGCGGTCAGCACGGAGGCATCGATCAGGACGACGTCGCCGCGCTCGTGCGGAAGAACACGGACGGTCGCCTCCGCTTCGTCGACGGGGACGGCGTCGAGATCCTCCCCGGAATCCGCGCCTACACCGGGGCGCGCCACACCTTCGCGTCGCAGTACATCCGCGTCGACGGCGATCCGCCGTTCGTGCTGGCCTCCGACAACTGCTACCTCTACCGGAACCTCGCCGAGCACAAGGCCAGCGCCACCTTCAGCGAGGCGGATCGGCCGGCCAACATCCGTAACCAGGCGCGGATGATCGATCTCGCCGGCTCGGCGGATCGCGTCGTCCCGGGACACGATGCGCGCCAGTTCGAGAAATTTCCCACGCAGGGGCGGGTCGCGGTGATCCGGGGTCCGTCCTGAGATCGGCGAATCCGGGCCGCTTCTCGGCGCTCTAGGTGTGGATTCTCAACACGTTGTTCACGTCCACGATCGGGCTGAGCGAGCCTCTCTCCCCCTCTCCCGAAAGCGGGAGAGGGTCAGGGTGAGGAGGTTGGAACTCCTAGCTCGATCTGCCCACAAGGATCCTCATGTGGCCCGAGGTGCCAAACGCCCCTCACCCTGCCCTCTCCCCCTTCGAGGGGGAGAGGGTTCGCCCATTTGACCGTCAGCCGCGAACAACGTGTTGAGAAACGACATCTAGGACGACTCTACGACGGACTCCAGGAGCGAGCGAACGGCATCGAGCGCCGCGATGCCGTCGTGCTGGCGTGTGGAGAATGCGGCGTAGCCGTCCGGCCGGACGAGTATGAGCCCCGGCACGGGTCGCGTACGGAACTCGAGGATCTCGTGGAACGACTCGGCGACCTGCTTCGCGGCCTCTCGTGTCGCAGCATCCGCGCCGTCACCGACGAGCAGCAGGAAACGGCTGACGAATGCCCTCGCCGCCGCGCAGGGAGTCGTCCCAGTACCGCTCACCGCCCCCCTCGACGATCGGGCTGCCCCCATAGGCGATGCCCAGCCCGGACAGCCGGTTGACGAATGCGTGCTGGAAAGGAGACAAGTGCGACAGCACCGGAATGATCGTGTCGCGGAGTGCTTGCGCGAACCGGTTCGGCGTGCCCATGGCCCGAGTCAGCCGGTCCGTGGTCTCGATGACGTCCTTGATGACCGGACGCCGCTCCGCCGAGTAGCTGTCGAGGAGCCGCTCGTTGCCGCGCCGCTGCAGGGCGAGATCGAGCTTCCAGGCCAGGTTCCACACGTCCCCCAGGCCGGTGTTCATTCCCTGACCGCCGAACGGGCTGTGGATGTGCGCGGCATCGCCCGCGACGAACATCCGGCCGGCGCGCAGGTTTGCAACCTGCCGGTGATGAATCCGAAAATAGCTCGCCCAGCCCATCGACCGCACCTCGATCCCCGCGGGCGCACGCTGGCTCAGAATTCCTCGCACCAGCTCGAGGGACGGCGCATCCCCCTCCGGGCGGTCGATGGTCGCGACGATGCGCCGCCGTGTGGCGCTCATGGGAAAGATGGCCGCCGGACCGAATTCGCTCGGGCACAGCTGCAGCTCGTCCGCCGGAAGGGCTTCGTTCGTCTGGACATCGGCGAGGAGGAACAGGTCTTCGTACTGGGCGCCTTCGAACGGAAGTTTCAGGAGATGGCGAACAGTGCTGTGCGCCCCGTCGCAGCCGACCACGAAGGCCGCGACGACCTCGACGCGCCGGCCGTCGCTCTCGAGCGTGGCGCGCACGCCATCACCACGATCCTCGGCGGAGACGAACGACGTCTGATATTCGACGACGCCGCCTCGCCGCCGCAGCTCCTCCGCCAGCAGTTTCTCCGTGACGTCCTGCGGGACCATGGCGATGAACGGATAAGGACTCTGCTCGGGCGCGAACCGCACGTGCGCGAGCTCGCGTCCGTGCGCGGTGACGGACACCGAGGTCACGCGATTCGCAGCCTCGAGGAACGGGCCGACGACTCCCGCCATGTCGAAGATCTCGAGGGTGCGGGGAAAGATGGCGAGCGCCTTGGAGTGTTCGGATTGCCGCGCGCGCGTCTCGACGATGCGCATCGAGAGGCCGCGCCGAGCGCACTCGTTTGCCAGAAGGAGGCCGACGGGGCCAGCGCCGACGATGAGGACATCGGGATCTGCCGAGGCAGCCGGCATGGGCGACGTTTTACCTCACTCGGACCGGATCCGTCCCGATTCGCGTTCGCTCCTGGTACGGGGCGCCGGGAGGACTCCTTCGGATCGGAATCGTTGCGGGCGTCTGGTCGACCCGGCGGCTACAATTCACGATCAACGACGATGGACACGAAACTTCGTCAGCGCATCCGCTACCTGCGCACGGAAGACGGCGTACAACTCGCCTGGGCCGAAGCCGGGGCGGGCCCGATCCTGGTCAAGGCGGCGAACTGGCTGGCCCATCTCGAGTACGAGCCGGAGAGCCCGGTCTGGGGGCACTGGATCCGCTTTTTCGGCGAGCACTTCCGATTCCTGCGCTGGGACGAGCGCGGCTGCGGCCTGACGGACCGGCACGTCGACGACCTCTCGTTCGACCGCTGGCTCGGCGATGTCGACGCCGTGGTGGCCGCCTCGGGAGTCGACGAGCCGTTCGCACTGCTCGGGATCTCGTCCGGCGCGGCGATCTGCGCCGCCTACGCCGCGCGCCATCCGGAGCGGGTCTCACGGATGGTTCTCTACGGTGGCTACGCCCGTGGATGGGCGCAGCGCGGCGATTCAGAGGGCGAGCGCCAGTACCGCGCCATGCTGGAGCTGATCAGGGTCGGCTGGGGCAAGGAGAATCCGGTGTTCCGCCAGGTCTTCACCTCCCGTTTCATCCCCGGCGGCAGTGCAGCGCAAATCGGCTGGTTCAACGAGCTCTGCCGTCGGACCAGCACCGGTGAAATGGCGGCCCGGCTGCTCGAGGCTCGTTCGACGGTCGACGTTTCCAGCCTGCTCGGCGCGATCAAGGCGCCGACCCTCGTCATCCACTCCCGCGACGACGAGGTCTGCCCGGTCTCGGAAGCGCGCCGCCTGGCCACCGGAATCCCGGGTGCGCAGTTCGTCGAGCTGGACTCACGCAACCACATTCTCCTCGAGGACGAGCCGGCGTGGGCGCGCTTTCAGGAGGTCGTCCTCGACTTCATGGGTCTCGCGGCCCCTTCGGGTGGCCGAGAGGACCCCGCCTTCGCCGGCCTCACGGCCCGCGAGCGCGAGGTCCTGGCGTTGATTTGCCAGGGCCTCGCCAACGCCGACATCGGCCAGAGCCTCGCGATCAGCGAGAAGACCGTCCGCAACCACATTTCGAATCTGTTCGACAAGCTCGGGGTTTGGACCCGGGCGCAGGCGATGGTCTTCGCGCGGGATCACGGTTTCCGGTCCTAGGCGTCGTTTCTCAGGACGTTGTTCACCGGTGAACGTCAAATAGGAGAACCCTCTCCCCCCGAAAGGGGGAGAGGGCAGGGTGAGGGGTTGGGACCTCGGGTCAGATGAGCAGCGTTGTTGGCAAGATCGAGCTAGGAGTGCCCCTCACCCCGACCCTCTCCCGCCGGGAGAGGGGGGAAAGGCCGCCCAGACCGATCGTGGCAATGAACAACGTATTGAGAATCCACACCTAGGCGGCGGCGCATAAGCTGCGGGCGCGCCTGTGTCGGCCGATCGAGCTCGCAGCGGACCGCCGCGGCCGCCACCACAGGGTCAGCGCGCCCGCCAGCTTCATGCGTCGCTTAGTTGGACAGCGCCCGGGCGACGGCCTTGAGCTTTGCCGGCCCCCGCCTCGTCAGCTCGCTCACGATCCTGACGAAATTGGGATGCTCCAGCCCGGAGACGAGGAACGTCCAGCGGTAAGCGCGCTGGGTGTTCCGCTTGATCTCTGTCTTCTCCCGGTCCGAAAGCGTCCGTCCGATGGCCCTCTCGAGGCTCTCCAGATCCAGGTCGGCCTGCTGCGAGAGCAGCCCGTCGACCGCACCGCCGAGCTCGAGCAGCTCGTCGACGGCCTTTTCGCGATCCTCTTCGCCGATTTCCTGGATGATCTCGTCGATGAGGAGCGAATCGATCTTCGCGTGCTGGGCCTCGTCCATCCAGTGATACTTGACCAGATCCCGGAACAGCCCGTCGAGCTCGCTCCGATCGCGAACGTGCTCGATGTAGTGAAGTTGCGTGAACCACTCGATCATGCTGGTCAGCAGGTAGCTGCACAGCCGCGACTTGCTGAGCACGACCCGGGCCACTTCTTCGCGGGCAGGGATCAAGCCGCACTCGACTCCGAAGCCCCTCTCGAACAGCGCCGTCGAGCGCCGAAACAGCTCCTGGTGCTTCGACTCGTCCTCGGCGAAGCGCAGCAAGGAACGCAACCGGGTCTCGTCGCCGAAAATGTCCTTCTGGGCGGCTTCCAGGGCCTGCGGAATGATGTACTCCTCCACGAAGGCGAAGATGTGGCAGTACGCGTTACCCATGATCTGGTTCAACTTGAGCTTCTCGCGCTCGTTCAGGCACCGGATGCCATCCACCCCGGAAAGGCGATCGGGAAGAAACCGCTTGGCGTAGTCGAAGTCCCTGCCTTCGAGCACCTGGCGCTCCGTCCAGGCCACCTTGAGCGAGTTCTTCAGGACCTCCGCATACGAATAATCGTGTGAAAGCATTTGATCTCTCCTTTCGACGCCAGCATGGCGTCGGCCCCGGCGCCCAACAATGGGAACTCCGTCCCGAATCGGCCGGATTCGGAGCGGATCACCCGGGACAAATGCCCCGGTTCGGCGGGGAAAGGCTGGACGCGTCGGAGGAGAGTCAGAAGGCGGGACACACCTCTCCCCCAGCGGACCGGGGGAAAGGGAAGGCGAGCGCTCCTCAGCGTTTCGCGACGGCGATGGTGATCTTGAACCCGTCGGGGTCGGTCAGGGAGATGTCGCGCACGCCCCAGGGCTGGTCGGTCGGTCCCTGGTCCAGCCGGCCGCCCTTCGTCTCGATCTTCTTCGCGAGGTCGTCCACGCTGCCCTTCGTCATGCAGAACATGCGGAAGCCCTCGCCCTTTTTGCGGTCGCGTCCCTTCTTCCAGTCGTCCTGTCCGATCATGAACGACACGCCGCCGGCACGGAGAGACACGCCGATGACCTTACCGTCGTCCTTCCAGGTCTCTTCGACGGCAAAGCCGAGGACGTCGCGGTACCAGGCGAGGCTTTTCTCCAGGTCGTTCACCGTGAGGCTCGGCGACGCATCGCTCAGCGCCAGCGACCGGCTCGCGCTGCCGGACTTTCCGGGCGCGGCCTTCGCCCTGGCGGGAGATTTCTTTTTCGCACGGACGGATTTCGCGGCCTTTTTTGCAGCCATGTGTTTGCCTCCAGGCGCAAGAGGCTATGACCAGACGAGCGTCGAGTCAAAGTGGGCGGGGGCGGGGCTCAGGATCCCAGCCGCCACGGGTCGACTCCAGCGAGAACCCAGCCTGGCCGGCGTCGGCCGCAGGAATGCAGGAATGCGGGAATGACCAAAATCAACGAATGAGGGACTGACCCTCCCGCGAGCTACTTCCCCCGCCGGATTGCGTCCACCTTTCGCTCGCAGTCGTCGTCGATGCGCTTCCGGTCGATCAGGTAACCGTTCTCGGCCTTCTCGCGCTCGGCGGGATCCTGCGTCTGCTTCAAGGCATCCTTGAAAAGGATCTCTCGCTCAGCCCGTTGCGCGGCGGCGACCCGTCTGGCCTCGGCGATCTCGTCCTTCTGCTTTGCGGTCAGCGGACTCTTCTTCGCTTCCGCGGGATCCGCGGCACGAAGTCGTTCCATGGCGAGTTCGTAGGAGGACTTCGGAGGTTTGCCCATGGAGGAATGTTATCCGACGGGCGTGGTTCGACGGTGATTTCGAGCTTCGTGATCGAACTTCGTGATGCCTGCGAAGGAGACTACGGCAGCGAAGAGACAAGGGTTTGGACCCCCGCCCGGACCCGTGAAGGAGTCAGCGCCGACCCTCGCCGGGCGGGTCCCGCCGCTGACTCACCCGTTCCGCCCACCGCTTCCAGGCGGCGGACATCTGCGGGACCGCGATCAGGCGCGCAGCTTCGGCGCGGTCGCGGGTGTAGATGCGGAAGACGTCGCGGACCGAGAGGTCGTGATCGGGCTTCGAGAGAATACGGACCTCGTCCCCGGCGCCAACGTCGCCCTCCACGACGATGCGCAGGTACGCGCCCGGGCGAAGCGCCTCGGTGAAGACCCGGACGAACCCGGAATCGTTCATCCGCACGCCCAAGCGCCAGCAGGGCACCCTGGGCTCCGACACCTCGAGAACCGTCGTGCCGACCGCCCACCGCTCGCCGACGAGCGCGTCGTTGACGGCGACGCCTTCGGTCGTCAGGTTCTCGCCGAACTCGGCGTGTGCGAACGGCCGGCCGACCTTCGATTCCCACCAGCGCGCGTCATCGGCCGCGTAGGCGTAGACCGCCTTGTCGGGGCCCCCGTGCGCCTCCCGATCGGCCTGCTCGTCTCCCGCCAGGTTCACGCCGGCGACGGCGACCCGGCCCGCGACCGGAGATTTCCAGATCGCGCTGCGGGCCGGGCGCCCGCGATAGTCGAACTCGCGGGCCCCGCCGACGTTGACCGAGAGCACCGTGCCGACCGCAGCCACTCGCGCCTCCCACCCGGTTCGTTCTCGAGCCACGAAGCCTACCAGCCGACGCCTCGCTGGCACTCGGGAGCGTGTCCCCGATCCCGAGCTTCAGTAGACTCCGGGCTGGCCTTTCCGATGACCGTCAACACGCGTGCCACCACCATCGCGATGTCCCGGGCTTCCCGCTCGGGGCGAGGGAAGGCCCTGCTTCTCCCCCAGCAGGTCATCGCGAGCCCCGAGACTCGCCTCCAGTATCGGATCGACAGCCTGCTCGGCCAGGGAGGCTTCGGCCAGGCCTACCTCGCGAAGCGGATGACGCGCTCCCTCTCCGTCCCGTCGGTCGTCGCGATCAAGGCGAGCGAGCACATCGACGGGTGGCTGCGCGAGGCCTACTTCGGGCAGCTTCTCGCGGGGCACGCCCGGGCGATCCGGGTCTTCGACACGTTCCCCCTGGTGCGAGACGACGGCAGCGTCCTCTACTGTCTCGCGCTCGAGTACGCCAGGCACGGCGATCTGCAGTCCTATCTCCAGCGCACCGGGAAGGGGTGGCCCGAGAGGACCGCCCGGCGCGAGATCGCGGGGATCCTCGAGGTCCTCGGCAAGCTCCACCGGGGCCAGCTCCTCCACCGGGACCTGACTCCGATGAACGTCTTCGTCTGCGACGGCGTGTGCCTGAAGCTCGGGGACTTCGGCATCGTGAGCCATCAGAGCGACCGCCGCGGAGTCGCCGCTCGGACGCTGAACCCGTGGGGAGTCCCGAGCGACATCCTCTCCGGCGCGGCGCCCAAGTGGCAGGCGCGCGACGACGTCTACCAGGTCGGCCAGCTCCTCGGGATGCTCGTCAAGGGAACCGCGGCAGCCCGCCTTCGCACCGGCGAGGTCCGGGGGCTGCGCTGCACCGATCACCTCAAGGAGATCATCTACCGCTGCATCGGCGAGCGCCGGAAGCGCTACGAGAGCGCCCCGGAGCTGATCGACGCGCTGACCCATCCCCCCGCGGCACTCAAGGTCGGACGCCTGCGGACGCTCAAGGGAGCCCATCTCGCCTTCACCGGCATCCTGACCATGCCCCGCATCGAGGCGGCCCGCGCCGCGCGCCGGGCCGGAGCGACCGTCCACGGCTCCCCTTCCGCGAAGACGACCGTCGTCGTCCGGGGCCGGCCGAACCCGCTCCAGGCCGCCGGCCGGGACGCGGGGCGGAAGCTGCTGGAGATCAAGCGCCTCCGCGAGAAGGGCCATCGCATCACGCTGCTGAACGAGACGCAGTTCTGGCGGCTTGCGGGGCGGAAGAAGGGCTAGGCCGGATCGCCCCAACCGACTCGTCGGCTGCGCGCTCCCAGCTCGATTCTCACAACTTGATGCAGACGTTCTTCGCTTCGGTGAAGAAATCGAGCGAGTCGAACCCGCCCTCGCGCCCGACGCCGCTTTCCTTCATTCCGCCGAAGGGAACGCGAAGGTCCCGCAGCAGCCACGTGTTGACCCACACCGTCCCGCTGTCGAGCGCCGCGGCGACCCGATGGGCCTTCTGGAGGTCCCGGGTCCAGACGCTCGCCGAAAGGCCATAGCGCGTGCCGTTGGCGTACGCAATCGCCTCCTCGGGAGAATCGAAGGGCGTGACGGTGACGACGGGCCCGAAGATCTCCTCCTGCATGACGCGCCTGTTGCAGTCGAGGCCGGCGATCACCGTGGGCTCGAGGAAGTAACCGTCCCGGACGCGCTCCGGGAGATTCCCGGGACGCCTTCCGCCGACGAGAATCGCGCCGCCTTCCTCTTTCGCGAGCGCGACGTAGCCTTCGACTTTGCGAAGGTGGGGCTCGCTCACGAGCGCGCCCACGTCGGTCGAATCGTCCTGCGGATCTCCGATCCGGAGCTTCTTCGTTCTCTCGAGAAAACGGTCGAGGAACTCGTCGTAGATGGTCTTCTCGACGAACAGGCGTGATCCGCAGAGGCAGATCTCCCCCTGGTTGGCGAAGCTCGACTGAATCGACGTAGCGACGGCCTGGTCGAGATCGGCGTCGGCGAACACGATGTTCGGGTTCTTGCCTCCGAGCTCGAGCGACACTTTCTTGAAGAGGGGTCCTGCGTGGGCCATCACGTCGGCACCCGTCTTCGTGCCCCCGGTGAACGAGATGAGCGGGACGTTCGGATGCGACGTGAGGGCGCGGCCGGCGCTGCCTCCGGGGCCGTGCACGATGTTGACGACGCCGGGCGGAATGCCCGCCTCCAGGGTCAGGGCGGCGAGCCGGTCGGCCGTCAGCGGTGTGAGCTCCGAAGGCTTCGCCACGCAACTATTCCCGGCGGCGATCGCCGGAGCGATCTTCCACGTCAGGAGGTACAGCGGCAGGTTCCACGGCGAGATCAGCCCGGCGACGCCGAGGGGCTGCCGGAGCGTGTAGTTGAGCGCCCGATCGTCCGTCATTTGGGACCGCGTCTCCGCGTGCAGGATCGCCGTCGCGAAGAAGCGAAAGTTCAAGATGGCTCGCGGAATGTCCATCCGGCGGGCGAGCGAGATCGTCTTCCCGCTGTCTTCCGATTCGAGCGACGCCAGCTCGTCGAAGTTATCCTCGATGAGTTCGGCCACCCGGATCAGGAGCCTGGATCGCTCTTCGGCGGGCGTCCGGCGCCACGACTCGAACGCCCGCGAGGCGGCGGCGACCGCGGAATCGACGTCCTCGGGACCGCTCTCCGGAATCTCGGCGATGACCTGCCCGGTCGCCGGGTTGACGTCCGGAATGTAGCCTCCGGAGCAGGGCGGCCGGAACTCCCCATCGATGAAATTGAGGATGCGTTTCACGGTGACGAGATCCTACCCCGCGATCGATGGCCGCGCTGCAGCCTCATCGGCCGGCGCTCCGTCTGCCCGCCGCTGCCGGCGCCTCGTGTTCTCCCGGCTCCGACTCAAACCGGAGAAGGTCGCCCGGCTGACACGAGAGTGCGCCGCAGATCGCCTCGAGCGTCGAGAAGCGGATCGCGCGCGCCTTGCCGGTCTTGAGGATCGAGAGGTTGGCCAGCGCCATGCCGACGCGATCCGCGAGCTCGGTCAGCGTCATCCGCCGATCGTGAAGGAGGTCGTCGAGCCTGACGGCGATCGCCACGTCAGACCGTCCCTTCGAGGTCTTCGCGCATGAGCGCGCCTTCGGCGAACACGCGAGCCAGCAGGAACGTGAGGAGCACGGCGAGCCAGCCACTGATCGAAAAGCCCGCGTGGAGGTGGAGCGGATGAGCCGGCGTCGAAACCGCTTTGGCGATCGCGCCGATGACGAGGCTGAGAAGCTGCAGTGCGAGCAGCACCCAGGCGATCGCCTGCAAGCGAACCGCGTTCGCGGCGACGAACGGGTCGCCCGCGCGGACTGTCTCAACGATCGCGAGTAGCCGTTTGAGGAAGACGAAGTTCAACGGGATCGCGACGAGACCGAGACCGGCGATCGCGCGCAGGCCCGTGACCAGCCGCTCCGATTCGGGCGATGGAGAAAGCTTGAACGCGCTCATGATCAATCGCTCGTTGGGACTGACGACCAACAGAGCCAGGATCGCGGCGGCCCCGAGCCAGTTCAGGACGACAAGAATCCGCAGCACGACGTATGCGATGGGAAGGGCGGTGGAACTGGCTGTCTTCGACATTCGACACCTCGCTATATCGAATATCGATATCGCATTTATCGAATAGTGTCAAGAACAATATTGACAATCGATGACTCACCTGTCGCGGGCTCGCGGCGGGTCTCGGCGGCCTCTGAGATAGGACGGAAACGGATCAGGGCTGGCGTCCGTGACCCTCGACGACGATCCGCAGCTCGTCGTTGCCAATGAAGCCAAGCGCTGCTCGGTCGGAATCAGGACCAAGACGCTCGAACCCGACGGATCGATCGCCATCCGCGCGCAGGCAGGAGCACCGTGGCGGCCACCGTTGGAGATCGCGGTCGATGAGCAGTTCTCGTAGCCACCGGAGCTCAAAGCGTCACGACGCGCCCGCAGGTCCTGACCAGCTGACAGCTGGTATCGCCCAGGCCATCATGGTACGAAGCAACCTCAGATGGAAAAAGAAAAGCCCCGTCCTCTCTACTATGCGGACTACATCCAGCTCGATCGCCTGCTCGGAAGTCAGCACCTCCAGAGCGCCCTCCACGGCCGGCCGGCCCACGACGAGATGCTCTTCATCATCGTTCACCAGACCTACGAGCTGTGGTTCAAGCAGATCCTGTGGGAGCTCGACGCGGTGCTCGCGACACTTCGAAGCGCTCCGGTCCCGGAGGAAGAGCTCGGGCAAGCGGTCCTGCGCTGCGGGCGCATCGTCGAGATCCAGCGTGTCCTGATTCAGCAGGTCGACGTCCTGGAAACCATGACCCCTCTCGATTTCCTCGATTTCCGCGACATCCTGATCCCGGCCTCGGGCCTTCAGAGCGCTCAGTTTCGCCTGATCGAGAACAAGCTGGGAATGCGGCGCGGCGACCGCCTTCAGCTCAACGACGCTCCCTACACGTCGCGCCTCAGCAAGGAAGACGCCACGCGCGTCGAGGCTTCGGAGAAGGAGCCTTCTCTCTTCGACTTGATCGAGGGCTGGCTCGAGCGAACGCCCTTCCTCAACTTCGGCGATTTCGACTTCTGGCGGGAGTATCGGCGGGCGGTCGACGCCATGCTCGAGGCCGACCGCGGCTCGATCCGGAGCAACCCGACCCTGACGGAAGAGGAGAGAGCCACGCAGCTGAAAGGGGTCGAAGCGACGGCATCCCGGTTCGCCGACGTGTTCGAACAGAAGGCCGGCGAACCCGCACCCGTCTCCGCGCCGGGACGCCACTTCTCCCGGCGCGCGCTCCAGGCGGCGCTCCTCATCAATCTCTATCGGGACGAGCCGATCCTGCACCTTCCCTTCCAGTTGCTGGCGGTCCTCACCGATATCGAACGGAATTTCACGAGCTGGCGGCAGCGCCACGCCCAGATGGCGATGCGGATGATCGGCACCCGGATCGGCACCGGCGGCACGTCGGGTCACGAGTATCTCGACCGGGCGGCCGAGCGTCACAAGGTCTTCTCGGACCTCGCGGCGCTTCCGAGCTTCTTCATTCCCCGGTCGGCGCTTCCCACGCTTCCTGCCGACGTGAGAAGCCGGATGGGATTCCGATTCCAGACTCCTCGATGATCGCCCGGGGGTTCGGGAGGCACTCACGTGCCCCCCGCCAGGGCGTCAGCTCTCGGCGATGATCTTCAGCTCGACCGAGATCGGAACCGGGAGCGCGACGACGCCCACGGTCGTTCGCGTCGGCCGGATCGCCTCGAAGGACTCGCCGTAAACCCGGTTGAACGCGGCGAAGTCGCGGTCGATGTTCGTCAGAAAGACCGTCACGTCGACCACTTTCTCGAGCGAGCTCCCGGCGTCCTCGAGAATCGCCTTCACGTTCTCGATGCACGCGCGCGTCTGAGCCTCGATGCCTTCGGGAATCTTCTCGGTCTCTCGATGCCGCGGGCCGATCCCGGAAAGGAAGAGCAGATTCCCGAGCCGGCGAGCGTGCGGATAGGGACCGAGCGGCCGCGGCGCGCGGGAGGACACGATGAATGGAGACGGGTTCGCCTTGCTGTCGGAGGAATTCACGCCGCATATACTACTTTGGGCCTGCGCGGCGTCGAGCGCCGCGACTTGCGAGGAACGTCATGGCTTCGAAGGCGCTGAATTTCGAGCGGTGGATCGACGAGCACCGGAGCTTTCTGAAGCCGCCGGTATGCAACAAAAAGGTCTTCGAGGAAGACGACTTCATCGTCATGGTCGTCGGCGGGCCGAACAACCGCAAGGACTACCACATCGACGAGGGACCCGAGTTCTTCTATCAGCTCGAAGGCGAGATGGTCCTGAAGACGATCCAGGGCGGGAAGGTCGTGGACATCCCGATTCGCGCCGGCGAGATCTATCTCCTGGCGCCGCGCATCCCCCACTCGCCCCAGCGGATGCCGGACTCCGTGGGTCTCGTCATCGAACGCAAGCGGCTCCCGCACGAGAAGGACGGCCTCCAGTGGTATTGCGACAACTGCACGTCCCTGCTGTACGAGGAGTTCTTCACTCTCCATGACGTCGAAAAAGACTTCCCGCCGATCTTCGACCGGTTCTTCGGCGACGAGAAGAACCGCTCCTGCAAGAAGTGCGGCACCGTGATGCCCGCGCCGGTCGCCTGACTTGCTGAAGATCGACGTCCACACTCACATCCTTCCCGAGAGGCTGCCCGATTTCCGGAAGGTGCCGGGAGGCGAACGATTCGTCCAGCTCGAGCATCACGCGCCCGGCCGCGCGCGCATGCTCGTCAATGGCTCTTTGTTCCGTGAGATCGAAAGCAACAGCTGGGACGTCGAGGCGCGGCTCGCCGAATGCGCCGCGGCGGGCGTCGGCGTGCAGGTTCTCTCGACGGTGCCGGTCATGTTCAGCTACTGGGCGGAGCCGGAGGTTGCGCTCGAGCTCTCGAGGAGCTTGAACGACCACATCGCCGGAGTCGTGGCCGGACATCCCGCGCGCTTCATCGGCCTTGGAACCCTACCGATGCAGAGCCCCGACCTCGCGGTCCGGGAGCTCGAGCGCTGCGTGCGGGACCTCGGGCTCCCGGGTGTCGAGATCGGCTCGAACGTCAACGGAGCCAACCTCGACAGCCCGGAGCTCTTTCCGGTGTTCGAGGCCGCGGCGTCGCTCGGCGCCGCCGTTTTCGTCCACCCGTGGGAGATGGCCGGCAGGGATCGAATGACGCGCTACTGGCTCCCCTGGCTCGTCGGGATGCCCGCGGAAGTTTCGCTCGCGATCTGCTCGCTCATCTTCGGCGGAGTGCTCGAGAGGCTGCCGGCCCTGCGGATCGCGTTCGCGCACGGCGGCGGCGCTTTTCCGGCGACGATCGGGCGAATCGTCCGCGGCTTCGAGGCGCGGCCCGATCTGTGCGCCGTTTCCAACGACGTTTCGCCGCGTGAGTATCTGCGGCGGATCTACGTCGACTCGCTCGTGCACGATCCCCTGATGCTGCGCTACCTCGTGGACCTGATGGGCCCCGATCGGATCGCCCTCGGCAGCGACTATCCGTTCCCGCTCGGCGAGGCTCGCCCGGGAGAGCTGATCGATTCGTGCGGATTCCCGCAGGAGACCCGGGCGCGGCTCCTGCACGGCACGGCGCTCGAGTGGCTCGGCGTCTCCGCTGCACGCTTCGGTGGATAAACCGTGACCGAGCCAGTTCCAATCCGGACGCGACTTCGCGGTTGCCCTCGATCGAGGCGACCCGCTCGGGCGGTTCCGGGACGAATTCCACATTCCCGTAGGCGACAACGGCGAGGAAGAAATCTATTTCGTCGGCAATTCGCTCGGGCTCCTCCCCAGAAGGACTCCGAAGTACGTCGACGACGAACTCGAGAAGTGGAAGCGGCTCGCCGTCAAGGGGCATTTCTCGGGGGAGAACCCATGGATGCCCTACCACGAGATCCTCGCCGAGCCGATGGCCCGGCTGGTGGGCTCTTCCTCGACAGAAGTCGTGACGATGAACTCGCTCACCGTCAACCTTCACCTGATGATGGCGAGCTTCTACCGGCCGACCCGCGAGCGGCATCGGATTCTCATCGAGGAGCATGCATTCCCCTCGGACGACTACGCGGTCGAGTCGCAGGTTGTGGTCCACGGCTTCGACCCCGCGGAAGCCATCCTGCGGCTGCGGCCCGACGGACATGAAGGACAGCACACGATCGATACCGCGGACGTCGCCCGGCTCCTCGAACGCGAGGGTGAGTCGATCGCCCTGGTCCTGCTTCCGGGAGTCCAGTACTACACGGGCCAGGCATTCGAGATCGAGGCGATCACGCGGCTCGCGCACGCGAAGGGGTGCGCCGTCGGCTTCGACCTCGCTCACGCGGCGGGAAACCTGGTGCTCCGCCTCCACGACTGGAACGTCGACTTCGCCGTGTGGTGCACGTACAAGTACCTGAACTCGGGGCCTGGCTCGGTGGGCGGCTGCTTCGTCCACGAACGGCACGGCCGGAAGCCCGATCTGCCGCGCCTGGCCGGCTGGTGGGGCCACGACAAGAAATCGCGCTTCCGGATGGAACCCGGCTTTCGACCGATCCCGGGCGCGGAGGGCTGGCAGCTCTCGAACCCTCCGATCCTCTCGCTCGCGGCGATTCGCGCTTCGCTCGGCGTTTTCATGGAAGCCGGGGGAATGGAGCCGCTGCGCGAGAAATCGCTCCGCCTCACGGGCTACCTCGAATGGCTGCTCCAGCGGGAAATCGGGGATTCGGTCGAGATCCTGACCCCGGCAGATCCGCGTCGGCGGGGATGCCAGCTCTCGCTGCGCGTCAAGTCGAGCGCCTCGGGTCGAACCGTCTTCGAACGACTCGAAGCCTCCGGCGTCACCTGCGACTGGCGCGAGCCGGACGTGATCCGTGTGGCGCCCGTCCCCCTCTACAACCGGTACGAGGAGGTCCACCGCTTCGTCGAGATTCTTCGGAAGGCGTTGTGAGGATGGCGCGACGAACCCACGCGTCGGACGGCGGCGTCCGAGTCCAAGAACCTTCAGGGGCCGCCGATCACGAATCGGTTCCGGCGATCATCAAGCCTCACTCCATGAGCCGGCGCTCGCGAAAGAACGCCCACATCTCACGCGTGGCGTCGATACGGCGGTTGTCCGGGCCGACGAACCACTCGGGGAGCGCCTGGCCGCCGAACCACTGATGGCCTCCTCCATGGATGGTGTACAGCACAACGTCCGCGTGTTGTGCACAATCCACGTAGGCGCGACGGGTGACGTCTGCCGCCACCGCGGAGTCGACCGGGTCGGGTCGGCAACGGTTTCTTCGAGCCCAGCTCGCCGTCCATGTCAGGACCGGGGGAAACGGTCTGGGCGCGACCCACGACTGACCGCCTTTGTACAGGGCCATCGGGTCGGCCGTCCCGTGAAACGCAATCATCGGAACCGCTCGATGGTCCGCACACCAGCTCCACGGCAACGTTTGCGCCGCTCCCACCATGCCGACCGCCGCGATCCGATCGGACAGCGTGCAGGACAGGACAAAAGCCATGCCTCCACCGTTGGAAAAGCCGTTGGCATAGATCCTCGCGGGATCGATGTTGTAGTCCGTTTCCAATTTGTCGATCAACTCCGAGATGAATCGGACATCTCTCGTGAGTCCCGGCTCCCCACCCACGTGCCAGACCCTGGGCCCGCCGGCCTCGATTCCCGAGGGGTACACGACGATGAACCGCTGGCTCTCGGCCAGCCGGTTCCACTCGCTCAGGTTCATCTGCTGGGTCGGCCATCCACCGGCGCCGTGCATGCTGATGACGAGTGGCGTCGGCTTCGAGGCGTCGTAGCTCCGCGGGACATAGAGCAGGTACTCCCGCTTCTGGCCCGAGGAGACGATGGAGCCGTTGTTCCGATTGCGAACGTACGAAGAAACCGCCTCGCTCAGCGCCAGCAGCGCCGGCAGACCGATGAGGATCAGAACGGCGCCGATGACTCTCGTCCTGCTCGTCATGTCACCGATTCCGATTCCACGCGAACGCCAGCGGGGCCGCAGATAGCCGCACCAGGGGAATTTCAATGATCGCGATGAATGCGAGAAAGTGCGCCGGAAGAAGCAGCCTGGGGACGATCCATAACAACAGGCCGTAGAGAGCGAGGAAGCTCACGTTCCAACAAGCCGCCCCGACGAGAAGGGTCCGGTCGCTGAGCAGCCGTCGGTCACGGAGGCGCACGGCGATCCAGGCGGCGGCGGCCGTCTTGAGCAGGGCGAGAAGAGCGGCGACCGACGGCAAGGCGGTCCACAACGCAGCCATGATCGCTTTGTTCCCGGCGATCCGATGTGCGAAAGGCACCACGACGGTGAGAATCGACAGGGCCAGCAATCCGCTCGTCTTGACGATCCATTCGCGGCCGCTCATGCTGATGTAGAGGCTCTGCACGAGCTGCTTCCACGTCCCTGCGAAGAGTGCCGTGAATCCCAGCAGCACGATCGCCACCGCACGGGGCGTTCCCACCGCTTCGATCAACTGACGTTTCCATTCGACCACCATCGGAGAAGTGCCCGACCATTTCAGGGCGATCGGGACGGCGACCAGGATCGGAAGCCAGGCGGCGAGCGTGCTCCAGATCGCCGCCTTCAGCTTGGCGGCGACGAGCGAGGCGCTCGTCAGCGGGCGTGAGGCGATGAAGGGCGTCACACCATAGGAGTCGCGTCCGGGGTGATTGGATCTGCCGGCCATCGGAGCGACGAACAAGGCCATGAAGGGTGGCGTGAGCAGCACGCCGAGAAGCGTCTCGACGACGATGGCCGGCGTGTCGCGGAAGACGAAGAGCATCGCCAGCTCGAACGGCAGCAGGATCCCGACCAGCGCCGGCAGCGACCGGCCATACCGCCGCCACTCGAACCACGCCTGAGCGTGCGCCGGCGACGAAAAGGGGTCCTGCGCCGCCGACGCAGGACATCCGCGACCCGTCCGAGCCGAGCGAAGGTCTTGCCCCAGTCCGGCACGTCGCCGCGGCGGGCCCGTGCGACCGAGAGGCGGGCGACAAGATACGCGAGGGGAACGTGCGGCGCGAGGATTGCCAGCATCACCGGCTCGGGGGCTTTGAGCTCGAGCGCCACCATCACGGCCGCATCGATCACGACCAGCCACAGTACGGTGACGATCACGCGCAGTCCGCGCAACGGGTACGACGTCCAGGTCAGCGCCTGCGTCCAGGCGAGAAGCGACGCCGCCAGCAGCGCCGGCCAGACGATTGGCACCTCCACTCCGGCAGGCCACACCGCGAGAAACCTCGTTACGAACCAGAGGATCGCGATCGCTGCGGCGCCATAGAGCATCGGCCATCCCGCCAGCCCGGCGCTCGTCACCGGCAGAGTGAGCATGCGGGCGGGATACATCGATTGGCGCGCGGCCAGATCCCCGGAAAGGCCGAAGCTGAAGACCGCCAGGAAATACATGAACGTCGAACACACCGGCACGACCACCGCGAGCGCAAGACCCGGGGCATCCTCGAGGTCGAGGCCCCGACCCGGATCGAGAATCAGGAGCCTGATCGCTCCCAGGGCAAGCAGGTAGCCGGCAATCGCGATCAGCCCCCATCGGTGCCGTCGGCGAAACTCCCACGCGATGGTGGTGGCTGGGGAAGGCATGATTTACGAATCCGGGGCCACTGCCGCGGGCAACCCGACATGGGCGACGAAAATCTCATCGAGGGAGGCAACGCGTTCGGCGACGATGCGCGCTCCTCGATCGGCGAGAGCGGCCTGCAGCTCGCCGGAACCGCCGCGACACACGGCCTTCCATTCCTGTCCTCCACCGTCCCAGCGCAGCACGCCGGGGAGAGCCGGCGGCTGAGGCTGCGATTCCGAAAAGCGCACGGTCAGGGTGCGGTGCGAGTCCTTGATTCCGTTGAGCGGCGCGCTCAGCGCGATCGCGCCCCGGTGAATCATTGTGACGTGGTCGGCGACCTGCTCCACTTCCTCCAACAGGTGCGACGAAAAGAGCACCGTGCGGCCTTCATCGGCGATGGTGCGAATGACGGCACCGAGAATGTCGCGGCGAACGATGGGGTCGAGGCCGGACGACGGCTCATCCAGCACGAGGAGCTCGGGACGATACGCCAGCGCGATGAGCAGCCCGGCCCGCGCTTTCTGCCCCTTGGAGATGTCCTTGATCTTCGCCGTCGGGTCGAGTGCGAACGCCTGCAACAGCTCGTCCGCGTAAGCATCGTCCCAGCCGGGATAGAACGCTCGCGAATAGCGTATGAGCTCGTCCACGCGCATCCAGCCGGGGAGGTCGTTTTCCTCGGATAGATAGCCGATCCGCGACAGCACGGCGACGACGGGATCGAGGCCGAAGACGCGGACCAAGCCGCTTTCCGCCCTCAGCAGACCCAGAACGTGCTTGATCAGCGTCGTCTTGCCGGCTCCGTTTGCGCCGACGAGCCCATAGACCGCCCCACGCTGCATGGATACGCTCACCGAGGCCAACGCCGTCCTGGCACCGAATCGACGTGTCAGCTCCGAGATATGGATGACTGCGTCAGTCACCGTCTCGAGGAGATCGTGGCTTCTTCGCGTCAAGTGTCCGTATTTTAGCCGTTGCGCGGTCGGCCACTCGCTCGTGGGAAACCTGGGGTCAGGTGTGCAAGCTTGCCGAGCGAGTCTCCGATTCAGGCGGCGACTTCGGCGACGGCGATGCGATTCAAGTCGATCCGAATGCCGAGAAACGGCCCGTCGCGCCCGCGATGGCGATCCGGCTGATGACTGGGAGAGAAATGGGCGCAGCGGTGTAGCGGCCCGTGGGGGCTTGCGTTAGATATAGTCTGCGAACTCCCCGTGAGAACCCCCCGCGAAACCCCCGAGATCACGCTCGTCGGCGCCGGTCTCGCCGGCTCGCTCCTGGCGATCTCTCTGGCCAAACGCGGGCACCGCGTGACGCTCCTCGAGCGCCGCCTCGATCCCAGGAAGACGGCGGCGCCGACGTCCGCCGGGCGCTCGATCAACCTGGCGCTCGCCAATCGCGGCATCGCCGCGCTCGAAGAGGTCGGCGTGATGGAGGGCCTCCGGGCCACGCTCATTCCGATGGCCGGCAGGATGCTTCACGACGAGGAAGGACGGCTCCGGCTGATTCCCTACGGCAACAAGCCGCACGAGGTCATCTACTCGGTTTCCCGCGCGGGCCTGAACACGCTCCTCCTGGATGCCGCCGAATCGACCGGCAGAGTCTCGATCCGCTTCGGAGCGACGGTCTGCGGCGTCGATTTCGCGGACCGCAAGGTGCGCTTTCTGGCCGAGGACGATCCCGAGCGCACGCAAACGACACCCTACGACGTCCTCATCGGGACGGATGGAAGCGCCTCGGCGGTTCGCGCCGCGATCCTGGAACGGACGGGCGGACGGCTCGACGAGGAGCCGCTCGGCCACGGGTACAAGGAGCTCTCGATCCCCCGGCGGCCGGAGGCGGCAGGCGGATTTCGGATGGAGAAGAACGCCCTCCACGTCTGGCCGCGGGGCGAATACATGCTGATCGCGCTCCCCAACGTCGACGGCAGCTTCACCGTGACCCTGTTTCTGCCGAATCAGGGAGAGGAGAGCTTCCAGGCCCTGACGACGCCCGAGGCCGTCCACGCGCTCTTCGAGCGCCGATTCGCCGACGCGATTCCGCTCATGCCCGGCCTCGGCGAGGACTTCTTCGGAAATCCCACCGGCCATCTGGAGACGATTCGCTGCGAGCCCTGGTCGTTCGAAGATCAGGCGCTCGTCCTTGGCGATGCGGCGCACGCGATCGTTCCTTTTCACGGGCAGGGCATGAACGCGGCGTTCGAAGATTGCAGCGCCTTCGATCGATGCCTGGAAGATCCGGATCGCCCGTGGAACGAGGTCTTCGCGGAATTCGAAAAGCGCCGCCGGCCCGATACCGACGCGATCGCCGACATGGCCCTGGAAAACTACATCGAGATGCGCTCGACCGTCCGGGAGCCGAAGTTCCAGTTGAAGAAGGATCTTTCCTTCCGTCTGGAGGAAAGGCACCCCGGCCGGTTCATCCCCCGCTACTCGATGGTGATGTTCCACACGATTCCCTACGCCGAGGCAAAGCGCCGGGGAGCAATTCAGGAGGAAATCCTCGACGAGCTGACGGCGAGGGCGGCGAGCCTCGATGAGGTCGATCTCGCGCGCGCGGACCGGCTGATCGCCGAGCGGCTGGGGACCGGGCCAGGACTCTAGCCGGCGGTCGCCGGCCGATTGCACTCCGAATAAATCTGGTTCCTGGGCACGCGGGGCGAGCGGGCGGCGCGCACGACGTGCGCGCCGCCCGTCCGCTCGACCTAACGCAGCGGTCTGAAGCCCGCCCGCAGGTCCTCTGATAAGAGTTGTGGCTGTTCCCACGCCGCGAAGTGCCCGCCCTTGTCGTGCGTCTTGTAGTAGATGAGTTTGGGATAGGCGCGTTCCGCCCAGCTCCGCGGGGCTTGATAGAGCTCGTCGGGAAATGCGCTCACGGCAACCGGAACGGAAACGCCTTTGACACTGAAAAAGCCGATCTTTCTCTCCCAGTAGAGACGGGCTCCGGAAATCGCCGTATTCGTCAACCAGGTGAGCGTGATGTTGTCGAGGACGTCGTCCCGGGTGAGGCCGGCAGCTTCTCCGGAAAAGACGCGTGCGATCAGCGCGTAGCTCCACGCATCGTGGTCAAGAAAATAGGCGGCCAGGCCGATGGGGGAATCCGCAATTCCGTACAACGTCTGCGGACGCAACCCCATTTGGTAGCCGTAGGCGATGCCTTTGCTGTAGACGAATTTCAGCCGCTCGTACGCTCGTGTCTCGTCGGCGGAAAGACCTGATGGCGTCGGAGCGCCGGACTGGGCCGCCTTGTCGATATCGGGTGGAATCACGCCTGGCATGTTGGAGTGAATACCGAGCAATTCCGGGGCTGCGTGGACGCCCATCAGGTCGGTGATGATCGCGCCCCAGTCGCCGCCTTGCGCCACGAATCGCGTGTAGCCAAGGCGCTTCATCAGCACGACCCAGGCACGCGCGATATGGTCCTCGTCCCAGCCGGGAGCGGTCGGCTTGCCCGAAAACCCGTAGCCGGGCATCGACGGAATCACCAGGTGGAACGCATCCGATGCACTCCCGCCATGCGCCGTGGGATTGGTGAGCGGCTCGATGATCTTCAGCTGCTCGACGACAGAGCCGGGCCAGCCGTGGGTGACGATGAGGGGCAGCGCATTTTCATGTTTTGAACGAACGTGAATGAAATGAATGTCCAGCCCGTCGATCTCGGTGATGAAGTGCGGCACAGCGTTCAGTTTCGCCTCGCACCGGCGCCAGTCGTAGTCTGTCGCCCAATAGCGCGCGAGGGCCTGAGTCGTCGCGAGCTGGACGCCCTGTGACGGATCGTTCACGGTTTCCTTCTCCGGCCATCGCGTCGCCGCGACCCGGCGGCGGAGCTCGATCAGGTCCGCTTCCGGAATGTTCACGCGAAACGAGCGGATCGAGGCTGGGTCTGTGGACTTACGGAGCACCGGCTGGCGCTTTCCGGTCTCGAGTTGTTCCATGAGGGACTCCTTCGTTCCTAACGTTCCAATCTTGAAATCGTGCGCGCAACGGAACAGGGAGGATTCGGCGCGTGATGTGACCCGCTCGTCCCGGTCAGTCCTTCAGAACGAAAGTGACCTTGAGGGTCACGCGGTATTCCGTGATTTTGCCTTTCTCGACGATGGCCTTCTGCGACTTGACCCATGCTGCCCGGACGTTCTGCAGCTTCTTGTTCGCCCGCTTGATGCCCTCGTCGACGGCATCGTCGAAGCTCTTCGAAGACGATGCGATGATCTCGGTGACTTTGGCGACGGCCATGACTTTCCTCCTGCTGGCGGACTCTGCCGCGCTGTCGATTTCTTAGGAGGAACGCCCCCGCCCCGCCCCTGTTCCGCGGGAAGAGGGGGCCTCCCTCGCTCCTGCTCGATCAGACCTGGACTTCCGGCCTCCGGACTTCAGGGCTGCCGCCGACTTTCCGCTTCTCGACCTTCTGTTCCTGCTTCGTCCCGATGAACTCCAGCAGGTCCGCGTTGACCCGGTCCTTCAGTGTCGTGCACATTCCGTGCGGCGCGCCCTCGTAGACCTTCAGGATCGCACCCGGGATCATCTTGGACGAGCGCCGCGCCGTCACGTCGACCGGCACGACCTGGTCGTCGCTGCCATGCAGGATCAGCGTCGGCACGTCGAACTTCTTGAGATCCTCGGTGAAGTCGGTCTCGGAAAACGCCTTGATGCACAGGTACGACGCCGGGAAGCCCGTCAGCGTGCACTGGAGCCAGAAGGAGTCGCGGACGCCTTCCGAGGCCTTCGCGCCAGGTCGGTTGTAGCCGTAGAACGACTCGCAGAAATCCTTCCAGAACTTCGCCCGGTCGGCGGCGAGCGCGGCCCGGAGGCCGTCGAAGAGCTCGATCGGCATTCCGCCGGGATTTGCGGACGTCTTCAGAAGCCCCGGCGGGACGGCGCTGATGAGCACCGCCCTGGCGACGCGCTCGGTGCCGTGGCGACCGATATACCGGGCGACCTCGCCGCCGCCGGTCGAGTGGCCGATGTGAATCGCGTCCTTCAGATCGAGCGCTTCGACGAGCGCCGCGAGATCGTCGGCGTAGGTGTCCATGTCGTTGCCGTCCCAGGGCTGGCTCGAGCGGCCGTGGCCGCGCCGGTCGTGGGCAACGCAGCGATAGCCGTGGGACGCCAGGAAGAACATCTGATCTTCCCAGGCATCGGCCGTGAGCGGCCAGCCATGGCTGAAGACGATGGGCTGACCCTTGCCCCAATCCTTGTAATAGATCTGCGTGCCGTCTTTGGTTGTGATGAAGCCCATGGGCTCCTCCTTTCGTCGCCGAGGCTATCGGCGGGCTCGGAGGCAAGACGTTCCAAACGACCTAAACCGTCCAAATCGACCGACTTTTGCGATAGCATCCGGACGATCGCTTCGGGGCTGATGAAATGCCTGGAACGAGTCGCGGGAGGCAGACTTGGCCACCGCTGGCGCCCATCCACGAGGACCGGTACTCGGCAACGCCATTGGCGCTTCCAGAGCCGCCGAGCGTCCTCTCGCTCCCCCGATTCAGCTCCTGCGGCACGGAAGGCGGACCCGGTTCCTGGATGCCGCTCCCAGGCTGTCGAGCAGCCCGGTCCGATGGCGGCAGATTGCCGTCGAGGAGTATGCGGTCCCGGCCTGTCTCATCCAGCGCCACGAGCACCCGGACGTCTTCCTGCACATCGTTCTGACCGGGTCCGTCAAATACGAGGTGAGCACGCGAGGGCGGTCGAAGCGGTTCGACGCGATCCCGGGAACGACGTTCATCCTGCCGCGCGGGACGGTCGACGAGATCCGATGGGAGGGTCCGACTCGCCGTCTGGCCGTCGCGATCGATCCTGACCTCCTGGCAGGAGCCTCAAACGAGACGATGGGCCGCGAGGACATCGAGCTCGTCGAACATTGGGCTCTGGTCGATCCCCACCTTGCAGCAATTCTTCAGGCCATGAGAGCGGATCTTGCCGATGGCTCCCCCGCCGGCCGGCTGTACGGTGAATCTCTGGCGAATGCTCTGGCCGTGTACCTCGTGGGTCGTTACGGCGCGCGACCCGCGGCCCCCGGGAGCCCCAAGGGAGGAATGCCCGGGCGTCGCCTCCGGAGGGTCCTCGATTACATCGGCGAGAACCTGACGAGGGACCTGGGCGTGAGGGAGCTCGCCCGTGTCGCCGGAATGAGCCCTCATTACTTTTCGGAGCTCTTCCGAAAGAGCGTGGGCCGCCCTCCCCATCAATATGTTCTGTGGCGAAGAATCGAAAGCGCGAAGGAGTCCCTACGAAACCCGAAGCGCTCCGTCCTCGAGGCCGGCTTGTCGGCGGGCTTCGAGAACCCCAGCCATTTCGCGCGTGCGTTTCGTCGAGTCGTGGGCGCGACCCCGAGACAGTTCCGAGCGGGCTGACCTGGCCGGGGGTGGAGAACCGGATGGACAAACCTCGCATCTTTCTCGGTTCGTCGGGCAAGCAGGCGAAGCTGCTCCAGGCGCTCACGCGCGGCCTCGAAGAAGTCGCGCGGGTCGATCCCTGGACGACCTCCTTCAATCCGGGCACGACGACCCTCGAGCGCCTCGTCGAGCTCACGCACGAAGTCGACTTCGCCGCGTTCGTGTTCGCTCAGGACGATTGGACGACCGCGAGCCCGCCGGCGCCGGCCTCGCCCGGTTCAGGCCAGGCTTCGCCGCGGGACAACGTCGTCTTCGAGGCGGGTCTCTTCGGCGGCGTCCTCGGGATGCGCCGAACCTTCATCCTCCACGCCAACGGTTCGAAGCTGCCGACGGACTTCCTCGGCCTGACGTGCATCCGCTACGGTGACGGCGCGCTCGCGGCGGAAGTGCGCGCCGTCAACCAGAAGCTGCGGGAGGCGATCGAGAGAGAAGGACGCCTCGCCCGCATCGAGGGCCTGTGGTGGCAGTTCTCCCTCACCGAGCGCAGCCGGGAAGAGCCGTCGGCCGTGAGCCTGCTGCGGATCGCGCGGGACCGCGACGGCGCCCTCGAAGTCACCGGCCGCGCGTGGCAGGAAGACGGCAAGCTCTCCGCCAGGTACTGGAGCGAAGCATCGAAGGAGAAGAAGGACCCCGCGG
Organism: uncultured Acidobacteriota bacterium; assembly: GCA_963764025.1. Lineage (GTDB taxonomy): Bacteria > Acidobacteriota > Thermoanaerobaculia > UBA5066 > Gp7-AA6 > DAHUXD01. The sequence goes on from CAVXRK010000004.1 coordinate 542,303, forward strand.
GGGTCTTCTACTTCTTCCATGCCGAACGGCCCATGGACCCGGATGCCCCGGAGTACGAGGGGACCGGGGAGATTCGGCTGGAGAACGCCGATCGCGCGTCGGGCTACTGGACGACTCGCGCCGACGGGCCGGTGAAGGTGAACAAACGAACGGTCGGCGTCTACCTGCGAGCCGACCCGGAGGACCTGAGAGTCCTCGATGGACGCGACAATCGGCAACGCGTCAAGTTGATCGCGGACCGGCTGAAGCACTGGAAGTCGATCAGGAGCGCGTGAAGAGCCCGCCCGGGAGCCCAGGTTTGTTCCCGCCCGGCTAGAACTTCTCCTCCGGGGGCTTCCCCGTCGCCGCGGCATACGCCGCCTCGGGAAGCGGCGTGAAGTAGTCCTGGAACCGATTCGCCAGAAACGGGTCGCCGTGCGTGAACCGCGGCTCGACGGTTCCGAGATCGATCTTCGTTACGGCGTCTTCGCGGGACACACCCGCGTCGACCAGTTGTCTCATCTGATTCGCGACGACTGAATCGTCTCGCTCATCAGGTCGAGGTATGCCGCGTCGGACTGCACGGCGCCGTGGCCCGGGACGAGCGTCCGGAAACCCAGCGCCTTGATCTCCGCGAGCACCGCCGGGTAGTCGCCTGTGTACGCGCTCGGCATCAGCGGAATTGGCGCCGTGACGACGTCTCCGGTGGCCACGATCTTCTCCTGCGGAAGCCAGAGGACCACGTCGCCCGCGGTGTGAGCGTTTCCGAGACGCAGGAAGCGGATCTCCCGGCCTCCGAGATAGAGCGTCAGCCGCTCCTCGAACGTCGCGGTCGGGACGACGTAGGTCGTGAGGTTGTTCTCGCGATCGAGCTGGTCGACCGCGGACAGCCCGTTCTCCAGCCAGACCTTCTCTTCCGTGAATCAACGGCCGGCCGCTCAGGTCCTGACCGCTCGCGAGGGCGCCCTGGACGGCCTTGCGGGCGTTCGGCGCCATCGTCACGCGGCGCTTGAGCCACCGGTCCTGCGTCGCCGCGATTTCGTCGCGGGCGTGCGGGTGCGCAAGGATCTGCACCCCCGGAAAGGCCGCCCGGATCGACTGCAACCCGCGCATGTGGTCGCCATGCCAGTGGCTCAGGACGACCCAGGTGATCGGCTGGCTCGTGACCGAGCGGACCTTGGCGACGATCGCCTCTCCCATCGCCGGGCTTCCGCCCGCGTCGAAGAGGACGACGCCCTGCTCCGTGACGACGAAGACCGCGTTGCCTTCCTGCGGGAGCTCGAACGGATCCGACCGGATCGCCGCCCAGACTCCCGGCGCGAGGTTCGTCCAGGCGTACTCGAACGGGTTCGCAAACGCCGATCCGGCGATCGCGAAGTGCGCGAGAACCGCAGAGAGCGCGTGCGCCGATTCGGCCTCATGGCTTCACCTCCACCGCGCCCTTCCGCCGAGCGAATCGGCCGTCGCTCCTGACCACCCACGTCTTGCCGCCGTCGGCGGAGGTCGAGTAGATGTGGCGGATCGTGTCCGGCGAGACGTTCTCGAGGACGTTCGACGTGAGCAGCCTGTTTCCGGCGGCGTCGAGGACCCAGCCCTCGAATCGCATCGCGCCGTCCCGGTAAGAGCCCTCGAAGTCGTTCGATTGGTTGTCGTCTCCGTTCCAGACCATCCGCCAGACGCGCCGGTTGACGTCGTAGAACGACATGCTCATCCCCTGAAAGCCGTTGGCGCCGTCCCACCGCTCGACGATCACGCAGCCGTCGTACTCGCGCGTGTTGTGGAGGTGACCCCGAACCGGCGCCGCCGGATCCTTCCACGGCGTCGCGTCGAAGTCGCCGACCCAGAAGTCGAACGTGTGTACCGCCTGGCACGGATGGCCGCTGTCGGCGGCCGCGGGCTTCGCCGGCTGCTCGCCGAGCAACGACGCGGAGGCGAGCAAGCAAGAAACTGACAGAACTCCGACACAAGAATACGGTCGCATGGCGACTCTCCTCGTCGGCCGGAAAAATGTCGATCGACCGACGAAGAGAGTTACGGACGAGTTGTTCCCGAGGTTGCCACCAGGGGTCAGTCCTGATTTGCTGATTTCGCGGGCCCCGGAGCGCCGAGGTCGCGACAATTCTTCACAAGTCGAGTAGTCGGGACCGACCCCTCCGCTTCCGGCACTCGCCGGAGCCGGCTTCATTCATGCGAGATGTCAGGCAGGAGCGGGATATTCCACAACGGCTCACCGTGCGTCCTGATCCGGCGTCGAGCGATAGCATCGTCGGGCTCGGGGAGGAGCCAAATGCGAACCAGAAAGCATCGTTATTCGCACGGGCATGCCGCCGCAGCGTGCGCGGCCGCGGCGATGGGGTCGCTGGCCGTGGGTGCCCTGGCGATCGGGGCGCTTTCGATCGGCGCCGTCGCCATCGGCCGCCTTGCAATCCGACGGCTCGCCATACGCGAGTCGCGCCTCGGCTCGTTGCGGATCGGGACTCTCGAGGTCGATCGCCTCAGCGTCGCCGAGCTCGTCGTGAGTCGTTCGCTCCAGTTGCCGCCCGGGACGAGCCCGACGCCGTCCGCTTCGCCCGCGACGGCAGAGACCGTCGATTCCCCCGACGCAGGATAGGCGCCGACCGGCTGCGGTAGAGTTCCACTCCTCATGGCGATCGAGGAGAAAACCTTGCTCGGAACGACGATCTCTCACTATCGCATCCTGCGCGAGCTCGGCGCCGGCGGCATGGGCGTGGTCTACGAGGCGGAGGACACGCGCCTGCGCCGCAATGTCGCGCTGAAGTTTCTCTCGGCGGCACTCGCCCAGGATGCGCCGATGCTCGAGCGCTTCGAGCGGGAGGCGCGGGCGGCCTCGGCCCTGAGCCATCCCGGCATCTGCACCGTGCACGCCATCGAGCAGGACGCCGGGCGCTCGTTCATCGTGATGGAGCTCGTCGACGGCGAATCCCTCGCCACCCGGCTCTCCGGGCGGCCGATGGAGATCGCGACGCTTCTCGATCTCGGCATCCAGATGGCCGACGCCCTCGAGGCGGCGCACGCGAAAGGAATCGTCCACCGGGATCTCAAGCCGATGAACATGATGGTGACTTCGCGCGGCCAGGTGAAGATCCTCGACTTCGGCCTCGCGAAGTTCGACCACAACGAGGTCAGCGCGCAGACGGCCACGCCCACCGCTCCCCCGCGCGCGGACCTGACCGCCGCGGGGACGGTCTTCGGCACCGTCCACTTCATGTCGCCCGAACAGGCGCGGGGACTCGCGACCGACGCGCGGACCGACATCTTCTCGCTCGGGGCGATCCTCTACCAGATGGCGACAGGCGACAGGGCCTTCGAAGGGGACACGCAGGCCGTCGTCTTCGACGCGATCCTGAACCGCGATCCGCGGCCCCTCGAGGACTCGAACCCGGCGATGCCCGCCTCGCTCGGCCCGATCCTCGAGAAGGCGCTCGAGAAGGACCGGAGCCTGCGCTACCAGACGGCGACGGAGCTGAAGACGGATCTCCTGCGGCTGCGCCGGAAGCTCGAGGGAGGCCGGTCCGGCCCGTCTTCGGTCGCCGACTCGAAGGCGCCCGCGCCCCGCGCGCAGCGGTCGATCGCCGTCCTCTACTTCGAGAACCTCTCGGGCGTGAAGGAAGACGAGTACCTGTGCGACGGCATTACCGAGGACATCCTGACGGACCTCTCGAAGATCAAGGGGCTGAACGTCTTTCCGCGAACGACCGTCCTCGCGTTCCGCGAGCAGAAGGCCAGGGCGGCAGACGTCTGCCGGCAGCTTCGGGCGGACTTCGCCCTCGAGGGAAGCCTGCGGCGCGCCGGGAACCGGCTGCGGATCAACGCCCAGCTCGTCGACGCGGCGACGGGCTTCCCCGTCTGGTCGGAGCGCTACGACAGGGAAATGTCCGACATCTTCGCCGTGCAGGACGAGATCGCGCACAAGATCGCCGAGGCCCTTCGGATCAAGCTGAGCCCTCAGGAGCAGGCGGAGCTCGCCGCCAAGCCGACGGAGAGCCTCCAGGCTTACGACCTCTACCTGCGCGGCAGGAGCTACGCCCGGCGGCGCACCACGCGGGACATGGACTTCGCCCTCCAGATGTTCGAGAACGCCGTCACCCTCGATCCCAACTTCGCCCTCGCCTGGGCGGCGATCGCCAACGGCTGCGCCCATGCGCAGTACTGGTCCGGGCCCGGCGGCACGTACATGGAGCGCGCCCAGTCGGCGTCGCTCCGCGCCGTGGCGCTCGCGCCGGACATCCCCGAGGTGCTCGTCTCCCAGGGCTGGATCCTCTATGCCGGCAACCGGTACGACGACGCCGTCCGGCTGACGCGGGCCGCGATCTCACGGAAGCGCGACTGCGAAGGCGCGTACTACCTCCTGCTGCGAGCGCTCTTCGCCTCCGGCAAGTACGACGAGGTGGCCTCACTCGCCGAGCAGGCCATCGAGGCCGCGGGCACCGACTACAACGTCTACATTCCGATCATGAACTCGCTCGGCGCTCTGGGTCGGGAGGAGGAGCGCCGCCTGGTCCGGCAGCGGCTCATCCAGACCTTCGAAAACCACCTTCGCGAAGTGCCGGAAGACGCGAGGGCCCGGATCCTCTGCGGCGGCATGTACGCGCAGGAGGGGCGCATCGACGACGCCGTCCGCGAGACGAACCTGGCGATGACGCTCCGGCCGAACGAGGCCACGGTCCTCTACAACGCCGCCTGTACCTTCGCCCAGATCGACCGGCGCGCCGACGCGCTCGAGGCGCTGCGGAAAGCCTGGGACGCCGGCTACCGGGACGCCGAGTGGACCCGGCGCGATCCCGACCTCGCCAGCCTCCACGGCGACCCGGAGTTCGAGAAGCTCTACCCGGCGGCGAAGGACGAGGGGTAGGGGAGCCAAATCAGCAAATCAAGACTGATCCCCGAGTGCGCGAAAGCTCGATGTGCTCGGTGCTCGTCTTGCCGTCGCCCTCGAAGGTGAACCGCACCACGAGGCGGTCGTTCGAGAGGAACCGGAGCTCGACGCCGGCGACGTGCGCGGGGTGCTCGACCAGGCCCGTGCCGTCGACGAACGCGAACTGGACGACACCTCCCGCCTCGTCGATCCGGCTGGCCTTGAGTCGCGGCTGATTCCGCGCGCCGCAGTAGTGGGTCATCCGAAGATCCGAGCCGTCGAGGTGATAGACGCTCGTCATCGAGGGAAGCTCGCTGTCGCCCATGTAGAGATTCTCGACCACCGCCGACCCGTAGCTGATCGTGCTGTACGAAGCCCGGACGCGGCCCGTCCCGGTGCGGGCGCCGGACCACTCGAGCGTGCCCTCCCACTCGCCGGCGAGACCCCGTAACCGCTCGAGCGCTTTGTCGGAGGCCGTCTGCTCCGCCGAAGCGGCCGTCACGAGCCCGAGCCCCGCGAACCCGAGGATGGCGATCCAGCGGTTCATTGGCCACCTCCACGAATCCCGCGGCAATATCAGATTTGCGGTGAGGCCCCCAACTCCCGGGGACCAAGCCGTCGATTCCGAGGCTGAACTCGGGGTGGTCGCCTGGCGACGAGGCGAGTGGATACCTCGAATCGATGCGAAGTGGCCATACCGAAGCCGCCGCGGAACCGGTAGCTTGGCGGATGGGAGGAGGGGATCGTCGTGCATGGCAGCCTGGTGAGCTCGTCGGCGCTTCTCGCCGGCCTCGCGACTCTCGGCCCGGTGAGCTGGGCGTATTTCGCCGGCGGATCGATCCTCGCGATCGGATTGGTCGCGATCGTTCTTCGCGGCGACGCGCAGAAGGCGCGAGGGCTCGACAGGCTCATTCTCCTCGGACCGCTTTTCTTCGCCGCGCCCATCGCGGCCTTCGGAACCGAGCACTTCACGGTCAGCGCGGCGATCGAGCCGATCATGCCGGAGTGGATCCCGTGGCACCGGTTCTGGATCTATTTCGTCGGCGCGTGCCTGATCGCGGCCGCGCTGAGCCTGGCGACGAAGATCCAGGCGCGCCTCGCGGCCATCCTGCTCGGCGTGACGTTCTTCCTCTTCGTCGCGCTGATGCACGCGCCGGCCTGGGCGCGGGAGCCGGGCAATCGGTTCATTCTGGCCATCGTCCTTCGCGAGATCGCCTTCAGCGGCGGCGCCCTGGCGCTGGCGGGAAGCCTCACCGACCCGCGGCGCGAGCGGACGGCGCGGGTCCTGAAGACGGTGGCGCGATATTTCATCGCCGTTCCCGTGCTCTTCTTCGCCTTCGAGCAGTTCATGCACGGCGGCGACGTGCCCGCCGTGCCTCTCGACCGCCGCACGCCCGACTACGTCTACGGGCACGCCGTGTGGACGTACCTGGCGGCCGCGGTCTACGCCGTCGCCGGAACCCTGCTGTTCGCCGGCAAGAGGACCCGCGCCGCGGCGACGTGGCTCGGCGTGTGCGTGCTCCTGATCGAGCTCGTCGTCTACGTGCCGATCGGCATCGTCGAGCGGTCGAGCCTCGGCAACGGCCTGAACTACGTCGCGGACACCCTCATGTTCGGCGGCGCCGTCCTCCTGCTCGCGGGCGCCATGCCCGCGGACGAGCCAGCGAGAACGGAACGAGCGCCTGCGCGTCCCTGACCCGGCTACCCTTGTCGCCGCGTCGTACTCCGCATAGCATCGAGCGAAGCCCGTTCCTGTCATCGAAGGGAGGACACATGCGCTCGAGGTTCATCGCTGCGAGCATCGCGTTTGCGCTGGCGACCTGCCTGTCCGCCGCCTCGGGGCCCAAGCCCGACGTGGGCGACGGCCGCGTCGCGTGGTTCGACATCACGACGTCCAATCTTCAACAGTCGAAAGAGTTCTACGCGAAGCTCTTCGGATGGGAGTTCACGTCGCTGCCCGGGAGCAACTATGCGGTGGAGATCGTCTCCGCCGGCCAGCCCATCGGGACCCTCCGCGTCGCCGAGGGCAAGATCAGCCCCTTCGACGGCGTCGTCTACATCCAGGTGAAGGACATGCCCGCAAGCTGCGCCCGGGCGAAAGAGCTCGGCGGCACGATCCCTCCCGGATTCCCGTTCAACCTGAACGACGACAAGGGATCGGTCGGCCTCGTCATCGACCCGGCCGGACATCCCGTCGGGATGTATTCGCGGACGCCGCTGCCGGCCGTGGCGAAATAGGTCGGGCGACGAAATAGCCGCTCGCTACGCCATGACCAGGCCGAAGCTCGTCGTGGTCGTCGTCGACTTGCACTGCGAGCAACCGCCGGATTTGGTGCAGCTCACGCTCACCCCGCCGGGAAACGTCGTCGTCTTGGGCTTGCAGTCGGGCGTGTCCGGTTCGGACTTTGTACATTCGCAAGTGACCGTGGTCGTGGCGCCGAACCCGCCGCCGCCTCCGCCCATCCTGGCCATGACGATCACGTCGTTCGTGACGAGGATCTCCCCCGGCTTCAGCTCGACGCGTACGCTCCGGGGAGGAGAGCTGGTCCGTTTCGGGCGAGACTGGGAGCGCGAACGGCTTGCACGTTTCATGTGAGTCCTCCTTGGTTCCGTGCCAGCCCAAAGTGGGCCGGAGTTCAATGGAAGACTATCGCTCGCGCCCGCGAGAGGAGGTCGACTCCTCGACTATTTACTTCTTCAGGCTCGTCTTCCAGGTGCCGGTGTCGACGACCTTGCCCTTGTACAACGTCTCGAACTTGCCCGAGAACGTCTGCCCGGTCTTCGTGCCCGTGATCCGGGACGAGGCCTTGTGGCCCTTGGCCTCGAAGTCGTAGGCGGCCTCGATGGAGTCGCCCTTGACGACGAGCGAAGTCATGGGGGACTTCGTTGGCCGCCCGTCCAGCACGGCGACGACTTCTCCGGTCCAGTGGCCGCCCTGACCCGGGGTGAAAGTGAGTTGATAGCCGCCGCTCTTGCCGGCCTTGTTGACGTAGTCGCCGACGTACGTTCCGGCAATGTCTTCCCCGGCGAACGCTGCGACGGACATCAAAAACAGGGCCGACAGGGCAATCGCAAGGTTTCGTCTCATTAGAGGCGAACTTACCATCCCGGCCTGATGTGAATGGCATTGCGGTGAGAGGGTCAGTCTTGATTTGCTGACTTCAGCGGTGCGGGCAACCGGCTCGCGACAATTCAAGGAGAGAGCCGCCTTGATATGCCGCGACCGCCGCGTCTGGAGTTCCCCGGGGCCGTCTACCACGTGACCGCTCGCGGAAACGAGCGCCGCGACATCTTCCGCGGCGATCGGGACCGCGAGGACTTCCTGAAGCGGCTGGCCGGTTACCGCGACCGGTTCGGGTTCCGCCTGCTCGCCTACTGCCTGATGACGAACCACTTTCACCTCGCCCTCCGCACCGCGGCGACGCCGCTGTCGAGGATCATGGCCTGCCTCCAGTCCTCCTACGCACAGCTCTTCAACCGCCGGTACGCCCGGGTGGGCCATCTGTTCCAGGGTCGATACAAGTCCCGCCTCGTCCAGGAGGACCGGTACCTTCAGGCTCTCATCCGCTACGTCCATCAGAACCCCGTCCGTGCCGGGATCACCCGCCGCGCCTCGGACTATCGCTGGTCGAGCGACCGTCACCTGCGCCGCGCGCGCGGCCCGAGATGGCTCGATGTCGACGAGACGCTGGCCGCGCTCGGCCCGAACCGCCGCGCCGCCGTCGCGCGATACGTGGAGCTGGTCGACGGCCCGGCGGCCACCGACGAGCTGCCCGCCATCGCCCAGGCCGTCGTGGGCGACGAAGCGTTCGCAGTCGAGCGATTCGCCGCCGCCGGGGAGCTCGATCCACCGATCCTCGGCCTGACCGAGGACCGCGTCCTGGAGGCCGTCGCGCACGAGACCGGGATCAGCGCCAGCGCTCTCGCCGGACCCGGTCGAGGAGGCGAGGTCGCGTTCGCGCGATGTCTCGCCGCATACGTCGGCCGCCGCTTCGGGCGCATCTCGGTGCGCCGGATGGCCCGCCGGCTCCGTCGAGACGACTCGAGCTTCACCCGCCCTCTCGCGCGCCTGGAAGCCCGCCTCGCATCCGACGAAGCGCTGATCCACCAGATCGACCGCCTCGTCCGCCACCTAAGGTCCGCAAACCCACCCGACCCCTTCCAAGCCAACTCAGCAAATCAAGACTGACCCCACCCCCTGCCAGGCCGCTTTTCATAGAATGTCGGCATCCAATTCCACGCTGAGGAGATGCAATGCGAACCATGCGCCTCGGATCGCTTTTTGCAATGCTGTGTTGTCTTGCCGTCACGATGTCGGCGCAGCCATCCGGGGTCGTGCAGGATCCTAAGGCCGCGGACTTCGGCACTTCCAATCTCACGCACGTGCGCGTCGCGGCGATTGAGTTCGTCCCTCTCCAGTCGGGTCTCGCCGGAGACTGGAAGTCCGCGGGCGGGTTCACTCGCTATCCGTCGGTGAACGGGTCCCTCTGGGCGGCGGCGCTTCATCTGCCAGGAGGATCCGTCGTTCGTCGCGTCGAGCTCGACTATTGCGACAACAATCCCGCGGGTCACCTGTATCTGACTCTTCGGGAGTGCGACAACCAGGCGCTGAACTGCACGGATGTCGTCGAGGTCGATTCAACGAACAACGGCTGTAGCTTCGTGGCCGACGCCACGGTGAGCTTGCGGATCGACAACTACCACAAGGTCTACGGGCTCTCGCTGGCCTTCGGCGCCGCAGACGGGTCTGTCGTTCTGGGCGGCGCCATCGTCAGCTATCAGCTCGACGTCTCGCCGGCTCCGGCCACGCCAACCTTCGGCGACGTGCCGAAGTCGGATCCCGCCTTCCAGTTCATCGAGCCGCTCTATTCGTCGGGCATCACCGCCGGGTGCGCTGGCGGCAACTATTGTCCCGACGCTCCGTTGACGCGGCGGCAGATGGCGGTGTTTCTCGCGAAGGCCCTGGGACTTCAGTGGAGCGATTACTGACAGGGCACCCCGGCTCAAACCGAAATCAGCAGATCAGGACTGATCCCAGCCCCCGTTAGACTGACCCTACCCATTCCCTGAATCAGCAAATCGAGACTGACCCCGTTCCTTCACGCGGTTCGAGAAGCTGATCGGGAAGACGTAGCGGCACGCCGCCGGCGGCGGTCATCGGGAACTTCTTGGCTGCCCGGTCGCGGCCCCGAAGTCAGCAAAATCAGTACTGACCCCCTTACCAAAACCCCTCCGAGCGGGGATCGTACTTGTCTCAGCAGGCGTTCGCGCCCGCGCCCTCGAGCGACGCCAACGACAGCCCTGATGATGGAGTGTGACGATGACGATTAGCCGCCGATCCTTTCTGAAAACGGCCGCAGCCATGGGCGCCTCGCTGGCGTGGGGCGGGCCAGCTCGAGCGTCCACCACCCCGTGGCATGAGCGTCGCGACCTCTATCCCCACGGCGTCGCGTCCGGCGATCCCGATCCGGAGAGCGTCATCCTCTGGACTCGGCGGCCGTTCGAGTCGGGCGGGCGGCGTGTGCTCACGGTCGAGGTCGCTGAGGATCAAGCGTTCCGGCGGGTGGTCGCGAAAGCGTCCGCGCCGGTCTGCCCGGAATCGGATTGGACGACGCGCGTGCTGGTCGGTCATCTCAAGCCAGCGCGCGTCTACTGGTACCGCTTCACCGATGGAGAGGGAAACGGCAGCCGGGTCGGCCGGACGATCACCGCGCCGCTCTCGAACGATCCGCGGCCGGTCAGTTTCGCCTTCGTGAGCTGCCAGAGCCTCAATGAAGGCAAGCTCAACGGCTATCGCCGGATGATCTTCGAGGATGAGCGTGCGGCGCGCGCCGATCAACTCGGTTTCGTTCTCCACCTCGGCGATTTCATTTACGAGGTCGTCGAATATCCGGACGAGCTGGCGACGCAGTACGACCGCACGATCTACGACGTCGGCCGGATTCCCGATGGCGGTCAAACCGGCAAATTCCACTACCCGCTGACGCTCGAGGGCTATCGCGTCGTCTACAAGGGCTACCTGGCCGATCCCGACCTGCAGGACGCGCGGGCGCGTTGGCCGTTCGTCGCCATCTGGGACAACCACGAGTTCTCCTGGCAGGGCCGGCAGAGCATCCAGCAGGCAGGGGGCGAGCCGCGGCCGGGCCAGACGATCAAGGTCGCCGCCAACCAGGCATGGTTCGAGTACATCCCCGCGCGCGTGAAGGCGCCGAGCGGATCGCTCGACACGTTCGGCACGGTGGCGGTGAAAAATGTGCCGATCGAAAAGTGGGACGACAGTGGCCTCGGGGTCGAGCCCAACAATCTGAAGGCCATCAACAGCCTGATCGTGTATCGGTCTTTGCGATACGGCCGAAACCTCGATCTCATTCTCACCGACCAACGCACCTTCTCCGGCCCCGACGCGACCGATGTGGAGGGCGTGGAGAAGATTTACGATCCGGCTTTCAACGGGATGTTCTCGGAGCCGGCGATGATCGCGCTCGACGCCGGCCGCACCTCCAACGGCGGCAAACCGCCCGCCGAGCTCAGTTTCGGCGAGGTCACCATCCCGAATCCGCGAAAGGATTCACCGCCGCGCACGATCCTCGGGGCCGTGCAGAAGAAGTGGTTCATGGACCAGCTCCGTCGGTCCGGGGCAACCTGGAAGATCTGGGGCAATTCGTTGGGTGCCCTCGACATGCGGGCCGACCCCCAGAACCTTCCGGATGGGCTGACCAAGCAGAAGTGGCCGGCCGACACCTTCGCGCAGATCGGCAGCTGGGATTTTGGCAGCGCCTACCACGAGCGTGGCGAAATCTATGACCTCGTCCGTGATTCGAAGATCACCGGATTCGCGATCGTGTCGGGCGACCGTCACAGCTTCTGGGCCGGCTATGCCGCCCCTCTCTTGCCACCCGCCAAGTACGAGCCGGTCGGGCTCAGTTTCGTCGGCGCCTCGCTGATCAGCCACGGGACGATGGAGGCCCTCGAGCACCGCCATCCCAAGGACGATCCCCTCCGTGCGCTGTTCCTGGTCGAGGGGCCCGCGGGTCAGCCCGAATGGACCCACAACATGCTCTTGAAGCACGGCGTCCGCTCGTGCCTCGAATACGCGAAGACCTTCGACCTGAAGAGCGCTCACGCCCTTTCCAATCCGAGTCTCGCCCCCCACCTCGAATTCGTGGACCTGGGCGGTCACGGCTATGCGACGGTGCGGCTCACCGGCGATGAAATGCGGACCGAGTTCGTCTGTATCCCCCGCCCGATCACGCGAAGCGATCGTCCCGACGGCGGTCCTCTTCGCTACCGCGTCGTCCACACGGCGTCGCTCTGGAAGGCGGGCGAACGGCCGGTGCTGCGGCAGAAGGTCGTTGAGGGCGATCCGGGCCTTTCGATCTGAAGGGTTCCTTCGTCGGACCGGTCAGACTCCTCGAACATCCGCTCGACACCGACCCGGCTCTGCGCAGCCAGATCGAAAGCGCCATCCACACCCGGCTGACGCCCTCCCGGCCAACTCAGCAAATCAAGACTGACCCCATTCCCTCAAGGGGCACCCCGGCTCAACCCGAAATCAGCAGATCAGGACTGACCCCATTTCCCCCATCGCGAAAGCAATCAAGAACCGCATCTACTCTTCTCCCGCGAGCGTGCCCCGCAAGCTCTGCTTCAGCTTGTCCTCGTAGACCTTCCAGCCGTGAGAGTCGCCGTGAATCTTCGCGGCCGTCACATATCGTGAGGCGTCGAGCGGACCGCTCGTCCACCGCCACGAAAAGATGACCGTCGCCGTTTCGCCGGCCATGCCTAACGGGCCGTCCGGCCTGATAGTGAGGGCCTGGACGCGGAGGATCTCGCGCTTAAGCTCGCCGTCGTACCGGAGCGCCTTTCGCAGGTCGTCCTCGATCGGCTCCTGAAAAGCCATCGACGCCTCGATCATCGCCTTCGCCTTTTCATGGGTGAGTGGGTCGGGCCGCCGGCATGCGAGCGACGCCGCAAGGACTAGCACGACGATCGATAAATGTTTCATCTCAACGGAAGCATACGCGCTCCATCCCATCCACAGAGACGCCGGCCCGGCCCCCTAGGCAACTCCAGCAAATCAAGACTGACCCCAGATCCGACGCCACAAAGTCGATAAGGCGGGACCGACCTTGACTCTCGGTCAGCGCTCCAGCTTACGGCTTATGTCTTGGCCTGACTCAAGAAGGGCCCTGGCAAATCTCTGTTCCCTGCGCGCGGCCTCAAGAGTGTCACCGACGTAGGCACCGAGCTTCTCGGGCTCGCTGATCCACCGAGCACCCTGCGTATCGAACGCCAACGATTCGAGATTGAGCCCGAGTCGCCGAGCCCCCTCAACAAGTCTCGGGGGTGGAGTGTAGAAAGACCAGATGACGTAACTAGCCACTCTCAAGTCGTAAGCCTTCCCGAACTCCGCTCGGATGTCAGGAGTCGAAAGCGCTGTCCTGCACTTACACTCAACGACCCGAATGGTCGATATCGAGTCCGGAGTATCCGCGACAGTGGTCACGAGAAGATCTGGCCTACCCCCCAACAGACTCAGCTGACCGGAAAGGCGGGGCTGGGTCCAGAGGTAGCGTTCGTTACCTTCCTCCTCAAATCGGATGGGACCGGTCTTCCCTAACACGTTGCAGACGGACGAACTGATAACGCGGTCAGAGTCGCGCAGTATCGAAAGCATGCTCAGCACTTCGACAAGTTTCCACGTCGGCACGTCGACCACGGACATGCCGAAGGACAACCGCTGACTTGGGTCCTGCCTTGGAGAGCGGTAAACCGGGCATCGGTCCCCGAGGACGTCAGCGCTCTCGCAAATAGCTTCCCACAGCGCGAGTCGAACTTCGGACCCTGATTCCGTGCTCATCGGCAACAGATTCTAGCGAGCGTAGCCAAGCCCCCTCGACGCACCTCGCTGAAACGAAAAGGCAAAGAGTCAGGAGCGAACCTCTTCGATCCAACTCCGCTCCCAACCGGGAGATCAGCAAATCAAGACTGACCCCCTATCCCGGACCCCCTATCCCGCCGAGGCGCTCTATTCGTCTGGCATCACCGCCGGGTGCGCGGGCGGACCCCCTATCCCGCCGAGGCGCTCTATTCGTCTGGCATCACCGCCGGGTGCGCGGGCGGCAACTATTGTCCCGATGCTCCGTTGACGCGGCGGCAGATGGCGGTGTTTCTCGCGAAGGCCCTGGGACTTCAGTGGAGCGATTACTGACAGGGGCACCCCGGCTCAACCCGAAATCAGCAAATCAGGACTGACCCCATTTCCCTTACCGAGGACCCTGAAGGGGGGACGAAGCGATGATCCTCCCTATCCCGGCGCCACCTACGATCCATCGGATCCCCTGATCGGAGCATCTCGGACGATATACCCGAGGGCGGCGACCGATGCCTATCTCTGCGGTCACGGGCCATGTTCGAGTTTCTCGGGCGATAGATTACCGTGAAGAAGGCCCCTGAAGCCCCACTCAGCAAATCAAGACTGACCCCATCTCCCCAGGAAGGAGTAACGCAGGGCTCTCAACGCCGGCGAGCGATCCATACCTGCCCAGCGGCAAGACGCGGTCTGAATTCCCGTGGTTGAGGAGATCAGCGAAGCAGATCAGACCTCAGCCCCAGACCAACGGCCCGACGGGGCAAACCAATCCTTTCGAAGGTATCAGGACCGCCCCCACGCCGCCCGCCAATCTCTTCCCGGCCACAGGTCGGCCACAAGCTTGTCCACGAGGCCGTGAAGCGATTCTTGGTCATCGGGCTTGAATACCCCGATCGTGAAGGGGTCGTCTTCCAGCATCGAGAGGGCCTCCATCTTTACAGGCGCTGGATATCGGCCGGACCAGACCGCACAGTGACTGAGCCGCCGCAAGAGATCCTCTTGCTCACGCGAGAATCGAAGACCAAGACGTTCCTTGGCCAAGGAGACAACATCATGGCTTTTTAGGTCGGAGGGAAAGGTCGGGGCGTTGTCAGTCTTCATCGACTCCTCGTACTTCGCCCGGTTTCGGTCGACCAAGGCCGCCTTCAAGAGATTCTCGACGGCGAAGGAGACGAGCATGAAGTAGACGGAGTTGACGTCATTCACCAAGTCGTCAGCGCCGAAAGTTATTTCGAGTCGCTTGGCAGCAGCGAGAAGCTCCTCGGCCTTGGTCCTCCAGGCGACCGGATTCAGAATCGTCCCGCGTTGCGACGCGGTTAGTCTGTGCGCGACCGGCGGATTCTTAGGTTCTTCCATAGCAGTGGCTGGACCCTATTCCAAGCGTTGCAAGCCCGGTTCGATCGCCTGATGAACGTTTCTGATCGCCTCAGCAGTTGACGGCAGCATAAACCCCCATAGTGTTCCCTCCTTGAACGCGAGCCGCGACCCCGCCCCGCTCTAGCTAGCGGTCTTCTTCGGTGTGCGCGCCGGGAACTCGTAAATGATCTTGAGGAGCATTTCGCAGAAGCTAATCAGGCGCTCGGCTTCTTCTTTGGTCATGATTACGATTTCGTGGTTGGCTTCGTTGCCCTTGTCGCGGATGTGGTCAACCCACTCCTTAGCACCCGGAGGAACGAAACCCTTGGCGGAGAGGTGCGCGACGTACTGGGCGAATGTGAGGCTGTCTTCCGCCCCGTTCGCAACCGCGATATGCATTAGGAGTTTGCGGCAGCAGAGAACGGCAGCCGTGTAGCTCCCCGTTGCAGTCACCGCGCGTGCCTCTTCGTAGAGGTCCTCAACACCCTTGTCGCTGATGTGTGCGACGGCGACGCCAAACGCAGATCCGGGCGTCTGGCTTCCGTCACGGCGAAGTACGTCGGCTGGGAGCAAAGGTGGCAAACTCGAATCCGGGCGATGGCCTGCGTTTCGACCTGAGCGTTGCCCTCCGTGGTCGCCCACCATCCCCTTTCGCTCGCGACCTGAGTGCCGCAATGACCGCAGAGGTAGGCAACGGACTGGGTGCCTTGGACGGAGTACCAGTTGAGCTTCGCGACCATTGAACGGAGTCTAGCAACTGTCCGCGAACTGGAGTCAAACCCAGGGTTCTCGAAGCAAAACTGCGGGCGCCTTTCGGCGCCCGCAGTCGGCCTCAAGCGGCCCCACCCCAAACTAATTTCTAGCTACACCCGTCGTCGCCCCGCAGTTCAGGCACTTGTAGCAAGCCGCCGACCTCACCATGATGCTCCCGCACTCGTGGCACGCGGGCGCATCCGTGCTGGTCTCGAACGTCAGCTTGCTGCCGCCCTCTCCCCCGCTCGACCGCGCCACGACCGTCGCCTGGGTGACGGGCGTCGGCTCGCTGCCGGCGTTGTCGCGGGCGATGATGCCGATGGCGTGCTTGTCGGCGGCCGAGAGGAACTTGGAGCCGAGCCACCGGAAGACGTAGTCGACGAGGGACTTCGCCATCGGGATCTCGGGGTTCTTGGTGAAGCCGGCGGGCTCGAAGCGCATGTGGGTGAACTTCTTCACGAGCGCATCGAGGGGGACGCCGTACTGGAGCGTCAGGGAGATCGCGGTCGCGAAGGAGTCCATGAGGCCCGAGACGGTCGAGCCTTCCTTCGACATCTTGAGGAAGATCTCGCCGGGCTTGCCGTCCTCGAAGAGGCCGACGGTGATGTAGCCCTCGTGGCCGCCGACGTCGAACTTGTGGGTGATCGAGCGGCGCTCGTCGGGGAGCTTGCGGCGGAAGGGGGCCGGGACGGGCGCCATGGCCTTGCCGACGTACTCGAGGGAGGTCCGCTTCTCGGGCGACTTGCTGTCGCTCTTCGACGCGCCGGTGTTCAGGGGCTGCGTCCGCTTGCAGCCGTCGCGGTAGATGGCGATGGCCTTCAGGCCCTGCTTCCAGCCTTCCATGTACACGCCGGCGATCTCGTCGGGCGTGGCGTCGGGCGGGAGGTTGACGGTCTTCGAGATCGCGCCGGAGAGGAACGGCTGGGTCGCCGCCATCATCCGGACGTGTCCCGAGTAGTGGATCGAGCGGGTGCCGTTCAGCGCGCGGAACGCGCAGTCGAAGACGGGCAGGTGCTCGGGCTTGAATTCCGGCGCGCCCTCGATCGTGCCCTTCTCGTCGACGTAGTCGATGATCTCGTGGATCTCTTCCTCGGAGTAGCCGAGGCGCTTCAAGGCCAGCGGGACGGTCTGGTTGACGATCTTGATCGTGCCGCCGCCGACGAGCTTCTTGTACTTGACGAGGGCGAGGTCGGGCTCGACGCCCGTCGTGTCGCAATCCATCATGAAGCCGATCGTGCCGGTCGGCGCCAGCACCGTGACCTGGCCGTTCTTGTAGCCGTGCTGCGTGCCGGCCTCGAGGGCCGCGTCCCACACGGCCATCTGCGCCTTGAAGAGCTCGGACGGAACGCCCTTGGCCGGCACTTCGTACGCCGCGTGGCGGTGCATGCCGATGACCTCGAGGAAGGCCTCGCGGTTGGGCTCGTAGCCCGCGAAGGGGCCGAGCTCCGAGGCGATCTTCGCGGACTGGAGGTATCCCTCGCCGCACATGAGCGAGGTGATGGCGCCGGCATAGGCGCGGCCCTCGTCGGAGTCGTAGGGAACGCCGGCCGCCATGAGGAGCGCGCCGAGGTTCGCGTAGCCGAGGCCGAGCGGCCGGAACTTGTGGGAGTTCTCTTCGATCGCCGGCGTCGGGTAAGAGCAGTTGGAGACGAGCATCTCCTGCGCGGTGATGACGACGTCGCAGGCGTGGCGGAAGCTCGCGACGTCGAAGGATCCGTCCTCGCGTTGAAGAACTTCATGAGGTTCAGGGACGCCAGGTTGCAGGCCGAGTCGTCGACGAACATGTACTCGCTGCAGGGGTTCGACGCGTTGATTCGATGCGTCGCCTTGACCGGGTTCCAGCGGTTGATCGTCGTGTCGTACTGCATGCCCGGATCGCCGCAGATCCAGGCCGAGTCGGCGATCTTCGCCATGAGGTCCCGGGCCCTGTACGTCTTGTAGGGCTGGCCCGTGAGGACTTCCTTCGTCTGCCACTCGCCGTCCTTCTCGACGGCTTCCATGAACTCGTCGGTCACGCGGATGGAGTGGTTGGCGTTCTGGAAGAAGATCGACGCATACGCCTCGCCGTTGAACGAGCCGTCGTAGCCGGCGTCGATCAGGGCCCAGGCCTTCTTCTCTTCGTTCGACTTCGAGAGGATGAACTCCTCGATGTCGGGGTGGTCGATGTTCAGGATGACCATCTTCGCGGCGCGGCGCGTCTTGCCGCCCGACTTGATCGCGCCGGCGAAGGAGTCGAAGCCCTTCATGAAGGAGAGGGGACCTGAGGCGGTGCCGCCGGCCGAGAGCGACTCGTGCGAGCCGCGGATCGACGAGAGGTTCGAGCCGGTGCCCGAGCCGTACTTGAAGAGCATGCCCTCGGTCTTGGCGAGGCCGAGGATCGAGGCCATGGAGTCGCCGCACGAGTTGATGAAGCAGGCGGAGCCCTGGGGGCGGGGCTCGATGCCGACGTTGAACCAGACGGGGGAATTGAAGGAGGCGACCTGGTTGACGAGGATCGTCGCGAGCTCGTCGTGGAAGGCGTCGCGGTCGGCGGCGGTCTTGAAGTAGCCGCCCTTCTCGCCGTAGCTCGTGATCGTTCCGGCGACGCGCTCGATCAGCTGGCGGACGGAGGTCTCACGCTCGGGCGTGCCGAGGCGGCCGTGGAAGTACTTCTGGACGACGATGTTCGTCGCCGTCTGGGACCAGGACCTGGGGACCTCGACGTTCTTCTGCTCGAAGATCGTCTCGCCCTTCTCGGAAGTGATCGCGGCTGTTCGCAGCTCCCATTCGATCGCGTCGTACGGCGAGACCGACGGGTCGGAGTAGACCCTCGAAATCGTCAGACCGCGAAGCGACTTTCCCGTCGCCCGAGCCGTCTCGAACACCGCCGCCTGGACTTCTTTTTCCCTAGCGCCCATCCCCCCGTCCTCCTTCCGAAATGCTCACGAAACGAATGCTCCGCCCCACGATTCCAAAACCCTGGCTCCACCCCTGGGTTTCTTTCTTAGCGCGGACAAACCGCCAGCGTTGCTCATGAGGGTAAGTCCGGCTGGAAGACCGAGTCAAGCGGAAAACACAAGATGTTGGGGTGTGCACAGAAACCTGTGCTCTGGATTGTGGGGGACTGGAATACTGGCACGGTCATTGCTGTTGCTTCGGGCATGAAACGGAAAGACCGCCGGGAGCATCCCACCGACATGATGGGTTGGAGCAATCAGGCGCGTGCCGCGAGAGTGTCGTTCCGGTCGGTTTTCGAGGTCGACGGGGCCCGTCTCGCGATTGGTCACTTCAACCGTCCTCTGGATGACGCGGAGTGTCGCACCCTGCGGCGGGCCTGGGAACGGGCGCGACTGCCGGAAGTCGTCGACTTCGAGGTCAGCGCGAAGCAGGTCTCTTTTCTTACGCCGCCCCTGCGGGTCGATTCCACCTGGAAGTCGATCGACGAGCTCCTCGCAACCCCCTCACTCGCCAAGGCTTCCTGAGTCCGGTTGCGTTGGGTCCGCCGGGCGGACCATAATCCCCTTCGAGGAGAACCTAATGTCTACTGTCGAATCTTCGACTCCGACTCCGATCACGACCGGACCCACCGGCGCCCTCCTGTCGCTGACGGAGAAAGCGATCGAAAAGGTCAAATACTTCGCGGGCACCATGCCCGAATCGCAGGGCAAGCCGCTCCGGATTTTCGTCCAGGGCGGAGGCTGCTCGGGATTTCAGTACGGCTTCACCTTCGACGAAAAGAAAGAGGGCGACACGCTGATCGAGACGGGCGGCATCCAGGTCGTCGTCGATCCGCAGAGCGCCAACTACCTGAAGGACGCCACGGTCGACTTCGTCGAAGACATGCGCGGCGCGGGGTTCTCGATCACGAATCCGAACGCGACCGGCGGCGGCTGCGGCTGTGGAAAGAGCTTTTCGGCGTAATTCCTCCGCTTCTCGGAAAAACAAGCCCCGCCTTTCGGCGGGGCTTTTCATTGGAAAGCGCCCGACCCTCTTCCGGGCAGGAGAGGGCGGACGCGGAGGACCGGGTCGATAAACCGGCCTCGTGCGCCCTTCGCGAGCGCAGAAGAGCAATCGGAGTGCCACGCGCTCGCGCGATGACGAACGGCTCGGGACGAAGGACGATGCGCCCGCTGGCGCCGACGAAAATCTCCCGGGACATTTCCCGGTTCCATTTTCCGAAGCGCGAATCGGGAAATTGATCTTCGCGATCTCCGGCGGAAATTTCTGAGAGGATCCCTCGGGTGACGAAGCGCGCGAAATTTCGGCTGATCGCAGCGACCCTCGCCGCGGCCGCGCTCGTCGCGGCGGGACGGCGCCTGCCTTTCGGCGACTGGCTCGCGGCCTTCGGCGGTTGGATCGCCGCTCTCGGCGCCCTCGGGATCCTGCTCTACGCCGCCGCCCACGTGGGCGTGACGCTGCTCATGCTGCCGGCCGTGCTGATGACGATCGGCGCGGGATTCCTCTTCGGCCTCGTTCCCGGGACGGCGATCGCGCTCGGCGGGGCGACCGCGGGGTGCGCCGCCTCCTTCCTCGTCGCCCGCCACCTCGCGCGGGATCGCGTCGCCCGCGCGGCCGCTCGCGATCCGCGCTTTGCGGCGCTCGACGCCGCGATCGGGGAGAAGGGCTGGAGAATCGTCTTCCTCCTCCGCATGTCGGCGGTCGTCCCGTTCGTGGTGTCGAACTACGTCTACGGACTGACCGCGATCCGCTTCTGGCCCTACGTCGCCGCGAGCGCGACGGGGATGATTCCGCTGACCTTCCTCTACGCGGGACTCGGCGCGGCCGCGCGCTCGGCGGGGCATCCGGGCATGGACGCTCCCCCGCCTCCTGCGTGGGGCTTCGCGGTGTTCGGAACGGGCTTCGCGATCACGTTGGCCGTCACGGTCTACGTCGCGCGGCTGACGCGCCGCGCGCTTGCGGCGCCGCACCGGCCGGACGCCGCCTCTCCGCCGGAATGACGGCGAGAGACTAGGAATTCGGCTTCGCGGGAGGCTTTGCCGCTGCCGCGAGCGTGTTCAGGGTCGGCGTATCGCGCTGCATGATGTTCACGCCGTACCCCTTCTTCGTGATGAAGTCGACGTCGACCTGCTGGTAGCCCACGCCCCTGGGGAGAAGCTCCCTGCGGTAGTGCCAGACCTCGCGCCAGTTGGCAGACGAATCGATCGCCTGCGTCCCCGGGCCCGAGAACTTGTCCGAGATGGCAGCCGCCTGGGCCGACGAGATCCTCCCGGACGGCGCCGAGGCGACCGCGGCCGTCATGGCGTTGCGCTGGTCGGACGAGCCCACCGTCGAGAGCCCCGCGGCCTCGCTCGCATCGTCGCCCGTGCGGATCGGCTTCCGTCCCACGTAGGTCGGCGGGCCGAGAAGCACGAAGACCATTCCGCGGTCGGTCATGCTGCCCCGGGTCCCTTCGGCCTGCACGAAGTTCGCGTCGGCGAACGCCACGCGGCGCTCGAACGCCGTGCGGTACGGATTGTCGGGATTTCCGGGCTGCGGGTTGCGGGCCTCCCAGAACTTGTCGACGAATTCCTGACGCTCGCCTCCGGATGTCAGCTGCGTCCAGGTCCCCTTCTCCTCGGACGTCAGGATCCACTTGATGGGACCGTCTGCCCAGTTGTCGTTGACCTGCTCGCCGGAGTTGGGCGGCAGCTTGAACTCCTGGAACCGGGCGAACATCGAAGGACCGCCGGTGCTCGGCTCGGGAGGCGGAGCGACGCTCGCGCGCGCGGCCTCGAATGCGGCGATCGCCTTCTTGGAGTACATGGACGGGTCCAGCGAGGCGTTGGGCTGGAGCTGGAGAAACGTGGCGAAGTCCGCCTTCGCCTTGTCCGCCTGGCCGAGATTCGCCTCGCAGACTCCGCGGTAGAAGGCGGTCGGGGCGGCGAGCTGCTGCCGGGCGCTCTCGTTGCCGGGAAGCGCGGCATCGGCATCGAGCTTGTCGAGAGTCTTGAGCGCTTCCGTCCAGGACTCGCCCTTCACCTGGGCCTTGGCTTTCTGGAAGAGCTCGGGAAGGGACTGCGCGGCGGATGCGGTGGAAATGAGCAGGAACGCGGCGAAAACGGCGCCGATTCGCTTCATGGCGGGCCTCCGGGTCGATATTACGTCCGTTCGATCGGGCGGTCTTCAGGTCTTCATGGTTTCGACAGGTCCGACGCCGGCCGGGCCGCCGCCTGAAGGGTCGCCAGGGTGGGCGGGTCGCGCTGAATCACGTTGACGCCGTAGCCCCTCTTGGTGATGAACTCGATGTCCACCTGCTGATACCCCACGCCCTTGGGGAGTAACTCCCGCCGGTAGTGCCAGATCTCCCGCCAGTTGCTCGACCCGTCGCTGTTCGGCGCTCGGGCGCCCACCCCGGAGAGCACGAAGAGGCCCTGATCGCCGAGGTTGTAGCTGCCTCCCCGCGAGGCTCCGGCTGGATCGCCCGGGTCGTCGCCGGGACGGATGGGTCGCCGACCCACGTATGTCGGCGGCCCCAGGAGCACGAAGACCATCCCGCGGTCCGTCATGCTGCCCCGTGTCCCTTCGGACTCACCGAACTTCGCGTCCGCGAAGGCGACCCGCCGGTCGAAGGTCGTCTTATAGGGGTTGTCCGGGTTGCCGGGGCGGGGATTGCGCGCTTCCCAGAACTTGTCGACGAACTCCTGCCACTCGCCGCCGGAGGCGAGCTCCGCCCACGCCCGCTTCTCGTCGGACGTCATGATCCACTGCACCGGCCCATCGCCCCACTTCTCGTTGACCTGCTCGCCGGAGTTCGGCGGGACCTTGAATTCCTGGAAGGCCACGAACATCGCCGGACGCCCGTCGGATTCGCTCGACGCGGGCGGCCGGGCCTGGCTCTTGCGCGCGGCATCGAAGGCCGCGATTGCCTTCTTCGAGTACATCGAGGGGTCCATCGACGCGCCGGGCTGGAGCTCGAGAAAGGTCGCGAAGTCCGCCTGCGCCTTCGACGCGTTCCCGAGGTTCGCCTCGCACACGGCGCGGTAGAAGACGGTCGGGGCCGCGAGCTGCCGCCGCACCGCCTCGTTGCCGGGCCGGGCGGCTTCGGCGTCGAGGGCGACGAGGGTCTTGAGGGCTTCCGTCCAGGACTCGCCCTTGACCTGGGCCTTGGCTTTTTGGAACAGCTCGGGAAGGGACTGCGCGGAGATCGAAGCGGCAACGAGAAGGGCGGCGAAAGTGGCTCCAGGTCGTCCCATGGCGGCTCCGCCGCACATTCTAGTCCCGGCGAAGGCCCGCGCGGCGAGGCGCTAGTTCTCGGCTCTTCCCGGGCGCGCTGCGTCGAGGGCGGCGAGGGTCGCGGGCTCGCGCTGGAGGACCGATCGGCCGTACCCCTTCTTCGTGATGAATACGACGTTCACCTGGTAAGCAGAGACCCCCTTCGGCAAGGCCTCTCGCCGGTAATGCCAGATCTCGCGAAAGGCGCCGGAAGGGTCGGCGGCCCGAGCGCCATCGATGTGAACCGAATTACGGTTGGCCATCCACCATTGCGACTCGAGGGACATGCCGTCCGAGTCGGTGGGGTCCTCGCCCGTCACGATCGGCTTGCGGCCGGTCCAGGTCGGCGGTCCGAGCAGGATGAACACCATCCCCGCGTCCGTCAGGCTCCCGCGCTGCTGCTCGCCCGGCTGGAAATAGGTGTCCGCGAACGCGACCCGCCGATCGAAGCCGGTGCGCGCGATGTTGTCCTCGGAACCGGGCTTCGGGTTGCGCCTCTCCCAGAACTCCTCGACGAACCCGGCACGCTCGGCTCCGCCCGTCAGCCCCCGCCAGGCCGCCTTCTCCTCGGCCGTCATGATCCACTTCACCGGTCCGTCGGCCCACCGATCGTCCGGTTTCTCGCCCATGTCGGGCGGAGCCTTGAACTGCTCGAACCTCTGGTAGAGCGAGAGCGGAGCCGTCCGACGCGGCTTCCTTGCTCGCCGCCTCGAAGGCGACGTTCTTTCGCGCCGCCTCGAAGGCCGCGACCGCCTTCTTCGAATACATCACCTTGTCGATCGTCGAGCCCGGATTCTCCTGCAGGAAAGTCGCGAAGTCGGCCTCGGCCTTCTCGGCCTCGTCGAGGTTGGCGTCGCACACTCCCCGATAGAACGCGGTCGGGGCCGCGAGCTGCTGATTGCGCCGCCTCGTTGCCGGGCCGGCCGGCCTCGGCCTCGAGCGGCGTCGAGGGTCTCGAGCGCTTCGGTCCAGGACTCGGCTTTGACCTGCGCCTTGGCCTTGTGGAAGAGCTCGGGAAGCGTCTGCGCAAGGGAGCTCGTGGCGAGCAGAAAAGCGGCCAGCAAAGCCGCGGATCGCTTCATGGCGGGCCTCCAGGGAGATCTTACTTTCGATCTCCCCGCGCCCCGGCGCTAGTTCTGTCTCGGCTCGCCGCGGGCCGCTTCGAGGGTCGCGACCGTCTGCGTCGCCGGCTGAAGGACGTTGACGCCGTACCCACTCTTCGTGACGAACTCGATATCGACCTGCTGGTATCGGACCCCCTTCGGCAGCATCTCTTTGCGGTAGTGCCAGGTTTCGCGCCAGTTGGTGCCGGAATCGGCGGCCCGCTCCCCCGGACCGCTGAACTTGTCCGCGGCGGCCATTTTCCTTCCCGGGGTGCCCTTGCCGTCGCCCCTGGCGATCTTCATCGCGTTCGACGCCGCCTCGGAGCCCGACAGGGACATGCCTTCCGCCTCGTTGGGATCCTCGCCCGCTCGCAGCGGCTTGCGACCGACGTACGTCGGGGGCCCGAGCAGCACGAACACCTTGCCGCGGTCGGTCAGGCTTCCGCGGGTCCCCTCCGCTTGGACAAAGTTCGCGTCGGCAAACGCCACGCGGCGCTCGAATCCGGTGCGGTAGATGTTGTCGAGAGTTGCCCGGATGCGGGTTGCGGGCCTCCCAGAACCTGTCGACGAACTCCTGACGCTCGCCGCCCGCGTTCAGGAGCGCCCAGCTTCGTTTCTCCTCGGGCGTCATGATCCACCGGATGGGTCCGTCGGCCCAGAGGTCGTTGACCGGCTCGCCGGAGTTCGCGGGCAGCTTGAATTCCTGATACCGGCCGAACATCGACGGGCGGCCGTCGTCCGCGTCGGGCGGAGGCGCGACGCTCGCACGGGCGGCGTCGAAGGCGGCGACGGCCTTCTTCGAGTACATCGACGGGTCCAGCGTGGCATTGGGCTGGAGCTGAAGGAACGTCGTGAAGAACGCGCGGGCCTGGTCCCCGTGCCCGAGGTTGGCTTCACACACTCCGCGATAGAAGTCGACCGGGGCGGCCAGTTGTTGCCGCGCGAACTCGTTTCCGGGCCGGGAGGCCTCGGCCTCGAGCACGTCGAGGGTCTTGAGTGCGTCCGTCCAGGATTCGCCCTTGACCTGGGCCTTGGCCTTCTGGAAGAGCTCGGGAAGGGTCTGTGCCGAGGATGCGCGGGCGAGGAGGAAAACCGCGGCGAAAACGACACCCATTCGCTTCATGGCGTGCCTCCGACCCCCAATGTTGCCGATTCCAGGCGTCCCCGTCTTCAGCGATTCTCACTTTTCCGATCAGGATTCGGCCGGCGCCGCGAGCTGCTGTCGTCGAGGTCGCTCGGGGATGTCCGGTCGGACGCGGAAACGGCGAGAACAACCGAGAGCGGCGATCGGCGCCCGTCGCCTCATGGGGTCCGGTCTCCGCGAGAATCGAAGCGGGCCCGGGCCGCGTCGAGCGCCGCCAGAGCCGCGGGCTCGCGCTGCAGCACGTCGACGCCATAGCCCCTGCGGGTGATGAAGTCGACGTCGACTTGCTGGTAGGAGAGGGACTTGGGCAGCAGTTCCCTTCGGTAGTGCCAGGTCTCGCGCCAGCTCGGGCTCGCGTCCACCGCCCGGGCCCCCGGGCCGAAAAAGGCGTCCACGGCAAGGGCTCCCGTCGAGCCCGCGGGCTCCCCGGCCGACGTCAGGGCGCGCTGCGCGTACGCCGAGGCGCGGGAACCGACCGTCGACAGGCCGGTCGCGTCGTTCCGGTCTTCGCCCGTCTCGATCGGCTTCCGGCCGACGTACGTCGGCGGACCAAGGAGCACGAACACCATGCCGCGGTCCGTCATGCTGCCGCGCGTCGTCTCGGCCTGCGTGAAGTAGGCGTCGGAGAAGGCCACGCGGCGATCGAAGGCCGTCTTGAAGGCGTTGTCCGGATTGCCCGGCTGAGGATTGCGGGCCTCCCAGAACCGGTCGACGAACTCCTGCCAGTCCGCGCCCGGCGTCAGATCCTGCCAGCGCCGTCGCTCGTCCGCCGTCATGATCCAGCGGACCGGCCCGTCGGGCCAACCCGCGTCGACCCGCTCGCCGGAGTTGCGCGGGAGCTTGAACTCCTGAAACAACAGGAACACCGACGGCCTGTCGTTGCCTTCGACCGGCGCCGCCTCGTTCTTGCGCGCCGCCTGGAATGCGGCGACCGCTCTCTTCGAGTACATCGACGGATCCATCGACGCGTTGGGTTCGATCGAGAGGAACGCCGCGAAGTCCATCCGGGCCTCGTCCGCTCTTCCGAGGTTCGCCTCGCATACGCCGCGATAGAACGCGAGCGGAGCGGCGAGCTGCTGCCGGGCGCGCTCGGCCCCTGGCTTTTCCGCCTCGCCCTCGAGGACCGCAAGAGTTTTGAGGGCCTCCGCCCAGGATTCCCCTTTGACCTGGGCCTTGGCTTTGTGGAAGAGCTCGGGGAGGATCTGGGCGGGCGCGGGAAGGGCGAACAGGAGCGAAACGGCGGCGAGCGCACCGAGTCGTCTCATTGGGAACCTCTTGGGAGATTCTATGCTCTTTCTTGGCTCCTTCTTCCAGCCCTCGAGGCCTTGAAATATGCTCCCCGCCAACTGACATGGCCCAGATCTTCCACCGCAGTACGAACACGGTGTCCCGGGTGTCGGTCTTCGGGGCCGTCTTCTTCCTCGGCCTGCTCCTCTGGCTCTTCGACGCCCTGAACCGGTCGCCGTACACCACCCTCCAGGGGGTCGCCCGGGTCCAGCCGGTCCAGTTCTCCCACCAGCACCACGCCGGGGCCATGGGCATCGACTGCCGCTACTGCCACACGACCGTCGAGCGGGCGGCCTTCGCCAACATCCCCCCGACGAAGACCTGCATGAACTGCCACTCCCAGATCTGGTCGCAGTCCCCCGAGCTCGAGCCCGTCCGGGAGAGCTGGCGGACAAACCGCTCGATCGAGTGGGTCAAGGTCTACGACCTGCCCGACTACGTCTACTTCAACCACTCGATCCACGTGGCCAAGGGCGTCGGGTGCGAGACCTGCCACGGCCG
Organism: uncultured Acidobacteriota bacterium; assembly: GCA_963764025.1. GTDB lineage: Bacteria > Acidobacteriota > Thermoanaerobaculia > UBA5066 > Gp7-AA6 > DAHUXD01. The sequence goes on from CAVXRK010000004.1 coordinate 569,365, forward strand.
CATCGACCGCATGCCGCTCGTCTCACAGCACCCGAACCTCCAGATGTCGTGGTGCCTGGAGTGCCACCGGGATCCCGCGAAGTTCCTGCGGCCGCGCGACCAGATCTTCACGATGGGCTACGTTCCGGCCGGCCGGCAGGAGGAGATCGGGGCGAAGCTCGTCTCGGATTATCGTATCCGCCCCCCGATGGAGCTGACGGATTGCACGACGTGTCACCGATGAATCAGGAGGCAGGAGGCGGGAGGCGGGAGGCAGGGCTGGAGCCGAAGGCCGAACCTGGCCGCCGCGCGCAAGCGCCTCGAGTCGATCGAGGGACGCGAGTACTGGCGGTCGATCGAGGAGCTCCTCGAGACCGAGGACTTCCGCGAGCACCTCCACCGGGAGTTTCGCGTGCCGATCGACTCCGGCGTCAACCGCCGGGAGCTCCTGTCGCTCATGGGCGCGTCGATCGCGCTGGCCGGTTTGACCGGCTGCACGCGGCAGCCGACCGAGCGGATTTTCCCGTACGTCAAGGCGCCCGAGGAGATCGTCCCGGGCGAGGCCCTCCACTACGCCACGGCGCACCTGTCGGGCGGCTTCGCGCGCGGCATCCTCGTCAAGAGCTACGAAGGACGCCCCGTCAAGATCGAGGGCAACGACCTCCATCCCGCGAGCCTCGGCGGCACCGACGTCTTCGCGCAGGGCTTCATCCTCAACATGTACGACCCCGACCGGTCGCAGGTGACGACCGAGCGCGGGCAGATTCGTCCCTGGAGCGCCTTCTACGCCGCGGTGCGCCTGGCCCTCGAGAAGGAGCGGCCGACGCGGGGAGCGGGCCTGCGCATCCTGACGGGCACCGTGACCTCGCCGACGCTCGCATCCCAGATCGGCGCCGTGCTGGCGGAGTTTCCGGCGGCGAAGTGGGTCGCCTGGGAACCGGCCGGGCGCGAGAACGTCTACGCCGGCACGCGGCTCGCCTTCGGCGAGGACCTCGAACCGCTCCCATCCTTCGATGCGGCGGACGTCGTCGTGTCGCTCGAGAGCGATTTCCTGGGAAGCGGCCCGTCCATGCCCCGGCACGTGCGCGACTTCACGTCGCGCCGGCGGCCGGGCGCCGACGCCAGCGCCATGAACCGCCTCTACGTCGTCGAGTCGACGCCGAGCCTGACGGGCGCCCGCGCCGATCACCGGCGTCCGATGCCGCCCGCCGCGATCGAGACCTTCGCCCGGGCGGTCGCCGCCGGCGTCGGGGCGATCCCGGCCCCCGCGCGCCGCCCCGCCCCCGACCCATTCGCCGATGCCGTCGTCGCCGACTTGAAGGAGCACCGCGGCTCGAGCCTCGTCGTCGCGGGCGAGACGCAGCCCCCGTTCGTGCACGCTCTCGCCCACGCAATCAACGCCGCCCTCGGCAACGCCGGCAAGACCGTCCACTATGCGGCGCCCGCGGCGGCGAGCCCGTCGGCGCAGACCGCCGCTCTCGTCGAGCTCGCGGCCGACATGGCGGCCGGCCGGGTCTCGACACTCGCGATCGTCGGCGGAAACCCCGTCTTCAACGCGCCGGCCGACCTCGCGTTCGGAAAGGCGATGGAGAAGGTCGCCCTCCGCATCCACCTCGGCCTCTACGACGACGAGACCTCGCGCCTCTGCCACTGGCACGTGGCCGAGGCCCATTCACTCGAGAGCTGGAGCGACGCGCGCGCGGAGGACGGGACGATCACGATCCTGCAGCCGCTGATCGCGCCCCTCTTCTCGGGCAAGACCGCGCACGAGGTGCTCGCCGCATTCTCGCCGGAGCCCGAGCGCACCTCCCACGACATCATCAAGGACGCCTGGCGCGGCAAGCTCCCCGGCGGCAACGACGAAGCCGCATGGCAGAAGGCGCTTCACGACGGTGTCGTCGAAGGCTCCGCGTCCGCGCTGCGGACACCGGCGCTGAAGACCTTCCCGCTCGACACGGCCCGGGCGGCCGCCGCGCCCGGACGCGGGCCTCACGCTCCTCTTCCGGCCCGACCCGACGATCGGCGACGGCTCCTACGCCAACAACGGCTGGCTGCAGGAGCTCGCCAAGCCCCTGACCAAGCTGACCTGGGAGAACGCCGCCCTGATCGCGCCCGCGACCGCGCAGCGGCTCGGCATCACGACCGAGGACGTCGTCCGGCTGACGCTCTCCGGCCGCACCGTCGAGGCGCCCGTCTGGGTCATGCCCGGCCAGGCCGAGGACTGCGTCACCGTCCACTTCGGGTACGGCCGCACCCGCGGCGGGCGCGTCGCCAACGGCACGGGCTTCGACGCGTACGCCCTGCGCGAGAGCGCGCGTCCGTGGAGCGCGCCCGGCCTCGTGCTCGAGAAGACGCTCCGAAGCACGTCGCTCGCGACGACCCAGCACCACCACTCGATGGAGGGGCGCGACCTCGTGCGCGCCGCGACCGCGGAGGCCTACCGCGCGAACCCCGACGCCGTCGCGCACATGGGCGAGGAGCCGCCGGGCCCGAACGACATCCTCTATCCGCAGCTTCCGAAGGGCAGCTACGCCTGGGGCATGTCGATCGACCTCTCGACCTGCGTGGGCTGCAACGCCTGCGTCATCGCGTGCCAGTCGGAGAACAACATTCCCGTCGTCGGCAAGGACCAGGTCCAGCGCGGACGGGCGATGCAGTGGATCCGGATCGACCGCTACTACGAGGGCGGCCTCGAGAACCCCGGCACGATCCATCAGCCCGTGACCTGCATGCACTGCGAGAACGCTCCCTGCGAGACGGTTTGCCCCGTGGCGGCGACGGTGCACAGCGCCGAAGGCCTCAACCAGATGATCTACAACCGCTGCGTCGGCACGCGGTACTGCTCGAACAACTGCCCGTACAAGGTCCGGCGCTTCAACTTCTTCCTCTACGCGGACTTCACGACCGAGATCCACAAGATGGTGAACAACCCCGAGGTCACGGTGAGAAGCCGCGGGGTCATGGAGAAGTGCAGCTACTGCGTGCAGCGGATCAACCGGGCCCGGTACGCGGCCGAGAAGGAGAACCGACCCATCCGGGACGGCGAGATCCGCACGGCCTGCGAGCAGGCCTGCCCGGCGCGCGCGATCACGTTCGGCAACGTCGACGATCCCGAGAGCCGCGTCTCGAAGGCCAAGGCCGAGAAGCGCGGCTACGGCCTCCTGACCGAGCTCGGCACCCGCCCCCGGACGAGCTACCTCGCCTCGCTCTCGAACCCGCTGCCGGCCCTCGGCGGCGCCGCCGGGAAGAAGCCCGAGGGAGGCCACGGCGCATGAGCGAGACGACGCCTCCCCGCTCGGGCGCCAAGCCCGCGCCGTCGGGCGCGATCCTCGCCCCGGGCTACTCGTTCACGACGCTGACGGACAAGCTCGCGTCGATCGCGCTGTCGCGCCGGACGCCGCTCGTCTGGTTCATCGGGGCCGGCATCGGCTTCTCCCTGATGATGGTCCTCCTCGGCGCCCTCGGGTACCTGCTCGTCAAGGGCATCGGGATCTGGGGCGTGAACCAGCCGGTCGGCTGGGGCTTCGAGATCGTCAACTTCGTCTGGTGGATCGGCATCGGCCACGCCGGCACGCTGATCTCGGCGATCCTGCTCCTGCTCCGCCAGCCGTGGCGCAACTCGATCAACCGCTTCGCCGAGGCGATGACGATTTTCGCCGTCGCCTGCGCCGGCCTCTACCCCGCTTTCCACACCGGCCGGCCCTGGCTCGACTACTGGCTGCTGCCCTACCCCAACACGATGGGCATGTGGCCCAACTTCCGGAGTCCTCTGATCTGGGACGTCTTCGCAGTTTCGACGTACGCGACGGTGTCGCTGCTCTTCTGGTACGTCGGCATGATCCCGGACCTCGCGACGCTCCGCGACCGGGCGAAGAAGCTCCGGGCCAAAGTCCTCTACGGGATGCTCGCCATGGGCTGGCGCGGATCCGCCCGACACTGGCACCGGTACGAGACGGCTTCGCTGCTCCTCGCCGGCCTTGCGACTCCGCTCGTCGTCTCGGTCCACACCGTCGTGTCGTTCGATTTCGCGGCCGGCATCGTGCCCGGCTGGCACGCAACGATCTTCCCGCCCTACTTCGTGGCCGGCGCCATCTACGCCGGCTTCGCGATGGTCCTGACGCTCGCGATCCCGCTCCGGAAGGTTTACGGCCTCGAGGACTTCATCACCCTCAAGCATCTGGACAACATGGCCAAGATCCTCCTCGCGACGGGGCTGATCGTCGGCTACGGCTACCTCGTCGAGGCCTTCATGGCCTTTTACAGCGGCAACCAGTACGAGCGCTTCATGATCTGGAACCGGATGCAGGGCCCGTACAAGCACATGTACTGGGTTCTGCTCTTCTGCAACCTCGTCGCGCCCCAGGCGCTCTGGTTCCGGAAGGTCCGGCACAGCATCCCGGCCCTCTTCGGCATGGCGATGATCGTCAACGTCGGCATGTGGCTGGAGCGCTACGTGATCGTCGTCGTCAGCCTGTCGCGCGACTTCCTGCCGTCCTCCTGGGGCATGTACAAGGGCACGATCTGGGATTGGGCCACCTTCGTCGGCTCGATTGGTCTCTTCATCGCCCTGCTGTTCCTCTTCATCCGTCTGCTCCCGATGATCTCGATCTTCGAGATGCGGGCGATCCTTCCCGAGGCGAAGGTCGAGGGAGAAGAGAAGGAATGAGCGCCGCGAAGCTCTACGGCCTGATGGCCGAGTTCGAGAACCCGCACGACCTCGTCGAGGCCACGCGCCGGACGCGGGAGTCCGGGTTCACGCGGATCGACGCCTACTCGCCGTACCCGATCGAGGCGCTGACGGAAGCGCTCGACATCCACGACCGCAAGCTCCCGGCCGTCGTGCTCGGCGGCGGCATCCTCGGCGGCCTGTGCGGCTACGCCCTGTGCTACTGGACGTCCGTCATCGCCTACCCGCTGAACATCGGGGGCAAGCCCTTCCACAGCGCGCCGGCCTTCATCGTCCCGACCTTCGAGACGACGATCCTGTTCGCCGCTTTCTCGGCCGTGCTCGGCATGCTGGCCTTGAACGGCCTCCCGATGCCCTACCACCCCGTCTTCAACTCCCCCCGGTTCGCGCTCGCCTCGCGCGACCGCTTCTTTCTCTGCATCGAGGCGCGCGACCCGAAGTTCGACCACGACGAGACCTGGGCCTTCCTGACGAAGCTCGGGCCGCGGGTCGTGATGGACGTGGAGGAGTGAGGGTTGCGCCGCGCTCTGCCACTCCTCCTCGCGGCCGCGGCGGCCTCGCTCGCCGCCTGCCGCCGCGACATGCAGGACCAGCCCAAGTACAAGGACCTGCGCGGGTCCGCGTTCTTCGAGGACCGGCGCGCCGCGCGCCCGGTCGTCGAGGACACGGTCGCCCGGGGCCTTCCGTACGCCGACACGGTTTTCCTGACGGGCAAGGCGAACGGCCAGCCCGTCGCCGAGCTGCCGATGCCGCTCAACCGGGAGCTCCTGGCGCGCGGGCGCGAGCGCTACGGCATCTACTGCACACCCTGCCACGGCCTGACCGGCAACGGGCTCGGGATCGTCGTCCAGCGCGGATTCCGCCAGCCCCCGTCCTTCGCGATCGATCGGCTGCGCGCGGCGCCCGTGGGTTACTTCTTCGACGTTCAGACCAATGGGTTCGGCGCGATGATGGACTACAAGGCGCAGATTCCGCCGGCGGACCGGTGGGCGATCGCCGCGTACGTGCGCGCCCTCCAGCTCTCCCAGAGCGCGACGCTCGCCGACGTGCCGGCCGAGGCCCGGGGCCCGCTCGAGAGCCCCGACGCCCCACCGAAGGCGCCGCCGCTGCCGGTCGGCTCGGACGACTGGACGAAGGCGATCGAGATCGAGAAGGACCTTTCCCGGCCCGGAGGCGAGGGACACTGATGGACGTTTCGAACGACCCGCGCCTTCCGGAGTTTACGGCCCGCGCCTCGACGCGCGCGCTCGTCATCGGCGTGCTCGCGCTCGCCGTCTCCGCGGTCGGCGCGTTCACCAACCCGACCCAGTTCCACCGGTCGTACCTCGCGGCCTTCGTCTTCTGGAACGGACTCGCCGTCGGGTCGCTCGCCGTCCTCATGCTGCAGTACCTGACGGGCGGCGCGTGGGGCATCGCCATCCGGCGCGAGCTCGAGGCCGCGACGCGCACCCTGCCGCTGTGTCTCGTGTTCTTCGTCCCGGTCGCCCTGGGTATTCACCGCGTCTACGAGTGGTCGCACGCCGACGTCGTCGCCAGGGACGAGCTCCTCCAGAAGAAGGCGCTCTACCTCAACGCGCCCTTCTTCCTCGTCCGCGCGGCCGTCGCGTTCGCCGGCTGGATGCTGCTGGCGTACCTCCTCGGGAAGTGGTCGAGGCAGCAGGACGCGGCCGACGAGCACCGGATCCTCGACCGCAAGCTGCAGCTTCTCGCGGGCGGCGGCCTCGTCTTCTACGCGCTTTCGGTCACCTGGACGTCGGTCGACTGGGTCATGTCGCTCGAGCCGCACTGGTACTCGACGATGTACGGCGTGATCTTCATGGTGAACCAGGCGCTCGGAGCGCTCGCTCTGGCAGCCCTCGCCGTCCTGCGTCTGTCGCCGCTCGAGCCGGTGAAGACGTTCCTCGGCCCCCGCCACCTCCACGACCTCGGCAAGATGATGTTCGCCTTCGTGATGATCTGGGCGTACGTCAACTTCTCCCAGTACCTGATCGTCTGGTCCGGGAACCTCCCGGAGGAGATCGGCTGGTACCTCGCGCGGTTCCGCGGGGGCTGGGGCGCCCTGGGGCTCGCCATCCTGCTCTTCCACTTCGTCCTGCCGTTCCTGCTGCTGCTCTCGCGGCAGGCGAACCGGAACCCGCGGCTGCTCGGCGAGGCGGCGGCGCTTCTCGTCGTCATGCGGTTCCTCGACGTCGCGTGGCTCGTCCTGCCGGCCTTCTCGGCCGGAGCGTTCCGGATCCACTGGCTCGACCTGACCCTGCCGGTCGGTCTCGGCGGCGTGTGGGTGTCGGTCTACGCGAAGAACCTCGCCGCCCGCCCGCTCCTGCCCGCCCACGACCCCGGCTTCGAGGAGGCGCTCGCGCATGGACGCGAATAGCCGCAAGCCCAACCCGCACGGCGTCGCGGCCGAGCCCGACGTCGTGAAGACCTCGGTCGCGGTCGGTCTCGGGATCGTGCTCGTGGGGGCCGCCGTCGTCGGCGCGATCCTCACGTTCCTGGTTTTCCGGCACAACGAAAAGAGCGAGGTGAAGAAGGACGAGGCCTCGATCGCAGCCGCCGGCATGGAGCGGCGGGAGGTCGCCGCGCCGCCGCTGCCCCGGCTCCAGGTCCAGCCGGTCCGCCATTGGAAAGAATTCCGCTCCGCCGAAGTGGAGCGCCTCGCGACCTACGGCTGGATGGACCGGACCTCGGGCGTCGTGCACCTCCCGATCGAGCGCGCGATCGACCTCGTCGCCGAACGCGGCGTGGGGCCGCTCGCGCCGCTCGTTCCGCCGCCCGTGCCGACGCCGGGGCCGCCCGTGGGGGTGAAGAAGTGACCTTGATGCCGATGCCCCCCCTCACCCTGCCCTCTCCCCCCGTCGGGGGGAGAGGGGAATTTCCAGGGAGCCGGTGGCCTGAACCCCCTCTCCCGGCGGGAGAGGGCGGGGTGAGGGGCGCTCCTCTCTATCGTCTCTGCGCGCTCGCACTGGCCGCACCTCTCGCCGGCCCAGTCCTCCATGGAACCGCCGCCGGGACAGATCGTGCGGGCCGACGAGAAGCCGGAGATGCTGAAGAACATCGGGATCGACCAGCGCCTGAACGAGCAGCTCCCGCTCGCCCTCCCCTTCCGTGACGAGACCGGGCGGACGGTCGCGCTCGGCGAGTACTTCGGAAAGCGGCCGGTCGTCCTCGCTCTCGTCTACTACAACTGCCCGATGCTCTGCACCCAGGTCTTGAACGGCCTCGTCGCGGCCCTGAACGTGATGTCGCTCGAGGCCGGGCGGGACTTCGACGTCGTCGCCGTCAGCTTCGACACGCGGGAGACGCCGGCCATGGCGGCGGCCAAGAAGGAGGCCTACCTGTCCCGGTACAAGCACCCCGCCGCGGCCGCGGGCTGGCACTTCCTGACGGGCGACGCCGCGTCCGTCGACGCGCTGACGAAGGCCGCGGGGTTCCGCTACCGCTACGACGCGAAGCTCGAGCAGTTCGCGCACGCGAGCGCCATCATGGTGGCGACCCCCGAGGGCCGCCTCGCCCGCTACTTCTACGGCATCGAGTACTCGCCGCGGGACCTGCGCCTGGGACTCGTCGAGGCGTCGGCCGGACGCGTCGGCACGCCCGTCGACCAGGTCCTCCTCTACTGCTTCCACTACGACCCGGCGAGCGGAAAGTACGGGGCCGTCATCGTCAACATCATTCGCCTCGCCGGCCTCGCGACCGTCGTCCTGATCGGACTCGGGATGCTGGCGATGTCCCGCCGGCGCGCCCGCGCGCTCGCCGCGGCGCACGGAGAGGTCCGCTGATGCCGCAGATCTGGCCGGAGCAGGCCTCCTCGTTCGCGCCGCACGTCGACGCGCTCTACGGCTTCATGATCGCCGTCACGGCGTTCTTCTCGATCCTGATCGGGACGCTCGTCGTCGTCTTCGCGATCAAGTACCGCCGTCGTTCGCCCGACGAGGTCGCGACCGAGGTTCACGAGTCGAGCACGCTCGAGATCGCCTGGACGATCGTCCCGTTCATGATCGTGCTCGTCATGTTCTTCTGGGGCGCGTCCGTCTGGTTCCGCATCACGCGGCCGCCCGCCAACGCGATCGACGTCTACGTCACCGCCAAGCAGTGGATGTGGAAGATCCAGCACGCCGACGGACACCGGGAGATGAACGAGCTCCACGTTCCCGTCGGGCAGCCGGTCCGCCTGACGATGGCCTCCGAGGACGTCATCCACAGCTTCTTCGTTCCGGCCTTCCGCTTCAAGCGCGACGTCGTCCCGGGCCGGTTCTCCACGGCCTGGTTCCAGGCCGTCAAGCCCGGGAAGTACCACCTCTTCTGCGCCGAGTACTGCGGGACCCGCCACTCCGGGATGATCGGCTGGATCTATGCCATGACGCCGGCGGACTACCAGGCCTGGGTCGCGGGCGGCACGGCCGGCGAGTCGCTCGCGGCCGCCGGGGCCAAGCGGTTCGTCGAGCAGGCCTGCAACAACTGCCACGGCGAGGTGAAGGGGGCGCGCGGCCCGTCGCTCATCGGCATCTTCGGCAAGCCGGTGCGCACCCAGAGCGGAACCGTCCTCGTCGACGAGGCGTACCTGCGCGAGTCGATCACCAACCCGCAGGCGAAGCTCGTCGAGGGCTTCCCGCCCATCATGCCGACCTACCAGGGCCTCATCAGCGAGGAGGGTCTCCTGCAGCTGACGGCCTACATCAAGTCCCTGTCTCCCGCGGCCGCCTCGGCGCCGGCCGCCGCGCCGGCCATCCCGGCGCCCGCCGCCGTCGCCGCGCCGGAAAGGAAGCCCGTAAAACCATGAGCGCCCAAGCCCCCGCCGAGTCCGCGGCCCGCCGCCCGAATTACCTGAACTCGGGCTACGGCCCGAAGTCGTGGCTGCTGACGATCGACCACAAGCGGATCGCGATCCTGTACCTGATCGGCGTCACGTTCTTCTTCGCCATCGGCGGTCTCTACGCCGCCGCGATCCGCCTCGAGCTCCTGACGCCCGCCGGGGACTTCTTCCAGTCCGAGACGTACAACAAGATGTTCACCACGCACGGCGTGATGATGGTGTTCTTCTTCATGATCCCGGGCATCCCGGGCGTCCTCGGCAACTTCCTCATCCCGCTGATGATCGGCGCCAAGGACGTGGCCTTCCCGCGCCTCAATCTGCTGTCCTGGTACCTCTTCGTCGTCGGCGGCCTCATCTCGCTGTGGGCCGTGGTCCACGGCGGCGTCGACACGGGCTGGACCTTCTACACGCCGTACTCGACGGTGTACTCGAACGGCTGGGTCGTCGTGACCGCGGTCGGGATCTTCATCGCCGGGTTCTCCTCGATCCTGACGGGGCTGAACTTCCTGGTCACGATCCACACGATGCGCGCGCCCGGGATGGGCTGGACGCGCATGCCTCTCTTCTGCTGGGGCATGTACGCGACGGCCCTCATCCAGATTCTGGGCACGCCGGTCGTGGCGATCACGATCCTGCTCGTCGGGGCGGAGCGGCTCTTCCACCTCGGCATCTTCGACCCGGCGCAGGGCGGGGATCCGGTGCTCTTCCAGCACCTGTTCTGGTTCTACTCCCACCCCGCCGTCTACATCATGGTGTTGCCGGCCATGGCGGTCATCTCGGAGCTCGTCACGACGTTCGCGCGCAAGCCCATCTTCGGGTACAAATTCATCGCCGCGTCCTCGGTCACGATCGCCGGCCTCTCGTTCCTGGTCTGGGGCCACCACATGTTCGTCTCGGGCCAGTCGGTGTACGCCGGGCTCGTGTTCTCGATCCTGTCCTTCATGGTCGGCGTGCCCTCGGCGATCAAGGTCTTCAACTGGACGGCGACCCTGTACAAGGGCTCGGTGTCGTACCAGACGCCGCTGCTCTACGCCCTCGGCTTCATCGGCCTCTTCACGTTCGGCGGGCTGACGGGACTCTTCCTCGCGGCGCTCGGCCTCGACATCCACGTGCACGACACGTACTTCATCGTCGCGCACTTCCACTACATCATGGTGGGCGGCACGATCATGGCGTACCTGGGCGGGCTCCACTACTGGTGGCCGAAGATCTCCGGAAAGCTGTACCCGGAGTACTGGTCGCGCGTCTCGGCGTGGGTCATCTTCATCGGGTTCAACCTGACGTTCTTCCCGCAGTTCATCGCCGGATACCTCGGCATGCCCCGGCGCTACCACGCCTATCCCGAGGAGTTCCAGGTCCTGAACGTCATGTCGACGGCGGGCGCCTCGATCCTCGGCATCGGGTACCTGATCCCGCTCGTCTACTTCGCCTGGTCGATGCGCTACGGCAAGGACGCGGCCGACAACCCCTGGGGGGCGACGGGCCTCGAGTGGCAGACGCCCTCGCCGCCGCCGACCGAGAACTTCGCGGAGACGCCCGTCGTCACGGGCCGTCCCTACGACTACCTGACCGGACGCGAGGAGCCCGCCGTTGGCTGACGCGCACGCGCACGCCGCCGCCCACGCCTCGCCGCCGGAGCTGAAGCACCACTTCGTCGACCTCGCGGCCCAGAAGGAGGCCTCGACGCTCGGCATGTGGGTCTTCCTCGTGACCGAGGTTCTCTTCTTCGGCGGCCTCTTCACGGCCTACGTCATCTACCGGGCGACGTATCGGCACGCCTTCGAGGGGGCCTCGAACCTCCTCGACATCAAGCTCGGCGCGTTCAACACGGCCGTCCTGATCCTGTCCTCGCTGACGATGGCGCTCGCCGTGTGGGCGTCGTCGCAGGGGAAGAAGAAGGCCCTGCTCCTGTTCCTCGTGTTGACGGTCCTACTCGGCTCCGTGTTCCTCGGGGTCAAGGTCGTCGAGTACGCCCAGAAGTTCGAGCACCACGAGGTCCCGGGCCCCAATTTCGTCGTCCCCCTCGACGAGAAGACGCACCTGCCGCTGCCCCGGCAGACCGAGATGTTCTTCTCGCTCTACTTCTGCATGACGGGGCTCCACGCCCTCCACATGATCATCGGGATCGGCCTCCTGATCTGGCTGATCCTCAAGGCGCAGCGGGGCGCGTTCTCGCCCCGCTACAACACCCCGGTCGACATGGTCGGCCTCTACTGGCATTTCGTCGACATCGTCTGGATCTTCCTGTTTCCGCTGCTCTATCTGCTGGGGAGGCACACGCTGTGAGCGACCAATCCGAGCGGGGAGCGCACAGCGCCCCCCAAACCCCCCGGGCCGAGCGGGGAGCGCACGGCGCCTCCCCAGACCTCCACGGGCACGGGTCCGGGATCGGGGCGTACCTCGCCGTCTTCGCGGCGCTGATGCTCCTGACCGCGCTGACCGTCTGGGCCGCCTTCCAGCATCTCGGCATCTGGAACACGCCGCTCGCCCTCACGATCGCGGTGACCAAGGCGCTGCTCGTGGCCTGGATCTTCATGCACCTGCGCTTCTCGCCGCGGCTGACCCTCTTCGTCGTCTCGGCGAGCATCATCTTCCTCGGCTTCCTGATCCTGATCACGGCGTCGGACTACTTCACGCGCGCCTGGGTCCCCATCTACTCCCGCTGACCGTCGTTCGCGGGAAGCCGTAGGTCTGCGCCCTCGCGGGCGCACCGGCGGGCGGCTCGCCCGGATGCGGGCTCGACCGCCCGCCTGACCTCCGGCCTCCCGCTCACTCCCGCGGCGCGCGCCTCCTCCGCTCCCATCGCGGAGACTTCGCGCGCCGCGGACTGAAGAGCCAATCTTGCTCGCGAGCCCTTGAGGGTCCTGATTCAAGAGGGATGTGGGCGGGCCGGGGGGCGGCGGACTCTTAAGGACTTCTTAAGGGCGACACCCTTTTCGCGATCGTGACTCCGTAAGGGAGCGGGCCGCTCCGGTCTCGGCTTCCGTCGATGGGACGCCCGCCAGGAGGTGTCCGATGTCCGTCAGGGCCCGTGTTCGCTCCGCGGTCGTCGCCATCGTGGGCAGTCTCGCGCTGCTCCTCGTCCTTCTCGCTCCGCCGAGCGCTGGCTCCGCGGCGGAGCCCGCCACGCGACCTTCTCCGGGGTGGACGTCGCGACGGTGAGGCAGGTGATTGACGAGCTGGGGTCCGGGCCGCTACGACGCCGAGCTCGACAAGGACGGGAAGGCGTTCAGGCCCGACGGCAAGCCGGCGGCGACCCTGATCCCGCCGGCATTCGGCCTCGCCGGCGTGAATCTCCATACGTGGACCGGCTTCGGCTTGGTTCCGTACTGGAACGCTTACGTCGCGGTGACCGAGATGCACGGCTCGGGGACTTTCTTCGACCCCCGCTTCAACGACGCGACGCAGTACCCCGTCTCGGCCCGGAGCGGCTCCTGGAAACGGTCGCGGAAAGCCGGACCTCGTCACGCCGAAGCTCGGCGCCCTGCACTTCTACCAGCTCGCGATTCCCGCGCCCCCGCCGCCCGCGGGCTCGTTCGACGCGACCCGGGCGGCCCGCGGAAAGGCCATCTTCAACGCCAAGGGGCAGTGCGCCACCTGCCCGTGCCCCCCCTCTTCACCGAGCCGGGCGAGAACCTTCACTCACCGAGCGAGATGGGCGTCGACGCGTTCCAGGCCGATCGCTCGCCGACACACATGTACCGCACCGCGCCGCTCGCCGGTCTCTGGAGCCACCCGAAGGGGGGCTACTACCACGACGGCCGATTCGGGAGCCTTCGCGAGGTCGTCGATCACTACGACGGCCTGCGAAACCTGAGCCTGACGGAGGACGAGAAGCAGGACCTGATCGAGTATCTAAAGTCGCTGTAGCCGTCACTCGCGCGCTGCGAGAGGTCTGCGCCTTGAGGGCGCACCGGCGTGCGGCTCGCCCGGATGCGGGCTCGACCGCACGCCTGACCTCCCGCATCGCGCTCGCTCCCGCGGCGCGCGCCTCCTCCGCTGCCCTCGCGGAGACTTCGCGCGCCGCGGACGGAATCGCCCTTCTGGCTGATAGATTTCCCAGCCGTGCGCGGCATCAGCGTGCTCCTCCTGGGGCTCCCGGGCGCGATCGCGTGCCGGGCCGTCCACGCCCCGGAGTGGACGATCTTCGCGGCCTCGGCGCTGGCTCTCGTCCCGCTCGCGGCCTGGATCGGGCTCGCCACGGAGCACGCGGCGGCCCGGCTGGGCAGCTCCCTCGGGGGATTGCTCAACGCCACGTTCGGGAACGCCGCGGAGCTCATCATCACGCTCTTCGCCCTGCGCAGCGGACTGACGGACCTGGTGAAGGCGTCCATCACGGGCTCGATCATCGGCAACACCCTGCTGATCCTGGGGCTCTCGGCTTTCCTCGGAGGCCTCAAGAACGGCAGCCAGCAGTTCGAGGTCAAGGCCGTGGGCCGCCATGCCGCCATGATGATCCTCGCGGTTTCGGCGTTGACGCTGCCCGCGGTCTTTGCGACCGTCGAGAAGAGCGCCTTCATCCGAGAGGAAGTCTCCGTCGGTGTCTCGATCCTGTTGCTCGCGACCTACGGCGCGTACCTCTTCTATTCCTACTTCTCGCGGGAGGCCCGCGCGGCGAAGGCGTCCGCGCACGAAGCCGAGCCCGCCGGGAAGGCCTGGTCGCTCCGCAAGTCGCTCTTCGTTCTCGCCGCCGCCGTCGTCGCGACGGGGGCGGCGAGCGAGCTCCTGGTGGACGCCATCGATCCGGTCTCGAAGTCCCTCGGCCTCTCGCAGTTCTTCGTGGGCCTGATCGTCGTTCCGCTCGTCGGCAACGTGGCCGAGAACTACGGAGCGATCAAGTTCGCCCGCCGGAACCAGATGGAGCTCGCGCTTTCGATCGCGGCCAATTCGTCGACGCAGATCGCCGTGTTCGTCGCCCCGGTGCTCGTGCTCGCGAGCCTCTTCTTCCACCCCATGGACCTGGTCTTCCAGCCGATCGAGCTCGTGACCCTCTTTGCCTCGACCGCGATCTTCGCGTACGTGTCGCTCGACGGCGAAACGAACTGGCTCGAGGGCGTCCAGCTCCTCGCCCTCTACCTGATCGCCGCGGTGTCCTTCTACTTCCTGCCCGGCCGGATCTGAGCCGCGGCCGGCGCCTCGCGTTCCACGGAGCGATCCGCGCGCGGCCCGACGATCCCGCGCAGGACGGCGATGTCGTCCGTGAGGATGCCGTCGACGCCGATGCGGACGAGCTCCCGCAGGCGGTCCGGATCGTCGATCGTCCAGGCGACGACGGCGTCGAAGCTCCCGCGATCGCGCGCCCCGACGCACTTCGCGGCGTCCCCGCGAAAGCCGGGCCAGAGCCGCCGGCCGAGGCCGAGGCTGACATCGCGGGCGCCGGTGCCGGGGCCGAGTTTCGAAGCGCCCGGAAGCTCGAAGTCCGCGCTGACGCGAATCCCGTCGGGCCTCAGGCGATTCTGCTCGACGAGCGCCCGAACGATCTCGGCCTGCGGGCAGAGGAGGCGGATGGTGAGACCGGCGAGAGCGCCCGCGGCGGCCGCGTCCTGCAGCTGGTCGACGAGGGCCCGGGCCTCGGCGGTCTGATCGGCGGCGAGCTTGACGTCGAGGAGGACGTCGGTCAGCCCGGCCTGCCCCGGCGCCCAGGCGAGAAGCTCGGGCAGCGTGAGAATCGCGGCTTCCCGGGCGGTCGTCGATCCTTCGGGGCCGTCGGCATCGCGGACGTAGCGATAGTTTTGGTTCAGCAAGCTCTCGGTCAGCTCGCGGACGGGGCGGCGCAGGGCGTGGCCGGGCGCAGGAACGTCGGGCCGGAAGAGAAGCCCCTCGGCCCCGACCTGGCGCACGAGCGCCACCGCCCCGTCGGGATCGGCGTCGTGCCAGATCACGAACCGCCGGTCCTTCGTCACGCAGACGTCCGCCTCGATGGCGTCGGCACCGAGCGCCAGGGCCCGTTCGTACGAGGCCAGGGTATTCTCGGCCTCGAGCCGCGCCGCGCCCCGGTGCCCGACGACGAGGCAAGCGCCATCCGCCCGCGGGTAAGCGGTGACGCCCTCGGTCAGGCCGCTCACGATGCCCCGGAGCCTCGCTCCGAGACCCCCGTTTCCGAGGTACGTCACGACGGGCCCTCGGCCGGGCCGGCCGCCCATTTCCACGCGAAGCGATCCATCGGCGCGAACTCTTCGCCGCCTTTCTCGAGGCCCAGCGCCTCGACCTCGAGCCCCGCGTCGCCGAGCGTGAAGTTGAGGTAGTGGAAGGACCGCAGCGGCGGTCCGGCGAACGCGTCGTCGGAGTGCCGCCGCCGCGCCCCTTCGGCGAGATTGACGCGGGGGCCGCCGCCGCCGCCCGTCACGAGGAAGACCTTGCCTCCGCGCTCGAACCGCTCGTAACTGTGGACGTGGCCCGACAGCATCGCGAGCGTCTTCCGCGCTTCCTGGAAGGGCGCGACCATGTGCCTCTGGACGTGCAGCGTGTCCGAGGTCACCCGGCTGTTCGTGTAGGGCGGGTGGTGGAGGAACACGAGGACCCCGCGCGTCTCGGGCGACGCGTCGAAGCGCTCGAGCGTCGTCCGGTACCACGCGAGCTGCGCTCGCCACTCGGTCGCGGGGAAGCCAGTGGAAGTTGGAGTCGAGGAACACGAGCCCCACGGGCCCGTACGTGGCCGCGTACCAGCGCCGCCCCCGCAGGTGAGGAAAGCGCGCGAAGAAGTTCGGCAGCGCGGCGCGCTGGGAAAGCCAGTACTCGTGGTTGCCGAGGACCGGCAGGACCCGAATCCGCTCGGCCTCGAGGGGCGCGCGGAGCCGATCGAAGTCCGCCCAGGCCGACGAGGAGGAACCGCAGAAAACGAGGTCGCCCATCATCGCGAGGAAGTCGGGCTTCTCGCGCGCGATCGTTCGTACGATCGTCCGCCGCTCCACGTGATTCGACTCCCGCCAGACCTCGAGGCCCGAGGTCGGCTGGAGGTCGCCGACGACCGTGAAGCGCTTCGTCCGCACGGCGATCGCGTCCGGCGCGGCGTCCGTGTCGGTCGGCGCGGGGGCGGAGCTCAGGCGGCGGAACGGCAGCGAATCGGGCATCCCCATGCCCTTCTGCAAAAAGGAGGCCGGGCCGCTCAGGCGATCGCCGGCTCGGCCTTTCGCCGCATCGACGCGAGCAGGACGGCCACCAGGATGAGGGCCGCGCCGGCGAGCACCCGCGGGGAGAGCGACTCCCCGAGAACGAGGCTGCCGAGGACCACCGCGATGACGGTGTCGACGATCGGGATCGTCCCGATCACCGAGACCGGCACGCGGTGCAGGAGCCAGAAGAGCCCGGCAAAGGGCAGTGCCGTTCCGAACAGGGCGAGATAGACGAGCGCTCCGACGGAGCTCGGCGTCCAGCGCATCACGGCGCCGGGCTCGAAGGCCGCCGCCAGCGCGAGCAGGAGGGCCGAGCCCGCGAGAGTCTGGAGCCAGACGTTCCAGACCGGCGGCACGGCCGAGAGGTACTTCTTGTTGTAGACGTTGGCGTACGCCGCGACGAGCGAGGACGCGAGGATGAGCGCGCTGCCGAGAAGGAGCGGCCGCGTCTGCGCCGAGAAGAGCGTCGCCAGGGCCGGCGCCTCGATGACCGCGACGCCGCCGAGGCCGAGGATCGCCGACCCCGCCGTTCGCGCGGTCAGCGGCTCGGCGGCGAGCATGAAGTGCGCGAAGAGCCCGGCGAAGATCGGAAACGTCGCGAAGAGGACCGCCGCGAGGCCCGAGTCGATCCACTGCTCCGCGAGGAAGATGCAGGCGTAGTTGACGCCGATCTGGAGGATGCCGCTCCAGACGATGCGCCGGCCCTTGCCCCGGGCGCCCTCGCGGGCGCCGCGCGCGAACGCGAAGGGGGCGAGCAGCGCGCAGGCGAGCGCCATGCGGACGCCGCCGAACCACAGGGGCGACAGGTCCCGCAGGCCGATCTTGATGACGAGCCACGTCGAGCCCCAGACCGCGCACAGCGCCATGTACATCGCGAGGCGACGGCCCGAGAGCGCGGACATAGGACGCGCATCCTATAGAATTCGCGCGATGTTCGAGGCTTCGATCGACCACAGCCAGGGCAAGCCCGCGCTCTATCGCGACCTCGCAGCGTCGCTCGCCGCCATGCTCGAGGGAGAGACGGACGCCGTGGCCAACCTGTCGAACGCCTCGGGTCTCCTGGCGCAGGCGCTCGACCGCATCAACTGGTGCGGCTTCTACCTGCTGCGCTCGGGCGGACTCGTCCTGGGGCCCTTCCAGGGCAAGCCGGCCTGCGTGCGCATCGCCATCGGCCAGGGCGTCTGCGGCGCGGCCGCCGCGCGTCGCGAGACTCTCGTCGTGGCGGACGTGAACGCCTTTCCGGGCCACATCGCATGCGACGCGGCGTCGCGGTCGGAGATCGTCGTTCCGATCCTCGAGGGTGGGTCGCTCCGGGGAGTCCTCGACGTGGACGCACCCGAGCCCGACCGATTCGACGCGGAGGACCGCGCGGGACTCGAAGAATTCGTCCGCGTCCTCACGCCGCGTGTCGCCTGGACGAAACTATAGCTCTAGGAGGGGCTTTCCAAGGGGGTCAGGTCTTCATTTTTCGGATCTCGGTTCCCGCGTCGCGTGAGCAAGACGTTCCCGAGATCTCGAAAAAGTGAAGACCTGACCCCGACCTCGTCTCGACGACCGTTCCGACGGTCTAGGTCAGCGGGAGACGGCCCGCGAAGCCTTCCTCGTACGAGTGGAAGTGGTTGAGCCCGGCCTCGGGGTACTTCCAGCAGTAGTAGCCGCCGCCCGAGTCGAAGTCGACGAGCCAGACGCCCTTGATCTCGAGTCCCATTCCCTGGAGCTCTTGCGCCCAGGCTCGCACGACCTCCTGCCGCGCCTCCTCGAGATCGCCCGGCAGCTTCGAGAACTGGGCCACGGCCTCGGAGGTGATCTCCTGGACTCGCGGAAGAAGCTCCCGGGCTTCCTCCAGCGTGAAGATCCGGCGCTCCGGGGCGGGCGCCTCCGCCGTCTCTTCGTCTCGTCGTTTCGATCCGTCGACGTCGATGTCGACGTCGCCCGCCTCGCCGCGCAGACGGGCGCGCACGGCCTCGATGAGCCGGGCGATGCCTTCGGCGTCCTCGCCGCCGGCCGCGGCGGCGTACGCCTCGAGCACCGGGAGCGCCTCCTCCGGCCGGCCGCACTTGACGAGCAGGAGCCCGCGCTCGCGGACGATCTCGGGATCGTCGGGCTCGAGCGCCTCGGCGCAGGCGAGCACACCGAGGGCGTCCTCCCAGCGGTCGCGCTGCTCGTAGGAGCGCCGCAGGTTGAGCAGCACGCGCGCGAGGATCGCGCGGGGCGGGTCCGGCTGCAGGATCTCGGGTCCGACGGCGACCGGCTGGCCGAAGATCGCCGCGAGCCGGCGCGCCAATCCGCCCGCTTCATAGAGCTCCCCGCCGTCGAACGGATCCAGATACATGCCGTCCGGCAGGTCCGGGCCGCCGACGACGAAGTGGCCGGGTAGCCCGACGCCCGTCAGCCGCAGGCCGGCGAGCCGGCCGACTTCGATCGCGAGGATCGAGAGCGTGATGGGCAGGCCGCGGTGGCGGAAGAGCGCCCGCGCGACCGAGGAGTTCGAGGGCTGGTCGTAGTCCTCTTCGTCGCCGCGGAATCCTTCCTCCTCGAAGAGCACCTCGCCGAGCGCCGCGTGGGGCGCCGCGCCCGCGGCGATCTTCTCCTCGACGCGCAAGGCAAGGGCCGCGACGGCCTCGCGGGCCGCCCCGAGGTCCTCGCCCGGGTCGACGAGCTCGGCCACGAGCAGCGCCCCCTCGAAGAGGTCGAGCTCGGGCGATGCGGCGTACCGCCGGAACCTCGACGCGAGAGAGTCCCGTTCGCCCGCCATCCGGCTGCCCGCTTCCACTACCCCTCCCGCCGCGCGATGGCCACACCGTCGCGGAGCGGAACGATCGCCGTCTCGAACTCCTGCAGGGCGAAGAGGCGCCGGTTGAACTGGCGGATGCCTTCCGTCGCCGCGTCCTGGACCTTCGGATCGACGACCTTGCCGGACCAGAGCACGTTGTCGGCGATGAGGTACCCGCCCCGGCGCACCCGCGGCGCCGCCGCCTGGAGGGCCTGCGGGTAGCCGTCCTTGTCGACGTCGATGAAGATGACGTCGTAGTACCCGGTCGTCGCCTCGAGCGACGTGACGGCGTCGCCGACGCGGATCGCGACGCGGTCGAGGTACCCCAGGCGCTCGAGGTACCCCTTCGCCCGCTCGGCGTTCTCGGCGTTGCCGTCGGTATACGTCACCTGGCCGCCCTTGCCGACCGCGCGCGCGAAGAAGGCCGTCGAGTAGCCGATCGCGCTGCCGAGCTCGAAGATCCGCTGGGCGCCGATCGAGCGCGCCAGGATCTCGAGCAGGGTGGCGACGGCGGGCCCCACGATCGGGACGTCGTGCCCGGCGGCGTAGGCCTCCATCTCCGCGATCACGGGGTCGCGCGGCGGCAGCAGGTCGAGCACGTAGCGGTCGAGCTCGGGGGCGATCAATCCGGCCATGAGCGGGATCTTATCTCCGTCGCTTCGCTTGCTCGGGGGTCTGCACCGTCGCTTCGCTTGCGAGGAGGGTCTGCGCCTGCGGCGCACCGGCGAGCGGCTCGCCTGTGGGCTCGACCGCTCGCCTGACCTCCTCGCTGCGCTTCGCTCCCGCGGCGCGGACCTCCTCCCTCCCTTCGGTCGGGAGACTATCCGCGCCGCGAACGACAGGGACAGCGTCCTTCTATAATCCGCGGGTGCCGAATCCGTCAGCTCGCGTCGACAAGCTCCTGGCCGAATTCCCGAAAGAGGAGCAGGCGCTCCTCGTCGCGACGCGGCGCGACTTCCACGCGCATCCCGAGCTCGCGTACGAAGAAATGCGCACGGGCCAGGTCGTCGCGGACCGGCTCGCGGCGCTCGGCCTGACGCCGCGGCGCGGGATCGGCCGGACCGGCGTCTTCGCGGACGCGGGGCCGGACGGTCCGCGGCTGCTGCTGCGCGCCGACATGGACGCCCTGCCCATCGAGGAGGAGTCGCGGCGAGCCCTACGTCTCGCGGAGCCCGGGGCGCATGCATGCCTGCGGGCACGACGGCCACGTCGCGATCGGCCTCGCCGTCGCCGAGCGCCTCGCGCGGCGGCCGCCCGCGCGCGGGCTGCGTTTTCTCTACCAGCCCGCCGAGGAGGGCGGAGGCGGCGCGGACTCCTGCGTTCGCGACGGCGCGCTCGACGGGGTCGCGGCGGCGCTCGGGCTGCACCTCTGGAGCCCGATGCCGGTCGGAAAGATCGGGATCAATCGCGGCGCCCTGATGGCGGCGGTCGACCAGTTCTCGATCGAGGTCGAGGGCCGCGGGGGTCACGGCGCGATGCCCCACGAGGCCGTGGACCCGATCCTCGCCGCGGCGCGCATCGTCGAGTCGCTGCAGTCGGTCGTCTCGCGGGAGATCTCGCCTCTCGATTCCGCGGTCGTGACGATCGGGTCGATCCACGGCGGCACCGCCTTCAACGTCATCCCCTCGAGCGTGACGCTCGCCGGCACGGCCCGCTCCTTCACGCCGGAGACGGGCCGCGCGCTTCCCGAGAAGATCCGCCGCGTCGTCGCCGGCACCGCCGCCGCGTGCGGGGTCTCGGCGACCGTGAAATACGAGCGGACCAACGCCGCGACGGTCAACGACCCCGGGATCGCCGACATCGTGATCGAAGCGGCGGCGCGGCTCCTCGGGGAGGAGAACGTCGAGACCGACACGCGCACCCTCGCCGGCGAGGACATGTGCGTGTACCTCGAGCGCGTTCCGGGCGCCTTCTTCTTCGTCGGCTGCGCGCGGGAAGGCGAGCCGCGGCCGCACCACTCGCCCCGCTTCGACCTCGACGAGCGGGCGCTGGCGATCGGGACGCTCGTCCTGGAAGAAGCCGCACGGGAGGTCGCGCGGCGCCTCTGACGCTGCGTCGGCCGGCGTCCAAGCCATAATGCCGCGCCGTGCCGACGCTCCCCCTCGCGGCCCTCGCCGTCTATCTCGTCGCGGTGCTCGCGATCGGCGTCGCGTACCGGCGCCGCGCCGGCCGTGACGAGGCGTCCTACTACCTGGCCGATCGCTCGCTCGGCACGTTCTGGGGATTCACGGGCCTCGCCTCGCTGACGACGGGCGGGTCGACGACCATCGCCCTCGCGACCCTCGTCTACACCCACGGGATCTCGGGACTCTGGCTCGACCTCGCCGGAGCCCTCGGCCTCGTCGTGCTCGGCCTCTTTCTCGCCCGCCGCGTCCGCCGCGAGGCCGCCGTCACGCTGCCCGAGATCATCGGCCGCTACTACGGCGTCGCCGCGCGGCGGGTGGCGGCCCTCCTCGTCCTCGTCTCCGAGATCGTCTGGTTCGCCCTTCTGACGGAGACGACGCAGGTCGTCCTGACGGCCGCGCTCGGGATCTCTCCCCGGCCCGCGATCATCCTGTCGACTGCCGTCTTCGTGGCCTACACGTCGCTCGGCGGCCAGTTCGCGGTCGTGCGGACGGACCTCCTGCAATACGGCCTGATGCTCGTCGGAATCCCCGGCATCGCGCTCGTCTGCGCGCTCTCGGGGGCCGGCGGGTTGTCGGGACTGCCGAAGGAGGTCTGGAGCTTCCCCACCTCGGCCTCCTTCCACGCTTCCGACGTTGCGGCGATGCTCGTCCTGATCGGTCTTCCGCACCTCGTCGGCAGCGACGTGTACGCGAAGCTCCTCTCCTGCCGCGACGAGAACACAGCGCGGCGCTCCGCCCTCCTGGCGGCGGCCTCGAAAGTCCTCTTCGGTTTCTCGGTCGCGGCGATTGCCCTGGCGGCAAGGAAAACCCTGCCGCCGATGGACGCCTCCGGCGCTCTGCCGGCGGCGGTCCTGGGCTTCGCCCCGCCGGCGCTCTCGGCCCTCGTCCTCGTGGCGCTCGTCGCGACCATGCAGACCTCCGCCGACGTCGTGCTGCTCTCGGCCACGGCCGTCACCGCGCGCGACCTCGCGCCCGCTGTCCTCGGGCGGACGCTGCCGCTTTCCGGCGCACGACTGCTCGCGCCGGCCTACGGGGCTCTCGGCCTCGCCGTCGCGCTCGCCCTCGACCGCAACGTGCTCTCGACCCTGAAGCTCGGCTACTCGATCTTCGCGGCGGGACTGATCCTGCCGGTCCTCGCGGCTTTTCTCCCGGGCCGCCTCCGCGTCCCGACCGGCGGCGCCATCGCGGCCATGGTGGCGGGCGGTGCGATGGCGGCCGCCGGACGGTTCGCGCCGGCTGTCGCCTTCGGGCGCGACCCGGTGCTCGTCGGCACCGCCGTCAACGCGGCCGTCCTCGCCGCGGCCTTCCTCGCCGGGCTCCGCCGCGGCGGCTCGCCGGAGCCCGCCCGCGCATGAAGTGGCGGCTGCGCCCCGAGGCGCATCCCGAGCTCGTCAAGCCCGCGGGCCCCAACCTCGGCGTCGCCCCTCCCCGCGGGGCCGAGGCGCCGCGCCGCGGGATGTTCGCCTCGCTCGCGCACACGCAGTACCGGCGCTACTGGACGGGGCTCTTCCTCTCGAACGTGGGCACGTGGATGCAGTCGGTCGCGCAGGGATGGCTCGTTCTGCGTCTCTCGAACTCGGCCTTTCTCCTCGGCCTCGTCGGCTTCGTCGGGTCGATCCCGACGCTCCTGCTCGCGCCGCTCGCCGGCGTCGCCGCGGACCGGCTCGACCGCCGCCGCCTGCTCCTCGCGACCCAGGCGACGCAGATGGCCTGCGCGTTCACTCTCGCCGTCGCGGTCTACGAAGGGTTCGTCTCGGTCCCCCTCGTGGCGGGGGTCGCCGTCGTCAACGGCATCGCCAATGCCCTGACCACGCCGGCTCACCAGACGCTCTTTCTCGACCTCGTGGGGCCCGAGGACCTGACCAACGCCATCGCGCTGAACTCGATGCAGTTCAACCTCTCGCGGATCGTCGGCCCGGCGCTCGCCGGCCTCGCGATCGGCGCCCTCGGGGAAGCCGCCTGCTTCGCCCTGAACGGGATCTCGTTCGTCGCGATCCTCGTGCCGCTCGCGATCCTTCCGGCCATGCCCCCGTCGCGGCGCCGGGCGCGGAGCGCGTGGATCGACCTGCGCGCGGGACTGCGCTTCGCCCGGCGACATCCGTTGATCCCGCAGCTTCTCTTCCTGATCGCCTCGCTCGCCATCTTCGGGACGCCCGCGGTCACGATGGCCCCGCTCTTCGCGAAGAACCTGCTCGGCGTCGGGCCCGAGGGCCTCGGCGGCATGCTCTCGGCGGTCGGCGTCGGCGCGGTCGCGACCGCCCTGCTCATGGCTTCCGGCGGCGATTTCGGCCACAAGGGCGCCGGCGTCCTCGCGGCGTCCACCGGCTTCGCGCTGTCGCTCGCCGGCTTCGCCCTCTCCCGAAGCTACACGCTGTCGCTCGCGTGCCTGGTGGTCCTCGGCGGCTCGATGACCTCGACGGCCTCGCTCGTCAACACGCTCCTGCAGAAGAGCGCGCCGAACCGCATGCGCGGCCGCGTGATTTCGCTCTACGCCCTGGCCTGGCTGGGGTTCGTGCCGCTCGGCAACCTGCAGGCCGGGATCGTCGCGCAGCGCTTCGGCGCTGCCTCGACCCTCCTCGTCGGCGCCGCCGGCATCACGCTGACGCTGGTGCTCCTCCGCCTCTTCCGTCCGGTGCCTCTGGAAGCGGCGTAAGGCCCCGCCGTCCGCCGTCCGCCGTCTGCCGTCCGACTCCTACGGCTTCCCGGCGGCGGGCGCCTCGCCCAGGCACTCGTACGCCGGCTCCTCGGGCGAGCGGATCAGGGCGAAGTCCCAGAGGCTCTTGTCCCCCTCCCACTCGCGCAGCGGCTGGAAGACCACCATGTGAGCCGGGCAATTGACGCGGTCGAAGTTCACGACCGCGAGTCCCGGCTGCCGCACCGTCACGTGCACGTCGCGGGCGTCGGGGTAACGCTTCTTGACGAGCTCGGTCGGGTCGAGCGCCCACGGCGCCTCGGTCGCCACCTTCTTCTGGCGCTCCTGGAGCCTGGCGAGTTCTCCGGCGAAGGTCGACTGGTGGACGAGGCCCCAGTACGAGAGATCCAGCCCGCCGCCCTCCGACCATTCCGGCTCCAGCGTCTCGGACGCGATCCGGAATTTGCGTTCGCCGAAGACGTAGTTCGTCGTCAGCGTGAAGCTCCGGTAGCGCGGCGGCAGCTCCTTGTTGATGAACGTGTCGACGGCGATCCGGCGCGTGATCCCCTCGGGCCCGAACTCGACGTCGACCGCCGTGCGCGGCAGCACGATCGAGAACGTCGGGTCGAAACGCCCCCGGTCGAGCCGGTACATGTGCGTCTCGGAGAGACGCGGATCGCCGGGGTGGATGACCTGGAGCGCGACCTGCGGGCGGTCGTCGAAACGGAAGTCGACGCTGCGAAAGGCGACGAGCTCGTCGCACTTGGTCGGGTCGTCGCTCTGCGAGCAGAGAAGCGGAAGGTGCCCCGCGAGCAGGAGGTCCCACTCCGTGCCCTTGCCCTTCTTGAGGACGGCAAGGATCGGGTTCTCGAACGGCAGGCGCGTGCGAGAGACGAAGCCGACGGCGGGGACGTCCGGCGGCAGGCCGCGGAACGAGCCGACGCCCTCGACGAGCGCCTCGAAGACGCCGTCGTTGTCGAGGTCGACTTCCTCGACCCGCGTCAGCTTCGTGAAGCTCACGAAGCGGTTCTCGTACCGGGTCACGCGCGTTCCCGACGCCGCGCCACGGTTCTGGCGGACCACGCGCTCCGGGGGAACGGGTGTCGGGATCGGCGTCGGAGCCAACGTCGGGCGCGGGCGCGGCCGGGGCGTCTGCCCGGAAGCCGGCGAGGGAACGCATAGCGTCGCCGCCAGGGCGAGGACGCCGGCCAGGGGCGCTCGATTGTGACGATGCATCGGTATCCCGGGATTTTACAGGAGACGGGGGGGCGTGGATTAGGCTAGCGGCCGCGCATGCGTGTCTTCGACTGCCACGTCCACGTCCAGCCCTGGGAACAGATGAAGCCGGGCGCCCGCGCCCTCATGGCGGGGGGCCGCAAGGACCTCCCGGCCATCCAGGAAGCCCTCTCCGATCCCGCCGCGCTGCTGGCGCTGATGGACCGGGAAGGGGTCGAGAAGGCCGCCCTCATCAACTACGTCGCTCCCGAAGTGATGGGCTTCACGCCGGAGGCCAACGACTGGATCGCCCGCTACGTGCGCGGCCACGAGGACCGGCTCTACGCGGTCGGATCGGTCCATCCCCGCCACACGCGGGACGCGGCGGGCGACACCCGCCGCCTCTTCGAGTCGCTCGGCATCCGGCTTCTCAAGATCCATCCGCCCCACCAGCTCTTCGCCGCCAACGCTTACCTCTCGGGCGAGCCGGGACTGGCCGAGATCTATCGCGTCGCCGAGGAGCTCGGCCGGCCCGTGACGGTCCACACCGGCACCTCGATTTTTCCGGGCGCCCGGAATCGCTTTGCCGATCCGATGCCGGTCGACGACGTCGCGGTGGACTTTCCGAAGCTCAAGATCCTGCTCGCCCACGCCGGCCGGCCCCTCTACATGGAGACGGCCGCATTTCTCGTGCGGCGGCACCCCAACGTGCACCTCGACCTCTCGGGCATTCCGCCGAAGAAGCTCCTCGACTATCTCCCGCGCCTCGAGGACCTCTCGGACCGCTGCCTCTGGGGGACCGACTATCCGAGCCCCGGGGTGGCCTCGATGCGCCGGAACGTCGACGACTTCCTGGCACTGCCGCTGTCGGAGGAGGCGAAAGAGCGGATCCTCTGGAGCAACGCCGCCCGGGTCTTCGGCCACTCCATATAATCCCGGCATGGCCTCCGTCCTCGTCATCGGCGCGGGCACGATGGGCCGCGGGATCGCCGGGGCATGCGCCCTCGCGGGCCACGACACGCGGGTCTTCGACGCCGATCCCGACGCGCAGCGCGCCGTGCGCGGTCACGTGGAATCGGCCTGGAGCCGCGCCGTCGACAAAGGCAAGCTGACGGCCGCCGCGGCGGAGGGAGCCCGCCACCGGCTGCGCATCATCGAGCGGCTGAAGGACGCGACGGAGGTCGACATCGCGATCGAAGCCGTGCCCGAGGCGCTCGACCTCAAGCAGATGCTCTTCTCGGAGCTCGACGACCTTTGTCCGCCCCGCACGATTCTCGCCTCCAACACCTCCTCGCTCTCGATCACCCGCATCGGGAAGGCCACGGGCCGCCGCGACCGGGTCATCGGGATCCACTTCTTCAACCCGGTCGCCGCGATGCCGCTCGTCGAGATCGTCCTGGGTCACGATACCTCGGCCGAGACCGAGAGCCGGGCGCTCGAGCTCGTCCGCTCGCTCGGCAAGGAGGCGGTCCGCGTCCGCGACTCCCCCGGCTTCGCCACGTCGCGCCTGGGCGTCGCGCTGGGCCTCGAGGCGATGCGGATGGTCGAGGAGGGGATCGCGAGCGCCGAAGACATCGACCGCGCCCTCGAGCTCGGCTACGGCCACCGGATGGGCCCTCTCAAGACGACCGACCTCGTCGGCCTCGACGTGCGGCTGGCGATCGCCGAGACGCTCGCCGCGGAGCTGCCCTCGGACCGGTTCGCGCCTCCGGAGATCCTCCGCACCCTCGTGGCCGAGGGGAAGATCGGCCGGAAGTCCGGCGAGGGCTTCTACCGCTGGGAGGGCGACAAGGCCGTCGGCCCCGGCGCCCGGGCGGCCGGGCTCGCGAAGAAGCGATGAACACCACGGACCGCCGGGGCCTGAATCTCGGGATCGCGCTGATGGCGCTGGGCGTCTTCTTCCTGGTGCGCCGCGAGCTGCACCTGACCGGGCCGGGCCCGATCCTGCTTCTGATCGGGACGGTGCTCTTCGCGATCTCGGCGCTGCGCGGCTTCCGGGGGCCGGTGGTGGCGGCGGGGGTGCTCCTCGGACTGGGAACGGGATTTCTCCTCCGGGACCCGCTCGAGCCCTGGATGCCGTCGTGGGCGACGCTCCTCGCCTTTCTCGGGGGCGGCCTGCTCCTGGCCGCGGCCGTCGACCGCTACGCCGGCCGGGAGAGGCGGCCGTCCACGCTCGTCCCCGGCCTCGTGCTCGTCGCGATCGCGGCGCTGACCGCGGCGAGCCGGAACATCGACCTGCCCGAACGCCTCTTCGAGGTCGCGTGGAGGCTCTGGCCGTGGGCGCTCGTGGGTGCGGGAGTGCTCCTCGTCGTCCAGGGGATGCGGGGGCGCAAGTGGGCGCTTGTGGGTGCGGGAGTGTCCTCGTCGTCCAGGGGATGCGGGGGCGCGAGAACGTAGCGCGGAAGGCGAATCTCAGAAAAAACCCTCTCCCCTGAGGGGAGAGGGAAGGGTGAGGGGTTCGAAGCAAGCGCCGTCCCGGATCATTTTCTTTCGCTAGACGCGTGGGGCGCCCCTCACCCCGACCCGATACCAGCGGCTGACGCCGCTGTTGCCTGACGCCGGGGGTTTGCCTCCGGTGGACGGCTCCCGCCGGGAGAGGGGGTAGGTTAGAGGCTTCGGTTGCACCATCCGATGAAAGCGGCAGTCGCGAGAATCCGCAGTCAGTCCGCGGGTCAGTCCAGGTTCAGCACCCTCATCGCCTCTTTCGGCTTCTCCGCCGCCGCCGGCGGCGCGGCGCGGCGGGCGGCGAGCAGGCCCGCCGTCGCCACGAGCACCAGCGCGGCGGCGGCGATCTCGAGGGAGAAGAACCCCGTCGCCAGGCGGTGGTAGCGGTCGAGAAGGATGCGGGACGGGTCGGCCGCGGGCAGGCTGTCGATCAGGCCCGGGGCCTCCTCGCGGATCCGGTCGATCGGCGGGATCAGGAGCTGCCGGATGACGAGCGCCGCGAAGAACCCGAGGACCGGCATCCGCGTCAGCAAGGCGCGCGTCGCCTTCGGAGCGTCGCGTCGGGTCAGCAGCCAGGACGTCACGAACAGGACGCCGAAGCTCGCCTCGGCGAGCACGCACATCTTCGCGAGGATCGGGCTCTGGACCGCCGCGGCGAGGTCGCGGGTCGGCAGGACGCGGAAGACCGAGGGCGCGATGACGGCCCCGAAGAAGACGGGCGGGGCGAGGGCGAGGGCGAGCGCCGCGAGGTGGACCGTGAGGACGAGCGTGTCGAGCCGGCCGTCGGTTCTCAAACTACGAGGCCCACTCGGCCCGCACCGCCGGGGTCAGGCCCGCGGCGTGCGCCCGATCGAGGAGGGTCTGGACCGCCGTGCGTCCCGCCTCGCCGTATCCCTGCGTCCAGGCGTTGACGTACATCCCGACGAACCGGTCGGCCTTCTCCCGCGGCAGGCCCCGCGCGTACTTCATGGCGTGATCGAGGGCCGCGCCGCGGTGCGCGAGGCCGTACTCGATCGAGCGGGAGAGGGCGCGTGAGATGCGGCCGATCCGCTCGGCGCCGAGATCCCGGCGGACGACGTTGCCCCCGAGGGGAAGCGGCAGCCCGGTCTCCTCCTTCCACCAGCGGCCGAGGTCGACGATTTCCGTCAGCCCCTCGTCGCGGAAGGTGAGCTGGCCCTCGTGGATCAGCAGGCCCGCCCGCTCCCCGCCCGACGCCACGGCCTCCTGGATCCGATCGAAGGAGAGCGGCCGCATGCGCACGCCCGGCGCCCAGAGCTGGAGAGCGAGCGCCGCGGTCGTCCAGGGGCCCGGCGACGCGACGACGACGTCGCCCGCGGCGATCGCCGCGCGCTCGATGGGCTCCCGCGCGACGACGACCGGCCCGTAACCGTCGCCGAACGACGCGCCGTGGGGAAGAAGGAGGTAGCGATCGGCAAGGCGCGTGTACGCGTGGAAGGACACGGCGGTGACGGCGAGCTCCCCCGCCATCGCGCGGCGGTTGAGCGACTCGATGTCGGAGAGCTCGTGCGTGAACGCGAGGCCCTCGGTGTCGACGCGCCCCTCGGCGAGGGCGTAGAACATGAACGCGTCGTCCGAGTCGGGGCTGTGCGCGACGGTGATGGTCTCGGCGGATGTCACGGTCGGATTCTAGTCGCAGCCGGCGGCGCGCGTGCGCGTCGAGGTCGGCGAGGGAGCCGATGCGAGGCCGCGTCGCGGGTCGCGGCGAGCCCCCCGTCGGGCTCGGGAGGCGCCGCGGACGTCGCGGCGACTTGACTTGCGTCCCCGCGAACGCCACAATGAAGTCAAGAGCGATTGCAAGGAAAAATCTTGTACCAATGCGAGGGATGCTTCTAAAATCAAATCGCCGGCTGGGTTGCGGCCCAACCGGCGATTTTGACGAGCGTATGACCCATCAATCATTCGGCAGCGACAGACTGAAGGCGATACGCCCTTTGACGGGGGCGGAAAAACTAGCATCTCGCCCGAAGGCTGTCAATTGGCTGTCGGGAGGGAGGTGACGTAATGGCGACGAAGAAGAAGGCTGCGAAGAAAGCGAAGAAGACCACCAAGAAGAAGAAGTAAGTCAACGACTTACGCTTCGAACACGGTTTCTCGGGGGCCCGCGGGCCCCCTTTTTTTTCGCCTTGATTTTCCCCGCGAGAGGACACACTCCGGCCGAAACCCGCGCCAGACTATATCTATCTTGATATAGTTGGCCGTGTCCCTTCCCCACCTCCTCCTCGGCTTGCTCCAGGCCGAGCCGCGCACCGGCTACGATCTGGCGCGCGCGGTCCGGGACGAGATCGAGCCGGCGTGGAGTGCGGGCTACTCCCAGATCTACCCCGCCCTGGCGACGCTGCGCCGCCGCGGATGGGTGCTCCTCCGGACGCTCGGCCCCCGCCGCGGCCCCCCGAGGCTCCTCTACCGGGCGACCGCCGCGGGCCGGCGGGAGCTCCAGCGTTGGCTCGGGGATCCGCCCCCTCCTCCCCGCCGCAACGACGCCATCCTCGCCCGGATCGCGCTCCTCGACGCCCTGCCCCCCGCCGCCCGCGCCGGCATCCTGTCGGGACTCGCGTCGGTGCTCGAGGCCGAGGCCGCCCGGCTCGACGCGCTCGGCGCCGGCGAGGGGTCGCGCCGCCTGGCCCGGAAGGCGGCCGCGGCGGAGCGACGGGCCCTCGCGCTCTTTCTCGAAGGCGCGGCGGTTCCGGCCCCCGCCCTCCGCCGTTCGGCGCGCTCCCGCCCCGTCTCGCCGCAAAGTTCTCCCCGAGCCCGCCGTCGGAAGTATCATCGGTAGCCCGAGGGGAGGAGCCATGAGCGAAGAGCCGAAGGGCGGCTTCACGCGTCGAGACCTCGTCCGAGGCACACTCGTCGGAGCGATCGCCGCCGGAGCACCCGTCAAGCTGCGCGCGGCCGAGACCGGGACCGTCGGGCCCGGGCCCGCGCCGCTCGAGCTCAAGGTCAACGGCGAGGTCCACCAGCTCTCCGTCGAGCCCCGCGTCACGCTCGTCGACGCGCTGCGCGACCGGATCGGCCTGACCGGCACGAAGTCGGTCTGCGGGCGCGGCGCCTGCGGCGCCTGCACGGTGCTGCTCGACGGGATGGCCGTCTGCTCCTGCCTGACGCTCGCGCACGAGGCGGCCGGGCGGTCGATCACGACGATCGAGGGTCTCTCCGCGAACGGCGCGCTGTCTTCCCTGCAGGAGGCCTTCGTCGCGGCCGACGCCCTGCAATGCGGCTTCTGCACCTCCGGCATGGTCCTCTCCTGCAAGGTCCTGCTGGACCACAACCCCAAACCCTCCCGCGCCGAGATCCGCGCGGCCGTGGCCGGCAATCTCTGCCGCTGCGGAACCTACCCGCACGTCTTCGACGCGGTCGAGCGCGCGGCGGGCTTGAAGACGGCGGCGGCCGACACGGCGCGGCCGGCGACCTCCACGCTCGAGACCCCGGGGCGGGGATTCCACGACGACTCCCGCGTCGCGCTCGCGACCGCGGAAGCCCTCGAGTCCGAGGAGGCCTGACATGACCGAGAAACTTCGCGTCGGCTTCAACGGAGAGTTTCAGACCAAGGACGTCACGGTCTCGGCGGACGATCCCGCGCCCTGGGACCCCTCGACGAAGCTGGCGATCGTCGGAACGCGCGTTCCGCGTCTCGACGGCCCGGCCAAGGCGACCGGGGAGGCGCGCTACTCGATCGACGTCCGCCTTCCCGGACTCCTTTATGCCCGGATCCTGCGGAGCCCCTGGGCCGCCGCCACGGTCAAGTCGATCGACCTCGCCCCCGCGCTGAAGCTGCCGGGCGTCCGAGCCGCGGTCGCGCTCGCCGAGCCGGGCGAGAAGGTCCGCTTCGCGGGCCAGGAGGTCGCCGCCGTCGCCGCCGACACCCCGGAGAGGGTCGGCGACGCCCTCGCGGCGATCGTCGTGGCCTACGAGCAGCGCCCCTTCGTCGTCGGCATCGAGGCCGCATCGAAGCCCGGGGCGCCCCTCGTCTTCGAGGGCCAGGCGCAGCAACGGACCTCGGCCGGGGAGGTCGAGGAGCGCAAGTCGGGACTCCCGCGCAAGGGCAACGTCATGGGCCCCCGCCAGAGCGGCAAGGGCAGCGTCGAGGCGGGCTTCCGGCAGGCCGACGCCGTCGTCGAAGCCACCTACGTCACGCAGGTCCAGCTTCACACCGCGCTCGAGACCCACGGGCTCGTGGCGTACTGGGACGGCGGGGACCTCAAAGTCTGGGCCTCGACCCAGGGCATCTTCTCGGTCCGCGACGAGCTCGCCGAGGCCTTGAAGATCCCGGCCTCGCGCATCCAGGTCGTCACCGAGTACATGGGAGGCGGCTTCGGCGCCAAGTTCGGCGCCCGCATCGAGGGCGTCGCGGCCGCGAAGCTGGCGAAGCAGGCCGGCGCCCCGGTCAAGCTCTTCCTCGACCGCAAGGAGGAGCAGCTCGCGACGGGCAATCGCCCCTCCTCGATCCAGTGGATCAAGGCCGGCGCCACGAAGGACGGGAAGCTGACGGCAATGCATCTGATCGCCCGGGGCACCGGCGGCACCAACGGGGGCACCGGCACCTCGGGACCGATCAAGAACGTCTACGCCTGCGAAAACCTCAAGGTCGAGGAGTACGACGTCTTCACCAACGCCGGACCGTCGGCCGCGATGCGGGCGCCCGGCCACCCGCAGGGCGCCTTCGCGCTCGAAGCGACGATGGACGAGCTCGCGGCGAAGCTCGGCATGGACCCCCTCGAGTTCCGGCTGAAGAACGACCCGTCGGAGGTCCGGCGGGAGGAGTTCCGGATCGGCGCCGAGAAGATCGGCTGGAAGACCCGCGACGCCCGCCGCAAGACGGACGACCCCGCGATCCGGCGAGGCGTCGGCGTCGGGGCCGCCGTCTGGTACGACACCGGCGGCACCGGACCGCGCGCGACCGTCGCGATCAACCGGGACGGCTCCGCGGAGGTCGAGCACGGCGTCCAGGACCTCGGCACGGGCTCGCGCACGATGGTCGCGATGGTCGCGGCCGAAGAGCTCGGCCTGCCGCTCGAGAAGATCTCCGTGCGCATCGGCAACACCCGGATGCCTTTCGGGCCCGCGTCGGGCGGATCGACGACGACGCCCTCGAGCGCGCCCACCATCCGGCGGGCGGCCTGGCAGGCCAAGCAGAAGATGGCCGCAGCCGTCGCGAAGGAGTGGAAGGTGCCCGCCGCCTCGGTCTCGATCGAGCGGGGCGCCGTCACGGCCTCGGGCGAGCCGGCGAAGAAGGCGAGCTGGGAGGAGGCCTGCAAGCTCCTGCCCGAGGAAGGCGTCTCCGCCACCGCCGACCGGGCGGAGAACAACGAGGGCGCCTGGAAGCGGTTCATTTGCGGCGCCCAGTTCGCGGAGGTCCTCGTCGACACGGAAACCGGCAAGGTCACCGTCGAGAAGGTCGTTGCCGTGCACGACTGCGGCCTCGCGATCAACACGCTGACGACCGAGAGCCAGATCCAGGGCGGCGTCATCCAGGGCCTCTCGTATGCCCTGTTCGAGAACCGGGTGCTCGACCGCGGAAGCGGCCGCGTGCTCAATCCCAACGTCGAGGAGTACAAGATCGCCGGCGCGCTCGATTGCCCCGAGATCGAGACGGTCATCCTCCCGGTCTGGGCCGGAGTCAACAACACCCAGTCGACGGGGATCGGCGAGCCCGCGACGGTGCCGACGGCGGCGGCCATCGCCAACGCCGTCTCGCACGCCATCGGCGTTCGGATCACGAAGCTCCCGATCACGCCGGAGGTCGTTCTCGCCGCCGTGGACACGGCCGCGAAGACGAAGGCGAAAGGGGGTCGCGCATGAAGCCATTCACGCTGGTCCACGCGAAGTCGCTCGCCGAGGCCTCCCGAGCCGCCGAAAAGCCGGACGCCGAGCTGAAGGCCGGAGGGGTCGACCTGCTCGATCGGATGAAGGAGGGCTGCGACAGCCCGAGCACAGTGGTCTCGATCGCGGGGGTGTCGGGCCTCGACCGGATCGAGGCAGGCCCGCCCGGGAAGATCGGCGCCCTGGCGACGCTCGCGAAGATCGCCGCCGACCCGGGGCTCCGGAAGCACTACCCCGCCCTCGCGGCGGCGGCGGACGGGGCGGCGACGCCGCAGATCCGGAACATGGCGACCCTCGGCGGCAACCTCTGCCAGCGGCCGCGCTGCTGGTACTACCGCCTGGAGGAGTTCGACTGCCGCAAGAAGGGCGGCAACGACTGCTTCGCCCGCGACGGCGAGAACCGCTTCCACGCGATCTTCGACTCGAACCTCACCTGCTGCTGCGTCCACCCCTCGGCCACGGGCGCCGCCCTCTCCGCCTATGGCGCGAGCCTCGAAGTCGTGTCGTCGAAGGGACGGCGGATGCTTCCGATGGACAAGTTCTTCTTCCGGCCGGTCGACGACGCGACGCACGAGAACACCCTGTCGGCCGGTGAGATCGTCGAGACGGTCGTGCTGCCGGCGCCGGCGGAAGGCGCCCGCTCCGTCTACCGGAAGCTCAAGGAGAAGGAGTCGTTCGACTGGCCGATCGTCGAGGTCTGCGTGGCGTTGACGATGTCGGGGGGCACGATCCGCAACCCGCGCGTCGTGTTCGGCTCGGTGGCCCCGACCCCGTACCGCTCCCCCGAAGCCGAGGCGGTCTTGAACGGCGCGAAGCCGGGCCCCGAGATCGCCCGCAAGGCGGCCGAGGCCGCGGTCGCATCGGCGAAGCCGCTGTCCCAGAACGCGTACAAGGTCCGCCTCGCGAAAGTCGAGCTCGAGCGGGCGCTCAAGGAGGTCTTCGCCTGACCGACGACCCTCTCGGGCCGATGCGGCGCTTCGTCCGGAAGGGCGAGGCGCCGATCGAGCCCGACGCCCTTCTCTGCCGCCACCTGCGGACCAAGACCTGGTTCTCCCCCGACGCCTTCGGCGAGGGGGATCCGCGCCAGTCGCCGTCGACGGCCCAGTACTGGTGCCTCCGGACGATGCGCCCCAGCGGGCCCGACGGCGATCTCGCCCTGCCCGAGGAGTGCACGGACGAGCGCGTCTGCTTCGAGCCGCTCATCGCAAAGGGCGGGGACTCGAGCCGAAAAAGCCGGGGGTCAGGTCTGGAATTTTCGGTTGGGCATGGGGAAGGTCATGTTCGGCCGTCCGGGTGCAGGTCCCGATCCGAAAAATCGAGACCTGACCCTATCTCTTCTTCAGGTCCATCAGGACCTGGCGCGCCACGGCTTTCAGCGTGTCGAACACCCCGGCGCCGGTCGTCGCGACGGCCTCGAAGGTCGGCTCGCGCTTGATGTTCAGCCGCCGGTACATCTCGTCGGCCGCCATCGAGGTCGGCAGGTCCCGCTTGTTGAACTGCAGCACGTACGGCACGTTGCCGATGTCGTAGCCCTGGTCCTTGAGGTTCTTGTCGAGGTTGCGGATCGATTCGATGTTGGCCTCGAGGCGCGCCTCCTGCGAATCCGCCACGAAAACGACGCCGTCGACGCCCTTCAGGATCAGCTTGCGCGAGGCGTCGTAGAAGACCTGGCCGGGCACGGTGTAGAGGTGGAACCGGGTCTTGAAGCCCTTGACCGTGCCGAGGTCGAGCGGCAGGAAGTCGAAGAAGAGCGTCCGGTCCGTCTCGGTCGCGAGCGAGATCAGCTTTCCCTTGGCGGACGGGTTCGTCCGGTCGTAGATGTACTGGAGGTTCGTCGTCTTCCCGCAGAGGCCGGGCCCGTAGTAGACGATCTTGCAGTTGATCTCCCGGGCCGCGTAATTGATGAAAGTCATGAGGGTGCCTTCGCCCGCCGATCCCGACCGTCCGCCGCCTACTCCGAGAAGAGACGGTCGATGTCCTCGTCCGTGATCTCGGCGAAGGGCGAGTCGAAGTCGGCCTGAAGGGCCTGCTTTTCCTTCTCGGCCTTGCGGGCGATGTCCTGGAAGATCGTCTCGAGCTCGGCCATGGCCCGCCGGACCCGCAGGCGCACGAGGCCGAGGGAGGTGCGCTCGTCGAAGATCACGACGAGGATGACGCGCTGCGCGACGATCGAGATGTGAATGTTGTCGCGCTCGCCCTCGTGGAACAGGATCGAGAACTCCTTCTCCCCGATCAGCCGGGCGAGGCCGTCGGTCGCGGCGACGTTGCCGGCCGTCAGCGAGGCGAGCGACGTCGTGTCGAGCGACTGGAGATCGCCGACGGCCGCGATCTGCTGGCCGTTCTTGTCCACCAGGAAGACCACGTTCGCGTTGGCGTCCGAGGCCAGGCGGTGGAGCGACTCCTTGATCTTCCGGAATTCCTCGTCGTAGAGGACGAGGTCAGGCAGCGTCATGGATTAACTGATTCTCCTGTGAGGACTTATTCTAACAGCATTTCTCTGGCGGCCTTTCTTACAAGCTCGCGCCGGTTCTCCAGCGACCTCGCCATCGTCACCTCGTCGGCATATTCGATGTCTCCGCCGACCGGCAGGCCGAAGGCGATGCGGGTCACCCGCACGCCGGACGGCTTGAGGCGCCGGGCGAGATACAGGGCCGTCGCCTCGCCCTCGACGTTGGGGTTGGTCGCGATCACGACCTCCCGGACCTCGGGGGTGACCCGCGACACCAGGCCGGCGACGTCGATCTCGTCGGGCCCGATTCCCT
Source organism: uncultured Acidobacteriota bacterium (assembly GCA_963764025.1). Taxonomy (GTDB): domain Bacteria; phylum Acidobacteriota; class Thermoanaerobaculia; order UBA5066; family Gp7-AA6; genus DAHUXD01. The sequence continues at coordinate 605,747 of CAVXRK010000004.1, forward strand.
TCAGCGGCGAGAGGGCTCCCCAGAGGACGTGGTACCGGCCCCGGAACTCCCGCGTCTTCTCCACCGCCGCGAGATTGCCGGGCTCCTCGACGACGCAGAGCAGGGACGCGTCCCGCTGCGGGTCGGAGCAGATGTCGCACGGGTCTTCCTCGGTCAGCGTGTTGCAGGTCGAGCAGCGCTTGACCGTGGAGCGCGCCTGCGCGATCGCGTGGGCGAGCCGTTCGGCGTCCTCGGCGGGCGACCGGAGCAGGTAGTAGGCCAGCCGCGCGGCGCTCTTGGCGCCGATCCCGGGCAGGCGCTGGAACTCGGCGGCCAGCCGCTCCAGCGATTTCGGGGTTCCGGGCAAGGCCTTAGCGCATCCCCGGCATCATTCCGCCGAGCATCGACGCCGTCTTCTTCTGCACGGCCTCGTCGACGCGGCGCGAAGCCTCGCGCGCCGCGGCGAGGACCAGGTCCTGCAGCGTTTCGACGTCCTCGGGATCGACGGCGGCCTTCTCGATGTGGACCGCGAGGACCTCTTTCGTCCCCGACATCTCGATCTTGACCATCCCGCCGCCCGAGGTCGCCTCGACCCGCATGGCGGTGAGCTCTTCCTGCAGCCTGGTCTGCATGGCCTGGGCCTGCTGCATCATCTTCTGGATGTTCATTCCTCTTCCTTGATCTCCGTCAGCTCGCCGTGGAAGAGCTCCATGGCCGAGCGCACCATCGGGTCCGCTTCCGCGCGCGTGCTGGCCCGCTCGCGCGAGATCGTCGAGCGCGGCACCTCGCGCGCGGCCTTGCCGAGATCGCCGTCGGCCGGCGGGCCGGTCTTCAGCACGATCTTCAGAGGCCGGCCGAAGGCCTCCCGCGCGACCTCCGAGAGCAGCTTCTTCGCGGCGTGCTCCTCGAGGGCCTCCTTGGCGGCCGCGCGGTCGATTCCGAAGCGCAGGACGAGGTCCTCGCCGGCCACACCGATCGACTCGGCCAGGCTGACCTGGGCGGCCGTCACCCGGCGGCGCGAGTCCAGGATCTCGTGAAACCGCTCGATCGGGTCGCCGGCCACGGGGGCTGCCGCGACCTCGCGGGGCTCCGGCTCGGGCTCGACCGGCACGAGGGAGACGATCCGGGGTCCGGCGTCTGCCGCACGGCGCGGGGCGCGGCGGCGGCGGGACGCTGCGGGCCGGAGTCGCCCCGCCGATCGACGCCTCGATGTCGCGCAGCCGCGGCAGCTCGGCGAGCTTCAGGACGAGCATCTGCACGACGAGGCCCGGGTCGTCGACGCGGCGCACCTGTTCCTCGGCCTGCAGCGTCAGCGAGACGGCGCGCAGCAGGTTCTCGTACGGCATCGCCCGCGCGAGCGCCGCCATCCGCGCCTGCTCTTCCTTCGGGAGGTCGCTCGCGGCGCCGGCCGCCGAGAGCAGCGCCCGGCGCAGGAAGACGACGAACTCGCGGAGCACGTGCCGCGGGTCGGCGCCGCCCTCGGTCAGGCGCGCCAGGCTCGCGATCGCCGCGGCCCGGTCGCCGCCCGCGACCGCCGAGTACATGGCCTCGAGCAGCGTCGAATCGACGAGCGCGAGGATCTCGGCGCAGCGCGCCTCGTCGACCCTGCCCGCGGCGAGGGTCGCCGCCTGGTCGAGAAGCGAGAGCGCGTCGCGCATGCTGCCTTCGGCCGCGCCCGCCAGGAGACGCAAAGCCCCCGGCGTCACGTCGATCTTTTCGGCCTTCGCCACCTTCGCCAGTTGCGCCGTGATCTCGGGGACCGTCAGCGCGCGGAAGGCGAACCGCTGGCAGCGCGAAATGATCGTCGCGGGGATCTTGTGGAGCTCGGTCGACGCGAGGATGAACCGCGCGTGGGGCGGCGGCTCCTCGAGGGTCTTCAGGAGCGCGTTGAAGGCCTCGGTCGTGAGCATGTGGACTTCGTCGATGATCGCGATCCGGTAGCGGTCGCGCTGCGGGGCGTAGCGCACCGTCTCGATCAGCTCCCGGGCGTTCTCGATCTTGCGATTCGAGGCGCCGTCCATCTCGTGGACGTCGAGCGACTCGCCCCGATCCAGGATCTCGCGGCAGGATGCGCACTCTCCGCACGGGCGGATCGTCGGCCCCTTGTCGCAGTTGAGCGCCCGGGCGAGCATCCGCGCGGTCGAGGTCTTCCCGACGCCGCGAGGTCCCGTCAGCAGGTAGGCCTGCGCCACGCGCCCGTCGGCGATCGCGTTGGAGAGCGTGCGCGCGACGGCCTCCTGGCCGACCAGGTCTTCGAAGATGCGGGGCCGCCATTTGCGGGGAAGCGCGAGGTGCATCGGGGGTATCTTAATCGGTCGCTCGACGCGACCGGACGGGAGCGGAGAGCAAGTTCGGCAAGATCGAGTGCCTCTGAGGTACCCGGCGGCCGAAGATGAGCTCAGGTTGACCTGCGGCGCACGGTGGCGCCTCCTGATCGCTGCTTCCTTCCGGACCTGACGAGGTTCGGAGACTTCCGTCGCACAGGGCCCGAACTCATCTTCCGCCGCCGGACGGACGATTCTATCCCACGGGAGAACGTCGGCGCGGACGCAGGAACGCCGCGAGGAGCACGGCGCCGAAGAGCAGGCCCGCGGCGAGATCCGAGCCGTGCAGGAATCCTTCCGGCGGAAGGCCCCACGCGCCGAAGGCGGAGCCCGCCGAAAAGACCAGCGCGAACGCGGCCAGCCATCCCGCGCTCACGGCCGCGACGCGGGCGGGCGTCACTCCTTGTCCCGACACCGCGTGCGCACGAACTCCATGACGACCTGGGCGAGGTTTCGAGGGATCTCGCGCGGTTTGAGCATCCGGAGCGTCCGGCCCGTCGCCCGATACGTCTTGAGGAAGACCACACACGGCGGGCAGTGCGAGAGGTGCTTCTCGAGGTCCAGGCGGACGGCCTCGGGCATCGAGCCGTCCTCGTAGTCCGCGAGGTAGTCGACGATGATCTTCCGGCAGGACATCTCGTCGTGGCTCATGGCGCCACCCTCCGCTCCGCCGCCCGGCGGTCCGGGGGCGCCGAGGCGACTTCCGTCAGCCTCTGGCGCACGTAGAGACGGGCGCGGTGCAGGCGCGACTTCAGGGCCGGGAGCGAGATCTCGAGGGTCTCGGCCACGTCCGCCGGCTTCATCTCTTCGACGTCGACCATCCAGATCGCGTCCCGATACGTCGGGGACAGCTCGGCGATGAAGCCCTCGGCGCGCTCGGCCAGATCGCGGGCGATCGCCTCGTTCTCGGTGCCGTCGACCCAGGCCGCGAACTCCGAGGAGGGCGCCTGCCCGTCGCCGCCGAACCGCGGCATGTAGTCCTCGAGCGAAACCGTCGAGCCGGCCGACTTGCGCCGCCGTGCGCGCGTGTAGGCCGAGTTCAGGGCGACGCGGTAGAACCAGGAAAAGAACTTCTTCGACTCGTCGAAGGTCCCGATCTTCCGGTAGAGCGTCAGGAACGTGTCCTGGGTCGCCTCCTCCGCGTCTTCCGGGTTTCGGAGGACGCCGTAGGAGAGCGAGTAGACGCGAGCGTTGTATCGGTCGACCATGTCTCGAAAGGCTTGATCGTCGCCCCTCTTGATCCGCTGGACGAGCTCGAGGTCGGAGGCGTTGGGATCGTCTGCCATCGGGAAATACGCTATCGCGGCGGGGGGTGGTTCGGGAAATGAGATGGGCGGGTTGGGCGATTTGGACGCGGAATGGCCGGATTTGGGCGCTGATCACGCTCGTGAGACCCTGGGTCGGAACCTGACCGTCGATCGATGGCCTACGTTTCGAACTTGGCGGTACGATGGGGGGATTACCGCCGTCCGTCGGTCCAAGCGTGCTCCTTAAGCCACTCGGACACCTCTCCGGGGCGGGGAATCCTACAACACCGGCGGCAGTCCCATGCGAGTGAACGCCGCGCTCCGCGCGGCGTTGCCTACTGCCGGGGTTTGCCTCTGGTGGTCGGCTCCAAGCGTGCTCCTTAAGCCACTCGGACACCTCTCCGGGGCGCGGAATCCTAACAGGGTCCTGCGACTTAACGAAGAGTCGGCTCAGCGCATTCGACCTCGCCCCGGCGTTTTGGGGTTAGGAGGGTTACACTGCCGGGGTGACGGGAGAGCGGGCGGAGAAGAGCCGGACCGACTTCGTGTTCGTGGCCGGGCATCCCTGCCTCGACTTCCTCAACACGCGGCCGTTCGTCCGAGGACAGGCGGTCGAGTTGCTGCCGGATCTGGAGGCCTTCGTCCGCTGGCTCGGACGGGCCGGCCGGCTCGACGCCCGACTGGCGACCGACTCGCTCAAGCGGTGGGGCGAAGGGCCCGAAGGCGTCCGCATCGCGGAGCGCGCCCGGGTCTTCCGCGAGACGCTCCGGCACACGATCGACGGCCTGACGCGGGGACGCGGCGTTTCGACGGAGGGGTTCGCCGCGATCAACTTCATCCTGGCCGAGAACGACGGGAACTTGCGCCTCGAACGCACCGCCGGTGGGTTCCGGACGCGGTTCACAGCGCGCCCCACGCACCCGATCTCGCTCCTCGGCAACGTGGCCGAGGCGGCGGCGGATCTCCTCGGCGCAAGGAAGCCGGAGCTCATCCGCCGCTGCGGCAATCCGGACTGCGTCCTCTTCTTCTACGACGCGACGCGCAATCACCGCCGCCAGTGGTGCGCGATGGGAACCTGCGGGAACCTGATGAAGGTGCGGGCCTTCCGGCGGCGGCACCGCCGGCGACCCCAGGCTTAGGAACTCAGGTCACCGAGCCCATCCGCCGCAGCGACTCGAAGGAATAGATCCCGTCGTTGTGGCCGTCGGCCCAGTCGATCTGCAGGGCGTAGGAGCCGACCCAGCGGTGGGCCGCCGCCTGGACCGAGAGTGGCGTGAGTGGTCGGTCCGGCCCGCGGTAGACCTTGCCGAAGAGGTCGGGCTCCCCCTTGCACATGGCGCACGGGCAGGCGCGGCGGAGCTTCTCGAGCGAGAGGTAGTCCTCGCGTCCGTCGTCCCAGACGATCACGAGCTCCTGGCCCAGAACCATGACCTGCTTCGGGACCGAGATCACCGAATGCCCTCGGCGAGGAAGAGGTCCGAGAGGATGCGGTTGTAGGAGTAGACGTACGCCTTCCCGTCGGGCGTCAGCGCGGGCGGCGAGAGCGTGCTGATCCCGGCGGGGTCGAGCGGAACCAGTTCCCTCCAGAGCTCGCGCTTGCCCGTGGCGAGATCGATCCGGTAGACCCGGCCCGGCAGGGCTCCCCGGTCGAAGGCGAACAGCGCGCGATCGCCGGCCCAGCCCGTCGGATCTTCCTGCGCCTCGAGGCCCGGGATCGGCGCCGGCTCGCCGCCGTCGAGCGGATACAGATAGCGCCGTCGATCGGGCCCCTGGACGGCCGCCAGTCGGCCATCGGGCGAAATGGCGCGCAGGAAGGCCCGGTAACCCGCCGGCGAGACGGCCCGCGGTTTTCCTTCGGCGCCATCGAGAAGGAACAGGCGACTGCCCTTGCCCGGCTCGCGGGCGGTCAGGAGGATCCGCTTTCCGTCGGGAAACCACTCCGCACCCGATGCAACGAGATCCCCGGTCGGGACGGTCCTCGCTTCTCCCGCTCCGGCCGGCAGGACGACGACCTTCGGACCGGTCCCAACGTTGGTGACGCCGAGGACCCAGCGGCCGTCCGGAGAGATCGACATGGGGACGCCCTCTCCCAACCGCACCGGGGGCGACCCGTCCATGCGCCTCAGGTAGGCCGAATAGCCGGCGCCTCCGCCCTCTCCGGACTCGACGAACACGAACGACTTCCCGTCCGGCGAGATGTCCCGGACGCCGGACCAGTCGAGCCATGAAAGGTCCTTCTCCCGCGAGTCTCCCGGCGAGAATCCGAGGATTCCGGAGCGCAGCGTGTCGTGGGCGATGAGCACCCGCCCGTCCTTCGCGACGTCGTGCAGCGTAAGATTTCCGGTGACCCGCGCGACGACACGGTGGGCGCCGGCCCGGTTGACGGCATGGAGCGCGCGGTTTCCGCCGACATCTGCTGCCGTGAACCAGACCTCCCGGCCCCGAGGCCCCCACGCCAGACCGCCGGCCGTGGAGAATCCCGTCGCGAGCGTCTTCAACTTTCCGGAGGCGTCGACGACCGCGATCGAGCCGCCGTCGTCGCCAATGGTCGGGTGGTCGATGAAGGCGACAAGGTCCCCCGTCGGCGACACGCGCACGTTGCTGACCCAGCCCGTGGTCTCGTAAAGGACCTTGCCGACGGGATACTCGATCCGGTTCCTCGCCCCGACGAGGCGGACGATCGCGAGGGTCTGTCCGTCCGGCGCCCAGTCCGCGAAGAGCACGTCGTCCTGGATCTCCCGGGGGGTCCCGCCGCCCGTCATCCCGATCCGCGCGAGCATCCCGCCGTACTCGAAGGGCCCGACAAAGTGGCGGTTGAGATTCACGGCCATCTCGCCCGAGGCCGAAATGGAGAGAAGGTCCGCCCCCGCCAGCCCGAAGGGCCGCGCTTCCGGGCTGTCCAGGCGGCTGACGAAGATCTCGATCGGACGGCCCTCCCAGCCCGCGGCATAGATCACTGTCTGGCCGTCGGGCGCGAACCGGGCATTCATGATCTCGCCGCGCTGGAACGTCAGCTCGCGGAAAGACGGCGGCGTAACGGTCCCCGCTTTTCTTCCGACCGCGAACGCGGCCACGCCGACCATCGCCGCCAGAACGGCCGCGCCGAGGAGCCAGGGCCAGCGGCGCCGGCCCGAGCGCACCGCCGCCGCGGCCGCGGCCGTCTGGTCCGTCGTCGTCGAGAACGAGGCTTCCGAGAGGTGGTCGCGCACGTCGGCGAGGTCGCGCGCCAGATCCTTCGTCGTTCCGAACCGGTCCTCGGGGTCCTTCGCGAGACAGCGCTCGACGAGCCACCGCACGGGCGACGGCACTTTCGGGTTGACCTGTCCGACGGGGTCCGGCTCTTCCCGGATGATCGCCGTCAGCGTCTCGGCGGTCGTCGATCGCTCGAAAGCGCGCTTGCCCGTCGCGAGCTCGTAGACGATCGAGCCGAAGGAGAACTGGTCGGAGCGAAAGTCGACGACCCGTCCCGCGGCCTGCTCGGGCGACATGTAGCCGACCGTTCCCATGACCATGCCCGGCCGCGTCGGATCTCCGACCGCCGTCCTCAGGGCCGAGACCTCCTGGTCCTCCGGCGTCACGAGCTTGGCGAGGCCGAAGTCCAGGATCTTCGCGAACCCGTGCTTGGAGACCATGACGTTCTGCGGTTTGAGGTCGCGGTGCACGATTCCGGCGGCGTGGGCCGCCGCGAGGCCCTCGGCGATCTGCACCGAGATTTCGAGAAGCTTCTTGACGGGCACCGGACCGGAGGCCGAAAGGTCCTTCAGCGTCCCGCCCTCGACGAGCTCCATGGCGATGTAGATGGTCGAATCGTGGGAGCCGATGTCGTAGACGGTCAGGATGTTCGGATGCGAGAGGCCCGAAGCCGCGCGCGCCTCCCGCTCGAAGCGGGAACGCCGCTCGGGATCAGACGCGAGCTCGGGAGGCAGCACCTTGATCGCGACGTCGCGCTTGAGACGCTCGTCGCGCGCGCGGTACACCTCCCCCATCCCTCCCGCACCGATTGGCACGAGGATCTCGTAGGGGCCGAGCTTCGTTCCGGCGGCGAGCGTCATTGGGAGCGGGGGGATTCTACCGGAGGCCTACTTCAGGCCTTCGACGAGCTGGAGGTAGGACAGCACCCGCAGATAGCTGTACGCGTAGAAGCGGCCGTCGGGGGTGGTGACGAAGCGGCTGGCGCCGGCCAGACCCGCAGCATCGGCTGGCGAGACTTCCTTCCAAAGGTCGAGCCGGCCAGTGGCCGGGTCGTACCTGGAGACCTGCATCGGGAGCCGGTTGGCGTCCTGCACGAAGAGACTCCGCCCGTCCGGCGTCCAACGGATCGGGCGATGGATGGAGGTGAGGCCCGGGAGGGCCGTGGGCTCGCCGCCCCCGACGGCGTAGAGATAGATCCGCTGATCCGGGCCGCTCACGACGACGGACTTTCCGTCGGGCGTCACGGTCCCCCGGAACAGCGAGTAGCCCTCTGGAGATATCGCACGGGCCTTCGCTCCCGCGATGTCTCGCACGTACAGCCGTGTTCCGCGGCCGGCCTCGGACGCGGTGAAGATCAGGCTCTTCCCGTCCGGAAGAAAGTCGGCGTTGAACACGTCGAGGCCATCGTGCGAAAGCGCCCGGGGCTCCCCCACGCTCGTGGGGAGCATGTGAATCTGCGGTGTGGCCGTGTGGGTGATCGCAATCGCCCACGCGCCGTCGGGCGAGAACGCCTCGGTCGAGCCATCGCCGAGCCGCACCGCCGGCGAGCCGTCGAAGCCCCGCAGGTACGCGGAGTAAGAGGGACCTCCCCCTCTCCCGACTCCGTGATGAGGATCTTGCTGCCGTCGGAGCGGATGTCGGTCACGAGCGAGTAGTCGAGCCACGACAGCTCCCGTTCCTTCGCCTCTCCCGGCCCGAGCGCAAGAATTCCGAGACGGGCGCTCTCGTTGGTCATCAGCACCCGCCCCTGCTGTGAGATGTCACGAATCGTGCTGATCCCGGGCACGCGCCCGACCAGGCGCACTTTTCCGGAAAGCGTGACGCCGTGCACGGCCCGATTGAAGCCGCCCACCGCCGCGGTGTACCAGATCTCGCCGCCGTCCGGCCTCCAGACGAGGCCCTGGGCCGTCGCATAGAGGGGCGACACGTCCCGCTTCTTCCCGGCCCGATCCACGACTGAGACAACCCCCCCGTCGTCGTTGGGGACCTGATGGTCGAGGAAGGCGACGAGCCCTCCGTCCGGGGAGACCCGAGGGTGGCTGATCCAGCCCGAGGTCTCGTAGAGAACCTTCCCGATCGGAAACTCGACGCGACACTTCGGACCGACGTCCCGGACGATCGCCAGGTCCTTCCCGTCCGGCGACCAGTCCGCGAACTGGACGTCGTCGAGGATGTCGCGCGGTGCGCCGCCCGCGATCGAGATTCGCGCGAGCCGACCCGTCGTCACGAACGCCTTCGTGCGACGGGGAGCCAGCTTGATCGCCATCTCACCGGACCTCGAGATGGCGAGAACCTCGGCTGGGGGCAGGCCGAAGGGCCGGGATTCCGGGCTCTCCGGCCGGTTGATGAAGATCTCGAAGGGTGCCCCTTCCCAGGCGGCGGAATAAACGACCGTCTGGCCGTCCGGCGCGAAGAGCGAACCGGCAACCTCGCCGCGCGAGAAGGTTATCTGGTGAAACTCCGGCGGTTCGACGACGCCGGCCTTCTTGCCGGCGGAGTAGATGAACGGCGATGCGATGGCCGCGCCGAGGACCGCCGCGAGCGCCAGCGCGGCCCAGGGCCGTTTCTTCCCGGCCGCCGGCAGGGCGCGCACGCCGGTCGTCGTCGCTCCGGAGAGGCTCGACAGCGCCTCGAGGTCGAACGCGACGTCGCGGGCCGACTCGAAGCGTTCTTCGGGGTTCTTTTCCAGGCAGTGGCGAACGATCCGGTCGAGGCCCGGGTGGACGTCCTTGTTCGTCGTCGAGAGATCCGGCGGCTCTTTCGTCAGGATCGCCGTGATCGTGTCCGCCGCCGTGTCCCCGCGGAAGGCGCGCTGGCCCGAGAGCATCTCGTACAGGATCGTCCCGAAGGCGAAGAGGTCCGACCGCTTGTCCGCGGCCTTCCCGCGCACCTGCTCGGGCGCCATGTAGCCCATCGTCCCGAGCACGACGCCGGGCTGCGTGCCGCCGGAGACGGTGCCCATGTCCGTCTGTCCGCTCTCGTCCTGCTGGGTCTTGAGCTTCGCGAGCCCGAAGTCGAGAATCTTGACCCGGCCGTCCTTCGTCAGGAAAAGGTTCTCGGGCTTCAGGTCCCGGTGGACGATCCCCTTCTCGTGCGCCGCCGCGAGCCCGCGGGCAATCTGGACGGCGTAGTCGATTGACTTGCGCACCGGGAGCGAACCCGTCAGCAGCCGCGCACGCAGGGTCTCCCCTTCGAGGAGCTCCGTGACGATGTACGGGGCGCCGTCGTGCGTGCCGAAGTCGTAGACCGCGGTGATGCCGGGATGGTTCAGGACCCCCGCCGCCCTCGCTTCCTGCTCGAACCGCTTGAGGCGATCCGGGTCCTGCGAGAAGGTTGCGGGCAGGACCTTGATCGCGACCTCGCGGCCGAGACGCGGATCCTTGGCCCGGTAGACCTCTCCCATCCCCCCCGCCCCGATCGGCGCGAGGACCTCGTACGGCCCGAGCTTCGAGCCCGCAACGAGCGTCATTTCAAACCGTCGACCAGGTAGAGGTCCGAGAGCGTCCGCTGGAAGCCGTAGACGTAGGAAGCGCCATCGGGAGTGGTGATGATGGGTGCGATGTCCACGATTCCCGACCCGTCGGCTGGCATGACTTCGCGAACGAGCTCCTTCTTTCCGCTGGCGAGGTCCAGCCGATACAGGCGCCCGGGGAGGTCGCGGCGGCGGTAGACGTAGAGGGACTTACCGTCCGCGCCCCACCCGCCCGGCGACTCGTCGTCGGCGAGTCCCGGGACCGGCGCGGGCTCCCCGCCGGCGAGCGGATAGAAGTAGCGTTTTCGGTCGGGCCCGCTGACCAGGACCCGGGCGCCGTCCGGCGTCACGCCGCGGGAGAACGATCGGTAGCCCTCCGGGGTCAGCGCCCGCGGTTTTCCGCCGTCGATCGCGATGACATAGATGCGCGGTCCCCGATCCGGCTCGTTCGCCGTGAAGACGATGCTCTTTCCGTCGGGCGTGAACGAGCTCCCGCCCTGGGTCTCGAGATCACCCGTCGCCAGGACCTTTTTCTCGCCGGCCCCCGTCGGATAGAGCGTGATCGTGCGCTTCGGGCGTCCGACCTGGACCGCGGCCCACTGGCCGTCGGGCGACAGCGCCTGGCCGCCGCCCTCGCCGAGGCGGACCGGAGGCGCGCCATCCGTGCTGCGAATGAAGGTCGAGTACGCCGGGCCGGAGCCCTCGCCGGTCTCGGAAAAGAGAATCGTCTTCCCGTCATTCGAAAGGTCGAAGAGCGACGACCAGTCGAGCCAGGCGAGCTCCTTCTCCTTGGGCTGGCCTCCTTTTCCGGCGAGGATCCCGATGCGGATCGAGTCGTGCGCGACGAGAACGCGCCCGTCCCGCGACACATCCTGCAGCGTGAGGCTCTGCGTCACACGGGCGAGAAGGCGCTCTCCGCCGTCCAATGAGAAGGCGTGAATGGCCCGATTGCCGCCGACCTTCGCCCCGGTGACCCAGATCTCCTTCCCGCTCGGCGACCATGCGAGGCCGTATTCCGACGAGAACTCTCCGGCGAGCGAGGTCTTTTTTCCCGACCGGTCGACGACCGCGACCACCCCGCCGTCGTCCCCGCGCTGCGGGTGATCGAGAAAGGCGACGTGATTCCCGTCGGGCGAGACCCGCGGATGGCTGATCCAGCCGGCGGTCTGGTAGAGCATCTTGCCCGCGGGAAATTCGAGCTGGTTGCGCAGGTTCACGTCCCGGACAATCGCCAGGTCCTTGCCGCCCGGCCCCCAGTCCGCCCACTGCACTTCCTTGTGGATCTCGCGGGGAGCGACGCCACCGCTGACCCCGACTTCTGCGAGCGTCCCGCTCCGGGTGAACGGTCCGTCGTTGTGGCGATCGAGCGAAACCGCCATTTCCCCGCTCTCCGAGATCGCCAGCAGGTCCGCGCCGACGAGGCCGAAGACTCGCGACTCGGGGCGATCCGTCCGGGTCGAGAAGAGCTCGACCGGCCTTCCGTCCCATGCGGCCGCGTAAACCACCGTTTGCCCGTCAGGCGCGAACCTCGCGGAGTAGACCTCGCCGCGCCGGAAAGTCAGCTGCTGGTAGTTCGGCGGTGGGACGTAGCCCGCCTTCTTGCCGTACCGAAATCCGGCCGCCAGGCCCGCGGCGATGCCGACCGACGCGGCCAGAAGGGCCGGCCCGATCCAGCGCGACCTCTTCGACACCACGGGCGTCGAAACCGCACCCGTCTGCGTCGAGATGCTCGAGAGCGACTCCAGGTCGAACGCGACGTCGCGCGCCGACTCGAACCGCTCCTCCGGGTTCTTCTCGAGGCAGTGGCGAACGATCCGGTCGAGCCCCGGGTGGATTTCCTTGTTGGTCTGCGACAGGTCCGGCGGCTCCTTCGTCAGAATCGCCGTGATCGTGTCCGCCGCCGTGTCGCCCCGGAACGCGCGCTGACCGGCCAGCATCTCGTAGAGGATCGTCCCGAAAGCGAAGATGTCCGACCGCCGGTCGGCCGGCTTGCCGCGCACCTGCTCCGGCGCCATGTAGCCCATCGTCCCGAGCACGACGCCCGGCTGCGTGCCGCCCGAGACCGTTCCCGCATCCGTCTGGCCGGTCTCGCCGCCCTCGATCTTCAGCTTCGCGAGGCCGAAGTCGAGGATCTTGACCCGCCCGTCCTTCGTCAGGAACAGGTTCTCGGGCTTCAGGTCCCGGTGGACGATCCCCTTCTCGTGCGCCGCGGCGAGTCCCTTCGCGATCTGGACGGCGTAGTCGATGGCCTTGCGCACCGGGAGCGACCCGGAGAGGAGTCGCGCCCGGAGCGTCTCGCCCTCGAGAAGCTCCGTGACGATGTACGGAGCGTCGTCGTGCGTCCCGAAGTCGTGGACCGCCGTGATGTTGGGGTGGTTCAGGACCCCGCGGCCCGCGCCTCCTGCTCGAAGCGCTTCAGCCGGTCCGGATCCTGCGAGAACGACGCCGGCAGCACCTTGATCGCCACCTCGCGGCCGAGGCGCGGGTCCTTCGCCCGGTAGACCTCTCCCATCCCTCCGGCGCCCAGCGGCGCGAGGATCTCGTAGGGACCGAGCTTGTTTCCGGCGGAGAGCGTCATTAAGGCGGCAGGATTCTAACCGCGAATCACTTGACGCCGTCGACGAGGTAGAGGTCGGACAGCAGCCGGAAGTAGCCGTAGACGTAGGACTGGCCGTCGCTCGCCGGTCCAGGATTGATGTTCGAGACGCCTGCGGCGTCGGCCGGCATCAGCGTTCGCCAGAGCTCCTTCTTCCCCGTGGCGAGCTCCAGGCGGTAGGTCTTCGCCGGCACTTCGCTGCGTCGGTGAACATAGAGAAAGCGGCCGTCGGCGCTGCGCTGGTCGACCGAGTCGTCGTCGTCGAGCCCCGGTATGGGAGCAGGTTCTCCGCCCGCGAGCGGATAGAGGTAACGCCGTCGATCCGGGCCGCCGACCACGGTCCACTTTCCGTCGGGAGCGGTGACTCCGGCCAGCGAGTAGCCCTCCGGAGTCAGGGCCCGAGGCTTGCCGCCCGCCACGTCGAGCCGGAAGACCCGCGAGCCGCGGCCCGGTTCGGCCGCCTCGATGAGAACGCTCTTCCCGTCGGGAACCCAGCCGGCTCCGAAAACCCTGAGACCGTCGGTCTTGAAGACCTTCATCTCTCCCGCCCGGGTCGGATACGCAACGAGGCGCGGATCGGAGGACGGTGCGCTGGATCGCCAGCGCCCACTCCCCGTCCAGCGACAGGTCCCGGGCTCCGCCCTCGCCCAGCCTCACGGCCGGCGAGCCGTCCGTCTTCCGTATGTAGACGGAGTACCCGGCGCCTCCTCCCTCCCCGGTCTCGGAGAAGAGGATCGTCCGGCCGTCGGCGGCGATGGCGGCGCCGAGCGTCCAGTCGAGCCAGGTCATGTCGCGCTCCTTCGTCTCGCCCGGAGCCAGGCCGACCATCTCGGAACGAAGCGTGTCGCGCGTGACGAGCATGCGGCCTTCCCGCGAGATGTCCTGGAGCGTGAGGCACCCCGGCACCGCGGCGCGGAGCGCCGCCTTCCCCGAAAGGGTGGTCACGTAGAGAGCGCGGTTGCCCCCGACCTCCGTCGGCCGTGAACCAGATCCGCCCGTCGGCGCCCCACGCGAGCCCCTGCGCCGACGCAAACGACTGCGAGGCTGTCCGCTTCTTCCCGGAGCGGTCGACCACGGCGATCGACCCGCCGTCGTCCCCGGGCGTGGGATGGTCGTCGAAGGCCACGAGCTCGCCGTCGGGCGAAACGCGCAGGTGGCTGACCCATCCGCTCGTCTCGTAAACGGTCTTGCCGACCGGGTACTCGATTCGGCTCTTTCCGGCTCCTCGGAGAGAGACGGCGAGGGCCTTGCCGTCGGGCGCCCAGTCCGCCCACTCCACCCGTTCGAGGATCTCGCGCGGCGCCGCGCCCCCGGCGACGGAGATCTGCGCGAGCGTTCCCTGGCGGCGGAACCCACTCGACGGATCTCCGGTTGAGCGACACGGCCATGTCGCCCGTTCGCGAGATCGCGAGGACCTCCGCACCGACGAGGCCGAACGGCCGCGATTCCGGGCTCTCGGGACGGCCCACGAAGATCTCCATGGGGCCGCCGTCCCAGGCGGAGGAGTAGACGACGGTCTGGCCGTCCGGTGCGAAGCGCGCGGCATAGATCGTGCCGCGGCGGAAGGTGAGCTGACGGAACGACGGCGTGTCGAACTTCACCGTTCGGCGTCCGAGAAAGAAGGTCGCCGCCATCCCCGCGAGCGCCAGCGCGGCGGCGAGGAGGAGCGCCCGGCGCGGCCGCGACATCGCCACACCCTTCGCCGCCGCGGCGGCCGCCGCCGGGGTCGACCCGGACAGCGCCTGGAGGTCGAACGCCAGGTCGTGCGCCGAGTGGAAGCGCTCCTCGGGGTTCTTCTCGAGGCAGTGGCGAACGACGCGCTCGAGGCCCGGCGCCACGTTCTTGTTCGTCGCCGAGAGGTCGGGCGGCTCCTCGCGCAGGATCGCCGACATGGTCTCGGCGGCCGTGTCGCGGTGGAACGCGCGCGACCCCGACAGCATCTCGTACAGCACGGCCCCGAACGCGAAAATGTCGGAGCGCGCGTCGGCTGACTTCCCCTTGACCTGCTCGGGCGCCATGTAGCCGAGCGTCCCGAGGACGACCCCGGGCTCCGTCCCGTCCGCGGTCGGCAGGTTGGTTTGCGGGTTCGGCTGCCCTTCCGGCTGCGTCAGCTTCGCCAGCCCGAAGTCGAGGATCTTGACCCGCCCGTCCTTCGTCAGGAAGAGGTTCTCGGGCTTCAGGTCGCGGTGGACGATCCCCTTCTCGTGCGCCGCCGCGAGGCCGCGCGCGATCTGGGTCGCGTAGTCGGTGGCCTTGCGGACCGGCAGGGCGCCGCCCGAGAGCCGCGCCCGGAGCGTCTCGCCCTCGAGGAGCTCCGTGACGATGTACGGCGCGCCGTCGTGCGTGCCGAGATCGTGGACCGCCGTGATGTTCGGGTGGTTGAGCCCGCCCGCCGTCTGGGCTTCCTGCTCGAAGCGCCGCAGGCGCTCGGGATCTCCCGAGTAAGACGCGGGCAGGACCTTGACCGCGACCTCGCGCTTCAAGCCGCTCGTCGCGCGCCCGGTAGACCTCTCCCATCCCTCCGGCGCCGATCGGCGCGAGGACTTCGTAGGGTCCGAGCTTCGTTCCGGCAGCGAGGCTCACTTCAATCCTTCGACCAGGTACAAGTTCGAGAGGTTCCGGAAGTAGCTGTAGGCATAGGCGCCGTTCGGCGCGTTGACCGGAAGGCGATCAGACTGTTGATCCCGGTCGCGTCGGACGGAAAGAACTCGCGCCAGAGCTCCTCCCGGCCGGTGTCCGGGATCGAGCGCGAAAAGCCGCATCGGCATCTCGGTCGAGGTCCCCTTGCGCACGAGGATTCGACCGTCCGGGGTCCAGCCCGCGAGCGAAGACGTCGTCTCGTATCCCGGCACCGGCTTCGGCTCTCCTCCGTCGACCGAGACGACGAATGCCTCGCCCTTCGGTCCCCTTAAGGCGACACGCTTTCCGTCCGGCGAGACCAGGATCCCCCGGTAGCCCTCCGCGGTCAGCGGCCGCGGTGCGCCGCCCTCGGCGTCGAAGACGTACGTTCGCGCGCCGCGTGCCCTTTCTCGACGGCGACGCGCGAGAAAGTGCCGCCCGTCGGGCAGCCATCGGGCGATCCGAACGGCGAGATCCGCCGTCCGGGACCTTCTTCGCTTCGCCGGCGCCCGTCGGATACACGACGATCTCGGGCGCGTCGGGCGCGCCCACGAACGCCAGCACGCGCTTGCCGTCGGCCGAAATGGATTGGGCGTTGCCCTCTCCCAACCGCACCGCCGGCGAACCGTCGATCGCGCGCAGGTAGACCGAATAGCCCTTTCCTCCGCCCTCGCCCGCTTCGCTGAAAAGCACGGATCGCGCCGTCGGCGGAGATGTCCGGCATAAGGCTCCAGTCGAGCCAGCTCAGGTCGATTTCCTTCGCGTCGGCCGGCGCCGCGGGCGAGGATGCCGATCTGTCCGGTGTCGTGCGAGATCAGGACGCGGCCGTCCCGCGATGACGTCCTCGAGCGTCAGCGATCCCGCGACGCGGGCGAGCGTGCGAGTCCGGCCCGAAAGCGTGGCGGAATGGAGAACACGGTTGCTGCCGACCTCCGCCGCCGTGAACCAGACCTCCGAGCCGTGCGGGCGACCAGGCGAGCCCGTTCGACGACGCGTAGACCGGGCGAGATGGTCGTCTTTCTTCCCGGCGCGGTCGACCACGGCGACGGATCCGCCGTCATCGTTGACGGCGGGATGGTCCAGGAAAGCGATCCGGGCGCCGTCGGGCGAGAACCGGGGGTTGCCGATCCAGCCCGCGGTCTCGTACAGGACCTTTCCCGTCGGGAACTCGAGCCGGCACTTGCGGTTCAGGATCCGCACGATCGCGAGGTCCTTGCCGTCGGGGGACCAGTCGGCGTACTCGACGTTCTCGAGGAGCTCGCGCGGCGCGCCGCCGGTCGCGCTGACCCGCGCGAGCGTGCCGGTACGCGTGAAGGCCGTGTCGAAGTCGGCTTTGAGGATGACGGCCACCTCTCCCGATGCGGAGACGGCGGCGACGTCGGCGCCGGGAAGGCCGAACGGCCGCGACTCGGGGCTGTCGGGCCGGCTGACGTAGATCTCGGCCGGCTTTCCGTCCCAGGCCGCCGTCGTCAGGATCGTTTTTCCGTCGGAGCCGAAGCGCGCGCCCCAGATGGCGCCCTTGCGGAAGGTGAGCTGGCGGAAGGTCGGGGGCTCGGCTCGTTCCCTTCCCGTGGCCGAGGAAGTAGCCCAGGGCGACGGCCGCCGCGAGAGCGGCGGCGCCGACGGCGTACGGAACGACGCGCGCCCGGGCCGGCCGATCGGGCACCGCCGAAACCGCCGTCGACGCCGGTCGTGCCCGACAGCGCCTCGAGATCGAACGCCAGGTCGTGCGCCGAGTGGAAGCGCTCCTCGGGATTCTTTTCGAGGCAGTGCCGCACGACGCGGTCGAGCCCCGGCGCGACGTTCTTGTTCGTCGCCGAGAGGTCCGGCGGGTCCTCCCGCAGGATCGCCGACATCGTCTCCGCCGCCGAGTCGCGGTGGAAGGCGCGCGAGCCCGAGATCATCTCGTAGAGGACGGCGCCGAACGAGAAGATGTCCGAGCGCGCGTCGGCCTTCTTTCCCTTGACCTGCTCGGGCGCCATGTAGCCGAGCGTGCCGAGGACGACGCCGGGCTCGGTGCCGTCGGCGGTCGGCAGGTTCGTCTGCGGCCCGGCCGCGCCGTCGGCCTGCGTCAGCTTGGCGAGACCGAAGTCGAGGATCTTGACCCGGCCGTCGTTCGTGACGAAGAGGTTCTCGGGCTTCAGGTCCCGGTGAACGATCCCCTTCTCGTGCGCCGCGGCGAGCCCGCGGGCGACCTGGATCGCGTAGTCGGTGGCCTTGCGCACGGGCAGCGCGCCGCCCGAGAGCCTCGCCCGCAGCGTCTCGCCCTCGAGGAGCTCCGTGACGATGTACGGCGAACCCTCGAACGCGCCGAGCTCGTAGACCGAGGTGATGTTCGGGTGGTTGAGCCCGCCGGCCGACTGCGCCTCCTGCTCGAACCGGCGCAGGCGCTCGGGGTCCTGCGCGAACGACGAGGGCAGCACCTTGACCGCGACGTCCCGCTTCAGCCGCTCGTCGCGCGCCCGGTAAACCTCGCCCATCCCTCCGGCGCCGAGGAGGCCGAGGACCTCGTAAGGACCCAACTTCGTCCCGGCGGCGAGACTCAAAGGGACCACCGCACTTTCTGCCCGTCATTCCGAGGAGCGAAGCGACGAGGAATCCCGCGCTCGACGCGCCGCCGGGTGGTCCGAGCCCGGGATGCCTCGCTGCGCTCGGCATGACGGCGAGTGTCGAGAATCAATTTCAACCCTTCTAACCGACTCATTTGAGGTTCTTCACCTGATACAGCGTCGAGAGAACCCGAACGACCCCGACGATCACCGTCCGACCGTCCGGCGTCACGCGCACCGGTCCGAAGGAGGTCACACCCCCGGAATCGCCGCCGGAGAGCTCCCGGACTCGGGTCCGACGGCCGGAAGCGATGTCGATCAGGTCGAGCTTGCACGGGATCCCCTGCTGGGAGACGTACAGGCCCTTCCCGTCCGCCGTCCATCCCGCCGGCGAGTCCGCGGGCAGGGAGGCCGCCAGATCGGTCGCGGACCCTCCGCCGAGCGGGTAGAGGTGCACCCGCGTATCCGGGCCGATGGCGGCGATCCAGCGCGAGTCCGGAGAGACGAAGTGACGCGCCGAGGAGATTCCCTCCTGGCTGATCGCTTTCGGCGCGCCTCCGGCGAGGTCCTGCACGTAGAGGCGGCTCCCCCGCCCCGGGGCGTTCGCCACGAATACGAACTTCGTTCCGTCTGGAACGAAGGCCCCATACGACGTTCGTCCGAGGTCGTCGGGCGGAAAAGACTTCGGCTGTCCGATCTTCACCGGCACGAGCACGAAGTGCTGCGGATTCGAAAACACCCGGGTCAGCGCCCACGCGGAATCGGGCGACAGGGCGATTCCGACGCCGTCACCCAGCCGAACGGCGGGAGCGCCGTCCGTCGGCCGCAGGTACACTCCGCCCGCCGGCCCTCCGCCTTCCCCCGACTCGTCGAACAGCATGAGCTTGCCGTCCACCGAGAGGGCGCGGTCGCTCGACCAGTCGAACCAGGTCAGATCCTTCCCGGCCGGCTCCCCGGGCCCGAAGACGGCCACGCTCGACCGGTAATCGTCCTCCGTGATCAGAGCGCCTCCGTCCTTCCTCACGTCGAGAAGCGCCGGAGTTCCCTGCATCGTCCGGATCAGCCGGAGCTTGCCCGCCGGAGTGACGCCGTAGACCATGCGCTCGATGCCTTCCCGCGCCGCCGTGAACCAGATTTCGCGACCGTCCGGCGACCACGCCAGGCCCTGCACCGTGGCCCATCCTTCGGAGAGATCGGTCTTCTTGCCGGCGAGATCGACGATCGCGATCGCGCCGTCGTCTCCCGCCGAAGAGTGGTCGATGAACGCGATCCTGCGTCCGTCCGGAGCAAAGCGCGGATTCTGCATCCAGCCCGCCGTCTCGTAGAGAACCTTGCCGATCGGATATTCCAGTCGATCCTTGCCTCCCGTGCGGCGCATCACGGCGAGCTCGGACCCTCCCGGCGCCCATTCGGCGTAGCCGACGTCGGCCAGCACTTCCTTGGGAGCTGCGCCCGACAGCGGCACTCGGGCGAGCGTCCCGTGGAGCGCGAAGCCGTTCACGTTGTAATTCGGCTCGAGCAGGACCGCCATCTCGCCGGAGGACGAGATCGACAACAGTTCCGCCGCCGGCAGCGGAAGCGTGGAGGATTCCGGGTTCCCGGGTCGCAGCGAGTAGATCCGGGGAGCAGCCCCGCTCCAGGCGGCCGTGTAGTAGACCGTGCTGCCGTCGGGCCCGAATCGCGCCGTGCTGACGGTGCCGCGCTGAAACGTCAGGCGCTGAAAGGTCGGCTGTGTCGACGATCCGGTGCGGCGGCCGCGCGTACAGCCCCAGGAGGGCGCCCACGACGGCCGCCAACCCCAGAAGAGCCCAGGGCCGTCGCGCGCGTTTCGCGGGGAGCGCCCGCACGCCCGTGATCGCCGGTGACGACAGACCCGAAAGCGCTTCGAGATCGAAGGCGACGTCCCTCGCCGACTCGAACCGCTCCTCCGGATTCTTCTCGAGACAGTGCCGCACGATCCGGTCCAGCCCGGGTGGCACGTCCTTGTTCGTCTGCGAAAGATCCGGCGGCTCCTTCGACAGGATCGCCGTGATCGTGTCCGCCGCGGTGTCGCCGCGAAACGCCCTCTGCCCCGAGAGCATCTCGTACAGGATCGTCCCGAAGGCGAAGAGATCGGACCGCTTGTCGGCCGACTTCCCGCGCACCTGCTCGGGCGCCATGTAACCCATCGTCCCGAGCACGACTCCCGGCTGAGTCCCGCCCGAGACCGTTCCGGCGTCCGTCTGACCGCTCTCCGCGCCGTCCAGCTTCAGCTTCGCGAGGCCGAAGTCGAGGATCTTGACCCGCCCATCCTTCGTCAGGAACACATTCTCGGGCTTCAGGTCGCGGTGGACGATCCCCTTCTCGTGCGCGGCCGCGAGACCCTTCGCGATCTGCACGGCATAGTCGATCGCTTTGCGCGGCGAGATGGCGCCGGGCCCGAGCCGGCTGCGCAGAGTCTCGCCTTCGAGGAGCTCCGTGACGATGTACGGCGCGTCGTCGTGCTCGCCGAAGTCATAGACCGCCGTGATGTTCGGATGGTTCAGCGCCCCGGCCGCCTGGGCCTCCTGCTCGAAGCGCTTCAGGCGATCCGCGTCCTGCGAAAACGACGCCGGCAGCACCTTGATCGCCACGTCGCGCTTGAGCCGCTCGTCCCGCGCGCGGTAGACCTCCCCCATCCCGCCCGCCCCGATCGGCGAGAGGATCTGGTAGGGACCGAGCTTCGTGCCGGCGGCCAGGGTCATTTCAGATTCCGGGTCCAGTAAAGAGTCGAGAGAACAGAGTGAACCCCAACGTCATCGTTTTCCCGTCGGGCGTGACGCGTGCCGAACCACGGGCTGTCATGCCGGCGAGGTCAGTGGCAGACAGGTCGCGAACGTGCGTTCGAGCTCCGGAGACGATGTCGAACGAGTGAACGAGCGACTTGCCTTCCCATTTGCCGCCGAGGCAAACGCCGGTCTGACGACCGGCGTCAAGCTCGGCGTCGCCTCCGGCAGGCGGTCTGCCTTCGGTGGCCGGCTCCACGGTCCGCGAAGCGGACCGCTAGAGGTCCGTGCCATCTACCGGAGACCATCCACGACGTAGAGATCCGCGAGACTGCGCGCGAAGGAGTAGGCGTAGTACTTCTCGTCGGGCGTGATCCAGACTGGCGAGATCAGCCAGATGCCGGCCGGGTCGGGAGGCATGAGCTCTTTCCAGAGCTCCTTGCGACCCGTGGCGACATCGAGCTTCATGACGCGCTGCGGCACTTCTCCGCGGACGCGCACGAACAGGAAGCGGCCGTCGGCAGTCCAACCGCTCGGAATGTCTCCCTTCACGAGCCCCGGGATCGGCGCTGGCTCTCCGCCCGCGACCGGATAGAGATAGAAGCGCTGGTCCGGGCCGACCACCGTCAGAGCCTTGCCATCGCGAGAGCCTCCCCTCGCGAACATCCGGTAGCCCTCCGGTGAGACGGGCTTCGGTTTCGCGTCGTCCAACCCCTGCACCCAGAGGCGCGACCCGCGATCCGGCTCGCTTCCGGAGAAGACGATCCGGCGGCCGTCCGGCAGCCAGTCCGCCTGCTCGATCCGGATCGCCGTCGCCGGCAGCATCTTCGGCTCGCCCGCGCCTATCGGATAGATCGCGAAGCGATAGAGCGCGCCCTGCTTGACGATCCCGAGCGCCACGCGGCCATCCGGAGAAAATTCCGCGGCCACGCCGCCCCCGAGTCGCACCGCGGGCGACCCATCCGCCTTCCGAACGTAGACGGTGTTACCGCCCGAGCCTTCGCCGCTCTCGTCGAAGAGCAGCGTCTGGCCGTCGGGAGTGACGTCGCGAATGAGCGACCAGTCGAGCCAGGCGAAGTCGCGTTCCTTCTCTCCACCGGGGAGCAACCCGGAGATCCCCTGGCGGGCTTTCTCCTGCGTGACGAGCACTCGCCCGCTCTTTGCGACGTCCTGGATCGTGAAACCGCCGGTCCCCTGGGCGAGGATTCGGACTCGGCCGGAGCGGGAGGCGGCGCAGAGCGCCCGCGTGAAGCCCTCCTTCGCCCCCGTGAACCAGACCTCGGAGCCGTCCGGCGACCACGCGAGCCCCTGTGCGCTGACGAAGAGGCCGGAGATCACGACTCGCTTACCCGAGCGGTCGACGATCATTGCCGTTCCCGCGTCGTCGCCCTGAGCCGGGTGGTCGAGAAACGCCACCTCGTCGCCCTTCGGCGAGACCCGCGGATGGGAGATCCAACCGGCGGTCTCGTACAGGACCTTGCCGACGGGATACTCGAGCCGGACCTTTCCGCCCTGCTGCCGAACGATGGCGAGACTCTGGCCGTCCGGGGCCCAATCGGCCCACAGCACGTCCTCGAGGACCTCCTTCGGCGTGCCGCCGCCCGTCATGCCGAGGCGCGCGAGCGTGCCGGTACGAGTGAACGGGATCGAGCCGTGGCGATTCAGCGACACCGCCATCTCTCCGGAAGGCGAGACCGCCAGCACCTCCGCGTTCGCCAGGCCGAACAGGCGCGACTCCGGATTGTCCAGCCGCGAGACGAACACCTCCATGGGGCGGCCGTCCCAGTTCGCCGAGTACAGGATCGTCTGTCCGTCCGGAGCGAAGCGCGCGGAGGCCATCACGCCCCGCCGGAACGTGAGCTGGTGAAACGTCGGCGGCGGCACGTATCCGGCGCGCTTCCCGACCCAGTAGGCCGCCGCGATTGCCGCGAGCGCAACGCCGACGCCGACCAGAAGCGGCAGGCGGCGGCCTCCGACCGGCACGCGCAACTTTTCGAGAGTGGGCTTTGAAGCGGAGGACCCGGAGAGCGCCTCGAGATCGAAGGCGAGGTCGTGTGCCGAGTGGAACCGCTCCTCGGGGTTCTTCTCCAGGCAATGGCGCACGACGCGCTCGAGGCCCGGCTGCACGCTCTTGTTCGTCGCCGACAGATCCGGCGGCTCCTCCCGCAGAATGGCCGACATCGTCTCGGCCGCGGTGTCCCGATGGAAAGCGCGAGCGCCCGAGAGCATCTCGTAGAGCACCGCCCCGAACGCAAAAATGTCGGAGCGCGCGTCGGCGGTCTTGCCCTTGACTTGCTCCGGCGACATGTAGCCGAGCGTCCCCATCACGACGCCCGGCTCCGTCGCCGGAGGCGCGGTCGGGAAATTCGTCTGCGGACCCACCGCGCCGTCGGCCTGCGTCAGCTTGGCGAGACCGAAGTCCAGGATCTTGATCCTCCCGTCGTTGGTCACGAACACGTTCTCGGGCTTGAAGTCCCGGTGAACGATTCCTTTCTCGTGCGCCGCGGCGAGGCCCCGGGCCATCTGGATCGCGTAGTCCGTGGCCTTCCGCACGGGAAGGGCTCCCCCGGAGACGCGGGCGCGCAGCGTCTCCCCCTCGAGAAGCTCGCTGACGATGTATGGAGAGCCCTCGTAGGAACCCAGCTCGAACACCGCGGTGATGTTGGGATGGTTGAGCGACCCTGCGGCCTGCGCCTCCTGCTCGAACCGCTTGAGGCGATCGGTGTCCTGCGTGAACGACGGTGGGAGGACCTTGACCGCGACGCTGCGTTTCAAACGCTCGTCCCTGGCGCGGTAAACCTCGCCCATTCCCCCGGCGCCGATCGGCGCGAGGATCTCGTAGGGGCCGAGCCTTGTTCCCGAGGACAGCGTCATGAAAGCTGGCGCGATTCTACCCGCAGTCGTGGCGTATTCTTGCGCCGCTTCCAAGAGAGGTGAACATGCTGCGTCGAGGAACTTCGAGCCATGCCGCGATCCTCCTGCTCGCCGCGCTCCCGGCGCTGGCCCAGACGCCCCGCGATCTGACCGTCGACTGGATCTACGGCGAGGAAGCGACCTCGGCTGCGAAGGTCCCGAAGTTCGCCTGGACGAGCGGAGGCGAGCTGCTCCTCCTCGACGAAACCGCACCGCCGGCGACGCGCACGATCGAGCGGGTGACGCCAAAGACGGGGCAGCGGACGGCGGCCGTCGATGCGGCGGCGGCCCTGGCGAGCCTGAAGGCCATCTCGCCGAAGTCGGTGCCCGAGACCCTGCCCTGGCCCGAGGCGCTCGATCCCGCCGGGAGGACGGCCATCTACGTGATCGGCGACGATCTCTATTCGCTCGATCTGGCGGCATCTCGTTTCGAGCGCCTGACGCGGACCGACGCGGCCGAGTCGCTCCCGCGTGTCTCCCCGGATGGACGAAGGGTCGCCTTCGTGCGCGCCAACGACCTGTGGGTCCTCGACCTCGCGACGAAAGCCGAGACCCGGCTGACCTCTGACGGCAGCGACACGATCCTGAACGGCACGTTGTCCTGGGTCTACTGGGAGGAAATCTTCGACCGCGGGGACACGGGGTTCTGGTGGTCTCCCGACTCCTCCGCGATCACGTTCCTGCGGACCGACGAGTCCGCGGTCGACGTCTCGCTGTTCACCGACTTCTCGCCCGCGGTTCCGCGCGTCATCAAGCAGCGCTATCCGCGGACCGGCGGCGCCAACCCCACAGTCCGCCTCGGCATCGCCGACGTCTCCGGCCGGAAGACGGCGTGGATGGATTCCTCGGAAGTCCCGTACGAGTACGTCCTCGGCGTCGATTGGCTGCCGGACAGCCGCTCGGTCGCCGTTCAGACGACCAACCGCGCCCAGACGAAGCTCGACGTCTGGCGGTTCGACCGCGCGACGGGCAAGACGGCGCTGGTGCTCTCCGAGGCCGACCCGGCCTTCGTCTACCAGAAAGAGATCCAGTTCTCCGACGGCGGAAAGACCTGGATCGTGACTTTCGAGAGCGGCGGCCACACGCACCTTTTCCGCTACGGCGCCGATGGTGTCCGCCGGAACGCCGTGACGCAGGGCCCCTGGTCGGTCCGCGGGCCGGGCACGTTCTACGGCGCGCCCAAGGGCTCGGCCTTCGTCGACGACGCCGCGGGCCTCGTCTACTTCACCTCGATCGAGAAGTCGCCCCTCGAGCGCCACCTCTACCGGATCCGGCCGGACGGAACGGGGATGGCGCGCATCACCCGCGAGGACGGCATGCACCGGGTCGCCCTCTCACCCGACCGCCGCTACTACGTCGACACGTATTCGAACCGCGACACCCTGCCGTCGCTTTCCCTCCACGACATCTCGGGCAAGAGCGTCGCGACCCTGTCCCCGAGCCGGATGGAGGTCCTCGCGCCGTACGCCCTCGCGAAACGGGAGCTCATCACGATCCCCGCGCCCGACGGGTTCGCCATTCCGGCGAGCCTGTTGAAGCCCGCGTCCCTCGACTCCTCGAAGAAGTACCCCGTCCTCATCCACGTTTACGGCGGCCCCGGCGCGCCGATCGTCCAGAACCGATGGGAACGCGACGGCCTGTTCGACCAGCTTCTCGTCTCGCAGGGCTACGTCGTGGCCTCGTTCGATCCGCGGAGCGCGACCGGGCAGAGCAAGGCCCTCGAGGATCTGGTCGTCCGCCGGATGATGAGCGACGTCGAGCTCGGCGATCTCCAGACGGCGGTCAAGTGGCTCAAGGCTCAGTCCTGGGCCGACCCGGCGCGGTTCGGCATCTGGGGCTGGAGCGGCGGCGGCTCGTACACGCTCCTCGCGATGACGCGCACGCAGGAGTTCAAGGCCGGCATCTCCGGCGCACCCGTCACCGACTGGCACTTCTACGATTCCAAGTTCGGCGAGGCCTACATGAAGACCGCCGAGGACAACCCCGAGGGGTACGCGCTGACGTCGTTCGTCAAGCGTGCGAAGGACCTGTCGGGGCGCCTGCTCCTCGTCTTCGGGTCCTATGACGACAACGTCCACCCGCAGAACGAGTGGGCCTTCGCCGACGCCCTGATCGCGGCAGGAAAGCCGTTCGACATCATGGTCTACCCGATGCGCAAGCACGGCTTCGTCGACAAGCCGGCGATCCGCCACCGGGCCGCAAAGATGCTGGAGTTCTGGAAGCTGTACCTGTAGCCGGATCGCCGGCGATCAGGTCTAGCCCCGCATCGCCAGAAGCCGACGGATCCTCTCTTCGAGCGGCGGGTGGGTCGAAAAGAGCGCCATGAGCCCACCGCCCGCGAGGGGATTGACGATGCAGAGGTGGGCGTTCGTCGGGCTCGCGCCCTCGAGCGGAATGCGCCCCGAAGCGGCCCCGAGCTTCTCGAGCGCGCTCGCGAGCGGGCGCGGGTCGCCCATGAGCGTCGCTCCCGACGCGTCGGCGCCGTATTCCCGGCTCCGGCTGACGGCGAACTGGATGAGCATCGCGGCGATCGGAGCGAGGATGATGAACAGCAAGGCCAGCGGGTTCCCGCCGCCGCGGCGGTCGTCGCCGCTCCTCGGCGTCATGTAGGCAAAGCGCGTCAGAAACGTCAGCGCGCCGGCGAGAGTCGCGGCGATCGACGAGGTCAGAATGTCGCGATTCAGGACATGGGAGATCTCGTGGGCGAGAACGCCTTCGAGCTCGGCCTCGTTCATCGCCTGGAGGATGCCCTCCGTCGCGGCGACCGCGGCGTGCTGCGGATTCCGTCCGGTCGCGAAGGCGTTCAAGGCGGGGCTCGGCACGACGTAGAGCCGCGGCATCGGAATGCCGGCCTTGCTCGCCAGGCGCTGGACGATCGCATGCAGCTTCGGCGCCTCGGCCTCGGTGACGGGCTGCGCCCGATACGCCGCGAGCGCCAGCTTGTCGCTGAAAAAGTACGAGACGAAGTTCATCACCGCCGAGAACGCGAGGGCGAGGAGCATCCCCTGGTCGCCGCCGAGGGCGTACCCGACGAAAAGGAAGAGCCCGGTCAGGAGGCCGAGCAGGATCGTCGTCTTCATCATGTTCATCGCCGCACCTCCGCCGCGCGAACGACGATACCGCTCTCCCGGCGGGACGGGCTACTCGTACCGGAGCGCCTCGATCGGGTCCAGCCGGGACGCCTTCACGGCCGGGTAGAGGCCGAAGAAGATCCCGACCGACAGCGAGACGGCGAGGCCGAGGATCACGGACCACAAGGGCGTCTCCGCCGGCAGCGCGTCGAAGACCGCCTTGATCGCCGCCGGGACCGCGACGCCGACGGCGACGCCGATGATGCCGCCGAGGACCGAAAGGGTCGTGGCCTCCGTCAGGAACTGCAGCACGATGTCCCGGCGAAAGGCGCCCACGGCCTTGCGCACGCCGATCTCCCGCGTCCGCTCCGTCACCGACACGAGCATGATGTTCATCACCCCCACGCCGCCGATCACGAGCGACACGAACGCGATGAAGATCATGGCCAGGGTGATGCCCTGGGTGATCCCGCGGAAGCTCTCGATCATCTTGTCCGGCGTGACGATACCGAAGTCGTTCGGCTGGTCGAAACGGACGTGGCGCCGGGTCCGCAGGACCTGCTGCACCTTGTCGATCAGCTCCGGGACCTGGTCCGGCCGGTGCGGCACCATGGCGATCCGGAGTGCGTCGCCTTCCATCCCGCCGACCCTGATCCAGGGGAAGCGCCGGTCGAACGTCGTCAGCGGGATCGTGACGAAGTTGTCCTGCGACTCGCCGAACATCTTCCCCTTCTTCTCGAAGACCCCGATCACCGTGTAGGCGTCGTGACCCAGCGTCAGCCGCTTCTGCAGGGGATCCTCCCGAGGGAAGAGCTTCTCCGCGATCTCCGCGCCGAGCACGATGACGTCGGCCGAGTGCTCCACGTCGAGCTCGTTCAGGAAACGTCCCTGCGACACGAAGCGGCTCAGGGCGACGGCGTAGGGCTCCATGACGCCGAAGACCCTCGGCGACTGGACCTCGTTGTCGCGGTACTTCAGGTGGAAGTTCGAGTTGTCCCAGAGGTAGCGCTGCGGCGAGACGGCCCGCGCCTCCGGCACCTGCTCCCGGATCGCGTCGGCGTCGGCGAGGGTCAGGTCCTTCCTCCGGAGCTCGCCTTCCGGGCGCGGGCCGCCGGGCCCGAAGCGCGGCTCGTACTTCTGGATCATGACGAGGCTCGCGCCGAAGCTCTGGAAGTTGCGGACCATGTTGTTGTTGAAACCGGTGACGATCGAGACCATCGCGATGACCGTCGCCACCCCGACGACGATCCCGAGAACCGTCAACCCGGCGCGCAGCTTGTGCAGGCGCACGGCGAGCATCGCAAACCGCAGGTTCTCCCCGAACCCGCGACGGAGGTGCTGAAACACGGGCGGAAACTATCAGCAGTCTGCGGCGTCTGCCGTCCGCCGTCCAGTTCCGTCTACTCGTACCGGAGCGCTTCGATCGGGTCGAGCCGCGAGGCCTTCACGGCCGGGTAGAGCCCGAAGAAGATGCCGACCGACATCGACACGAGGAGGCCGACGAGGATCGCCCAGAAGGGCGTCTCCGCGGGAAGGGCCGCGAAGGCCGCCTTGATCCCGGCCGGGACGGCGACCCCGACGACGACGCCGATGACGCCGCCGAGCAGCGACAGCGTCGTGGCCTCGGTCAGGAACTGGAGGACGATGTCGCGGCGGAAGGCGCCGACGGCCTTGCGCACGCCGATCTCCCGCGTCCGCTCCGTCACCGAGACGAGCATGATGTTCATCACGCCGACTCCGCCGATCAGGAGCGAGATGAAGGCGATGAAGATCATCGCGCCCGTGACGCCGTTGGTGATGCCGCGGAAGCTACTCGATCATCTTGTCGGGCGTCAGGATGTAGAAGTCGTCCTCGGCGTTGAACGGCACGCCCCGGCGCGCGCGCAGGAGGGCCCGTCCCTTCTCGATCGACCGCGTCGACCTGGTCCGGCCGGTACGGGACCGTGGCGATGTGGATCGTGTCGCCCCGGCTGCTCTTGATCTGCGGGAACTGGTGGTCGAAGGTCGAGAAGGGAATGAAGAACCAGTGGTTGCTGGAACCGCCCCCGAAGTCGCCCTTCTCCTCCATGATCCCGATGACCGTGTACTTCCAGCCGTTCAGCTCGACCGTCTTGTTGAGCGGGCTCTCGTTGGGGAAGAGCGCCTTCTGGACGTCCGTGCCGATGACGCAGACTTCGGACGAGTGCGCGATGTCCGTCTCCGTGAAGAAGCGGCCATGCTCGACGAAGTGATTGTTCGCGAGCGTGTAGTCGGGATAGACGCCTGCGACGGTCGGCGACGTTGACTCGTTGCCGCGGTACTTGACCGTGACGTTGGTGCCGTCGAAGAGGTACCGCTCGGGCGACACCCCGCGGATCTCGGGGATCTGGGCCTTCAACGCCAGCGCGTCCTCGAGCGTCAGGTCCTTGCGGTTGCGCTCGGTGTCGGAGCGGTGACCGGGCCCGAACCGCATCGAGAACTTCTGGAACTGCACGAGGGTCGCGCCGAAGCTCTGGAACTGGCGCGCCATGCTGTTGTTGAAGCCGTTGACGATCGAAACCATCGCGATGACCGTCGACACGCCCACGACGATGCCGAGCACCGTCAGCGAGGCCCGCAGCTTGTGGGCGCGGACCGCGAGCATCGCGAAGCGCATGTTCTCGCCGAAGCCGCGACGCAGGTGGGAGATCAGGGAGGACATGGCAACGGGCCCCTATTCGTAGCGAAGCGCTTCGACCGGCGGCAGCTTGCTCGCCTGCGAGGAGGGGATCCAGCCGGCCAGGATGCCCGTCACCGTGGCGACGCCGACCCCGAGCAGGATGAAGGAGAGCCGCACCTGCGCCGGGAAGACCTGCCTGACCGCGAGCGCGATGAGGGTGCCGAGGATCACGCCGATGACGCCGCCGATCGACGACAGGAGGGCCGCTTCGAGGAGGAACTGAAGGCGGATGTCCTTGCGCCGCGCGCCGAGGGCCCGCCGCACGCCGATCTCCTTGGTCCGCTCGACGACCGAGACGAACATGATGTTCGCGACGACGATCGCGCCGACGACGAGCGAGATCCCCGAGATGAGGACCATCAGCAGGAACATCCCCGCCGAGATGCCGCGCCACAGGGTCTGGAGGAGCTCCGCCGTGACGAGGCCGAACGGATCGTCCTTCTCGAAGCCCGTCTTGCGCAGCGCCCGCAGGATCGTGCGCACCTCGTCGGTCGCGGCCGTCACGCCCTCGACGCCGCCCTTGGGCTTGAGGAAGATCCCGATGTCCTCGCTCGGCGCGATGTGCTTGTGGAAGAGCGTCAGCGGGATGTAGATCACGTTGTCCTGGCTCTGACCCAGGACCGAGCCCTGCTTGGCGAGCGTCCCGATGACCTTGACCGGATAGCCGTCGATCTTCATCACCCGGCCGATCGGGTCGATGTTCGGGAAGAGCTCGTCCTGCACGTCCCAGCCGATGACGGCGACGGGGAACGACTGGTTGTACTCGGTCTCGGTGAAGTAGCGCCCGTTGACGATGTCGAACTTCATCGCCTCGCCCATGTTCGGCGTGTGGCCCTGGATCTCGACCTGCGGGAGCTTCCGGTCCTCGTATTTGACGGGACGGTTGCGTTCGCCGCGCGCGCCGATCGACGCACAGAGCTTGCACTCGCGGCGCACGACCTCCATGTCGGTCAGCGTGAGGTCCTTGCGCTTGCGGGCCATGAGCCACTCTTCGCGGCTCGTGATGATCCCGTACTTCGTGAAGATCACGATGTCGGGATTGAGGCCGATTACCTTGTCCTTGACGTAGGCGTTCAGCCCCGAGATGACCGAGACGACGCCGACGACCGTGGCGACCCCGATGATGACGCCGAGCAGCGTCAGGAACGCGCGGAGCTTGTGACGCGTGAGCGCCGACCCCGAGACGCGGAAGAGCTCGGCGGTCGTCATCCCTTCTTCGGTCCGTCCTTGCCGGGGCCTCTCCTTCTCGATGATGACCCGGTCGCCTTCCTTGATCTGCCGCAGCACCTTGAAGGGCCCCGTCACGATCTCCTGGCCGACGGCCGGGCCCGACTTGACCTCGATCATGAGCTCGCCGGCGATTCCCGGCTCGACCTTCGTGAAGGCGATCTTGCCGTCCTTGATGGTGTACACGCCTTCCTCGGTCTCGGGGCGGCCGGTCGACGGCGCCTTGCCCTTCTTGTCGACGTCGCGGACGATGAGCGCCTGGATCGGGATCGTCGTCGCGCCGTCGCGGCGGCCGGTGACGATGTCGGCCGTCACCGAGAAGCCGGGGCGAATCGTGTCCGGCGGGTTGTCGATCTTGATCTTGACCTTGAAGTTGATCGCCTCCGAATTGGCGGTCAGCGCGAGCAGGTCCGGGTCGTTCTTGGGGATCGGCGAGGAGCCGACTTCGGTGACCGTGCCGACGAACTTGGTGTTCGGGTAGGCGTCGATCGAGAGGGTCGCCTTCTGGCCGATCTTGACCTGCGGCACGGAGGTCTCGTCGACCATCATGACCGCCTCGACCGTCGCCATGTCGGAAATCGTCATGAGCTGCGTGCCCGCGTTGTTCATGGTGCCGATGACCGTGACCTCGCCCTCCTTGATCGGAAGCGCCGTCACGACGCCTTCGAGCGGCGCCGTCACGGTGGTCTTCGACAGCGAGTCGCGGCTCGCCACGAGGCTCGCCGAGGTGGAGCGCATGCGCTGCTCGGTGGCCGCGAGCGTCGCCTCCGCCGTGTCGAGGTTCGACTTGGCCTTCTGCAGGTCGGCCTCGGCGAGGATGTTGCCCTTGAAGTTCGCGGCGGCGCGTTCGTAGTCGAACTTCGCCTGCGCCGCGGTCGCCTTGGCCGCGTCGAGGTCGTGGCGCATCGCCTCGAGATTCGACTCCGCCCCCTGGGCCTGGGCGGCGAGCTGCGCGCGGTCGATCTGGAGAAGGAGCTGGCCTTTCTTGACGTGGTCGCCTTCCTTGACGGCGAGGTTCACGATCTGCCCCATGACCAGGGCGGACATGTCGACCTTGCGCTGGGCCTGGATCTTGCCGTTGGCCGTGACTTTGGAAACGAGGTCCAGCTTCTCGACCTTGGCGGTCGTCACGCGCGGGACGTCCTTGTCCCGGCCTGCGGATGAAGGCGGTCAGGGCGCCGATGACGGCGACCCCCAGGATGGCCCCCCCGATGATTTTGGTCCTCTTCGACATGGCCCTCAATCCTCCGGTCTAACGCGGTTTTCCTGCGTATTCCTTTCTACGGAACGGCTCCGGGAAAGTTCAATTCCCCGGAGCCCATTGAAAAGACTGGGGCTTTTCGCTAGCCTTCCGCTCCCCTGCGCCCATAGCTCAATTGGATAGAGCGTCTGACTACGGATCAGGAGGTTGGGGGTTCGACTCCCTCTGGGCGCACCACTTCGAACTGGAGTAGCCTCCCCGCGATGTCTTTCACGACCAGGACCGCCGTTTCATGGCCGAGGCCCTGGCCTTCGCCCGGATCGCCTACGCCGAGCAGGAGGTCCCGATCGGGGCAGTCGTCGTCCGGGGCGGCCGGATGATCGGCCGGGGGCGCAACCGGCGCGAACGGCTGGCCGACCCGACCCACCACGCCGAGATCGAGGCCATCCGGGAGGCCGCCCGGGAAGTCGGCCACTGGCGCCTCGAGGATTGCACTCTCTACGCCACCCTGGAGCCCTGCCCGATGTGCGCCGGCGCCGCGGTCAACGCCCGGATCCGCCGGATCGTCTTCGGTTGCACGGACCCCAAGGCCGGATACTGCGGGACCCTCGGCAACATCCCGGGAGACGCGCGGCTGAACCACCGACCCCAGGTCGAGGGAGGACTGCTGGCCGAAGAGTCGGCCGACATGCTCAAACAGTTCTTCCAGGCGAAACGCTGAGGGCTGACGGGGTCAGGTCTTCATTTTTCGGTTCCCGATCGAAGCCCGCCGGGTCAGGCCCGCTGGTAGATCTGGATCAGGTTGCCGCAGGTGTCGGCGAAGACCGCCATCGTGACGGGCCCGGCCGGAGTCGGCTCCATGGTGAACGCCACGCCCTTCTCCTTGAGCTTCGCGCACTCGCCCCGGATGTCGGACGACTCGAATGCCGCGAGCGGGATCCCCTGGGCGAACATCGCCTCCTGGAACTTTTTCGCCGCCGGGTTCGCGTTGGGCTCCAGCGCGAGCTGCACGTCGTCGCCCCCCTCCGGCGAGACGACGGTGATCCACCGGTACTCGCCGACGGGAAAGTCGAGCTTCGTCTTGAATCCCAGGACCTCCGTGTAGAACTTCTGCGCCCGGGCTTGGTCCTGGACCATGACGCTCGTCAGCTTGATCTTCATCGTCTCGCCCCTTTCTGCTCCGACCGGGCGGGAGTCTGCCCGAAGGCCGGGAGTCAGGCTTCTCGAAAACTGCGAAACGCCGACCGGGGCAGGCGGCCCATGAGCGACAAGCAGCCCGGGAAGAGCTCCTTCGGCAACCCGCCGGGCACGCGGACCATCGACCGGGCCCGCCGCCGGAAGCCCGACGGCGTCTCGCCGACGCGGCGCGTGAAGAGATCGCTGAAGCTGCCGAGGCTCGAGAAGCCGACCTCCATGCAAACTTCCGTGACGGAAAGTTCGCCAATGGCCAGCAGACGCCGGGCCCGATCGAGCCGCGCCTCGATTCGGTACTGATGCGGCGTCGAGCCGAACAGGGCATCGAACTGGCGGATGAGGTGGAAAGGCGAGATCCCGACCAGCCGAGCCACTTCCTCGACCGACGGGGATCGGTCGGAGATCCGCTGCAGGACCTCCCGGCGGCGCGGCAAAGTGCCCGGAAGGACTCGGGCGAGAGCCTCATCGAAGACAAAGTCTAGCCGCAGACCAATCCGAAAGATCACGGGGTCAGGTCTCGATTTTTCGGTCTTCGGACCTGGGTGGGGTCGGCACCTGACTTCACGCTCGGTTTCCGCGCTAGGATGCGCCCCTTCCACCCGAGCGGAGAGGTGCTGGAGTGGTTGATCAAGCCGGTCTCGAGCCGACCACCGACCCGACCACCGAAGGCAGGCCCCCGGCAGTAGGGAACGCCGTGCGAAGCACGGCGGTTTCGGCAGACCCCCAGCAGTAGGCAGCGTCGCGCGAAGCGCGGCGCTTACGCGGTAGGCCCGACCGGGCTGCCACTTTCAGCGCACCTGACATCGCGCCCCGATTCCGCTAGGATTCGCCGTCCCACCCGCGCGGAGAGGTGCTGGAGTGGTTGATCAGGCCGGTCTCGAGCCGACCACCAGAGGCAGACCCCCGGCAGTAGGCAGCGTCGCGCGAAGCGCGGCGCTTACCCGGTAGGCCCGACCGGGCTGCCACTTTCAGCGCACCTGACATCGCGCCCGGATTCCGCTAGGATTCGCCGTCCCACCCGCGCGGAGAGGTGCTGGAGTGGTTGATCAGGCCGGTCTCGAAAACCGGTAGGCCCGAAAGGGTCTCGTGGGTTCAAATCCCACCCTCTCCGCCATTAATGCTGCCTCGAGACAGTCGTGGGTTCACCCGACCACCAGCGGCAGACCCCCGGCCGTAGGGAGCCGACCAGCGGAGATCCACCCCCCGGCCGTAGGCAACGCTGGTCCGAAGGCCAGCGGTAACCCACGCTGCGCGCAGCGCAGCGGTAAATCCCACCCTCTCCGCCACTTCGATCCACCTGCCGAAGGTCACCGGATCGGATCGATCGGCGTGCGCTTGGGCTCCTTGCCGAAGCGGATCCGGGACTTCTCGATCATGCTTGCGGATCTCGACATCGCGATCCTTCGGCGGGGCGCTGCGTCACCCACCCATGGACCAGGCGCTCGGCCGCCGCAGCGACCTCGTCCACCGTGCGATGGAACAACGCTTCATTGGCGCGCGAGGGTTTGTTGGCCCCGCTCAGCTTGCGGACGAACTGAAGCGAGGAGGCTCGGATCTCGGCCGCGGTGGCCGGGGGCGCGAAGTTGGCCAGGGTACGGATGTTGCGGCACATGCGTCCAGACTAACCCAGCCCCCCGGGGACGGCTGGTGTCCGACTTTCCTTAAACCCCGCCCCAAGGAATCCGTAATAATCCGCGAGCCCCCATGGAAAACGCGATCGAACTGGCGCACGTCGCCAAGAGCTTCGGCCGCTTCAAGGCGGTCGACGACCTGTCCCTGAAGGTCCCGAAGGGCGCGATGTTCGGCCTGCTCGGCCCCAACGGCGCGGGCAAGACGACGACCATCCGCATGACGATGAACATCACGGCGCCGGATTCCGGAGAGATCCGGATCCTGGGGCACCCGATGGACCGCGCCACGCAGAACCGCATCGGTTACCTCCCGGAGGAGCGCGGGCTTTACCGGAAGATGAAGGTGATCGATCACCTCTACTTCCTGGCCGCGATCAAGGAGGTCGGCCGCGAAACGGCGAAGGAGCGGATCGGGACCTGGGTCGACAAGATGGAACTGCGCCCCTGGCTCAACAAGAAGGTCGACGAGCTCTCCAAGGGAATGCAGCAGAAGATCCAGTTCATCGCGACGATCGTGCACGACCCGGAGATCCTCATTCTCGACGAGCCATTCTCGGGACTCGACCCGCTGAACGTCGCCCTGATGCGCGACTACTTCCTCGACTTCCGCGCCAAGGGCAAGACGATCATCTTCTGCACCCACGTCCTCGAGCAGGCCGAGAAGCTCTGCGACGAGATCTGTCTGATGGCCAAGTCGAAGAAGATCCTCGAGGGAACCCTCAAGGATTTGAAGCGGCGAAACTCGTCCGGGCTCCTGCGGCTTTCCGTCAACGCCAGCCTCGCCGACGTCTCGGCGCTGCCGGGCGTCGCCTCCGCGAAGGCGGTCGACGGCGCCTTCGTCCTCGCGCTCGCGCCCGGAGTGGCGCAGAAGGACTTCCTGAAGCGGGCCCTCGACACGTACACCGTCGAGGCCTTCTCCCAGAAGGAGCCCGACCTCGAGGAGATCTACATCGACGCGGTCCGAAGCGCGGGCATGGAAGAAACCCGCACGATCGAATGAGGCCCGAATGAACTGGAAGAAGACCTTCGCGATCGTCCGGCGGGAGTACATCGAGCGTGTCCGCACGAAGTCGTTCTGGATCGCGACGCTCCTCATCCCCTTCCTCTTCCTCGCGTACATCGCGTTCCAGATCTCCTCGTCCCGCAAGACCGGCGGCGAGCGGACGATCGTCGTCGTCGACCAGACCGGCACGCTCTACGCCCCGCTCGAGAAGGAGCTCGCGGCGACCGAAGCCGAACAACAGGCGAAGGGCTCCGGAAACAAGGGGCCGCACTGGAACCTGAAGCCCGCAGCGGCCGGCGGAGATCTCGAGGCGACGAAGGAAGGCTTCGCCAGCAGGTGCTCGCGAAGAAGATCAACGGCTACCTGGTCCTCGAGCCGCAGAAGATCAAGAACGACGAGGTCGAGTACTACTCGACGACGGTCTCGGACTTCATCGCCTTGAACCAGCTCGAACGCTCCCTCAACCGCGTGCGGATGCGCGAGAAGATGCAGGACCGCGGTCTGCCGACGGATCTCGCCGGCGAGCTCGAGAAGCGCGTCGACTTCAAGGCGTTCAAGGTGACCGAGAAGGGCACCTCCGAGGAGAAGGGAGCCGGCATCATCGCCGCGATCATTTTCATGGTCCTGATGTACACGACCTTCTTCGTGTACGGCGGCCAGGTCATGCGCGGCGTCATCGAGGAGAAGTCGAGCCGGATCGTCGAGATCATCATCGCTTCCGTGCGGCCGACCGAGCTCATGCTCGGCAAGATCATCGGCATCGGTCTCGTCGGCCTGACGCAGTACCTGGTCTGGTCGATTCTCGCGATGAACCTGTCGCTCCCCGGAATCGCCACCGTCCTCTCGTCGAGCGACATGGGCGTTCCCCGGATCCCGGTCGCGATGCTCGGCTACTTCATCCTGTTCTTCGTGCTCGGCTACTTCGTCTACGCCAGCGTCTACACGACGATCGCGGCGCCGTTCAACAGCGAGCAGGAAGCCACGCAGTTCATGATGATCCCGATCGTCCTCATCCTCGCCGGCTTCATGGTGTACCCGGCCGTGATGAACAACCCCAACGGCAACGTGGCGCTCTTCTTCTCCCTCTTCCCCTTCACGTCCTCGCTCGTCATGTTCCTGCGAACGGCCGTCTCCGAGCCCCCCGCCTGGCAGGTCCTGCTGTCGATCTTTCTTCTGATCGCGACGACGGTCGGCCTCGCCTGGTTCGCCGGCCGCGTCTACCGCGTCGGCATCCTCATGTACGGCAAGAAGCCCACGATCCCCGAGATCCTCCGGTGGGTGCGGTACACCCCCGGCAAGGTCGCCCAGCCGGCGGCGAAGGCGCCGTAGGAAGGGCACGGGGGGGGGCACCGGGTTGCCCCTTTCGCCTTGCCTGTGCTAACTTCCGCGCCCCGTTCGGCCCATTCGTCTAACGGTTAGGACGCGGCCCTCTCAAGGCCGAAATACGGGTTCGATTCCCGTATGGGCTACCACGATCTCCCGGCGCGATAAGTTGGGCGCCGCGTCCTACGGACGCAGCCCTCTCAAGGCGGCATCCTCTGTACCGCGCGCCCTTCCGGGCGCGACACGGGTTCGACTCCCGTGGGGGCTACCACTCAAATCAAAGGCCTTAGCCTCGCGCTCGGCCTCCCCTTGCATGTTGGCAATCCGTGCGCTATATACTGAACTATATGGTTCAGTATACGCGGGCCTGCCTCGATGCCTCGTTCGCCGCGCTCTCGGACGCCACCCGACGCGGCGTTCTGGAGCAGCTCGGCCGTTCCGACGCTTCGATCACGGACCTTGCCGAGAGGTTCCACATGACCCTCACGGGCATGAAGAAGCACGTCGGCGTCTTGGAGCAGGCCGGGCTCGTCGCCACGGAAAAGGTCGGGCGCGTGCGGACCTGCAAGATCGGCCCGCGCCGATTGGAGGAAGAGACGGCCTGGATCGAGAGGTATCGCCAGCTTTGGGACGCACGCTTCGACGAGTTGGACAAGGTTGTCGAGGAATTGAAACGGAAGGAGAAGGTCGATGGACGCAAGAAGAGAGAGTGAGGTTGCCCCCATGAAGAACCGTACGACGGTGGAGCGGAAGTCCGAGCGTGAGCTCGTCGTCACGCGAACTTTCAACGGCCCGGCGCGCCTCGTGTTCGAGGCGTGGACCAAGCCCGAGCTGTTCAGGCAGTGGTGGGTGCCGAAGTCGATGGGAATGTCCCTGCTTTCCTGCGAAATGGATGTTCGTGTCGGGGGCAGGTACCGTTTGGAGTTCGCACACGGGGACTCACAGTCGGCGTTCTTCGGCACGTACAAGGAAGTAACACCGCACTCGCGCCTCGTCTGGACCAATGAGGAAAGTGACGAGGGTTCCGTCACGACGGTGACCTTCGCGGAAAAAGGCGGCAAGACGTTGCTGGTCATGCACGAGCTTTATCCCTCGAAGGAAGCTCTCGACGCCGCCGGCACCGGGGCGGCGGATGCGATGGGAGAGACGTTCGAGCAACTGGACGAGCTTCTCGTCACCCTGGGCGCGAGCGTGGGACGGTCATGAAGTCGTCGACTTCCGGTCCGCCGCCTGGCTCATTCGTTCTAACTTCGGTCCCTCGTGGCACACCCATAAGCGAGTGGGCAATCGGTCCTCATGGCTGACCTCGCGCGCTGCTTGCCCCGGCCGGCATGGCTCACATGCAGGCCGGGGCTACCGGGCCGCGCCGTGAAAATTCGACGATGACGTTCTCGATCGGGGCGCCCTCGACGTGGGCCGTCTTGACTCGCCTCCTTGGTCCCACGACCCTGCTTCGGCAACGACCTGCTCCGGTTCTCGGTCCGTCCGGCGCCCCCCGAAGTCACGGGGGGCGCCGGCATCACCATCCGCGCACGCGTAGCAAGACTTGGGATCAAGCGGCGCGAAGCGACTCGAGATCCCGCAGGAACTGGGCCAGCTGGTTCCATGTAGGGCCCGTATGGGCTACCGCTTCCAGCCGGCTTTGTCAGCGATCGCTGCGTCCTGGGACGCGCCGAGCATTAGCGTCGTGAGCGCGGTCAGAACTCGCGTGGCAGGTCCATTTTTTTCAGGCGATCGTCAAATCGCGGATCATCGCGCAGGCCGTCCCAATCCGGTGCGACCGCCAGGTGAACCAGTGCCGGGTCGCGCTGCGCGATGGCCTGATCAAGGCAGTCGAACGCTTCATCGAGCCGGCCTGCTGCCCCATAAATTCTGGCGCGGAAGAATGGCATCTTGAGCAACACGTCGAAGTCCAGCTGCGGGTTCGGGATTTGTTCCACCCAGAATCGGTTCACTCCGGAGAGGCCGGCAGTCGCGTACACCTGCTGCGCGTCCGCGGTGACCTGCTTCAACACCGCCACCATCTCTTCGGGTAATCCGAACTCGATAGCCACGCTGACGGCCCAGGCGGCGAATCGATTGATGTCCCCGATCTTCAAATAGACGTAACTAATGAATTGGCACGCCTGCGCATGCTTTGGGTTGACGTCAATCGCTCGCTGGGCCCAGACAAGCGCGTCGGCGTACTTCCGCTGATTCCAATACGAGATGGCGATCTGCAGCAGAACGCCGGGCGATCGCGGATCGCGCGCGAGCGCCTGTTGCTTCGAACGCAGCCCATCGTCGAGCCGCCCAAGCGCTTCCTGGAGCGACCCATACTGCAGGAGCGCCTCGGTGTGATCCGGATTGATTTCGAGCGCATG
This sequence comes from uncultured Acidobacteriota bacterium, assembly GCA_963764025.1. Taxonomy (GTDB): domain Bacteria; phylum Acidobacteriota; class Thermoanaerobaculia; order UBA5066; family Gp7-AA6; genus DAHUXD01. Next base: position 645,093 of record CAVXRK010000004.1, read on the forward strand.
GCGCAGGCTGCGCTCCGCCGCCGTCCAGTCCCACTCGCTGAGAAAAAGGACCGTGCCAAGGGCTACCTGCGCGTCCGCCGAGGCGCTGTCCATCGCCAGCGCGCGTAAGGCAGACGCCTTCGCCTCTGCAAACGCTTCCTGGTGCGGCACCGCGTGAGACGCTGCGAGCACGCACCGTGCGCGCGCCAGCCCGGCGTGCGCCGGCGCATAGGTCGGATCGATCTCGATCGCGGAACGAAAGGCGTCCACGGCGGCCGGCAGTTCGAAAAACGAGTCAGACAACAGGTGAGAGCGGCCGCGGCCGACAAGCTCGTAAAGTTCGACGGGTCGCGCCACGGCGCTCGATGCGAATGGCTTCTCGTCGTCCGAATCAAACCTGACTGCAGCGATGAAGCGGTACCCGGACCCCGCCACCGTTTCGATATAGATCGGCCGGTGGGCGTCCTCGTGAAGCGCCTTGCGCAGCGCCGACATGTGAACCGTGAGACCGCCTTCTTCGACGAATGACTCGGGCCAGATGCGCTTCAGCAATTCGTCCTTCGTGACCAGGCGGCCCCGCTGCTGCACCAACGCAACCAGCACATCGTAGGCCTTCGGTGACACGCGGACGACTTCCGCGCCGCGCAGGAGACGCCGCTCTCGCACGTCGAGCGTGAACTCGTCGAAATGAAATACCTCACTGCTGGTGGCCATCAGATTTCGGCGAATCTTAGCAAATCCTTAAGGACGCGTCACGGCCGGGACAGCTGTCATGAACGCGCTTTCAAAGGAGAAGAAAATGAGCATCCGATCGTCAGCCGCCGTCATTCTGATCTGCGGATTCACAGCACTCTCACTCGCACAAGCCCCACCAGAGCCCCCGAAGCCCGGCCCCGAGCACAAGAAGTTGGAGTACTTCGTTGGCACTTGGAGAATGGAAGGCGAGATTAAAGCCGAACGACGTATATGCCGGCCGGTAAGAGTGTCATCACCCCAACATATACATTGGGTCCGGGGGGATTCTTTGTCGAGTTCCGCGGTGAAGGGGAAAATTACCCGACGACCCACGGAATCATGGCCTACGACAGCCAGGCGAAGCTCTACACACAATTTTACGCGAGCAGTGCCGGACTCATGGGTGGCGGCACAGCAACGGTTGACGGAAACACCTGGACGTGGATGCTTGAAGACAAGTGGGTTGGCAAAGCATTCAAAGGAAGAACGACAGTCACCGTCAAATCGGCCTCTCAGTTCACGGCCAAGTATGAATATCTCGACCCGAACGGCAGTTATGTAACGCTCGCAGAAGGCACCGCCACCAAAGTCGCGCCTTAGAGACGCAGGCACCGCCGTTCGAAGTGGAGCAGAACCTGGTCCTCGCCCTCGACGCGAAGCGGGCTCGCCTCCCGGATCCGGACTTGGCGTCGATCCGAACCAGCTTCTCGACGCCTGCAGCGAGGTCTAGCAGGGGTTCACGGCGCTCCTGGAGCACGGCTTTCTAGGTGTGATTTCTCAACACGTTGTTCACGGCCACGGATCGCGGCTGGGCGGCCTTTTTCCCCCTCTCCCGGCGGGAGCCGTCCACCAGAGGCAGACCCACGGCGGTAGGCAACACCGGCGTGAGCCGGTGGTATCGGGTCGGGGCGAGGGGAACTCCTCGCTCGATCTGCCCACAACGCTCCTCATCTGGCCCGAGGTCCCAACCCCCTCACCCTGCCCTCTCCCCCTTTCGGGGGGAAGGGTTCTCCTATTTGACGTTCACCGGTGAACAACGTCCTGAGAAACGACACCTAGGTCAACCTTCAGTCTTCCCAGCTGCGTGAGCCAGTCTTGGATCTGGTTCCAACCGGGTTCGATTCCCGTTCGGTCGAAACGACCGTCTCCTGATTTCTCGGCAATTTCCTACGCGTCATTCACGACTGAACCGGGTTGCCGCGAGGCGCGACTTTACTCAGGAGCAACGCGAAAGAAGAAGGGACAATCGGGGGATGACTCGCAGAACCGCCCGTCTTTTCGACGAGTATCTCGCCGCCGCCGCGCGAGCCGGCGACCGCGCCGCCTTCGGCCGTCTCGCCGAACGCTGGCAGCCGAAGCTCCTCTCCCACGCCTGGCGGTTGATGGGCGAGGCGGAGGCGGCGCGCGATGTCGTGCAGGACGCGTGGGCCGACATCGTGCGCGGGCTTGCGCGTCTCGACGATGCCGCCCTCTTTCCGGCCTGGGCTTATCGCATCGTATCGCGCCGCGCCGCGGATGCGATCCGGAAGCGCGGCCGCGCGCGACGGATCGGAACGACCTATGCCGCACAAGCTCCGCAAGCGGACGATAGGGCACGACGGATGGAGGCGGCAGCGGATGCGGGACCGCTCGCGAGAGCGATCGCAGGCCTTCCGCCGGATCAGCGTGCAACAGTCGCGCTGTTCTACATCGAGGATTTTAGCGTCGCGGAAATCGCCGCGGCGACGGGCGTTCCGGCGGGCACCGTGAAGACCCGCCTGATGCATGCGCGGGCGAAATTGCGCGCCGCGCTTACTTAAAGGAGAAGGCCATGGATGATCTTGATCGGAAGATTGAAGAAGCCCTGAGCGTGGAAGACCGCGCCATCCTCGAGAAGTTCGGCGAGCAGGGCGTGTTTGGCTTGTGGTCCGGCGTCTATTCCGGCGCCATGGGCGGCCTTGCGGCTCTTGCGACGGTCGTCACATTTGCATTGTTTCTGGGCGCGGTTTACTGCGGCTGGAAGTTCTTCGGCGCGAGTGAGGCCATCGACGCCGCGCGCTGGGGCGTCGGCGCGGTCATGCTCATGGTGATGGTCGGCTTTCTGAAGTTGTGGTTCTGGCTTCGAATGGAATCGAACCGCGTCTTGCGCGAGGTAAAGCGTCTCGAATTGCAGATTCGCGCGCGCGAATGCTCGGTGAGAACACGCGGCGGCGCCAAAACAACGATGCGCGCGTCCGCTGCGTTCGTGTTGGCGTCGCCACGTTGCAGGCATGCTCCATGAGAAGATTCAGACCGCTGAGTAACGGAGCACGGCATGACATGTCCTCCGAGGTTTGGCGGATGGCTGCTTGGCGCCGCTGCGCTGCTTCTCACCGCTGGCACAGGGGCTGGCCGAGGCCCCGGACCGAAGACGGACTCGCCAAAAGCCGACTGCGCTTTCAGCAACCGCAATTGGTCCGGCTGGTGCAGAGTGACTGTTTCATTGCCGCGGGACCAAACGCCCCTGCAAGCCTGCGCCGTGGTCCTGAGTTGTCTCAACGGCAACAGCTCTGTCTGCCAGGGAAACATCATCCCTTGCCACGCATACGATGTTCGCAGTGGCTGGAAGATGGAAGAAGCTGTTCCAGCGCGACCGCAACCGACGCCAACTCGCTGACCGATCCAATCAGCCGTAACGGCTACCGCGACTCCGCGGCTTCGCCAATTCAAGCCGCGTCCTCCGGACGCGACCCTCTCCAGGCGACGTCCATCGATAGAATCCTCCCTGCATCCGGATCCCAGATGCCTCGTGCGTGCTGCAAGATGGGGGAAGCTTGAGAGTCGCGATCAACGGAATCGGAGTCGGGGGTCCGACGCTGGCCTACTGGTTGCGCCGGTACGGCCACGATCCCGTGCTTTTCGAGAAGGCGCCGGCTCTGCGCTCGGAAGGCTACCTCATCGACTTCTGGGGCCTCGGCTACGCCATCGCCGAGCGCATGGGCCTTCTTCCGACACTGCACCAGAGCTGCTACCTGATGGAACGGCTGCGCATGGTGGACGCCGCCGGTCGCGATGACGCGACGCTCGACCTCGCCCCGATGCGCGAGATGCTCCGGGGGCGCTTCATCAGCCTCGCGCGGGCCGATCTCGCGAAGGCGCTCTTCGAAGCCTGTGGCGCGGTCCCGGCGCACTTCGGCGTATCGGTCACGGCGATCGATCAGGATCACGACGAGGTCCTCGCCACCCTCTCCGACGGTCGGCAGGAGCGCTTCGATCTCGTGGTCGGCGCCGACGGGCTGCACTCGCGCGTGCGGGAGCTCGTGTTCGGCCCGGAAGCTCGCTTCGAGAAGTCGCTGGGCTGCTACGTCGCCGCCTTCCGGATCCGCGGATATCCCCGCCGCGACGAGCTCAGCTACGTCTCGCATACCGTCCCCAAGCGCCAGGTTGCTCGCGTCGCGCTCCGCAACGACGAGACCCTGGCCTTGCTCGTGTGCCGTGCGGAGCTCATCGACGGCGGTCTTCCCGAGGTGCCGCCGAAGGAGGCTCTTCGGCGGGCGTTCGGCGGAATGCGCTGGGAGGTGCCCGAGATCCTGGATGCCATGGATCGGTCCGACGATTTTTATTTCGATCGCGTGAGCCAGATCCATTTGCCGAGGTGGTCCTCGGGGCGCGTCGGCCTGCTCGGCGACGCCGCCGCCTGCGCATCCCTTCTCGCCGGGGAAGGAACGGGGCTGGCGATGCTCGAAGCGTACGTGCTCGCCGGCGAGCTGCATCGGGCCGACGGCGATTTCGCGCGAGCTTTTGAGTCCTACGACGCGCGACTGCGCTCGTTCATAACGGCCAAGCAGAAGGCCGCCCTGGGCTTCCGCGGATTCTTCGCTCCGCAGACCGCGCTGGGCCTGAAGGCGAGAAACGCTCTCGTCAACGCCCTGTCCATCGGGTTCCTCGCGAAGCGCTTTCTCGCAACTCAACTGCGCGACGATTTCGAGCTGCCCGAGTATTCGGCGCCGTGAACGAGCCGATTTCGGATTCGGCTGGCGAAACATGCTGGAGGATCGCGCGTTCCTCCCGCGCCGCGCTCCCCGGCGGACGCTCGCCCTCGACAACGTCCGGTCGTGCGACGACGACCTCGCCGGCCGCGTCGCGGTCGAGCTGACGAGACGCAGCCCGTGTGACAACGCTCGATGCAACCCGAACCGGTTCGACGCGATATTTCACCCCAGCTTGATGAAACCCCCCGGATCCGTCCATTGACCGCGCTCGTAAAGGAAGCGGACGGCCTTATCCACGACGATCTGCCCGTCCTCGGGAGAAATCTCGATCTCTGCGCGCTCGAGCGGCCTTGGTGTCGGGCCCTCGAAGTTGATTCCCGAGACGTAGTAACCCGAACCGTGGCAGGGACACTTGAATTTGTTCTGAGCCGGCAGCCAGTTCGGCGTGCACCCCAGGTGTGTACAGGTCGCGACGAGCGCGTAGATCGAATTCGAGTTTCGGACGATCCAGATTCCGTACTTATCCTTCCATCGCTCATCGACGCCCGGGGCGTAGCTGGACGGCACGCCCGCCTTGAAGCGTGTCGGGGGCTCGAAGAGCACGTTGGGGAACATGAACCGGATCGTGGCGGACAAGCCCGCGACAGCGGCCGCCGCGAAGCCCGTCCACGCGAGGGTCATCCACCGGAGGGCAGAGCGACGTGTGATCCCCTCGGCTTCGAGCGACGCATCGGCGAACATTGGAGTCTCTGCTCCGTTCTCATCCGTCGCTTCCCCGTCGCGCTCGCGGAAAGGAAGCGGACCGCGAGGAACTCCTCACCGTCAAGGGAATAAATATCGTGTCACGATACATTATTCCCGTGCGAAGGAGAGATCACGATGAACAAACTGAAGGTGCTGCCGCTGGCACTCGCCATGGGTGTGACGTGGGGGCTCGGGATCATTCTTCTCGGCTGGATTGCCGGCAGTGGCTGGCGCGCGAAGGCCGTGGAGGTCTTCGGGAACGCGTATCCGGGATACGCAGCGAGCTTCCTGGGCGGGCTGATCGGCGGCCTCTGGGCGTTCATCGACGGCTTCGTTGGGGGCCTCGTCTTCGCAGTCTTTTACAACGCGTTTGCCGCTCGGAGCGGCGCGGAGAAGTCGCCGCTGTCGATCCGGACCGAACAGCCGGCGCACTGAAGGTCGGCGACGCCGGGAAACGCACGTCGGGAGCGAATTCCAGAGCCTGAACGTTCGCAGGGAGAACGGACCGCAGGTCTACGTCCGGAACCGCTCGAAACGGTACGCGAGCTCCGGGCCTGCGTCACCCTCGTACGCGAGCTGCGCGATGAGGAGGGAGAACGGCTCTGCGTATCGGGCCATCCGCAGCGGCCCGGCGTCCACCGGATCGAAGCCCACGTCGCGGATCAGCGTCTCGGCCACGTCCCTGGCGTCCTGGTGGTCGCCGTAATAAACCAGGCTGGGTCGGGCGGCCTTGCGCCGGGCCTCGAACACGCCGAAGAGAACCTCGCTCGGTACGGTGCCGAACGCCGCGACGACGTGAGCCCGGCGGAGCTTCTTCTGCAACTCCTCCGCGCCCGAGGATGTGTGGGCCACGGCAAGCTTCGTGTCGTCGGCGTTCATGGGGAGCGAGCAGGTGACGACGACCTTGCCTGACAGGTCGCCCGCCTGCTTCAACACGTCGTCGACCCGCGACCAGTGCACGGCGAGCAAGAGGGCGTCCGCATCGCGTGCGGCCTCACCCGGCGTCCCCGCCCGCGCGCTCCCCCGCGCCTCGCGTGCGAGCCTCTTCAGCTTCCGGTCGCTGCGCGCGTAGCTGAAGACCACTTCATGTCCGGCACGCGCGAAGAGCGTGCCGAGCTTGCCGCCCATCAACCCCGAACCCAGAATGCCGACTCGCATGCCGCTCCCCCTGCGCGTGGCGCTCAGCGCCCGACCAGCTTCTGCAGGTGCTCGGGATATCGAGCCCCCTGCACCGGGATCTGTGAGGATGCGCTGTCGATCTCGCGGAGATCGTCGGACGTCAGTTCGACCGAGGTCGCACCGAGATTCTCCTCGAGGCGGTGAAGCTTCGTCGTGCCGGGGATCGGAACGATCCAGGGCTTCTGCGCCAGCAGCCAGGCGAGCGCGATCTGAGCCGGCGTCGCCTTCTTCCGCCGAGCGATGTCGCCCAGCAGGTCGACCAGTGCCTGATTCGCCTTCCGGGCGTCCGCCGTGAAACGCGGGACGATATTGCGGAAGTCGGATTTGTCGAAGGTCGTCTTCTCGTCGATCTTCCCCGTGAGAAAGCCCTTGCCCAGCGGGCTGAAGGGGACGAAGCCGATCCCGAGCTCCTCGAGGGCCGGCAGCACCTCCGCTTCCGGTTCTCTCCACCAGAGCGAGTACTCGCTCTGGAGTGCGGTGACCGGCTGGACGGCATGGGCGCGACGGATCGTCTGCACTCCCGCTTCGGACAGGCCGAAGTGCTTGACCTTTCCCTCCCGGATCAGCTCCTTCACCGCTCCGGCCACGTCTTCGACCGGGACCTCCAGATCGACCCGGTGTTGATAGAAGAGGTCGATGGCGTCGACCTTGAGTCGCTCGAGCGAGGCCTCGGCGACTTCTCGGATGTGCTCCGGCCGGCTGTCCAGGCCCTGGGACCCCGGCTTTCCGGTCGGATCGAGCTTGAACCCGAACTTGGTGGCGATCACCACCTGGCCGCGGAATGGGGCGAGGGCCTCCCCCACGAGCTCCTCGTTGGTGAACGGGCCGTAGACCTCGGCGGTGTCGAAGAACGTGACGCCACGTTCGACGGCCGCCCGAATCAGCGTGATCATCTCCTGCTTGTCGGCCGCCGGGCCGTAGCCGTAGCTCATTCCCATGCAACCGAGCCCGAGGGCCGAAACTTCGAGGTTGCTGCGGCCGAGTCTTCGCTTGCGCATGGCTCCTCCCAGATATACCGTCAGAATTCCAGGCTCGCGAGACTTCTTCCCCGTTCTTTGCTCCCGACGTGACCTGGAGCCGATTCGAAACGATGATGAGCCGATGAAGCATCCGCCGCCGAAGCGTTTGCCTCCTTCGGCCGCCGCACGCGCCCGTGTAAGGGCGTTGCGTCGCGGCGAGGCGCCGCTGGTGCGGGATCCCGAGGAGGCTCGCGGTCTCGCCTTCATCTCTCCGGCCGAGCGTCAAGCCGCGGTTGCGCAAGCGGCAAGGAAGCGGGCGGCCGCAAAGAAACGTCCGAAGAGCTAGTCCCGGACCGAGTTCCTCAGGACCGGACGTCTCCCCTAGTCTGGCATGTCCCGCCCGCCGAGCCGCCTGCGCCCGACCCATTTGCGCAGCTCCTCGAGAACGACCATGGCCAGCGCAAACGGCAGGAAGAACAGCCAGACCCGGGCGGGAAGCGGGGCCGTTCCGAGGGCGGCGGCGGCTGCGGACCGGAATGGAGGCCCCAGGTCGCGACGACCCGCAGGTGTGGGTTCTCAACACGTTGTTCACGGCCTCGATCGGGCCGCGCGGCCTTCCCCCTCTCCCGGCGGGACCGTCCACCAGAGGCAGACCCACGGCCGTAGGCAACACCGGCGTGAGCCGGTGGTATCGGGTGGGGTGAGGGCGCTCCCCCGGGCTCGATCGGCCCGCAGGGATCCTCATCTGACCAGTTGGTCCCGACCCCCTCACCCTGCCCTCTCCCCCTTTCAGGGGAGAGGTTCTCTCGTTGGGGGATCGCCGTGAACACGTCTTGAGAAACGAAAGCTAGGAGACTTGCTGCAGGATAGCCCTCTCCTCGTTCACGATGCATTCCGAGCGTTCGGCGCGTTCGAGGCATTCGACGGCGCCCGGGTCCTTCGAGAAAGCGTCCCGGTAGCGCTCGTAGGCGGCCAGGTCCTGAAAGGCGATCAGGGCGAGAGCCTCGTCGGTCCGGCCGGCGAACCGCGTGGGCAGGAAGTAGCCGATCAGGGTTCCGCCGCAGCGGCGAATGGGATCCGCCAGGGCGCGCGCGTACGCGTCGAAGTCGCGGAGCTTGTGGTGGTCGATCCGGTAGCGAATGGAAAGCGTCAGCATCGGTGTGTCCTTTCTGGAATCGAAGCGTAGGACGGCGAAGCGCAGCAATGTTTCATCCGCTGCTGAAACATGTCGGCTCGGGCGGCGCTAGACTTCCGAATGTGAGCTCGACTTACCCGATCGCCGCCGTCGCGGAACTCATCGGCGAGCCGGCGCGGGCCGCGATGCTCGTCGCCCTCTCGGACGGCCGGGCACTTCCGGCGGGCGAGCTCGCGCGGACGGCGGGCGTCTCCGCGCAATCGGCGAGCGGCCACCTGTCGAAGCTCGTCGACGGCGGCCTCCTCGCGGTGCAGAGCGAGGGCCGGCACCGCTACTACCGCCTGTCGAGCCCGGACGTCAGTCACGCGATCGAGGCGCTGGGCGTGATCTCGACTGCCGGGCGCCGCCCCGGAGCGCTTCGGCCGCCGGAGACGCAGGCAATCGAGAACATCCGTTCGTGCTACGACCATCTGGCCGGCCGCGTCGCGGTCGAGCTCGCGAGGGCGATGGAAGTCTCCCGGGCGATTCGCTCGCGCGGCGAGCGCGACTACGTGCTCGGTCCCGGGGGCCGGGCCTGCTTTGCGGGCCTGGGCGTCGATACCGAGGCCCTGCGCGGATCGCGGCGCGCGTTCGCCCGTCGATGCCTCGACTGGACGGAGCGACGACCGCATCTGGCCGGAGCGCTCGGAGCCGCACTCTTCGCGCGGCTCGTGTCCCTCGAGTGGGTCGCGCGGCTTCCGAGAACCCGGGCTCTCCGCATCACGCATCGCGGGGAGCGCGAGCTCGGCGCCCGGTTCGGGATCGCCGCCCGGGCCGCTACTCGCGACCTGTCATGAGCGCGTTGATCTCCCCGTAGGGCAGGGGTTCGTCAACCGCTCCGTCGAAGGTCCCCGTCCGCAGAAAGGCCGCCGCCAGCGACGCCGTCTTCGCGACGACGGCCGAAGCGATCCCGGCACCCGCGCTCAGGCGGCGAACGCCCAGCTTCTCCAGTTCGTCCGGGCGCGGCAGCCCGGGCCAGGCCATGACGTTGACGGGCAGCGGCGAAGCCTTCGCGATGGCGGCGATCTCGGCGGGATCGGAAATGCCCGGCACGAAGATGCCATCCGCACCCGCCGCCCGGTAGCGAGCGGCGCGCGCGAGCGCCTCGGCGACGCGGCCCCCCGCGGGCGCGAGGCCTCGCAGGTAGACGTCGGTTCGGGCGTTCACGAACAGGTCGGCCGACCGCGCCGATGCGGTCCGGCGGATGCTCTCGATCTTGGCGCAGAGCAGGTCCGGCGAGTCGCCTCCGTCCTCGATGTTGATCCCGGCCGCGCCCGCCGAGATCACGGCGCCGACCGTCTCCCCCACCTCGGCCGGATCGCTCGAATACCCGCCTTCCACGTCGACGGTGACCGGCACCTCGACCGCACCCGCGACGCCCACGACCGTCGCGAGGAGAAGGCGCACCGGCAACCGATCTCCGTCCGCGTAGCCATGGGACCAGGCCACTCCGGCACTGGTGGTGGCGATCGCCTTCGCGCCCCGGCTCTCGATCAGCCGGGCGCTCCCCGCGTCCCATGCGTTGGGCAGGAGGAGGAGACCCTCCCGGTGGAGGCGGCGAAAGAGATCAACGGCATTCTGTTGGGATGTCATCGTGCAAACCTCTCCTTTGCGAACGCGAAACACGCGAAGCGGCCCGAAGGATTCAAACTTTCGATCGCACGAACCGTAGACGACGACGGAGGCTCTCATGAACCTCGTCGTGCGCCTGGCCCTCGCCTTGACTTTCTGTGCCGTTCACTTCGCCGCGGGCGCCCCGGTCACCGGCCAGCCCGCGCGCCTCGCGGCCCCCGACGGGACGAAGCTCGCGGCGACTTTCTATCCGGCGAGTCGCCCGGGGCCCGGGATCCTCCTCCTCCACCAGTGCAATCGCGACCGGACGAGCTGGAACGAGCTCGCCGCCGAGCTCGCCGCGAAGGGGTTCCACGTCCTGACGCTCGACTACCGGGGCTACGGCGAGAGTGGCGGCACGCCGTTCAACGACATCCCGTTCCAGGAGCGGGTCCGGATCACGACGGAGAAGTGGCCGGGGGACATCGACGTCGCCTTCGCATACCTGCGGGCGCAGCCGGGCGTGCGACCGGACGCGATCGGCGCCGGTGGCGCCAGCTGCGGCGTCAACAATTCGATCCAGCTCTCGCTTCGACATCCGGAGGTGAAGTCCCTGGTCCTCCTCTCGGGTGACACCGACCGCAAGGGACGGCAGCACCTGAAGCGCGCGTCGGCGCTGCCGATCCTCTTCGCGGCCGCGGACGACGACGGCGACGTCGTGTCGGTCATGACCTGGATCGACGCGACCTCGGGGAACAAGGCGAACCGGTTCCTGGAATACGCCAGGGGCGGGCACGGCACGGAGATGTTCAAGGCGCACCCGGAGCTGCCGGGCCAGATCGTGGCGTGGTTCGAGCTGACGCTCATGGGCAAGGGTCCCGGCGTCTCCGCCCCGCCCAGGCCTTCGAAAGTCGATCCGCGGACGCAGCTGCGCATGACGATGGACGAGCCGGGCGGTGCGTCCCGCGTGGCCAAGAGCCTGGCCGCCGAGCGCAAGAAGGATCCGAAGTCGGCGGTGCTCGATGCTCCCTTCGTGAACCAGCTCGGTTACGAGGCGATCCAGAGCGGGGAAACCAAGGCGGCGATTGCGATCATGCAGGTCAACGTCGACGCGCGTCCCGGGTCCTCCAATGCGTGGGACAGCCTGGGCGACGCCTTCCTGGCGAACGGGCAGCGGGAGAAAGCGCGCGAGGCGTCGGAAAAAGCCCTCGCGCTCGTCGATGCCGACACGTCCGAGACCGAGGAACGTCGGGCGAACATCCGCCAGAGCGCGCAGGGAAGGCTCGAGCAACTCAAGAATCCGCCGCCTCCGAAGTAGGGCGACGCTTCTTGCTGCGCCGTTTCGGCGCGGCGCCGGCCTCGTGAGCGATCAGCCAGCGCTTACGGAAGATCCCTCCCCCGTAGCCCGTGAGGGAGCCGTCCTTGCCGACCAGGCGATGGCAGGGCACGACCACTCCCACCGGATTCGCGCCGTTCGCGTGTCCGACGGCTCGGACCGATGCGGGGCGGCCGATCCGGCGCGCCAGCTCCGAGTAGGAGAGCGTCGTCCCGCACGGGATCGCGCGCAGCGCCTTCCACACCTTTTGCTGGAAGGGCGTGCCGGCGGCCGCGACCGGAAGGTCGTCAATGCGTTCGAGGGCTCCGTTGAAATACGCGGAGAGCGCGGCCGTCAGTCCGCCGGGGTTTCGTCGCCGCTCGAGTGTGTATCCGCCGTTGCCGTACGCGCGTCCGAGCGACCGCTCGAGGCGGTCCTCGTGATCGGCCCACCCCGTGGCGCGCAACCGGCCTTCGCTGTCGGCGACGAGGATCAGCTCGCCGATCGGCGTCCGTGTCCGGTCGGTGAACAGGCGGAAAGGCTCAGGCCGGCCCCGACGACGCGTGTCCATGGACACCATTCTGACCCGGCCGGCCTTGCCGGCGCTCCGAGGGAACCCGATTCTTGCATTAGCGTATGGCAAAGCAAGGAGACCTCGTGATCATTCGCAAACGCTCGATCATCGTCGGACGCCGCCTGGCCGTTCTCCTCGGCATCCTGAGCCTGCGGGCGACCCTCCTCGCGCAGCCGGCCCCGCGGCCCCGGCCGCTCGAGCGGGGCGAGCTCGTCGAAACACACTTCACGGCGCAGGCGCTCGCGGGAAACCTTCTCGGCGACCCCACGGAGCAGCCCGTCTCCATCTATCTGCCGGCGGCATACGCCACTTCACCGCACCGACGCTTCGCGACCGTTTACCTGCTGCACGGCTACACCGGAAAGATCCAGGAATGGACGACCGACGGGTACCAGGGCATGAACCTGCGGGACGACATGGACGAGCTCATCCGTACCGGGGCCGTTCCGCCGATGATCGTCGTCGTGCCCAACGGAGACAACGCGTTCCACGGCAGCTTCTACCTGAACTCGACGACCACGGGCCGCTGGGACGACGCGATCTCGCAGGAGCTCGTCGCGTTCGTCGACGGACGCTACCGGACGATCCGCAGCTCGCAGAGCCGGGGCATCACGGGCCACTCGATGGGAGGCTTCGGCGCGATCACGCTCGGCATGAACCACCCCGACGTCTTCGGATCGGTCTATGCAATGAGCCCGTGCTGTCTCGCCTTCGAGGGCGACATCGGCAACTCGAATCCCGTCTGGGCGAGCGTCCTGACGTTGAAGAGCCGCGACGAGCTTCCAGCGAAACCGAAGACAGTGGCCGAGTTCTGGACGGACGTGTTCGTGGCCGTCTCAGCCGCCTTCTCGCCCGACCCGGCGCGACCTCCCTTCTACGCCGACTTCCCGTTCGAAGAGAAGGACGGCCGACTCGCGCCGGCCGAGCCGGCCTACTCGCAGTGGCGGTCGAAGATGCCGCTCTACCTGGTCGAGCAGAACCGGACGAAGCTCCTGAGCCTGCGCGGGCTCTCGATCGACGTCGGCGACCACGACGACTTCACGCACATCCGCATCGGCAGCCGCCTGTTCTCCGACGCTCTGGCCGAGCGCGACATTCCGCACGTTTTCGAGATTTACGCCGACGGCGATCACGGCAACCGGATCCGGGAACGGTTCAAACGCGCGATGCGGTTCTTCGCCGACACCCTACAGCCGGCACCGTGAACCGTGCCGTGGATCAGGGGCCGGGACTGGACGGAGTTCGGTTCTCGGACGGACGGTTCGGCGCCTCGCGGGTCCAGAGATCGCGCATCGCCGCATGCGCCTTCTTCGGCCGGCGGTCGAAAGTGACCAGGCCGAACGGACCGTAGAAGGTCGGGAAATCGTTGGTGAAGCCGTTTCGCTGGCGGTAGTCCGCCCAGCACCAGACGACACCGCCGGAGACCTCGGTCACGGAGGCGAGCGCCCGCCAGACGGCCGACACGTACGCGGCCTGGTAGTCCTCGCTGAACCGCACGTCGCCGCCCGAGCCCGGGATGCCGATCGTTCCGAACTCCGTCAGCAGGACCGGCTTGTCGGGAAAGAGACCGATGACCTCCTCGAGGGCCTTGCGCGTCGGGACGTAGACTTTCGGCTCGATCTCGGCGAGGTTGTTCGCGACCGGCCCGTCCCACATTCCGAAGTAGAGGTTGACGGCGACGAGGTCGGCCAGCGCGAAGGCCCGGTTCTTCGCGAAGTTCTGATTGGCCACGTAGGTCGCGAGGCGCGTCGGATCGAGCGCTTTGGCCCGCCGGAGCAGCCGCTCCATCGCCTCGATGCCCCGTTCGTCCGCCGTCTCGCACTCGTTCGCCATGCTCCAGATCGCGAGGGACGGATGGCTGCCGTCGCGGAGCACCATCTGCTCGAGGGTCTTCTCGGCCTCGCCGACGATGCGGTCGTTGTCGAACTCCGGCGGGACCTTCGGCCGGAAGCTCGCCCGCCACCAGTTCAGCGGCACCTCTTCCATGACGAGCAGGCCGATCTCGTCGGCGATCTTCAGATGCGCGGGCGACTGCGGATAGTGCATGCGGACGAGGTTCGCCCCCGCCGCCTTCACCGCTTCGAGGTCGGCCCGGATCGCCGCGTCGTCGACGACCGGCCCCCGGCCCCGAAACTCGTCGTAGCGGTTGACGCCGCGGATCCGCAGCGGACGGCCGTTCAGCAGAATCTGCCGCCCGCGAGCCTCGATCGAGCGCACCCCGAAGCGAACCGGGATCGAGTCGACGTCGCCTCCCCGGTCGAGCAGCCGCACGTGCGCCTCGTGGAGCGCCGGCGCCTCGAGGTTCCAGGGCTGGGCGTCGGGAAGGACCAGGTCGAGAGGGATGTTTGCCGCCGCCTTCGGATCGATGCGGGCCTCGGCTTCAATCTCGCGCCCCTGCGACTCCAGTCGCACACGTCCCGAAAACGGCTTGCTCGCCGCGTTCACGACTTCGACGACCGCATGGACGCTGCCGTCTTTGCCGCGCGGCGTCGCTTGGATCGACACGTGGCCGACGAAGGAGGTCGCCGTCGTCAGGAGCTCGACCGACTCGAGGAGCCCGCCGTACTGAACCCACTCGACGACCGTCGACCCGGGCAGCCAGTCCCAGCGCGTCCCGTTCTCCACCCGAACGACGATCCACGCCGGCTGCCCCGGCTTCAGGAACGGCGAGGCCGCGACCTCGAAGGGAACGTAGCCGTTGAGGTTTTCGCCCGCTTTCTGACCGTCGATCCATACCGTCGCGCGGTAGTTCGCCCGGTTGAACCGCAGCCTCTGCCAGCCGCCCGGAGCAACGAGGTCGGCCGGAAGCTCGAGCGCGTACCACCCGACGCCCTCGAAGCCGTCCATCACCGGGTCGTAGAAGTCCCACGCCATGGGGACGGCGACCTTCCGCCAGCCGCCGCGATCCTGCTCGGGCCGCTGCCAGCCCTGCGCGTCCCCGATGCCCAGGGGGTCGGGCTGAAAGAGCCAGCCGTCTGAGAGGATTACCGAGCGCGCGGGAGTCGCGGGAGCGGGCACGGCGGACTTCGGTTCCATGAAGGCGAGGAGTGCGACGAGGCCGAGGCTCAGCCGCGGCAGATAGCGGCAGCATGGTCGGGTGATTATGCCGCGGCTCTCGTCTGCCGGCCGCTCCCTCCGCTCGTCGGGCATAGACTCGGCCCGAATAGAGGAGGGGCTATGACAACTCGATTCGCTTCAATTCTTCTCTCGGGCGTTCTGGTGGCCGCGGGTCTATCCGCGCAGACGAAGACCTCCGGCACCGCAACCTGCAAGCCGGACCCATCGACCCCCGTCGTAATCACGGATCAGCCGAACCACTCGTTCGGCGTCGGCCGGGCCCAGTGCACCTGGACCAAGTTCGAAGTGGCCGGGGTGCAATACAAGGACGGCATCTCCACCGATCTCGACGAGGTCATCGGGGACAGGGTGTCGTTCCACGGCGTTCACGTGGCCACCGCAACCAACGGCGACGTCACGGTCTCCAGGTATCAGGGCGCCGGAAAGCTGAAGGACGGCAAGCCGGTGAGCAGCGAAGGTACCTGGAACTTCACGAAGGGCACCGGCAAATTCAAGGGCATCAAGGGCAAGGGGACGTTCAAGGGCGCGCCCAATCCCGACGGGACGATGACCTACCAGATCGACGGCGAGTACCAGCTGCCGTAGCGGCCGGCTTCGCGCTCTGAAACAATCGGCCGGGGTTTCCCCCGGCCGATTTCTATTCGACTCCCGAATTTCGACTCCAGCGCCCCCGCGCTCAACGGCAGCCAGTGCGTTCTCATCAATCCGGGTTCGAACGGCACGTTTGCAAGCGGCGACGCCCCGACTTGCAACGGCCTGTGGGACAACCCCGACTGGTATCAGTGCTACCCGACAGGGCCGCCGGCGCCAGCGGCAAAACGCTATTTCCGGGGAATCGAGCTCCTGGCCCGCGAGACGATCGGGCAGCAGTTATGGCTTCAGGCGTCCTACCTCTACTCCTCGCTGCGCGGTAACTACAATCCACCCGCCGGCGTAGGCTTCGCATTCGACTATCCGGCTTTGTGGCATGAAGCGGGGCAATCTGCCCCTCGACCGCACGAATCGCTTCCGCTTCGACGGCTACTGGACCACCCCCTGGCAAGTGTCGGTGGGACTCCAGGCGTTCGCGGAGACGGGCGCACCGCTGAGCAAGCTCGGCTATTTCAACGGGATCTACGGCGCGAACGTCTATCTCACGCCGCGGGGCTCGGAAGGCCATTTGCCGACGCTCTGGGGCGGGAATCTGACGCTCGGCTACGCCCTGGCCGTCGGCCCGGCGATCGTGACCCTGCAGGCCTATCTGTACAACGTCTTCAACAAACAAATTGCGATCTTCAAGGATCAAGGTTGGACGACCTCGCCTCCCGCGGGGTTCCCGGAGAACATCTACGATCCCGACCAACCTCAAAACAACCCGGACTACGGGCTCGTCACGGGACGCTCGCCGCCGAGACTCTTCCGCGCGGCCATGAAGGTTTCGTTCTGAGTCGGCGGTTGACCGTCCGCGACCCTTCGTTCGATCTTTCCGGGAATTGACCTTCCCGCGGCCCCGTTCGGACGCGCGTACAGCGAAGGAGCTCGCGATGACGCGTCCTCTCGGAGTGACTGCCCTGCTCGCCTCTTCCGTCATCGCCGCAACCCTTTTCGCCCAGCAGCCCTCCCCGACTCCCCCGCCGACCCCGACCGCTCGCCCCGAGATGATCGATCTCCGGTTCATCCGGATGAAAATCTCGGCCGGGGACCTGCCGAGCGCGGAGTCGATCTTGGAGGTGCACCGCGCGGAGAAGGGTGAAGACGGCGAGTACCTCCTCGGGCTCGCGTGGCTCGCGCGCGGGGCGGCGTTGATGGAGGACTGGCCGGCGGCGTCGCGCTACGCGAATGCGGCGCGGGAGCTCGCGGTCGCGAGGCTCGGCACGCCGCCCGACTGGGAGAACGCCGCCGGGGCGCAGTACGCGCTCGGCACGGCGATCGAGGTCGAGGCGCAGGCCCTCGTGGCCGCGGGAAAGAAGGCGCAGGCGCTCAAGTTTCTCGACGACACCGCGCGGGCGCAGACGAAGGCGCCGTACAACCTTCAGGCCCGCATCCAGAAGCGCCGCAACCAGATCGAGCTCGTCGGGCAGAAGGCGCCGGCGATCCGCGCGGAGGACCGTGTCGGGCCGGAGTTCGCGGGCCTCGAGGCGCTCAGCGGGAAGCCGGTCGTGCTCTTCTTCTGGTGGGAGGCCTGCGGGGACTGCAAGGCGCAGGCGGCCGCCTTCAAGCCGCACCGTCGAGAAGTACGCGCCGAAGGGCGTCGCCTTCGTCGCGCCGACACGCTTCTACGACGAGAACCGCGCGGAGGAGAAGGCGAAGATCGAGAAGGCGTGGAGCGAGCTCTACGGACTCGCGGCGTCCGTCCCGGCCCCGATCAGCGACGAGGCCATGCGGCGCTACGGCGTCTCGGCGACCCCGACGTTCGCTTTCGTCGACCGCAACGGCGTCGTCCGGCAGTACCTGCCGTACCGGATGACCGAAGAACGGCTGTCGGCCGAAATCGACGAGATCCTGCGGTAGAAGCGCCCCCTCACCCTGCCCTCTCCCCCCGGTGGGGGGAGAGGGTTTTCGTTGCTCGCGCCTTCATCAGTGGACGAGCAGCGTCGCCAGCCCCAGCAGCATTCCCATGCTCACGACGTCGGTCGCCGTCGTCAGGAAGATGCTCGACGCGGTCGCGGGGTCGGCACCGAGGCGCTTCAGCGTCAGCGGAACGAGCGCGCCCGCGATGCCGCTGATCATGCAGGCGATCGTCATCGCCATCCAGACGACGAAGCCGAGCAGCAGAGCGTGGCCCTGCGGCTGTGAGCGCGCGTAGAACCACATCCCCGCGCCCGCGACGAGGCCCACGAGCGCGCCGTTCAGGAGACCGAGCAACGCCTCCTTGATCACGAGCCGGCGCGGCTTCATGTTGCGCAGCTCCCCCAGCGTCAGGCCGCGCAGCGTCACGGCCAGCGCCTGGCATCCGGAATTGCCCGACTGGCCGGCGAGGACCGGCAGAAAGACGGCGAGAACGACGAGGCGATCGATCGTGCTCTGGAAGAAGCCGACCACCGCCGCAGCCACGAATGCCGTGAGCAGGTTGAGCTGGAGCCACGGGTGCCGGAAACGGAAGCTCCGCCACCAGTGGGTCGCGACGCGTTCCTCCTTCTCGACGCCGACCATGGCGCCGGCCTGCGCGCTGATCTCGTAGGCCTGGCGCTCGAAGAGTGCCTGCCCGCGCACCATGCCGACGAGGCGGCCCGTGCTGTCGGTCACGGGATACGCCGGGAAGTGGCGGGTGACGACGGTCCGCATCGCCTCGACGAGCGGCATGTCCGGCTGCAGCGAGAACGGGTCGCGCAGCATGATCTCGTCCAGCCGCTGGTCGCGGCCCGCGAAGAGAAGCTCGCGGAACGCGAGGACCCCGACGAGCTTCCCGTCGGAGTCGGTCACGAAGACGTAGGTGATGAAGGCCTTCTGGACGAGCTCGCGGAGGTTCTCAATCGCGTCGCCGACCTTCGTTTCGGGGCGATAGACGGCGAGGGCCCTCTCCATCAGCCGACCGACGCTCTCCTCGGGGTAGTGGAGGTCGATCAGCCACTGCGCGCCGCGCCCGTCCGGCGCCGCGGCGGCGATCTGCTCGCGCCGCGCCGCGGGCATGCGGCCGAGGATGTCGACGGCGGCGGCGGGGTTGATCAGGGCGAGCGACCGCGCGGCGATGTCGTCGGTCTCGCTGCGGAGGCGTTCCACGGCCTCGGGGGGCGGGAGCCTCTGCAGGTCCTCGCTCAGGGCCATCAGGCGCGGGGCGTCGGTCAGAACCTGCCGGCGGTCGGCGGAATCCATGCGTCCTCCTGGCGAATGCGGTAAGTGCCGCGCCATCATAGTCGGACGGGAATTTCGCCGGAGGATATCTGTTTGCCTCTCAAATCATGCTCAACGCCCTGTTGCTCGCGGCCGCGGCCCTGTCCGCCGCCCCCGGGACCGGTCCGTCGCGCGCCGCCCTGGAGGCCCAGGTGCCCCGCCCGTCGCACCCCGCCCTGGAGGCGGCCCTCGCGGCGTGGAGCCACGCGGTCGGCACGGGCGCGGTGGAGCGTCCGGGGATCCTGACCGTCATCGACTACTCCCGGCCCTCGACCGAGCCCCGTCTCTTCGTGATCGACGTGGCGTCGAACCGCGTCGTCTTCTCGGAGCTCGTGGCGCACGGGCGGGGCAGCGGGGACAACGCCGCCGAGCGCTTCTCGAATGCGGACGGCAGCCACATGTCGAGCCTCGGCGTCTTCCGAGCGGGCGGCACCTACAACGGGCAGCACGGCCTGTCGCTCCGCCTCGACGGGCTCGAGCCGGGATTCAACGACCGGGCGCGCGAGCGCGCGATCGTCATGCACGCCGCCGGTTACGTCAGCCGGGCGATGATCGCGTCGCAGGGACGTCTGGGACGAAGCTGGGGCTGCCCGGCCGTCCGTCCGGCGATCGCGAAGGAGCTCATCGAGGCGATCAAGGACGGCTCGCTCGTAGTCGCCTATTACCCCGACGCGGACTGGCTCGCCCGCTCGGCCTTCCTCGAGACTCCTAGGACTTCACGGACGGCGGATCCGAGTTGACGACGTTCAGCGTCGGCCCCGTCGTCTCCTCGAGCACGGGGGAATCGGTCACGTAGAGGGTCGCCCCCGGCGTCAGGACCTTGAGGAGCTCGGCCGCGAAGGGCGCCGGCACGTCGACGCGGGAGGCGTTCTCGAGGTTCATCGCGACGCCTCCTCCCACGCGGGCGCCCGGCAGCGCGATCCCCATCCAGCGCATTCCCCCGGGGGTGTCGGGGTTCGCCGGGGAGCCCGGCTCCGACTTGAGAATGAAGGCCTCGGTGCCGATCGGCTTTTCCGGCGAGACGATCGTGATCGCCGCGCGACCGATCTCGACGCCGTTGCGCATGACCAGAATCTGGCGGTCCGCGCCGCTGACGACGACCGTGATCGGGCCCGTCGCCGACTTCTCGGGCTGCCAGCGCGAGTTCTCGCCCGAGGGCAGGCGCGGCTGCTCGTCGTCGGCTCCTCTCGCGTCGACGGGCGCCATGAATCCGGGATGCACGACGTCGGCCGGCGCGGTCGCGTCGTTGGCGATCACGACCGTGATGCCGACGCTCGTGACGCCGAAGAGCAGCTCCGCGAACCGGGACGGCAGATGCACGCAGCCGTGCGATTCGGGATATCCCGGCAGGCCTCCGGCATGCAGCGCGACGCCGTCCCAGGTCAGCCGCTCCGCATACGGCATCGGGGCGTTGTTGTAGGTCTTGGAGCGGTGGTCCTTGTCCTTTGTGAGGATCGTAAAGATCCCGGTCGGCGTCGCGTGGCCGGGCTTGCCCGTCGACACCCCGGCCGCCCCGATCCGCACGCCGTTGCGGTAGACCTTCGCGATCTGCTGGGGGATGCTGACGACGATCACGAGCGGCCCGTCGGGCGCCGCTCCGGCATCCCAGAGAAACTGTCCCGGCTTCAACTTCTCCGGATCGGTGCCGACCGGCTCTGGCTCCCGAGCTCCCCAGAAAGGAACCGGCGCGGCGGCGATCCGCGGCGCCGCTGCCAGAAGCGCGAGCGCGAAGGCGGCGCCGAGACGGATCGGCCGTCGGGGCCGAACGGGGAGCATGCTTCCGAGAGACTACGCGCTCCGGCGCCGCGTGCCAAGAAATACCGTCAGTAGTGTTTGCCCTCGACCTCCGCCGCGCGGCGGATCGCCGCCCGGACGCGCAGGTACGTGCCGCAGCGGCACAGGTTGTCGTTCAGCGCGGCGACGATCTCGTCGTCGCCCGGATTGGGCGTCTTTCCCAGGAGCGCCGCGGCCTGCATGATCTGGCCGGCCTGGCAGTAGCCGCACTGCGAAACGTCCTCGGCGATCCAGGCCTGCTTGAGGCCCGGGGCGTCGAGCCCCTCGATCGTCGTGACGCGCTTGCCGTCCACGGCCGAGATCGGCACCTGGCACGAACGATAGGCCTGGCCATCGAGATGGACGGTGCAGGCACCGCAGATTCCGGAGCCGCACCCGTACTTCGTGCCGGCCAGGCCCAGCCGGTCCCGCAGCACCCACAACAGCGGCATGTCCTCGGGGGCTTCGACCTTCGATGCCTTGCCGTTGACGACGAGCGTGAAGCGCGGCACGTCAGGCTCCTTTCAGATCTTCCGCGCGTACCGGAAGACTGCGGATTCGGCGACCCGCTGCGGACGAGAGGGCGTTGGCGACGGCCGCGGTGGTGACGGGCACCGGCGGCTCGCCCATCCCGCTGGGCGGCGCGTCGCTCTCGACGATGTGGGTTTCGACCCTCGGCATGTCGCGGAAGCGAAGGATCGGGAAGTCGTTGTAGTTGCCTTGCTCGACCCGCCCGGCTTTGAGGGTGATCTGGGTCGACAGCGCCGAAAGCGCCCACGCCACCGAACCCTCGACCTGCGCGCGGATGCCCATCGGGTTGACGGCGACGCCGCAATCCACGGCACACACGACCCGGTCCACCCGCCAGACGCCGCCCGCTTCCACCGTGACCTCGGCTACGACGGCGGCCGGCGTCCGGCCGTCGTAGGACATGCACGCCACGCCGCGGCCGCGGCCCCGCGCCAGCGGCGCCGACCACTTCGCCTTGTCCGCCGCGAGCGCGAGCGTCGCGGCCAGGCGCGCGCGATCCACGGGCTGCCCTTCGCGCCCGCCCGGAACGACCGCCTCCCGGCGCAGCAGCGCGAGTCGATAGGCCACGGGGTCCTTTCCCGCGGCGCGCGCGAGCTCGTCGAGGAAGCACTCCGCGGCAAAAACGTTGTGGTTGTGCGCCACGCCGCGCCACGAGCTCACGCGGACGGGGGTCGACGCCGGAAACCCGCCGACTTCGAACGCCGGGATCGCATAGGCAAGATCGTAGGCGCCGCGCAGGAGCCCCCGGAGTTGGTCCTCCGCGACCGGACCGGACGGCGCCGGCCAGACCGCGACCGCCACGGAATGGCGCCAGGCGGTCGGATCGCCCGCGGCGTCGATCCCCGCCGCCAGGCGGTGCAGCGATACGGGATGGAAATCACCATTACGCAGGTCGTCCGATCGCGTCCAGAGGATGCGAACCGGGGCCTTCGCGGCGCGCGAGGCCTCCACGGCGTCGAGCACGAAGTCGACGCGGCCTCGCCGACCGAAACCGCCCCCGAGCAACGTCACGTTGACGGTGACCGCAGATTCCGGGAGGCCGAGCAGCTTCGCGGCCTCGGACTGCGCGCGGTTGGGCGCCTGCGACCCGGCCCAGATCTCGCACCGATCGGCGCGGACATCGGCCGCCGCGCTCATCGGCTCCAAAGGAGCGTGGGCCTGGTAGGGATAGAAGTACTCGGCCTCGAGTTTGCGGGAGGCCGCCGCGAGCGCGGTCGCCGCGTCGCCCCCGCGTTTCAGTACGCCGCCGGGCTTCGCGAGGGCCGCACGGAGACCCGCCAGGACCTCGGCCGTGCCGACCCTCGCGTTGGGCCCTTCGTCCCATACGATCGTCGGCTCGAGCGCTTCGCGCGCCGCCAGCACCGCCGCGGTGTCGTCGGCGACGACGACGAGCCCGGCCGCGACCGGCGCGACGAGGCGCACGCCCGGGATGGCGCGGGCCTTCGCGTCGTTCCACGTCTTCGCCTTGCCCCCGTCGACCGGACAGCGGACGACGCTCCCGACTTTCATGCCGGGGCGCTGGACGTCCGACGCGAAGAGCGGCGCGCCGGCCACGATCCGCGGCGCATCGATGCGCCGGCGGTCCTTTCCGATCTGACGCCAGGCGGACCGCGGCTTGAGGGCCGGCGATGCGGGAACCGGAAGCCGGCCGGCCGCGGCCGCGAGCTCGCCGTAGCCGAGGCTGCGGCCGGACTCGCCATGGATGACGCGGCCCTTCTCGGCCCGGCAGGCGGTCGCGGCCACGCCCCACTTCGCGGCGGCCGCCGCGACGAGCATCTCGCGCGCCGCCGCGCCGGCGGTGCGCATCGGCATCCAGGTCGTCCGGGTGCTGCGGCTCCCGTAGGTCCCCATGTCCTGGAAATCCGGGCCGGGCGTGGCCTGGTCGAGCGCGACCGTGTCGACGTCGACCTCGAGCTCCTCGGCGAGAATGACGGGCAGAGACGTTCGCACGCCCTGCCCCATCTCGGACTTGTCCACGGTCAGCGTGACCTTGCCCGAGGGGTCGATCCGCACCCACGCGTTCGGGCGGAATTCCGCGCCCGCCGGCTCGGCCGCCCGCGCGAAGCGGACGCCGAGCACGAGCCCCCCGGCGGACACGGCGGAGATCCGGAGGAAGTCGCGCCGCGTCGCCTGGCGCACCGCGCTCACTTCGCCGTTCTCTCCTGGGAATAGACGAAGCCGACGATCTGCCACTTTCCCTCCACCTTGAGAAGCGAAGCGTAGTCGATCCAGCGCAGCCCGGGGAGCTCGTGTTCGAGCCTCGCCACGGCGGCGTCCCCTTCCGAGTCCACCATCGCGATGCGCCGGACGGCCTTCGGGGCTTCTCCCCCGGCCGTTCGGCGGGCCGCCAGGCGCGCCTCCCACTCCGGGGCCGAGACTCCGACGAGGCGATCGTCGAGCACCGTGTAGGTCATGGTGCGCGGGCTCGAGAGGCTCGCCGCCAGCGCTCCGTCGTTCGAGTCCTGGGCGGAGAAGAGCGTCCGGAGGACCGACCGGATGGCCTCGCGGTCGGCGGCCACGGCGGCGGGATCGGGGGGCGGCGCGTTCGGCGGCACGGTCCGGTGAAAGATCTTGCCGACGATCCACCAGCGGCCGCCGAGCCGGGCGAGCGACATGTAGTCCTCGAAGCGGTGCGTCGGGTACTCCGAAAGGACCTTGGCGACGGCGGTGTCCCGGGTGGCGTCGACCAGCGGGATCTTGCGCGAGAGCGCGCGGACCGGCGTCTTGTTCGCGTCCGCGCGCGCCCACCACTCGGGTTGGGACACGCCCTCCAGCTGGCCGTCCTTGACGAAGAACATCATCGCGGCCGGATGAAAGGCGAGGCGCAGCTCCGCCGAGCTCGACGTATCGCCGGCGGCGAAGTAGTGGCCGATCGTCTCCTCGATGGCGGCGCGGTCGGCGGGGGCCGGCGCGGCGGCGGCGATCGAAAGAGCCGCGAGACCCGCGAGTGCCTGGATCAACATCTCGTCCTCCTTGTCGCGCGCATCTTGGGGCGCCGGGCCCTGCCTCGCCCAGTACCGGAAGGCACACCCCCGGCCTGTGCCTTTCGGTACGGGTCCCCGGGCCGGCGATTCCCCTAGAATTCGGGCGTGGGCATCACGCGCGCCCTCCGCGTCACGAGCCTGGTGACCTGGGTCGTCATCGGCGTCGCCGTGCTCGTCAAGTACTCGAAGGAGCGGGACCTCTTCTCCGACTACTGCGTCTGGGTCTGGGCCGTCGGGTTCGCCACGGGCGTGGCGGCGTCCGCGCTCGCCTGGAAGAAGCGCGATGGCCGCCGCGGGATCGTCCTCGCGCTCCTCGCTGTCGCGAGCGTCTCGGTCGTCTTCGTCAACCGCTGGTGGCCTTCGCACCTCGGCGGGCTCCCCCTCGTATTCATCGCGTGGGAGGCGGCCCAGATCCTGAGCCTGCGGCGCGTGGGCGCCTGGCTCGCCGCGCAGACGGCGGCGTTCGGCCTCGTGATGGTGCCCTTCCCGGGCAACCATCCCAAGAACGCCATCGCCCTCTCGGTCTGGCTCGCCAACACGCTCGCGCTCGCCGGCCTTCAGGCTTTCGCCGTGCTCGCGGCCCACCTCATGCGGCGCGAGAGCCTCGCCCGCGGGGAGCTCGCGCGGGCGAACCGCGAGCTTCTCGCGACGCGGGAGCTCGCGATCCACGGCGGCCGGGCCGCCGAGCGCCTGCACATCGCGCGCGAGCTCCACGACGTTCTCGGCCACCACCTGAGCGCCCTCTCTTTGAACCTCGAGGCCGCGGCGCTGGAGCGCGGATCCAACAACCCCGAGGAACCCGCAGCCCTCGACACCGCGAGGGCCCTGACCCGCACGACACTCGCGGAAGTGCGCGCGGTCGTCAGCCGGCTGCGCCGCGACGACGCGACAGACCTCTCGGCGGCCCTCGCCGCGCTGGCCGCGGCGATACCGCACCCGCGCATCCATCTGAGCGTCCCGGAGGAGCTGCCGCCCGTCGACGCCGAGCGAGCGCGCGCCATTCTGCGGTGCGCTCAGGAGTGCGTGACCAACGCGATCCGACATGCCCGCGCCGAGAACCTCTGGATCGAGCTTTCGCCGCTCGAAGGCGGGCTCGACCTGCGGGTGCGCGACGACGGGCGGGGCGCAGCGACCCTTTCGGAAGGCAACGGCCTCGCCGGAATGCGGGAGCGCCTGCTCGCGCTCCAGGGCCGCCTGAGCGTCTCCCCCGGCCCGCCCGGATTCGAGGCCCGCGTATGGGTGCCCTGAAACCCCGGATCCGCGTCCTCCTCGTCGAAGACCAGACGATCGTCCGCGAGGGCCTCAAGAGCCTGCTCGCCTACGCCCCCGACCTCGAGGTCGCCGGTGAAGCCGGGGACGGCGACGCGGCGATCGCGGCCGTCGAGAAGGTCGCGCCCGACGTCCTTCTCCTCGACATCCGGATGCCGGGGAAGAACGGGCTCGAGGTCCTGCGGGAGCTTTCGGCGCGCGGGCGCCTGCCGGCGACCCTCGTCCTGACGACGTTCGACGACGACGCGCTTCTCCTCGAGGCGATGAAGGCCGGCGCGCGGGGATTCCTCCTGAAGGACGTCACGTTCGAGCGGCTGACCGAGGCAATCCGCGCGGTCGCGGCGGGAGGAAGCCTGATTGAGCCCGGCATGACCGATCGCGCGCTCAGGAGCCTCGCCGTCGCGCCAAAGAGCTTCGAGAGCTCGGAGCTCCCGGAGGCCCTGACCGGCCGCGAGCGCGAGGTGCTGCGGCTCTTCTCGGCGGGCTTCTCCAACCGCGAGATCGGCGAGGCCCTCGGCGTCGTCGAAGGAACGGTCAAGAACCACGTCCACAACATCCTGCAGAAGCTGGGCGTGCGCGACCGCAATCGCGCGATGCTGAAGGCGATCGAGCTCGGCTACTTCTGACCGGGTGCCTCCGACCTCGCCGCGCGCCGTCATAGTATTTGCGCGATGAGCTCCGGCGGTTCGGCGTCGGTCGAGCTGCGCCCGGGCGGAGGCGCGGGCCGCGGCGCCGTCCTGGCGCTCGCCGGGCCCTTCGACGTCTCGACGGCCGCCGCCGCGCGCCGGCAGATCCTGGAAGCCCTCGGTGGAGCGCGGCCCGCATCTTTCGAGGTCGACGCCAGCGGCATCGACCGCGGCGACGTCTCGGGGATGGCCCTGCTCTACGAGCTCGCGCAGGGACGCCTGCTGCCCGGCGTGCGCGCGCCGGTCAAGGGCCTGCGCCCCGAGTTCCAGACGCTGCTGGCGGCCTTTCCGACCCCGGAGGCCCTGGACGCGCTGGCCGAGCCGCCGGAGAAGCGAGGCTTCGTCCGGGAGGTCGGGGCCATCACGAGCTCGATGTTCGAGGACCTCGGCGCCCAGATGTCCTTCATCGGCGGCGTCGTCCAGGGTTTCGCCGCCGTCCTCCGGCACCCGCGCCTCATGCGCTGGGGCGAGGTCGCGGTCGTCTTCGAGAAGGCCGGCGTCAACGCGCTTCCGATCGTTTCGCTCATCAGTCTCCTCATGGGTCTCGTCATCGCGTTCGAGGCCGCGCAGCCCCTGGAGATGTTCGGCGCCCAGATTTTCATCGCCGACATGATCGGTCTCGTGATGGTCCGCGAGTTCTCGCCGATCTTCACGGCGATCATCTTCGCCGGGCGCTCGGGCTCGGCCTTCGCCGCCGAGATCGGCACCATGAAGGTCAACGAGGAGCTCAACGCCCTCGAGACGATGGGCCTCGACCCGATGCGCTTCCTCGTGATCCAGCGCGTCTTCGCCGGGACGATGCTGATGCCGGTCCTTGCGGCCTACTCGATGGTCCTCGGCGTCTTCGGCGGCGTCCTCGTCATGCTGACCATGGGCTTTCCGCTCGCCCAGATCTGGGGCCAGCTCGAGGGCGCCCTGCACGTCCGCGACGTCGTCGTCGGAGTCTCGAAGTCCTTCGTCTTCGGGGCGATCGTCGCCGGCCTGGGGTGCCTGCGCGGGATGCAAACGAAGGAGGGCCCCAACGCGGTCGGCGATTCGACGACCCGCGCCGTAGTGGCGGGGATCCTCATGATCATCGTCGTGGACGCCGTCTACAGCGTCATCACCTACGTGCTGCACGTATGAGCGCCACGCCGCCGGCCCCGACCGTCATCGACGTCGACGACGTGACGATCGCGTACGGCCCGAAGGTCATCCAGAAGGACCTCAAATTCCAGGTCCGCCGCGGGGAGGTCTTCGTGATCCTCGGCGGCTCGGGGTGCGGCAAGAGCTCGCTCTTGAAGAACATGATCGGCCTCTACCGGCCCTCGACCGGCCGCATCCTCTTCGAGGGGGACGACATCGTGACGGCGACGGGGGACGACCGCCTCCGGCTGCTGCGGAAGTTCGGCGTGATGTACCAGAGCGGGGCGCTCTTCGGCTCGATGACCGTGCTCGAGAACGTCCGGCTGCCGCTCGACGAGTTCACGGACCTCGAGGCCGGGCAGAAGGACCTCGTCGCGATGGCGAAGCTCAACCTCGTGGGCCTCCTGCCGGCGGCCGCCCAGAAGCCGTCCGCCCTCTCGGGAGGGATGCAGAAGCGCGCCGGCATCGCCCGAGCGATGGCGCTCGACCCCGGGATCCTCTTCCTCGACGAGCCGTCGGCGGGCCTCGACCCGATCACGTCGGCCGGCCTCGACCAGACGATCCGGGAGCTCTCCCGCGGTCTCGGCATCACGTTCGTCGTCGTGACCCACGAGCTCCAGAGCATCTACGCGATCGCCGACCGCTGCGTCATGCTGGACGCGCGGACGAAGACCATCATCGCCGAAGGAAAGCCCGCGGACCTGCGAGACCATTCCGACGACCCGTACGTCCGCCAGTTCTTTCTCCGCCAGGCCGAACCGGCCGCGGGGACGAAAGCGAGCCCGACTGCATGAGCGAGAAAGCGAGCCAGTTCCGAATCGGGGTCTTCGTCACCGTGGGGGTGGCGATCGTGCTCCTGGCGCTCTTCCTCTTCGGCGTCCGGGAGGCGTTCCAACCCAAGGACACGTTCGAGACCTACGTGACCGGCGACGTCGAAGGCCTCGCGGTCGGCTCCGTCGTCGAGCTGCGCGGCGTCGCCGTGGGCAAGGTGACCCAGATCGGCTTCAGCTGGAACCTCTACAAGGTCGGCCAGCCGACGTGCGTCGTGGTCCGCTGCAGCGTGAACCAGCGAATCATCCCCCCGACCTTCCGGCCGGATTTCGAGACCGAGATGCAGAAGATCGTGGACGGAGGGCTCCGCGCCGTGATCCAGACCAACGGCATCACGGGCTCGAGCATTGTCGCGCTGCAGAAAATGGACCCGGCGCTGTACCCGCCCCTCAAAGTCCCCTGGACGCCGAAGTACTTCTACGTTCCGTCGGCGCCGAGCCAGCTCGGCCGGCTCCTCGCGTCCGTCGACCGGACCCTGGCGAACCTCGAGAAGTTCGACGTCGGGAAGCTCAGCGGCAGCCTCAACCGCGCCCTCGACACGGCGACCGCCACGCTGCAGAAGCTCGGCGAGCTCGACATGAAAGGGATCTCGGACAACGCCAACAAGGCCCTCAGCGACGCGAGCGGCGCCATCGGCGAGATCCGGTCGCTCGCGGCCGACGCGCGCGCGGACCTGCACGACATGAAGCTCGCGGCGATCGGGACCGATACGGAGAAGCTCATCGAGAACCTGGATGCCCGCCTCGCGACCTTCATCGAAAAGCTCAACGGGGTCGATGTGACGGCGCTGAACGACACCCTCGCCGGCACACGCGAGGCCGCCCGCAACCTGAACGAGGCCATCGAGGAGCTCAAGAAGTACCCGTCGGGCTTCCTCCTCGGAGGACCCCCGCCGCCCGCGGCGGGACTGCAGAAGGAGAAGAAGTGATGGCCGGCCGCGCGCGACGAACGGGTCCCGTCCTCTTCGCCATCTCCCTCGCGGCCTGCGCCGGTTGCGTTTCCAAGCCCGCGCTGGTCCCGGTGTCGTACGCGATCGATCCGCCGGCCGCGGCCCCGGGCGTGCCGCATGAAGGCGGAGGAGTCCTCGCCCTGACGCGGGTCGACGTCGCTCCGCCCTACGCGGGAATCTCCTTCGTCTACCGGACCGGCGACCATGGCATCGAGCGCGATCCCTACGCGAGCTTCGCGGTCTCTCCGGGATGGATGCTGTCCACCGCGATTCGCGGCTACCTGCGCAATGCGCCGTACGTGCGGGACGTGGTCTCTCCCGGAGCCGGCGTTCCGTTCGCCGCGTCGATCGAGGCGCACGCCACCGAGCTCTACGCCGACCTCGGAAGCTCGCCCGTCGCGGTCCTCAGCCTCCAGTTCCGGGTCCTCAGCTCGCCGTCGTCCGGGGGCCCTCCGGGAGCTCCTTCTGAAGGCCTACACGGAGCGCGTCCCGCTGGAATCCCGCTCGGCGGAGGCGGCGGCGAAGGCCTGGAACGAGGCCCTGGCCTCGATCATGAAGAGCTTCGTCGCGGACCTCGAACGCGCGATGCCTCGAGGCTGACGCAACGAGCGCCAGGACACTCCTCATGAAGTGGCCGTCTTTCGCGCAGCACGACCTCATCGGCGTGCGCTTCGCCCTGAACGTCTTCATCGCGTCGGCGATCCTCTGGTTCCTGCTGCGCCGCGGCGCCGACACCAACCCCATCTGGGCCATCGCCTCGATGATCGCGGCCTCGGACCCGCAGGTGAAGGAGGCGGCGCGGATGTTCCGCAGCCGCATGATCAACGTGCTCGTCGGCTGCGCGGTCGGACTCGTCTTCCTCGTCGTCGGGGGGTCGAACGACTGGAAGCTCCCGGTCGCGCTCGCGGTGACGGTCCTGATCTCGTCCTACGTGATCCACATTCAGACGATGTGGCGGCAGGCGCCGATCACCGCGGCGATCGTCATCGCGGCGGGCCTGACGCACCAGTCGAAGATGTCCGGCATCGAGCACGGCCTCCACAAGGTCGGCGAGGTCCTGTTCGGCTGCCTCACGGGGCTCGTCGTCAGCTACGTGATGTCGAGGGTCTGGCCCCTTCCGGAAGCGAAGAAGTAGGCCGCGCGGCGAACAGAAAGTTGTTGTAGTAGCCAGGCGCCTCCCAGAATCGACCGGGGCCACGGCGCTGATGGACGGCCGGGTCGAACTCCTCGACCGGCCGCAGTCCCTCCGGCGAGAAGAAGCCGCCCCGGTAACCGAAGCCTTCGAGAAAGCGGAAGACATCCCGCGGCGAACGATCGGACAGGTGCCTCGCCTCGCACTCGAAGAGCAGGATCGGCCGGAATTGCTCGAGAGTCCGTGCGGCTCCCCGGAAGACGGCGAGCTCGTGGCCTTCGACGTCGACCTTCACGAGCGCGACCGGTCCCGCGCCCTCGAGCTGGTGGTCCAGGGTGTCGGCCGCGACCTCGCGCGCCCGCGCGCCGGGGGAATCCGCCACGGCGTGCTCGAGCGACGCGCCGGGCGAGTTCTCCCACCCCGGGACGTGAAGCGTCCGCGGACCCGCCGAGTCCGAAAGCGCGCACTCCCGAACGACGACGTTGCGCCAGCGCATTCGCGCGCTCACGGCTTCGAGATAGCGGGCGAGCCCCGGTTGGGGCTCGAAGGCGAAGACGGAACCTTCGGGTCCGACGGCGCGACGCATCCAGTAGAGGTAGGCGCCCTTGTTGGCCCCGACGTCGGCGGCCACGTCTCCGGGCGACAGTTCCCGGAGGAGCGCGCGGATCTCGGCGCCCTGGTCCCGAAAGCGGGCTTTCATCGCGCGGTAGAGGAAGCGTGCTTTCACGGGAAGTCGCCGTCGGGCGGCCACGCGGATCCTACCAAGCGAAGGAGATCCGGCACGCCGTGATAGAAAGCGCCAGACCAATCAACTCGACAAGGAGAACAACTCGATGAGGAAGACCTGGGGTTCCCTGCTGGCCCTCGTTGTGGCGGCGGGTCTTTCGGCCGCCTGCAAAAAAGCGGAGACGTCCGACGCCGGACAGGCCGCGAAGGACGCCGCCAGGGAGGCCGGACAGGCCGCGTCGGAGGCGGCGAAGAAGGCGGGCGAGGCCGTCAAGGAAGGCGCCGAGGCCGTCAAGGAAGGCGCGGCGGAGGCTTCCGACGAGGCCAGGGAAGCCGGCCACGCGGTCGGCGACGCCGCGAAGGACGCGGCGGCGAAAACCGCCGATGCGGCCAAAGACGCCGCCGACAAGACGACCGAAGCGGCGAAGAAGGCGGCCGAGGACGTCAAGAAGGCGATCACACCCAGGCCGTAGGGCGTGAATCCCGAGGCCCGCGAGCCGTCGTCCGCGAGGCCGGACGGCGGCTCTTTTCGTCTGCGCTAGATTAGCGACGCATGCCCCGCACGAAGATCGTCTGCACCATCGGGCCGGCGTCGCGCTCTCCCGAGGCGCTGCGGCGACTGGCCGACGCGGGGATGGACGTCGCGCGCCTCAACTTTTCGCACGGGCGCCACGAGGAGCACGGGGCGGTCCTCGCGGCCGTCCGCCGGATCTCGTCCGAGATCGGGCGACCGATCGCGGTCCTTCAGGACCTCGGCGGGATCAAGATCCGCATCGGCGAGATCGCCGGCGGCGCCGTCCGGCTCGAGCCCGGCGCGGCGTTCAATCTGACCGCTCGCGCGGTGCCCGGCGACGCGCGCGAGGTTTCGTTCGACTACCCGGACCTGGCGTCGAGCGTCCGCCCGGGCGACGCGCTCCTGCTCTCGGACGGCGACGTGGAGCTCCGGGTCGACGCGGTCGACGCCGCCGGCATTCGGTGCCGCGTGACCGCGGGCGGGATCCTCTCGTCGCACAAGGGGATCCACCTGCCTCACCGTTCGATCGCCGCGGCGGGGCTGACGCCGAAGGACCGCGACGATCTGGCCTTCGGGATCGCGCAGGGCGTCGACTACGTCGCGCTGTCCTTCGTCCGGAGCGCCGCCGACGTCCTGGAGGCGCGGCGGTTCCTCGACGAGCAACGGGCGTCGATTCCGCTCATCGCCAAGATCGAGAAGCACGAAGCGCTCGCCCGCATCGACGAGATCCTGGCGGCGTCGGACGGCCTGATGGTCGCCCGCGGGGACCTCGGCGTCGAGACGCCGCTCGAGCACGTTCCCCTCCTCCAGAAGATGTTGATCGACCGCGCCAACCGCGCGGGAAAGCCGGTCATCACCGCGACCCAGATGCTGCTCTCGATGGTCGACAGCCCGCGACCGACGCGCGCGGAGGTCGGCGACGTCGCCAACGCCATCCTCGACGGCACCGACGCCGTCATGCTTTCGGAGGAGACCGCCGCCGGCCGCTATCCCGCAGAGTCCGTCGCGACGATGCGCCGGATCGCCGAGGACACCGAGGCCGCGTTTCCCTTCGAGGCCTGGATGCGCCGGTTCGAGGACAAGAGCCTCCAGAGCCTGCCGGAGGCCGTGGCCGGCGCCGCATGCGAACTCGCGGAGCACATCGGCGCCTCCGTCATCGTCGCGTGGACCGAGTCGGGCGCCACGGCCCGCCTCGTCGCCCGCCACCGCCCGCGCCGCCCGATCCTCGCCCTCTCGACCCTTCCATCGACCGCGCGGCGCCTGGCCCTCGTGTGGGGCGTCATTCCCCTCGTCGCGGAGGGTGCTCCGAGCACCGACGCGATGCTCGAGCGCGCCCCGGGCCTCGCCGCGGGCCACGGCCTGCTGAAGCCCGGCGAAACGGCCGTCATCACCGCCGGCATCCCGATGGGGGTGGCGGGCAGCACCAACCTGATCAAGGCTGCGGTCGCGCCCGCATGAGCCCCGAGCGCGCCCCCACGCCGATCCGGCGCCGCACGATCCGCAACGTCGTGCTCGGCATCTTCTTCTTCGTGCTCGGCGTGATCGGCGTGCTCATCCCGGTGATGCCGCAGGTCATCTTCTTCGTTCTCTCCGCCGTCTTCTTCTCGCTCGTCTCTCCGCGCCTGCGCCGCGCGATGCGCCGCTTCCGTCAGCGCCACCCGAGCGTCGAGAAGGCCTACGCGAAGTGGCGGGAGAAGGGACGCAAGCGACGCCTGAAGCACATTCGCAAGCGCCGGAACGTCCAGGACGAGATCGAGGTCGAGCTCGAGAAGTAAGCAGTAAGCAGTAAGCAGTAAGCAGAGCAACGGGAGTTGCGACAATAAGTTCTTGAAGGACCATGAATCGCGGATTTCGCGACCTGAGGGTGTTTCAACAAGCTTACGCGCTGGCGCAAGCGATCTTCGTTCTCTCGAAGTCATTCCCGCGGGAGGAACGCTACGCGTTGACGGACCAGATCAGGCGTTCATCACGTAGCGTCCCGGCCAACATCGCCGAAGGTTATCGACGTGCGAGATACCCGAACCTCCTGCTGAGCCGCTTGGCCGACGCGGACGCGGAGGCAACGGAGACCCAGGTGTGGCTCGATTTCGCTCGCGACTGCGGCTATCTTCCTTCTGAGCGCACCGCCGAACTTCTGCGCGGTTACGAAGCAGTTGGCCGGATGCTCGGCCAGATTCTTTCGAACCCCCGCCGCTTCACTCTGCCGGGCTGACTCAGCCGCCCCGCTTACTGCTTACTGCTTACCGCTTACGCCCCACGCCTCAATCCATTTGTCTCCGCAACACTGTCGGGATGTCGAAATCGTCCCTCGACGCCGAGGCATTCGGCCCGAACCCCCCGGAGTCGTCCCCGCGGAGGAAGGGCGCGCGCAGGGGCTTCGAGCCGACGGTCAGCGGCTTCGCCTGCTCCTCCTCGCGGTCGATGTCGGCGAGATCGCGCTCGAGGCGGTCGAAGCCGGTGGCGATGACCGTGACCTTGACGTTGCCCGCCATCTTCTCGTCGTGCACGCAGCCGAACAGGATCTCGGCCTCGGGGTCGGCCGCCTGCTGGATGATCTGCGCGGCCTCGGTGACCTCGAAGAGCGTCAGGTCGTGGCCGCCCGTGATGTTGATCAGAATGCCGCGAGCGCCCTCGATCGACGCGTCCTCGAGGAGCGGCGAGGAGATCGCGGCCTGCGCCGCGTGGATCGCGCGGTTTTCGCCGTCCGCGATCGCGGTGCCCATGAGGGCCCGGCCCATGTCCGACATGATCTTGCGCACGTCGGCGAAGTCGAGGTTGATCTCGCCGGGGCAGTTGATGAGGTCGGAGATGCCCTGGATCGCCTGCCGAAGGACGTCGTCGGCGATCTTGAAGGAGTCGTTCAACGGCGTGTTGCGCTCGACGAAGGCGAGGAGCCGCTGGTTGGGAATCGTGATGAGCGTGTCGACGTGGTCGCGGAGCTCCCTCGACGCCCGCTCGGCCTGGCGCATCCGCTTCTTGCCCTCGAACTCGAAGGGCTTCGTCACGACGGCGACCGCCAGCGCTCCGGCCTCGGCCGCGAGCTTCGCAATGATCGGCCCCGCGCCCGAGCCCGTCCCGCCGCCGAGCCCCATGGCGAGGAACACCATGTCGGCCCCGGAGACGGCCTGGGCCAGGCGGTCCTGGTCCTCGAGCGCGGCGTTGCGGCCGACGTCGGGGTCCGCGCCCGCGCCGAGGCCCTTGGTCAGCCGGCCGCCGATCTGGAGCTTGTTCGGCGCCGCGCACCTGCGCAGGGCCTGGAGGTCCGTGTTGCAGGCGAAGTACTCGACCCCCTTGACGCCGGCCGCGATCATCCGGTTGACCGCGTTGGAGCCGCCGCCGCCCACGCCGATGACCCGGATCGTGGCGGGCGACGCGTCGCCTCCGTCGAGCTCGATCGAGAGCGCGTCTTTGTCGTCTTCGAGGAACTCGATCATCGGACCTTCCCTCCGTCGCGATGGGCGTTTTCGGGGCATTAGAAAAAGTCCCTTATGAAACGAGACACGGAATTCGCCGCCTGGAAGAATGCCTGGGCCCGCCGTCGCGACGGCTTGTAACGGTGACCATATAAGAGAAGGCCCGTCGCCGTCGCCCACTCCGGCCGGGAAACGACGTCGACGAGGCCCCCGACCCCCGACGGGATCCCCCGCCGGACCGGCCCGTCGAAGATCGCCTCGGCGATCTCGACGACCCCTTCGAGCTCCGAGCCTCCGCCCGTCAGGACGACCCCCGAGCGGATCTCCTTGTCGAGGCCGAGGCGTTTGATGTCTTCGTGGACGAGGCCCAGGAGCTCCTCGGCCCGGGGCTGCAGGATGTCGGACAGGGTCGAGCGGGGGCAGAGCTTCGGCGCCCGTCCGCCGACCATCGGGACCTCGACCATCTCGTCTTCGGAGACGGCGCTCCGCAGGGCGCAGCCGTGCTTCTTCTTGAGGCGCTCGGCGTCGGTGATCGGGGCGCGCAGGACGACGGCGAGGTCGTTGGTGAAGTGGTCGCCGCCGATCGGAACGACGGCCGTGTGGACGATCGTGCCCTTCTGATAGACCGCGACCTCGGTCGTTCCCCCGCCGATGTCGATCAGGCAGATACCGAGCTCCTTCTCGTCGGGCGTCAGAACGGCCTCGGCGGCCGCGAACTGCTCGAGGACGAGCTGGACGACCTCGATTCCGGCCTTGTTCATGCACGTGACCACGTTCTGGGTCACGGCCACGGGGGCCGTCACGACGTGGACGTCGACCTCGAGCCGGCTGCCGATCATTCCGACCGGGTCTGCCACTCCGTCCTGGCCGTCGACGGCGAAGTCCCTCGGCACGACGTGGATAACTTCATGATCCTGAGGGATTTGCACGCCGCGGGCGGCGTCGATGACGCGGGCGACGTCCTCCTTGGAAATCTCCCGGTCCTTGCCCGCGACGGCGACGACCCCGCGGCTGTTGAAGGACCGGACGTGAGAGCCCGAGACCCCCACCCAGGACCGCGAGATCTGGACCCCGGCCATGATCTCGGCCTCTTCGGCAGCGCGCTTGATCGCCTCGATCGTCGCGTCGACGTTGATGATGTTGCCCTTGCGCGTGCCGCGGTTGGCGGCGGCGCCCTTCCCGATCACGTCGAGGGAGCCGGCGGCGTTTTGCTCGCCGATGAGGACGCAGATCTTGGAAGTACCGATGTCGCAGGCGACGAGGAAGGATTCGGGTTTGGACATCAGGATTCCAGACGGCAGTCGGCGGACGGCGGAATGCCGTGGACGGAAATCGACGACTGGCTGGGGTCTGCGGTCCGCAGTCTGCGGTCCGGCATTAGAGACGATTCCCTGCGCCGTAGGCGCCTACGAGAATGACCCGGTCGGCAAAACGAAGATCGATGGCCCCTGCCCCCCAGCCGCGACTTTCAATGAAACTGCGCGCCTCGAGCAGCGCGCGAATTTTCTCCGGGGCGTCGTCCCGTAGAACGCGAACCGGCTTGCGAAAGATCCCATCCATCATACCGAATCCGCCGTCCGGGAGCGAGGCGATTTCCGAGAGCGCCGAGAAATACTCGGGCCGCGCGGCGTGCAGATCCTCGAGCAGGCTGACCGCCTCGGGAAGCGCGCGGGAATCGCCGCTCAGGATCACGTACTCGGTCCGGTCGCGCCGCGGATCGTACGGCGCGATGAGCCGGCCGCCGACGCCGACCCACCAGAAGCGTTCTCCGTCCCGATAGAGGGCGATCGCACGCCGCTCCGAAACGCGGATCGCGAGACCGTCGGGAAATCGCTTCGCGAGGGTGACGCGATCGATCCAGGGTTGTTCGGCGAGCCGCGCCGCCAGGGGCGCGAGGTCCAGCGCGACGAGGTTGCGGCCGTTCCACGGGGCGAGCGCTCGGAGGATCTCCTCGGTGCGCGCCCGCGAGTTGCCCGAGACGGCGAAGCGCGCGAGCGCGAAGCGCGGCCCAGCGAGAAATTCCGCGAGGCCGATGCCCGAGCCGAGGGCGAGCACGCCGACGATCACGAGGCGCAACGCCCCCGGGCGCTTGCGCTTTCGCGGCACGGCCTGGGGCCGCCGCAGGAACGGGGGCTCTTTATCGCGCGGCGCCACGTTCGAGGTACTCCTCTCCGAAATTCACGACGTCCCCCGCCCCGAGGGTCAGGAGCAGGTCCCCGGAGACGAGAGTCTGCTCCAGCCAATCGACAACGGCTTTCTTTTCAGGCACATACGAGACCGTCCGGCCATTGGCGGCCCGGCGCGCGGCATCCGCGACGAGCGCTCCCGTGACGCCCGCGATCGGCCGCTCGCGGGAGGGATAGACGTCCATAACGATGGCGGTGTCGGCCGCCGCGAGGGCCCGGCCGAACTCCTCGGAAAAGTCGCGGGTCCGCGTGAAGAGATGGGGCTGGAAGAGGGCGACGAGGCGCCGATCGGGGTAGACCTGGCGCGCCGCCTCGAGGGTCGCCGCGATCTCGGTCGGGTGATGGGCATAGTCGTCCACGACGAGCACGCCGGCCCGCTCGCCCTTGCGCTCGAATCGCCGCACCACGCCCGTGAACGCCTCGAGGGCCCGCGCGATCGTCGGAAACGGAATCGACAGCTCCCGCCCGACGGCGACCGCCGCCAGGGCGTTGGCCACGTTGTGCCGGCCCGGGAGCCGCAGCCGCGCCGTCCCGAGGCGGCCCTGCGCCGAATCGACGACCTCGAAGCTCGTGCCTCCGGCCTCGAGCCGGACGTCTTTCGCCACGAGGCTCGCCTCGACCGACTGCCCGTAGGTCACGACGCGGCGCTTGATCCGGGGGACCAGGCTTCGCGCACCGGGATCGTCGGCGCAGAGAACCACCGAACCGTAGAACGGAACTCGGTTGGCAAACGCCGCGAACGCGTCGAGGATGTCGAGAAGGTCCCGGTACGTGTCGAGGTGATCGGCCTCGACGTTGGTGATGACCGCGACCACGGGCGTCAGCTCGAGGAACGACCGGTCGTATTCGTCGGCCTCGGCCACGAGGTACTCGCCCTTCCCCAGCCGCGCGTTGGTCCCGAGGATGTGGACCTGGCCCCCGACGACGATCGTCGGGTCGAACCCGGCCTCGGTGAGGACCATTCCCGTCAGCGAGGTCGTCGTCGTCTTGCCGTGCGTCCCGGCGACACCGATCCCCTGCTTGATTCGCATCAGCTCCCCGAGCATCTCGGCGCGGCGAATCACGGGCACGCCCTTTGCCCGGGCGGCCTCGACCTCGGGGTTCGACTCTCCGACGGCCGACGAGATGACGAGGAGGTCCGCGTCGTCGACATGAGACGGGTGGTGGCCGATCGCGATCTTCGCTCCCAGCGCCTCGAGGCGCGCGATGCCTTCCGACCGCGCCAGGTCGCAGCCCGAGATCTCGAGCGGTGTCGACTGGAGGAGGATCTCGGCGATTCCGCTCATCCCGACGCCCCCGGCCCCCACGAAGTGCAGGCGGCGCAGCCGGAGGAATCTCACCGGCGGACCTCGAGCTCGAAGATCAGCTTGACCAGGTCCCGGACCGCTTCGGGCCGGGCGAGCGTCCGGGCCTTCAGTCCCATGGCGACGAGCTTCTCCCGGTCCTTGAGCTGCGCGGACAGGGCGCCCGCGAGGTTCTCGGCGGTCAGATCCTTCTCCTCCATCACGGCGGCGGCGCCCGCCCGGTAGAGAGCGCGTGCGTTCTGCATCTGGTGGCCGGCGGCGGCCGCGCCGAACGGCACGAGGATGGCCGGACGCCCGGCGGCGGCGAGCTCCGAGACCGTCATCGCGCCGGCGCGGCACAAAACCAGGTCGGCCCAGGCCATCTCCTCGTGCAGCTTCGGAAGGAACGGCACGAGCTTCCAGTTGGCCGGGATGCGCGGGTAGCGCTGCCGCGTCGCCACGAGGTCCTTGTCTCCGGTCTGGTGGATCACTTCGATGCCGGACTTCTCCAGGAGCACCGCCGCG
The DNA here is from genome assembly GCA_963764025.1 of uncultured Acidobacteriota bacterium. Lineage (GTDB taxonomy): Bacteria > Acidobacteriota > Thermoanaerobaculia > UBA5066 > Gp7-AA6 > DAHUXD01. The sequence goes on from CAVXRK010000004.1 coordinate 684,068, forward strand.
CGCGCGAGGGCGCGATTGATGATTCGCGAGCCCTGGCTTCCGCCGAAGACGAGGAGCCGCCGCGTCGTCGCGGCCGGGTCGAGCGGCGGGATCGCGAAGAACTCGGGCCGCACCGGCGTCCCGGTCACGACGCCGGGTTTGCGGAAGTGCGCATTGGCCGCGGCGAGCCCCACGGCGGTCCGGCTGGCGAAGCGGTTCAGGAAGCGGTTGGCGGCGCCCGGCACGGCGTTCGACTCGTGGATCAGAGTCGGGATGCCGAGCGAGCGCGCCGCGGTGAGGACCGGCACGGTCACGTAGCCGCCGACACCGATGACGACGCGGGCCCGGTGCTTCTTCAGGAGAGCGCGCGCTTCGAAGAATCCCTTCGGCAGCTTCGACAGTGACGAGATCTGGCGGCCGAGGGTCTTGCCGACGAACCCGGAGGCGTCCACGAGCTCCAGCGGAAACCCGGCCGCGGGCACGATCTTGCCTTCGAGGCCCTGGGCCGTCCCGACGAAGACCACGTTCACCCCCGACTTCTGACCGACGATCTCCTGGGCGATGGCAACCCCCGGAAGGATGTGGCCGCCCGTGCCGCCGGCGGCGACGACAAAGGCCCCGAGGTCGCTCACGACGACTCCGCGACCTCGTGCTGCGAGATGTTGAGGATCAGGCCGCCGGCGATCCAGGAGGCGACGAGCGACGAGCCCCCGTAGGAAACGAACGGCAGGGGGATGCCCTTGGTCGGGACGAGGGCCAGGACGACGGAGAGGTTGATCGCCGCCTGGACCACGATCATCGCCGTGGCGCCCGCGGCGAGGAAGGCTGCGAAGGCATCCGGGGCGCGCCGCGCGGCCCGCAGCCCGCGCCACGCGACGATCCCGAAGCAGAAAACGAGCGCGCTCGCGCCGACGAAGCCGAGCTCCTCGCCGACGATCGCGAAGATGAAGTCCGTGTGGGGGAACGGAAGGAAGAAGAGCTTCTGCCGGCTGCCGCCGAGGCCGTTCCCGAACCAGCCGCCGGCCCCGACCGCGATCAGCGACTGGATGGCCTGGAAGCCGGCGCCGAGCGGATCGGCCTCGGGATTGAGAAACGCGAGCAGGCGCGCGCGCCGGTAGTCGGCCGAGAGCATCAGAGCCGCGAGCGCCGGGAGCATGGCGAGAGCGCCGAAGAGAAACCAGCGGGCCCGCGCGCCGGCGAGCCAGAGCAGCACCGCGCAGAGCATGACGTAGCAGGCGGCCGTCCCGAGATCCGGCTGGAGGACGACGACGCCGGCCGCCGCCATCGAGAAGACGACCGCCGGGACGAGCGCACGCTCCGGGTTGCCGGTCTTCGCGGTCTTGCGCGAGAGCTGGTACGCGAGCAGCAGCACGAGCGCGACCTTCAGGAGCTCCGACGGCTGCAGCATCGTGACCCCGAGCGGGATCCATCGGCGTGCCCCGTTGATCGGGGGCCGCAGCAGCGCGAAGCCCGCGGCGGCGAGGCAGACGCCGTAGGCGCCGTAGACGACCCAGGGCTTCGCGAACCGGCGGTAGTCGATCCGGTACACGAGGAAGGCCGCCACACCGCCGAGCGCGAGGGCCCCGATCTGCTTGAGGAGGAAGCGGTAGGGGTTGCCCGACGTCTCGCCGGCCGACACGGCCGACGCGCTGTAGATCATGACGCAGCCGAAGAGCGACAGCGCGACGAGGGTCGCGAAGAGGACCTTGTCCGAGGCGAGCTTACGGGCCATGGGAGCTCCCGGCGGCGGCGCGCGCCAGTCCGGCGAAATGCCGGCCGCGCTGTTCGTAGTTCTCGTACTGGTCGAACGAGGCGCAGGCCGGCGACAGCAGCACCGTGTCCCCGGGCCGGGAGAGCGCGGCCGCCCGCTCGACGGCCGCGGGCATCGCTCCGCACCGCTCGATCGGGACGGCGGCGCCGAGCGCCCGCTCGATCGCCTCCGCGGCCTCGCCGATCGTCAACACCGCCTTCGCCCGCCGGGACACGAGCGGCGCGAGGGAGGCGAAGTCGCCGTGCTTGTCCCGGCCGCCGAGAATCAGGACGACGGTGCCGTCGGCGAATCCCTCGAGCGACTTCGCCGTCGCGTCCACGTTCGTTCCCTTGGAGTCGTCGACCCACCGCACGCCACGGGCCTCGGCCACGAGCTCGGTCCGGTGCGGCAGGCCCTCGAAATGCGTCAGCGCGTCTTCGAGGGCCGAGGGCGGCGCGTCCAGGCACTCGGCCGCGGCGGCGGCGGCCATCGCGTTCTCGAGGTTGTGGGCGCCGGGCAGGGACAGGCGCTCGACCTCGAGCACGGCGCGGGGCGCGCCGCCGACGTTCGACATGATGCACCCCGCCTCGATCCACACGCCCGCCCCGGGCCGGCCACGGCGGGAGAAGGAGATGCGGCGCGCGCGCGTCGGGACGCCCGCCGACGCGGGATCGTCGGCGTTGACGACGGCGTAATCCGCGGGCCCCTGCCGGAGAAAGACGCGGGCCTTGGCCGCGGCGTAGGCCGCGAAGTCCGGGTAGCGGTCGAGGTGGTCCGGCGTGATGTTCGTCAGGACGGCGACGTGCGGATGAAACCGCTCGATCGCCTCGAGCTGGAAGGAGGACAGTTCGCAGACGAAGTCGCGCTCTCCCCGCTCCCGGAGGAAGCCCGAGAGCGGCGCGCCGATGTTGCCGGCGAGCGCGACCGGGCGTCCGGCGCGCCGCAGGATCTCCGCGATCCAGGTCGTCGTCGTCGACTTTCCGTTCGTGCCGGTGATCGCGATCCAGCGGTTCACGCCGGGCGACTCCGCCTCCGCGATCCGGTAGGCGACTTCGATCTCGGCGTAGACCGGGATTCCGCGGGCCCGGGCCGCCGCGACGGCGGGCGCGTCGAGCGGCACTCCCGGCGAGATCGCGAGCCAGCCGGCGCCGTCGAGGAAGCCCTCCCCGGGACCGCCGAGGAAGAGATCCGCGCGCTCGGCGAGGGCGCCGGCGCCCTTCAGCTCCGACGCGCCGCGCGCGTCGCCCGCAGCGACGGACACGCCCCGGTCGAGGAGCGCGTCGGCGAGCGCGCGGCCGCTCCGCGCGAGCCCCAGCACGGCGATCCGCTTCGGGAGCAACGCGGGCGGGATGGCGTCATGGCTCATCGGCAACGCGCTCATCGCAGCTTGAGGGTCGAGAGGCCGACGACCGCGAAAAGGATCGCGAGGATCCAGAACCGGATGATGACCCGCGACTCGGCCCAGCCCAGCAGCTCGAAGTGGTGATGGAGCGGCGCCATTTTGAAGACGCGCTTGCCCGTCGACTTGAACGAGGCGACCTGGATGATCACCGACAGTGCCTCGAGCACGAAGAGCCCGCCGACGATCGCGAGCAACGTCTCCTGCTTCGTCATAACGGCGACCGCCGCGATCGCCGCGCCGAGCGAGAGCGCGCCGACGTCGCCCATCATCACCTCGGCCGGGTGGCAGTTGAACCAGAGGAACCCGAGCGAGGCCCCCACGAGCGCTCCGCAGAAGACGGCGAGCTCGCCCGACTGCGGGATGTACGGGATCTGCAGGTAGCGGGCGGCGACCGCGTTGCCCGTGACGTAGGCGAGGATGCCGTAGGTCCCGGCCGCGATCCCGACGGCGCCGATCGCCAGGCCGTCCAGACCATCCGTCAGGTTCACCGCGTTCGACGCTCCCACCACCACGACCGCCACGAACGGAATATAGAAGATGCCGAGGTCGACGAGGAGCTTCTTCAGAAAGGGGAACGTCACGACCGTCGAGAAGGTCGCGTGGCCCGCCCACTGCTCGATCGCGTACGCGACGAGGAAGGCCATCAGGAACTGCGGCAGGAGCTTGCCCCGTCCCGTCAGCCCGAGGCTGCGGCGCCGCGTGACTTTGACGAAGTCGTCGGCGAACCCGACGGCTCCGACGCCCGCGAGCGTCCCGAGGGCGATCCAGACGAAGCGGTTCGGGAGGTCCATCCACAGGACCGTGGCCACGACGACGGCGAAGAGGATCAGGATGCCCCCCATCGTCGGGGTGCCCGCCTTGGCGAGGTGGGTCTTCGGCCCCTCCGCGCGGATCGACTGGGCGATCTGAAAGCGCTTCAGCATGCGGATCGTGACCGGGCCGAGCACGAGCGAGATCACGAGCGCCGTCACCGCCGCCATCGCCGTCCGGAATGTGATGTAGCGGAAGACGTTGAGCGCGGGGATGCGGCTCGCGAACGGAAAGAGCAGCCAGTACAGCACGTCAGCCCTTCCTTGCCGAAGCCAGCGCGTCGACCGCCCGGTCGAGGCCGATGCCGCGCGAGGCCTTGAAGAGCGCCACGTCTCCGGCGGCCAGGGCCCCGTCCAGCATCCCCGCCGCCTCGTCGGCCGAGGCGGCGTAAAGGATCGCCGAGCGCGCCAGCCCCGCCTGCGCGGCGCCCTGGCCGAGCGCCCGGGCGCGCGGCCCGACGCAGACGAGCAGGTCGGCCCGGCCGGCGACGGCGCGCCCCGCCTCGAGGTGGAAGCGCTCCTCTTCGGGCCCGAGCTCGAGCATGTCGCCGAGGACCGCGATCCGGCGCCGCGCGGGCACCCCCGCGAGCGTCTCGAGGGCCGCCCGCATCGAGGAGGGGTTCGCGTTGTAGCTGTCGTCGTACAGGCGCGCGCCCGAGGCGTGCCGCTTCCACTCCCCGCGGTGCGCCGGCGGGCGGAGCTCCGCGGCCGCCCGGGCGCAGTCGGCCGGCGAGACCCCGACGACGAAGGCGATCGCCGCCGCGGCGAGGAAGTTCATGACCTGGTGGGGCCCCGGAAGCGGCAGGCGGACCGGCGCTTCGCCCGCGGGTGTCGACAGGAGGAAGCGGCTTCCCCCCTCTTCGGCGGCGACCTCGCGGGCGCTCACCTCCGCCGCGGCGGAGAGGCCGAACCGCACCACCCGGCCCCGGTGCCGCGCCGCGATCGCCGCGACACGCGGGTCGTCGGCGTTGGCGACGAACGCGCCGCCCGGCCTCAGGCCTTCCAGGATCTCGGCCTTGGCGGCGGCGATCGCGTCGACCGACGGGAAGGAGTGGAGGTGAGCCGCCGCGACCAGCAGGATCGCCGCGACGTCGGGCTCGAAGGCCCGCGACAGGCGCGAGAGGTCCCCCGGCTCCGACAGCCCCATCTCCCCGACCATCCACTCCGGCGTCCGCGGCAGGTTGACGACCGACATCGCGAAGCCGATCTGGCTGTTCTGGTTGCCCGGCGTTTTCTCGACCTCGAAGCGCCGGGCGATGATCGCCGCGGCGAAGTCCTTGGTCGTCGTCTTCCCGGCCGACCCCGTCACGGCCGCGAGGCGGAAGCCGGCCGCGCGCTTCAAGGCGGCCGCGAGCTTCTGGAGCGCCTCGATCGGCGCGTCGACGAGGACCGCCGGCGAGCCGGGCGGCAGGTCCGCCGGCCGGCGCTCGGCGAGGAGCGCCCCGGCTCCCTTCGCGAAGGCCTCGCGCGCGTAGTCGTGCCCGTCGACGCGCGCGCCGCGGATGGCGACGAAGAGGTCGCCCGGCTCCACGCGCCGCGAGTCGACGGCGACGCCGGAGAGCGTGGCCCCGCCCTCGGCCCGCGCTCCTGCCGCCGCCGCGAGGTCCTCGAGCGTGAACTTCACGGCTTCCCCGCGAGCTCGGCCGCCACCTTCCGGTCGTCGAACGGAAAATCCGTGCCCCCGATCGACTGCGTGGTCTCGTGGCCCTTGCCGGCGAGGACGAGCACCGTGCCGGGGTTGGCGAGCTCGACGCCGGCGCGGATCGCCTCGCGCCGGTCGGCGATCTTGAGGTACTTGGTCGCGCCCGAGGCGATGAGGCCGGCCTCGACCTCGCGCAGGATCGCGTCCGGGTTCTCGGAGCGGGGGTTGTCGGACGTCGCGATCGCGATGTCGGCGAGACGGCCCGCGATCTGTCCCATCGGCGCGCGCTTTCCGCGATCGCGGTCGCCGCCGCACCCGAAGACCAGGATGATCTTGCGGTCCGTCAGCTCGCGGACCGCCGAGAGGAGACGTTCCAGGGCGTCCGGCGTGTGTGCGTAGTCGACCAGGATCGGATAGGACTGGCCGGCCTCGACGCGCTCGAGCCGCCCCGGCACGTCGCGCACGCCCGCGAGAGCCGCGGCGATGTCGTACTCGGGAACGCCCAGGCAGACGCCGGCGGCCGCCGCCGCGAGGAGGTTCGAGACCTGGAACCGCCCGAGAAGCGGCGAGGCGACGGAGAACCGGGCGCCGGCGGAGACGACCTCGAAGAAGGTGCCGGAGAGATCGCAGCGCGTCGCCTCGGCGCGGAAGGCGGCGGCGGCCCCCGACGGGCGAGTAGCCCGCGAGCGGCGGCGCGACCTCGGCGAGGAGCCGCCGGCCGGCCGGGTCGTCGACGTTGACGACCGCGTACGCTCCGGGCTTGCGCATGGCGAAGAGCCGCTTCTTGGCCTCGTAGTACTCGTCCATCGTGCCGTGAAAGTCGAGGTGGTCCCGCGTGAGGTTGGTGAAGACCGCCACGTCGAAGCGGCAGCCCTCGACGCGATCGAGCACGAGCGCGTGGGACGAAACCTCGATCGCGGCGGCCGGCACGCCGTCGGCGACGAGCTCGGCCAGGAGCTCCTGGACGAGCGGCGCCTCGGGCGTCGTGCGCCCGGCTTCGAGCTGGCGCCGGGGAGTCCGGTAGACGGTCGTCGCCAGCAGGCCCGCCTGGCCGTACCGCCGCGCCAGGATCGCCTCGAGCAACGTCGTCGTCGAGGTCTTGCCGTTCGTCCCGGTGACGGCCGCGAGGACCAGCCGCTCGGCCGGTCGGCCGTGCAGCTCGGCGGAAAGGAGCGCCAGGGCCCGCCGCGGAGCCTCGAAGACGATCCACGGGACGCCGGCGCCTGCGGGAGCCGGCCGATCGGAAAGGACGGCCACGGCGCCGCGCGCGACGGCCTCCGGGACGTGCGCGAGCCCGTCGAACTTCTGGCCGCGCAAGGCGACGAAGAGGTCGCCCGGCTTCACTCCGCGCGAGTCGCTCGACACGCGTGCGATCTCGACGGCCCGCGCCTCGGGCGCAACGTCTACACCCGGAAGGACCGCCACGATATCCATGAGCTTCACGGGGCCGAAGGAGGCGGGGCCGTCTCCTCCGCACGGCGGCCGGCCGCCCGGGCCGGCGCTTCCGCGCTGTCGGCGAGAAAGAGCGTCTGCACGGACCCGGTCCGCACGGGCGATCCGGGCGGCGGATCCTGGGCCACGACGAAGCCGCTTCCCTGGAGTCGGGCGAGCAATCCCGCCCGCGCGAAGATCGCCACGGCCTCACGCGCCGAGAGACCGAGGGCGCTCGGCGTGCGGTCGGCCGCGTCGGCGAGATCCGGGGCCGGAGCGGGACCTCCGCGGCGGGCCGCCGCGGGCACGATGCCGGCCTGGTAACGAACGGGCGGGGGCGCCTGCGCGAGCATCGTCTCCGGGACGCGCTGCTCCCGCGGCGCGACGCGCAGGATCCCGAGGGTCTGGGACACGACGCGCGCGAAGAGCGGCGCCGCGACTTCCGCCGCGTAGTACTTGCCCTGGGGCTCCTCGAGGACGACGACCGCGACGCAGCGCGGATTGTCGGCGGGAGCGAAGCCCGCGAAGTTCGGAACGTGCCGCCCGGCCTGGTAGCCGCCGACGCCGGCCTTCTGCGCGGTGCCGGTCTTCCCGGCCACGGCGAAGCCCGGGATCGCGGCCCTCGCGCCCGTGCCGTGCTCAACGACCCCGACGAGGATCTTCGAGATCGCGTGCGCGGTCTCGGGCGAGAGCACCCGCGCGCGCTCGGCGGGCGGCAGAGGCCGCTCGCGCCCGCCGGGCTCGACGATGCGGGTCACCAGGTGCGGCTGGACGAGGTATCCGCCGTTGGCCACGACCGCCGTGATTCGCGCGAGCTGGAGCGCGTTGAGGGAGACCTCCTGCCCCATGGAGATCGAGGCCGTCGACAGGCCCGACCACTTCGCGACCGGTCGGAAGATGCCGCTGTTCTCGCCCGGCAGGTCGACGCCCGTCGGCCGGCCGACGCCGAACGACGAGGCGCCGTCGTAGAGCGATCGCGCGCCGAGCCGCAGGCCCACGCGGATGATGCCGATGTTGGACGACCGTTCGAAGACGCCGGCGAGCGTCAGCGCCCCGTAGTGATGGTTCTTGTCCTCTTGGATCGTCGTGTTCGCGACCCGGATCGTCCCGTCACCCGTGTCGATGATCTCGTCGAGCGTGACCGCTCCGCGCTCGAGACCGAGGGCGCCGGTCACGATCTTGAAGGTCGAGCCGGGCTCGTAGGAGTCCGCGATCGCGCGGTTGCGCCATACGTCCGGGGAGAATTTTCCATAGGCGTTGGGGTCAAAATCGGGCGCCGAGGCCATCGCCAGCACTTCGCCGTTCTCCGGATCCATGATGACGATGCAGCCCGAGCGGGCGCGGTGCTCGCGCATCGCGTCGGCAAGCTCCCGCTCGGCCGCGAACTGCACGCCCGAGTCGAGCGAGAGGACGAGTGTCGCGCCCTCCTGCGCCGGGCGGCTGTTGGCGGCCTCGACCTCGCCGTAGCGGCTGCGCCGCGCGTCGGTCAGCGCCACGAGCTCGCCGGGCTTCCCGCGGATCGCACCGTCGTAGACGTGTTCGAGTCCCGCGAGGCCGACGGCGTCGGTGCCGACGAACCCGAGCACGGCGCCCGCGAGCCGCCCCTTCGGATAAAAGCGCTTGGGCTCGGCGACGAAGTGGATCCCGGGGAGCTTGAACTCCCGGACCCGGTCGGTCGCTTCCGGATCGAGCTGACGCCGGATCCAGACGAAACCGCGGTCGCTCCGGAGCTTCTCGAGCACCTCGCGCGAGGACATGCCGAGGACCGGGCCCAGGCGCTCGGCCGTTCGCGACGGATCCTGGACGTCGTCGGGAATCGCGTAGATCGACGCGGCCTCGACGGACACCGCGAGCTCGCGTCCCTCGCGGTCGAGAATCGAGCCGCGCTGGCCCGGGATCTCGATCCGGCGCTCCTGCTGCCGCTGCGCCCGGGCGCGATAGCGGGAGCCCTCGGCGATCTGAATCTGGACGAGCCGGCCGACGACGACCGAGCCCCACACGGCGAGAATCAGCGCGAAGAGGCGGGTGCGGCCCCGCTTGACGCCGCTCATCGCGCCGGGCCTTCCGAAACGGGCGCCTCGACGACCTGGACCTGCCCGGGGTGCGGCGGGCGGAGCCCCTTGCGGCTTGCGACGTCCGCGACGCGCTCGGGCGACGACGTCTGCGCGAGCTCGGCGCGCAGGCGCCGATTCTCCTCGTTCAGGACGGCAACCTGCTTCTGACGGGCCTCCCGGATGTAACCCACGCGCACCGTCTCGATGTGGAGAGCCGCGTAGGCGAGCAGCGCGCACGCGATCGGCAGGCCGGCGAGCAGCAGCGTCGCGAGCTCCCGCCCGCGGCGGCGGTCGCGCTCGCGCGTCAGGTGCAGGTTCTCGACGCGCTTCGTCTGGGCGTAGACGGTGCTCATGGTCTCGGTGTCAAACCACCTGGGCCAGCGTCTCGGCCGGGTCCGCGACCTTCTCGGCGACGCGCAGGCGCGCGCTGCGCGAACGCGGGTTGCGGGCGAGCTCGGCCTCGCCGGGGCGGATCGGCCGGCGCGTCAGGACCTTCAGTGCCGTCCGGGCTCCGCAGACGCACGCGGGCAGCTTCGGCGGGCACAGGCAGACGCCCGACTCGCGGCGGAACACGTCCTTGACGATCCGGTCCTCGAGAGAGTGGTACGAGATGACCGCCAGGCGTCCTCCCTGGTTCAGGCGCGCCGAGGCGGCGGCGAGAAATCGGGCGAGCGCGACGAGCTCCTGGTTGACCTCGATCCGCAGCGCCTGAAAGACGCGCGTGGCCGGATCGATCTTCTCCCGCGTCCCTTTCTCCCCCGCCACGATGCGGGCGAGCTGCCGGGTCGTCTGGATGGGGCCTCGAGTCCGCTCCGCCACGATACCCCGCGCGATCTTTGCCGCCATTCGCTCCTCCCCAAAATCACGGAAAATCCGTGTCAACTCCTCGACCGAAGCCGTGGCCACGATGTCGGCCGCGCTCCGGCCGCTTCTTCCCATGCGCATGTCGAGCGGCCCGTCCCGCCGGAACGAGAAGCCGCGTTCTCCCTGATCGAGCTGCATCGAAGAGACGCCGAGGTCCGCGAGGATCCCGTCGGGCGCGGGCGAGCCTTCGAGCGCGGATTCGAGGTCGCCGAAGTCGGCCTCCACGAGCCGGACGCGGCCGGGAAATCGCGCGAGTCGATCTGCGGCGCGCGCGAGAGCGTCGGGGTCCCGGTCGATGCCGAGAAGCTCGACCGCGGGGCCGCGGGAGAGAATCGCCTCCGCGTGGCCGCCGGCGCCGAGTGTTGCGTCGACGAAGAATCCGCCCCGCTCGGGCGCGAGCCACTCCACGACCTCCTCGACGAGGACCGGCGTGTGGAGCGGCGGCGGTTCAATGGCTTCGTCTCCCGTTCACAGCAGGAGCTTCGACAGCTCGTCGTAGTCCTCGGGCCCGAACTCCTCGGTCGTAAGCCGCTTGGCGAGCGCGCCGCGGTCGGAGACGACGAGGTGATCGATGTTGCCCGTCACGACGACGTCGGGCGCGAGCTTGGCGGAGTCGCGCAGGATCTGCGGCACGAGCACGCGTCCCTGCGCGTCGATCGCGGCGTCCTGGCCGTAGTAGTTGACGCGCTCGAGGAACTTGTTCTTCGCGCGGTGAATCGCCGGAAGCTCGGCGAGCTTCTCCTCGAGCTGGCGCCAGATCGTCAGCGGATAGAAGAGAAAGTTGCGACCGTGGATCGAGGTCACGAAGAGATCGCGCCCGAAGGCCTCTTCGATCTGCTGCCGAAAGAGATTCGGCACCTTCAGCCGACCCTTCTCGTCGAGACGGGCCGGCGCGCTTCCTCGAAAGCGATCCATTCAACTTTGGGATCCCGTCGGCGCTCCGGGACCACTTTCTCCCACTTTTAACCAGATTAGGCCACTGCGCGGATGTTAGGAGCGCCAAGGTTTATTAGTCAAGGGAAGTTGTTTACCTTAAAAAATTCGGAGCGCAAAACGGGCGTAAGCCAGCGCGCCGAACGTTGGCGCCGCGCCGCACAACCTCTTGTGCATCGCGCTCAGCTTGTGTCCCAACGCTGGTGCTTCTGCGCCCGCGCGACGGCCTACGACGGGAGCCGCGCCAGTTTCATTTCCGCCACAACGCTGCTGCCGCTCGCGGCGCGGAAAGTCTCCCGACCGGAGGGAGGGAGGAGGTCCGCGCCGCGGGAGCGAAGCGCAGCGAGAAGGTCAGGCTCGCGGTCGAGCCCACAGGCGAGCCGCGAGCCGGTGCGCCCGCAGGGCGCAGACCTCCGAGCAAGCGTAGCGACGTGCGGTCGAGCCCACAGGCGAGCCGCGAGCCGGTGCGCCCGAAGGGCGCAGACCTCCCGAGCAAGCGAAGCGACGGTCATTGATGCCAGTCGTTCGTCAGCTCCAGCCAGAGGGCAAGCCCGCGATACGCGCCGTACCTCGCGTACCGTCGCGCGATCGCGCCGTCCACCGTCTTCGCGGGGCCGCGGTAGAGCTGGCGGTACCTCTTCCTGACCCAGGAGTCGAGAGCAAGAAAGTCGTGCCGGCCCAGGATGCGAAGCAGGCCTTCCGCCGCGTACGGGCCGAAGCCGTGCTCGGCGAGAATCGCCTCGCGGACTTCGGCGGAAGGCGTCGCCGGACGCTCCCACGCCGAAAGATCGAGCCGGCCCGAGGCGACACGGCGTGCGAACCGCGACAGAGCCACGGCCCGGTAGCCGCAGCGCACCCGGCCCTTCAACGTCGCCGGAGAAAGCCGCGCGATCGCTTCCGCTCCCGGAAAAGCCCCGTCGCGGCCGGCGAGCGCGACCAGCCGGACGACCATTCCGCGCGTCGCCTCCCAGGAGCAGTTCGTGGTCAGGAGCATCTTGACGGCGTCCTCGAAGAGCCCGGGCGCGCGGAGCATCCGGCCTCCACCGCGCGCGAGCCCGCGGGCGAGCGGCGAACCCGGCTCGAGCGCGGCGCCGAAGGCCGAAAGGTCGACGTCGAGGGAGAAGATGCGCCGCGCGATGCGGGCGACCTCCGCCCGGGGAACGCCGGATCCCGACGCCTCGAGCGCTCCGCGGCGCGCGCGGAAGACGATCTCGCCGGCCTCGACCTTCGTCGCGAGCGTGCCCGTCCCCCGCTCGTACGCGAACGGAGGAAGGTCGTACCAGCCGTGCGAGCGCACGACCGCGTCGAAGGAAAAGTTCGGGGGGAGCGGAAGCCGCAGGGCCAGGCTAGGAGGCCTTCTTCTCTTCGAGCTTGGCCTTCTCGTCGAGCTTCGCGAGCTCGGGGTCGTAGATCTTGACGAAGGCCTCGCGCCGCAGCTTGTCCATGTACTCGGTGAACCGCTTCTCGTAGAGCTCGTCGGAGATCCGCTTGCGCAGGTCGTCCTTGACCTCGGCAAACGGCTTGAAGCCCGCGGCCTTGCGCTCGGTGACGTGGAAGAGGTGGATCGAGTCCGGCATCAGTGCGGGCGGCGGATACTCGTCCGTCGTCGAAAAGACCGCGACGTCGAGCGCCTCGACGAGCTCGCCCTTGGCGACCGTCCCGAGATCCCCGCCCTTGTCACGGGTGTTTCCCTCCGAGGATTCCTTTGCGAGATCGGCGAACGGGGTCCCGGTCTTGATCTTCCCGCGGATCTCCTCGATCTTGATCGCGGCCCCCGCCTGGGCCGCGCTCTCGCCGGGCGAGTAGCGGACGACGATCTCGGCGACGTGCGCCGAGGCCGGGATCGCGTAGAACTGATCCTTGCGCCGCTCGTACTCGACGCGGAGGGCGTCGTCCGAGAGGTCCATCCGCGACGCGACGTCGCGCCCGATGACCTTCTGGAGCGTGATCGTCTCGTGCATCTGCCGCCGCAGGTCGTCGCGATTCATCCCCGAATCGGCGAGCGCGGCGTCGAACTCGGCGTCGGTCTTGAGGTTGTACTGCGCCTTGACGCGCTGCACGGCCGCCTCGACCTCCTCGTCGGTGGCCGCGACCGCCATCTCCGTGGCCCGCTCGTCCAGGAGCTTCTCCCGGATCATGTCCTCCAGGATCTGCGCGCGCAGCTTCGCCGGGTCGGCCGAAGACCGCGCCGCCTTGATGGCCACCGAGAGGCGTCGGTCGTACTCGGACTGGGTGATCAGTCGGTCGTTGACGCGGGCCACGATCCGTTCGACGAGTTCGGCCGCGGGCAGGGCGAGGGACGCGCAGAAGACAGCCAGCGCGAGAAAGGTCCGCTTCATGCGGCTCTTCATAACACAGCCTCCGGGTCGGAATTTCCGCAAATCCGCGCCTACGAAGCAACCGCGGCGAAGCGCGGGAGTAGATCGTTCAAGGCCGGCAGCAGAGTGTCCCCCTCGGGGGCCGGAAGGGTCAGGACGCGGGCCGGCGAAAAGCTGGCTCCCGACCGCTCCCGGACGAACGCGAGGAGCCGGCCCGGGTCGACGGGCGCGTTTTCGGCGAAGCGGACGTGCACCCGGCCGGCCTGGCGGGTCAGCGAGGTGACGCCCAGGCGTTCGGCGGCGGCGCGCAGCCGCGCATAGGCGATGAGACGCCCGACGGCGGGCGGCGGCTCTCCGAACCGGTCCGCGATCTCGCGACGGGCATCCTCGAGGGCCGCATCGTCGGGTGCGCGCGCCACCTTCTTGTAGATCATCATCCGCCAGCTCTCGTCGGGAACGTAGTCGTGCGGGATCGCGAGGTCGAGGCCCAGCGACATCGTCAGGGAGCGCTCGGGCAAAGCCTCCTCGCCGCGCATCTCCCGGATCGCTTCCTCCAGGAGCGAGAGATACGTCTCGAAACCGACGGCCGCGATGTGGCCGGACTGCTCGCCGCCCAGAATGTTGCCGGAACCCCGGATCTCGAGGTCCTTGGCGGCAATGCGGAAGCCCGCGCCCAGGTCGCAGAACTCCTGGATCGAGGCGAGGCGCCGGCGAGCGACGTCCGAGAGCGCCGCGGTCGGCTCGACGAGGAGGTAGGCGTAGGCGGGCTTGTCGCTCCGGCCCACGCGGCCGCGGAGCTGATAGAGCTGGGCCAGGCCGAAGGTGTCGGCCCGGTCGATCAGGATCGTGTTCGCCGACGGGATGTCGAGCCCGTTCTCGACGATCGCCGTGGCGAGCAGCACGTCCGCCGTGCGCGTGAAGAACTTGACCATCGCCTTCTCGAGCTCGGTCTCCGGCATCTGCCCGTGGGCGACCGCGATGCGGACCGAGGGCAGCAGGTTCTCGAGCGTCTGCTTGACCCGCCCGATCGATTCGATCCGGTTGTGGACGAAGAACACCTGGCCGCCCCGCTCGAGCTCCGCCTCGATGGCTTCGCGGATGACCTCCGGCTTGGAGGGCACGACCTGGGTCTCGATCGCCAGCCGGTCGCGCGGCGGGGTCTCGATGATCGAGAGGTCCCGGAGTCCCGAGAGCGAGAGGTGCAGCGAGCGCGGGATCGGCGTCGCCGACATCGCGAGCACGTCGATCGAGGCCTTCCACTCCTTGAGGCGCTCCTTCTGCGCGACGCCGAACCTCTGCTCCTCGTCGACGATCAGAAGGCCGAGGTCCCGGAACGCGAGGTCCTTGCCGAGCATCCGGTGCGTGGCGATGAGGATGTCGACCGAGCCGTCGGCGACCTTCGCGACGACCTCTTTCTGCTCCTGCCGCGTCCGGAACCGCGAGAGCAGCTCGATGACGACGGGAAAGGCCGAGAAGCGCCGCTGGAACGTCCGGAAGTGCTGGTCGGCCAGGATCGTCGTCGGCGCGAGCAGCGCGACCTGCTTGCCGTCGAGCACGGCCTTCATCGCCGCCCGCATGGCGACTTCCGTCTTGCCGTAGCCCACGTCGCCGCACAGCAGCCGGTCCATCGGCTTGGAGGACTGCATGTCGCGCTTGACGTCGGCGATCGCCTGGGCCTGGTCGGGCGTCTCGACATGCTCGAAGGCGTCCTCGAACTCCTTCTGCCACGGAGAATCCTTCGAGAAGGCGAAACCCTCGGCCGTGCTGCGGCGCGCGTACAGCTTCAGGAGCTGGTCGGTCATGTCGCGCATGGCCTTGCGCACCGAGGCTTTGCGCCGGCCCCAGCCGGCGCCGCCGAGCCTGTCGAGCACCGGCTCGACGTCCTCGACGCCCGAGTACTTCTGGACGAGATCGAACCGCTCGACCGGAAGGAGCAGCGTCTTCTGGTCGGCGTACTCGATCTCCATGAACTCGCGCTCCTGGCCCTCGACCGGGAAGCGCTTCAGGCCCCGGAAGAGGCCGATGCCGTAGTCGGCGTGGACGACGGCGTCGCCGAGCTTCAGGTCCCGCAGATCGGAGAGGAACGCCTCCGAGGGCCGGCGCCGCGCGGTCGCCGAACGCCGCTCCTCGCCGAAGATCTCCTCCTCCGCGTACAGCGCGAGGCGCGGTTCGCGCAGGCGGAAGCCGGCGGAGATCTCGGCCGCGACCGAAACGACGACGCCCTCGCGGCGTTCGGAGGAGACGTGGAAGCCGTACTCGATCGCCAGGCGCCGGAGCTTTTCCGCGCCGCCCGTCGGCCGGGTCGCGACGAACACCTCCTCGCCCGACGCGAGCGCCCGCGTCAGGTCGGCGGCGGCCTCCGCGGCGCGGCCGTCGTGGCCGGCGATCGCCTCCGCCGGCAGCCGGATCGCCTTGTCCGGAGGCGCGCCGGCGCCGAGCCGGTCGAACCGGAGGTCCGCCTCCTCGAGGCGCTCGCGGATCCGCCCGGCCGGGTGCATCAGCTCCTCGGGGGAGAACGCGTCGCGGTCCGGATCGCGGTCCGCCTCCGCGCGCTCCGCGAAACCCGCGATCTCCTCCTCGACCGACGCGGGCTCGACGACGATCGTCAGCGCGGCCGCCGCGTGGTCGAGCCAGCCCGCCGGCATCGCCGAGACGGCCGGGGCGAAGACCAGACGCTCGGCCTCCGAGGGCAGGCGGCCGATGCGCTCGGTCATCAGCCGCCGCGCCTCCTCGGACTCCTCGGAGGCCGCGAACGGCGCCAGCGCCACCTCCGCGATCCGCTCGCGCGAGCGCTGCGTGTCGGGATCGAAGAGCCGCAGCGACGCGACGGTGTCGCCGTCGAGCTCGACGCGCACCGCGAGGTCGCGATCGGGCGGGAAAACGTCGAAGAGGCCCCCGCGCACCGCGAGGTCCCCCGTCTCGACGACGAGGTCGCTGCGTCGGTAGCCGAGCCGCACCAGCCGCTCGACGGTCCGCGCGAGGGAAAGCTCCTCTCCTTCCCGGATTCGCAGGAAGAGCCCGGCGAATCTCGTCGGGTGCCGGCAGCCGCGTGAAGAGAGCGCGCGCCGGCAGGACGGCGCCGATCGGCGGCCCTCCGGCCGCGAGCGCGGTCAGGAGCGAGAACTCGTCGCGGCGGGACTTCAGCGAGGCCGGGATCCGCTGGTACGGCGTCAGCGTCGGCGCGGGGGCGTGGAAGACCCTCTCGAGGCCCGCGGCGCCGAGGTCGCCGATCCACTCCTCGGCGTCCCGCTCGGTCGCGACGACGACCGCCACGGACCGATCGAGATCGCGAACGAGCGCCGCGACGATCGCCGCGGGCAGCGCGCCGACCCCTCCCGCGACGACGAGACGGCCTTCTCCCCGCCGGACCCTCTCGAGGAGGCCGGTGTACGACGGGACACCGCGGACGAGGTCCGTGAGCAACCGGGTCAAACCGAAATCGAAGGTCTACGCGCGGGCGAGCGGCGACTTCTCCCGAAGGCGCGAAACCGCCGTGACGGCCGAGTCGGCCGCGTAGTCCACTTCCTCTTCGGTGGTCCAGCGTCCCACGCCGAACCGGATCGAGGCATGGGCCAGCTCCGGCGGCACGCCGATCGCCGTCAGGACGTGCGACGGCTCGAGGGACGCGGACGTGCACGCCGAGCCCGACGACACCGCGACGTCCTTCATGCTGACGAGGAGGGCCTCGCCCTCGACGCCGGCGAAGGACAGGTTGAGGTTGCCTGGGAGGCGCCGCTCGAGGGCCCCCGGCGCGAGCGCGCCGTCCGCGCCGATCGCGGGCAGCGGCGGCCCGTTCAGCGTCACGTCCGTCACCCGGGACACGATCGCGTCGTGGAGGCGCGCACGCAGGCGTCGCAGGCGCGGGGCCTCCGCGGGGAGTTCCTCCACGGCGAGCTCCGCGGCCTTGCCGAGCCCCACGATGCCGGGCACGTTGAGGGTGCCCGAGCGCATGCCGCGCTCGTGGCCGCCGCCGAAGACGATCGGCTCGAGCCGCACGCGCGGGTTGCGGGCGCGAACGTAGAGCGCCCCGACGCCCTTGGGGCCGTAGATCTTGTGCCCGGAAATCGAGGCGAGGTCCACGTTCATCGCCTCGACGTCGAACGGGATCTTGCCGAATCCCTGCACGGCGTCGGTGTGGAAGTAGACCCCCTTCTCCCGGCAGATCGCTCCGATCTCGGTGATCCGCTGGATCGTGCCGATCTCGTTGTTCGCGACCATCAGCGAGACGAGCACGGTCTTGTCCGTGATGGCCTCGCGGACGCGCTCGGGAGGGATCTCGCCGGTCCTCTCGGGCTTCAGATACGTCACGGCGAACCCCTCGCGCTCGAGCTCGCCGCACGCGTCGAGGACGGCCGAGTGTTCGGTCGGCGCCGTGATCACGTGGCCGCCCTTCTCCTTGAAGAGGCGCGCCACGCCGAGGATCGCCAGGTTGTCCGACTCCGTCGCGCCGGAGGTGAAGACGATCTCCTTCGCCGAGGCGTTCATCGCCCGCGCGACCTGGTCGCGCGCCGCGTCGACGGCGGCCTCCGCCTCCCAGCCGAAGACGTGGCCGCGCGAGGCGGGGTTCCCGAAGACCCGCGTGAAGTACGGGGTCATCGCCTCCAGCACCCGCGGATCGACGGGCGTCGTGGCGTGGTAATCGAGGTAGATGGGCAGCTGCATGGGTCGCCTATTCTATCGGGGTCCCCGGACCCCCCTTGTATCGGCCGGCGTGTCGTCGTATATCGCTGGGTCTTCGAGGAAGGAGCGACCTCCATGAGCGACTCCGGGCCAATCCTCTCGGATCAGATCCTGCGGACCTTTCACGAGCGCGCGCCCGTGTACGACCGCGAAAACCGCTTCTTCAGCGAGGACTTCGAGGACCTGCGCCGCGCCGGCTACCTGAAAATGGCCGTCCCCCGCGAGTTCGGAGGCCTCGGGCTCTCCTTCGCCGACTGCATGCGCGAGACCCGGCGTCTCGCCTACTGGGCGCCCGCCACCGCGCTCGGCACCAACATGCACATCTACTGGTGCGGGGTGGCGTCGCAGATCCGACGCTCGGGCGACTCTTCCTGCGACTGGATGCTCGAGGCCGCCGGCCAGGGCGCGGTCTTCGCCGCCGGCCACGCCGAGACCGGCCATGACCTGCCCGTGCTGCTCTCGACGACGCGCGCGGAACGCGTCGCCGGCGGCTATCGCTTCACGGGCCACAAGGTGTTCGGCAGCCTCACGCCCGTCTGGACCTTTCTGGGTCTCCACGGAATGGACGCGACCGATCCGAAGGCGCCGAAGATCGTGCATGGCTTCATGCGGCGCGACGCCGAGGGTTATCGCATCGAGCCGACCTGGGACGTTCTCGGCATGCGCGCCACTCGCAGCGACGACACCGATTCTCGAGGGCGTCGTTCGTCCCCGACGAGCGCATCAGCCGGGTCGTGCGCGCCGGGCGCCGCCGGGATCGACGTCTTCGTTCTGTCGATCTTCGCCTGGGCCCTCGATCGGGTTCGCCCACGTCTACTACGCGCTCGGCCGCCGCGTGCTCGACCTGACCGTCGAATCGCTGAAGAAGCGGACGTCGATCGCCGTCTCGGGCTCCATGGCCCATCACCCGGCCATGCAGCACGGCGTGGCCGAAATGGTCATGGAGCTGGAGGCGCTCGAGCGCCCTGATCGACCGGACGACGGAGGAGTGGTCCGCGGGCGTCGACCACGGCGCCCTCTGGCCGGCGAAGATCATGGCGACGAAGTACCGGGCCACCGAGGGCGTCTGGAAGGTCGTCGACACCGCCATGGAGCTCTCGGGGGGCGCCGGAATGTTCAAGCGGAACGAGCTCGAGCGGCTCTTTCGCGACGCGCGCGCGGGGCGCTTCCACCCGGCCAACTCCGCCCTCACGCACGAGGTCGTGGCCAAGACGGCGCTCGGCATCAACCTCGACGAGCCGCCGCGCTGGGGCTAGACGCCCGGAGCCCTCAGCTCCAGGCCTCCTCGACGGGCAGCACGAAGGCGCGAATGGGCTTCCCGTGCCGCGCGCCGGCCGCCGCCAACGCCTCCCGGGCCGCCGGGAGCTTCCCGTCGGCGAAGCGCCGCGAAAACGAGGTCCGAGACGCCGGGCGCCTGGCGTGAACCGAAGCGCGGTCCGGTTCTCCCTTCGCCGTAGACGCCCGGGATCTCGGTGAAACCCGCCCCGGCGGCCTCTTCGAGCGCGGCCTCCGCGTCGTCGCGGAGCTCTCGTGGAACGACGAGCAGGAGCAGCTTCACGACCGCGCCGGGGCCTGCTCCACGCCCAGCCGCTGGAGCAGCCACATCATCGGGCACCACCGCGTGAAGAGCGACTGCAGGAGGTTCAAACCCACGAACGCCGTGAAGAGAAAATAGCCGGGGTGAACCAACCATCCCAGCGCCAGCGAGGCGAGAATGAAGATTCCCGCGATTCCGCGAAGCCATTCGTCGATCGTGCGAGTCATGCGAGGCTCCTTTCCGTTTCGACGGAGGAGGCGGCCGGCGAAGGATGCGCCCGCTTTGCCTCCGCGCGTTTGAGCATGTAATAGAGGACCGGCACGGCGGCCCGCGACAGGAGCGTCGCGGCCACCTCCCCCGCCATCATCGAGACCGCCAGGCCCTGGAAGATCGGATCGAGCAGCATCACCGCCGAGCCCACGACGACGGCGGCCGCCGTCAGGAGCATCGGGCGGAAGCGCACCTCACCCGCGTCGAGCACGGCTTCGGAGAGCTCCATGCCCTCGCGCCGTCGCAGCTCGATGAAGTCGACGAGGATGATCGAGTTGCGCACGATGATGCCGGCGCCGGCGATGAAGCCGATCATCGAGGTCGCCGTGAAGAACACGCCGAAGAGCCCGTGCGCCGGCAGGATCCCGACGAGCGTCAGCGGGATCGGCGCCATGATGACGAGCGGCACCGTGAAGCTCTTGAACCAGCCGACGACGAGCACGTAGATCAGGACCAGGACCGCCGCGAAGGCGAGGCCGAGGTCGCGGAAGACCTCGTACGTCACGTGCCACTCGCCGTCCCACTTGAGCCCGAAGCGCGCCGTGTCGAAGGGCGCCGTGGCCGTGCGCGTCTCGATGCGATAACCGCCCGGCATCGGCGAGCGCCCCGATGCCCTTCTCGAGCGCCGCGATCGCGTACACCGGGCGCCTCGCGGCGCCCCGCGACGTCGGCCGTCACGTAGACGACCGGCTTGAGGTTCTTGTGGTAGATCGAGGTCTCGGCCGGCTCGTTTTCGAAGCGCCCGATCTCCGAAAGCGGCACGAGGCGGCCGGCGGAGTCCGCCACGGACAACGCGCCGAGCGCGGAGAGATCGTGCCTCCGCGCCTCGGGGACCGTGACGCGCAGGGGAATCCGCTCGCGCACTCCGGGAAGGTGGATCTCGCCGGCCGCGTCCGAGGACAGGGCGAGGCGCAGCGTCGCCGCAACGTCGGCCTCGCGGATCCCGGAGAGGCCCGCCTTTTCCCGGTCGAGGCGGTAGACGACCTTGTCGCGCGGGCTCTCGAGGTACCAGTCCACGTCGACGACGCCTTCGGTCTTCCGGAACACGTCGCGCACCTGCCGCGCGACCTCGCGGCGGCCCGCGTCGTCCGGGCCGTAGATCTCGGCGACGAGCGTCTGCAGCACGGGCGGCCCGGGCGGCACCTCGGCGACCTTGATGCGCGCGTCGTATCGGCGGGCGATCGGCTCGAGCAGCGTGCGGGCGGCGCGGGCGATGGCATGGGAGGAACGGGAGCGCTTTCCCTTCGGGGCGAGAGAGACCTGGACGTCCCCCTGGTGCGGCGCCGATCGCAGGAAGTAGTGCCGCACGAGGCCGTTGAAGTTGTAGGGGGCGGCGGCGCCGGCGTAGACCTCGGTCCCGGTCACCTCCGGCAGCGGCGCCAGGGCGTCCGCCATCTCCGAAAGGACGCGGTGCGTCGTTTCGAGGGTCGTGCCGTCGGGGAGGTCCACGACGACCTGGAACTCGTTCTTGTTGTCGAAGGGCAGCATCTTCACGGTGACGACGCCGAGGGGAACGAGCGCGACCGCCGCGAGCGAGGAGCGCCGCGATGACGCCGAAGAAGATCGCGCGGGAGCGCCGGCCGCCGTCCGAGACGAGCGGCGTCATCGCCTTCCGGTACAGCACGGCGAGCCGGCTGCGCTCGCCCTCGCCGTGGCCGGGGGTTCCCGCGCCCGCGCCGCGAAAGAGCCGGCGCGCCGCCCAGGGCGAGATCGCGAACGCCACGAGCAGCGAGAAGAGCATCGCCGCCGAGGCGCCCACCGGGATCGGCCGCATGTACGGGCCCATCAGTCCGCCGACGAAGCCCATCGGCACGATCGCCGCGATGACCGCGAAGGTGGCGAGGATCGTCGGGTTGCCGACCTCGTCGGTCGCCTCCACCGCGATCCGGGCGAGCGGCCGCCCGCGCGACGACGGGAGCCGCAGATGGCGGACGATGTTCTCGACCACGACGATCGCGTCGTCGACGAGGATTCCGATCGAGAAGATCAGGGCGAAGAGCGTGATCCGGTTGAGCGTGTAGCCGAACAGCATGAAGACGAAGAGCGTCAGGGCGAGCGTGACCGGCACGGCGAGGAGCACCACGCCCGCCTCCCGGCGGCCGAGGGCCAGCGCCATGAGCAGCGCGACCGAGAGCGTCGCGAGGGCCATGTGCTTCAGGAGCTCGTTGGACTTCTCCGAGGAGGTCTCGCCGTAGTCGCGCGTCACCGTCGTCCGGACGTCGGCGGCGAGCAGGCGCGGCTCCAGCGCGGCGAGCTTGCGCTCGATCGCATGCACGACCGAGATCGCGTTGGCGCCCCGGCGCTTGCTGACGGCGAGCGTCACGGCGGTGAAGCGCCCCGGCCGGCCGGGCTCCCCGTGCGTCACGTAGGACACGGGCCGTTCGGGCCCGTCGACGACGGTCGCGACGTCGGAGAGGCGCACCGGGCGCCCTCCGCGCTCGGCGACCACGACCGACCCGAGCTCGCGCGCGGACTCGAGGAAGCCGCCGGCTTCGACCACCAGGCCCCGGTCGCCGGCGACCATCTCGCCGGCCACGGTGCGCCGGTTGGCCGCCTCGATCGCCGCGAGGACCGGTCCGGCCGCGAGATCGCGCGCCGCGAGCCGGGCCGGATCGAGCTCGACACGAAACTCGCGCCGCAGGCCTCCGATGAGGGCGGTGTCCGAAACTTCCGGGATGGTCTTGATCTCGTTCTCGACTTCCGCCGCGATCTGGCGGAGGGTCGCGGAGTCCTGCGTCGGGCTCCAGAACGTGAGCGCCCAGATCGGCACGTCGTCGATCGAGCGGGGCTTGACGAGCGGCGGCGGCACGTCGCGCGGCCAGACGTCGGCGAGCGCGTCGAGCTTGGATCGGACCCGCACCAGGGCGCGGTCGGGGTCCTCCCCCACGCGGAAGCGCACGACGACGAACGCCGAACCCGGCGAAGAGGTCGAGTAGACGTACTCGACGCCGGGGATGGACCAGAAGGCCTTCTCGAGGGGAGACGAGATCTCCCGCTCGACCTCGACCGAGCCGCGGCCCGGAAGCGACGCGAACACGTCGACCATCGGGACCTTGATCTGGGGCTCTTCTTCGCGCGGCGTCACGACGATGGAGAGGGCCCCGAGCGCCAGGGCGAAGAAGACGAGAAGGGGCGTCAGCTTCGACTCGATGAACGCGGAGGCCAGGCGGCCGGCGAGGCCGAGGCGCTCCCGCTCGAGCGCGAGGCGCGTCCGAGGGTCGAGCGTCACGAGACCGCCCGCGTCCCGGCCGCCGAGATCCGCCGGCGGATCGAGCACGACCCGTCTCCGGCTTCGAGCCCCGACCGGACCTCGACGAGGCCGTTGCCCCGGCAGGCGCCCCCGTCCGGACGTATCGCAGGGACACCCGGCCGTCGCGGCCGACCGCCCAGGCGATCTCGAGGCCGCCCCGCGCCGCGATCGCGCGCGCGGGCACCACGAGCCTCGATGCCGGCCGGCCCCGGGAAACGCAGCCGCGCGAAGCTGCCGACCGCCGGCTCGACGTCCGCGGGAAGACCGACGCGGACGATGCGGCGGCGCGTCTCCGGATCGACCGCGCCCACGATTTCCACGATCCGGCCCTCGACGACCCGATCGCCGAGGACGACGGGCACCGCGTCGCCGACGGCGAGCCGCGCGGCCGCTTCTTCGCCCGGCGCCGCCTCGACGCGCCGCCCCTTCGCCGACGAGAGCCGGACGAGCGGCCGGCCGGGAGCGGTGAGGTCCCCGACCGAAACCATTTTCTCGACGACGATCGCGTCGAAGGGCGCGACGAGGACCGACTGTCCGCGGTCGGTTTCCGCTCGCGCCACCGCGGCCTGCGCGAGGGCCAGGGCCGAGAGCGCCGAGGCCTCCTCCTGGCGGGCCCGCTCGAGCTCGACGGCGGTGGCCGCGCCGCGCCCCTCGAGCCGCTCGAAACGCATCCGATTGCGCGTCGAGATCTCCGACCTCGACCGCGCGGCCGCGACCGCGGCGCGGGCGCTCTCGAGCGCGCTGTCGGACTCGCGCTCCTCCAGGCGCACGAGGAGCGTGCCGGCGCGGACCGATTGCCCGGGGACCGCGCGCACCTCGACGACGGGGGCCGCGAGGCGGCTCGACAGGACCGCCGCGGTCGCGCCGACGACGGTGCCGTCGATCTCGACGGCCCCTGCGGCGTCGCTTTGCTCGACCTTCGCCGTCTCGAGCTTCCGGTCCGCGCCGACGGCCGCCTCGGAGGCGGGCTTCTTCGCGCAGCCCGCGAAGAGGAGGACGGCCAGTGCCGGCAGAACCCAGATTCGCTTCATCGCGCTCCCTCCCCCTCGGGCGCCAGGCCCAGGGCCATGCGCAGGTTGGCCTCGGAGAGGACGCGGTCGGCCGCCGCGCCGATCGCGCCCATGCGCGCGCGCAGCTCCGCCGACCGGGCCTCGAGGAGGTCCGAAAGGCGCGCGGCCCCCTCCTCGTAACGTGCCTGCTGGATCTTCCTCGCGCGGCCGGCGGCCTCGCGCGCGTCTTCGAAGGACACCTGACGGGACGCCGCCGCTTCGGCCCGCGCCTTTGCGGAGAGGACCTCGGTCTGCGCCGCGCGCCGGCGTTCGGAGAGCGCGGCTTCGGCCGCCCGCGCCGACGCCTGGGCCTCGGCCACGCGCGCCGACACGGCACCGGACTCGAAGATCGGGACCCGGATCCCGGCGAACGCCGTCCCCGAGTCGCCGTACCGGCCGCCGGCGGTCGGCGAGTGAAATTCGTACCGTCCGCTCACGACGAGCGAGGGCCATCGGGACGCGTCCGCCGACCGGGCCGCCTGCCGCGCCGACTCGAGCGACAGCTCGGCCGCGACGACGTCGTCCCGCGTGCTGGCCGGTGGCGCGGGAGCGGGCGTCGGCTCCGGCAACGGCGCCAGCGGCCTCGCGGCGGCCTCCTCGCCGATCAGCCCGGCGAGCGTCGCCCGCGCAGTCGACGCGGAGGCGCGGACCGCCGCGCTCTCGGCGCGGACTTCGGCGGCGACGGCCAGGGCCCGCGCCGGATCGGCCGACGTCGCGATTCCTTCCTCGTAGAGCGCGCGCGCCAGCGCTTCGTCCCGGTCCGCGTCCGCCTGCCGCTCCGCCAGGATCGCCAGCGTGTCCTCGGCCCGTCGGGCCTCGACGAAGGCGGCGATCGCCTGCAGGGCCGCGCCGTCTCCCGTCCGCCGCGCGGCACGATCGGCCGCCTCCGCCGCGGCCCCCGCAGCGCGCGCCGCCGACCGCGCCGAACCGAAGATGTCGACCGACCAGGCGGCCGCGACGGCCGCGCTCCAGTCCTTGGTGAACGGCGGATCGTTCGGGTCCGAACGGAAGAATTCCTCGGCCGAGAACCGTTGCTGCTCGAGAGCGAGCGAGAAAACCGTCACCGGATTGTTGGACGTGAGGAAGCCGACGTCGCCGAAGAGCGTCGGTCCCAGGGCCGACTTCGCCGAGGATTCCGAAGCCCGCGCCCTGTCGGTGTCGGCCTTCGCCCGCTCGACGACGGGCGCGCCCCCCGCGGCGAGGGACGCGGCCTGCTGCAGCGTCAGCGGCTCCGGGGCGGCGAGAACGGCGAAAAGCAGTGCGAGTTTCATGGGCGGCTCGGGCGGGCGGCTCTCATCCCCGGGGCGGCGCGCCCGGGACGGGGCAGGTCCCCTGGCCCCCCAGGCGATAGAGCGGGCAAAAGCCCCAGAGCCCGGTCGCGATCGGCGCAAAACCGACCAGGCCCCAGAGCGTGTGAGGCCAGACGACCGTCATCGAGAGGAGACCGAGCCCGACCGCGACCCGGAGCCCGCGATCCCAGTCGGCTTCGTTGACTTGCATACGCCCCTCCAGCCGGTGTGAGCCAGCCCGACGGGAAAGGGTTCGCGGTGGAACGGCGCGAACGAAGGGATCGCCGCCTTCAGGCCGGCGGGGAGATCGCCGGAGGTTCCGACGCCGGGCCGGCGCCCGCGATCCGCGCCCCGGCGTCGCCGACCGTGACCACCGGCTCGAGCGCGATCGCGGTCCGCATGGAGCGGGCGACGAGGCAGGACTCTTCGGCCTTCCGGACGATCCGCAGCGCCCGGTCGAGGTCCTCCTCGCGGCGCACCGTCACGCGGGGACGCAGGACGATCCGCGTGATCGAGAAACGCCGGTCGTCGCCGCGCTCGAGAACCCCCTCCCCCGCCGCCTCCACCGCGACGAACTCCAGCTTCGAGAGCTCGGCGATCGCGAGGAACGTGGTCAGCCAGCAGCTCGTCGCGGCGCCGACGAACAGGTGCTCCGGCGTCCATCGGCCGCCCGGGCCGCCGAACTCCGGCGGCGAGGCGACCTCCATCTCCGGGAGCCCGTCCGGAGCGCTCGCCACACCTTGCTTGCCCCCCTCCCAGCGAACCGAGAACGGGTAAGTGCTGTGGAGCTCGGTCATGGGGTCCTCCAGGCCGGCGTCTTCGCCCTCAGTCGCAGCCGTCCCTTCGTTTTTCGGCGTCCGCCGGGTCTGTTTTCCGCGCCGACCGGCGCGGCGTCGGCACCGCTCAGGTCCCGATCCCGAGCCTCGGCAATATCCAGTACTGCAGAAGAATCCAGCCCACGAGCAGGGCGGCGACCTCGATCCACGAATCCATGGTCTCTTACGCCTTTCCGCGCCGACCGGCGAACCAGCCCCGCGGGCCGCTCGTTGCGCGAGCTTCGGCCGCGTCCCGGGAGTCCCGGCCGCACCGGCACCGTTCGCCCGGCGGAACGTGCCCGAGGACCTGCTCGACGTGGGCGCCGCAGCCGGCGAACGTCGCGAGACCGCATCGGGGGCAAGTCGCTCGGCGGCACATCAGCCGTTCTCCGCGTTCGTGTCCGGCGTGGCCGCCGCGGCCGCCGCCGCATCCATTGTCCGCCGCACGTCGTCCATGTCGAGCGAACGCACCTTTTCGACGAGTGCGTCGAGCGCCGAGGCGGGCAGGGCCCCGGGCTGCGCCGCGAGCAGGACGCCGTCCCGGAGCACCATGAGGGTCGGGATCGCGCGGACATCGAAAGCCGCAGCCAGCCCCGGCTCGGCCTCGGTGTCGATCTTGCCGAACACCACGTCGGGATGGCGCTCGGCCGCGGCCTCGAAGACCGGAGCGAACATGTGGCAGGGGCCGCACCAGCCGGCCCAGAAGTCCAGAATCACGATCCCCGACTTGATCGTCGCCTCGAAGCTCTCCTCGGTCACCTGTACGGTCGCCATCAGGCCTCAGCCCTCCACACCGGTGAGAGCCCGGCGCCGCGGAAAGGGTTCAGGACGATTCCCCGAGGAAGTTCCGGACCGCGACGAGGACCGAGTCCTGGATGGCCTTCGGCACCGGGACCGAAGGGCTCGTGCGGCAGAGGGCAAGCGTGCGCTTCAGGGAGTCGCAGGTGGCGCGGCAGCGGCCGCAGCCGGCGAGGTGGCGCTCCATCTCGACGCAGACCTCCGGCCGGACCTCGTCCTCGAGGAACCGGGAGTACATCGCGAGCACGTCCGGACAGCCCTTCTCCGGGGCGCCGGCCGGCTCCGGCGGCGCGATCCCGAGGAGCGGCGCGACGTGCGCGCGCACGGACAGGCGGGCGCGGTGCAGCCGGCTCTTGACCGCCGGCACGCCGACGCCGAGAACCTCGGCGACATCCGCGGCCGAGAGACCCTCGACGTCCCGCAGCAGCAGGACTTCCCGGTACATCGGCTCGAGGGCCCCGATCGCCTGCTCCAGGGCGGCGTGCACTTCCTTCGAGGCGAGGACCTCGTCCGGGCTCCGGCCGGGGTCTGCCAGGTCCGCCGTTTCGTTCGCGGCATCGGTTTGGAGGGAACGCTCCGGCTCCGGAGCGAACTTGCTGCGCCGCCTCTTCTTGATGCAGAAGCTCCGGGCGATCGTGTAGAGCCACGTCGAGACCGAGGAGGCGCCCCGGAAGTCACGGACACCTCTCGCCATCGCGAGCAGCGTGTCCTGCAGGACGTCGCGGGCGTCTTCCGGATCCCGGCACATCTTCATGCCGAAGCGGTACACCTGCGCCTGGTGGCGCTCGAGCAGGGCTTCCAGCGATCCGGCGTCGCCGCGGCGAGCGGCCTCGAGCAGCTCCGAGTCGGTCCGGCTCTCCATCTCACCCGATGCTATCGGACGTCGCGCGAGGACTAGAATGGGAGATTCGATGTCGAGCCTTCCCCTTCCCAAGAGCGGCTTCGCTTTCTCCTCGGCCCCGCCGAGGGTCCGCCTCGTCCACGCCTTCGACCGGCCCTACGAAAACGTCGTGGCGACCGCCCGGACGTGCTACTCGGCCAAGGGGATCATCACCGAGGACCAGGCCTCGGCGCGTCCCGACCGCCGCGACGCGATCGCGAAGTCGATCTACGAGGCCGGGCACCACACGACCTTCCAGCACGCCCACTTCCAGTTCGCGATGGAGAACGTCTCGCGCCAGTTCCTGTGGACCTTTCTCCACTCGCACCCTTTCTACAACTCCGAGCAGGTCTCCCAGCGTTACGTCGAGGTCAGCCGGGGCAACTACGCCGTTCCGCCGATGGGCGCGCCCGAGCGCGACATCTACGAGCGGGCCGCGCGGCGCCAGCAGGAGGCCTACGCCCGGCTGACGGAGCTCCTGACGCCGACGGCCGGCGGCCGCTACTTCGGCCTCTTCCCGGGCCGCACGCGGGGCGACGGACGCACGCGGTTCTCGGGCTCCGTCAAGAAGCGCGCGCAGGAGATCGCGCGGTACGTGCTCCCGGTCGCGACGTTCTCGTACCTGTACCACACGGTTTCGGGTGTGACGCTCTTCCGGTACTGGCGCCTCTGCGAAACGATGGACGCGCCGGCCGAGCAGCGGGAGGTCGTCGGGCAGATGGTCGCGGAGGTCCTCCGACACGACCCGCTCTACGCGACGGTCCTGCAGGATCCCTTGCCGCTCGAGGAGACGCCGGAGTACGCGGCCTTCCGCGCGCTGCCCCGGGTCCGCGGCGCCTCGCGGGATTTCCGCCGCGAGTTCGACGCCGAGCTTTCGGGCCGCGTGTCGCGTCTCGTCGACTGGAAGGCCAACAACGAGGAGGTCCTGGCTTCGGCCGTGCGCGAGATCCTCGGCGTCCCCCGCGCCGCGCTCTCCGACGACGACGCGATCCGGATGGTCCTCGATCCGTCGAAAAACCGCGTCCTCGGCGAGACGCTGACGCTGACGACCCACGACAAGCTCTCGCGCGCCCTCTTCCATCCGTCGTACACCTTCCGCAAGAAGCTCTCGCACACGGCCGACAGCCAGGACCAGCGCCACCGCATGACGCCGGCCTCGCGCCCGGCCCTGCCGGCGTACCTGTCCGAGGAGCCCGACTACGTCGTTCCCATGCTCGTCGACGACGCGCCCGAGGCCGCCGCGCTCTACCGCGAGACGATGGAGGAGACCTGGCGGGCGATCGGCGAGCTCCGCTCGCGCGGCGTCTCCGACGAGTTCGCGGCCTACCTGCTGCCGAACGCCGTCGCCCTCCGCTTCACCGAGTCGGCCGACCTCCTGAACCTCCACCACAAGTTCGCCATGCGCCTCTGCTACAACGCGCAGGAAGAGATCTGGCGCGCCTCCCTCGACGAGGCTCTGCAGATCCGCGACGTCAATCCGCGCATCGGGCCTTGGCTGTTGCCCCCGTGCACGCTGCGCCACCACGCCGGGGTGCGGCCGGTGTGCCCGGAGGGGGAACGCTTCTGCGGGGTCGTGGTGTGGAAGATGGATCAGAGCGAGTACACGCGGGTCCTGTAGCCGCTCCGGTAGGATTCTCTTCTGTGATCTCCTGGAAGCTCTCGGGCGCCCGCCCGGCGAGGTCGTCGGTCTCTCCGGAGCCCCGCCCCGCCGTCGATGTCTGAGCCCACGCTCCCCTCGCCGCCCCCGCCGCCGACGCCTCCGTCCGGCTCGGGCAAGCAGATGTGGAGGGCGCCCGGGCTCGCCGACGGCGAGGTGCTCGCGGGCCGCTTCAAGATCGTCCGTTTCATCGCGCGGGGCGGGATGGGCGAGGTCTACGAGGCCGAGGACCAGGTCCTGCGCGAGCGCGTCGCGCTGAAGACGATCCGCCCCGACGTCGCGGGCGACGAACGGACGATGGAGCGCTTCCTGCGCGAGGTGCACCTGGCACGGAGCGTCACCCATCCCAACGTCAGCCGCACGTTCGACGTCTTCCACCACGGCGCGCTGGCGTTTCTGACGATGGAGCTCCTCGGCGGCGAGACGCTGACCGACCGCCTCAAGTCCGGCCGGATGACACCCGCGCAGGCGCTCCCCATCGTCGAGCAGATGGCGGCGGCGCTCGCCGCGGCCCACGAGGCGGGGATCGTCCACCGCGACTTCAAGAGCGCCAACGTCATGCTCGAACCCGACGAGCGCCGGCCGGGCGGCGTGCGCGTCGTGGTCACCGACTTCGGCCTCGCGCGCCGCGACCGGCCCGGCCGGGGCTCAGCCGCGCCGCTGACCGAGACCGAAGCCGTGCTCGGCACGCCCGACTACATGGCGCCCGAGCAGATCGAGGGGCGCGCGATCACGCCGGCGACCGACGTCTACGCGCTCGGCGTCGTCATTTACGAGATGGTCACGGGAGAGCAGCCCTTCGAGGGCGACACGCCGCTCTCCGTCGCCCTGAAGAAGCTGAAGGAGGCCGCTCCGTCGCCCCGGCGGCTCGCACCGGACCTGCCGCCAGTCTGGGAGAAGACGATCCTCCGCTGCCTCGAGCGCCCGCCCGCCGACCGCTTCCCTTCGGCCGACGAAGTCGTGCGGGCGCTGCGGGGCGAGACGGTCGTCGCCGGTCCCGCGACTCTCCGGCGGCGCCGCCGGAAGATCGCGGGTGTGGCCGCCGGCTTCGTCCTCGCGGCCCTCGCGGCGTTTCTCGCCTCCCGGGTCCTGTCGCGCCGCGCCCCGGGGGGCGGGCCGTCCGCCGCAGCGCGCGCGCAGCGCCAGTCGATCGCGGTCCTCGGGTTCAAGAATCTCGCGGGCCGGCCCGAGGAGGCCTGGGTGTCGACGGCTCTTTCCGAGATGCTCACGACCGAGCTCGCGGCCGGAGAGAAGCTGCGGGCAATCCCGAGCGAGGACGTCGCGCGCATGAAGATCGACCTTGCGATTCCGGAGACCGACACGCTCGGCAAGGAGACGCTCGCGCGGGTCCGCCGGAACACCGGCGCGGACCTCGTCCTCCTCGGCTCGTATCTGGCGATCGGGCCCGGCGAAGGCGGGCCCATCCGGCTCGACCTGCGCCTCCAGGACACCGTGGCCGGGGAGACGATCGCCGTCGTCTCGGAAAAGGGCTCGGCCGCCGACTTCGACACGCTCGCCACGCGCGCCGGCGCGCAACTCCGCGACAAGCTGCGGCTCCCGGCGGTCTCGGCGACGGACGCGGCCGCGGTCAAGGCGTCGCTGCCCTCGAGCCCCGAGGCGGCGCGCCTCTACGCCGAGGGGCTCGCGAAGCTCCGCGTCTCCGACGAGGGCGCGGCGCGCGACCTCCTCGAGCGGGCGGTCGCGGCGGAACCCGGGCACGCCCTCGCCCACTCGGCGCTCGCCGCGGCCTGGTCGGGCCTCGGGTACGACGCGAAGGCGCTCGCGGAGGCGAAGAGGGCCTGGGAACTCTCCAACGACCTCTCGCGGGAAACGCGCCTTCTGGTCGAGGGCCGCTACCGCGCGATGAACAACGAGTGGCCGAAGGCCGTCGAGATCTATCGGTCGCTCTTCACCTTCTTCCCCGACAACCTCGACTACGGCCTGCAGCTGGTGCGCGCGCAGACCCGCTCCGGCAAGCCGGAAGAGGGGCTCGCGACCGTCGCCGCCCTCGACCGCGCGTTTCCCGACGGCGGGGCGCGCGTCGCCCTCGCCGAGGCCGACACCGCCCGCGCCGTCTCGGACTACCGGCGAACCGAGAAGGCGGCGATCAAGGCCGCGACCCTCGCCGAGGCCGACGGCGCGCGCCTGCTCGCCGCGACCGCCCGGCTCAACCAGGCGATCGCGCGCCGCAACCTCGGCGACCCGAAGGGCGCCCTCGCGATCGCCGAGCAGTCGCGCAAGCTCTTCGAGGAGGCGAAGGACCCGTCGGGGCTCGCCTCGGCGATCAACTCGATGGCCAACTGCCGGTACGACCTCGGCGACCTCGCCGGCGCCCGCAAGGACTACGAAAAGGTCCTCGCGATCTACACCGAGGTCGGAAACAAGCGCGGCCAGGCGGGCGCGCTCGACAACATCGCCAACGTCGTGGGCGACCAGGGCGACCTCGCGACGGCGCGCCGGTTCGCCGAGCAGGCGCTCGCCCTCTTCCGCGAGATCGGCGACGAGGCCGGCGAGGCCGAGACACTCAGCAACCTCGGCGCGGCGCTGGTGCTCGCCGGCGACTTTCGCGGCGGCCGGGCCCTCTTCGAGCGCGCGCTTCCCCTTCACGAGAAGCTCGGCGATTCCGGGGGGCTCGCGATCGCGCTCAACAACGTCGCCGAGATGGAGATGCACGAATCCGACCTCGCGGGCGCGGGCGAACACTTCGAGCGCTCGCTCAAGATCTTCCGGGACTCGGGCCAGAAGTCGAAGGCGGTCTATCCGCTCGTCGGGCTCGCCGGGGTGAAGTACGAGATGGGCGATCTCGCCGCGGCCCGCGCGATGCTCGAGGAAGGCCTCCGGATCTGCCGGGAGTCCGACGACAGGCACGAGTCGGCGTTCGCGCTGACCTCGCTCGGGACCGTGGCGCTCGCCGAGGACCGCGCCGACGACGCCCGCAAGGGCTACGAGGAGGCGCTCAAGATCCGCACGGACATCGGGGAGTCGGGCGCCGCCGAGCAGAGCCGGATCGACCTGGCGCGTCTGGCCCTGTTCGAAGGCGACTTTCCAGAGTCCGTCGAGCTCGCCCGGGCCGCGGCCGACGAGCTCCGGCGACAGAAGCTCGCCGACGACGAGGCGGCCGCCCTCGCCATCCTCGTGCGCGCGCTGACGGCGGCGGGCCGGAAGGACGAAGCGGACCGGGCGCTCGAGCGGGTGCGGCCGCTCGCCGCCGCGAGCCAGCACGACGGCGTGCGGCGCGAGGTCCTGCTCGCCTCCGCGTTCGCGCGGGCTTCGCGCGGCGACGCGTCCGGGGCCGCGAAGAGCCTCGCCGACGCCGCCGCGCGCGCCGGGAAGCAGGGGCTGTTTGTCTGGGGGCTCGAGGCTCGGCTCGCCGAGGGCCAGATCCTGGCGAAGGGCGGGGCGAAGGAAGCAGCCGCGGCTGAACTTTCCCGCGTGGAGAAGGACGCGGCCGCGAAAGGGTTCCGGCGCATCGCGCGGCTCGCCGGCGAAGCGCCCGGCCGATGAGCGGCC
This sequence comes from uncultured Acidobacteriota bacterium, assembly GCA_963764025.1. Taxonomy (GTDB): domain Bacteria; phylum Acidobacteriota; class Thermoanaerobaculia; order UBA5066; family Gp7-AA6; genus DAHUXD01. The sequence continues at coordinate 716,985 of CAVXRK010000004.1, forward strand.
TCCTCGGCTGGTGCCGTCAGCGACAGGAGGAGATGACGCGGCTGCTCGCGGAGATCACGGCCATCGAGTCGCCGTCCTCGGACCCGGCCGGCGTCGAAGCCGTCGCGCGGCGGATCGAACAGGAGCTCGGCGAGCTCGGACTGCCCGGCGAGCTCGTCCCGGTCGACGGAGCCGGCCCGATCCTGCGCGTCCGCCGGGGCGAGCGGCCCGTGATGCTCCTCGGCCATCTCGACACGGTGTGGGACCTGGGAACGCTCGCGCGGCGGCCGGTGCGCATCGAAGGGGACCGCCTCTCCGGTCCCGGTTGCTACGACATGAAGGGCGGTCTCGTGGTCATCGTCTTCGCGCTGAAGGCGCTTCGCGCGCTCGGAGAAATTCCGCCGGTCTCCGTGTTCCTGACGCCCCTCGAAGAAGTCGGAGGCGCGAGCTACCGCGGCGTTCTGGAGTCCGAGATGCGCGCGTGCCGCGCCGTCCTCGACTTCGAGCCGGCCTGGCCGGGCGGCGCGGTGAAGACGCGGCGCAAGGGGCTCGCCACGTTCACGCTGCGGGCGCGCGGCGTCGCGGCGCATGCCGGCGCGGACTTCGCGCGGGGCGCCAACGCCATCCTCGAGCTCGCGCTGCGCCTCCTCGACGCCGCGGCCCTGACGGACCTCGATCGCGGCGTCACGGTCAACGTCGGGACCGTCCGCGGCGGCTCGCGGCCGAACGTCGTTCCGGATCTCGCGGAGGCCCAGCTCGACATTCGCTTCCGCTCACTCGCCGACGGCGAGATCGCGCGCGCGGCGCTCGAGGCGCTGCGGAGCTCGGACCCGCGCGTTTCGCTCGAGCTCGAGGCGTCGAGCTTCTATCCGCCGCTCGAGCGCGGCCCCCACGTCGAGGAAGTCTTCCACGCCGCACGTGCGGCGGCGGCCGGCCTCGCCCTGCCCCCGCTCGAAGAAGTCGAGTCCGGCGGCGCCTCGGAGGCCTCGTTCGCGGCCGCCCTCGGAATCCCGACGCTCGACGGCCTCGGCGCCGACGGCGACGGCGCGCACGCCGCCGGCGAGCACGTCCTTCTCTCCTCGCTCCCCGAACGCGCCGCCCTCGCCGCCGCCCTCGTCTTCCGTCTGGGGTCTGGGGTCAGCCCTGACAGTCTGAAACTTGGGGCCTGACCTGACAGTCTGAAACTTTGAGGCCTGACCCGAGCCGACCACCAGAGTCAGACCCCCGACCGCGGGCGACGCCGTCCGCAGGACTGCGGTACCTCTCAAGGTCGGGACGTGTGATCCCTTGCCTGTCCAGGCGCACCGCTGACTTCGATGTCGGAGCAAATTCCATGCGTTTCGCTGCGGCTCATGGCTGCCATGGGCATCTTCTGTGCGGCCGGGACCGCAACCGCTTCTGCCGCCGTTATTTACGTCAATGCCGCCGCCTCGGGCGCCAACAACGGAACGAGCTGGGCGAACGCCTACACGGACCTCCAGACCGCGCTCGGCGAGGCAAATTCGCTCGACGAGGTCTGGGTGGCCCGGCGAACGCCGTCACGCGGGCCCAGATGGCCATCTTCCTGCTCAAGACCCTGAACGACTCGAGCTATCAGCCTCCGGCGCCGACCGGGACCGTCTTCGCGGACATGCCGATCGGCACCTTCGGCGACCGCTGGATCGAGGACCTGTATTCGCGCAACATTGCGGGCGGTTGTCTCAGCAGCCCCCTCCGCTTCTGTCTCGCGGCCACCAACACCCGGCAGCAGATGGCCGTGTTCCTGACCAAGACGTTCCAGTTGCAGTAGCGAGCCCGCCTTCGCCGGCGGGCCGCCCGCGGGGCTCCGCGAGTTCCCGCGCCGGAGGCCCGGGCCGCCATGGCAACGCTCCGCCAGGCCGACAAGCGGACGGCGTTCGGCCCGGCGACGCCGGTCACGCGCGGGCAGATGGCCGTGTTCCCGGTCAGGACGTTCGGGCTCGAGGGGATCGTCGCCGGATCGGGCCCGGAGAAGACTCTTCCTTGACGGCCGTCCCGCCTCCGCGATATATTTAACCAAATGGTTAATTATTCGGCCGCCGCCCCGGCGCTCGACGCGACCTTCGGCGCGCTCGCGGATCCGACGCGACGGGCGATCCTCGCGCGCCTGGCCCAAACGCTGGACGCGTCGGTCGGCGAGCTCGCGCGGCCGTTCGCCATGTCCGCGCCGGCGATCTCGAAGCACCTGCGGGTGCTCGAGGACGCGGGCCTGCTCGCGCGACGACGGGAGGGCCGGGTCCACCACTGCCGGTTCGTGCCCGGACCCATGCGCACGGCGGCCGACTGGATCGCCCACTACGAGGCATTCTGGAAGGAACGGCTCGACGCGCTGAAACGATACCTCGAAGAATCCCCCGCCAGGGACGAGAAGGAGGAGGATGAGCCATGGTTGAGCCCACGGCCGACGCGACACCGGCGGCCCCGGCGGTCCGTGTCTCGCGCACGATCAAAGCCTCGCGCCAACGGGTCTACCGGGCGTGGACGGACCCGGAGCTCCTGATGCGCTGGTTCGTCGAGGGAGACGGTGAAATGGTGGTTCGCGAGCTCGACCTGCGGACCGGAGGCCGTTACCGTCTCGAGGGCCGCGACCGCGGGAGGCCCTGGCGCATCGAGGGCCGCTACCTCGAGGTCGCATCGCCCTCGAAGCTCGTCTACACGTGGAGCTGGGACAACGACCCGGGCCTCGGCGACAAGGTCGGGCGGGACACGCTCGTGACCGTGGAGTTCCTGGAGCGCGGCGCCGAAACCGAGGTCGTCGTGACGCACGAACGCCTCGCGACCGAGCGTGCGCGCGCGGACCATGCGGCGGGCTGGATCAGCTGCCTGGATCGTCTGGGCGGCCTCGTGGAAGATAGATCCGCTCGAAACCCTTCTACCCCTTGATTACCGAGAGGAGCGGACATAGACTCCTCTCGGAAACCGATATGAGCAACCCCTCCGGTCCTCCTGGATCGGCCCGGTGGAGGAAAGAGAGGACACGTATGAGACGGAACACTTCGATCGCGGCAATCTTCGCCCTCCTGGCGGGCGCGGCGGCGCTTCCGGCCGCCGACGCGCCGAACCCCGCCTGGACGAAGCTGCAGACGCTCGTCGGCGACTGGAAGGGGACCTATTCCGGGGCCGGCGCCGAAGGGGGCGGCGACGTGAGCGTCTCCTACAAGCTCGTCTCCAACGGCACGAGCCTCATGGAGACGCTCGACACCGGGCACGACATGAGCATGGTCACGGTGTACCACCCCGACGGCGCGCGCATCATGGCGACCCACTATTGCGCCATGGGCAACCAGCCCCGGATGGCCGCGACGGCCCTTGGCGACGGCGGGCGGACGCTGGCTTTCTCCTATCTCGACGCGACCAATGTGAAGGACCCCGACGGCGAGATCATGCGGGGCCTCGTCGTCACGTTTCAGGACGCCGACCACTTCTCCCAGGCTTGGACCTCCCGGGCGAAAGGCGCGGACCACGTCGGCACCTTCACCTATACCCGGGTCAAATAAGCTCGGGGTCAGGTCTTCATTTTTCGGATGATTGCAGTCTAGAAACCGAAATTTGAAGACCTGACCCCCGGTAAACCTCTTTGCCGTCGAGGAGAGTGAGCAGGACTTTCGCTTCGTGGAACTGCGAGGGCGGGATCTCGAAGAGGTTGCGGTCGAGGACGATGAGGTCGGCTGCCTTGCCGGCTTCGATCGAACCGGTCTCCTTCTCGGAGAAGTCGAGGTACGCGGCGCGGATCGTATAGCCCGCGATGGCGTCCGGAAGCGCGATCCGCTCCTCGGGAAGCCAGGCGGGTCCGGGCCCTTCGGGCGGCTGGCGGCGGGTGACGGCGACCTCGATTCCGTCGAGCGGATTCATCGACGAGACGCTCCAGTCGCTGCCGAAGGCGACGACGGCCCCGGAGGCGACGACGCTCTGGATCGGGTAGAGCCAGCGCGACCGCTCGGGGCCGAGCTTGGGCTCGGTCAGCTCGGTCAGGTACTTGTCGCCGTTGGCCCAGAACGGCTGAAAGTTTGCGATGACGCCGAGCCGCCGGAACCGCGGGATGTCCGCCGGCTCGATGAGCTCGATGTGCGCGAGATGGTGCCGCGCGTCCCGGGCCCCGTTGGCGCGGCGCGCGGCCTCGATGGCATCGAGCGACATCCGGATCGCACGGTCGCCGATCGCGTGGACGTGGATCTGGAAGCCTTCCCGGTCGAGGGCCGTCGCGAGCGCGTCGAACGCCGCCGGCTCGAGGTTCGCCTTGCCGCGGTCGCCCGGGAACCCCAGATAGGGCTCGAGGACCGCGGCCGTGCGCGTCTCGAGGACGCCGTCGGCGAAGATTTTAACGGCGTTCGTCCGGAGGCGCGGGCCGGCGTACTTCCGGCGCAGGGCGACGAGGCGCGGAACCTCCGCGAGGCCCTTGTCCGTGTCGCAATGGAGCGACGCGACGACGCGCGCCGAGAGTTCGCCGCGGGATTCGAGGGTTCGGTAGGCTTCGAGGTCCTCCTCCGACGCGCTCGCTTCGACGAGAGACGTCAGTCCGAAACGGTTCGCGATGCGGAGGCCCTCCCGGAGCCCGTCGGCGTAGTCCTTCGCGGTGTGCTTCGGGAGGAACTTCGCAACCAGGTCGGCCGCGTCCTCGCGGAGCGTCCCGGTCGGCTCGCCCGTCTCCGGGTCCCGTTCGATCCGGCCGTAGGTCGGATCCGGCGTCGCCTTCGTGACGCCCGCGAGCTGCAGCGCCTTCGAGTTGACCCAGACCGAGTGGCCGTCGGTCGCCGACAGGTAAACGGGCCGATCGGGCACGATCGCGTCGAGGAGCGCTTTCGACGGATTGGCGTCGGGAAAGAGGGTCAGCTCCCAGCCACCCCCGCGGATCCATGGCGACGAGGGGTGCGCGGCCGCGTAGGCCTTGACCCTCTCGAGGACCGCGGCCGGCGTCGGCGCGCCGTTCAGATCGCACTCGAGCGCCTCGACGCCTCCCGAGACGGGGTGGACATGGGCGTCGTGGAAGGCGGGAAGGATCATCCTGCCGGAGGCGTCGAGGACCCGCGTCTTCGGCCCGATCCACGTCTTCGCCCCGGCGTCCGTGCCGACGAAGACGATCTTCCCGCCCGACACGGCCACCGCCTCGGCCCAGCTCCGGGCGTCGTCGACCGTGTAGACGGCGCCGCCCCGGATCACGAGGTCCGCGGGCGGTGGCGCCGGCGAGGCGGCCGCCAGGACGACGGCTCCGAGGGCTGCGAGGAGGACCGGGACCATTCGGCGTCGCATCGTCAGCGGCCTTTCTTCGACGTCGCGTCCGCGGCGATCTGCTTCACGATGCCGTCGGCGAGGTCGTTGGGAATCGGGATCGAGAGGTTGTACTGTGCGATCTTCCACGCTTCGCCTGCGTGCACCAGCACCCCCGAACCCCGACACGGCCCCATGTTCGGCGTATCGAGCGCCTCGTCGAACCAGGCCACGCGCCGGTCGGGAGAAAAGGAGATCCACCGAGAGACGGCCCGGAAATTCCAGGCCTTCCCCTTCGCGAAGCGGGGATGCGCCCACTTCCGGAATTCGTCCCGCGTCCAGCGCTCCGTCGCGTCGGTGCCGAGGAAAACGGCGTCCGGCGTGAAGTACGAGAAGTACTTCTCCTCGTCGGCGGCCGAGGCCGCTCCGTGCCACGCGTCCAGGACGGCTCCCACCGCGCCCTGCGCGAAGACGCCGTCGGGCGACTGCGCGGAGAGCGCTGCCGCGACGAGCCAGACTCCGAGACCGGCGAACCGCTTCATGGGGCCTCCTCGAGCGGCCGGATCATACCGGCGAGGGACGCTCCGCCCGGCGCCGGATCCCGCGCAGCAGGCCGATCCGGATCGCGCCCGAGAACGGGCGGATGAACGTCCAGTAGAGGCGGAACCGGTGGCGGGCAGCGCGGCCGAAGTAGACGATGCGGGTCTCGGTCGAGACTTCACAGGTGCCGTTCGCGCCTTCCTCGATCCGGATGTTCCACGCGGCCTTCACGCAGCCGTCCTCCGCGAAAGCCATGAACCGCGGCCGGTCCGGGATCGGCCGCAATCCTCCGTCGTGGCGCCAGAACTTCCCGGCGATGCCGAAGACGAGCTCCCGGCCGACGACCTCCTCGAGAAGAGTGAAGCCGAAACGCTGAAGCTTTTCGGGAAACGTCCCGCGGCTCCGCGCAAACGCCCGGCCGCCGTAGCCGCGCAGGGCGAGGAGCGCCTTCGACACGGCCGAGCTCGCGAGATCGCGCGCCAGGATCGCCTCCCAGGCGCGCTCCCCCGTCGCGCGAACGGAGGCGCGGTGGAACGAGAGGCGCTCGCCGTCCGGCAGGGCGCGATCGAGACCGCTCGGGCTCAGGAGGCCTCGAGCGCCTGCGGCGGCGCAACCGCCTTGGTCCGTTGCGCCTCCTCGTGCTCCTTCAGATACGCCTGCGCCTTCATCATGCGCTGGGTGCGCATCAGGACGCGGGTCAGGTACGGAATCTGCGCCGGCCGGACCTGGCGCATCCACTCGATCCAGCTCTTTTCGCCGGACGTGTTCAGGATCGACCGGCGCCAGGTCTCGGCGTAGAGCTCGAAGAACCGTTTCGCGCCCAGGCGCGGCTCCCACAGGACGTGGTGCATGTCGTATTTGAACCAGGGCTGACCTTCGAGGATCGGCGCGAGCTTCTGGAAGAGCTCGGTGCCCGGCAGCGGCGTCAGGATCGTGTAGCCGGCGCGCTGGAATCCGTTCTTCGCCACGAAGTCCCAGAGCTCCTCGAACCGCGACTCGTCCCAGTCGGGATCGACGAGGAAGTTCCCGGTGACGCCGTAGCCGAGGGACCGCGCGATCCGCGCCGCCTCGATCGACGAGGCGACCCCGGCATCCTTCGTCACGCTCGCGAGGCCCGCGTCGGAAGCTGCCTCGAGGCCGAAGAAGATGTCGAAGTCCTTGGCGAGCGGCCGCCAGGCCTCGAGAAGGTCGGCGTGGCGGCAGACGAGGTCCGTGCGCGTCTGGACGAGGATCCAGCGCTTGCGGACGCCGCGGGCCTTCAGCGCCTCCGCGAGCTCGAGGCTGCGCTCCGGGTGGTTCCAGAAGAGGTCGTCGGCGATGAAGACCGCGTCGCCGACCTTCTCCATGTCCTCGACGACGGCGGAAATCGACCGCTCGCGGAACGAGCGCCCGTAGAGCTGCCACACCGAGCAGAAGCTGCAGCGAAACGGGCAACCGCGGGCCGTCTCGACGAGCCACACGGGCTTGAAGAGCAGGCAGTGGTACCGGTTGCGGTCGCGTTCGACGAGGTCGCGGGCGGGCAGGGGCACGGCGTCGAGGCCCGTCCGGTCCTCGAGGCCGCGCGTCGCCGTCCAGCCGTCCCGTCCCCGGAGAAGCAGGGCGGGGACGTCCGCGAGGGGACGCCCGGACGCCAGCGCCTCGGCCACGGCCGGCACGACTTCTTCACCGTCGTCCACGCAGATCGCGTCGATTTCGGGGGCCTGGAGCGGTCCCGGGAAGGCGGCGGCCGCGTGGCCGCCGACGAGGATGAAGGCGTCCGGCGCGGTGCGGCGCACCTCGCGCGCGGTCTCCCGCACCCGGTCGTACTCGAGGGCGTGCATGCAGGAAATGCCGACCATCCGCGGTCGCGTCCGCCGGACCCAGGCGCCCGCACGGTGCCCGAAGCGCAGGTCGACGATCGTCGGCGCGTGGCCGCGGGCGCGGAGGGCCGAGGCCACGTATTCCAGGCCCAGCGGCTCGACGCGGAAGAAGGGCCCGAGCCCGAAGCGCTCGTTGCCCGGGTCGGGACGGATCAACAGAACGTTCATCGGGTGCTGCCCGGATTGTAAACTCGACGCTCGCATGGGAGAAACCGAGCCCGCCGCCGGCCCCAACGGGGGCCCGCCCTCGCCGCCCGCCTCCGCGCGCGGGCGCAAGAAGTGGGTCAGCCACGGGCTCTCGAATCGCGTCGTCTACGGCGGTCTCCATTACGGCGCCCGCTGGCTGCCGATGTCCGTCTTGAACGCCATCAACCTGGTCGGCAACGGCCTCGCTGTCACCTTTCTGGGACGCACGAAAGCCGGGATCCGCGACAACTTCCACAAGGCGCTGGGCGTTTCGGACGCCGAGGCCGAACGGCTCGCGCGCCGGCAGTTCTTCGAGTACGGACGGCACACGATCGACGTGTGGAAGCTGCGGAGCGAGTCGCTCGTTCCCCGGGTCGTCACGCTCGCGGAGGACGCGCGCGTTCTCGCCCGGGTTCGCCGCGGCGGCCGCGGGTTCCTTCTCGTCACCGGCCACGTCGGCAACTGGGAGATGGGAGCGGTGACGTTGCGGGCGCACGACCTCGTACCGGCGGTCGTCGGCCAGCCCGAGCTCGATCCCGACGTCCAGGAGATGCGGCAGCAGCTCCGGCAGCGGCTCGGGGTCGAGTCGATCGACATCGGCTCGTCCATGGCGACGGCCTTCAAGGTGCGCCGCGCCGTCGACGCCGGGCGGGCGGTGGCGCTGCTCGTCGACCGCGCCTATCCCGAGGACGAGGTCGTCGTGCCGTTTTTCGGGCGGCCGACGCCGTTTCTGCGCTCGCCCGCGCTTCTGGCGCGCTTCTGCGGGTGCGAGATCCTGCCGGGCTTCTTCTTGCGCAACCCCGACGGCAGCTACTTCAACGTCTGGGGCGAGCCGCTTTCGGCCGACTCGGCGCTCTCCCCCGACGACGACGCCGTCCGAATGATGGAGCGGGTCGCTTGCGATCTCGAGGGCGTCGTCCGCCGCTACCCGACCCAGTGGTTCAACTTCTACAAATTCTGGGACGCCCTCCGCTCGTAATCCGCGCCGTCCGCTTACTGCTTACGCGCTCACCGCCCCCGGCCTCTCCCACTTCCCGTACACGTAGTTCCCGCAGCAGCGGGCGCAGATCGGGAGCGGCTCCTTCGCGAGCTTGGCGCGGAAGCGATTGGCCTTCTCGCCGGTCCAGATCTCGCGGAAGGACTGCCGGCGTACGTTGCCGATGAAGTAATCCGGAAAGTCGCCGCAGAAGGCGACCTCGCCGTCGGGCTCGACCTGCGCGAAGTACCAGGCGACCGGACACATCCGGTGCCCGAAGGTCTCGCCGAAATCGGAGAAGTATTCGGGCACGCGCTCGGCTGGAACGTCGGGCACGAACGAGGTCCAGGGACGGCCGCGGCTCGAGTCGAGAAAGCGCCGGCGCTTCAGGCTCTTCAGGAGGCGCACGAGCTCGCCGAGCTGCCTGCCCTTCGTCGCCGCGATCGAGCCCCCGTCGAACGCGAAGCCCTTCCAGGACGTCGCCTCGACGCCGAGGTCCTCCCGCATGACGCGCTCGTACTCTTCGCCCACGTTCTCGGGGACGAACCAGCGCAATCCCACGTTGATCGTATCGAGCGGCCACCCGCGGAGGACCTCGATCGCCGGAGCGATCACGTCGAGGTTGAGCTCGGTCACGGGCAGGATCGCGATCTGCATCGGAAGGACGCGGCCGAGCCGCTTCCGCCAGCCGGCGACGGCCGCGACCCCGGCGGCGGCCCGCTCGAAGCTGTCGGCCTGCCCGCGGATCCGGTTGTGCACGTCCGGCGGGCCGTCGATCGAGATCGCGATCGAGTCGATGCCGCTCTCGACGAGCTCGCGCGCCAGCGGCTCGAGCCGGCCGCCGTTGGTGATGACCGTGCAGGTCAGGCCGCGCGCCTTGACCTCGCGGACGAGCGGCACGATGTCCGGGTACAGCAGCGGCTCCCCGCCGAAGAGGCTGATGATCGGCCGCGAGGGCGCGAGCTCGTCGAGCAGCCGCACGTAGTCGGAGAGCGCGAGCTGACGCTTCAACCCGATGAGCTCGCGGATGCGGTCGCGCTCGAGGGCTCCGTCGGTCGCGCCGGCCGAGCCCGAATGAGACCGGAAGATCCCCGTTTCTCCCCACTGTCCGCACATCTTGCAGCGCAGGTTGCAGAGGTTCGTCACCCGCAGCTGCACGAACGTCGGCATCGGCAGGTTGTCGGCCCGGGGCGAGGAGAGATGCGCCATGACCTCGGCCCGGCCCGCGTTCATGCGGCCCAGGTGCCGCCGGGCGAAACCCGCGAGCCGAAGGCCCCGGCGAAAGCTCATCGAAGCACGATCAGCGGCTGTAGAGGTCGATCACGCGGGTGAGCGCCTGCCGGCAGACGGCGCAGAAGGGCACCTCGTCGCGCGTGAACATGATGCAGTCCTCCTGCGGCCGGTAGTACCCCTTCGACTCGTAGAGCGCTCCCTCGAACGCGCCGACCTGCCCGGAGTGCTGATCGGTCCCGAGGAGCCTGGTCTCGAACTCGAGCTCCTCCGTGAAGAGCTTGTCCATCTCGTCCTCGGGTCCGTTCGCCTTGCGGATCTCGCGGCGCCTCGCCTGGAAGTCGCGCGAGGCCTTCTCGAACTCTTCCTTCTTCCAGGGAGTCGGCACCGGCGTGCCCGCGGTGACGAGGTCCTTCCACTTCACGTTCGCCGGATCGAGGAGGGCCGTGGCGTTCGGCTCCCAGGGCTCGATGCGCGCTCCGGACGCCGGCTCGTAGGACACGGGCGAGGTGAAGTACTCGTCGGCGAGCGCCGCGAAGTGGTGGCCGAACTCGTGCACGAAGACGTAGGGCGACCAGAGGCTGTCCGCCGCCACCGTCGAGTACTGGCCGAAGATCCCGCCGCCGCCGTAGGTGCGGCTGTTCGTCAGGATCTCCACGAAATCGTAGGGAGCGAACGAGGCGACGTCCCGGAAAGAGCGGTTCTCGAAGGTCAGGATGTAGCGCTCGCTGCCGAAGGCGTCGTAGCTCGCGCCGATCCGCGTCCGGCGGTGGATGCCGACCGAGGGCCGCGAGATCCCCGACTCCTCGGAGGCCGGGCAGACGGCCCAGACGTTGAAGTCTCCCCGGCGCGACTTGAAGGGCTCGACCGCGAAGAGAAGCTCGGCGAGGCGCCGGGCGTCCTTCTCGAACTTGCCCCGCTCGGCCGCGGTGTAGCCGTCGCCGAGGATGAGGAAGTCGACCTTCTCGGACGGGTCCCCGTTCTTCTGGATCGTGAGGACCGGTCCCGGCGACGCCGGCGCGGCCGTGTCGACGAACACGTCCTTCGGATCGACGAGGAGGACCCAGACCTCGCGGAAGGCGTTCTGCGCGTCGCGCTTCTTGAGCGAGATCTGGACGGGGGCTTCCGGCGCCGGGAAGCGGAGGGACTCGGAGAACGTGCGGCGCATCTCCTTCGCCTCGCCCGTCGTCTCCCACTCCCCGTACACCGACGCGAAGCCCCGGGAGTAGAGGACGCGGTTGGAGGCCCGGTCGACGACCTCGAAGAAGTACTTCCCGAGGTTCGTGTCGTCGATCGGCCGCTTCGGGTTACCCGGCCAGGGCAGGGGCTCGAGCACGACGCGGTCGAAGCTGAACTGCTCTTCCGTCGCGTTGCCGGTGTGGAAGTAGTCCACCCGCATCGTCCGGGGGGCCGCGCTCATGGCCGCGGGCCCGAGGACGAACAGGGCCAGGAGGATGGCGATCGCATGATTCTTGGTTCTCATAAAGCTGGCATATCCTACGCTCCTCGGAGATGGCTCGAATGACCTGTCCACGGCGCGTCGCGCACTCCCTGGGAGCGCAGGGCCGATGTCGCCCTCCCCTTCCGAATCACTGACACGCGGCGTCCGCGCCGCTTCACAGTTCAGAACGGCTGCAGCCAGAGGGAGCAACTCATGATTCACGAAAGCATCCTCGGAACGATCGGCAATACCCCCGTGGTCAAGATTCATCGGCTCGCGCCCGCCGGCGCGACGATGTACGTCAAGTGCGAGGCCTTCAACCCGCTCTCGTCGGTCAAGGACCGGCTGGCCATCGCGATCATCGAAGACGCCGAGCGGCGCGGCGAGTTGAAGCCCGGCCAGACCGTCATCGAGGCGACCTCCGGGAACACCGGCATCGCGCTGGCGATGGTCTGCGCCGTCAAGGGCTACCCCTTCGTCGCCGTGATGTCGGACAGCTTCTCGATCGAGCGCCGCAAGTTGATGCGGATCCTCGGCGCAAAGGTCATCCTCCACCCCGCGGCCGAGCGCGGCTCGGGAATGGTGAAGAGGACGGCCGAGCTCGCCAAGAAGAACGGCTGGTTCCTGGCCCGGCAGTTCGAGAACCCGGCGAACCCCGAGTATCACCGCAACACGACGGGCCCCGAGATCCTCCGCGACTTCGCGGGCAAGCGACTCGACTACTGGGTCACCGGCTACGGCACGGGCGGGACGCTGACCGGTGCCGGGCAGATGCTCAAGGCCGCGCGGCCGGACATCAAGATCGTCGTCACCGAGCCCGAGGGCGCGGCGCTCCTGACCGGGACCGAGTGGAAGCCCCACAAGATCCAGGGCTGGACGCCCGACTTCATCCCCGCGGTGCTCGACCGCAAGGTCTACGACGAGATCGTGACGGTCGGCGACATCGAGGCGCGCGACGCCGCGCGCGAGCTCGCGACGAAGGAAGGGATCTTCTGCGGCATCTCCTCGGGCGGGACCTTCGCCGCCGCGCGCAAGGTCGCCGCGAAGGCGCCGAAGGGGTCGGTCATCCTCGCGATGCTGCCGGACACCGGCGAGCGCTACCTCTCGACGATCCTCTTCGAGGGCATCAACGAGGGAACCGACGAAGTCCCGGGGGCCTGACCCGAAAAGACCGGGGGTCAGGTCTGGAAGTTTCGGTTTCCGGTCGGGCGCGCACCAATCCGAAAAAACGAGACCTGACCCCTAGTTGAGGCGGCGGATGTTATCGAGGGTGCCGGGGTCCCCGTCGTACTGGGACACCTGGAGGTGCCCGTCGGGGTCGATCGACAGGGCGGCCTTGGTGTAGATGATCCCGTCGCCCGAGCTGAAGTCCGTCGAGTCGAAGCCGAACACGGCGAAGGGATAGTTCAGCGACGCTCCGCCGTCTTCTTCCGCCTCCGTGTACTTGATCGGCCGGGTGGTCACGATGAAGTAGCGCCAGCCGTCGTCGATTTTCTCGACCATGACGAGGTCGACCGGGTAGACGAGCGCACCGAGCTTGATCTGCCCCTGGCCGCTGCCGCGGATCGCGTTGACGAGGGCCTGCTGTCCTCCGTCCTCCAGCACCTTCTTGAGCGGAGCCATCTCGGCGAGGCCCTTCGGATTCGTGACGACGACGTCGAAGGCCATGCTGCGCGTCCCGGTGGGAGTCCCGATCGAGGCGGTCGCCGAGAACTCGCCGGCGGCTTTCTTGTCGGCCGCGAAGGCGACGGAGACGACGAGCAGGACCGAGGCCAGGGCGAGGGTGGTTCGTTTCATGGCATCAAACTACCTCAAGGGCCAAGCCCGCCACCAGAGGCAGGCGCACCGGCGTCGAGGGCCCGCCGGAAAGCGCTGGAAAGTCCGAAGGTCTTGACCAGGAAAGTCGCCATCTGGCCGCGCGTGTTGGAGGACCCGGGACAGTACAAAAGCGGGCTCGCCGAGCAGCCGCCGGTGATCTGGTCGGCGTAAAGCTTTTCGATCCAGTCCGCAAACTGCCCCGGGCACGTCACGTCGCTGAAAACTCCGGCGCACGCCGGCGGGAGGTATGCCCGCCGTTCTTCGTCTTCCGCAGGAAGACCGCCATCTGATCGCGGCGAACGGGGTTGGACGGGCAATAGATTCCGACGCCGCACCCGGCCGTGATGCCCTCGGCCGAAAGCCGCTCGATCCAGTCGGCGTAGGTCGAAGGGCAAGGCACGTCGACGAAGGTGCCGGTGCAGCCGGGCGGCACGTAGCTCGAGCCGTGCTTCGCCTTGAGCAGGAACACCGCCATCTGCACCCGGGTCACGGCTTTGGAGACGCAGTAGTTGCCGCCTCCGCACCCCGCGGTGATTCCGGCCCGGAACACGATCTCGACGTCGTCGTGAAAGATGTTCGACTGCGGGACGTCGTTGAAGTCCGGGAGGTACCCGACAGGCCGGGAGAGGCCCGGTCGATTGCCGGCTACCGTCCGTCTGGTTTGCGGGAATCGGGGCGTTCCGCCCAGCCCACGTCGGTCCCCGCCGGCAGCCGCGTGAGCTGCTTCAGGGTCGCCCGGAGCTCCTGCTGCTCGCCGACGCGGTACGGGTTGACGTACTCCCACACGGTCTCGCCCTCGGGCGTGACCTCGATGGCGCGCCCGGAGTCGGACTCGACGACCAGGGTATTGCCGTTGGGAAACCGCTCCGCCTCGCCATTGGACTCGGTGAAGAAGTGCTCGTTCTCGCGATCGCCGTAGCGCCAGGCGATTTCCTGCGTGAACGGGTCGAGCTCGAGGACGCGCGAGGCGCCCGCCTGCATCGAGGCGAAGTTGTCGAAGACGAGCAGCCTTCCGTTCGGAAGGATCTTCGGATCGTGCTGCGCGCGAAACGGCCCCGAGAGGGCCCAGACGATCTTCCCGCTCTGCGGATCGAGCACCGCGACCACGTTCAGGGCGCGAAGAGAAACGAGCAGGTTCCCGGCCCGGAACGCGGGAGACCGCGCGGCGAGCCGGCCGTCGAGGACGGAGATCGCATTGGCGTGGAGGATGTCTCCCTCGCGCCCCATCGGAGTAAGGACCGCGGCGTAATCGGAATTCGCGAACGCGGCGAGCAGCGAGATGCGCCCCAGCGGCCGACCCTCGGGCGAGACCATCGAAACGAAATCCTCGAAGACGTTGGCGTCGGGGTTGATCGCCGGAATCACGTGCGCTTCCCGCGTGAGCACGTAGAGGGTCCCGTCCGGGCCCGCGGCGAGGTCGTGGTGGGCTCCGTTGGGGAGAGCCCACTTCAGCCGGGAGTCGCGGTCGACGCGGACGAGCCCGATGTAGTCCCAGATCGCGAGCAGGTCCCCGCCGGGAAGCAGCGCGGCATGCCTCCAGTAGGCGGCGTAAGGGGCCCGCTCCGGCTCGAGTTTCAGGTCGGGCCAGACGCGGCGCATCTCGATCCCCCATCGATGACGGGTGATCCCGCGCATGTCGAGCAACAGCGCCTGCGAGGCGTGCGCCGAGACCGCGAGGTTCCAGCCCCCGGCGGCCCGGGCCTCGTCGTAGATCAGGACGCCGGTGCGTCCCGAGGCGGGGTTGTAGCCCTGGAGGTACGGGAGCTGCGCCAGCTCGCCGACCTTCTCCCGCTGAGCGAGCTTTTCTTCGGCGTACGCCCCCACACCGACGTGAGGCGCCGGCGGGGGCGTCGGCGCGGGTCGGACGGCGCGGTACGCGGCCTTGACGAGGCCGAACGGGAACCAGCGGCGTTCGCGCGCGGCGAATCCATAGAGCGTCCCGACGCAGAGCGCCGCGAGGACCGCGAGCCCGGTTCGAATGCGCCGGGCCGGAACCCCCGACGCGGACACCTAGACCGACGCGGCCCGGGCGCGAGCCGCGGCCGCCGGCGCGGCGGACTCCGCGGGCTCCGCCGCCCCGTCCATCGCGGCGAGCCCCTTCTCGAGCCAGGCGAATTCGCCGTCGAGCAGCCGCTGCGCCGTCCGGTACTTGGCAACGTCGTCGTTGGAGCCGATCGCACGGAAGTGCTCGGCGATCCGCCGCCGCGTCGTCCGGCAGAAGGTGTCGGCGAGCTCGACGGCCTGCGGCGCCTCGGAGAGTCCCGCGCGGCGCATGGCGTCGGCGCGCGAAAGGGCGGCCGTCATCGCAAAGAGGTCCGCGCCGATGTCGACCGCGCGGAAGAGGAGCGCCTGGCGCTTCTCGAGCTTCGGCCCGAGCTTCAGCATCTGGTGAAAGATCGTTCGCGCGAGCTTGCGCGTGGTCCGCTCGGCGAACCGGACGTGGCCCGCGAGCGGCCCGAACTCCGAGAACCTCGGCCAGCGGCCCCAGCCGAGCCAGCGCGACGGGTACCACCAGCCGTAGAAGCCGGCCATCTTCGGCAGCGCGGCGAGCTTCGTCCCGAGCGTCGCCTTCGGATCGGCGAAGGCGCCCGCGACGGCGAGGTGCGTGTCGACGGCCTCGCGCGCGATGAAGAGGCGCATGATCTCGGACGAGCCCTCGAAGATCAGGTTGATGCGGAAGTCGCGCATGATCCGCTCGACCGGCACCGGCGCCTCGCCGCGCGCGCGCAGCGAATCGGCCGTCTCGTAGCCGCGACCGCCGCGGATCTGCAGGGTGCGGTCGACGATCTTCCAGCCCTCTTCCGAGTTCCACATCTTGGCGACGGCCGCCTCGAGCCGGATGTCGCGGTCGCCCATGTCGGCCATCGAGGAGGCGAGGTCGGACACCGCGTCGAGCGCGAACGTCGTCGCGGCCATCTCGGCCAGAAGCTGGGCGATGGCGTCGTGCCGGCCGATCGGCAGGCCCCACTGCACGCGCTCGTTCGACCACGCGCGGCAGATCTCGAGGCAGCGCTTGCCGAGGGCGGCCGAGGAGGCCGGCAGCGTCAGGCGTCCGGTGTTCAGCGTGATCAGGGCGAGCTTCAGGCCCTTGCCCTCGCCCCAGAGCAGGTTCTCCTTCGGGACGCGGACTTTGTGAAAGCGGATGACGCCGTTCTCGATCGCCTTCAGCCCCATGAAGTGGCAGCGGATGACGACCTCGACGCCCGGCGAGGACTTCTCGACGATGAAGGCGGAGATCTTCCGGGTGTCCGGGTGGCGGGCCATGACCACGAAGAGCTCGGCGATCGTGCCGTTGGTGCACCACAGCTTCTCGCCGTCGAGGACGTAGTCGCCCTCGGGGGTCCGGGTCACGGTGGTCGAGAGGTTCGCCGGATCGGATCCCACCTGGGCCTCGGTCAACGCGAACGCCGAGACGGCCCCGGCCGCCAGGCGCGGCAGGAACTTCTTCTTCTGCTCCTTCGTGCCGAAGAGCTTCAAGGGCTGCGGCACGCCGATCGACTGGTGCGCCGAGAGGAGCGTCACGAGGTTGCCGTCGCGGCTCGTGATCAGCTTCATGGCCTCGCCGTACTCGCGCTGCGTCAGGCCGAGGCCGCCGTACTCCGTCGGGATCTTCATTCCGAAAGCGCCGATCGCGGCGAGCCCCTGGATGACCGACGGCGGGATCTTGCCCTCGCGGTCGATCGCGTCCGGATCGACCTTCTCGGCGAGGAAGCGCTCGAGCCGGTCCATGAATGCCCGGAACTCGGGGCGCTCGGGCGGGGCCGCGGGGAACGGGTGGACGAGGTCGAGGCGGAAGTTGCCGAGGAAGATCTGCTTCAGGAAGGACGGGGACTTCCACTCGGCCTCGCGGGCCTCCTCGGCGACCCGGCGGGCCTCGTCGGCGCTGACGGGTTTGGGGCTCGCGTCGGCCATGGGAAGACATTACAACAGGCGGGAGCGGCCGGGCGGCGGCGTCTATAGTTCCGTGCGGTGACGAACAAGTACCTGTCCTACGACGAGAGTCGGGCGCCGCGGGTCCGGGAAATGTTCTCGCGGCTCGCCTGGCGGTACGACCTCGTCAACGACCTGATGAGCTTCGGGATGCACCGCCGGTGGAAGCGCCAGACTGTCCGCCTCGCGCTCGCCGGCGCTCGCCCGGGCCGTCGAGCGCGGCTTCTCGACGTCTGCTGCGGGAGCGGAGACCTCTGCTTCATGGCCGAGGAGCTCGACGCCGCCTCGGTCACCGGGATCGACTTCACGCTGCCGATGCTGGCGGTCGCGCGGCGGCGCGCCCGGGGGGGCCGGCGCAGCCGCTTCGTCCAGGCCGACGCGCTCCGGCTCCCCTTCCCGGACGGCGCGTTCGATGCCGTCACGGTGAGCTACGGCCTGCGCAACATCGCGAACCTCCCGGCGGCGCTCGCCGAGATGCGGCGCGTGCTGGCGCCCGGCGGCCGGGCTGTGGTGCTCGACTTCGGCAAGCCCGACAACGCCGTCATTGCCGCGTTCTATGGCGCGTACCTGCGCGCGGCGATGCCACTGATGGGCTGGATCTTCCACGGCGACGCCGACACGTACCTCTACATCCCGGAGTCGCTCGCCCGGTACCCCGGCCAGCGAGGAGTCGAGACGCTGATGCGCGAAGCGGGGTTCGCGGATGCGAGGTACGAGGAGCGGCTGTCTCGGGACGATGGGAATCAACATCGGAGAAGCGGTAAGCAGTAAGCAGTAAGCAGAAATCGCTCGTGCGGCCCTGCTTACTGCCGACTGCTTACCGCTGATGTAGACTCCCCGGCTCTCATGGGACACCAGTACATCTACACGATGGTCAACCTGCGGAAGGTCGTGCCTCCGCAGCGCGAGATTCTGAAGGGCATCTACCTGTCGTTCCTTCCGGGAGCCAAGATCGGCGTCCTGGGCCTGAACGGCGCCGGCAAGTCCACGCTGCTCCGGATCATGGCCGGCGTCGACAAGGACTTCGCGGGCGAGGCGTTTCCGGCCGAAGGCACGCGCATCGGCTTCCTTCCGCAGGATCCGAGGCTCGACACATCGAAGACGGTACTCGGCAACGTCGAGGAGGCCGTCACCAAGACGCGCGGGCTCTTGAAGCGCTTCGAAGAGCTGAACGAAAAGCTCGCCGAGGAGCTCTCGGAGGCCGAGAGCGAGAAGGTCATGGCCGAGTACCAGCGGGTCCAGGACGCGATCGAAGCGTCCAACGCCTGGGAGCTCGACCGGCAGCTCGAGATCGCGATGGATGCGCTGCGTCTGCCGCCGCCCGACGCCGATGTCACGAAGATCTCGGGAGGCGAGAAGAGGCGCGTCGCCCTCTGCAAGATCCTCCTCGAGAAGCCGGACCTTCTCCTCCTCGACGAGCCGACCAACCATCTCGACGCCGAGTCGGTGGCGTGGCTCGAGAGGCATCTGGCCGAGTACCCCGGAACCGTCGTCGCGGTCACGCACGACCGATACTTCCTCGACAACGTCGCGGGCTGGATCCTGGAGCTCGACCGGGGCGCCGGCATCCCGTGGAAGGGCAACTACTCGAGCTGGCTCGAGCAGAAGGAGCAGCGGCTCGAGCTCGAGGAGAAGGCCGAGTCGGCCAAGCGCCGCACCCTCCAGCGCGAGCTCGAGTGGATCAAGATGTCCCCGCGCGCCCGCCACGCCAAGAGCCGCGCCCGCATCGACCGGTACGAAGCGCTGCTCACCGACCAGGGCCCCGAAACGCGCGGCGAAACGCAGGAGCTCTTCATCCCGACGGGACCGCGCCTCGGCGACGTCGTCGTGCGCGCCGAGGGCGTGCGCAAGGCCTTCGGGGACCGGCTGCTGATGGAAGACCTCACGTTCGACCTGCCGCGAGGGCGGCATCGTCGGCATCATCGGCCCCAACGGCGCCGGCAAGACGACGCTCTTCAAGATGATCATGGGCCAGGAAAAGCCGGACGCCGGCAAGCTCGTCGTCGGCGACACGGTCGTGCCGTCCTACGTCGACCAGGACCGCGACAAGCGCCGAGCCGGGCAAGTCCGTCTTCGACGAGATCTCGGGCGGCCAGGAGAAGCTCATCCTCGGCAAACGCGAGATCCCGGCGCGGGCCTACGTGTCGATGTTCAACTTCAAGGGCCAGGACCAGCAGAAGCGGGTGGCCGACCTCTCGGGCGGCGAGATGAACCGCCTGCACCTGGCGCGCACCCTGAAGAAAGCCGGCAACGTGCTCCTCCTCGACGAGCCGACCAACGACCTCGACGTCGACACGCTGCGCGCGCTGGAAGAAGCGCTGGTCAACTTCGGCGGCTGCGCGGTCGTCATCAGCCACGACCGCTGGTTTCTGGACCGCATCGCCACGCACATCCTCGCCTTCGAGGGCGAGAGCCAGGCGGTGTGGTTCGAGGGCAACTACCAGGAGTACGAGGCCGACCGGAAGCGTCGCCTCGGCATGGAAGCCGACCAGCCGCACCGGATCAAGTACAAGCGGCTGGCCGTCGGGTAGAAGAGCCCCCGCTCACCCTGACCCTCTCGCCCCTTCGGGGGGCGAGGGAAATCGCTAAGGGCTCCCTCTCCCGGCGCGGAGAGGGACGGGGTGAGGGCCCCGCTATTCTTGCCGACGAGCGCGGCGCAGACGCCGACGACGGCGAGGATGCCGAGCGCGTGGACGAGGCGGAAGCGGCGGCGGCGCGGACGCACGCGGCCCATCCAGTCCTCGGCGATCGAGGAGCCCTTCTCGGTCAGCGCCTCGAGCAGGTCGGCGCCGTGCTTGCGGGCCTCGGCGTAGAGGTCCGAGCCGCGCTCGGAGAGCTCGTCCTTCAAGTCCTCCATCTCCGGCTTGCTCTTCTCGAAGCCCCTGGCGAGGCTCTCCTTGGCTTCCGCGTAGAAGCGGTCGGTGTCGAACTTGCCGCCCCGGCGCAGGCTCTCGATCGCGATCGGCAGGGCGACTTTCGTAAACAACGGAACGACAATCGGGCCGAGGGCCTGGGCGGTCGTTCGGGACAAGCTCTTGCGGGCCATGAGTTCCTCCTGGCGAGTCGACAGTTTACAGGCGTCAGTCTACAGTGGCCGCCATGCGGGCCGCGCTCCTGACCGCGCTCCTCATTGCAAACGGCACGCCCGCAAAGGGTCCGGAGGCCGTCGTCCTGGGCGTCGCGCAGGACGGGGGCGTCCCCCACGCGGGCTGCCACCAGCCGGTCTGCGTCCAGGCGCGGACCGATCCTTCCAGGCGCGTGCGCGTCGCCTCGCTCGGGCTGCTCGACCCGGAAACCGGCAAGCGATTTCTGGTCGACGCGACACCCGACTTCGCCGACCAGATCGAGGCGCTCGGCGGGTTGCCCGACGGAATCCTGCTGACCCACGCTCACATCGGCCACTACCTGGGCCTCGCGCAGCTCGGCCGGGAGGTCCTCGGCGCCCGTCGCGTCCCGGTCTACTGCACGCCTTCGATGGCGGCGTTCCTGCGCGGCAACAAGCCGTGGAGCCGGCTCGTCGCCCTGGAGAACATCCTGATCCGCGAAGTCGCGCCCGGCGAAGAGATCGTGCTGACCCCGAGCCTGCGCGCCACGCCCCTGCGGGTCCCCCACCGCGACGAAGACTCGGACACGGTGGCCTGGATCCTGCGCGGCCCCTCGCGTTCCATTCTCTGGCTGCCCGACATCGACAAGTGGGAAACGTGGGACCGCCGCCTCGAGGATCTCCTCGCGGATCCCGCGCTGACCGTGTTCGTCGACGGGACGTTCTTCTCCGCCGACGAGATCCCCGGCCGAGCGATCCGCGACATCCCGCACCCGCTCGTCCCGGAGACCGAGGCGCGGCTCGCCGCCGTGCCCTCGGCGAAGGGACGCGTCTACTTCGTCCATCTCAACCACACCAACCGGCTGCTCTGGGACGAGGCCGCGCGCGCCGCGCTCGAGGCGCGCGGGTTCGGCGTCGCCCGCGAGGGCCAGCGCATTCCCCTCGCGGCGCCCGCGCCGTGACGCGTTAAGATCGCCGTCCCATGGCCGCTCCAGGCCCCGATCCCCCGCCCGTCCTTCCCCTCCGCGGAACCGCCGCACACCCGCGCACGGGCTGGCCGAAGGGCTACTGGCGCAAGGTCCTCTGGCGCGGACTGCGGCTGCGCTGCCCGGTCTGCGGCCAGGGCCCGCTCTTCCGGACGTATTTCACGATGCACGAGGCGTGCTCGAGCTGCGGCGTACGCTTTGCCCGCGAGCACGGGCAATGGGTGGGCTCGCTCGATCTCAACACCTTCGTCGTCGCCTTCGGGCTCATGATCGCCTCGGCGTTTTCGCCGCTGTGGCCGCTGCCGATTCTGCTCGGCGTGTGGGGCACGGCCGCGATCGTCGTCCCGCTCGTGACCTTTCGATTCAGCCGCGGTCTCTGGACCGCGATCGTTCACCTGACCGGAGGCGTCTACTGAGGCTTTCGGGAATGCCGCCCGCGGGCGCCGCGTTGGCGTCGCGCGTGCAAGCGAATGTGACCCGGGAGACGACCGAAGCCTTCGAGACCACAAAAGAAAGATCCGCCCCATGATCGACGACGACGCACCGAACGACCCGGCCGAGGAGCGCCGGGGCGAGAAGAACGACCGGCGGACCGGGGACCGCCGCGCCCACGAACGCTACGCGCCCGCCGACGCGGTCCGCGTCGACCGGCGCCAGTCCGAGCGCCGACGCGAAGACGACTGATCCGCACGCGCGGGAGCCACGGCGGCCTGACGCGACCGCGAAACGGTATCCTACGCGCCGGATGAGTCTGACCCGCCGCCGCTGGATGACCGCCGCCGGGGCCGCGGCTGCGGCGGCGGCTCTTCCGTCGAGCCTCGACTCCGCGCCCGCCCCGCCGTCCGCGCCCCCTCTGCCGCCCCCCCTTTCGCCCGAGGTCTTCCGCGAGCGGCAGGTGCGTCTCCGGGCCGCCGCGAAAGCGCGCGGCCTCGGCGCGCTCTTCCTCACGCCTTCGACGAACCTCGCCTGGTCGGCGAACCTCGCGATCGGGCGAAGCGAACGCCTCACCGCCTTGATTCTCCCGTCCGACGGCCCCGTGGTGCTCGTCACGCCGTCGTTCGAGGCCGAGAACCACAAGCGGGACGCCGTCTTCGACGAGCTCGTGACCTGGAACGAGGACGAAGACCCCATGCCGCTCGCCACGAAAGCGCTCGGCAAAGTCCGGGTGCTCGGCATCGAGGGAACGACGGCGTTCCATACGGCCGCCGAGCTCCAGGCCGCGGCGCGTCTCGAAGGGCGCGACGCGACGGCCGTCTTCGACGCGCTCCGGATGATCAAGGGCCCCGAGGAGCAGGCGTTCATCCGCGAGGCCGCGCGCCGCACGTCGCTCGCGATCGAGGCCGTGCACCGCAAGCTGGCGCGCGGGATGACCGAGAGCGAGGTCTCCGACCTTCTCGACCAGGAGTTCCAGGCCCTCGGCGTGAAGGGCGGGGGCCTCGTCCAGTTCGGACCCTCCTCGGCCCTTCCCCACGGCGGCCCGGGCGACCGCAAGCTCGCTCCCGGCGACGTGGTGTTGATCGACGCGGGCTGCAAGGTCCGCGGCTACAACTCGGACGTCACGCGCACCGCCAGCTTCGGCCCGCCCTCCGACGAGGTCCGCAAGGTCTACGCGATCGTCGACCGGGCGCAGGCCGCCGGCATCGCGGCGCTCCGGGCCGGGGCGACCGGGGCCGAAGTCGACCGGGCCGCGCGCCAGGTGATCGAAGCCGCCGGATACGGCGCGAACTTCACCCACCGTCTCGGGCACGGTCTCGGCATGGACGGCCACGAACCGCCATATCTCGTCCGCGGCAACGCCACCCCGCTCTCGGCGGGAAACACGGTGACGATCGAGCCCGGCATCTACCTGCCGGGCAAGTTCGGCGTCCGCATCGAAGACGATTTCGCGGCCCGGGATTCGGCCGGCCCCGCCGCCCTTTCGGAGCGGCCCGGCGCCTTGATCGTCCTGCCCGTAAACTAGGCTGCCGATGCTCGAATTCGCCCTGTCAGGCCTCCTTCTGCTTCAGACGGCCTCGGGCTCGCCCGGCGTCGTGCCCGGCTCCAGCAACGTGGTGCCCGGGTCGTCGACCTCCGGAAGCACCGCCAACCCGCGGCCGACCGCCACGCCGCGCCCGACTGCGCGCGGCCGGGGCCCGTCGCCGTCGCCGACGACTCAGCCCACGCCGACGCCGACGCCCCGGCCCTCCAACGACGCCCTCGTCGTGGTGAACAAGTCGGACAATTCGATCTCGGTCTTCGACGCGGCGACGGGGAAGCTCAAGTGGACGGCGCCGGTCGAGTCGGGCCCGCACGAGGCGGAGGTCCTCGCCGACGGCAAGACCGTCGCCGTCAGCGACTACGGACGCGCCGGTTCGCCGGGCCGGGTCGTGGCGCTCATCGACATCGCGACCGGCAAGGTGAACTCCCGCGTCGACCTCGGGAAAGGCTCGCGGCCTCATGGCCTCTCCGCCTTGAGGGACGGCCGGCTCCTCGTGACCGCGGAAGGCAAGAAGGAGCTCGACGTCGTGGACCCCAGGTCGGCGCGGGTCACCGTGCGCATCCCGACCGGCCACGATCTTTCGCACATGGTCGCCGCCTCGCCCGACGGAAAGATCGCGTACGTCACGGCGCTGCGGAGCGGCGTCGTGACGGAGATCGACGTCCCCGGGGGAAAGGTCCTGGCCGACATCCCGACGGGCCGGGGCGCCGAAGGCCTCGACGTCACACCCGACGGGCGCGAGATCTGGGTCGCCAACCGGGAGGCCAACACGATCTCGGTCATCGACGCCAGGACGGCGAAGGTCGTCGCGACGATCAAGGCGAGCTCGTTTCCCATTCGCGTGCGCATCACGCCCGACGGCAAGCGCGCCCTGGTCTCGTTCACGGGCTCGGGCGACGTCGGCGTCTTCGACGTCGCGACGCGCACCGAGGTCAAGCGCATCCCTCTCGGCCGCGTCGCGGTCGCCGGAAGCGACTCCCGGGGTTTTCGGAAGAAGTTCGGCTCGAGCCCCGCGCCGATCGGCCTCCTGATCGCACCGGACGGCAAACGCGCGTGGGTCGCCGCCGCGCACGCCGACGTCGTGATCGTGCTCGACCTCGACGCGCTCAAGGTCGCCGATGCCTGGGCGGCGGGCAAGGAGCCCGACGGACTCGCCGGCCGGTTCGACCGAAAATAAAGGGGGTCAGGTCTCGATTTTTCGGTTTCACGCGGCCGCCTGCGCACGGCCAGCCCGGACCGGACCGTGACGCGCCTCGACTCCGTGGACGCCCTGCGCGGCGCAACCATCGCGGGGATGATCGTCGTCAACAACCCCGGGACCTGGTCGGCCGTCTACCCGTCGCTCGAGCACGCCGCCTGGCACGGATGGACGTACACCGATACGATCTTCCCGTTCTTTCTCTTCACGGTCGGCGTCTCGATCGCGCTATCGCTCGGGGGCCGCCGGACGGCCGGTGCCTCGGTCGACGCCCTGCTGCGAAAGACCGTGATCCGCTCGGCCCTTCTCTTCGCCCTGGGCCTCCTTCTCAACGTCGCCGGCTTCCTCGCCTTTCAACGGGAGCACTTCCGCATCCCGGGCGTGCTCCAGCGGATCGCCCTCTGCGTCCTCTTCGCCGGCGCGATCTATCTCGCGGCCGGCGCCCGCGGTGCCGCCGTCGGCACGGCGGCGCTGCTGCCTCGGATACTGGGCGCTTCTCTCGACCGGCCCGCTCGACCCCGAAGGCAACCTCGCGGCGCGCCTCGATCGCGCTCTTCTCGGGCCGCACATGTATCGCCCCGCGTTCGATCCCGAGGGGCTGCTCTCGACGCTGCCCGCGATCGCGACGACGCTGCTGGGCGTCCTGGCCGGCGAGCGGCTGCGATCCGCCTCGCCCGTCTCGGGCAAGCTCGCGACCCTCCTCGGCGGCGGCGCCGCGGCGGCCGCCGCGGGTCTTGCGTGGGGACGCATCTTCCCGATCAACAAGAGCCTGTGGACCTCGTCCTACGCGCTCCTGATGTCCGGATTCGCCGCGATCGCGCTGGCGGCGTGCATCGCGGTCATCGACGTCGCGGGCCGCAGGGCATGGGCCGCCCCCTTCGTGTGGCTCGGCCGGAATGCCATCGCGGCTTTCCTGCTGTCGTCGCTGACCGCGGTGCTGCTCATCGCCGTCAAAGTTCCGGGCCCCGACGGCAAGCCGCATTCCCTCTGGACGACCCTGTACCGGGCCGTGTTCGACCGGTTCGCCGACCCGCGGCTCGGATCGCTTCTCTTCGCGCTCGCCTACCTCGCGCTCTGGGTCGCGGTCTTCGGCCTGCTCTACCGGAAGCGGATCTTCGTCAAGGTGTGACGGACGCGGCGGGGCCGCGCTCGCCCTACCCCAGCCGGATCACCGAAAACCCCGCCCCCTGCGGGTCCTGGACGGCGGCGAAGCGGCCGACCTTGGCGATGTCGTGCGGGCCGAAGCAGAGCTTCCCGCCGAGCCCGGCCGCCTTCGCGGCGGTCGCGTCGCAGTCGGCCACCTGGAAGTACACGCCCCAGTGAGGCGGGACGCCCTGCATTTCCGGCCCCATCGGGAGGATGCCGCCGATGGGGACTTCGCCCCGCGAAATCTCGTGGTACGCGGGGTCGGACGTCTTCAGCTTCCATCCGAAGAGGCTCGAGTAGAACTTACCGGCCTTTACCGCGTCCCGCGTCGACAGTTCGCACCAGCACGGGGTGCCGGGCTCGCCGACCACCTGGATCCCGGTGTGCTGGCGGGGCTGCCAGATCGCGAACACCGCCCCCTCCGGGTCCTGCAGCATGGCCATGCGACCGTACTCCATGACGTCGAAGGGCTCCGCGAGCACGGTGGCGCCGAGCGACTTCGCCTTCGCCGCCGTTTCGTCGGCGCTGGCGACCGTGACATAGCAGAGCCAGTTGGGCGGAACGCCCTGCGCGGCCTGCTCTTTCATCATCTTGTAGAGCGCGCCGACGTCCTTCCCGCCCAGCTGCAGGCGCGTGTAGACGTCGTCGGGGCCGGGGCCCATCGGCGAGTCGACCGGCGTCCAGTCGAAGAGCGCCGTGTAGAAGGACTTGGCGGCGGCGGGATCGCTCGTCGCGAGCTCCACCCACGAAAACGAGCCGGGCTCGTGTCGGGTCACTTCGGTCATGGGAACCTCCTCGTTCGATCTGTCGGCATTTCCGTCATATTCGAATTCTCCCCGCGAAGGTTTCATCGGAATCGCTCGGGTACGATTCGCGCCATGAAGATCTCGAAGCTCGCGCACAGGATCGTCGAAGGCTACCGTGTCCCGGCCGGCGGAAAGATGCGACTCGACGACTACGACCCGGCCGACACCGCCGGTCTCCGGCTCGACGGCGACCAGGCGAAGGCGATGCTGCAGCACGGCGTGGACAGACTGGCCGACCTTCAGGGCAAGCTCTACGCGCAGGACCGGTGGGGCGTTCTCCTGGTGTTCCAGGCGATGGATGCCGCCGGAAAGGACGGCACGATCAAGCACGTCATGTCGGGGGTCAATCCCCAGGGCGTCGAGGTCTCGTCCTTCAAGGCCCCCTCCGCGGAAGAGCTCGACCACGACTTCATGTGGCGGTGCGCGCGCCGCCTGCCCGAGCGGGGGCGCATCGGGATCTTCAATCGCTCCTATTACGAGGAGGTCCTCGTCGTCCGGGTACACGAGGAGATCCTCCGTGCGCAGAAGCTGCCCCCGGAACTCGTCGGAAAGCGAGTCTGGAAGGAGCGCTACCAGGACATCCGGGCCTTCGAGAGGTACCTGGCGCGCAACGGTTACCTCATTCTCAAGTTCTTCCTTCACGTCTCGAAGAAGGAGCAGAAGAAGCGGTTTCTCGAGCGCCTCGACGAGCCCGACAAGAACTGGAAGTTCTCGATCGACGACGCCCGGGAGAGCGGGTTCTGGAAGGACTACATGCGGGCGTACGAAGACGCAATCGCCGCGACGAGCACGCCGTGGGCGCCCTGGTACGTCGTTCCCGCCGACAACAAGTGGTTCACGCGCCTCGTCGTGGCCGCGACGATCGTGACGGCCATGAATCGCCTCGATCTCGCCTACCCCGTCGTTAACGCAACCAAGAAGCGGGAACTCGCGGCGGTCCGGCGCGCGCTCGTCTGAGCCCGGACGGCCTGCCCGGCGCCGGGCTTGCGGATGCTAGGATCCGGCCCTCTCGAAGGGAGGTTTCCGTGAAGATTCGCTTCGGTTCGATTCTGCTCCTGTGGATTCTCGCCGCCGGAAGCGCGCTGGCGCAGACGCCGCCTCCGTGCCCCTGCCCGGAGCCGCCGCCTCCGCCCGACCCGCTCTGGTTCGGCAAGGTCAACTTCTCGTTCCTGTCGACCTCGGGCAACACCGACACGACCTCGATCGGGGGCGCCGCGGAGGTCAACTACAACCCGAAGCCGTGGCTCTTCACGCTGAAGGGTGCTTACCTTTATGCGGCCACCGACGGCGTCACGACGGCCCAGTCGACGGTCGTCTCGCTTCGCGCCGCGCGCGACATCACCGAACGTCTGGACGTCTTCGCCGGCGGCGGGTACCTGCGCAACACGTTTTCGGGCATCGACTCCCTCTACAGCGTCGACGCCGGAGCGGGTTACAAGCTCTTCAAGGGTCCGGCGCAGTTCCTGCGGGTCGAAGGCGGCTTCGGCTGGACGAACGAGCAGGATATCGACAAGAACGACGTCGTCCAGCCCTCGCGCAGCTACGCCAATGCGAGAGCGGGCCTCGCCTACAAATGGCAGTTCACCAAGACGGCGGCCTTCACCAACGACTTCGGCTACCTCCTCGACCTCGACGACACGCAGAACTACTTCATTACGAACAAGGCGGCCATCACGGCCGACATCTCCAGGGTTTTTGCCCTGCAGGCCTCGTGGACGTTGCTCTGGCGCAACAAACCAGTCGAGGGCTTCGACCATACCGACACGGCGACGGCCGTCGGGATCGTGGCGAAGTTCTAGTCCGACCGGCGGCTCGGACAGCCGCCGATCACCCCTCCCGTGAGGCACCGGCCCGCGCCCAGGCCGCGGGCCCGTCCGCGGGCATAGAATTCAGCAAGCCCGGAAAGGGTCCCGGCAACCGGCTCGAGAAAGAGCAAGGCGGCCATGACGGTCGCACAGGAGCAAGAGTTCCGCGGGACGGAGCGCTTCGATCTCCAGCGCCGCCTCGGGGCGGGGGGATTCGGAGTCGTCTACCAGC
Organism: uncultured Acidobacteriota bacterium; assembly: GCA_963764025.1. Classification (GTDB taxonomy): domain Bacteria; phylum Acidobacteriota; class Thermoanaerobaculia; order UBA5066; family Gp7-AA6; genus DAHUXD01. The sequence continues at coordinate 745,361 of CAVXRK010000004.1, forward strand.
TCTCGGCGTCGTCGGAGAACGCCGGAGGGAGGACCTTGATCGCGACGTCGCGGCCGAGGCGCGGGTCGCGCGCGCGGTAGACCTCTCCCATGGCACCGGCACCGAGCGCGGTCCGGATCTTATACGGTCCAAGGCGCGTTCCGGCCTGCATCATCGAAGGGGAAAACCGCTCGGACGATTGTACGTCGCGCTCGCCTGGGCCTGCCGAAGACAGGCGCGGGCCGGGCGTCAGAACGCGGGGACGCCGGAATCCCGGCCGAGAAGGACCCGGCCGGCCTGTTCCCACGTGTGCGGCGCCACCGTGAAGTGGTGAAGTACGGCCTCGGCGTCGCGCACGTGGCGTTGGAACGGAGAGTCGGCGTAGATCGCCGAGCCTCCGGCCAGCACGTTGGCCGTGCGGGCCACGGCGGCGCCGGTCTCCGCGGCGTGCGTCGCCGCGGCGCGCCCGAGCGCGAGCAGGCGCACGTCGGGCTCGGTTCCCGTGCGCACCGCGTCCCAGACGTTGCCCGCGGCCTCATGGAGAAAGGCCCGGGCGGCGCCGAGCGCGGCTTCCGCCCGCGCGACCTCGGTCTGAACGACCGCCCGGTCGGCGAGCGGCGCGGTGTAGAACGTCGGCACCTTCGTCTGCGCGAGCGCGAGCAGGTCGTCGAGCGCCCCGCGCGCGATTCCGAGCGAGACGCACGGCACCAGGTACGTGTACAGACCGACCGGAGGCATCCGGTACAGCGGCTCGCTCCGGTGCCCCGCGGGGTCGAGCAGGCGGAAGACGCGGCGGTCGGGGACGAAGGCATCCTCGATCGAGAAGTCGAAGCTGCCGGTGCCCCGCAACCCGCTCACCTGCCACGTGTCGTGGATCCGGATCTCGCTCGTCGGGACCCACGCGTGGACGATGTCCGGGCCGTGAGCCGTCATCCTGGGCTTCCCGTCCTCCATCACCATGCAGCCCGCCCACATCCACGGACAGTGCGTGACGCCGCTCGCGAACGGCCACCGCCCGCGGATCCGGACGCCGCCGTCCACACGGCGGGCGGCGCCGGCAGGCGCGGCGATCCCGGCGGAGGGACGCGCCGGATCGGGCAGGACCTCGCGGGCGCCGGCCTCGTCCATGTACCCGGCCGCGACGTTGTAGCCGAGTGCGTTCATGACGCACCACCCGGCGGAGCCGTCGGCGGCCGCAACCGTCTCGATCGCCCGCATGATCTCGAGCGGGCTCGACTCGTTTCCCCCGAGGAGCCGCGGGACGCTCATGCGGAAGACGCCCGTCGACGCGAGCCGGTCCACGAGGTCCTTCGGCATTCTTCGCGCGTCCTCGATCTCCCCGCGCCGCGCGCGGATCTCCGGCACCAGCCGCCGGAGCCCTTCGAGAACGTCGAGTGTCGTCACGTCCACCTCCACCGGAGGCGCTACGTCTTGCGGTAGACCTCGCCTCCGCCGCCGCGAAACTCCTCGGACTTCTGCGCGAGACCCTTCGCCAGGGCCTCCTCTTCCTTCAGACCCTCCGCCGCCGCGATAGTCCCGGACTTCCTGCGTGATCTTCATCGAGCAGAAGTGGGGCCCGCACATCGAGCAGAAGTGCGCGAGCTTGGCGCCCTCGGCGGGAAGCGTGGCGTCGTGGAAGGAACGTGCGGTCTCCGGATCGAGCGCCAGGTGGAACTGGTCCTCCCAGCGGAACTCGAAACGCGCCTTCGACAGCGCGTCGTCCCAGGCCCGCGCTCCCGGGTGTCCCTTGGCGAGGTCCGCGGCGTGGGCCGCGATCTTGTAGGCGATGACGCCGTCGCGCACGTCCTGCCGGTCGGGCAGCCCGAGGTGCTCCTTGGGCGTCACGTAGCAGAGCATCGCGGTCCCCATCCAGCCGATCATCGCGGCGCCGATCGCCGAAGTGATGTGGTCGTACCCGGGCGCGATGTCGGTCGTCAGCGGCCCGAGCGTGTAGAACGGGGCCTCGTGACAGACGCGGAGCTGCCGGTCCATGTTCTCGGCGATCAGGTGCATGGGCACGTGGCCCGGGCCCTCGATCATGACCTGGCAGTCGTGCGCCCAGGCCGTCTTCGTGAGCTCGCCCAGGGTGTCGAGCTCGGCGAACTGCGCCTCGTCGTTGGCGTCGGCGGTCGAGCCCGGACGCAGCCCGTCGCCCAGCGAGAAGGAGACGTCGTAGTGCTTCAGGAGCTCGCAGATCTCCTCGAAGCGCTCGTAGAGGAACGACTCCCGGTGATGCGCGAGGCACCACTTCGCCATGATGGAGCCGCCGCGGGAGACGATCCCGGTCACCCGCTTCGCCGTCAGCGGCACGTAGGCGAGGCGCACGCCCGCGTGGATCGTGAAGTAGTCGACTCCCTGCTCGGCCTGCTCGACGAGCGTGTCGCGGAAGATCTCCCACGTCAGCTCCTCGGCCTTCCCGCCGACCTTCTCGAGCGCCTGGTAGATGGGCACCGTGCCGATCGGCACGGGCGAATTGCGGAGGATCCACTCGCGCGTCTCGTGGATGTTCTTCCCGGTCGAGAGATCCATGACGGTGTCCGCGCCCCAGCGGGTCGACCAGGTCATCTTGTCGACCTCCTCCTCGATCGTGGAGGTGACGGCGGAGTTGCCGATGTTCGCGTTGATCTTGACGAGAAACTTCCGCCCGATCGCCATCGGCTCGGACTCGGGGTGGTTGATGTTGGACGGGATGATCGCCCGGCCCCGCGCCACCTCGTCGCGCACGAACTCCGCCGCCATGCCTTCGCGGATCGCGACGAACTCCATCTCCGGCGTGATTTCGCCCTTCTTCGCGAAGTGCATCTGCGTGACGTTGCCGCGGCCGCGGAGGACCTCGCGCGGGCGGGTCATGCCGAGGCCGGGGGCGCTCTCCCGGCGGGGCACGACGCGATCGTATTCCCCGCGCGCCAGGATCCACGGCCGGCGCAGCTCCGCGAGCCCGGCCGACAGATCGATCGACGCGGCGGCGTCGGTGTACGGCCCGGAGGTGTCGTAGACGCGGAAGGGCGGATTCAGCTCGGCCTCGCCGCGCAGGCCCCGGGTCGGCGACAACGCGATCTCCCGAAACGGGACCCGCATCCCGTGCGGCCCGGGAACGTAGATCTTCCGCGAGCCGGGCAGTGGCGAACGGTCGACCGAGGAGTTGGTCGGAAGCGCCTCGCGACGCGTGCTCATTTGACCTCCCTACGGCGGCATTACCCGCATCAGGTTCGCGGGGTCTCCGGAGCCGTGGATCGACGCCGGACTCTCAGCCGTCCGCGCGGCCCCCGGGCCGAAAGCGGAGTGGGCTCCCCCGTCGCCCGCGAGTCTACTCCCTTCGCACGGACGGCGTTTGTCCGGGGAGTAAGTAAGAATGGGCGACGTTCATGGCGGAGCAGCCCTTCCTTCCGTTCGACGAGCCCGAGCCGCGTCCGGCCGCGCCGGCGGCCGTATCCGTTCCTCCCGCCGCGGGGCTCATCGACTCGCTCTCCCGCGTCTGCCGCGAGCGCCCGCTCGAGGAGAAGATCCTCGTCGCCCCGTCCCTCGCGATCGGCCACACCCTGGTCGAACGGCTCGCCCGCGAGGGTCATCCCTGGATGAACCTGCGCGTCGCGACAGCGCGCACCATCGCCCTCGACCTCGTCGGCGCGGAGCTCGCGCGGGAGGGACTGCGCCTGCTTTCGCGGGCCCAGGCGCTCGCCCTGGTCGAGCAGGCCTGCGCGGAATTCCTGACGCCCGGGTCCTACTTCGGGCAGCTCCGCGACCGGCCGGGGTTCCATCGAGCGCTGCAGCGTACGTTCGAGGAGATCCGCGCCGCCGGCCTCTCCGCGGCGGCCCTGCCGCCCGGGGCGTTCGAGGACCCCCGCAAGCTGAAGGAGCTCCGGGGCGTCCTCTCCCGTTACGACGCCGACCTCGCGAAGGGCCGGTTCATCGACTCGGCCGCGGTGCTCCGGCGGGCAGTCGAGGCGGCGGCGGCGGACCCCTCGGCGCCCTTCTACCTGGTTCCGGAGGACGCGGACCTGACCGCCGTCGAGCGCGCGCTCGTCGAAAAGGTCGCCGCCGGCCGGCTCGAGATCCTCGCGACGGAGCCCACCGCGCGCTGGACCGCCGTGGCATCGCGGGCGCGGCTCGTGCGCGCCGTGGGCGAAGAGAACGAGATCCGCGAGGTCTTTCGAAGCATCCTCGAGAACGAGGTCCCGTTCGACCAGGTCGAGATTCTCTACACCGATCCCGGCACCTACCCCGCGCTCGCGTGGGAGCTCGCGTGCGAGCACGAGGTGCCGTGCACGTTCGCGTCGGGCGTCGCGGCCCCCTTCACGCACCCGGGCCAGGCGGCTCTGGCCTTTCTCGAGTGGATCGGGGGCGGCTTCGAGGCGGACGTCCTGCGGAAGGCCCTCGCCTCGGGAGCGCTGTCGTTCGAGCACCTTCCCGGCGCGGCCGAGGGCGGGCCGGGCACCCGGGCGGTCGCCCGCGCCTTCCGCGAAGCGCAGATCGGCTGGGGCGCGCGCCGCCACACGGCCGCGCTCGACCGGCTGATCGCCGAGCTCACCCGGCCCGACGAGGGCGGCCGCGACGCGGACGAGGCCGGCGAGAGCGAAAAGGCCGAGCGCGCCGAACGGCGGGCGCGGCGCCTCGCCGCGGCGAGGCGCGCCCGGGAATTCGCGGCGAGGGCGCTGGAGCTCTCCGCGGAGGCGTCGGCCCCGACCTGCGACCTGCGAGCGCTCGCCCGCGGGTGCCGGACGTTCGTCGGAGAGTTCGCGCGCGTCGCGGGCGAGCTCGACGCGACGGCGCTCGCGGCCCTCGAGAAGCTCCTCGAGGAGCTCGAGGTTCTCCCGTCGACCCCCCTGCCCCCCGCCGAGGCCGCCGCGCGTCTGGCCGACGCCGTCCGCGTTCTCTCGATCGACGCCGACCGGCCGCGGCCGGGCCGCGTCCACGTCGCCGAGTATCGGGCGGGCGGCTTCTCGGGGCGGCCGCACACGTATCTCCTCGGCCTCGACGAGGCGCGGCACCCCGGCGCCGACCTCGAAGATCCCGTCCTGCTCGACGCCGAACGCCGGAGCATCAACCGGATCCTCGCTCCCCTCGCCCTGCCGCTCTACCGGGAGCGCCCGCGCGAGTCGGCCCGGGCCCTCCAGGCATGCGTCGCCCGCGTCTCGGGCGAGCTGACGGCGAGCTACTCGAGCTGGAACCTGAGAAGTCTCGATCAGCAGAGCGAGCAATTTCCGTCGCCGTTCTTCCTGGACCTCCATCGCCTCCGGTCGGGCGAGCCGCAGGCCGACTACAGCGACCTCCTCGACGCGCTGCCGGAGCCGGCCGGCTTCCTGCCCGGCGCCGACGCCGCGCTCGACGAGACCGAGTGGTGGCTCTCGGTTCTCGCGGCGGCCGGCCCCTCCGCCGCGGCCGGAGCGGCCGCTCCTCTCGTTCGCGAGGTCTATCCCCACCTCGAGGCCGGTCATCGCGCCGAGGAGGCCCGCGCCTCGGAGGAGTTCACGATCTACGACGGCTGGGTCCGGGGCGGGACGCCGGAGCTCGATCCTCGCGGAAGCGGCGAGCCCCAGTCCGCTTCGCGCCTCGAGACGCTCGCGCAGTGCCCCTTCCGGTACTTCCTCAAGCACGTCCTGCGCATCGAGCCGCCCAAGGAGCTCGAGCGCGACACGACGGAGTGGCTGGACGCCATGACGGCGGGCTCGCTCCTGCACGAGGTCTTTCGCCTCTTCTTCGAGCGGATCACGGCGGCGGGCGAGAGGCCGGACGCCGCCCGCCACGCCGCGCTGCTCGAGGAGATCGCCGGCCTCCAGATGGCCGTCTGGCGGGAAAAGGTCCCGCCGCCCTCGGAGCTCGCGTTCGGCCAGCGGCGCGACGACATCCTCGTCGCCTGCCGCACGTTCCTCGCGCTCGAAGAGGAGCACTGCCGCGAGATGACGCCGCGCTACTTCGAGATCCCGTTCGGCCTGCCGCGCGCCGAGGCGCGGGCCGCGATCGCCAGCCGCGAGCCCGTCTCCATCGCGATCGGCGCCGGCCAGGCCTTTGCGCTCCGCGGCTCGATCGACCGGGTCGACGAGGCCCCGGACGGCTCGTTCCACGTCTGGGACTACAAGACGGGCGGGACCTGGCGGCACAAGGAGAAGCGCGGGATCCACGGCGGCCGGCAGATCCAGCACGCCCTGTACGCGATGGCCCTCGAGATCCTCCTCGCCCGGGCCGGGATCGCCGCGCCGGTGTCGCGTTCGGGCTACTTCTTTCCGGGCCGCAAGGGCGAGGGCCAGCGCATGACGATGGCGCTCGACCCGAAGGAGACGCGCGAGGTCCTCTCACGGCTCCTCGACCTGCTCCGTGCCGGGGCCTTCCCTCACGCGGTCGACAAGGAAGACTGCCGCTTCTGCGACTACGAGGCCGTGTGCGGCGGCCCGATCATCGCCGCGCGGCGATCGAAGGCGAAACTGGCGAAGACCGGCCTGCCGGCGCTCCGGGCGTTTCGGGAGATCCATGGCGAAGGCTGAGGCGAGCGGGTCTCTTCCCGACGAGGACGCCCGGCGGGCGATCCGCGAGGACCTCGGGACCTCCCTCCTCGTCGAGGCCGCCGCCGGCACCGGCAAGACGACGAGCCTCGTCGAGCGCATGACCGCGCTCATCCGCACGGGCGCGACGACGATCGACCGCCTCTCGGCCGTGACCTTCACGATCAAGGCGGCCGCGGAGCTCTCCGAGCGGTTCCAGACGAGCCTCGAAGCCGCCGCGCGGACGGCGAGCGGCGACGAGGGGTCGCGTTTCGACGCCGCGCTCTCGCGCCTCGACTCCGCCTTCGTCGGCACCATCCACGCGTTCTGCGCCCGGCTTCTCCGCGAGCGGCCCGTCGAGGCGGGCGTCGATCCGGGCTTCGCCGAGATGGACGAGCCCGAGAACGCGGCCGCGCGTCTGGAGGCGTGGGAGCGCTACACCGAGCGGCTCTTCACCGAGGAGAGTCCCATTCTGCCGAGGCTCGCCTCCCTGAACGTCCGGCTCGAGGACCTGCGGCAGACCTACGAGACGCTGTCGGACAACGAGGACGTCGCGCCCTCGATCGGACCGGAGGAGGCGCCGCCGGACTTTTCGGCCGAGCGCGTTGCGGTCGCGAAATTTCTCGTCCGGGCGCAGGCCGAAGTTCCTGCCGAGATGCCGCCGGGCGGCTGGACCGACTACCAGGAGGCCGTGCGGCGGGCCGCGCGGCTCGTGGCCCTGCGCGACACCTCCGACGCGCCCGCATTCGCTCAGGTCCTCGAGGCGCTCGACCGGGCGAAGAAGAAAGGGACCGAGGCCGGGCGGATGCGGGCCGAGTTCGATACGCTCTGCCGCGACACGCTCGAGCCGGGCCTTCGCCGGTGGCGGGAGTTCCTCCACCCGATCCTGATGCGCGCCGTCGCGCCGGCCGCCGAGGACTACGCCGCGTGGCGCCGGAGAAACGGCCGGCTCAACTTCCAGGACCTCCTCCTCGTCGCGCGCGACCTTCTCCGCAGCCACCCGCGCGTGCGGACCGCCTTCCAGGAGAGGTTCCTTCCGATCCTCGTCGACGAGTTCCAGGACACCGACCCGATCCAGGCCGAGATCCTCTTCTACCTGACCGGCGCCGACGTCGAGGAACAGGACTGGAAGAAGCTCTCGCCGCGACCCGGGAGCCTCTTCGTCGTGGGCGACCCCAAGCAGTCGATCTACCGCTTCCGGCGCGCGGACATCGAAACGTACAGCGCGGTGCGCGAGCGCCTCGAGAAGAGCGGCCGCGTCCTCTACCTCTCCTCCAACTTCCGATCGACCGGTCGCCTCTGCGCCTGGATCAACGGCGCGTTCGCGCGGGAGTTCCCGGCCGCGGCGACGGCGCCGCAGGCCGCCTGGGTCCCGCTGGCGGCCCGGCGCGAAGAGGGCGGGCCCGCCGTCTTCCGTCTCCAGACGCGCACGAGCGGGCCGGCCACCTCCCCCGTCGTCGAGCAGGACTCGCTGCGGATCGCGCGCGCGATCGAAGCCGCGGTGCGGCGCGGCGAGCGGGCGCCGGGCGATTTCCTCGTCCTGTTTCGCACGCGGAAGGTCATGTCCGAGTACGCCCGGGCGCTCGAGGCGCGCGGAATCCCATACGAGCTGTCGGGCGGCGGCGCCTTCAAGGACTCCGAGGAGCTGCGCACGCTGCTGCCGTTGCTCGCGACGATCTCGGATCCCGACGATCCCGTCCCGTTCGCGGCGGTCCTGCGCGGCCCGCTCTTCGGCGTCGACGACGAGGCGCTGTACCGCCACTTCCGGACGGGCGGGCGATTTTCGTTCCGGGCCGCCCTGCCGCCGGAGCCCGACCCGCGGATCGCCCGGGCCTGCGCCCTCCTGCGCGAAGGCGAGCAGCTCGCGGAGGCTCTTCCACCCGGGGCCGCGATCTCGCGGCTCTGCGGCCTCCTGGGCTGGACCGCCTACGCCGGCGCGCGGGAGCTCGCCGACAGCCGCGCCGGCAACCTGCTCAAGGCCATGGCCGCGGCGCGGACGTTCTCGGGCGAGGGACTCGACTTCGCCGCGGTCGTCGCGGAGCTCGACCGTCTCACGACCGAGGGCTACATCGAAGAGATGAGCGCGCGGCCGGGCCGGCCCGGCGCCGTGCGCCTGCTGACCGTTCACGGCGCGAAAGGTCTCGAGGCGCCCGTCGTGTTCCTCGCCGATCCGCGCCGGGAGCGCGACCGGCCGATCCGGTTCACGATCGACCGCCGACGCGCGAGCGCGCGGGGACACTGGAGGGTGATCCGCGAAACCGAGGGATTCGGGGTCGTCGAGGTCGCCGAGCCGGCCGGCTGGGAGGAGCTGGAGAAAGCCGAGGAGGTCTTCGACGAGGCCGAGAAGCTCCGGCTCCTCTACGTCGCGGCGACCCGCGCCAGGGAGATGCTCGTCGTCAGCGTCTGGAAGCAGGGAAAGAGCGAGAACGCGCAGGGCCCCTGGTGCGCGCTGGCGCCGTACCTGGCGGAGGAGCTCCCCGACCCGGGGCCGTCCCCCGCAGCTCCCGGGCCCGCTCCCCTCTCGGCCGTCGGCCCGGAGCTCGAGGCGTTCCGCGCCGAACGGTCTCGCCGGCGGCAGGCGAGCGCCGCCCCCACCTACGCCGTCGTGTCGGTGACGGACGTGGCGCATACCGGGGACAAACCGGCGTGGGAGTCGGCCGGACGCGGCATGTCCTGGGGCCGGGTGCTCCACGGCGTGCTCGAGGCCGCGATGCGCGACCCGAAGGCGGACCTGCGCCTCATCGCGGCGAACCTCCTCGCCCAGGAGGAGCGCCCGGCGGGCGACCTCGACGACGTGCTGCGGATCGTCGAAGGCGTCCGGCAGTCCCCGCTCTGGAAGCGGGCGCTCGCGTCGAAGACGCGACTCGCCGAGGTGCCCTTCGCCCTGCCCGTCGCGGCGGCGGAGCTGAAGCGGCCGTCGGTCCCCGCGGGAACGACCCTCCAGGGCGCGATCGACCTGGTCTTCGAGGAAGACGACGGCTGGGTCCTCGTCGACTACAAGTCCGACACCGTCACTCCCGACAACCGGGCCGCCCTCGAGGCCTTCTATGCCCCGCAGATCGACCACTACCGGCGATACTGGGAGCGCTTGACGGGCCGGCCGACGCGCGCGGGATTATTCTTCCTGCACACGGGAGAGCTCGCCATGCTTCCGAACGACTCCACACCGCCCTCGCACGCCGCGTGAGAAGCTGACCGCGATGGAAGCCAGTCCGTACGATCTCGTCGTCATCGGCTCGGGACCGGCCGGCCAGAAGGCCTCGATCGCCGCCGCCAAGCTCGGCAAGAAGGTCGCGGTGATCGACCGCAAGGAGATGGTCGGGGGCGTCTGCCTCCACACCGGGACGATCCCCTCGAAGACGCTCCGCGAAGCGATCATGTACCTGAGCGGGTTTCGCGAGAAGAGCTTCTACGGCAAAGATTACGCGGTCAACCGCGAGATCACCGTCGCCGACCTCGCCTTCCGCGTCCAGAAGGTCCTGGCGAAGGAGATGGAGGTCGTCCGGTCGCAGCTCGCGCGCAACCACGTCGTGACCGTGCACGGCGCCGCGCGCTTCATCGACCCGCACACGATCGAGGTCGCGTCCGTCGAGGGTCCGACGCTCCTGCGCTCGGATCACATCCTGATCGCGTGCGGAACGCGGCCGGCGCACAACGACACGGTGCCTCTGGACGGCAAGCGCGTCATCGACTCGGACCAGCTCCTCCAGGGCACGGAGCTGCCCCGCGACCTCATCGTCGTCGGCGCGGGAGTCATCGGCCTCGAATATGCGTCGATGGTGACGGCGCTGGGGATCAAGGTCACGGTCATCGAGGCGCGGCCGACGATCCTCGACTTCGTCGACGCCGAGATGATCGAGGCCCTCATGTACTTCATGCGCCAGCGCGGCGCGACGTTTCGCCTCGGCGAGAAGGTCGTCTCGGTCGGCCGGGACGCGAAGGACCGCGTCGTGGCGTCCCTCGAGAGCGGCAAGGAGGTCCACGGCGCGTCGCTGCTCTACACGGTCGGCCGGCAGACGAACGCCGACCTCATGAACCTCCCGGCCGCCGGTCTCTCGGCCGACGACCGCGGCCGGATCAAGGTCAACGAACACTTCCAGACGGCCGTCCCGCACATCTACGCGGCCGGCGACGTCATCGGATTCCCGGCGCTCGCTTCGACCTCGATGGAGCAGGGACGACTCGCCAGCTGCCACATGTTCGGCGCGTCCTGCGACAGCCGGCCCGAGGCGGTCCCCTACGGCATCTACACGATTCCCGAGATCTCGATGGTCGGCAGGACCGAGCAGGAGCTGACGCAGGCGAAGGTGCCCTACGAGATCGGCCTGTCGCGTTTCGACGAGCTGGCCAAGGGCCAGATGCTCGGCGTCGAGGCGGGCCTGCTGAAGCTGCTCTTCGACCCGAAGAGCCGGAAGCTCCTCGGCGTCCACATCTTCGGCGAGCGCGCCACCGAGATCGTCCACATCGGACAGGCCGTGCTCGCGTTCGGCGGCACGATCGACTACTTCCGCGACGCCGTCTTCAACTACCCGACGATGGCGGAGGCGTACAAGGTGGCGGGGTTGGACGGGCTGAATCGGCTGTAGGAGTCAGGTCTCCGATTTTTCGAGATTCCGGCTGACGAAGAATGAAGCCTCGCCGCAACCGGAGTCCGAAAAATCGAGACCTGACCCCCTAGAAACTTCGGTTGAGCGTGAGGTAGGCCGAGCTGTTGCTGCCGGAGTGGCCGTAGCCGACGAAGAGGGGACCAAGGATCGTGTCGGCAACGACGTAGACGCTGCCGGCCAGCTTGAACCCCTCGAACGTGATCGGCTCCTGAAACTGCCACGTGCGGCCGGTCTCGATCGAAACGCCCACCGACATGTTCTTGAGGACGAGCCCGCGCGGTATCGCTGAGCCGGTAATACAGAAGGAAGGACGCCGAGCCCGTAGGTGTTTCCCGTGAGCTGGCCCGTGGGCCGTCCCGACAGGCGGAAGAGGCCGCCCAGGAAGAACTGGTCGTAGAACGGGATGTTCGTGCCGAGGCCGCTGCCCCCCAGGACCCTGGCGAGGCCCGTCCAGCGCCCGATCGTCTGCACGCCGACCGCTGCCGCATTGAGGTAGTCGTAGGACTGCGTGCCCCCGAGGCTCTCGCGTTCAGCGAGGTATTCGACCTTGGCGAGATAGCCCGCGTGCGGCAGGTTGACGTTGTCGAGCTGGTCGACGGTGAAGGTGGTGGCCAGGGCGCCCTCGTCCCAGGTCAGGTTGGGGAAAACGGCGATCACCGACCTTGCGCGTTCCCTTCCCGAAGGCCCGCAGGTATCCGAAGCGCAGCTCTCCCCAGGTCCCGAAGTCATAACCGAGGTCGAAGCCCACGACCCCGCGAGAGACCTGGTAGGTGCCGACGGCGGCCTGGTCGACGAAGACCTGCGCGTTCTGCTGCCGCCACGCCCCATAGGGCGACGCGAAGACGTGCCCCTCGTAGTTGAGGGGCTGATAGAAGCGCGACTTGAGCTCGAGCGGGACTCCCGACGGTGAACGTCGTCTTCCACTGGCCACCGAGCCTGTTGAGCTCCGTCGCGTCCACGAGCCCGACGACGCCGAACTCGGTCGTGAACTGGAAGTCGGTTCCGAGTGCGAGACCCAGCCTCAGGTACGTCGGGCCCCAGGACTTGGTCGTCGCCTTGATGCGGAGGACGTTCTTCTTGTCTTCCTCGGTGACCGAGTAGCTGACGATCTCGAAGATTCCCATCGCGTAGATCCGCTTGAGATCGCCTCCCAGGACCTTCGTGTCGAGCACCCGTCCGGCCTTCGTCTCGACGAGATACGTGATGCGCCTCGGATCGACTTCGGGCACCGGCTCGATGATGACCTCGTCGATGTACGGAAGCGGCGCCAGCGGAGCATCGTGGCCCTGCTTCCAGGCGTTGAAGACGCTCTCGGGCTCCGACCACGCCTCGAGCTTCGGCCGCACGGCCTCCGCCGCCTTGTAGCCGAGCGGGATCATCTCGGTCCCTTTGAGGAAGTCGGCGGAGGTGTACCCCTCGAGGTTCGGCGTGATCACGATCGTCGCCAGCTTGGCCGACGCCATCGTGTTCTGCTGGAGCGGAAGGTCGATGAGCCGGCTGATCATTCCGCCGACGTTGGTCGGCGCCTCGACGATCTCCGCGCCGGAGGAGCCGACGTTGACCGCGATCACGATGTCGGCGCCCATGGCCTTGACGGTCTGGACGGGAAGGTTCTCGGACTCGCCGCCGTCGATCAGCATGTGGCCGTCGATCTCCCCCGGCGTGAAGATCGCCGGGATCGCCATGCTCGCCCGCATGACCTTCGCCAGGTTGCCCTTCGACATCACGTAGGGCTGTCCGGTCCGGATGTCCGTGGCCACCGCGCGGAACGGAATGCGATAGTCGTCGAAGTTGGCGACGGTGGAGCACGGGAGCGTCACGCTCTGAAGTACGAAGCCGAGCTTGCTGCCCGCGACGAGGCCCGGCGGCAGAACGAGACCACCCTTCTTGAGGTTCAAGCCGAACTCGAGCGGGATCAGGTGGTCGAAATCGTCCTCCTTCTGGCGGAAGGACTGCTGGGCGCGCTCCGGCGCGTCCTCGAAGAGCGTGCCCCAGTTGATCGCCTTGATCACCTTCTCCATCTCGTCGGGACTGAAGCCGCAGGAGTAGAGGCCTCCGATGATCGAGCCCATGCTCGTGCCGGCGACGTAGTCGATCGGGATGTGCAGCTCCTCGAGCATGCGGATGACGCCGATGTGCGCCATGCCGCGCGCGCCGCCGCCCCCGAGGGCGAGACCGACCTTCGGCCGCCGCGGCGGATTCGGCGCCGGGACCTCCTGGCCGGACAGCGTCGCGGGCCCGAGCAGCGTGAGCAGAGCGAGTGCGAGGGTCCCCGTCGAGCGGCGGTTCATGATGGCGCGAAGCCTAGCAGCATTTTTGCAGGACCGGTGTAGTGTGACGGCATCATCACCTTCGAGTTCTCGAGAGGAGTCAAGCCATGTTCGGAATCCTCGGCTGGATCATCTTCGGGCTCATCGTGGGGGCGCTCGCCAAGCTCATCATGCCCGGCAAGGATCCCGGCGGCTGGATCGTGACGACGCTGCTCGGCATCGTCGGCGCCGTCGTCGGCGGTTTCCTCGGACGGATGCTGGGCTTGTACCAGGAAGGCGAGCCCGCGGGCTTCGTCGGAGCGCTCCTCGGAGCGATCCTGGTGCTCTGGATCTACCGGAAAACGCGGAAGACGCCGGCCGGCGTTTAGCCTGTGCCTGGCTGGCACCGCGGGCACCAATAGGTGGACCGTGCGTCGTCTCCCTGCCGGCGCATGCGGATCGCCGTTCCGCAACGTCGGCAGGTCCGTCCGCTCCGGCCGTAGACCCAGGTCCGCTCGCGGGTGAGGCTCGCGCGGGTCCCGCGCGACCCGCCGCGCAGGTTCGCCTGCATGAGCGCCCGCGCCTTCTCGAGAATCAGCCCGAGCGCGCGATCGGACAACGCGGCAACCGGAGCAAACGGATCGATCCGGCAGAGAAAGAGCGTCTCGGACTTGTAGACGTTGCCGATCCCGGCGACCGCCGACTGGCGCATGACGGCCTCGCCGATCGCGAGATCCCCGAGCTCGCGAAGCCGCCTTCGGGTCTCGGGGAGATCGAAGTCCGGAGCGAGGATGTCGGGACCGAGCCCGGCGAGCCGCGCGTCGCGGGAAACCTCCGCCCGGGAGAGCAGGCGCACCACCGGAGCGTCGAAACAGACCGTGACGAATTCCTCGGTCGCGAGGACGACCCGCGCCTGGCGGCGAGGTCTCTGCCAGCGCTCGCCGGGGCGGTAGACGTGCCACGAGCCCGTCATCCGCATGTGCGTGTGGAGCACGCGGCCGTCGTCGAACTCGACGAGAAGGTTCTTGCCCCGCGCTTCGACTTTCTCGACGCTCCGGCCCGCGAGCCCGGCGTCCGCGATCGCCGGGAGAGGCGACTCGACCGCGGTGAGCGTCTTTCCGTCCAGCACCTTCGAGAGCGTGCGGGCGGCGCGGAAGATCGTGTCGCCTTCGGGCATCCTCAGCCGTCCGCCCTCGGCGACATCCGCTTCAGATATCCGCGCGACCCGACGAAGAAACCGGCGTCGGACATGTGCGGCGCGAGCGGCGACTCGCGGGGATCGCGCCCGTCCACCTTCCCCACGAGGACGGCGCGCCGGCGCCCGGTCTCGACGAGCCGCGAGAGGGCCTGCACGAGGTCACGCGCGGCGGCGCTCCGGGCCGGCTCATCGGCCGGAAGAAACGTCAGGAGGTTCGTTTCCGCGCGGCCGATCCAGGCGAGAAGCTCGCCGTCTCGAAGGACGACCTGCGCTCCCGCCGCCCGCTGCGGACGCGCTTCCCCCGCCGAAGCCGGCCAGGCGAGCGCGGCGCCCCAGGGATTGGCCGGGTCCGTGGCGGCGAGGACGAGCGTCCGCGACTCCTCGGACTCCGGCGCTTCGCGCTGGCCCCGCAGCCGGTCGTCGGCGCCGGGCAACGCGAACTGCGTCGCGCCGAGGCCGGCGACGAAGTAGCCGCGGCGCACCTGCCCCTGGTCCTCCATCGCTTTGAGCACCGGATAGACGGAGGAAAAGCCGCCGACGAGCCCTTCGGCGGCGGCCGCCTCCCGTGTCACGACGCCGTGCCGCTCGAGCAGGACGCGGACGAGCGCGGTCCGCCGTTCCGTCTCGGTCGGCGCGGTGCGGTGCGCCGATCCGGGCACGAGCGCCCAGCGCCCTTCGCTTCCCGGCGGCCCCAGCCGACGCGAGCGGAAGGACGCTCCACGCACGCGGCGGGCGGCCTTCGCCGACGAGCCGCGCAGCATCGAGCGCAGCGGCGCGAGCGTGTCGTTGGAAACCTCGCCCGCCCAGACGAGGTCCCAGAGCGCCTCGACGAGATCGCCCGCGAAGGCGCCCGTCTCGGCCGCGAGGTCGGGGAAGAAGAGCGCGCCTCGCGCGCGGAGCAACTCGCGCACCCTGGCCGCGAGCTCGCCCTGCGCCGGGGCCGGGCGCGGCGCGAGCAGCGGCGCGCGGTCCGTCAGGTACAGGGCCACGCGGCCGTCCGACGGGCCGAGCGGCTCGAGGCCCCGCCAGACGATCTCGCCGGAGGCGAGGAGAAAGTCGAGGTCGGCCGGGCGATACCGCTCGATGCGCGCGGGCAGGACCTCCGCCTCGAGCGCGGAGGCCGGGATGGGGGCGCCCTGGAGCTGCTCGACGGCGGAGAGGAGGGCTTCGAGCCCGGTGCGCGGCCGCGCCACGCCCTGCCACTCCGCGAGAAAGCGCGCGAACGCAGCCGGCTCGACCGGCTCGACTTCGCGCCGCAGCTTCGCGAGCGACCGGCGCTTGATCGCCCGCAGGACCCTCGCGTCGCACCACTCGCGCGAGGACCCGCCGGGGAGGAAGTCGCCCTCGAGCACGCGGCCGCGCTCGGCGAGCCGGTCGAGCGCCAGGCGGACGATCCCGACGGCGAGGCCGAAGCGCGCCGCCGCGTCTTCGAGGCGAAACGGGCCGTGCGTGCGCGCGTAGCGCGACAGGAGATCGGACAACGGGTCTTCGACCGGTTCGAGGAAGGCCTCCGGCAGGCCCGGCGGCAGAACGACGCCGAGCGCGTCGCGCAGCCTCGCGGCGTCCTCGGCGGCGGCGACGCGCGTCTCCCCCGCGATCCGGACGGCGATCACGCGACGCTCCTTCGCCAGCGCGTCGAGCCAGCCCCGGACTCCGGCCGGCGACTCGCAGCGCGCCGCGATCTCCCCTTCGGTCAGGTCCCCCAGCGACAGCAGCAGGTCGTGCACGCCGTCCGCGTGCCGCACCCGTCGGCCCTCGAGCCGCTGGAGAGAGGCTTCGAGGGAGGTGATCGCGTCCGGATCCAGGAGCTCGCGGAGCTCGGCCTCGCCGAGGAGCTCCTTCAGCTGCGCCTGGTCGACCGACAACGCCTGCGCCCGGCGTTCGGCCAGGGGAGCGTCTCCGTCGTAGATGAAGTTGGCGACATAGGAGAAGAGAAGGGACCCGGCGAACGGCGACGGGGTGCGCGAATCGACCGTGACGATCCGGATCCGGCGCGAAGCGATCTTGCGCAGGATGTCGACCAGGCCCGGAAGGTCGAAGACGTCGCGCAGGCACTCGCGGTAGGTCTCGAGGATGATGGGAAACGACCCGTACCGCGAGGCCACGGCGAGCAGGTCGGCGGAGCGCTTGCGCTGCGCCCAGAGCGGGCTGCGGCGGCCCGGGTGCCGCCGAGGCAGGAGAAGGGCCCGCGCGGCGTTCTCGCGAAAGCGCGCCGCAAAGAGAGAGGTCTGGCCGAGGTGCCGCACGACGACGTCCTCGACCTCGTCGGCCGCCGGAAGGAACAGCGCCGTGTCGGGCGGCTCGTCGGACTCCGGGATCCGGAACACCATGCCGTCGTCGGACCAGATCGCCTCGACGTCGGCGGCGCTCGACTCCTTCAGCCGCGCGAGCACGGCCGTGGCCCAGGGGGCATGGACCCGCGCGCCCCAGGGCGACAGGACGCAGACCCGCCAGTCGCCGATCTCGTCGACGTACCGCTCGACGACGAGCGTGCGGTCGCTCGGCACCTCCCCCGTCGCCTCCCGCTGGTCGCGCAGATACGCCACGAGATTCGTCGCGGCCCGGGGATCGAGGCCGTGCCCGTCCCGCAGGCGCCGCTCCGCGTCGGCGCCCTTCGCCGACGACAGCTCGCGGGCCAGCTCGCCGATCGCCGCGCCGAACTCCGGGGGCCGACCCGGCCGGTCGCCGTGCCAGAAGGGCATCTTCCCGGGAAGGCCGGGCGCCGGCGTCACGAGGACGCGGTCGTGGGTGATCTCGTCGATCCGCCAGGAGGAGGCGCCGAGCACGAAGACGTCGCCGGGCTGCGACTCGAACACCATCTCCTCGTCGAGCTCGCCGACCCGGAGACTCCGGCGCGGGTCCCCGCCCGCCAGGAACACGCCGTAGAGACCCCGGTCCGGGATCGTCCCCGCGTTGACGACCGCGACCCGCCGCGCCCCCTCGCGCGCGCGCACCTCGCCGCCAACCCGATCCCAGGTGACGCGGGGCCGAAGCTCCGCGAACTCGTCCGAGGGATAGCGGCCCGAGAGCATGTCGAGCACGCCCTCGAAGGACGCCCGGGGAAGCTCGGCGAACGGCGCCGCGCGCCGCACCAGGCGATAGAGGTCCTCGACGCGGTGAGGCTCGGACGCGACGATCGCGACGATCTGCTGCGCCAGCACGTCGAGCGGGTTGCGAGGATAGGTCGTCTCCTCGACCCTGCCCTCGGCCATGCGCGCGGTCGCCGCGGCGGCCGCGAGGAGATCGCCGCGGTACTTCGGGAAGAGGATTCCCCGCGAGGCTTCGCCGACGCCGTGGCCCGCCCGCCCGATGCGCTGCAGGCCGGAAGCGATCGAGGGCGGCGCCTCGATCTGGACGACGAGGTCGACGGCGCCCATGTCGATGCCGAGCTCGAGGGAAGAGGTCGCGACGATCGCCGGAAGCTGGCCGCGCTTGAGCCGGTCCTCGATCTCGAGCCGCTTCTCCCGCGAGATCGACCCGTGGTGCGCGAGGGCGATCTCCTCGCCGGCCGTTTCGTTCAGGGCCCCGGCGAGCCGCTCCGCCAGGCGCCGGCTGTTGGCGAAGATCATCGTCGACCGGTGCGCGCGGACGAGCTCGACCAGGCGCGGGTAGATCGACGGCCAGATCGAGCGGCGCGTCGGGCCGGCCGAGGCCGGCCCCGAGGGGATCTCGTCGAGCTCCTCGCCGAGCTTCGCCATGTCCTCGACCGGCACCTCGACCGTCAGCTCGAGAACCTTGCGGCTTCCCGCGTCGACGATCTCGACCGGCCGCGCCGTCCACGCACCGCGCCGGCCGGCGATCTCGCCTCCGCCGAGAAGGCGCGCGATCTCCTCGAGGGGACGCTGCGTCGCGGAAAGGCCGATCCGCTGGAGGGGCCGCTCCCGTTCCCGCAGCTCCTCGAGCCGTTCGAGCGACAGGAAGAGATGGGCGCCGCGTTTGCTCGCGGCGATCGCGTGGATCTCGTCGACGATGACCGTTTCGACCGACGCCAGGGCCTCGCGCGCCTGGGACGTCAGCAGCAGGTAGAGCGACTCGGGCGTCGTGATCAGAATGTCGGGCGGCGTCCGCGCGATGCGGGCCCGCTCCGACGCCGGCGTGTCACCCGACCGGATGGCGACCGATGGAATGCGGTGCGCGGCGCCGAGGCCCGCGGCCATCGCCGCGATGCCGGCGATCGGAGCGCGGAGGTTGCGCTCGACGTCGACGGCGAGGGCCTTGAGCGGGGAGACGTAGAGGACCCGGCAGCGCTCCTTCCTTCCGGGCTCGGGCGAGAACATCAGGCGATCGATCGCGGCCAGGAACGCCGCGAGCGTCTTGCCCGAACCGGTCGGGGCGAGAAGCAGCGTCGAGCGCCCGGACTGGATCGAGGGCCAGCCCTTCGTCTGCGCCGCGGTGGGCGAGGCGAAGGATGCGCGGAACCACTGCCGGACGGGGGCGCGAAAGCCCGACAGCGCGTCTCGACTCACGCCGGCATTCTACGGGCGGGCCCCGGGGCGATACGATCGAGGATGATGGAAGAAGCCGTTCCGGGGGCCGCGTTCCTGGAGGACGCCATCCTGCAGTGCCGGAAGTACAAGTCTCTCGCGGACCGGGCGATCGCCCAGGTCCGGACGGCCGATCTGTTTCGGACCATCGACGCCGACTCGAACAGCATCGCCGTCGTCATGAAGCACATCGCCGGCAACACGCGCTCGCGCTGGACCGACTTCCTGACCTCCGACGGCGAGAAGCCCGATCGCCAGCGCGACACCGAGTTCGAGCTCGACGCCGGCGACACGCGGGAGGCGCTCTTCGAGCGGTGGGAGGCCGGCTGGCGGCTGCTCTTCGACGCGCTCGCCGCCCTGACCCCGGCCGACGTCCTGCGGACCGTCGCCATCCGGCGGGAACCGCACACGGTGATTCAGGCGATCAACCGCCAGCTCACCCACTACGCGTACCATGTCGGGCAGATCGTTTTTCTCGCGCGGCACTTCGCGGGAAAGGACTGGGTCTCGCTCTCCATCCCGAAGGGCAAATCCCGGGAGTTCGAGGTGGCGAAGAGCGGAGAGCCTTACGGAATTCCGAAAGGACGACCATGACGTCGGTGACCCGCACCTTTCTCGCGGCCGCTCTGGCCGGATCGTTCGTCGGCGCCGCGCCGGCCGCGGACCTGCCCGTTTCGCACGCCGGCTGCGCGGCCCCCGGCGACCCCGTCGACCCCGCGCTCCTCGAACGGCCGACGAAGCTGCGGACCGACGTCGGGAGCGTGCACCAGGCGATCACCACGAGCGCGCCGGCGGCGCAGGCGTTCTACGACCAGGGCCTGACCTTCCTGCATCACTACGTGTTCATCGAGGCGGCGCGCGCGTTCCGGCAGGCCCTCCGCGCCGATCCCGACTGTGCGATGTGCTGGATGGGCCTCGCGCGGGCCGACCAGGGCCTCGAGCGGCCGGAGCCGACCGCGTCCGCCATCGCGAAAGCGGTGGCGGCGGCCGCGAAGGCTTCGCCGAAGGAAAAGACCTTCGTCGCGCTTCGCGCGCAGCAGATCGAGGCGCAGGCCGCGCCGCCGTCCGAAGAGACGGAGAAGCACGCCGCCTACAAGGCCGCGCTCGACCTCGCGCTCGCCAACTATCCCGACGACGCGGAGCTCTGGATCCTCCGCGGCAACGCCGAGGAGCCGGGCCCGTGGGGACGGGGACAGTTCGGCGGCTCGGCCTCGATCGCCTTCTACGAGACCGCGCTCGTGCGCTCCCCCGGGCACCTCGGGGCGCACCACTACCTCGTCCACTCCTTCGAGAACATCGGCCATCACGCCGAGGCCGCAGACCACGGGAAGATCTACGCGGGCTCGAGCCCCGGCGTGGCGCACGCCCAGCACATGTACGGGCACGTCCTGCCGCGTCTCGGCCGCTGGGACGAGGCGCTCGCGCAGTTCGAGAAGGCCGACGCGATCGAGGAGGCCTATGCCCGCGCCGAAAACCTGCGGCCCGGCGACGACTGGCACCATCTCCACAACCTTCAGCTCCTCGGGTACACGTACCTGCGCATGAACCGCTTCGCCGACGCGGAACGCACCTTCCGGCGGGCCTTCGACACGCCCGCGCGCCTGCCCTACCGCGGCGCGCCGCAGGCGAGCCTCGCCGAGTTCTATCTCCTGAGGGGACAGCCCGCCGAGGCCCTGACGGTGGCTCGCGCGCTCCAGGTCGACACGCGCACGCCCGCCGCGCAGATCGTGGCGACGGTCGTCGAGGGCGAGGCGTTGCTCGGCATGGGCCGGCTCGACGATGCGCGCTCCGCGGCGCGCCGGGCGCAGGAGAAACTCGGCGCGGGACGCGTGTCGCTCGGAGCGCAGGGGCGGTATCTCGACTGGTTCGTCGCCCCGTTCGTCGCGCAGCTCGAGACCGAGATCGCGCTTAACGGGAAGGATCCGGCGGAGGCGGAGGCGTCCATCCGTCGCGTCGCGCTGGAGCTCTCCCTCAACCCGCGCTTCGACGCGTGGGGCGAGGGCCTGTTCCGGCTCGACCGGATCGCCGCCGACGCCCGGCGGGCGGGACGCACGGCGCTCGCCGCCGACGTCGAGGCGAAGATGAAGACGATTGATCCCGACTACCGGCCGGGCTCCGTCAGCGGGCCTCGCCAGGCGGCGCGCTAGGTCTCGTTTCTCAGGACGTTGTTCACCGGTGAACGTCGAATAGGAGAACCCTCTCCCCCCGAGAGGGGGAGAGGGCAGGGTGAGGGGGTTGGGACCTCGGGCCAGATGAGAAGCGTTGTGGGCAGATCGAGCGAGGAGTGCCCCTCACCCCGACCCTCTCCCGCCGGGAGAGGGGGAAAGGCCGCCCAGCCCGATCGTGGCCGTGAACAACGTGTTGAGAATCCACAGCTGGGTGTGGATTCTCAGCGAGGACGCTAGGGCCCGCGCCAAAGCCGCTCCTCGGCGATCCGCCGGGCGGCCGCTTCCGTGGTGATCCCCTCCGCCTCGGCGAGCGCGTAGACGCGCTCGAGTGTCGCGCCGATCCGGAGGACCTCCTGCCGGGCGCGCTCCTCGGACCAGCCGAGGGCCTCCTGGCCGGTGATCCCGACGGCCCCGCCCGCGTTGATCACGTAGTCGGGGGCATAGAGGATTCCGCGCGCCCGGAGCCGCTCGGCGTCCTCCGGCCCGCCGAGCTGGTTGTTGGCGGCCCCGGCGACCGCCCGGCAGCTGAGGCGCGGGATCGTATCGGCGGTGAGCACCCCGCCGAGCGCGCACGGAGCGAGCACGTCACACGGCGTTTCGAGGACGGCCGCCGGTTCGACGAAGGCGATCCCCTCGCCGCGATGGCGCCGCACCGAAGCCTCGTCCACGTCGCTGAACGTGATCGACGCGCCCGCCGCGCGCAGCCTCTCGATGAGCGCGCTGCCCACGCTGCCCGCGCCCTGGACGACGATGCGGCGGCCCGAAAGCGAGGGGTCACCGTAGAGGTGCGCGCAGGTCGACCGGATTCCGGCCTCGACGCCGAGCGCCGTCCAGCCCGAGGAATCGCCCGCGCCGCCGTGTGAGGGCGTCCGGCTGAAGACGTAGGGCGCCCCGGTCTCGGCGATGACGTCCATGTCCCGCGACGAGGTGCCGACGTCCGCGCCGGTCCAGAATCGTCCGCCGAGATCCTGGATGAGGGCGCCGTAGCGCCGCAGCAGCCCGTCGCGCGCGTCACCCTGGAGGCCCGGCGGCACGGCCAGCACGGCCTTTCCTCCTCCGCGCGGAAAACCCGCGGCGGCCCACTTGTAGGTCATGCCTTCCGACAGGCGCTCGGCGTCGCGCCGCGCCGCCGCGAGGTCCGGATACGTCTTCATCCGCGTGCCGCCCGAGGGCGGCCCGAGGCGCGAGGAATGCAGGGCGATGATGATCGTCGCGCCGGTCTCGGTGTCGTCGCGCTCGAGGAGCGCCTGGCCGTTCCAGGAAGGACGGCTCAGATCCATCGACGCACCTCGCGCGTGTAGTCGACATACGCCGTCCCGAACCTGGACGCGAGGTACCGCTCCTCGCGGGCGATCACGAAGCGGGAAACCAGCGCCATCGCGACCGGCACCGACAACAGCGGCCACAAACCGTTCCAGAACATCGCGACACCGGCGCTCGCCGCCGAAAGACCCAGGTACATCGGGTTGCGCGTGAAGCGGTAAGGCCCGGCGAAGGCGAGCGCCGCCGTCGGTCGGGTCGGATTCGGGCTCGTGCCGGCCGCGAGGAAGGTCCGGACCGCCCACAGGGCGAGTCCGATCCCGAGGAGGAAGACCGCGACGCCGGCGATGCGCACCTCCCGGTCGTGGCCGGACACGATCGACGCCGGCCACCGCCATCGGATCAGAAACCCCGCGGCGAGCGCCAGGACGAAGAAGGCGGGCGGCGGGAATTTCACTCCGGAAGTCGGCGTCTTCGGTTCCGCCGTCACGCGCTCTCCCCTCCGGCCATCTCCGGCGTCACGATGTGGCGCGCCGCGACCTCGAGCGTCGTGAAGGTCTTGGGAAGCCAGGCGCTCGTCACGCGGCGCTATCTTATGGCGGCCGCCGCTCGAGCACCCGAACGAGCGGATTCGCCGCGGGCGCCAGGGCGACCGTCGCGTAGTCCCGGTCGATCTCGGCGGCAATCGATTGCCCATAATCCAGGCCGAAGCGCGCCGCCGCCCAGCCGGGCGGGGTCTCGGCCGCCAGCACGATGAACCTCGGCCCGGCCGAGCGAATCCGTCCCGTCACGGCGAGCTCCGCGGCCGGACTGAGGTGGCCGGGCAGGATTTGCTCCTGGCGGAGAGGATTGGCGAGTCCGGTTGCGAAATTGAAGATGCCGGCCTCCGGGAGGCCGGCGAGGGTGTCCCCGGGCCGCGCGCGCGAGGAGAGAAAGTCGAGCGTCCGGCGCACGGCTTCGGCCCGGACCGGAGGGAGGCGGAGCGATCCCGCGGACGTCTCGACGGTCACTCGCGGCTGCGTCCTCCGCGCCCGGTCGAGCCGGACGAGGCCGACGGCGGCGAGCGCCAGGAAGGCCGCGGCGAGCGCCCGCCGGAAGGCCGCCGGCCGAGCCACGCGGGGCGCCAGCACGTCGAGGCCGAGAACCGCCGCCGAGGCCGCGAGCCCGGGAAGCGCCAGGATCGAATAGGGCGTCGTGACGTGGCCGTAGGCGAGGTTCAGTGCGACGCGCGACGCCAGCAGAGCGGAGAAGGCGAAGAGAAGGAGGCGCGCGCGTTCGCGCTCGTCCCGGGGCCCGCGCGCGGCGAGCACCAGCGCCGCGGCGGCCGCGGCGACTGGCATCGGCGAGAGGATCGGCGGAAGCCGGTCCTCGATTCCTCCACCCGGAGACGTCCCCGCGAAGGCGACCGCCGCGGCGAGCACCGCCCACCACACGACGTCGCCCGCGCCGGCGCGGTTCCCGTCGCTCCCGGACACCCGCGCGGCGAGGAGCGCGGCGCCGAGGACGAGCAGGACCAGAAACGCCGCGGTCGCGACACGCGCGAGAGAAGCCGCGGGAGCGTCGAGGCCGGAAATGACCCGGTAGACCTGCCGCCACTCGGGCGGAGGCGCGAAGAGCACCAGCGGTCCCTCGGCCACGAGGTCCGTCCGCGACACGCCCCGGAAGGCCAGGGCGTAGCCGGCCGCCGCGAGGGCAGCGGCCGAGCCGAGGACCGCCGCCGTCCGAGGACGGACAATCCGGGCCTCCTCTCCGCGCAGGGCCCCGAGGAGGAGGGCCGCCGCGGCCGCCGCTCCGATCTCGGCCTTGGAGAGGAGCGCAAAGGCGAGACCGAGGACCGAGACCGCCGTCCGGCCGCGCGAAGGCGGACCCGCCGCCGCCGCGAGGCACGCGAAGCCGGCCGCGACGGCAAACAGCGCGGCGAACGCGTAAGGAAAGAGAAACGCGCCCCCGTTCGGCGCCCCGATGCAGATCGCGGCGGCGACCGACACGCCCGCGCCCGAAGCGAGCGGCGAGCCTGCGCGGCGGGCCAGCCGGTACAGGGCGGCGAGGAGGACGGCCGCGGCGAGCGCGCCCATCGCTTCCAGCGCGCCGAAGCGGCGCCCAAGCGTGCGAATCGCCAGCGCGTTGATCCAGGCCGCCGCCGGGCCGTAATAGGAGGAGACGTCGCGATACGAGACGCTCGCCCGCCGCCAGCCGCGCGGGGACCTGGAGCTCGCGCGAGCCGTCGACGAACGGATGGATCCAGCGGTCCCACGTCAGCGCCGCCGACCCCGCGGCGGCGAGGAGAGGCACGAGCAACCATTCCCACCTCCGGCGCGCGGAGGGCGCGCCGGTCCCGGCCGGTCCGGTCGGAGGGGGCCCTGGCGGCCGGCTCACTCGATCGAGCGGATGTCCGTGAGGATGTTGTTGTTGAGCGTGATCCGGACGCGGGAGCCTTCGGGAAAGCGGAACCACTGCGTGCGCGTGACCTCGAGCTGGTAGCGCGACGTGGCTTCGCCCTCCTTCGTCTCGAAGACCATCCAGTAGTTGCCGGCGCTCGTATAACCGCGGCCGCTTCCCGAGCTCGGGGAGCCCTCGCCGCGCTCGACGACGAGGCAGTCGAGGGTCCGCACGCCGAGGCCCGGGTCCTTCTTGCCTCCCGAGGCGCACGCCGACAGGAGGCTCGCCGCGATCAACGCGGCCGTCAGGAAAGCGTTTCGCATGTCTGCCTCATGGCCCTCCAACGCGCCCGGAGAGGTTTCGATTCCGGCCGACGCCCGGGCAGACGAGGCTATCCTACGGGCGCCCCGATGACCGAATCCCGCCGGAACTCGCCGCCACCCGGACGGAGGCATGCCCCCGCGCTCGAGCGCTGGAGCTGGGCCCTCTACGACTTCGCCAACACGATCTTCTCGATGAACATCGTGACCCTGTACTTCGCCGTGTGGATCGTGACGGAGCGAGGCTCGAGCACGACGGCCTACTCCGTGGCGACGAGCCTTTCGTCCGTCGCGGTGCTGTTTCTCGCCCCCTGGGTCGGCGCCGTCTCGGACGCCTCGGGCCGCCACAAGACCTGGGTCGTCGGATGCACCCTCGCCTGCGTCGCCGCGACGCTCGCCTTCTCTCCTCTCGCCCGCGCGAACCTTCCCACCGGCACCGGGATTCTTCTCCTCCTCGCCGCCTTCGCGCTCGCGAACGCGGCTTACCAGCTCGCCCTACCCCCGTACAACGCGATGCTCCCCGAGCTCGCTTTGCCGTCGGAGCGCGGGAGGCTCTCGGGCATCGGAACGGCGCTCGGGTACGTCGGTTCGATCGCGGGCGTCCTGCTCGTCGGGCCGTTCGTCACGGGCGGCTGGGGGCTGCCCGCCGGCGGCCGCCACGCGGCGTTCACTCCGACGGCCCTCCTGTTCCTGCTCTTTGCGCTGCCGTTCTTCGTCTTCTGCCGCGACCGCGGGGGCCGCGGCGCCTCCCGCGCCCGCGTGCGGTGGGGCTCGATCGCGGGCGAGCTCGCCTCGGCTTTTCGGGACGCGGGGCGTCACCGCGGTCTTCGGCGCTTCGTCGTCGCGTCGTACTTCTACCAGGACGCTCTCGGGACCGCGATCTCGTTCATGGCCCTCTACGCCGTCATGGTGCTCGGGCTGCCGGCCGGCGGCGAGATCCGCCTCTTCATCACGCTGACGATCCCGGCGGTCGGCGGCGCGGCGCTCGCGGGTTTCGCGTGCGACCGGTGGGGTCCTCGCCGCACGCTCGCCGCCGTGCTCGCGGCCTGGATCGCGGGCCTCGTGGCCATCGCCCTGGCGCCCTCGCTCGACGGCTTCTGGATCGGGGGCGTTCTCGTCGGGCTCGCGTTCGGCGGGATCTGGTCCGCCGAACGACCGCTCCTGCTGACCCTCGTGCCCGCCGGCGAATCGGGCCGCTACTTCGGGCTGCTCGCGCTCTCGGCGCGGGCGGCCGCGATCGTGGGGCCGCTCATCTGGGCCGCGATCGTCGACGGGCTCTCGGCGCCGCTCGGCCGCGAGGTGGCGTACCGGCTGGCCGTGGTCTCGCTCGCCTTGATGATGGCGGTCGCGCTGTGGCTTCTCCGCGGCGTCCCGGACCGGGCCGCCGCCGCGGAGATCCGCGCCGCTTAGATAGAATGCTGCCCCGAACATGAGCACACAACGCGCGCGCATCTCCCTCGTCGGACTGGGACCGATCGGCATCGAAGTCGGAAAGGCCCTCGCGCACCGGGAGGGCGTGGAGCTCGCCGGCGCGGCCGATCCGGCTCCGGACAAGGCCGGCCGGCCGCTCTCGGAGCTTCTCGACGGGGCCTTCCCGGGCGTCACGATTTCGGCCTCGGCCGCCGCGCTCTACGCGCAGACGGCGGGCTCCCGCTACCGGGGCGACGTGGCGGTGATCTGCACCGGCTCGCGCCTCCACGCGATGCTGCCGCAGATCGAGGAAGCGATCGCGGCCGGACTGCACATCGTCTCGACCTGCGAAGAGCTGTCGTTTCCGGAGCTTCGCCACGGGCCCATGGCTCGACAGATCGACCGGCAAGCCAAAGCGAAGGGCGTCGCCGTCCTCGGCACCGGAGTCAACCCGGGTCTCGTGATGGACCGGCTGGTTCTTGCCGCGGCCGGGGCCTGCGTGCGCGTCGACTCGGTGCGGGTGACCCGGGTGGTCGACGCCGCCAAGCGGCGGGGCCCCCTGCGCGCGAAGGTCGGGGCCGGGCTCTCCCGCGACGAGTTCCTCGCCGGTGTGGCGGCGAAGAAGCTCGGTCACGTCGGACTATCGGAGTCGGCAGCGATCATCGCCCTCGGCCTGGGTCTTCCGATCGACGAGATCACCGAGACGATCAAGCCGGTCATCGCCGAGCGCGAGACCGACGGCGTCGCGGCGGGCCGGGTGCTCGGACTCCACCAGGTCGCGCTCGTCCAGGCCGGGGACGAGGTCAAGGTCGGACTCGACCTGACCATGGCCGTGGGCGCGCCCAATCCCGCGGACAGGATCGACATCGAGGGAGACCCCGCCCTGCACCTGACCGCGGCCGGCGGCTTCCACGGGGACCGCTCGACGATCGGCACGGTCGTCAACGCGATCCCGTTCATCGTCTCGGCGCCGGCCGGCCTGCACAACGTGGTCACGCTTCCGCTCTTCGGCTTGAAGCCCCTCCCGTAGCCGCCGGCGCGAGCTCGACAGTCGGCCGACGCCGCGGGCGGTGGCGATACCCTCGTCCGGTGCACGTCCTCGAGCAGGTTCAGGAGATCGACGCCTCACCGGAGGCGGTCTTCGCGTTCTTCTCCGACCCCGGCAATCTCGCGCGCATCACGCCGCCGTGGCTTCGGTTCCGCATCCACGGCGCGCCGCCTTCGGCGCTCGGCGAAGGCAGCCGCATCGAGTACCGCATCCGGTGGCTGATCTTCCGGCTCCGCTGGGTCACCCGCATCACGCGCTGGCGCGCGCCGGTCGAGTTCCAGGACGTCCAGGAGAAGGGCCCGTATGCCGCCTGGGTCCACACGCACCGCTTCGCGCACCGGGACGGCCGGGTCCGAATGGAGGATCGGGTCGAGTACGCCCTCCCCTTCGGCCCCCTCGGCCGCCTGGTCCATCGCCTCGGCGTGCGGCGGCAGCTCGAGGGAATCTTTTCCTACCGCCGCCGGGCGATCGAGGAGATCTTCGCGCCCGCCGTCCGGGGAGGTGCCGGGCCGTGACTTCCGAAGAGCCGCCGCCGCGTTGTCGACTCTGATCCACTGGTTCCGCCGGGACCTGCGCGTCGCGGACAACACCGCGCTCTGGAACGCCGTGCGCGACGGCGACCGCGTCGTCCCCGTGTTCGTCCTCGACGATCACTACGGAAGCGACCCCGGCGTCGGCCCGGCCCGCTTTCGCTTTCTGCGCGAGAGCCTCGAGTCCCTGGCGGCGTCGCTCGCCCGTCTCTCCGGCCGGCTCATCCTGCGCCGCGGCCCGGCCGACCGGGCCCTGCCCGACCTCCTGCGCGAGACCGGCGCCTCCGCCGTCTACGCTAACGCCGAGATCGGTCCGTACCCCGAGCGGCGCGACGACGCCGCCGCCGCGGCGATCGAAGCGGCGGGCGGACACCTCCGGCTCTTCCCCGACGCGCTCCTCGTCGAGCCCGACGTCATCGCATCCGACGCCGGCGACCCGTACATCGTGTACACGCCGTTCGCGCGCAAGTGGGCGGCGGCCGAGAAGCGGGACCCCTGGCCCTCGCCCGCATCGCTCGACACACCGGAGCTCGCGGGCGTGCTCCTCAGCAGGGTGCGCGCCTGGCGCGACCTGCCGTCGGACGCGCCCGGGCCGAAGGGCGGCGAGCCCGAGGCCTCGGACCTCGTCCGGCGCTTCTTCTCGGGTCCGGCCTCCCGCTATGGCGATGACCGCGACCGGCCGGACGTCCCGGGAACGTCACGCCTCTCCCCGCACCTCCACTTCGGAACGGTCTCGCCGCGCTCGATTCGCGCCGCGGCCGAGGAGGCCCGGCGCGAGGCGCCGCCCGCCGTCCGGGAGAACATCCGCAAGTTCGTCGCCGAGCTCGCCTGGCGTGAGTTCTACCACCACGTTCTCTTCCACTTTCCGCGCGTGGCCGAGGAAAGCTTCCGTTCCGAGTTCGACCGGATGCCGTGGAAGGAGAACGCCGCCGGGCTCGCGGCGTGGACGCGCGGGGAGACGGGTTACCCCTTCGTCGACGCCGGGATGCGCGAGCTCGCGACGACGCACTGGATGCACAACCGCGCCCGGATGGTCGCGGCGTCGTTTCTGACCAAGGACCTCCACCTCCACTGGAAGCACGGGGAGAAATGGTTCGAACGCCAGCTCGCCGACGCGGACCTCGCTAACAACAACGGGGGCTGGCAGTGGGCCGCGGGAAGCGGTACCGACGCCGCCCCGTACTTCCGGATCTTCAACCCCTCACTCCAGTCCCGGAAGTTCGATCCGGAGGGCCGCTACATCCGTCGCTTCGTGCCCGAGCTCGCCCGGGTTCCCGACGCCAGGATTCACGAACCCTGGACCATGACCGCCGCGGAGCAAGCCGCCTCGGGCTGCCGGATCGGCCGCGATTACCCCGCGCCGATCCTCGACCACGCCCGCGAGAAGGCCGTCGCCCTGGAAATGTTCGCGGCGGTACGGAAGTAGGCCCCAAAAAAAGGCGGCCCCGACTCAATGGTCAGGGCCGGGAAGGAAGGTATCGCGTGCTGCCCTATGCAACAGGGGGTGTTTCGCGATTATTTCGATTTGTAAACTGTTGATCGAGAGTGACTTCTAGCCCCGGTCGATTTCGAAGCCTCCGGACTCCAGAGCCTCGTCCGCCGTCAGCTCGACCCGGATTCCCAGAACGCCCTCGGTCTCCTCCAGAATTCTCGGGTCTTCCTCGGCGAGCAGGCGTGCGACTCCCGGGCGCACCCGAATTCGGACGGTCTCGCCCGGAGAAAGGACGGCCGCGGACGCCAGAAGCTGCCGACGCAGGTCGAGCGCGACGGTCATGTCGGTCTTGACCCGGCCGCTTCCCGAGCAGGCCGGGCAGGCGCAGGTCAGGACCCGCTCGAGATTGCCGCGGGAGCGCTGACGGGTGATCTCGATCAGGCCGAACTCCGAGATCGGCAGCAGCCGCGTGCGCGCCCGGTCGCGCGCCATCTCCTCCTGGAACCGCTCGAAGAGCGCCTCCCGGTGAGCCGGCTCCTCCATGTCGATGAAATCGACCACGATCAGCCCGCCGAGGTCGCGCAGCCGGATCTGGCGGGCGACCTCGGGGGCGGCCTCCAGGTTCAAGGCGAAGACCGTCTCCTCGAGACCGTCCTTGCCCACGAACCGGCCGGTGTTGACGTCGATCGCCACCAACGCCTCGGTCTGGTGGAGGACGATCGAGCCGCCGGAGGACAGCGCGACGCGGCTCTGGAGAGCGTTCTCGATCTCCGCCTCGACGCCGAAACGCTCGAAGAGCGGCTCGGGACCGGAATGGAGCTCGAGACGGCGCGCGAGCCGCGGGGCGACCGCGCCGAGGAGCTCCTTCATCCGCGAAAGCGTGGCCTCGTCGTCGACGCGGATCGTGTCGCAGTCGTCCGGCAGCAGGTCGCGAACGCTCCGGAGGGCGAGGTCGAGCTCGCGGTGCAGCAGCGCGGGCGCGGAAGCGCTCTCCTGGCGCCGCGCGATGCGCGCCGCCAGGTCCGTCAGGTAGCGATGGTCCGCGGAGAGCTCCTCCGCCGCCTTCCCCAGGGCGGCCGTGCGCGCGATGAGGCCTCCGGGCCCCGGGAGCGCGTCGAGCAGCGCGCGCAGGCGCTCGCGCTCCACCGGGTCGGTGACCCGCCGCGACACCCCGGACTCCCGCGCCGAGGGAAGGTAGACGAGCGTCCGGCCGGCGAGCGAGATCGCGGTCGAGACGCGGGGGCCCTTCGACCCCACCGCGTCCTTGGACACCTGCACGACGATCTCCTGGCCTTCCTTGACGAGATCGTCGATGCGCGGCCGGTCCGCCCGGTCGCCCGGCTCGCTCGCCGCGGCCTCCGGCGCCTCCTCGCCGAACTCGATCTCCTCCGGAGGCGCGGCGTCCTCGACGTACAGGAAGGCGTCGCGGTCGAGGCCGATCGAAACGAAGGCCGCCTGCATGCCGGGCAGCACCCGGTGGACCCGGCCCAGATACACGTTGCCGACCAGGCTCTGCCGGCCCCGGCGCTCGTGCACGACCTCGACGACGCGGCCGTCCTCGGTGAGGGCGACGCGCGTCTCGGGAGGCGTCGCGTTGACGAGGAGCTCTTTCCTCACGCGTTGGCGAACCGTCGGTACTCGACGCCCAGAATCAGGCCGATGGCGAGGAAGGTCGTCGCAACCGAGGACCCGCCGTAGGACACGAGCGGCAGCGGGATGCCCGTCGTCGGGGCGAGGCCGATCATCATCGACGCGTTGATGACGACCGAGAAGAACATCATCCCCGTCAAACCCAGCACGAGAAACACTCCTCCCCGGTCGCGCGCGGTCTGGGCGAGCTTCATGGCCCGCAGGAAGAGCGCCGCGAAGAGGCCAAGGACCAGGATCACTCCGAGGAACCCCCACTCCTCCGCGATGACGGCGAGTATGAAGTCGGTGTGCTGGACGGGCAGGAACCGGAGCTGGCTCTGCGTCCCGCTGCGGAAGCCCTTGCCCGAAAAGCCGCCCGACCCGACCGCGATCTTCGACTGGCGCACCTGGTACCCCGACCCGAGCAGGTCGGTGTCGGGGTTCAGGAACGTCCCGATGCGCGCCTTCTGGTAGTCCTTCAGCAGGAACCAGCCGACGCCGAGCACCACGGCGACGATCAGCACGATCGCGACCCAGCCCCGCGCGGGCAGTCCGCCGAAGTAAAGCCCGACGAAGAGCAGCGGCAGGAACGTGATCGCGAGGCCCATGTCGGGCTGCAGGAAGACGAGAAGGATCGGCAGCCCCACGATCGCTCCGAGCTTGAAGAGGGTCCCGGCGTGCAGCCGGGCGTCGTCCTCGTTCTCGAAGAGATACGCGACGAGCAACGCCGTCGCGATCTTTGAAAGCTCCGCCGGCTGGAACTGGAACTGGCCGATGCGGATCCAGGACCGCACGTTGGCGATGCTTTCGCCGAAGAAGAGCAGGTAGACGAGCGGCAGGAGGCATGCGCAGTAAATGGCGAACGAAAACTTCAGGAGCATCCGGTAGTCGAAGAAGATCGTCACGGTCATGGCGGCGAGCCCGACGCCGATCAGGATCGCCTGCTTGACGGCGAGCCCCTCGTACTTCGTCCCCGTCGTCGCGGAGGCGATGAAGAGCACGCCGAGCGCGGCGAGCCCCACGGCGCAGCCCAGCACCACGAGGTCGATCCGGCGCGAGCCCGGAATCACCCGCGAGATCATGGCTTCTCCCGAAGGCCGGCCGGCGCGACACCCGCGGCCGGGGAAGTCGAAGACGCGCGAAGCGAAGAGGCCGGAGGCGCGGGCGCCGTCCCGAAGCGCGCCTCGAAGAGCGCCTTGGCGAGCGGCGCGGCCGCGAGGTTGCCGTGGCCGCCGTGCTCGACGAAGACCACGACGACCATCTGGGGGTCGTCGACCGGACCGAATCCCGCGAACCAGGCGTGATCCTGGAGCCGCGCGCGGTCCGCGCCGGCCCGAATCGTCGATTCCCGGCCCACGACCTGCACGGTGCCCGTCTTGCCGCCCATCTCG
This sequence comes from uncultured Acidobacteriota bacterium, assembly GCA_963764025.1. Taxonomy (GTDB): domain Bacteria; phylum Acidobacteriota; class Thermoanaerobaculia; order UBA5066; family Gp7-AA6; genus DAHUXD01. Next base: position 777,921 of record CAVXRK010000004.1, read on the forward strand.
ACGCCGCTCGCCCGCGAGCCGTAGGCCGTGCCCCCCGGCTCGTTCACCACCGCCCACATGCCGTTCTTGACGATGTCGAGCTTCTCCTTCGGCAGGTGCATCGCCTCGCGAAACTCGGCCTTGTACCGCAGCTGCTCGCCCGTCCGCGGGTCCTGCGAGGAGTAGAAGAGATGCGGGGTCGGCAGCCGCCCGTCCTCGGCGATGCCCGAGAGCGCCCGCGCGACCTGCATCGAGGTCACCAGCAGCGGACCCTGGCCGATCGCGACCGAGATCGTCTCGCTCGGGTACCAGCGCGCGCCGCGCCGGTTCTTCGCCCAGTCCTCGGAGGGCACCAGGCCCGACTTTTCGAAGGACAGGTCGACGCCGGTCGGCTGCCCGAATCCGAACGACGTCGCGATCTCGCTGATGCGGTCGATCTCGAGGCGGCGGCCGAGGTTGTAGAAGTAGACGTCGCACGACATCTTGATCGCGTCGCGCAGGTTGACCCAGCCGTGGCCGCCCTTCTTGTGGCAATGGAACTCGCGACCGTAGAACGTCGCGTGGCCGGGACAGAAGATCTTCGCCTCGGGATCCACGAGGTTCAGCGCGAGCGCGCCGTAGGCCAGGAACACCTTGAAGACCGACCCCGGCGAGTACATGTTCTGGATCGTCCGGTTCTGAAGCGGCCGGTCCGGGTTCTCGAGGAGACCCGTCCACTCCGCCGAGGTCACGCGGCGCGTGAACCAGTTGGGGTCGTACGACGGCGAGGACACGAGCGCGAGGATCTCGCCGGTCCGGGGATCCATGGCGACGACCGTGCCGACGCGGTCGCGGAAGTACTCCTCCGCGACATCCTGGAGCTTGAGGTCGAGCGTCAGGAAGAGGTTCTGCCCGGGCGTGGCCTCGAGCCGGTTGGCCTCCGACACTTCGCGGCCGTGCGAGTCGACGATGACGCGCCGCTCGCCGTTGGCTCCGGCGAGCAGGCGCTGGTAGGCGCTCTCGATCCCCTTCTGGCCGATCCAGTCGCCCACCTGGTAACCGCCGGCGGCCGCCTTGATCTGCTCGGGCGTGGCCTCGGCGAGATACCCCAGGGCGTGGGCGGCCGAGCCGCCGTGCTTGTAGAGCCGGCGCTGCGAGACCGTGATGGCGAACTCCGGGTGCTCGATCGACCGCGCCTCGACCGCCGCCACCTCCTCGATGCCGAGGTTCTCGGCGATCGGGATCGGGACGAACTCGGGCGCCCGCCGGCCGCGCTCGACGCGGGAGGCGACCTCTTCGCGCGAGAGCCCCAGCAGCTCCACCGCGAAGTCGATCGAGGCCTCGAGGTCCCGGGCCTCGCGGCGGTAGAGGTGCAGGGTGTACGCCGGCTCGTTCTCGACGAGGGTCGCGCCGTTGCGGTCGAGGACGTAGCCCCGCGGCGCGGTGATCTTGACCGCCCGGATGCGGTTGTTCTCGGAGAGCGAGAAGTAATAGTCGCCGCGGACGATCTGGACGAACCAGTACGAGACCGCCAGCGCCGAGAGCGCGGCACCCACCGCCACGCGCGAGATCTCGACGCGGCGGACGAGGGCCTGTCTGTCCTCGCGGATCCTCGAACACGTGGAGGACTCTCCCCGCGTCGCTTGCGGCTCACCTCAGCCTCCGCAGCTGCCGCCGCTTCCACCAGTCGCGCCAGGGGAAGTTCCACGCGGCTTCGAGGGCTCCGCCCGCGACACCCGTCGCCGCCGCGCGCCAGAGGGCGTCGCGGGAGAGGATGACGATCGGCGCCTGGGCCAGCAGTGCCGACAGCAACGCGACGATCGCCTCGTTGGCGAGCGAGGCCACGGCGAGCGCCGCGCCCACGGCCAGCGCTCCCCCGAAGACGACGCGCACCGAAACGATCGTCAGCGCGTATCCCAGGATCGCCTTGGCGAACGCGTTCATCCCGAGCAGCGGCTGCGAGATCGAGTCCTCGGCGAAGCCCGCGCACGCTCCCGCCAGGACCGCCCGGACGAAGTCGCCGCTGCGGGCGACCATCGCGGTCGCGAGCAGGAACCAGTCGACCGGCAGCACGGACCTCGAGCCCCCCGTGAAGAACTCGAGGACCGCGGCCGCCGCGAGCAGCAGCGCGATCCGGGACGCCTTCACCGCGCGGCACCCTTCCCGACCTCCGGATTCTCGCGGATGGCGGGCGACGGCGCCAGCAGCAGCACGTCCGTCAGTCGCGCGAAGTCCGCGCTCGGCTCGACGCTTGATCTGCAGAAACATCTTGCTGCCGCGCTCGACCGACGCGACGACGCCGATCGGAACGCCGCGGGGGTAGATGCCGTCGATTCCGGCCGACTCGACGAGGTCGCCCCGGGCAACCGAGGACGTCGTCGCGATGTTGTTCAGCATCATGGCGCCGCGGCCGTCGCCCCGCACGACCCCCAGCTCCCCGGTCCGTGCGATCCGCGCGCCCGCCGCCGCCGCGGCGTCGAGAAGCAGCTGCGCCCGCGACACCGAACGCCCCACGACCACGACGCGCCCGACGAGGCCCGCGGGAACGGCGAGCGGCGAGCCGGCGACGACGCCGTCGGCGGTCCCGGCGCCGACGAGCGCGCTGTACAGGCCCGAGCGCCGCTCGAGGAGCAGGATCGGAACGCTGCCCACGATCCCGGGGAGGGCGGAGCCCTGGCTCGCGAGCCGCCGCTCCTCCGCGGATTGGCGCGCCTCCGCGCGCAGGCGGAAGAGCTCCCGCTCACGGGCCTCGAGCTCGCGGCGGAGCCTTTCGTTCTCGGTCCGCGCGGTCAAGAGCTCGCCCGCCGAGCGGACCCCTCCCGAAACGCCCTGCGACACGGCCGAGACGGCCGACGCGAGCGGCGCCGAAAGGGTCAGGATCCAGGACTGAAGCACCGTTCCGCGGCCGCCCCGTCCCGGCGCCTGCGCCGAGAGGATCAGGACGCACGCCACGAGCACGGTGACGAGCACCGCGCCGCCCCGGCGGGGATTGACCGCAGCGATCTCGGCACGGGGGTTCTGGAGTCTCATGGGCGGTCAGGCGGCAGGACGGCGGACGGCAGGACGGCACGGCGAAGGCAGGGGTCGACGCCGGACATGACTTATCGGACTCCTGCCTCCGGCTTCCGGCCTCGCGGCTCTCTCACGGGATGCTGATCTTCCGCAGGAGGTCCATGTCGGTGAGCATCGCGCCCGTTCCCAGCGCCACGGAGGCGAGCGGATCCTCGGCATAGGAGATCGGCAGGCCCGTCTCCTCGGAGAGGCGGCGGTCGAGGTTGCGCAGCAGCGAGCCTCCGCCCGTGATGATGATGCCCTTGTCCATGATGTCGGCCGAGAGCTCCGGCGGCGTGCGTTCGAGGGCGACGCGGACGGTCTCGACGATCGCGGCGACGACCTCGGAGAGGGCTTCGCGGACCTCCTCGTCCGTCAACGTGAGCGTCTTCGGCACGCCCTCGACGAGGTCGCGCCCCTTGACCTCCATGGTCAGGGGTTCGTCGAGCGGATGGGCCGAGCCGATCTCGATCTTGATCTGCTCGGCGGTGCGCTCGCCGATCAGCAGGTTGTACTTGCGCTTCAGGTACTGGATGAGAGCTTCGTCCATCTCGTTCGACGCGGTCCGCACGGACCGGCTGTAAACGATGCCGGCGAGCGAGATCACGGCGACGTCGGTCGTGCCGCCACCGATGTCGACGATCATGTTGCCGGTCGGCTCCGTGATCGGGAGGCCGGCCCCGATCGCCGCCGCGACCGCCTGCTCGATGATGAACACTTCCGAGGCGCCGGCGCGCAGGGCCGAGTCCTGAACCGCCCGCTTCTCGACCTGCGTGATCCCGGACGGCACCGAGATGACGATGCGCGGCCGCACGAAGAGCGAGCGTCCGTGCGCCTTCTTGATGAAGTGGTCGAGCATCTTCTCGGTCACCTCGAAGTCGGCGATGACGCCGTCCTTCATGGGCCGGATCGCGACGATGTTTCCGGGCGTGCGGCCGAGCATCTCCTTGGCGTCGGCGCCGACCGCCTCGACGCGGTTCGTCTGCGTGTTGACGGCGACGATCGACGGCTCGCGGACGATGATGCCCTTGCCGCGGGCGAAGATCAGCGTGTTGGCCGTGCCGAGATCGACCGCCAGGTCGTTGGAGAAGATCGAGAAAACGGATTTCCAGGTCAAACCGAACCTCCCTCGAGGAGTGCCCCACGAATCCCCTGCATCATAGCGACTCGACGAAAACGCGGACCTGCCGCACCGTCTCGTTGCCGGAGGCGTCGACCGACTTGACCACCAGGACGGCGGCCCCGTCGCGCTCGACCGTGATCGTCTTCTTGAAGGACCCGTCCGGCTCGACGTCCGCCGGCTCGGCGTTGACCGTCACGATGGCGCCGGGCTCGGTCTTCCCATAGATGAGAAAGAGGTTGCCCATCTGCTGCGGGGGAAAGACGGTCAACTCGGGCGGCACGTTGTCGCCGGTGCCGGAGGCGATCGGCTCCGTCATCATCTTGAAGCGCCGCACGAAGCTCCAGTCCGAGGTCAGCCCCGCCGCGTCGATCGAGGCGACTCGCCAGAAGTACGAGCCCTCCTTCGAGACCTTGACGCGCGCCTGGGGCTGGACGCGGTCGTCGAGGTCGACTTCGGTGGCGTCGGGAACGAAGAGCCGCGACCGCGAGATCTGGAGCCGATAGCGGGACGCCTCCGCGACCTTCGTCCACTTCAGGTCCACCTGGTCCCCGGTCTTCAAGTCGTAGATCCGGTTGTCGGCCGGGATGATCGGCTGCGGCGAGTCGGGCAGCGTCTCTTTGGCGCTGAACTGGCGCGTGGCCGAGGCGGCCGCGATGCGCTCCCGCCCCTCGAGGACCACCGTTTCCTTCCCGGTCGACACGGTCGTGCGCCCGCGGAAGTTCGTGACCTCCGTCTTGTCGCCCGGCGCCACGTCGACCGACACGCGCGAATCGCGGTCGATCGCCGCGACCGCGACGTCCGTGTCGACGGTCGAAGCCGAATTCGACGTGTAGACGTTGACCGCGCCGGAGACGATCTTGATCTGGCTGCCGGGCGACTCCGAAGAGACGGGGCGGCGGCACTCGAAGAGGGAGCCGGGGCGGATCGTGTACAGCGTCCCGTCGAAGAACATGATCTCGGCCGAGCCCGTCTTTCCGGCCTTGACGAAGTCGCCGTCGAAGAGGGGCTGTCGCTGCCGCGCGGGCTCGAAGGTCGACCGGCCCGCCCGCTGCAGCGAGACGTCGCCTTCGACGAAGATGAAAGACGCGTCGCCCTGCTCGCCCTGCGCCGAGCCCCCGAGGGCGCGGCGCGAGTAGGACTGGGATTCCACGGCGAGCCGGAAGGCCTCCTCGAAGCGCGACGCGCCGAAGGACTCCCGGGCGTCGCGGAGGAAGTCGCGCGCCTGCGCGACGTTCGAGCCGGGCCGCACGGCGCCGACCGCGCGCGTTGCCCGGGAAAGCACCGATTCGGCCTCGGCGATCTCGACGCGGGCGCGCTCCTGGGGCGAGCGGCGGCCCCGGGTGTAGAGCATGTAGCCAACGATGCCGGCCACGACCAGCAGGCCGAGGACCAACCCCCACTGTCGGATCTTCTGGATCGGGATGACGAACCAGTCCAGATCCGTGCCGGCTGGCTGGCCGGCCTTCCGTTTACGCATAAACTCCCGAAACTGCGAGACTTATCCCTCTGACTTATAACACACTTGCGTCATTTTCCGCAGTGACGCCGGGCCCTCGGCCTTTCGGTCCCGGCAGCGAGTTTCCAGCGGGACTGGGTCATTGGCTCGCGGCGCGAGGAATCTCCGCGAGCGCAGCGGAGGACGCCTCGCGCCGCGGGAGCGGGCGGGCGGCCGGCGTCCAGCCCTGCGCACGGGCGAGCCGCAGGGCGGTGCGCCGGAGGCGCAGGACCCCGGACGACCGCTCGCGACGGTATATAGTCGCGCGTTCTCGATTTCTGTCGAAAGAGGTCTTCGATGCTCAAGACGATGCGGAACAGCTTCCACCACCTCAAGTGGACGCTGTTCGCCGTAATCGCGGTCTTCATCCTCGGCTTCGTCTTCTTCTCCGGCGGCTCGGACCCCGCGGGCGCCTCGAATCAGGTGGTCGCGAAGGTCGGCAAGGAGCGGATCACCGCCGTCGAGTTCGACCGCCAGTACCGCGCCCAGGTCGAGCGATACCGCCAGATGTACCAGGGCAACTTCTCGCCCGAGCTCGAGCGGGCCCTCGACCTTCCGCGCAACGTCCTCGACTCCATGATCGAGCGGATGCTTCGCCTCGAGTCGGCGCGGCGCATGAACCTTTCGGTCTCCGACGAGGAGCTCGCGCAAAAGATCGTGACGCTGCCGTACTTCCAGGAGAACAACCAGTTCATCGGCCGCGAGAAGTACGAGCAGATGCTCCGCGCCAACCGCCTCGTGCCCGAGCAGTTCGAGAACGAGGTTCGCGAGGACATGCTGATCGCGAAGTACGGGGAGCTCGTCAAGGCGTCCGTCGTCGTGCCCGAGGCCGAGATCCTCCGCGAATACGCGGCCAAGAACGACAAGGCCACGATCGAGTACGTCCTCGTCCCCTCGAGCCGCATCGAGAGCGCGGCCCAGCCGACCGACGCCGACCTCCAGACGTACCTCGACAAGCACAAGGATCGCTACCGCACGCCGGTCCAGCGCCGCCTCAAGTACCTCCTTGTCGACAAGGCCAAGATCCGCGCGAAGACGAAGCCGACCGACGCCGACATCGCGGCCGAGTACGAGAAGCGGAAGGACACGTTCTCGGTTCCCGAGCAGATCAACGTTGCGCACATCCTCGTCGCGGTCAAGCCCGACGGCGGGCCGAACGCCGACGAGGTCGCCAAGGCGAAGGCCGAGAACATCGCCGCCCGGGCGCGGATCAAGGGCGCCGACTTCGCGAAACTCGCCAACGAGAACACCGACGACCCGAGCGGAAAGACGAACGGCGGCCAGCTTCCGCCGTTCTCCCGCGGCCAGATGGTGCCCGAGTTCGAGGCTCAGGCCTTCGCCATGGAGCCCGGCGAGATCCGAGGCCCGATCAAGACGCAGTTCGGATACCACATCATCAAGTTCAACTCGAAATCGCCCGGCCGGACGCGCTCCCTCGACGAGGCGCGGCCGCAACTCGCAGCCGAGCTCAGCGAGAAGCTCGCCACGGGCGAGGTCGACCGGATCGCACGCGAGCTTTCCGAGAAGCTGAAGAAGATGTCTTCGGCGACCGACGAGGAGCTGCGCAAGCTCCAGACGGACTTCGTCAACCTCAACACGACCGAGTGGGCGGCCAAGGGCGACCCGATCCCGGGCATCGGCGCCAACGAAAAGTTCGCCGACGAGGCCTGGCGGCTGTCGGTCGGGAAGGTCTCCGCGACGCCCGTCGTGACCGCGCGCGGCACCGTCTTCGTCAAGGCCTCCGAGGAGCGGCCCGCGGGCCTTCCGGCCTTCGCTGAGTTGAAGCCCCGGCTCGAACAGGACTGGAAGGCCGAGCGCCGCGAGAAGGACGCGTTGGCCCAGCTCGAGCCCGCCGCCAAGGAGCTCTCGGCCGGCGCCACGCTCGCGACCCTCGCGCCGCGGTACGGCGCCGAGGTGAAAACCACGACCGAGTTCGGCCCCGGCGGACCCGTCCCCGAGATCGGCGCCGCACCCGAGCTCGTCGCGGCCGTATTCCGGACGCCGCAGGGCCAGGCCGGGCCGCCGATCGCCGTCCCGACGGGATTCGTGCTCTTCCGCGTGCTGACCCGCACGGAGGGCAGCCGCGACGCCCTGCAGGCGCAGAAGGAACAGCTGCGCGAGACGATCCGCGCCCGCGAGGCCGAGCGTCTGACGCGCTCTTACCTCGCGCAGATGCGCACCGAGCAGAAGGTCGAGGTCAACGACCAGCTGCTGTCGAGCTTCGTGCGCGACACGGGCGGGCGGCGGAGCTGACGGCCGCCGGGATCGCGTCATGATCGGCCGCCTCACCGGCCGCCTCGCGTCGAAGGCGCCGGACCAGGTCCTCCTGGACGTGGCGGGCGTCGGCTACCTCGTCCACATCCCGCTCTCGACGTTCTACGAGCTGCCGGAGCAGGAGAGCCCGGCGTCCCTCTGGATCCACACCCACGTCCGGGAGGACGCCCTCGCGCTCTACGGCTTCCTGACGGAGCGGGAGCGCTCGCTCTTCCTCCTCCTCCTCGGCGTGACCGGCATCGGCCCCCGGGTGGCCCTGACGATCCTCTCGGGAATCCCGCCGACCGAGCTCGTCGACGCGCTCCGCCGGCAGGACGTGCGCCGCCTCGTCGCCGTGCCGGGTGTCGGCAAGAAGACCGCCGAGCGCATGGTGCTCGAGCTCGCCGACAAGGCGGGCCGGATCGCCGGCGAGGCGCCCGGCAAGGCGCCCGCCGCCGTCGCCGCCGACGACGTCATCTCCGCCCTCGTCAACCTCGGATACCGCAAGGCCGAAGCCGAGCGGGCCGTCGACACCATCGCGCGCACCGGAGCGCCCGCGGACTTCGGCGACTTCCTCAAGGAAGCGCTGCGCCGCCTGACCGCGGGCTAGGGGTCAGGTCTCCCTTTTTTCGAAGGCACCGCGACGGGCGCACTCGAGCCGGAGAGAACCGGGACCCCATAAAAGAAGACCTGACCCCACGATAAACTGCGTCCGCCACATGACCCAGGACCGAGAGATCCTCGCCGGCGTCGCCCTCGAGGAAGACACGGCGGTCGAGCCGCGGCTGCGGCCGCAGTCCCTTTCCGAGTACATCGGCCAGACGAAAGTCCGCGAGAACCTCTCGGTCTTCCTGGCGGCGGCGAAGGGACGCGGCGAGCCGCTCGACCACGTCCTCCTGACGGGGCCTCCGGGCCTCGGCAAGACGACGCTCGCGCACATCGTCGCCAAAGAGATGAGCGCGGGCCTGCGATTGACGGCCGGCCCGATGATCGCGCGGGCGGGAGACCTCGCCGGACTGCTGACGAACCTGCAGCCGAAGGACGTGCTCTTCGTCGACGAGATCCACCGCCTCTCGCCGGCCGTCGAGGAGATCCTCTATCCCGCCATGGAAGACTTCCGGCTCGACATCATGATCGGCGAGGGCCCGATGGCGCGCACGGTCAAGGTCGACCTGCCGCCGTTCACGCTGATCGGGGCCACGACGCGGCCGGGACTGCTGTCCCAGCCCCTCCACGGCCGCTTCGGCATCACGCTGCGCCTCGACTTCTACGACGTCGAGGCTCTGTCCCGGATCATCGACCGGTCCGCGGGCATCCTCTCGATCGCGATCACGCCCGAGGCCTCGCGGGAGATCGGCTCGAGGGCGCGCGGGACGCCGCGCATCGCGAACCGGCTGCTCCGGAGACTGCGGGACTTCGCCGAGGTCGCCGGCAAGAAGACGATCGACCTCGACACCGCGCGCGCGGCGCTTTCGCGACTCGAAGTGGACGAGCACGGGTTCGACGAGCTCGACCGGAGGATCCTTTCGACGATCATCGAAAAGTTCGGCGGCGGGCCCGTCGGGGTCGGAGCGATCGCGGCTTCGCTCGGCGAGGACCGCGGGACACTCGAGGACCTCTACGAGCCGTACCTGCTCCAGGCCGGCTTCCTGCAGCGCACTCCCCGCGGCCGGGTCGCCTCGCCCGCGGCGTACCGCCACCTGGGGATCACGGCGCCCCGCCGCGACGGGGACCTGTTTTAGCCTTTCGCTTTCAGCTCTCAGCTGTCAGCCGGGCAACTCCCTCATGAAACGCGGCATTCTCGTCTACAACCCCACCGCCGGCCAGCGCGACGTGCGCCGGCGAATGAGCGACCTGATCGACCGGATGCGCTCACGCGGACTCGAGCTCATCAACGCTCCGACGAGCGGTCCCGGGGACGCGACCACGATCGTGCGCTCGTTTCTTCCCCGCGGCCTCGACCTCGTCGCGGTCTGCGGCGGCGACGGCACGGTCTCGGAGGCGGCCTGCGGGCTCGTCGGGTCGGACGTTCCCCTCGGCGTGATCCCCGCGGGGACGTCGAACGTCCTCGCGGTCGAGCTCGGCATTCCGCTCGACCTCGCCCGCGCGGAGGACCTCCTCCTCGACGGCGCCCCCCGCGCCGTTCGCCTCGGCCACGTCGACGGCCGGCCGTTCCTCCTCTGGGCGGGCGTGGGGCTCGACGCGCGCGTCATGGGGCAGATGAACCTCGCCCTCAAGCGCCACCTCGGCCGGGCCGGGATCTTCGGGACGGCCGTCTCGGAGTTTCTCCAGTACGAGTTCCCGCGGCTCGAGGTCGAGATCGACGGCGTGCGGCACCAGGCCACGTTCGCCGTCGTCTGCCGGGCGCGGCACTACGCGGGCCGCTGGATCATCGCTCCCGAGGCGCGGCTGGACAGCGCCCAGTTCGAGGTCCTGCTCTTCGCCCACCGGGACCGCGCCAGCCTCTACCGCCTCTTCCGCGAGATGATGCGCCGCCGCGGCGAGCACCTCACGACCGGCCTCGCCCGCGTCATCCGGGGGCGCCGCGTCGCGATCCGGACCCTCGAGCCCTATCCCGTCGACATCCAGGTCGACGGGGACTGCGTTCTCAAGACCCCCGTCGAGTGCCACATGGACGCGGCCTTCGTGAACATCCTCGCCCCGCGCCGCTAGGCCGGCGTCACTTCTTCTTGCGGCCCGACTGGACCGTCTTCTCCACGTCGGCGACTTCCCGCGGCGCGCCGCAGGACAGGCAGTCGGCGCCGTCTTTCGTGACGAGGATCGTGTCCTCGATCCGCACGCCGATGTTCCACCACCTGGGATCCACGCCCTGCATGTTCGCCGGGATGTAGATGCCCGGCTCGATCGTGAAGACCATGCCCGGCTCGAGCGGCAGGGTCCGCGCCCCCGCGCGGCCGTACGGGCTCGGGTCGTGCACGTCGAAGCCCACCCAGTGGGACACGCCGTGGAGCGTGAAGCGCCGGTGGCCGAACGACTTGACGAGCTCGGCCGGATCGCCGGTCAGGAGCCCCAGCTTCACCAGCCCCTGGGCGCAGGTCAACGCCGCCGCCTTCTCGACCTCGTCGTGCCCGACGCCGGGCTTGACGACCGCCAGGGCCGCCTTCTGCGCGGCGAGCACGATGTCGTAGATCGCGCGCTGCTCGGTCGAGAAGTGGCCGTTGACGGGATAGGTCCGCGTGATGTCCGTGGCGTAGAGCCCGTACTCGGCGCCGGAATCGTCGAGCAGCAGCTCGCCGTCCTTCATCTGCCGGCTGCTCAGGTCGTAGTGGAGGATGCAGGAGTTCGGGCCCGAGCCGCAGATCGAGGGGTACGCCATGCGCCGCGCGCCGTTCGCGGCGCAAAAGCCGTCGAGAGCCTGCTGGACCTCGAACTCGTACTTGCCGGGTGCCGCGGCCTGCATCGCGCGGATGTGCCCCTGCGCCGACATCTCGGCGACGCGGCGCAGGAACCGGATGTCCTCCTCGTCCTTGATCAGGCGCATCTGGCGGATGATGGCCCGCGCGTCGACGAGCGTCGACGGGCCGCCGCGGCGGGAGCGGAGCGGGTCGAAGCTCGCGCGGAACTTCTCGATCCATTCCGTGTCGTTGCCGTCGGCCACGTAGATCGCGGTCGCGTCGGCGAGGTAGCCGCTCGAGGTGTAGGTGTTCCGGTCGAACTCGGACATCTTGGAGTCGAAGTCCGCCAGCTTGAACGCCGCGTCGGCCCCGTAGGCCCCGACCGCCTCGTCCGGCCCGACCCGGGCTCCCGCCCAGGCCTCGCGCCGCAGGTCCCGGGGCTGAAGGAAGAGGATGTACTTCCGGCCGTCGGCCGCGTCGGGCCGCAGGACCGCCGTCACGTCCTCCTGCTCGATCCCCGTGAGGTAGTAGAAGTCGGAGTCCTGCCGGTAGAGGTACTCGACATCGTTGGTCATCGTGCGCATCGGCGCCGAGCGCAGGATGGCGACCGACTTGGGCGGAAGCTGCGCCATGAACTTGTCGCGGCGCGCCTTGAAGGCGGCCGGATTCGGGGTCATCGGGGGATAGTCCAGGGCGAGGGCCGGCACGGCGGCGGCGAGGACCAGGGCGAGCGCGGCGATCCTGAGCTTCACGATGCCTCCTTCTTCAACCTTCAAGGGCTGCGGACTCAACGCTTGGAAATGAAAGACCAGGGCGCGGGCGCTCCCCCCGCGGGGGAGACCGCCTGGGGACGGACGACCGCGGCGATGCGGGCGTGGTGGAGCTTCAGCAGCCGCCGCACCGGGACCCCGGACGCGGCCTCCTCGAGGATGTCGGCCCCCGACTCGTCGACCTTGGCGAGGAAGGCCTCCCAGACGGCCTCCCCCACGGGCATGCCGCGGAAGACGACGTTGGGGATCCGCGAGAGTTCGCGCTGGAGCAAGCCCAGCCGCTCGCGCAGCAGGTCCTCGTCGGCGAGCGACTGGTCCTCGTAGGGCGTGTGCGGTTTGGGGATGAACGCGTTGACCGACGGCACGATCTCGGCGACGCGGCCGAGCCGGCGGCCCTCCTCGACGGCGATGCCGTGGAGCCGCTGGGTCAGGCCCACGATGTCGCGCACGTCCTCCTCGGTCTCGGACGGCAGCCCCACCTGCAGGTAGAGCTTCAGCCGCGTGAATCCGCGCGCGAACACCAGCCGCGCCTTTTCGTCGAGCATCGCGTCGGAGACCTTCTTGTTGATGAACCGCCGCAGCCGCTCGTTGCCGGCCTCGGGCGCGATCGAGAGGGCGCGCTCGCCCTGGCGCGCGAGGACCTCGAGGATCGGGTCCTCGATCGCGTCGATCTTGATGGAGGAAAGCGCGATGTGGTACCCGAGCGAGGCGAGCCCCTCGAGGATCGGGATGATCTCGGGGTGGTCGCAGACGGCCGTCGCGATCAGGCCCGTCCGGTCGGTCAGCGGCCGCGCCTCGCGCGCGACCTTGAGGATCGACGACGCCGGGTACTGCTTGACGGGCGCCATCGCGTAGGCGGCCCAGCAGAACCGGCACATCTCGGTGCAGCCCCGCGAGATCTCGATCAGGAGCTTGTCGGCGAGCTCGGTGCGGGGCGTCAGGATCGTCGTGTGCGGGACCTCGAACTCCGGGGTGATGTCCTTGCGCGACATCGGCTGCTGGATGACGACCTTCGCGTTCTCGGCCGCCTCGGCGCGCGGCCCGTGGACGGCCGGGACGAAAAGGCCGGGAAGCGCGGCCGCCCTCGCGAGGAAGCCGTCGCGGTCGAGGCCCGAGGCGAGGAGCTCCGCGATCCGCGGGACGAGACGTTCGCCGTCGCCCATCGCGAAGGCGTCGACGAATGGCGAGAGCGCCGAGGGGTTCATCCGCGCGATGTCGCCGCCGACGAGGACGAGCGGATGCCGCTCGTCGCGGGCCTCGCGACGCGTCGGGATGCCGGCCTTCTGCAGCGTGCGCAAAATGTGGACGATGTCCATCTCCCAGGAGAGCGACCACGCGAGCAGCCCGAATTCGGAAAGGGCCGTGCCCGTCTCGAAGGTCGCGGCGGGCTCGTTCTCCTCGTGGAAGAAGCGCTCGCAGACGACGTCCGGGATCCGGTTGAAGAGCCGGTACACCCACTGGAAGCCGAGGTTCGACATCCCGACCTCGTAGGAGTTCGGGAAGCCGAGAGCGACGCGATAGGCGCCGAAGCGCCGGGGCGCTTCGAGGAAGCGCTCGAGGGCGGCGCGCTCGCGATTGACGGGGGTCACAGGCATGCAGGACTGCGAATTATAGGGGCTTCCGCGCGCCGGGCCGGGCGGGCCGCCGGGGCTTCAGAGGCGTATCAAAAAGACCCAGTCCCCGACGTTCGTGCCCGTCGGCCCGGTTTCGAAGAGATCTCCGAGGCTCGCAAACAGGGTGTGCGTGTCGTGCCGGTCGAGCGCCCCGACCGGATCGATCCCCCGGCGGCGCGCCCGGGCGAGCGTCGACCCGTCGGCGAACGCGCCGGCGGCGTCGGAGCTCCCGTCGCGGCCGTCCGAGCCCGCCGCCAGGAGCCGCACCGACCGGTCCCCCGCAAGCTCCCGGGCCGCCGAGAGCGCGAGCTCGAGGCAGCGGCCGCCTCGCCCCCCGGGGCGCGCCTCCGAGAGATCGACGGTGGTCTCGCCCCCGGCGAGGAGCAGAGTTCCCGGGTTTGCGCCGCGCACTCGACGCGCGAGCCGCGCTCCGGCCGCCCGCGCCTCTCCGGCCAGCCGTCGATTCATCCGCTCGACGGCGAACCCGAGGCGGCGTCCCTCCTTCGCGGCGGCGTCGAGACCGCTCCGATTCGAGCCGACGACGCGCACCACGTCGCCGCGCCGCCCGCGCACGGTCGGTCCCGATCCGACGAGCGCCGCGCGGTCGCCGGGAACGTCCGAGAGCACGAGCGTCACGAGGCGAGCCTTCGTCGCGCGCCCGAGCCGCCCGCCCTTCACGGCCGAGAGCGCGGAGCGGAGGCGATTGAGCTCGGCGATTCCCGCACCCGAGCGCGCGAGCTCCCGGACGGCGCGCCGCTTTTCGGAAAGGGACACGCCGGGCCGCGGCAGCGCGAGAAGCGAGGAGGCGCCGCCGGAGACGAGGCACACGACGACGTCCCGGGCGCCGAAGCGCCGGAAGAACCGGAGGGCCCGCCGCGCGGCACGCGTGCTCGAAGCGTCCGGCTCGGGGTGCGCGGCAAAGACGACGGCCCGGCGCGGAAGGCCGCGCGCCGGATGACCGGCGGGAAGCACGACGAGCGCGTCCCCGGAACCCGTCCGGCGCAGGGCCGCGCGCGCCATGCCCGCCGCCGCCTTTCCGACCGCGAAGACGCCGATTCTCCGGGCCGGCGCGAGCGCGGCCCGGAGAGAGGGCGACGCCAGCGCGCGCTCCACGGCCTTCTCCGGGTCCGCCGCGTCCAGGGCCGTGCGGTACAGCGATTCGAGGGTGCGGCGCGCCTTTCGGTGGGTCATGGACGCTCGAGATTACGGCCTTCCCGCTGTGTGAGAATAGGGCTCTCCTCCGGCGGGTTTCTCCGGAGGGTCATTCTGATGAGCGCCAACCCCACTCTTCCCGGCACGCTGCCCCGCCCCGACGAACTCGCGCCGGGCGAGCACTACTGGTCGAAGGCCTCGAAGGACCTCCGCCACCGGTTGAACAAGTCGATCCCGCACGAGCTCCTCAGGGAGCTGCACCACAAGAGTCCCGCGCGTCACTTTCTCGTCGCCGCCCGCCAGTTCGCCATGTTGATCGCCGCCTCCGCGGCGGCGTGGATCTGTCCGCAGCCGTGGATCTGGATCCCCGCGGCGCTCGTCTCGGGCTGGACGGTCTTCAACTTCACCGTCCTCCTCCACGACGCCCTGCATCACGCCGTCTTCAACGGCCCGCACCCGAGGGGCGACCGGGCCCTGTCGCTTCTCTACGCGATCCCGTCGGGCATCTCGGCCTCGCAGTTCACGCGCTGGCACCTGACGCACCACGCCGAGCTCGGAGACGCGGAGGCCGATCCCAAGCGCCACTACCTCTCGCCGAAGATCGTGAAGCCCTGGTTCAAGCTTCTCTACTTCACGCCGGCGCTCTTCCCGATCTACTTCCGCGCGGCCGCGAAGGAGACGGCCACTTATCCGCCGGAGCTCCGCCGGAAGATCGCGCGGGAGCGGGCCGTGACCATCCTGTTCCACCTCTCGGTGCTCGCGGCCGTCTGGGCCTCGGGCGGCGCCGCCGTCGCCGCGCGCGTCTACCTCGTCCCCGTCTTCCTGGTCTTCCCGATCGCCTTCGCGCTCAACCGGCTCGGCCAGCACTACGCGATCGACCCGACGGACCCGGCCAAGTGGGGCTCGATCCTCCGGCCCAGCCGCTTCTGGGACTTCTGGTACCTGTCGTCGGCGTACCACCTCGAGCACCATTACTTCCCCGGCGTGCCGTTCTACAAGCTCCGGCGTCTGCACTACGCGCTGCGCCCATTCTTCGACGAGATCGGCTGGAAGCCGACGACGTACGGCCGCCTGTTCCGCGGCTGGATCTTCGAGAACAAGGCTCCCCACACGGACTGGCACCTGGCGGGCTGACCCCGACGAATCCGCCGCCGCATCCGTAAAGCCGAGGGATCCATGGCCGAAACCGAGGACATCAATCAGCTCATCCGGGAGCTGAACGAGGACCGGCCGCCGGCCGCCCTCGCCGGCGTCCCCGAAACGGCCGAAGCCGTCCGCCTGGATGCGTGGCTCGCCGAGCTCGTCCGCCGGTCCGGGAGCGACCTGCTGCTCGTCGCGGGAGCTCCGCCGTCGGTGCGCGTGGACGGCCGCATCCTGCCCCTGTCGGGAGGGCCCCTCTCCGGCGAGGAGATCGAAGAGTCCGTCGTTCCGGCCCTGCCGCGCCACGCGCGCGAGAGGTACCGCACCCAGGGCATCGCGGACGCGTCCCACCGGGTCGCCGGCCTCGGGCGCTTCCGCGTCAACCTCCACCGCGAGCGCGGACGCGCCGGGGCGGCCGTACGCGCCCTGCCCTCGCAGCCGCCGCGCCTCTCGTCCCTGGGGCTGCCGCCCGGCGTCGAGGCGCTGACGCGCCTGCCGCGCGGGCTCGTCCTCCTCGGCGGGCCGACCGGCTCGGGCAAGACGACGACCCTCGCCGCCCTCGTCGAGGAGATCAACCGCCGCGACGCCCGCCACATCGTCACGATCGAGGACCCGATCGAGTACGAGCACCCGCACCGCGCGAGCCTCGTCGAGCAGGTCGAGATCGGGATCGACGCCCCGGACTTCCCGACCGCCCTGCGCGCCGCGATGCGACAGGCCCCGGACGTCCTCGTCGTCGGCGAGATGCGCGATCCCGAGACGATGCGCATCGCGCTCGCCGCCGCCGAGACCGGACACCTCGTCTTCTCGACCGTCCACACCACCGACGCCGCATCGACGGTGTCGCGGGTCGCCGACTCGTTTCCGCCGGAACGGCAGAACACCATCCGGCAGGAGCTCTCGATGGCCCTGGCGGCCCTCGTCACGCAAACGCTCCTGCCGAAGAAGGGCGGCGGCCGCGTGGCGGCGGCGGAGGTCCTCTTCGTCTCCTACGGCGCGCGCCAGCACATCCGCAAGAACGCGCTCCAGCACCTCCACCAGGAGATCGCGATCACCAAGAAGCACGGCTCGATCACGCTCGAGGAGTCGCTCGCGAAGCTCGCGAAGGACGGCGTCGTCGAGCTCGAGGATGCCCGCGCCCGCGCCGCGCACCCCGAGGAGTTCGAGAACTACTACCGCGGGGCGTGAGCGCGCGCGGCTATACCTCGCGGCGGAACAGCACCTTCGTCAGCACCCCGGCGACGACCGTGAACGTCGCGAGAAACACCCAGTCGGCGTAGGAGGCCGAAGGCTCGGCACCGCGCAGGAGGAGGTTGCGGAGCGAGCGCACGCCGTAGGTGAGCGGGTCGATCGCCGAGACCTTCGCCAGCCACGGCGGGTACGACTCGATCGGGTAGAGCGCTCCCGACGGGAAGAAGAGCAGCACGTTGATGATGCCGAACATCCCGCGCAGGAGGCTCGCGCTGCGCGCCCGCGCGAAGAGCAGGAACCAGAGCGCCGCGATCGAGAGCGACGTCAGGAACACGGTCAGGAGCGCCGCCGCGACGTTTCGCCCGCCGACCGGCGGAAGCGGCGTCAGAAAGAGGATCCCTGCGAGCACGAGTCCGCCCGCGATCGACGCGACGATCGCCCCGGCGAGGATGTGGCCGGCCACGAGCGTCCCGGTCGTGATCGGCGTGACGAGGTAGCCCTCGTGGTACCCGAACATCCGGTCCTCGAGGACCTGGAGGCCGCCCGAGACCATGGATCCCATGAAGATCGCGAGGCAGACGACCGCGGGCCCGAGGTAAGTCAGGTAGTCGAGGTACGGATAGGCCTCGAGCCTCACGGGCGGCGCCGAGGGAGGCACGTCCTTCGGGGCCGAGACCTCCTGCCAGATCTGCGCGAGCGCGGACTGGAGCGTCTCGAAGGAAAAGCGGTCCGTGTTGTCGCCGATGAACGAGGGCGCGGGGCCCGTCGGCGAGAGGCCGAAGGGCAGCACCCAGATGCCGCGGTAGCGGTTGCGCCGAAGCCCGTCGAGGGCCGACGCGCGGTCGCCGACGAAGGTGGCCGTCACGAGGCGACGCCCCGACTCGAGCGCCAGAACGCCCCGGCGGCACTCCGCCGACCAGGCGTTCCCGGCCTCGTCGACCACGGCGAGCGGCACGCCCTCGAGCGGGCGGTTCATCGCGTTGCCGAGGATGAGGAGGTACACGATCGGGAAGACCATCGTCGAGACGACGAGCACCGGCTGGCGCCAGAGCGTCAGGAACGCGCGCTGCCCGATCGCGGCCATCCCGAGGAGCGCCAGCCGCAGTCCCCGCGCCGGCGGACGTTCCTTGCGCGCGCGCTTCATGCCTCGCGCAGCGCCCGGCCCGTGTAGGAGAAGAAGACGTCCTCGAGCGTGACGAGGGCGATCGAGAGGTGGACGATGTGATAACCGCGGTCCTCCAGGATCCGCGCGATCTTCCGGCCCGTGCCCTCCCCCGGGCGCGCGAAGAAGTGCACGACGCTGCCGGACTGGAAGCGCAGCTGCGCCGCTCCCGCCGACGCCATCGCCTCGCGCTCGGCCGGGGCGATCTCACGGTCGGTCGCGAGCTCGACGCGCTCGCCCGTCTCGAGGCCGTGCTTCAGGGCCTGCGGCGTGTCTTCGCAGAGCACCTGGCCGCGGTCCATGATCGCCACGCGGTCGCAGAGGAAGTCGGCCTCCTCCATCGCGTGCGTCGTCAGGATGATCGCGAGCTCCGGGTCGCGCTCGCGCATGTCGTCGAACATGTCCCAGATGGAGCGTCGGCTCTGCGGATCGAGGCCCGTCGTCGGCTCGTCGAGGAAGAGGACGCGCGGCGAGTGGAGCACGCCGCGGGCGATCTCGAGGCGGCGCCGCATGCCGCCCGAGAGCTCGCGGGCGGACTGGTTCCGGCGTTCCCAGAGCCCGACCTGGTGGAGGCGCTTCTCGATGCGCCCGGAGAGCGTGCGGCCCGAAAGGCCGTACATCTTGCCCTGGACGGCGAGGTTCTCGCGGACCGTGAGGTTTTCGTCCGTCGTCTGGGCCTGCGACACGGTGCCGATCGTGCGGCGGACGGCCGCCCGCTCGCGGACGATGTCGAGCCCCTCGATCCGGGCCGTGCCCGCCGTCGGCGGCAGGAGCGTCGTCAGCATCCGGATCAGCGTCGTCTTGCCGGCGCCGTTGGGCCCGAGGAGGCCGAAGATCTCGCCGGGCTGAACGTGGAACGACACCGCGTCGTCGGCGACGGCCTCGCCGAAGCGCTTCGTCAGTCGCTCGACCTCGATCGCCGGGGTCGAGCTCACGCCCTCGGCGTCTCGCTTCCGGACTCGACCACGAAGGTCTGGCCGGAGACGACCAGGGCATCGAGGGGCTGGAGGCGCACCGAGAAGGTCTGGAGGTCGCGGCTCTGGAGGCCCCAGTTCTTGCGCGTCGCGTACTCCGAGCGCGGCTTGATCGACACGATGCGCGCCTGGAAGCGGGCGTTGGGCCGCGCCTGCGGCCAGACGGTGACGGTCTTGCCGACGGAGAAACTCGAGAGGCGCTCCTCCGGGACCTCGACGCGAAGGTAGGGCGCCTCGATCTGGAGGGTGATGATCGCCTGTCCCGGCTCGACCCATTCGCCCATGCGGTGGTGGCGAGTGAGCACGGTGCCGGCCGAAGGCGACGCGAGGACGCCTTCCTTCTCGAAGACCCGGATCTTCTCGAGCCTTACCTTCAGGGACTGCTCCTCGGCGTCGAGCTGCCCTTCCTCCGATTCGCGCGCCCGGATGTCCGCGGCGATCGCTTCGCGCTGGTGCTGGAGGGACTCGAGGCCCGCCGCCGGCGAAACCCCCTCCTTGACGAGACGGCCGATGCGCCGTTCGTCCGAGGCCACCGCGGCGAACTGCGCCTTGAGCTTTTCGATCTCCTGAAGACGGGTCCGGTCGCGCGCCTGGACCTGCGCGATCTGCCGCTCGATGTCGGAGGCGTCCTCGGAGAGGCCCGGCTCCTCGATCCGCGCGACCTCCTGGCCGCGGCGCGATCGGTTCGCCCTCTTCCGGGACACGCGTCGTCAGGCGGCCCTTGCGCGAGAACGAGAGCGACAGGCTCTGTTCCTCGGCCACCGCGAGCAGGCGGATGGGCTGGCCCGAGTCGTTCTCATGACGAACGAGCTCCCCGTAGCCCCACGCCCCGGCCAGAGCGATTCCCACCGCCAGGACGACCCAGAGGACTTTTTTCACCGACCTCCAAGGATACCCCCAAACGGCGCCGGGGGCGTCAAGGGCGGCCGGCGTTTGGGGCCCTGCCCGGCCCCCCGCCGAGCTCCCGCTCGACGCGGTCGAGGACCGTCTCGGCGGGTCCGGCGAGGACCAGGTCGACGCTCCCCGACGCCGGCGTGGCGTCCGGGTTGATCTCGACGGTGAAGGCTCCCCGGTCCGCCGCCTCCAGGACGAGGCCGGCCGCGGGATGGACGAGCGCCGAGGTCCCCACGGCGAGAAACAGGTCGCAGTCGACCGACGCCGCGGCGGCGCGGAGGGCTTCGGCCGGGATCGCCTCGCCGAACCAGACGACACCCGGGCGCGCGAGACCGCCGCAGTGCGGGCAGAGTGGCGGAAGCTCGCCGAGCGGCCCGTTGTTCTCCCAGCCTTCCTTCGGGGACCTGGCGCACCGGTCCCGGCACGAGAGCGTCCAGAGCGAACCGTGAAAGCGCGTCACGTTCGCGGTGCCGGCGCGCTCGTGGAGGCCGTCGACGTTCTGGGTGACGAGGGAAAATCCCGGATAGCGCCGGCTCCAGGCAGCGAGGACCTCGTGGGCGCGGTTGGGCCGCGCCCGTCCGACGAGCTCGCGGCGCCACGCGTACCACTCCCATACGAGAAGGGCATCGCGCTCAAAAGCCTCGGGAGTGGCGAGATCTTCGGGCCGGAAGTTCCGCCACAAACCTCCGGGGCCCCGGAACGTGGGCACTCCGCTCGCCGCCGAGACCCCGGCCCCGGTGACGACGGTGATCCGGGGATTCTCCCGCAGCCGCGCGGCGAGCACGCGCACCCCGGCCTCGAGCGTGTCCGAACCCACGCCCGGATGATAAGGTTTCGTGCTCGCCGGCGGCGGAACGCCGAATCCCGAAAACGCGGAGGCAGACGAACGCATGGCCAACGTAGTACCCATCACGGTCGCGCGGGGCGACGGCATCGGTCCCGAGATCATGGACGCGACGCTCCACATCCTGAAGGCGGCCGGCGCCCGCATCGCGGTCGAGGAGATCGAGATCGGCGAGAAGGTCTACCTCGCCGGCAACACCGCGGGCATCGCACCGTCCGCCTGGGAGTCCCTCGAGCGCACGAGGGTCTTTCTCAAGGCGCCGATCACCACGCCCCAGGGGGGAGGCTTCAAGAGCCTGAACGTCACGACGCGCAAGACCCTCGGCCTCTACGCCAACGTGCGACCCTGCGTCTCGTACCACCCGTTCGTCGCGACGAAGCACCCGGTCATGGACGTCGTCATCGTCCGGGAGAACGAAGAAGACCTCTACGCCGGCGTCGAGTACCGCATCTCCGCCAGCGTGTACGAGTGCCTGAAGCTCATCACCCGGCCGGGCTCGGAGAAGATCGTCCGGTACGCCTTCGAGTACGCGCGGCGGAACAACCGCAAGAAGGTGACCTGCTTCAGCAAAGACAACATCATGAAGATGACGGACGGCCTCTTCCATGCCGTCTTCGACGAGATCGGGAAGCACTACCCGGACATCGAGAAGGAGCACTGGATCGTCGACATCGGCGCGGCCAAGCTCGCCGACTCGCCCGAGGTCTTCGACGTCATCGTCATGCCGAACCTCTACGGGGACATCCTCTCGGACGTCGCGGCCCAGATCGCCGGCTCGGTCGGCCTCGCTGGCTCGGCCAACATCGGGGCCAACTACGCGATGTTCGAGGCGATCCACGGCTCGGCCCCCCGCCGCGCCGGACAGAACCTGGCAAACCCGTCCGGGCTGCTTCTCGGCGCCGTGATGATGCTCGTCCACATCGGCCAGCCCGACGTCGCGGAGAAAGTCCACAACGCCTGGCTCACGACGCTCGAGGAAGGCGTCCACACCTACGACGTCTTCGAGTCGGGCGTGAGCCGGGAAAAGGTCGGCACGCGCGAGTTCGCCGAGGCCGTGGCGGCGCGCGTCGGGAGACGACCCCAGAAGCTGAAGGCCGTCACCTACACGGCGGCGCCGCGGCAGGTCGAGCATCCGGCGGAGGCCGAGCGGCCGGCGCCGGTCCGGGAGCTTCGGGGGATCGACATCTACGCGAACTGGGAGAACCGCGATTCCGACGCTCTCGCCGCGAAGCTCGTCCCGCTCGCCGGTCCGGAGTTCCGCCTGACCATGCTGACGAGCCGCGGCATGAAAGTGTGGCCGGACGGCATGCCCGAGACGTTCCGCGGCGACCAGTTCCGCTGCCGGCTCATGGCGGCGTCGGGCGGCGCGGCGAAGCAGTCGGAGGTCGTGGCGCTGCTCGGCCGGTTGACCGGCGCGGGCATTGCCGTCGCCCAGACCTTCAGCCTCTACCACTTCGACGGCGAGCGCGGGTACACGCTCGGCCAGGGAGAGTGAGATGGAGAAGCCGCTCGTCGGGATCCTGATGGGCTCCAAGTCCGACTGGGACGTCATGAAGAACGTGTCCGAGACGCTGACGAAGTTCGGCGTCGCGAGCGAGAGCCGGGTGCTCTCCGCCCACCGAACGCCGAAGGAGACCGCGGACTACGTCACGTCCGCGGCCGGCCGCGGGATCGAGATCCTCGTCGCGGGGGCCGGCGGGGCCGCGCACCTGGCCGGGGTCGCGGCCGCCCACACGACGCTCCCCGTCCTGGGCGTTCCGATGGAGAGCGCCTCGTTGAAAGGGCTCGACTCGCTGCTCTCGACCGTCCAGATGCCCGGCGGGATCCCGGTCGCGACCTTCGCGATCGGGAAGCCCGGGGCCGTCAACGCCGCGCTCTTCGCAATCGCGATCCTCGCCGGAAAGCGGCCGGAGCTTTCGAAGAAGCTCGCCGACTTCCGGGCGGACCAGGCCGCGAAGATCCTGAAGGAAGAGCTGGGCTGAGATGACGGGGGCAGGGGCAAGCCCCGCGCCTGGGACCGGAGAAGCACTTTGCCCTCGGACGTCTCGGTCGGGCTGATCGGCCTCCTCCTCGGCGCCGCGGTCGCCTCGGGCCTGCGGCTCTACGCAACCGTCGCGGTCCTCGGCTTCCTCGGCCGCTCCGGTGTGATCGCGCTTCCCGGAGGGCTCGCCGTGCTCGCGAGCCCATGGGTCATCGTCGTCGCGTCGTCGCTCTACCTCGTCGAGTTCCTGGCCGACAAGATCCCGATCGTCGACTCGGTCTGGGACCTCGTGCACACGTTCATCCGGGTTCCGGCGGCGGCGCTTCTCGCCTGGGCCGGCGTCTCGGAACTTCCCGAGCAGTGGCGGATCCTCGCCGCGCTCGTGTGCGGCGGCGTCGCGCTCTCGGCGCACGGGCTCAAAGCGTCGACGCGCGCCGTCATCAACACGAGCCCCGAGCCGGTCACGAACTGGGCCGCCTCGCTCGCGGAGGACGGCCTGACGGCAATCCTCCTCTTCCTGGCCGTGAAGCACCCGCTGGCCGCCGCGCTCGTCGCGGGCGCCGTCGTCGTGCTGGCGGTCCTGCTCGTGACCTGGATGGCGCGGACCGTGCGCCGTTTTCTCGCTTCGCGTCGCGCCGCGCGTCCGCCCTCGCCGGCCTAGACCCGCTCGACGAGCCGCCGACGTTGTCCGGTGGCGGCCGATACCCTAAAATGAAACACCGCCGTCCGCCGGCGGAGGAGGCCTTTTCCATGGATCTCGAGGAGTACTCCGAGGAAGAACTGCTCGAAGCAGGCCGGGAAGCGGTCAAACGCGAACAGTGGCCCCGGGCCACGACCTTCCTCACGGCGTACGCCGCGCGCTTCACCAACCGTGGTGAGACGGTGCCGGCCTCGGGCCTGGCGAGCTACGCCCTCTGCCTCGGGCACGGGAAGGAGCTGCGCCGGGGCCTCGAACTGTGCAAGAAGGCCCAGCACGCCGATCCGCGCAACGCTCACATCTACTGGTGCCTCGCCCAGCTTCATCTCCTCGCCGGTTCGCGCAAGGACGCGATCGAGACCGTCGACCGGGGGTTGCGGGCCGTTCCGGACAACTTCCTGCTGCAGCGGCTTCGCAAGCGCCTGGGCTTCCGCCAGGCGCCGCCGATCCCGTTCCTCGACCGCAAGCACGGCCTGAACAAGCGCCTCGGCCGCATCATGCATCGCATGAAGGGGACTCCGGCGAGCGTTCTCTCCGCGTAGGCGGGAGCCACCCCAGCGCGCCCGCGAGGATCGCCGCGTCGGCGAGGTTGAAGACCCCCGTGTGGATCGGGCCGATCCCGATGACCAAAAAGTCCGTGACCGTTCCGTCGGACAACCGGTCGAGGAGGTTGGCGAGGCCGCCCCCGATCGTGACGGCCGCGCAGAACGCTCGCCGCGCCGGGAGGGTCCGCTGCCGCAGGAGCCAGGTGAATGCCGCCCCGAGCGCAAGCCCGATGGCTGCCACGAATGCCGCGAACTGGATCCCCTCCGGAAGGCTCCCGCCGAGCCCGAGAAAGGCACCCCGGTTTTCCGCGAGCTGGAACCGGACGAGCCCGCCGAGCCACTCGACGGGCGGCCGCCCGGAGAGAAGCCGCGTCGCCACGAGCTTCGACAGCCGGTCGGCCGCGACCGTCGCGAGGACGGTCAGCGCCAGAGCGCCCCGCCGGCCCACCCCGGTCACCTAGGGCGTCTTGGACTTGACGTTGATCAGGTCGATCGGCAACGCGCTGAAGTTCTCGATCTCGATCGTCTTCGTCTTGACGTTCCAGGAGATCTTGGCCGTTTTCTCATCCGCGGCGGCGGCGACACCGGACACGAAAGCGAGGACGACGCCCACGAGGCTGACCGCTCGGCTTCGGAGCATGGCGGGTCTCCTTCTCGGCGCGAGTCTATTCCGGACGCGGTGGCCGGAGCGACACACGCGCCGCCAGGACCGAGGTCGCGGCCAGCGCCGTCAGCGCGGCCGGGGCCGCGGCTCGCCGGGGCTTGACGCTCGGGAGCCTGAACGCCGGGTGCGGGCCGTCGCTCACCAGAGCGGCAGCTCGTCCTCGTCCTGTCGGGCGTCGTCCGGGGAAAGCTCGGGATGCCGCGACGAAAGCACCGAGAGATAGTCGCGGCTCGCCTGGATCCGGGTCTTCGACTGGCAGAACGCGCACCGGGCATGGCCGTCGAGGGCGACGACCGTCTCGTTGGCGCGGCCACATGTCTCGCAGGTCCAGTTCCGGAGAGTGTGTTCCACGAAGCCCTCGGAAGGTTCCCGATCGGCCTTCAGCGCGCGGGCGACGTCCGCGCGGATCGAAGGTTCGAGGCGTCGCGATCGATCCGGCGGATATCGGCCCGGAGCGGATCTTCGAGCTTTCGAACCCGCTCTCCGGCCGCGGCCCGTGCGGCACAACGCGGACAGGGACGGATGTCTGAAGCCGCAGCGGCCGCCGCATGCGTGCAGAGCGCGCGCGAGGGCATCAGTGCCCGTCCTGCACGTTGCAGGCGTTGCGGCAGAACCACCATTCGGCCCCGCCAACCTCGTGGTCGATGGCGATTCCGCAGAACAGGCAGTAGACGCGGTTGAGCGGCGAGGCCATCGGGACCCCCGCGACGCGAAGATGACGGGTCACGACGCCGAGGCCGAACCGGCCGAGCTCGACGCTCGTCAGGTCCTGCGGGCCCCCCGAAAACTCGCTCGCTGCGGGAAGGAGAGTCGCGCTTTCCACGAAGCACCCTGCTTTCTGCCGAAGCCGGCGGCGGGTACTCGATTGGTCAGAGGGAGTGGGGCCGTCGAGAAGGTTCGGAGTCCGAAGAGTACCACGCTCGGCCCGCGGGCAGCCTCCGGCCGGGCGGCCCTAGCCCAGCACGACCGCGATCCGGTGCTCGCGGCCGTCGTCGAAGAGCGGGACCTCGCGTCCCTCGACCGGCGCCCCGTCGAGCGAAATGCTCGTCACGCCCCGCATCGCGCCGCGGGGGTTCTCGACCGAGAGCCGGTAGCGGGAGGAGTGGTACCGGAAATCGATCTCGTATCGGGGCCAGGAGCGGGGAATGCAGGGATCCAGATGCAGCGACGTTCCCCGCAGGCGAAAGCCCAGGATCCACTCCACGCCCGCGCGGTACATCCAGCCGGCCGCCCCCGTGTACCAGGTCCAGCCGCCCCGGCCCGCGTGCGGATTGACGGAGTACACGTCGCCCGCCATGACGTACGGCTCCACCTTGTAGCGGTACAGGCCCGAGCGCGTGCTCGCGTGGTTGATCGGGTTGAGGATCGCGAAGAGCTCGCCCGCCTTGTCCCCGTCGCCGAGCTCGGCGAACGCGATCATCGCCCAGACGGCGGCGTGGGTGTACTGGCCGCCGTTCTCGCGCACACCCGGCGAGTAGCCCTTGATGTACCCGGGCTCGAGCGCCGTGCGGTCGAAGGGCGGAGTGAAGAGGAGCGCGAGGCCGTCGCCTCGCCGGATCAGGTGCTCGTCGACGGCCGCCATGGCCCTCCGGCCCCGCTCGGGTTCGGCCGCGCCCGAGATCACGGCCCAGGACTGGGCGATCGAGTCGATGCGGCACTCGTCGTTGACCGCGGAGCCGAGCGGCGTCCCGTCGTCGAAGAAGGCGCGCCGGTACCAGTCGCCGTCCCACCCGTCGCGCTCGAGGGATGCCTTCAGGGCTGCCGCGTGTCCCCGCCAGCCACGCGCGCGCTCGACCTCGCCGCGCGCCTGCGCGAGGCCGGCGAACCGCTCGAGGTTCGTGTGCAGGAACCACCCGAGCCATACGCTCTCCCCCTCGCCGCCCGCCCCGACCCGGTTCATCCCGTCGTTCCAGTCTCCCGTGCCCATCAGCGGAAGCCCGTGCCGACCCACGGCGAGGCTCCGGTCGATCGCGAGGGCGCAGTGCTCGAAGAGCGACCCCGTCCTGCCGGAATCCGGCTCGAAAAACCGGTCGGTCTCCTCCGGCCGGAGCGGCGCCGCCGCGAGGAAGGGCACCGGCTCGTCGAGTACTCCGAGATCGCCCGTGATCTGGACGTAGTGGTGCGTCGCGTAGGCGAGCCAGAGCCGGTCGTCGGAGATCCGGGTGCGGACGCCCCGGCCTCCGGGCTCGTGCCACCAGTGCTGGACGTCCCCCTCCTCGAACTGCCGTCCGGCCGCGCGCAGCAGGTGCTCGCGGGCGAGCTCGCGCCGGGCCACCGTAAAGGACATCACGTCCTGGAGCTGGTCCCGGAAGCCCCAGGCGCCTCCCGCCTGGTAGAAGGCCGACCGCGCCCGGACGCGGCACCCGAGGGCCTGGTAGAGGAGCCAGCGGTTGAGCATCAGATCCATCGACCGGTCGGGGGTGCGCACCTGCAACGCGGTGAGCGTGTCTTCCCACTCGCGGCGCACGGCGGCGAGCTCGAGGGCGGGGTCCCGCGAACGGTGCCGCGTCACGAGCCGCCGCGCATCGGAAACGTCGCGGCCCTCTCCGAGGAGAAAGACGATCGACCGGCGTTCGCCGGCGGCGAGCCGCAGCCGCACCTGCATCGCGGCGCAGGGATCGAGGCCCGCGCCGGACTTGCGGCCGAGGATCGCTCCGCGCGCGAGTCCCGCCGGGGCCTGGAGGACGCCGTTGCGTCCGAAGAACTCGGTGCGATCGGCGGTCCACCCGGCCGGCGCTCCCCCGATGTCCGCGAACGCGACGCGGCCGGCCTCCGCCTCGTTCCAGGAATTCCGCGCGAAGATCGCGCCGGTCTCGGGATCGAGCTCCGTGACGACGAACGGCGCGCCCGTTCGCTGCGGTCCGAGCACCCATTCGGCGTAGGCGGTGATCGTGAGCGTTCGCGCGGACGAGGACCGGTTCTCGACCCACAGTCGCGAGAACTTGACGGGGTCCTCGTGGGCGACGAAGACGGTCAGGTCCGTGGCGATCGCCCGATGCTCGTGCTCGAAGCGGCTGTACCCCTGTCCGTGGCGAACCACGTAGGAACCGCCGCCCCGGATCGGCAGCGGGGTCGGGCTCCAGACCTCGCCCGTCTCCTCGTCCCGCAGGAAGAGCGCTTCCCCCGGCGGATCGCTCACCGGATCGTTCGACCACGGGGTGAGCTGATTCTCGCGGCTGTTGACCGACCACGTGTAGCCGGAGCCGGACTCCGACACGAGGCAGCCGAGCGAAGCGTTGGCGAGCACGTTGATCCACGGGGCGGGCGTCCACTGCCGTTCGGCGAGGAGGATGACGTACTCCCCCTCCTCCTCCGAGAAGCCTCCCAGGCCGTTGAAGAACTCGAGCGGAATCCGGGGCGGCGGCAGGTCGGCCGGCGGCGGCGGCGCGGCGGGCAGCGGGGCCCTCGCGGCCGGAGGCACGCGGAGCAGTCGGATCACCTGCTGGGCGAGCGTGCCGTGCCGCGAGAGCAGGACGACGCGCGCCGCCGACGTCAGCGCGTCGCGCTCCTCGCCGGAGAGCAACTCCCCGCGAAGCACGAAGACGCGCCCGGTCGAATGTTCCGAGGCGACACCCGGCGCGCGGCTGCCCGCGCGGACCAGGGACTCGAGCGTCGCGCCGAGCTCCGGCAAATAGGACGCCGGCTGCTCGTTCACGATCACGAGATCGACCCCGAGGCCCTTCATCCTCCAGTATTCGTGGGCGCGCAGGAGCTGCCGCACGATCGCCTGGTCCTCGACCTGGTCGATCCGGACGAGCACGATCGGGATGTCGCCCGAGATCCCGTGCCGCCACAGGGCCGACGGCCCGCGCCGGTTTCGCAGGAGGGTCTCGACCGGCGCGCGAAGCGTCGGATCGGAGTACAGAATCCGTGTCGCCAGCCTCTGGAAGAGGTGCGCCTCGTCGGTCGAGATCCCGAGGTGGCGCAGCTGGACCTGGGCCTGCGTCCAGGCGAGGCTCGACACGCGGTCGAACGTCGCCTGGTCCCGATACTTGGCGGCGAGCGCCAGTGTCCGCTCGCGCGACTCGGCGACGACGGTCGCCAGCTGCACGCGCACGGTCGCACCCGAAGCGATCCGAATCCGCCGGCGCAGGCTGAAGACGGGATCGAGCACGGTGCCGACCGTGTTCGAGAGCGGCCGCCGCTCCGCGATCGAGATGGGGTCCCGGATGCCCCGCCCGCGCCCCAGAAAGCGCGCTCGATCCGTCTCGTACTGCACGGCCCCGGCGCTCTCTCCCGGCACCGTCATCACCTGGGCGGCCCAGACCGGCTCCTCCCCGTCCCGCGGCCGCCGCCCGGCGACGAGCGCCTCGAGCTCCGGCACGAACTCGGTCCGGACGAAGAGATTCGAGAAGGCCGGGTGCGCCGCGTCCGCGGCGCGGGGGGCGAGGACGATCTCCGCGTAGGAGGTCATCTCGATCTCGCACGCGCGCGTTCCGCGGTTCGTGAGCGAGATCTGGCGCAGTTCCGCGTCGTCTTCCGTCGAGACGGCGATGCGCAGGCTCGTCGCGATCAGGCCGTCGGTGCGGTGAATCTCGACGCGGTCTTCCGAGTAGACGGCTTCGTAGGAGTCGGGCTCGACGCCCGACGGCTGGTACCCCGCCGACCAGACCCGGCCCGACGCGCCGTCCGCCAGGAAGACGTAGGTTCCCCAGGGGTCGCGCGTCGTGTCCTCGCGCCACCGCGTCACGTCCAGGCCCCGCCACTGGCTGTAGCCCGAACCGGCCGCCGTCATCATCACGGCGTACCGGCCGTTGGAGAGCAGATGCGTTCGGGGCGTCGGGTCGTGCGGCGAACGGAAGCGCCGCAGAACCGGCGGCACCTCGTCGAGAATGTGCCGGTCCGTGCGCAGCTCCGCGGAGGCGGGCCGCGCCACGGCCACGGTCCGGGGCGTGCGCTCCTGCAGGAGCAGGGCCGTCGCCTGCACGGCCGGCTCGGCGCCGAACCGCCGGCGCATCGCGCCTTCGAGGATGACGTTGGCGAGCGCGACGATCGTCATTCCCTGGTGATGGGCCATGAATGCCTTCACGATTTCGAAGGACGCCCCTTCCGGCAGGCGCGACGCCGTGAAGTCGATCGATTCGTAGAAGCCGTACCGGCCGAGCGCGCCGAGGCCGGCGAGCCGGCGGAAGTTCTCTCCCGCGGCGGCGGGGTCGACCATCGCGGCCAGGGCCGTCGCGTACGGGGCCACGACGAGGTCGTCCGCCAGCCCGCGCTTCAGGCCGAGGCCGCTGACGCCGAAGTTCGAGTACTGGTAGGTGAAGTGAACGTCGCGGGCGTTGTACGCCGCCTCCGAGATGCCCCATGGCACGCCGCGCTCTTCCCCGTATTGGATCTGGCGCCGCACCGCGAGCCGGCGGGTGTGCTCGAGAAGGCTGCCCGACGGAGCGTCGAGCACGAGATCCGGCATCAGGTACTCGAACATGGATCCGGACCAGGACAACAGCGCCGATCCCCGGCCCACGGGCGTCAGGGGGCGTCCGAGATGGAACCAGTGTTCGACGGGCACGTCCCCGCGCGCGATCGCGACGAAGCTCGTCAGGCGCGCCTCCGAGGCCAGCAGGTCGTAGTGGCCGGGGTCGAGGGTGTCGTCCTGCGGACGGTACCCGATCGCGAAGAGGTCTCGGGGCCGGTCGTAGAGAAACGCGAAGTCGGTTTCCGCGACCAGGTCCGCCGCGGACCGGGCGAGCGCGGCGAGTCGGTCCTGCAGGGGCGTTCCCGGCTCGAGTGACTCTTCCGTGGCCCCGATGTCGCGCGCATGGCTCGCGACGCACTCCGAAAGTGCCCGCGCCCATTCGAGAGCCTCCCCCGTCGCGGCCGGGTCGCTCTCGTCGCTCAGGGCGCGCACGATGTCGCCGAGCGTTTCGGCCCGCGCGGACAGTGCGGCCAGGCGCGAAGACCACTCGGCCCGCGTCTCCGGAGCGGGAGCGAGGAGCACGCTCGTTTCGACGAAGGCTTCCTCGAGCTGGCGCGCGGTGACGACGCGCCCGGGCCCGCCGCCGACGAGCGCCATCGCGGACGACCGCAGGAGCTCGAGCGTGTCGGCGATGCCGTCGAGAGACCGCGCGGTCAACGTCGGCTCGCCGAGCCGCTCCAGGCAAGCCTGCTTGAGCGTGATCAGGTGGGCGACGAAGTTGCCGCTGTCGACCGTGGAGACGTAGCGGGGCTCCAGGGGCGCGAGGTCGTCCGTGCCGTACCAGTTGTAGAGATGTCCCCGGAAGCGCTCGAGTCGTCCGATCGCGGCGAGGCCCGCCTCGAGGCGGTTCGCCATGTCGGCGGTCCCGATCCAGCCGAAGTCGTTGGCGGCAACCGTGGAGAGCATGGCGAGGCCGAGGTTGGTCGGCGAGGTCCTCCTGGCGGCTTCGAACAGCGGCACTTCCTGGAAGTTGTCGGCCGGCAGGCTCCGGAACTCCGGGCCCGCGAAGCGCTCGAAGTAGCGCCACGTCCGGCGCGCGATCGCGCGAAACTGTCGGGCCTCGGCGGCCGAGAACCGCGCGGCCTCCGCCTCGCGAGGCGGCAGGCTGATCCACCGCGCGAGGAGGGGCGAAAGGAGCCAGACCGCGATGAAGGGCGCGGCGCATGCCCATGCACCCCGGCCCGATGCGGCCACGAGCGCCCCCGCCGCGGCCGCGAGCGCGAGCCCTCCGCCCATCCGCCGGTAGAAGCCCGCCGTCTCGAGGTCGAGCGCGCGATGGGCCTGGGCCGCCGGCACCCATTCGAGCAGGTGGCGGCGGCTGACCCCGAGGCGCCAGAGCGTTCGCGCGATCGCATCCGCTCGCATCCACGCCGTGTGCGCCAGGAACGCCACCCGCAACGCGGCCTCCGCCAGGCCGGTGGCGAGGTCGGCGGACACTCCGCGGATCAGGCTGCGCTTCGACACCCCGCGCCGCTGCGGCACGAGGCTCGCGACGAACGAGACGAGCGGAGGAAGCGCGAGCGCTCCCAGGATGAAGGCCGTCCAGCGAACGGCCCCGACGCCCGGAATGCACCAGGCGGCCAGGAGCGTGGCGAAGGTCGCCGGCGCCGACAGGCTTCGCCGCAGGTTGTCGAGCATCTTCCAGCGTCCGATCAGGGGGATCCCGCGGGCCGCTCGAGGCCCGTTGACGGCTCCTGGCGGTCCCGAGGATCCACGGCAGGAGCTGCCAGTCGCCCCGGACCCAGCGGTGCTGGCGCGACACCGCGACTCCGTAATGACCCGGGAAGCCTTCGAAGAGCTCGACGTCCGACACGAACCCGGCGCGCGCGAAGAGGCCCTC
Source organism: uncultured Acidobacteriota bacterium (assembly GCA_963764025.1). Classification (GTDB taxonomy): domain Bacteria; phylum Acidobacteriota; class Thermoanaerobaculia; order UBA5066; family Gp7-AA6; genus DAHUXD01. The sequence goes on from CAVXRK010000004.1 coordinate 810,040, forward strand.
GAAGAGGTCGTGCGATAGCTGCGCGTTCTCCGGCACCCGGTCGTCGAGAGCTCCCTCGAACGCATCCACGTCGTAGATGCCCTTGCCCGTGAAGATCCCCTCGCCGAAGAGGTCCTGGTAGACGTCGGACACGGCGAAGGCGTAGGGATCGATGCCGCGGGGCCCCGAGAAGACGAGCTGGAAGAAGGTCCCGAATCCCATCTCGGGCAGCGTCGGGGTGACCCGAGGCTGAAGGATCGCGTGCCCCTCGACGACGCGGGCGACGGTCGGGTCGAATCGCGGGATGTTCAGCGGGTGGGCGATCGTGCCGACCAGCCGGCGCGCGGCCTCCCTCGGGAGCCGGGAATCGGCGTCGAGCGTGATCACGTAACGGACTCCCGCGGGCGCCGCCGGCGTGCCGGACCCGGGCGGCAGGAAGGAAGTGTCCGTCGCGCCTCGGAGCAGCCGGTTCAGCTCGCGCAACTTCCCGCGCTTGCGTTCCCAGCCCATCCACACCCCCTCCGCCGCGTTCCAGAGACGGCGCCGGTGGAGGAGCCAGAAGCGGTCACCGCCGCCCGCGGCCGGGCCGTGCCGTTCGTTGAGCCGGCCGATCGCGGCGCGAGCGAGTTCCAGCAGGTCCGCGTCCTCGGGCACGCTCTCGGCGGGAGCGTCGGGCCAGTCCGACAGGAGCGCGAACCGCAGCTCGGGATCGGTGTTGCCGAGGTAATGCACTTCCAGCCTCTGGACGACCTCGTCGATCTCCGACTCGTCGGTCAGGAGCACCGGGATGGCGACCAGCGTTCGGAGCTCCGCGGGCACGCCGCCCGCGAGCTCGAGCTTGGGGAGGCGCCGCGGCCCGAGGAGCCGCGTGACGAATCGATGGACGAACGCGATCGCGAGATCGGAGGCGGGCACCAGGGCGAGCAGCGCGAGAAGCGCGACCGCCGAAGCACTCGCGCCTCCGAGCGCGGTCGGCACGGCCGGCACGGCCACGACGACGAGGCTCGAGAACGCGATCGCGGCGAGGTACCAGGGTGTCGCGGCCCGCACCCAGGCGCGTCCCAGCCACTGCCGGCCCGGCAGCCGGAACTCGAGCTCCTCCTCGAGCCGCCGGCGCCCGTGCGCAATCAGGTAATAGCCCGGATCCGCGAGGCGGGAATCGGACCGGTCGATTTCGCCGCGTCGTTGGCGCGCGGGCCGCCGCCATCGCCACGGCCCGCCGCGCCACCTCCAGCTCATCGTGGCGGCTTCCCCGGGAGAGCTCCTCGACGGCGTGTCGATACCGGTCCCGCGTCGCGAAGTCCATCTCGGCCACGCGGGTCCCGTCGCAGAGAGCCTCGTGAACCAGGCTGACGCTTTCGAAGAAATCGGCCCAGTCGGCCGACGACAGAAGGCGCATGCTCGTGATCACGTTGCGAACCGTCGCGTGGTTGGCGATCTGCTGCTGGTGCTCCTCGCGCACGATCTCCTCGGCCGTGGTTCCGTCCTGCTCGAATCGGCGGTCGAGCCACTCGAGCGCGGGCGTGACCGCCGGGTCCTGCTCGCGCAGGCGCTGAACGAGCTGGACGGCGAAGGCCTGCGAGAACGGCGCGCGCTCCAGCATCGGAAGGACCGCGCTCCGCTCGGGCTTGGGGACGCCGGCCGTGCCGAGCAGAACGTCGGCGATCCCGTCCGCTCGGTCTCGCGCGGTCCCCCGCGCCGCGACCCGCTCCGCGAGTCTCCGGAGATTCTCGACGAGGACCAGTCGCAGCGAGATCGCCAGCGCCCAGAGCTCGCCGATCGTGAGCGGCTGGACCCGCTGGTAGGCCCGCACGAATCGCCCGAAGGTCTCGAGGTCGATCCGGCTGTCGGTGTGCGCGACGAACGACCAGGCCAACCCGTAGACGCGGGGAAAGCCTGCGAGCGCGCCCTCGGCGAGCTTCGGCAGCTCCCGATAGAACCCCGGCGGAAGGTCCTCCTGGATCTCCCGGACCTGCTCTTCGACGATGTGGAAGTTGTTCAGCAGCCAGTCGGCGGCCGGCGAAATCGAGCGGGTCCGGCGGCTCGCGTCTTCGATCGCCCGGTGCGAGGCGACGAGGGCCCGCGCATTCTCGCGCAGCCGGGGAAGCAGACGGCGGCCCCGTCGCGCGGGGCGGTGGACGCCCTGCCGGGCCGCCAGCTCCCCCGCAAACTGTTCCAGCCGCTCGACCGAGAACAGCTCTTCCCGTATCGGTCCGGCAGGCGTTCGCATTCGCGCTACGTCTTACCACGGACAAAAAGAAGCCGAGCCGTCAGCCGGCTCGGCGCAGGAAAGAGAAGCACGGACCGATCAGGCCGACGGGGGCGACTTGACCTGGAGATTGTTGATGACCTTGACGACGCCGGAGACCGAGCGGGCCTCGCTCCCGGCCTCGGCCGAGACCTTGGCGTTCGGCACTTCGCCGGCCAGGGTCACGACACCGTTGGTCACGTTGATGTCGATGTTCACGATGTTCGAGAAGCGGTCGGCCGTGAGCTTGGCCGAGACCGCCGCATGAATGGAGGTGTCATCGACCTGGCGGCCGGCGGACTGCGTGGTCGAGCAGCCCAGAGCCCACACGGCGAGCGTCATGGAGACGGCGAGGGTCAGGATTCCGCGGGTACGACGAGTCATGGGTTCCTCTGATCTTTCGTAGTGATTCCCCGGGTCCGGCAAATCCGGGCCTTCGGAACCGCTGTTTCTGAAACACTTTCGAATGTTCACGCCGCGAGGCGGTTTCCTCGGAGCAGATGCATCACCAGGGCGACCACCGCCAGCACGATGAGAACGTGGATGAACCCGGTGGAGACGTGGAACGCGAACAGACCCAGGGCCCAGAGCACTGCGAGGATGATGGCGACCGTCATGAGCATGGGGAACCTCCTAATGCGCCTTGGCGCGTTGTGCCTGACTTGCGATCGGGCCGCGACTTCGACTCGCTCCCCGAGGCCGCCTGCAACGCCGCGAGCAGCGTCGCGACGCCGAAAGAGCTCTCGTGTCGGACCGAGTTGATGAAGAAGGCCGGCGCGGATGCGACGCCGCTGCTCACGCCGCCCTGCCCGGACGTCCCGAACCCTTCCGGAATACGCGCGGGAGCGCATATCCCGCCGGAACCGAAGGACGTCCAGGCCCGCCTCCGCCGCTTTCCGGGCGAGCCATGCAGCGTCCGTCGCCCCGTGACTCTCGAAAATGCAGTCGTGCATCTCCCAGAATCGACCCTGCGAGGAGGCGCACTCCGCCGCCTCGGCAGCCTCCTCGGAGTGGCGGAACTGCTCGGGCTGGGGAAAGCTGCGGTAGACGTAGCGCAGCCGAGCGCCCATCGTCTTCTGAATTTCCTTGACCGTCTCGTACGTCTGCGCGCAAGCCGGCGACGCGAAGTCGCCGTAGGCCACGAGCGTGGTCCTGGCGAGCGGCGAGCCGCGGGCGTGGTCTTTCGCGGAAACCTTCCGCGCGAGTCTTCGGGTCTGTCGCCGATTTTTCACAGTGTAACCATCCAGGCCGGCGCATTCGTTCGGGACCTGTTCACTCCGACCTTCGGAGCGCCCGAGCGCGCATCGCCGGACAGTCATCATGGCGCCGCGCTCGTGCAGCGTCCAATCGTTTGATCCGCTCGACTTGAGATCCGCGGACGATCGAGCGAAGGTCGCGTGCGGCGGCGGCGCGCGCGGGACGACGCGCGCCCGAAGAACCGGGCTCAGACCCTCGCGGCGCGGGGCGCGGAACCGGACGGTCGCGCCGAAGGTCGGGGCGAAGGTTTGCCCGGCACAACGAAATGGAACATGCTGCCGGCTCCCGGCCGGCTCGTCGCCCAGATCCTCCCGTCGTGCGCCTGGACGATCGCTCTCGCGATGTAAAGCCCGAGGCCGAGCCCGCCGCGCGCATCCGCTTCGCGAAGCTGGCAGAAGCCCTCGAACACACGATCCAGGTCGCGTTCGGGAATTCCGGGGCCGTCGTCCTCGATGTCGACCTGCAGCTCGTCACCCGACATCGCCGCGCGCAGTGTGATCCGGCCTTCCGGCGAACTGAACTTGATGGCGTTGGCGAGGAGGTTGGAGACGACCTGAAACATTCGGTCGGAGTCGGCCGTTGCCCGGAGCGGCCCGGCGGGAATCGCCAGCACCAGCGACAGCGATCGGGCGCGGGCGAGCGGTCCGAAGATGTCGACGGCCTCCCGAAGAAGCTCGGCGGCGTCGAAGGGGCGCGACACGATTTCCAGTGTGTCGGCCTTGAGCCTCACGTAGTCGAGGAGGCTCGTGACCAGCTGGTCCATGCGATGGATCGTCTGACGAACGTTCCGGGCGCTGTCGACGCGGGTGTCTCCGTTTCTCCGCAAGAGGAGCTCGGCGTTGACCGTGAGCGCGTTGAGAAGACCCTTCAGGTCGTGGCCGAAGATGCCGATCATCCGGTCCAGCGGCTCGAGCTTCGTGCCGGCAGCCTCGCGCGCCGTCTCTTCGATTCGGGGGAGCGCGACGGTGTCAATCCGTTGCCACGGTTGGTCGCCGTCTCGACGGCCCGCCGACCGGCCTCGTCGCGTGCCTCGCGCCGTCCAGCCGGCCGCGCTGAGCGCGGCCGCGGGCCGAGGCTGGACCGGAGGCTGAACGAGTGACATTGCTGAACGCAGGATACGCCGCGCGAGCCGCCGTGATCAATCGTTTGATTCGATCGATCTTCGACGGCGGAGCGATCGATCGGCGATCACGCGACGCGCGCGGTTCGAGCTCTACGCCGATGCGACGAGCGATTCGGCCGACCGATGCTCGCGGTAGTGCCGGAATGTCACCGTGAGAACGGCGACGGCCGGGATCGCGAGAAATATTCCGGCGAGCCCCCCGAGCTCCGCGCCGCACAGGATCGCCATGACGATGGCGAGGGGATGCAGGTGAAGGCCTCGACCGACGATCCTCGGGTACACGACGTAATCCTGCAGGACCCGGAGCACGACGAGGAACGTCACGACGGCGACGACCTGGCCGACCGAGTGGAACGCGGCGAAGCTCGCGGCTGCGACACCGACCGTCAGCGGGCCGGCGAACGGAATGAACTCGAGCAGGCCGGCCGAGATGCCCAGGATCACAGCGTACGGAACGCCGATCATGCCGAACCCGACCGTGCAGGTGATGCCGATCAGAAGGCAGGCCGTGACCTGGGCCCGGATGTAGGCCGCCAGCGTCTCGTTGAGCTCGCCGAGAAACAACACACCGCGCGACCGGAGGCGCCCCCGCGGCAGCACCCTCAAGACGAGATCACAGAGGAGCCGTGCGTCCCGGAGCAGGAAGAACGCCAGAATCGGCACAAGAGCCAGCCACGGCAGGTACGTCAGCCAGCCTCCAATCCGCGGCAGGAGGTCGCCCGTCACGTAACCTCCGCCAGCCGTCAGGCCCTGCTGCAGCGCTCGATCGACCGACTCCCGCACCTCCCCGGGGAGAACGCGGATCTGATATCCCGCCTGAAGGAGGCGCCACTGGTCTTGCGCACGCGCGATATAGCCCGGGCCCTCCCGGACGAGCGCCGCCACTTCCCGATGCGCCACCGGCAGCATCAGGATGACGGCCAAGGCCAGGCCTCCGAGGATCAGCGCATAGACCACGGCGATCGCGAGCGCCAGCGGAAGGGCGATACAGCGCCCCCGCACGGAGAACGGGCGGTGAAGCGTTCGAACCAATGGAGCGACCAGATACGCAAAGAACACCGCCAGCACGAGCAGGAGAAGAACGCCCCTCAGCCGGTACAGCGCCCACAGCCCGAGCGCGGCCCCCATCAGGAGAAGGAGCACCTGGACCACGACCCGGATGACGGAGCGCGATGGCCCCGTCTCGGGGTCTTCGTCGGAAAGGTGGACAGCGCGGATCTTCCCCGCGCGCGCGCTCGTCAGGGTTTTTCTCCGTCCGGTTTCTTGTCCTGCTCGCTCGGCTTCGGCTTCGAGGACGGCGGCTTGGGTTTCGCATGCTCGGCCGGCGCATTCGCCTCGGCCTGGCGCGGCGGATCCTGATGCTTCACCGGGTGTGCATCGGCCGCCTGGCTGTGCGACTCCATGGGCGGGCCGTCATGCGCCTTCGCCGGCTTCGCTTTGGAGGGCTCGCGATCGGCGGGAGGCCTCGCGGGGTTCGCCGCGTTTTCCGCGCGCGAAGACTCGGGCGACCGCGAAGCCGTCTGCGGTTTCGCGGGCGGCGCAGCTTTTGCCTCGTGCGCGGCCGGAGCCTGGTGTTGAGCCTGCACCGGTGGGGCGCCATGGGCCTTCGCGCTCGCCGGCGCGTGATCGGCCGGCGGCTGAGCGTCTTTCGGAGCTCGAGACGCCTCCGAGGACCGGTTCCCGCCCCGGGGTTGTGCGGCGACCGCTTTCATCTCGCTCGCGGGAGCGACGACGGCGAAGTGGGCCGTTCCGGAAGACACGGCACGCGGAGCGGTCCGGGCCGTCTGGATGCTTCGGGTTTCGATCTTGCCCTTCGAGGCGCGCTCGATGGTCGCCATCGGGAGGGCGGTGTTCCGCACGATTCCCCCCGAAACGGCAAATCCGGTCACGGGGCGCGTCTCCTGGAATATCTGCGCGCTCTGCTGCTGCGGGATGCGCACGCTGCTCACGTTCCGGCCGACGAAGTTGTTGGTGGTCACGAAGACGTACTGGGTCTGGCTCACGATGACGGGCGCTCCCGCGTACCCGGAGGCGCCGAAGACGACGGTGGGCGGAATTGGCGCCCAGCCCACGTAGCTGTTGCTGTAGCTCCAGGTGACCCACGCAGGCGCCCAGACCGTTCCGGGCACCCAGGCCCAGCCGAGGCCCGCGATCGAGGTCCAGGTTCCGTAGTGGTAGGGATTGCCCCCCCACGGGTCGTCGGAGACCCACGTCCACCCGTACTCGGTGTAGATCCACTGGCCGTTGCTGTACGGCTGCCAGTCCGCCCCGACGCGCGCGGGCACCCAGCACTGGCCGTAGCTGCAGCCGACCCACCGGCCGTAGGGCGCCAACTCGTCGTAGAAGCCCCCGAGCGTCACGCTCACGGCAACCTGCGCCGCCGCTTGCACGGCGAAGCCGATCGCGACCGCGGCGATCAACGTTCGGATTGAGAGTCTCTTCATGTTCGTTCTCCTTTGAGATCGATGAGCCATGGTTCCGTCCGGGACGACGGCACGACCGGAGGCGCTCCCGCGGGTCACGGCCTTTCCCCGTCAGGCTTCTCGTCCTTCTCGGCCGGCTCTTCTTTCCCGGGTTGCGGCGTGGGCTTCGCGGCAGGCGTTCGCTCACGGCTCGACCTCTCGACCGGCTTTGTCTTCAGGTCCTGCGGCGTGGGCTTCGAGACGCGTTCACGGTCCGATCTCTCGACCGGCTGATCCTTCACGGCCTGCGGCGCAGGCCTCGGGGTCTGCTCGACCGACCGACTCGCCTCGGGCTGGCGCTGTGGCGGCGGACGGTACGCCTCAGGCGGCTCGGCCGTCTGGCGATGAGATTCCGCGGGCGGTGCGTCGGGGGCCTTCGGAGCTCTCGCGCTCGGGGACTCGCGATCGACCGGAGCCGGCGGCTGAGATTGTTCTCGCGAAGACGAAGGCTCGTGGGAACGGGAAACCGACTGCGGCCGGGCGGCCTGGACCTCGCGCGCGGGCGCCACGACGGCCAGCTGCGCGGTCCCGCGCGACACGGCGCGTGGCGCGGTTCCGGCGGTCTGGATGCTTCTCGTCTCGATCTTGCCGCCGGCGGCACGCTCGATCGTCGCCATCGGGAGAGCCGTATTCCGGACGATGCCGCCCGACACCGCAAAGCCGGTGACCGGCCTGGTCTGTCCGAAGATCTGCGCGCTCTGCTGCGGCGGAATGCGCACCGATGCCACGTTCCCGCCGACGAAACGGTTGGCGGGCACGAAGACGTACTGCGTCTGGCTCACGACGACGGGCGACCCGACGTAGCCGGAAGCGCCGAAGACCATGGTGGGCGGCAGGGGCGCCCAGCCGACGTAGCTGTTGCTGTAGCTCCACGTCACCCATGCCGGGGCCCAGACGGTTCCCGGCACCCAGGACCAGCCGTAGCCCGGAATCGAGGCCCAGGTGCCGTAATGGTACGGGCTGGCCCCCCACGGGTCGCTGGACACCCACGTCCATCCGTACTCCGTGTAGATCCACTGGCCGTTGCTGTACGGCTGCCAGTCCGCGGCGACTTGCCCGGGCACCCAGCACTGGCCGTAGTTGCAGTCGACCCAGCGCCCGTACGGCGCCAGCTCGTCGTAGAAGCCGCCGATCATCGGGTTCGCGGCGACCGGCGGCTGAGGGCCACTCGTGACGCAGCCCACAAGGACTGCGGCGGCGAATGACGCAAGTAATACGAATCTCTTCATGATCCTTCTCCTTGGCGACTCGAGCCGCGCCCTTCATGACAGTCCGAACGGTCGAACGGGCCGCGGTACCCACGCCGGACTGGCATTAGAATTAGTGGGAAATCTCGAAGTCGACCGACAGCCATCATGCGGCCCGGGCCTCGGACAGATCCAATCGTTTATTTCGTCGGAATCAGACCCCGGAGCGATGGGAGGGATGGCTTCGTGGAGCTGAGACACCTTCGCTACTTCGTCGCGGTCGCCGAGGACCTCCACTTCGGCCGCGCGGCGAACCGCCTGAACACCTCCCAGTCGTCGCTGAGCCAGCAGATCCGCAATCTCGAGAAGGAGCTCAAGGTCGACCTGCTGCGTCGCGTCAAGCGGCACGTCGAGCTGACCCCGGCGGGAAGCCGGTTTCTTCGCGAGGCGCGCGGGATCCTGGCGGCCGCCGAACGGGCGGCCGGCCTGGCGAGAGAAACGGCGCGGGAAGAGTCTCGGAAGTTCGCCATCGGCATCTCGCCCGAAACGGACTGGGCGTTCCTGGGCAAGGCGCTGCGTCTCTTCGGGGAGAACGCTCCGTTAGTCGAAATCCTCTTTCAGAACCTCTCCCCGGAGGCCCAGATCGAGGGTCTGCGCGCCGGACGAATCGACATCGGTTTCGTGGGCCTTCCCGTCGAGGCCGAGGGCATCCTCAGCGAAGTGACCGGGCGCGAGCGCCTGGTCGCCGCGATTCCGCAATCACATCCGATGGCCCGCAGTCCGCGGATCAGCCTGCGGGACCTGTCGGGAGAGGCCTACACGCTCTGGCCGCGCCACCTTTCGCCCGGCCGCTACGACCAGCTGTTGTCGATCTTCCGGAAAGCCGGGTTCGGGCCTCCCATCGCGATGGAAGGCGGCCTGCCCTCGACCCAGACCGTCCTGGGAATGGTCGCCGCCGGCCTGACCGTCGCGCTCGTCGATCCGGCGATCAAGCAGAGAGCGGTGCCGGGAGTCGTCTTCCGGCCGATCGAAGATCGGGGCGTGTTCACCGAATCCGGCGTGATCTATCGGCGCGAGGACCTGTCGCCGCTGCTCGCTTCCTTCCTCCAAGAAGTCAGGCTGACGCCTCGCCGGCGCGCCGAGCAAGAGACCGCCGCCGAGCGCGTGCCGCGAGTGGCGTCGAAGCCGCGCGCCGTCCCGGTCCGGGCTCGACGAGCCAGGTAGCGGCCTCCTAAGCCTGGCCGGCGGACACCGCGCGAAAAAAAGACACCGGGAGTCGCCTCCCGGCGTCAGCGAATATCGGTCGCTGAGAGTCTTAGTAGGCCGGCGGTGTCGGAGCCGCGTCCACGGTGCTCGTCGACGTCGTCGTCGTCGTCTCGGGCGTCCCCGAGGGCGCGGGAGCCTCCCGGGTCGTGGTCGTTTCCGTGGTCGTCGTCGCTTCCTTCTTCTGGCAACCAACGGTGACCGCGAGGATTCCCGCCGCGAGCAGAGCGAAGGCGAAGAGCTTCTTCATGACGTCAACCCTTATGCGGGTACGCCACGACCGTCGTGGCCTTGCTGCCGCCGTCGGACTTCGTGAACGTGACCTTGACGCGCTCGCCGACCGTCACGGGCTTCTTCAGACCGGACATGTCGGTCAGGTCGAAGCTGTAGTCCTTGCCGTCGGGCCCCGTCACCTGGATCGACTTGCCCGCCTCGTAGGCCTTCACGGTCCCGATGACGACTTCCGTCTTGGTCTTCGTGCTCATGGCCATGGCCGAGCCGCTCTCCGTCATGGTCGATTCCGAATGCATTTTCGGAGCATCGGCCGCCGTCATCGCGTTGGCCGTAGCCTCCGAAACGACCGCGACGGTTTCCTTGCCATCCGTCCCCTTGGTGTACTTGACCGTGGCCATCTGGCCAACGACGATCGCACCCTCGACCCTGGCGTTCTCGCCGAGGTCGAACGCATACGATTTGTCGCCGGGACCGGACAGCTTGATCGTCTTTCCCGCCTCGTAGGCGCGGACCGTTCCGGTGACCGATTGCGTCTCGGACTTCAGGGTCGCTCCGGCGCCGGTCTGCTTGGTCGTCGTCTCGACGGCCTGCTTCTCCGGCGTCTGGGCCAGTGCCTGGGCTCCCGCCAGGAGGCAGAGGCCGACAGCGGTTCCGATGGTTCTCTTCATGATGCTCAACCTTTCATAGCGCGGGCCGGAATTGGCCCGCATGCCGGGTCTCCGTCGGAACTCCGACAGCCTGACCCGGGCTTCGATGGATGGCCATGGTCCCGTTTTCACGGCCGGCGCGTCCAATCGTTTGTTACGTCGAGACTGAGCCGTCGGGACGATCGTCGCGGCGCGTGGCCCTGAGACCTGCTCAGCCGCCGAGGGAGGACAGGACCTTCGCCGCGTAATCGACCAGCCTCGGGCCCCAGGGCCGGGAAGGCTCGAGCCGGCTGACGTCCGTGCAGTATTCGCACTTGGCGTTGGCGTCCGGCGTCACGGCGGTTCGGTTGGATCTCCCGCAATTCGGGCAGTTCCACCTCCGCACACGCGCCTTCACGCCGCGCCAACTCCGACGGCGAGCGACCGCAGCTTCGAGGCGACGAGGTTGCGCTGCCGGGAATCGGCCAGGCCCCAGTCGCCGGCGCCGTACACCCTCGTCGTCGCTTTGCCCACGGAGGCGAGACCGTTGGTCGTCCAGTGACGCAGAGTTCGGCCGCTCCTGGAGCGGACGGATCCTTCGCGGGCCGTGGAATCCGATTCCTGAATTTGGATCCTCATGAGAAGCCCCCGCTTTCTGCCGAAACCGGCGGCGGGAACTCGATGGTCGAAGGAGTCGGTCCGCCCGAAGGAATCGGGAAAGTCAGGCTACACCCGCATTGGCCGGGGCACCCGGACAGGCCGCCCGCCGGCGACCGCGAGCTCGTCAAAACCGCGGCCGGGCTCACGATCCGCGCGCTTCGAGCGTCCCGAGATCTCAACTCCAGCGAAAGCAACGATTGGACGCGATTCGGCCGCGGCCGGCATGATCGCGATTGCGCTTCGCTGCGCCGCGCTCGAGGTCTTTCCTCCGCCCGCGTGAAAGCCGGAAACAGCCGCGCCGAGCTCCTCGATGACACCGATTCCTTCGTGCCCGAGGATCCGGCCGTCGGTCACGGACGGGACGTCGCCTTTCAGGATGTGAAGGTCGGTACCGCAGATCGTGGAGGTCGTCAGGCGGACGATTGCGTCACCCGCGTTCCGAAGGGCAGGCCTCGGTCGATCCTCCCAGGCACGCTTGCCGGGACCGTGAAAGACGAGCGCCTTCATCGGTGTGGTGGCGGCCGGGGCGGCGGCGCGAGTCGTGGCGAGCTCGAGTTGTTCGGCGGTTGTCATGGATGTTCTCCTGGACGACTTCGGTGCGATCTCTGCCGGCGAGGGATGTACTCCCATTGCCGCGACGGAGGCTGGATCCTGGGCAACACCATTGACGGAACGCAGGCCGAGTACGTTCGTATCCCCCATGCGGACGGCAGCCTCCACGCGTTTCCTGCGGGCGGCGACGAAGAAGCCCTCGTCATGCTGAGCGACATTTTGCCGACGGGCTTCGAGTGCGGGGTACTCAATGGCCAGGTCAAGCCCGGGGACACGGTGGCCATCGTGGGCGCCGGACCGGTCGGGCTCGCCGTGCTGTTGACGGCGCAGTTCTATTCGCCGGGGGCGATCATCATGATCGACCTCGATGACAAGCGCCTCGACGTCGCCCGGCAATTGGGCGCGACCGCGCTGATCAACAGCTCGGATGGATTGGCGGCTCACCAGGTCATGGAGCTGACCGAGGGGGCCGGCGCCGATGTGGCGGTCGAGGCCGTCGGAATTCCGGCGACCTTCGAGATCTGTCAGGCGATCGTCGCGGCCGGCGGGCGGATCGCGAACGTGGGCGTCCACGGCAAGCCCGTCGAGCTGCACCTCGAGAAGCTCTGGGACCGCAACATTTCCCTCACGACGCGGCTGGTGGACACGGTCACGACGCCAATGCTTCTGAAAGTCGTGAAGTCGGGCCGACTGCAACCGCAGAAGCTGGTGACCCATCGCTTCGCGCTCAACGACATCCTCGAGGCTTATGACGTTTTCGGAAACGCGGCCCGCGAAGGCGCGCTCAAGGTCGTCCTGAAGAACGATGGATCGAAAAGAGCATCCGCCCCGTCTCCCGCGGCCTGAGCCGGTCCGTCGGGCTTTCCCGGCTTCGCCGAGGCGGGCTTTGATGCTTTCAAATCATGCTCCGTGGGCGGCCACGGGTGAACAGTCCGGGTGAGGCGGACGCACTCGCCGCCGAGAAGGAGTTCGACCACGCCGCGCCCTGGAGTTTCAGGAGCAGGAACAAACGACACATCGAGGATTCGCATCGCAAGGAGGCTTTATGTTGTGGACGATTCTCGTGATCCTTCTGGTGCTCTGGCTGCTGGGTCTGGTCTCGGGTTACGCCTTCGGCGGCTTCATCCACGTTCTTCTCGTCATCGCCGTCATCATCCTCGTGATCCAGCTCGTTCAGGGACGGCGCGTGGGCTGAGACCCGCGCATCGCAAATCCGCGGACGCTTCGAGACTGAATCCCGGCGTGTCGACGCCGTCGGCGCGCCGGGCCGGCCCTTCGTTACACCGTCGTTCCGAAGAGCGACCCGACGCCCGCCGTGATCGCCATGGCGAGCGCGCCCCAGAACGTCACCCGGACGGCGCCCTTCAGCACCCCGGCGCCCCCCGCGCGCGCGGCCACGCCTCCAAGAAGCGCCAGAAAGACGAGCGAAGTTCCGGAGACGATGGGAATCAGGCCCGCCGGCGGCGCCACGGCCGTGACCGCGAGGGGCATGACCGCTCCCACCGCGAAGCTTCCGGCCGAGGCCAGCGCCGCCTGAATCGGGCGAGCCCGCAGGGTCTCGGAAATGCCGAGCTCGTCGCGCGCGTGCGCGCCGAGTGCGTCGTGGGCCATGAGCTGTTCGGTGACCTGTTTGGCGAGCGAAGGATCGAGACCGCGAGCGACGTAGATGGCCGTCAGCTCCCGGCGCTCGCCCTTGTCGTCGGCCTCGAGCTCCGCGCGCTCGCGCTCGAGCTCGGCCTTTTCCGTGTCCGCCTGGGAGTGGACCGACACGTACTCGCCGGCGGCCATCGACATCGCCCCCGCCACCAGGCCGGCGACCCCGGCGACCAGGACGTTGCTATGCGTCGCGTGCGCGGCGGCGACACCGAGCACCAGGCTCGATGTGGAGACGATGCCGTCGTTCGCGCCCAGGACCGCCGCGCGAAGCCAGCCGATGCGTCCGGTGCGGTGTCGTTCCAGGTGACTGAAGCGCATGGTCGAATCCTCCCGCGGCGCGGTCCTGTTTGCCCGTGATCGGGCTTCATCGCAACCGGGGCTCTGCCCCGCCCGGGCGGCCCCTACATAACACCGGTCTCCGGGCCGCCGTCGGGAGGCCTCGTCAGGCCCGCCGGCCGCGGTACCAGTATCCGCCGCCACCGAGGAGAAGAAGCACCAGGACGACCAAAACGAGGGTTCCCATGTTCTGTCCTTTCCATTCCGGGGATCTCATTCGACACGGCCAGCATGCGCGCCTCGTCGGGCGACTTCCAATCGTTTGTTCCGTTCGAGTCGAGGTGTGAAAACGAAGGCCCGCGACAGGGGAAAGCGGAGTCAGGCCCCGTTGAAACCCGGCCGTGGCCGGGAGTTTGCACGTTTTCTCTGATAGGAGGCTGACCATGAAAAGAGTCGACCTGTCGTTTCCGGAGTTCGGCTTCGTCGTCGCGACGCGGGCCGCCCTCGGAGCCGGGATCGGGCTGCTCTTGACCGGACGCGTGTGCCGGCGGAGTCGGCAGAGGCTGGGCGCCACGCTTCTCGCGGTCGGCGCGCTGACGACCATCCCCGCCGCGTTCCTGCTCTTCGGCCGCGACGCCGGGCCGGGCCCGAAGAAGACCGCCGCGGCCTAGCCGCGCGCGCGAGGACGAAGGCCCTCCGGCGCTATCGGCCGCCGGCCTGACGCCTCCAGAGCTGCCAGTCGCGGTCGTAAGGAGGAGTTTCGCACGCTGACGTGGCCGTAGCCGTCGACGATTCCCCGGTCCGCCAGGATGTGGTTGGCCGTGACGAGGTCGTCGAGAGCGCGGCCCTCGGGCCTCGGCCTGGCGATTCCATGGCCTGTCCGTCGCGCGATCAGCAGCAAGCCGACGAGCGCGGCCGCCGAGACGATCAGACTGGATCGCGAGCGATACATGCGGACGCGAGTCTACCGAGTCGGAGTCTCGAGTCTGCGGTCTTAGTCGTCGTCCTCGTCGGCGGCGCTCGCGAGGCTCGAACGGACCGGCGGAGGCATCACGGAACCGGCGCCCCGAACCGACTTCCAGACGATCTCGTTCAGCTCGAGCTCCGGGGCGCGATCCGGCTCGTCCAGGTCCATCCGGGCCGACGCCTCGGCGCCGTACGCCTCGCGAATCGTTCTTCTCGTCGATCGGGACGCGGGCCGGCCGGGCGGCATAGGCGGTGAAATCGGGCCTGGCGACGAACGCGGCGCTCATGGGCGTCGCCGCCGCATCGTACTGGCTCATCGGCTCGAGTCCCAGGATGAGCTCGATCGTTCGGAGCATGGCGGCCGTCGTGTAGAGCGTCGAATCGAGCCCGCGGCGCCGCGTGTACGGGCTGATCACGAAGGCTACGGACCGGTGAGCGTCCACGTGGTCCGGGCCGTTCTGCGCGTCGTCCTCGAGGACGAAGATCACCGAGTCCTTCCAGTACCGGCTCTTCGAGACGGCCTCGACGAGGCGGCCGAGCGCACGATCGTTCTCGGCGATCATCGCCCTCGGCGTCGGGTATCCCGCGCGCGTTCCGGCCGTGTGGTCGTTCGGCAGATGGAAGATCGACAACCGCGGCAGGTTGCCGTTCGCTTCGAATTCCCGGAACTCCTCGAGCCAGGCGTCGATCCGCTGGCCGTCGGGAAGCGCGAGGTTCCAGGCCGGATAAGTCGGGCTGATGTGCCCCTCGAGGCCGGGGACGGACGCGCGCGTCGGGCCTGTCCCTCCTTCCTCCTCATCTCCGTCTCCCTGGCGGCCGAACTCGCCGTAGCTCCGGTAGCGTGACGCCCGCTCGCGCAGCACGCATCCCAGAGATATCCTCCGGCGGGCGCCGTCACGTTGCCGTAGGGATTGCGATTCTGGCCGCCGCCCTCGGAGAGGTATTTCCCGCCGCGCCCGGCGTAGTTCATCGGCCAGACCTTCTCGACGAAGTCCGTCGCGTACGCCGCGGTCGAGTACGCATGCCCGTCGTAGCTGACCTCGGCGTTGACGTAGAAGTTGTCGAGCAGCACGAACTCGCGCGCCAGGGCGTGGGCGTTGGGCGTCGAATCCTCGCCGAAGAGGCAGAGGCTCGGATCGCCGTTTCCCGTCGGCAGGTCGCCGAAGATCTGGTCGTAGGTGCGGTTCTCCCGGATGACGTAGAAGACGTGACGCAACGGCGTGGCGTCGCCGGGACGGCGGGGAATCGGAGACGACTTCGACACCCGGGCCGCCGCCGTCCGGTCCGCCGCGGAGCCGGGCGTCAAACGGCGGACGGTCTTCGTGAGCGCTTCGAGCGCGGCCCGATCGGGAGTGCTCAGGACCGAGAGCGTTCCCGTCAGCATGGCGCCGATGTACTGCGACTGGTCGCCGTCCGCGCCCGGCTGGGGGCCGCGGGGATTCGGCATCGACGTCAGGCCCTTGCCCGAGAGCACCAGGATCCGCGGCCGTCCGGGGTGAACTGCACGCCCGTCGGATACCAGCCCGTCGGAATGAAGCCGGCGACGCGGCTCGCGGAGGGCCGCGCGACGTCGACGACCGCGACGGCGTTGTTGTCGGCGTTGGCGACGAGAAGCGATCGGCCGTCGGGAGAAAGCGCGAGGGCGTTGGGCGTCGAGCCCGCTGGCGCGCCGGGCGCGAGGGCGACCGAGATCTGCTCGGTCGAGGTTCCCGAAGCGAGATCGACGGCCCAGACCGAGTTCGTGTTCGCGCACGCGACGAAGAGACGCTTCCCGTCCGCCGACAGGATCATCGCGTTGGGATGCTCTCCCACGGGAAGAGCGCCCCGGGGCTCGAGTGTCGCCGCGTCGAAGAGCAGCACCTTCGCGCCTCCCCAGAGCGAGACGAAGAGCGTCGCTCCATCCGAGGAAACGAGGCAGGAATAGGGCTCCGCCGGCAAATTCACCCGCTTCGCGACCTCGCCGGTCGCAAGGTCCAGCGCCGACAGCCTCAGTCCGAGCACGTCCACGACGTAGAGCCGGGTTCCGTCCGGCCGGATCGCAAGACCTCCGAGGAAGCCTTCCTTGACGGCCTTGCCGACGGCGAACGTCCGGCCGGCCTTCAATTTCCCGGGTTGCCATAAGAGCTCGCGGACCATTCCGTCGGCGCCGCCCGAAGCGAAGAGACGCTTGCCGTCGGGATGCCAGGCGAGGCCGAGCCAGGCGTCGGCCACGGAAGTCCTGTCGGGGCTCGAGAACGTGTCGAGCTCCACGACCGTCAGCGTCGGCTTCTCGTAGCCGTTGTTGGTGACGATCGCCCAGCGCCCGTCGGGCGAAACCAGCATGGCGAGCGGAAGGTCCCCGACCATGACGTGCCGGCCGGCGGGCGCGATTCGCCAGCCGTTGGGAAGCAGGGTTACGCCCTTCCCCGCGGGCCCCGGCCAGTCGATTCCGAGAAGTGCCAGTGGGAGGACGGCCGTGAGTATCACCGCGCCGAGACGGCGCCTGCGAGAGCCTCCCCCCGTGCGGTTTCTCGACGAAGCCGTCATTTCGGCGATCACGACCCTGCCAATCTGCACGAGATGACCCGTCGAGCGCAACTTCTCTCGGATCCGGACCCCCCCGCCGCACAAGGAGGGGCCCGGGACTTCGAGCCCCGGGCCCCGCACCGCTCGAATAAATAACGCGATTCGTCGAATGGAATCCCGGCCCCATTTCCGGACGGGAGCAGCTCCCAGGTCACGTTGTCGCCGTGCTGCTGGGTGTAGAAGACCCTCCATCCGCCGCGGAACGGATGCGGCTCCTGGGCGCCGAGGATCCCCTGGATGCGCGGATTGCCGTCGGACACGTGAATCCCGCTGATTTCATTGTCTCCGTCGTTCTGGAACCCGTTGGCCGGCGCTCCCGCGAGAAGCGCGGAGTCGATCGTCGCCGAGGCGTCGCGGCCGGGGCGAGCAGCCGGAACGGAACGTCAGTGGAATTCGAGTCGTCGGCGAGAACGTCGAGAAGCCGGCGGCGGTCAAGGAGTCGGGGGCGCCGCCTTCCGAAGCGCCTGAAGCGCATCCGCCGAGCAGGCATAGTCCTCGAACACCACCTCGAACCAGGCTCCTTCCGTGGGAGGGCAATCCGTGATCGGCGACGCGGCGGGGCAATCGAAGCCCTGTCGTGGAACCAGGATGCGCGAACGCACGAGCAGCAGGTTGCCACCCGCGGCCGCGGCGCCCTCGCGGTGTGCGCGGAAGGGATCCTTCGAGCCCGTCATCTCGAGCTCCGTCAGATTGACCCGAGCGTGGACGGCGAGGAGGCGACACCCCGCCGGCATGCGGGCATCCGAGGCCGGCCCGCCGAGTGGCGCCTGGTACACGGCGACTCCGCGATCCGCCGTCGGGACCGAGGCGCAAGCGACGGCGAGAGGGAGGAGCCCCGCGAACGCGAGAGTCCGCGCCCGCCCGACATCGAGGCGCGCTTTCGCCGGACGGCTGGTCGCTCTGTCGGCACCCGGCAAGGACACGACCTCCGAATATCGCCGATCGCGCCGAAATTCGCATGAAGCTGGCGGGCGGCTTTGGGGCAAGCGATTGGTTTCATTCGCCAGGGATCGTCCGGCGGGCGGCGTCACCACTGCTTTCCATCGCGCACGGGGCGAATCGCACTGTCCCGCGTGAGGCAACTCGCCACGAGTCGCCCGACGCGTCGCGCTCATCCGGCTCAATGGGAGCGTCCCGGCAAGACGCCCGCCTCCGGCGGCCGTATGATTCGGCTTGCGGCGCACGCGCCACGGGATCTGCCGGGATCCGGGCCGCAGTCCGCCGAAACAGTTGATGAAGATCTATCTCATCGCTCCGAAGAATCCGGAGTCCTTCTGGACCTTCGACCGCATCCTGCCGAGCCTGAACAAGAAGTGCGTCTTCCCGAACCTGTCGCTGCCGACCGTCGCCGGCCTCACGCCGCGGGAGCACGAGGTCGTTCTCTGCGATGAGAACGTCGAGCCGATCGACTTCGACACGGACGCGGACATCGTCGGCCTGACCGGCTACGTCGTCCACGCGAAGCGCCTCTTCGACATCGCCGCGGAGTTTCGCCGCCGCGGCAAGTTCCTGGTCGCCGGCGGCCCGTTCGCCTCGCTCTGCCCCGAGCGGCTGCGGGATCGCGTCGACGTCGTCTTCGTCGACGAGGCCGAGTACTCGTGGCCGCAGTTTCTCGAGGACTACGCGGCCGGGAGCTGGAAACCGGAGTACCGGCAGCTCGAGAAGCCCGAGCATGCACGACTCGCCGCTGCCGCGCTTCGACCTGCTGAAGCTCGACCGGTATCGGACCATGACCATCCAGTTCGCGCGCGGCTGCCCCTTCCAGTGCGAGTTCTGCGACATCATCGTGATGTATGGCCGGCGGCCACGCACCAAGACCGTCGCACAGGTGATGGCCGAGGTCAAAGAGATCCACCGGCTCGGCCTCCGGCGCATTTTCGTGGTCGATGACAACTTCATCGGGAACAAGAAGGAAGCCAAGGAGCTGCTGCACGCCCTCGTCGAATGGCAGGAGTCGAACGGCTACCCGATGGAGCTGATGACGGAGGTCACGCTCAACGTCGCCCAGGACGACGAACTGCTCCAGCTGATGCGGCGAAGCGAATTTCACGACGATCTTCGTCGGCATCGAGACCCCGCGCGCCGCGAGCCTCGAGGAGACACACAAGCTGCAGAACCTCCGCGAAAGCATTCTCGATTCGGTGCACCGTATCCAGCGCGCCGGCATCGAGGTGATGGCGGGGATGATCGTCGGCTTCGACCACGACGACGCGTCCATCTTCGAAGAGCAGTTCCGCTTCATCCAGCAGGCACGGATCCCGATCTCGATGACCGGTCTGCTGAACGCCATCCCACTGACGCCCCTCTACGAGCGCCTGAAGAAGGCGGGCCGACTGGCCGCCGAGTCGGTCGGCGATCAGTTCGTGCTCACCAACGTCATTCCCCAGGGAATGTCGCGGGAGCAGCTGTACGAGGGCTACCGGAGCCTTCTCCAGCGCCTGTACGGATACCGCAACTACCGGCGGCGCGTCATGCAGCTCATCCTCGCGCGGGGCACCCGGATTCGGGGCCGCGTCATGTCGAGCGGCCAGGACCTCCGGATCTTCGCCCGCGTACTTTGGACCTGCGTTCTGAGAGCCTCGCCGCGCCGCGCGTGGCTCACCCTGTCGCTCATGGCCGAAACGGCCCTGCGCCGCCCGCGGTCCCTGCGCCAGGCCGTCACGCTCGCCCTCATGCACAAGCACCTCTACGAATACATGCGCGACGTCTGCGTGCGGCTGGACGAGCTCGTGGACGAGCTGAGGCAGGTCAGGGTGCGGGAAACTGCGGCTCTCGAGAGGGGGCCGGCCTGACGGCGTCGTCCGGTTTCGGCTCGCCGGTTCAGGTCCATCCCTGACCCGGAGATGGAAGCGCCAGGAGTTCCTCCCCGCCGGGTGCACTCGAATCAAACGAGCGGCCAGGGCCGCGCGAGCGCCTGGCGCCCGACGTCACTTCGCGGCGGGTAACCCCGGACTTGCGCTCCAGTGCGTGACGACCCCGAGCTGGAGATCGGGCCACACCGCCGCCTCCGGCCGGAGGGCGACCAGCTCGTCGCCGCCGCGGGCGACGTCGTAGGCGCGGGGCGAGTCACTGCGGCCGCCGCCGTTGCGGAGAGGAGCCGAGAAGAGGACCCGCGGTGCTCCGGCCGCAGGCTCCGCCCCGTTCCGAAAGTCGGCCGCGAGGAACCGCTGGCCGTCGCGGAAGACGATCTCCCTCCCGCCCCGCGTCCAGAGGGGCTCGATCCCGCCGCCCTGCGAAATCTTCAGTTTCGCGCCGGCCTGGGGAAAGGAGCGGACGTAGACCTCGCTTCGGCCCGTCTCGTCGGAGACGTAAGCGGCCCATCGGCCGTCGGGCGACAGCGCGGCCGAGAACTCGCGGGCGGGACTCTCGAACCACGGGCGCGCGGGAGCCGAGCCGTCGAGCGGGACGATCCAGAGGTCGCCGGTCCCCCTTCGCCGCGTCCCGCCGCGGTCCGCGTCGTACGAGACGGTGTAGAGCAGGTAGCGACCGTCAGGGGAAATGGCGTTCGGGAACTCCGCGTTTTCGCCGCTCGTCGGCAGCGCCCGGATCGTCCCGCTGCCGTCGGCCGCCCGAGCGGCGGCGCGCGGGTCCCCCGCCATCAGTTGGGAGAAAGCGACCTCGCGCCCGTCCGGCGACCAGACGGGCGCCATGAAACGCCCCGGCTCGGTGACGAGCGGCGACAGCACCCCTCGCTCCCGGTCGAAGACGTGGAGCTTGCACGACATGCCGACGCACTTCTGCAGGACGATCCGGCGGCCGTCGGGAGAGAACGCCGGGTTGTCGTAGTCGGCCGGAGCGAGAGGCAGGGCGGTCTCCCGGCCGGCGCGATCGAGGAGAACGACGGACATCGTCGCCTCCGGGATTCGGGGCCCGGAGACGTAGACGAGGGTTCCGTCGCGGTTGACGTCGAAGCTGGCCGTACCGGCCGAGCCGCCGACGGAGATCGGCTCCTGGACCGCGACAGGCGTTCCCTCGACACGCAGAGAGCGGAGGTCGAGACGTACGGCGAAAACGGTGCCGCCGCGGACGAAGACGAGCCGTCCGGGCGGGACGAATCGGGCGAACGTGCTCTTCTCGATCAGGACCCGCCGCTTCAGGGAAGGGAGCTCGATGACCGCCGCCTCGGCGCTCGGCATGTCCTGGAAATCCTCGCCCCGTACGATCGTGACGAGCAGACCCCGGCCTCCCGGCAGCTCCTGCGGCCAGAGAACCGCATGTTCGCCGCGAGCGGCGTCCAGCGGAGCGAAGCGCTCGAGCGGGCCGCCGGCCGACGAGACACGGTAGAGGCCGTCGTTGCTCGAGCGAGCCACGACGATGGCGCCGTCGGACATCCAGGCCCGCCCCGTAGGAGACCGGAGGGAGCTCGACGACCCGGGTGGGCTCGCCCCCGGAGAGCGCGACCTTCATCAACGCGGTGACCGTGATGTAGCCGAGCCACTCGCCATCGGGCGAGAAGAATGGCGCGCGGCCGCCCTCCGTGCCAGGAATTCGCTCCGCTTGCCCGCCCGCGAGTCGCAGCTTGAAGAAGCCCCGCGAGCCCTTTTCGCTGCCGGCCCAGAAAACGACCGTCGCGCCATCGGGCGAAATCACGACGCTCGGCTGGAAGGAGAAGCGGGGTCGAAGACCCTCTGGCAAAGAGAGGACCGCACTGACCGAATGGCTCGGGGGCGCGGCCTCGCCGCGGCCGGCGAGCCGCAGGCCCGCCAGAACGAGGAGAGCTCCGGCGAGGAGACCGGCGAATCCATAGACGAGAGAGGACCGCGAGCCGCGCGGAAGGAGTCATCCCTTCGGGCAGCCCGGCCGGCGACCGCGCGCCGCTCCCCTCGGCCCGGATCTCCTCGATCTCCAGCCTGCGCGTCCCCGATGTCGCGAAGGCGCCGCGCCGGGTCTTTCTGCAGACACCTTCGGAGAAGGGCGGTCAGGCGGGGAGGCACGTCGGCCCCGGGCGCGGTCCAGTCGGGCTCGACGGTCAGAACGGCCGCCATCGTGTCGGAGACGGTTTGCCCGCGGAAGGCTCTCCGACCGGTGAGGCACTCGTAGAGAACACAACCGAAGGAGAAGACGTCCGTTCTCCGGTCGAGCGGCTTTCCGCGCGCCTGCTCGGGGCTCATGTAGGGAGCGGTTCCGA
Organism: uncultured Acidobacteriota bacterium; assembly: GCA_963764025.1. Lineage (GTDB taxonomy): Bacteria > Acidobacteriota > Thermoanaerobaculia > UBA5066 > Gp7-AA6 > DAHUXD01. Next base: position 832,222 of record CAVXRK010000004.1, read on the forward strand.
GGACGACGCCGGATTGCGTTCCACCGGACGTGGCCGTCGCCGCGTGGGTGGCGTCGGAACCCGTCGGATCGATCATCCGGGCGAGTCCGAAGTCGAGGACTTTCGCCGTGCCGTCGGGGCGCACTCTGATGTTCGGCGGCTTCAAATCGCGGTGGATGATTCCGATGCCGTGCGCCGCCTCGAGGCCGGCCGCGATCTGGGAGGCAATGCCGAGCGCTTCGTCGAACGGCAACGGCCCTCCGGCCAGCTTCTGGTCCAGCCCTTCCCCCTCGATCAGCTCGAGGACGAGGTAGAGAGCGCCCTCCGACTCCTCGATGCCGTAGAGGGTTGCGAGGTTCGGGTGGTTCAGCGCTCCCAGGAGACGGGCCTCGCGCTCGAACCGCGCCCGCCGTTCCTCGTCGCGCGCGAACGCATCGGGAAGGGCCTTGATCGCCACCTCGCGCCCGAGCCGCGTGTCCCGCGCCCGGTAGACCTCCCCCATTCCGCCCGCGCCAATCGGCGCGACGATCTCGTACGGGCCCAGGCGGGTCCCGGCTGTGAGAGGCACGGCAAGAGACAGCTAGCGCACGGCTTCGAGAACCTGGCAAGATGCACCTGAATCACGCCTGGGCATTCGCCGAGGCGAGGTCGCGGCGCGAGGTCGAACAGCTTCGCGCGTCGCCGCCGATGAAAGTCTAGTCGGCCTTCCCGAGTGAGAGATTCAGCGCCTGGACGACGCCGTCCGCGACTTCGGTCTCAATGGCGAAGGTGTCTCCGAGCTGCCGATCGTAGCGTTCGGACCAGAGATGCGTGTCGTCGGCGACCCGGATGAGCTCCGGAGTGATCCGGACGCGCCCCGAATCGGCGCCTCCCCGGTCCCAGCGGACCGAGCCCTCGATGAGGTAGCCAACGCCCAGGTCCTTGCCGATCTGGGCGACGGTCTTCCCGCGGCGCTCGTACTGGGCGGCGGTGGTGCTCGAGATGACCGCCAGATTCCGGACGTTGGCGAGGCGGCTCGTGATCTCTTCGGTCATCTCGCCAGCGAAGCGGGCATCGTCGGGAGAGCCGAAGTTCTCGAAGGGAAGAACGACGATCCGAACCGTCTGTCCCGGGGTCTTCGCCGGAGTTGGCGTCGATGCGATCTTCCAGCCGACGAAGAGGGCGCCGGAAAGCGCCGCGACGAACAAGAAGGCAGCCGCCACTCTGCGCGATCGGCCCCCGGCGGGCAACACGCGTGCGGCCCGCGGTGTCTTGAATCCCCGGGAGTAGGCCTGCAGCACCAGCGCGAGATCGTGCGCCGACGAGAAGCGGTCCTCCGGTCTCTTCTCGAGGCAACGCCTCACGATCTCGTTCAGGGGAGCGATCACACTTTCCTTGCCCGACAGCGGACGCGGGTCCTTGCTCATGATCGCCGTAATGGTGTCCGCGCCCGTGGACCTCAGGAAAGGCGATCCGCCCGAGAGCATTTCGTGGAGGAGGCAACCGAAGGCGAAGACGTCGCTCCGCGCATCGGGCGGTTCCCCGCGAAGCTGCTCCGGCGAGGTGTAGCCGATCGTCCCCAGGACGACGTCGGGGTCCGTCGCCAGTTCCTGCGGAACCGTCTTGTCCTTGTCTTTCGGAGTGGTGCCGGCCTTCGGCTGGACCAGCTTGGCGAGGCCGAAATCGAGTATTTTCACGATCCCGTCGGTCGTGACGAACACGTTGGCGGGCTTCAGATCCCGATGGACGATTCCCCTCGCATGCGCGGCGGCGAGTCCGTGGGCGATCCCGATCCCGTACTCCACCGCGTTGTGCGGAGGAATCACCCCCTTCGCCAGGCGTTCGCGCAGGGACTCCCCTTCCAACAGCTCGTTGACGACGAACGGGGAACCTTCGCGCATGCCGACGTCGAAGAGCGCGACGATGTTGGGATGGTTGAGCGCCGCCACCGCCCGCGCCTCCAGCTCGAACCGCGTGAGGCTGTCGGCGTCACGCGAGAGATCCGCAGGCAGGACCTTGACCGCCACCTCGCGCGCGAGCCGCGTGTCGAGCGCCCGATAGACCTCGCCCATCCCACCCTTGCCGAGGGGCGCAACGATCTCGTAAGGGCCCAGTCGGGACCCGGCTGTCAGGGGCACGACAAAGAAGAGTTAGTACAGGCCCTCTGGACGTCGCAAGATGCGCCTGAATCACGCCGGTCAGAACCCTGCGGCCGGACCGCTCTTGGGGGAGTCTCCGCGCGCTTCCGTGCTTCTTGTCGGATTCCGGAGCTCCCGATTGCTCCAGGCGAGTCGCTCAGGACGGTCGAGATACCCGTGACGGCGGGGACCCCTTCGGCAACTTCGTGACGGGCGCGCCTGGCGTTGGCACCGTCGAAAAGGCTGGTGCGATGACGCGCGACTCGTTCAGGGGCTCGAGTCGTCTATTTTCGCCTGCTGTCGCCGCGTTGTCGCCCGACTTTCGCCCGACCGGTGGCGGTCACGCAGGAAGCCTTAGCCGTTCGGCATGAAGCAGTCGGGCGCGCGTCAGACAATCGATGCTTAAGGCCCGTAGAGCGCCAGCCTGAACGTCGTCACGAGGAAGACGGCCATCTGGCCGCGGGTGTTCGGGTTGGACGGACAGTATTTGCCGGCGCCGCAGCCACCCGTGATGCCCTCGGCGGCGAGCTCCCCGATCCAGCCAGCGTACTGGCCCGGGCAGGGGACATCCGCAAAGACCGGGGTGCAGTTCGGCGGAGCGTAGCCGGGCCCGTATTTCGCCGTCAGGAGGAAAACCGCCATCTGGGCCCGGGTCACCGGGTCTGCCGGGCAGTAGTTGCCGGCCCCGCAGCCGGCGGTGATCCCCTCGGCGGCGAGCTCCCCGATCCAGTCGGCGTACTGGCTCGGGCAGGGGACATCCGCAAAGACCGGGGTGCAGTTCGGCGGAGCGTAGCCGGGCCCGTGCTTCGCCATCAGGATGAAAACCGCCATCTGGGCGCGCGAAACCGAGTCCGTCGGGCAGTAGATACCGGGCCCGCAGCCGGCGGTGATTCCGTTGTGGAAGATATTCTCGATAAACGCGTAGAACTCCTGTGACGTCGGCACGTCGGTGAAGCTCAGGCCGACGTGAAGCTTCCAGTTCTTCAGATGCGGGAGACTCAGGGATTCGTCGAACGTCGCATCCCAGTGGGGCGCGGGCCGCACGCCGGTCACCGTCATCCGGTAACAGTCGTGGGAGGCCGTGGCGTTGTAGCAGTCGGCGGTCGCGCCCACGCTGACCGTGCTGTAGTCGGCGGAGCCGTCGGCGACCGCGTAGCTCGGGCCGGCCGGTCCCGCGATGTTGGACGCCGCGCCGGTGAACGTCAGGGGAACGGCGGTCGTGTTGTTCCATGCGGGAGCGACGACGACCGTCTCCCCCGACTCCAGGACGCCATTCAGGTTCGATGTCAGCCCCGAGCCGTGCCCGTCCACGTTCATGGGGCGCGGAATCGGGATTGCGGCCGTCGGCGTCACCGTCGGCGTGTTGCTCGGTGTCGCCGTGGGCGGCACCGGGGTCAGAGTCGGCGTGTTCGTAGGCGTCTGAGTCGATGTCGGTGTCGCCGTCGGCGTGTTGGTCGGCGTGAAAGTCGCCGTTGGCGGCACCGGCGTGACGGTCGGCGTATTCGTGGGTGTCTGAGTCGATGTCGGTGTCGCCGTCGGCGAGTTGGTCGGCGTGAACGTTGCCGTGGGCGGCACCGGCGTCAACGTCGGTGAGTTCGTCGGCGTATTGGTCGGCGGAACGGGCGTGTTCGTCGGCGTGAACGTCGCCGTGGGCGGCACCGGCGTCAACGTCGGCGAGTTCGTGGGCGTATTGGTCGGCGGAACGGGCGTGTTCGTCCGCGTGAACGTCGGCGTCGGCGGCACCGGCGTCAACGTCGGTGAGTTCGTCGGCGTATTGGTCGGCGGAACGGGCGTGTTCGTCGGCGTGAACGTCGCCGTGGGCGGCACCGGCGTCAACGTCGGCGAGTTCGTGGGCGTATTGGTCGGCGGAACGGGCGTGTTGGTCCGCGTGAACGTCGCCGTCGGCGGCACCGGCGTCAGGGTCGGTGAATTCGTGGGCGTGTTGGTCGGCGGAATGGGCGTGTTGGTCCGCGTGAACGTCGCCGTCGGCGGCACCGGCGTCAGCGTCGACGTATTCGTCCGTGTCGGCGTCGGCGTGAAGGTCGGCGTGGGCGTCGGCGCCGCGACACACTGCGTGAACTTGAAGTTACCGATCCGCGTGCGCCAGTTGAACTGGCTCGTCGTGGAGTAGTACTCCTGCGTGTACCAGAACGTGCAGTCGTCCACCGGGTCGATGCTCATCGCGCTGTAGTCGCCCCAACGGCTGGAGGTGCCCGTTTGGCTGCCCGTGCCGTCGAACAGATGGGCTTCGCCCTGCGCCAGCGTGCCGGCCGGGTCGGTCACCAGCCGTCCGGCGTAGCGAATCTGGGGGTTGATGGTCGCGTCGGAAGCGCTGAAGCCGAGCGCGAGGTTGCCGGCATTGTCCTGCGCCACGCTGCCCATCCAGCGCCAGGTGGTGTCGGGCTGGTAGGTGCCTTGCTGAAAGACGGTCACCGGTCCGGCCGTCACGTTGCGCAGCTCGAACCAGCGAATACCGGCCACACCGCCCGCGCTGACGCTGAAGTTGCCGACCACGGATTCGAAGCCGCCGAAATTCCGGTAGGCCAGCCGGTGCATCAATCGGTCGCCGATGCCGTCCAGGTTGTTCGGCGCCGTCACACCGAGCTGGGGCACGCAGGCTCGCGTGACCGAGCAGAGCTGCGTGAAGCCTGCGCTCGCCGGGCTGGCGAAGAGGGTGAAGGTCGTGTTGGCGGGGACGGCGAAGTCGGCGTGGAAGTGGAAGACCTTGAAGACGCCGCTCGCCGGAAATTCCACGAACGTGGCCGGGGCCCCGGCCGCCGGCAGGTTCGAGCCGTCGAGGTCGGCGGGGAGATACGGCCACTCGGTTGGCCCGGTCGTGATCCCGGTGCTGACGAACGTCGCGGGGAGGCCGGCGAGCATCTTCGCGCGGTCGAAGGCGAAGGGCTGCGGGCCCATGTAGTTGAGCGACGACGCGTTGAACACGTTCATGCTCATGTAATAGCCGTCCGGCCAGACGGAGAGCTTCGGGTAGTCGAAGTAGTTCGTCCCCAGATGAAAGCCGTAGCGGTTATAGGACCCTGTGGCGTCGCTGGTGGTCGAGACGGCGACGCATTCGTCGGTCGGGACCGAGGTGCCCGCGAACTGGCTGATGACCCAGCGGTTCGCGAGCTGGTCGTAAAGCACGATCGGGTCGCCGTGGCCGTTGTTCTGACAGACGCCGCCGAAACCAGCCCAGATCGTGGAAATGCCCACAGGGCCCAGCACGGACGCGCCCGTCGTCTTGTTGAAGACCTGGATGCCTTCGTTGACGATCTGGACGTATTGCGTCAGACCCACTTCGCCGTTGGTGTCCGGCGGTGCGCAAAAGCATCCCACACCCGGGTAAACGATGCCGTCGAAGCTCAGCGTGGTGCCGGGAATGTTCGGCGCGACGACAGGCTGGTGCTGGACGACCTCGTCCGGGCTGTCCTTGTGAACCAGGGGCACCTTGGGATTTTCGTTCGCCTCTCGGTCGCCTACGAACCCATAAGGCACCGGCTCCATGTCCCGCAGCGGCGGCGACGTGTCGTTGCGATACGAAGTACCCGTGATGACTTCGTCGGCGGATGGCGTTTCCGGAGGATCGGCGGAGCGGCGGCGCATGGCGGCGCCGAGAATCCTCGAAGGCGCCGCCAGGGCCGCCTTCGGAACTCGAACTGGGCCGCCCCGGCCCTTGTCGACCAGGGCCACGCTCGAGGGAGTCAGGAACACGACCGGCAGAAGCACGACCGCGAATGCGATGAGGCTCCGCCGGGTTCGACGTCTCACGTCGACGCTCCGACGCCATTCCGCCGTGGGCTCGACGCGTTATTCAGTGATTACAGTGTACCCGCCCTCTCGAGCGGATGCTACGGTGGGAACACGTGAGGCACGTCACATCTCCGACCGTTGGGTGATGAGAACTCCCCGGAGACTTGAAAGTGAGGCGGATGCGGTCCTTTCAGCCGACCGTCTGCTGACAAGGCCGATCCGCGCTCGGAATTCATCCGGTCTCGATCAGGCCGAGGTTGGCTTTCGAACTCGGGCAAATCGCAGAGTCCAGCGCAGGACGCGCGTGGTCGCCATGAAGAGGGCCGACCCACCGACCAGTCCCGCGGGCACCAACCACCAACCGAGCACGTCCCGCGCCGCCGGGTCGTTGTTCACCCCGATGTTGAAGAGCGCGTGCGGACCGACCCAGGCGCCGATCTGGCTCGGAGCGAAGATCTTCCCCACACCCGCGAGGATCAGTGCGGCGCCGGTGGCGTAGCCGGCGACGCCCAGGACGAAGAGCACCAGGCCCCGGACGCTGACCGTGGACCAGCGATGGACTCCGCGCATGACGACCCTCGGGGACAGGCTGCTGCGCGCCCGCGTCATCAGGGTATCCGCCTCCTGATAGAGGGGGGGCAATATCGTCCGGACGGCCGAGGGCCTTCAGGATCGCGGCCAGTCGCTCCTCGGTCAGCTCGCCGCTCGCCTCCGTACGCTCGAGGATGTGCTCCCGAGCCAGACGCGATCGGCGCCAGCTGGCCGACCCGGTGCCGTTCGTCATCCTTCCGCGGTGAAGCCTTGAATTCCATGCTCCCGCCGATCGTCTTCACCGGGCGGCCGATGGCGAGGCGCGTCACCACTTGAGTCTCGCCGGCCTATGGCGCAATGATCGGGCACAGACTGCCGGGCGGAGGAGCCCGTTCGGGCACCCCGACCTGGAACCAGGGATCACATCCCGAAAGGAGGATTGGACGATGCATCCCACCAATGTCACGAAGGTGCTCGCGCGAGTGTTCGCCGCCGCCATCACCCTGGCCATCCTGGGTCCGACGCGCGCGGCCCGGGCCGACGAGACCTGCCAGTCTCCGTACATGGCAATGATCACCTCGCAGGAGGACTTCGTCTACGTCTGGACTCTCGGCAAACAGGGAGTCGGCGACGGCTCCGACAAGCTCGTCTCAATCGACGTGCGGCCCGACTCGAAGACTTTCGGCAAGGTGATTCACAAGGCCTCGGTCGGTGGGCAGAACGAGGCGCATCACGGCGGATTCACCGATGACCGCCGCTATTTCTGGGCGGGGGGCCTCGACACCAACAAGATCTTCGTCTTCGACGTCTCCAGCGATCCGGCCAGGCCGCGCCTGCACAAGACGATCACCGACTTCGTCGCCAGCTCGGGCGGAGTCGTGGGACCGCACACGCACTATGCCCTGCCCGGCCGGATGCTCATCGCGGCACTCTCGAACGAAAAGGACCACGGCGGCCGCACCGCGCTCGTGGAGTACAGCAACAACGGCGACTTCATCGCGACCCACTGGATTCCGACCAACGAAGATCCACGGGGCGCCAAAGTCGACAAGCTGGCCGACGGCTACGGGTACGACATCCGCGTCCTCCCGCAGGCGAAACACGATGCTCACATCGTCATTCACCGGCTGGAACAACTACATGATGGACTTCGCCAAGATGCTCCAGGACAAGGAGGCGATGAAGCACTTCGGGCAGACGGTGACGGTCTGGGACCTCCACGCCCGCAAGCCGAAGAAGGTCCTGCATGTCCCGGGGGCCCCGCTGGAGATCCGTTTTGCGCTGCAGCCGGAACACAACTACGCCTTCACGTTCGCCGCCTTGACGTCGAAGCTCTGGCTCATCTACGAGGATGGAGACGGCGAATGGCAGGCCAGGGAGGTCGCCGACATCGGCGACCCGTCGAAGATTCCCCTGCCCGTGGATTCGAGCATCGGCGTGGACGACAAGTCTCTCTGGATCACGACGTTCATGGACGGAAAGGCCCGCCGCTTCGACATCAGCGATCCGTTTCACCCGCGGCAGACCTACGAGGAGACCATCGGCTCACAGCTCAACATGGTTTCCCAGACCTGGGACGGCAAGCGCGTCTACTTCACCTCGTCCCTTCTCGCCAACTGGGACAAGAAGGGGGATCAGGACGAGCAATTTCTGAAGGCCTACACCTGGGACGGCCAGAAGCTCGTTCCGCGGTTTACGGTGGATTTTTACAAGGAGCAGCTTGGCCGGCCCCATCTGATGCGGTTCGGAGCCTACGCGCTCTACGATCGCGGCAAGACCGGAGCCCCCGAGAAGATCGCCGCAAAGATGGCGCTCGACCAACAGGTGCGATGAGACTTGAGCATTCGCCGACGGCTCTTCGCCGGGCTGTCCTGCCCATCGCGACTGTCGCTCTCCTGGCGGCCGGCTGCTCGAAGCCGGCCGCCAAAGTGACTCGGCCGGTCTCGCAGGGCGTGCCTCTCGGGCTCGAGTTCCGGCCGCCGCCGCCGGGCAGCTACTCCCTGCCGCCGATTCAGGCCGCTGCCGACGGGACGGTGCTCGATGACAGCGGGCAGCGGCGCCGCCTGTTCGACTACCTGGGCGATCGGTACGTGCTCCTGAGCTTCATTTACACCCGGTGCTCGGTGAAAACCGGTTGCCCGCTGGCCGCCGCGGTTTTTCAGATGCTGCGAAGCGGACTGGACGAAGAACCCGCGGTGGCCGGCCAGGTTCACCTGGTTACGTTGAGTTTCGATCCGGAACGGGACACCCCGGGCGCCATGAATCGCTACGCCCGCAGCCTCGGCGTGAAGGGAGCCGCCGAGTCGAAGGCCTGGACCTTCCTGACGACATCCTCTTACGGCGATCTCCAGCCGATTCTGGACGGCTACGGGCAGTACATCGTGCGGGAAATCGACGCCGAAGGCCGGTTCACGGGCGATCGCTCGCACATGCTGAAGGTTTTCCTGATCGACCGCGAGCGCCGCGTGCGTCAGATCTACAGCACGGCCTACCTGCACCCGTCGATCGTGATCAACGACGTGAAAACCCTGATGATCGAGGACGCCAGGAGCTGACCGGAAGGCCCCGTCACGGCCCCATTTCTCCCGGGCCGATCAGCCTCCGGGTGACGAGAGGAGGCCCGCCGCGTTCGGATAAACTCCGCAGCCGGTGACAGACGCCTCGTCGATGGTCGGCCGCGCCATCTCCCACTACAGCGTCCTGGAACAGCTGGGCGGGGGCGGGATGGGTGTGGTCTACAAGGCCAGGGACACGCGGCTCGGGCGCAACGTCGCGCTGAAGTTCCTGCCCGACGACATCTCCCGGGATCCGCAGGCAATCGAGCGGTTCCGCCGCGAGGCGCGGGCGGCGTCGGCGCTCAATCATCCCAACATCTGCACGATCCACGACATCGGCGAGTTCGAGGGTCGGCCATTCATCGCCATGGAGCTGCTCGAGGGCCAGACGCTCAAGCACCGCATCGCCTCCAGGCCTTTCGATGTCTCGGAGCTCCTCGAGATCGGCATCCAGATCGCCAACGGCCTCGATGCGGCGCACGCGAAGGGCATCGTGCATCGCGACGTCAAGCCCGCGAACATCTTCCTCGTGGAGCGCGGGCCGGCGAAGATCCTGGATTTCGGCCTCGCGAAGCGGACCCTCGGGGTCGGCAACGTCGCCGAATCGGTCGGCGCCACGGCCGTCCCGACCGGGCACACCCTCGTCGACGATCACCTGACGAGCCCCGGCAGCTCGATGGGCACCGTCCTGTACATGTCGCCGGAGCAGGCGCGCGGCGAAGAGCTCGACGCGCGGTCGGATCTGTTCTCGCTCGGCGTGGTGCTCTACGAGATGGCGACGGGGTTCACTCCATTTTCGGCGGCGACCTCGGCGCTCATCTTCGACGGGATCCTGCATTCGACGCCTGCGCCGGCGAAGGAGCTCAATCCGCGCCTGCCCCTCGCGCTGCAGGGCATCCTGGACAAGGCGCTCGAGAAGGACCCCGACCTGCGCTGTCAGACGGCGGCCGAGCTTCGCGCCGACCTGAAGCGGCTCAAGCGGGACCTCGACTCCGGCCGCCGGCCCTCGGCCGATAAGAGCGCTTCAGGCTCCGGGCCGCAGGCAGCCGCGACCCGGCTCCGGTCCGTCGCCGTCCTCTACTTCGAGAACCAGAGCGGAGCGAAGGAAGACGAGTACTTCCGCGACGGGATCACCGAGGACATCGTGACGGAGCTCTCGAAGATCAAGCAGCTCGAGATCTTTCCCCGCTCGGAGATGCTCGCCTTCCGCGACAAGCCGGTGACGGCGCAACAGGTCGGCCAGCAGCTCGGCGCCGCGTACGTGCTCGAAGGCTCCATCCGCCGCGCCGGCAACCGCGTACGCATCACCGCGCAGCTCGTGGAAGCCTCGACGCGGCACTCCGTCTGGGCCGAGCGGTACGACCGGCAACTGGAAGACGTCTTCGCGATCCAGGAAGAGATCGCCCGGTCGATCGCCCAGGCCCTGCGGATCACCCTGACGCCCCAGGAAGAGCAGACCATCGCACGCAAGCCGACGGAAAACCCGCTCGCGTACGACTGCTACCTGCGCGGCCGGAGCTACGCCCGGCGCGAGAACATGGACTACGCCCTGCAGATGTTCGAGCAGGCCATTCAGCTCGACCCGGATTTCGCCCTGGCGCACGCCGGGATCGCCTACATGTGCGGGATGATCTTCCAGGTCCGCGAACAGAATCCGAAGTGGGTCGAACGGGGACTGGCGGCCTGCGACCGGGCGACCGCGCTCGCGCCCGACCTGCCGGAAGTACTGGTGGCGCGCGCCCGCATCTTCTATGCGCAGAAGAAATACGACGAGAGCGCGATGGCGGCCCAGCGCGCCATCGAGCGCAAGCCCGATTGCGAGGGAGCCTGGAACATTCTCGGCCGCGCGTATTTCGCCGCGGGCCGCTTCGAAGAAGCCGCGGCGGTCACCGAGCGGGCCATCGAGGCGAGCGGCGACGACTACAACACCTATGTCCCCTACATGCAGGCGCTCGAGCGGCTGGGCCGAAAGGTCGAAGCGGAGCATGTCCGGGAGCGCATGGCCAAAGTCCTTCGCCAGCAGCTCGAGCTGGTGCCGGAGGACGTGCGGGCGCGCATCCTGCTGGCCAGCAACCTCGCCTCCCTCCATCACGACGAGGACGAGATCATGCGGCACCTCCAGACCGCCGTCGCCCTTCGCCCCGGCGACCCCGGCACGCTCTACAACGCCGCCTGCACCTACGGCGCCCTCGGGAAAAAGCTGGAAGCGCTCGAGACGGTCAAGAAGGCGTTCGCGGCGGGTTACAGCAATCGCGACTGGGCAGCCCGGGACACGGATCTCGCCTGCATCCAGGACGACCCGGAATTTCGGAGACTGGTCCGCCGCCCCGAAACCCCCGGAACGTAGGTCACACAGCCCGCCGGCGCGCGATTCTGTCAGCCCACGTCGAGCATCTTCAGCGCCCACGCGTAAGCCCCCAGGGCCACCGCTCGGCTCGTCCCGAGGCGCGAGAGTCCAACGCCGGTCCGCTTCTCCGGCTCGTAGAGAACCGTGCGGTTCGAGCCCGGAACGCAGACCTCGCATGCCCGGCCGGAGAGGAATCGCCTGCGTTCCGCCTCGTCCTCGAGATTGAAGGCCGACAGCTCGAGGCGCGGCACCCGTCCTCCGGAGACGCGCTCGAGATGGCCGTTGAGCTCGCCGACCAGCGCCGGCAGGAACAGGTCCGCCGCGCCCGCGAGACCTCCGCCCACGACGACGAGGCTGTCGAGGAGCGTGACGGCGTTGGCGATGGCGTCTCCGGCGACTTCGCCCAGCCGCCGGAAGGCTTCCCGGGCCGCCGGCTCGTCGCCGGGAGACTGCCGGCGCGCAATCGCGGCGATCTCGCTCGGCTCCGGTGCGGCGTCCGCGGCAATGCCCGCTTCGCGCGAGTAGGCGGTCCGGACAGCGCGAATTCCGACACCGTCTTCCGCCGGATATTCGCGGTCCAGCTTGTTGCGCACGAGCCAGATCTCGCCGGCCGCACCGTTGTCGCCGACAAAGAGCTCGCCGTCTCGCACGATGCCTCCGCCGAAGCCCGTTCCGAGCGTGACGCCGAGAAGATTGCGGTAGCGCCGCGGGCGTCCCGCCTCCGCGAGCAGTCGGTTGACCTCGGGAAGGAGACCGTGGAGCGCCTCGCCGTAGGCGAAGAGGTCGCCGTCGTTGTTGATGTAGGCCGGGACGCCGAACCGGTCCTCCAGCATCGGGCCGAGCGCGACCCCGCCCCGAAAGGCCGGAAGGTTGCCGAGATCGCCGATCACGCCCGCCCCGTAGTCCGCGGGGCCGGGAAACGCGAAGGAGAGAGCGGCGACGGACCCGCCAGCCTCGTCCCGAACGCGCGAGAAGCCCTCGACGATCTGCGCCAGGCACGCGGCGAGGTCGTCGCCGCGGGAGGGCAGCGTCACGCCGGACGCGACCTCGCGATTTCCGGCGATCGCCGAGAAACGGAAGCTCGTCCCCCCGGCGTCGAGCGTCAGGACGACGCGCCTGTCGGTCTCCCACGGCTTGCCGGAGGTCATGCCGCGACGATCCGTCGCCGCCGGCCGAAAAACGCCAGGGCCGTCAGATACGCGAAGCACGCGACAGGCACGAGGAAGGCGAGCCGGACGCCCTCCCGGTCGGCTGCGACGCCCATCAGCGCCGGCAGCGCAGCACCGCCGAAGATCGCCATGCACATCAGACCGGACAGTGCCCCGCTGCGCTCGGGCCGGCGCTCGATGGTCAGCGAGAAGACGAGCGGCCAGATGTTCGCGAAACCGAGGCCGCAGAGGACGATGCCCGAGAGCGCGGCGGCTCGGTAACCGACGAAGAGAAGTCCGAGACCCGCGAGCCCCAGGAGAGCGCTCAGGCGAAAGAAGCGACGCGCGTCCAGGAAGTTGAGGACGAAGGACCCCAGAAGCCGCCCCGCGGAGAGCGCGATGAAGAAGAGCCCGGGCCCCAGGCGCGTGGCCGAGGACGCCAGATCCATGCCGAAGCTTCGCGCGAGGAGCGTCGCCAGCCAGGAATTCAACCCGACCTCTGCGCCCACGTACAGAAAGATGCCGAGCACCGCCAGGGCGACCGGGGGATCTTTCAGGAGCGCGAAGCTCGCCGAAATGCTGGCCGGGCGATCCTCCTCCCCCGCAGACTCGTTGACGGAGAGGATGAGCGCCAGCAGAAGAGTCACGAGCGTGACCGCCGCGAAGACCGGGAAGATCCGATGCCAGGCGAGGCCAACCGCGACGACGAGCGTCGTCAGGTACGGCCCGGAGATCGACCCGAGGCTCTTCAGGAACTGGGCGAAGGTCAGGTTGCGCGCGTAGCGCCCCGAAGCGCTGACGTCGCGCATCATCGGGTTCCCTGCGACCTGGAGGGCCGCCATGCCGACACCGATCAGGAAGATCGCCCCGAGGAGCCAGGCGTAGCTCGAGACCGAGAGGCTCGCGACGACCTGCCCGGCGAGGACCACGCCGAGCGAAAGCAGGAGGAGGAATCGTTTTCCTCTCCGGTCCGCGAGCACTCCCGCGGGAACCGAGAAGAGGGCGAAGGCCACGAAGCCGAAGAAGGGCAGGAGGCCCGCCTCGGCGCCCGTCAGCCGGAACTCCGTCTTCGCGAAGCCGACGAGGGTCCCGACCGCGTCCACGAACCCCATGACGAAGAAGGCGAGAAAGATCGGCAGCGTGCGGACGGTTGCGCCGCCTTCCGGGGGTCGCGCGGCGGCGTCGCTCACCACGTCTTCCGCAGGGGATGCGCCTCGGTGTTGAAGACGACCTTCTCGAAGTCGATGGGCTCCTCGGAGAAGAGAAGGTAGAGGTACTTGAGCGTCTCGGCCAGAAAGTAGCTCGGCATCAGGTCGCCCTTCTCCTTCGTGACGACGCTCTTCAGAACCGTGTCGCCCGCGTCCGTGCGGCAGTGCGCGCGGATGGACTCGAAGAACGTCCGGCCCATGTCGAGGTATCGCGGGTCCCGGGTGTACCGATGAAGGTAGAAGGCCGACTCGATGATCTCGGGACGCAGCGGGTAGCCGGGGGACACGACGCGCATCTTCCGATAGTCGAGGAGCTCGGGCTCGATGCCGCGGAGGTTCCACATCGTGAAGCACGATTCCTGCAGGCGGCGTGCGTGATCGAGGTCTCCCCCGAGGACGAGAACGCCCGGCAGGAACGCGTGCAGCGCGCCGAACTCGGCCGCCGTCCGCCGGCCGGTCGTCATGTCCACCTGGCCGTACCAGAGGCCCGAGGGTGCTTCGTCGGCGAGATGCGCGTTCAGCGCCTTGAGGCTCTCCGCCCACATCCGCTCGCAGTCGGGATCGTCGAAGAGCCGCGCGGACTTGAGCAGGTACTCGTAGTACGAGTCGATCCCTCCCCCGACGTGGCTCGCGGGACTCAGCCACGCTCCCGTCTCGACGTCGATCTCCTCGCCGACGAGACCGAGGGCCGAGCGGCGCGCGTAGAGACTCGTCAGAGCTTTCTTCGCCTTCTCGTAAAAGACGGGCTTCCCGGTGAGCTTCGAGAGCGTGCCGAACTCGAGCAGCAGCGTTCCGATCTCCGCCGGGTTCGATCGCGCTCCCGACGTCTTGCCGGTTTTGAGGTTGACGTACATGTAGGGCATGCCGGTGGGCGAGGAGAACGCCGGAAGGAGCCGCGTTCCCAGGTCGTCCGCGAGGCGCAGCAGGCGCGGATCGCCGGTCGCCTGATGGGCGGAGAGAAGACCCCCGAGGATGCGGATCGTGATCTCGAAGTTCTTGACCGGGATGTCCTTGTCGAAGGAGAGCTTCTCGAGGACCAGGTCCTTCGCGCGGGCGGCCTCCTCCGTCAGCCCCACCAAGAGGAGGGTGTCCAGCGCGTCCACGGGCGTCATGAGGAGGGACTCGCGGTGCCAGTCGTGGGCAGCCCGACTCACGGGCTTCAGCTCGTCGTGCCCCCACGCGTACCGCTCGTATCCCTTCCACGCATGGAGGAGCTCCTCACGGACCTGCGCGGCCAGGGCGGCGCGATCCGGTGCGGCGGCGATCCGCGTGGGAACGGGGGCGGCGGCGGATGCGAGGACGGCGGCGAGCGCAACGAGAGCGGCGCAATTCGAGGCCTTCATCGGATTCCTCCGCCGACCCGGTCCAGCGGTTCGGCTCTTCGGGACATTCTCCCCTGAATACTGCGCCCGGTGGTCCGCGCCGCACTTCAATCGGCCTAGACTGGCCGGCAGGTGAACCGGCTTCCGTCGTTGGCCATCGGCGCCCTGGCTTCCGCCGCGCTCATCGCGCTGACGGCGACCCACCTCGATTCCCAGGGAATCTCGTACGACGAGCTACACCAGGCACCCGCCGCCTTCTCTTACGTCGGCGGCCATCCGCCGATGTTCACGCGTGCGTATCGCGGAATTCCAATTCTGAACATGACGTACAGCGGCGCAATCAAGTCGACCGTCTACGGCGCCTGTCTGCGGTACGTCAGCCCGCAATTCAGCATCGTCGCGTGGCGTTCCATCGGAATCGCCTTCGTGGCGGCGGCCCTGTTCCTGTTCTTCGCGATCGCAGGCCCCTCGCTGTCTCTGCAGAGTGCCTGTGTGTTTCTCTGTCTCTTCCTCAGCGACACGTCCGTCCTCGTCATGACGCGTCACGATGCGGGGCCAACCGCGATCGCCCAGGCCCTGCGCCTGGTCCTCCTCGCTCTCTGGATTTCCATGGTCCTGGGAGAGAACAGCAACGTCAAACTGACTCTCGCCGGTTTCGTGACCGGCATTTCCATCTGGGAAAAGCTGAGCTCTGTCGTGCTGCTCGCGCCGTTCGGCATCCTCCTGTTCACCATCTCCAGACGTCGCCGGCGAGCCTGGGTGCCCGCGATGTTCGGACTTGTTGCGGGAATACTTCCACTGCTGGCGACGAATGTCGGTTCCTACGCGGCCGGCAAAGGGCTCGTCTCGCTGAGAGACGCCTCGCCCGATCATGCCCTGATCAACCTTCGGGCCCTCGGCGAAAAGGCATTTCACTTCCTTTCTCTGGGCCAGGGACGAATCGCCCGGATCAGGGTCACGGGCGACGGATCCGGATCCTTCGACGGGATGGAAGCCCTCCTGATGGGCGCTCTCCTCGTGGGCGTCTGCCTGGCGGCATGGCGAGCGGGCGGATCCAATCGGCCGATGGCATTGGCGGCGACCATGGCGGGCGCGTATGCCGCGATCGCCGCGGCGCTCGCGATCCTGCCGCGCGAGACCTCCGCTCACCACTGGATCATCGGCACGCCGTTTCAGTACGCGGCCATTGCCCTCGCCCTGGGCGGCCGGAATGGGGACGGCGCGTTTCGCAGGCTGCTTCCGGCGGCGTGCGCTTGCTTGATCGCGATTCGCTTGCCGGCGCTCGTCGAAGCGGAGAGATCCTTCGCTTCCGGAAAATCCTCGGCGGCCTACGATCCCGCATTCAAGCGCCTGGCCCGCCTCGCGGGAATCAATGCGGCGGACGCTGCATTCATCGCGTCGGACTGGGGATCGGCGACACAGATCTACTGCGGCAGCGACGGACGGGATGACACCGTCTATGAGCCGTTCTGGAACGCAAACCCCGCTCGGACCGCGATGGAGATCGCGGAAGGGACGCGGAAGAACACCCTCTTTGTCGTCACGACCGGCATGGGTCCCAGTCGTCTGGCCGAGGCGTCAAAGGCGATCCGCGAGGCGATTTCGCGCTCGCCCGGCTGGCAGAGCGTTCCCGTCGACCCGGAGTTCACCAACCTCGGCCCGGTCGAGGTGCGCAAGTTTGTCCGAAGACCGGAGTAGGGCTCGCGGCGCCGCCTCGCGGGGGAAGACGCGCATACCTCGGCCCTCGGGTCGGGCGACGCATCAGCGCAGGCCGTCGACGACGTAGAGCCGCGAGAGGTCGCGCATGAAGCTGTAGCAGTAGCATTTGCCGTCGGGGGTGAGCTGGACGCTGGCGATCGAATCGGCGCCCGTCGGGTCGGCGAGCACGATCTCCTTCCACGAGGTGCGTTTGCCGGAATCGAGCTCGAGGCGGTCGATGCGCAGGGGCAGGCCTTGAGAAGCCAGAAAGAGGCTCGTCCCGCCGGCATCGAAGCGAATGACGGACTCGCCCGGCTGGATCCCGAGGACGGGGCGGGGCTCCCCGCCCTCGACCGGGTAGAGAGCCCACCGGCCGCTCTTCGTATCGAAAGCCGCAACGAGCTTTCCGTCGGGAGAGACACGTGCCCCTGCGGTTGCCTCGGGGGTCACAGGACGAGGCGGCCCGCCATCCAGGTCACGCACGTAGACGCGAGACGGACGCCCCGGGGCGGACGCTTCGACGATCAACCTCTTCCCGTCCGGAAACCACATGGCGCTCCGGTACTCGAGGCTCTGGTCCTGGATCGTCCTCGACTCGCCCGGTCCAACCGGCAGCAGAATGAGCCGGTCCGGCCATACCTGCAAGGCCCACTTCTTGTCGGGAGAGAGGTCCCGGGTTGTCTGGCCGTCTCCGAGTCGGACGGCGGGCGCCGAGCCGTCGGTCTTGCGGATGTAGGTTGCGCCCCTGGCCCCGGCGCCGGCGCCGCCCTCGGTGAAGACGAGGTCGCGACCGTCGTCGGAGAGCGCCCGGCCGGCCGAAAAATCGAGCCAGGTCAGGTCGACCTCGCGCGGGGCCCCCGGCGGCAGACACATCATGGTCATCGGCCAGTCGTCGCCATGCGCGAGCACTCGCCCGTCGGGAGCTATGTCCTGCACGATCAGCAGCTGTGGGGTCTGTGCCACCGTGCGCCGCACGCCCGACAACGAGACGGCGTACAGCTCGATGACCCCCAGTCTGGCCCCGCCCTCGCGGGCCGAGAACCAGATCTCGCCCGTGATCGGGTTCCACGCGAGGGAAGTCGCCGTATTCCATCCCTCGGAAAGGATCGTCTTCTTGCCAGTCAGATCCACGACACCCACGTCATCGGTCAGGCCCCGTCTCTCGAGAAACGCGATCCGGCGTCCGTCGGGCGAGAATCGGAGGGCGTGCACGCGGCCTTCGGCCGATGCGGGCACGAGCACCTTTCCGACGGGAAACTCGAGCCGGCCACCGCGAACGACCGCGAGACGGTCCCCCCCCGGTTCCCAGTCCGCGTCGACGGCACCGCCCGGACCCTGCGACCACGGGGCCTCCACGAGCTCCCGCGGCGCCCCGCCTGCCAGCGACGCCTCGGCGATCACGGGAGGATTTCGGTCGAGCAGAATCGCGAGCTTGCCGGAGCCTGAGATCGAGAGGATCACGGTTTCGTTCGGGAGCGGGAGCGCGGTGGACTCCGTGCTGTCGAGGCGCGTGGAATAGAGCTGCGCCGGACGCCCCTGCCAGGCGGCGGTGTACAGAACGGTTTCTCCGTCGGGCGCGAAACGGGATTTGTAAATGGCCCCGCGGCGAAACGTCAGGGGGCGGTATGCCGGCGGGCCCGGCAGCGGCTTTCGCGTCGCGACGATACCGATGGCTATCCCGGCGGCCAGGGCGGCGGCCGCCGTCAGCGCGACGCCTCGCCGCATGCTCCGCCGGCTCGAGGGCGCCACGGCGGACGCCGGTGACGAGAGGTTCCCCTGGGAAACGCCGTCCCGAAGCCGCGCCAGATCGCGCGCCAGGTCCTTCGTGGACCCGTAGCGCTCCTCCCGGTCCTTGGCGAGACACCGGTCCACGATCCACCGCAGCGGGACCGGTGACGCCGGCGCCGACGATGAAAGGAGCTCCGGTTCGTCCCGGATGATCGCCGCCATCGTCTCCGGGGCGCTTGCCCGCGCAAACGCGCGCTTGCCCGAGACCATCTCGTACAGAATCGATCCGAACGCGAACTGGTCGGAGCGAAAGTCGAGCGCCTCGCCGCGCGCCTGCTCCGGCGACATGTACCCGACCGTGCCGAGCACGACACCCACCTCGGTCCCTGCCGAGGCCGTGGGCGACTGCGTCAGCTCCCCGCTCTCACCCGTCGGCGCCGTCAGCTTCGCCAGCCCGAAGTCCAGGATCTTGGCGGTACCCTCCTTCGTCACCATCACGTTCTCGGGCTTCAGGTCCCGGTGCACGATCCCCGTTTCGTGGGCCTTGGCCAGTCCCTCGGCGATCTGCGTCGCCACGGCCAGCAATTTCTTCAGCGGGAGCGGCCCGGCCGCGAGCAGCCTTCGCAGCGTCTCCCCGTCGACGCGTTCCATGGCGATCCACGACGTGCCATCGGCCGAGCCGATGTCGTAGACCGTCACGATGTTGGGATGGTTGAGCGCCGAGGCCGAGCGCGCCTCCTTCTCGAAGCGCTTCAGGCGCTCCGCGCTCTCCGCGAGCTCGGCCGGCAGGACTTTGATCGCCACCTCCCGCCCGAGCCGCTCGTCACGCGCCCGGTAGACCTCTCCCATCCCACCGGCGCCGAGGGGCGCCAGGATCTCGTAGGGGCCGAGGCGGGCGCCGGCTGGGAGTGTCATCGGATGATTGCGACGGCGATTCTATTCGGATCGAGTCTCAGGAGTGGAGCAAATGGGAGTCCCGCTTCAGAGCAGATCTCAGTGCGGGAGAGAGTCAATCTCGTAGGATCCGCCCCTTCGCGTCGAAAACTCGAGCAGGCCGCCGGGCAGGACCTTCACTTCCACGGCGCGGCCCTCGCTCAGGACGCTCACTGGCGCCTCCAGCCGTACGCGGCAGACCCCGCCGAGGTCAGAACGGATGGCGGCGCGCGTCAAACGACCCCCCTGCCACGCCATCGATGACCTCGAAGCCGCCGCGCGCGCGAAGCCCGCGAACCTCCCCTGCCGTCCAGGCCGGTGGAAGCGCCGGCAGCAGGTCGAGCTCGCCCTCGTGGGACTGCAGGAGCATCTCGGCCACCGCCGCGCCGATCCCGAACGCGCCGTCCACCTGGAGCGCGTTCGAGCAGATCGAGAAGAGGTTGTCGAAGGTGTAGTTCCGGATGGCGTAGGTGAAGTTGTCCATGGCCTTGCCCGGCTCGTACAGCCGCGCCCAGGCGGCCATCTTCCAGGCCGAGGACCAGCCGTTGCCCGTCAGCCCCCGTTGCTCGAGGACCACGCGGGCCCCTTGCGCGAGCTTCGGCGTTCTCCGAGCCGAGATCTGGTTGCCCGGATAGAGCCCGTACAGATTCGAGATGTGGCGATGGCTCTTCTCCATCTGTCCCCAGTCCTCGAGCCACTCCTGGAGATCTCCGTTGCGGCCGATCTGCATGGGGGCGAGCCGGCCGCGAGCCGCGAGTACCCGCTCCCGGAACGCCGGGTCCACACCGAGGATCTCGGAGGCCGCGGCCACGTATCCGAAGAGGTCGGCGAGGATCTGCATGTCCATGGTCGCGCCTGCGCAGATCATGGTTCCCGGGCTGACCCAGGCGTTGATCTCGTCGTAGAAAGTCTCCTCACCGGGCCGCCGAGCGGGTAGTTCTCCGGCGACATCGAGGGATTCGTGACGAGCCACCCGCGCTCGGGATGGCGCACCAGGAAGTCCAGGAAGAACTCGGCGGACCCCTTCATGACCGGGTACACCTCTTTCAGAAACTCCCGGTCCCCCGTGAAGAGGTAGTGCTCCCAGAGGTGGGTGCACAGCCAGGCGCCTCCGGTCGTGAAGGCTCCCCAGTAGGCGCCATCCATGGGCGCCGCGACGCGCCAGAGATCGGTGTTCTGGTGCTCGACCCAGCCGCGCGCACCGTAGTGCTCCCGCGCGACTTCGCTCCCCTGATCGGACAGTTCCCGAACCAGACGGACGAGCGGCTCCGTGAACTCGCCGAGGTTCGCCACCTCGGCGGGCCAGTAGTTCATCTGCAGGTTGATGTTGGTCGTGTACTTGGAGTCCCACGGCGGGTTCTGGTACTGGTTCCAGATGCCCTGGAGGTTCGCCGGTTGCGTGCCGGCCCGCGACGAAGAGATCAGCAGGTAGCGCGCAAACTGGAAGCACAGCGCCGCCAGAGCGGGGTCGTTGGCGCCGTCGAACGCCTTGAGACGCTCGTCGGTCGGAAGCCGCGAGCTCGCCGTCGCCGGCAGAGAGATCGAAACGCGCCGGAAGGTTTTCCGATGCTCGCGGACGTGGGCCGCGCGAATCTCCGCATAGGACCTTTCTGAAACGCCGCCCAGGGCGGATCCGACGCGGGCATGCGGATCGCCCGACACGTCCTTGAAGTTGACGAAGCTCGTCGCCGCGGCCACGTACAGCGTCGCGGCGTCGGCGCCTTCCACGAAGAGGTCCTCCTCGTGGACCCGCATGCGCCCGCCTTCGGGAACGACCTTGAGCCGCGCCTCGTAGCGCAGCCGGCCCGCAATGCCGAGGTAGTCCGCGGACTTGCCGGTCAGGACGAGGCCGTCGCTCCCGTATCCGTCCATTCGGAAGTACTCGGTGCCGTAATTCGAATGGGCGTCGTTGCGCACGCCCCGCAGCTGCGCCTTGAAGGAAATGCTCCCGGGCCGGTCCGCGGTCAGCCGGACGACGATGACCTGGTCCACCGGGCTCGCGAACACCTCGCGGCGGAACCGGACGGCGCCCCGCGTGTAGGTGACCGTCACGACGGCCTCGTCGAGGTCGAGCTCGAGGCGATAGTCCGTAGGTGCCTCCCCGTCCGGGAAGGCCAGAACGAGATCTCCGAGCGACTGGTACTTCATCTGCTCGATCGGGTAGCCCATGAGGCTGCGTCCAAACGCCTTGTGGGCCTGCCGCCACTTGCCCTCGAAGACGAGCTTCTGGATCCCGGGCAGGGCCGCGGCGCCTCCCTTCACCACGGACGAATAGGGGCCGCCGGACCAGAGAGTGTCCTCGTTCAACTGAATGCGTTCCTCGTCCGTCTTGCCGAAGACCATCGCGCCCAGGCGCCCGTTGCCGACGGGAAGCGCGTTCTCCCACTTCTGCGCGGGATGCGTGTACCAGAGGACGGTGGCGGGATCATGGACATCCGTCGCGGCGTCCGCGGACGCCACTCCGAATGCCATCCACCCCGCGGCGAGCAGACGAACGCATCGGCCGGGCACGGTGCGGAGTCTAGTGGCACCTCGCTCCGGCACCCCGATTTCAATAGAGTTCCGATCGCTGCGATCGACCGCCTTGGTGCGCGAGAGCGGCCCGGGGATGTCGCTGGCCCGTGGGAACGATCGCAGCGGCGAGCGAGGAGGTCGTGATGATCTGGCCCGGCCTGGCCGTCTACGGGGATTGGGCTCTTCTGGCACTTCGCTTGATGGTCGCGGCGATCTTCTTCACGAGCGCCCTCTCGCATGTCCGCGACCCGAAGAAGCGCGGAGAAAGCATCGGCATGAGCCCGGCCTTCACGGCCTTCCTTGGCGTCGCCGAGCTGGCGGGCTCGCTCGGTGTGGCCGCCGGTGTCCTGATACAGCCGGCCGGGATCGGCTTGATCCTCCTGATGCTCGGCGCAATCCTGAAAAAGGTCTTCGTCTGGAAGACCGGCTTCTGGGGAGAGAAGGCCTCAGGATGGCATTACGACCTCATGCTCGTCGCGATGAACCTGGTCCTGGTGACGCTTGGAGGCGGACGGCTGACGCTCGGTTGAGGTGTCTCAATCTTGTTGCGCGGGCGATTCGGACCTCCCCGCGGCTCATCGTTCGTACACGAAGTGGAGGCTTTGTCCGAGCATGGCGGGAGTCACCAGCGTGATGCCGTTTTCGGTCACGTTAAAGCGGCGGCGGTCATGCGCGGCATCGACTCCGATCTTCATATTGTCCTTGATCTCGCAGCCCCGGTCGATCACGACGTGCTTGAGCACCACGTTGTTTCCAACCCTGACGTTGGGCAGCACCACCGAGTCCTCGACCACGCTATGGGACTCGACCCGCACGTCGGTAAACAGCAGCGACCGCCGCACCGTCGCGCCGCTGATGACGCAGCCGCCCGACACCATCGAATCGACCGACATACCGCGCCGGTCGTCGTCGTCGAACACGAATTTCGCGGGTGGCATCTGCTCCTGGTACGTCCAGATCGGCCAGGTGCTGTCGTACAGGTTGAGTTCCGGCACGACCCTCGTCAGCTCCATGTTGGCTTCCCAGTAGGCATCGATCGTGCCGACATCGCGCCAGTACGGCGCGCCGCCCGGGGTCACGCCAATGCAACTGTCGGCAAGATTGTGCGCGAACACGCGATAGCGGGACATGACGTACGGAATGACGTCCTTGCCGAAGTCGTGCGCTGAGCCGACATCATTGGCGTCGCGGATCAGCTGTTCCTTCAGGAATTCGGCGTTGAACACGTAGATCCCCATGCTTGCCAGCGCCCGCCCGGGCTGGCCAGGAATCGGTTGCGCCTGCGCGGGCTTTTCTTCGAAGCTCATCACGCGCCCATCCCCATCGACGCCGATCACGCCAAAGGAGCTGGCGTCCGAGAGCGGCACCTCCGCACACCCCACCGTCAGGTCCGCGCCGCGCGCGAGGTGAAAAGCGAGCATTCGGCCATAGTCCATCTTGTAAATATGGTCGCCGGCGAGCACCAGCACATACTTCGCCGAATGCTGGTGCAGCACGGACAGGTTCTGGAAGACGGCGTCGGCCGTGCCGCTGTACCAGGCTTCGGCGACCTGCTGCTGCGCCGGCAGCAGTTCGATGAACTCCTCGAACCGGCCGTCGAGGAAACTCCACCCGCGCTGGATGTGGCGAATCAGGCTGTTCGCCTTGTACTGCGTGGCCACCCCGATGCGGCGAATGCCGGAATTCACGCAGTTCGAAAGCGTGAAATCGATGATGCGGAACTTGCCGCCGAATGGCACCGCCGGCTTGCAGCGCCAGTCGGTGAGCTGTTTCAGCCGGGTGCCGCGCCCTCCGGCGAGCACCAGCGCGACCGTCGAGTGCGTGAGCTCGCTGACGAAGCGAATCGCCTCGGGTTGAACGTTCCCCGGGCTGTAATCTCCGTGCCGACGATGTTGGTCGAGCGTCATGTTGTCTCTCGGGATGGACTACAGTAGCAGCCTCACCGGTTCACCTCAGCCCGTCGACCAGGTAAAGCTCCGACAGGATGCGCCGGTTCGAATACGCCCACGCGTTCCCGTCGGGAGTCATCCGCGCCAGGAAGGGAGAGATCGCTCGGTCGAGTCTCTGATACTCCTGCCTCCACGGGACGGAGGAAGCGGCGTCTCGTGCCTCCGGAGGCGCGGCGACGTCTCGTCCGGCGGCCCGGTATGCCCGAATCCTCCGGCCGCCGGCAGCGAACGTCTTGATCCGCTTGCATCAGGTCGGGCGAGCCGGCGGAGGCAAGCGTGTTCTCGCGCTCGAGAAGCGAAACGGCCGGGCGCTCCCCGGCCGATCATAGCAGCCCCTAGAATTGGCGTTTCGTCAGTCCGGCTTCATCGCCCCTTTCGTTCCACCAAAAGGAGAAAAGGGGATTGGGGCCTCACGACTTGACCCCTTGATTTGACTGGCCCGTCGCCAGGAGCTCCCGGAGAGTCTGTCGATATCGCCCCTGGCTTCCCCGCGGAACTCCACTCACGCG
Organism: uncultured Acidobacteriota bacterium; assembly: GCA_963764025.1. Taxonomy (GTDB): domain Bacteria; phylum Acidobacteriota; class Thermoanaerobaculia; order UBA5066; family Gp7-AA6; genus DAHUXD01. The sequence continues at coordinate 856,510 of CAVXRK010000004.1, forward strand.
GCAGGCTTCCGCGAACGTAGAACCCGCAAATATTCGGGTCGTGACCGCCAGGAGTCGGCGTCTGTCGAGCCGGCCCCGGGCGGCGCTCACTCGCAGCAGCCTCTCCTGAACGTTCGCTCGACGAGGTGATCGTCGTCGATCTGGCAGGGGACCGAGGACGCTGCTCTCAGCGGAAGCTCGCTTCGCCGGCTTCGCCAGAAGTCGCAGATTCGCCGGCGCACGATGACCAGGAACAAGCCGTCGCTGCAGTGGCGACCGCACCGATCCGCCGCCCTCACGAAGTCGAGCAGCGCCTGCGCGATGATGTCGTCCGCATCCTCGGAGCGGACCCGATTCTGCCGCCTCACCAGACGTCGCGCATACGCGATCACGGGCTGGGAGGGCACCCCGCCGGCGCACGAGGCGAAACCGGTCCTGACGTCGGGTGCCGCGGGTTTCGGCGTAGCGCGCCTCCGGGGGCTCGAATTTATCCGATGTAAATCGGAGGCCGCAACCGATTTGATCCTGAGAGGGTGTCTTTGGGCTGACGAGAGCGGCGGTGGTGCGGACCGGCCCTGGTGCGGCGAAAGACTGCCCCGAAGGAGGTGGGAGATGCCGGCGTGGTACGTGCACATGGAATCCGCGCGAGAGACGGTCAACCGTCTGCGCGACGGGGACATCCCTCCCGGCTTCCCAATCAGCGCCTCCGAGGCAAAGGAAGTCGGCGACATCTGCCACACGTGGCGAAACTATCTGGCTCTCGGTGCGATCGGGCCGGATCTCTTCTACTTCCTGCCTGACTTCGCTCACCGGAACAGCGGACTGATCGACGGCTTGATGATCCGCAAAGTCGTCTTGTGGGTTCTCGAAGTCTGGGATCGCATCGACCGGGACTACGTCAGCAAGTGGGAGAAGTGGATCTCGCCGGTTTCGACCGACGCGGATCAGCTCGCCAGTCAGCTCACGGGCGGCCTGGCCAACCAGCTCGCCGACATCCTGAACGATCTGACCAAGGCCGTCACCGAGGCGTTCCGGGGTCTCGTCGCCAGCATGGGCGACTGGTTCGGCGTGCTGAGCTCCGGTCCGCCGCAGGCCCTTCCGAACTCCGCGTTCTACTGGGCCGACCAGTTCCACTACCGGCGGACCTACCAGTTCGCGTTCGTGCTCTTTCAGCAGGCACGCGCCGCTCTGGATGCCGCGACGAGCGACGAGGAGCGCTTCGACGCGCAGACGCGGATGGCCTTCGCCATCGGCTGGCTGACGCACTGCGCCACCGACGTCACCGGCCACCCGTTGACCAACGCCAAGTCAGGCGGCCCCTTCCGAGACCACTGGCAGCGCCACCATCTGGTCGAGCTGCACTTCGACTCCCAGAACTACTCGGCGCACAACAGCGGCCCCTGCTACGGCGAAGTCGGAACGAGCGCGATGCACTTCTGGGTCGCGTTCCGAAGGCGCGAGGACGGGCCCTACGGCGGCCGGGTGGATGCGCCGGCCTACGACTACTTCACGGGCTTCCCCGCCTACGACAACTCCGACACGCCGACGGCGGCCGCGGCGCGGCACGAGCTCTTCGATCTCGACACGGGCGACTTTCCGGACCACCTCGTCGAAGCGCTGCTCGTCGCCATGGCCGACGTGCATCCCGACGGCCCCAAAATCCTGACTCAGGATCCGCAGTACTCGGGCACCGACGGCTCGGGGCAGCCCGACGGCCGGCCCAATGCCCTGGGCATGTTCGAGATGTGGAAGATCGTCTATGGCTACATGAAGCTCACCGGCAGCGACGCACTCAGCCCGCGGCGGCCGACGCCGCCCCCGCTGATCACGGATCATTCATTCCCGACGCCGCCCGGCGGAGGCTACGGCGTCGACGACGATCCGACTCGCGGTGCGGATGTCGACGACGACAGCTCGTTCAACTGGCTCGACCTCGTCCTCGCGATCTTTGCATGGGCGATCTTCATCGCCGAGGTCATCATCTGGCTGGCGACCGTCGTTCCGGGCATCGCCCTCGATCTCTTGACCAAATGGGCGCGCGACATCGTTTACGAGATCCAGTGCGCCGCGTGGACTCTCTTCATCCTGGCCCGCCGCGCGCTTGTCATGACCGGCTTCCTGATCCCGAAGCCCGAGGAGCTCGACCTCGGCCTCACCACCCTCGGCACCGGCCATGGGTCGTTCGACATCGGAAAGGCTCTCGACGATCCGCTCGGAGACGGCTTCACTTTGCCGGTCATCGACGAGCCGTCGGGCCGCGCCACTCCGACGTCCTCCTCCGACCTCGACCGCCTCTACCCGCGAAACGTGGTCCGCGACCGCTTCGCTCTCATCGACCCCTCGCTCACGGACTTGCTCAACCTCACAAAACCCTTGCACTACGCTTTCGATTCGGACGAGTTTCATCCGAGCGAGTGGCTTTCGCCGTGGCGCTATCCCCTGAAGAACCAGGCGGGGGAAACGGTTCCGCGCGAGGGCGCCCCCGTGCACGGCGGCCCCTACGTCGCCGGCGACACGGGCAGCATCCTGCTCCCGGGACCCGCCGGAGACGACGGTGCGCGGCATGCTCTGGAGCAGTCGGCCACGCCGACGGAGACGTTCAATGCCCTCGACCAGCTCCTGGGTCAGAACAAGCACCTCGGTGGACCCGTCGACTACGGCGTCTATCTCGTTGGACGGATGGTGGCCGAGCGCGCCAACGAGGAGTTCGGGGTGGCCGATTTCAACCTGGACTCGGATCGCGGCTACGCCTGGAAGTGCTGGGACTGGGATCGCCACAACACGGGACCGCATGACTGCGCCGATCCCAACCGCGGCATCTGGGAGTGCACTCCGGACTTCGTCGCTTCGCCACAGAGCGACTTCAGCTATCTGCAGCCGTGCACGCCGCCCCACTTCTTCCATGCCGAGCACGACAATCCGTGTCAGATTCAGGGAGGGCAGCCCAAGGAGCCCCAGTGGTACAACCCCAAGAATGATCTGCGCGTTCACTACTTGACCCGCGCCGTGCAGCAGGATCCCCCGCCTGACGGACCCGATCCCTGCGAGATCACCCCACCGGTGGGCCCCGTCGGACCGGACTGGGGCTCGCTCGGAGACTGGGTCCGCACCGCGCGAAGGAGGTCGAAACCGTGAGCCCCGCCAACGACTCGAACGACCCGCATCCGATCACGCATCCGGAGCTGACGCCCGAGGAAGCCGCCCGTCAGCGAGGCGAAGACCCCTCCAACGCCATCGGCCCCTGGCCGACGGAGCCTCCCGACACCAGCGATCCCGACCCGAACTTTCAGCCCGACCCGACGCTGTTGAAGCGTCTCGTCGGCCTGTACGGCGAAATCAGCAAGCGGCACCGCCCGCGCCGCGAGGACGTGCTGCCCTACGAGATGATCCGCGCCTTCACGCCCGGAGACCGCGGCGCCCGTCCGACCTGGCCACCGACGCCCTGCTGGGAGTCCCCCGACATCCTGCTGATCGATGCGACCTATACCGGGCCCTTCGACACCAGCAAGCTGGTCGGTTCTCCCGTCAGCGGCCGCAGCTACCGCGTCTTCGTGCGCGTCTTCAACCTCGGCCTCCTGGAGGCCGTCGGCACTCACGTCCGAGCCTGGTACGTCGAGCCGGGCTTCTTCAACGGTCAGCCCGGCATCGAACCGCATCCCATCGGCGGAGCCTACGTCGACCTCGAGGATCGGACACGGCCGGGATCGCAGCGCGTGGTCGAGATGGATCTTCCCTGGGTCATCCCGGCGGCGTTGACGGGGCACGAATGTCTCATGGCGGTCGTCGCCTGCCCCGCCGACCCGTGGTCGGGCAGCTTCGATGCCAATCAGGATCGCCACCTCGGCCAGCGGAACCTCGACATCGCCGTCGGCGCCCAGAACCTCGGGCCTCTGATCGGACATCTGGGCGGGAAGCTGCCGGACGGCGGCGCGCTCGAGGTCCTGCACGGCGGCGGCGCGGTCGTGCCGCTGCTGCGCGGCGTCGGCGGCGGACGTCTCCCGCGCGGCAAGGGTGCGGCCGCCGCTCGAGAAGTCGTCGCTCCGGATCCGCAGACGCTGCGCTACGGGGTTCCGATCGGCGAAGGCCGACACCTGCTCACGGCGGCTCGACTGAGAACCGCTTCGATGGTGCTCCCCACGGAGGTGCTGGCCGCCGCCACCCTGACGGCGGGCGGACGCACGACGGACCGCGAACGCGGCCCCGGCGCTGCGGCCCATCCCTTCGCCGAGCCGGGCGTCGCCGTTCGGATCCTCCGGGGTCTGGACCCGAAATCCGCCGAGGCTCGATCCATCGCCCTCGTCGGCGGCGCGAAGGATTTCGCCAAACTGCTCCCCGCGGCCCTGCGAAAGATGCTCGACATCGGGGACTTGCGCGCATCATCCATCGCCGCGGCCCTGGGGGGGGCACGCGGCGCAGCTCACCTCCTGCGGTTCGTCGCCACCGACGAGAAGGGAGCGCTCATCGGCGGTTACTCGATCGTGGTCGCCTGAGCGCCGGTTGCAGGAGGGACCAACGGCAACCTGCGGATTTTGGAGGGCGAGATGAATTGCAGCCTGAGCACCGTTGCCGGATTGATCTCAGCCGCCATTGCCCTTCTCGTTGCCGCGATCGCCATCTCTTACTTCTGGGTCGCCGCGGTCCCGCTGTTCATCGCCGCGGGGTTCGTCGCATCGGTGTCGTTCGGCTTGATACCGGCAATCAAGAACGCACTGAACGCCTATGCGCAATGCCGGGGGGACTCCGGCAAATGCTCGATGTCGCTGGGGATCAACACCCTGGGCCAGGCGGCCGCCACGCTTTCTCTCATATCGTTCCTGGCTGCTGGAATCATGGAAGTCGCGGCGCTCGCCTTTCTGTACAGCTGGTTCCTGGCCTGGCTCGGAGTGTCGATTCAAGTGGCCGTCGCGTTCATGGTGACGAGCGGGCAGTTTTCGTGTGCCATCACCGTACTCATACTTCTCGGCGTGCTCTCGAACGCATGGTCCTACAAGAACTGCATGGACCAGCAAGGAACTGGCTCGGCCGGTGGCTCCGGGACGATCCTGGAATAAGTGGATTCGTCGCTTCGCGAACCTCCCGACCATTCACTCCTTGTTCGTCGGGTCGTTGAACAGGACGGTCAGCTTGATGCTGCCGTGGCCGAACTGCGGGAAGGACGGCGCATTCGGGTCGCCGGGGTCGAGATTCGAGGCGGTGTCGTCCGGCGGAAACAGCACGAGCGTGTTGAGGAACGCCAGAATCCCCTGCTGCTTTTCGTCGTCGAGATCCGCGAAGGCATCCCGCGCCTCCTGAGCCTCGCCCCCGTGCCGAAGGATGACCTCGCTGAGGTTGATGCTTCGCCCGTCGTGCCCGAATGCGACCTTGCTGCCGACTCCCCAGAGAGGCCGGGTGAGGAACAGCTTCTGCAGGGTGCCGTCCCAGTTGCGCTCGTAGAAGTTGGGACCGAGATCGTGGCGCTTGAAGTCGGTGAAGATGGCCTTGACGAGAAACGGCTGATATCTGGGCTTTTTAAGAGCCGGATAGGCGCTGCCGTCAGCTACCGAGTCGAAGAGCGGCGTGGCCGTCGCGAAGAGGTTGTTGAAGATCCCGTGCTGGGGATCGTAGACGGTCTCGACGTCGGCGACCCGACGGTCTCGATCGATCGGGAGGTCGGGCACGTGGCAGGAGGCGCAGCCGATCTCCCGGAACGTCCGGTTTCCCATGGCCGTCATTTGAGTCTGCTTGTAGGTTGCCGGCTTGAAGTAGTTCAGCAGATAGAACTCGAGATAGTCCACGAGGGCCGTAGGAACCTCGTTACCGGCGACATTTCCGTCGGGATCGAAGCCGGGATTGGGAACGGGAGGAGCCTCGATGCGGTCCAGGGTGCCGTCGAGAACCATGCCGGCGGGGGTCACGACCTGCCCCTTCGCGCTCGCCCGAGCAAGATCCGGGTCGGCCGCGTCCAGGCCCATCTCTCCGTGCAGTGCGCCGACGACGAACTCGCGGATCGAGATCGTCTCCCCGTGTGCGAAGAAAGGCCTCACGCGAAGGTCCGGATCGACCCCTTCGACTTGGCTGGTGTCGACCGATCCGTTCGGGGAAGCCGTGATCGAGCCGTAGTCGATGCCCTTGGCCGCCAGCTTCTTCGTCACGGACCGACCCCGGCTCTGGGCGGCCGCGACGGCATCGGCTCGGACATGCCGAAGACGGCCGGTGATCTCGTCAGCCAGCATCTCCTTGAGTCCGAGCCCGAAGAGATGCGGCGCGTCCCGGCTGTCGGGACGGGTCACGACGTCTCCTCCCGTGCCTCCGGCCCCGCGCGGGCGTCCGTGGCAGCTGGCGCAGCTATCCGAAAGGCCGGCTCCAATCGTGATCACCGTATCGATGTCGCCGATCCCGTCCTGGACGCCTGGGCCCTGCTGCTCGAGGCGGGTGAACTTGCGCTGAAAGATCTGGCGACCCCGGCGGATCGAGCGGAAAGGATCCCGGCTGATGAGAAACGACGCCGAGTCGGGAGTCATCGAGTTCCCGCGTCCCGCTCCGACCTGGTCTGCCAGGGATTTGTTGATGCCGTCGTTGGCGGCGTTGGGCGCCTGCGTCTTGTCGATCATCTGGCCAAAGGCCCCCGCCGGGGCCATGGCCAGAACCGCGGTCACGAGCCATTGGCCAGCCGCGCGAAATCCTTCTCCCTGGAGCGTTTTCCGAGCCATGACGGCCTCCTGTTTCGGTTTCCCGGCTCCCGGTCAGTGCCTCGGAGCGCCCTTCGTCCTCGGGGTCGAAAGCGGAGCCTCGTTCGCGAGGAACTTCCCTTTCGATCCACCCGCTTTCAATCCAGCTGCAGGTCGAGCGTGTCGGTCTCGGCCCGCGCGGTCATCGGACGGATCTCGGAGCCGCCGGGCACCGCAACCTCCACGGTCTGCGCACCGACCGAGGCTCGTGATTCCCGTTGACCGGTGCCCGCGAGTGTCACGATGCCCGCCAGGGCCAGAGCCAGGCTCGCCAGGAGCCATCCGGCAAATTTCGCGATTCTGCTCTTGCTCATCTTCCCTCCCGATCGAATTCCCTCGTGGCCTCGAGAAGGAAAAGAAGCAGCCGTAAAGGAAGGTAACGGGCGTCGCGGAAATCCGCGTCAACCCATCGGCCGAGTCCTCGGACCCGACCCGGGGACGCCTACTCGCCGCTTGCGACGAGCTTCTGGAAGCGGGGGTTTCCGCGCAGCGGGTCGAAGTTGGGGTCGATCCGCAGCAAGCCCGGCGAAATCCAGGAGGGGATTTTCAAGAGCGGTTCGAGGTGGTCGAGGGCTTTGTCCGGCTCTCCGAGCAGCGTGTAGATCCGCACGAGCTGGTGCTGATAGTAGGGACCGTTCTCTGCATTCTTCGACACCGGATCAAGCGCGACGCCACGCTCCCCCTCCCGGATCGCCTCTTCCTTTCGACCGAGGTACGCCAGCGCGAGGCCCAGACAGACCCGACGCTGCGCATCGGCGGGAGCGGCGCCAACCTGCTCCTCGAACGCTTTCCTCGCCTCCTCGGCATAGGTGCGAACGTTCCCGGAGTCGCCTTTCAGGGCGTAGGCCTGGGCGAGACAGAGACCCCAAACACCCCGGTCGTCGTCGAACGCGCTCGGCGCCAGGCGCAGAAGCAGCTCTCGCTGAGGCTCGTCGAGGACCCACACGAAGTCGCCCGCGTACGCCATGAAGGCAACGAGGGCTGCTGGCTCGACCGCGTTGGTCGCCGCCGCGAGCACCGATCGGGCTCCAGCCAGATCTCCGACAATCAGATAGGTCGCCGCCTTGTCCTCGATCAGGTCGAGCTTGGCCGGCGCGAGGGCGAGGCCACGGTCGTAGGCTTCCCGCGCCTCCGGATAGCGACGCAGATAGAAGAGCGCGCCGCCGAGATCGTCCAGGCTGGACGCCGACACGGGATCGAGCGACACCGCCTGCCGCAAGTGCTCCACCGCCGCACCCCAGCGTCCGAGAGCTCTCTCGGCAAACGCGGCGGCCGTGAGGAGATCCGCGTCGCCGGGAGCGATGCGCCGCCCCTTTTCGAACTGTTCGAGCGCGCGGCCCGGATCGCCGGCGACGTACAGCTCGTAGCCGCCGAGGGCCAGATATCCCTCCGGCCCGTCGGGGGCGTTCGCGCGCGCTCTCTCCGCTGCCCGTCGAGCCCGCTCGGCCAGCTCGGGGGTCGGGATCGCATAAGTGAAGAGCCTCGAGTTGGACTGCGAGATCCTGGCCCATGCCCTGGCAAATCCGGGGTCCCGCTCGACGGCCTGTTCGTAGAAGGCCAACATCTTCCGCACGCTGGCCGCATCGCTGCTTGCCTCATGCCAGAGCTCATCGCCCTTGAGGAAGGCGTCGTAGGCGGCCATGTCCTGGGTCGGCTTCTCGGAAAGCCGCTTCTCCTTGCTCACTCCGAGAGCGACATCCAGCGCCTGCGCGACGCGGGTCGCGATGTCGGCCTGCACCTGAAACACGTCCGTCAGAGCCGCATCGAAGGGCTGCTGCCACCTCTCGGTCGGAGTGCCCGATTCCGGCACCTCCACGAGCTCGGTGCTCACCTCCACGCGACTCGTCCCCTCTCCGCCCTTCTGCCAGCGCACCGTGGCCGTCAGCAGATATCCGACGCCCAGTTCTCGCGCGATCTCGGCCGGCGTCTTCGTCGTCCCCTTGTACGGCATCGAGCTGCCGCGCGCGATCACCTTGAGGCCCGGCAGCGACGTGAGCTTGCCCCGAACCTCGTCGGCGATGCCGTCGGCGAAGTAGCCGTCCTCCGGAGCGCCGAGGTTTTCGAAGGGAAGCACCGCGATCCTCTTCGGCTGCGCGCTCCGGCGGGCGTGCCTCGCGAGGAAGCCACCCGCGACAGCCAGCGCGACCACGGCCACGGCCGCCGCACCGACGGCAATCCTCCGGTTTCCCGCCGGAGATGCGGCACGTCGAGAGACACTCGGGACGACCGGAGAGGCTGGCTCCGAGAGATTGAAGGCGATGTCGCTGGCCGACTGGAAACGATTCTGCGGGTCCTTCTCGAGGCAGTGCCGCAGAATGTGCTCGAGGCCTGCAGGAGCGCTCCGCCCCGACTCCGACAGTTCCGGCGGCTCCTCCTTCAGTATCGCCGACATCGTCTCCGCCGCCGAGTCGCGCCCGAACGCCTGCCTGCCCGAGAGCATCTCGTACAGAATCGCTCCGAACGAAAAGATGTCCGACCGGACGTCGACCGCCTGCCCCCTGACCTGCTCCGGCGACATGTAGGACAGCGTCCCCAGGATGACACCCGGCTGCGTGAGGGACGCCCGCTCCGTCGCACCCGCTTCCGGCGGCGGCGAGCTCGCCACGCCGAAGTCGAGGATCTTGACGTGCTCCTCGCGCGTGAGAAAGACGTTCTCCGGCTTCAGGTCCCGATGAACGATCCCTTTCGCGTGGGCCGCGGAGAGGCCCCGGGCGATCTGCGCCGCGTACTCCATCGCCTTGCGCGGCGGAAGAGCTCCGGCGTTGAGCGCCTCACGCAGCGTCCGCCCCTCCAGAAGCTCGCTGACGATGTAAGGCGACCCCTCGTACGACCCGACGTCGTGGACCGCGATGATGTTGGGATGGTTGAGCGCCGAGGCCGACTGAGCCTCCCGCTCGAATCGCAGGAGCCGATCCGGATCGGCCGAGAACGAAACGGGGAGCACCTTGATGGCGACTTCCCGTTTGAGCCGGTCGTCGCGCGCCCGGTAGACCTCGCCCATCCCGCCCGCACCGATCGGCCCCAGAATCTCGTAGGGACCCAGACGCGTGCCCGCCTCCAGACCTCTCGCCAAACCCAGTTCCATCAGACAGGCCTGACACAGCTCGACCTCCGATTTCGAACGAGCCGTCGCGCCGCAGCGTCGGCAGGCTTCCGGGGTACTCACGGTGTCAGCCCCTCAACACGCCGAGCAGATAACGAATCTCGGCATCCACGTCGCCGGGCTCACGACACCGTATTGGCGATTTCCGCGCGCAGCAGCTCTCCGAATTGCCTGCGCAGGCGGGACACGAGCATTTTCACGGCATCCTCGGTCATGCCCAACGCGGCGCCGATCTCTCGATAAGAGACCTCTGGCTCGTCTCCCGTCAGATGTCCACGGAGAAGCCGGAATCGCCGGCCCCGCTCCTCGCCCTTCCATTCCAGCTCCAGTCGTGCGAGCGTCCGAGCGAGGACCGTGCCGGCCCACTTGTGCTCGAAAAGCGTTTCCGGCGTCAGCGCGTCAGGCGGCTCCAGGCCGTACCGATCCTCGGCCTCCCGCGCATCGAGAGAGACCAGAGGAGAGCCCGGAGAGCGCTTCTTCGCGCGCTCACGGTCGCGTTCGTTCGAAAGAAAATGCTTGACCGAGGCCAGCAAGAAGGAGCGGAAACGGCCGAGGTCGGGACGGACGCTCTCCAGGTCCCGTCTCTCGAGCAACCGCGTGAAGAAGCCCTGCGTCAGGTCGCGCGCGTCCTCGGCGGCATATCCCTGGCGCCGGACAAACGCATAGAGGGGAAACCAGTAGGCGTTGCAAAGCTTCTCGAGCGCGTCCCTCGACTCCGGACTCCCCCCGGTCCGGGCGGCGAGAACGAGGCTCCAGTGCGTGGTTTGGAATCGGCCGTTCATCCGGCAACCCGACGCACTCCGATCTTACACGTCGGAGCTCGGGTACGGTCAGAATCCCGCCACCTTCATGGCAGAAGCGAAAGTCAGACGAGCACGAGGCGACCGCCGCCGGTCGTCAGGATCACCAGATTGGCGACCAGGAACAGCAGGTCGTAGTGCCACCCGTACGTCTTGTCGCCCCAGAACCCCGTGTGCCACACGAACACCTTCTTCTGGATGGCGCCCAGCATGACTGCCATGAGGCCCAGCGCCGCCAACTGCGCGAACACGCCGAGCGCGACCCCGAGCGCGGCAGCCATCTCGGCCAACCCGAGCATCCGGGTGACTCCGGGACTCAAGCCGATGCTCGCCGCCCGCCCGATCGGATCTCGGGCATGCTGCAGCCCGCTCCAGAAGAACACCACGGCCACCATGAGACGCAGGCACAGCAACCCCACATCACCGAATTGGAGCAACTGGGGAAACAAGGGGTTCATCTGGCCCTCCTTGCGGGGACGTCGTCCGCCTCAACGGCTCGATTCTCAGGCACACCGTGTGAGGACACGGGCTCAAGGGTGCGATCGGCGCGATCCGTCGGTGCATGCACCTCATGGTCGTGTTCCTTGACTCTCCGTACTCAAGGCGCATAGCGGGTGAAGACCAGGTCGCGGGCCTTGATGGGCTCGTGGCAGGGAAAGCAGGTTTGGTGCTTTGCCTCGTTGGCAGGCTTGCCATCTTTGTCGAATTGGGCGAAGCCCCAGCCGCCCGTGGAGGCGTATTTTCGCGAGTCCTTGACCATGAACTGCAGGTACCACTCCGGAGGAGGCCCGGGGACGAATGATTGCGCACGGCCAAAGACCTTGTTGTTTTCCTCCGACGGCACGTAACTCCAGGCGAGCCGGGCAATGATCGTGCCGTCCGGGAACGGAAGCTTCCCTTGCCGGTAGGCCTCGATCGCCACATCGTTGCCCAGGATGGCGCGAATGTCGTTGAGGTTGCCTTCCTCATGGGCCACGGAGATCAACCTCCAATCGCGGTATCCGGCGGGAATCTTGATACCGAAGATCGGGGTGGCCTCTCCCTCGGCGTGTCCCGGTGGCGGGGCCATCCAGGCGACCACTCCGGCCAGCGCTGCAACCGAAACCAACAGAACAGCAATCCGTCTCATACTGTCTCCTCCTCAAGTCGGCGTCACCGCTCTCTGTCTCAGCCGAACGTGAACGCGAATGCCTCCACTCCCGGATCGAGAAATTCGATCTCGAACTCGCGATCGGCGATGGAACCGGGCTGCCGGATCAGTTGATACAGGCGTTGCTCGACCGCCGTTCCGTTGCCGTCCGCGTCGACGTCGCTCCGTATTGTTACCTCGTTACCGTGTCCGGGGCGCGCCAGCACGGCGCGACCTGCCTGCCGCCGCCCTGCGCTGGCGTCTTCAGCAGGACTGAAGCCGGGACAACCGGGATCCGCATATATTTCCCGTGGAGGTGCGGATGGCTCTTCGGCGATGCCTGATGGTTCTCGTCTGTCTCGCCGGCTCGGCGCGTTCACTGACGGCCCAGCCATTCGATTCCATGCCGCTCCCCGGAATGCAATGGCGAATGGCAGGCCCGTTTCGGGGCGGGCGCGTCCTGACCGTGACGGGAGTTCCCGAACAGCCGAACCGTTTCTACTTCGGCGCCGTGGGCGGCGGCGTCTGGCGGAGCGACAACGCGGGTCGTACGTGGGAGCCGATGTTCGACGGCCAGCCGATCGCTTCGATCGGAGCGATCGCCGTGGCGCCCTCGGACTCGCAGGTGCTCTACGTCGGCTCCGGAGAGGCCGACATGCGTTCGGACATCTCGTACGGCAACGGCATGTACAAGTCGGTCGACGGCGGCCGGACCTGGGAGCGAGTCGGGCTCTCGGACAGCCGGCAGATCGGGCGAATCCTGATCGATCCAAAGGATCCGAATCTCGTCTTCGTCGCGGCGCTGGGCCATGCCTACGGGCCCAATCCGGAGCGCGGCGTCTTCCGCTCCCGGGACGGCGGAAGGACCTGGTCACGCGTCCTCTTCCGCGGCGAGAACACGGGGGCGATCGACCTGGCCCTCGACCCCCACGACTCGCGAACGATCCTCGCCGCCCTGTGGCAGACGCGCCGGCCGCCGTGGAACGTCTACCCGCCCTCGAACGGCCCCGGCAGCGGTCTTTTTCGATCGACGGACGGCGGCGACAACTGGAGTCCGGTCACCGAGGGCTTGCCCTCCGAGAAACTCGGCCGTATCCGGATCGCGTTCGCTCCGAGCATGCGCGGCCGGGTCTACGCCCTGGTGGACGCGAAGGCCGGCGGCCTGTACGTGTCCGACGACGCCGGCGTCCGATGGCGGCTTGCAAGCGGAGATCGGCGGATCTGGGAGCGCGGCTGGTACTTCGCCGGCGTGACGGTCGACCCCAACAACGCCGACGTCGTCTATGCGTGCGACACGGCCCTGTACAAGTCGACCGACGCGGGTCGAACCTTCGAGCCGTTCAAGGGCGCGCCCGGCGGCGACGACTATCACCAGCTCTGGATCGATCCGGCCGATTCCCGGCGCATGATCCTGGGCAGCGATCAGGGCGCGGTGGTCAGCGTGGACGGAGGCCGGACCTGGAGCTCCTGGTACAACCAGCCGACCGCGCAGTTCTACCACGTCGCCACCGACGATCGCTTTCCGTACTGGATCTACGGCGCGCAGCAGGACAGCGGCGCGGCCGCGACGCCGTCGCGAACCGACGACCGAGCCCTGAGCCAACGCGACTGGCGGCCCATCGCCGTGGGCGGCGAGAACGGGTACATCGCGCCCGACCCGGGCGATCCCGACATCGTCTTCGGCGGCGGAGTGGGGCGCTTCGACTGGAGGACGCTTCAGGAACAGGACGTCGATCCCACCCTCGCGTACCCCGGCGACGACTATCGCAGCGAGTGGACCCTGCCGCTCGCCTTCTCGCCGGCGAACCCGCGCGCCCTCTACTACGGCAACCAGTTCCTCTTCCGGACAACAGACGCGGGCCGGCACTGGGAGAAGGTCAGCCCGGACCTGACGCGCGAGGCCCCCGGCGTGCCGGCCACGATCGACGCCGTGACCGCGCAGAACAGCGCCGTGAAGGGCCCGCGGCGCGGGGTCATCTACGCGATTGCGCCGTCGAGCCTTCGCGAGGAGTTGGTCTGGTGCGGCACGGACGACGGGTTGATCTGGCTGACGCGCGACGGCGGGAAGCATTGGGAGAACGTCACGCCGCCGGACCTGACGGCCTGGTCGAAAATCGGCGTGATCGAGGCCTCTCACTTCGATCCCGAGGCCGCGTTCGTCGCGATCGACCGGCACCGGCTCGATGATCTTCGCCCGTACGTTCTTCGGACGCGAGATGGCGGGAAGACGTGGACGTCCATCGCCCGGGGCATCCCGGACGGAAGCTACGTCAACGTCGTGCGCGAGGATCCGGAGCGTCGCGGGCTGCTCTACGCCGGAACCGAAACGGGAGTCTTCGTCTCCTTCGATGAGGGGGACCACTGGCAGTCCCTTCAGGCGAACATGCCGAATTGCTCGGTGCGCGACCTCTCGGTGCGTCACGGCGATCTCGTCGCCGCGACGCACGGCCGATCGTTCTGGGTGCTCGACGACCTGACTCCCCTGCGGCAGCTGGACGCAAGGGTGGCCGCGGCGCCGGTCTGGCTGTTCGAGCCGCGGACGGCGATCCGCCTGAATCCGGCCCCGTTCCAGGGAACCCCCGACCCGAAGGACGAGCCGGCGGCGGCGAATCCTCCTCGCGGCGCGATCCTCGACTACAGTCTGAAGACGGCCTCGCCCTCCCCCGTGGTCCTCGAGATCCTCGACGCCCGCGGAGAGCTCGTTCGGCGATACGCGAGCGACGACAAGGTCGAGGCGCCGGACCTGCAGAGGATCCAGGTGACTCCGGACTGGGTCGACGTCGCCGAGGCTCCGTCGGCCGCGGCGGGGATGCATCGCTTCGTCTGGGATCTTCGGTACGCTGCGCCGAAAGAACTGCCGCGATCACGGAGACAGGAACCGGTCCGCGGCGTCTGGGCGCCGCCCGGGACGTTATGAGGTCCGCCTCGTCGCGAACGGACAGGCGATCAGCCGATCTCTCGTCGTCTCGAAGGATCCACGCATTTCTTCGACGGAAGCCGATCTTCGCCAACAGTTCGACCTGGCGAAGAAGGTGGAGGCGGAGAGAGTGCGGTTGGCCTCCGCGCTCACTCAGGCTCGCGACCTTCGGGAGCGAGTCACGGCCCTTCGCGCCAGGGCCACGGGAGCCGTCCGGGAGGCAGTCGATGCATTCACGAGGAGACTCGATCTCGCCGCGGGGCCGCCGATCGGTTCCGACGAGCAGTTCGAGGAAGCCGAAGCCGAGAGAACCAACCTCCGGCGCCTGTCGTCGGAAATGGCTCGATTCCAGAGGGTCATCGAGAGTGCCGATGTCGCGCCGACACCGGACGCCCTGGCGGGCTTCGAACGGAGCCGAGAGGACGTCTCGCGGGGACTGTCGCGCTGGAAGGACTTTCTGGATGCCGAGCTACCGGTCCTCAACAGAGCCCTCGAAGCCGCCGGCCTCCCGCGCCAGGAGTGTTGCCACTGAGCTTGCAGGCGGGCGCTCGGAGTACGACCGCCGTGCAGCGCGCGGTGTTTGCGCCCCGCGCCGCGAATCCTCGATCTTTGGGTTATGAGAACAGCCGATAGGTCACCTCAATGAGAGAGGAAAAGACCTCGTAGGGCCCCAGGCGCGAAGCAGCCGCGATGGTCATGGGTCCATCACCAGTGCGGCAGATCTTTCCAGCCGGGGAACGGGCCGAGCTCGATCTTCCAGCCCGCCGGTGCCTTCGCGTCGCGGACGGCGCGGAGGTTCGTCAGAGACTTCAGCTTCGCGACGAGCTCGGCGTGGGGCAGCGTGTTCAAGGGGGGCTTGTCGAGGTCCGGCATCGGCCAGAGACGCAGGGTCTGGTCCTGGCCGGCGGAGGCGATCCATTTTCGATCCGGAGAGATCGTCGCGCGGGCCGGGCCCTTGTGACCGACGAGGAGGTGCGGCTCGCCGCCCGAGATGCGTCCCACTCGGATGATGCCATCCGCGCCGCCCGTGGCGAGGATCTGGTCCGTGACGTCGAGATCGCCCGCTTCGATGCGGCTGCCGAACGAGGTGAGCTTTCGAGAGGTGTGCCGCGTCAGATCGTAGGCCTCGAGCAACGAACTGGTTGGCGGCAACGAGAAACGCGATGAAATAAACGAGGGCGAGCCCGCGCTGGAAGACGAACCGCGTCAGCCAGTAGTCCGGCCCGCGGCCAAGGGATTCCGGGCCGGCCGAGCCGATGCGACCTGCGGCCGGGAGGCTGGCGTCGTCTGCGGGCACGAAACTCGTTGGCTGTGACCCGTCTCCGTCCTCGGGCACCCCTCGATGGTAGCTCGGGCTGCGGCATTGCGCGTCTTGCGCCGGGCCAGAAGTTATTTGGTTGCGGGGAGGGATTCATCGCCGGCCTGCGGCCGGCGTTTGCGCGCCGCATCCGCGGCCGTGCCGCGGTCAGGGCGCCGAACCTCTTTCCGCCGCTTCGCGGCGCGCCGGGTTCGCGACGAGAGAACGTGGTGTAGCGTCCCGGGTCATGGCGCGCGTGAACTGGACCGTGGCTTTCCTGGCGAGCGTCGCGCTCCGCGCTCCCGCTCGGATCCGAGGAGCGGCCGCGAATTCGAGACCTCGGCGTGAAGCCCGGGGTCCTCACGCCGGGACCCGAAAACGCGATCACGGACGTCGGCGGCGTGCGCGTCGGGCACCGGACGATCATCGAAGGCAATTCGATCCGCACCGGCGTGACCGCCGTCGTGCCTCATCCGGGGAATCTCTTTCTGCAGAAAGTTCCTGCGGCCGTGCACGTTGGCAACGGCTTCGGCAAGGCGGCCGGATTCCTCCAGGTGGAGGAGCTCGGCAATCTCGAGACGCCGATCATCCTGACCAACACCCTCGCCGTCGGCACGGCTGTCGACGCCGTCGTCGGCTGGACTCTGGCGAGGCCTGGCAACGAGAACGTCCGTTCGGTCAACGCCGTCGTCGGGGAGACGAACGACGGCTGGGCGCTGAACGACATTCGCGCGCGCCGGGTGAGGCCGGAGGACGTCGTGGCCGCGATCGAGGCCGCGAAGTCGGGTCCGGTGCCGGAAGGGAGCGTCGGGGCGGGGACAGGGACCGTGGCCTTCGGGTGGAAAGGAGGCATCGGCACCTCCTCGCGGCGGCTTCCCGCGGCCCTCGGCGGCTGGACCGTCGGAGCTCTCGTTCAGACCAACTTCGGCGGCCTTCTGACGATCGACGGTGTCCGGGTCGGCGAGCGGCTCGGACGATTCTCGTTTCGCGAAGAGCTCGCCGCGGCTCCGGGCACGGGCGACGGCTCCTGCATGATCGTGCTGGCCACGGACGCTCCCCTGTCCGCGCGGAATCTCGAACGGCTCTCGAAGCGCGCGATGCTGGGGCTGGCGCGGACCGGCTCCTTCGTCGGGAACGGGTCCGGGGACTTCGTGATCGCGTTCTCGACGCGCAATCTCGTTCCCTACGACCCAAAAGAGACGCTGCGGCGTGTCGAGGAGCTCGAGAACGACGCCATGGATCCGCTCTTTCTCGCGGTCGTCGAGTGCGTCGAGGAGGCCGTCTACAACTCGCTGACCAGGGCCACGACGGTCACAGGCGCGGGGGGCCGCACGGTCGAGGCGATTCCGATCGACCGCCTGCGGGAGCTGCTCGGGAATCGCTAACTACGGGCAGTAGAGCTCGAGCCCGAAGCGCGCCGGCGTCGTGGACGATGCCCCGGCCGGTGGTGAGCCGCAAGCTTCGCCGCTTCGCGGCGGGTTCAAATCCTCCCCGCCTTACGGCTTAAGAACAGATCGGCCGGGGTTTCCCCCAGCCGATCAATCCCTTGGGGCTGCGGAGGGAGGATCGAGCGCCCGAGTCGTCGATTCTCGTCTCCTGTCGCCGACGTGGCCGATGATCCCCTAGCCCTCCTTGCGAATGAGCTTCCACAACGCCACCCGGTCGGGCGCGAGCAGCTCCTCGATGCGGTGGTGGTTGACGTCGGCGACGATGATCTGGCCGACCTCGGTCTGCACCTCGGAGAAGAGGCCGTGCGATTTCATCTTCGTGGTCTGGTACTGGTTGTCCTCGCTCGGGAGTGACGTAGTGCACCGAGTCGCTCTTGTAGCGGTGCACCAGCCAGAGATGGACGAGCGTCATCAGCCGCTTCTTGCGCAGCGACTCCTCGAAGGTGTTCTGGTCGCGCACCGAGAGGATGTTGCGGCCGCGGCGGTCCTGGATGGGGGCGAAGACGACGTTGGCGAACCGGTCGTTGCCGTCGCCCCCGATCCTGAGCTCGAGCAGCTCCGAACCGGCGCGTTGCGGCAGCAGCTTCACGCCGCAGCTTGTACTTCAGGTGGTAGTGCTCGCCCCACATCGCCAGCCACTCCTCGAGCAGCTTCTTGGGCACCTCCGTCTGGATGAGATGCTGGTGCTGCGTCGAGCCCTTGCCCATGGCCTGGGTGGTGGCGGTGCGTCCCGAGGAGGCGAGCAGGGCGGCGTCGACGCGCGGGCCTCCGACGAGCGTCTGCGGCGTCTTGTAGGGGGACTCGACGAGGCGGATCTTGCGCTGCAGCCGGGCGAGGGCCAGCATGCCCTCCTGCTTGAGGGCGGTCGCGAACTCCTCGGCGGCGACACCGTCGATCTGGTGGCCGCCGTAGGTGATGAAGTTGAAGACGAAGCCCATCTTGCCGAGCTCCTCGGGGAAGCTCTGCATCTTCTCGTCGCTCATCCCGGTCGAGTCCCAGTTGAACGACGGCGAGAGGTTGTAGGCCAGCATCTTGTCCGGGAACACGGCGTGGATCGCGTCGGCGAACTGGCGCGCGTCGTCGAGGTCCGCGGTCTTGGTTTCCATCCACAGGAGGTCGGCGAAGGGCGCCGCCGCCGAGCGACTTGGCGATGGCGTAGGGAATGCCGCCGCGGATCTGGTAGTAGCCCTCCGGGGTCTTGGCGTGCTCGCAGTCCCAGATGATCTGGACGCCGAGCGCCCTGGCCTTCTCCTTGGCCGCCCACAACGAGGCGCGCTCGGCGAAGCGCCGCCACTGCGGGGCGCTCATCTCGAGCGGCTCGCCCTCGCTCGGCCCGGAACTCGAGCACCTCGGCCACCGCCTCGCCGTAGGTTTCGAGGCCGGCCTCCTCTTCCCAGGCCTCGAGAAAGCGCGAGGCGACGGGGTCGAACGCGTCGTCGACCGTGAGGCGCTTCTGCTGGTAGCCGGCGGCGTTCTCGGCGGCCAGCGCGGCGAGACCCTTGCGCTCGAGCCAGGTCTCGGCGGCCCGGTACTCCTCGTCGCAGCAGCGCGTAGAGCAGGTGGCCGTTGAGCTCGCGGACCCCGAGATCGTAGAAGCGCTTCAGGAGCGCCAGGTAGCCGGCCTTGTAGGACGGCAGGTTGACGTTGGTGGCGCCGAGGATGAACGGCTGGTCGCGCTCGTCGCCGCGTCCGTCGAGCAGCGTCGCCGCCTCCGCGTCGGTGCGGGCGACGATGAGGCCGGGGACCCTCATGACGTCGAGCTGGAACCGCGCCGCGTTCAGGCGCTTGATCTGCTCGTCCTCCGGCACCAGGACCTTGCCGCCCTGGTGGCCGCACTTCTTGGTGCCCGGGCGCTGGTCCTCGATGTGGTAGCCGGGCACGCCGGCTTCGACGAAGCGCCGCACGAGGTTGCGCACGTGGGGATCGCCGCCGTGGCCGGTGTCGGCGTCGGCGATGATGAACGGACGAAAGTCGGCGGCCGGCGTCGCGCTGCGTTGCTTCTCGGACATGCGCGCGCGCAGGTACTGCTGGTTGCGATCGGCGGTGAGCAGGGCGCGCACCAGGACCGCGGCCTCGTCGGGCACCTGGCTCAAGGGGTAGCTCGCCAGATCGGGTCCCGGGTCCTCGGTCGTCGAGCCCCGGGCCGAGGTCGCCCAGCCGCCGAGGTAGATGCCCTCGATCCCCAGCCGCTTGATCGCCACGGCCTGGCCGGGCGAGTACGGGCCGAACGTCGTGATGCTCTTCTTCTCGGCGAACAGCTGGCGCAGGCGGTCGTAGAACGCCGTCGCCGCCTCGCGGGCCACGGTGTAGTCGTGGGCGATGGTGCCGCGCTGCTCGACGACCTGGCGCGCCGTGTACAGGCGCATCGATGCCGGCGAACCGCGGGCTCTCGAACCACTTCTGGGTCTCGGCGACTTCCTGCTCGAATGGGGTCATGTCGGACTCCTGGTCTCTCGCGTTAGGCTCGCTCGGTCGTCGACTACGATACGTCTCGAATCCAGGTTCTCGGTCATGCGCGTGCCGTCCCGGCGGAACGCGTCGAGGAAGCTCGCGATCCGTCGCTTCGCCGTCTCGAGATCGTGGTTGTCGAGGTTGAGGTTCGAGCAGGTCGATGTACCACGGCGGCTTGACGGGCTCGTGGACGTAGGCCTCGACGATGGCGCGGGCGATCGGCAGCGTCGTCGGCTTCGAGTCGTCGTGGACGTCGCGGTTGCTCGCCCGCTGCAGCTTGGCGTACTCCTCTTCGAGGAGCCGGCCGAACAGCGCGGTGGAGAAGGCATCGCCGGCGGCGACGCCCGTCTCCGGATCGTCGTCGGTGAACCGGGCGCTCTTGTGCAGCCATTCCCAGAGGATGCTCATCCGGATCTCGCCGGTCGCCATGTCCTCCATCAGGTAGAGCACGTCGTCGTTGCCGAAGAAGTCGGCGGGTTTGAGGGCAGCGGCCTGGAAGCCCCGACCGAAGGCATTGCCGTATTGCAGAGCGACGCTCAAGAGATCGCGCGCGCCGCGGACGGTCCGCGGCGCCGGCTCGAGCAGGGTCAAGCCGTCGGCGTCCTCCTCCGTGTAGGTGAGCCGGGGGAACGGCCGGCCGAGCTGATTGTCGGCGCCGGCCCGCTCCCAGACGGGCCGCAGGATCGGCACCATCTTCCAGTGCGCCACCCATTTGCCGCTCGCGCCCTCGCGCTGCTCGCGTTCGCCGCCCGCGACCGCCCGCTTCATGCCGGCGGCCACGCCCGCCGCCGAGCCCACCGGGATGTTGGCTTCCATCCCGCCCTGCCAGAGCGCGCAGCGCCCGTCCCGGTCCGGGGTGTTCACCGCCCGCCGGACGCGGTCCTCGTAGCGGCGCATGTAGCCGTAGGTCATGCCGATCGCGTCGATGTTGGGGTTGACGAACGCCCCATCCCAGGCGAGGGCGTCGGCGACGCTGTTGATGTAGTCCCAGCGGCCGGTGTTGAAGCCGACGAAGTGCGTCCCGAGAGCGGCGCGGATCTCCATCAGCTGAAAGCAGGCCTCGATCTGCTCGACGAGCACGTAGACCTTGATCGTCCCGACCGGCAGCCCGAGGTGGCGCTCGAGCGCCGCGAGCATGTCGTTCCACAGCGCCGCCTCCTCGGCGGTCTGGATCTTCGGGAGGTAGAGGACGATGGACCGGCCCTCCGCCCGCAGTCGCTCGCGGTTGTTGACGACGTAGAGCACGAGGTCGACGATCGATGCGGAAAAGCCGGTGCCGTCCTCTTCGCGCACGTGACGGTCGTCCAGGTGCAGTCCGCGAGGACGGAAGATCCGGGTCGTGAAGGCGAGCTGCCGGCGCCAGTCGTCGAACATCGGCCGGCCGAGGAAGTCCCGTGCCCAGCGCGTTCATCTCGGCGGCGACGTCATCGGCGACCCGCAGGAAGATCGGCTCCTCGTCGAAGGCCAGCTTGAGGTTGCGCTGGTTGTCGAGCGACATCGTGTCGACCTGTCCGAGCGCGTCCTCGCCGTCGAACATCCACCCGTCGGCGCCGGAGAGCAGCGCGTACGCGACGTTGCGCAGTCCGCTCTCGGCCGTGGCACGCGGCCGGGTGGCGGGCCCCGTTCCCTGGATCCACTGGCGCTCGAGGTCCGCCGGGATCTCGCTGCCGGTAAAGCGCCCTTCGCGGGCGTCGCTCACACGGAGCGTGGTGCGCGCAATGAGCGCGTCGGGCGGGAGGAAGTCGAGGCGGCGGCCGTGGACGGCTCGCTCCCGCCGCCGCGCGATGCGCTCGTCCATGATCCGACGCCGGTCGCGATTGAGCGGCGCCAGTGCCGCGAGCGCCGTCCGCGCCGCCGCCGTATAGACGTCGGGATAAGCGGCGAGCAAACCGTGACGGAACTCCAAGGTACCGGACATCGCGGCCCCTCCGTGCGACCCAGCCGATCCTCGTTCTGCGGCGGCCTCCGCCCGGTCGCTACGGGCTCCGGAGAGCGCCCGAGACGACGTCGAGCACCGACTGTTCCTCGGTGGAGACGCCGCTCCCGACTCCCAGCGCCTTCGCGATGCCGCCCGATGCCTCCGAGACCTCCCGGCAGGCCTGCACGATGCTCGCGATGCGCTCCTCGCGCTCGTTCGACGGAAGGTGCGAGAGGCCGGCCTTGATGACCTCGATCGCCGCCTGGAAGACCGCATCGTCCGGGCGCCTGTCGAGCCACCCGAGCAGCTGGGCCTCGGCGGGCGAGCCCTTCTCGACGCCGCGTCCGGCCGCGAGGCGCAGGACGGTCTCGCGCTCCTTGTCGGTGACCTTGCCTTCGGCCCAGGCTACCTGAACGAGCGGCGCGAGAACGAGTGCCGACCCCGTGCTCATGTTGATTCCGAGGTCGATGACACGGCGCAGGAGCTCCGGATTCTCGACTTGCAGAACCTTCGCCAGCTCGGCGACGACCTCGTCGAGACTGGCCTTATTCCGCATCTTCTCGATCAGCCTGGCGTCGCTCTTGCGGAAGAAGTCTTCTTCCAGCCCGCGCTCACGGTCCTTGAAGGCGTCTTTGGTCACGGTTTGCCTCGCATGCGTGACGGATGATATCCGCTACTCGGCGACCTCACAGCGACGATGCGGGCGATGGCCGTCGGTCGTCCGGAAGAAGCCCCGCCTTCGGACGACGCGGCGTCCGGTCCCGCCACACAGGGCGAGCCGGCCCTGAGGCTCATCGCAGCCGCGGGAGGGGCTCTCCCTCGCGTTTCGACTCACCACGCGGTCATCGCATCCGGACGTGAACGTGACGTCGTTGGCCCGGCGACACCCCGGGACGCGTAATCGACCGATTTGCACTACAAATCGATGAGAGTGGCAGCTATGCTCGAGCGGCGGCGAGGCAAAGGAGAAGAAACGAGCAGACGGCGATCTGCCGCCAATGCCGCGAGTTCCCATATATCAGGAGCATCCCGCCAAGCGGTGGCACACATGTTGAGCGCAAGATAGCGTGCCCGAACAGATCGGGCGCTATCGCATCACCGGAAAGCTCGGCGAAGGCGGAATGGGCATCGTCTATCTCGGATATGACGCGAAGCTCCAGCGCAGCGTCGCGATCAAGCTCGTCACTGGCCTGTCGGATGATGCCGGGCGCGAGCGACTCCTCCAGGAGGCGCGGGCTGCGTCGGCTCTCAACCATCCCAACATCTGCACGATTTATGAGGTCGACGAGGAAGCGGACCGGGCGTTCATCGTCATGGAACACATCGACGGGAAGCGACTCGGGGATCTCATCCCCTCTGAGGGGCTCCCGTCGTCCACCGCCGTCGGCTACGGCCTCCAGATCGCCGACGCTCTCGCGCATGCGCACGACAGGCGCGTCGTCCATCGGGATGTGAAAGCGTCCAACATCTTGATGACACCGGAGGGGCGCGCGAAGGTGCTGGACTTCGGGTTGGCGAAACGCCTGAGCGAAAAAGTGTTGGATGAGGCCACGACGCGATCTCAAGCATCCCTGACCGAAGCCGGGGTCCTCGCGGGCACGCTGCCCTACATCGCCCCCGAGCAGTTGCGCGGGGAGGAGGCGAGTGCGCGTAGCGACGTTTGGGCACTCGGCGTCGTCCTCTACGAGATGATCGCGGGGCAGCGGCCCTTCCGAGGAACGACGGCATTCACATTGACCTCGGCGATTCTCCGCGAATCGCCACCTCCATTCACGATGCGGATTCCCGTCGGATTGCGTACGGTGATCCTCCGCTGCCTCGCGAAGGAACCCGGCGAGCGATATCAGCATGCCGGCGAAGTCCGCGCCGCACTGGAAACCCTGCAGCCGGTGCAACGGCGCACGGCAAAGTCCCGGGCGGGCCGACCCGCTCCCGCCAGGGCGAAACGGATGCGCATCCGTTCCCTGGCCGTGCTACCGCTGGTGAATCTCTCATCCGATCCCGATCAGGAATATTTCTCGGACGGCATGACAGATGTCCTGATCACGACGCTGTCGCAGATCGGCGCCTTGCGAGTCATCTCGCGTACGTCCGTGATGCAGTACAAAGGGACACGGAAGCCGCTGCCCGAGATTGCGCGCGAACTGAAAGTCGATGCCGTGATGGAAGGGACCGTGGCGCGATCGGGCAATCACGTCCGGATCGCCGCCCAATTGATCCACGCGACGACCGATACGCATCTCTGGGCCAGGAATTATGAGAGCGACCTGCGGGACGTTCTGTCTCTGCAGGGCGACGTGGCCCGAGCCATCGCGCACGAGGTCAAGATCCAGCTCACACCCCTGGAGAAGACACGCCTCGCCGAAACTCGCCCGGTCGATCCCGAAGCCTATGAGGCCTTTCTGAGGGGGCGCCACCACTGGTACAAACGAAGCCCCGATAGCCTGAAGAGGGCCCTGCGCTACCTGCAGCACGCGGTCGATAAGGACCCGACGTACGCGTTGGCCCATGCGGGCGTGGCCGATGCCTACGGCTCGTTGGGGTGGGATCTATACGCAATCCTGCCGCCGGCCGAGAGCTTCCCCAAAGCCAAGGAAGCAGCGCAGAAGGCCCTCGAGCTCGATCCGAACTGCGCCGAAGCCCACGCTGCGCTCGGCTGGGTTGCAACGGCCTACGACTGGGACTGGGTCAAGGCGGAGACCGAGTTCCAGAAAGCCATCGAGCTCAAGCCCCAATACGGGCCGGTCCACATCTGGTACTCGCATTTTCTCAGGGCTGTGGGACGCACCGCGGAGTCATTCGCGGAAAGCAAGCGGGCTCTCGGGTGTGATCCGATCGGCCTCGTCCTCAACTTCCACATGGGATGGCACCATCTCTATTCGCGGGACTATCGACTGGCCATCGAGCAGCTATTGAAGACCCTCGAGCTCGACCCGGGTTTCCTTCCGGCGCGCATGTTCCTGGGCGAGGCTTACGAACAGTCAGGAATGTTCGCGAAAGCGATCGGAGAGTTCGAGGAAGCCGTGAGTTCTTCAAGACGCCAACCCGTCTATTTGGCGGGTCTGGGCCATGCCTACGCCGTTTCGGGCAATCGGGACGAGGCCCTCGAGACGATCCAGGAGTTGAAGCAGCTCTCGACCGACCATTTTGTACCGCCGCGCGGAGTCGCGGAGATTTATGTGGGCCTGGGCGACAAAGAGCAGGCGTTCGCCTGGCTGGATCGAGCGGTCAAACAGCGCAGCGGCTGGCTTCTCCACGTGAAGGAAAACCCGCGCTATGACAGCCTGCGCACCGACCCGCGCTACACGGACCTGATCCGCCGCATGAATCTTCAATAGCGGGAGTGGCAGCGTGTCGGGGTCAAACGTGTATTCCTCTATTGCTCCGAAAGATTTAGGGGGGAGGATTTATCGCCGGCCTGGGCCGCAAACACTACGGAGACGAACTCTCACTCTCAGTCGTTGCGATCGAGAATCGCCCCACTTCGCCCCACCAGAAGAAGAAAGGGTCACGTCTCGCGACGGACCGCCTCTACCAGAAAGCCGAATGGCGCACGACGCCCATCGCGGCCAGCCCCCGGAGCATCAGAAGCGCTCCGACGATCGCGATGAGCAGCCCCGCCCACCGCCAGCCGCGAACGCGGCGAAGCAGCGCAGGCGACAGCGACGAGAGCGCGAAAATCGCCGGAACCGTACCGAGACCGAAGACGAACATGACTCCGGCGCCGGCGCCGGCCGAGCCGGCTACGGCCGCGCGAGCGGCCGCGCCGTAAACCAGAGCACAGGGGAACGCACCCTGCAGCGCACCGAGCAGAATCGGTGACCAGAAGCGAGGCGCGCGGAAAGCCTCGCGAGCTCCCCCCGGATTAAGACGTCGACGCCCAGCCGGTTGAGAATGGCTGAAGGGTCCCGGATCCAGCCGACGAGCGAAACTCCGAAAACGACCGCAACGGAGCCCGCCGCCAGTGCCACGACGCCTCCCAGCTGGGCGCGCGCGCCAGCCGCAAGGGCAATCTGACCGAGGGCCCCGACGAGGGTACCGATCGTGGCGTAGGTCGCCAGGCGCCCCACATTGAAGAGAATCCGAGTCCCTGCGTTCGGGGTCGCGCCGACGGGACCCGGAGCGAGCCGGGCAGCGCAAAGGGCCACGTAGGGACCACACATCCCGACGCAGTGAGCGCTGCCGAGAAAAGACGCGAAGAAAAGCAGCAGGAGGTCGCCCGACGCCGGGAGCGGGTGATGGTGCAAGCCAGGCTAACGGGTTTCCGTAGGCTCCGGGGCCTCGGACATCGGGTGCGAAGCAGCTTCGCCGGGGTCTTCCGACGGCTCGCCGAGGGAGGGCCAGACCTGATACTTGATGTCCTCGACGTCGCGAAACTGCCCGGTCCGGATGGCCCACAGAAAGATGCACCAGGCCGCAAATGAGACGAGAAGGGCGACGAAGAATTGATAGAAGGTGATGTCCATCATAAGAATCGGCTTTCGTTGGTCATATCCCTTCCTGGACTGCCGTCAGGCCCGGTGCTTTCAGATGGTAGACCACTCCCATGATCCGATACAGGACCGCGAACGCACAGGCCGTCGCCACCGGCTGAGCGAGAATCGCCGATAGAAACCGGACGAAGAGCCGGTCGCGCGAGGATCCTTCCGGAAGGTCGCCATACCCCGCCGTAAAGCCCACCATCAGCGAGGCGAGCCCGAGATTCAGGAGCCCGTAGGCGATCCAGAAAAGGGCGCCGGCCACCCGTCCGCCCTTTTCGATGGGAACTCCGAGAACGAGCGCGACCCAGGCACTCACCCAGGCCAGCAGAATGATCCCGTATGCGGCCAAAGCCCTGTTCAACCGGTCCGGGGTCTCGCGAATTGTGCCGGAGCGGTGGCCCCGGAACAGCCGTCGCACCAGCCAGACCAGTGGGACCAGCAGGGCCGGCACGGCATACGCCGTGAAGATCAGCTCGACGAGGCGGAAGAAGCGGTCTGCCATGAGCCTTGTGCTATTTAGCGACGCGGAAACCGGCGGTCGAAGGCACCGGGGGTGCTGCCGGGTTCTGGGCCAGCGAGATCGCGAAATAGACGAGGGCCCAGCGGCGATGATCCGCGAACGCTGCCCGATCCGCGTCGCTCATCTTGCCGAGCTCGGCCGACGTCGGGAGCTTGGCGATGTACTCGCCGATCTCCTGGACATCCGCCTCGGAGAAGACGGGTTTGCCGTTGTAGATCTGCTGCCACGGCTTCACATCCGGAAAGGCCTCCTTCGGATAGAGGATCGTGTCGTAGAAGGACGGCATCGGCGTGCCGTTCAAGCCCGTGTTGAACGTCCGGTAGACGTCAGATGGCGAGTCGCCGAACTTGAAGCTTCCGGTCGTAAAGTCGAAGGGAAGGATGGGAACCTCGAAATCGTCGACCAGAGCGTTGGCGGAAGGGCCGTCGCCCTTCCCTCCCATCCCGTGGCAGGTCCAGCACTGCAGGACGCGGTACACGAGCTTGCCCTCGCGGAGCATCTCGGCCGGTGCGGCCTTGGCGGACGAGAACGGGAGGAACCGGGATGTCGATCGGCGGCGGCACTTCTTCCTTCTGGAAGCGGTCGGAGAACGTCTTCACGTAGTCCACCAGAGTCCCAGCGGTCCTGCTCGCTCAACACGTGGCCGTCCGCGGCGTTGCCCCAGGCTGGCATGATCTGGCCCTTCCGAATGCCCCGCGTAATGGTTCGGAAGAGGTCTTCGTCTCGCGGAAGTGCTCCGGACGGGGTCGTGCGGCTCTTGAAGGCCCCGAGCGTGAAGTTGCGGGGCTGTGGATTGAGGAAGTGGTACGCGTCGTTGAAGTTGTTGGAGACCTTGTCGTTGGCCGTCAGGCGCCCGTTGCCGAACTTGCCGTGGCAACCGGAGCATTTCTTCTCGAAGACCTCCTTGCCCCGGGCCAGGCGCAGCGCGAGAGCCTCGGTCGGCGCAGGCCGGTGGTTCGTTGGCCATGGCTCCCAGACCCGCCAATCGCCTATCGCCGTGCCGATCTTCTGAAGATAGGCCTCGACCGCCTGCATCTCACGGGTCGGCACCGGACCGTAGTCGTGCATGTCGACCACTCCGTCACCCACGGTCCCGTCGACGTTCACCGGCCAGACGTCCAGCTCCTTCCAGTCCGGCGGCAGCTCGTCCGGTGTCATGACCCCGTCGCCGTTCTTGTCGAGCTCGCTCTTCGTCACGCGACCATCGTGATTCGTGTCGTACTTGGCGAGAAAGGCTGCGACCTTCCGGTCGCGCGCTCGATCGTCCGCGTAGAGCCAGGTGAAGGAGGGCATGATGGATTCCGGCTCGGTCGCGCGAGGGTTCCAATGATGGGCGTAGTGCCACTCGTTGGAGCGGCGATCGCCCTCGCGCGACAGCTCTGGTCCGATGCGCCGGGTTCCGAACATCTGGGGAAGGTCGTCGCTGATCTCCCCTGCTTGCGTGACTGGACCCCACTTGTCCGTATCCCGATTGACCGGGCGAATGTACTGCGAGTGACAGTACCAGCAGCCCTCGCGGATGTAGATCTTGCGCCCCTCCGTCTCGAGCTCGTCCCGCTTCGGCGTGGATACCGACTTGCCGTAGATCGTCTTCAGCGTCGTCGGCCGTGTCACGTCCTTTTCCAGCAGCGGCAGGATCCCCTGACTCGTCATCGCGAGCGCGTAAAAGCCCACCGCGGCTATCAGAATGATCGGCTCGATCCGCTTCATCGCGTCTCCCGATCGATCCCTCGGCTTACGTCCACTGCGGCTCGGGCGTCGCCGCCGCGGAGGCCGGCGCCTCGATGCGTCGCCCGTGCACGACCGTCAAGTAGAAGTTCCACATCCCGAGCAGCGCACCGACGTCCATCGTGACGCCCGCGAGCGTCCGCGTGAACCAGTACGGCTTCATCGCCACCATCGAGTCCACGAAGTCGGCGCCGACGTCCAGCATCGTCCCTTGCAGGAGGCCCTGAAGCGTCAGGACCGACGCCATCAGCGAGAACCCGGCGACGGTCAGCCAGTAGTGCCATTGAGCGAGCGTCTTCGAATAGAGCTCGTGACCGGACACCCTCGGAATCACGTAGTACATACCGGCCGTCACCCAGAGGATGAAGGTGCCGAAGACGGTCAGGTGCGAGTGCGCGATCACGAAGTCCGTGAAATGCGTCAGCCGCTGCACGCCGCGAAGGGCCTCCGTCGAGCCCTGGAAACAGCCGATCAGGTAATAGAGCGCCCCGATGATCAGGAACTTGGCGGTGTAGGACTCCTGGAAGCGCTTCCAGTTGCCGACGAACGTGCCATAGAAATTCTGGAGCACCGTCCAGACCGGGATGATCAGCATCATCGACGCCACGATCGCGATCGTTTGCGTCCAGTACGGGATGGGACTGTAGATGTAGTGGTGAGTACCGACGAAGGGATAGAAGAAGGCCAGCGACCAGAAGCCGACGAGCGAGAGTTTGTGGCTGTAGAGCGGGCGCTTGGCGGATAGCGGCAGGAAGTAGTAGATGACGGCCAACCCCGCCGGCGTGATCCACAGGCCCACGACGTAGTGGATGTAGAGGCCATGCATGGCGGCGTTGTTCACTCCCGGCATCGAGTACGGCAGGATGAAGTGGCCAAACGCATAGTTGAAGACGGTCCAGATGTACGCCGCGGTCAAGTACCAGAGCGTGACGTAGATGCGCGGCTCCTTGCGTCGTACCACCGTCACGACGACCTGGATCGCAATCATGGTGAGGGCGATCTGGACGATCACGTTGGCCCAGAGCGGGAACTCCCCGGCCTCGATGCCGAGGTTCTGGCCGAGCGGCAACGACACGAGCGCGCCCGTCAGCCCGATGTTCCAGATCCAGACGAGCGCGCGGCTCCAGTTCTCCTTGTACATGCGGACACCGCAGAGGCGAGGCACCATGTAGTACGTCAAGCCGACGATCGCGCTCGAGAAGGCGCCGAAGATGACACCCATCACGTGCACCGGCCGCAGGCGTCCCCACGTCAGCCAGGAGATGTTGCCGAGAAAATCGAAGTAATTGAACTTGATCGAGAGGATGACTCCGATCGTCGGTGCGAAGACGAGCCAGAAGGCGGCCGAGAGCAAGAAGCGCAGGACGACCTCGCGGTCGACGAGATCGTCTCGATCGACCGGAGCGACGACCGAGCTCATGCGTTCACCCCTTGTCGGTCCAGAAGCGGACGAGGTAGTACACCATCCAGATCAACAGCGCGCCGTAAACGAATCCGAGCCACTTCGGGATCCTTCCGTGCCGCTCGTCGATCCCGGAAAATTCGTAATGGCTGATCTCCTCCGGGTCCTCCTTGTGCTCGTGCTCCACGATCGGCTCCCTTCCGCCGTTCCGGTCACTTCGCCGCGATCCCGAGGTTCTTCGGATACTGAGAGGACAGGCTCTGGATGTAGTGCACCAGGTCCCAGGCGTCATCCGGCGATATCGAGTCCGTGAAGGATGGCATCGGGGTCCCGTTCAGGCCCGTGATGAACACTCGGTAGATGTCCTGGCCCGTGTCCCCGCACTTGATGTGTCCCTGCGTCAAATCGTACGGAACGATCGGATTGCCCCAGTCGTCCTTGAGCTCGTGCGCGGACGGACCGTCGCCAAGCGCACCTTGGCCGTGGCACTGAGCGCAATTCGATTTTTCGTACACTGCGCGCCCGCGCTTGACGGAGGCGTCGCTGTAAAGAGGCTCCGGGGGGATCGTGATGGCGGGCTGGGGCTTGTCGGTCGTCCACCGCGACGAAAAGGTTTTGATGTACGCGATGACGTCCCGCCGGCTGTGCTCGCCGATCGCATACCAGGATGGCATGAAGGTTCCATAGATCCCGTCGCGGATCGTCTTGTCCAGGTCGGAGTCGAGGGGCAGAGATCCCGATGGCGTCGACCGCCACTTGAACGTGCCCTGTCGGTAGTCGCGCGGTTTGGTCGTGATCCATTCGGCGAATTCCCCGCCGCCGTTTCCGAGTTCGCCGTGGCAGGAGACGCAGAACCGCGTGTATACGACCTTGCCCTTCACCGGGTCGCCCGGCGGCAGATCCTGAGCTCCAGCGACCGCAGCCAGGGCGAGGAGGGGGAGAACCAATGAGGCGATGTGGATCTTTTTCATGGCGCCCTCCCTTTCAATAGGCGAAGTCGATGCCGACCACGTACTGGTTGGTCCGCGTGTTCAGTCCGTTCGCACCAGCCCCGATCATCTGCAGGCTCGAGTACTCGACGTGCAGCGCGTACTCCGAGCGATTGCTGAACTGGAACGTATGGCGATACCCGCCCGTGATGGCGTTGACGTCGTTGAGGTTCTGTGGATTACTCTCGACGCCCTGCTGGGAATTCTTGCAGAGGTCGTACCGCGCGAAGATGAGGTTCTTCAGCGTAAACGTCCAGCCGAACTCGGCGTAGCCACCGTTGAAGGTTCCGTTTCGGGTGGCGTCTTCGATCAAGGCCTTGTTGTCCTCGCCGTGCGCGAAGACCAGAATGAGGTGGAACGGCGTGGCGCGCGGGCCGAACCAGATCTGGCCCTCGCCTCCGAACTTCGTCGACGGTTCGAGAGCGCCCCCGGTCCCGGGTATCGGCTCGCCGTCGCTCGTCAGGATGGTCGTCGGCCAGGTCGTGTAGGATCCGAAGACGCCGAGCTTGAACGCCGAGACCGGACCCTCCCCGTCGAACGCCCACTCGTGCGTCGCGTGGAGGTAGACGCCCGGCGTGCTCCAGAAGTTCTCGCTACCGGGTGAATTCTGGACGTTGAAAACCGAAACGGCGACACGATTGAAGCTCCCCCGGTCGTGGCCCATGTACTCCACGCCCCACTGGTTTTCTCCCATGTCGTAGAGGGACTGTGAGCCCGAGGCGTGAAAGCTGTAGATCTGATAGCCCACGTCCGTCAGGTTCCAGGGCCGGTGGGCCGAGAGAGGCAGATCCACCTCGTGACGACCCAGCTTGAAGTTCGCCCACGACGTGCCGAGCAGGTTGTCGAAGCGGACGAACGCCGACTCCAGCACAACGGTTCCGTCCGGAGCGAATCCGGTCGGCACGACGAGGAACGACACATTCTGGAAGAGCGTTCCACCCATCAAGAGGTCCATACCGATCTGGCCGACGCCACCGGACCCGAGATTCCTGACCCCCTGGTCGGTCGCCTGGTTGGTGACCTGTGTGTAGGCATACTGCGGCGTGATGCGAACCGACACCGGCCAGTAGCCCGGAGTCTCGAAAATGGTGTCGTCCTTGCCGGTCAGCATCTGGTATCCGTTGTCGCGAAAGGCCCGGCCGAAGTCGTTCAGCTTGGGCCACGACTCGTGGCAGGCCGTGCAGCGCAAGCCGTACTTGCGCGCGAAGGCAGGAAAGGCTCGGGCCGGCGCCGGCGCGAGAAGCATTGCCGCGACCAGAGCAGCCCACGCTGTAATGGCGACCTTGGCTCTCCAAGTCATCGTGAGACCTCCTCCTCGGCCCGGCAGGGCCGCGATTCCCGTTACTTCTTCGGCGCGAAGCTGAAATCCACCGTCGCCGGCTTGCCCGCGGAAACCGTGGCCGATGCGTCCTTCTGTCCCATGACTTCGTGCCACGCCACGACCGTGTAGGTACCGGGTGGGACGTCCTTGATCTCGAAGTGCCCGTCGGCATCGGTCGTCGCGTAGTAGGGATGATCGAATTCCCAGATCCACGCGCGCATCCATTCGTGGGCATCGCACTTGACCCGGATGAGCTCCGGTGTCGATGGCAGAGGCTTCGTCACCGAGAAACCCTTGAATGGCAGCGCGATGTTGTAGATCGTGGCGTTGGTGTCGTTGTTCTGGGGATGCGTGTTGTGGAGGATCGGATCGTCCGAAGCGATCTTGATCTGCTGACCGACGCTCGAGCCCTGCACGCGGGGATCGAACATGCAGTGCGTGTTCGTCAGGGTGATGGTTCCGCCTGGATTCGCTTTGCCCTTCTCGACTCCCTTCAGGAACACCTCGACATTCTTGAGGCCCCCGTCCTTCCCGACTTCGTAGAGGGGGTTGTTGATCGAAGCTCCGCAATAGTCCTGGTTCTTCGTGGTCTTGATCGGAGGCACCGTCGGCGCGGAGCCAGCGATCTTGACGACCCCCTGAATGCTTCCTCCATTGGTCACCGTGATGACTTCGTAGGCCGAGCCCGTTACGGAGACGCCGAGAGTGAGGACACCGAGAATCAACGCCGGGAAGAGAACCTTGCTCAAGCCGCCTCCTTCGTGGTTTCTGAGTGAATTGAACTCGGATCGACGGGGACTTCGATGAGCACGGGAGTTTCCCAAGTTAGCGCCATCCTAGAAACGGACTGGCTCGGGGTCTAATACCCCTTTCGTTTCTCCGTGAGACCAATTCGCTATCAACGTGCAAAACTAAACGACAGATAAACTTCGGGCGCTGCCGCGTATAACACCCCGGGGGCCCCGGGAAGATATTCAGATAAGCTTAAGAAACTAACCGACCCCCCGGGGGCAAAGATGGAATTGCGGCATTTGCGCTACTTCGTCGCGGTCGCCGATGAGCTCCACTTCGGGCGAGCCGCCGAGAAGCTCCACATCTCGCAACCCCCTTTGTCTCATCAGATTCGGGATCTCGAGCGCGAGCTTGGAGTGCCGCTCTTCCGACGGACGCGACATTTCGTGGCCATCACCGAGGCGGGCCGCGCCTTTCTCGAGGAAGCGCGCCGCGTCCTTCAGGACGCCGACCACGCCATGGCCACCGCCCGCAAGGCGGGGCACAGAGAGGTCGGCCACCTCTCGGTCGCGTTCGGCCCCGCTTCCGAGGCCGGCATTCAGGCAAAGGTTCTCAACGCCTTTCTCTCGCGCCACCCGAACGTGGTGCTGGACCTCCAAACCGTTCATTCCCGGCAGCAGATCGAAGCGCTCGTCGAACGGCGGATCGACGTCGCCTTTCCAATTCTCCCCGTGTCGCACCGAGACGTCGCCACCGAGGTCATAGCGGACGCGCCCCTGGTCGCAGCGATCCCGGTCGATCACCCCCTGGCACGCGCCGGTCGGATCCGGCTCTCCGATCTCCGTTCTGAACCCTTCGTGCGCGTTTCACTCGACGCGGGATCCGCATTCCACGATCTCGTTCTCCGGGCGTGCACCGAGGCCGGCTTCATGCCCTCCGTCGCGCGTGAAGCGGGGCACGTTCTGACGGTCCTGGGTCTGGTTGGCGCCGGGCTCGGCATAGCGATCCTGCCGGGACCGGTCGGAACGAGGCCCACCGAGGGTGTCGTATTCCGCTCGCTCCCCCATGCGCCACGGTTCCAGATCGGAGTCGCCTACCGGCGGCACGAGATGTCGACCCTGCTTCTCGCCTTTCTCCAGGTCGTCCGCGAGATCTCCCGGCGCAAGCCAGTCCGCCCTCTGCGCGCCTCCGTGGGCGCGTGACTCACTCCCCATCAGGAGGCTGTCGATGAAGACTCCGTTGCTCGCCCGCGCGATCCTTTCGGGTTTTCTCTTTCTGTTCGCGTTCGCCTCGGTCTACGTTCTCCTCGACTCGCTTGGGTTCTGGGAGAGGCTCCCCTCCGGTTTCGCCCACGGTTTGGAGATCTTGTCGGGGCTGATCCTTTTCGGGACTCTCGTCGGCCACCTCGGCCTCGCCAGCGGGCGGCTGCCGCCGGAGACGATCGGCCGGCGCTAGCCGGTTGGAGGCCGCGACCGCTGCAGACGGAGCGAGTTGCCCACGACGAAGAGGCTCGAGAGCACCATGGCGGCGGCGGCAACGACGGGCCGGAGAAACCCGAAGGCCGCCATCAGGATGCCGACGGCGTTGTAGGCGAACGCCCAGACCAGATTCTGCCGCACCACACGCATGGTGCGCCGGGACAGCGCGACCAGCTCCGAGACCTCGTGCAGATTCTCGCGCAGGATCACGGCGTCGGCTGTCTGCCTCGCCAGGCCCGAAGCCGCGCCAAAGGCGATGCCCGCCGTGGCAGCGGCGAGGGCCGGCGCGTCGTTGATGCCGTCTCCGATCATCATGACGCCGCCGGCGTAGTCGCCCCGCCAGCGCCGCAAGACTTCGAGCTTGGCCTGCGGGTCGAGGTCCGCGTGTGCTCGATCGAAGCCCGCCTCTGCCGCTGCCCTCGAGACACTGGCGGCGCGATCGCCGGACAGGAGCGCGACCGCCATGCCGAGCGACTTCAGGCCCTCGATCGCGGCGCGCGCCTCCGGCCGCACCGGGTCCTCGAGCTCGATCACGCCGACGAGCCGGCCGTCGATTGCGACGCCCACGGCGCTGTTGCCAGAGTTCCCCGCAAACCGATCCAGATCCGAAATCCCTTCCCGGGCGAGCAGGGAGCGGCTTCCGAGCAGTACCCGATGCGTGCCCACCCGCCCGCCCGCTCCGCCTCCCGCGATCACGTGAATCTCGGACGCTTCCGGAATGGTGATCCGCCTCTCTCGGGCCCAGAGCACGATGGCCCGCGCAAACGGATGATCGACGGCCGCCTCGACGGCGGCCGCACGGCGCAGGATGTCCTCCTCCGCCATCTCTGCCGCGGGATCCATCCGGATGGCGTGCACGGTGGCCCGCCCTCGCGTGATCGTTCCCGTCTTGTCGAACGCGGCCAGGTGGATGCGATCCAGCGCCTCGAGCACCGCTCCGCTGCGAAGCAGCGTTCCCCGCCCGGCCGCCCGGGTGATCGCGATCGTGGTGGCCATCGGGGTCGCAATTCCGAGAGCGCAGGGACACGCGACGACGAGCACGGACAGAGCGGCGAGGCCACCCCGGGCCCAATCGCCGCCGGCCACTCCCCATGCGAGCGCGCTCACGAGGGCGATCAGCGCCACGCCCGGAACGAATCGCGCCACGAAGCGGTCGGCCGCGATCTCCACCGGAGCGCGGCGGCTTCGCGCCTCCCGGGTCCAGCGATCCAGGCGGCTCACGAGGGTCTCCGATTCCCCCGCCGCTTCGAGCACCAGCGCGCCGTCGATGGCAACCGATCCCGCAAAGACGATGTCGCCCGGGCCGACCAGGCGGGGCGCAGACTCGCCCGTGAGCGCCGGCTCGGAGACGTCGGAGGCGCCCTCGATCACTCGGCCGTCGACCGGGATTTCCTCTCCCGCACGCACCCGAACGCGCTCGCCGCGGCCGACCTTGTCCGGGGCAACTTCTCGATCGCCCGTCTCCTCGAGTACGTGGGCCCGCGGACGCGCGGTCTCGATGCCGGGGGCGAGGGTCGCCGTCGCTCTCTCCCGGGCGCGGGCGTCCAGATACTGCCCGAGCACGACGAAGACGAGCACCATCGTGCCGGAGTCGTAGTAGAGGTGTCTTCCCCCGCGCACGGTCTCCACGGCCGACGCGGCGATCGCGGCGAGGGCGCCCAGGGCGATGAGCGTTTCGAGGATGATGTGACCCCCGCGCGCCGCCCGATAGGCGGCCCGGAGCATGGGAACGCCGAGGAGGAGGTAGACAGCCGCGGCCAGAGCCAGCATGAGCCAGGATGCGGTCCGCAGCACGTCGACCCCGAGAGCGTCGAGCGATCCGAAGTAGAGCAGGCTCTGGAACATCATGATGTTGCCCGAGAGCACCGCAGCCAGTCCGAGCCTGGCGAGAAACCAGCCGGCCCGGCCCGCGTCCCCGGTCGCACCAACCAGTCGAAAGACCGTGAGGCACCCGTAGCAGCAGAAGGGGAGGTCCTGCCCCTCGGCCGTCTCGAAATAGGGACGAAGCGGCAGCGGGAGCCGGCAGTGCGCACATGCATCCGCCGCGGAGGAATCCATGGCGCGTATTATGTGATCCCGCCGATGAGCGTCTCCTGATGTACGTCTGGTCCGGCGTCGCCGCCACTTGGGGCGCCCTCATCGCGGGCATAGCGTCCGCGATTACGTACGTACGGGTCGAGCGCGGGCGCAAGGACCTCCTGTCCCTGGCCCGGATCTTCTACACCGCCTTCACCGTCGCGGTTGTGGCGTCCGCCGCGATCCTGATGACGCTCCTGCTGAAGCACCGCTTTGACGTTTCGTATGTCCACTCGTACTCGAGCCTCGACCTGCCCCTTCATTTTCTGATCTCGACGTTCTGGGCGGGGCAGGAGGGGTCTTTTCTCCTGTGGTGCTTCTGGGGCTCGCTCATCGGTCTCTTCGTGTGGCGCAGCGCCCGGGAGCAAGAGGCGCCCGTGATGGTCGTCTACCTCTCGACCTTCCTGGGCATCATCGCGATCCTCTGCAAGCAGAGCCCGTTCAAGCTGCTGCCTGCGCCTCCGCCCGTGGACGGCGTCGGACTCAATCCCCTCCTCCAGGACCCGTGGATGGTGATCCATCCGCCAATCATGTTCCTCGGCTTCGCATCGCTTTCGGTCCCGTTCTCCTTCGCCATCGCGGCGCTGTGGAAAAAGCGCTGGGACGGCTGGATCACCCGCGCCCTGCCCTGGGCGCTATTGACCTTCCTGACGCTCGGCACCGCGATTCTGATGGGCGGGTATTGGGCCTACAAGACGCTCGGCTGGGGCGGCTACTGGGGCTGGGATCCGGTCGAGAACACGAGCCTCGTGCCCTGGCTCTTCACGGCCGCGCTCGTCCACGGCATGTACCTTCAGCGCGTGCGCAAGCGCCACCGCAAGGTCAACCTGGTGCTCGCCTGCACGGCCTACGCGGCGATCCTCTACGGCACGTTCCTCACGCGGTCGGGCGTGCTCGCAGACTTTTCGGTTCACTCCTTCATCGACCTCGGCATCACCGGATGGCTCGTCGCAATCCTCGGCACCTTCATCGGGCTGTCGACCGTGCTTCTCGCCTGGCGCTGGCGCGCGATCCCGCGCCCCGAAGACGAGGAGCCTCCACTTCTCTCGCGCAGCGTCTTCTTCATTCTCGGCATCGCCGTATTCTGCGCACTCGCCTGCGTCATCCTGCTCGGGACCTCGGCCCCGATCCTGACTCGCCTCGGCGCGGTGCCGTCGCAGGTGCAGACCAGCTTCTACGCCAAGACCACGACGCCGGCCGGGTTCCTCCTCGTCCTGCTCGCCGGTCTCGTGCCCTTCGTGGGCTGGAAGGGCGAGACGGGGCGCGATCTTCTGAAGAACTCGCGCCGCTCCCTCCTGGTGGCCGCTGTCCTGACCCTCGTGGCCTTCGCGCTCGGGGCCCACAAGCCCGACACGCTCATCCTTCTCTTCACGGCCTCTTTCGCGGCCGACATGAATCTGCGCGCCGTGCTTCGCAAGGCGGGCAACGGCAAGCTCGGCGGGGCGGGCGGCTACCTCGCTCACGTCGGAGTGGGAATCATGATGGCCGGCATCGTCGTCTCCGGGGCCTACGCGAAATCGCAGCGCGCCACGCTCCCCATCGGCGTTCCGACGAAGGTCGGCGACACGACCCTGACCTTCTTGCGCGTCGTGCCCGGCGCCGCCGACCTCAAGCAGATGATGGAGATCCGCGTCGAGACGGCCAGAGGCAGGACGTTCTACGCGTATCCGAAAATGTATGAGAACAGCCGAACGGGGCAGCTCATGGCCAACCCGTCGATCGACAACTCGCCGGTCATGGACCTCTACATCGCGCCGCAGCAGTATGACCCGGGCCAGCCGCAGGCGATCGGGCGCGACGAGCGGCTCACGAAGGGGACGACCACCAACATCGATGGGACTGGCTTCACATTCCGCGACTTCAACGCCGACCGCTCCGCCATGATGCGAGGCGAGAACACGATCCTCGTGCTGACCGACCTCACGATTACGCCTCCCGACGGCTCACAGCACGACCTCACGGTCCATTACAAGTTCAACATGGAAACGCAGGAGGCCGATGCCGAGCAAGTGAACATTCCGGGCATACCGGGAGGAACTCTCGCGGTGCTCGCCGTCTCCCCGAACGACGGCGCCGTCGTCGTCCGCTTGACGGGCGTCTCCAGGAATCCACAAGACGAGATCCAGGCCGCGACCGTCGAGTCGCTCTCGGTCGACGTGACCTGGAAGCCGCTCATCGCACTCGTTTGGGGCGGCTTCTACGTGATGATGGCGGGCGGCCTGCTCGCATTCGTCCAGCGTGGCCGCGAGGCCCGGAGAGCGGTGCTCGAGAGGTCGCACGAGCCCGCCCGCCGCGAGCCGCCCGTCGCGTCGACCGGACCCGCCCTCCCGGCGCACACCCGCTCGCGCCTCCGACCCTAGATGTCGGCCGCGGATCCTGTTCTACGCCGCTGTACGCCTGAAGTCACGCCCGGCGACTTCATCGGGCGCTTCATGGCTTCGGCTCTTCGGAACATAAGTACGACTCCCCAATGACGTGGCCGTCCCTGTTGGTGGCCACGATGTAGCCAAGGTTCCCCCCCGCTCTCACCACGTCCTCCTGAAAACGGGACACTTCCTGGTACTCGACAAAGCTTTCCAAGAACCTACACCCCTTGACGGCTTCCGGGTTGTTTGTGACCCGGGTCTTGTGGGCGCTCTTCTTCGTCTCTTCGGGAGCCTCGACCTTCGCTTCAGACTGTTCGTTGCTGATGACTTCGGACCCGGCTTCCGGTGCAGGCGCGTCCTTGGTGTCAGAGGAGACCGATGCCCCTTGCCTCAGCCCCGTCTCAACAGGAGTCGGCGTCGTTGCGCCTGCCTGTTGGTCCTTCTGCGGGGTCCTGTGGGAGCAGGAATAAAGCTGGTAATTGCCCGGACCGCCGAAGACGACCCATGACACGCCCTGTCGAGGTATCACGAGAGAGGCAGCCTGGGCCTCCGGTGTGCTGTGAAGCCCATCCGGTCTGAGATTCATTATGAAACTGCAACCCTTGACCGCATCGGGGTTCGACGACTTCTGGATGCTTCTCTCAATCTCCTGCTGCTCTTCGAGTTTCTGCTTCGCGGAAACGCAGCCGCCAATCGACGTTGATGCGAAGAGAACCGCTATGAGCCGGAGAAATCGATTCATGGATTCGCTCCTTCACCTGTTCCTGGAAGAGGCTGTCGACAGCGGCGGTCCTGGCTGTAGCCGCAAGATCCGAGCGCCCCACGATCGTTCGGACTGGGCCGTTTCGCAAATTCATTTGGGCCGTCACGACCCTTTTTACCTCATGAGGGTCCGGACGGCGCGGCCTACCGCCAAGGGTCTGCCCTGCGGGCCGGCCGGCCGCTTCTTTCCGAAAGGATCTCGACCGCTCGGGCGGTGCGGACATAATCGCAGAATGAAAGACCGCTCGGAACGCGACGTCATCTGGAAGGAGCTGCACGCCCGGCCTTACGTCCGGTTTTCGGGCCCGGCCCACGTGCTTCGCATCTCCTTTCTCCTGCGAGAGGGAGAAGCTGTGGACCTTCGGCCTCTTCGCGAGCTGACACAGGGGTTCGGCCTTGCGCCGACCTACGAAACGGAACGACACTCCATCTTCACGACGACCGTCGCGGAGGCCGGCCGTCTCGTCCTGTCCTGGGAGCAACACTCTGAGTTCGTGGCGTACACGTTCTTTCTTTACGACCTCCAGATCCCCTTCCGACCGTTCGGTTTCGACCCGCTGCAACTGGCGCCAAAGGGCTGGCTGGCGAGCCTCGCTGAGTCCCCACTCGTTGCAACGCGGCTCGCGGTCGGGTCGACCCCGGCGATGCCCGATACTCTGGAGGGCCTCATGGCGCTCTTCGGAGGCCACACGGTCAATGGCAGCCGGGTCATGGGGGGCCGCGCGGAAGCATGGACATGCTATCGCGCCCACGAGGACGGGTTTGGCAAGATCGCGATCGTGACTCGCGACGTATCGGCGCAGGAGTTGGGCCGGACCGTAGAACGGCTTCTCGCGATCGAAGACGCTTACCACCTAACGCTCCTGCCGCTGCCGATGGCGCGGGACGTGAAGCCCGAGCTTGCAGCGGCCGAGCGCCGTATGGTTGAGGAGGTGGACGCGCTACGCAGGACCCAGTCGGTCGGGGAGAAACGGACCGTTCTCGACGCCCTTCTCGAGCTCGCAGCCGAGGTCGAGCACATTCGCGCACGGGTCTCCAACCGCTTCGCCGGATCGTTGGCCTACTTCTCCCTCCTGGAAAGCCGGTTCGCGGATCTCCGCGAGGACAAGATCGAGCATGTCTTGAGCCTGAGCCGCTTCGTCATGCGGCGCGTGCGTCCGGCGGGCGAGACGTATCGAAATCTCCTCGAACGCCTGGCCAAGCTGTCCGAGCGTATCGCTCGTGCCGCCGATCTGCTGCGGACAGGCATTGAACTCCACGTCGAGGAGCAGAACGCGCGTTTGCTCGAGAGCGTGGATCGACGGGCGAAGCTGCAGCTGAGGCTCCAGCAGGCGGTCGAGGGGCTGTCGGTCGTCGTGATCACGTATTACGCTCTCGGGCTGATCGACCGCGCTCTCAAGGGAATTCAGAGCCGGGGGCTCGACTTCGACCCGGACGCAACGCTCGCGCTCGTGTTGCCGTTTCTGCTCGTGGCGGTGTGGGCAGTGGTCCGTGCCACGCGGAGAAAGTTCCGGGACGATTCGTGAGCCGGGCGCTCGCGAGCGAGCCGGAGAAAGTGCGCGACAGCGAACCCGCGACTCGGTGAGCGCCTCGGTAAACCCGGACATTCCGTTTCGAGCTGCGCTCAAAGTTTCGAGCCGCCTACCTTTCGGAGGGGTGATCGATGGCGCAAATACCGTAGTCTTCGCAGATCTGCCGCATGGCGGCAGCGGCGGTGTTGAAAGCGAGAATGATCGACCCGCCTTTCCTGCCCGCCGTCAGGTCTCCCGCAAGGAAGAGGCCGGGAACACTCGTCGCAAAGGACTCCGTCAGTTTCGGTTGCGGGCCGTCAAACGCGATGCCCGCGGACTTGAGAAAGTTCTCTGGTGTCGTGCCGCCGAGGGCGTAGACGATCCGATCAACCTCGAGAAAACCGAGGCCGGGCTCCTGAAAACGGACCCGAACTCTGCCCCCGGCACTCTCGAGTCCGGCCACGTTGGAGGACAGAAGAATCTGCAGCCTTCCCTGCCGCTCGAGCTCGAGCACACTCTGCTGATTGATGGGATTGGGCCGTGCCAGCTCTCTGCCGCGGTAGCAGAGCGTGACACGGTTCCCTTCTTGCACGAGGAATTGACAGTACTCCGTCGCCGTGTCGCCCCCGCCGACGACGAGGACGTCTTTGCCCAGGATTTCCTCGCTCGTCACGTCGAAGAGGACTTGGCGCTTCACTTGAGGCGGGATCGCGTGCGACGGTTGGTTGGGGCGGCTGAGAATCCCGATCGCGATCACGACGACGCGAGCCCGCCAAACACCTGTGTTCGTCTCGACCCGCAGCAGCCCATCGGATTCGGTCCCAATTCGGTGAACTTCTTCGCGGTATCGCACGCAGGCTCCTGAATCGCGGATTGCGCGGTCGAGGTAACTCAATGTCTCCTCACGCGTCAGGTCCGGAATGCAGAGCACTCCCTCGCATTTCGCCTCAATCCCTTTGTAGTTGGCGAGCACAGGCTTGGCCGCCGGGTAGTACTTGCGAATGATCCAGGAATGTTCCGGCGCCCTCTCGAGAACGAGAACCCGCCCCGGGGAAACGCCCGCGGTTTTCGCCTCCGCCGCGAGGGCAATTCCCGCGGGCCCTCCACCCACGACGATGAGATCGATCTCGAGCACTTCAGTCGTCATGCAGCATCTCAAGGCCCCTTGGGGCCTAGCGCCAAGCGTAAGTCTCAACCCTGAATCGTCGCGATCACAAGTCGCTCGACTCTCGCCTTATCGAAGAGAAGAAGGGGTCACGCCTCGCGACGTAACTCCTTGATTTGCTTGGTTGCGGGGGGAGGATTTGAACCTCCGACCTTTGGGTTATGAGAACAGCTCGAAAAGTCGCCTCAGGTCTACAGGAAGCTACAAGACGCGACTCGATTGGGCATTCGAGTCGTCAGGTTTCGCTTCCTGTAGCCGCCAGATCGCCCGACTTTCGCTCCACCGCGCCAGCCCGTGGCGATGCTGTGGCCCTCATTTACGGCCCTTGGCGTCGCGGCGTGCAAGCCAATCCGGTTCCGGCTTCGACGCGGCTCCGAACCCTCACCGCAGCGCGTCGACGAGATAGAGCTCGGAGCGCACGGCGGTCGTCCCGTAGACGTAGAAGCGGCCGTCCGACGTAACGCGCACCAGGATTCTCCCTTCCGATTCGTCCACTGGTAGCTCCTTCCACAGGTGCTTCTGGCCGGTCTCGAGATCGAGCAGGAAGACTTTCAGAGGCCGTTCGCGAGGGCTGTAGACGTAGACGCTCCGGGAGTCTGCACTCCACTGAACGACGCGATCGGCCCGCGCCACCCCGGGCACGGCGCGTCCCTCGCCGCCGCCGTCGATCGGGTAGACCGAGGCGAATCCCTTTTGATACGCGATCACGGACCGACCGTCGGGAGAAACCGGGCTGGTGTAATCCATCAGGTAGGTGCCGACCGAACCGATGACCCGCGGGTTGCCTGCCACAATGTCCTGAACGTAGAGCCGGTCCTCTTGATCCGGGCTTGAGACGCTAAAGACCACGCGTTTCCCGTCCGGAGTGAATGCGCCCCAATCCGGCTCGAGCTTTTCGTTCGCGAGGTCTTTGGGCTCGCCGGGGCCGGTGGGAAGGAGGACGAGGCGCGACGACTTTCCGCCTTCCGCAGGAAACCCAGCGAGCACCCGCTGCTTGTCGGGCGAGAGCGCCATGCCCATGCCCTCGGAGAGCCGCAGCGCGGGACTGCCGTCCGTGCCGCGAAGATAGATCGTCGGTCTGGCGCCAGTTCCCTCGCCCTCCTCGTTCATGAGCAGCATCGAGCCGTCCTGGGAGAGGTCGGCGGGCAACGAGCCGTCCAGCCAGGAGAGGTCGCTCTCCACCGACTGTCCGGGCCCGAGCCCCCGAACGCTCTGCAGGACCGTGCTGTGCGTGAGCAGGACGCGGCCGTCGCCGGAGATGTCGTCGAGCTCGAGGATTCCCGGCACACGAATGGCCAGGCGGAGCTTTCCGGAAAGGTCTACCCTCCAGAGGGCCGGCTTCTCTCCGGCTTTGCCCGCCGTAAACCAGATCTCGCGGCCGTTCGCCGCCCAGCACGGCACACCGGCGATCTCCGTCCAGCCTGCCGACAGGATCTTCTTCGACTTGCCGAGCCGATCGATCACGCCGACGGAATTCGAGCGACCGCTCGTCTCCCAAAACGAGATCAAGCTGCCATCGGCCGAAAAGCGCGGAGAGCCGAATTCCCCGACGGCCAGCACCTTCCCGATGGGGGATTCCAGCCGCGACCGGCCGTCGACGACGTGCATCACGACCAGGCTCTTGCCATCCGGAGACCAGTCGGCGCCCCCATAGGGAACCTCATTCAGAACCTGCCGAGGGGCTCCTCCCGCCATCGGAGCCGTGGCGAGAATGCCGCGCCCGACAGGCCGCAGACTCTGAAGGATCGCGAGCTCCCCGGAGCGGGAAATCGACAGGATGTCACCGGGAAACGCGAGCAGGTTGGACTCGGGGCTCTGCGGCCGAGTCATATAGAGCCGTGGGGCCGCACTCGAGCCCGTGCTGTAGATGATGGTCTGGCCGTCGGGCGCAAAACGCGCGTTTCCGATCGGACGCTGACGGAAGGTCAAACGCTTGAACGATGGAGCGGGAGCGGTTTCCCTCGCGAGACCATGAGCGATTCCCCAAACGACCGCGAGTCCCGCCCCGAGCACACCGACGGCGGCA
Organism: uncultured Acidobacteriota bacterium; assembly: GCA_963764025.1. Taxonomy (GTDB): domain Bacteria; phylum Acidobacteriota; class Thermoanaerobaculia; order UBA5066; family Gp7-AA6; genus DAHUXD01. The sequence continues at coordinate 900,816 of CAVXRK010000004.1, forward strand.
GCGAGCAGGAGTCCGCGCCGGCGGCGTCTTCCCGGCGCGGGGAACATCTCCTCCGCGCCGCTCGAGGCCTCGGTGCGATCGCGCACGCTGACCAGGTCCCGCGCGAGATCCTTCGTCGAGGCGTACCGATCCTCCCGATCCTTGGAAAGGCACCGCTCCAGGATCCACTGCGCCGGCAACGGCAGATCCGGCCGGAGCTTCGCCAGCGGCTCCGGTTGCTCGCGGATGATCGCCGACATCGTCTCCGCTGCCGTCCTTCTCAGGAAGGCCTTCTTGCCTGACGCCATCTCGTAGACGATCGAGCCCAGCGAAAACTGGTCCGAGCGGAAATCCAGCGCCTCCGCGGACGCCTGCTCCGGCGACATGTAGCCGACCGTCCCCATCACTGTTCCGGGAAGCGTCTCCGGATTCGCCAGCGTCTGCATCGTGGAGACGTCACCAGACCCCGAGTCCCCGAGCTTGGCTAGCCCGAAGTCCAGGATCTTTACGAACCCATCATTCGACACCATGACGTTTTCGGGCTTCAGGTCTCGGTGCACGATGCCCGCAGCGTGAGCCTTGGAGAGCCCATCGGCCACCTGCGCCGCCACGCTCAGCAAGCGGCGCACCGGCATGGGCCCCGACATCGTCAGCTCGCGCAGCGTTCTTCCTTCCACGAGTTCCATCGCGATGAACGCGACGTCTCCCTCACGTCCGATCTCGTGAATCGTCACGATGTTGGGATGGTTCAACGCCGAGGCCGCGCGCGCCTCCTGCTCGAATCGCGAGAGTCGGTTCCGATCCAGGGCCAGCGCCTCCGGCAATACCTTGACCGCCACCTCGCGCCCGAGCCCAGGGTCTTTCGCCCTGTACACCTCTCCCATCCCGCCCGCACCCAGTGGCGACAGGATTTCGTAGTGGCCCAAGCGTGTGCCGGGTGTGAGGGTCATCGGAAGACCGAGACGGCGATTCTAGCCGCTTCGATGCTCGAAGGTTCGTCCTAGTCGCGGAGAGCGGGAGTCAGAATGAGGTGGCGCCGGTGACCCGCGACTCGGCCAACCTGCTCACGCCAGTCTGACGCCAGAGAGGCTGGCGGCTCTGCGCGCCCGCCTCGCGAATCGCCATCACGGCCTCGGAATCGGGCTGCCGAAACCAACTCGCTAACACCGGGAGTGTTCGATCCGGAACGCTGGCTCCGCCCGGACCTTACTCACCAGGCCCAGCGCCTTCACACCACTTCCGTCCTCCGGTTGCGCCAGTTTCGCCAGACCGAAGACCAACCTTCAGCGGTCGCGTGTTGTTGGGAGTGGTTGGTAAACGTGAGAGACGGTCAGTGGTGAGCCGGGTAGGACTCGAACCTAATGGCTCAATAGCAAGCCGTTCCGATCGCCAATCGCCCCACCAAAGAAAAAGGGGTGACGTCACGCGACGTAACCCCTTGATGTTCTTGGTTGCGGGGGAGGGATTGAACGCCGGCCTGCGGCCGGCGTTTGCGCCCTACCCCGCGGCTGCGCCGCGGTCAGGGCGCCGAACCCTCTTCGCCGCTTCGCGGCGGGTTCAAATCCTCCCCGACTCGCGGCTTAGAAACAAAACGGCCGGGGTCTCCCCCGGCCGATCACTCACTTGGTTGCGGTGGGAGGATTTGAACCTCCGACCTTTGGGTTATGAGACCTCGTCGAAAGTCAACTCAAGCAGAAAGAAAGCGACAAGACGCGACTCGTTCAGGCGTTCGAGTCGTCGATTTTCGCCTCCTGTAGCCGCCAGATCGCCCGACTTTCGCCCGACCCTGCGGGGCAACTCGGAGCGACGATGGTCCTTGGCGACCCTGCGGGAATTCGGCAGCGCGGTCACCTCCGTCCGGAGAACAGGTGAATGATCGCCACGAAAAGGGCGGCGCCGATGATGGACCACAGGACGGGGAATGGATGTCCGCCGACGGCGACCGTAAGAGGTTCTGGGAGCTTGAGCAACCGAGCAACCCAAGGCCCAAGAAGTGCCCCGACGAAGCCAAGAGCTATCGAGACGATCAGCCCACCACGAACGCTACCCGCGATCGCTTTCCCTATGGCGCCGCAAATCGCCGCGATCAAGATGAGAAGCAGAAGTTCCGGTAGTGAAAGTGTCATGGCAGGGCTCCTTTCGCATGCCCGTCAAGGACACAGCAGAGAAAGTGGGACTCGGCTGCTCCCCGCCGCAGGGTCGGCTAGCGCTTGATCTTCTTGCTGAGATCCTCGATCGCTTCTCCAACCTTGCGAGTCGCCTTCCCGATGCGTTCCTAAGCTGCACCGCCGGCTCGCTCATTGGCCCCTTCCGATTCGAGGTCCTTGTTACCGGTCAGCGTGCCCAGGGCTTCCTTGACACGGCCTTTGAGGCTCTCTTTCTTGCCTGCCAGTTCACCTCGGCTCATGGATCCTCAACGGTTCATGAATTTGCGTACCTCTACTCGCTGCTGCCCAGGGCCCGTGTCAGGCTCGCCTGCTGCGGAACCAATATCCGCCGCCACCGAGAAACAACAGCACGAGAAGAACAATGACGATGGTTTCCATACTCTGTCCTTTCTACTCCCGAAGTTCCTATGCAGAGTGAGCATGTGCGCTTTGCCGAGTCATCTCCAATCGTTTATTCCGCTGGAGTTGAGACGTGAAACTGGAGACATCAACCACCGACCGCGGCTTGGATCGCGGGGAGCAACGTGGCCAGACCGAAAGCACTTTCGTGTTGCAAGGAATTGATGAAGAAGGTCGGTACGTGTCTGACACCGCTCCGAGTGCCCGCTTCCCGCACGGCGCGAACTCTTGCCAGGTGAACGTGTCCCCGCATGTCCCGTCGAAACTGACCGGCATCGAGGCCAACGGCTTTGGCCTGCTCTTCCAGCACAAGGCGGCTCGAAGCGCTCTGCTCCTCGAACATTCGGTCGTGGATCTCCCAGAACTTTCCCTGGGCCCCTGCGGACTCTGCCGCTTCCGCGGTGGCCTCAGACTTCTCGTCGAGCGGGGCGGGGAAGCTCCGAAAGACGTAACGGAGGCGGGAGCCCATTTCCGCCTGGATCTTCTTGACGGCTCGATGCGCCTTTGCACAGTCCGGGCATGTGAAGTCTCCGTAACCGACGAGAGTGACCTTTGCTAGCGGGGACCCCCGGACGTGATCCTTCAAAGAGACCGGAGCCGCGAGCCTCTGCGTTCTAACCTTTTTGGTCATCTGATTCCTTTCACCCGGACCAGTTCGTCGCACTTCTATCAAAGCCGGCGAGAGGTGACTCGGCGGCCTTTGAGATCCCGGAGAACGAGCATGGTCGCTTCGCGGAGGGGCGTCCAATCGTTTCTTTCGATAGAATTCAGACCGATCAACGATCAAAAGAGGTTCCCATGGAGCTGCGGCATCTTCGCTACTTCGTCGCGGTCGCGGAAGAACTCCACTTCGGCCACGCCGCGGACCGACTGCACACCTCTCAGTCGTCCCTGAGCCAGCAAATCCGAAATCTCGAAACCGAGCTCAAGGTCGACCTGTTGCGCCGCGTCAAGCGGCACGTCGAGCTGACGCCCGCAGGAAATCGATTCCTACGGGAGGCGCGCGGGATTCTGGCCGCGGCCGAACGCGCGGCCGGGTTGGCGAGGGAGACGGCGCGCGAAGAATCCCTGAAGATCGTCATCGGCATTTCGCCGGAAACGGACTGGGCGTTCCTGGGAAAGGCTCTCAGACTCTTTGGGGAGCACGCACCGTCGGTAGAAGTCCTTTTTCAGAACCTCACGCCGGAGGCCCAAATCCAGGCCCTCCACGCGGGCCGGATCGACATCGGATTCGTGGGTCTTCCGATTGAGGCGGAGGGTGTCGTCAGCGAACTGACCGGACGCGAGCGACTCGTGGCCGCGATTCCCGAAGATCATCCGATGGCTCGCCATGCACGCATCCGGCTGCGGGACCTGTCCGGAGAAGCCTACACGCTGTGGCCCCGGCATCTGTCGCCGGTTCGCTACGATCAGTTGCTGTCGATCTTTCGGCGGGCCGGGTTCGGGCCGCCAATCGCGATGGAGGGCGGGCTTCCCTCGACCCAGACCGTCCTGGGAATGGTGGCCGCGGGCCTGACCATCGCGCTCGTCGATCCCGCGATCAAGCAGAGGGCGATACCGGGAGTCGTCTTCCGCCCTATCGGAGATCCCGGAGTGTTCACCGAATCCGGGGTGATCTACCGGCGGGAGGACCCCTCGCCGCTGCTGGCTTCATTCCTTCACGAGGTCAAACTCACTCCTCGCAGACCCTTGGAGTCCGAGACCGGCGTCGAGAAAGCGAAAGCCGTCGTATCCAAGCCTCGGCGCGTTCGAGGCAAGCCGAAACGAAAGGCTCGCTGACGGCTTCGCCGCGGTGCGCACCCGTGCACAGAGCCGTGGCCATGCCTCGCGGGAAAAGACGCAAGGAAGGGCCGCTAAGCGAGTGTGGACTCGCGGCTTTTGAATGAGTTGATTCGCTCGACTTGCGACCGAGCAACGATCGGGCGCCCCGGCAACAAGCACAAAAACCGGACGCCGAGACCTTGCGGGCTCGATGTTTTCCAAACACGTTGTGGAGGGCGCGACGGAATGAGTGGGTCAACCCTGTAAGACGCGAACCTATTAGCTCATCGTTAGACCGCTCCGATCGCAAATCGCTTACCGAAGAGGAAAAGGGGTCAGGCCTTTCGACCAACCCCTGACCTCCTTGAACCCTCGACCTTTGGGTTATGAGAACTCGCCAATTGCCGCCTCAAGTAGACAAGAAGCTACAAAACGCGACTCGATCAGGCGTTCGAGTCGTCAGCTTTCGCCTCCTGTAGCCTCCAGATCGCTCCACTTTCGCCCCACCTCGGAAACCGAGGGAAGGCGCATTCACTTCCCGCCAGCGACGAGTTCCTGGAACCTCGCGTTCTTGCGCAACGGGTCGAAGTTGGGGTCGATCTTGAGCCAGCCGGAGCAACTTGATCGCCACCTCCCGCCCGAGCTTCTTTTGCCCGTTTCTCAATCTCAGCGATGGTCCCGCACCGTAGGCGCCCCGAAATACGCACGCAGCTGATAGGTCACCGTGTAGTCAAGGGTTGCCTGGCAGTCCTGAGTGGCGCCCATTGAATTCACTAACCCTGAAAACGACCTTTGAGTCTTGCCCGGGACCAGATTTTCTTTCGGGGAGCCTGGGAATGGACCGAACCCGCCGTGTATGCCTGTCTCGCTGTACCACGCATCTACTTTGTGCAAGTTTGCGGTTGCGCTCACTTCCAACCGCGTCCAGCCAAATTCACGAATTGAAAACCTCTCGCCCTCTCGGGTGGCGAAGTGAACCGTCCGGTAGTGTCTGGAATTATCCGGAGCCCACCAATGCAAATCGATCTGGTTGGCACCCACGTTAGAACAACCTCTGATTAGAGTGAAAACAAGCGGGCTGATCGTCACGTCGTACAGGGGGTCGAGCGCCAAGTCCGCCGGCACATTAAAAGAGTACACGCCGCCACCCGGCTTGGGTTCACTGAGAGTGATATCCAGGTGAACTTTCCGAGCCTTACCATCTCCCTCCGGATCGCTATACAAAAAGCTATTACCAGAGGACGACGCGTAGGGTTGCGTCTTACGCCTGTTCTCTGCAGCAGGCCAAGGAGAGAGATAGGCAATACTGATCGTGACCGGTCTAGTGAGCGCAAGACCAGGAGCGACCGTGACCAGGGTGTCCAAGCTTTTGGCTTGAACCTGAAGATGATTGGCCACTGCGGTGATGTTCGCGGTCGGACCAACGTAGTTCATTCTGATACCCGCATTCGGCAGAACGGGGCTCACGGGCACAAGCTTAGGAGTCATTGCCCCGCTGGTTGCAGGAGGCGGCGCTACGACGGGTCCGGGCGTATTCGTTGGTGGCAGAGGTAACCCTGCCGCATAAACAAGCGTACCCAAGGACAGGAACTGGCGGACTGCGGACATGATGACCTCCATCTGAAGGAAGAAGCCCCGTCACCGGAGTTTACCAAAGGGATGCTTTGTTCTCCGTGGGCCAGGTCGCGCGGAGTTGCCGCTGGTTCGCCTGGGAACGCAGCTGAGCGCGGACTCTCTCGTGGCAGGTAGACGTAGTTGTCGAGACCTTGGACGCCGAGGCCCAGAGCGGCGGACTCTCTGACGAGCAACTCAACACCGAGCTACGCCTCCGGCAATCCCGGATCAAGGTTAGTGACACTGCTTTGGAATACGTCTACGTACGTGTAACTACGATGAAGGTATCGAACGGCGGCTGGGCGTATTCGGCTCACATCGGTGTGAACCAGATGGTGACCTTTTACCGGAACATGTTTCGATGCACCGCCGAGACCTGGGATACGGGAATGATTGGAACGGTCTCCTCTCGCGAGTTCGTCTCAGCGGTACGCGAGAACGTCGGGGACTTGGTCGATAGGTTCATCAACGCTTACCTCGCCGAGAACGCTCAATGATGAATGGGGACGGTTTGGTTACAAAAAACAAAAAGGGCTTAGGTCCCGATGACCTAAGCCCTTTGGTTTCTTGGTTGCGGGGGTAGGATTTGAACCTACGACCTTTGGGTTATGAGCCCAACGAGCTACCAGGCTGCTCCACCCCGCGGCAGAGCGCGCACCTTATCGGAGAGGCGGGGTCAGGTCAAGCCGGCGGCCGGAATGGACGCTTCGCGCCGTCTGCGCCGGGATCCGATATCCTCCGCCGATGCGACGGGCCCACCTTCTCCCCGCGCTTCCGCTGGCCGTCCTCTTGCTCGGGCTGGACGCCATGGCGCGCCCTCCCCTTCCCACGGTCCCGAAGGTCGACCTCGAACGCTACATGGGCGAGTGGTACGTCATCGCGAACATCCCGACCTCCTACGAGAAGGGGGCGTTCAACGCCCTCGAGACGTACCGTCTGAATCCCGACGGCACCATCGCGACGACCTTTACCTACCGCAAGGGAAGCTTCGACGGCCCGTTGAAAGTCATGAAACCGAAAGGCTGGGTCCGGGACTCGGAGTCGAACGCGGCCTGGTGGATGCAGTTCTTCTGGCCGTTGAAGGCCGAGTACCTGATCGCGTACCTCTCGCCCGACTATTCGCAGACGATCGTGGCGCGGACCAAGCGCGACTACGTCTGGATCATGGCGCGCACGCCCTCGATCCCGGAGGCGGACTACTCCCAGCTGGTGGAGAAAGTCGCGGAGCTCGGCTACGATACGGCGAAGCTGGAGCGCATGCCGCAGCGCTGGTAGGGAGCCGCATGTTTCTCGACTTCGGTTCGAAGCGACGCGGAGCGACGGCGAATCGGGCTCCCGGCGGAAACGCTCCGGCCGATTCGGGGACGATCGGAAGTTACCGCCTCCTCGAGCGCATCGGCTCGGGTGGCTTCGGCTCCGTCTTCAAGGCCGTCGATCCCGAAACCGGCCGCCTCGTGGCGATCAAGATCTGCGCGCTCGGAGAGGACGGTCACGCGCGGTTCTTTCGCGAGGCGAGGCTCGCGGGCGACCTCCGTCACCCCAACATCGCGGCCGTCTTCGAGTCCGGCATGCACGGGGACACCCCCTTCATGGTCCAGGAGCTGCTGACCGGCCGCGACCTCTCGGAGATGATCCTCGAACGCCAGCCGTACGCTCTCGAAGAGAAGCGGCGGATCCTCGCCGCGATCGCCGACGGGCTCGACTACGCGCACCGGAAGGGCGTGATCCACCGGGACATCAATCCCTCCAACGTGCGCGTCCTCGAGGACGGCGGCGTGAAGATCATGGACTTCGGGATCGCCAAGACGATCGACTCGAAGACCGGCATGACCCGAACCGGGACGGCGGTCGGCACGGTGGCCTATATGTCGCCCGAGCAGCTCTCGGGCGGTGAGATCGGCCCTCACACGGACATTTTCCTTCTCGGGGCCCTGGCCTACGAGCTCTTGAGCTTCCAGCCCGCTTTCCGCCACGCCAGCCTCTACCGGCTGATGGAGCTCATTCTCAATGACGACCCCGATCCGTTGATCGACGTCGCGCCGTCGGTGCCGGACCGCCTGGCCGCCGTCGTTGCGAAGTCCATGCGCAAGATTCCCGAGGAGCGATTCGCGTCGGCATCGGAATTCCGCGACGCCCTCATGGCTCCGGCTCGGTAAGCCTGCATCCCCGGGGGTCGGCCCCCGAAGAGTCCGGGAATCCGGTCGACCCCGCCGGGCGCCTCGTTCGAGCTCGTCACCACCTTCGCGCAACCTCGTCGAGGCAGCGGGCCCATCCTCCGGAACGACGAGGCGACCCGCGGCGCCCTCATCGCCATCCTGGAGGACGATGGCTATCGCGCAATCGGGGCCGCCGACGGAGCGCAGGCTCTGTCGGTCTGCGAGAAGGAGCCTCCCAGCCTGATCCTGCTCGACCTGATGATGCCGGTGATGGACGGCTGGCAGTTTCTCGCGCAGTGGGCCGATCGCCGCCCGAAGACCCGCTGCCCGATCGTTCTCCTCTCGGGCTTGAGCTTCGTCCGGGACGCGCCCGGCGTCGCGGACTTCCTCTCGAAGCCGGTCGAGGTCGGGAAGCTCCAGTCCTGCCTGCGGCGGCTTCTGCCCTAGCTGTTTTCCCTCCACAACGCCAAGCAGAAAACCCTCTCCCCCGAAAGGGGGAGAGGGAAGGGTGAGGGGGTGGATGACACATGCGAGATGAACATTGCTGCGAAGCGAATCGCTCCTGGAAGAGCCCCTCACCCTGGCCCTCTCCCGCCGGGAGAGGGTGGTGCCGTGTTGTTCGGCGGGCTCCGGCGCTGGCATTCCTCGTGCAGTAGCGGGATCCCGTCAAGGAGGTTGCCAATGGGCCTGCTCC
>CAVXRK010000005.1:0-10475 GCA_963764025.1 uncultured Acidobacteriota bacterium
CAGCGAGACTCATTTCAAACCTTCCACCAGGTACAAGTTCGAAAGGTTGCGGAAGTAGCTGTAGGCGTAGGCGCCGTTCGGCGCGGACCGGAACGAGATCAGACCGTTGACGCCGGTCGCATCGGCGGGAACGAACTCGCGCCAGAGCTCCTCGCGGCCGGTCTCCGGGTCGACCGCGTAAATCCGCATCGGAATCTCGGTCGAGGTCCCCTTGCGCACGAGAAGGCGACCGTCGGGGGCCCAACCGGCGAGCGAAGTCAATGTCTCGACCCCGGGAACCGCCTTCGGCTCTCCACCGTCGACCGACACGACGACCGCTTCGCCTTTTGGTCCTCTTGCCGCGAAACGCTTTCCGTCCGGCGACACCAGGGTCCCGCGGACGCCCTCCGCGGTCAGCGGCCGCGGAGCGCCGCCCTCGACGTCGAAGACGTAGGTCCGCGCGGGGCGTCCCTTCTCGACGGCGACGGCGAGAAAGTGCCGCCCGTCGGGCAGCCATCGGGCGTTTCGAACGGCCAGTCCGCCGTTCGGCACCTTCTTCGCTTCGCCGGCCCCCGTCGGGTACACGACGAGCTCGGGCGCTTCGGGCGCGCCCACGAAGGCCAGCACTCTCTTGCCGTCGGCCGAAATGGATTGCGCGTTGCCCTCTCCCAGCCGCACCGCCGGCGAACCGTCGATCGCGCGCACGTAGACCGAATAGCCCTTTCCTCCACCCTCGCCCGCTTCGCTGAAGACAACGGATCGCCCGTCGGCGGAGATGTCCGACATGAGGCTCCAGTCGAGCCAGCTCAGGTCGACTTCCTTCGCGTCGCCGGCGCCGCGGGCGAGGACCCCGATCTGTGCGGTGTCGTGCGAGATGAGGACCCGGCCGTCCCGCGTGACGTCCTCGAGCGTCAGCGATCCCGCGACGCGGGCGAGCGTGCGAATCCGGCCCGAAAGTGTCGCGGAGCGGAGAACACGGTTGCTGCCGACCTCCGCCGCAGTGAACCAGACCTCCGAGCCGTCGGGCGACCAGGCGAGCCCATTCGACGAAGCGTAGCCGGGCGAGATCGTCGTCTTCTTCCCGGCGCGGTCGACCACGGCGACGGATCCGCCATCATCGTTGACGGCGCCGTGGTCCAGGAACGCGATCCGCGCGCCGTCGGGCGAGAACCGGGGGTTGCCGATCCAGCCCGCGGTCTCGTACAGGACCTTTCCCGTCGGGAACTCGAGCCGGCACTTGCGGTTCAGGATCCGCACGATCGCCAGGTCCTTGCCGTCGGGGGACCAGTCGGCGTACTCCACATTCTCGAGGAGCTCGCGCGGCGCGCCCCCGGTCGCGCTCACCCGCGCGAGCGTGCCGGTACGCGTGAAGGCCGTGTCGAAGTCGGCTTTGAGGATGACGGCCACCTCGCCCGATGCGGATACGGCGGCGACGTCGGCGCCGGGAAGGCCGAAGGGCCGCGACTCCGGGCTGTCGGGCCGGCTGACGTAGATCTCGGACGGCTTCCCGTCCCAGGCCGCCGTCGTCAGGATCGTTTTTCCGTCGGAGCCGAAGCGCGCGCCCCAGATGGCGCCCTTGCGGAAGGTGAGCTGGCGGAAGGTCGGAGGCTCACTCGTTCCCTTTCCGTGGCCGATGAAGTAACCCAGGGCGACGGCGGCCGCGAGAACTGCGGCGCCGACCGAGTACGGAACAACGCGCGTCCGCGCGGGCCGCTCCGGGACCGCCGAAACCGCCGTCGACCCGGTCGTGCCCGACAGCGCCTCGAGATCGAACGCCAGGTCGTGCGCCGAGTGGAATCGCTCCTCGGGATTCTTTTCGAGACAGTGCCGCACGACGCGGTCGAGCCCGGGCGCGACATTCTTGTTCGTCGCCGAAAGGTCCGGCGGGTCCTCCCGAAGGATCGCGGACATCGTCTCCGCCGCCGAGTCGCGGTGGAAGGCGCGCGACCCCGAGATCATCTCGTAGAGGACGGCGCCGAACGAGAAGATGTCCGAGCGCGCGTCGGCTTTCTTCCCCTTGACCTGCTCGGGCGCCATGTAGCCGAGCGTGCCGAGCACGACGCCGGGCTCGGTGCCGTCGGCGGTCGGCAGGTTCGTCTGCGGCCCCGCCGCCCCGTCGGCCTGCGTCAGCTTGGCGAGACCGAAGTCGAGGATCTTGACCCGGCCGTCGTTCGTCACGAAGAGGTTCTCGGGCTTCAGGTCCCGGTGAACGATCCCCTTCTCGTGCGCCGCGGCGAGCCCCCGGGCGACCTGGATCGCGTACTCGGTCGCCTTTCGTACCGGCAGCGCGCCGCCCGAGAGCCGCGCCCGGAGCGTCTCGCCCTCGAGAAGCTCCGTGACGATATACGGAGAACCCTCGAATGCGCCGAGCTCGTAGACCGACGTGATGTTCGGGTGGTTGAGCCCGCCGGCGGACTGGGCCTCCTGCTCGAACCGGCGCAGGCGTTCGGGGTCCAGCGCGAACGACGAGGGCAGCACCTTGACCGCGACGTCGCGTTTCAGGCGCTCGTCGCGCGCGCGGTAGACCTCGCCCATCCCCCCGGCGCCGAGGAGGCCGATGACCTCGTACGGACCGACCTTCGTTCCGGCAGCGAAGCTCATTTCAAGTCCCTCACCCGATAGAGCGTGGACAGAATCCGATTGACGCCCGCCGTCATGATCCGCCCGTCGGGGGTGACGCGGGCCGGACCGAAAGCCGTCACGCCGGCGCCATCGGCCCCCGCCAGATCCCGGACGTGCGTCCGGCGGCCCGAGGACACGTCGATCAGGTCGATGCGACATGGATTGCCGATCACGGAAACGTAAAGTCCCCTGCCGTCCGCGGTCCATCCCGCGGGTGAGTCTCCGACCTCCGAGGCTGCCAGATCCACGGCGGTTCCTCCGCCGACCGGGTACAGGTGAATCTTCAGGTCGGGGCCGGTCGCGGCTACCAGTCGCGCGTCGGGAGAGACGAACAGCCGGCCGGCGTTGATGCCCTCGGCGCTGATCGGAGCCGGAGGCCCACCGGCGACCGACTGCATGTACAGCCTGGTTCCATGAGCCGGCGCCGACGCCGCGAAGACGAAGCGCGACCCGTCGGGAAGGAAAGCTCCGTACGGGGGTCTCCCCAGTCCGTCCGGCGGAAACTCGCGGGGTTGACCCGCCTTGACCGGCACGAGGACGAAGTGGGGCTGGTCGGAGATCGTGCGGATCACGGCCCAGGCGTTGTCGGGCGAGACCGTCACGCCGATGCCGTCACTCAAGCGCACGGCCGGGGACCCGTCGGTCGCGCGCAGATAGACCGAACCGTTGGCGCCTCCGCCTTCTCCCGATTCGTCGAAGAGAAGAAGCTTCCCGTCGTCGGACAGATCGCGGTCGCCCGACCAGTCGAACCAGCCCAGGTCGCGGCCCACAGACTGGCCCGGCAGGAACGCCAGCACGCTCGCCCTGTAGTCGTCCTCGGTCACGAGGGCATTCGTGCCGGAGATGTCGAGCAGTGCCGGGGTCCCCTGCATCGTCCGCACCAGCCGGAGCTTGCCCGAAAGCGTCACGGCCCAGATCTCGCGCTCGATTCCCTGGCGGGCCGCCGTGAACCAGATCTCCCGCCCTCCGGACGCCCAGGCGAGCCCCTGCACGGTCGACCACCCGCCGGAGAGCTCGGTTTTCTTTCCGGAGCGGTCGACGAAGGCGACTCCACCGTCGTCCCCGGATCCCGGGTGCTCGAGGAAGGCGATCTTCGATCCGTCCGGAGAGAACCGCGGGTCCTGGAGCCAGCCCGCCGTCGTGACGAGAATCTTCCCCACCGGAAAATTAAGATTGTCCTTCCCCGACGCGCGCTGGACGACGGTGAGCTCGGTGCTTCCCGGCGCCCAATCGGCATAGCTCACGTCCTGAAGAAGCTCCTTGGGTGCTCCGCCGGACAGCGGCACCCTCGCCAGCGTCCCCAGCAGCGCGAACCCCGCCGGAGAGGGCTTCGGGTCGAGTTGAATCGCGACCTCGCCGCTGGAGGAAATTCCGAGGAGGTTCGCCGGCGGGAGGCTCAGAGCGGAGGATTCCGGATTTCCTGGTCTCAGGGAGTAGATGCGAGGAGCGGCTCCTTCCCACGCCGCGCCGTAGTACACGGTCTGGCCGTCGGGGCCGAAGCGCGCCGCGACGACGGTGCCGCGCTGGAACGTCAGGCGCTGGAACGTGGGTTGCTGAGCCGGCGCCGCGCCCCGGCCGACGAGGAGCCCGGCCGCCGCGGCGAGGACGATCGCGGCCGCGACGAGGGGGACCGCCCACGACCGCCGGCGCACCGGCTCGGCGACGGCCATCGCCCCGGAGGCCGACGTCGTGACCTCGGAAATGTGCTCGCGCACGCTCTTGAGGTCCCGCGCGAGGTCGCGCGTCGAGGCGTAGCGCTCGTCCGGGTCCTTGGCGAGACAGCGCTCGACGATCCACCGGAACGGGGCGGGCGCCTTCGGGTTGACCTGCGCGACGGGCTCCGGCTCGTCCCGGATGATCGCCGTCAGCGTTTCCGCTCCGGTGTTCTTCTGGAACGCGCGCTTCGAAGTCGCCATCTCGTAGAGGATCGAGCCCAGGGCAAACTGGTCCGACCGGAAGTCGACGGCGCGGCCGCTCGCCTGTTCGGGGGACATGTAGCCGACCGTTCCCATCACGGTGCCGGGCTGCGTCTCCTGGGGGATCACGGTCGGGGCGCCGGACTCCTTATCCGTGGGCGCCACGAAGAGCTTCGCGAGGCCGAAGTCGAGGATCTTCACGAAGCCGTCTTTCGTGACCATGACGTTCTCGGGCTTCAGGTCCCGGTGGACGATCCCCGCGCCGTGCGCCTTGGCGAGGCCCTCGGCGACCTGAACGGCGACGTCGAGCAGTTTCTTGCCCGCGAGGGGCCCGGAGGCGAGCAGCTCACGCAGGCTCATGCCGTCGATGAGCTCCATCGCCAGGTAGTGCGTGCCGTCCGAGGACCCGATCTCGTGGATCGTGATGATGTTGGGATGATTGAGGGCGGAGGCTGACCGCGCTTCCTGCTCGAAGCGCTTGAGCCGGTCCGGGTCCTGCGAGAACGAGGCCGGCAGGACCTTGATCGCGAGCTCGCGCGAAAGCCGCGGGTCCCGGGCACGATAAACCTCCCCCATGCCTCCGGCCCCGATCGGCGCGAGGATCTCGTACGGTCCGAGTCTTGTTCCTGCAGAAAGAGTCATCTTGGGACCGCACTCGTTCGAGGGAGAGAGTGAACGAGCGACTTCCACTCCCATTTGCACGGTCCGCAAAGCGGACCGCTCGAGGTCTTTGTCATCTACCGGAGACCATCCACGACGTAGAGATCCGCCAGGCTGCGAGAGAACGAATACACGTAGAACTTTTCATCCGGCGTCACCCAGACCGGCGAGATCAGCCAGATCCCGGCCGGGTCGGGCGGCATGAGCTCCTTCCACAGCTCCTTGCGCCCCGTCGCGACGTCGAGCTTCCAGAGGCGTTGTGGCACCTCGCCCCGAGCGCGCACGAAGATGGACCGGCCGTCCTGAGTCCACCCGCTCGGCACATCGCCCTTGACGAGCCCCGGGATCGCCGTCGGCTCGCCTCCCTCGACCGGGTATAGATAGAAGCGTTGATCCGGACCGAGCGACGCCACGGCTCGGCCGTCGGGGGAGAGCCCCTTCGCGAACATCCGGTAGCCCTCCGGCGCGACGGGCCGGGGCTTCGCGTCGTCGAGACCCTGGACCCAGATCCGCGAGCCGTGGTCCGGCTCGCTTCCGGAGAAGAGGATCCGGCGGCCGTCGGGCAGCCATCCCGCCTGCTCGATTCGGATTGGCGTCGCCGGCAGCCTCCTCGGTTCGCCGGCCCCGATGGGATAGACCACCATCCTGTACGCGGAGCCCTCTTTCGTGAACGCCAGCACCGACCCGCCGTCGGGAGAGAGCGCGGCGGCCAGCCCCGGCCCGAGGCGTACGGCCGGCGAGCCGTCGGCCTTTCGGACGCAGACGGAGTAGCCGGGTCCGCCCCCCTCCCCGGTCTCGTCGAAAAGGAGCATCTGGCCGTCCGGCGAAAGGTCCCGCGCGAGCGACCAGTCGAGCCACGAGAAGTCGCGCTCCTTGGGGCTGCCTGGAACGAGCCCGGAGATCCCCTGTCTGGCCTTCGCCTGGGTCACCAGCACCCGCCCGGTCTTCGAGACGTCCTCGATCGTGAGCCCGCCGGTCCCCTGCGCCAGGATCCGCCCGCGGCCCGAGCGCGTGGCGGCCCGGAGCGCACGCGCGAACCCCTCCGATGCGGCGGTGAACCAGACCTCGGACGCGTCGGGCGACCAGGAGAGGCCCTGGGCGCTGGAGAAGACTTCGGAGATCGTGCGCCGCTGGCCGGAGCGGTCGACGATCGACGCCGCTCCCGCGTCGTCGCCCTGGGCGGGATGGTCCAGGAACGCGACCTCGTCGCCCCGCGGCGAGACCCGCGGATGGGAGATCCATCCGGCGGTCTCGTACAGCACCTTGCCGACGGGATACTCCAGCCGCACCTTCCCGCCCTGCTGGCGAACGACGGCGAGGCTCTGGCCGTCCGGCGCCCAGTCGGCCCACAAGACGTCCTCCTGGATCTCCTTCGGCGCGCCGCCGCCCGTCATTCCGAGACGGGCGAGCGTGCCCGTCCGCGTGAACGGGATCGACCCGCGACGGTTCAGCGACACGGCCATCTCGCCGGACGGGGACACCGCGAGCACCTCGGCTCTGGCGAGGCCGAAGGGACGCGACTCCGGGCTGTCGAGCCGGGAGACGAAGACTTCCATCGGCACGCCGTCCCACTCCGACGAGTAGAGGATGGTCTGCCCGTCCGGCGCGAACCTCGCCGAGCCGATCGACCCGCGGCGGAACGTGAGCTGGTGAAACGTCGGCGGCGGCACGTATCCGGCGCGCTTCCCGACCCAGTAGGCCGCCGCGATTGCCGCGAGCGCAACGCCGACGCCGACCAGAAGCGGCAGGCGGCGGCCTCCGCCCGGCACGCGCAACTTTTCGAGAGTGGGCTTTGAAGCGGAGGACCCGGAGAGTGCCTCGAGGTCGAATGCGAGGTCGTGTGCCGAGTGGAACCGCTCCTCGGGATTCTTCTCCAGGCAATGGCGCACGACGCGCTCGAGGCCCGGCTGCACGTTCTTGTTCGTCGCCGACAGATCCGGCGGTTCCTCCCGCAGGATGGCCGACATCGTCTCGGCCGCGGTCTCCCGATGGAATGCGCGAGCGCCCGAGAGCATCTCGTAGAGCACCGCCCCGAACGCAAAAATGTCGGAGCGCGCGTCGGCGGTCTTGCCCTTGACTTGCTCCGGCGACATGTAGCCGAGCGTCCCCATCACGATGCCCGGCTCCGTCGCCGGAGGCGCGGTCGGGAAATTCGTCTGCGGACCCACCGCGCCGTCGGCCTGCGTCAGCTTGGCCAGACCGAAGTCCAGGATCTTCACCCGCCCGTCGTTGGTCACGAACACGTTCTCGGGCTTGAGGTCCCGGTGAACGATTCCTTTCTCGTGCGCCGCGGCGAGCCCCCGGGCCATCTGGATCGCGTAGTCCGTGGCCTTCCGTACGGGAAGGGCTCCCCCGGAGACGCGGGCGCGCAGCGTCTCCCCCTCGAGGAGCTCGCTGACGATGTATGGAGAGCCCTCGTAGGAACCCAGCTCGAACACCGCGGTGATGTTGGGATGGTTGAGCGACCCTGCGGCCTGCGCCTCCTGCTCGAACCGCTTGAGGCGATCGGTGTCCTGCGTGAACGACGGAGGGAGGACCTTGACCGCGACGCTGCGTTTCAAACGCTCGTCCCTGGCGCGGTAAACCTCGCCCATTCCCCCGGCGCCGATCGGCGCGAGGATCTCGTAGGGGCCGAGCTTTGTTCCGGCGGAGAGAGTCAAGTCGGGTGGATTCTACGACGGCCGCGCTTCGGCTATCCGGCGGCAGCGATGAGCTTCTGAAAACGCGGATTGCCGCGCAGCGGATCGAAGTTCGGGTCGATCTTCAGCCACCCGGGCGAAAGGATGTAGGGGATCTTCAGAAGGGGCTCGAGCCGGTCGAGGGCTTTTTCGGGCTCCCCGGCCAGGACGTAGATCCGCGCGAGCTGGTGCTGCAGGAACGGGCCGGTGAACCCGTCCTTCGCAATCGGGAGCATCGCCACGCCCTTCTGCGCCTCCGCGATCCCCTGCGCGCTGTCGCCCGCGTACGCGAGCGCCAGGCCGAGGCCCACGCGGCGCTGCGCGTCCTCGGGAGAGGACTGCAGCTGCTCCTCGATCGCCTTCCTCGCCGCGTCGGCGTGCGCGCGCGTCTTCGCCGCGTCGCCGCGCAGGGCCCAGGCCTGCGCAAGGCAGAGGCCCCAGGTGGCGCGATCGCCGTCGAAGGCGCTCGGCGCCAGGCTCACGAGCAGGTCGCGCTGCTTCTCGTCGAGGAGCCAGACCACGTCCCAGTAGGCCGCCACGTAGGCGACGAGCGCCGCCGGCTCGACCTCCCGGGGCGCGGCGGCGAGCACGGCCCTCGCCCCGGCCAGATCGGCCTCTCCGAGGAACGTCATCGCCTTGCCTTCGATCAGGCCGAGGTGGGTGGGCGCAATGACGAGCCCTCGATCGAAGGCCTCCCGAGCCGGTGAATAGCGGCGAAGCCAGTAGTACGCATCGCCCAGCCGGCGCAGCACGCTGACCGAGCGCGGGTCGAGCCGTTCCGCTTTCTGCAACGTTTCCAGGGCGGCGTCCCATCGGCCGAGCGCCACGTCGGCCACGGCAATCGCCGAGAGCAGGTCGGCGTTTCCGGGCGAAAGGGACCGCGCGCGGGCGTACTGCTCGAGCGCCCGGTCGGAGTCCTTCGTCACGAGCCGTTCGTACTGACCCATGGCGACGTAACCGTCCGGGCGATTCGGCGCGAGGCGGACGGCCCGCTCGGCGGCCTGCCGCGCGGCCTCGGCGAGCGCAGGCGTCGGCCCGCTGTTGCCGTAGAGCATGGAGTTCGCCCTGGAAACCCTCGCCCATGCCTGCGCAAACCCGGCATCCAGCGCCACGGCCCGCTCGTAGAAGGAGAGGGCCTGGCGCAGGCTCGGCGGGTCCTGGACACCCATGCTCCGGGAGACCTGCTCGCCCCGGAGAAACTCGTCGTACGCGGCCAGGTCCTTCGTGGGCTTTTCGTTCAACTGCTGCTGCTCGCCCGGCTGGAGCACGACGCCGAGCTCCTGCGCCACGCGCGAGGCGATGTCCGACTGCACCTGGAAGACGTTGGTCAGCGCGGCGTCGAACGGCTGCTGCCACTTCGAGGCCGGCGCCTCCGAGCCCGCCACCTCGACGAGCTCCGTCGAAACGTGCACGCGATTCTCCGAGGCGGCCTTGTCCCAGCGCACCGTGGCGGTGAGGAGGTATCGCACGCCGAGCTCTCGGGCGATCTGCTGGGGTGTCTTCGTCGTCTTCCGGTAGGGCGTCGAGCTGCCGCGGGCGATCACCTGCAACCCGGGAAGAAGCGTCAGCTTGCCGCGCACCTCGTCCGCGATTCCGTCGGCGAAGTACTCGTCCTCGGGGGCTCCGAGGTTCTCGAACGGCAACACGGCCAGGCGGGCCGTGGGCGCGGGAGCCGCGGCGGCGCCCTTTCCCGGTCGCTGCGGCCTCAGCAGGAGGAATGCGCCGACGGCGGCGGCGAGCGCGATCCCACTCCACAAGGCGAGCTCCCCCGCGCGTCTCCGGCGCCGGCGGGGCGGCGGAGGCGCCACGGGCGCGACCGGCCGGGGGCCGCTGCTCGCCACCGCGGCGGCCGCGGCCAGCGAAGCCTCCGAGAGCGCGAAGACGACGTCCTTCGCTGACTGAAAACGGTGGTTCGGGTTCTTTTCCAGACAGTGGCGCACGACGTGGTCCAGGGCCGGCGCGATCCCGCGGCCGGACTCGGCCGGGTCCGGCGGCTCGTCGCGAAGGACCGCCGTCATGGTCTCGATCGCCGAGCTCCGCCGAAAGGCGCGCTGGCCCGAGAGCATCTCGTAGAGGATCGCTCCGAACGAAAAGATGTCGGACCGGTGGTCTGTCCTGGCGGCGCGCACCTGCTCCGGAGACATGTAGCCGGCCGTTCCGAGCACGACACCCGGCTCGGTCAGGCCCGGGTCGGTGAGCGCCGGCGCCGTCGAGCCCGCAGGGTCCCCCCCGACCCGCTTCGCAAGCCCGAAGTCGAGGATCTTCAGATGACCCGCATCGGTCACGAAAATGTTCTCGGGCTTCAGGTCCCGGTGCACGACTCCCTTCTCGTGCGCCGCCGCGAGCCCGCGGGCGATCTGGAGCGCGTAGTCGACGGCCGTCGCCTCGGTGAGAGGACCCGCCTCGAGCCGGCCGCGCAGCGTGTCGCCTTCGAGCAGCTCGGTGACGGCGTACGCGACCCCCTGGACGATTCCAAACTCGTGGATCGCGAGGATGTTCGGATGCGACAGGGCGGCCACGGCCTTCGCCTCGCGCTCGAACCGCGCATACGCGTCCGGGTCCAGCGCGAGGTTTCCGGGAAGCACTTTGATCGCCACCTCGCGATCGAGCGTCGAGTCGC
>CAVXRK010000006.1:0-673704 GCA_963764025.1 uncultured Acidobacteriota bacterium
CCGACTCGGTCGGCGGACGCGTGACGGGCAGTCCCGAGCTGCGGAAGGCCTCGGAGCTGATCCTGGCGACGCTGAAGGAGGCGGGGTACGCCAACGCGCGCTTCGAGGAGTCCCCTCTCGAATCGCGGTGGTCGCGGGGGTCAGCCTCGGGACGGATCACTTCTCCGATCGATCGGGCACTCACGATCGGCTCGTACGCCTGGGTCCCGGGCACGACGGGATCGGTCGCGGTGCCGCTCGTCGACATCGGAGCTCCGACCTCGACCGCGCTTCCGGTGCCGGCTCGAACGCGTGCGCGGAGCGGCCGTCCTCGTCGACCCGCAGAAGGTCGGCGTCGATCCTTCGTTCGTGGCGCGGGCGGCCCTGGCGAAGTCGCTCGCCGAGGCGGGCGCCGTCGCGATGCTCATCCCGTCGGACAAGCCGGGCCGGATGGTGTACACCTCGGCGTTCGGCTTCTATCCGAAGGCGCCGCTGCCGGTCATCTCGGTCGCGAAGCCGGACGCGCTCCTGCTGCGGCGCCTTCTCGCGAAGGGCCCGGTGAAGCTGTCCCTCGACGTCCGCAACACGTTCGACACGAGCCCGTACCGGGAGCGCAACGTGATCGCCGACCTCGCGGGCCGGGACGCTTCCGACGTCGTCCTGATCGGCGCGCACTACGACTCCTGGGACCCCGCCGAGGGCGCCGACGACGACGGCTCGGGCGTCGCGGCCGTGCTCGACGCGGCGCGGATCTTGAAGTCGCTCGGCGTGACGCCGAAGCGGACCATCCGGTTCGCGTTCTTCTACGGCGAGGAGGAGGCGACGCTCGGCTCGCGCGCCTACGTCGCCATGCACGAGAAGGAGCTCGATTCGCACAAGGCCGTCCTGGTCATGGATTCGGGCGCGCAGGCGCCGAAGGGCGTCGAGCTCCACGGGCGGGCAGACCTCGAGGCGCCGATGAAGAAGGCGCTCGGATCCGTGGCATCCCTCGGCGCCTCGTCGACGACGCTCGAGGCGAGCTTCGACCGCGACCACGGGCCGTTCATGGTCGTCGGCGTTCCCGCCATGACGCTCTGGGTCGAGCCCGGGACCTACGACGACCGACACCACACGGTCATCGACACGTTCGACGGCGTCGACGCGCGCTGGCTCGCCATCGATACCGCGGTCATGGGAATCCTGGCGTGGGAGCTGGCGAATGCTCCGGAACCCGTCGGGCGCCGCCTTTCGGCGACGGAGGCCGAGTCGATCCTGAAGAGCTCCGGCGTCGAGGGGACCAAGCGCATGGTTTACGCGGGCTCACCGCGCTGACGAGGAGGATCCCATGACGAGATACACGACCCTTCTGGAAGAAGCGCTCGAGGCCTGGGAGTACACCCGGCAGGGCGTCGTCGACGAGCTCCGCAACCTCCCCGAAAACCAGATGGACTTCCGGCCTTCGCCGGAGAGCCGGACGGTCGGCGAGCTCGGCCGGCACATCGTCGAGTCCGGGCTGCTGATGTCCGGGGAGCTGTCGCGCCCGGACGGCGACTTCCGGCGCAAGGGCTACGCGGCGCTCCTGCGGGAGCACGGCCGGGGCGTCGCGCGCATGACGACGCGGCGCGCCCTGCTCGAGGGACTCGCGCGAAAGCACCGCGACGGGGAACGGGCCCTGCGCAAGGCGGGCGAGCTCCACATGCTCCAGAACATCCGGCGGTTCGACGGCAAGCTCGGGACCAGGCTCGCCTGGATGCAGCACGGGATCTCGCATGAGGAATATCATCGCGGGCAGCTGGCGCTCTATGCGCGCCTTCTCGGACGTGTTCCGGCGCTCACGAAACTGATTTACGGAGGTTGACGATGCGAGGATCCCGAATCGTTCGGTTCGTGGCGTTCGCCGGCGCGGCGGCCGCCGCCGTCGCGCTCGCGCAGGTCCAGACGAAGGAGTCCCAGGCGGCGATGACTCCGGCGGCGGCGCTCGCGCGCCTCAAGGACGGCAATGCGCGCTTCGTGTCGGGGCAACCCAAGCGTCGCGACTGGAGCGCGAAAGTGATCGCGACGGCCTCCGGCCAGTACCCCTTCGCGGCCGTCCTCTCCTGCATGGATTCGCGAGCACCCGGAGAGATCGTCCTCGACCAGGGCATCGGCGACATGTTCAGCCTGCGTTCGGCGGGCAACGTCGTCGACACGGACGTGCTCGGCGGCCTCGAGTACGCGACGAAGGTCGTGGGGGTGAAACTCGTCGTCGTGCTCGGCCACACCGAGTGCGGCGCGGTCAAGGGCGCGATCGACGGGGTCAAGCTCGGCAACCTGACGTCGCTGCTCGCGAAGATCCAGCCGGCCGTTCGCGATTCGGGCCCCGGGACCTCGAAGGAGAAGGCGTACGTGACGAAGGTCGCGGAGAAGAACGTGCGGGACTCGATCCACGAGATCCGCGAGCGCAGCTCGATCCTGCGCGAGCTCGTCGACTCGGGCCAGGTCGGCATCGCGGGCGCGATGTACGACGTCGCCACGGGGACCGTCACGTTCATGGCGGATTGAGCGCGATCGGGGCACTCGGCCGGTATAGGCTTTCCCCCATCGTGGCGCTGGAGACACGCACTCTCGGACCCTACGAAATCCTCGGCCAGCTCGGCGCGGGAGGCATGGGCGAGGTCTATCGGGCGCGCGACCCGCGGCTCGAGCGCGAGGTCGCAGTCAAGGTCCTGCGGGGCCTTTCGCACGGCAGCCCCGATGCGATCGCCCGATTCCAGCGCGAGGCGCGGGCGGTCGCCGCGCTGTCGCACCCCAACATCCTGGCGATCCACGACATCGGAGAGGCGAACGGCGTGGCGTACGCCGTCATGGAGCTTCTCGAGGGGGAAACCCTTCGCGGACGGCTCGCCGCCTCCGCGATCCCGGCCCGGAAATCCGTCGAGTACGCGCTCCAGATTGCGCAGGGGCTCGCCGCGGCTCACGACCGCGGGATCGTCCACCGGGACCTGAAGCCCGAGAACCTCTTCCTCACGCAAAACGGCCTCGTCAAGATCCTCGACTTCGGACTGGCGGTGCTGTCGACGCCGGGCTCGTCGGCCGACCTTTCGCAGTCGCCGACGGTCGGCACGCAGCCGGGGGTCGTCCTCGGCACGCCGGGTTACATGTCGCCCGAGCAGGTGCGCGGCCGTCCGGTCGACCACCGCACCGACCTCTTCGCCCTGGGCGCGATCCTCTACGAGATGCTGACGGCCAAGCGGGCCTTTCGCGGAGACAGCCCGGCCGAGGCCATGATCGCCGTCCTTCAAGAGGACCCGATGTCCTCCCCGACGGGCACGCAAATCACTCCCGAGCTCGCCCGGATCATTGCGCACTGCCTCGAGAAGGAGCCCGGGGAGCGGTTCCAGAACGCCCGCGACTTCGCCTTCGCGCTCGAGGCCCTCCAGGTCGAGTCCTCCGCTCCCGGCGCGCCCGCGATCTCGGGGTCCGGGCCAGCGGAGACCTCGATCGCCGTGCTGCCGTTTCGCAACATGAGCGCCGACAAGGAAGCCGAGTACTTCAGCGACGGCATCACCGAAGAGATCATCAACGCGCTGACCGGCATCGTCCCGCTGCGTGTGGCCGCCCGCACGTCCTCCTTCGCCTACAAGGGCAAGGACACGGACATCCGGCAGATCGGCCGCGAGCTCGGCGTGCGGGCCGTGCTCGAAGGCAGCGTCCGGCAGGCCGGCCGGCGGATCCGGATCACCGCACAGCTCGTCGACGTCGCCAGCGGGTACCACCTCTGGTCGGAGCGCTTCGACCGGGAGATGGAGGACGTCTTCGCCGTTCAGGACGAGATCGCCCGCGCGATCGCCGAGGCCCTCCACGTGAAGCTGGTGGGAGCGGCGGATGCTCCCGTGGTCGTGCGGCCGACGCAGGACGTCGAGGCCTACAACCTCTACCTGAAGGGTCGATTCAACCTGAACCTGCGCCGACCGAAGCCGGCGATCGCCGACCTCGAGGCCGCGATCGACCGCGACCACAAGTATGCCGCCGCCTACCTCGGCCTCGCCGAGGCGTATTGCTTCTGGGGCTTCTACGGCGGCATTCCGACGTGGGAGGCCTACGGCCGGGCGCGCTGGGCGACGGATCGGGCGGAAGACCTCACGCCGGGCGCGCCCGACGTTCACCTCTCCAACGGATTCATCGAGCACTACTTCGGTTGGGACTCGGCGCGCGAGGAGCGCGAAATCCGGACTGTTCTCGAGAAGATGCCCCGGTCGACCGACGGCCACTTCTGGCTGGGGCTGTTTCTCGGCTGCTCGGGTCGGGTCGAAGAGTCCGTCGAAATCACCCGGCATGGCCTGGCCCTCGAGCCCCACCACGCCAACCTCCAGACGCAGCTGGGCTGGTGCTTCATGTACGGAGGCCAATACCCGGAGGCAGTTGCCGAGCTGCGCAAGGCCGTGGCGCTCGATCCCAACGCGGGATTCCCGGCCTGGTCGCTCGGCCTGGCCTACCAGGAGTCCGGCGCCTACGAGGAAGCCATCCGCGAGTTCGAGCGGGGCGTCGAGATCACGGAGGGCAACCACAGCCTCTACGTCGGTTTTCTCGGGGGAGCGCTGGCCCGCGCCGGGCGCCACGCGGACGCCGAGCGCATCCTCGGCGAGCTCGAGCAGCGCGCGCAGCGCGAGTACGTTCCGCCGTTCGACCGGGCCGTGGTCCTGGCCCCGCTCGGACGCTCCGACGAGGCCCTGGATGCCCTGGAGCGGGCGTACGAGGAGCGAAACGCCCTCATGTGGTTCCGCATCTACCTTCCCATGTTCGGGCCCCTGCGTTCGCATCCGCGATGGAAGGCGCTCTCCGAGCGGCTGGCCCGGACCGCGCCCGTCAACGCCATGCAGTTCGGTCGCTAGAATCTCGACCCGGAAAAGGAGAGTCCTCATGCCCGCCCAACCGTCGAGCCGCTGCGAGTTCGAAGCGAGCGACCTCATCGTCAAGGTCGACATGACGCTGCCGGCGGACGTCAACGCCATTTCGCCGGTGGTCGCGAAGGTGATGGAGATCGTCACCGAGATGGGCTGCGCGGCCGGCCGGGAGTTCGAGATCGATCTGGCGCTGCGCGAGGCCCTCGCGAACGCCATCGAGCACGGCAGCGGCAACGACCCGTCCAAGCAGGTCGAGTGCTGCGTCGCCTGCGATCACGCTCGCGGGATGCTCATCGTCGTGCGCGATCCGGGCCCCGGGTTCGATCCGGCGTCGATCCCGAGCCCCATCGTCGGCCAGAACCTGTTCTCGACCGGCGGACGCGGGATCTACCTGATCAATCAGCTGATGGACGACGTGCGGTTCGAGAAGGGCGGCACCGAGATCCACATGCGCACCCACCCGCCGTCGCTCCGCGAAACGCCGTGATTCTCCGCCTCCGGCGGACCGGCCCGCGGCTCGCGGACGGCGCTCGACCGCGGGCCTGAATCTCGGCGTTGTCGCTTCGCTCCCGCGGCGCGGACCTCCTCCCTCCCTCCGGTCGGGAGACTATTCGCGCCGCGAACGGATGAGGCAGCGCGGCCGAAGGATCCGCGGGCCTGACCTGATGCGTCTAGATTTCTGCGGATCCAGCGGCGTCCGGGAGCGTCTGCTCTGTCTCCGTGTGGCGGGAGGGCTCGGGCAGCTTGACGAAGATGGCCGCGGCGACGCGCGCCGAGGAGGAAGGTCAGGCCCCAGAGCACGCGGGCGCCGGCGCGCTCGAGCACGACCGTCCCGGCCCACGGGCCGATCCCGAACGCGATCGAGAAGACCATCGTGTAGAGGCCGCTGTACTCGCCGCGGCGCGCGTCCGGGGCGATGTCCGTGGCATAGGCCGCGGACGCGGGGAAGAAGAGCATTTCGCCGAATGTCCAGATGACGACCGTGCCGGCGAGCGACCAGAAGTCCCGGGCGAACGCCATCGCCCCGAAGCCCGCGCCCGACAGGATGGCGCCGAGCGCCAGCGTGCGCCGGTGGGACCAGTGAGCCGTGACGGCGTTCAGCGGGATCTCGAGCAGGACGATCAGGAGGCAGTTGAGCGAAAAGAGCAGGCCGAAGGTGCGGGGCGTGAAGCCGAGGCCGTCGACGATGTAGAGCGGCATCGACGAGATGTGCTGGAAGAAGATGACCGTGACGGGCAGCACGCCGGCGAGAAAGAAGAGGAAGCGAGGGTCGGCGTGTGCGGCGGTCGGAAGACGCAGCCGTGTGGCGGTCGTCGGGGCCGGAGTGGCGGCCGAAGGAATCACCCTCTTCTTCTTGCCGTTGGGGAGGGCGGCGCCGGCGAGGACAAGGCCGGCGGCGAGCGATGTCGCGCCATCGACGAAGAAAAGGTACCGGAAGGCGATCGTCGCGAGGATTCCGCCGATCGCCGGTCCGATCGCCATGCCGAGGTTGATCGCCAGGCGGTAGACGGCGAAAGCCGACTTGCGGCGGGCGGGCTCGACGGTCTCGGCGAAGAACGACATCGCGGCCGGGCGGAAGGCTTCCGTGAGCATTGCGAGCACGATCGTGACGGCCGCGATGGCCAGCTTGCCCTTGGCGAAGGGGTAGACGAAGAGCGTCGCCCCCGAGAGGAGCAGAGACGCCCGCATCAGGGGCACCGACCCGAGCCGGTCGCTCAGCCGGCCGGCGAGCGGTCCGCAGACGATCGCGCCCAGGCCGTACAGGAACAGGATGAACCCACCCTGCTCGGGAGAAAAGCCCCGCTCGCGCGTCAGGTAGAGGACGAGGAACGAGAGGACCATCGAGCCCGCGCGGTTGATGAGCTGCGAGCCGGCCACGACCCAGACCGGCCGGGGCAGGTACCTCAGGTCTTTCCAATATTTCAGCACGGGCGCACGGAGTGTTTACGGCCCGCGCCGGGTCCGGGTTATCCGAATCGTCTCAGCAGCCACGCCGCGGCGAGGGCGAGGAGGGCGAGGGCGCCCATGAACCCGAGCACGTAGAAGAGGATCGGCAGGAACCGCGCGTGGCGCGGGTCGTCGTCCTCCGGATCATCCATGGATTCCCTGGGCCGCGAGCCACCGCTCGGCGTCGATCGCGGCCTTGCAGCCCTCGCCCGCGGCCGACACGGCCTGGCGGTAGGTCGGGTCGGCGACGTCCCCGGCGGCGAAGATCCCCTCGACCGAGGTGTAGGTCGAGGGATGCTTGACCTTGACGTAGCCGACGTCGTTCATCTCGAGCTGGCCCTTGAAGACGGCGGTGTTCGGCGAGTGACCGATCGCGACGAAGACGCCCTGGGTCGCGAAGGGCTCGGTGAGCTCCGTGCGGGTGTCCTGGAGCGTGACGCCGGTAACGCCCTTTTCGTCGCCCTGGATGTCGATGATCGTCGCGTTCAGCCTCCAGGCGATCTTCGGATTGTTGCGCGCGCGGTCGAGCATGATGCGGGAGGCGCGGAAATCCTCGCGTCGGTGCACGACCGTGACCTTCGTCGCGAACTTCGTCAGGAAGTTCGCCTCTTCCATCGCCGTGTCGCCGCCGCCGACGACGAGGACCTCCTTGCCCTTGAAGAAGAAGCCGTCGCAGGTGGCGCAGGCGGAGACCCCGCGGCCCATGAGCCGCTTCTCGGATTCGAGGCCGAGCAGCTTCGCCGAGGCGCCGGAGGAGACGATGACGGCATCGGCGGTGATCGAGCCGCCGGCGTCGAGGTGCAGCTTGAAGGGACGCCGGTCGAAGTCGACTCCCGTCACGGTGTCGAGCACGACCTCGGTCCCGAAGCGCCTGGCCTGCTCGCGGAAGACCTCCATGAGCTCCGGCCCCTGGATGCCGTCCTTGAACCCGGGGTAGTTCTCGACTTCCGTCGTGATCGTGAGCTGGCCTCCGGGCTGCGGGCCCTCGAAGACGACCGGGGCGAGATCGGCGCGGGAGGCGTAGAGGGCGGCGGTCCAGCCGGCGGGGCCGGATCCGATGATGGCGATGTGGTAGTGCGGCTTGGTCGGTGGCATGGCGCCGGGAGGATATCAGCGGCGCCGGGCCGGTATCATCCGCGGATGCGGTCCGCGCTTTCCGGCCGTCTCCAGGGGTTCGGCACGACCATCTTCACCGAGATGACGCGCCTCGCCAACGAGCGGGGAGCGATCAACCTCGCCCAGGGATTCCCCGACTTCGACGGTCCCGAGTTCGCGAAAGCGGCGGCGATCGACGCGATCCGGGCGGGACACGGGCAGTACGCGCGGATGACCGGGATCCCCGAGATCCACCGCGCGCTGTCGGCGAAGTACCGGCGGGACTGGGGCCTCGAATACGCCGCCGACACCGAGATCACCGTGACCTCCGGCGCGACCGAGGCGATCTTCTCGGCGATCCAGGGCGTCTGCGACGCCGGCGACGAAGTCGTCCTCTTCGAGCCCTACTACGACTCCTACAAGGCGAGCGTGGTGATGGCCGGGGCCGTGCCGCGCGTCGTGACGCTGAGGGCCCCGGACTGGAGCTTCGACCCGGGCGAGCTGTCGGCCGCGTTTTCTCCACGGACGCGGGCCCTGCTCCTGAATTCCCCGCACAATCCGACCGGCAAGGTCTTCGCGCCGGCGGAGCTCGAGGTCCTCGCCGCGCTCTGCCGGGAGCGCGACGTCCTCTGCATCACCGACGAGGTCTACGAGCATCTCGTGTACGAGGGCCGGCACGTCCCGATGGCGACGCTGCCCGGGATGCGCGAGCGCACGATCACGATCTCCTCTTTCGGCAAGACATTCTCGTTGACCGGCTGGAAGATCGGCTGGGCCGCGGCGCCGCCGGACCTGACGGCGGCCGTGCGCGCGGCCCACCAGTTCGTGACGTTCGCGACGGCGACGCCGCTCCAGCACGGCGCGGCGGCGGCCCTCGAGGCGGGGCCGGACTACTACCGGGCGCTCCTCTCGGATTACCGGGGCAAGCGGGATTACCTCGTCCGGGAGCTTTCGCGGATCGGGTTCGCCGTCCGCCCTCCGCAGGGGACCTACTTCGCCTGCGCGGACTTCCGGCCGTTCGGGTTCGACGACGACCGCGTGTTCGTGCGGCACCTGATCGAGACCGCGGGCGTCGCGGCGATCCCGCCGAGCGTCTTCTACGACCGGCCGGAGCACGGGCGCCACTACGTCCGCTTCGCGTTCTGCAAGAAGCGGGAGACCCTCGAGGCCGCGGTCGCCCGGCTCGCGTCGCTCGTCCGCCGCGAGACGGCCGTATGAATCCGCTGCGCGTCGCCCTCGTCCAGATGGACCTCGCCTGGGAGGACGTCGCCGAGAACCACCGGCGCGCGCGGCGGCATCTCGAGCGGGCGCGCGACGGCGGGGCCCGGCTGGCGATGCTGCCGGAGATGTTCTGCACGGGCTTCTCGATGGAGTCCGACCGGATCGCGCAGCCGCCCGGAGGGCCGTCGGAGGCCTTTCTTCGCGACGCCGCGCGGGAGCTCGGAATCTCGATCCTGGCGTCGGTCCCGGAAGCGGGGCAGCCGCGGCCCCGCAACATGGCGATCCTCGCGGGACCCGACGGGTCGCTCTCGAAGTACGCGAAGATCCACCCCTTCACGTTCGGCGGCGAGCATCGCGTCTACGCCGGCGGCGACGGGATCGTGACCGTTCCGGTCGAGGGCGTCCGCGTGACGCCGTTCGTCTGCTACGACCTGCGCTTTCCGGAGCCCTTCCGCCTCGCCGCGGACGACACCGATCTCTTCGCCGTCGTCGCCAACTGGCCCGAGGCCCGCCGCGAGCACTGGCGTACGCTCCTGCGCGCCCGCGCGATCGAGAACCTCTGCTTCGTCGCCGGCGTCAACCGCGTCGGCGAGGGGGGGAAGCTTCGATACGCCGGCGACTCGGTCGTCGTCTCGCCCTGGGGCGAGGTCTTGGTCGAGGGTGCAGCGGAGGAAGCCGTCCTCTTCGCCGACGTCGATCCCGCCGCGGTCCGCGAAGCGCGCGCGAAGTTCCCCGCCCTCCAGGACCGCCGCCCCGAGGCCTACCGAAAATAATCGGGGTCAGGTCTCGTTTTTTCGGTTTTGGCCGGATCCGAAATTTCGAGACCTGACCCTCGCGCTCGTTTGATCCGATTGCATCTGGCACGGGAGCCGGCACCGGCAGACACTCTCCCTGGACAAGCGATGGGCCGGATCGTGCGGACCTCGATCGCCCTGGCCGCCTTCGGTCTGGCGCGAGGGCTCGAGGCGCAGGGTCCCGTCGGCCCACCTCCGGAGTGGCACGTCGACCTGGCCGTGATGGCCGGTTACCGGTTCGAGAGCACGATCACGTTCGAGTTCCCCGGGGATTACGACCGCATCGAGGTCGACGACGCCCCGACGTGGGGTGTGTCGCTCGGCTACGGCCCGAATCCGAACTGGGAGTTCGAGCTGCAGTACAGCTACACCAAAGCTCCGGCGACGGCGATCGGTACTAATCCGAGGGTCGTCAACCAGTCATTCGACCTCGGGCTGCACGACTTCCAGCTCGGCGTGCTCGGCTACCTCGCCTCGGCGCAGGAGCAGCTGCGACCCTACGTCGAGCTGTCGCTCGGCACGACGCTCGTCAACACCGGCGAGGGCTTCGGCAACACCGCCCACTTCGCTCTCGCCGTGGCTCTGGGGTTGAAGTACTACTTCAACGAGCACCTCGGGCTGCGCGCCGAAGTCCACTACATCCCGGTCTATCTTTATTCGTCGGGAGAGAGCGGCGTTTGGCTGTGCATCGAAGACTTCTGCTGGGACACGGGCTCGCGTTTCCTGCAGCAGTTCGACCTGCGAGCGGGCGCGACGTTCCGGTTCTGACGGACGACGAATCGAAAATTGGCCGGCCGCTCGACCCGAGGAGTCGCAACGCGTTGTCCTGCAGAATGGCGCGCTTTTCGTCGGGCGACAGCGCTTGGGACGACCGGATCGCGTCGATGGCGTCCGTCACCCGTCGCGCGGTCCCGCCGACGGACGCCAGGATGATGCGATCGCCGCAGCGCGCCCGGATGAGGCGCTTCAGGTAGTCGTCGAGCTCGGTGCGCGGCAACGACCAGGCGATGACGGCCGTGTCGACCCAGACCCGCGGGTAACGCCACATCAACGCGACCATCGCGTCCCCGAACGGCCACGCGGCGCCCGAGACCACGATGCGCAGCTTCGGATGGCGCGCGAGCACGGTCTCGAGCTTCAGGGGATCGCCGAATGCGAGGCGGAACTTCGCGTCGTCGCCTCCGAGCGGCTCCGGGCCGAGCGCGATGACGACCGGCAGGCCGAGCTCCTCTCCGAGCGACCAGTACGCTTCGAGGCGCGCATCGTCCGGCGCGACCCCATCCGTCTGCGCGAGGATCGGGCCGATGGCCTGCGCGCGCGTCTCGGCGAGCATGCGGCGAAGGGCCGCGAGATCGGGCCGGCGCGCGTCGACGTGGATGCCCGAAGCCGGAACGGACTCGAGCATCCGGACCGCGTCCTCGCCGGAGGGCGTCGTGCCGGGCGCCGCCGTCGGTGCAAGCCGTGGCGCCGCAGGCGTCGGGGTCGGCGTCGGCGCGGGCCGGCTGGGTGTCGCGGTCGGCGACGGCGACGGAGATGCAGGCGCGGCGGCCGCGACCGGCGGCGGGGGAGTGGCCGGCGTCCGGGTCGGCGGGACGGTGGCGGTCGCGACGCCCGGGGTCGGGATCGGCGGCACCCCCGGCGCCCCGCGAGGATTCACGTCGACGGACACCCAGTAGCCCGGGCTCGGCGCCCGCGGAAACACCGTGTCCCGGATCGCCCAGCGCAGGCACACGGCGACCGGCACGGGCGGCCGCAGCAGGACCTGCGAGGCCCGGCCGTCGGCGCCGAGCTCGAGAAGCACCATGAACGGCGCCACGTCCTCTTCCCGGGCCGACTCCGCGCACGTGACGAGGGCGTCGCGCAGCTTCTTTTCGTCGAAGCGCTCCGCGATGCGCTGCTCGAACTCGCGGCCCGCCGGAGTCGCCGCATTGGCCTTCGCGAGCTTGAGGGAGTCCTCGAACCTGTCGGCCCGGAGCGGCGGGCCCGCGAGCGCCAGCGCCGCGGCTGCCAGGGCGAGCGCCCTCGGCCCGGTCCGCACCGTTTACGGTCGTCCGGAGGTCGCGTGCGCGAACGCCGCCAGTGCCTCGACGCCGCCCGCGATCATCTCGTCCGACACGGAAAACGAGAACCGCAGGTGCCCCTCGCCCTCCGGGCCGAAGACGATCCCCGGCACCGTCGCGATCTTCGCCTCGTCGAGGAGCGCGCGCGCGGCCGCGCGGGAGTCGGACGGGAGCCAGGCCGGCGTCTTCGGAAAGAGGTAGAGGGCGGCGCGGGGCGTCTCCAGCTCGAAGCCGGCCGCCTTCAACCCGGCGACGAGGCGGTCGCGGCGCGACCGGTAGCCGGATTTCCACTCCGCGACGAACTCGGTGCCGCGCCCGAGGGCCTCGACGGCCGCCCACTGGGTCGGAGTCGAGACGCCGTTGGTGGTGTAGAGCACGACGGTCTTGACGGGCATCTGGTAGCGCTTCGGCGCGAGGACGTAGCCGAGGCGCCAGCCGGTCATCGAGTAGCTCTTCGACAGCGTGTAGCAGGTGATCGTGCGCTCGAACATGCCGGGCAGCGAGGCGATCGCGACCGTCGGCTCGCCCTCGTAGACGAGGTCCTCGTAGGCTTCGTCCGCGACGACGGCGAGGCCCCGCTCCCGGGCGAAGGCCGCGACCTCTTCGGTTTCGGCGGCCGAGAAGACGTCGCCGGTCGGGTTGGCCGGGTTGTTCCAGTAGATGACCTTCGTCCGGGCCGTGGTCTTCGCCGCCAGCGCCGCGGCGAGCCCGTCGCGCCGAGCGGCCGCCGTCGGCACGAGGACGGCGCTCGCCTGGTGATACGCAACGAGATCGACGATCGGCGTCCAGTACGGCGACAGCATCAGCACCTCGTCGCCCGGGTCGAGGAGCGTCGCGAACGCGGAGAAGAGCCCCTGCATGCCTCCGTTGACGACGACCGGCGCCTCGTCGTCGGCGGGAATGTGGTTGCGGTCCCGGGCCTTCGCCAGGATCGCCTGCCGCAGCTCCGGGATCCCCGACGACGGCGCGTAGCGCGTCTGGTTGCGGACCAGAGCCGCGCCCATCGCGGCCTTCACGGTCTCCGGCGTGTTCATCCAGGGCTCGCCGCCCTCGAACCGCCAGACCTTCTGGCCGGCGGACAGCAACTCGATGACGCGGTTCCGGACCTTGACGATCTCCGAGAATCCCACGCTCTCGAACCGGCGGGCGGTCGGAGGAAATGCGCCTTCGGTCACCGCACGCCCTTCAAACGGCGGCCTTCCGGCCGGGCCCCATCAGGAAGTACAGAACCATGCCGAGCACCGGCAGAAGGATGACGAGGACGCACCAGAGGAGCTTCGTCCCGCTGTCGGCCGAGCTCTTGAGGATCGACACGATGGCGATGACGTCGAGGACGGTGACGACGAGCCAGACGAGCGGATTTCCGAAGTAGTGAAACATCGCGCCTCCCTCAGAGCTTTTCCGAGATGGCCTTCTGCTGGGTGAAGAGGTAGAGGTACTCGCGGCCGCCGGCCTTCGAGTCCGTTCCCGACATGTTGAAGCCGCCGAAGGGGTGGACGCCGACGAGGGCGCCGGTGCACTTGCGGTTGAGATACAGGTTGCCCACGTGGAGCTCGCGCTTCCCGCGCTCGAGCCGCTCGCGCACCCGGGAGTAGAGCGAGCCGGTCAGGCCGTACTCCGAGTGGTTCGCGACCTTGATGCCTTCCTCGAACGTGCGGACCTTCAACACGGAGAGGACCGGACCGAAGATCTCCTCGCAGGCCAGCCGCGCGTTGGGCCCGACGTCGTCGACGACGGTGGGCATGACGAAGTAGCCCTGCTTCGGGCCGGCCTTCCCTCCCGCGACGACGCGGCCTTCCTTCTTTCCGAGGGCCGCGTACTCGAGGATCTTCTTGTGGGCGCGCGCATTGATGACGGCGCCGACGGTGTTCTTCGGGTCGCGCACGTCGCCGACCGAGAGCGCCTTCGTCTTCGCGACGACGCGCGCGAGCAGGTCCTTGTGGACCTTCTGGTGGACGATCAGGCGGGAGCAGGCCGAGCATTTCTGTCCCTGGAAGCCGAACGCCGCCGCCACGATTCCGGTGGCGGCGTCCTCGACGTCCGCCGTCTCGTCGACGAGAATGAAGTCCTTGCCGCCCATCTCGAGGATGGCCCGCTTGATCCAGATCTGCCCCGGGACGACGCGGCCGGCCTTCTCCGAGACCTGCAGGCCCACGTCGCGCGAGCCCGTGAACGCGATGAGCCGGGTCTTCGGGTGCTCGACGAGGGCGTTGCCGACGATCGCGCCCCCGCCCGTCAGGAAATTCAGGACGCCGTCGGGCACGCCGGCCTCGTCGCAGGCGTCGAGGAACATCGAGGCAATGCCGGCGGCGTCGGAGGAGGGCTTGAGAACCACGGTGTTGCCGGCGACGAGAGCCGCGGTCGTCATGCCGGTCAGGATCGCGAGAGGAAAGTTCCAGGGCGGGATGACGACGGCCACGCCCAGCGGGATGTGCTCGAGCTCGTTGTACTCCCCGGGGTAGGGGGTCAGCGGCTGGGGGAGCGCGAGACGCTCCATCTCGCGAGCGTAGAACTCGCAGAAATCGATCGCCTCCGCCGTGTCGCCGTCGGCTTCGGCCCAGGACTTCGACTCCTCGAGGACCATCATGGCCGAAAACTCGTGTTTGCGGCGCCGCAGAATCGAGGCGATCCGCAGGACGAGCGCCGACCGTTCGCCGTGCGGTGTCCGGCTCCAGCTCGGGAAGGCTTTCGTCGCGGCGTCGACGGCCCTCGCCCCGTCGGCCGCGGAGGCCTCCGGGAAGCGACCGATGACCTGTTTGAAGTCCGAGGGATTGAGGGACTCGAAGTCCTTCGAGGCGCCGAAGTCCTTGCCGCCGATCCGGTTCTTGCCCTTGAGCGGAAGCCTTTTCTCGACGGCCGCGAGGGCGGCGCGGAAGGCGTCCGCGTTGGCGTCGACGGAGAAGTCGGTGAAGGGCTCGTTGCGGAATTCGGGTAGCAAGTTGTGAACCTCCGAAGCCGAAAATCTATCAGAAGGGGCCCCGCGGGGCCGCTTCTGAGATGATCCCGGACATGGTCACGGCGGCCGGCGCGGCGGCGCTCTCGAACGAGGAAATCCGCCGCTACGCGCGACACCTGATCCTCCCGGAGGTGGGTCCGGAGGGCCAGGCGAAGCTGAAGGCCGCGAAAGTCCTCCTCGTCGGCGCGGGGGGGCTCGGGTCGCCCGCGGCGCTCTACCTCGCGGCGGCCGGTATCGGGACGCTCGGTCTCGTCGATTTCGACGTCGTCGACGAGTCGAACCTCCACCGCCAGATCCTCTTCGGGACCTCGGACGTGGGCCGCGCGAAGCTCTCGGCCGCGGCAGCGCGCCTCTCCGACGTGAATCCGAACGTGCGGGTCGTGCCCTTCGAGACCCGCCTGACGTCGCAAAACGCCCTCGGGATCCTGGCGGACTTCGACGTCGTCGCCGACGGCACGGACAACTTCCCGACGCGTTATCTCGTCAACGACGCCTGCGTCCTGCTCGGCAAGCGCAACGTCTACGCCTCGATCTTCCGCTTCGAGGGGCAGGCCTCGGTCTTCGGCGCGCCCGGCGGACCCTGCTACCGCTGCCTCTATGCCGAGCCTCCGCCCCCGGGCGTCGTTCCCTCGTGCGCGGAGGGGGGAGTGCTCGGCGTCTTGCCGGGACTCCTCGGCACCATCCAGGCGGCCGAGACGATCAAGCTCGTGCTCGGCGTCGGCGATCCGCTCGTCGGCCGGCTCCTTCTCGTCGATGCGCTCGGCATGCGGTTCCGCGAGCTCCGTGTCCGCAAGAACCCCGACTGCGCCGTCTGCGGCGCGCGCCCGACCGTGACCCGACTCGTCGACTACGAGGCGTTTTGCGCGGGGCCGGCCGCGTCGGCCTCTGGTATCGTCCCGCCGATGCACGCCCACGTCGAGGAAGTCTCGGTCGAGGAGCTCAAGCAGGCCCGCGACCGCGGCGAGGCGATCGTTCTCCTCGACGTCCGGGAGCCCCGGGAGTGGGCGATCTCGGACCTTCCGGACTCGATCAAGATCCCGCTCGGCTCGCTGCCGGGGAGCCTCGACAAGCTCTCGAAGGAGGACGACATCGTCGTCTACTGCCGGACCGGCGGGCGGAGCGGAAACGCCGTCCAGTTCCTGATGCAGCAGGGATTCGAGAAGGTCCGCAACCTCGCGGGCGGCATCAACAAGTGGGCGGAGCGCATCGACAAGTCGCTTCCCCGTTACTGACGCCGGCACCGCGATGCGCCGCGTCGGCCTGATCTTCCTCGCGGCGGGCCTGGCGGGATTTCTGTTCGCCTCGAGTCAGCGAACGCGGCACCCTTCGGTCGACGCCTGGGAAACGGGGCGCTGGATGTTCATGGGGATGGCGGTGATGGGCATCGTCTTCGTGGTCCTCCCCGGCCCGCGCCGCTGATCGCCCGGCGTTCTCTTTCTCCTCACTTTCTTCGGGCCGGCGGACGTCTCAGCCGGCCATCGTCGCGTCGGGGTTCTCCTCGAGCAGGCGGTCGATCTTCGCGGCGAGGATGAAGTCGTTTTCGTGAAGTCCGCCGATCTTGTGGGTCCAGAGCGCCAGATCGACCGCGTTCCAGTGGATCGCGATGTCCGGATGGTGGCCTTCGGCTTCGGCGACGTCGGCGACGCGGTTGACGAACTTCATCGCCTCGACGAAGTCGCGGAACTCGAAGTGCCGCGTCAGACGCGTCGCGCCCGCGGCGAGCGACCAGTCGGGAGTCCGGGCCACGAGCTCGCGCGCCGCCTCCTCGGAGAGCGGCGGGACGCCGCCCCGGCAGGGTGCGCAGTGACGGGAGGCGAGGCCCTCCATGTCGTCGACCACCGCCGAATCCTATCGGACGCGCTCCACGGGTGAGGCCGCGCCCGGGGCGCGGTGTTCCGTGGGGCGATGCGGCGCCGGTCTATTGCCCGGATGCGGGCATCACGAACGCGCAGATGGCGTTGTTCCTCGTGAAGGCCTTCCACATCCCGTGTCTGCCGTAGGAACTCTCGGATCGGGCAATCCGGGGCGCTGCTCGGGCAGCGCCCCTTTTCGTTCGGCAGGGCGGCGGTTGACCTCGAAGCCCCATCCTTAGATAATCCGCGTCCCCCGGACGACTGGGAGGTCGTTCAATGGTAGGACAACTGGCTCTGGACCAGTGAATCGGGGTTCGAGTCCCTGCCTCCCAGCCAAGTTCCTTCGGAAACGTATGGCTCCTCGATGAAGACGAGTGGAGCCGATACCCTGGCGGGCCGGTTCTCGGTTCTGGTAAACTTCGATGCCTTCAGCCATGACAAAACGCGAGCCAGCCGGCGGGTACCTCCCGGGGGGCCGTCTGTCCGGAGAGAGTTCGTGTTCTGGGGCAAGCCCGGTTGGCGCCGATTCTCTGGCGACCTAAGTCATGAAAGGGCGAACTTCGGTGACGGGTACCTCCCGATGGATAACTTGCCCCGAAGGCCTTTTGCCGGGCTCCGGTGGCGACCCACCGACGGACGCTTCATCCCCGCCTGATGGGAAAGCCATGGAGAAGAGAGAGCGCTCCGGAGTGCAGCCGGGCAGCCTCCGGGGAGCGCGGCGCCAGGCAGTGGACATCTCTCGCGTCGCCGAGGTTAGAACACGTTATCTAGCGATGGGAGAACGGCAGCCGCTTGTCCTTCAGCCCGCGGTGGCTGGCGAGCTGGACCTTTCGGACTGGGCTCAAAGCCGCCGAGCGTTTCTCGACGAGGAGCTTCTCAAACACGGGGCGATTCTCTTCCGGGGGTTTGGGGTCAGCCTCGTCGCAGAATTCGAGCGGTTCGCGACGGCGCTGTGTCCGGAGCTCTTCGGCGAGTATGGCGACCTGCCTCGGGAGGCGATCGGGGGCAAGGTTTACGGCTCGACTCCGTATCCCTCGGACCAACACATCCTCTTCCATAACGAGAGCTCTCACATGTACCGCTGGCCGATGAAGATCTGGTTCTTCTGCGTTCAACCCGCCCAGAGCGGGGGCGAGACTCCGATCGTGGACGGCCGCGCGGCGTACCGGCGACTTGATCCTGTGCTGCGGCAGCGGCTCTCCGAAAGAGGGTTGATGTACGTCCGCAATTACAGAGAGGGCCTGGATGTGAGCTGGCAGACCTTCTACGGAACCGAGATGCGCTCCCGCGTCGAGGAACTCTGCCGACAGGCGCGAACCGAATTCGAATGGACGGGCGACAACGGACTGAGGACCCGTCAGCGATGCCCGGCAGTGGTCCGCCACCCGCAGACGGGCGAGATGTCCTTCTTCAACCAAATCCAACTCCACCATGTGTCCTGCCTCGATCCCGCCGTCCGACAGTCGCTGTTATCCCTGATGGATGAGGAAGATCTTCCCCGAAACGTCTATTACGGCGATGGCTCTCGGATCGAGGTCTCGGCGATGAACGAGATTTCCGGGATCTATCGGGAGACGGCGGTGGCATTTCCCTGGCAGGCCGGAGATGTGTTGATGCTCGACAACATGCTGGTCGCGCACTCTCGCAATCCGTACGTGGGCGCGCGAAAGATCGTGGTCGTCATGGGCGAGATGCGTCAACAGGGTGAGCTCGAGCTGTGAGTAGCTCAACACTCGAGGGTTTTCGGCTCTCTCCGCAGCAGCGGCGCATCTGGTCGCTGTGGCAGGGAGGCCTCCGCTCCCTGCCGCGATCGGGATGCGCCCTCTTGCTCCAGGGAGCGCTCGAGCCGGATGCTCTGCGTCAGGCGGCGGAGAGACTGGTGGCCACGCACGAGATCCTGCGGACGACTTTTCATCGGCCGGCGGGCATGCGCTTTCCCCTTCAGGTCGTGACCGAGGCGGGGACCGCCTCTTGGCGGGAGGTGGAGCTTTCGGGCACCGCTGCAAGAGATCCGCTCGCCGCGGCGGACGAACTCGCTCGGCAGGAGAACGCCGGGCCATTCGATCTGGAGCGTGGGCCGCTCTTCCGTCTTCGGCTCGCCGCGCTGTCAGACTCGAGCCATGTGTTGCTCTTGAGTCTCCCGTCTCTCTGCGCCGACCGGCGGACGCTGCACAACATTGTGCGCGAGCTCGCCAACCGTTATGGCCGCGGGGCCGACGGAGGGGTCACCGAAACTCCGATCCAGTACGCCGACTATTCTCAGTGGCAGAACGACTTGCTCGAGGCGAGCGACGAGACGGCCGAAACCGCCCGTGCCTACTGGAGCCAGAGATCGGCGGCGACCGTGTCCCCGAGGCTTCCGTTCGAAGCGAGCGGCGAGGGGTCGGGGTCTTCGATGACATCCAAGCTTGTCCTGGGGCCTCGCCAGCTCGGTAAGATCGATGCGTTCTGCCGTAATGAGGGGGTCTCGGCAGCGGACTTCCTGCTCGCGTGCTGGCAGACGCTTCTCTGGCGGACCATGGGCGAGGCCGACGTTCTCGTGGGAGACGTTCACGACGGGCGTAAGTCCAGGGAATTGGACGACGCACTCGGTCCCTTCGCCACCGCTCTGCCCCTCGTCGCGCGGCTCGAAAGGGACCTCCAGTTTTGCGACGCGGTGAGAGAGACCGCGGAGGCGAGACGCAGGAATGGCGAATGGCAGGAGCGCTTCGAGCAGAACGAAGATGGCGAGCCACGAACAGGAACTCGCAGCCGACTGCCA
This sequence comes from uncultured Acidobacteriota bacterium, assembly GCA_963764025.1. GTDB lineage: Bacteria > Acidobacteriota > Thermoanaerobaculia > UBA5066 > Gp7-AA6 > DAHUXD01. The sequence goes on from CAVXRK010000006.1 coordinate 19,529, forward strand.
GGGTTCGAGTTCTCCGAGCGGCCTCAACTTCCGGGCCCGGACCCCGTTGCGTTCTCGATTCTCCAGGAGTCCTCCTGCATCGACGACTTCCCGGTCTCGCTGTGGTGCGCGCGGGACGCGGATGGCGTCCACGTTTCTTTCGCTGCCGATGGGAATCGCCTTCCCGGAGACGCGGTCGACCGGCTCGCCGCAGGCTGGGAGCCCCTAACCGCGGCGGCCGCGGAAAACCCGCGAGCCCGAGTCGGCGAGCTGCCGATCCTCACCGCTCATGAGCGCCGCCGCCTGCTCGTCGACCTCAATCGCACTCAGGCGGAGCTTCCGCGCTCCCGCTGCGTGCACGAACTGTTCGAGGAGTGCGTCGACCGCGCGCCGACAGCGCCGGCGCTGGTCTCCGGCGAGGAGAGGCTGACCTACGAGGAGTTGAATGCACGGGCAAATGCGTTCGCCTGGCTGCTTCGAACGCGCGGGGTGGGACCCGGCGTCCGAGTCGGACTCTCGCTCGAACGCTCCGCCGAGATGATCGTAGCGATGCTGGCGATCTTGAAGGCGGGGGGCGCCTACGTACCCGTCAATCCCGAGCATCCGGAGGCGCGCCTCTGCCTGCAGCTCACGCAGAGCGCCTCGCGCCTGGTCATCACCCGATCGGCCTGGCTCGACAAGTTCGCCGAATTTCCCGGCGAGAAGATCTGTCTAGATCGCGATCGGCGGCTCTTCGAAGGACGCGAGACGCGCAATCCGGAACGGCTCGCCGGTCCGGCAGACCTTGTCTACGTGATGCACACGTCGGGCTCGACCGGGCGTCCCAAGGGTGTCGCGATTCGCCACGAGAGCCTCGTCAACTACGCTCAATTCGTCGCCCGCCGTGTGCTGGGAATCGATCCCATAGCCGGCCCCGCGCTTGCCTTTGCCGCGGTCTCGACGAGCAGCGCCGATCTCGGCAATACCTCCATTTTCCCCTCTCTCATCTCGGGAGGGTGCCTACACGTCGTGCCAAACGAGAGCGTGATGGATGGCGCTCTCTTCGGCGACTATGTCGCCCGCAACCCGATCGACGTTTTGAAGATCGTGCCCTCTCATCTTGCCGCTCTTCTTTCCTCCGGCGGCGGGCGCAGCGTCCTGCCCCGTCGGTCACTGATCCTCGGCGGTGAGGTCCTCACCTGGGAGCTCGTCGAGCGAATCCGCGGCCTCGCCGGAAGCTGCGAGATCGTCAACCACTATGGCCCGACGGAAGCGACGGTCGGCTCGCTGATCTTCCGGGTGAGTCCCGGCGAGGGTCGCGGCTCCTCCATGACGGTTCCGATCGGTCGCCCCATCGCGAACACGGACGTCTTTATCCTCGACGCCGCCGGCGAGCCGCTCCCCGTCGGAGTCCCCGGGTGAACTCTACATCGGCGGAGTGGGGCTGGCTGAGGGCTACTGCAGCCAGCCGGCGGAGACGGCCGAAAGATTCGTCTCGCACCCATTCTCCGACTCTCGCGACGGCCGCCTCTACCGCACGGGGGATCGCGCGCGTTATTTGCCGGACGGCAACGTCGAGTTCCTCGGCCGGGTGGACGATCAGGCTAAGATCCGGGGCTTTCGGATCGAGCCCCGCGAGGTCCAGGCGATCCTGGCGGCGCACCCGAGTGTCCGTGAAAGCGTCGTCGTAGCGCGGGAGGACGCTCCGGGAGAGCGAGCGTCTGGTCGCCTATGTGATTCCCGCGCCTGGCGCCGTCGCGTCTTCCGGCGAGCTGCGCCGCTGGGTCAAGAGCCGGCTGCCGGACTACATGGTGCCCTCGGCCTTCGTGACGATGAAGGCATTCCCGCTGACGCCGAACGGCAAGCTGGATCGGCGCGCTCTGCCGGCGCCCGGAGCGCGACGCTCCGAGCAACCCGATGTCGCTCTGCGGACACCAGCGGAAAGGACTGTCGCCGGGATCTGGGAGGAAGTGTTGCGAGTCGAACGGGTGGGGGCAGAGGACAATTTCTTCGACCTCGGCGGCCATTCCTTGCTGGCAACACAGGTCGTCTCTCGAATGCGCATCCGCATTTCAGAGGGACCTGCCCATTCGGTGGCTCTTCGAGTCCCCTACGGTGGAGCAACTGGCTGCCCGGGTCGAGACGGCCGAGCGCGAAGAGATCGTCCGCATCCTCGACGAGCTGGAGAGCCTTCCCGAGAATGGCGCCGACCGGCGAGAGATTGGCTCCCACGCGCTCGCGCGAAGTCGGGGCGCCAGCGCACGGGCGCGATGCAATGAGCCGTCCCTTCGCGCCTGATCTGGCGGCGCGAATCGCGGGACTCTCGCCAGCAAAGCGCGAGCTGCTCGAGCGGAAGCTGCGAGAGAGGGCCACCGAGGCCTTTTCAGCCGAGCCAATTCCGCGACGCGCCGAGCGAGGCACGGCCCCCCTCTCCTTCGCGCAGCAGCGACTTTACTTTCTCGACAGGCTCGAGCCGGGCAGCGCCGCCTACAACGTTGTGCGTGCGATCCGGATCCGCGGGCGCCCTGGACGTTCGCGGCGCTCGAAAAGGTCCTCGAGGAGCTGCTGCGGCGGCACGAGTCGCTGCGCACCCGGTTCCGGGAAGACGACGGAAGGATCATCGCCGAGATCGTTCCGGCCCGCCCGTTCTCCCTCTCCGTCGTCGAGGTCAGAGCGGTCGCCGGCGAGGAAGGCCAGAGCGAGGCGCTGGGATCGCGGAGGAGGAAGTCAGACGACCGTTCGACTTGGCGCTCGGGCCCGTTGTGCGGGCGAAACTGCTACGGCTCGATCCTCAGGATTACATCCTCGTTCTGACTATGCATCACATCGCGAGCGACGCGTGGTCCGTCGGGGTCTTTTTCAGCGAACTGAGCGCTCTTTATGAGCGCCTTTTCGACCGGCAAGCCCTCGCCTCTTCCGGAGTTGGCGATTCAATACGGAGACTTTACGCAGTGGCAGAGGGACTGGCTCGTAGGTAAGGTCCTCGAGGAGCAGCTCTCCTACTGGAGGAAACAGCTCGCCGGGGATCCGGTTCTTCTCCAGCTGCCGACGGACCGCCGCGTCCAGCGCTTGCTCAGCCCGCGAGGAGCCGTCGAGCGCGTCGGCTTTTCTCGGGAACTGACCGAGGCACTTCAGGAGCTTTCCAGGCGCGAGGGCGCCACGCTCTTCATGACGCTGGTTGCGGCGTTCCAGGCGCTGCTAGCCCGCCATACGGGCCAGGAAGACATCGTCGTCGGAACGTCCGTCGCCAACCGCGATCGGCCGGAGATCGAAGGTCTCATCGGTTTCTTCGTCAACACCCTGATTCTGCGAAGCGATCTCTCCGGAGACCCCACGTTTCGCGAGTTGCTGGAGAGGGTGCGGGAGGTCGCTATCGGCGCCTACGCCAATCAGGACCTTCCGTTCGAGAAGCTGGTACAGGAACTGCGGCCCCAGCGCAACCTCGGCCGCAACCCGCTGCTTCATGCGGCGTTGTCCTTTCAGAGTGCCGATCAAGAGCCGCCGGTCTTCCAGGGGCTGACCACGAATCTGGTCCCAGTCGAAACGAGGACGTCGAAGCTGGACCTCCTTCTCCACGTCGACGAACAGGGAGGTTCGCTCTTCCTTCAGTGTGAGTACAGCACCGATCTGTTTGAGAGCGCGACCATCCGGCGGATACTCGGCCACTTTCGCAATCTCCTGGAGAGCGTCGTCGCGGATCCACAGCGCCGTCTTTCGGCTCTTGATTTGATGGGCGTTTCGGAGCGACATCAGGTCCTGGTGGATTGGAACCAGACCGAAAAGGAGTACCCGCACCACAAAACGGTGATCCGGCTCTTCGAGGAGCAGGTGGAGAGCGCGCCGGAGGCCGTGGCGGTGGAGTTCGAGGGGGAGCGGCTGACGTACGGCCAGTTGAACGAGCGGGCCAACCGGCTGACGAGGTACTTGAGCAAGCGCGGCGTGGGTCCCGAGGTTCTGGTGGGGCTGTGTGTCGAGCGGTCCCTGGAGATGGTCGTCGGGCTTCTGGGGATTCTGAAGGCGGGCGGGGCATACCTGCCACTGGACCCGGCGTACCCTGGCGAGCGGCTGCGCTTCATGCTGGAAGATGCGAAGGCACAGCTCGTGCTGACGCAGAAGCGTCTGGCGGGTAGCGTTCCGGGGGGCGCCCAGCGCGTGCAACTGGATGCGGACTGGGCCGAGATCGCTCGGGAAAGCGCCGAGAACCCCCCGAGCCAGGCCTCCGCAGAAAACCTCGCCTACGTCATCTACACCTCCGGCTCGACAGGCAATCCCAAGGGGGTCGAGATCGAGCACGGGTCCCTCACGAATCTCACCTGGGTTTCGGCGGACTGGTTCGGCGTCAGGAAAGGGGACCGCGTCCTCCAGTTCGCTTCGTTGAGCTTCGACGCGTCGGCGCTGGAGATCTTTGCAACGCTTTCCGCAGGCGGGACTCTCGTCCTGCGCTCGGAGGCCATGATCGATACGGTCGAGACCTTTCTGACTCGGTGTCGGGAATGGAAGCTCACGGTCCTCGACCTTCCGACCGCCTACTGGCACCAGCTGGTCGCGGCCGCACGGTCGGAGCGACTCAACTTTCCCGAATCATTGCGTCTCGTGGTCATCTCGGGAGAGAGAGCGCTCCCGGAACGCTTCGCGGACTGGCAGGCGCTAACGGGGGGCCGCATTCGGCTCTTGAACGGCTATGGGCCAACGGAAGCGACGGTGGCGGCAACATGCGGGGAACCCGGCGCCGGTCAGATGGGCGTGCTGCAGCGGACGGTGCCGATCGGCCGCCCTATGGCGAACACGCAAACGTACGTTCTGGACGCAAGGCAGCAGCCGGTGCCGATCGGGATCGTCGGCGAGCTTTGTATCGGTGGCGTGGGCGTGGCGCGTGGATATCGGAATCGTCCGGATCTGACCGCGGAGAGATTCATCCCGGATCCTTTCCGTGGCGGCAAGGGGCGGCTCTACCGGACGGGGGACCGGGTGCGGTTCTTGCCAGGCGGCGATCTGGAATATCTGGGCCGTGTCGATGGTCAGATCAAGCTGCGGGGCTTCCGGGTCGAGCCGGGAGAGATCGAGACCGCGCTGCGGAGGATCACCGGGGTGCGAGAAGCCGTCGTGCGGGCCCGTGAAGACGTTGCGGGGGAGACGCGGCTCGTCGCGTACGTGGTGCTCGATCCGGGGCGCGCTCGGTCCGTAAGCGACCTGCGTCGTCTATTGAAGGAGACCCTGCCAGCGCACATGGTGCCGTCGAACTTCGTCCTGCTCGACGCGTTGCCGAGAACGCCGAACGGCAAGCTCGATGTGGCGGCGCTGCCAGCGCCCGAATCCGCGCGCCCGGAGGTCGACAACGCGTACCGTGGGCCTGAGACACCGGTGGAAAAGGCCTTGATGGAAATCTGGATGAAAGTGCTGCGGGTCGACCGGGTCGGAGTCGATGACAATTTCTTCGAGCTGGGCGGGCACTCCTTACTCGCCACGCAGCTCGTCTCCCGAATTCGAGACGTGTTTCATGTGGAGCTGCCTCTGCGGGATCTCTTCTTGAACCCCACCGTTGCCGGGCTGGCGCTGGCGGTGGCCCGGAGACAGGCCGAGCGGATCGAACCGGCCGAGATGGAGCGGGTTCTGGCCGAACTGGAACCGCCCGGGAACCAACGACTCACGATGGGCGCTGACCCGGATCGGGACTCCACGATGCGCGATTTCACCGAACGCATTGCCCGGCTCTCTCCGGAAGCGCGGGCGATCCCTGGGCGTCGGCTTCAGGAGTCGGTTTCGGGGGTGGTCGAGGAGTTGATTTCTCGGCGGGTCGGAGGTGGTCCGGTTGGGCTTTCGTTTGGGCAGGAGCGTCTGTGGCTTTTGGACCGGCTGGACCCGGGAAAGGCCGTCTACAACATTCCTCGGGCCTTTCGCATTCGGGGGCGTCTGGACGTCGAGGCGCTCGGGCGCGCTCTGGACACGATTCAGGAGCGTCACGAGGTGTTGCGCAGTGCGTTTCCGGCGGTCGACGGTAACCCGGTTCAGGTCGTCGGACCCGCTCGAAGCCCCTCGTTGCGGGTCGTCGATCTTGGCGCCTTTGCGCAAACGGATCGTGATGCGGAGGCGCTGCGGATCGCTGAAGAGGAAGCGGGGAGGCCCTTCGATCTTGCGGTGGGGCCTGTGATGCGGGCGATGTTGCTGCGCCTGGCCGAGGAGGAGCACGTTCTGCTCGTCAACATTCACCACATCGTCTTCGATGGGTGGTCCACCGCCATTTTTGATGACGAGCTCTCGACGCTCTACGCGGCGTACGTGGAGGGGCGGCCGTCGCCCCTGGCTCCTCTGTCGATTCAGTACGCGGATTTTGCTGTTTGGCAACGGGAGTGGTTGCGCGGGGGAGTGCTCGAAGAGCAGCTTTCCTACTGGAAGGGGCAGCTCGGGGGTGCTCCGGCGGTCCTGGAGTTGCCCACCAGCCGTGCGCGCTCTCCGGTGCAGAGTTTTCGGGGCGCGACGGAGACGGTTTCGATCTCCCGGTCGGTGGCCGACGGGATCCGGGGGCTCGGGCAGCGCGAGGGGGCGACGCTGTTCATGACGCTGCTTGCGGCCTTCCAGATTCTGCTGATGCGTTACTCGGGGCAAGAGGATGTTGTGGTGGGGTCTCCCGTGGCGGGGCGCCCTCGCAGCGACATCGAAGGGTTGATTGGCTTTTTCGTCAACACGCTCGTTCTGCGCACGGATCTGTCGGGTGATCCGACCTTCCGGGAGTTGCTCGGACGGGTGCGCGAGGTTGCGATCGAGGCCTATGCCCATGAGGATCTTCCCTTCGAGAGGCTGGTCGAGGAGTTGAACCCGGAGCGGACTCTGAGTCATTCGCCGCTCTTTCAGGTCATGATGGTGCTGCAGAACGCCGCTGACGCCGGGCCTCGGCTCGCGGGTGTCTCTGTGAGTGCGCTGCCGATGGACGTGACGACATCCAAATTTGACCTCGTTGCCCACTTTGCGGACACAGGTAAGGAGATCGCGGCCTCGTTCCGGTACAACACGGATCTTTTCGACGCCTCGATGATGCGGCGGATGGTTTCGCACCTGGAGGTCTTGCTCGGAGCGCATTGCGGAGGATCCCGATCGGCCGCTGTCGCGGTTGCCGCTGCTGACAGAGCGGGAGCGGCATCAGATCCTGGTGGAGTGGAACCAGACGGAGGCGGATTACCCGAGGGACAAGACGGTGCACGGGCTCTTCGAGGAGCAGGCGGAGCGGGCGCCGGAGGCCGTGGCGGTGGAGTTGGAGGGCAAGCGGCTGACGTACGGCCAGTTGAACGAGCGGGCCAACCGGCTGGCGAGGTATTTGAGAAAGCGCGGTGTGGGTCCCGAGGTTCTGGTGGGCCTGTGTGTCGAGCGGTCTCTGGAGATGGTCGTTGGGCTTCTGGGGATTCTGAAGGCGGGCGGGGCGTACCTGCCGCTGGACCCGGCGTACCCTGGCGAGCGGTTGCGCTTCATGCTCGAAGATGCGGGGGCGCAGCTCGTGCTGACGCAGAAGCGTCTGTCCAGCAGCGTTCCGGGGGCAGCCCGGCGCGTGCAACTGGATGCGGACTGGGCCGAGATCGCCCGGGAAAGCCACCAGAACCCCGAAAGCCAGACCTCCCCGGAAAACCTCGCCTACGTCATCTACACCTCCGGCTCCACCGGCAAACCCAAAGGCGTCGAGATCGAGCACGGGTCGCTAACGAATCACATTTGGACTTGCGTGGACCAGTTCGGCGTCAGAAGGGGCGAACGGGTCCTGCAGTTTGCGTCGCTGAGTTTCGACACCTCGGTGCAGGAGATTTTCTCGGCGCTTTCAGGAGGCGGGACGCTCGTGCTGCGCTCCGAGGAGATGATCGACACGGTCTCGACCTTTCTCGCCAGGTGTCGGGAGTGGAACCTCACGATCCTCGATCTACCGACCGCCTACTGGCACGAGATGGTCGCCGTCGCCTTCGAGGAGCGGCTCACGCTTCCGCAGTCGGTACGCCTCGTGGTCTTCGGGGGAGAGAAGGCGCTCCCGGAGCGGTTCGCCCAGTGGAGCGAGATCGTGGGGGACGGCGTACGCCTCATAAATGGCTATGGGCCAACCGAAGCGACGGTGGCCACGACGAGGTGGGAACCCGACGCCCATCCGGCGACCCCAGTCCCGCGGACGGTGCCCATCGGGCGGCCTGATCGCGAACACTCAGACGTACGTGCTGGACGCCGGGCACTGCGGCCCGTGCCGGTCGGCGTCGTGGGTGAGCTCTATATCGGTGGCGTGGGGGTTGCGCGTGGATATCGGAATCGTCCGGACCTGACGGCGGAGCGATTCATCCCGGATCCCTTTCGTGGGGGCAGAGGCCGGCTTTACCGAACTGGGGACCGGGTGCGCCTTCGGCCCGATGGCGTCCTGGAGTATCTGGGCCGCGTCGATGGGCAGATCAAGGTGCGGGGCTTCCGGGTGGAGCTTGGAGAGATCGAGGCGGCATTGCGGGGGGTCACCGGGGTGCGCCAGGCTGTCGTGCGGGCCCGTGAAGAGGTGCCGGGAGAGACGCGGCTGGTCGCGTATGTCGTGCTCGAGCCTGCATGCTCTCCTTCGGTTGGCGACCTGCGCCAGCGACTGAAGCAGACCCTCCCGGCGCACATGGTGCCTGCGAGCTTCGTCTTTCTCGGGGCACTGCCGATGACGCTGAGCGGCAAGCTCGATGCATCGGCACTCCCGGCGCCCGAACCCGCGCGCCCGGAGCTCGGCAGTGCCTACCAGGAAGCCCGGACGCCCGTGGAGGAGGCCTTGACGGAGATCTGGATGAAGGTGCTGCGGGTCGGACGGGTCGGGGTCGATGACAACTTCTTCGAGTTGGGTGGGCACTCCTTGCTCGCGACGCAGGTCATTTCCAGAATCCGAGGCTCGCTTCATGTCGAGCTGCCTTTGCGATATCTCTTCTTGAATCCCACCATTGCGGGGCTGGCGTTGGCGGTTGCCCGGAAACGAGCCGAGCGAGTGGCACCGGACGAGATGGAGCGGCTTTTGTCCGAACTGGAACCGCCTCCGAACGAAAGAAATGGCGATGGGCGCTGACCCCGATCGGGAATCCGCGATGGGCGACATAACCGAACGCGTTGCTCGTCTCTCTCCGGAAGCGCGGGCGACCTTGGAGCGTCGGCTCAAGGAGAAGGCTCGAGCGGCCGAGGAGTCCATTCCGCGCCGCGGCGGGGACGGCCCAGTTCCCCTGTCGTTCGCCCAGCTGCGGCTCTGGTTCTTTGACCAGATGGAACCGGGCTCCCCGGCCTATAACATGCAGCATCTCGCCCGCATCCGGGCTCGGCTCGACGCGCCGGCCCTCGAGCGGAGTTTTCGGGAGATCGTCCGTCGGCACGAGGCGTTGCGCACCACATTCGTGTCGGTCGACGGGGCTCCCGTTCAGGTCATCTCATCCGAGCAGGCTTCGTGTCTACCGGTCATCGACTTGAGTGGATTCGTCGCCCCCGAGCGCGCCGCGCAGTCGATGCGCCTTGCTGTGGAGGAGATCCGGCGGCCATTTGATCTCGCTCGCGGTCCCCTGGTGCGGCTGACTTTGGTGCGGCTGGAAGAAGAAGAGCATCTCCTCTTGGTGACGATGCACCACATCGTGAGCGACGGCTGGTCGATGGGCGTCTTCTTCCAGGAGCTGGCGGAGCTCTATCAGGCGTTCTCGAGCGGCAGGCCCTCGCCGCTTCCTCCTCTCCCGATTCAGTACGCCGATTTTGCCATCTGGCAGCGAGAGGTAATGCGGGGGTCGCGGCTGGAGCGACGGCTGTCCTACTGGAAGAAGCAGCTCGCGGATCTGCCGGTCTTCGAGCTCGTGCCCGACCGCGCGCGTCCCACCGTGCAGACCTTTCGCGGCGCGCAGCATTCGATCTCCCTTTCGAAGGGCCTGACGGAAGCGTTGAAGGCCTTGTCGCGGCGTGAGGGCGTCACCCTCTACATGACGCTGCTGGCAGCATTTCAGGCTCTGCTCTCGCGCCATACGGGACAGGAAGACGTCGTCGTGGGCTCTCCTTTTGTCGAGCGCGGCCGCATGGAGACAGAGCTGCTCGTTGGTTTGTTCCTAAACACGCTGGCCCTGCGGACGGACCTCACCGGTGACCCGAGTTTTCGAGAGCTGCTCGGTCGCGTGCGAAAGGTCGCTCTGGACGCATTTTCGAACGAGGTCCCATTCGAAAAACTCGTGGAGGTACTGCAGCCGAACCGAGACCTCTCCAGAACGCCCGTCTTTCAAGTCTTCTTCAACATGCTCACGTTTCGCGGAGCGGAAGTCCGATTGGCGGGCGCCGCGGTGGAACCGATCGATCCTCCGGAGGTCTCGTCCCTCTTCGACCTGACGCTCTACGCGACGGAATTGGAGGATGGCATTCGCTTCTCGGCTGTCTACAACTCAGACCTGTACGAGAGCGCTCGAATTTCGGAGATGCTGGAGCAGCTGCGCGCCCTGCTCGAGCAGATCGCGGCCTCGCCGGATAGACGAATCCGCTCCTACTCCCTGGTGACGGCGTCCGCGAGGCGTTTGCTGCCGGATCCGAAGGTTCCCATCGAGGAGCCCGAGACGGGAATCGCGGCGGATGACTTTCTGTCCTGGGTGGATCGGGCGTCGTCCGCGCCCGCGGTCGTCCAGGAAGGTCATGTGTGGAGTTACGCATCTCTTGCGGAGCGGTCGAGGGCCATCGCCGAGAGCCTGCTGAGGCTCGGTCTGGCTCCGGGAGATGTCGTCGGAGTTGCGGGACGACGGAGCTTCGGTTTGATCGCCAGCATTCTGGGAGTGCTTCGAAGTGGGGGCGTGTTGTTGACGCTCGATCCGAGCCTGCCTGCCGCGCGCCGGAAGTTGATGCTTTCAGAAGCGAACGCTCGGTGGGTCGTGCACGCGAGTCCGTCGGCTGAGGAAAAGTCCCAGAAGAGCCTTCTGGGCTCGCTCCCGGTGGTGCGAGTTGACGAGGACGGCGTCCTCGTGCAGGGAGGCCCTGTTGCCCCGGTGGCGTGCCTTCCTCGCGTATCTTCGAACGACCCGGCCTACATCTTCTTTACCTCCGGCACGAGCGGTGTGCCCAAAGCAGTTCTCGGGTCTCAAAAAGGGCTTTCGCATTTTCTCCGCTGGCAACGTGAAACGTTCGGAGTCGGTCCGGGCGACCGTTGCTCTCAGCTGATCGGTCTCTCGTTCGATGCCGTCTTGAGAGACATCTTCCTGCCGCTGACCAGCGGTTCGAGCTTGCACTTGCCCGGCCCGCGCGAAGACACGGGGTCGAGCCGGATCGTGTCGTGGCTCGAGCGGGAAGGAATCACGATCCTTCACACCGTTCCGTCGGTGGCGCAGTCATGGTTGACTGCATCACCCGTTGGCGCGCGCCTCGCGCCCCTCCGTTGGACTTTTCTTACCGGCGAACCATTGACCGACGGGCTGGTGCAGCGCTGGGTTTCGGCGTTCCCGGAAGCCGGCCGCATCGTCAACCTCTACGGACCCACGGAGACCACGCTGGTCAAGTGCTTCTACATCGTGCCCGAGGACCCTCCGGCCGGGATTCAGCCCGTGGGGCACGCACTCCCCGACACGCAGGCCCTGATATTGACGGAGGGACCGCAACTCTGCGGTATCGGAGAGGTGGGGGAGATCGTCCTTCGAACGCCTTTTCGCAGCCTCGGCTATGTCAATGCGATTCGTGAGCAACAGGATCGATTCGTTCCGAACCCATTTCGCGTCGACAGCGACGACGTCGTCTACCGGACCGGCGACCGCGGTCGTTACCGCCTCGACGGCTCGGTGGCGATCCACGGACGATTCGATGATCAGGTCAAGATTCGCGGTGTGCGGGTAGAACCGGCTGAAGTTGCGGCAGTCCTTTCGGGACATCGATCGGTCGACAGCTGTGTGGTGGTCCCCCGACCGCACGATCAGAGGGGGACCACTCTGGTGGCGTATGTCGTGAGCCCGCGCCCCGGCCCGGAGGCGGCGATGGAGCTGCGCAGGTACCTGTCCGCGCGCCTTCCTGCCGCGATGATTCCCTCCGCCTTCGTCTTCTTGGGGGAGATGCCCCTGACCCCCAACGGGAAGATCGACCGCCGGGTTCTACCGGCACCAGAAGAAACAGAACCTGGGGTCGAAGACGCCCCGACCGTGCCGAGCAGCCCCATCGAGGAGGTTTTGGCCGAGATCTGGTCGCATGTGCTGGGAGTGGAGCAAATCGGACCGGAGGACGATTTCTTCGCTCTCGGTGGCCATTCGCTGCTAGCGACGCAGGTGGCCTCGCGGATCCGCGACGCGTTTCGCGTCGAGCTGCCGCTGCGGTCGCTCTTCGAAGCCCCCACGGTAGCCGGATTGGCGCGTGAGATCGCCTCCGCGAGGCAGGAAGAGGCGAGTTCGCAGGCCGCGCCGTTGCTTCCGGTGCGCCGGGATCAGGATCTGCTCCTTTCCTTCGCGCAGCAGCGCCTGTGGTTCATGGATCGGCTAGAGCCGGGCAATGCGCTCTACACCACGTGGCAGGCGATGCGCCTCCTCGGGAATCTGGAGCTTCGCGCTCTCGAGGAGGCATTCGCGGCCGTCGTGAAGCGTCACGAGTCGCTGCGGACCCGGTTCGGTTCTGTGGGCGGCCGGCCGGTGCAGATCATCGAGTCCGATCTCCGTTTCCAACTTCCGGTCGTCGATCTGAGCGGGCGGCCGGAGGCGGAGCGGAAGGCGGCGGTGGCGCGGCGGGTGGACGAAGAGCTCGCACGGCCGTTCGATCTCGCGAGGGGTCCTCTGCTGCGGGCGGGCCTGCTGCAACTCTCCGAGCGTGAGCACGTCCTGTGGGTGACGATGCACCACGTGATCAGCGATGGTTGGTCGCGCGGCATTTTCATGCGGGAGCTGGCGAGCTTTTACGAGGAGTTCACGGGCGGCCGTCGCGCGGACCTGCCACCGCTGCCAATCCAGTATGCGGACTTCGCGCAGTGGCAACGGGAGTGGTTGCGAGGCGAGGCCCTGGAGAAGCAGGTCGCCTATTGGAGGAAGCAGCTTGCGGGATTGCCGGTCCTGGAGCTGCCGATGGCCCGCCCTCGTCCGCCGGTGAGGAGCTTTCGCGGCGCGCATCATTCGATCTGTTTTCCGCGGAGTTTGACGGAGGGGTTGAAGGAGCTGTCGCGGCGGGAAGACGTGACGCTCTTCATGACTCTCCTGGCGGCGTTCCAGGCGCTGCTTCTGCGCTACACCGGGCAAGAGGACATCGCGGTGGGGTCTCCGATCGCCGGCCGGAATCGCGGCGAGATCGAGGGCCTGATCGGGTTCTTCGTCAACACTCTGGTGCTGCGCACGGATCTGTCCGGGGATCCGACCTTTCAGGAGCTACTGAAGAGGGTGCGGGAGGTGGCGCTTCAGGCGTACGCGCACCAGGACCTGCCGTTCGAAAAGCTCGTCGAGGTACTGCAGCCCGAGCGCAAGCTCGGTCAGAACCCCCTCTTCCAGGTGCTGTTTGTCCTTCAGAACGCTCCCGAGGCGTCCCTTCGAGCTGGCCGGACTGAAGGCAGACCCCGAGCCCGTCGAGATCAAGACTGCGCGCTTTGATCTCGAGGTCTCTCTCAGCGAGAGGGAGGGACGTCTGTGCTGCACGTTCGTGTACGCCACCGACCTGTTCGATTCGGAAGGGGTCGTCCGAATGATCGGGCACTACCAGACCCTGCTCGAAGAGATCGTCAGGGACTCGAACCGGCGGGTTTCGGAGCTTGCGATCCTGACGGAGGCGCGAGCGGCAACAGGTATCTGGTGGAGTGGAATCAGACGGAGGCGGATTCTCCGAAAGGCAAGACGGTCCACGGGCTCTTCGAGGAGCAGGTGGAGCGGACGCCGGAGGCCGTAGCGGTGGTCTTCGGCGGGGAGCGGCTGACGTACGGCCAGCTGAACGAGCGGTCCAACCGGCTGGCGAGGTACTTGAGAAAACGGGGTGTGGGTCCCGAGGTCCTGGTGGGCTTGTGTGTCGAGCGGTCTCTGGAGATGGTGGTGGGTCTCCTGGCGATTTTGAAGGCAGGCGGGGCCTACGTGCCTTTGGATCCGAATTATCCGCGGCAGCGTGTGGCCTTCATGCTGGAGGACGCGGCCGCGCGTGTGGTGTTGAGCCAGCAGAGTCTCGTGGAGACTCTTCCCGAAGGTCGTTTCGACAGTGTCCTGCTGGACGCGGACTGGCCTACGATTTCGCGGGAGAGCAGTGAAAACCCGCCGAATCAGGCCACCCCGGAGAACCTCGCCTACGTCATCTACACCTCGGGCTCGACGGGAATTCCCAAAGGGGTCGCGATCGAGCACCACAGCGTCGTCGCGCTGCTCGCGGCGGCAAAGGAGTTTTTTTCCCGTGGAGAGCTTCAAGGCGTCCTCGCCTCGAGCTCGATCTGTTTCGACGTGTCGGTTCTGGAGCTCTTTGCTCCGCTTGCCTGGGGGGGTAAGGCGGTGCTCGCGCGCAACGCGCTCGAGCTTCCGCAACTGCCAGCGGCGGACGAGGTCAAACTGGTCAACACGGTTCCCTCGGTGATGACCGGGCTGCTCCGACTGGGAAAGCTGCCCTCCTCCGTCGAGACTGTGAGCCTGGGCGGGGAGCCCCTGTCGGCCTCTCTCGTGGAGGAAGTGTTGCGGCATGGCAACGTGCGGCGCGTTCTCGACCTCTACGGACCCACGGAGGACACGGTCTATTCCACGTGCGCGCTGCGGTCCGCGGATGGGCCGGCGACCATCGGCCGGCCGATCTCGAACAAGCGCGCTTACATCCTGGACGCGCGGCGCCAGCCGGTACCGGTCGGCGTTCCCGGAGATCTCTACGTGGCGGGTGCGGGCGTCGCGCGAGGGTATCTGAATCGCCCAGAACTGACCGCCGAGAAGTTCCTGCCCGACCCCTTCCACCGGGCCGGGGAGCGGATGTACAAGACCGGAGACCGGGCACGATGGCTGCCGGGCGGGGACGTTCAGTTCCTGGGGCGCCTCGATCATCAGGTCAAGATCCGAGGCTACCGCGTTGAGATCGCCGAAATCGAAGAGGCGCTGCTGCGCCATCCCGGCGTGAGGCTGTGCGCTGTCGTGGCGCGGCAGGAGGAGTCCGGAGGCAAACGGTTGGTTGGTTACGTCGTGGCGCGCGAGGGTGGGTGCCCCACGGCGACCCAGCTCCATAACTTCTTGAGGAAGACGCTGCCTGACTACATGCTTCCTCCGTCCTTCGTCTTCCTGGACGCTCTTCCGCTGACGCCTGCCGGGAAACTGGATCGTCTGGCTCTGCCGGTCCCGGAGCACACTCGGCCCGAACCGGACGGTGATTCCGTGGCGCTGCGCACACCGATCGAGGAGGCGTTGGTTGGGATCTGGTCGCAGGTTCTGAGCGTTTCGAAGATCGGGATCGAGGACGACTTCTTCGCTCTGGGTGGGCATTCGCTGCTCGCCACGCAGGTCATTTCCCGGATTCGCGACGCGTTTCATGTCGAACTGCCATTGCGGGATCTGTTCTTGAACCCCACCGTTGCGGGACTGGCGTTGGCGGTGGCCCGAAGACAGGCCGAGCGGATCGAACCGGCCGAGATGGAGCACCTTCTGCACGCGGTGGAGCCGCCCATAAACGGAAGAAGTGACGATGAGCGCTGACTCGGAACGGGAATCCGCGATGCGCGACTTCACGCGGCGCATTGCCCGGCTCTCTCCGGAAGCGCGGGCGATCCTTGAGCGTCGGCTTCAGGAGTCGGTTTCGGGGGTGGTCGAGGAGTTGATTTCTCGGCGGGTCGGAGGTGGTCCGGTTGGGCTTTCGTTTGGGCAGGAGCGTCTGTGGCTTTTGGACCGGCTGGACCCGGGAAAGGCCGTCTACAACATTCCTCGGGCCTTTCGCATTCGGGGGCGTCTGGACGTCGAGGCGCTCGGGCGCGCTCTGGACACGATTCAGGAGCGTCACGAGGTGTTGCGCAGTGCGTTTCCGGCGGTCGACGGTAACCCGGTTCAGGTCGTCGGACCCGCTCGAAGCCCCTCGTTGCGGGTCGTCGATCTTGGCGCCTTTGCGCAAACGGATCGTGATGCGGAGGCGCTGCGGATCGCTGAAGAGGAAGCGGGGAGGCCCTTCGATCTTGCGGTGGGGCCTGTGATGCGGGCGATGTTGCTGCGCCTGGCCGAGGAGGAGCACGTTCTGCTCGTCAACATTCACCACATCGTCTTCGATGGGTGGTCCACCGCCATTTTTGATGACGAGCTCTCGACGCTCTACGCGGCGTACGTGGAGGGGCGGCCGTCGCCCCTGGCTCCTCTGTCGATTCAGTACGCGGATTTTGCTGTTTGGCAACGGGAGTGGTTGCGCGGGGGAGTGCTCGAAGAGCAGCTTTCCTACTGGAAGGGGCAGCTCGGGGGTGCTCCGGCGGTCCTGGAGTTGCCCACCAGCCGTGCGCGCTCTCCGGTGCAGAGTTTTCGGGGCGCGACGGAGACGGTTTCGATCTCCCGGTCGGTGGCCGACGGGATCCGGGGGCTCGGGCAGCGCGAGGGGGCGACGCTGTTCATGACGCTGCTTGCGGCCTTCCAGATTCTGCTGATGCGTTACTCGGGGCAAGAGGACGTCGTGGTGGGGTCTCCCGTGGCGGGGCGCCATCGCAGCGAGATCGAAGGGTTGATTGGCTTTTTCGTCAACACGCTCGTTCTGCGCACGGATCTGTCGGGTGATCCGACCTTCCGGGAGTTGCTCGGACGGGTGCGCGAGGTTGCGATCGAGGCCTATGCCCATGAGGATCTTCCCTTCGAGAGGCTGGTCGAGGAGTTGAACCCGGAGCGGACTCTGAGTCATTCGCCGCTCTTTCAGGTCATGATGGTGCTGCAGAACGCCGCTGACGCCGGGCCTCGGCTCGCGGGTGTCTCTGTGACTGCGCTGCCGGTGGACGTGTCGACATCCAAGTTTGACCTGGTTGCCCACTTTGCGGACACAGGAAAGGAGATCGCGGCCTCGTTCCGGTACAACACGGATCTCTTCGACGCCTCGATGATGCGGCGGATGGTTTCGCACCTGGAGGTCTTGCTCGGAGCAATTGCGGAGGATCCCGATCGGCCGCTGTCGCGGTTGCCGCTGCTGACGGAGCGGGAGCGTCATCAGGTTCTGGTGGAGTGGAACCAGACGGAGACGGAGTATCCGCGGGACAAGACGGTGCACGGGCTCTTCGAGGAGCAGGCGGAGCGGGCGCCGGAGGCCGTGGCGGTGGAGTTGGAGGGCAAGCGGCTGACGTACGGCCAGTTGAACGAGCGGGCCAACCGGCTGGCGAGGTACTTGAGCAAGCGCGGTGTGGGTCCCGAGGTGCTGGTGGGCCTGTGTGTCGAGCGGTCTCTGGAGATGGTCGTCGGGCTTCTGGGGATTCTGAAGGCGGGCGGGGCGTACCTGCCGCTGGACCCGGCGTACCCTGGCGAGCGGTTGCGCTTCATGCTGGAAGATGCGGGGGCGCAGCTCGTGCTGACGCAGAAGCGTCTGTCCAGCAGCGTTCCGGGGGCAGCCCAGCGCGTGCAACTGGATGCGGACTGGGCCGAGATCGCCCGGGAAAGCCACCAGAACCCCGAAAGCCAGACCTCCCCGGAAAACCTCGCCTACGTCATCTACACCTCCGGCTCCACCGGCAAACCCAAAGGCGTCGAGATCGAGCACGGGTCCCTAACGAATCACATTTGGTGTGCGGCCGACCGCTTTGGCCTTCATCCGGGCGAACGAGCTCTTCAGTTCGCCTCTTTGAGCTTCGACGTCGCGACCCAGGAGATTTTCGCGACGCTTTCGGGAGGCGCGACCCTGGTCCTGCGTTCAGAGGGAATGATCGATACGATCGCGACCTTTCTCACGAAGTGCCGGCAATGGAGCCTGACGATTCTCCATCTTCCGACGTCCTACTGGCACGAGCTGGTCGCGGTGGCTGTGGCCGAGGGCCTGCGGCTTCCCGAGTCGGTACGCCTCATGATCTTCGGTGGAGAGAAGGCGCTCCCGGAGCGGTTCACGCAGTGGCGAAAAGTCGTTGGAAGCCGCGTGCGGCTCTTCAATGCCTATGGGCCCACTGAAACAACGGTGGCGGCGACGCTCTGGGAGGCGGGGCCGGACGCAGCGGAAGCTGCCTCCTGGAGGGTTCCGATTGGTCGGCCCATTAGTAACCTGCGGACGTATGTCCTTGACGGTCAACTGCAGCCCGTGCCGATTGGGGTTGCGGGCGAGCTCTATATCGGCGGCGTGGGAGTTGCCCGTGGATATCGGAATCGTCCGGACCTGACGGCGGAGAAGTTCATCCCGGATCCGTACCGCGGCGGCAATGAGCGGCTTTACCGAACGGGGGACCAGGTGCGCTTTCGGCCCGACGGCGTCCTGGAGTATCTGGGCCGTGTCGACCGGCAGATCAAGGTGCGCGGCTTTCGGGTGGAACCGGGAGAAATCGAATCGGCGCTGTTTGGGATCGCCGGGGTACGAGAGGCTGTCGTTCGGGCTCGCGAAGACGTGCCGGGGCAGGCGCGGCTCGTCGCGTATGTCGTTCCCGATTCCTCACGGCCGCCGTCCGTCAGTGACCTGCGCCGGGTCTTGAAAGAGGCGCTGCCGGCGCACATGGTGCCCTCGTTTTTCGTGCTTCTCGACACGTTGCCGAAGACGCCGAGCGGCAAGCTTGATCCAGCGGCGCTGCCGGCGCCCGAACCCGCGCGGGCCGAGCTCGGCACCGCCTACCAGGAAGCCCGGACGCCCGCGGAACAGGCCTTGACAGAGATCTGGAGGAGAGTGCTTCGGGTCGATCGGATCGGCGTGGAGGACAATTTCTTCGAGTTGGGTGGGCATTCGCTGCTCGCCACGCAGGTCATTTCCCGGATTCGCGACGCGTTTCATGTCGAACTGCCATTGCGGGATCTGTTCTTGAACCCCACCGTTGCGGGACTGGCGTTGGCGGTGGCCCGAAGACAGGCCGAGCGGATCGAACCGGAGGGCTCCGCCCTTGAGCGTCGGCTTCAGGAGTCGGTTTCGGGGGTGGTCGAGGAGTTGATTTCTCGGCGGGTCGGAGGTGGTCCGGTTGGGCTTTCGTTTGGGCAGGAGCGTCTGTGGCTTTTGGACCGGCTGGACCCGGGAAAGGCCGTCTACAACATTCCTCGGGCCTTTCGCATTCGGGGGCGTCTGGACGTCGAGGCGCTCGGGCGCGCGCTGGAGACGATTCAGGAGCGTCACGAGGTGTTGCGCAGTGCGTTTCCGGCGGTCGACGGTAACCCGGTTCAGGTCGTCGGACCCGCTCGAAGCCCCCTCGTTGCGGGTCGTCGATCTTGGCGCCTTTGCGCAAACGGATCGTGATGCGGAGGCGCTGCGGATCGCTGAAGAGGAAGCGGGGAGGCCCTTCGATCTTGCGGTGGGGCCTGTGTTGCGGGCGATGTTGCTGCGCCTGGCCGAGGAGGAGCACGTTCTGCTCGTCAACATTCACCACATCGTCTTCGATGGGTGGTCCACCGCCATTTTTGATGACGAGCTCTCGACGCTCTACGCGGCGTACGTGGAGGGGCGGCCGTCGCCCCTGGCTCCTCTGTCGATTCAGTACGCGGATTTTGCTGTTTGGCAACGGGAGTGGTTGCGCGGGGGAGTGCTCGAAGAGCAGCTTTCCTACTGGAAGGGGCAGCTCGGGGGTGCTCCGGCGGTCCTGGAGTTGCCCACCAGCCGTGCGCGCTCTCCGGTGCAGAGTTTTCGGGGCGCGACGGAGACGGTTTCGATCTCCCGGTCGGTGGCCGACGGGATCCGGGGGCTCGGGCAGCGCGAGGGGGCGACGCTGTTCATGACGCTGCTTGCGGCCTTCCAGATTCTGCTGATGCGTTACTCGGGGCAAGAGGACGTCGTGGTGGGGTCTCCCGTGGCGGGGCGCCCTCGCAGCGAGATCGAAGGGTTGATCGGCTTTTTCGTCAACACGCTCGTTCTGCGCACGGATCTGTCGGGTGATCCGACCTTCCGGGAGTTGCTCGGACGGGTGCGCGAGGTTGCGATCGAGGCCTATGCCCATGAGGATCTTCCCTTCGAGAGGCTGGTCGAGGAGTTGAACCCGGAGCGGACTCTGAGTCATTCGCCGCTCTTTCAGGTCATGATGGTGCTGCAGAACGCCGCTGACGCCGGGCCTCGGCTCGCGGGTGTCTCTGTGACTGCGCTGCCGGTGGACGTGTCGACATCCAAGTTTGACCTGGTTGCCCACTTTGCGGACACAGGAAAGGAGATCGCGGCCTCGTTCCGGTACAACACGGATCTCTTCGACGCCTCGATGATGCGGCGGATGGTTTCGCACCTGGAGGTCTTGCTCGGAGCAATTGCGGAGGATCCCGATCGGCCGCTGTCGCGGTTGCCGCTGCTGACAGAGCGGGAGCGTCATCAGGTTCTGGTGGAGTGGAACCAGACGGAGACGGAGTATCCGCGGGACAAGACGGTGCACGGGCTCTTCGAGGAGCAGGCGGAGCGGGCGCCGGAGGCCGTGGCGGTGGAGTTGGAGGGCAAGCGGCTGACGTACGGCCAGTTGAACGAGCGGGCCAACCGGCTGGCGAGGTACTTGAGCAAGCGCGGTGTGGGTCCCGAGGTGCTGGTGGGCCTGTGTGTCGAGCGGTCTCTGGAGATGGTCGTCGGGCTTCTGGGGATTCTGAAGGCGGGCGGAGCGTACCTGCCGCTGGACCCGGCGTACCCTGGCGAGCGGTTGCGCTTCATGCTGGAAGATGCGGGGGCGCAGCTCGTGCTGACGCAGAAGCGTCTGACCAACAGCCTTCCGGGGCAAGCCCAGCGCGTGCAACTGGATGCGGACTGGACCGAGATCGCCCGGGAAAGCAAAGAAAACCCCCCGAGCCAGGCCTCCCACCAAAACCTCGCCTACGTCATCTACACCTCCGGCTCCACCGGCAAACCCAAAGGAGTCAGCATCTGCCACAGAAGTGTTGTTCGCCTGGTCCGCGGGGCCGATTACGCCAGATTCGGACCCGACGAGGTCTTCCTCCAATTCGCTCCGATCTCTTTCGACGCGTCCACTTTCGAAGTGTGGGGAGCGCTCTTGAACGGTGCCCGCCTTGCGGTGATGCCGCCGGGTCTTGCCTCCCTCGGGGAGCTGGGTGCTGCGGTCAGGCTTAAACGGGTTTCGACACTCTGGCTCTCAGCTGGTCTCTTTCGTGAGATGGTCGACACAGAGAGTGCGAGCTTGCGCGGCCTGCGCCAACTGCTGGCGGGCGGCGATATCTTGTCGGTGCCGCACGTGGAGAAGGCATTGCGCGACCTTCCCGACTGCCGGCTGATCAACGGTTATGGCCCCACGGAGGGTACGACGTTCACCTGCTGTTACACGGTGCGGCGCGATGAGCCGCTCGGCACGAGTGTCCCAATCGGGAGACCAATCGCGAATTCTCGTGTCTTCATCCTGGACCGCAATCGCGCCCCTGCACCGATCGGCGTGCCGGGCGAGCTGTATATCGGAGGCGATGGCCTTGCGCGCGATTACCTCCGGCGTCCCGAGTTGACCGCGGAGAGGTTCATCCCGAGCCCTTTCGGCGAGGATGGCGAGGAGCGTCTCTACAGGACGGGAGACCGGGCGCGGTACAGGGCCGATGGAACCATCGAGTTCTTGGGGCGCATCGACGACCAGATCAAGATCCGGGGCTTTCGCGTGGAGCCGGGAGAAATCGAGTCGGCTCTCGTTCAGGACCCTTCCGTGCGGGAGGCTGCTGTCGTCGTGCAGGGGCGAGTGTCCGGAGACCGGCGGCTCATCGCATACCTCGTCCAGGGTCCGGAGGGACAGAAGAACGTCCCGGAGCTGAGGGCCTTCCTCAAGCGGAGTCTGCCCGACTTCATGATTCCGTCGTCCTTCGTCTGGCTCGATTCCTTCCCGCTGACCCCCAATGGAAAGCTGGACCGAGCAGCCCTGCTGCTCGCGGGCCACGACCGGCCTGCGTTGGAGCGAGGGTTCATCGGTCCCCGCAACTCCGTCGAGGCGAAGCTGGCGAGTATCTTCGAGCGAGTTCTCGATGTGAGGCCGGTCGGTGTCGCGGACAACTTCTTCGATCTCGGGGGGCACTCGCTTCTGGCGGTCCGCCTCCTGGCGCAGATTGAAAAGGCGACCGGCAGGAGACTTCCTCTTTCGACTATCTTCCAGGCTCAAACCGTCGAAGAGATGGCCGCAGCGCTCGAGGATGAGAACGCGCCGCCTTCCCACTCATCTCTTGTGGCGATCCAATCTGGGGGTTCACGGCCGCCCCTGTTCCTGGTGCACTGCTGGGGCGGAAACGGTATGGAATACCGCGGCCTGGTTCCCTACCTCGGTCCGCATCAACCCCTCTACGGCCTTGCGCCGCAGGGGCTGGACGGAAGGCTTCCCCCGCATGATCGTGTTGAGGACATGGCGGCTCATTACATCCAGGAAATTCGCGAGGTCCAGCCCGAGGGGCCCTATTGCCTCGGCGGCTGGTCCCTCGGCGGCACCGTCGCGTTTGAAATGGCTCAGCAGCTCCAGGCCGGCGGTCAGAAGGTGGCCTTCCTGGCGCTGGTAGACACTTACTACTCGTCGGAGAATCGCCCGGCGCCGCGCTCACCCAAGATCGGAGCGAGCCCGAGCTTCCTCTGGCGGCGTCTCATGTTCCACTTCGGGGCGGTGAGGCGCCTGGAGGCGAAGGGGAGACTTCCGTACTTGGTTGGGAGAGGCTATGGAGCCGTCCAGTGGGTTTGGCAGAAACTCCGTGCGTTACGCGTCTCGGCGCATGACGTGGTGAACGACGCCAACAGGCGTGCAGTGCGAAGTTATGTCTCGAAGCCTTACGAGGGTCGAGTCACGGTTTTCCGAGCCAGCGACAGTTGGAGCCCCACCGTGTTCGACGATCCTTACCTTGGTTGGGGAGAAGTCTGTTGGGGAGACCTGGACCTCGTCGAGGTCTCGGGCGTCCATGGCTCGATCTTCAAGGAGTCGGCGAGTTTGCGGGATTTTGGCGAGAAGTTGTCCGATCGCCTGCGTATCGTGCAGGAAGCGTTTTTGAGGCAGCGAGCCTGAGGCCGTGCGCTGGGCTTCTCCGACACCCGTGCCCTGTCCGGTTAGACCGCTTCGCATGGCCCTGCCGTCGGTGCAGGCGGGACGCCTCTGTCATGATCAAACACCGGGCTGTTTCTTTCCGTCGAGGCTCACGGAAAGCCCCGAAATCCCTTGCACCGGAGCGGGACGAGCGGCCGCCGGAAAGAGCCGCTACTCGTGTGTCCGTAGCGCTGACAGCTGGGTGCAACATTTCGCCAACTTCTTCCAACGTTTACCAGGAACGCGGAGCGCATTGATCCCGGAGGAAGGCCGTATTCACTGAGGTTTCTTGGGATACCGGTCTTGGTGCGTTGGCACGGTTTGCTCTGGGTTGGCAGTTCCTTCCGGGTTCGAGTCCCTGCCTCCCAGCCAAATCACGTCGCGAGCGCTTCGCTCGGGATCTGCGCCCTGTCGGCGCGCCGGCGAGCGGCTCGCCGGGATGCGGCTCGACCGCGAGCCTGACCCTCGCTGCGCGCTCGCTCCCGCGGCGCGAGGCGTCCTCCCTGCGCTCGCTGGGAGATATCCCGCGCCGCGAGCGGCTGGACATCGCGGCGCGGGTAGATTTCTCATGCGGCCGGGGCGAGGCGTCAGCGGGTCGGGCGGGATCTCGGGTTCTTGCGCCAGTGGGCGAGGTCCATCATGAACGTCTCGATGCGGCGGTCCCAGGTGTGCTCGCGGAGCGCTCGCTGTCGCGCGCGGCGGCCCATGGCGAGCCGGGCGGGCTCGTCGCCGAGGATCGCCTCGGCCGCTGCGACGACGTCGTCCTTCGCCGGGAAGACTGCGATCTCGACTCCCGGCTCGAACCACTCGCGCAGGCGCGGAAAGGACTCGATGAGGCTCGGCACGCCGCAGGAGGCGGCGAAGAACGCGCGCGGAGTGATCCGGAAGGTCCCCCGGTACTTGCCGTGCACGTCGTCGACGAGGGCGGTTTCGAGCGCGAGACGGGCGCCGTTCAGGGCGGCGCAGAGCGCGTCGGGGGTCTCGAGCGGCGGGTGCACGGGAACGTTCCAGCGCGTATCGCCGGCATAGGTGTGGACCCGGACGGAAAACCGCGCCGCCAGCGCCGTCACGAGGTCATTGCGATAGGGCGTCCACTTTCCGTAGTAGAGGATGTCGCACTCGGGCGAGGCCTTCAGCGGGCGGTAGAGCTCCGGATCCGTCGCCTGGTCGCAGCGCTTCGCCGCGATTCCGCGGCCGGCGTAATCGTTCAGCGTCTGCGGGTCCTGCGTATAGAAAAGGTCGAACTCCGGTGCGATCGCGAAGGAGGTCTCGAGCGCATACGGATCCGAGAGCGCAAATGCGGCCAAAGCCGTATGCCGCGGGAACATGCGGCGGGAATGCTTCGAGAGGTAAATACCTCCGCCCAGGCAAACGATCACGTCCGGCGGAGGATCGGTGTGAGGGGACACCGCGTCGTCGGGTACCGGCGCGGGTCTGGCCCCGGCGCTCCCGGAGAAGCCGGGGATCATCGCGGGCTCGACGAGAACCGTGCGGTAGGCCCTCTGCAGCGCGCGCAGCGGGGGATAGAGGTAGTTGCAGAAGGGCGGCTGGCTGACGTTGGCGAAGAGCACCAGCTCGGCGCCGCTCAACAGGCGCTCCTGTTCGAATGGACAGGCCTCGTCGAGTCGGCGTTCACGCACCTTAAATGTACTTCGGAATGGCTCGCGGACGTCGTGCGCTGCCCTACAATCCATCGCCGATGGACAGGCCGAGATCCCGCTCGCCCATCGCCCTGCCTGCCTTCGTCGCGGCCGCGCTCGGCGCCGGAACCGCATTCGCGTCATCGTCGCTTCGCTTCCACGGCACGGGGACGGGCGACGCCGACCGCGTGAAGGTCGCGATCGACGCCCCCGCCAATTCCGCCGCCGGCCCGACCGCCGACGTCGGAGCCGGGGACTTCACGATCGAGTTCTGGATGAAGGCCAGCGCCGCCGACGACCCGGCGCCGGCGGTCACCTGCGGATCGAACGTCGCCTGGCGCAACGGCCACGTCGTCGTCCATCGGGACCGGTTCGGCCTCGACCGCAAGTTGGGCGTCTCGATCGCCGGCGGCTCCGTCGTCTTCGGGGTCAGCGGGGACGGTACCGGCGACCGGACGATCTGCGGCTCGCGGGACGTCCTCGACTCGCGCTGGCACCACGTCGCGGTCGAACGGCGGCGCTCGGACGGCTGGATGTGGCTGTACGTGGACGGCATCCTCGACGTCGAGGGCGACGGCCCGGACGGCGAGGTCTCGTATCCGGACGACGCGGCGCCGGCCGCCCCGGACGATCCATTCCTGACCTTCGGTGCGGGGAAACAGGACGAGGACTTCGTCCTCCATCCCTCGTACGACGGTCTCCTCGACGAGATCCGCGTCTCGACGGTTCTGCGCTACACGAGCGGCTTCACGCGCCCGCGAAGCCCGTTCATCGCCGACGCCGACACGGCTGCCCTCGATCATCTCGACGAAGACGCCGGCGACTCGATCGGGCACGCCTCGGGCGCCGCTGGCGGCGCCTCCGTTGGTGAAGACAAGGTCGGCGGCTCGCCGGCCGGCCCCGAGTGGTCGACCGATGCGGCCCCGCTCGCCGGAAACCCTGCCATCACGTTCACCCTGGTGACCGGCGGAGTCAGCCAGCCGCTGCAGGTGACCTCCCCGCCGGGCGACTCCGCGCGGCTCTTCATCGTGTCGCAGGGGGGCACGATCCGCATCGTCAAGAACGGCAGCCTCCTCGGGACGCCGTTTCTCGACATCGGGGCGCTGACCTCCGACGGCTCGGAGCAGGGACTCCTGTCGATGGCCTTCGATCCGCACTACGCCACGAACGGCTTCTTCTACGTCTATTACACGAACAACATCGCGACGCCGGGCGACGTCACGCTGGCCCGCTACCACGTCTCGGGCAATCCCGACGTCGCCGACCCGGCCTCGGCAGCGATCGTGCTCGTGGTACCCCACCCGACGAACTCCAATCACAACGGCGGGCATCTGATGTTCTCGCCGAATGACGGGTACCTGTACATGGGGACCGGCGACGGCGGCTCGGGAGGCGATCCGCCCAACAACGCGCAGAACAAAGACGTCCTGCTCGGCAAGTTGCTGCGTCTGGACGTCGGCGGCACGGGCGCCGTGCCATGCGGACAGTCCTCGCCGCGGCCTTACGCCATCCCGCCGTCCAATCCCTTCGTGGGGGCGGCCGGCTGCGACGAGGTCTGGGCATACGGCCTGCGCAACCCGTGGCGATGGACTTTCGACCGGGCGACGGGAGACCTGATCATCGGAGACGTCGGCCAGAACCTGTGGGAAGAGATCGACTTCACCCCGGCCTCGAGCACCGGAGGGGAAAACTACGGCTGGCGGAGGATGGAGGGGTTTCACTGCTACGATCCCTCGAGCGCCTGCGACGACGGGACTCTGACGCTCCCGATCCTCGAGTACGACCACACCCAGGGCTGCTCGGTCACGGGCGGGTTCCGGTATCGCGGAGCGGCGATTCCGGCGCTCTACGGGACCTACCTGTATGGCGACCTCTGCACTGGCCGGATCTGGCTGGCCGTCCAGGCCGGCAACGGGAGCTGGACGTCGTCCCAGTCGATCGACAGCAATTACACCATCTCGGGCTGGGGCGAGGACTCGGCCGGGGAGCTGTACCTGGCCGACTACAACGGGTCGGTCTACAAGTTGACGCCGACGCCGAACTCGTCGCCCGACGTTTCCGGTCTCGTTCCGGCGGCCGTCATCGCGGGCGACCCCGCCTTCGACCTGGAAGTCGACGGGAGCGGATTCGTCGACGGCTCGGTCGTGCGCTGGAACGGGGCGGACCGGCCGACGACGTTCGCCTCTCCGACGAAGCTGACGGCGGCGATCCCGGCCGCGGACATCGTCGCGGCCGGCAGCGCTCTCGTCACGGTGTTCTCGCCGGCGCCCGGAGGAGGAACCTCGTCGTCGCGCAAGGTCGACATCAACCCGACGTTTCTCGACGTGCCGCTCGACTATTTCGCGTTCGCCTACATCCAGACCGTTTTCGACGCGGGCGTGACCGGCGGATGCGGAGCGCGCATCTACTGCCCGGCCAGCGTGACGACACGCGGCCAGATGGCCGTCTTCCTCTTGAGGGCGTCGGAGGGCCCGGCCTATTTGCCGCCGCCCTGCTCGGGCGCGATCTTCGGCGACGTGCCCTGCACCGGCATCTTCGATTCGTGGATCGAGGACCTCGCGAGCCGCGGCATCACCAGCGGTTGCGGGGGAGGCAACTACTGCCCCTCGAGCCCGGTCACGCGCGCCCAGATGGCGGTCCTGCTCCTGAGGACCGATGGGGGGGTGGCCTACGTCCCACCCGCATGCAGCGGAACCGTTTTCAACGACGTGCCCTGCACCGGCGGCGTCTTCGATCCGTGGATCGAGGCCCTCGCGAGCCGAGGCATCACCGGTGGCTGCGGAGGAGGCAACTACTGTCCGTCGAGCTCGGTGACCCGGGCCCAGATGGCGGTGTTCGTGGTCAAGACGTTCGGGCTATAAGCACGCTCGAGTTACCGCCGTGCCTCGCACGGCGTTCCCTACGGCGGGGGGTCTGCCTTCGGTGGTCGGGTCGAACTCCCCGTTGCACTGACCCCTGCTATCGTCGCCGCTCGATGCGTACGGCGGCGGCGCTGGCGGCGGCTCTCCTGGCGGGCGGCGGGTTCGCCTCGCGAGGGAACCAACGGCCCTCGATCGTCCTCGTCACGCTCGACACGACCCGCGCCGACCGGGTGGGAAGCCGCGAAGGCGGCGCCTCCCTGACGCCGAACCTCGACGCGCTCGCGCGCTCCGGAACTCGATTCTCCAACGCTTTGACTCCGTCGCCCCTCACGTTGCCTGCGCACTGCAGCCTGATGACGGGCCTCGACCCCCCGGAACACGGCGTCCGGGACAACGGCGTGGCATCACTGCCGGAGGACGTGCCGACACTGGCGGCCGCGCTCGGCCGAAGGGGATACGCGACCGGCGCGGTGATCGCCTCGCGGGTTCTCGACCGCCGATTCGGCCTGGCCCGCGGGTTCGGGGTATACGACGACACGATCGTCGCCGAGCAGACCGGCGAGCAGGGCTACCCGGAGCGCGACGCCGAGGCCGTGACCGGCGCCGCGCTCGAGTGGGCATCGAGACTTCCGGCCGGGCGCCCCTACTTCTTGTGGGTGCACTACTACGACGCCCACGCTCCGTACGAGCCGCCGGGGAATTGGACGGGGCGCAGCGCGGCGCAGCGCTACGACGGGGAGATCGCCTACGTCGATCGGGAGGTCGGTCGCCTCCTCGCGAGTCTGCCCGGGGGCGGGCATCGGATCGTCGCGGCCGTCGGTGACCATGGGGAGATGCTCGGCGAGCACGACGAGAAGGAGCACGGCGTCTTTCTCTATCGGGCAGCGCTCGAGGTGCCGCTCGTGATTTCGGGTCCCGGCGTCGTTCCGGGCCGCGTCGTCTCGACGCCCGCCGCGACGCGGGGGCTGGCCTCGACGCTGCTCCGCCTCGCCGGGTTGTCTGCCGACGCCGCTCCCTTCGGGCCCGGACTTCCGGGCAGCGAGTCCCGGGCCGATTCCTCCCGGGTGGAAGCCATCTACAGCGAGACAAACATGCCCGCCTCGGCCTACGGTTGGAGCGCGCTCGCGGCCGCGACCGATGCGAGATTCCGATTGATCGTCGCCCCGCGTCCCGAACTCTATGACCTGCGGGCGGACCCGACGGAAACCCGCAACCTGTGGGGCCAGGAGCCCGAAACCGTCCGGCGTCTCCAGCGCGTCATCGCCGACGCCGGTCGCGGCGCTCGCCGGCCCGCCCCGGCGCCGCAATCGGCGGAGCTCGCCAACTCGCTCCGCCGGCTCGGCTACCTCTCCGGATCGAGCGGCCGCGCGGGCTCGATCGATCCCAAGGACGGCATCCGGATGCTCGACGAGCTCGAGGAGGCCAAAGAACTGACGCGGCGGGGAAGTGCACGCGAAGCCGCGGTTGCCCTCGATCGCCTCGTGAAGCGCAGCCCCGGCAACGTTCCGTTTCTCGCCCGGCTGGCCGAGGCGCAGGCCGCCGCCGGAGAGACGGGGAAGGCGATCCGGACGCTCGGCGAAGCGCTGGAGCTCAATCCCGGACTCGATTTCCTCCACCTCCAGTTCGCGCGGCTTTGCGTCCAGGCGGGAGAGATCGAGGAGGCGCGGGCCGCTTACCGCCGGGCCCTGGCGCTGAACCCCCGTTTCGCCCCGGCGTGGCTCGGGCTGGCCGAGATCGCCGCCCGGCGCGGACCGCCCGGCGAGGAGCTTCGAATCCTCCGGGAGGGCGAATCGACCGGATCCAACAGCGGCGCGCTGTTCGCGCGACTGGCGCAGATCGAGCTTTCGGCTGGCGACGTCGAATCAGCCTCACGGCACGCCGACGCCGCCATCCGCGTGTTGCCGGCCTTCGCTCCCGCCTGGTGGGTCGCGGGCGAGGTGGCCGAGCGCCAGGGAAGGACGGCCGACGCGATCCGATCCTTCGAGACGGCGACCTCCCTGGGCCTCGACGATCCCCGCGCCCTCGTGCATCTGGCCCGGCTGCTCATCGACACCGGACACGCGCCTGCCGCGAAGCCGTATCTCGAACGCGCTGCCCGGCTCGGCCCGGACACTCCGTCGGGCGAGGAGGCCCGCCGCCTGCTTCTCGGCATCCAGTAAGGAGTAAGGATCAAGCCGCGTATCCGGCTACAGCTTACCGCTCACCGCTCCCACCGCGTCCGTCTCCCCCAACGACCACTGGTGATATGCCTCGGTTACCGAGACCGCGTCGCCGTCCCGCGCGACGCGGCCATGGTGGAGCCACAGGGCACGGTCGCAGTTGTCCCGGATCTGCGAGAGGGAATGGGAGACGAGCATCATCGTCTTGCCCCGGTCGTGGAAGCCCTTCATGCGCTCCTGGCACTTGCGCTGAAACTTCTCGTCGCCGACCGAGAGGGCCTCGTCGACGAGGAGGATGTCAGGATCGATGTCGGTCGCGACGGCGAAGGCGAGCCGCGAGGCCATTCCGGTCGAGAACGTGCGGGCCGGCGCATCGATGAACTCCTCGAGCTCGGCCCATGCGACGATGCGTTCGAGGCGCTCGCGGACCTCGGCGCGGGAGAATCCCAGGAGCGCCCCCTGGAGCATCACGTTTTCGCGGCCCGTCAGCTCGCCGTGGAAGCCGAGGCCGAGCTCGAGGATCGGCGCGATCCGGCCGGCCACGAACACCCGGCCCTCCGAGGGCGGCAGCACCCGCGAGATGATCCGGAAGAGCGTGCTCTTGCCGGCGCCGTTGCGGCCGATGACGCCGATGCGCTCGCCCGGCTCGACCGAGAGGTCGATCGCCTTCAACGCCTCGAAGTCCTGGAAGCTCACCCGCTGCTGGATGCGGCGGATCGCGTACTCCTTGAGCGAGTGGATGCGCTCCTTCGGTATGCGGTAACGCAGGGCGACGTTTTCGAGACGGATCGCGGGCACGGCGATCAGCTCCAGTACGCCAGGTCGTCGGACCGGTGGCAGAAGTACACCCAGCCCGTCACCAGGAGGGCGAGGGCGAAGGTCAGCGAGACGACGACGAGCTCGGCCGAGGGCAGGACGCCGTCGTAGATCGGCTTCCGGAAGACCTGGATGAGGTGGTACATCGGATTCAGCGACAACCAAACGCGGTACCGGTACGGCACGATCGACGGCTCGTAGACGATCGGAGTCAGGAAGAACCACGTCTGAACGATCACGGCGTACATCTCGCGGACGTCGGCGAAACGCGAGGTCACCGTGAAGAGAAGCAGGCTGACGCCGGCCGTGAACATCGCCAGAATGACGATGGAGACGGGCAGGAACACCCAGGTCGGATGGAGCGGGAACCCCGTGACCGCGACGATGAGCAGCAGCGGGACGAGCGAGAGCACGAGATTGACGAGGCCGCCCCCGAGAGCGGAGGCCACGAAGACCGAACGCGGGACGAACATGCGGCGTGCGAGGTCGTTCGAGGCCTGGGTCTGCGACGCCGCCGCGACCGAGGTCTGGGAGAAGAAGCCCCAGAAGATCTGGCCCGCCATGAAGTACACGGGGTAGTTCGCGACCGTCGTCTTCAGCATCGCCGAGAACACGAGCGTGAGGGCAATCATGTTCAGGAGCGGCGCGAGCATCGTCCACACGAGCCCCAGGACCGAGCGCTTGTAACGCACCTTGATGTCGCGGATCACGAGCTCGTGCACCAGGCCGCGGTAACGCCAGAGGTTCTCGGCTTCCTCGATCCAGCGCGGGCGCCGCCGGGCGGAGTCGTAGATCTCCGGGGAGCGAGCCGGCGCGTTCACGTCCGCCATCCTATGGCGACGCCGTGTCCGGGAGGTTGAGGATCCAGGAATCGAGGGCCGCCGCGCGGACGTCCCAGGTGTTCTCGCGCGCAAAGTTCCTCCGGAGCGCCGCCGTCGCGGGGGCCTCGGCGGCCGCGGTGGCGATGTCGCGGACGAACTGCTCCGGCGTCGACGCGAGCCGGACGATGCCCCGCCCGACGAAGGGGCGGAGGGAATCCATGGGCGTGGCGACGACGGGGCGTCCGGCGGCCGCCGCTTCGTAGACCTTGACGGGATCGGTCGCGTGGGTCAGCGGCGAGAGACGGAAGGGAATGATCTCGACGTCGAAGCGGGACCGGAGGCCCGGAAGCTCCGCATGGGGCCGCTCGCCGTGGAAGACGACGTTGGATCGGGGCGTCACGCGGGCCGAGTCGCTCTCCCTCCCGCCGACGATCTCGAACCGCCAGTCCGGCGAAAGAGCCGCGAGCCGCGCGAGGAGCTCGCCGTCGAACCACTCGTCGACCGCACCGACGTAGCCGACCGTCAGGTTGCCCCGCGGCGAAGGAGGCGCGATCGAGGCGAAGAGCTCGAAGTCGCAGGCGTTGGGAAGAAGCCGGGGAGATTCCTTTCCGCCCTCGAGGCGGCGCCGGAGCGCCTCCGACGTCGCCACGACGAGGTCGGCGCCGCGCACGAGGTCCCGTTCCGCGTCGGCCAGAGCGGCCGGCCGGTTGGTGGCGAAGGCCTCGTGCGCGTCGAGACAGTCGTAGACGACCCGCCACCCGAAGCGCGCCTTGAGGGCGGCGGCGAGCGGCGCCCAGAACGGTGATTCGACGAGAAGCGCCGCCCGGCCGAGCGCGAACCGCTCGTGGGCCGCCGCGACCGACTCGAGCGCTCGCGCGAGGGCTCGTCCGCGCAGGCGCGTCTCCGGCAGGTCCTCCCGGCGCGGGCCCTCGAGCGGCAGGAGCGTGACGCCCGGGCCGGCGCCGACGGGCTCCCGGGGCTCGCCCATGCCCTCGAGCGAGCCGTAGAACACCCGTCGGCCGCGGCGCGCCAGGGCCTCGGCGAGCTGCTGCGGCCGCTGCCTCCGGTAGCTCCATGCGATGACGGGAAGGACGACGACATCTTCGCGCCCCGGCCGGGCGGGGCCCGGCGAGAGCGGCAACCACGCGTGCTCCGCCGCGGGTTTGCGCAGGCCGAGAAGACGTTCGGACGGGACGCGCCGGCGCAGGGCGCGACGCCACGACAGCGGCGTCAGCCGCCGGCCGAGCGCGTAGATCCGGCCGCGCAGGCCCGATTCCCAGTCGTCCCTCATGCGACCCAAGGCTCTCACGCCGGGGGCCCGAACGGCTCGAACGGGCGTCCCATCAGGATCGAGGCGATCCGGTCGGCGGCGCGTCCGTCGCCGTAGGGATTCCTGCCGGTCATGCGGCGCCGCGCCGCGCCGTCGGACAGAAGCGCCGCGGCCTCGCCGACGATCGCCTCCTCGTCGGTTCCGACGAGCCGGGCGAGGCCGGCTTCGACGCCTTCGGGCCGCTCGGTCTTCTCGCGCAGCACGAGCACGGGCTTGCCGAACGTCGGCGCCTCCTCCTGGATCCCGCCGGAGTCGGTCAGGATCAGCCGGGCGCGCCGCATGAGGCGCACCAGGGCCAGGTAATCGAGCGGCTCGACGAGCTCGACGTTCGAGAACGTCGCGTTCCGGCGGACGACGTCCCGGACGTTGGGGTTGGGATGGATGACATGGACGAACCGCGTCGACGGAAACTTTCCGGCGAGGCGCCCGATCGCCCGCACGACCCGCTCGAGCGGTTCGCCGAAGCTTTCGCGACGGTGCGCGGTGATGAGGACGAGGTCCTCCTCCGGCATGGCGCCCTCCCGGCCCGCGATTTCCTCGAGGGCGTCGACGATCGTGTTGCCCGTGAGGAAAACTCTCTCCGCCGGGACCTGCTCCGCCTCCAGAGCCCGCGCCGCGCGGCGCGTCGGAACGAAGTTGGCGGCGGAGACGAGGTCGACGACGCGGCGGTTCATCTCCTCCGGGAACGGATGGTCGAAGTCGCCCGTCCGCAGCCCCGCCTCGACATGGCCGACGCGCACCCGGCGATGGAACGCCGCCAGCGCCGCGGCCATCGCGGTCGTCGTGTCGCCCTGCACGAGGAGCCAGTCCGGGGTCTCGCGGGTGAGCACGTCGTCGAGTCCCGCGAGGACGCGTGCGGCGAGCGCGTTGATCGTCTGGTTCGGGCGCATCAGGTCGAGGTCGATGTCCGGCGTCAGGCCGAAGAGCGCGAAGACCTGGTCGAGCATCTCGCGGTGTTGCGCGGTCGCGCAGACCGCGACGCGCGCCTCGGGCTCGCGCCGGAGGCGGCGGATGACCGGAGCCATCTTGATGGCCTCGGGGCGGGTGCCGACGACGACGAGGAGCTTCATGCAGGTTGCGTTCCGCCGCGCCGCGAGGCGGCCGCCGGGTGTTCCCGCCGGGGGCGGGCCTCGGCGCATTGTACGGGCATTCGCGCGAGAAGCGCGCGGCGAAAATCACGCGTCGCCCGGGGCACCCGAGAGTAGACTTCGGGCCGAGAGCCATGATCCCGGAAGTCTTCGAGTGCCCGCGCTGCGAGCGGCAGTTCGTGATCGACAGCGTGCCCGACACCGGCAGCGAAGCCGTTCACTGCCCGCAGTGCAGCCGCTATCTCGGCGTGCGGGACGTCGCGTTCGTGCTCCGGACCGAGCTCGACGAGATGATCGAGCGCTTGACGTTCGAAAAGGACCGTCTCGAAAAGGACGAGGCCGTTTACACGCTGACCGACTGCGATCCCGAGATGCGCTACTACGGCCGCGAGGTCTCGCACGTGATCCAGGTGCTGCGCCAGGCCCTGAAGGGCCTCCGCGCGCTCAAGGACGGTTACCGCCTCCGGGCGGGCGAAGCGGGAGACCAGGGCCCCGGTTTCTAATTCGTCTGGCCGCCGGTCGCGCTGGCGACCGCCGCGGCCCCGGTCAGGAACGCCCGGAGCCGGCGCAGGCTCGTCTCCTTCCCGAGAAGCTCCGCGACGTCGAAGAGCGGCGCCCCGACGGTCACGCCGGTCAGGGCGAGGCGCACCGGGTGGATCAGCTTGCCGGCCGAAACGCCGCCGGCCTCCGCCGCCTCGCGGAGCGCGGCCTCCGTGGACCCGGCGGTCCATTCGGGCAGCGCCTCGAGCCGCGCGACGAGGCCCTCGAGATGCCGGGCGGTTTCGGGCTTGACGTGCTTCTTGAGCCCGTCGGCGTCGTAGCCCGTGGGATCGGCGGCGTAGGCCGAGAGCGCGCGCCCCATCTCGATCGTGGTGCGCACGCGGGTCCGGTGGAGCTCGACCGCGCGCCGCGCCACGTCCTCCGGCGGAAGGCCTCCGGCCGCCCACGGCCGGGAACGGGCGAGGAGATCGTCCGCCGGAAGCTTCGCGATGTACTGC
Source organism: uncultured Acidobacteriota bacterium (assembly GCA_963764025.1). Classification (GTDB taxonomy): domain Bacteria; phylum Acidobacteriota; class Thermoanaerobaculia; order UBA5066; family Gp7-AA6; genus DAHUXD01. The sequence continues at coordinate 54,178 of CAVXRK010000006.1, forward strand.
TGGTTCATCCAGAGGAGCTTCTCCGGATCGAAGACCGACGGGGACGCGCCGACGCGCTCGAGCGAGAACTCGCGCTCCATCTCCTCGCGCGTCAGGATCTCCCGGTCTCCGCCCGGAGCCCAGCCGAGGAGGGCGAGGAAGTTGACGAGGGCCTCGGGCAGGATGCCCTGGTCGCGCCACTCCTCGACGGCCGCGGCGCCGTGCCGCTTCGAGAGCTTCTTGCGGTCCGTGCCGAGGATCATGCCGAGGTGGGCGAATTGGGGGACCCGCGCCCCGAGCGCCCGGAACAGGGCGACGTGTTTGGGCGTGTTCGCGAGGTGGTCGTCGCCGCGGATGACGTGGCTGATCGCCATCTCGGTGTCGTCGACACAGACGCAGAAGTGGTAGAGCGGGTGGCCGTCGGACCGGACGAGCACGAAGTCGTCGAGGGCCTCGGCCGGAAACTCCACCCGCCCGCGGATCAGGTCGTCGACCACGATCGTCTCGTCGGGCATCCGCAGCCGGACGACGTGGCGCTCGCCCGCGCGCGCCCGCCGGTCGCTCTCCTCGGGCGCGATGTCGCGCCCGGCGCCCGAGTAGCGATAGGCGCGGCCGGCCGCCTCGGCCTTCTTGCGCTCGAGGTCGAGCTCTTCCGGGGTCTCGAAGGCGCGATAGGCCTTGCCCTCGCGGATGAGCCGCTCGGCGGCCTCGCGGTACAGGTCGTAGCGGCGGGACTGGTAGAAGGGGCCCTCGTCCCAGCCGAGCCCCAGCCACTCCATGGCCGAGAGAATCTGCGCCGTCAGCTCCTCGCGCGACCGCTCGACGTCCGTGTCCTCGATCCGCAGGATGAAGGTGCCCCGCTCGTGACGCGCGAAGAGCAGGTTGTAGAGCGCCGTCCTCGCGCCGCCGACGTGGAGGGACCCCGTCGGCGAAGGCGCGAAGCGCACGCGGGGTTTCGTGGGCTCGTTCAAGGTGCCCGATCCTAACAAACCTGTGCGTTTCTCGTGTCGTCCGCTTCAACGTCGCCATCCTGCTCCATCAGTTCGCGGCGCGGATAGTCTCCCGACCGAAGGGAGGGAGGAGGTCCGCGCCGCGGGAGCGAAGCGTGCGGGGAGGGGTCAGGCGCGCGGTCGAGCGCCGTCCGCGAGCCGCGCGCCGGTGGCGCAGCCAGACCCCGGACCGCGCGCGGAGCGACGGTCTAGTCGAGAGGAAGCGTCAGGGAATACGAGAATCGTCCCCGCCCGATTTCGACGAGGACGCTGCCCTTGTTGAGGTCGCGCTCGAGCGCGCGGTCGACGTCTTCGGTCTTGCGGATGGCCGTGCCATTCAGGGAGAGGAGCTGATCGCCGGACTTCAACCCCGCCTGCGCCGCGAGGCTGTCGCGGTCGATCGTCACGATGCGCACGCCGTCGTCGCCGCCCCGCAGGCCCAGGCCGAGCTCCTCGCGCAGGATCCGCGAACCGATGCCGGGCGGCGGCGCTTCGCCCTGGAGCGTGACCGTCCGCTCGCCCTCGCGGCTCCGGAGAACGACCTTGAACGGCCTTCCGGGGCCGCGGGTCGAGAGCATCGTCTCGAAGGCTTCCTGCGAGTCGACCGGCGCACCGTCGACCGACACGATCTGGTCGCCGACGCGCACGCCCGCGCGCGCGGCGGGGGAGCTGGGATAGACGATCTTGACCCGGAACCCGCGCGGCCGGTTCTCCTCGCCCGAGACGAGCGTTTTGCCACGCAGGCCGACCCACACGGGTCGCACCTCGCCGAACTTCAGCAGGTCCTCGACGATGCGCTTGGCACGGTCGATGGGGATCGCGAAGCCGATACCCTGCGCGCCGCCCCCGATGATCGCCGTCGCGATGCCCACCATGTCGCCGTCGATGTTGACGAGCGGGCCTCCCGAGTTGCCCGGATTGATCGAGGCGTCCGTCTGGATGAAGTCGGTGTAGGTGCGGTCGTTCTCGCCCTTGACGCTGCGCCCCGTGGCGGACACGACGCCGGCGGTCACCGTGTTCGACAGGCCGAAGGGGTTGCCGATCGCCACGATGGTCTCGCCGATCAGGAGGTCCCCCGAAGAGCCGAGCTTGATCGAGGGCAGAGCACCGCCGGGCCGTTTCGCCCGCAGGACCGCCAGGTCGTTGTCGGCGTCCGAGCCCACGACCTCGCACTCGAGCTCGACGCCGGCCTTCGTCATCGCCGTGATCTTCGAGGCGCCCGAGACGACGTGCTCGTTGGTCAGGATGATTCCCTTCGGATCGATGATCGCCCCCGATCCGAGCGACTGGCTCGTGCGCCGGCGGGCCCGCGGATCCATCCCGAAGAAGAAGTCGTCGAAGATCGAGGGCCGGCGACGGAGGGTCTGCTCGGCCGAGATGTTGACGACGGCGGGCGAAACCTTTTCCACCACGAGGACGATCTCGCTCCGCCGGGTCGGCAGGGGAGCGCCTCGGACGGAGACGGCGGCCGCGGCCGCGACGAGCAGGACGGCGAAAGGCTTTTTCACGGACTGCACAACGGCGGAGTCTATGGCGTGATTCCGTCCAAAAGAAAAGCCCCGCCGGAGGGCGGGGCGAACCGGCCGGGGGGCCGAAACTACTTCGCCTTCTGGACGTCGATCGTCTCGGGCGCGGCTTCTGCGGAGATCTTGATCGACCGCGCCTTGGCCTCCTCGCGCTTGGGGAGCTCCACCTGGAGCAGCCCGTTGGTGAAGTGGGCCTGGATCTTCTCGCGATCCACGTTGTTCGGCAGGCTGAAGCTGCGGACGAACTGGCCGTAGGAGCGCTCGACGCGGTGGTAGGCCTTCTCCGCCGTCTCCTTCTCGAACTTTCGCTCGCCCGAGAGGGTCAGCATGCCGTTCTCGGTCTGGACGGAGATCTCGTCCTCCTTGAAGCCCGGAAGCTCCGCCGTGATCAGGATCCGATCCTTCTCCTCGGCGATGTCGACCGGGGGCGCCCAGGCGGCGAGGCTTTCGTCGCGCCGTTCGGTCTGCCCGAAGACGCGGCTCAGCCGGTCCTGCATGGAAGCAATCTCGCGATAGGGGTCGAAGCGCATCAGATTCATGAGGTCCTCCTTGGTTGATGGGTTACACGGTCGATACGGGAACGAACGATTCCTTCTTCTCGACGGCGAGAGACTCGCCGTCCTTCGGCACGGTGAGCACGGCGGCGTCCCCCGCCTGGAGAGCGCCCGCCAGGATCTGCTCGGCGAGGCTCCCGATGACCTGCTTCTGGATGATCCGCTTGAGCGGGCGGGCGCCGTAGGTCGGGTCGTAGCCGCGGCCCGCGAGGAACCGCCGCGCCTCGGGCGTCCACGAGAGGTCGATGCCGCGGTCGCGGACCGTCTTCGCCACGGTCTCGAGCTGGATCTCGACGATCTTTTCGATCTCTTCGCGGGTCAGGCGGTGGAAGACGATGACGTCGTCGATGCGGTTGAAGAACTCCGGCCGGAAGTGCCGCCGCAACGCCTCCTCGATCTTCGCCCGGATCTCTTCCTCGTCCCGCGTGGACTCCTCGGCGATCCACTCGGAGCCCAGGTTCGACGTCATGATGATGACGGTGTTCTTGAACGAGACCACGCGTCCCTTGCCGTCCGTGAGGCGGCCGTCGTCGAGGACCTGGAGCAGGACGTTGAAGACGTCGGGGTGCGCTTTCTCGATCTCGTCGAAGAGCACGACGGAGTAGGGCCGGCGCCGGACGGCCTCGGTCAGGCGGCCGCCCTCCTCGTAGCCGACGTAGCCCGGCGGCGCGCCGATCATGCGGGCGACGGCGTGCTTCTCCATGTACTCGGACATGTCGAGCCGGACCATCGCGTGCTCGTCGTCGAACAGAAACTCCGCGAGTGCCCGGGCGAGCTCGGTCTTGCCGACGCCGGTCGGGCCGACGAAGAGGAACGAGCCGAGCGGCCGGTTCGGGTCGGAGAGCCCGGCGCGCGAGCGGCGCACGGCGTCGGAGATCGCCTTGACGGCCTCGTCCTGCCCGATGACCCGGGCATGGAGGCGGTCCTCCATCTTGAGAAGCTTCTGGGACTCGCTCTCGATCATCCGCTCCACGGGCACGCCCGTCCACTTGGAAACGACGGCCGCGATGTCCTCCTCGGTGACCTCCTCGCGCAGCATCGGGTGGCCCTTCTGGAGCTCCGCGAGCTTCGCGTTCTCGGCGGCGAGGTCCTTCTCGAGCTGGGGCAGGCGCCCGTAACGCAGCTCCGCGACCTTCTGCAGGTCGCCCTGGCGCTCGGCTTCCACCGCTTCGAGCTTGACCTTTTCGAGCGTCTCCTTGATCTGGCCGAGCTTCTGGATGCGTTCCTTCTCGGCGGTCCACCGCGCCCGCAGACCCGAGGCCTGCTCGCGCGCCTCGGAGAGCTCCTTCTCGAGGGCCTCGAGCCGGGCCTTCGCGTCCTTCGTCTTCTCCTTCTGGAGCGCGCGCTTCTCGATCTCGAGACTGACGATCCGGCGGTCGACGGCGTCGATCTCGACCGGGACCGAGTCGATCTGGGTGCGCAGGCGCGCCCCGGCCTCGTCGATCAGGTCGATCGCCTTGTCCGGGAGGAACCGGTCGGGGATGTAGCGGTGGGACAGGCGCGCCGCGGCGACCAGGGCGCCGTCGGTGATCCGCACGCCGTGGTGGATCTCGTAGCGCTCCTGCAGGCCGCGGAGGATCGCGATCGTGTCCTCGACGGTGGGCTCCTCGACGTAGACGGGCTGGAAGCGCCGCTCGAGCGCCGCGTCCTTCTCGATGTGCTTCTGGTACTCGTTCAGCGTGGTCGCGCCGATCGCCCGGAGCTCCCCGCGGGCGAGGGCCGGCTTCAGCATGTTGGAGGCGTCCATCGCCCCCTCGGCGGCGCCGGCGCCGATCAGCGTGTGGAGCTCGTCGATGAAGAGGACGATCGTTCCCTGCGCCTCCTCGATCTCCTTGAGGACGGCCTTGAGCCGGTCCTCGAACTCCCCGCGGTACTTGGCGCCGGCGATCATCGCGCCGAGGTCGAGCGAGACGACGCGTTTGTTCTTCAAGCCCTCGGGCACGTCGCCCATGTGGATCCGGCGGGCGAGGCCCTCGACGATGGCGGTCTTGCCGACGCCGGGCTCGCCGATCAGGACGGGGTTGTTCTTCGTGCGTCGCGAGAGGACCTGGATGACGCGCCGGATCTCCTCGTCGCGGCCGATGACCGGGTCGATCTTTCCGCGGCGCGCGAGGTCGGTCAGGTCGCGCGTGTAGCGCTTCAGGGCCTGGTACTTGTCTTCGGGGTTGGGGTCCGTGATGCGGGCCGAGCCGCGGACTTCCTTCAGGGCCTTGAGCAACGCGTCCTTCTTGATGCCCGCCTTCGCCAGCCGCTTCGCCGTTTCGGCGTCCGACTCGGCGAGGGCCAGCAGGAAGTGCTCGCTCGACACGTACTCGTCGCCGAACTCCTTGGCGATCTCGAAGGCGCGGTCGAAGACCTTGTTGAGGTCGCGCGCGAGGAGGGGATCGGCCGACGCGCCCGACACCTTGGGCCGCGAGTCGAGATCGGTCTCGATCTGGCGGGCCAGGGCCTCCGGGTCGGCGCCGAGCTTCTGGAGGATCGGGACCACGACGCCCTCGCTCTGCTTGAGAAGGGCGAACAGGAGATGGTCGCCCGTCAGCTCGGCGTTGCCTCGAGCGCGGGCATCTCGCTGGGCTTCCTGGACGGCCTCCTGAGCCTTGATGGTCAACTGGTCGAAACGCATGGCCTTACCCTCTTTCCGGAGGCTGGATCATAGGATCTGAGTCTATCATTGTCAAGTCATAAGTATTGAAATATTAGTCTACTGAGCTCAATAAATTACGTTTGGAATGCTCTGGGATCGACGAAGCCGGCCTCCTCGAACCCCCGAGCTCGGAGGAGGCACGAGTCGCAGGCGCCGCAAGGTCGCCCGTCCGGCCCCGGGTCATAGCAGGAGGAGGTCGACGCAAGATCGAGGCCGAGCTCGACGGCGCGGCGGACGATCTCGGCTTTCGTCATCCGGAGGAGCGGCGCGCGAATGTGGAAGCGGGCGCCCTCGGCCCCGGCGCGCGTGCCGAGGTTCGCGGTTCTCTCGAAGGCGTCGAGAAACTCGGGCCGGCAATCCGGGTAGCCCGAGTAGTCCAGGGCGTTCGCGCCGATGAAGATGTCGAAGGCCGACATCGCCTCGCCCCAGGACACGGCATGCGCCAGGAAGATGGTGTTCCGCGCCGGGACGTAGGTGATGGGGATCGGCTCGCGGTGCAGGGCGTGGCGCGGGACGGGGACCGACGGGTCGGTCAGGGCGGAGGCGCCGGCCGCCGGGAAGTCGATCTTGACGATGCGGTGCGCCCGAACGCCGGCGGCGGCCGCGATCCGTCGCGCGCACTCGAGCTCGATTGCGTGTCGCTGGCCGTAGTCGAACGAGATGGCGTGAAGCTCGAACCCGGCCTCGCGCGCGATCAGGAGACTCGTCGCCGAGTCGAGGCCGCCCGAGAGGAGGACGACGGCCTTCGGTTTCATCGGCCCGGCACGTCGCCCCAGATCACCTTGTGGAGCTGGAGGCCGAGGCGAATGGAGCGGCCCGAGTCGCGCACCCAGGCGGCGAGATCCTCGGCGGGAAGGCTTCCCCAGGCCGGGGAGAACGTGACGACGTTGCGGCGGTCGAGGTCCCGCTCCCGAACGAGCGCGAGCGACCAGTCGAAATCGCGCCGGTCGGCGAGGACGAACTTCAGCTCGTCGTGCGGCTGGAGCCCCTCGAGGTTCCCGGGAAGGTTGGCGTGCTGCATTCCGCTGCCGGGCGCCTTGACGTCGACGATCTTCACGACGCGCGGGTCGACGCGATCGAGGGCGACGTGGCCGCCCGTTTCGAGGAGGACGGTCTTCTTCGCGCCGAGGAGGCGCTCGATCAGCGGATAGACCGCCTCCTGCTCGAGCGGCTCGCCCCCGGTGATCTCGACGAGCTCGGTCTCCATCGCGATCGCCTTCGCCGCGGCCTCCGACACCGGCATGTCCCGTCCCCCGTGGAAGGCGTAGGCCGTATCGCACCAGACGCAGCGCAGGGCGCAGCCCGTCAGCCGGACGAAGGCGCAGGGCAGACCCGCGCGGGTCGACTCGCCCTGAATCGACTTGAAGATCTCGGTGATCTTCAGCGACGGATCGTCCGCGCTCATTCGACGAGGAGCTTTCCATGCAGCATGTTCATGCCGCAGGTGAACTCGAACTCGCCCGTCCGGTCGGGGACGATCTCGACCTCCGTCTTCGCGAACGCCGGGAGGGCGCGCCGGACGCCGAAATCGGGAAACACGATCTCGTCGCTGCAGGGGCTCGACTCCCTCCGGTCGAACACGAGGCGCAGGGGGACACCCTTGCGGGCGACGATCAGGTCCGGCGTGTAGCCGCCCTTCACGACGACCGTCACGTCCTGGGCGCCGGCCCGCGCCACCGCTTGAGCGGCCGCCCTCCGCTTGCCGAAGAAGAAGACGTAAATCCCGGCGAGGAGCAGCGCGCCGACGCCGACCGCCGCGATCCGGTCGGCCGTCCAGACGAGGGCCGGGCTCACACGAGCCTCCGCCGGGCGAGGCGCAGGCTGTTGCCGACGACCGAGACGGAGGAGGCGGCCATCGCCGCCGAGGCGATCATCGGCGAGAGCATCCAGCCGAGCACCGGGTAGAGGACGCCCGCGGCGATGGGGATTCCGAGGACGTTGTAGAGGAAGGCGAAGAGAAGGTTCTGGCGGATCGTCGAGAGCGTCGCCCGCGATAGGCCGATCGCGGTCGCCACGAGCTCCAGGCTGCCGCCGAGCAGTGTGACGTCGGAAGCCTCGATCGCGACGTCGGCGCCGGCCCCGATGGCGATGCCGACGTCGGCCTGGGCGAGAGCGGGGGCGTCGTTGACGCCGTCCCCGACCATCGCCACGACCTCGCCCCGCTCCTGGAGCTCGCGGACTTTGGCGGCCTTGTCGCCCGGGAGGACCTGCGAGAAAACCTCGGGAACGCCGACGCGCCGGGCGACGGCGCGGGCGGTCTCGTCGCGGTCGCCCGTCAGCATCGCGACCTTGAGGCCCCGGGCGCGCAGACTCGCGATCGCGGCGGCGGATCCGGGCTTCTCCCGGTCCGCCACGGCGAGGAGACCCAGGAGCGTTCCGTCCGCGGCGACGAGCAGCGGAGTCTTGCCCTCCTCGGAGAACCGCGCGATCTCCTCCGCGACCGGCGAAAGATCGATTCCTTCGCTTTCGAGCAGCCGGGCGCTTCCCACGAGGATCCGGCGGCCCCCGACGCGGCCCGCGACGCCGAGGCCCGTGCGGGACTCGAACGCGTCGGCCTTCGGCAACGGAATGCCCTTTTCGTTCGCCGCCGCGACCAGGGCTTCCGCCAGGGGATGCGCCGAGCCTTTCTCGAGCGCCGCGGCGAGGCCGAGGAGCTCCTCGTCTCCGACGCCCGCGACACGCACGCGCTCGGTCAGGCGGGGCCGTCCCTCGGTCACCGTCCCGGTCTTGTCGAGGAGAACGAGCGTGATGCGCCGCGCCTTCTCGAGCGCGCCGGCGTTGCGAAAGAGGATGCCCGAACGGGCGCCGCGCCCGGTCCCGACGAGGATTGCGGTCGGCGTGGCGAGGCCGAGCGCGCAGGGGCAGGCGATGATCAGAACCGACGCGAGCGCGATCGTCGCGAAGAGCGCCCGGGGCTCGGGGCCCAGGACGTACCAGGCGACCCAGGTCACGACCCCGATGCCGAGGACGACCGGGACGAAGACGCCCGAGATCCGGTCCGCGAGCTTCTGGATCGGCGGCTTCGAGGCCTGCGCCTGCTCGACGAGCCGCACGATCTGCGCGAGCGCCGTCGCGCTGCCGACGGCCGTGGCCTCCATGTCGAAGGCGCCCTCCCCGTTGAGCGTGCCGCCGATGACGCGGTCGCCCTCCGCCTTCGCCACCGGGATCGACTCGCCCGTGACCATGGACTCGTCGACCGACGAGGCGCCGGCGCGGACCACCCCGTCGACCGGCACGGAATCGCCGGGCTTCACGCGCAGCCGGTCGCCCGCGCGGACCGAGGCGAGCGGGACCTCCGTCTCGGCTTCGCCCTCGATCCGCCGCGCCGTCTTGGGCGCGAGGTCGAGGAGCTTCCGGATCGCGGCCGAGGTCTTGCCCCGGGCGCGGGTCTCGAGATAGCGGCCAAGGAGAACGAGCGTGAGGATGACCCCCACGGCCTCGTAGTACACGTGCCCCATTTCCGCGTTCGCCGAGGCCGGAGCCAGGGCCTGGGGAAAGAGCGTCGACGCGATCGACAGCGCGAGGGCTGCGGTCGTACCGATCGCGATGAGGGTGTCCATGTTCGCCGTCCGGTGCGCGAGCGTGCGCGTGGCGCCCGAGAGAAACGGGGAGCCCGCCCAGAAGTAGACGGGCAGCGTCAGCGCGAGCAGGACCCAATTGCGCCCGGGGAAGTGGATCTCGGCCATCGACACGACGACGACCGGCAGGGTCAGGGCCGCCGCCGCGACGGTACGAAGAAGGACGCTCCGCGTCTCGCGCGCCGCCGAGGCGTCCTGGTCGGAGGCGGCCGTCTCGTCGGCCCGCTTCGCGTCGTAGCCGCTGCCGCGGACGGCCTCGATCAGCCGGGGCGGATCGAGGTTGCGGCCGCGGACCTCGGCCCGCGCGGTGGCGAGGTTGACCGACGCCTCCTCGACGCCGGGGACCGCGGAAAGCGCTTTCTCGATCGTGTTGACGCAGGAGGCGCAGTGCATGCCCTGGATCGAGAGCGTCAGGCCGGGCGCGTCGGAGGGCGGCCGGGGAGGCGCCGGCGGCGCGGCGCTTCCCCCGTGCACCGGGAGCGCGGCCGGAGACTTCGCGGGAGGGGCGGAGGCCGGAGAGCGTCGGGCCATGCCAAAAGCCTATCGCGGCCGGGCGCGGGTGCGAGCGCGGGTGCGGGTGCTCCCGCGGCGTAGACTGCGGCCGCTTGAAAGACAGCCATCGCTATCGCGCCACGGTCGCGTACATCGGCACGCGGTTTCACGGTTGGCAGGTCCAGAAGAACGCCGCGCGCACCGTCCAGGGGGTCTTGCAGCAGGCGGTGACGCGCCTGGCGGGCGCGCCCGTCCGCGTCGAGGGCGCGGGACGGACGGACGCCGGGGTGCACGCGGACGGCCAGGTCGTCCACTTCGACCTTCCAAGGCCGCGCGATCCCGCGATCGTCCGCGATGCGGTCAACGGCGCTCTGCCGGAGGACGTGCGCGTGCTCCAGGTCGAGCTCGCCGCGCCGGACTTTCACTGCCGCTACGACGCACGCCGGAAGGAATATCTCTACCGCTGGAGCCGGGCCGAGGTCATCCCGCCGCGCGACGCCCCGTTCGTCTCGCCCCTCTCCCGGCGCGCGGACTCCGGGCGGATGCGCGCGGCCGCCGAATGCCTGCCGGGCCGGCGCGACTTCTCGGTCTTCGCCGTGCGATTGACGCGGGGCGAGTCCGGCGTCCGCGACCTCGAGAGCGTCGAAATCGAGGAGGCGGGAGCCGAGCTCCGGGCGCTCTTTCGGGGCGACGGCTTTCTCCGGGGCATGGTCCGCTCGATCGCGGGCGTGCTCGCCGACGAGGCCCGGGGACGCGTTCCGCCCGGGCGCACCGCGGAGCTCCTGCGGACCGCCGACCGCGGCAAGCTCTCGGCGAAGGCGGCGGCGCGGGGCCTGACGCTGGTGAGAGTCGAGTACGGGGGGTAAAATCGCCCGAGTGATCGACACCGAGACCCTGGCGGCGAAAGGCTCGTTCGAGCGGCAGCTCCTCGACGAGATCGACCTTGCGAAGCTCCCTCGCCACATCGCCATCATCATGGACGGCAACGGGCGCTGGGCAAAGCAGCGGGGGTCGCCGCGCGTCGAGGGGCACCGCGCGGGGATCGCCTCGGTCCGCGAGGCCGTCGAGACGTGCGCCCGGCTCGAGCTCGACGCGCTGACGCTCTACGCGTTCTCGGTCGAGAACTGGAAGCGGCCCCGGTTCGAGATCGTCACGTTGATGGCCCTGCTCAAGGAGTACCTCGCCAAGGAGCTCGGCAACCTCCTGAAGAACGACATCCGCTTCCGCGTCGTCGGCCGGATGAACGAGCTCGACCCGTCGGTCCAGAAGGCCCTGGCCCACGGGCTCGCGGCGACCTCCTCGTGCCGCGGCATGACGTTCAACATCGCGTTGAACTACGGCGGCCGCACCGAGATCGTCGACGCCTGCCGTTCGCTCGCCAACGACGTCGCCTCGGGCCGCCTGACGCCCGAACAGATCGACGAGGAGACACTGGGCTCGCGCCTCTCGACCGCAGGACTGCCGGACCCGGACCTGCTGATTCGCACCAGTGGGGAAATGCGGGTCTCGAACTTCCTCCTGTGGCAGATCGCGTACAGCGAGATCTGGGTGACGCCGACGCTCTGGCCCGACTTCCGCAAGCGGCACCTGTTCGAGGCGATCCTCGACTTCCAGAAGCGCGAGCGTCGCTACGGCGGCGTCATCGAGGGGCGCGCCCCGGACTCCGAGGCCGAAGGCCGGAGGGCGTGAAGCGCGAGCTTGCCGCGGCGGTCGCGATTCCGATCGTCCTGGCGGTCCTTTTCCTCGGGCCGCCCCTTCTCTTCAACTTCCTCGTCGCCGCGATCGCGCTCGGCGCAGTCTGGGAGTTCTACCGGATCGCGGAGAAGACCGGGCACCCCGTCGCCAAGACCGTGGGCCTGGCGGCGTCGGCCCTGCTCCTCGGAGGAGCGGCCCTGCTCTGGGGGCCGCTGCGCTTCGAGACCCCGTCCGGCAGCCTCGTGGAGATCGTGGTCAAGTCGCGTCCGGGCTTCTGGTACGCCGCGGCCCTCGTCACGGTGTTTCTCGCGGCCGTCGCGCCGATGGCCTCGCACATCCCCCCGTCGAACGCTCTCGCCGGAGCGGCCGCGACGATCTTCGGCGTCGTCTCGATCGCTCTGCCCGCAGCGGCCATGTGCCTCCTGCGGGCGCGCTCGCCGCGGGCCGTGCTGATGCTGCTGCTCCTCGTCTGGGCGTGCGACTCGTTCGCCTACTACTTCGGACGGCGCTTCGGCCGCCACGCGCTCGCTCCGGTCGTCTCGCCCAAGAAGACCTGGGAAGGCTCGATCGCGGGGCTCGCGGGCGCGACGATCTTCGGCGCCGTGGCGGGGACCTGGTGGTTCCTGCCCGAGCTCGGACCGGCCACGGGAGCGGCGGCCGGGGCCCTCGCCTCGACCGCCGGGCAGATCGGGGACCTCGTGGAATCGCTCTGGAAGCGGGGCGCGGGCGTGAAGGACTCCGGGACGTTCCTGCCGGGCCACGGGGGCTTCTACGACCGGATCGACTCTCTTCTCTTCGCCGCGCCGGTCCTGGCCGCCTTCGTGGCCCGCCTGTAGGTAGAATGCGGGTTTGGCCATGAAAACCCTGTCCATTCTGGGCTCGACAGGCTCGATCGGCCGTTCCGCACTCGACGTCGTCGCCGCCTCTCCGGACCGATTCCGGGTCGCGGCGCTCGCCGCCGGGCGCTCGATCGAGAAACTCGCCGAGCAGATCGCGGCCCACCGGCCGGACCTCGTCGCCATCGACCGGCCCGAGGACGTGTCGCGTCTCGAGCGGCTGCTGCCGGCGGGAGCGAACTGCCGGATCGTCGCGGGCATCGACGGCCTCAACGAGGCGGCCTGTCATCCGAAGGTCGACACCGTCGTCGGCGGCCTCGTCGGCGCGCTGGGACTCCGCTCGGCGCACGCCGCGGTCCGTGCCGGCAAGCGTCTCGCGCTCGCCAACAAGGAGCCGCTGGTCGTCGCGGGCGAGCTCATCCTCGAGGAGGCTCGCAAGAGCGGGGCGGAGCTCGTGCCGGTCGATTCCGAGCACAGCGCCATCCATCAGGCGATGCGCAGCGGCCGTCCCGAGGAAGCCCGGCGGCTCGTGCTGACGGCCTCGGGCGGCCCGTTCCGCGAGCGCCGCCTCGACACCTTCGACGCGATCACGGTCGCGGACGCACTGGCGCATCCGACCTGGAAGATGGGCCCGAAGATCACGATCGACTCCGCGACGATGATGAACAAGGGTTTGGAGGTCATCGAGGCCCACTTTCTCTTCGGTTTGCCGGGCGAGCGCATCGATGTCGTGATCCATCCCCAGTCGCTCGTCCACTCGTTCGTCGAGTTCGTCGACGGCTCGCTCGTGGGGCAGCTCGCCAGGAACGACATGAAGTTCCCGATCGTCTACGCCCTCGACTACCCCGGGCGCTTCGCCAACGACTTCGGCCGCCTCGACCTCGCGGCGCTCGCGCGGCTCGACTTCTTCGAGCTCGAGCCCCGCCGCTATCCGGCGCTGGGTCTCGCCCGCCAGGCCCTCGCCGGAGGGGGAGGGCTGCCGGCGGCCCTGAATGCGTCGAACGAGGTGGCGGTCGCGGCCTTTCTCGAGGGGAAGATTTCGTTCCCGGACATCGTTCATGTGGTCTCGGGAACCATGGAAAGAGTCGGCCGGCCCGCCGCCCCGCGAAGTCTGGACGAGGCGGAGTCGGTCGACCGGACGGCCCGGGAAGCCGCCTCCGGCATCGTCCGGCGCCTCAGCCCGGCCGTCGCCCGATAATTCGATCAAGGAGCCCTCTTGCAGATCCTGAGCAACGTCTTCGCCCTCATCGTCGTGCTGTCGGTCCTCGTCGTCGTGCACGAGTTCGGGCACTTCGCCGTCGCCAAATTTTTCGGTTTCCCCGTCGAAGTCTTCTCCGTGGGCTTCGGCAAGCGGCTCTTCGGGAAGAAGTGGCGCGGCACGGACTACCGCGTGTCCGCGATCCCGCTCGGCGGGTACGTGCGGGTCATCGGCCTCGGCCCCGACGAGACGACGGTCACCGAGGGGACGTCGCAGGAGGCGCCTCCGGTCGGCAAGCGCTGGCAGCGAGCCCTCGTGCTGCTCGCCGGGCCGGCGATGAACCTCGTCCTTGCGGTCGTGCTGCACACGACCGTTTTTGCCGTCGGCACGAAAGTCGCGGCCTACGAGCTCGAACGGCCGGTCGTCCGAGTCGTCGAGGCCGGATCGCCGGGGGCGGCGTCCGGATTCCAGCCCGGGGACCGGATCGTCTCGATCGACGGACGGGAGACGCCGCGCTGGCGCGATGCGCTCTTCATCTTCGCCATGAACGCCCGGGAGCCGCTCTCGGTCGAGGTCGACCGCGGCGGCAACGGGGTCTTTCTGACGGTCACGCCGAAGGCCGAGTCCAAGTACGACATGGGACAGGTCGGCCTGCTGCCCGACTTCGGGACCTCCGTGCGCGCCCGGCTCGACGGCGTCGTCGGCGGGTCGCCGGCGGCTCAGGCGGGGCTGAAGCCCGGAGACATCGTTCTGTCGGTCGCCGGACGGCCGATCCAGGGCTCGCCGGACCAGGTGTTTGCGAAGTTCGTCGAGGCCGTCAAAGCGGCGTCGCCGGGGCCCTTCCCGATCGTCTACGAGCGCCGAGGCAAGACGGCCACGGTCACGGTCGCGCCGCGACAGGAATCCGACGGCGTCTGGAAGGTCGGCGTGCAGGTCGGCGGCGATCTGCCGGAAGTCATCGAGCGGTTCCCGGTGCGTCAGGCCTTCGTCGAGGGCTTCCGCCGAGTCGAAACCGATTTCCGGATGACCCTCTCGGTGCTCGGTCGGCTCTTCCGCGGGAAGGCCAGCATGAAGACCATGTCGGGCCCGCTCGACATCGCGAAGTTCTCCGGCCAGGAGGCCCGCAAGGGCGCGGTCCCGCTGCTCGCGTTCATGGCCGCGATTTCGCTGCAGCTCGGGATCTTCAATCTCCTGCCGATCCCGGTTCTCGACGGAGGCCATCTGTTCCTCCTCGGCGTCGAGGGCATCGCGCGGCGGGACTTCTCGCTCCGCGTCAAGGAGAGAATCCTGCAGGTCGGCTTCGTGATGATCCTGGCGCTCCTGGCGGTCGTGCTCTACAACGACCTCGCGAAGAACCTGCCGACGGGATGGTGGCCGTTTTAGGCCGTCGCTTCGCGCGCCGGACGGGGTCTGCGCCCGCAGGGCGCACCGGCGCGCGGCTCGCGGACGGCGCTCGACCGCGCGCCTGACCCCGACCGGCGCGCTTCGCTCCCGCGGCGCGGGCCTCCTCCCTCGCTTCGCTCGGGAGACTTCCCACGCCGCGAACTCGAGAGCCGGGGCCTCGTAAAAGGGCGGGCGCCTTACTTGTAGACGCCCGTGTGGACCGGGAGGCGCGCGGAGGGGGATGCCGGGGCGACTTTCGCAAACGGTGCTCCCTCGGGGCGCGGCATGGCCTCGACGAGCTCGTGGAAGCGCCGGCGGAACGGGGCGTCGTCGGACCAGTAGTAGGAGCGCGTGGGGCAGGCGCCCTTTTCGGCGCAGACGCCCTGGACCGCGCAGCCGTGCGGAAACGACGCAACCTCGCCGCGGCGCGCCATGATCTCGGAAAGCTCGGCACGAAAGCGGCTGTACGGCTCGCCGAACCAGATGTCCGCGAGGCTCGAACGGTGGATGCTGCCGAGGACCGCGGTCGGGTGGTCCTGGAGGATGCAGCAGGTGACCGCGTCGCCGTTGGCGTTGAGCGTCATCGAGTACCAGCCGACGAGGCAGAACTCGTGGAGGCCGGCGACCGCGCGGGCCTGCCGTCCGTCCGCGTCGGCGAGCTGCCGGAGCTTGACGCGGGCCCGGCGCGCGAGCGGCGCCCGTTCGAACACCTTGCGGGTCGAGTCCTCGATCCGCTCGGCGATCGACTTTTCCCAGAACGAGAAGCGCTCCAGGCGCTCGAAGTAGTCCTGCGCGAGGACCTCCTCGTAGGCCAGGAGCATTTCCGAAACGTCGGCCTCGGTCATCGTCGGCATCGGACGGACGGGGTAGAGGCCGTTCAGCCAGAAGCGGTCGGCGCCCGTCTCGCGAAAGAGGCGGTACATCTCGGGGAGCTGCCGGAAGTTTTCCTTGTAGACGAGGAACTGGACGCGGAGGGTCGTCGGGCTTCCGGTCTCCCGCTTGATCCGCGCCGCGGCCCGGATGTTCTCGACGACGCGGTCGAAGTTCTTTCCGGTCGTCTGCATCATCGCGGCGTAGGAGCGGGCGTCGCCCGCGTTCAACGAGACGCAGATCTCGTCGCAACCGGCGGCGTAGAGCGCGCGGACGACGGGCTCGGTCAGAAGGACGCCGTTGGTGGTCACGTCGGTGATCCGGAGGCCCCGGGACCCGATCGCGGCGATCAACGCCGCGGCGTCCTTGCGGAAGAGCGGCTCGCCCCCGCCCATCAGACGCACGCCCCGGACGCCCAGGTCCCGCATCTCGTCGAAGAGTTTCTCGAGGCGTTCGCCCGAGAGCTCGAAGTTGCCGGCACGGATCTCCGACGTCGAGCAGAAGAAGCAGTCGATGTTGCAGCGGTCCTGCCAGGAAATCTCGACGACCTTCGGCGGCTGGCGCGCGGGCGCTCCCGCGATGGAGGCGAGGATCGCGCCTTTCTCCTCCTCCGTCATGCGCTCCCAGGAGTACGCCACGGCTCCATCCTAGCGTCTAGCGTCTAGAATCCGGGGATCGAAGCTCTCGCACTCGGGCTGACCTACGCCGCCGCGGCGGCTCTCGCCGTGTGGCTCGCCCGGCGATTCGTGGGCGCCGTCCCGGGACCGGCCGCGGTCGTTCTCGCGCTCCTGCCACTCGCTTTCACCGGAGAAGCCGTCCTTCGGGGCGGGCTCTACGGGCCGGCCGACCTGTATTCGACCTCGGACCCCTGGCGCGCGGGCGCGCAGGCGCTCGGGGCGCCTCCGCCCGCCAACCCGATCCTGTCGGATCTCGCCTTCGCGAACCTTCCGTGGCGGGCGGCCGTCCGGGACGCCGCCGCGAACGGCCGTCTCCCGTTCTGGAACCGCTTCGTGCTCGCGGGCAACCCGCTTCTGGGAACGGCGCAGGCCGGCGTCCTGCACCCGGCGACCTGGTTCGGCCTCTGGCTTCCCGTCCCGCTCTCGTTCACGTTCTCCTGCACCTTCACGCTGCTTCTCGCCCTGCTCTCGGCGTTCCTCTTTTTTTCCGACTTCCGCCTGGGCGCGTTCGCCGCGATGGCCGGCGCCGTCGGATGGGGCTTCTCGACCTACGTCGTGTTCTGGGTCGGCTGGAGCGTGGGGCCCTCGACGGCGACGTTTCCGTTGCTGCTGCTCGGGCTGCGGCGGCTCGCCCGGATTCCCGGCCGTGCCTCGATCGGTCTGACCGCGGCGGCGCTGTGGCTGTCCTTCTGCGGAGGTCATCCGGAATCTTTCTTTCACGGCGCAGCCGCCGGCGCCGTCTACTTCGCGTGGGAGCTCGCCGGGGCGCGCGGACGGGGCGCGGGCGCGTCGCTCGCGGCGGCGCTCGGTGCGGGGATCCTCGCTCTCCTGCTCTCGGGCGCGCAGCTCTTCCCGCTCCTCGAGGCAATCCCGCGCTCCGCCGAATATCGCGCGCGCCGCGCGGCGCTCGACTCGGGCGGCGGCCGCCAGTCGGTGCCGCTCGCGGAAGCGGCGCGGCGGCTTCTTCCGGACGTCCTTCCCTTCGCCCACGGCATCTTCGGCCGGAGCCCCGTCCAGACGCCGCGCAACGACGGCTCCGGAATGCCGCTCGGGTACGCTGGCGCGGTCCTCTTTCCGCTGGCGCTCGCGGGTTTCGGGCGCGGCCGGCCGCCGGAGCGAGGGCGGTCGATTTTTGTCGCCTTCGCGCTCGCCGGTGTCGCCTACGGGGCCAGCGCGCCCGGATTGCACGATCTGACCGCGCGCCTTCCCGGGTTCGCCCTCGCCTTGAACTACCGGCTGGTCTTTCTCGCGGGGCTCGGACTCTCGGGTCTGGCGGCCTTCGGGGTCGCGCGCCTGGAGACGGACGGCCACGGCCCGCGCCTCGGCCTGGCCAGTGCGGGCGTGGCAGCGGCGCTTCTCGTCGCGTTTGTGCTCGCACGGCCGGTGTTCGAGGACCGGGCCCTTCCGGCGCGTTTCGTGGCCGGCCAGTTCCTCTTCGAGATCGTTCCGGTCGCTCTGCTCGCGGCGCTCGCGGCGTCGCGGAGGCCGCCCCGGCAGATCGCCTCGGCGGCCGTCCTGCTCCTCGTGGCGCAGCGCTTTCTGGAGATGCGCGGCGTCTACCCGACGCTTCCGGCCGCTTCGCTCGCGCCCGCGCTTCCGGGCCTCGCCTCGATCGCGGGCGCCGCCTCGTCCGACCCCGCGCGCGTCGTGGCGGCGGGAACGATCCTCCGGCCCAACGGCGCCACGCTCTACGGGCTGGAGGACGTTCGCGGTTACGAATCGCTCGTGCTCGACCGCTTTGCGGACACGTACCCGCTCTGGTGCCGGGCGCAGCCGGCGTCTTACAACCTCGTGACCGATCTCGGTGCGCCGTTCCTCGGGTTCCTCAACGCGCGCTGGGCCGTCGGCGGTCCGCGCGATCCCGCGCCGCCCGGATGGCGCGAGCGCGCCCGCGACGACGCGATGGCGATCTTCGAGAACCCGCGCGCCCTGCCGCGCGCCTTCGTGCCCCGGAACGTCCGCCGCGAGCCGGACCCGGTGCGGCGGCTGGAAGCGATGGGGCGAGCTGCCGACTTCGCCGAGACGGCGTGGCTGTCGGGCTCCGGCCGGGGTTCCGGGGAAGAGCCGGGAGGACAGGCGTCGCTCGCGCTGCGCGCGATCGGCCCGGACCTCGCCGTCGACGCGCGGGTGGAGCGCCGCGCGTTCGTCGCAACCTCGCTACCGGATTGGCCGGGTTGGCGGGCGATCGAGGACGGCCGCGCGATCGCGCTCGAGACGGTCAACCACGCGTTCGTCGGATTCTGGCTCGAGCCCGGGCCGCACCGGGTGCGCCTTTCCTATCGTCCGCCGTCCTGGCCGCTCGGCCTCGCCGCTTCGGCCGGCGGCCTCGTGGCCGCGCTCGCGATGGGAATCCGCGGACGCTCCGCGCTCAGGCCTCCCGGCGAGAACGGGTGGCGGCCACCGGGTCCGAGCAGGCCGCCGCGACCGTGACGAGCATCGCGATCGGAATGAAGATGCGCGCCGCGGACCAGGCGATCCAGAGCGACGGATCCTCCGGGCGGTGCAGATACGTGAAGACGAAGAACGCCGCCAGGACCGCGGCCGTACCGAGCGGGACGAGCGCGCGGCGTGCGAGCGGAGGCGCCGCGAGGAGGCAGATGAGCGGCACGATCCAGGGCAGACCATGGCCCGTCGCCAGAAGGTTGAGGATGACCGTCTTGACGACGGCCGCGAGGCGAGCGGGGTAGAGATCGAGGAACCGTCCGCTCTCGGAATACCCCCGGAAGAGATGCCGTGAAGCGCCGAAGGCGAACCAGACCGCGAGGGCCGCGGTCGCCGGGCCGAGCAGGAGAGCGAGCACGCGGAGCGCCCGGCGGCCGGGCAGGCGCTGCGAAACCGCGGCGAGGCCCGCCGCCGCCAGCGCGAAGGGAAGACCTTCCACTTTCGTGACGGCGGCCCCGGCCAGCAGGATACCGGCGAGAAGCTGCGTCGCGCGTTCCGGAGCGGCGGGGGAAAGAAGCAGGCCCATGGCCAGCGCCTCGAACGTCAGCAGGGGCATCTCGCCGTTGCCCCCGATGTCGGCCTCCAGGCCGGCGTACGCGATCGCGGCGACGGCGAGCGCCGAGATGGCCGCCGCACGGGCCCGGCCGACCCTCTCGCCGAGCAACCCCGGCAGGCCGAGGGCGAGCGCCGCCAGGAGCAAGGGGAACGTCAGGATCGCAGCCGTCCAGGGCAGGCGGCCGGCGGCCATCGACGCAAACGCGAACAGGTTCGTGACGAGCGGCGGATAGTACGGATGCATGAACTGGTGGAAGGCGCTTCCGAGAAACTCGGGGTCGATCGTTCCCCCCTGCGCGTAAGCCTGCGCCTTGGGGCCCCAGAAGAAGAGGAGATCGGGCGAGCTCGCGGCGCCCGAGGCCGCGCCGACGAAAGCGGCGCCGACGGCGCCGACCGAGACGAGACGCGCGGTCCACGTCCAGACCGGGTCGCCCGGGTCCGTCTTCGGGAGCTCGACCGAGGCGGAGGGCCCCGCCAGGCGCCGAAGCAGCCACGCGAGAACGGCGGACAGGATCACCAGGGCGCCCATCCGCCACCGCACCCCGGCGAGAACGGCGACGGTCATCGTGAACGAGAGCATCGCCGCGCCGGCCACGCCGGCGAGCACGAGGCGCGCGGCCAGCGGATACCGTCGAAAGGCGGGATGGCCGAGCAGGGGCCATCCGCAGACCGGCAGGACGAGATAGGCCGCCAGCCAGAGGATCCCCGTCACGGAACGTCCCGCCGCCAGACGCTTCCCTCGGCCGTCTCGAGGACGAGCCGTCCGGGCGGCGGCACGGGCCGCGGTCCGACGACGACCATGTACTGCGCCCCTTTCCAGACCTGCGGGTCGACGAAGCCCCCGTAGAAGGAGCTCGGCAGGACGCGCCGGCCGGGGAGAAGCGAGATCGCGAAGCGATGGAAGTAGGTCTCCTGGATCGCGTTTGCCGGCTCCGTGCGGGCGACGACCGAGGCGCCGTCGGGGATCACGGCCTGCGCGTCCGTCAGCATGGCGTAGAGGGGCGCGACCGAGCTCGCCGCGCTCCGGTCGAACGGCGTCCGCGGCCGGCGAAGGCCCTGCCTCCACGGAAGGCTCGAGACGGCGAAGCCGGCGAGGACGGCGGCGCCGAGGAGGGGCGCGAGGAGGCGGAACGTCTGGCGGCCGGGCAACGAAGCGATTGTAGCCGCTAGCTCGGCGGCTTCTCCTCCGCTTCCCAGTGCTCGAGCAGCTCCTGCCCGACCGTCTTCGTGACGAAGATCTGCTTGAGGTAGTTCAGGGTCGTGACCGCCAGCGGAACGCCGGCCGCGGAGAATGGAGCGCCGAAGGCCGCGAGCGCGAGGTGCCTCGCCTTCTCGGCTCCGGTGAACTCGGGATTTCGCAGGTCGAGCACGCTGCCGTAGTAGCGAAAGACCATCCGGTACACGTCCGAGAGGAGCGTTCGGAAGCCCATCTCGCTTCCCCAGACGAAGCATGCGCCGCCGCGGATCTTCTCGAGGAAGTCGCGCACGCTCGAGGCCTCGGCGACGGTGTAGACCCGCGCCAGCGGTCCCAGCGTGTGGGCGTCCGAGCCCGCGACGAGCGAGACGGCGCCGCGCTTCTCCCGGACGACCGCCATCAGATCCTCGACCAGCCGGTTGTGGTGGGAGGTCATCGCGCCGTTCTTAACCTCGAAGACGTCGAACATCCGGAGCATCTCCTCGAAGTAGCGCCGCGGGGAGTTGCGCATCCGGTAGTTCTGGAACATGTGGTTGGCCGAGGCGATGATGTTCTCGGAGCGGATGTACTCGTGCAGATCGTAGATGTTGCGGCGCCTCAGCGAGATCTCGGCGTGCTGGGTCTCGTCGATGTCGAAGACGTTGACGTGGATCCGTTGCCGGGTGTCGGGAAACCAGGTCTCGACTTCCTCGGAAATGAAGAAGTCCTCGAGGTCCGGCCGGCGGTCGAGCAGGGCCAGGCAGCCGTCGATCGAGTCGTGGTCGGTGATGGTGACGTAGTCCATGCCCCGCTCCTTGGCGAGTCGATAGACTTCCTCGGGGCGGTTGTAGGAGTCCCGTGTGTTCGCGATCCGGAAGTATTTGAAGGTCGAATACACCGAATGGCAATGCAGGTCCGCCTTCTTGAACCGGGAATCGGCGAACCAGGCCGGCGTTTCGAGCTCGACTTCGTTTCCGGACGACACGTCCGTTGACCTCCCGCAAAATGCCGGGTCCCTGCGGCTCTACGCGGCCCGCCCGGCGCCAACCCGAGGGTACCATCCCGTGTTAACTTCCCGCTGTGGCGAGGCTTTTCTTCCGCGTCCTTTACGGGGCCCTCCTGTCCGTCGTGTTCGTGGGCGCGGTCTGGTTTGGATTCCGGCGGGCGATCGTGGGCCGATCCGTGACGGTCCCGGACCTCGCCGGCAAGACACCCGAGGATGCCATCGGGATCGTGCGCCGGGTCGGCCTCCAGTTCGAGGAGCAGAACAAACGGGCGCGCTACGACGACCGCATCGTGGCCGGGCGGGTCCTCCTTCAGCAGCCCGAGGCGGGCTCGCTCGCCAAGCCCGCGCAGGTCGTCCGGGTCGTTCTCTCGCTCGGCCCCCGTGCCCTTCGCGTCCCGGACCTGACCGGCCTGGCTCCCCGGGCCGCGGCGTTGAAGCTCGCGCGCGAGTCGCTCGAGCTCGGGCCGGCCTCGTGGCTCCGGGAACCGGCGGCGCCGGCCGGCATTCTCGCGCAGGACCCCGAGCCCGAGACGCCCGCCTCGAAGGGCGAGGCCGTCCGGGTCCTGACCAACCGCGGCGCCCCCGAGAGCCGCATCGTGATGCCGGACCTCGTCGGCAAGGATGCGGAGGCGGCACGGGCTCGGCTCGAAAAATTCGGTTTCAAGGTCGGCAGCGCCCGGTTCGAGACTTACGAGGGCGTTCGCCCCAACACGATCCTCAAGCAGTTCCCGCCGGCGGGCTACCCGCTCTCGAGCCGGGAGGTGGTTTCCCTGACCGTCTCCCGTCCCCCCGACACGCCGGCGGCTCCCCGCTCATGAGGGTTTCGATCGCGCCGTCGCTTCTCTCGGCGGACTTCGCCCGCCTGGCGGACGCCCTGGCGATCGCGGAGGAAGGCGGCGCGGACCTGGTTCACGTGGACGTCATGGACGGCCACTTCGTGCCGAACCTGACGATCGGGCCGCCGGTCGTGCGGGCGCTCCGCAAGGCGACCCGCCTGCCGCTCGACGTGCACCTCATGATCGAGCGGCCGGAGGCGACCCTCGGGGCCTATCTCGACGCCGGCGCCAACTGGGTGTCCGTCCACGTCGAGGCGACCGATCACCTCCAGCGCTGCCTTGACCTCGTCCGCCGGAGCGGCGCGAAGGCGGGCGCCGCGATCAATCCCGGGACGCCCACCTCCACCCTGTCGGCGGCCTGGACCGACCTCGACTACGCCGTCGTCATGTCGGTCAATCCCGGCTGGGGCGGCCAGGCCTTCCTTGCGCCGTCGGTCGGCAAGGTCCGCGCTCTGCACGCGGAGGCCCGGGCCGCCGGCTTTCGGCCTTCGATCGAGGTCGACGGGGGAGTCGAGCCTGGCAACGCCGGGGCGCTCGTTTCCGCCGGCGCGGAAATACTGGTCGCCGGGACCGCGATTTACGGAGCCGATGATCCCGCCCGAGCGATCGGCATTCTCCGGGACGCCGCCCGGGCGACGGTCCGGGCCTGAGAGCGGCATGCGAACCCCGAAGGAACTCGCCCTCCGGGCATCGAGCGTCGCCGTCATCGGTCTCCTCCTCGCGTTTTCGCCGGGCTGCGCGTCCAAGGCCGGCACCGCGAAGACCGACAAGGTCACGCAGGAGCTCCTGACCCAGCCCAAGGAGGTCCTCTTCGAGAAGGGCAAAAACCTCCTGGCCAAGAAGAAGTACGACCAGGCCCGCAAGTACCTCAACCACGTCTTCGAGACGTACCCCAACGAGCAGATGGGCCGGGAGGCCCTGCTTCTGGTGGCGGACTCGTACTTCGCCGAGAAATCGACCACCGGCTACACGGAGGCGAGATACCGGTACCGGGACTATCTCAACCGCTACCCCGGCGCCCCTCGCCGTGACTACGCCCGTTACCAGTTCGCCCTCTGCTACGACAAGGAGCACGAAAAGCCGGATCGGGACCAAACCGCCACGCGGGAAGCAATCGAGCAGTACCGCTCGCTGATCCGCGAGTTTCCCGACTCGGGATACGCGGGAGCCGCCCGGGAGCGTGTGCGCCAGCTCACCGACCTCCTGGCCGAACACGACTTCGCCATCGGCTACTTCTACCTGCGCAAGGGCTCGACAGCCGCGGCGCTGTCCCGCTTCACCTCGCTGGAGGAGAGGTTTCCGGACTACGGCGCCAGGGACAAGCTCTATTACTACGAGGGGATCGCCCTGACCCGCCTCGGCCGGAAGGACGAGGCCGGCCGGTACTTCCAGAAGGTGGTCCAGGATTTCCCCAAGAGCGACTACGCGAAGAAGGCCCGCTCGAAGGCCGGACCCCTGCCCGCCACCACCCCCGCCCCGGAAGCCGCCGCGGTTGACACAAAGGCCGGAAACCAGTAACTTTTAGGCCATAAACCGCAGGTAGCCATATTTTTTAAGGAGTCGCCATGCGCCTCCCCGTTCGATTTGCCGGTCCCATTGCACTTGGCATTCTGACCGTCGGGGTCGGGCAGGCACAGCAGCCCGAGCTCCAGGGCGGCGGACTGGCGCAGGCCCCTCCCCAGATCACCCGGGTCGAGGCGGCCACGGCGCCGCAAACCACGGAGGCCGCGCCCCAGCCCTTCGGCTTCGAGAGCGAAGTCTCCTGCTTCGGGTACATCGGACCGGACAACGAGAACTTCGTGGCTCAGATCGTCGGCGGCGAGAACAGCGCCGAACAGACCGACTTCACCGAGCACAACCTCCTTTACCTGGACGCCGGGTACGACCGCGGGCTGAAGGTGGGCGACGAGTTCTGGATCGTCACGCCGGGCGACGAGGTCCTCCACCCGATGACGGGCAAGAGCATGGGCCGCTTCAACCAGTACCGCGGACGGGCGGTCGTGGTCTGCCTCGAGGGGCGGACCTCCATCGTCCGGGTCACACTCGCATGTACGGACATCCCGGACGGCTCCCTCCTCAAGGCGTACGATCCGGTTCCCATCCCGCTCGGCCGCCGGCAGCCCGCGTGCAAGATGTGCGACCCCTCCAGCGACAAGGCGAAGGGTCGGATCGTGTACGCGCGCGACGGAGTCGTCGCCCTGGGCGGAGACAGCGACGTCTTCATCGACCTGGGGATCGCCGACGGCGTCCAGCCCGGCGACCAGTTCTCGATCTTCCGCTACGCGGCCGGGACCGACTACGGCATCCGGCCCCAAGGCTCCTACTGGGTCTACTCGCCGCCTCCCCCGGGCGTCGAGATCCCGCGCACGTACCTCGGCGACCTGGCGATCCTGTACGTGGGCGATCGTTGGGCGATGGCCCGGATCATCGATGCGCAGCGTT
Source organism: uncultured Acidobacteriota bacterium (assembly GCA_963764025.1). GTDB lineage: Bacteria > Acidobacteriota > Thermoanaerobaculia > UBA5066 > Gp7-AA6 > DAHUXD01. The sequence goes on from CAVXRK010000006.1 coordinate 79,054, forward strand.
TGATCGAAGTCGGGGACCAGGTCGAGCTGAAGTAGTCCGAAAGGCTCCAGAATGAATTCAGAGGAGGCGCCCGGCGCCTCTTCTTTTTTTAGGTTCGCGGAGCCCTCGACCGAATGCGCGAGGGGCTCCAAGACGGCGAGACGCGGCTGGCACAAAAAAGCTTCGACCTCGCGAACGCGCGACGGCGCCGCGACGCCCACGCGCGCACTACCCCTTCGGATTTTCCTTTGCTAAGATGCGCCCCTCTTCAATGTTTCGCAGTTGAATTGGTCGGGGAGGGGCAGCGTGAATCTGGACGGGCAGCTCCAGGAAATCATCGATGAGCTTTTGGCCCACGGCATTTCTCTCGAGCTCGCCAAGAAGGAGTTCGAGAAGAAATACATCGTCGGAGCCGTGAAGCGGAACTCCGGAAATCTGGGACGTGCGGCGAGCTCTCTCGGCATCCATCGCAACACGCTGCGCAACAAGGTCGGCATCTTGAACATCCGCCTGCCGCGCGAGAAATTCCGCGTGGCCCCCGAGATCACCAAGAAGAAATAAGACGGCGGCCGGCAGGAAGCGGCTGCGGTCTGCGCTTTGGCGTCCGCGCTCTGCGGTCTCCGCGCTAGGCCTTCGGCTTCTTGTCCGCCGGGGGCTCTTCGCCCTTGACCGAGTCCTTGAAGTTGCGGATGCCTTCGCCGAGGCCCTTGCCGAGCTGGGGAAGCTTCGAGGCCCCGAAAATGACGATGACGATGAGCAGGATGATCAGCAGCTCCGGGACTCCGAGGGATCCGAACATCGTGTTCTCCTTCGAGCGCCGCGCCGGGACCGGGGGCTCGCAAAGAGCTTAACAGACGGTGCCGCAGCGGTCTTCCAGGACCCGGCCAAAGCGCCGGTCGACCTCGGAGTCGGACAGCAGGCGCCGGACGAGGGCGAGCTCCCGGGGCAGGTACGGCCGGTACAGCTCGGCCCCGCGCTCGGCGATCGCCCGCGCGAAGGTGCCGCAGACTTTCCAGGCCCGCTGCAGGAGGACCCGGTCGAGTCGCGCGGAGAACCGGACCGGGTCGAGGCCTCGCCTGTCGGCGAAGCGCCGGATCGCGGGCCCGGCCGCGGTGTCCGACATCCAGGACAGGGTGGTCCGCTCCCAGAGCAGGGAGGCGAGGTCGTACGAGTCCGGGCCCGCGCGCAGGTCCTGGAAATCGATGACCGCGACCTCGTCGCCGGCGGGGAAGAGATTGTTGGCGTGGTAGTCGCGGTGGCAGAGGGCGAAGGGATGCTCCAGGATTTCGGCGACGAGGGCCGCGGCCCACGCGTCGTGCGCGGCACGGTCCTCGCCGGAGAGCGGCTCGCGGAGGAAGAGCTCGAACACGGCCTGCCGGGCGAGGTCGAGCTCCCGGCGGAGCAGCACCGCGTCGAACGGCGGATTCAGGCCGGGGTCTTCGAGCGCGGCGATCGACGCCGCGGTGTCGGCCGCGCGCAGCAGCCAGGCCTCGCGCGACCCGGGGGACGCGTCGAAGATCGCGGCGAGGTCGTCCCTGCCGAAATCCTCGACGAGCTGGTGGCCCGCGCCGTCGTCGGCGAGGAGTGCCGGCACGCGGACGGCGCCCGCGAGGTGCCGGCGCGCCGCGACCCAGCGTCGGCGGGAGTCTTCCTCCTCCCGCGGGTAGAGAACACCGACGACGGAACGGCCGTCGGCGACGCGGATGCGGAAGTAACGGCGCCTCCCGACGTCGCCGACGAGCGACTCGACTTCGAACGGCGCCGAAAGCGTCCGGCGCGCGAGGGTCTCGAGTCCGGCGGCGTCGGGAGGCAACAGAGAGGCTAGCTCGAGCTCTTGGCCTGCGAGAGGAGAACCTTCTTGATGTGGATGGGCTGGTTGGGACGGTCGTTGGCGCCGCGCGGGGCCGCCGCGATCTTGTCGGCCGTCTCCATGCCCGAGATGACCTCGCCGAACGCCGAGTACTGGCCGTCGAGGAAGGTCGAGTCCTTGACGACGATGAAGAACTGGGACGATGCCGAGTTCGGGTTGGACGAGCGCGCCATCGAGACGATCCCGCGCTTGTGGGACGTGTCGTTGAACTCCGCCTGGACGTTCTTGCCGCTGCCGCCCGTGCCCCAGGGGTGGGCCGGATCCTCGGCCTTCTTGGTGTTCGGGTCGCCGCCCTGGATCATGAATCCGGGGATGACGCGGTGAAAGAGCGTCCCGTCGTAGAAGCCCGACGCGGCCAGGTCGACGAAGTTCTCGACGTGCTTGGGGGCCTTGTCATAGAGGAACTTGATCTGGATGTCTCCCATATCCGTCTGCAGCGTGGCGATCGTGTTGGCGTAGTCGCGGGCCACTTTCTTCCCCTTTCCCGTCGCCTGGGCGGCCGCCAGAGGAAGAGCGCAGGCGAGCAACAGAGCGATGGCAGTGCGTGTTTTCACTTCAGCTCCTTTCCGAACCGGCGAAACATAGCATGCGCTGATAGGATTTCCGCATGTACGCGGCCCTCGCGCGCGCGGTGCTCGACGAGGCCGGCGCCCGGCGCGCGGCCTCCGAGGTCGAGCGTCTGCGGACGCGGCATCCGCGGGCCTCGAAGGACGAGCTGGCCGAGCGACTGATCCGGCGGGCGGCCCTCCAGTGCGCCGCCGCCGGGGCGCTGCTGACGGGGCCCGCGGCCTTCTTTGGCGCGATGCCGTTCGGGGCCGATCTCGCCTGGCAGGTGGTGGCGCTGAACCGGCTCGTGCTGGGGCTTTCCGCCGTCTACAACCGGACGCCCTCCGCCTCGGATCGGGCGGCCGGCGTGGCGGCGGCAGCGGGCGCCGGAATCGGGTCCGAGCTTCTGCGGCAGGGGCTCGTGCGCGTCCTGCGCCGGGTGGCGCCCCGGCGATCGGCGGCGCGGACGGGCCTCGGCGCGCTCGCCGGGGGCGTCCTCGGTTACGGCGCGGCCATGGCGATCGGGCGCTACGCGAAGCAGGCCCTCCGGGGCGGACGTCTTATCGCCCCTGTCCGCCGCGCCCTCCAATGAACCGGGGCGCCGACGCGTTAGTCGTCGGCGGTGGGCTGATCGGGTGCGCCGTCGCGGCGGAGCTCGCGGCGGGAGGCCTTCGCGTCGTCGTCGTCGAGCGCGGCGAGCCGGGTTGCGAAGCCTCGGGCGCGGCGGCCGGCATGCTCAACCCGCAGGCCGACGCGCGCGAACCGTCTCCGTTCTTCGACCTCGCGCTCGAGAGCCGCGAGCTCTATTCCGAGTGGTCGCGGGTCCTGCGCGAGGAGACCGGGATCGACGTCGGCTATCGCCGGACCGGCTATCTGCGGTGCCTGACGGGCGAAGCCCCCGGCCTCGAAGAAGCCCGCGCCGCGGCGGCCTGGCAGCGGGCCAGAGGTCTTCGCGTCGAAGATCGAACGCGCTCCGCGCTGCCGCGCGAAGTCGCCGAGCGACTCGCTCCCGAAATCTCGGCGGCGCTGTGTTTCCCGGACGAGGCCGTCGTCGATCCCCGCAAGCTGACGCGAGCGGCGTGGCTCTCCGCCGAACGCCGGGGAGCGCGCGTGCTCACCGGCGTCGCCGTCCGTCGGCTGCTCCTCGACCGCGGCGCCTGTCGGGGAGTCGACACCGACGCGGGCCCGATCGAGGCGCGAACCGTCGTCGACGCTGCCGGCGCCTGGGCGGCGGCTTTCGACGAGAGGGTCGCGGCCCCCGTCGAGCCGGTGCGCGGCCAGATCGTCGAGATCCGCCTGGCGGGCCGGCCGCTCGAGACGGTGGTGTCTTCCGAAGGGGTCTACGTGGTGCCCCGGCCGGACGGAACCGCGCTGCTCGGCTCGACGATGGAGCGCGTCGGGTTCCGCAGGGACGTCACGGCCGGCGCGGTGGAGCGTCTCCTCGGGGGGGCGGAGCGTCTCCTGCCCGAGATCGGCTCGGCCCGCTTTTTGACCGCCTGGGCTGGGCTTCGTCCCGGGACCCCGGACGGCTGGCCGCTGCTGGGGACGTCTTCGATCGAGGGGCTCGTCTTCGCCACGGGCCATTTCCGCAGTGGGATTCTGCTCGCACCGTCGACCGCCCGGCGGATGGCCGACCTCCTGACGGGCCGTTCGTCGGAGGGACTGTCCCCGTTTTCCGTCGAGCGTTTCGCCGGCCTTCCGACGCGGTTATGACCTTTGCGGAAGGACCTCGACGCGCCGGCGAAGCCGCGGGGTTTTTCGGCTAGAATTGCTCCAACGGGCTCGCGGAAATCGGAAGGACACCTGCAAACATGAGAAGAGCTGTTTACTCTGGAATCCAGAAGACGGCGGACGTGCTGTGGGGCCTGGCCCGCGCGGTCGACCGGCGCTTTCCGGAACGGTCCTTCAAGCCGAAGTGGGCCCCGGCGCCGCTTCTGAAACAGCGCGAGAAGACCTTCCCGCCGCTGGGGTTCCCGCGGCAGACCGACTCCCTGTGTCCCCGCTGCGTCACGGAAGTCCGCAGCCAGATCCTGTCGGGCGAGGTCGACTGGAAGGTCCTGATCGAGGGCAACCCCGGCGAGATCAAGGCCTCGATCGTCGAGGAGGACGGCCGGATCCTGATGCGCAAGGACTGCCCGAAGCACGGCCGCTTCGAGGACGTCATGTCGACGGACCCCGCGTTCTTCAAGCGCCTCGAATCGCTCTATCCCGGCCGGGATTTCGTCCTCCCGAAGGACGGCCTGCACGAGCACGGGACCTCCTCGATCAAGTACGGGCGCGGCGCCGTCCTCACGATCGACCTGACGAACCGCTGCAACATGATGTGCAACCCGTGCTTCATGGACGCCAACCAGGTCGGCTACGTCCACGAGCTCGAATGGGAAGAGGTTCAGAAGCTCCTCGACGACGCGGCCTCGATCAAGCCGCGCCGCCAGCTCTCCGTCCAGTTCTCGGGGGGCGAGCCCACGCTCTCGCCGCACTTCCTGGAAGCCATCCGGTACGCCCGCAAGATCGGATACTTCTCGGTCCAGTGCGCCACCAACGGGATCCGCTTCGCGCAGGACGAGAACTTCGCCAAGCAGGCGGCCGAGGCGGGGCTGCGCTTCGCGTACCTCCAGTTCGACGGCGTCGGCAACGAGCACAATCAGCACCGGAAGGTCGGCAACCTCTACGACGTGAAGCTCCGCGCGATCGAGAATCTCCACAAGCACGGCGTCGACGTGACGCTCGTCGTGACGATCGTCAACGGGATCAACAACGACCAGGTCGGCGACATCGTCCGCTTCGGTCTCGAGAACATCGACAAGGTCACCTGCGTGGCGTTCCAGCCGGTGTCGTTCACCGGCCGCGACGAGGACATCGACGACGAGACGCGGAAGAAGCAGCGTTACACGCTCTCTCACCTCGCCCACGACGTGAAGACGCAGGCCGGCATCGGCGAGCCGATGCGCGACTGGTACCCGCTATCGGCGGCGGGCCCGTTCTCGGACCTCAAGGACCTGCTCGGCGGCCTCGAGTCCGAGTGGGGCTCGTTCAAGTGCGGCTGTCATCCCAACTGCGGCATCGGAACGCTGATGCTCGTCGAAGAGCAGACGAAGAGGGCCGTCACCGTTCCGTCGGTCCTCAACGTCGACCGGCTCCTCTCGGACATCAAGGTCGTCACGGACTCGGGCCGCAAGAAGATCTGGACCGCCCTGCAAATGGGATTGTCCGTTCTCCGCAACCTGCGCCCCGAGGGCGTGCCGTCGGGCCTGACGCCCTGGAAGGTCGCGCAGGTCATGGACGGCCACACCGGCGGCAAGCTCGGCTTTTCGGAGAAGAAGCGCGACTCCTGGCGCGTCTTCTTCATCGGCGGCATGTGGTTCCAGGACCTCTTCAACTACGACTTCCGCCGCACCGAGATGTGCATCATCCCGTACGCCACGCAGATGGGCGAGATCTCGTTCTGCGCGTACAACACGGGCGTGGGCTGGCGAAACATCATCGAGGAGATGTTCCAGACGGCCTCGCTCGCCGAGTGGTACAAGACCAACGGCCGCCACGAGATCTACGCGCGCGGCCGCAACGTTCCGCTGCCGGTCCTTCCGGGCCAGAAGGTGCCCCTTCCGGGCGCTCCGCCGATGCCCGAGGCGGCGCCGGCGGCTGCCCGCAGCACGCTTCCGGTTTACGCCGCCAAAGGGGTCTGACCCCGTCTCGCGACGCTAGGCGCGCCGTCCCCAGCGAGGCGCCGCCGACGGCGTCGCTCCGCCCGGACCTGCGGGCCTCTCCCGCCGCGGATGCGACGGGCCCGAGTGCGGCGCGGAATGCCCGGAGTGGCCGGACGGCCCCGCGGGCCGCGACGGCGCCGCCGGGCGGCCGTGCGAGCCGCGCGATCCGTGGGCCGCGAGGTTCGCGATCCGGCGCTCGGCCTTCTCCTTCGCGCGTTTCCTCTCCTCGGCCTTGCGGGCGCGGATCTGCGCGATGCGCTCGGCGATGGGGACCTCGAAACGCTCGGCCGGCGCCTTGGAGTAGTCGAAGCCGGGTACGGTGATCCGGGGGAGGCGCTTGCCGATCGCCCGCTCGATCGCGGCGAGGTCGGTCTGCTCCTCCGGCGCCACGAACGTGAAGGCGTCGCCGGTCATCTCGGCGCGCGCGGTGCGGCCGACCCGATGGATGTAGTCGTCGGGAACGTTCGGCACGTCGAAGTTGATGACGTGCGAGAGCGCTTCGACGTCGATGCCGCGGGCGGCGATGTCGGTCGCGACGAGAACGCGGAACTTGCCGCTCTTGAAACCCGCGAGGGCCGCCATGCGCTGCACCTGCGACCGGTTGCCGTGGATCTTCTCGCACTCGATGCCCTTCTTCAGGAGCGTCTCGGCGAGGCGGTTGGCCCGGTGCTTGGTGCGGGTGAAGACGAGGACGTTCTTGATGTCGCCGCGCTTCAGGAGCTCCACGAGAAGCGGCGCCTTCAGGTTCTGGTTGACCGGATAGACCGCCTGCGTGATGCCGACGGCCGGCGCCGCCTGGCGCTCGATGTTGACGCTGACGGGATTCTTGAGGATCTCACGGGTCAGCTGGGCGATCGGCGCCGGCATCGTGGCCGAGAAGAAGAGCGTCTGGCGCTTGGCCGGAACGTGCTTGAGGACCCGGCGGATGTCGGGCAGGAAGCCCATGTCGAGCATCCGGTCGGCCTCGTCGAGGACGAGTATCTCGAGATGGTCGAGCTTGGCGTAAGGGAATCGGAAGTGATCGAGCAGGCGCCCCGGCGTCGCGATCAAGAGGTCGACGCCGCGGCGAAAGGCGTGCTCCTGCGGCCCCATCGACACGCCGCCGAAGACGGCCGCGGCCGAGAGGGGAGTGTGGACCGTGAGCTGCTTCGCGTGCTCCTCGATCTGCGCCGCGAGCTCGCGCGTCGGCGTCAGGATGAGGGCGCGGGTGACGCCGCGTTTCTTGCCGATGAGGTGGTTGAAGATGGGAAGAAGAAAGGCGGCGGTCTTCCCGCTGCCGGTCATGGCGCAGGCGAGCAGGTCGCGGCCCTCCATGGCGGGCGGAATCGCGTCGGCCTGGATCGGCGTCGGGCGGGTGAAGCCCATTTCGCGCACGCCGCGCAGGAGTTCCGCGTGGAGTCCGAACTGGTTGAAAGGCAAGGCAATCCTCCTGGGAGCAAGATCCGGCTGTGTTTTTGGTTGGGGAACGAAGGATTCGCCGGCGAGGCCTACGTTCGCGGGGCGCGGGAGCGCCCCAAGAGACGGCTTAGACTCTCACAGACCCCCAGAAAACGCAAACCCGGCTGCCCGGCGCTCCCCGGGCGCGCGGTCACGCGCCCTTGTTCCACCAGCGCGAAAGCCGGCCCGTCGCGATCGCCGGAGCCCCCGAGGGCGACGGCGAATAGTGCGAGATGTCGTTGAAGAGCGACAGCCGCGCGTGGCCGACGTCGCGGAAATCGAGGATGTTCAGCGACGCCGGGCTCTGGTCGAGATGGTCGCGGTAGCGGCGCAGGTCGAATCCGAGGAGCGAGCCGATCAAGAGGCGGATCGTGGCCTTGTGCGACGCGACGATGACCGGCTCTCCCGGGTGCGCCGCGACGATCTCGAGAAGCGCCGGCATCGCCCGCGCGGTCACGGCGAGGCCGGTCTCTCCGCCGGAGGGCGCGAAGGAATACGGATCCGCCTCCCAGCGGGCGTACTCCTCGGGGTACTCCTTCTCGACCTCCGCGCGCGTCTTGCCCTCCCAGCGCCCGTGCGAAACCTCCCGGAGGCCGTCCCTGGCCTCGACCGTCTTGCCGTGCGGCGCGGCGAGGATCCGGGCGGTCTCCATCGTGCGGCCGAGAGGGCTCGCGTAGACGGCGGCGATCGGCTCGTGCTCGAGCCGCCGGGCGAGCTTGTGGAGCTGCTCGCGGCCCTCGTCGGAGAGCGGGACGTCGGTCTCGCCGGCGAAGCGATCCTCCGCCGAGAGCACGGTCGCGCCGTGGCGCACGAGGTAGATTCGCGTGGCCGTCATCCCTTCACCCTCATCCCTTTCTTCTCGAGGATCTCGCGCAAGCGTTCCCGCTGGTCACCCTGGAGCTCGATCCAGCCGTCGCCCGCCGCACCTCCGGTTCCGCAGGCCTTCTTGAGCTCGCGGCCGAGCGCGTCGAGGTACGACCGATTCCGGGGCAGCCCGTCGACGACCGTGACGTGCTTGCCCGAGGCGCGGTTCTCCAGGCGCAGCTTCGCCGTCGGCTTCTCGGGCACGGCCTCCTCGGGCGCCGCGAGGTTCTTCGAGCAGCGGCAGTCGTCGGCCGGCCAGCCGCAGACGGGGCAGACGCGCCCGGTGGCGCTCGAGTAGACGACGCGGTCCCGGGTCGGCACCTAGGTTTCTCCGGCGACCATCAGGGCGAGAAGATCCTTGCCGTAGGCCTCGAGCTTCGCCGGACCGATGCCCGGGATCGCGGAGAGGGCGTCGAGCGTCGAGGGCCGGGCGGCCGCCAGCGCGGCGAGGGTCTTGTCGTGGAGGACGACGTAGGCGGGCACGGCGCGCCGCGCGGCCTCGAGCCTTCGCCACTCGCGCAGGGCTTCGATCCGCGAAGGGTCCGCCGGCCCGGTTGCCGCGAGAGTCTTCGGGATCTTGCGGCGCTTCGCCCTCGGGCGTGCCTGCTCCGGGAGCGTCAGCGCGACGAGCGGGGTTCGCCCCGCCATGACGTCGCGCCCCTCGGGAGTCAGGGAGAGCGTCCGGTAAGCGTCGTCGGTTGCCGCAAGGAGACCCCCGCCCCGCGCCGCGTCGATCCAGTCGCCGACGGTTCGGGCACTCTCGCCCGCGAGAATCCCGGTCGTCGACAGGCGCGTGAGCGAGTCGGGGAGCCCTTCGAGCTCGCCCGTCAGCATCGCGACGAGCTTGCGCTTGCCCCAGCGCTGTCCGCCCCGCGCGACGCCCGAGAGGATCTTCCGCAGGCGCAGCAGGTCGTCGGCCGAGAGCTCCTGCCGGCGGGCGCAGTTGCCGCAGAATCCGCAGTCCGCCGAGGTCTCGCGCTCGCCGAAGTAGCGGAGAAGCGTCGCGCGGTAGCAGCCCGAGGAATCGGCGTAGGCGATCATGCGCGCGAGCTTCTTCGACTCGAGCTCCCGCCGGTCGTTGCCCTGCACGGATTCCTCGACCTGCTCGATCAGGAACTCCCGCGTCCGCACGTCGACGTAGTTCCAGAGCAGCGTCGCGTCGGCCCGCCGCCCGTCGCGCCCGCCGCGGCCGATCTCCTGGTAATACGCTTCGAGCGAGCCGGGGATCTCGAAGTGCACGACGGCCTCGATGTCGGGCCGGTCGATTCCCATGCCGAACGCGTTGGTGGCGCACACGACCGACAGGCTTCCGTCGGCGAAGCGGTCCTGCACGCGTGTGCGCTCGGGCTCCTCCATCCCCGCGTGGTACGCGGCGGCGGCGACGCCGGCGCCCCGCAGCGCGTCCGCGGCGCGGGCGGCGCTCTTGCGGGTGGAGGCGTAGACGAGCGCGCGGCGCCGTCCGACGAGCTCGGGCAGGATCGCGCGCTTCTCGATCTCTCCCGAGACCCGGCGCACGTCGAGGAAGAGGTTGGGACGGTCGAAGCCGGCCACGAAGACCGCGGGGTCCTCGAGACCGAGAAGACCGACGATGTCCTGGCGGACCTCCGGCGTCGCCGTGGCCGTGAACGCCAGGATCGGAGGCCGGCCGTCGGCGCCGTCGGCCCGGCGGCAGCTCCTCGCGGCGGCGGCGAGCGTCCTGTAGTCGGGGCGGAAGTCGTGGCCCCACTCGGAGACGCAGTGGGCCTCGTCGACGGCGAAGCGGGCCAGGGGCGAGGCCGCGAGGAGCCGCCGGAAGGCCTCCGACGCGAAGCGCTCGGGAGCCACGTAAAGGAGCCGCAGCCGCCCCTCCCGCATCGCGGCCTCGGCGGCGCGCCGTTCGGCGGGCGTCGCGAGCGAGTGGAGCGCCGCCGCGGGGATGCCCTTGCGGACGAGCTCGTCGACCTGGTCCTTCATGAGGGCGATCAGCGGCGAGACGACCAGGGTCATGCCGGGGAGAAGCAGCGCCGGAAGCTGGTAGCCGATCGACTTGCCCGATCCGGTCGGCATCACCGCGAGCAGGTCCCGGCCGGCGAGCGCGGCGCGCACGATCTCTTCCTGGCCGGCGCGGAAGGAATCGTGGCCGAAGTGGCGGCGGAGCGCGGCGCGGGCGTCCATCGGCGGCATTATGACGGCTGACAAGCGGGGCCGTCTCGGTATAGGCTCCGCTGCTTCCTGTGCCGGAAGGCGGGGCCGTCTGCACACGCTGCTGCTTCGGCGGCGAGCGACCCCGAGAGTCGAGGGGAGCCGTATGGCGCACCCGGTCCGTGTAGGCTTCGCCGTTCTGCCCGGACGCCCGGGCGCACAGAGAGAACCATGGCCACGACCGCAACCGAGACCATCTCCCCGCCGCCCGCGACCCGGGCCGACCGCCGCGCGATCGCCATCGTCGCGCACGTCGACCACGGGAAGACGACGCTCGTCGACGCGCTCCTGAAGCAGTGCGGGACGTTCCGCGTCGGCCAGCACGTCGACGAGCTCGTCATGGACTCGGGGGAGCTCGAGAAGGAGCGGGGGATCACGATCCTCGCCAAGAACACGTCCGTCCACTACAAGGACGTGATCATCAACATCGTCGACACGCCGGGCCACCGCGACTTCGGCTCGGAGGTCGAGCGGATCCTCTCGATGGTCGAGGGCGTGCTCCTGCTCGTCGACGCCTCCGAGGGCCCCCTGCCCCAGACCCGCTTCGTCCTGAAGAAGGCGCTCGAGGGCAACAAACGGCCGATCGTCCTCATCAACAAGATCGACCGCGCGGACGCGCGCACGGCCGAGGTCGAGGAGGAGATCCACGATCTCTTCCTGTCGCTCGCGACCGAGGAGCACCACCTGGACTTCGAGGTCCTCTACGGGTCCGGTCGCCTGGGGTACGTCTCCCGCGACCCGAACGCGAAGGAGGGCGACTTGAAACCGCTTCTCGACGCGATCCTGGAGCACATCCCGGCCCCGGTCGTGGGCGACTCGCACTTCAAGATGATCGTCGCCAACATCGACTACTCCGACTACCTCGGGCGGCTGGCCGTCGGCCGCATCTACTCGGGCAAGGTTTCGAAGGCGATCGAGCTCGCGGCGGTGCGGCCGGACGGATCGATCGTCGAGAAGGGCAAGGCCGGCAAGATCTACATGTTCGAAGGGATCGTCCGCGTCGACGTGTCCGAAGCGTCGGCGGGCGACATCATCGTCCTGTCGGGCTTTCCGGACATCGAGATCGGGCAGACGATCCTGGACCTCGCCGATCCGACGCCGCTCTCCGGCATCCGGGTCGACGAGCCCACGCTGTCGATGGAGTTCCGGGTCAACGACTCGCCGATGTCGGGCCTCTCGGGCAAGTACGTCACGAGCCGCCACCTCTACGAGCGCCTGGAGAAGGAGCTCGAGAAGAACGTCGGCCTGCGGATGGAGAAGACGGAGTCGGCCGACTCGTTTCTCGTGCTCGGCCGCGGCGAGCTCTCGCTCGCGATCCTCGCCGAGACGATGCGCCGCGAGGGCTACGAGTTCTCTCTCGGCCGCCCGCAGGTCATCTTCCACCGCGGCGAGAACGGGCAGCTCCTGGAGCCCTACGAGGAGCTCGTCATCGACTGCGCGGAGGAGTTCACGGGGGCGGTCATCGCCGCCGTCGGCGAGCGCAAGGGCGAGCTCAAGCACATGGGCAAGCACGGCGACCGCGTGCGTCTCGAGTTCACCATCCCGTCGCGCGGCCTCCTCGGCTTCCGCCTCGAGTTCCTGACGCTGACGAAGGGCACGGCCCTCATGAACCACCTCTTCGACCAGTACGGCCCGCACCGCGGCCCGCTGCCGAACCGGATGAAGGGCGCCATGATCGCCAAGGAGGGCGGCGACGTGACGGGTTACGCTCTCGATCGGCTCGCCGACCGGGGCATCTTCTTCGTCAAGCCCGGCGACAAGGTCTACGCGGGCCAGATCGTCGGCGAGCAGGTCAAGGAAAGCGACATGGTCATCCAGCCCTGCGAGAAGAAGCACCTGACCAACATGCGCGCCTCCGGCTCCGACATGGCCATCAAGCTCACGCCCGCCCGGGAGCTCAACATCGAGCAGGCGATCGAGTGGATCAACGACGACGAGCTCGTCGAGGTCGCGCCCGCCGCGATCCGCGTCCGCAAGCGGACGCTGGACCATTCGCTGCGCAAGGTGAAGGCAAAAACCGCCGGCTAGGCCCGCCCCGCTGCATGCTCCCCGGCGGGAACGATTCCTGCATGGCCACCGGGTGGAGGTGACCATGAAGGCCAGCGATCTGATGACGAAGAACCCGCGCACGTGCGAGCCTCACCACGACCTGCTCTGCGCGATCCGGATCATGAAGGAAGAGGACGCGGGCATCGTCCCCGTGACCGAGGGCAACGGCGAAGCGCGAGTCGCGGGCGTCGTGACCGACCGGGACATCGTGCTCCAGCTCGGCGCCCGGGACGCACGGCCGTCCGAGGTCAACGTCTCCGCCGCGATGAGCACCGACGTGGTCTCCGTCGACCCGGATGCGGACGTACACGAGGTCAGCCGGAGGATGCAGGAGAAGCAGGTGCGCCGCATCCTCGTCGTGGAGGGCAAGCGCCTGGTCGGGATCGTCTCGACGGCGGACCTGGCGCGGGCGAGCGCCCGCAAGGAAGGGCGTCTCGGCGAGGAAGTCGAGAGCGTGATCGAGAAGGTCTCCGAGGACACCGGCCGCGCCCGCGCGTCCGAGTGACGCGGTCGAACGCGGCGCGCCGGCGGTTCTTCGCTATGCCCTCGGCCGCGAGGGCCTCCCCGGGGGTGCCGACGGGGCCTCCCCTCTTTCCCGTGCGCGGGAGTCGATCGTGCGGCGGAGTCCAGGAGGCCGACGAACATCGTCCGGCCGGGTGAGGGTGTCTACCGCGAAGCGGGACGGAAGGTCGCTCGGTTTTCCGGCCCTTCCCAGACGGTGACCTCGGCGACCCGGCTCCAGCCCAGGGCCCCGGAGGACTCGAGCTTCTCGGCGAAGTATCGGGCCAGGTTCTCGGCCGACGTGTTGCGGCCCCGGAAGTCGAGGTGCTCGTTGAGATATCCGTAGTCGAACTCGGAGGCGATCGCGGCGAGAGCCTTCTTCGCCGGGACGAAATCGACCGCGAGGTCGTACTGCTGGAGCTTGTCGGCCTCGAGCACCGCCTCGACCCGGTAGGAGTGTCCGTGGAGAGGCTCCGGGCCGCCGGCGTAATCGATGAGATTGTGCGCGGCCTCGAAGCGGGCGGTGACCGTGATCCGGTAGCTCATCCGCGCAGCAGCGTCGCCTCGCGGACGATCGACATCCCGGCCTGCTCCGCCGGAGGGATCGCGAGCAGCGCCTCGAGGACCTTCTTCGCCGTGGCGGTTTCGCCCGCGGCCTGGTCGAGGTTGACGTCGAAGACGAGACTCGTGCCGGAGCCGTCGGCCGCGAGGGAGAGAGCGCGCAGGGCCGGCACGGTGCGGCTCCAGCCGTTGGCGAGCGCCTCGCTCGCCCGGTTCCGATGCTCCTCGGAGTCGAGGCGCACCGCGTAACGCGCTCCCTGGACGGCCTTCGCGAGCGACGGCTCGCCTGCCAGGAGCGCGCGGACATCGAGGACCTCGATGCCGGCGGGCAGCTTTGCGTTGATGCGGGCGGCGGCGTCGGCGGGGAAGGGAGCGCGGCCGTCGACGTCGAAGATCTCGTGTCGGCTCTCGAGTCCGAGCGCGAGGGCCGGTCCCATCGACAGCCGCATGTGCGGGTTGAAGCCCTCCGTGTACCGCGCCGGCAGGCCCGCGGCGCGAATCGCCCGCTCGAGGACGTCCATCGTGTTGCGGTGCGAGAGCAGGCGCGCGTCGCCCGTCTTCGAGAAGGCGATGCGGTGGCGAAACACCTCGTCGCCCTGCGAACCGCGGCGCGAAGCCGCCGGCAGGTCCGGCATCGCCTTCTGGCGGTACGCCGCGCCCTTGGCGACGTCGCGATAGGCGGCGGGATCGCTCGCGGGAGCGGCCGCGGCGTCGAACGCCGGCGGGGCCGTCATGCGGGGGTTCGGGGGACCGCCAGGTCCCCCGCTCATGGAGGCCGCGAGTACCGTGTCCTCGCCGTTGCCCGGGACGCCGCAGGCGTAGCAGTGGCCCCACTTGCAGTCCTCCGTCCGCATCTCCTTCTTCGCCTTGAGCAGCTCGATCTGGAGCCAGCGCTTCTTGATCGAGACGTCGAGGACGTCCCACGGCAGGACCTCGTCGAGATCGTAGGCGCGGAGATACGACTCCTTCGAGATGCCTTCGGTCTCGAAGGCCTTCATCCAGAGGTCGTACCGAAAATGTTCCGTCCAGCCGTCGAACCGAACGCCCGACCTCCAGGCCGTGTGGAGGATCCGTCCGGCGCGGCGGTCGCCCCGCGACAGCACGCACTCGATCTCGGCCTCTCGCGGCTCGTGCCACTTCATCCTGGCGCCCCGCACCCGGCGGAACCGGTCCTTCAGGTACGCGAGCTTCGACTCGAGAACGTCGACGCCGTCGAAGGGCGCCCACTGGAAGGGCGTCCAGGACTTCGGGACGAAGGACCCGACGGAGACGTTGACGCTCTTGCGGCCGTGCTTCCGGCCCTGCGCGAGGATGCCCTCGACGAGCGTGACGAGCTCGTCGAGGTCGGCCCGGGTCTCGGTCGGCAGGCCGATCATCGTGTAGACCTTGATGAGGTCCCAGCCGCGGGCGAAGGCCACGTCGGCCGCGGCGATCATGTCGGCATTGGTGAACGTCTTGTTGATGACGCGGCGCAGCCGGTCCGAGCCCGTCTCCGGCGCGAACGTGAAGCCGGACTTGCGCACCTCCGAGACCGCGTCGGCGAGGCCGACCGAGAAGGCCTCCGCGCGGAGCGACGGCAGCGAGATCGACACGCGCTGGTCCGAGAGCGCCGGCGCGAGGCACTTCACGAGCGGCTCGATCTGCGAGTAGTCGGCTGTCGAGAGGGAAAGGAGGCCGACCTCGCTCCAGCCCGATTCGGCGATGAACTTCTTCGTCATCTCGGCGACGTCGCCCGGGTCGAGCTCGCGCACCGGCCGGTACCAGTAGCCGGCCTGGCAGAAGCGGCACCCCTGGGTGCAGCCGCGCATGACCTCGAGGCCCAGGCGGTCCTGAACGATCTCGACCGACGGGACCATGGGCTTGTCGGGGTAGTACTCGGGTTTCAGGACCGGGACCCAGGTGCGGCGCGCGCGCTCCGGCACTCGCGGATCGTTCCGCTCGATCGAGGCGATCGTCCCGTCCTCCTTGTATGTGACGTCGTAGAAGGACGGGACATAGATGCCGTCGATCGACGCGAGCGCGGAGAGGAGGTCGCGGCGCGAGAGGAAGCGGCTCCGGCCCTCCCGGTACGCCTCGAGGAAGACCGGCAGCGCCTCCTCGGCGTCGCCGACGAGGAACGCGTCGAAGAAGTCCGCGATCGGCTCGGGGTTCGCCGTGCAGGGACCTCCGCCCAGCACGATCGGGTCCGTCTCGCGCCGATCTCGCTGCCAGACCGGCAGGCCCGCGAGATCCAGCATGTTCAGGATGTTCGAGTAGTTGAGCTCCGCCTGGAGCGAGAATCCCAGAACGTCGAAATCGCCGACCGGCGCGCAGGATTCGGTCGAAAAGAGGGGGATCCCGCCCGAACGCATCCGATACTCGAGGTCCGTCCACGGCGCGTACACCCGCTCGCAGGCGAAGTCCTTCCGGCGGTTGACGATCTCGTACAGGATCTTCAGCCCCGTGTGGCTCATTCCGATCTCGTAGGTGTCGGGGAAAGCGAGCGCCAGCGTCACCGCGGCCTTCGACAGGTCCTTTCGCGTGACGTTGCGCTCGAGGCCCACGTACCGGCCCGGCTTCTCGACGAAGGGCAGGTGCGGCTCGAGAAGCGGGCGGAGAGAGGCGTATCGCATGGAATTCGCAATTCTATCGGAGTGGTGACCCTTCTCTCCCGAAACGGGGGAGAGGGACCGGTGACGGGTCGAGGCCCGGGGCTCTACTGCAGGTTGAATGTCCTCACGATGAAACACGGCCATCTGGCCTCGCGTGTTGTCGTTGCCGGGACAGGACTTTCCGACGTCGCAGCCGCTGGTGATGTTCTCGGCCGAGAGTCGCTCGACCCAGTCCGCGAAAGCCGAGGGGCACGGAACGTCGGTGAAGGTGCCGGTGCAGCCCGGCGGGACGTAACTCGCGCCGTGCTCGCCCCGCAGCAGAAACACAGCCGTCTGCTGGCGCAGCGTGGGCGATTCGACGCAGTAGAGGCCGCCCCCGGTGCCTCCCGTGATTCCATTCGCGAAGAAGGTCGCGACATCTGCGTGAAACGGGTGGCCGCCCGGAACACCCAGGAAGTCCGAAACACATCGGCCTTCAGGGTTCCGATCTCGTCCGTGTTGGCGGGCCGACGAAAGTCGCTCGACTCCTCCGGCCCATCGGCGTTCGAGTCGGCGATAGCGAGCGAATGGTCGTGAGAACTGGCGCGGGGCGGTGGCGGCGGAGGGTGCTCGCGCGGAGCGGAGGGACGCAGAGAGAATAGCACCTTTCTCCCGCGGCAAACATCCTTGATTCTTCGCGCGGCGGAGCGATAATCGCCGCGGACATGGAACTCTCGGATCACCTCCGCGAAATGCTGAAGGAGCTCGGCCAGGCCATCAACGAGTCGATCTCGGGCTCGGGCCGCGTGCACGATTCCATCCAGCGTATTCGCGACGAGGGCTACAACCTCTACATGGTTCTCGACGCCAAGGTCGGCGTGAACAAGCGCGAGGGCCGCGCGAGCAAGGCCCGCCGCACGGTCGTCAGCGCGGTCGATCCCGACGACGCGCCCGCGCCGCCCGCGAGCCGCGCCGCGTTTCGGATCAACCTCAAGGACCTCCGGTTCCTGAAGTCGCTCGGCATCGATCCGACCCGAAAGGTCCGCGTCCGCAAGGCGCCGGTCCGCCGGGTCTCGAAGTAGCCCCACTCGTTCCCCGTCCCGTTTCGCCCCGGGGACTAGACTGCGCTGATGGACCCGCTCGGGATGACCTCCGCCGCGTGGGGGGCGCTCTCCGCCGATTGGGGACTTCCCCGGTACCGCGGCCGGCAGGTCTTCGACGCGCTGCACCGTGGCGGCCGGCTCGACTATGCCTCGATGCGGGAGCTGCCCGGCGAGCTGCGCGAGAGGCTCGCGCGTGAGCGGCCGATTCGCCTCCCGGAGGTCGCCCGCCGCGAGGAGTCGATCGACGGAAGCGTGAAGCTCGGCCTGCGGCTCGAGGACGGCGCGCTGATCGAAGCCGTCTCCATGCCGTCGGGCGAGGCGACGGCGCAGGTCAACGAGTTCACCGACGCGCGCGCCGCTTCGCCGGCCCGCGACGCCGACCGCGGGCGGCGCTCCACGCCCGCCGTGACCCGTTTCACCGTTTGCCTGTCCTCGCAGACCGGCTGCGCCGTCGACTGTGCCTTCTGCGTGACCGGCCGGCTCGGCGCCGGCCGCAACCTCACGGCCGGAGAGATACTCGGCCAGCTCCACGTTCTCCTGCGCGAGGTCGGCCGCGGGATGGAGGGGATGCGCCTCGTCTTCATGGGCATGGGCGAGCCCTTCCTCAATCCCGAAGGGGTGCTCCCGGCCCTCGAGCTCCTCTTCGAGCTCGTCTCGCCCAATCGGGTGACCGTCTCGACCTCCGGGATCACCCCCGCCTTCGCGCGGTTTGCGGCGCTGCCGAAGCGGCCCAACCTCGCCGTCTCGCTCAACGCGGCGGACGAAGCGACGCGCGCGAAGCTGATGCCGATCACGAAGACGCATCCCCTTCCGGGCCTCGTCGCCGCGATGCGGGCCTGGCCGCTGGAGCCCCGGCGCTCGATCCTCGTCGAATACGTGCTGATCGCTGGCGTCAACGATTCTCCCGGCGACGCGGCGAAGCTCATCCGCCTCCTGCGGGGGCTGCGCATCAAGGTCAACGTCATTCCCTTGAACGAGGACCCGGTCTACCTTCCGGGCTGGAAGCGTCCCGACGAGCGCGCGATCGACGCCTTCGTCCGACCGCTCGCTGACGCCGGCATCACCGTCACCGTCCGCCGCAGCAAGGGTCCCGACGCCTCCGCGGCGTGCGGCCAGTTGAAGGGGAGGACGGAGGACCCGAGGAAGAAGGCGGACGGCAGACGGCGGTAGGCCGACGCCGATCCCGCAGTCTGCCGTCTGCGGTCTGCCTTCTGCAGTCCGAACCTACGCCGGCAGGTAGTTCTTGAAGAACTCCTCCCACCGCCGCGCGTAAGCCATCTTCGCCGATGGCCGCGGGCTCGTCCTCGTGATGGCAATGGCCGGCGTTGGCCACGTTCCACACGGCGCTGCGCGGCGGGAGGACCGCGGCGAGCCTTCGCGTGAAGCGCGCAGGGACGAGCCGGTCCTCCTCGCCGTGGACGAGAAGAACGGCCGCGGTCACGCGGGCGACCGCCGCGAGCGGATCGAGGAGCTCGAACCCCCCGGCCGAGCGATCGACGCCGAGCTCGCGGCGAACCCGCGCGACCGCCCGCGAGATCGCCCAGTGCGTCGTCAGGGTCAGGAGCGGCGCCGGCACTTTCGTCGCGCGCGACAGGTAGTGCCGGGCCATCTCGCGAGGCTCGGCGAAGGGCGACTCGAGCCAGATGGCGCGGATTCCCGAGCGTCCCGCCGCGAACTCCAGGGCGACCGAGGACCCGGCCGAGCAGGAGTGGATCCCGAGCCGGTCGGGATCGATGCCGAAGCGCTCCCGGGCGGCGTCGATCGTCAGAGCGAGGTCTTCCTTCTCGAGGAGCCCGAGTGTGAAGATCGTTCCGCCGCTCTTGCCGTGGGCCCGCAGGTCCGGGAGCAGGACGTTGTATCCGAGCGCGAGAGCGCGCAGCGCGTCCGGCTGCCACTCGCTGACGTTGCCGCCCTTGCCATGGAGGAAAAGCAGGGTGGCCCGCGTGCCGGGCTCTCCGGGCGAGGCGAAGATCGAGGCGAGCTCGACCGGCAACCGGGGGCTTCCGGGATGGCGAAGGTCGGCCACGACCGGGGCCGCTCCCTCGAGGGCCGCGCGGAGCTCGTCGTACCGATCCGGCGTCGGTCCGAGTCCGCGCGACGACAGGAGCCGGTCGGCCAGCTCGCGGGCGGCGAAATAGGAGCCCGCGAGATAGAGCGCGCCTCCGGAGGTCAGCCACGGGAGGGCGCGGCGCGCCCAGCGGGAGTTCGTGGCCTACTCCAGGCCGTAGGCCCGCTGCGCCTCCCGGCCCTTCTTTCCCAGCACGCCGACGACCTCGACGGGCCCCTCGACGTAAGTCTGGCAGGCGAGCCGGGTCGTCCGGTTCTTCCAGCGCTTGCGCACGAGCGCGAGCGGCTTGACGAACCAGAGGGCGAGCGAGAATTTTTCGAGACCCGTCGGCGGCGACAGGTTCTCTTCGCCCGAAACCGGCATGACGGCGCACGTGCCGCAGAGGCCGTCCCCGCCGCACCATTTCCAGAGCCGCGCGTCGGCCTCGAGGGCGGCGTCCCAGAGGCGGTATCCCTCCCAGACGTCGATTTCCTTGCCGTTGATGACGCAGCGCACGCGGCGCCGCTCGCGCTTCGGGTTCGCAGCCATGCCGGGGATTATACGGGGAGCGCCCGTGGCAAGATTCGCATCCGGATGACGAAGCTGCTTCTCCTCGCGGGCCTCGTGGCCTCGCCGACTCCGGCGCCCGCCTCCGTCGCGCCCTTCGCGATTTCGGAGGTCGCCCCCGGCGTCTTCGCTGCCATCTCCGATCCCGCCGGCGAGTCCGGCAACGCGGGTTTCGTCGTGGGCTCGGACGCGGTCCTGGTCGTCGACGCGTTGGCGACGCCGGGAGCGGCCCAACGGCTGCTCGACGAGATCCGCGCGAAGACTCCGCGGCCGATCCGGTTCGCGGTGTTGACACACTTCCACAGCGACCACATGGGCGGCAGTGCCGTCTTCGCCAGGACCGGAGCCGTCGTGCTGGCCCACGAGAACGTCCGCGCCTGGGCGCACCGTGAGTTCCAGGCCGAACTGACGCCCGAAGAACGGACGCGCTACGCCGCGTTGCGGCTGCCGGACGTGACCTACCGCGACCGCGTCTCCCTCTGGCTCGGCGACCGCCGCGTCGAGATCTTCCACCTCCCCGGGCACTCGGGCAGCGACTCGGTCGTCGCGGTCCCGGACGCCCGGGTCGTCTTCACGGGCGACCTCTTCTCGCAGCGGACCCTTCCGGGTCTCCGGTTCGCGCACACCGACGCCTGGATCCAGACCCTCGACGGCCTGATCCGCGGTTATCCCGACGCCACATTCGTTCCGGGTCATGGCGCGGCCGGCCACGCGCTCGACGTGCGCCTGTTTCGCGACTACCTGAACGGCCTGCGCGTTGCGGTCGCCCGCGCTCTTCGCGAGGGCAGGTCCGGTACGGCGCTCGTCGAGGAAGTGCGGCCGCAGCTCGCGGCGCGCTACAAGAGCTGGACGGGCTTCGAGGAAGTCGACGCGAACATCGCCGACGTGGAGCGCGAGCTCACGGGCACGAAGGCGTATCCGCCGTCCGTCCCGTGACGCGCGCCCATTCGGCGGGAAGAAAGAGAAGCTCGACGCCGCGGCGCGTCTGTCCGGGGTCGACGGTCGCCTCGACCAGCGAGGGGTCGCGCGGGTCCGCGGTCACGACGGACCGGCCGTCGAGGATCAGCAGGAACCCGTAGTCCCCGGGCGCAGCGAGCGCCAGGCGGAAGGTGCCGTCGCACGCCGTCGTCGCGGGGGGCGACCACGGGATCTCGGCGCCGCGCGGGATCCCGCGCACGCCGATCCGGGCGGCGGGGCGGCCGTCGGGATCGCGGACGCGGCCTTCGACGAATCCCGGCGGATTGGAGCCGATGCGTAGCGACGACGCCGTCCTCTTCGGCGCCGTGGCGCAGGCGGCGGCGATGACGATCGCGCCCGCCGCGACGAGCCGTCTCGCGATGCGGAGCGCCGCGAATTCCATGTGGCATGATCTTCCCATGGCGGAAAACGAGGAGATCCATCGCTTCGACGCGGCCGCGACCTGGTCCGGCGACGGCGCCGGCATGGGCGAGGTGCGCGTCTCCGACGGGCGATTCGCGGTTCCGATCGCGGGCGCGACGGTGCTCGGCGGCTCGGGCGGCAAGGCCAACCCCGAAGAGCTTCTGCTGGCGGCGGTCGCCGCCTGTTTCGCGAACACCTGGGCGATCTTCCTCAAGAAGCTGGGACTGCCCCTCGCCGATCCCGCGGTCGCCGTCTCGGGAGAGCTCGGCCCGGACCCGGCCGGCGGCTTTCGCATGGTCAAGGCCGTGATCCGGGCCCGCGTACCCGCGTCGCTCCTCGCCGCGGACCGGCCGAAGGTCGAGAAGACGCTTCAGCTCGCCGAGAAGTACTGCATCATCTCGAAGGTCGCGCGGGCGGCGATGGCGCTTTCCGTGGAGATCGACGAGGCCGACGGGGCCTAGCCCGCGGCCGGGTCCGGCGGCCATGAAGCGCATTCCGATCGAGGACGCGTTCGATCTCCACTCCTTCCAGCCGCGGGACGTCGTGTCCGCGGTGTCCGACTACCTGGAGGAGGCGTGGCGGGCGGGCTATCGCGAGGTGCGCCTCATCCACGGAAAGGGCACCGGCGCCCGCCGCGCCGAGGTGCGGCGGTTTCTCTCGACCCGCGCCGACGTTGCCGACTTTTTCGACGCGCCGCCCGAGCGGGGCGGCTCCGGCGCCACGGTCGTGGTTCTCGCCGCGCCCGACGGCGCCGGGCGCTGACGGGCCGCTAGACTCGCCGGCCGTTCCGTCGTCGCGTGCTCGATCGCCGTTCCGCCGACGGCGACGGGCGCCCCGCAGACGCACGTTGCGGCGAAGCTCCCGTCGGACGACACCGAGGCGCGCGGGACCTCGAGGCGGCGCCCGTCGTTGATGCCTCGATCGGTCGACCAGCGCCTCAGCGAGCCGACGAGGCGGTCCGGCGCGTCGGCGAACTGAATCGTGATCTGGCACCCGCAGGCTCCGCAGTGTCCCCAGAAGTAATTCATGGATTCCTTTCGCCGACGGGCCCGCGCAGCTCGCGGTGCGCGCGCTTGCGCTCGTACATGACGCGGTCCGCCTGCGAGATCGCGACGTCGAGCGGGACCCGCTTCGAATAGATGTGAATGCCGACGGAGGCGGCGAGGAACTTCGGGTAGGGTCGGCCGCCCGGCCGCGGCGACTGCTTGACCTCGTCGATCTTGGACGGAAGCATGTAGAAGCGGCGCCGCGCGAGATCCTCGTCCATGCCCGGGAGGATGACGAGGAACTCGTCGCCGCCCCACCGGATGACGTGGTCGTTGCCACGGACGAGCTTCTTGATCGCCTGGGCCACCGTCCAGATCGCCCGGTCGCCCTCCTCGTGGCCCTCGGTGTCGTTGATCCGCTTCAGGCCGTCGACGTCGATGAGCACGATCGAGCCACCCGTGTCGCTCGACTCGAGCTGGGGCTTGACCTCGTCGAGGAAGAATCGGTTGTGGGTCTCCGTCAGGGGATCGAGCGTCGCTTTGCGCTTCGAGCGCCGCGTGTCGTCGACCGTGCGGGCGTGGAGGGCCGCGAGGCGCCGCTCGGTGTCCTCCATGGCCCAGATGATCAGGCCGATGCCGAAGAGCATCTCGAGCAGTACGTCGAAGAAGCCGGCGTATTCGACGAGTGCCCGGCTCCGTCCCGCTTCGCCCGACGATACCGACAGGACGACGACGGAGACGAACTGAACGGCGGAGTTGAGCAGGGCGAGAAGGCCCGAGAACTGCCGCCCGAGCCCGGCGCGCGGGCTCTGGAAGATGAAGACCGCGACGACGAGCCAGCCGATCGCGAGGATGCCGAGGTGCACCAGGAAGAAGCGGTCGTCGGTGCGGGCGAGCCCCGTCACGAGGAACGCCAGCGGCAGCGCGGCGATTCCGGTGACGGCCAGCGGCTTGACGAGCGAAACGTCCCGGTCCATCCGGATCGCAGCCACGCCGAGCGCCACCAGGTAGAGGAGCTTGAAGGCCTCGTACAGCTCCTTCTCGGCCGGGAGCCCCAGGCGCCGGACCACGAGCGTGGTCGCCAGGGACAGGAAGAGGAAAAGCCAGGCAAAACCGGCCGCCTCGAGAACCCGGTTGCCCTTGCCCCGGGACAGGTACAGAAAGATGACGGCGAGCAGGCCCGCGCCGACCGTCTGGACGACGACCCCGACGTACTGGAGTTCGATCACAGGTATTTGTCCAGTCGAAGGTTAGAGGGCCGTGCCCCGCCCGTCAACCTCTATGGCGCGTTGATCCGGGCACCCAGGCGCCGGAGCGTCTCTCGCTCGCCGTCGGTGCGGCATGGCGGGCGGGGAGGCTCGCCCGAGCAGGCGACGGGGACGAGATCGATGCGGTTCCCGCCCTGGAGGACGAGCCCCCAGGCGCGGCCCGCGGACTGGCCGGCCGGAAGCAGCAACGCGTCGAACGGCGCAATCGCGCCGTCGAGCTCGAGCGTCCACGCGGCCTCTCCGGACCGGAGACGATAGGGCGGCTCGCCTTCGGTCGCGAACTGCCTGACTTGTCCGCGCGCGTCGGACCATGCGCCCGAGAGTCCCTGGGCGGCGAGCTCGTCGGCGGCCTCGGGAAAGACCCGGCGCGCGCCGCCGCGCCACGCCCCGGCCGGCGAGTAGGACCGGTCCCAGTCCGGTCCGAGGCCTTCGACCACGACCGTGAGCGGCACCGTTCCGCCCCTCGCGAATTGGACGCGGGCGCGGACGGTCCGGTCGCCCGCGCGGGCGCCGAGTGTGGCTCCCTCCGAGGAAAGAGCGTAGGTGTCGACCGGAGCGACGAGCTCGCCGCGCGGCCCGGCGAAACGCAGGGCGAAAACGCCGCTCCGGCGATCGGCCTCGATCGAGAGCGTCGGCTCCGCGCGCATCCCCTCGAGGCGAAAGCGCGAGTAGAGAATCTCGAGCGCGGCGCGGGAGTAGAGCGTCGCGGCGTACCAGGCGGGGATCGGCACGCCGGCGATCCGGGTTGCGGAGCGCGCGGCGTCGAAGTCGAGGCTGAACCCGGCGAACGCATACGCCTCGCGGACCTCGAGGGGACCGCCGGCGGCGGTCTCCGTGCGCTCGCGCAACCACGCGGCGGATCGCCCTCCGCTCGCGGCCTCCCAGCGCGCGGTCCAGCCGGCCGGGAGCGAACAGGCGGGAACCGTCTTTCCGGCCGCGTCCAGGAGCGGGAGCGAGGCGAGCGCGCCGTCGCGATACCTCCAGAACGTCCGGCACTCCATCGCGTCGGTCGCCGCCACGACCTCGACGAGCGCGCCCGCGCTGCCGAGAGGGCCCGAGGTCAGCGCGAGCGGGACGATCTCGCCCGCGGGCGACGGGGCCTTCGCGTCGGCGAGCTTGCGGCCCGCGGCGTCGCGGACCTGGAGGCGAACGAACCCGCGTGCGGATTCGGCCGTCACGCTCTCCTTCGTTCCGTCGCCGTCGAGATCGACCGTGAGACTCGGGGCGATCGTCGACGGGCCGGCCGGGAAGAGGAGGATCGAGGCGAGGAGCGGTGCGATCACGCGCGCGCCGGCGTGCGGATTACTTCGCCACCGGCTCGGAGGCCTGGAAGCCGATCTTGCCGTGAGTTCCGTCGCAGTACGGTTTGTTCTCCGACCCGCCGCAACGGCAGAGCGAGATCGCGCGACCGTCCGCGACGTCGATCGCGTTGCCCTGAGGGTCCGTGACCTTCGTCGGGCCCGTGACGCGGTACGGCCCGTTCGGGATGACCTTGATGGTGGGTTCCGCCATGCTCGGTTCCTCCTCGTCGTGTCAACGGCGAAGCGCGAGCCATTGTAGCCTCGCGTCACCGCATCGCCGAAACGCGCGCGCCGCGGATCGAACCACGGATTCTGTGTTACCCTCAGACGAAGACCGTTGCACGCCTTCGAGAAAGCCCCGCCGGACGTCCAGGAGCTCCTGACCAAACCCATCAAGGAACTGGGGCTGAAGCTCGAAGGCTCTCCGATCGAGCGGCTCGTCCACCGGCTCTACCGGGAACTCGAGGCCAAGGGGCTCTCGCGATTCCGGCCGCTCGTGTACCTCTCGGACGAGTGGGGCTGCCCGTCGGGCGAGCCCGTGATCGGAATCCCGTTCTATCTCGCCAACCCCAAGCTCGCGCGCCTCGAGAAGGAAATGAACGATCTCGAGGACCGGCGCGAAATCATGATGTACCTGCGGCACGAGGCGGGACACGCGTTCAACTATGCGTATCTCCTGTACCGCACGCCCGAGTGGCGCGACCTCTTCGGCCCGTTTCGCCGTCCGTACCGCGACACGTACCGGCCGGTTCCGTTCTCGCGCCGCTTCGTGCGCCACATCGCCGGCTGGTACGCGCAGAAGCACCCCGACGAGGACTTCGCCGAGACGTTCGCCGTCTGGCTGACGCCGCGCTCCGAGTGGCGCAAGCGCTACAAGGGCTGGGGGGCGATCGCGAAGCTGCGGTACGTCGACCGGATGGCGCGCCGATTCCGGGACACGGAACCCCTGCGCAAGCGCGGTCACACGGACGTGACGGTCGAGGAGATGGAGACGACGGTCGAAGAGTTCTACAAGCAGGCGATCGAGGCTCCGGCGCAGCCGGTCGAGCTCGCGCTCGACACCGACCTCGTCGACATTTTCAAGGTCTCCAAGCGCAGGAAGAAGGGCGTGCGCCCGGCGGCCGAGCTCCTGCGCGAGAACCGCAAGACGCTCGTCGACAAAGTGACCTACTGGACGGGCGTGCAGCGCCCGCTCGTCAAGCGACTCGTCGAGTCGATCGAGACGCGCGTCGGGGAGCTCGACTTGCGGGCCGCGGTTGCGACCGAAAAGGAACATCTGACCGAGGTCACTGTCTACGCCACCGCGCTCGCGATGAACTACCTGGCGCGGGGAAAGTTCGTCCAACCGTGAGCCGGAGGGAGGAAAGCGAATGAGCCGGGAGAAACTCAAGATCGCCGTCCTCTACGACATATTCGAGGAGGAGCCCGAGCCGCCTCCTCCTCCGCCGGAGAAGCCGTCGAAGACCAAGGGCAAGATCCGCCGAAAGAAGAAGAAGGACAAGCCCGATCGCGAGGAGATCTTCGAGGCCCTCGTCAAGCTCGGCCACGAGGCCGCCTACCAGGTCGTCGACGGCCGCGACCAGTCGCTGATCGCGCTGGCGCGCTGCGAGGCGGACCTCGTCTTCAACCTGACCGAGTCCTACGCCGGGGACGACACGATGGACATGAACCTCGCGGCGTACCTCGACCTGCTCGGCAAGCCCTACACCGGCGCCGGCCCGCACGGGCTGTACCTCGCCCAGGACAAGGCCCTCGCCAAGAAGATCTTCGCGTTCCACCAGATCCGCACGCCGTTCTTCGCGACGTCCTACAAGGGCAAGCTCGACCACTCCCACGACATCGCCTTCCCGCTGATCGTCAAGCCGACGTCGGAGGACGGCTCGATCGGGATCGACGCGCTCTCGGTCGTCGGCTCGGTCAAGGAGCTCATGGAGCGGATCCACTACATCCACGAGGAGTTCGACGCGCCGGCGCTGATCGAGGAGTACATCGAGGGCCGGGAGATGTACGCGGCCGTCCTCGGCAACGACAGCCCCGAGGTCCTGCCGATGATCGAGCTCGACCTTTCGAAGCTCCCCGAGGGCACGCCGAAGATCGCCGGCAAGGAAGTCAAGTGGGAGAAGGACACCGAGGCCTACCGCGTCACCAAGTCCGCACCCGTCGAGGACCTCGACGAGGAGACCGCCACCCGCCTGTCCGAGACCGCGCTCTCCGCCTACCAGGCCCTGAAGCTTCGGGACTACGGCCGCATCGACATGCGCCTGACGCCCAAGGGGGAGGTCTACGTCATCGAGGCCAATCCCAACCCCTGGCTTTCCTCGGGCGCCGAGTTTCACATGGCGGCCCGCAAGGCCGGCCGCAGCTACAGCCAGCTCATCTCGGAGATCGTGGACCTCGCCCGGGCGCGTTACACGGCCGCCTGACGTAGGATGCGCGCCGGGGGGACACACATGAAGAAGACCACGGCGCCTCTCGCGGTGATCCTGGCGCTGCTCCTGTCCGCCGCCGCGGCCCCGGCCGTCGAGGTCGCCGGCGTGAACCTGCCGGACACGCAGACCGTGGACGGCAAGACCCTCAAGCTGAACGGCGCGGGGATCCGCAAGAAGGCCATCTTCAAGGTCTACGTCGCGGGCCTCTACGTCGAAACGCCATCGAAGGACTCGGCCACACTGATCTCCTCGAGCCAGGCCAAGAGCATGCATCTCTGGATGCTCCGCAACGTCGAAGGCCCGAAGATCTCGGGCGCGATCGCCGACGGCTTCGAGCTCAACTCGAAGTCGGCCCTTCCGCAGCTGAAGTCCCGCCTGGACAAGCTCGCGACCCTGATTCCCGACGTCAAGGAGGGCGAGCAGATCGCGCTGACGTGGATCCCGGACAAGGGGACGATCGTCAACGTGCGCGGCACCGACGTCGGCACGATCGAGGGACGCGATTTCGCGGACGCCCTGTTCGCCGTGTGGCTCGGGCCGAAGCCCGTCCAGGACGACCTGAAGAAGGCGCTCTCAGGAAACTGACGCGCGCGCGGCCTCGCCGCGCCAGCGCCGCGCGAACCGGTCGATCGCGACGCCGACGAACATCAGCCGAGTCCAAAGCCACATGGCCGGCGAGACGTGCTCGACGCCTCCCGCGAGCACCGTCACGACCGCCGCCCGGATCGCCTCGGGCGGACTGGGCGTCGTGAAGGCTTCGAAGAAAACCGGATCGTAGAAGTTGTAGACGAACTTCCGGAAGCGGGCGACCATGCGGTTGGCCTGCCGCTCGTACGCGGCGAAGTCGCGGGCATCCACGCGGCCACGGCGCGCGAGCGCCCGGTCGATCGCGCGGGCGGCGCGTTCCCCGGTCGACATCGCGAGGAAGACTCCCGTCGAGAAGACGGGGTCGAGAAACGTGGCCGCGTCGCCGACGAGCGCCCAGCCGTCGCCGCAGAGCTTCGCGGAGCGGGCCGAGTAGTCCGAGACGCCGTGCACGCCGGAGACGCGGCGCGACCCCGCGAGCAGGCTCACGACCCGGGGCGAGCGGGCGAGGAGCTCGTCGTACCGGGCCTCCGCCGACGCGCCCTCGGCGAACCGGACTTCGGCCGGATCGAAGACGCCGCCGACGCTGCACGTCCCGTCCGAGAAGGGGATGATCCAGTACCAGACGCCCCGGTCGATCGGCAGGAGGATGTCGCCGGGCCGGCTGCCCTCGGGCCAGCGCACGCCCGTCGAGTGGGCGAAGAGCGCGGCGCGCTTCAGCTTCGGATCGAAGCTCCGGATCCCGAGCTTGCGCGAAAGGAAGGCCCCCTGGCCCGAGGCGTCGACGACGACCCGGGCGCGGATCTCCTCCGGCTCGCCTCCACGCGGCCGCGCGCGCACTCCGACCGCCCGGCCGCCCTCGAAGAGCACGTCCTCGACGGCGGTCTCCTCGCGGACCTCGGCGCCGCAGGAGGCCGCGTGCCGGAGGAGCAGCTCGTCGAAGTCCGCGCGCTTGACCTGGTAGGCCATCGGGTGATTCGTGTCGCGGGCCTCGGCGAAGACCACGGGGCGCGTCGTCCCGTTGAACTCGTTCCAGAAGAAGGCGCCGTACTTGGTCTGGAAGCCGGCGGC
The DNA here is from genome assembly GCA_963764025.1 of uncultured Acidobacteriota bacterium. Classification (GTDB taxonomy): domain Bacteria; phylum Acidobacteriota; class Thermoanaerobaculia; order UBA5066; family Gp7-AA6; genus DAHUXD01. The sequence continues at coordinate 108,056 of CAVXRK010000006.1, forward strand.
GCGGATCTTGTCGTGCACGCCGAGCCGGTCGAAGATCGGCAGGGCGAAGGGCAGCAGCGACTCGCCCACGTGGAAGCGCGGAAATTTCTCGCGCTCGAGCAGGACGACGCGCCGCCCGGCGCGCGAAAGCGAGGTCGCGACGGTCGAGCCCCCCGGGCCTCCGCCGATGACGACGGCGTCGTAGACTTCCGGCATGGAGCGATTCTAGCCGTTGGCCGGCGCCGCGCTCGAGTTCGTCGACGTCGCGAAGCGCTTCCCCGGGCGGGCCCCGGTGCTCGACGGCCTCACGCTCGCCGTCGGGCCGGGGGAGACCCTGGCGCTCGTCGGGCCCTCGGGCGGCGGCAAGACGACCGCCCTGAAGCTCGCCAACCGGCTGCTCGAGCCCGACGCAGGTCAGGTGCGCGTCTTCGGCGAGGACGCGCGCCGCCAGGACGCGGTGCTCCTGCGACGCCGCATCGGATACGTCATCCAGGAGGGCGGCCTCTTTCCGCACCGCTCGGTGCGCGAGAACGTCGAGACGGTGCCGCGCCTGCTGGGCTGGCCGGCCGCGAAGCGCCGCGCCCGCGCCGAGGAGCTCCTCGCCCTCGTGGGCCTGCCGCCCTCGGAATTTTCCGACCGGAGGCCGCGCCAGCTCTCGGGCGGCGAACGCCAGCGCGTCGGTGTCGCCCGCGCGCTCGCCGCCGACCCGCCGCTCGTTCTCATGGACGAGCCCTTCGGCGCGCTCGACCCGATCGCCCGCCGCGCGATCCAGAAGGAGTTCCAGGGCTGGAAGCGCTCGCTCTCGGCCGCGGTGCTGCTCGTGACCCACGATCTGGCGGAGGCCTTCCGGCTGGCCGACCGCATCGCGGTCCTCGCCGGCGGCCGCCTGCGCCAGGTCGGCACGCGGGAGGACCTCGTCGAGCGGCCGGCCGACGGCGTTCGTGCGCGAGTTCGTCGAGGAGTTCGCGCCGTGAGCGGGCTCGCGGGTTTCTTCTGGGAACGCCGCGGCGAGATCGGCGCGCTGGCGGCGCAGCACCTCGGCCTCGTCGCGGCCGCGTCGACGATCGCGATCGCGATCGGCGTGCCCCTGGGGGTCCTCCTGACGCGGCGGCCCGGGCTCGCGCGGCCGGTCCTCGCGGCGTCCAACGTCGTCCAGACGATCCCGAGCCTCGCGCTCTTCGGCTTCCTCATTCCGATCCCGTTTCTCGGCGGCATCGGCGCGCGGACCGCGATCGTGGCGCTCGTCGTCTACTCGCTGCTTCCGATCCTCCGCAACACCTACACCGGGATCCGCTCGGTCGACCCGGCGGTCGTCGAGGCGGCGACGGGACTCGGCATGACCGACCGGCAGAGGCTGCGCTCGGTCGAGCTTCCGCTCGCGTTTCCGGTCGTCCTTGCGGGAGTCCGGATCGCGGTCGTGACGGGCGTCGGCCTCGCGACGATCGCCGCCGCCATCGGAGCGGGGGGCCTCGGCGTGCTCATATTCCGCGGCGTCGCGACCGTCGATCACCGCCTGATCCTCGCCGGCGCGATCCCGGCCGCGGCCCTGGCCCTTCTCTGCGACGCCGCGCTCTCGGCGGCCGAGCGGCGCTGGGGCCCGGGCGCGTGAAACGTTTTCTCGCCGCGCTCGCGGCGCTCGCCCTTCTGGCCGCTGGCCGGGTGCGGGGGCGAGCGGCGGCTGACCGTCGGCTCCAAGAACTTCACCGAGCAGGTCGTGCTCGGCGAGCTCGCGGCGCAGTCCCTCGAGGCCGAGGGCGTCGCCGTCGTGCGCAAGCTCGATCTCGGCGGCACCTTCGTGTGCCACCAGGCGCTGACCTCGGGCGAGCTCGACCTCTATCCCGAGTACACGGGGACGGCGTTCACGGCGATCCTGAAGGAAAAGCCCGTGCCCGATCCGGCGCGCGTGCGGGAGGCCGTGGCGCGGGAGTACGCCCGGCGCTGGAAGCTCGCCTGGCTTCCGCCGCTCGGTTTCGAGAACACGTTCGCGCTCGTCATGCGGGGCGACGCCGCGCGCCGCCTCGGTGTGACGAAGATCTCGGACCTCGCGCGGCACCCGGAGCTTTCGCCCGGCTTCGGCTACGAGTTCGTGGAGCGCGCCGACGGCTGGGCGGGGCTCGCCGCGGCGTACGGCCTCGCGTTCACCGCGCGGCCCCGCGAGATGGACCTCGGCCTGCTCTATTCGGCGCTTTCCCAGGGACGGGTCGACGTGGTCGCGGGCAACTCGACCGACGGCCTGATCGCCGCCCTGAACCTCGCCGTGCTCGAGGACGACCGCCGCTATTTTCCGCCGTACGAAGCAGCCTTCGTCGCGCGCGAAGCCGTGATCCGGGAGCCGCGGGCGCGCCGCGCGCTCGAACGGCTTTCGGGATCGATTTCCGCGGACGCGATGCGCCGGATGAACGCCGCGGTGGACCGGGACCACCGCGCGCCGCGTGACGTCGCGCACGATTTCCTGGCGGCCCTCCCGCGGCTCTGAGCCGTTCGATTCCGCCCAAAGTCTGCTACCCTGACTCGGAGAAATCCCACATGTCCGACGCCTTCGAGCTGGTGACCAGGTCCGACTGGATGGTCCTCGGCGGAGCTGCCCTGTTGCTCGGCCTGCTGATCGTCTCGTTCCGCTCGCGCTCCTACGTCTTCTGTCAGTATCTGAAGGCGATGACGGGCATCGCCTTGAAGCCCTCCGAAGTCCGCCGCGCCTTCAAGGCAGGAGGCCGCGAAGGCGTGCGCGAGATGTTCCTGGACCGGATCATCCAGGAGGACCTGAAGGGCGGACCGGTCGCGATCCCGGACCGCTGACCCCTCAGTTCTCGATCAGCCGGAAGCCCGGCACCACATCCCGCCCGAGGACGCTTCGGAGCACGGTCGCGTGGAGGACTTCGTCCGAGAGGATCCGCGACGCCGCGCCCGAGAGCGCCCGGTCCTGGAAGCGGTCGACCACGTAGAGGTAGACGCGCGCCGCCCCGACCTCGAGCTTGAAGGCGAGCTCCAGCACGTCCTTTTCGTTTCCGAGCGGGACCCCGAAGACGTACTCCTTCTTCGGTTCGGCGGGAGCGCCGCCCTTCCTCTTCACGGCGTCGGCGAGCAGATCGCGGTGGAGCTCGTGGCTTCCCTGGAAGAGGAGGCCGACCTCCTTCGCCTTCGCCGAGAGGAGGCCGCTTCCGCCGGCGAGCCCGTAGGCCCAGATCGCCTCGTGCTCGAGCGCGAGCGCCGTGTTCATCAACACGAGGTCGTCGGCCGGCGACGGGGCGTCTCCGGACGGCAGCGCGAGGAGCGGCCGACCGGCGGCCGCCAGACCCAGAGCCAGGCCGGTCCTCCCGGCCTCGCGGAACAGATCGCGTCGACGCATGGGCGGGTCCCCCCTTCGAGGATCCTAAACGAAATAATCGCCCCGGCCGGATTTCTTCGGCCGGGGCGCGACCCGCGGGATGGAGTACTACTTCGTCGGCGCCGGGACCCGGGCGAACTGCGTGATCGTCGGCGCGTTGTCGTGAATCCGGTCGTATCCCGAGTGCGGCGTGTACAGGAACGGGAAGCCCGCGATGAAGGGAACGTCGGGCCCGTCGACACCGTCGCCGAGCGCGTTGTTGGGAGAGACGTTGAAGCCGTCGACGAGCACCCCGGCGACCACGCGCAGGGCGATATCGACCGTGTCGTCATACGGACGCCGGCCGTTCGGGTAGCCCGAAAGATCGCCGGCGATGACACCGAGGCGATTGACCGCGTAGGTCGGCGTCGGATAGACGGCGACGTTCAGACGAAGCTGGTCGGAAATGACCTCGCCGGGCCGCTTCGTGAGGCCGTCGAGACCCTGGACGAGGGCGAGCAGGTCGTTGCGCGGCGCCGGAGGCGAGTCGATGTTGAACAGCGCCTTCAGAGCCTTCGGAAGGATCGGGTCGAGGATGGCCGCGGCGTACTGTGCGTCGTCGACCGGGTACGTCGCGTTGAACCGGTCCTTGACCCCGATGGGAACCACGACTTCGTTGACGAGCGGGTTGCCGAGCCGGGAGACCTGCACCCAGCCGCCGCTGACGGACGGCGCCGCGCCGGAATCGGACAGGGTCGTCGTTGCTCGCCGCCACGTCGAGGACCACATGCTCACGATGGCGTTGGGATCCGACGTGTCCGTGGGAACGGAGTGATTGTTGGTCAGGTTCTGGATCGGAACCGAGAGCGCGATGGTGTGGACGTTGTAGCCGGCCGTCGTGTTGATGCCGCCGCCGTGGTCGCCGGGCAGGGTGCCGGGCCGGAAGTTGATCAGGTCGAAGATCATTCCGAGGTCGACGTAGAAACCTTCGGCGCGCTGGCCGACGAAGACCTTCGTGTCCTCGTCGATCGTGTAGACGGTCGAGACGATGTCCGAGCCCTTCCCGTATCCGCCCGGGTACGACTTGGGTCCCACGTTGTTCGGCGCCTCGAGCAGGTCCGCACCGAGCGTCGCGCAGTTCGTCTGGCCGGGCGAGGGGCCCAGGCACTTCTCCACGACGTACGTGTAATAGACGTTGAGGTTCGGGTCGGTCGGCGAGGAGACGGGCCCGGCATTCTGGAGAAACGTATCGGCGCCGTTGCGGACGTTGCGCGTGAACGTCAGCCGGTAGACGTAGTCCTCGACGGCATCGCCGTTGGAGTCGACGTTGAACTCGTAACGGATGTTGGGCTCGAAGTGGAAGAAATTGGGTCCCCCGGCGGGCTCCTCGAGAGGAATCCAGTTGCCGATCATCACCAGGCGCGACGGGGCGACGGGGTCGCGAAAGAAGTAGACGTCGGTGTTGTCGGCGACCGGATCGTTGGAGATTCCGGGCGCTTCGCGGTGGCTGGACGCCGCCGCGGGCGCGAGCGTCGTCAGGAGAATCGCGAGGCCGAGGGAGAGTCGGACGGAAAACCGTGTCGGGGTCATGAACCACCTCCTCTGACCACCGTACGAGGCCGGTCGGTCTTCCGGATTCACGGCCGGCCCGCGCGCGCTGGTGTAAGCTCCCCGCGAATTTCAGTGATGTCCCTCCAGGCCCGATGAGCCCGAAGCGCGAAGACCCCGACCGCCCGCTGATGGCCCGCATCGAGGCCCGCGACGCCGACGCGCTGGCCGAGCTCTACGACCGCCATGCCGCCCGGCTCCTGGGCCTCGCCCGCCGCGTTCTCGGGGACGGCGGCGAGGCGGAGGAGGTCCTCCAGGAGGTCTTTCTCTTCGCCTGGCGATCCGCCGCCGCGTTCGACCCGGCCCGCGGCCAGGTCCTGACGTGGCTCCTGATCGTCACGCGAAGCCGGGCGATCGACCGGCTGCGCGCGCGGCGCGGCGCGTCCCGACCCGAGGTGCGCAGCCTCGAGGAGATCGCGGACGGCCCGGCGTCCGGGGAGGACGTCGAGGCGGCCTCCGCCGGCCGGCAATGGGAGACGCTCTGCCGGGGCGCGGTGCGGGAGCTGCCGGACGACCAGCGCCGCGCTCTGGAGCTGGCGTACTTCGAGGGTCTGACGCACCAGGAGATCGCGGATCGGACGTCCACGCCGCTCGGCACCGTGAAGACGCGCGTGCGGCTCGGGTTGATGAAACTTCGGGAACGGATGCGTCCGTACTGGGGGAGTGAGACCGATGGCGCATAACGAGCGGCACGAAGAGCTCGTCGCCGCGCTGGCCCTCGGCATGCCGCTCGGGGACGAGAGGGCGGAGCTCGATCGGCATCTCGCCGAGGGGTGCGTCCGGTGCGAGGAGCTGCTCGCGGACTTCCGCGGCGCCGCGACGGCCCTGGCGTCGGCGGCGCCCGCGGTCGAGCCGCGGCCCGAGCTCAAGGCGAAGATCCTCGGCACGCTCGGGCCCGCGCGCGTGGCGCCGCGCCCGGCGGGACCGTCCGCGTGGCGCGCGCTCGCCGCGGCGGCCGCGTTGCTCCTCGTCGCGGTGGGACTCGACGACGCGCGCCTCCGTCGCGAGCGGGAAGACCTGCGCAGCCGCACGGCGGAGCTCGGGGAACGGCTTGGCTCGGCGGAGACGGCGCTCGCGGAACGGACGCTGCGCGCCCGGGTCCTCGAGAGCGAGGACGTGCAGATGATGATCCTCGGCGGCCAGGGCCCCCAGCCGCAGGCCCGCGCCCGCGTCTTCTGGAGCGAGCGCGCGCGGCGCGGCGTCATCGTCGCCTCGAACCTGGCGCCGCTTCCGACCGACCGGCAGTACGAGCTCTGGGTCTTCCAGAAGGGCCGGCCGATCAACGCCGGCGTCTTCGACGTCGATCCCCAGGGACGGGCCCTCTTCGAGTCGACCGATTTCCCGGAACCCCAGGCGCAGAACTTCGCCGTCACCGTCGAGCCCCGCGGCGGAGTTCCCGCGCCGACCGGGCCGATCGTGCTCGTCGGGTCGCCCTCGGCGTGAGGCGGCCGGGGCGGACGACCCGCATTCTCCTCGCCGCCCTGGCTTCGATCGCCGCGTCGCCGGCGCCGACGCGGCCGCCGGCTCCGGCGATCGGGATCGCGCTCGACCTCGAGCCGGCCGCCTCCGCGGCCGCGCGCCAGGCGGCGCTCGACATGGTGCGCCGCACGGGGGCCAACTTCTTCGTGCTCGAGCTCTCCTGGTCCGCCGCCGAGCCGGCGCCGCGCAAGTACCGGATCGACGAGCTCGCGCGGACGGCGCGGATCCTGCGGCAGTCGGGCGCGGTCCTGCACCTCGACCTGCCGCTCGTGACAGAAACCGCGCGCGACGCGCCGGCGGATCTGGCGGGCGTCGCCTTCGACGACCCGAAGCTGTCGCTGCGCCTCGGGGGACTGCTGGACGCGCTTCGGCCGGCGCTCCTCGACTTCCAGACGCTCTCGCTCGGCGACGGCGCGGACGCGTACTTCGCCGACAAGCCCGACGAGCTTCGCGCATTCCGGCGCCTCTTCGACGGCGCCGTGCTGTTTCTTCGCAAGAACTCGCCCCAGCTCCTCGTCGGGGTGACGACCGCCGCGCCGATGGACAGCACCGCCCCGGAGGTCGCGGCGATCCTCCACCAGAAGAGCCCGCTGCTCCTGTACGACTATGCGCCCTTCAAGCCGGGGTCGCCTTTCGAGCACCGGCCCCCGGCCGACCTCGACAAGGACTGGTCGGCGCTCGTCGAGAGCGCGGCCGGCCGCCCGATCGCGTTTCCGGTCGTGAGCTATTCCTCGTCGGCCTCGAACGGCTCGAGCCCCGAGCGCCAGGCGGAGTTCGTGCGCCGCCTTCGGGCGTTTGCGGCGAAGTCCGACGGGAGGGCGCTCGTGTTCGTCCGCTACGTGGCGCTTCGAGACGCCGCGGACGATCGACCGGCGCTTCCGGCCGACGCGCCCGCGGCCGAGCGGCGGCGCCGGGCGTTTCTCGTCAACCGCGGCCTGCAGGAGCTCGACGGCCGGCCCAAGCCGGCGTGGCGCGCCTGGATGCGGGACGCCCCGACTGTGAAAAGATGACGAACCGGGAGGGCTTCCCCATGTCGCGCGTCAAACCCGTCGCCGTCGCCCTGCTGGCCGCCGCCGTCTCCTGGTCCTGCTCCTCTTCCTCTTCGAAGCAGCCGGACAACCCCGCTCCCGTCGTGCCGGTCGGGGGTGGGGACGTGTCGACCCTCGCCGGAAAGTGGGTGGGCGAGTACTCGAGCACCGAAACCGGGCGGACGGGCTCGATCACGTTCGAGCTCCAGTCCGGCGGCAAGGTCGCGCGGGGAGACGTCCTCATGGTTCCCAAGGGCGGGTTCAGCACCGCGCCCGCCGGCGCCGATCCGCTGGCGACGATGCCCCAGGTGCTCCAGATCAGCTTCGTCAACGCCGAAGGCGGGGTCGTCAAGGGGACCATGGACCCGTACCAGGACCCGTCCTGCAAGTGCGAGGTCGTGACGACGTTCGTCGGCCGCATCTCCGGCGACACGATCGAGGGGACCTTTTCGACGAACCCGACCGGGAAGGAAACGATCTCGACCGGCCGCTGGAAGATGACGCGCCAGAAGCCGTCGTAGGCACGGCACCGATGAGCGCCGCGCCGATCACCCTCGACCGGTTCATCCTCGAGGAGCAGCAAGCCTCGCCCGGCGCCACCGGCGAGCTCTCGCTCCTGCTGATGCGTTTCGGCGTGGCCGGAAAGCGGATCGCGAGCGCGCTCTCGCGCGCCGGACTGACCGGGGCGCTCGGCGCGGCCGGCTCCTCCAACGTGCAGGGCGAGGAGCAGAAGAAGCTCGACGTCGTCGCCAACGAGATCCTCGTGGAGACCTTCGACTACGGCCGCCTGGTCACGCTGGCCGCGTCCGAGGAGATGGAGGAGCCGGTCGTCTACGCCACGGGGCCCGCGGGTGGAGGCTACGCCGTCCTCTTCGACCCGCTCGACGGCTCCTCCAACATCGACGTCAACGGCACTCTCGGGATGATCTTTTCGGTGCGCCCGCGCCGGGAGGGCGGTCCGACCGACCTGCTGCGCTCGGGGCGGGACCAGGTTGCGGCGGGCTACGTGCTCTTCGGGCCGGCCGTCCTTCTCGTCTACACGACCGGGGAAGGCGTCCACCTCTTCACGCTCGATCCGGCGATCGGCGAGTTCCTGCTCACGCGCAAGAGCGTGCGGATGCCGGAGCGCGGCCGCGCGTACGCGGTCAACGAAGGGAGGACGCACTCCTGGTCGCCGCAGGTCCGAGCCTTCGTCGACTATCTCAAGACCCCCGACCCGGCGACCGGCCGCCCCTACTCGACGCGCTACTCGGCCTCGCTCGTCGCCGACGTGCACCGGTTCCTCCTGGAGGGCGGCATCTACATGTATCCCGCCGACGGCGCACGGGGCGGACGGGCTTCGGGCAAGCTCCGCGTTCTCTACGAATGCCACCCGCTGGCGTTCGTCGTCGAGCAGGCCGGAGGACGCGCCTCGTCCGGATCTCAGCCCGTGCTCGACTGGGTTCCCGACTCGCTCCACGCCCGCATGCCGCTCGCCATCGGAAGCCGGACCGAGGTCGAGCTCTTCGAAAAGTTCCAGGGCCCGGCCGCGTGAGGCCGGCGCTCTTTGCCGCCGCCGCGTTCGAAGACTCTCGTGTCGGGAAAGCCCGTCGTGACCACGGTGTTTCGGCCCGACGTCCCGGCCGGCCCGTAGGGGCCGGGGACTCGCGGACGGGCGTCTAGCGCGCGTTGACCGCTTCGGCCACGCGGTGGCCGGACCACAGCGCGCCCTGCATCCAGCCGTGATAGGGCGAGACGTGCTCGCCGGCGAAATAGATGCGGCCCTCCGGACGCTCGATGAGGGTGTCCCATCCGTTCGAGAGCTGGCCGGGCATGGCGAGCGTGTACGCGCCGCGCGCCCAGGGATCTTCGCCCCAGCACTTCGCGACGCCGCCCTCGAAGTTCTGCGCGAGGCCCGGGTGCACCTTCTCGAGCGTGTCGAGCGCGAAGCGGACCCGGCTCGCGTCGTCCTCGGCGCAGACCCGTCGCGCGAGGTCCTCGTAGACGTAAGCCTGGAGCAGGCCGCGCGTTCCGGGCTGATCCCAGCTGGGGCTCCAGATCTCCATCGGCTCGTCGATCGACGCGAAGCCGTTCTCGCCGCGGTCCTCCCAGAACCGGCGCCGCGTCTGGAGCTCGATCCGGGTCACCGAGCCCGAGGAGATCGAGTCGATCACGCCGCGCTTGTACGCGGGGAAGGCCGGTTCGACGGGAATCGTCCGCAGCACGGTGAACGGGATCGCGCAGATCATGAGGTCGCCCCGGACCGGCTCGCGCGCACCCGCCGCGCTCTCGACGACGGCCTCGACGCCCTCCGTGCCCTGGCGGATCGCGACGACGGGGGAGCCGTAGCGAATGATGCGGGAAAGCTTCGCGGCGAAGGCCTTCGGCAGCCGGTCGTTGCCTCCGCGGATCTTCGAAAGGGTTTTCGTGTGATGGCTCAATTCATTGCGCAGGCTGCCGAGCGCGCTCGTCTTCTCGAAGCCGAGCGCGATGTAGGCGACGGCCGCGGGCGACGCACCGCTCTGGTAGAGAAACTCCCCGAAGCTCATGCGGTCGATCCCCGCGAGGGCCGGTGGCGGCCAGCCGGGGGCCTCGATGTCCCCGAGGCGGTGGAGCAGGCCGGCCACGTATTTCGCGTCCATGCCGGCGAGCCCGATGCGGCGCTCCTCGGGCGAGAGGTCGAGCGGCACGGCGCTCATGTCGACATCCTCGAGCCTCGCGTAGGGAATGCGGCGGCCACCCGCGAAGAGGATCTGCTTTCCCCGGCTCGGATAGAAGGGGTCGAGCTCGAGGCCGAAGAGCTTCACGTAGTGGAGGGTGAGATTGTGGGTTTCGGGGATTCGGGCGGCGCCCGCCTCGGCGTAGAGGCCGTCGGAGAAAGGCTCGCGCAGCGTCAGGACCCTCCCTCCCGGGCGGCGCTGCGCCTCGAGGACCACGACGTCGTGCCCGGCTTCGGACAGCTGCAGCGCCGCCGAGAGGCCCGCGAGGCCCGCGCCGAGGATCACGATGCGACGGGGCGCACCGCGCCGCGCCAGCGGCTTCGGGTCGAGAACGAGACCCGCCGCGGCGTAGGCCGAGAGCTTCAGGAAGTCCCGCCGGTCGAGGCCCGTCATCGCCCGCGCATCACGGCCGGAGCGCGCGGCTCGACCGCCTTCGCCCGGGGCGAGAGTTCGAAACCGCGAGCATGCGAACACACGATAGCTCACATGCGAGTCGCGGGCCGAGTCGGCGAGCGAGGCCGACGGCGTTTCCGAGCTTGACTTGAGCCTTCGTGCGGCCAAAGAAGCGATTCATATTCACACGGGTGGCCAAGACATGTTGGGTCGCCCTCGTGTTCCTGACGGGGACCTTCGGACTGACCCTGTACGGGCCGTAGGCGCAATCCATCTCTTGCGACGGGCCCCCGCGAGGGGGCCCTTTTTTTGGGGAGCCGGGAGCTCAGAACCTCAGGGACAGGCAGCTCAAGCCGCCGTCCATCTTCTGGAACTCCGACATATCGAGCACGAGCGGGCGATACCCGAGCTCGGCGAGCCGGCGCTCGAGGCGCGGGAATCCCCTGGCGAAGAGAACGGAGTCGTTGACCGCGACGGCGTTGGCGGCGTAGTCCTCGGACGGGTCGACGCGCACGCGGTCCCAGGCCGCAAACGCCGGATCCGCCGCCAGCGAGTCGATCACGACGAGCCGCCGGCCCGAGAGCCACGCGATCCCGCTCTTCAGGTGAAGGATGCCGGCGACGCCGCGGATGTCGACGGTCGAGGACGAGAGGCCGTCGTCGGCGAGGAATCGCGCGAGCTGGCGCGCGCCCTCCACGTTCGTTCTTTCGGAAATGCCGATGAACCAGTGGGTGCCGGCTTCGCAGACGTCCCCGCCGTCGAGCGTGCCGGGCGCCTCGATGCGCCGCGGCTCGGGAAATGACGAGGCGAGGGCTTCGGCGATGCCCGCGACTTCGCCCTCCCGCGTCGGCGCGCCCGGCCGGGTCAGGACCACTCCGCCCGGGGTGATCACCGCCGCATCCTCGACGAACGTCGAGTCCGGGAAGCGGGGGTCCGCAGGCAGCCGCGTCAGCTCCAGCCCGCAGTCGACGAGCGCCCGGCAGTAGGCTTCGTGCTCGTCGAGCGCCTTCTCGACGTCGGGGATCCCGAGGTCGACGGTCGTCAGGCCTTCGGCGAAATTCGCCGCCGGCGCCCGCACGATCGCCCGCCGAAAAACCATGGGGTCAGGTCTCGATTTTTCGGTTCGTCATCACCGGGGCGGCGATCCGAAAAATCCAGACCTGACCCCGGCCATACACTCGTCGGAACATGGGCTCAGACGTTGAACTTGAAGAGGATCACGTCGCCGTCCTGGACGACGTAATCCCTTCCTTCCATCCGCAGGAGTCCCCTGTCGCGGGCCGCGGCCGTCGAGCCCGAGGCGAGGAGGTCTTCGTACGAAACTGTCTCGGCCTTGATGAACCCGCGCTCGAAGTCGGAGTGGATGACGCCCGCCGCCTGGGGCGCCGTATCGCCGGCGTGGATCGTCCAGGCCCGCGTCTCCTTTTCTCCCGCCGTCAGGTACGTGCGCAGGCCGAGCAGATGGTAGGCCGCGCGGATGAGCGAGGAGACGCCGGAGTCCGCCACGCCGAGGTGGGCGAGATACTCGCGGGCCTCGGCCTCCGGAAGCTCCGCGAGCTCCGCTTCGATCGCCGCCGAGACCACGACGGCCTCGGAGCCGGCGTGGGTCCGCGCATACTCCCGGACGGCGACCACCTGCGGCGACGCGGTCTCCGCGGTCGCAAGCTCCGCCTCGGACACGTTGCAGGCGTAGAGCATCGGCTTCATCGTCAGCAGGAAGAAGGGCCGCGCGGCCGCCGCTTCCTCGGGCGAGAGCGGCAGCGAGAGGGCCCGCCGCCCGGAGTTCAGGTGCGGGAGCAGCTTGTCGGCGACGGCGAGCGACAGCTTCGCGTCCTTGTCGCCGCCGCGCGCGTTCTTCTCGAGCTTCTCCCGCGCGCGGGTGACGGTCTCGAGGTCGGCGAGGACGAGCTCGGTCTGGATCGTCTGGATATCGGCGATCGGGTCGAGGGCGCCGGCCACGTGGACGATGTCCTTGTCCTCGAAGCAGCGCACGACCTCGACGATCGCGTCGACCTCGCGGATGTGCTGAAGAAACTTGTTGCCGAGGCCCTCGCCCTGGGCGGCGCCCTTGACGAGGCCCGCGATGTCGACGAACTCGATCGTCGCCGGCACGATCTTCTCCGACTTCGACAGCTTCGCGAGCGGCTCGAGGCGGGCGTCGGGCACCGTGACGACGCCGACGTTGGGCTCGATCGTGCAGAACGGATAGTTCGCCGCCTCGGCCTTTCGCGTACGCGTCAGGGCGTTGAAGAGGGTGGACTTTCCGACGTTCGGCAGCCCGACGATTCCGGCGCGCAGCATGGGGCGGGGATATTACAGCCAGTCAGCGGTGAGCCGTAAGCAGTCAGCAAAAGGCTCCCGGAGCCGATCGGCTAGAATCCGCGCCAGTTTGAGCTCGCCCCCGTCGTCGCCCGGATTTCTGCGCGCCGTCTCCCGCTGGGAGATCGTCGCCCTTTCGGTCAACGACGTCGTCGGTTCCGGCGTGTACCTGATCCTTCCCGTCGCGGCCGCGCAGCTGCTCGGCCCGGCGAGCGTCTGGGCGATCCTGGCGGCCGGCGTCGCGGTGCTCCTGCTCGTCCTGTGCTTCGCCGAGGCCGGAAGCCTCTTCGACACCCCGGGCGGAGCGTACGTCTACACGCGGGCGGCCTTCGGCGACTTCGTCGGGTTCGAGGTCGGCTGGATGACCTGGATCGCGCGCATCGCGTCGGTCGCGAGCCTCTCGGTCTTCTTCGCGCGCGCCGTGGGCTACCTCTGGGACGGGGCGAACCACGGCGTCGGGCAGGCCGTCACGATCTTCGCGGAGCTCGCGCTGCTGACGTGGATCAACGTGCGGGGCGTCAAGTCCGGCGCCCGGACGGCGGTCTTCCTGGCGTTCGGGAAGCTCGTGCCGCTCGTGGTCCTGGTGGCGGTCGGCCTCTTTGCGATCGACTGGACGCGCCTCTTTCCGGTGCCGGCGCCCGCCTCGGGCAACTTCACGAAGGCCGCGCTCCTCGTGCTCTTCGCCTACGCCGGCTTCGAGAACACGGCGGCGCCGGCCGGCGAGTTCAAGAACCCGCAGCGCGACGTCCCGTTCGCCCTGATCGTCCAGATCGCGATCGTGACGGCGATCTACACGCTGGTCCAGCTCACGGCGATGGGGACGCTGCCGAATCTCGGCGTCTCCAAGACCCCGCTCGCGGACGCGGGCCGCCTGCTGCTCGGGCCCGCCGGGGGGCTGCTGCTGACGGTCGGCGCGGCGCTCTCGGTCCTCGGCACCAACAACAACACCGTCCTCGCCGGCCCCCGCTATCTCTACGCTCTCGCCGAGGGCGGCCGCCTGCCGCGCGTGTTCGCGAAGATCCACCCGCGCTACCGCACGCCGTACGTCGCCATCCTGACCCAGTCGGGAATCGCGGCCGGCCTGATCATGATCGACTTCGTCATCCACCGTCTGCGCCCCGGGGCCCTCGGCGTCGCCGAGGAGCTCGCCGTGCTCTCCGCGATCGCGCGCCTGGCGACCTACATCGGGACCTGCCTCGCGGTGCCGGTGCTCCGGCGCAAGATGCCCGCGACCGCCCGGACGATCCGCCTTCCCGGGGGTCCCGTCATCCCGATGGCGGCGCTCGTCATCTGTCTGATCTTCCTCTCGGCGGCCGAGAAACAGAATTTCATCGCGGGCGGAGTCGCGCTCGCCGTCGGCGCCGCCGTCTACGCGGCCCGAGGCGGCGCGGCAACCCGCCAGACCTAGCGCCGGCCACGCGCCGGAAGGAGAAGAGTCGTGAACATCCGGGCTGGACTTGCGCTCGCGCTGCTGGCGGTCGTCGGGGGAGGATCCGCATCGGGACAGGCCCGGCCCTCGCCGACGCCCGGCCCCGTGACCGCGATCAAGGCCGCGCGACTGTTCGACGGCCGGTCGGACGCGACCGTCGCGAACCCCGTGGTCCTCGTCCAGGGCTCGCGCATCCTCGCGATCGGCGCCGGGATCCCCGTTCCGGCCGGAGCGACGGTGATCGACCTCGGCGACTCGACCCTGCTTCCCGGCTTCATCGACAGTCACACGCACCTGACGGGCGAGGCGGGCGACAACTACGTGCAGGACTTCTTCGAGGGCCTGCGGCGCCCGGTGACCGAGCAGGTCTTCTACGGCGCGCTCTACGCCCGCCGCACCCTCGACGCCGGCTTCACGACGGTGCGCGACGTCGGCTCGGAGAAGGACATGGACGTCGGCCTCCGCGACGCGATCGCCGCGGGCCTCACGCCGGGCCCGCGCATGCTGGTCGCGCGGTACGCCCTCGGCGCCACGGGCGGCCACTGCGACAACACGGGCTTCCCGCCGCAGACCTTCGGGCCGGAGCCGGGGGTCGAGAAGGGGATCCTCCATGGCCCGGACGAGGGACGCCAGGCCGTGCGCCTCGACGTCAAGTACGGCTCGGACGTCATCAAGATGTGCGCCTCGGGCGGGGTCCTGTCGCTCGGCGACGACGTCTCGGCGCCGCAGTTGACGGACGCGGAGCTCGCGGCGATCGTCGACGAGGCTCACCGGTTGAAGCGCAAGACGGCGGCGCACGCGCACGGCGACCTCGCCGCTCGAGCGGCGGTCAAGGCCGGCATCGACTCGATCGAGCACGGCTCGTTCCTGACGGACGAGACGCTCGCGCTGATGAAGTCGAAGGGTACCTTCCTGGTTCCGACCTGCATGGCCGGCGAGTGGACCGGCGGCAAGCTCGAGCGGTTCCCGCCGGAAGTCGCCGCGAAGGCGAAGGCCGCGCTCGCGGCCCACGACGAAATGTTCCGGCGGGCCGTCCGGGCGGGCGTCCGGATCGCGTTCGGGACGGACTCCGGCGTCTCGCCCCACGGAATGAACGCGCGCGAGTTCGGACTGATGGTGGAGGGCGGCCTGACTCCGGCGCAGGCGCTGAAAACCGCGGGGCCCGCGGCGGCGGAGCTCCTCGGCCTCGCCGACCGCATCGGCACGCTCGAGAAGGACAAGGAAGCCGACATCGTCGCCGTCCCCGGCGATCCGCTCAAGGACGTCCGCGTGACCGAGCGCGTCCTCTTCGTCATGAAGGGGGGACGGGTCTTCAAGTCTCCGGCGCCGTGAAGGCGGTTCTGCGGCAGCAAATGGCGGTCTTCCTGCTCAAGACGCTGGAGGGCTCGGCGTATACGCCGCCGTCATGCGCCAGTCTCTTCACTGACGTGCCGTGCCCGTCGACCTTCGCGGACTGGATCGAGGAACTCAAGAATCGGGGCATCACGGGAGGCAGCGGTGGCAACCACTTCTGTCCCGCCTCGCCGAACACGCGCGGCCAGATGGCCGTGTTCCTGACGAAGACGTTCGGTCTCGTCCTCTACGGACCGTAACCCGCGCCGGCCGGACGATTCGCCCGAGGGCCCCGCGAGGGGCCCTTTCCTTTCGGGTTAGAGTTGCCGGACTCGCGCCATGACAAGAGCCGCCGCTTCCGACGCCGGCCGCGCCGCCCGCAGGGGCCTGCCGCGGCACACGAAAATTCTCTTCGGGCTCCTCTTCGGCCTCGTGGCCGGGCTCGTCGCGCACGCGGTCGGCGGCGGAGCGCCCTGGGTCGACTGGAGCGTGCGCAACGTCGCCAATCCGGTGGGCCAGCTCTTCCTGCGGCTGATTTTCATGATCGTCGTGCCGCTCGTGTTCTCGTCCCTCGTTCTCGGCGTGCTCGAGCTCGGCGACGTCCACAAGCTCGGCCGCGTCGGATTCAAGACGCTCCTCTATACGATCTTCGCGAGCGGGATTTCGGTCGCGATCGGGCTCGTGCTCGTCAACTTCTTCAAGCCGGGCGCGGGCGTCGACGCCTCGGTCCGGGCAAATCTCGAGGGCACGTTCGCGACCCAGTCGCAGGCCGCGATCGAGAACGCGAAGAAGGCGGCGTCGTGGAGCGACACTCTGCTCTCGCTCATCCCGCGCAACCCGATCGGCGCGGCCGTCGAGGCCCTCCAGGGGGAGATGCTCGCCCTGATGGTCTTCGCGGTGTTCTTCGGGGTCGCTCTGGCGCAGATCCGGAAGGACAAGGAGACGCTGATCGAGGTCTTCGATGGGATCCAGCGGGTGTCGATGAAGATCGTCGACTGGGCCATGGGCCTCGCGCCCTACGGCGTCGCCGGCCTCATGTATTCCCTGACGGCCCGGTCGGGCTTCGCGGTCGTGCCGCGGCTGGGAGGCTACGTCGGCGTCGTCGTCGCGGGTCTCGCCATCCAGCAGTTCGTGGTGTACTCGATGATCCTGAAGGGGCTCGCGCGCGTCTCGCCGGTCGAGTGGTTCTTCCGCGTCCGCGAGGTCATGCTGACGGCCTTTTCGACGGCCTCCTCCAACGCGACGCTGCCGACCTCGCTCCAGGCGGCCCGGGAGAAGCTCGGCATCGCGCCGCGGATCGGCAACTTCGTCCTGACCGTCGGAGCGACCGGCAACCAGAACGGCACGGCGCTCTTCGAGGGCGTGACGGTGCTCTTCCTCGCGCAGGTCTTCGGCGTGACGCTCTCGCTGCCCCAGCAGGTGACGGTCGTTCTCATGTCGATCCTGGCGGGTGTCGGGACGGCGGGCGTGCCGGGAGGCTCGCTGCCGCTCATCGTCATCGTTCTCCAGTCGGTCGGCGTGCCGGCCGAGGGAATTGGAATCATCCTCGGGGTGGACCGGTTCCTCGACATGTGCCGCACGACGCTGAACGTGACGGGGGACCTCGTCTGTGCCACCGTCGTCGCGCGGTCGGAAGGCGAACTGCGATTCTCGGCCGTCCGTGCGGAGGCGCTCGCCGAGGACGCGTGATCCGGCAGGCGGCCGCGGCCGTGATCCTGGTGCTGTCGGGCGCCGAAGTCCTCCCGGCCGCGACGTTGAAAGTCGAGGCGTCGCCCGCGCGGCCGAAGCAGGGCGACATCGTCTTCGTGACCGTGCGGGCGAGCGGGCCCCTGTCGACCGCGACGCTTTCGGACGGAAAGCACGAAATCGATCTCGAGCCCGGCGGGGACGGGCGCGTCTTCCGCGGACTCCTCGGCATCGACTTCGAGAGCGCCGTGGGCCGGCGGACGCTCGAGGTCGAAGCGCGGGACGCCGCCGGCGAGACGATCCGGGCGTCGCGGACTCTCGACGTCGTTTCCGGGAGGTTCCCGACGCAGCAGCTCAAGGTCGCGCCGGCCTACGTCGAGCCGCCGGAAGCGGAGCTCCCACGAATCGCCGCCGATCGCGAGGAAGTCGCCCGCGTCTGGGCCGCGTCCGACAAGGATCGGCTCTTCGGCGGCCCCTTTCGAATGCCCGTGACGTCGGAGGCGCATGGCAGCTTCGGCGTTCGGCGAGTCTTCAACGGCAAGCCGCGCTCGTCCCACGACGGCGTCGACCTTCCGGCGCCGGAGGGAACGCCGGTCGTGGCGCCGGCTCCGGCCACGGTCGCGCTCGCGGGCGATCTCTATTTCTCGGGAGGCACCGTGATTCTCGATCACGGCCGCGGTCTCTTCACGACCTACTTTCATCTGTCGGCGATCGACGTGAAGGCGGGCGACGCCCTCGCCGCGGGACAGCGCGTCGGGGCGGTCGGGGCGACGGGGCGCGCGACGGGCCCTCATCTCCACTGGGGCGCGAGGCTCCATCGGGCGCGCGTCAACCCGCTCGATCTTCTGAAGTTACCGGCGTGGCCAGGCGCAGCCGTGGCGAGCCGCTGAAAACAAACTGACCGGTCGGTCAGGACTCATCGTCTTTCTTTCTCAAAACAAAGGGATTAGAGTCCAAGGATCGTGGCTCGATCGAAAAAGATCCGGGGCGCCGATCTCACCAAGGCCCACGTTCGGTTCGTGCTGAACGGAGAGGAAGTCGAGACCGCGTTTGCGCCGCACAAGACGCTCCTCGAGGTGCTTCGCGAGGACCTGAACCTCACGGGCACCAAGCACGGCTGCGAGCTCGGCGAGTGCGGAACCTGCGCGGTCCTGGTCGACGGCCGGCCGGTGCTCTCCTGTCTCGTGCTCGGGCTCGCGTGTGAGGGCCGGCGCGTCGAGTCGATCGAAGGCATGGCCGGGCCCGCGGGGCTCCATCCGCTCCAGAAGGCGTTCGCCGATCTCGGCGCCGCCCAGTGCGGCTACTGCACGCCGGGGTTTCTGCTGACGGCGAAGGCGCTCCTCGACGAGAACCCCCGGCCGACGCTCGCGCAGATTCGCGAGGCACTCGCCGGAAACCTCTGCCGCTGTACCGGCTACATCAAGATCTTCGAGGCGGTCGAGCTCGCCGCCGCCTGGATGCGGGGCGAAGACGCTCAGCCCCGGAAGGAGTCTCTCTACGGTTTTGATTTCGACGAAAGCGGTCTGCTGCCCACAATCCCCTCTCCCCCCGTTGGGGGGAGAGGGCAGGGTGAGGGGGGGAAGTCGTGAAGGCGCCCCTCACCCCGACCCTCTCCCGCCGGGAGAGGGAGAAGGCCCCCACCCGCGTCGTCGGCCGTCCCTACGCCAAGGTCGACGGCGCCGCGAAGGTCTCCGGCCAGACGAAGTTCGCGGACGACGTCATGCTGCCGCGCATGCTCCACTGCAAGTTGCTGCGCTCGAAGATCGCGCACGCCCGCATCGTGTCGATCGACGCGTCCCGGGCGCTCGCGGCGCCGGGCGTGATCGCGATCGCGACCGGGAAGGACCTCCCGACGCCCTTCGGCATCCTCCCCGTCTCGCAGGACGAGCACGCGCTCTGCACGGACCGTGTTCGTTTCGTCGGCGACCCGGTCGCCGCCGTCGCCGCTCTCGACGAGGACGCGGCGTTCGACGCGCTCGATCTGATCGACGTCCGCTACGAAAAGCTGCCTCCGATCGGTTCGATCGACGACGGACTCGCGCCCGCCGAGAGCCCCATCCACGACTACGGCGACGCGGGCAACATCCACAAGCTCGTCTCGATGGAGTTCGGCGACACCGGGGAAGGATTTGCGCGGGCCGACCGGACATACGAGGACCTCTTTTTTTACGAGGGCAACACGCACCTCCCGCTCGAGCAGCACGCGTCGGTCGCGGACTTCGGGCCCGGACGGCAAGCTCACGCTCTGGTCCTCGACCCAGACGCCCCACTACGTCCACCGCGCGCTCGCGAAGGTCCTCGACCTTCCGCCCGCGAAGATCCGGGTCATCGCGACCCCCAACGGCGGCGGCTTCGGCGGCAAGTCCGATCCCTTCAACCACGAGATCGTCGTCGCGCACCTGTCGCGCGTCACCGGCCGTCCCGTCAAGATCTGCCTGACCCGGGAAGAGGTCTTCTACTGCCACCGGGGACGGCACCCGACGCTCATGAAGGTGCGGACCGGCGTCAAGGCGGACGGGGCGATCACGGCGATGCACTTCCAGACGGTGCTCGACGGCGGGGGATACGGCTCGTACGGCGTCGCGTCGACGTACTACACGGGCGCGCTGCAGACGGTCACGTACCAGGTCCCGGCGTACCGGTTCGACGGGGCGCGCGTCTTCACCAACAAGCCGCCGTGCGGGCCCAAGCGCGGCCACGGAACCCCGCAGCCGCGCTTCGCCCTCGAGGTCCAGCTCGACAAGATCGCCTGCGACCTCGGCCTCGACCCGGCCGCGATGCGCCGGCAATCATCTGCACCCCGCCAATACCCTGACGGCGAACTTCCTGCGCGTCGGCTCGATCGGCCTCGGCGCCTGCATCGACAAGGTCGTCGCCGCGTCCGGCTGGAAGAAGCGCCGCGGGAAGCTCCCCGCGGGCCGGGGCCTCGGGATCGCCTGCTCGTCCTACCTCTGCGGAGCGGGGCTGCCGATCTACTGGAACCGGATGCCGCAGTCGGGCGTCCAGCTCAAGATCGACCGGGGCGGCGGAGTCACCATCTTCTGCGGATCGACGGACATCGGCCAGGGTTCCGACTCGATCCTCGCGTCGATCGTCGCGGAGGTCCTCGGGATCGATCCCTTCGACATCCGCGTCGTCACCGGCGACACCGACCTGACGCCGGTCGATCTCGGCTCGTACTCGTCGCGGGTCACGCTCATGACGGGCAACGCGGCCATCCAGGCGGCCGAGCGCGCGAAGGAGATGCTCGTCGCGACGGCGTCGGTCAAGCTCGAGATTCCTCCCGAGTGCGTGGGCTTTGCGGACGGGCGGGTCTTCGACGTGGGCGAGCCCGGGAAGGGCATGACCTTCGCCGAGGCCGCCGTCCTCGCCGAATCCCGGTTCGGCACGCTCGGCACGGTCGGCTCGTACTCGCCGCCGCCCTCCGCCGGCCGGTACCGCGGCGCGGGCGTGGGACCGTCGCCGGCCTACTCGTACTCCGCCGCGGTCGTCGAGGTCGAGGTCGATCCGGAGACCGGCATCGTGACGGTCCCGAAGATCTGGATCGCGCACGACGTCGGCAAGTGCATCAACTCCGCCCTCGTGATGGGGCAGGTCGAGGGCTCGGTCTACATGGGCCTGGGCGAGGCCGTGATGGAGGAGATGTCCTACCGGACCGACGCCAACGCCAACGTCGTCCACAAGTTCCCGTCGATGCTCGAGTACAAGAGCCCCACGACGAAGGAGATGCCCGAGGTCGAGACCTTCCTCGTCGAGGATCCCGACGCCAACGGGCCCTTCGGCGCGAAGGAAGTGGGGCAGGGTCCCCTGCTTCCGATCCCCCCGGCCGTCGCCAACGCGGTCTTCGACGCGGTCGGCGTGCGCATCGACGAGGTTCCGGTGACGCCGGAAAAGGTCCTGCGTGCGCTGAAGGCGAAGGCGCAGGGGAAGCCGGCGCGCTTCGGCCCCGAACGCTTCCCGAACGTGCCGTACCCCGCGCCGATCCACGTCCCGACCCCGGCGGAGGGAGGCGACGGCCGCGCCGTCGACGCGGCGGTGACGGAAGCCGGGGGAGTGCGGTGAGGCTGACGCCATGATGCGACTTCCGAAATTCCGCTACTTCGCGCCGTCGAGCGTGAAGGAGGCGCTCCGCATCAAGGCGGGCGAGGGGCCCGACTCCGCGTGGGTGGCCGGCGGGACGGACCTCTACCCGAACATGAAGCGCCGCCAGCAGACCCCGAAGGTCGTGATCGGGCTGTCGCGGATCGCGGCACTCGGCCGGCTGCGCGTGGGCGACGGCGAAGCGGCGATCGGCGCCGGCGTGCCCCTGTCGGCGATCGAACGCCATCGCCGGATGCGGCGCGCCTTTCCCGCCCTGGTGCGCGCGGTCGAGGAGATCTCGACGCCCCCGCTCCGGAACATGGGCACGCTCGGCGGGAACGTCCTGCTCGACACCCGCTGCAACTACTACGACCAGAACTACGAGTGGCGCCAGGCGATCGACTTCTGCATGAAGAAAGACGGAGCGATCTGCTGGGTGGCTCCGGGCTCGCCGAAATGCCTCGCGGTGCAGTCGGCGGACTCCGTCCCGGTCCTGATCGCCCTCGGCGCCCGGGCCGTTCTCGTCTCCTCGGACGGCGAGAGGGTCATCGCCCTCGAGGAGCTCTATGCCAACGACGGCATCCACTACCTCACCAAGCGGCCGGAGGAGCTCCTGACCGAGATCCGCGTCCCCCGGACCGACGGGAAGGCGACCTACCGGAAGCTCCGCCGCCGGGGTTCCTTCGATTTCCCGGTGCTCTCGGTCGGCGCCGCGGTGCGGCTCGACGGGAACCGTGTCGCCGAGATCCGCATCGTTCTGGGGGGCGTCGCTTCCGCGCCGGTCCGGGCGAGCGCGGCGGAGGCGATCCTGACCGGGCGGCCCTTCGACGCCGGGTCGATCGCCGAGGCTTCGGCCGCGGCGGCCGGCCCCTCGCGGCCGATGGACAACACCGACTTCTCGTTCCTCTGGCGCAAGGAGATGACCCGGATCTGGGTCGCCCGCGCCCTCGCGGACCTCGTCCCGGCGGCCCCGGCCTGACGTCCCGCCGGCCCCTCCGGGCGGCTTTCCCGCCTTAAGGAATTCTTAACAGACGGTTGCCGGCCCCGGGACCCGCTGCTATACTTCCCGCCTTCTCGTAAATCGCTCGCCTTCAAGCACGCTACCCGCGGCCGCCCAGAAGTCCGACGAATTCCTACGGGAAGGTCGGCTCCTCCGAGCGGCGCGGTTGGGTCGAAAGCGTGTGACGCCGGTTTCGAGGATTCTGTTTCGATGAAACTCTACGTTGGAAACCTTCCCTACAACACGTCGGAGGACGATCTTCGCTCGCTCTTCTCGACCTATGGAGCGGTCAGCTCCGTCGCGATCATCACGGATCGCGATACGGGTCGTTCGAAGGGATTCGGGTTCGTCGAGTTCGGCAACGACGACGAGGCGCGCAATGCGATCTCGGCGCTCTCCGGCCAGGAGTACGGCGGCCGCGCGCTGACCGTCAACGAAGCCCGGCCGAAGACCCAGAGCGGCGGCGGAGGAGGACGGGGCGGCCGGTACTGATTCGTTTCTTCCTGGGGCAAATCCAAAGGGGGCGAAAGCCCCCTTTTTCTATTGCTCTCGATAGACTCTTCCGCCGGTGAGCGAAGTGCGAGTCGAAAAATGGCACCGCGCCGACGGCCCGCTCTCCGAGCGCCGGCTGATGCTCGCGATGGAGATGGAGGGCTACGACGTGCTCGTCTACACCTATCGCCCGGGCACGGTCTTCCCGCCGCACGAGCACGCGCAGGCGAAGTGCGACGCCGTCCTCGAGGGGACGCTGCGCGTCTCCGTCGGCGACGGCTCCTGGGACCTGTCGGCGGGAGACCGCATTTACCTCCCGGCCGGGACGCGGCACGCGGCGGAAGTCGTTGGCGAGAAAACGGTCGTGTCCCTCGACGGGACGCACTGGTGAAGGAGGCCGTCATGCGGTTCACGAAGGCTGAACGGGAAGATCGGATCCGCCGCTATCGGGAGGGCCCCGCGAAGCTTCGCGCGGCGCTCGCGAAAGTCCCGCCGGAGGCCCTGAAGTGGCGGCCGGCGGAGGGGAAGTGGTCGGCCCACGAGGTCGTCTGCCACTGCGCCGACTCGGAAACGAACGCCTATGCGCGCATCCGGTTTCTCGTGGCCGAGCCCGACCCGAAGGTCCTGGGCTACGACGAGGCGCAATGGGCCCGGACGTTCGACTACCACGCGGCGCCGCTCGAGCCTGCGCTCGCGACCGTCGACGCGGTCCGGGCGAACACGGCGGTTCTGGTCGAGCGCCTGTCCGAGGCCGACTGGTCGAAGGCCGGGACGCACACGCAGTCGGGGCCCTATTCGGCGGAGGACTGGCTCGACTCCTATGCCGAGCACCTCGAGAAGCACTCGCGCCAGATCGAGCGCAACATCGAGGCCTGGAAGAACCGCTAGGCGCGGTTCTCAAAGGTTGTTCGCGGCGACAATCGAGCCGGCGCGTCTACCCCCCTCCCGGCGGGAGAGGGTGGGGTGAGGGGCGTCCCGATGGTCGATCGACCCGCGGCGATTTTCACCTGGCCAGATGGCCCAACCCCCTCACCCTGCCCTCTCCCCCTTCGGGGGGAGAGGGTTCTCTCAATGGGAGTCCGCCAGTGTGACAACGTCCGAGAGACGACAGCAGGCGATCTCCCGCCGAGGCGTCTCGCGCCGGTCAGGCCGCCGCGAGAAGCTTCCGGCCGATCCGCGCGGCCTCGTCGAGGAGGGCCGTGAGGTCCGACTCGCGCGTCCGGAAGTTCGTGATCGCGACGCGCAGAGTGGAGCGGCCCTTCAAGACCGTCGGCGCGAGGAAGAACGCGCCGTCGGCGACGAGGCGGTTGATGATCCTCCGGTTGAGCCGGTCGAGCTCGGCGTCCGAGATGGCGCGTTCCGTCGGCCGGTAACGGAAGTTGACGATCGAGAGAACGGTCTCGGCGAGGCGCTCGAAGTCCGGCCGGCGGTCGACCTCGGCGGCGAGAAACTTCGCCAGGCGCACGTCGCTCGCGATGCGCTCCGCGTACGCCCGGCGCCCGTGGACCTTGAGGCCCATCCAGACCTTGAGCGCCTTGAAGCCGCGCGAAAGCTCGACACCACGTTCGGCGAACCACGCCGGGCCCGGGAAGATGCTCTCGGGGTCCTGCGCGAGGTATTCCGGGAACTTGCGGAAGGTGGCGGCGAAGCGTCCCGGCTCGCGCACGAGCGTCGCGCCCGCCTCGTAGGGAACGTACAGCCATTTGTGCGGGTCGGCGGCCATGGAGTCGGCGCGGTCCATTCCCGCAAAGAGCGGCGCGAGCTCGGGCACGATCGAGGCGAGCGCGCCGTAGGCCCCGTCGACGTGGAACCACAGCTTCTCGCGCGCGCAGAGGTCCGCGAGGCGGTCGAGCGGATCGATGGTGCCGGTGTTGACGGTCCCGGCGTTGCCGACGACGATCGCCGGGAGGAACCCGGCTTTCCGGTCGGCGGCGATCGCGTCCTCGAGGGCGTCGAGCGGGATCCGGAAGTCGGGGCCGCTCTCGAGCTTGCGGAGCTGGCGCGTACCGATCCCGAGCAGGTCGACCGCCTTGTCCACGCACGAGTGGACCTGGTCCGACGCGTACACCGTCAGTCGCGGCCGGTCGGGCCCGGCCAGGCCGTCCTCGCGCACGTTGCCGGGTGTCATTGCCCGCCGGGCGACCGCCAGGGCCGTGAAGTTGGCCATCGATCCGCCCGAGACGAGGATGCCTTCGGAGGTCGGCGGCATGCCGAGCATCGCGGCGAGCCAGCGCATGACGGCCTGTTCGACGTGGGTGGCGGCGTGATCGCCGCCCCAGCAGTTGGGGTTCACGCCGGACGCGAGGAAGTCCGCGAGGATGCCGACGGGGTCCGCGGTGGCGTTGATGAATCCGTAGAACCGGGGGTGCGAGTTGCCCATCGGATACGGCATGACGTTCTCGCGCACGAACGCGAGGACGTCCTCGAACGGCTCGCCCTCCTCGGGGAGGAGCTCGTCGAAGAGCGCGGCGCGGGGGCCGATCTTGCCGAAGACGGCCCGCGACTCGAGCGATTCGCGGTGCGAGGCGACGGCGTCGGCCGCGAGCCCGCCGAGCCGGCGCAGTTCTTCCGGTGAAAGGTCGAAGTCGGAGCTCTTCATGGGCGGACATTGAATCACGCCCGAAGAGAAATCGGGACGGCCCGCGCCGTCCCGACGTCTCCCTTGCTGACTGCTTACTGCTTACGGCTTACTTGCCGCCCGCCGTAACCACTCCGCACCCGAACCTTCCCCCGGCATCCCCCGACGGCTGCGTCTTCAGGTCATCGGCCTTTTCGTGGAACACGACGGCCTTGCCGACGACCGAGTTGGGGCCCGGCTTGACCGTGAGCATCTTCGTCGTGACCTCGAGGTGCCCCTTGCCGTCGGCGCCGACCGTGATGTTGCCCCAGTCGCCGGCGTGGTGCTTCGCGTCGGCGGGCCCGGCGTGCGGATCGCCGGTCGGGTTGAAGTGCGGCCCGGCCGACGAAGCATCCGGCGCCGAGCAGTCCCCCTTCTCGTGGAGATGGATGCCGTGGACGCCGGGGGTGGCATTCTCGATCCAGACCTCGACCTTGGTCCCGCCCGATGGGAGCTCCGTGAAGACGGCCTTGCCCGTGACCTTCGAACCGCTCCGCGATTCGATCTGCGCCGTGGCGTGGGGAGCCGGGTCGGGGGCCCGGAATCCCGCCAGGCACAGCAGAGTGGCCGCCCCGGCCGCGGCCGCCGCGAATGTTCCGATTCGCCTCATTGCTTCCTCCTTCATTAAGGCGGTCATAATAACCGTCCGGATGTCTATGATTCCCGCCGTGCCGCCGATCGCGGTGTCCCGGCCACTCCTTTTCGGCCTCCTCGCGGTCGGCGCGATCGGAGCCGTGGCGCTGGAGCCTCCCCATTCCTCCTTCGCGGCCGGGTTCGCGGCCGGAGCGGGCTCCGTGTTCGTCCTGTCATTCATGAAGCGTGCCGGCGGGGACGGCGCCCCTCCGCCTCCGGACGACACCGAGGCCCCGCGATGAAGGTTCTGGTCGTCGAGGACGAGCAGCGGATCGCCCAGTTCCTCCGGAAGGGCCTGACCGAGAAGGGTTACACCGTCGAGGCGGTCGGCGACGCCGACGCGGCGCTGGACAAGATCGTCGCCGGAGCGCCCGACGTCATCATTCTCGACCTGATGCTCGAGGGCTCGCGGGACGGCCTCGAGCTCTGCCGGGAGCTGCGCACGCGCGGCGTGCGGGCCAAGATCCTCATGCTCACGGCGCGCGACACGATCGAGAACAAGATCGAGGGGCTCGATGCCGGCGCCGACGACTACCTGGTCAAGCCGTTCTCGTTCCGGGAGCTCATGGCGCGGATGCGCGCCCTCCTGCGCCGCACCGAAGTCACGCCGCCCGGGCCGCTCGTCTTCGACGACCTGACTTACGAGCCCGAGTCCCGCGAGGTGTCGCGGGGCGGCGAGATCGTCCGGCTGACCGTTCGCGAGGGCGCGCTCTTCGAGCTGCTGCTCCGGCGGCGGGGCAAGGTCGTGCCGCGCTCCGAGATCCAGGCGAGGATCTGGGAGGACTCCTTCGACCTGTCGACCAACATCATCGACGTCTACATCAACGCCCTGCGCAAGAAGATCGACGGCGGAGAGCGCGAGAGGCTGATCCAGACGGTCCGCGGGGTCGGCTATCGCATCCGCGAGGCCGAACCCGGGGGCGCGGCGCCGGAACGGTGAGCGGGCTCTTCGGGAAACTCTTCGGCGGCGCGACGGCTCCGGCCGCCCCGACCCGGGCGCCCGAGCCCCCGGGCCTCGCGATCCTCGAGCGGCGGCTGGAGGAGGCCGAGAAGCGTCCCCTCGGCCGGATCTCGACGGAGGGCCTCGAGGAGGACGCGCGCCGGATCGCGGACCGTCTCAACGCCCGGCTCGACTCGCTCGCGTCGGCCGAAAAGGAGCAGCAGCAGTTCATCGCCGACGTCTCCCACGAGCTGCGCACGCCGCTGACGGTGCTGCGCGGCTCGCTGGAGGTTGCCCTCGAGGAGGAGCGGTCCGCCGAGGAATATCGGGAGGCGATCGGAAGCGCCATCCTCGAAGTCCGCCACCTGACCCGCATCTCGCAGAACCTGCTTTTCCTGACGCGCGGGGAAAGCGGACGCGTCACGCTCTCGTTCACCAACCTGGACGTCGGTCGGTTTGCGTCCGAGGTCGTGAAGGACCTCGCGATCGCCGCCGCCGACCACGGCCTCGAGCTGACGGCCGAGATCCCGACTCTCCCGGTCTTCGTGTTCGCCGACGGGGGGCGCCTGCAGCAGGTCCTGCACAACCTGCTCGAGAACAGCCTGCGCTATACCGAGTCGGGCGGAAAGATCTGTGTCAGGGTCGAGGCCATGCCCGGCGAAGCGCGCATTTCGGTCTCGGACACGGGGATCGGCATTCCCGAGGCCGACCTCCCGTTCGTCTTCGAGCGCTTCTACCGCGCCAAGCGGTCGCGTGCCGCAAATCCCGGCGGGTCCGGGCTCGGACTCTCGATCGTCCGGTGGATCGTCGAGGCCCACAAGGGCCGCGTCAGCGCGGAGAGCGTGGTGGGGAAGGGATCGACCTTCACGGTGTGCCTTCCGGTCATCTGACCGTCGCTCGCGCTTGCGCGGGATCTGCGTCCTTCGGACGCACCGCCCTGCGGCTCGCCCGGATGCGGGCTCGACCGCTGGGCTGATCCCGCGCCGCGCGCTCGCTCCCGCGGCGCGAGGCATCCTCCGCTGCGGTCGCGGAGATGAACGCCGCGCTTTGCGCGACGTTGCCTACTGCCGGGGGTCGGGTTACCGCCGTTCTGCGAACGGCGTTCCCTTCTGCCGAGGGTCTGCCTTCGGTGGCCGGGTCGGTGGTCGGCTGTCTCGCGCCGCGTGCGGATGTCGCGGGTTGGCCGGGAACTGCGGTCATCTATAATCGCCGGCCGCATGAGGCCCGTCTTTGTTCTTTCCGCCGCGCGCACGCCGATCGGCAAGTTCGGCGGGGCGTTTGCGTCGACGACGGCCGCGGAGCTCGGCGAGGTCGCGGCGAAGGCGGCGCTCGAGCGATCGGGTCTGCCGCCGGCCGCGGTCGATGAGACGATCTTCGGCCATGCCCGGCAGGCGGGGGGCGGGCCGAACACGGCTCGCCAGGTTTCGCACCGCGCCGGCATTCCCGATTCCGTCCCGGCTTTCACCGTCAACAAGGCCTGCGGGTCATCGCTGAAGGCGCTGACTCTCGGGGCGCTGTCGATCGGCGCGGGCGAGAACGAGGTGGTCCTGGCGGGCGGGACGGAGTGCATGTCCTCGACGCCGTACCTTCTGACCCGCGCCCGCTTCGGGATGCGGATGGGCCACGGCGAGCTCGTCGACGGCATGTTCCGCGACGGGTTCCTCTGCCCGCTCTGTGGCGAGCTGATGGGCGCGACAGCCGAGACGCTGGCGCGCGAGTACGGCATCCTCCGCGCCGAGCAGGACGCGTTCGCGGTCGAAACGCAGCGCCGCGCGGGTGAGGCGATCCGCTCGGGGCGGTTTGCGGCCGAGATCGCGCCGGTCTCGGTCGCGGGCAAGAAGGGCCCGGTCGAGGTCGCCGCCGACGAGCACCCTCGCCCCGACACGACCCTCGAGGCGCTGGCGAAGCTTGCGCCGGTCTTCGACCCCGCGGGAACGGTCCACGCCGGAAACTCCTCGGGGATCACCGACGGCGCCGCCGCGCTCGTGCTCGCGACGGAGGAGGAGGCCGCGAAGGCCGGCGTCGAGCCGCTCGCCCGCGTGGCGGCCTGGGCGTCGGCGGGCGTCGACCCGTCGCGCATGGGGATCGGCCCGGTGCCGGCCGTCCGGGCGCTCCTCGAAAAGACGAAGCTCGCGCTCGCCGACATCGACCTGATCGAGCTCAACGAGGCCTTCGCGGCCCAGCTCATCGCCTGCGCCCGGGACCTCTCGCTCGATCTCGCGAAGGTCAACGTCAACGGCGGGGCGATCGCCCTCGGCCATCCCATCGGCGCGACCGGCGCCCGGATCACGACGACCCTTCTCTACGAGATGAAGCGCCGCGGCGTGAGGCGCGGCCTCGCCACCCTCTGCATCTCCGGCGGAATGGGGATGGCGGTTCTCTTCGAGCGCCCCTAGGCGCGGCCGCCTGGCCCCCAACCCGTAAAATGAGCCCATGCGCATCGCCCTGACGCTCGACCGGGACGCCGATACGTCCGAGTCGAGCGACTACCTCCAGAGCCTGCTCGAAGCGGGCGTGGCGCGCGAGTCGATCGAGATCGTCACGCCGCTCTCCGCATCGCCCGCGGCCTTCGACGCGCTCCTCCTCGGGGGCGGGGCCGACGTCGACCCCGCGCGGTACGGGAAGGACCGGCTGGCGAACGGGACCGTCGAGGTCGACGCCGATCGGGACCGGATCGACTTCGAGCTCTTCGAGCTCGCCCGTCGCCGCGGAGCGCCCGTCCTCGGGATCTGCCGCGGCCTCCAGGTCGTCAACGTCGCTCTCGGCGGCACGCTCATCCAGGACATTCCGACACAGCGGCCGTCCGACGTTGTGCATGGGCGGGAGCGCGACAAGACCCGCCGTGATCATGCGGTGACGGTTGAGCCGGGAACCCGGCTCGCGGAACTGTCCGGCGGCGGCGAGGTTCTCGTCAACAGCCGGCATCATCAGGCGATCGAGGCGGTCGCGCCCGGCCTCGCCGTGTCCGGCACGTCGCCCGACGGCCTGGCCGAGGCCGTCGAGGGCGAAGGGGGACCGTGGCTCGTAGCGGTCCAGTGGCATCCGGAGAACCTCGCCCCGGCCGGCGATCCGGTCTCCCGCCGGCTCTTCGCCGGTTTTGTGCGGGCCGCGAGCGACGCCGCCGCGCGCCGCTGACGGAATTTTCGGAACGCCACCGCGTTCTGGAGCCGGATTCCCGAACGCCCGATTCGAAGGAGTGTCGTCGATGAAGATTCGCGCCATCGTTCCGATCCTGGCCCTGGCCGCGGCCCTGGCAACGCCTCTCGAAGCGGAGACGAAGCTCAAGGTCCAGAAGCTCGCCGAGGGCGTGTGGGCCGCCACGCCGGAGAGGGGCGCCAACGTGGGCTGGTTCCTGCTCGGCGACGGTGTCGTCGCCGTCGATTCGGGCGCCGACTCCGCGACGGCCCGCGAGATCCTCCAGCAAATCGGCGAGACCACCGGCGGCAAGCCCGTCCGCGCCCTCGTCCTGACGCATTGGCACGCGGACCACAGCGGCGGCGCGCGCGTCTTCGCCGCCGCCGGCGCGCGTGTGATCTGCGAGGCGTCGGTGGCACCCCAGATCCTGGGCTTCGTGACGCGGGCGGCGACCGAACCCGACGACCCCATGGCGAACCCGTCGGGCCTGCGCCCGGTCGTCGAGTCTCTCTCGGACCGGTCGGTCCTGCTCGACGGCGTCCGCAGCGCCCACATCCGCTTCCTCGGCGCCGCGCACACGTCGGGGGACCTCGTCGTCTACCTTCCCGTCGAAAGGATCCTCTTCGGCGGCGACCTCGCCCTGAACGGACTTCAGCCCTACATGGCGTCCCGCGACGTGGATCCCGCGGGCTGGGAACGCGTCCTGCAGGTCCTCTCGAAGCTGCCGGTCGAGAAGCTCGTCCCGGGTCACGGCGAGATCGGTCCGACCGGGGGCATCGAGACGTCGCTCGCCTACGTCGGACGTGTTCACGCCGTCGCGCGCAAGATCGCCGACAGCCGGCCCACCGACGACATGCTGGACGCGCAGATTCGCGCTCCCGAGAATTCGATCGAGAACGTCGCGTTGACCGAGGCGCACGTCGCCAATGTGAAGGCCTCCATCAAGGCGGTGCGCGAGAAAGCCGCCAAGAGCCCGACACCCGCGCCGACGCCGGCCCCGACGCCCGCGAAGAAGTGACGCCCTCCCCGGCGGGAGCGGGAATCCGGCGGGAGCGCGCGCCGGACGGCGCCCGGACGGATCTTTCGATCGAGATCCCGCCGGTCAACGTCCTCGGCCCCGCGGCGCTCGGCGCGCTCGCCGCGGCGATCGAGGACGCCCCGCCGGCGCGCCTGCTGGTCCTCCGCGGCCTTCCGCGCGCCTTTTCCGCCGGCGTCGAGGTCGCCGCGCACGCTCCCGAGCCCGACCTCATCGAGGGGATGCTCGCCGCGATGCGCCGGGTGCTGTGCGCCCTCGTCGAGACGCCGGCCGTCACGCTCGCGTCCGTGTCCGGGGCGTGCCTCGGCGGGGGAGCCGAACTCGTCGCGGCCTGCGACCTCGTGCTCGTCGCGGAAGACGCGCGCATCGGCTTCCCGGAAATCCGGCTCGCGTGCTTTCCGCCCGGCGGAGCCGTTCTCCTGCCGCTGCGCATTGGCGAGGCGCGGGCGGCGGAGTGGATCCTGACGGGAGAGACTCACTCGGGCCGCGAGGCGGCGGCGGCGGGTTTCGCGGCACGCGCCGTGCCTCCGGAACGCCTCACGGCAGAGACGGAGGCGCTCGCGGAGCGCGTCCTCGCGGCGTCCCCGGCCGCGCTTTCCGCGGCGCTCGGCCTCGTGCGGCGCGGCCGGCGCGAGGCGCTCGAGGGTCGACTCGCGGAGGCCGAAGACGCCTACCGGACGCTCGTCGGGAGCGAGGATCTCGCACGGGCCGTGCGGGAGTTCGAAGACCGACGGCGATAGGCAGACGGCAGACGGCCCTCCGCAGTGCGCTGTCTGCAGTCCGCCGTCGGGCTTCTGCTACCCTTCGCCGCGTGTCCATCCTGTATCTCGACGGCCGCTATCTTCCCGAAGCCGAGGCCCGCATCTCGCCGCTCGACCGCGGGTTTCTCTTCGCGGACGCGATCTACGAGGTCGTGCGCTACTGGCGGGGCCGGCCGTACCACCTCGAGGCCCACGTCGAGCGGATGCGCGAGGGCCTCGACGCGATCCGGATCAAGGCTTCGCCGGACTTCTTCCCCGAGACGGGCCGGCGCCTGCTCGAGGAGAACGGCCTCGCGGACAAGGACGCGTTCGTCTACGCGCAGGTCTCCCGCGGCGCGGCGCCCCGCTACCACGCGTTCCCGCCCGAGGGCACGGCGCCGACGGTCTTCGCCTTCGCGCGGGCGGTCGACCCGCCCCCGCCCCCCGACGGTGGCCGGGTCATTCTCCTGACCGACGATCGCTGGGGCCGATGCGACATCAAGAGCGTCATGCTCCTGCCGAACGTGCTCGCGGCCCAGAAGGCCCGGGAGGCCGGAGCGATCGACGCCATCCTCGTGCGCGACGGCTTCGCGCTCGAGGCGACCAAGGCCAACGTCTTCATCGTCGACCACGGGATCGTGCGCACGGCCCCCAACGGACCCCGGATCCTCCCCGGCGTGACTCGCACGGCCACGATCGCGGCCGCCCGCCGCCTCGGCTTCACCGTCGAGGAGCGCGCGTTCACGGTCGAGGAGCTCTGCTCGGCCCAGGAAGTCTTCCTCGCCTCGACGACGATGTGGACCTACCCCATCGTCTCGGTGGAGAACCGGGCGATCGGCAACGGGAAGCCCGGACCGGCGGCCCGGATGCTGAAGGAGGCCCTGGTGGCCGAGTTCCGGGGAGAAGCTGCCAGCTAGCCTTGCCCCGGCGGTTTGCTTGATACAGGAATTCTCGGAGTCTCGTCATGCGTTTTCCGAGCATGCGGCACCTTCGAGTGCCTTCCGTCACGCGTCGCATGGTCTCGCGCCTGGTCTCGGGTTGGGTGCTGGCTTCCTGTGCAACTTGGCCGCTGTCCGGTCAGCAAGTCCGGGAGCAGGTCACCGTCGATGCGGTTCAAGTCCGAGTCTTTGCCGCCGATGTGGCCGGGGCGCGCGTCGAGGACCTGAAGCCGGAGGACCTGACGCTGCGCGTGGATGGCCGCGTGGTGGCGATCGACACCTTCGTACTCGAAGAGACGCGGCAGCCTCCGACGCGAACCTCGCGCGAGACACGCGAAGCGTCCGTCGGTGGGACACCCCGAGCGTCGAGTGCCGCGTTCACGGCGGCGGTGATGATCGTTTTGGACGACGTGAGCGCGGGCACGGTAACGGGTCGGAGGGACGCCCTCGGGGAATTCGGCGACATTCGTCGAGGCGGACGCCCGAGCTTCGCGGATCCTCGTGGCCACCTATCGCGGTGGGGAGCTTCACCTTGACCTGCCGTGGACGACCGATCGATCGCGTGTCGTCGCAACGCTGCGGAACCTCCGCGATCATCCCACCGTTGTGGGAATGGGTACTGTATTGACGAACCGCACGGGCGCGCTCGAGTTCCACATGTTCCGTGCGCGGCTCCAGACAGCTTTGATGCAGGCGCTCGCCATGTTCCCGGAAGGTCCGATGACGAAGCAACTCTTGATCGTCACGGGCGGTCGCGCTCTCGCACCGTTCCTCGACGTTGCAGGGTCGACGGACGGACAGGACAAGCACGTGGCCGGCCCTGGCCTCGGCGCGGCAGGAGAGACTTCGCCGGACCCCGGCGCCATGGACTCTCCCGCGGAGCCTCTCGGAAACGGCTTCGAGCTCTGGGACCTCGCCCTCGGCGGTGCTCTGGCGCAGGGCAACAACCGCGCGCTGGAAGCCAAGGCGATCGAGCGCGACATAACGCTTCTTCCGATCGCCACGTCGCGCTCCGAACCTTCGGGCTATGGCGACGTCGGGAGCAAGTTCCGCCCTCAGGCCTCGGCTCTGAGCGCCCAGCTCTCGACCAACCAGGCGCTTTGGGACCTGGCGAGGGAGACGGGCGGTGGCTCGTTGATTCTCGCTGGGAAAGCCGCCTCGGAGTTGGCGCGCAGAAGCGGCCAGACCACCTATCTGATGTCATTTCGTTACGATTCGGGCGAGACCGGCAGGTTCCACAGGATCAAGCTCACATCGAACCGTTCGGGCGTGTCGCTCGACTATCGCCGTGGATTTCGGATCCGCACTGGCGACGAGCGCTTCATCGACACGGTCTTCGCGCAATTCGTGCTGCCGGATCAGGGATTGAACGATCTTGCCCTCGCCGCCTCAATCGCGCAGGGCGAAAAGAGCGCGAATCGCACGCTTCTGACACTGCGGTTTTCACCTCCGGCCGAATCCGGCGCCGCCGCGTCGCGGTCGGTCGAGCTTGTTGCGGTCGGCCGTGATGCCGAAGGCTCGTGGACCCAGCCGGTCCGATGGTCGGGAGAGGCGACCGGTGTCGGGCACGGGATCTACGAGGTCAGGATCGAGCTCGCGATCGCGCCGCGGTCCCGTGTATGGAGTCTCGGCCTTCGGGACTCGCTCACGGCCGTCGACGGCTTCGCGTTGGTGGCGCCGCCGAAGCGCTGACCCTCACTCTCGAGGGTACTTCGCCTCGATCGTCGAGGAGATCCCGCCGCGGGACGAGAAGCGGCCGGTGATCGACATGCGCTTCGGCCGGCAGGCCGCGACACAGTCGGCGAGGATCCGGTTGACCGCGTTCTCGTAGAAGATCCCGACGTTGCGGTACGCGACGATGTAGAGCTTCAGGGACTTCAGCTCCAGGCACAGTCGCTCCGGCACGTAGCGGATCGTGAGGTGGCCGAAGTCCGGCAGCTCCGTCTTCGGGCAGATCGCGTTGTATTCCGGGATCTCGACCACGATCTCGTAGTCGGGGTACTGGTTCGGCCAGGTCTCGATCGCCGGGAGCTTCGCGTCGATCCCGGCGCGGGCGTGTTCGTCGGTGTACTCGGGCATGGGGGCAAATCCTACCCGAGCCTGCTACCATCCGCTCGCCCATGGAGTGGTTCAAGCACCTCTTCCACCAGCTCACCGACGTCGAGACGCTCGTCCGGGTCGGCGGGCTGACGGCGATGACGATCATCGTCTTCGCCGAGACGGGCCTGCTCGTCGGCTTCTTCCTCCCGGGCGACTCGCTGCTCGTGACGGCCGGCGTCTTCGCCGGGACGGGGCAGATCGACATCGTCCACCTCAACCTGGTGCTGATGGCGGCGGCGGTCCTCGGCGACACCGTCGGCTACTGGTTCGGGCGCAAGACCGGGCCGGCCCTCTTCAAGCGGCCGAAGTCGCTCTTCTTCAATCCCGCGCACCTGCGCCGGGCGCACGACTTCTACGAGAAGCACGGCGGCAAGACGATCGTGCTTGCGCGCTTCATGCCGATCGTCCGCACGTTCGCCCCGATCGTCGCGGGCATGGGCCAGATGGAGTACCGGCGGTTCCTGTCATTCAACGTCTTCGGCGGGATGCTCTGGGTCCTGTCGATGACGCTGATCGGCTACTTCCTCGGCCAGATCCCCGGCGTGAAGGAGCACATCGAGATCGTGATCATCACGGTCGTGTTCCTCTCGATCCTGCCGGGCCTGATCGCGGCGGCCGTCGAGTGGCGAAAGAACCGCCGGGCCGGAACGAAGGCGAACGCGCCGGGCGTCTAGACCGTCAGGCGACGGCGGACGTGAAGGCGTTGAGCCCTTCGGGGATCGCGCCCTTGATCTCGGCGAGCAGGCTCGCGAGCTCGGCGGCGTGCGAGCGGTCGTGCTCGGCCATCATGCGCGGAAGGTCGTCGAGCGTGACGCGGCCGACGCCCTCCTGCGCTCCGGCGCGCTTCCACTCCGAGGGCGACAGCCGGGCCAGGGAATCGAGGTTCTGCCGCCGCGAGCGCGCGAAGCAGACGATGCCGCGGTCGACGTCGCGCTCCTGGTAGGCGCGCTCGCGGGCGATGCGCTCGCCGTCGAAGTTCATGAGGGCCGGCTCGGACTCGGCGAGAATTCGCCGGATTCGCACGCCGAAGCCGTCGCGCTCGAGGTCCGCCAGGTGCCAGACGTTCTCGACGAAGGAGAAGCCGCCGGCGGCGGGCCGGCGGCGCGCCTGGCCCGGGGACAGCAGCGCCGCGGCGCGCGACAGGAGGGCCGGCGTGGATTCGAGGGTCAACAGGAGGGTCTCGAAGTCGCGCCGTTTCATGGTCATGCCTCGTATGGTTACGCTCACCCCGGTTCACT
This sequence comes from uncultured Acidobacteriota bacterium, assembly GCA_963764025.1. Classification (GTDB taxonomy): domain Bacteria; phylum Acidobacteriota; class Thermoanaerobaculia; order UBA5066; family Gp7-AA6; genus DAHUXD01. The sequence goes on from CAVXRK010000006.1 coordinate 144,261, forward strand.
ACCCAATACGCGGGTCGGGCCGAAAAAGTTTCGCTTTACACTGCAAACCATGGGGATCCACGAAATCCGTCAGTACTTCCTTTCGAAGCTGTCCTCCCCGGAGGAGGCCCGCCGGCCCGACGAAACGGCCATTGCCGCGTGCGCCCTGCTCCTCGAGCTCGCGCATGCCGACGACGACCTCGCCGACGCCGAGCGCGAGCGGATCCTGCGCGCCGTGCGCGAGGACTTCGGCGTCGCGCCCGGGGACGTCGAGGAGATCGTCCGGCTCGCGGAGGCCGAGCGCCGCGAGAGCGTCGACCTCTACCAGTTCACGCGGCTCATCACCGAGCGCTTCTCGCGCGAGGAGCGCCTGCGGCTGGTCGAGGTGATCTGGGGCGTCGTCTACTCGGACGGGACGCTGACGGCGGCGGAGAACCAGCTCGCGCGGCGGATCGCGGAGCTCCTCGGGTTCCAGCACCCCGAGGTCCAGGCCGTGCGCGAGAAGGTCGCCGGGAAGACGTAGCCCCGTCCGGGCTCAGCGGCCCCGGGCCCACGCGGGCAGGGCCCGTTTTTCCGGCGGGATCCGCTCGAGCTTCGCGTCCGATTCCGCGAGCACGTACGCGAGCGTCGCCGTGGCGGCCGTCGACCGGTCCATGATCTTCGGATCGATTCGGTCGAAGTTGTCGTTGGCCGTGTGGTGATAGTCGAAGTAGTGGGTCGCGTCGAGCAACAGCCCCAGGTTCGGGATCCCCGACGGCAGCAGGTAGATGAGGTCGGCGCCGCCGATGTCGGCCGTCGTGAGGATGTCGGCGGCGATCGGCGCGAGCAGGCCGGCCGCCGCCTTCAGCATCGTGTCCGCCGACGGGCCCGCGTTCCACGAGAAGCCGAGCGGCGGCCCCTGTCCGAGGTCGGCCTCGAGCGCGGCGACGTGCGACGCGAGCTCCGCGGCGTGGGCCTCGGCGTAGGCCTTGCCGCCCTTCAGGCCGTTCTCCTCGTTGGCGAAGAGGACGACGCGGACGGTGCGCCTCGGCTTCTGCGCCATGAGGCCGATCTGCCGCGCGGCCTCGATGACGATGCCGCAGCCCGCCGCGTCGTCGATCGCGCCGGTACCGAGGTCCCACGAGTCGAGGTGCGCGCCGAGCAGGACGATCTCCTGCGGCCGCTCGCGGCCAGGGATCTCGCCGATGACGTTGGCCGACTCGGCGTCCGGCAGCGTCCGGCACCCGAGCGTGAATCGCACGCGCACGGGCCCGCGTTTGAGCAGGCGGGTGAGCAGCGCGGCGTCGGGCGCGGACAGCGCCGCGGCGGGGATCTTCGGGACGCCGGCGGCGTAGTGCGTGCCCCCGGTGTGGGGGAGACGGTCGTCGTCAGTGCCGATCGATCGGATCAGGAGACCGATCGCGCCGAGCTTCGCGGCGGCCGACGGGCCCGGAGCCGCGCACGTGGCCGGCCGAGCCGTAGCCCGAGCCGTCCGAGGTGCGCGCGGTCGGGCGGTCGATGAAGACGATCCGGCCCCGGACGGCGTCGGCGGACAAGCCCGCGAGCTCCTCGAGGGAAGCCACCCGCACGAGCTCGCCCTCCAGCCCTCCGTCGGGCGTGGCGACACTCCCGCCCAGGGCCGTCAGCACGAGCGTCTGGCGGGCGGGCGCCGTGACCTCTCCGGTCTCGACGCCCCGCTGCCAGGCGGGGACCATGACCTTCTCCGCCCGGACGTTCTGGAAGCCCTGGGCTCGGAGCATCCGGACGGCGAGCTCGACGGCGGCGCGGTCTCCCGGTGATCCGGAGAGCCGGGGCCCCGCGAGGTCGGTGATGTCGCGGACCCAGTCGGTCGCCTCCGAGCCGGCGAGGATCCGGTCCCGAAGCTCGACGGCGGCCGCCCGGATGGCGGGTGTGACGTCGGGGTCGGCGGCCGGGGCAGGCCAGGCGATCGCAGACACGACGAGAACCAGAACGAGTCGCTTCAATGACTTCAAGGGCTCCCTCCGCGCCGCGGCATCCTATCAGCCGCGTAACTCCGTCTCCCGCTGACTGCTTACTGCTTACTGCTCACGGCCTGCCTCCCGCCTCCCGCCTCCTGCATTAACATCCCCCTCCCATGGCCACCCGCACTCCGCCGGCCGACCTCTCCGAGGAATTCCTGTCCGAGTTCGGCGCCAACGCCAGCTACGTCGAGGAGCTCTTTCACCGCTACCGGGCCAATCCCTCGGCTGTCGACGACGAGTGGCAGAGTTACTTCCGGGAGCGCTTCGGAGAGCCCGGGGAGCCCGTGGCCGTCGCGGCGTCCGCGCCAGCGGCGCGCCCGGCCCCCGCGGCGCCGTCCGCTCCGCCCGTGGGTCCGGCGCTCGTGGGCGAGCGTCTGCCGCTCCGGGGAGCGCCCGCGCGCATCGCCGAGAACATGCAGGCGAGCCTCGCCGTCCCGACGGCGACGACCCAGCGGCAGATTCCGATCAAGCTCCTCGACGAGAACCGGCGCCTCATCAACGAGGCGCGGGCGTCGATGGAGCTCTCCAGGATCTCCTTCACGCACCTGATCTCCTGGGCGATCGTCCAGGCCGTGAAGGCGTTCCCCGTGATGAACGACGCCTTCGACGGGTCGGGCGGCGAGCCGGCCCGCGTCCGGCGGGACGAGATCCGGTTCGGCCTCGCCGTCGACGTGCCGAAGGCGGACGGCACCCGCTCGCTCCTCGTCCCCAACCTGAAGGGCGCCGAGAAACTCGACTTCGCGCAGTTCGTGGCGGCCTCCGACGACCTCATCGCCCGCGCCCGCGCGGGCAAGCTGCAGATCCCGGATTTCGAGGGTACGACGATCTCGCTGACGAACCCCGGCACGCTCGGAACGACGGCCTCGGTGCCGCGGCTGATGCCGGGCCAGGGAGCGATCATCGCCACCGGCGCGATCGAGTACCCCGCCGAGTTCGCCGCGTCACGCGCCGACGACGCTCTCGCGCCTCGCGATCAGCAAGGCCGTGACCTTCACGTCGACCTACGACCACCGCATCATCCAGGGGGCCGAGTCGGGCTCGTTCCTGGCGCGCATCCAGGAGCTCCTGCTCGGCGAGCACGGCTTCTACGAGGGGGTTTTCGCCGACCTCGGCATCGCGTTCCGGCCGCTGAAATGGGAGATCGACCAGGAACCCGCCGTTTTCGGCCGAGGGCCCGGCCGAGGACATCGCCAAGCAGGCCCGGGTGCTGGAGCTCATCAACGCCTACCGTGTGCGCGGGCACCTGCTCGCCGACATCGACCCGCTGCGCTCGCGCGAGATCGCGGCCCACCCCGAGCTCGAGCTCGAGACCTACGGGCTGACGATCTGGGACCTCGACCGCGAGTTCTACACGGGGGGCCTGAAGGGCGGCGACCGGATGCCGCTGCGCGAGATCATCGCGCTGATGCGCCGCGTCTACTGCGGCAAGATCGGGACCGAATACCGCTACATCTCGAGCCCCACCGAAAAGTACTGGATCCGGGCGCGGGTCGCGGCGGCCGCGGCGGCCGGGCCGCTGCCGCCGGCGGTCCGCAAGAGCCTCCTCGTCAAGCTGATCGCGGCCGAGGAGTTCGAGCGCTTCCTCGGGACGAAGTTTCTCGGCCAGCGCCGCTACTCCGTCGAGGGCTGCGAGACGGCGATCCCGCTGCTCGACCGGCTCGTCGAGGGCTCGGCCGCCCGGGAGATCGACGAGGTCGTCATCGGCATGTCGCACCGCGGGCGGCTCAACATCCTCGCCAACGTCGTCGGGCAACTCGGCCGAGCGGATCTTCTCGGGATTCGAGGGCGTCGTCCACCCGGACTTCCCGGCCGACGAAGGCGACGTGAAGTACCACCAGGGCGCGCGCGCGGTTCGCAAGGCGGAGTCGGGGCGCGAGGTCGCCGTCCAGGTCGAGTCGAATCCGTCGCACCTCGAGGCGGTCGACCCCGTGGTCGAGGGCGTCGTGCGGGCGAAGCAGGAGCGGCGGGCCGGCCACGGGCCCGCGGCCTGGAAGCCCGTCCTGCCGGTGCTTCTCCACGGCGACGCGGCGTTTGCGGGGCAGGGGATGGTCGCCGAGGTCCTGAACCTCGCCCAGCTTCCGGGGTACCGGACCGGCGGCACGATTCACGTCGTCATCAACAACCAGATCGGCTTCACGACGCCGCCCTCGAAGGGGCGTTCCTCGGTCTATTCGACGGACGTCGCGAAGATCAACCAGGTGCCGATCTTCCACGTCAACGCCGACGACCCCGAGGCGGCGTACCGCGTCCTCGAGATCGCCCTCGACTACCGGCAGGAGTTCCACAAGGACGTCGTCATCGACCTGATCGGCTTCCGGCGTCACGGACACAACGAAGGCGACGAGCCGACCTACACGCAGCCCCTGATGTACCGGGCGATCGAAGCACATCCCGGCGTGCGCACGCTCTACGCGCGCCGCCTCGTCCGCGCGGGTGTCGTGACCGAGGCGGAGGTCGGCGAGCTCGAAGCGCGCCAGCTCGCCGAGTACGAAGCGGCCCTGGCGGCGGCCAAGGAAGCGGCCCGGCGCGCCCGTGCGGCGGCGCCGGCGGTGCCCGACGGCGGCGCGCTCGGCGTCGTCGAGATGGAGACGGGCGTCCCGCGCGAAATCCTCGCGCGGATCGGCCGGGTCCTGACGACGGTGCCCGCGGGCTTCCGGCTCAATCCCAAGATGGTCCAGCAGCTCGCCCGCCGGGCGAAGATGGCCGAAGGCGCCCTGCCGCTCGACTGGGGAACCGCCGAGGCCCTCGCGTTCGGGACGCTGCTGCTCGAGGGGACGCCGATCCGCGTCAGCGGGCAGGACTCGAGCCGCGGCACCTTTTCCCAGCGCCACGCCGTCCTCGTCGATTCGCAGACGGCGGAGCCGTGGACCCCGCTCTCCACGCTCGATCCGAAGCAGGCCCACTTCGAGGCCTGCGACAGCCCGCTCTCGGAGTTCGCGGTGCTCGGGTTCGACTACGGTTACAGCGTCGAGTGGCCTGAGGCGCTCGTTCTCTGGGAGGCCCAGTTCGGCGACTTCGCCAACGGCGCCCAGGTCATCGTCGACCAGTTCATCGCCTCGGCCGAAGACAAGTGGCGCCAGCGTTCGCGCATGGGGATGCTCCTGCCGCACGGCTCGGAGGGCCAGGGGCCGGAGCACTCGAGCGCCCGCATCGAGCGCTACCTGCAGCTGTGCGCCGACGGCAACATGCAGGTCGTCAACGCGACGACGCCGGCGCAGTACTTCCACCTCCTGCGCCGTCAGATGCGCCAGCCGCTCGCGAAGCCCATCATCGTGTTCACGCCGAAGAGCCTGCTGCGCCTCCCGGCCGCCTCGTCGCCGATCGAAGCGCTCGTCGCGGGCGGGTTCCGCGTCGTCCTGGACGATCCGGAGGTCGCCGACCGCGGGCTCGTCGAGCGGGTCCTCGTCTGCAGCGGCAAGGTCTACTACGACCTTCGGGCGGAGAAGGAAAAGCGCGCCGACTTCAAGACCGCGATCGTGCGCGTCGAGCAGCTCTACCCGTTCCCGCAGGAGCGGCTCGCGGGGATCCTCGCGGGCTACCCGAACGCGCGGCGCGCCCTCTGGGTCCAGGAAGAGCCGCGGAACATGGGCGCCTGGAGCTTCGTCAGGGAGCGCTCCGAGGACTTCCTGCCCGCCGGCCGGCGCCTCGAGTACGTCGGCCGCGCCGTCTCGCCGTCACCGGCGACGGGCAACGCCGGGGTGCACAAGAAGGAGCTCGAGTCGTTCCTCGCCGAAGCCTTTCAGTAGCCGGCGGGCTTCAGGCCTTCCAGGCGGCGGCGGCTTCCTTGACGAAGTCCTCGTAGCCGCGCGGCGCGCGTCCGAGGATCGCCCGCGTCTCGCCGAGCTGCTCGGGCGTCGCCTTCAGGCCCTTCTTCTGGAACGTCGCGTACATCAGGGCGTAGTCGTAGATCGCCCAGCCCGGGAGGAAGCCGCGCGAGGCTTTCGCCCACGCGACGAGGTCGTCGCCGCCGTAGACGATCTTCTTCCCGAGCGCCCGGGAAAACTGCGCCGCGCAGTCCTCGCCGGTCAGGACGTCCGGCCCGGCGAGCGCGTAGGTCTTTCCGGCGTGGCCGCCCTCGGTCAGCGCGCGAACGGCCGCGTCGCCGATGTCGCGCGTGTCGACACGCGACAGCCCGATCGAGCCGATCGGCTGGGGATAGACGCCGTACTGGAGCAGGACGTCCTTCCACCAGTAGTCGTTCTGGAAGAAATTGTTGGGCCGCAGGATCGTCCAGGCGAGGCCGCTCTCCTTCAACGCGGCCTCGACCGCGATCTTCGAGGCGAAGTGCGGCGCCTCGAGCGCCTTCTCGACGTCGTGGATCGAGAGGTGGACGACGCGGCGGGCGCCGGTTCGCCGCGCCTCGTTGAAGGCGGCGAGCCCCTCCAGCAGGTCCGACGGCCCGTTGGCGGTCAGGAGAAACAGGTGGTCGTAGTCCCGGAAGATTCCGTCGTAGGTGTCGGGATCGGCGAGGTCGCCCACGACTCCGACGACGCCCTTCGGGAGCGCCTTGACGCGGTCGGCGCTGCGCGTCACGACCCGCACGGCCTCGCCCTTCGCGAGCAGTCCCTGAACGACGAGGCTTCCGACCGTACCGGTTCCGCCCAGAACGAGGTGTCGCATCGTTTCCTCCTCAGCCCTTCCGGGGCTTCATTGCGTCGAACGCGGTCTTGAGCGCCTCGCGCGGCACGCGGCGGTAGTCCGAGAACTCGCCGGCTCCCGCGATCCACTCGCCGCCGTCCATCGTGACGACGTCCCCGGTCTGGTACGGACAGAGGTCCGAGATCAGAAACGTCGCGAGGTTGGCGATCTCCTCGGGCTTCCCGAAGCGCCCGAGCGGCACGCGGCCCAGCGCCGCCTTCTCGGAGGCGGGGTTGGTCATGAGACGGGAGAACGCGCCTTCGGTCGGGATCGGCCCGGGGGCGATGGCATTCAGCCGGATGCCGGCGTGCCCCCACTCGACGGCGAGCGAGCGCGTCATGGCCATGACGCCGGCCTTCGCGCAGGCGGACGGCAGAGACGAACGCGGAGCCCGTCCACGCGTACGTCGCGAGAATCGAGACGACGGCGCCCGGGGCCCGGCGCTCGAGAAGATGCTTTCCGAAGGCCAGGGTGCAGTGGACCGTTCCGTAGAGCACGGTGCGGACGACGGCGTCGAAGCCGTTCGGGGTCAGCTCCTCGGAGAAGGCCAGGAAGTTGCCCGCGGCGTTGTTCACGAGGCCGTCGACCGATCCGAAGCGCTCGGCGGCGCGGGCGATGAGCGCCGCGCAGGCCTCGGGCTGGCGCACGTCGGCGGCGAAGGTCTCGACGGCACCGCCCTCGCGCGCGACGGCCGCGATCTCCCGTGAAGCCGCCTCGAGGCGTTCGGGACGGCGGCCGGCGATCGTCACCTTCGCGCCGTACGAGGCGAACGTCTTCGCCATCGCGAGGCCGAGCCCGGAGCCGCCGCCGGTCACGACGATGGAGCGGCTGGCGAGGAGCGTCGGGTGGAACATCGGGCGGCCTCCGTCGGCGCCGACGATACCCCAAGGCCGGCGGACTGATGCATCTGCATCGCGCGCGCGGAGGCGCCGTGGGTCAGGCTGAACGAGGAGGCAGTCTCAATGTCCTTCGCGAAGTTCATGGCCACGGCGCCCGGCCGCGCCCTCCGAATCGTCCTCGGGCTCGCGCTGATTTACTGGGGTTGGCTCTTTGGCGCGACGCTCCTCGCGGTCGCCGGGCTCGTTCCGATCGCAGCCGGAGCCTTCAACTGCTGCCTCATCGCGCCGCTCATCGGGGCGCCGTTCCGCGGGGCCGACGCGCTGAAGGCGTAGTCAGCGGCCCGGGCGCAGGTACCGGTCGAACCAGTCGGCGCTCCGACGCACGATGTCGAGCTGGTTCTCCGGCCTGCGGATGCCGTGGCCCTCGTCGGCGTAAATGACGAGCTGCGTCGGGACGCCGAGCGTCTTCAGCGCGTGCCAGAACTCGTAGCCCTGGGGCGTCGGAACCTCGGAGTCGCGCTCGCCGTGGAGCACCAGCGTCGGCGTCTTCACCTTCTTGATGAACTCCATCGGCGAGGACTTCGCGTAGACCTTCGGGTCGTCGTACACGGACGCGCCGAAGAACGGCAGCATCCACGTGTCGATCTTGTTCTGGCCGTAGTAGCTCTGCCAGCTCGCGATGCCGGCGCCGGCCACACCCGCGGCGAAGCGGTCGGTCTGCGTGACGGCCCACATCGTCATGTAGCCGCCGTAGCTCCAGCCGGTGATGCCGAGCCGGCGGCCGTCGATCGGAGCGGCGGCGAGGGCCGCGTCGACGCCCGCGAGGATGTCGCGCAGGTCTCCTCCGCCGAAGTCCTTGACGTTCCCGGCGGCGAATGCCTCGCCGAAGCCGAAGCTCCCGCGAGGATTGGGCTGGAAGACGAAGTAGCCGCGGGAGGGAAGCGTTCCCTGCCAGCGCGAGGGCCAGGACGCCGTCGCGGCGCCCGACGGCCCGCCGTGCGCCACGACGATCATCGGGTATTTGCGCGACGGGTCGAAGTCCGGCGGGTAGAGGAGCCAGCCCTGAACGGTCGCGCCGTCGCTTTCCCAGTGGAGGGATCGCGCTTCGCCCCAGAATCGGGGAGCGTTCGCGTTGGCGGACGAGAGCTTCTTCCAGCCTCCGATCGGGCCGGCCCACACTTCCGGCGGGTCCTGGAACGACTCGCGGATCGCCACCGTCGCCTCGCCCCGCGTCGCCGTTCCGAAATGGCCGAGCTTCTCGGCGCCCGTGAACCGGACCGTCAGCCGGCCCGTCGCCGGGTCGATCGAGGCGAGGCCGTATCCGCCGTCGACGGGCCCCGCGAAGAGGAGCTCGCCCGCCGAGCGCCAGGCGAGGCTCGCGGCGGACCAGCGCATGCCGGGCGTCAGGTTGCGTGGCGAGCCGCCGCCGCGCGAGGCCGGGACCTCCCACACGTCGCCGCCGTTGGAGCCCTCGTCGCTCATGATCCCGTGGATCACGGCGATCGCCCGGCCGTCCGGCGAGAAGCGGGGACACGCGATCTGGAGGGGCGGCTTCCAGATCGAGTCGGCTTTTCCGGTGGCGGGGTCGACGAGGTAGAGCTCGGCGGTCCAGTAGTTGTTGGTGCCCGAGCCGACGGCTGCCTCGGCCGCGAAGGTCTTCCCGTCGGGGGACCAGTCGTAGTCGTAGACGAAGAGTCCCGGGGGAGAGACCGACCGGACCTTTCCCGTCGCGATCTCGGCGACGGCGATGCGCTGGATCTCCGGCTTCTCCTCGACGGGCCCGGCGTCGCGGGCGTGGGCGACGAGGGCCCCGGTCTCCTGCGTGGAGCCTTCGACGAACAGGAAGGCGAGGGACCGGCCGTCCGGCGACCACCGGAGCTCCTCGAGCTGTCCCTTGACCGTCGTCAGGCGCCGCGGGGCGCCGCCGGCGGCCGGCGCGACCCACACCTGGAGCTGCCCGCGGGTCGCGGCGTCGGAAAGGAACGCGATCGAGCGGCCGTCGGGTGAGAAGACGGGCTCGATCTCGCGGCGCGGCTTGCCGTCCGCGGCCGCCGACACCGGCCGGGATGCGCCGGTCGCGAGGTCCGCCACCCGGATCGTTCCGAGGCGCGCGATGCCGGAGGCCTCGGGCAGCTTCTGCGACCACGCGGCGCGCCGTCCGTCCGGCGAGATCGACGCGTCGTGGAATCCGCGGACCTTCTCGAGCGATGCGAAGACCGTCTCGATCGCCGGCGGCGCGCTCGCGTTGGGAGCCGCGAGGATCGCCGTCAACAGGAGTGTCGAAGAGACCATGTGTTCGTTCCCCCCTCACCCCGACCCTCTCCCCCCGAAGGGTGGAGAGGGAGTGCGGAGTCGGACGCCGCTCGGCGAATGACTACGTCAGATCCACCCAGATGCTCTTGACCTGCGTGTACTCCTCGAGCGCGTAGTGCCCGCGCTCGCGGCCGAAGCCCGATTCCTTGTAGCCGCCGAAGGGCAGGCCCGGGTCGTAGAGGTTGTACGCGTTGATCCAGACCGTGCCGGCCTGGAGCGCCTTCGCGGTGCGGAGCGCCTTCTTGATGTCCTTCGACCAGACCGCCGCGGCGAGACCGTAGATCGTGGAGTTGCCGATGGCGACCGCCTGCTCTTCGCCCTCGAACGTGAGTGTCGCGAGGACGGGGCCGAAGATCTCCTCGCGGGCGATCGTCATCTGCGGCGTCACGCCGTCGAAAACCGTGGCCTCGAAGAACGCGCCCCTCCCGTTGACCGACGCGCGGTTGCCGCCGGCGACGAGCCTGGCCCCGTCCTTCTTTCCGGCCTCGACGTAGCGCGCCACGTTGTCGCGCTGCTTTTCCGAGACGAGCGCGCCGAGCCGGGTCTTGGGGTCCATGGGATCGCCGGGCGCCATCTTCTTCGCGCGTTCGACGACTTTCTCCATGAGGGCGTCGTGAATCGACGCCTCGACGAGCAGGCGAGACCCCGCCGAGCAGAGCTCGCCCTTGCCGTAGAAGATCGCGTTGATCGCGCCCCGGGCGGCCGCGTCGAGGTCGGCGTCGGCGAAGACGACGTTGGGCGACTTGCCGCCGAGCTCCATCGACACGCGCTTGACCGTGCCCGCGGCGGCCCGGAGGATCGACTTGCCGGTCTCGGTCTCGCCGGTGAACGAGATCTTGTCGATGCCGGGGTGCTCCGCCATGGCCTGGCCGACGAGGGCGCCGGGGCCCGGAACGACCTGGAAGGCGCCAGGGGGCAGGCCCGCTTCGGTCAGGAGCTCGGCGAAGAGGAGCGCCGTCAGGGGAGTCGCGGACGCGGGCTTGAGGACCACGGCGTTGCCGAGCGCGAGCGCCGGCGCGATCTTCCACATGGCCTGCAGGAGCGGGAAGTTCCAGGGCGTGATCGCGCCCACGACGCCGACCGGCTCGCGGACCGTCATCAGGAACGCGTCGGGCCGGCCCGGGTGCGTGTCGCCGTAGAGCTTGTCGGCGGACTCGCCGAAGTACGCGAGGCACTCTGCGGCCGCCGGCATGTCGATCTTGGCCGACTCGAAGATGGGCTTGCCGTTGTCCTGCGTCTCGAGCTTGCCGAACTCGTCGGCCCGCGAGAGCAGGAGCTCGGCGGCGCGGACCAGGATCCGGCCCCGCTGGCGCGGCTTCATCGCGGCCCACGGGCCCGAGGCGAAGGCCTTTCGGGCGCCGGCGACGGCGCGGTCGAGATCCGTCTTGCCGGCCTCGGCGACCTCGGCGATCGTCTCGCCGGTCGCCGGGTTGACCGTCGGGAACGTCTTTCCGGATTCGGCGGGAGAAAACTTCCCGTCGATGAAGAGGTCGGTCTTCAGGGGGCTCACTTCCCCTTGAACTTCGGCACCCGCTTCTCCTGGTTGGCGGCGATGCCTTCCTTCGCGTCTTCGCTCTGGAAGAGCAACTGCTGGAGCTCGCGCTCGACGGCCAGCGCCGACTCGATCGGGAGGTCGCACGACGCGTTGACCGACCGCTTGATGCGGCCGACGGCCTTCGACGCCTTGTTGGGCGGCACGAACTGGCGGGCGTAGTCCATGACCTGCTCCCACCACTCCTCGGGTGTCGCGTCGATGACCTGGTTGACGATGCCCATCTCGAGCGCCTCCTCGAAGGAGAAGGTGTTGCCCGTGACCATGAGCTCGATCGCCTTCGACTTGCCAACCATCTTGGTCAGTCGCGTCGTGCCACCCGTGCCCGGAAGCACACCCAGGGTGACCTCCGGGAGGCCGATCTTGCCCGCGTCCTTCCGGGCGATCCGGAGGTCGCATGCCATCGCGATCTCGAGGCCGCCTCCGACGGTGTGGCCGTTCAGGGCCGCGATGACGAGCTTCGGCGTGTGCTCGAGGCGCAGAAGCGTCTCGTTGGCGTGCAGGCAGAAGAAGTACTTGAAGCCGGGCGTGACGGCGTTCAGCATGCCGATGTTCGCCCCGGCCGAGAAGAACCGGTCGCCCTTGCCGCGCAGCACGATGACGTGGACGTCGTCGTCGAAGCGGGCCTTGAGGATCGCCTCGTCGAGCTGGCGGTTCATCGCGTAGGTGTAGGTGTTGGCGGGCGGATCGTCGATCTCGATGACCGCGATGCCGTCGGCGGCGCGGTAGTTGATGACGGGGTGGTCGAGCTCCGGGCTCGTCCAGTCGCGGGTCTTGGCGGGTGTGCTCATGAGGCCTCCATAGTCCTTATTCGGGCGGGGGATGGTATCAGACCGTCGGCTCCGCTTCGTTCGGGATCTGCGCCTTGAGCGCACCGGCCCGCGGCTCGCCAAAGCGGGCTCGACCGCGGGCCTGATCCCTCGCTCCGCTGCGCCTCCCGCGGCGCGAGGCATCCTCCGCTGCCCTCGCGGAGACTCCTCGCGCCGCGAGCCCGGGCGGCATGGCTGCTTCGAAGGCGCAGGCCCGCGAAGCGACGGCTAGAGACCCAGAAAAGACTTGGCGATGGTGAAGTAGATGATGAGGCCCGTGGCGTCCACGAGGGTCGCGATCAGGGGTGCGGACATCACCGTCGGGTCGATCTTGAAGACGGTCGCGAGCATGGGGATCATGGCGCCGACCGTGTTCGCCCAGGTGCAGATGACGAGGATCGAGACGCCGACGGTCAGGGCGAGCGGAGTGGTCGAGCCCCAGAGGAGGGCGCGGCCGAACCCCACGAAACCGAGAAGTATCCCGAGGGCGAGGCCGCTGCCTCCCTCCCGGGCAAGGACCCGGGCGAAGTCCCGCAGCCGGATCTCGCCGACGGCGAGGCCCCGGACGATGGTCGTGACCGTCTGGGAGCCGGAATTGCCGCCCGTGCCGATCAGGAGGGGGATGAAGAAGGAGAGCGCGACGACCTTCGCGATCTCGTCCTCGTAGTGGCGGAGCACGGTGCCCGTCAGGGTCTCGGTCACGAAGAGGAGAAGCAGCCAGTTGAAGCGGAGGCGCACGTTGCGCCAGGGCTTGGAGGCGAAGTAGCCCTGCTCGACTTCTTCCTCGGTGGCGGAGACGCCGCCGAGGTGCAGGACGTCCTTCGTCTGCTCCTCGATCAGGATGTCGATGACGTCGTCGACGGTGATGATCCCGAGCAGCTTGTTGTCCGTGTCGATGACCGGGATCGCGTGGACGTCGTACTTGGAGACGAGCCGCGCCGCCTCTTCCTGGCTGGCGTCGGCGTGGACGGTCAGCAGGCGCCGCTCCATCAGGTCGGCGATCTTCCGGTCCGGCGGGGCGGGAAAGAGCTTGCGGAGCGCGACGTAGCCGACGAGCCGGCCGGCCTCGTCGACGGCGTAGAGGCTCTGGACGGTCTCGACCTCGGGATCGATGCGCTTCAGGTGGTCGAGGGTCTCCGCCGCGGTCCACTCGGGCCGGATCTTGGCGAACTTCTCGCTCATGATGCGGCCGGCGGTCTGCGGGGGATAGCGCTGGAGACGCTCGACCTCCGCGGCGTCGCGCGGCGACATCTTCGCGAGAATCGCCTCGCGCTGGCGCTGCGTCAGGTGCTCGAGGAGAAAGGTGACTTCGTCGGCCGGAAGCCGGTCGAGCATCGAGCCGAGCTTCGCCGGCGAGGCGCTGTGGAGGACGAGACGGAGCGTCTCGCCCTTGAGCTCGGAGAGGAGCGCGGCGCCCTGCTCGACGGGCAGCGCCTCGAAGAGGACGAGGCGGTCCTCGCGCGGCAGGTCGTCGAGGAGCTCGGCGAGGTCGGCCGGGTGAATGTTCGCCAACGCCGCCGGCAGCTGCTCCGGATGGTCGCGGATCAGCTCTTCGATGTCGGGACCGATGACTTTCGCCAGGGACATGCGCGGCTATTGTGGCATCGGACGCGCGATGTTCGCGAGAAGAAGTCGAGTCGGCGACGCCGAACGAAACGCGGCGTGCGTCAGTGCGGCGGCCGGACGACCCCGCGCGGGCCGGGGTGCTCGGCGCCGGTCCGGAGGACGGGGGATCTCGGCTCGGAGCACGAGTCGTCGAGTGTGCAGGACGGCGCGGCATTCGGTCCGAAGACGAGCGCGCCGATCGGATTGTGGCCGGTGCTGCCGACCAGGACTGCGCCGCCGGTCCCGGTATCGATGCGGACGATCTCCGAAGCATCGCTGCCGAAGTAGTCGGGCGTGATCGCCCCGAACACGGCTCCGTCCTCGCGGACCGCCATGGCCTTGTAGAAGTGAGGGATCGCGACGGAGGTCAGGACGGCGCCTGTCGTCGGATCCAGGGACTGGAACCTCGGATTTCCGCCCGGGGGCGCGCAGCAGGTCGAGAGCGACTGGTAAAGCGCCCCGCTCGGCGCGAAGGCAATCGAGGCTTCCCGATACCCGTTGTTGTTGTCGAAGGCGAGCGTCGCGACCCCGGTGGCCTTGTCGATGCGATACACATCGGCCGCGTGCTCGAGGTCCTGATCGGCGATTCCCCGCGTTCCGAAGAGAACGTTGGTCCCGGGTTGGATGGCGAGATTCTCGAGCCCCACGAGCTCCCCTCCGTCGCTGTCGACGACGGGGCCAATCGTCGCGAGGAGGGAGCCGTCGGCGGGGTCGAGCCGGATCAGCGTGCTCGTCCGGAACGTGCCGGACGGTGATCCGGACACCGTCGCGGCCCAGAGTGTTCCGTCGGCGTCGAACGCCAGGCCCGAGAGGCGGGCCACTCCGGCCGGCTGCCCGACGGGAGTCGACGGCGCCCGTTTCCGGATCGACGCGCACCAGCCAGCCCGAGTTGACCGACGGAACCTGGAGGTACTCGTTGCCGCCGTAGAGGACCTGTTGAGCGAGGGACGAGCGGACGCTGGCGAGCAGGACGCCGGTCCACAGGGCGAGGCGCGCCGCCCGGCAGCTCATGGCGGATTCAGTCTAAGTCACGTCCGCCGTCGGATCGACCCAGTCGCTCGAGCCGTCCGGATGAAACTCCTTCTTCCAGATCGGCACGGTCGTCTTGATCCGGTCGATGGCGGCGCGGCAGGCCGCGAAGGCCTCGGCGCGGTGGGGCGAGACCGCCGCGATGGCGACCGAGGGCTCTCCGACGGCGAGCCGGCCCACGCGGTGCTGCATCCGCACGCTCACCGCCGGGAACTCGCGGGCGAGCCCCTCGGCGATCTTCCTCATCTCCGACTCGGCCATCGGGCCGTACGCCTGGTACTCGATCGCGACCGTCGCACGCCCCTGGTGCTGGTTGCGGACGACCCCGACGAAGAGGCAGAGCGCGCCGTCGCCCGCCCGCGCGTCGGCGAGAAAGGAGGCGACGTCGATCGGCGAGTCGGTGACGAACACGGCGCCGTCAGCCTCCGGCGACCGGAGGGAGAAAGGCGACCTCGTCGCCCTCCGAAAGCCGCGTGCCCGGCGGCACGTATTCGCGATTGACCGCGGCCGGCGGCATGGCGGGGAAGCGGGCGAAAAGGGGGACCTCTCCGCGAAGCGTCGACCAGAGGTCCTCGATCCTTGCCCCCACGGGGACCTCGCGCGACTCTTCCTCCCGGCCGACGGCATCCCGGAAAGAGGCGAAGTGGAGAAGGCGGATCTTCACCCTGCAAGTCTATGGGAAAAAGGGGCTTCAGCCGGCCGGGCCGGAGGTCTTGACTTCTGACTGACTGGTCAGTTAGACTCTTCGAGTCATGACGCGCCTCGCCGCTTCACCCGAACCCGAACGCCGGCTGACGCTGCTGAAGGCCGCCTTCCGCGAGGTCGCGGAAAAGGGGTTTTCGGAGGTCACGCTCGACGACATCGCGCGCCGGGCCGGCGTCTCGAAGGGCGTGACCCTCTACTACTTCGATTCCAAAGAGGACCTCTTCCGCGAGCTCTTCTCCTGGCTCATCGACTCGATCCACGGACGGATGCGCGAGGCCGTCGCGAAGGAGCCGGATCCCGTCGGAAAGGTCCGGGCGCTCGTCGCGCTGATCTTCCCGTCGCCGTCCAAGAACCGCGCCTTCTTCCGGGCCTTCGTGGACTTCTGCGGCCTCGCCGCGCGGCGGGAGCCGTTCCGCGAGGTCAACGAACGTTTCTACGCGGGCTGCCGTCAGATCGACGGCGGCATCGTCGAGGAAGGGATGCGCCAGGGCGTCTTCGTGTTGCGCGATCCGAAGGAGGCCGGCTCCACGATGCGCGCCATCTTCGACGGCCTGATGATGCAGTGGCTTTCGGAAAGGGACCCGGAGGCGACCTTCAATGCCTACCGGGAGCGCTGCGAGCGGGAGCTCCTCCACTACCTGCTCCCGCCGTCCGGCGAGAAAGGGGCGAAGCGATGACCGAGAACGAGACGACGCCGCGGCACTGCGCCAACGAGACGTGCCCGCGCGAGGCCGAAGCGGGGGAGCGCTACTGCGCCGAGTGCGGGCTGGAGCGTTCGCTCTTCCTGCGCGAGCGGCGCGAGGACCCCGTCGAAATCCGGACGAACGGATGGGAGAGAGAGCCGTGACGATAGAATCGCCCGCGGCCCCATGACTCCGGAACCGATCGACTCTCCCACCTCTGTCCGGCGCATCCTGCTCGCCGCGCCCCGCGGCTTCTGCGCCGGCGTCGTCCGCGCGGTCGAGATCGTGGACCTCGCGCTCGACTGCTTCGACCCGCCCGTGTACGTCCGCAAGGAGATCGTCCACAATCGCCACGTCGTCAAGGATTTCGAGGCCCGCGGCGTGCGGTTCGTCGACGAGCTGACCGAAGTCCCGGACCGGGCGACGGTCGTCTTCTCGGCGCACGGTGTCTCGCCCGCGGTGCGCGCCGCGGCGGTCGAGCGCGGGCTCAAGGTCATCGACGCCACCTGCCCGCTCGTCACCAAGGTGCACCTGGAAGCGGTGCGATTCGCCCGGCTGGGATACGACATCCTCCTCGTCGGCCACGCGGGGCACGAGGAGGTCGAGGGCACGATGGGGGAGGCGTCCGGGCAGATCCGGCTGGTCTCCTCCGTCGCCGACGCCGAGGCGATCGCCGTCGCCGACCCGGACCGCGTGTCGCTCATCACCCAGACGACACTCTCGATGGAGGACACGCGGCCCATCGTCGAGACGCTGAAGCGGCGCTTCCCGGGCATCCACATCCCGGCCAAGGACGACATCTGCTACGCCACGCAGAACCGCCAGGTCGCGGTGAGGGCGCTCGCGCGCCGGGCCCCGGTGATCCTCGTCGTCGGCTCGCGGAATTCCTCGAACTCCAATCGCCTGGTCGAGGAGGCGGTCCTCGCCGGCGCACGCGCTTACCTCATCGACGACGTCTCCGAGATCGACCCCGCGTGGCTCGAGGGCGTCGAGACCCTCGGGATCACTTCCGGCGCCTCGGCGCCCGAGTTCCTGGTGCAGGGCATCGTCCGCCGGCTCGGCGGGCCCGGCGTGGTGGAGATCGAGGAGGTCCTGACCGTCGAGGAGGACGTCCACTTCCCGTTGCCGCCCGAGGTGTCCGGCGCGCGCCTGCCGGTGCGCAGCTGATGGGAGGCGGCCCGCCGGCCTCCGCGCGCCTCTCCGGAAAAGTCGCCTTCGTGACGGGCGCCTCGAGGGGCATCGGCGAGGCGATCGCCCGCCGATTCTCGGCGGAAGGCGCGCGCGTGGTCCTCGCCGCCCGGGACGGAGGCGCCATCGGGTCGATCGCCGCGGAGCTCGCGGCCGGGGGGGCCGAGGCCCTCGCCGTGCCCTGCGACGTCACCGACGCGGGCTCGGTTCGCGACGCGGTCGGCGGCGCCGTGGGCGCCTTCGGGCGGCTCGACGTCCTCGTCAACAACGCGGGGCTCGGCGGCGCGACGCCCCTCGAGGACGCGGACGAATCCCGCTGGGACGCCATCCTCGAGACCAACCTCACCGCCGTCTTCCGCGTGACGCGCGCCGCGGTGCCCCACGTGCCGAACGGAGGGCGGGTCATCAATCTCTCTTCCGTCCTCGGGCGCTTCGGCGTTCCGGGGTACGGTGCCTATTGCGCGTCCAAGCACGGCGTGATCGGCCTGACGCGGGCCCTCGCCCTGGAGCTCGCGCCCCGCCACATCACCGTCAACGCCATCTGCCCGGGTTGGGTCGAGACCGAGATGGCGAGGCAGGGCTTCGCCCGCTTCGGCTCGGTCGAGGCCGGACGCGCCGCCGCCGCCGCGATGGCGCCTTTGAAGCGCGTGCTCGACCCGGAGGAGATCGGGGGCCTGGCGGCTTACCTCGCCTCGGACGACGCCCGCTCGATCACCGGGCAGGCCATCGTGGCCGACGGCGGCCAGGTGATGCCCTAGGGCGTTTTGGGGTTAGACTTTCGCCCTCGTCGTCACCGACGTGGGAGGTTTTGATGACCCGTGAAGAGTTCCTCACCGCCCTGGATGCCTTGATCGCCGAGAAGCACCTGCTCAAGCATCCCTTCTACCAGCTCTGGTCGCAGGGCCGCCTGACCCGCGAGAACCTGCGTGAGTATGCGATCTCCTACTACCCGCACGTCGCGGCGTTCCCGACTTACGTGTCGGGCGTCCACGCCGGCTGCGAGGACGCGGCGCTGCGCCAGGAGCTCCTCGAGAACCTGATCGAGGAAGAGCGCGGCCCCGAGAACCACCCGGCGCTCTGGCGCAAGTTCGCCGCCGCGCTCGGCGCGGCCGAGTCGGATCTCGCCTCCTCGCCCCGCACGGCCGAGGTCGCCCAAACGATCGCCGAGTTCCGCCGCGCGACCCGCGAGGGCTCGACGGCCGAGGGCCTGGCCGCCCTCTACGCCTACGAGTCCCAGATCCCGGAGGTCTCGAAGACCAAGCGCGAGGGCCTGAAGGAGTTCTACGGCATCGCCGAGGGCGACGCCACGAAGTTCTTCTCCGTCCACGAGCAGGCCGACGTGTGGCATCGCCAGGTCGAGCGCGAGGCGCTCGGCCGCGTCGCCGACACGCCCGAGGCCCGGGAAAAGGCGCTCGCGGCGGCCCGACGCTGCTGCGACGCGTTGAACGGCGCGCTCGACGGCGTGATGCGGGAGAACGCGCTCGTCTGCTGATCCGGGCGGTCTGCTTCGACGCCGGGGCGACCCTTCTGCATCCGGACCCTCCGATCGAGGAGGTCTACGCGCGCGTGTTCCGCGAGGACGGCGCGCGCTTCGACGCCGCGCACCTTCGCGAGGCGCTCCTCGGAACGTGGGCCGAGGTGCAGGCGGCCGCCCCCGGCGACCGCTACGGGGGCGTTTCGGGTGAAGCGGAGTTCTGGCGTCGATTCCTCGGCCGCGTCCGCTCCCGGCTCGACGGCGGAGAAGTCTCGCCGGAAGCCTTCGCCCGGCTCGCCGAGCACTTCCGCCGGCCCGGGTCGTGGGCGATGTACGGCGACGTGCGGCCGGCGCTCGAGGAGCTCCGGGCCCGCGGCTTCGCGCTCGCGGTCATCTCGAACTGGGACTCGCACCTGCCGCGTCTGCTCGCGGCCCTCGGACTTTCCGATTTCTTCCGCGTCGTGTCGGTTTCCGCGATCGAGGCGACCGGAAAGCCCGGCGCGGAGATCTTCCATCGAACCTGCGCCCGCCTCCGCGTCCCGCCGGCCGAGGCGCTGCACGTCGGCGATTCGGTCGGCGACGACTACGAGGGCGCTCGCGCCGCGGGCCTCTCGGCCCTCCTGATCGATCGCGAGGACCGGTACCCCCAGGTCCCCGACCGGATCCAGGGGCTCGGAGAGATCTCGGCCCGCGTCGTTTCGCCATGAAGGCGGCGCGGTTCGTCTGATATCCTGCCCCGCACTTTCGCATGAGCAGCCAGCTCTTCCGAACCAAGACGCTCGACTCGATCCTCGCCGACGCGGAGAAGCCCGCGCATCAGCTGAAGCGGGCGCTGGGGCCGCTCGAGCTCATCGCGCTCGGCATCGGGGCGATCATCGGCGCCGGGATCTTCGCGGTCATCGGGTCGGCGGCGGCGGGTGGCGCGCACCACGACGGCGCCGGGCCGGCGCTCGTCATCTCGATCCTCATCACGGCCATCGGCTGCGGCTTCTGCGCGCTCTGCTACGCCGAGTTCGCCTCGCTCGTCCCGATCGCCGGCAGCGCCTACACGTACTCGTACGCCACCCTCGGCGAGTTCGTCGCCTGGATCATCGGCTGGGACCTCATCATCGAGTACGCGATGGGCAATGTCGCCGTCGCGGTGTCCTGGTCGGGCTACTTCGTCGAGCTGCTGAAGGGGTTCGGCATCGTGATCCCGCCGTGGCTGACGACCGACCTGCACACGGCCTCGCGCACCGCGGGCTTCATGGACGCGGCGCCCCACGTCTTCGGCATGCCGATCGTGCTCAACGTGCCCGCCGCGGTGATCACGCTCCTGCTGACGTGGCTCCTCGTCATCGGGATCAAGGAGTCGGCCCGCTTCAACACCTACATGGTCATGGTCAAGCTCGTGATCCTCGTCTTCTTCGTGGTCGTCGGCGCCCTGTACGTCAAGCCGGCCAACTGGCACCCGTTCTCGCCCAACGGCTGGGCGGGCATCGGAACCGGGCGCCGCGCTGATCTTCTTCGCCTACATCGGATTCGATGCGGTTTCGACGGCGGCCGAGGAGTGCCGGAACCCGCAGAAGGACATGCCGATCGGCATGATCGGATCGCTCGCCATCTGCACCGTGCTCTACGTGGCGACGGCCCTCGTCCTGACCGGAATGGTCCCCCTCGAGCAGATCCGGGGCTCCTCCGAGCCGCTCGCGCGGGCCTTTTCGCTCCTCGGGATGAACTGGGCGGCGGGCATCGTGGCGTTCGGCGCGGTGATCGCGACGACCGCCGTGCTGCTGGTGTTCCAGTACGGCCAGGCCCGGATCTTCTTCTCGATGGCCCGCGACGGGCTCCTTCCGCCCTCGTTCGCGAAGATCCACCCGAAGTACCGGACCCCGCACGTGACCACGATCTGGATCGGGATCGGCGTGGCGGCGCTGTCGGCGTTCGCCAACCTGGACGTTTTCGTCGAGCTGACGAACATCGGCACGCTCTTCGCCTTCATCCTCGTGTGCATCGGGATCATGGTGCTGCGCAAGAGGGACCCCCACCGCAAGCGCGCGTTCCGGACGCCGTTCGTTCCGCTGACGCCGATCCTCGGCATCGCGGTCTGCCTGTACCTCATCGTCGGCATGCCCTGGTTCCAGTCGACGCCGGCCGGCATGGTCTTGACCCGCTACGGCGGTCTGCCGCTCGCGACGTGGATCCGCTTCGGCGTGTGGCTGGTGCTCGGCCTCGTCATCTACTTCGCCTACGGGTTCCGCCGCTCCCGTCTCGCCGCGAAATCCGGCGCGTAACCGCCGCGGCCTGCTACACTCCCTAAAGTCCGCGCCGGAGCGTCCGGCGCGGCAGCGCATTGACGATTCGCATGATGGAGGTGGGAATGAGATTCGGCAGGCTGGGCTCGGCATTGGCCATGGCGGGATTGCTCGCGGCGCCGCTCGCGGCGGAGCAATCGACCAAGAAGTTCGAATGGGCGCCCATCAACGGCGTCCAGGACATCAACATCTCGGCCGGCGACATCGTGATCGGCCAGGTGGTCTTCAACACGGGAAGCACGCTCAAGGGAACGCCGCTGCGGAAATCGAGCGCGGACGTCCGCGTGCGAATCGACAACAACGGCCTGACGGATCAGCAGGTCGGGGTCGCCGTCGTCGTCTTCGATGCGGAGGGCAACGTCGTCGCCGCCGGCTCCAACGGGACCAAGTGGGGCTACCTGACCAAGGGCGACCGCACCTACTACACGATCGACTTCCCGTACGTGTACCGCAACCTCGACAAGGCCTCCAATTTCGTGGTCACGGTCGAGACGCAGGGCAAGTCGTCCAAGCCCTCCAAGAGCTCGTCGTCGACGACGTCGTCGTCCTCGACGAAGGTCGAGTCCGAGCCTCTGAGCCCGACGCCGGTGCCGTAGACGGCAGACGGCAGACGGCAGACGGCAGGCGGCGGGGGCGGGACTCCCGGGCTCGCTTTGATATGGTCGGCGCACGGAGGAACGCGCCATGCGCCGATCCCTTCTCTTCGCCGCCGCGGCCTTTCTCGCGGCGCCCCTCGCGGCCCAGCAGGTGACGAAGACGTTCGACTACAAGCCGGTCGACAGCATCCAGGACATCCGCCTCTCGCTCGACAAGATCAAGATCAACCAGATCGTCTTCAAGGTCTCCGGCGAGGTGGGGGCGGGGCTGCGGCGGTCCACGAGCGAGGCGGTCGTCCGCATCGACAACGACGGCCTGGTGCCGGTCGCCGTGGGGGTCGCGGTCGCGATCCTCGACGAGGCCGGAAACATGGTGGCCGCCGGCTCGGGCGGCACGCGTGTGGGCTGGCTCGCGGCCGGGGAGCGCGACGCGGCGGCGATCAAGTTCCCGTTCGTTTTCCGCAATCTCTCGAAGGCGAAGATCTTTACGATCACGATGGAAGTGGAGCCCAAGCCCGGCACCGCGACGCCCGCGCCGCCGCCGGCGCCCTGAGCTACGGCCGGCGCCCTGAGCCACGGCCGGCGCGCTGAGCTACGGGGTGAACCCCGGGACGTCGCGTCCCGCGTAGCCCGTCATCTCGACGTACGCGCGCCCCCCGATGGACCGGCCCTCGCGCGTCCCCTCGACGCCGCAGGCCCCCTCCCAGTAAGTGACTTGGGTCGACCGGGCCGTCACCAGCTCCTGGTCGGCGAGCAGCGGCGTGAGCGTAACCTCGAGCGCGAGGGGCGCGACGGCGAGGGACCAGACGGCCGGGTAGACGGCCTTCGATGTCGGCGACGTCCAGTGCGTCCGCGCCGCCAGCGTCACGTCCTTCCAGGCAACCGCGCGCGGGGGACCGGACGCCGGAATGAAGGTGCCGGCGGAAAAGGGCGAGGCTGCTCCGCCCGAGAGGCGCATGCGGTAGAGCATCAGCTCCGAACCGTCCGAGAGCTGCAGCGCGAACCAGTCCCAACCGGCGACTCCCGAGGGAAGCCCCCCGGGCCCCCACTCGTGGTCGAACCAGGCCGTCCCCGTGAGCGCTTCCTTTCGGCCCTTCCCCCGGTCGAGCGTGCCGGAGACCGCGAGGCGCGGGATCGAGACATAGTGGGAGTACTCGGTCGGTCCCGGCCCCTTCTTCGAGATGCCGCTCTCCCCGTGAAGCACCGGAGGCTTCGCCGGCTCGAGCGCGAGCGCGAGGAGACCCTGGGATGTGCGCACCGAGAGCTTCTGCGCGCCGCCGGCTTCACGCGCCGACCAGTCCTCGTTGAAGACGTCGAGGCGCTCTTCCGAGGCGCCCGCGATCCCGGGCAGCGCGAGGTGCGTCTTCTCCTCGAAGGCGAACCGCTGCGAGCCGATGTCGGACCAGGCAAAGTGCGCCAGGTGCACGTCGCGGAGACGAAAGAACGTGAGCTGGAACCCGTAGGGCCGCCCGTCCGCGCCGGAGAGGTGCCCTGTCCAGTACCACCACTCGAGGGCCGCGTCCGCGTGCGAGCCGTGGTCGCGCGGAAAGACGAGAGAAGACCCGCCGGGGCTGTTGTCCCCCGCCCCGCCAGCCCGGGCGGCCGCAAGCGCGACCAGCATGAGGGAAAAGAACCGCCGCATCACTCCTCCTGCAGCGCCGCCGCCGGATCGACGGCCGCGGCGACGCCGCCCGGGGCGAGGCCCGCGAAGACCGACGCGGCGAGCACGAGCGCCGCGGCTCCCGCGAGCGTCTTCCAGGGCACGGCGAGCGACACGGTCCAGCCGAACGACTGCGGGTTGATGACCTCGAGCAGGAGCCAGGCAAACGCGGCGCCGGCCGCCAGGGCGGCCACTGTGCCGGTCAACCCGGACAGGAGCGCCTCGACGAGCGTCGCACGGCGGATCTGAGCGCCCGACGCGCCGATCGCGCGGAGCAGACCGAAGGAGCGCCGCCGCTCGACGGCCGAGGCCATCAAGGCGTTGGCGATGCCGAGGACGGCCACCGCGACCGCGATCGCTTCGAGCGCGCGGGTCACCGCGAAGGTCCGGTCGAAGATCACGAAGACCTCGCGCCGCAGCTCCCGGTTCGTCGCCACGGAAAGAGCGTAGCGCCCGGAGGCGGCGGCGAGGATCCGGCGGCGCAGGGCCTCGAGGTCCGCGCCGGGCCGGGCCGTCACGGCGAGGCTCGTGATCCGCGGATCGGCGTAGAGGGCGAGGTACAGCGCCCGGTCCATGACGACCGTGCCGCGGTCGTTCGAGTAGTCCCGATAGACGCCCGCGACACGAAACTCCCGCGGCCCCGCGGGCGTCGGGAGGCGCACCCGGCCGCCCTTCCCGGCGGCAAAGCGCCGGGCGAAGGGCTCGGAGACCAGGACCTCCCCGCGCGCGCGGGCCTCGAGCGCCGCCGCGTGCGGGTCTCGCCCGTCGAGAAGCGCGAGCCCGCCGGAGCGGGCCGCCACCCGGAAGTCGCCCGACGCCAGGGTGAACGGACGCCCGCGCTCGTCCGACGCCTCACGTCCGCGGAACGGGTCGACCTCGCCGACACCCTCGATCGACTGCAGGAAGGGGAGCACGTCCTGCGGCAGATCGCCGACGATCCCGGTCCGGCCGCCGGCGTCCGTCTTGATCCAGAGGTCCGAGCGCAGGGTCGTCTCGACCCAGACCCGCACGGTTTCGCGGATCGAGGCGACGGTGACGATCATCGCGAGAGTCATGCCGAGCGCCATCGCCAGGGCCGTGACGGCGATCCCGTTCTTCGCGAGCGCGCCTCCGAAGAAGCCCGCGCCGAGGCGCCCGGCGGGACCCAGAGTCCGCGGGGGGAGGCCGTGCGGCAGCGCCGCGCCCGCCCGCACGAGCAGCGGCGACATCAGCGCGAGCGCGACGACGACGAGCCCCACGGCGGCGAACCCGAAGAGGGGCAGGTCGTCGACCGGCGCCGCGAAGGACGCCGCCGCGGCGAGCGCCAGAGCGAGCGCCGCCAGGGACGCGCGCCGCGGCAGCCTCAGCCGGACGACGGACTCGATGGCTCCGGCGCGCATCGCCGGCGCCGGCGCCACCCGCATCGCCTCGATCGCGGGCAGGAGGGTTGCGGCGAGCGACGCGGCGAGGCCGACGAGCGCGGCGAGGACGGCCGGTCCGCTCCAGTCCGCCGCGAAGATGCGGGCCGTCGGCACGTAGAGGCTCGAGACCGTGCCGGCGACCGCCCGCATCGCCTCGCGCGAGACGACGAGGCCGAGGATCTCGCCGAGGAGCGTTCCGGCCACGCCGACGACGGCGCCCTCGAGGAGAAAGGCGCCGAAGATCGACGCCCGGGAAGTCCCCAGCGCGCGCAGCGCGGCGATCTCGGGCCGGCGGCGCAGGACGGCGATCGACACGGCGTTGGCAATCAGGAACATCCCGACGAGAAGCGTCAGCGAGCCCAGGGCGTTGAGGTTGAACCGGAAGGCGCGGACCATCCGGTCGGCCGTCGCGGCCGCCCGCCCCGGCGGCTCGAGCGAGAGGCCCGGGGGAAGGCGCCGCAGGATCTCGGCCCGCACCGCTTCGCGCGGCGCGCCCGGATCGAGCACGACGTCCACGCGGTCGACCGTGCCGCGCCGGCCGAGCAGGTCCTGCGCCGTGAAGATGTCCGTCAGAAGAAGGTCGCCTCCCGACGCGCGGGCCACACCCGAGAGCTCGAGGATCCCTCCCACGCGAACCGTCCGCGGCACGCCTCCGGAAGTCAGAGCGATCTCGCTCCCGACGGCGAGCCCGCGGCGCGCGGCGAGCGGTGCGGGCACGAGGACCGATCCGGGAGAGCCGAGCAGCGCCCGTCCCGCGCCCCCGGGGGAAACGAGGCGCACGTCGCGCACGATGCCATCGCCGCCCCAGTCGACGCCGAGCAGTTGGACGACTTCGCCGCCCGGGAGAACCGCCGTGCCGGTCACGGCCGGCGCGAAGCCGCCGACCTCCCACAGAAACGCGAGCTTCGGAAGCGCCGAGAGAGGGACCCCCGCCGGTCCCGTCACGACGAAGTCGCTCCGGCCCGCGATCGTCGCGGCGGCCTCGCGGAAGGACTCCGTCACGCTGCGGTTGGCGTGGTGGATGGCGGCGACGGCGGCGACGCCGATCGCGACCCCGAGGATCGGCAGGGCGACGCGGGCGGGCCGCCTCCGCGCCGGGCCGGTCACGAGGGCCCGCAGGACGAGACCGAAGCCCCTCAGGAGGTCACCCGGCCGTCCTTCAACGCCACGACGCGGTCGGCCCGCCGGGCCGCCGCCGCCGAGTGGGTCGCGAGGAGCAGCGTCACGCCGCGCTCGCGCCGGATCTCGTCGAGCAGCGCGAGGACGGCTTCGCCGTTGCGGCTGTCGAGATTGCCGGTCGGCTCGTCCGCGAGAAGGAGGCGCGCGCCCGTAACCAGGGCGCGCGCGATGGCGACCCGCTGCATCTCGCCGCCGGAGAGTTCGTACGGGTGCGCGCCGGAGCGGTCCGCCAGTCCGACCCGCGCGAGCAGGTCCGCGGCCCGCGGACCGGCGTCGGCCCGCCCGTCGAGACGCCGCGGCAGCTCGACGTTCTCTCGGACCGTCAGGTGCGGCAGGAGGTTGAAGAACTGGAAGACCATTCCCACTTCGCGCCGCCGGTACAGAACGAGCGCGCGTTCCGGCAGCCGGCCGACGCTCGCGTCGCCGACGAGGATTTCGCCGGAGGAGGGCCGGTCGATGCCCCCGGTCAGGTGCAGGAGGGTCGACTTCCCGCTGCCCGATTCGCCGACCAGGGCGAGAAACTGGCCGGCCGGGACCTCCAGGTCGACTCCGTCGAGCGCGACGACGGCCTGGCCGCCGGCGTAGACCTTCGTGACGGCCCGGACGGAAACGGGGGGCGCCGCGGACGGTTCGCTCGACACGATGCGAGAATACCCGACGGCATCCCCGTGCCCGGCCCGACGTCCAGGACCCGAAACCGGAGAAACGACATCCGAGAACTTTCGACGTGACGGCGCTCTTTCCGCTCCGGCGCACGCTCGCGCAGCGCGCGCTCGTC
Organism: uncultured Acidobacteriota bacterium; assembly: GCA_963764025.1. GTDB lineage: Bacteria > Acidobacteriota > Thermoanaerobaculia > UBA5066 > Gp7-AA6 > DAHUXD01. The sequence continues at coordinate 170,964 of CAVXRK010000006.1, forward strand.
CGGGCGCTGACGCGCCGCGAGCTGACGGCCCGTTACCGCGGGGGAGCGCTCGGCTTCCTGTGGTCGCTCGTCAACCCGCTCCTCCTGCTCCTCGTCTACGCGACGGTCTTCCGCTTCGTCTTCGCACCGCGCGCGGACGTCCGGCCCTACGCCCTCTTTCTCTTCCCGGGCGTTCTCGTCTGGGCCTTCGTCTCCGCCGCCTTGAACGACTCCGTCGAGACGTTCCGCGCCAACGGGCCGCTGCTCCGCAAGACGACCGTCGCGCCCGAGGTGTTCCCGGCCGCCAGCGTCGCGGCGCGGCTCGCGCACCTCGTGCTCGCCCTGCCGGTCGTCGCGGCGGCGATCGCGTTCGCGGCGGTCCGGGGCAGCCTCCGTCCGGGCCCCGCGCTCCTGCAGTTTCCCGTCGTTCTGCTGCTGCTCGCGCTGGCGGTCTTCGGGATCGCGCTCGCAGCCTCGGCCCTGTCGGTGCACTTCGGCGACGTGCGCGACGTCGTCTCGAATCTGCTGACGCTCTCCTTCTTTCTGACCCCCGTCCTCTATCCCGTCGCGTCGGTTCCGGAGCGCTTCCGGCCGCTCCTGCGAGCCAATCCCTTCGCGACGTTCTTCTCCGGGATCCAGGACAGCCTCTTTTTCTTTCGGCCCGTGCCCGCAGCCGACTGGGCCTGGATGGCCGGCACGGCCGCCGTCGCGCTCGCTGCGGGCGGCTTCGTCTTCGAGCGGCTGCGGGACTCGCTCGCGGAGAACGCATGAGCGGACCGGCCATCGCCGTCCGCGGCGTGACGAAGGTCTACCGCCGGTACGGCCGGCGGCCCCACGGAACGCTGAAGTCGCTTCTGCTCTCCGGCGGACGTGCGCCCGCGGTGCCGGGCGGCGTCACGGCCCTCGAGGACGTGTCCTTCGAGGTCCCGGCGGGCGAGACCCTCGGTGTGGTGGGCGCCAACGGCTCGGGCAAGTCGACCCTTCTGAAGCTGCTGGCCGGGATCGTGCGGCCGACCCGCGGCACCGTCGAAGTCAGGGGCCGGCTCGCGGCGCTTCTGGAGCTCGGGGCGGGCTTCCATCCCGAAATCTCGGGCCGCGAGAACGTCGAGATCACCGGCCTGCTGCTCGGGCTGACGCGGCGCGAGGTCGCCGCGCGCTTCGACGACATCGTGCGGTTCGCCGGCGTCGAGGCGTTCCTCGACGCGCCGGTGAAGACCTACTCCTCGGGCATGGCCGTGCGGCTCGGGTTTGCGATCGCGGCGCACAGCGACCCGGACGTGCTCCTCGTCGACGAGGTGCTGGCCGTCGGCGACGAGGCCTTCGCCCACCGGGCCCTCGAGAAGTTTTCCGAGTTCGAGCGCGCGGGAAAGACGCTCGTCGTCGTTTCGCACGACCTGTCGCTGGTGGCGCAGCGCTGCCGGAGGGCCATCTGGCTCGAGCGGGGGAGGATCGCGTCGGACGGGCCGGCGCCCGAGACGGTCGCCCGCTATCTCGAGCGCGTGGCGGTCGAGGAGGGGGAGCGCCGGCTCGCCGAGATCCGCCCCGGCGCGCGGGTCGGGTCGGGTGTGGCGACGATCGGGAACGTGCGGCTGCTCGACGCCGCCGGCCGCCCGGCCGGACGGTTCCGGGCGGGCGAGCCCGCCTCGATCGAGATGACGGTGTCGGCGGCCGAGCCGCTGTCCGACTTCGTCTTCGGCTTCCGAGTCACGACGGTCGCCGGCGTCGTGGTCCTCGGCACCAACACCGAGCTCGAGGGCTTCCGGCCCGGCCGCTTCGAAGGGGAGGCTCGCGTCACGCTCGCCGTTCCGTCGCTCGATCTCGCGCCCGGCGTCTACAGCCTGGATGCCGCGGTCCACGCGCGCGACGGCGCCCCGTACGACGCGCGGGCGGACGTGCTGCGTTTCGAGGTCACGTCCGAGCGCGCGGGCGGGGGCGTCTGGGGGCCGCCGCGGCGCTGGGAGTTCTCCGGCGGCGTCCGGTGGGATGGATCGTGAGGACCTCCCGCCTTTGAACGCCGGCCTCCGGACGTTTCTCCTCGCCGCCGCGTTCGTCGCCGCGCTCGCGGCGCGCCTGGCGCTCCTGAACGCGTTCCCGGGAAACTACGACACCGAGTCCTACGGGATCGTCGCCGGCATCGTGCGGCACGGCGGGGACATCTATCGCGAGACGTCACGCTACAACTACTCGCCGCTGTGGGCGCTCGCGGTGACGGGCGCGGAGGCGGTCGCCCGAGCGGCGGGCGTTTCCACGACGGCCGTGCTCGGGCTTCTGCTGCTCGCCGGCGACATCGCCACCGCCGTTCTCGTCTATCGCCTCGCGCGTCGGCGGCTCTCCGGGACGGCGGCGGCGCTTTCGGCGCTGTTCTTCTTCGCCAATCCGGTCTCGATCCTGGTGTCGAGTTACCACCTGCAGTTCGACGGCCTCGCCATCCTGGCCCTCCTCGGGGCGATCCTTCTGTCCGAGCGGGGACGAGACCTCCCGGCCGCCGGGGCCCTCACGCTGTCCCTGCTGATCAAGCACGTCGCGGCGCTGCACCCTCTGCTCTTCCGCCGGCGGCCGGGCGGACGCGGCCTCCTTCCGGTGATCCTGCCGTATCTCGGATTCGCCGCCGCGTTTCTCCCGTACCTGGCGTCCTGGCGCGAGATCGCGCAGCAGGTCCTCCTCTACCGGGGAGTCACCGGAAACTACGGGATCGAGGCTCTGGTTCTCCTGCCCGGCGTTCCGGACTGGGTGCCGGTGCCGATCTTCTTCGCCGCGGTCGGCGTCGCCCTCTATCGCCTGCGCGACACGGAGCTCGAGCGCGCGAGTCTGCTTCTCTTTCTCGTCGTGCTCGTCTTCGCTCCCGGCTTCGGGCGCCAGTACTGCGTGTGGCCGGTGGCCCTGGGCGCTCTCTTCCCCGGCGTCGGGTTCTTCCTCTACAGCCTGGTCGCCGGCGCATTTCTCGTGGGAGCGCTCTTCCCGGCCGCGCGCAGCGCCGTCGCGCTCCCCGGCTGGTACGGCCCCTGGTGGGCCGCGATCGCCTGGCTGCTGTGGGAGCTACGCGGCCCGCGGGTTAAGATCCCGGCGAATCCGCGATGAAAGTGTCCGTCGTCGTCCCCGTCTACAACGAAGAAGGCAACCTGCCCGAGCTCCTGACGCGGCTTTCCCGTGTCATGGACGGCCTCGGGCCGCCTTACGAGCTGGTGTTCGTCGACGACGGCAGCCGCGACCGCTCTCTCGAGATCCTGAAGGCGGCGTCGCGGGACCGGCCCGAGACGGTTCGGGTTCTCGAGCTCGCGCGAAACTTCGGCCAGCACCAGGCCATCCTCGCCGCCTTCGAGAGCGTCACCGGCGACGTCGTCGTCACGCTCGACGCCGACCTCCAGAATCCGCCCGAGGAGATCCCGAAGCTGCTCGCGAAAATGGCCGAGGGTTACGACGTCGTCGGCGGCGTGCGCCAGGACCGCCAGGACACGTTTCTGCGCCGGGCGGCCTCCCGTCTCGTCAATCGCGTCACGACCTTCATCACGCGCATGAAGCTCACGGACTTCGGCTGCATGCTCCGCGCGTACTCGAAGGACGTCGTCGAGGAGATCAACCGCTGCGACGAGGCCTCGACGTTCATCCCGGCCCTGGGGCAGAGCTTCGCCCGACGTCCGACCGAGGTCGAGGTCGCACACTCGGCCCGGCGGCACGGCACCTCGAACTACTCGCTCTACCGCCTCGTGCGCCTCAACTTCGACCTGATGACGGGCTTCTCCCTCGTGCCGCTGCAGGTGTTCGGTCTCATGGGCACCGTCGTCGCGATCGGCGGCGTGGCCTTCGGCCTCTTTCTCTTCGTTCGCCGGCTCGTGGTCGGCGCCGAGGTCGAAGGCGTCTTCACGCTCTTCGCCATCCTCTTCACGCTGCTCGGCGTGGCGATGGCGGGACTCGGCCTCGTGGGGGAGTACGTCGGCCGCATTTACCTGCAGGTTCGGGGCCGGCCGCGGTTCCGGGTGCGGCACGTCTACGGCGGCGAGCGGCCGCCGGGCGGGGGCGCATGAGCGCCGCCGCGGATCGCGGTCTTCGCGTACTCGGGAACGGGCCATGCGTGCCTCGAGGTGCTGCTGAAGCGCGGCCGGCGGCCGGTTCTCGTCGCGACCCACCGCGACTCGCCGGAGGAGGCCCGGTGGTTCCCGAGTGTCGCCGAGCTCGCGCGCTCGGGCGGCATCGAGCCCGTCGTCATCGACAACCCGCTCGACCCCGCGGCGATCGCGCGCGTGAAGATCGCGGCGCCGGACCTCGTCCTCTCGTTCTACTACCGCGGCCTGCTCCCGGCGGAGATGCTGGCGCTGCCCCGCCTCGGGGCGTACAACATGCACGGCTCGCTGCTGCCGAAGTTCCGGGGCCGCGCGCCCGTCAACTGGGCGGTCCTCAAGGGCGAGAAGCAGACCGGCGCCACGCTTCACGTCATGACGGAACGCGCGGACCAGGGAGCGATCGTCGACCAGGAGGCCGTGCCGATCGGCCCGGACGACACCGCGATCGAGGTCCAGCGCCGCGTGACCGCGGCGGCCGCCGCGATCCTCGAGCGCCGCCTCGAGGACCTCGAGGCCGGCCGTGTGAAGACGACGCCGCAGGACGAGTCGCGGGCGACGCGGTTCGGCCGCCGCCGCCCCGAAGACGGCCACATCGACTGGAGCCGGCCGGCCCGCGAGGTGCACGACCTCGTCCGCGCCGTGACGCACCCGTATCCGGGCGCGTTCACCGAACTCTTCGGGGGGCGGACCTTCGTCTGGCGCACGCGGCTGCCGGGCCTGGCGGCACACGATACATTCCCCGGCCAGGTGCGCGGCGAAGACGGGCGCCTCCACGTCGCGTGCGGGGACGACCGGTACGTGGAGATTCTGTCCCTGCAGCCGGAAGGCGGCGAGGAGATCGACGCGGCGCGGTTTCTCGCGACGAGGGGGTAGGGATGCGGGTCCTGATTCTCGGGGTCAACGGGTTCATCGGAAACGCGCTGACCGAGCGCATCCTGCAGTCGACCGACTGGCACGTGTCGGGACTCGACGTCGGCTCGGACAAGATCGCGCCCTTCCTCGACAACCCGCGCTTCACGTACCTCGAGGGCGACATCGCGATCAACAAGGAGTGGATCGAGTACCAGGTCAAGAAGTGCGACGTGGTGCTTCCGCTCGTCGCGATCGCGACGCCCGCGGCCTACGTGCGCGAACCGCTGGCGGTCTTCGAGCTCGACTTCGAGGAGAACCTCCGCATCGTCAAGCAGGCCGTGCGGTACGGCAAGCGCGTGGTCTTCCCCTCGACTTCCGAGGTCTACGGGATGTGCCCCGACGCCGAGTTCGACGAGGATTCCTCGCCCCTCGTCTACGGCCCCATCCAGAAGCAGCGCTGGATCTACTCGTGCTCCAAGCAGCTGCTCGACCGGGTCATCTGGGCGTACGGCACGAAGGGCCTCCAGTTCACGCTCTTTCGCCCCTTCAACTGGTTCGGGCCGCACCTGGACGACGTCGATTCGCCCAAGGAGGGCTCGAGCCGGGTGCTCACGCAGTTTCTCCACAACATCCTCTACGGCGAGCCCATCAAGCTCGTCGACGGCGGCACGCAGCGGCGGTCCTTCACGTACATCTCGGACGGCATCGACTGCCTCATGAGGATCCTGGAGAATCGGGGCGGGGCAGCCGACGGTGGCATCTTCAACATCGGCAACCCGACGAACGACCTCTCGATCCGCGAGCTCGCGCTGCGCATGATCGCGGCCGTCGCGACCCATCCGGGGTACGAGGATTTCGGCAAGCGGGTCGAGCTCGTCGACGTCGCGTCGGGCGAGTACTACGGCGCGGGCTACCAGGACATCCTGACGCGCGTTCCCTCGATCCGGCGCGCCCGGAAGATCCTCGGCTGGGAGCCGAAGGTGTCGCTCGACGAGGGCATCCGGCAGACGCTCGACTTCTACCTGACGCGTCGCCGCGCCGACCGATGATCCCCCGTCGCGTCGCCCTCAAGGTCGACTGCGACACCGCCGAGGGCACCCGCGACGGGGTCCCGCGCCTCCTCGAGATCTTCGCGGCCCGGGGGATCCGCGCGACGTTCTTCTTCACGCTGGGGCCGGACCGGTCGGGTCTCGCCGTGCGGCGGATCTTCACCCGCAAGGGATTTCTCCGGAAGATGCTCCGCTCCCGCGCGCCGTCGCTCTACGGGTGGCGCACGATGCTCTCGGGCACGCTTCTTCCGGCGCCGATGATCGGCGAGCGCTGTGCCAACGTGATGCGGGCGGCGGCCCGCGCGGGCCAGGACACGGGCGTCCACGGGTGGGACCACGTCCGCTGGCAGGATCGGCTCGACGCGATGACGGCCGAGGAGATCCGGTCCGACTACGGCCGCGCCCACGCCGAGTACCTCCGGATTTTCGGGGTTCCGGCGCGGACGAGCGCGGCCCCCGGCTGGACGGCCGATGCCCGGTCGCTCGAGGCCCAGGAGGAGCGGTCCTTGCTCTTCGCCTCCGACACCCGCGGCGGCTCGTATTTCTTCCCCGAGGCGGGGGGCCGCGTCTTCCGGACTCTCGAGATTCCCACGACGCTGCCGACCCTCGACGAAACGCTCGGCTGGGAGGAGCTCTCCGGCGACGAGGACCAGCGCGCCTACTTCCGGAAGGCCGCGCGCGGCACGCAGGTCCACACGATCCACGCCGAAGTCGAGGGGCGGTCCAGGGCGCCCCTCTTTCAGAAGATCCTCGACGACTGGATCGCCGACGGCGTCGCGTTTCCCAGCCTCTCGGAACTGGCGCGGGAAGTCCTCGCGCATCACGAGGCGATCCCGGTCCGGGCGATCTCCCGCACGACCCTTCCCGGCCGCGCGGGCTTCGTGACGACGGGATGGCCCGAGACGCCGGCGCACGCGTGACGCCCGCCCGGCGATTCCTGTTCGCGGCCGCGTTCCTCGCCGCGCTCGGCCTGCGCGTCGCTCTCCTCGCCCGGTTTCGGGGCAACTTCGACGTCGGGTCCTATGCGCAGGTCGCGGAGATCGTCCGGCGCGGGGGAGACCTCTACGGCGAGACCCCGCGGTACAACTACGCGCCGGCCTGGGCCGCCGTCGTCGCGGCGGCGTCGTGGCTCGCGCGGGCCGCGACCCTCTCCCTCGCGACCGTCGTCGGCGGGCTCCTGCTCGTCACGGACGCGGCGACCGCGTGGGTCCTGTACCGGCTCGCCGGGCGGGGCCGCCGTGGGGCGGCCGCGGCGCTGCTCTTCTTCGCCAACCCCGTCTCGGTCATCGTGACCGGCCACTATCTCCAGTTCGACAACCTCGCGATTCTCTTTCTTCTCCTTGCCATCCTCGCCGCACGCCGCCTTCCCGAAGGAAGGGCCGGCGCCGTCGCCGCGCTGTCCGCCTCGCTCCTCGTCAAGCACGTGACGGCCTTCTTCCCGCTGCTCTTCGCGGGGGGGACCGGGCGCCGGGGCCTCGGACGCTTCGCGGCCGCCCTGCCGTACGCCGTCTTCGCGGCGTCGTTCCTGCCGTTCTGGAAGTCCTGGCCGGCGATCCGCGAAAACGTCGTCGGCTATCGCGGGGGAACCGAGGCCTACGGCGTCGGGCTGCTGCGGGCGATTCCGGCCGTCCCGTCCTGGCTGCCGGCGGCCCTCTTTCTCGCGGCGGTTGCGGCCGCGATCCTCATCGGCCGGAAGCTCGAGCTCGCCTCCGCCGGCCTGCTGCTCTTCATCGTCATGCTTCTCTTCACGCCCGGCATCAACGAGTACTACCTGGTCTGGCCGATCGCCCTGGGTTCGCTCTTCGGAGGCGCCGGCTACGCCGTCTACACCCTGGTGACGGCCGGCTTCCTCATCGGCGGATCGCTCGAAGGGCTCGGAATCGAGAACGCCCACTTCCCGGGCTGGCACGGCGTGTGGTGGAGCCTCGTCTTCTGGGCGGCGTGGGACGCGCGGCGACGGAGTATCCTGTCTCGTCAGTGACGGAGAAACCGCGGCCCGGCGTGCGGCCGGAGATCTGGCTCACCCTCGCCTCCGTCGCCGGCTCGTTTCTCGTCTACTGGCCGTTCCGCGCCGACATGTCGGTCGTCTACCGCTTCTGGGACGGGCCGAACTATCTGACGGTCGCGAAGACGCTGTATGCGGTCACGCCCGGGAACCCGCTGCTCGCGTACGTCTACGAGCCGACCTACTTCCTGACGCACCTGCCGCTCTATCCGCTCTGCGTGCGGGCCCTGGCGTGGCTCTCGGGCTACGAGGCGGCGCTCCTGCTCGTGTCGGTCCTCGCCTCGGTCGCCGCCGTGCTGATCTTCTACCGCCTCGCCCGGGACGTCTGGAAGCTGACGTCGCCCGGGTTCCTCTCGCTCGTTTTCCTCTTCCTTCCGCCCCGGTGGTTCCTCTACCGCTCGACCGGCGCGACCGAGTCGCTGGCGATCGCCCTGACCCTCGCGGCGGTCTTCTTCTTCGAGAGGGAGCGGTACGGCCGCGCCTGCCTCGCCGCGGGTCTCGCGACGCTGACCCGGATCTCGGGTCTCATGATCGCCCCGGCCTTCGCCGTCGCGCTCGCCCGCGAGCGGAAGTGGCGCGCCTGGCCGTGGCTGGCGCTCATCCCGGCGGGCCTCTTCGGGTACTTTCTCTTCTGCGCGGTCCGTTTCGGAAACTTCTTCGCCTACTTCGCCCCGCACGGCGAGAAGGTCGCGGCCCTGCGCCCCTTCGGCTTCTTTCCGACGCTCTTCGCGAAGGGCCTGTACCACCAGGTCGAGTTCCACATCCTGCTGTTCGTGATCTATGCGGTCGGCGCCTCGCGCCTCCGGGTCCGATTCCCGGTCCTCTTCTGGTACTGCGTCTTCGAGCTCGCCCTGCTCGTCCTCGTCTCGACGGAGGACTGGAGCCGGTACTTCCTCGCGATGGCGCCCTTCGCGCTCGTCGTCGGGTACCACGACCTCATCGACACGCGGGCCTTCCGATGGATGTTTCCGGTCTTCGCCGCGCTCTCGATCTACTACGCCTGGGGCGTCATCCCGTTGAACGGCTGCCGGCCCGACATCTACGAGGGGCTGCGGATGCACCTGGGGATCGTGAGGCCGGGCCCGTAAAGCGGGCGCCGGTGCTATTCTTTTTGCGCATGACTCTGACTGTGAACTTCGACCGCGAAGACGATGGCCGCTGGATCGCCGTTATCGAGTCGATCCCGGGCTGCCAGGTGTACGGCAAAACGCGCCAGGAAGCGTTGACGAGAGTCGAGGCGCTGGCGCTCCACGCGGTCGCCGAGAAGCTCGAAGCCGGCGAGGTGAGCTCAGAGGAGGCGACGAACGTGTCCTTCGTCGTGTCCGCAGCTGCCTGAGCCGTTCAAAGCGACCAAAGCCCGACGGGTCCTCGCCTCGCTCCTCCGGATCGGATGGACGGTGAAACGCACGTCCGGCTCCCACAAGACTCTCGCCCGGGATGGTTGGCCCAACGTCATCTTCGGTTTCCACGATGGCGAGGAGCTCGGTCCCAGAATGCTGGCGCGCATCGCCAAGCAAACCGGGCTCAAGCCAGAGGACGTCTAGGCGACCAGCTTCGCGTCACGGCCGCGACCGCGAGCGCGGCGAGGAGCGCCGCCGCCTGGAACGCGACGCCCCGCCGGAACGGCCGGCGGTCGTATTCGATCTCGACGCGGTGGCGCCCGGCCGGAACGGCGACGGCGAGGTCCCGTGCGTTGGCGACGGTCACGGGGACCGGCGCGCCGTCGAGCCGGGCGCGCCAGGCCGGGAAGAACGTTCTCGAGAAGAGGACGTAGCCGGCGGCGTCCGCTTCGACCTCCACCGCGGCGCGATCGGCCGCGGCGAGCTCGATCTCGATCTTTGCCGAGGAGGCCGGGGCCCCCTCCGGCGGATCGTCGTCGCGCGGCCCGGGGAAGGCGATGTCGGTCCCGGGAGCGAAGCGCTCCGAGCGGACGAGCTCGAGCGTGCCCGAGAGCGAGCGGCGGCGCCAGGCCCGGCCGGCCCAGCGCAGCTCCGGCAGCACGGAGGGGTTCTCGAAGAGCACGAGCCGCCGGCCAGCGACCGCAAATCCCGTGGTCGCCCGGAAGAGCGGGTGCTCTTCGCCCTCCTCGGCCAGCGCCCAGCGCCCGCCGTAGAGGCGGAGCAGCCGGTCGCGCTCGACCGGCGTCGACGCGTCGGCGGCCTCGTTGGCGAGGCGGTTGTAGAACCCGTAGGAGCCGTCGGGGTCGTTCTCGAAGAGGTATCGCGCGCCGAACTCGGCGGCCGTCGCCGGCACGAGCTCTTCCAGGATGACGCGCGCGGTCTTCTCGGAGCGCGGCAGCGCGCCCGGAGGATCCGCGGGGAGCGCCGCCATGTCGAACCGGGGCAGGCGCGACGACACGTGAAGGCGTCCGGGCCCCTCCATGCGCGCGAGCAGGGCGGGCGGGCGGGCCAGGTCCTTTTCCTTCGCGGCCACGAAGAGAGGCAGCCCCCACACGAGCGCCGACAGCAGCGTGAGAAGCCCGAGCAGGTACCCCGGCTCGCGGCCGCCGCGGCGGAGCAACAGGGCCGCGGCGAGGATGACGAGCGCGCCGACGAGAACGTCGCCCCGGACCGCGGAACGGAAGGCCTCCAGGAACGCGGCCGGGCTGTCGGAGATCTGCGCGACGACGGGCGCGGACCGGCGGTCGAGGACCCCGCCGGGCGCGGCGAGCCACCAGGCCGAGGCCAGGAGCGCGAGCAGAAGGCCGACGACGGCGCCATCCCTTCGCGTCGGACTCCGCCGCGCGAGGACCGCGGCCGCCAGGCCCGCGAGAAGCGCGACGCAGAGGGTCGCGGGCAGGTAGAACTTGATCGGGTAACGCAGCTTGCGGAGGAACGTGACCGCGTAGACGGCGCGGTAGAAGGGCAGGGCGAAGCCGAAGGAGAGAAGCAGCCCGAGAAATCCGCCGGCGGCGAGCAGGGCCGCGCGCCGGCCCCAGAATTCCTTCCGGACCGCCGCGAGGAGCAGCAGGAGGAGCGGCACCACGCCGAAGGTCACGGACCAGATGTACACGAGGCTGCGCTCGCCGACGGAGGCGAGCCAGTTCTCTCCGCCGCCGAGAAGCCCCGGGTCCCCGCCGAAGCGCGGCAGCAGCCACTCGATCGCCCGCGTGGGCGAGAAGGCCGCCGCGCCGAAGGCGCGCTCGGAATAGAGATGCTGACCGCGGTAGGTCAGCGGAAAGACGTCGGCGAGAGGCAGCAGCAACGGCGCCGCGAGGGCGAGCGCGAGAGCACCCGCCGCGACTCCGCCGCCGACGAGCGACACGAGCGCCGGCCTCCGCTCGTCCCGGGGGAGCGTCAGGGCCTTTCCCAGGGCGAGAACGGCGGAGAAGGCGAGCGTCAGAAGCGAGATCGCGGGCTCCCCGGCCAGGAGTTGCAGGCCGAGGGCCAGACCCGCGGCGGCGGCCGCCCTCGCCGCCCCGGCGATTCCCCGCGCCTCGGCCAGGGCGAGAACGGCCGCGGCGCACCACGGCATCCACGCCGCCGCGGCGATCGAGTTCATGAACGCCGACCCGTAGGACAGCAACATTCCGGAGAACGCGAAGACGACCCCCGAGAGGAAGGCCGCATCGTCGGCGAGGCCGAGCGCGCGGGCGAGGCGGCGCGCGCCGAAAAACGCCCACACGACGTGCAGCAGGTAGTGGAGGTTGAAGGCCACGCCCGGCGGGGCCACGCGCTCCAGCAGGAACGTCGGATAGAGGAGGACGGCGTTCGGATTGGCGAGGAGCGGCTGGCCGCCCGAGGCCGAGGCGTTGACGAACGGCACCTCGCCCGACGCGAGCGAGGCGACGGCGACGCGCCGCCAGGGCCAGTGGGTGATCTGCGCGTCGCGAAAGACGAGGCGGCGGTCGCCCAGGATCTCGGGCAGGAGCGGCAGGGAGAGGAGGACGACGACCGCGAGGCTCGAGAGCGACGCGCGGCGCGACGGCATCGGGGTCAGTGTACAGTGGAAGCCACGGATGATCGACGCGCAGGAGTCGAGCGCGCGGCGGGCGACGGCGGCGATCCTCTTCGCGTTCGCCTTCCAGTGCGTCTGGTTCACGGGTCTCTTTCCGCCGTTCTGGAACCCCAACGAGCTGTCGCGGTTCGAGGCCGTCGTCTCGATGGCGGAGTGGAAGACGCTCTCGATCGACCGGGCGGTCGCCGCGCTCGGCGACCACGAGGACAAGGCGGTCTCGGGCGGCCGGTTCTACTCCAACAAGGCGCCGGGCCTCGCCTTCGCGGCCTACCCGGCCTACCGCCTGCTGCGACTCCTCTTCCCGGCGCCGACTCCGGCCTCCGCGGGCCCGCTCCTCTGGGCGCTTCGCCTGCTGACGGTCTCCCTGGTCTCGGTCCTGGCCCTGCGACGTCTCGCATCGCGGCTGCGGCCGGCTTCCGGAAGCCATCCGGGGGCCGCGCCCCTCGTGACGTTCGCCGTCGCCTTCGGCACGCCGTACCTCTTCTACGCGCGCACCCTCTTCGCGCACGCCTGGAGCGCGGCGCTCCTCTTCCTGGCGTGGGACCGGCTCCGGGCGAGCGAGGAATCCGGGGCGCGGCGAGGCGCCGCGTCCGCCGGTCTCGCGGGTTTGCTCGCCGGCGCGGCGGTGATCTCGGAGTACACGGTGGCGCCGATCGCCCTCGTCCTCGCGGTGCGCGCCCTCGCGCGGCCCGACAAGCGGCGGCTCGCCGCCTTCGCCCTCGGGGCGGCCGTACCCCTCGCGATTCTTCTCGCCTACAACGCGGCCTGCTTCGGCTCGCCGTTCACGCTTTCGTCGGCGCGGGAGGCCGATCCGGCGTATGCCGCGCTGGCCGAGCGCGGGATCTTCGGGCTGGGCGCCCCGAGCGGCCGCGTGGCGCGAGAGCTCATGCTCGGGCCGACGCGGGGCGTGCTTCTCTTCTCGCCTTTCCTTCTCTGGTCGCTCGGCGGCGCCCTTCGCTGGTGGCGCTCCGGCAAGGACCGGGCCGACTGCGCGTTCGTCCTGGGCGCGACCGGCCTCTTCGCCCTCGCCCTGACCGGCTACCCCAACTGGCACGGCGGCTGGTCGCTCGGCAGCCGGTACCTGCTCCCGGCCGTGCTGCTCGCCGCGCTCCCGGCGGGCCGGGCCCTCGAGACCGCGCTCTCACGGGGACTCTTCGTCGCGGCCACGGTCTGCGCCGTCGGCGCCCACGCGCTCTTGACCTCGACCTTTGCGCACCTGTCGCCCGACCAGGCGTGGCCGGCCGCGACGACCTCGGCGTGGTTTCTCGCCCGCGGCTGGGTGGCGCAGAGCCTCGGCACGGTCTTCGGCCTCGGCGATGCCGCGTCGCTCGTCGTGCCGTGGGCGGTCGCGCTTCTCGCCTTCGCCCTCGTCGTGCGGGCGGCGCGGCCGGTCCGGCCCGTCCTCCCCGTCGCTGTCCTCGTCGGCGCGGCGCCGCTTCTCGTGCTGCTCCTGCGGCCGCCGGCGCTCTCCTACGAGGGGCGGCTGTGGCGGGCCGCGGTGCTGGGCGCCTTCTCGGGCCGGGACCCGGCGCGGCAGGAGTTGCGCGCGACGGCGCTCGAGGCCTCGACGCCGCAGCAACGGCGCCGTGCGATGGGGATGTGGCGGGCCTACGGACCGCCGCCGCCACCGGCGTCGGGTCCCTGAGCCTCGCCGTCGAGGATCTCGAAGACAGCCCACCGCGCGACCCAGCGGCCTCCCCGGCGGATCGCGCTCTGCGAGCGGTGGATCAGCCGAAAGTGCGGGAGCGGCGCGATCTCGAGGCCCGGCACGCTTCCGCCGCGGGCCTCGAAGTCGTAGAGCCGCGACTGCATCGTCGAGAAATACGCGGCCGTCGGGACCGGGCCCTGCGGTCCGTCCTGCAACAGCGGCGGCCGGCCGAGATACGAGGCGTAGTCGTTCATGCGCGGCACGAGGTCCGTCGCGACGACCCAGCGCGCGCGGTGCCGCCGGGCGATCACGAGAGCGTCCTCTTCGTTCTGCGCGAGGAAGAACCGGATCGAGTCGAGAAAACCGTAGCCGAAGTTGTTCGCGACGACCGGAAGCTGTGACTCGTAGAGGAGCATGTGCCCGAGCGACCACGGCGCCATCACCGCGGAGGCGCGTCCGAGGCTCTCGGGAAAGGGCGGCGGGCCGAGAAGCCGCGGATCGCAGGCGTCGATCGCGTGGGGAAGCTTGTCGCGCATCCAGCCCAGCGTCTCGAAGAGGTCGGAGCCCGGGACCGGCGCACTCGCCAGCTCTTCCCGAAGGCCCGGAGCCATCGGCAGCGCCAGCACGAGGCCGACCGTGGCCCCCACGAGCCCTCGAGGCAGCTTCGATAGCGCGGGACCCGCCCGGCGAACGCGCGTCGAGGCGAAGCGGGCCGCCTCGACGAGCGCGAGCGCCGAGAGCGGTGCCGCGTAGTAGACGTTGAGTCTCTGGGAAATCGCGAGGAAGAGCGTGACGGCGCCCCAGATCGCGAGCGCCCCGTGGACGCCGGGCCGGACGCCCCGGACGGCGCGCGCGCCCCAGACGAGGACGGCGAGCGGCGCGAGGAAGAACGCCGCCGAGAGCTGCCTCCAGGGGAGACCGGGGCCGTCGGCGAAGAGCGGGCGCGCTTCGAAGATCCCCTTGAGCCAGTCCTTCGGATAGGAGACGTAGCCGCCCTGTCCCGCCGCCTCGTGCGTCGTGCCCGCCACGTAGCCGATTCCGTTGGCGACCCCGGAGAAAAGCGGCGAGGCGAAGGGCAGCGTCGCCGCGGCCACCGCCGCGACGACCGCGAGCGTCGCGAGGACCTCGCTTTGCGGGGCGCGGCCCCGAAGGACCCGGACGGCGAGGGCCAGCGCCGCCGTGCCGCCGCAGAGGGCGGCGAGGAAGAGGGGCTGGAAGAACCCGAAGGAAACGTAGGTCAGGGGAGGGCGAAGCCATCCGAGCCAGGCCACGGTCGCCGCGGCCGTCAGCGCGGCGGGCAGTCCCAGCGTCCAGACCGAGGCGCGGAGAACGCTTCCTCCGCGCAGGACGGTTTCGACGAAGAGAGCGAGCGCGAAGATCGCGCCCCAGTAGATGGCGCCCTGCCATGTCAGGACGGCGGCTGCCAGGGCGATGCCGGCCCACGCTTCGCGCCGGGCGTTGCCGGGAGCATCGGGCCGCTCGCGGCTCCGAAGGAAGAGCAGGAACGTCAGAAGGCCGGCGAAGGACTCGGCCGCGTGCTGGTCCGTGTGGCCGTATTGCGTCCACAGGATGTGGGCCGGACATACCGCCACGAAAGCGGCGCCGGCGAATGCGGCCGCGACGGACCGCCGCCGCAGGCGTCGGGCGAGAAGGGCGGCCAGGACGATCGTCCCACCGGCGAGGGCGACCGGGACCCAGGCGGCCCCGCGCGCGATCTGGTCGGCGGTCGCCCGCGCGCCGTGCGCCAATCGGGCCGGCGCCGAGAGCGCGACGTCGTAGAGCGGCGGCCAGATCGGAACGCCCCCGTCGGGAAAGTTCATGAGGGGATCGAAGAGGATCGTGCGCGGGAATCGCTCCGCGGCAAAGCGCGCCCGGCGCAGGTGATATGCCGAATCCGAGTCGAAGGGCCGCACGCTCCCGCCTCCCGCGACCTGCTCTCGCGTATGGAGCCGCAGCGCGACGCCCAGCGCCACCGCCGCGCACACCCCGAGCCCCATCAGAACTCGTCGAGCCACTTCCCCGATTATGAGACCGTCCCCGCCTACTGCTTACTGCTTACCGCTCACGGACTCGCGTATCATTCCCCCCAGCACCGTGAAGCTTTCCGTCCTGATCCCCGTCTACAACGAAGAACGGACCATCGACGAGATCCTCCGGCTCGTGACGAGCGAGCCCACGGACAAAGAGGTCGTCGTCGTGGACGACGGCTCGACCGACGGGACGCGGGAAAAGCTGCGCGCCTGGGACGGCCGGGCGGGGGTGCGCGTGATCCTGCAGCCGAAGAACCTCGGCAAGGGCCGGGCCGTGCGCGCGGCGCTCGAGGCCGCCCGGGGCGAGATCCTGATCATCCAGGACGCCGACCTCGAGTACGACCCGACGGAGTATCCGCGGCTGCTCGGGCCGATCGAGTCCGGCCGCGCGGACGTCGTCTTCGGTTCGCGCTTCGTCGGGAGCTCCGAGCACCGCGTCCAGAACTTCTGGCACCAGCAGGGCAACCGCGCCCTGACGCTGATCTCCAACGTCGTCACGGGCCTGAACCTCTCCGACATGGCGACCTGCTACAAGGCGTTTCACCGCCGCGTCGTGCCCGCACTCGACCTCCAGTCGCCGGGCTTCGGCGTCGACGCCGAGATTACGGCCAAGGTGGCCCGGGCCGGATTCCGGATCTTCGAGGTGCCGGTTTCGTACTTCGGACGCTCGCAGGCCGAGGGCAAGAAGATCCGGCTCAAGGACGGCTTCTCCGCGCTCGCGGCGCTCGTCCGGCACCGTTTCGGGCCGGGCCCGAAGCGTTGAGACACGCCGCGGCCCTCCTCGGGGCTCTCGTTCTCACGGGGGCCGCCGTCTTCCTCGTGCGCGACCACACGCGGGAGGACGCCCTCTCGGCCGACGAGCCGATCCACATCCTCTCGGGCTACTTTGCCGTGGCGAAGCGGTCGGCGATCGTCAACATCGAGCATCCGCCGCTCATGAAGGTCCTCTCGGGCCTGTCGCTCGCGACGCTGCCGCTCGCCCCGCCGCCCGAGAAGATCCCGATGGGCAACCTCTTCGTCCACTACGGGCCGGATTTCTTCTACCGCAACCGGGTTCCTCCCGACCGGATCATTGCCGCGGCGCGCGCGCCGTTCCTGGCGGTTCTCGCGGGCCTGCTGCTGCTGGTGTACTTCGCCGGCAAGGCGCGTTACGGTCCGGTGCCGGCGCTCTTCGCCGTGGCGCTCCTGGCGTTCGATCCGAACCTGCTGGCGCACGCCGGCGTCGTGCACACGGACCTCGGCGCCTCCCTGGCGTTCCTCGCGACGGTCCTCGCCTGGGACGCGGCCGAGAAGCGGCCCTCGGCGGCGAGGGTCGCGCTCGCCGCGGCGTGCCTCGGGCTCGCGCTGACGACCAAGTTCTCCGCGGTCTATCTCGTCCCGATCCTCCTTCTCCAGACGCTGCTCGAGGCCCGGCGGGGCGGAGGCTCCGGGCGGCGCCTCCTCGCGGGCGTCGGGCGGCTCGCGATCGCGGGCGCCGGCGCCCTCCTCGTGGTTCTCGCCGTCTACGCCCCGGTGACCGAGCGCATGGACCGCGCCGACCAGAAGGCGATCATCCGCGAGAAAGTCGGCGGGCTCGGGAAAGCGCCGGAGCTCGCCGAGCGCATCGTCGCGCTCTCCGACGTCTCCGCGCCTCTCGCGCACTACGTCGGGGGCCTCGCGTCCGTCGCGCGCCAGAATGCCGTCGGGGGAGGGATCACGTACCTGAACGGGAAGGTTTCGACCGAGGGCTTCCCGCAGTACTTCTTCGTGGCCTTCGCCGTGAAGTCGACGCTGGCGTTTCTCGCCGTGGCCCTCGCGGTCCTCGGCGCCGGTCTTCTCCGGCGGCCGGGCCTGTCCGAGGAGTGGCGCCTCTTCGGTGTGCCGGTCCTCGTCCTCTTCCTCGCCTCGATCGGGACGACGTACAACATCGGGATCCGGCACCTCCTGCCGGTGTACCCGTTCCTCGCCCTCTTCGGGGCGGCGCTCTTCGCGCACGCGTGGGCCCGGCACGCGCAGTCGCCCGGGCGCCGGCTCGCCGCGGGCGCGTGGCTCGCGCTGCCGCTCGTCAGCCTCGTCGAGCTGGCGCGGATCCACCCCTTCGAGCTCTCTTACTTCAACCCGCTCGCGGGCGGGCCGGAGGCCGGGGCGCGGATCCTGACCGACTCGAACGTCGACTGGGGCCTCGACCTGCGCCGGCTGCGCACGGAGCTCGCCCGCCGCGGCGTGAAGCGGGAGGACCTCATGGTCTCCTACTTCGGGGGCGACAACGTCTCGTACCGGCTGGGCGTGCCCGACTTCTCGGCGCTCCCGGTCGTGCGGGGGCGACTCGCCGCGATCTCGGTCTTCATGCTGACGGCGGGGCCCGAGTTTTCCGCGTATCATGGAGACGAAGCCATGGCCGAGGCGCAGCGCGGCCTCCAGCGCGTGATCGCGCGTTCGAGGCCGGTTGGCCGGGTCGGGCATTCGATCTACCTGTTCGAGCTGCCGGAGCGAGAGACGCCGTGAAGCTGTCGGTCGTGATGCCCGCCTACAACGAGGCGAAGACGATCCGCGAGATCGTGCGCCGGGTGCAGGCCGTTCCGGTCGAGAAGGAGATCGTCATCGTCGACGACGGCTCGACGGACGGGACGCGGGACATCCTCCGCGAGCTCGACGGCAAGGACGGCGTCCGCGTGATCTTCCAGCCGTTCAACCAGGGCAAGGGCGCGGCCGTATCGACGGGCTTTCGCGAGGCGACCGGGGACGTCGTCATCGTCCAGGATGCGGACCTCGAATACGACCCCATGGAATACCCGAAGCTCCTGGCGCCGATCGAGCA
This sequence comes from uncultured Acidobacteriota bacterium, assembly GCA_963764025.1. GTDB lineage: Bacteria > Acidobacteriota > Thermoanaerobaculia > UBA5066 > Gp7-AA6 > DAHUXD01. The sequence goes on from CAVXRK010000006.1 coordinate 189,339, forward strand.
GGGCCACGCCGACGTCGTGTACGGCTCGCGGTTCCTGGGAGGCGGCGCCCGCCGGGTGCTCTACTTCTGGCACACGATCGGCAATCGCTTCCTCACTCTCGCGTCCAACATGTTCACCAATCTGAACCTGACGGACATGGAGACCTGCTACAAGATGTTCCGCCGCGAGGTCGTCTCCTCGATGCGGATTGAGTCGAGGCGGTTCGGCATCGAGCCCGAGATCACGGCCAAGGTGGCGCGGCGCGGCTACCGGATCTACGAGGTCCCGATCTCCTACTACGGCCGCACGTACGAGGAAGGCAAGAAGATCGGCTGGAAGGACGCGTTTTCGGCGCTCTGGACGATCGTCCGACACTCGATGCGCGAGGCCGAGGACCCGAAGAACGTCGGGCATGTGACGCTCGCCCGGATGGGGCGCCTCGACGGGTACAACCGCTGGCTCGTGGGCCTCTTCGAGCGGTCGGTCGGGTTGCGCGTGCTCGAGATCGGCGCGGGGTTCGGCAACATGACGCGGCACATGACGGGGCGGGAGCTCGTCGTCGCCTCGGACCTCGATCCGGTGGCCCTCGAGTACCTGCGCGGGAGCTTCCGCGACGAGCCGGGGGTCCGCATCGCCTCGTACTCCTTTCCGCTCGGCGAGGCGGAGCGGGCCGAGCTCCGGTCCCTCGCGATCGACACGGTCGTGTGCCTCAACGTGCTCGAGCACATCGAACGGGACACGGCCACGCTCTCGGACCTCTTTGCCCTTCTTTCGCCGGGAGGCCGCCTGATCCTCATCGTGCCGGCGCTCCGGAAGCTCTACGGCTCGCTCGACGAGCACCTGCACCACTTTCGCCGCTACGAGAAGGCCGAGCTCGAGGAGAAGGTCCGGGCCGCGGGCTTCGAGCTCGAGGACGTACGCTTCCTCAACCGCCCGGGGATCCTCGGCTGGTGGGTCAACGGCAGGCTTCTGCGGCGCCGCGTCCTGCCCTCCTCCCAGCTCGCCGCGTTCAAGCTGCTCCTGCCGATCCTGAAGCGCGAGGAGGCGCATCCGCCGTCGGTGGGGATGTCGCTTCTGGCCATCGCGCGGAAGCCGGCGTGAATCCGCCCGCCGCGGGCGGCAATCGCGCTCGACGGCAGGCCACGGAGGCATCGATCGGAGAGCCGGTCGCGTGAGCCGGAGCCGCTTCCTTCTCGTCTTCGCCCTGGTTCTCGTCCTGCGCATCGCCGTGGCCGCGAGGTTCCGCGGCAACTTCGACACGCAGTCGTTCCTGATCGTCGTCCGCGGGGTCCTTTCGGGCCAGAACATCTACGCGCTGACGGACCGCTACAACTACAGCCCCGTCTGGGCGTTCGTCGCCGCGGGCGTCTGGAAGCTCTCGGGCGGCAACGTCGGCGCCTTCGTGCTGCTCGTGGGTCTCCTGCAGACCGCCGGGGACGCGGCGGCGGCGGGCCTCATCGCCGGGATCGGGCGGCGCCGCCTGCGGCTGTCCGCGGACGAGGCCCGCCGCCGGGCGCTGCTCTTCTTCTCCAACCCGATCTCGGTCCTGATCTCGTGCGCGCACGGCCAGTTCGACGGCCTCGCGATCCTGTGGCTTCTCGGGGCGCTGTGGCTCTCGGCGCGGCCGCCGTCCCCGAGGCGGCAGGCCGGTGTCGCGGCGCTCCTCTCGGCCTCGCTTCTCGTCAAGCACGTGACGATGTTTCATCCGCTCCTGTTTTCGCGCCGCCGGGAGCGCGGGGGGCTCCCGGACCTCCTCGTTCTCGCGCCGTACGCCGTCTTCGCGGCCTCGTTTCTCCCCTACGCCGGCGCGCTGCCCGACATCGTCCGCAACGTGCTCCTCTACGGCGGGCGGCTCGGAGGCCCCGTCCTCGAGACGCCCGGCGGGCTCCAGGCCTTCTTCTCGGTCGCCGGTCCGCGCCGGGCCGTCTTCGCTTTCCTGCTTCTCGCGGCGGTCGCCGGAATCCTCCGCGAGACGCGGCGCTGGGAGCTCTCCCGAGCGAGCCTCGCCCTCTTTCTCGCGCTCATCGTCTTTTCGCCGTCCTACGCCGTGCAGTCGCTCGTCTGGCCCGTGGCACTCGGCGCGCTCTACCCGTCCGTGGCCTACGGCCTCTTCACCCTCGCGGGCGCGCTTTACCACTCCTCGGCGCCGGAGAGCCTCGCCTTGCCGTGGCCCGTGCGCGCGACCGCGCTCGGAACGTGGTTCGTCGCGGTCGTCTGGCTCGGCGCCGAGCTCGTCAGGGGGCGGAACGCGGAGGACGAGGCGCCGCCGGGTCCCGCGTCCGGAGGATGACGAGGGCGTCCCCCCCGCGTGCGAGCTCGCGCGAGCGGCCGCCCGGAGCCGCGAGGGCGGCCGAGAGCTCCGGCGTGGCGTAGGCCGGCGGGATGACGAGGTAGAGGCGCTGCCCGGGCTCGAGCTCCTCGACGGCCCGGGCGATGGCGCGGCTTTCTTCGGGGCCCGGCAGGGCGGGAACGAACCAGCCGGGATGCGCGGCGAGATCCTCGGGAAGCGCGGAAAGAGAGCCCGAGAGCCGGCCGCGATCCGCCTCGCGGCGAAGCGGCAGGTACAGGCTCGCGGCGGCGACGATCCGGTCGCCGGCGCGGGAGACGCTCGCCACCGCCGCGGCGACGTCCGTGGGTTCCGTGCGCGGGCTTCCGGCGGCGAAGACCGCGGCCGTCGCGCCGAGGCCGAGAATCGCCGCGGCGATCGCTCCCGCGCGCGCCGCGCCCCGGCCGGACGCGGCGCGGCCGAGCGCCCAGAACCAGACGGGCAGGACCGCCATCTCGGTCCGGCCCGCGAACGCGATCGGTCGCCACCGCGCCGCGAGAAGCGCCGCGGCGAGCACTCCGGCGACGAAGACGAGCGCCGCGCGCAGCTCCCGGTCGGCCCGCGCGCGCGCCGCGACGACCACGAGCAGGAACGCGCCCGCGGCGATCCCCGCGACGAAGAGGGGCCGCGGCGCGGGGCCGCCGAACGGCGCCGGAATGCGCCCGACGCCTCCGAGGGCCGAGAGGAATCCCGCGAGCGAGGCGGGCATCGATTCGAGCATCCAGGCCGTCGCCGCCGGCGGCTGCGCCCGCAACACGGGGACCCAGGGAAGAAACGCGGCGGCGCCCGCGCCGAGGGCGATGCCGGAGCGAACGCGCCGCCCGAAGAGCGCGAGCGCGAAGAGGACCCCGACGGCGAGGATCGCGAGGTAGTGCGCGTAGAGCGCGGCCGCGGAAACGAGTGCGAGCGCGAGGAGCCTCTGCGGCGTCTCGCTTCCAAAGAGCGCGAGCCGGAATGCCACGAAGCCGAGAAGAGCGAGAAGGGCGTAGGGACGGGCCTCCGCGGCATAGAGCGTCACGAGGACCGAGGCGGCCGTCAGCCCGAGGAAGGCGTCGCGCGATCGGCCGCGCGGCAGGGTCGCGGCGCCCGCGAAGAGAAGGAGACCCGCCAGAAACGACGGCGCCCGCAGCAGGGCGTCGGCGTCGGGCCGGGCCGCGGAGAGCGCCGCGAACGGGCTCTCGAGAAGGTAGAAGCCCGGGGGCCCGGAATCCAGGCGCAGCGCCGCGAGGAGCGCGCGCGGAGAAAGGCGCGCGGCCCAGGCGGTGAAGATCTCGTCGAACCACAGCGGGCGGCGAAGACACAGGAAAAGACGCGCGGCGAGCGAGCCGACGACGAGGGGAAGGAGGAGCTTCGCTGCGGGCGAGCGGCTTTCTACTTCCGGTTCGATGCCTTATCCTAACGCCGGAGTGGATTCGAAGCCGTCATCGTCACGCCGAATCCTGCGCCGCCTGCTTCCCGCGCTGCTCTTCGCCCTCCTCGTCGTCGCCGTCTACCGCGATCCGCTCTTCACGGGGCGCAACTTCGTGGGCCGGGACCTCGTCCCCTACGGCCTGCCCATGGAGAAGATGGTCCACGACGCGTGGGCGCGCGGGCGAATCCCGGTCTGGAGCGAGGACCTCTCGGGCGGCCGACCGCTCTTTCCCAACCCGAACGCCGGGACCCTCTATCCCGTAAGGCTCGTCCTCTCGAGGCTGCCGTTCCCGGTGGCGATGCGCTGGTTCCCGGTGCTGCAGTGGATCCTCGCCGGTCTCGGAATGGTGGCGCTCCTGGGCGCGCTCGGCGCTTCGCGCGCGGCGGCCTGGGTGGGAGCGGCGACCTACGTTTTTTCGGGGGTCATCGTGTCGGAGGTGTTCTACCTGCCGATCCTGCCGCCCGTGTCCTTCCATCCGTGGGTCCTCTGGGCGATGGCACGCCCCGCGACGCGCTTCGGGACGCGCGCCGTCCTGCTCGGCGTTCTCTACGGGCTCCTGTTCCTTCTCGGCGACGTCTTCGCGGTCGGGATCTCGCTTGTCGCCGCGCTCTGCTGGATCGCCTTCGAGACGGCGGGAGGGGAGCGGCGGCGGGCGTTCGTCGCCCTCGCCGCAGGGCTCGTTCTCGCGGGACTCCTCGCGGCGCCTCAGATCGTCGCGACGGCGCTCCTGGCGCCCGAGACGCGGCGCGCGGTCTCGGGGATCCAGCTCCGCGAGGTCCTGGGCTTCACGCTGTCGCCGTGGAGGCTCGCGGAGCTCGTCGTGCCGTACCCCTTCGGAGACTTCTGGACTCTCGACGATCGCGCGGCGTGGGGCTCGGGGGTCTTTCACGGCTTCTTCGTGACGCTCTATGGAGGCGCGTTCGCCGTCGTCGCCCTCGTCGCGACGTGGCGCACCCGGGTGCGGGGCGCGCGTTGCGCCCGGGCGCTGTTTCTCATCGGAGCGGCGATTCCGATCGTCCTCCGCTTCGTGCCCGCCGCCTGGGGAGAGCGCTCGTCCTGGATCCCGCTCCGCTTCCCGGAGAAGTTCGTGGTCGCCGTGGCGTTCGCGCTCGCGATCCTGGCCGGCCTCGCGTTCGATCGGTTCCGCGGGGCGCGGCGCGTTCCGTCCTGGGTCCTCGCGGTCGCCGCCGTGCTCGCGATCGCGGCCGTGGCGGCGAGCCGCTTTCCGGCGGGCGCGGGACGGGCGGCGTCGGCCGCCGTCGGCGCGACGCCCGAGGCTGCAGGTCGAGCCGGCCGGCAGGTGGCGACCGCTCTCGCCGAGGGAGGGATTTTTTGGGCGGCGACCTGGATCGCCCTCGAGCTCCTGCGCGGCCCGGGGCGCGTACGCGCGGCGGCGGCCGTCGCGATCCTCACGGCGATTCCGATTGCCGCCAACCGGCGGATCGCGCACGCCGAAAGCGAAGCCTCGGTGCTTGCGCCGACCGCGTTTGCGCGGGCGGTCGCCCGCCGCGATCCGACGGGGCAGTTCCGGACCGTGGACGAGACGGTTTTCCGGCCGCCGTCGCCGATGATGATCCAGGGCCCCGCCGGGGATCCGTACCTGACGGAGAGCCTGCGGCAGAACTGGTCGCTCGCGACGCAGGCCCTCTGGGGCCGCGCGGCCGTGCTGAACCTCGACCCGGACCGGGGAGACTTTTCGCGCCTCGACAGTCTGCGCCGGGTCTCGGGCCTCGCGGTCGCCGCGCCGGAGGGCGCCGGACTCTTCTCGTCGGTGGCGTTGCGGTTCGGCATCCGCTGGCCGGATCAGTCGCCGCTTCCGGGCTTTCGCGAGTTCGGGCACGAGGCCACGCGGGTGTGGGACGAGAACACCGGCGCTCTCCCGGACGTGCGGCTTCTCGAAAGCTGGAGGGAGGAGGACGGAGCGGTGCCGGCTCTCCGGGCGCTGCCCCAGCTTGCTCCGGGCGAGATCGTTCTCGAGACGGGACGCCGCGCCTCGGCGGCGGCGGCGCCGGGACGCCTCCGGATCCTCGAGAAGACGCCGGAGCGCCTGGCGCTCGAGGTCGCGAGCTCCGATCCGACGTGGCTCTTCGTGCTGCGGGGCTACTGGACCCATCGCGCCATCTCGATCGACGGCCGCGCGGTCGAGGCCGTGCCGGCGCAACTCGCATTCTCGGCGGTCTCGATCCCCGCGGGCGAGCACCGCGTCGCGTGGGCCGAGGAGGTCCCCGGGCTGGCGGCCTCGCGGTGGGGGCCCGTGCTCTTTGTTCTGCTCGCGGGCGGTCTTCTGGTCCGGCCGAGAGCCGGGACGGCGCGGGGCGCTTGATCCCGCGCCTTCGCGGCTGGTTTTTTCCGGCGCTCTTTGCCGCGATGGTCGTCGCCGTCTATGCCGATCCTCTCTTCGGGCACCGCACCTTCGTCGGACGGGACATCGTTCCCTATAACCTGCCGCTCGAGAGCGCGGTGCACGACGCCTGGTCGCGGGGGCGCATCCCCGTCTGGTGGGAGTCGGTCTCGGGAGGCCGTCCGCTCGGAAGCAATCCCAACGCCGGCGTCTTCTACCCGCTCCGGCCGGCCCTCGCGCGGCTGCCGCTTCCCCTGGCCGTCCGGATCTTTCCGGTTTTTCACTGGATCCTGGGAGGCCTGGGGATGCTCGCCCTCCTGCGGGCGATCGGCGGCTCGCGCGGCGCAGCCTGGGTGACGGCGGGAGCCTTCGCGTTTTCGGGCGTGCTCGTATCGGAGGTCTTCTACAGCAACTTCCAGCCCGGCGCGAACCTGCTTCCCTGGACGCTCTGGGCCCTCGTGCGGCCGGCGCGCCGGCCGTCCGGGCGACTCGTTCCGCTCGCGGTCGTCTACGGCGCGATGCTCTCGGCCGGCGACGCGTTCTCGATTGCGACGGCCGTCTTTTCGTCGGTGCTGTGGATCCTTCTCGAGACACCCGCGGGGGAGCGTCGGCCGCGCGACGTTCGCGCTCGCCGCCGGGCTCGTGGCGGCGCTCCTCCTCGCGCTGCCGCAGGTGCTCGCGACCGCGCTTCTCGCGCCGGAGACCCGTCGCATCGTCGGAGGCCTGACGCTCGCGGAATCCACGGGCTTCACGCTTCCCGTCGCGCGCCTGGCCGAGCTCATCGTTCCGTTCCCTTTTGGCGCGGGCTGGTCGATGGACCTGTCGCGGGACTGGGGCTCGCACGTCTTCCGCCACTTCTTCCTGACGATCTTCGTCGCGCCGATCGCCTTCGTCGGGCTCCTCCACCGGCGGGGGAGGACAGCGGGCGTCGGAACGCGCTTCGCGCGGGCTCTCGTTCTGGCGGCGCTCGCTCTGGCGCTCTCGGGTCATCTCCTGCCGGCGGCGTGGGAGCGGCTGGAGTCGCCGGTGCCGCTCCGGTACCTGGAGAAGTTCATGGTCGGCGGCAGCTTCGCTCTGGCGCTCGCCGCGGGCCTCGGCGTCGATCGGCTGCGGGCCGGAGAGTCCCGGGGCCGCGGACTTCTGGCGGTGTCGGGCTTGCTGACCCTCGCCGCGCTGGCCTCGGCTCTCGGCGCGGCCGCGGCGGGGCGGCTCGTCGTCGCGGCGGTCGGCGGCGAGGCCCGGCTCGCGCCTTCGGCGGCTCGCGAGCTCGCTCCGGCGCTCGCCGCGGCCGGGCTCCTCTGGTTGGCGACGGCGATCGGCGCGGACCTCGTTCGGAGGCCGTCCCGGTCGGCGCTCGGAGCCGGCCTCGCGATCCTGACCGCCGTGCCCATCGCGGCCAATCGACCGATCGCGCAGACGGCGCACGAAGGAACCGTGTTTCCGCCGACGGCTTTCGCGCGCACGATCGCCCGACGCGACCCGGACGGCGCCTTCCGCACGGTCGACGAATCGCTCTACCAGCCCGTCTCTCCGCTCGTCGACGCCGCGGCGATCGGCGACCTCGGCGGGAGCGAGTTCTTCCGCCAGGGCTGGTACTACTTCACGCCCACGCTGTGGAGGCGGGGAACGGTTCTCAACAGCGATCTCGACGCCGGGGACCTCTCCCGGATCGAGAGCCTGCGCAAGATCTCCGCCGTGGCGGCGGCGCAGCCGGACGCCGCCGGGTTCTTTTCGGCGCTCTCCCTTCGTTACGGGATCCGCTATCGCGATCAGAAGCCCTTCGCGGGGTTTCGGCCCTTCGGCGGTGACCCGTTTCGCATCTGGGACGAGAATCCGGAAGCGCTGCCGGATCTTCGGCTCTCGACGCGCTGGCGGGAGGTGCCGGGCGCGGTCGAGGCCCTCGGAGCGCTGCCGCGGCTTCCCCCGGAGGAGATCGTCGTCGAGACGGGCCGCCATGCGGAGGGACGCGCCCGGCCGGGAGGCCTGCGGATTCTCGAGAAGAGCCCGGAACGGCTGGTGCTCGAGACGGAGAGCCCCGATCCGTCCTGGCTCTTCGTCCTGCGCGGTGACTGGAGCTATCGCTCGGTCTCGGTCGACGGCCGTCCGGCGGAGACGAAACCGGCGCAACTCGCGTTCACCGGAGTGCCCGTTCCGGCCGGCCGGCACCGGATGGAATGGCGCGAGGGCTATCCCGGCCTCGCCCTCTCCCGCTGGGGGCCGGTCGCCGGCCTCCTCCTGCTCGTCGCCTTCCGACGGGTGCGGTGGGCGGCGTGAGCGCGGCGCGTTCGCGGACCGGAGCGCGGCCGTGGGCGTCCGCGCTTCTCTTCGCGGCGCTCGTCCTGGTGCTCTACGGGAACACGCTCGTCTCGCGATCGAACTTCGCCGGCCGCGACATGGTCGCCTACAACCTGCCGATGGAGAAGAGCATCCACGACGCCTGGGCGCGCGGGAAGCTCCCGCTGTGGACCCCGGAGATCTCGGGAGGCCGGCCGCTCGCGCCGAACCCGAACGTGGGCGCTTTCTACCCGCTCCGCGTGCTGCTGGCGCCCCTGCCGTTCCCGCTCGCCGCGAGAATCTTCCCGCTCGTTCACTGGATCGCGGCCGGCCTCGGAATGCTGGTGCTCGCGGCCTCGATCGGTCGGTCCGGCGTGGCGGCCTGGGTCGCCGCGGCGACCTACGTGCTTTCGGGGGTCGTCGTCGGCGAGGCGTTCTTCTCGCACATCCAGGCGGGCATGGCGCTGCTGCCCTGGATCGTCTGGGCGGCGGGGCGCCGCTCCGGCTCGCCCTCCTCGCGGTTTCTGACGCTCGCGCTCCTCTTCGCGTTCGATTTCCTGGCCGCCGACATCTTCACGATCGCGATCGCCGGAGCGGCCGCCGCGCTCTGGATCGCTCTCGAAGAGGATCACGGGTCGGGCTGGCGCTCCGTGGCGAGGCTCGGCGGGGCCGTCGCCGCCGGCGCGCTCGCGGCGGCGCCGCAGATCGTCGCGACGGCGCTCTGGATTCCGCAGACGAACCGGGCCGTGCTCGGCATGAAGCTCGCGGACGTGCTGACGTACTCGATTCACCCCTGGCGCCTCGTCGAGCTCGTGATTCCGTACCCGTTCGGCGCGGCCTGGGAGATGTCGCGGCTGGAGATGTGGAGCCCGGCGATCCGGGCCGGCCGCGTGTTGGGTCTCTTCCCGACGCTGTACGCCGGGGCCTTCGCGCCGATCGCCGCGGTGCGCGCCTGGACGTCGCGCGTGCGGGGGGCGCGGTTCGCGCGGGTGCTGCTCATGGCTGCGCTCGCCGCGAGCGTCCTGCCGAGTCTCGTCCCGGCCCGGCTCGCGGCGCTCTCTTCGCCGCTCCCCCTGCGCAATCCCGAGAAGCTCGCGGTCGCCGTCGTTTTCGCGCTCGGCCTGCTCGCCTCGATCGCCTTCGACGCGTGGCGGGAGCGTCCCGGACGCGTCCGCGCCCTGATCGGGATCGGCGTGCTCCTGACGCTCCTCGCCGCGGGCGCGGCCCTCGACCCCGGCGCCGCGGGGCGGCTCGCGGTCCGTCTGGTGGGAAGCGATCCGGTCCGCGCTCCCGATGCCGCCCGCACCCTTCCGCTCGCCCTGGCGGAGGCCGGCCTGTGCTGGATGGCGACGGTCGTCGCGCTCGACGCGCTCGCGCGCCCGGGCCGGCCGTCGGGTCTGGCGTGGGGGCTGGTGCTCCTGACGGCCGTCCCGATTCTCGCGAATCGGAAGATCGCCGTGGCGACAGAGGAGGACCGGATCTTCGGCCCGACGGCCTTCGCCCGATATCTCGAGCGCCGCGACCCGGAGGGCCGGTATCGAACGATCTCGGAGTCGTTTTTCCAGGGCCTCTCGCCGCTCGAGCTCCAGCAGAACGCCGGGGCGCTCGCCGGGGCGGAGGTCAGCCGCCGCCTCTGGTACCAGCAGACGCCTCTCTTCTGGGGCCGTGGCATGGTCTTCAACGAGGACTTCGACGTAGGCGATCTTTCCCGCGTCGAAAGCCTGCGGCGGCTCTCCGGCATGGCGACCGGCTACCGCGACTCGGCGAACTTCTTCGGGGCGGTGGCGCTGCGCTTCGGCATCCGTTTCCGCGACCAGGACGCCCTGGCCGGGTATCACCCGGTCGGCGGCGACGCGCTGCAGACCTGGGACGAGCACGCGCACGCGTTCCCCGACATCCGGCTGCTCGAACGGTGGCGCGAGGTGCCGGGGCCGCTCCAGGCTCTCGCGACGATCGCGCGCCTCGCCGAGGGCGAGCTCGTGCTCGAGAGTGGCCGCCTCGCCTCCGGCGCGGCGCAGCCGGGAACGGTCCGCGTCGTCGAAAACCGTCCCGAGCGGCTCGTCGCGGATCTCGACGCCGCACAGGCGACCTGGCTCTTCGTTCTGCGCGCCTTCTGGCCGTACCGAACGGTCACCCTCGACGGGCGGCCCGTGGAGGCCGTCCCGGCGCAACTCGGATTTTCCGCCGTCCCGATTCCGGCCGGAGCTCACCGGCTGGTCTGGGAGGAGCGACTGCCCGGCCTTCCCCTGTCCCTGGCGGGGCCCGTTCTCTTCGGGATGATTGCCGCGGGCCTGGCTGTTTCGCACGTGCGCCGGAGGACGACATGAGACGGATTCTTGCGGTCGGGCTCGCCCTGCCGCTCCTGTGGGTCGCGTGCGGCCGCCGGAGCGAGCTCCCGGCCGCATCGGCGCCGGTTTCGGACGACGTGAAGCGGTCGGCGGATGACTGGCTCCGCGAGGAGCCGGTCCGGTGGCTCCGGGACTACGTGCGGATCAACACGTCGTACGCGTCGGGCCAGAAGGAGGGCGCCGCTCTCCTGCAGCGATTCTTCGACTGCGAAGGGATCGAGGCCGAAACGGTCTGCCCGTCGCCGGGGCGCTGCAACGTCCTCGCGCGGCTGCCGGGAAGGCGGCGCGACGGGGCGCTGCTTCTCCTCAATCACATCGACGTCGTCGACGCCTTCCCGCAGTACTGGCGGGAGGCGAAGCCGTGGGAGGGCGAGATCAAGCTCGGATTTCTCTATGGACGGGGCGTCTACGACATGAAGTCGCTCGGCCTCGCCCAGGCCTTCGCCCTCGCGCGCCTCAAGCGCCGCGGCATCGTGCCCGAAACCGACATTCTGTTTCTCGCCGAGGCGGACGAAGAGAGCGGAGGGCGCTGGGGGGCGCGGTGGCTGCTCGCGAACCGTCCGGAGTGGTTTTCGGGGGTCCGCGAGGTCTTGAACGAGGGCGGGACGACGGAAGTCCTCCTGCGGGACGTGGTTTTCTGGGGGCTCGAAACGATTCAGGCCGGCTACGTCCTGCGCGAGTTCGAGGCCTCGAGCGAGGAGCCGCTCGCGAGGCTGGCCTCGCGGTATCCGAGAATCGTATCGGCTCCGGTCACGCCCCACCCTCAGGTCGTCGTCGGCTTCGACCTTCTCGCCAACCGCATGGCGTCGCCGCTGACAGACCCGCTCCGCCATCTCGACCGGGTGATCAAGAACCCGGCGGAGCTCGCCATCCTGCCCAACCGCTACGGCGCCTTCCTCGAGGCGAGGATCGACTGGTCTCCCGTCTACCGGCACCCGTCGCGGCCCGATCATCCGAGGCGTTTCGTCGCGATCTCCGTGCCGCCCGGTATCTCGGCCGAGCCGTACATGCGGCCGATCGACGAGGATGCGCGGCGCGAGGGCCTCACGGTGGTGTCGTCGATCGATGCCGAGGTCACCGTGGCGAGCCCGTATCCCACGCCGTTCACCGAGCTCATTCGCCGCGTCGCCGAGGCGAGTCATCCGGGAGTGCCGTTCGGTCCCTTACCGACCTACGGCGGCTACACCACGTCGATCCTGCTGCGCGCGCGAGGGATTCCGACCTACGGCTTCCAGGCCGTCCCGATGAACATCTCGGACGCCGTGCGCCGCCATGGCAACGACGAGCGCGTGTTCCTGCGGGACTACCTGAACGGCGTGACGCTGTTTTCCGACATCGTCGAAGAGTTCGCCTTCTTTCCGCCCCCTCCGGGGACAGACGGGGGCCTCGCAAAGAGTGTCAGTCCGCGGTCCGGGCCCTGACAGAATTCGTCGCGCCTCCGGTGGGAAAATTTGACTTAAACCATTGAAGCAGATAAGCTTATTCGATTGGCGAGGGCTGGCTCAGCACTTGCTCCAACGTTGGTCGAAGCAAACTTTTGAAAGGAAGGCATCCATGAAGAAGCGGGAATCCGGTTTTACTCTGATCGAGCTGCTGATCGTCATCGCGATCATCGGCATCCTGGCGGCGATCGCCATTCCGAACCTTCTGAACGCGGTCCAGCGTGGCAAGCAGAAGCGGACGATGAGCGACATGCGCGCGCTCGCGACGGCCATCGAGGCCTACGCGGTCGACAACAACTCGTATCCGGCGGCCACCTCGTGCGCGGCCGGCATCTACACGGCGACCAGCGTGGACCTGACGACGGCGTCGTTCTCGAACCTCTCGCCGACGTACATCGCGCAGGCGCCCAAGACCGACGGCTGGGGCACGTTCCTGGCGTTCGGCTCGGATGCACCGGGCAACAACTACGTGATCGCGTCGGGCGGCCGCAACAAGGCCATCGTGGCCGCGATCTGCGGGACGACGACGAACTTCAACGACGACATCTACTACTCCAACGGCACGTTCATCCAGTGGCCGGAAGGCACCCAGTTCTGATTCGAGACCTCCCGAAATGTCTCGACGAAGGCCCCGAGCGATCGGGGCCTTTTTGTTTGACGAAGGATCGAGATTCGTCACCGAACTGCCCAAGGGAGTGACAATCCACGGAACCAGCGTCGTCGGATGCGAGACCTAAGTCGCTGACCGTATTGCCTTTGCTTCGTTCGCCAGAATGGCCCGAGCCTTGCTCCCTTTCTCTGGAAAACCTGACGGAGGAAACAGATGAAGAAGCGGGAATCCGGTTTTACTCTGATCGAGCTGCTGATCGTCATCGCGATCATCGGCATCCTGGCGGCGATCGCCATTCCGAACCTTCTGAACGCGGTCCAGCGTGGCAAGCAGAAGCGGACGATGAGCGACATGCGCGCGCTCGCGACGGCCATCGAGGCCTACGCGGTCGACAACAACTCGTATCCGGCGGCCACCTCGTGCGCGGCCGGCATCTACACGGCGACCAGCGTGGACCTGACGACGGCGTCGTTCTCGAACCTCTCGCCGACGTACATCGCGCAGGCGCCCAAGACCGACGGCTGGGGCACGTTCCTGGCGTTCGGCTCGGATGCACCGGGCAACAACTACGTGATCGCGTCGGGCGGCCGCAACAAGGCCATCGTGGCCGCGATCTGCGGGACGACGACGAACTTCAACGACGACATCTACTACTCCAACGGCACGTTCATCCAGTGGCCGGAAGGCACCCAGTTCTGATTCGAGACCTCCCGAAATGTCTCGACGAAGGCCCCGAGCGATCGGGGCCTTTTTGTTTTCGTCTTCGTACCGGCCGAGGATTGTCAGCCGCGGCGACCGGAAATGGCGGCGCCTTCTCCCGGCTCTCGCAACCCTCTGGGCGTAAGCGAGTTACTCGACCCCGAATCTGGCTCCGTCCTTGCTAGTTGGGATGTTCGAGACCCGACTGAGCTCATCCATCCCCGGAGGCGATCATGAAGAAGGACGAGTCCGGCTTCACCTTGATCGAGTTGCTGATCGTCATCGCGATCATCGGCATCCTGGCGGCGATCGCCATTCCGAACCTTCTGAACGCGGTCCAGCGTGGCAAGCAGAAGCGGACGATGAGCGACATGCGCGCGCTCGCGACGGCCATCGAGGCCTACGCGGTCGACAACAACTCGTATCCGGCGGCCACCTCGTGCGCGGCCGGCATCTACACGACGACCAGCGTGACTCTGACGACGGCGTCGTTCTCGAACCTCTCGCCGACGTACATCGCGCAGGCGCCCAAGATCGACGGCTGGGGGAATTTCCTCTGCTACGGCTCCGACGTTCCCAACAGCTCCTACGTGATCGCGTCCTACGGCCGAGACAAGTCCGCCACGTCGGTCAACTGCGGGACGACGACGAATTTCAACGACGACATCTACTACTCCAACGGCACGTTCATCCAGTGGCCCGAGGGAACTCAATTCTGACCGGGCGCCGGCGTTCGGACGAACCGGAGAGACACCGGCCGCTACAATAGTCGCGTGTTGCTGCGCCGTCGGCTCGTCTCGGGAGTCTGCGCGGCCGCGGCACTCGTCCCGGCGGTGACCTGGCTCGCCCCGGCGCTTTTCCGCCGGCAGGCCCCGACGCTCCGGGACCAGGGGGATTTCTTCTTCCCGCTCAAGCTGTACACGGTCGAACGCCTGCGCGCGGGGGCGCTACCTCTGTGGAACCCGTTGTCGGGGGCGGGCGAGCCCTGGCTCGCCAACGGCCAGGGCGGCGTCTTCTACCCGCCGACGCTCCTCTTTCTCCTTCCCTCGCCCGCGCTCGCGGGGGCGCTCTTCCTCCTTCTGCACTTCGCGATCGCCGCCTGGGGAGCGCGCCGATTTCTCAAGGAGGAGAACGTCTCCGACGCGGGAGCGCTTCTCGGCGCCGCGGTCTTCGCGGCCTCCGGATTCGCGGCCTCGTTCTCGGTGTACTGGAATCACTTCGGCGCCTTCGCGTACCTGCCGGCGATCGCGGCGCTGGCACGCTCGGGCCTGCGGACGCGTGCCTCGATCCTCGCCCTCGCGGCTCTGATCGGCCTCCAGGCCATGGCGGGCAGCCCCGAGATGTCCGCCGCGTCGATCGCCCTCGCGGCGGGCCTGGCATGGCGTCCCCGGGCGCCTTTTCCGGAGCCGGTCGCGCCGACGCCGCGCTTGGCGGCGCTCCGGCGCTGCGGCGCGGCGATCGCGCTCGGCCTCGCCCTCGCGGCCTGGGTGCTCGTTCCGATGGGGGAGCTCGGCCTTCATTCGGACCGGCGCTCGGCGCTTCCGGCCGCCGAGCGGGACCTCGGCGCCGTGGGCGAGCGCGACGCCCTGTCGCTCGCGGGCTTCTCGGCCCCGTTCTTCGGGGGCGCGTACCTCGCTTCGCTCTTTCTGCCGCCGTTCGTCCTCGTCGCGGCGGCGGGGGCGTTTTCGGAGGATCACCGGCGGCGCCTCGCGCTCGCCCTCGCGGTGGTCGCCGCCGCGGGCGTCGTTCTCGCGGGGGCCGGGCCGCCCGGTGCGTGGCTCCGCGCGATCCCGCCGCTCGACCGCGTCCGGTACGCGGGCAAGGGGCTCGCGTGGACGGCCTTCGGCGTGGCGATGCTTTCGGGGCTGGGACTCGACGCGCTGCGCTTTTCCGCGCGCGGCGTGCGGGCCCGCGCGGGGTTCGGCCTCGCCGCGGTCGCCGCGCTTCTCGCGGCGGCGCTCGCCCCGCTCCCTCTTCCCGTGCGTCTGGCGTGCGGCCTCGGAAGCGCGGCCGTCGGCGTCCTGGCGCTCGGCCTGGGAGCTCGTCCGGCATGGGGCGTCCTCTTCTCCGGAACGGCGGCCGCGGCCCTCGTCGTGGCCCTGACCCTCGGGCTGGCGGAGATTCCGCGCTTTGCTCCCGAGGCCGAGCTGCGGCGCTGCCCGGAGCTCGTGGAACCGCTCGCGCGGGTGGCCGGCCGCATCGTCACGCCGCCGATGGCGCGGCTCGCGGGCTGGACGCTTCGCGATGGAGCGTTCGACGCCGCGATGCTGCGGCGTCAGCGCGAGTCCCTGCTCGGCTACACGAACCTCGGCTGCCGCATTCCGACGCTTCGCACGGCGGCGCCGCTGAAGACCTCGGCCGCCGCCGCGATCGAGGAGTCGGTCGGGGCCGCCGAGAACGCCTTGCCCGCCGGCGCCGCGAGCGCGCGGGCGCTGTGGACGCCCTTTCCGCCGGCGCGGCTGCCCTCGAAGAAGATCGGCGATTTCTTCCGCGCGCCGCTCGCGCCCTACCGGCCGCGGCTGTCGTACGTGCGCGGGTACCGCATCGAACCGGACGCGGAGCGCGCATGGACGCGTGTCGCCTCGGGCGAAGTCGACCTGACCCGGGAGGTGCTGCTCGACCGCCGGCCCGCGCCCGATCCGGCCGGACCGCCGGACGCGACGCCGCTCCTCGTCGCGCATCTCGCCTCGGACGAGCCCGAGGAGGTCGTGGCCGAGGTCACGGCGAGCTACGCCGGGCTTCTCGTCCTTACGGACCTCCATTACCCGGGCTGGATCGCGGAAGAGGGCGGCCGGCGGCTGCCGATCCTCCGGGCCGACGGGTGGTTTCGCGCCGTCGCCTTGCCGGCGGGCACGCACCGGGTCGTCTTCCGCTACCGGCCGACGGCGTTCTTCGCCGGCGCCGGGATCTCGGTGGCGGCGCTGCTGACCCTCCTCGTCCTCTGGCACCGGGGCGAGCCCGTGCGCATCGGGAGGAGGGCGTGATCGAGCTCGCGCTGGCGCAGACGCTTCCGGGCCTCGCCGTCGCGGGCGTCTTCGGCCTCGTCGTGGGAAGTTTCCTGAACGTCGTGATCCACCGGCTGCCGAACGAGAAGTCCGTGGTCTCGCCGCCCTCGAGTTGTCCGTCCTGCGGGAGCCGCATCGCGCCCCGCGACAACGTTCCGGTCCTCTCGTGGATCGTGCTCGGCGGCCGCTGCCGCAGCTGCCGCGCGCCGATCGCCGTCCGTTATCCGCTGGTCGAGCTCGCGAACGGGGTGCTCTGGGTCCTGGTGCTCCGCGCCGCGCCGTCCTGGGGCGACGCGGCGACGGGCGCGTTTCTCGTCTCGGCCTCGATCGCGCTGCTGGCGATCGACTCCGACCACCAGATCCTGCCGGATGTGATCACGCTTCCCGGGATCGTCGTCGGCCTGGCGCTGGCGTTTTTCTCGGTCCGGCGGACGCCGCTCGAGGCCGCGCTCGGCGCCCTGCTCGGGGCGGGCGGGCTGTACCTGCTCGCCTTCACCTACGAAAAGATCGCCGGGCAGGAAGGAATGGGCCTCGGAGACGTCAAAATGCTCGGCATGATCGGGGCGCTGCTCGGTCCCGCGGGCGTCGCCGTGACGGTCCTCCTCGCGTCGATCTCCGGCAGCGTCGTCGGCCTCACCCTGATCCTGACGCGCGGGGGAGACGGCAAGACCCGCCTTCCCTTCGGCGTCTTCCTCGCGCTCGGCGGGGTGGCCGCGTGGTTTCTCGGCGATCCGATCGTGGCGCGTTACCGAGCGATGTGGCCCCGGTGAGCGAGCCGACGAGCGTTCCGGCGCCCGCGCCCGTTCCCCACACGTTCCGGCGGGAGTCCCGGCTCTTTCTCTGGGTCGCGCTGCTCCTGATCCTCTTCCTCAACTTCCTGACGCTCCTCTTCTTCCGGAGCGCCGTGGCCTGGGGACGCGAGGAAGCCGAGCGGCGCACGGCCGAGATCCTGCGCCGTGTCGCGCTGTCGCCGGTGCGCCCGGGCGCGTCGGAGGATGCGCTCGAGCGCGGCGCGATCGAGCCCGACGTCGCGTATCTCGCGACGTACGACGAAAACGGGCGGCGGCTGAGCTCGGCCGGGACGGGGCCTCCGGAGGCCCCGCGGCTGCTGCCGGAGCCGCGTCCCGCGGCCGGCCGGGTCGTCCACGAGTGGACGATCGCGTCCGCCGCTGCTGCTCTCGACTTTCGCGACCGGTCGCCGCTATTACGCGATCGCCGTCGATCCGGGCGCCGGGGCCGCGCTGAACTCCTACGCGCGGCGGCTGTCGGTCTTCGTCCCGGCGGCGGCCCTCGCGCTCATCGTGCTCGCCGGCTTCTACCTGCGCTCGCTGCTGAAGCCCTACGAGCGGCTTCTCGAGGCCGCCGGAGGCGCGCCGGCCGGCGGGGCGGAGCAGGGCGACGAGCGGCACTTCCTGATCTCGCGTTTCGAGTCGACGATCGAGACGCTGCACGAGAAGGAGCACGAGCTCGAGCGTCTCGCCCGGCGCGAGAAGGAGCGCGCCGACGATCTCGAGACGGCCGCGCGCACGCTGTCGCGCAACCTGCCGACCGGCTTGCTGTCGGTCGACCCCGGCGGGAGCGTGCTCGACATCAACGAGGCCGGCCGCGAGATCCTGAAGCTCGCGGGAGAAAGCCGCGGAGAGTCGTACGAACGTCTGCTCGCCGACGCGCCCGACTTTCTGGCTCTCATCGCCGACGTGCTGCGCGACCGGACCGTCGCGGGCCGGCGCGAGGTCCGCTGGAGGCGGGACGGGGAGGAGGAGAGGGCCCTGGGAGTCACCGCGACGCCCGCCCAGGGGGGCGACGGCCGATTCCTCGGCGCGGTCGCGCTCTTCTCGGACCTGACCGAGATCCGGCGGCTCGAAGGACGCGTCGCCCTCGCCCGGCACCTCGCCGATCTCGGCCGCGTCTCGGCCGGCGCCGCTCACGAGTTCCGCAACGCCGCGGCGGCGATCGACGGCTACGCCGACCTCGCCCTGCGCGCGGCCGACCCCGAGCGCGCCGGCGAATTCGTGCGCGCGATCCGCCGGGAGGCGCAAGAGATGAGCCGGGTCACGAGCGACTTCCTGCTCTTCGCCCGTCCCGAGGCCTTCTCGCCCGAGCCCGTCGACCTCGACGGGGTGGTCGAAGCGGCTCGCGGGGAGACCGAGCGCGCCCATCCGGGCCTGACGGTCGGGCAGGACGGCGCGTTCCCGACGGTGGGCGGCTCCTCGGTCCTGCTGCGGCGGGCGCTCGCGAATCTCCTGCGCAACGCCGCCGAGGCGACTCCGCCCGAGCGCTGGCACGAGCCCGACGCCGTCGTGATCGCCGGCGCGCGCGGCGAGAAGGAGGTCGCCCTGTCCGTCTGGGACCGCGGCCCCGGCGTCGGCGCCGCCGCGCGGGAGAAGATCTTTCTGCCCTTCTACTCCTCGAAGCCCGGCGGCTCCGGTTTCGGTCTCGCCATCGTCGCCCGCATCGCCGAGCTCCACGGGGGCACGGTCGAGGTCTCCGAGCGCCCGGGCGGGGGAGCGGTCTTCACGCTGCGGCTCCCCGCCTGACCGAAAAAGAGCGGAAAAAAGGCGGGGTCAGGTCTCGTTTTTTCGGTTTCCCGGATCTCGAGTGTTTCCGCTCGATTCGAACCGAAAAATCCAGACCTGACCCCCTAGTTTTTCGGGAGGGTGGCGAGCATCGTCTTGAAGGATTCCTTGTCGAGGGCGCGGTCGAGCGCCTCGTCCGGCTCGACGAGGCCGCCCTTGACGAGCTCGGTCAGGGACTGGTCCATCGCGATCATCCCGCGGCCCTTGCCGGTCGCGATCATGTTGTTGATCATCGCGGTCTTGCCCTCCCGGATCGCGTTGGAGAGCGCGGTCGAGCCGAGGAGGATCTCGAAGGACGCCACACGGCCGCCGCCCTTCTTCCGCAGGAGCTGCTGGGCGACGACCCCGCGCAGGGCCTCGGCGAGGACGATGCGCACCTGCTCCTGCTCGGCCGCGGGGAAGGCGTCGATGATCCGGTCGACGGCCTTGGCGGCGGAGTTGGTGTGCACGGTCGCGAAGACGAGCAAGCCCGTTTCCGCGGCCGCGAGGGCCATGCGCATCGTCTCGAGGTCGCGCATCTCCCCGACGAGCAGGCAGTCGGGGTCCTCGCGGATGGCGGCCTTCACCCCGGCGGCGAAGTCGGGCACGTCGGGTCCGATCTCGCGCTGCGTGAAGACGGACTTGTCGTTGGTGTGGACGAACTCGATCGGGTCCTCGATCGTGACGACGTGGTGCGCGAGCCGCTTGTTCATGCGGTCGAGGACCGCGGCGAGCGTCGTGGACTTGCCGCTCCCGGTCGGGCCCGTCACGAGGATCAGGCCGCGCCGCTCGGCGTAGAGGCCGGCGATCGGCGCCGGGAGGTTCAGGTCCTCGGCCGTCGGAACGCGCGAGGGGATCAGCCGGAAGACGGCGGCCGAGCCGCGCTCCTGGCGGAAGAGGTTGACGCGGAAGCGGGCGACGCTCCCCATCTGGTACGCGAAGTCGATGTCGCCGCCTTCCTGGTACGCCTCCCAGATGCGGGACGGCGTGATCGGGCCGACGAGGTTGAAGAAGTCCCCCTCGGAGAGGACGCGATAGCGCATGCGCTCGAGCTCGCCGTCGATGCGCACGATGGGCGGCGAGCCGACCGAGAGGTGCAGGTCCGAGCCGTTGCGCTTGGGCAGGATCGTCAGGAAACGGTCGATGCGGTTGATCCCGGTCGAGACGACGTCGAGCGCGCCGACCAGCTTCGTCTTGGCTTCCACGGGTGTCGAGGAGCTCAGGCGGCGCCTCCTTCCTCGAGATAGGGCTCGAACGCTTCCTTGCGCAGGGCCTTGTCCCACGCGACGCGCGGCTCGATGACTCCCTCCTGCACGAGCTGGAGGAGCGCTCCGTCCATCAGCTGCATGCCCGAGGCGGAGCCGGTCTGTATCGCGGTGGGGATCTGGAACGTCTTCGAGTCGCGGATCAGGCCCGCGACGTTCGGCGTGTTGCGCAGGATCTCGAAGGCGGCCACCCGCCCCGTCCCGTCGCGGCGCGGCAAGAGGGCCTGGGAGATCACGGCTTTGAGCGAGTCGGCCACCATCATGCGGATCTGGCCCTGCTGGTCGGGCGGGAACGCGTTGATGATGCGGTCGACCGTCGACGAGGCCGTCGTCGTGTGGAGGGTCGCGAGCACCAGGTGACCCGTCTCGGAGGCGGTGATCGCGAGCGAGATCGTCTCGAGGTCGCGCATCTCGCCGACGAGGATCACGTCCGGGTCCTCGCGGAGCGACTGGCGCAGGGCCTTCGCGAAGGACTTCGAGTGCGACGGGATCTCCCGCTGGTTCACCAGCGATTCCTTGCTCGGGTGCACGTACTCGATCGGGTCCTCGACGGTGATGATGTGGCCGCGCTCGGTCTCGTTGACGCGGTCGACGAGGGCCGCCAGCGTCGTGGTCTTGCCGCACCCGGCCGGGCCCGTCACCAGGATGAGGCCCTGGGAGTACCCCGTGATCTCCCAGAGGCTCTCGGGCAGCCCGATGTCCGTCAGGTTCGGAATCTCGTAGGGCACGAGCCGAAGGACCGCGTTCAGGCCCTTGCGCTCGAAGAAGACGTTGGTGCGGAAGCGGCCGAGTTCGGCGTCCTTGTGGCAGAAGTCGAGCTGGCGCTTCGCCTCGAGGTCGGCCGTCCGTTCGTCGCCGAGGATCGGCCGGATCCACGCGTCCATCTGCTCGGTCGTCGGTTCCGGGAGCGGAAGCGGAACCAGGCGGCCGTGAATCCGGACGCGCGGCACCGTGCCGGTCCCCAGGTGCAGGTCGGACGCCGACACCGCCCGCGCGTGCCGGAGCAGATCCGAGAGCGACGGGCTCGGCGTCGACTCGAAGTCGACCGGGGCGAAAACGCGGCCGGATCCGCTCGGCTCGACGTCGGGTTCCCCCGCGCGCTTCCGGACGAGCCGCGTCGCCTTCTCGCGGACGAGGGGGCTCGGATCGACCTGGACGATCTTCTGGAGGAGCGGGCCGACCTTCGGGTCCTGGATCCGGGCGAACGCGTCGAGGATCTCCAGGCGCAGATCGACGAACGCCGACGATTGCTTGTACGCCTCCAGGAGCGCGGGAAGGGCTTTGGGAGTCCCCCAGGCGCCCAGGGCCGCGGCCGCCGAAAGGTTGGACTCCGGGTCCGAGAGCATCTCGAGGAGCTGGGGAAGGGCCGCCTCGTCGCGGATCTCGGCCAGCGCCATCGCCGCGCGGTCGCGAAGCCACCAGTCGTCGCTCGTCAGGAACCGCTGGCAGTGCGGGACGACCTCGGCGGAGCGGAGGGTCACCGCGATCGACGCGGCGAGCCCCGCCTCGAGCGGATCCTCCGAGGCGTCACGCGCGAGGAAGGCCCGGATGAACTCGGGACTCAGCTCCCGCAGGGCCTCGACGGCCCGGTCGCGAAGGGGGCCGTACTGCCCCTTGAACGTCTGGAGGAATGCGTCGGCGATGCGGGCCGGATCCTGCGTCGCGATGATCCGCGAGGCGAGCTGTCGCACCTTCGGATTGGTGTCCGAGAGCAGCGGCAGCACGTCTTCGGCCCACGATTTCTGCGACTTCGCGAGAACCGGGCCGAGGGCCGCGATCGCCGCGTCCTTGACCCGCGTCGAGTCGTTGCGGCAGTGGGCGAGAAGCGCGGGGATCTGCGTCTCGTCGGGAAACTTCGAGAGGAGCTGGACGGCGCGGTACCGCAGGTCTTCGTCGTCGTCCTCGAGGGCCGCCAGGGCGATCGCCGTCACGCGGGGCGAAGCCGTCGCCTCTGCGATCGCGAAGGCCTTCTTCCGGACCGCCGGGGAATGGGTGGCCCCGAGGACCTTCGCGATGTGGGGAAGAACCCGCTCGTTCGGCGATCGCTTGAGGTAGTCGAGGGCCGCGTGAACGACGGCGGGATCCGGGTTGGAGAGGAGCGCCGGGATCTTTTCGAGGAACTGGCCGCCGGCGAGCTGCTCGAGCGCGAGCATGGCCTGCCGCCGGACGCCCTCGGTCTGCGAGCCGAGGAAAGGGAAGAGCCCCGCCGCGGCCGCCTCGTACGGGTGCCGTTTGAGGAGCGCCAGGCCCGCCTGCCTCAACGCGGCGTCCGTCTCGACCGCCATCCAGCCGACGTCTTCGGCCGCGAGGTTCGGCGCCGCGGCGAGGGTCTTGAGCAGCTCGTCGCGCTCGGCTTCGGTCTTCCACTGACGGGCGCGAAGCCGTCCGACGAGGGCCTCGAGCCCCGATGCCTTGCGTTTGGTGGGCCACATGGGGGTGTGTCGAGTCAGTGTAGGGACTCGCAACGCCGGAGTCGAGAGTCGAGAGGTGGAGCCGATTTCTGTACGGGCGGGCCTCAACGGAGGCTGTCCGACGACCGACAGGAAGCGTTACCTGAAGTAACAAAAAGCGGCCAAACCCCCATCCTCCGACTCGCCGCCTGGATTCTCAGATCGTTGCAGGTTATGGACTTAGGCCATCCCCAGACCTCCGGGCACGAGAATCGCTCCTTGTTGGCCCGAAATGCTCCGTGGATCGTGTCGACGTCGCCAGGAAGGCGGATTCTCGCTCACCGAGCTGCTGATCGTGATGGCGATCATCGGCATCCTGGCGCTCGCGGCGGCTCCCTGGTTCGCCAAGATCTCGCAGCGCAACCAGGTCAAAAGCTCGGCGTCGCAGCTCGCCATCACGCTGCAGGCCGCGCGCATGCGCGCCGTGAAGCGCAACCTTGCGGCGCGGGTCGTGGTGAGCCGCGCCACGGGCACCCAGAGCTACAACCTCATCGAGACCTTCGAGCAGACGATTCCGACGCCGATCAAGGTGGCCGAGCTCCGGCTGCCGGCGCTCGTCGATTTCCCGCCGTCGCCTCCGAATCCCTACCCGGTCCAGCCGGCCGTCATCCTGTTCGGCCCGGATGGCCGCGCGACCCAGCCCGGAACCTTCACGATCCGCGGAGTCATCGGCTCCGGGACGACCAACGACCTTCCCGTGCAGGTCTCGGGCAACGGGAAGATCGAGGTCCTCGGTCCCAACCCCACGGTCGTCAAGCCCAGGGGAACCGAATGGCACTGAGAGCCCGCCGCCGGGAGTCCGGCCTGACGCTCGTCGAGATGCTCATCGCCGTGGCTCTGCTCGGCATCGTGCTCCTCGGCATCGCGCCGCTCTTCATCGCGAGCGTCCGGTCGAACTACAGCGCCAACGAGTACACCAGCATTCACAACCTCGCGCGCGACCGGCTCGAGCAGCTCATGAACCTTCCCTTCGGCGACCAGCAGCTCGCGTCGGGCGCCTACGTCAACGACCTGCCGACGACGCTGCCCGACCCGGTCACGGGCATTCCGCCCTCGAACGTGAAGAATCCGTTCGAGCGGACCTACACGGTCGACAACTTCCGGACGACGCCTCCGGGCGCTCCCGGCGGCGCCTTCGTCCTGAACGCGACGGCCGCGGCCCAGCCCTGCGACTTCAAGCGCATCGACGTCACGGTGCGGTCGATCTCGGGAGGCACGAACCTCGGCATCGGAGCTCGCACGGCGCGCGTCAGCGGATTCGTCCGCAACCCGAGCCCGACGCTGGCCTGCAACTAGCCATGACGACCATGCATCCGACGCGTTCGCGCGAGGCC
The DNA here is from genome assembly GCA_963764025.1 of uncultured Acidobacteriota bacterium. Lineage (GTDB taxonomy): Bacteria > Acidobacteriota > Thermoanaerobaculia > UBA5066 > Gp7-AA6 > DAHUXD01. Next base: position 213,379 of record CAVXRK010000006.1, read on the forward strand.
GGCTTCACGCTGATCGAAATGATCATCGTGTCGCTGCTGCTGGCCGTCGCCATGCTCGGCCTGCTCGCGGTGTTCGACGCGAGCGCGCGCATCAACAAGAACGAGACCGACGTGGCCGACGCCCAGGGCGCCGTGCGCTACGGCATCTACCAGATGACGCGGGTCGTCCGCATGGCGGGGGCCGGCGGGCTCTACGTGACGCAGGCGGTCCTGAACCACGCCGACCGGGGCCTCCCGGGCATCGCGCCGGCCGGCGCGTCGTACGACAACGTGGCCGGCGTGACCGTCACGGACACGGGCGGCACGGTCTGGACGGTCCGCCCGGGCACGGACATGATCGAGATCCGCGGCGTCATCCTGTCCCCGCTGATCGGCTTCGACCAGCAGACGGGCTGCAACGGGTGCACGGGCTCGCAGTCCCTGAACGTCCTGCCGATCGTCGGAAACCTGGTCATCGGACAGCACGTCAACGACGACGCGAGCAACCGGCCCCAGTTCGCGGCCGTGGACTCGTACACCGCCACGGCCGGCGCCAACCCGATGCTCGTGATCGTCGAGGACGGCAACACGGACCTGCACTACGCCTGCTCCGACCCGAACCCGGGGGGTGTCACGCGGTATCCGCAGGCCGCGTACAACGTCGGCGTGATCACCGCGCCGACCAACCTCCTCGGAGGCAACACCTTCGGCACGGTCGACTTCGGCGGAACGATCGGTCCGCGCTTCAACACCGAGCTCCCGTCGACGCCGGGCCTCGGCGAGAACGCCGTGCCCATCCAGAAGGTGCGGCGCGCCGGCATCCTCGACGACTTCGTCTTCTTCATCACGACGGACCCCACCGTGGACCCCACGGGCATCCACCCGTTCCTGGCGCAGGGCACCCGCCGGGGCGATTCGTTCGAGGTCACGCGCCTGGCCGAGGACGTCGAGGACATGCAGATCGCGTACGGGATCGACGGCATCATCAGCGGCGCCGTCGACAACGCGCTGACGGTCCAGCCGCCCGTCCCGCCGGGGCTCAACGTCGATCCGAACGTGTCGACGGCCGCCGGCGGCGACGAGTGGGTCCCCAACGTGGATACGGAGGCGGCCCCCGTCGACTCCGATTTCCAACAGCAGCAGCCGTTCGTCCCCGGGCACGCGGGCTCCTCGTTCGCGCAGCACTGCCCGCGCCTCCACGGCGTGATGATTTCGCTCCTCGCCAAGGCCAAGGACCCCGATCCGGGCTACAAGGGCGGGGCCTCGCAGGGTTACCAGATCATGAACTCGACGGCGGCTCCGATCACTCCGGGCGCCTTCCGCCGGCGCGTTCAGACGCTGAAGATCAACCTCCGCAACTACGCGTTCCAGGGATGAGCATGACCGCCAGGGACCGCAATCGCCGCGAGCGCGGCGCAGCCCTCGTCGTCGCGATCCTCGTTCTCGCGATCCTGACGGTCATCGGCATCGCCCTCATGCTGATTACGTCGACGGAAGCCCGGATCGCCGCCAACGAGTGGTCGATCAACCGGGCGTTCTACTCGTCGGACGCCGGGATTCGCTGGGCGGGAGTGGAGCTGGATGACCCGCGCGGCTTCCTGACGCGGCCGGAATTCGGGGCGCCCGGCGCGCCCAACCTCTTCGGCACCGTTCTCTTCAACATGTCGAGCCACCGGTTCAAGACGACCCTCGGCTTCATCGGGGCCGACGACATCCAGGTGCGGGTGACCAATCCGGGCCGCCTCGGGCGGCGCCCGGCGCGGGGCGGGATCATCAACGAGCAGGGCTCCCGCGCGCAGTACATGTACGCGTTCGAGGTCCGTTCGACGGGCGAACAGAACGATGCGTTCCTGCAGTACTCCAAGGCGCTCGTGGCCGACGCCGAGATCGGGCCTCTTCCGGCCCGGTTGCCCTTCTGAGGAGACGTCCCATGCGACACCATCGGAGATCCAGCGGCCTCATCGGATTCGCGGAACGCCACCGCGTGGCGACCACGTTTCTGGCCCTTTTCCTGATGGCGTCCCCCGCGCGACCCGACGACCGCCAGCTCCTCCAGGCCAATGCCGGCGCCAACACGAACGTGCTCCTGATCCTCGACTCGTCCTACTCCATGAACAACGACTTCTCGGACACCTACCGGCTGCCGGCGTTCATGGACGACTTCATCTATCCGGAGGGCACCGTCGCGACCCCGGGCTCCAAGTTCGCCGTGGCCAAGAGCGTTCTCCGCCAGGTCCTGACCAACGCGTCGGGCGTGAACTGGGCCTTCTCCTACTACCGCAACCCCGCGCAGTCGTTCGGCGCGGCCGACACCTCGGCCGGAGCCAACTCCGGCGACCCGCTGCCGGGCTACCCGGTCGGCGGCGCCAAGGTGACCGGAAACACGCTCGAAAACGGCGGTCTCGAGTGGCTCTACTTCGCCGATTCGGTGCTCAGCCCGGCCGGGACCCCGTCGATCAGCTCCGTGTTCCCGGCCGGGTTGTGGCCGGACGTTCAGCAGGGCCGCTTCCTCCAGATGGGCCACAAGGTCATGCGGCTCTACGGCACGCTCGGACAGCCCGTGGACCAGGGCCCGTTCACGATCCCGCCGGCCAATCCGGACCCGCGGCCGCCGTACCCCGGCCCCGTGCCCGGAAGCTGGAGAGGGGCGTTCGGTCCGAAGGGTCTGAACGAGGGTCTCGTCGTGTACCGCAATCCGGCCCGTCCCGGCCGCGAGCTGCGGATGCGGATCATCTCGGGCAACTATTCGGATCCTTTCGTCGTGGTTCAGGTCGACGAATACGGCCCGCCGCCCGATACGCCGACCAATACCCCGACCGACACGCCGACGTTCACGCCGAGCTTCACCGAGACGCCGACGCCGACCGACACGCCGACGTCGACGCCGTCGTTCACCGCCACCAACACGTCGACGCCGACCAACACGGCGACCGCGACGTCGACGTTCACGCCGTCGAACACCGCGTCGGCCACGCCGACCCGGACGTCGACGTCGACGCCGACGTCGACGTTCACCGCCTCACAGACGTCGACGGCCACCCCGACGTTCACGGGAACTCAGACGTTCACGCCGTCCTTCACGCGGACCGCGACGTTCACGGGAACCCAGACGTTCACGCCGACCCGGACCTCGACCGCGACCAACACGTTCACGGCCACGAACACCTTCACTCCGACGCCGACGCGCACTCCGACGGTGACTTTCACCCCGTCGCGGACGTTCACGGTTTCGAATACGCCGACCCGCACTTTCACGCGCTCGGCGACGCCGACGTCGACGCGGACGAACACGGCGACGCGGACGTTCACGGCGACCAACACGCCGACCCGGACCAACACGCGGACGGCGACCAACACGGCGACCGTGACCAACACCGCGTCCAACACCGCGACGGCGACCCGCACGTTCACGGCGTCCAACACGCCGACGCGGACCTTCACGCGGACCCCGACGGCCACGCGCACTGCGAGCAACACGCCGAGCAACACGGCGACCTTCACGGCCTCCCGGACGCCGACGAACACGGCGACGAGGACGGCGACGTTCACGGCCTCCAACACCGCCACGCGGACCGCGACCAACACGCCCACCGAGACCCCGACGCGGACGCCGACGCTCGTCCCGACGCTCCCGGGCGGAGCGATGCCGCCGAAGAGCGTCCTGCCGGCGATCGCCAACTGGCTCGCGCCCGCGATCCGCGGACTCTTCGCGATGGCGCCGCCTCCGCCGCCCCCGCCGGCCGGTCCCTGCGTCGGCATTCCGGCCGGGTATGCGGGCGGCCAGCTCGTTTGCGCCCCGTGCCCGTACGACGCGACGCGGCAGTGCGCCTTCATCGACGCCAACAGCAACGGGGTCATCGATCCGGGCGAGCCGGCGCCGGCGAACCTGATCCCGCTTCCCGCGTCGCCGACCTTCATGCGGGGCTTCGACGACCCGCAGGCGGATCCGGACTTCAGCCTCGTGCACCTGACGGGGCCGATCGAGATCAAGTACATCCGCGGCGACCTCTACGACCTCCCGCCGCAGTTCCAGGCGAGCGACACCCTGAACGGAAACCCGCCGTGGGGTTCCTGCCCGGCCCTGGCGCTCGGATGCCCGGCGGCGCCCGACAACGACGCCGACGGCAAGTCCGACGCGTCCTCGATCAACGACCGCCGGAACCAGGGCATGTACTCGGCGATCTATGACAAGGAACGTCCGCGGCCGAGCGGCCAGTTCCCGAGCGACGCTCTCGCGGGACCGTCCTGCCCGCTGGGAATCATCGGGTGCGACCCGTACTCCCAGGATTGCGGCGGCCTCGCCCACTTCAACACGTTCAAGGGCTTCCCCGGCGCGGCGCCCGCCACTCTCGGACCTCCGGACGCCGCCCTGCCCGGGGTCTATCCCGCCAACCCGCCGGCTTCGCCGGCTGATTGGCCGGTCATCCCGTTCCGGCGCGAGTGGCTCGGCACCGACTACCCGGGAGGCAACTCGCCGGAGACCGCCATCAAGCGGCTGCTCCGGTTCACGTCGTCGATCGTCAGCTACGACTCGTCGCAGCCGGCGCAGTCCGCGTATCGGCTCGAGGAAGACGCCAAGGAAGTCGCGGTGACGGCGGCCGGCACCCCGCTCGCCGGCGCCCTTCTCGATGCGTACAACTACTTCGTCAACAGCGTGTTTCCGCCGCCGACGAGCGGCGCGCCCGATCCGGCGATCGACTGTCGCAACTTCATCATCGTCTTCATCACCGACGGCCACGACGAGTGCGGTTCCGATCCCTGCACCGGCGGCACCTCCGGCGGCGGACCCGCGGGCGACCTCGGGGCCGTTCCGCTGCCCGAGAGCGCTCCGGGCCGGCGGGCCGCAGCCGCCGCTCTCGATCCGAGCGTGCGCGTCAACGGCATTCCGGTCTACGTGGTCGGGCTGAACACCAACCCGGCGTTCTTCCCCGCCTTGAACTGCATCGCGACCAACAGCGGCGGAAAGCTCTTCGCCGTCAGCGATCGCACGGCCCTTCTGTCGGTCCTCGAATCGCTGCTCGACTTCAAGCGGACGGCCAACTACTTCGCGTCGCCGTCGGTCCCGGCCTTCGCCGGCGGCTTCGGCGACACTGCCCAGGTCGGGTCGGTCGTCCCGAGCCACCTCAATACCAACGGTGACCTCTCGAGCTGGTCGATCTGGAACGGCTCGATCAAGAGCTACCAGCTCGACGCGAACGGCCTGATTCCCGTGGTGACGGGCGCGGCTTCGACGGTCACTCCCACGTCGAGCGGCCCGACCAACACGCCGTCGGCCGCCACCCCGACGCCCACGCCGGCCGTGGTCACGAACACCTTTGCCGACGAGACCGACCCCAACAACGGCAACCCGGCTCTTCGCAAGCCTGTCTGGAGCGCGGGCCGGGTTCTCGGTTACACCGATCCGCGCTCGGATCTGGCGGCCGGCGCCGCGTCCGTGGCGGCCGCGCCGTCGAGCCGGGCGCCCGCGATCACCGTCTGGCCGGGCCGCAAGATGGTCTGGGCGAGCACGACCGCCGGAGTTCCGCTGACCCGCACCGATCTGATGCCGAATACGGGCAGCTGCACCGGAGGCTGCTTCGCCAATCTCATGACGACCATGGGGCTCGACCCCGCGTCGGCCGCGGACCGGAAGCTCGCGACGCTGACGGTTCAGTTCCTCCGTGGCGGAATCTCCGCCTTCGGCCGGCGCGACGAAGTCCTGAACGACCCGACGATCCGGCCCCCGACGATCGGCACGATCGGCCCCGCGACCGGCGAGGAACAGCGATACTCGTACTTCTACCAGGACGACGCCCCGGCTCCGGGCGATCCGCCGCAGGTCCGCACCGACGACGACGGGACGCCGCCGGCCGGCTATGCGCACAAGCTCGGCGACATCTTCCATTCCGAGCCTTTGATGCTCGAGCCGCCGCGCTACTTCCAGTACCTGTCCTCCAACCTGACGCCGCGGACGAGTTCCTCGACGTTCGGCCAGCCGTACCTGGACTTTGCCAGCCTCCAGGCCAAGCGAAGGAAGGTCGTCTTCGCCGGCGCCAACGACGGCTTCCTGCACGCCTTCGACGCCGGCGTCTGGGGCCGCGACACGAGCAACTTCGCGCAAGCCCACGACCTCGGCACGGGGCGCGAGATCTTCGCGTACTCGCCGCGGATCGTCATGGACTCGAAGTTCCCGAACCTGTTGAATTTCCCGCCGCTGCCGCAGTACTTCGTGGACGGTTCGATGGCCACGGCCGACGTCTTCATCGACCCCGCCTTCGTCGGGACGCCGGATGAAACCGAACGCGTTTGGCGGACGGTCCTCGTCGGCGGACTGCGCCAGGGCGGCCTGGGTTACTACGCTCTCGATGTCACGCAGCCCGACGACATCGACACGGTGACGACTTCGCCGACCTTCGGCGAGATCGTCGGCGACAAGGATGCCTCGCCTTCCTGCCTCGACGGCGGTGGAACGAGCTGCGTCGCCGGAGCGGCCACCGGCCGTCAGTACCCCACCATCATGTGGGAGTTCACGGACGCCGGCGCGGCCTGCTCGGACGCCTGCGGCACCGCGGGCGCGCCCCTCGGCGAGACCTGGTCGCGCCCGGTCATCGGACGCGTCAAGGTCATCGATCCGTCGAGCCCCACGGCGGACGCGAGCGGCTTCGACGACCGCTATGTCGCGATCTTCGGCGGCGGCTACGATCCGAGCTTCACACCGGGCGACGACGTCTCCGCGAAACTCGGAACGGGCAGCGTGATCCGCGGCCGTTCCTTCTACATGATCGACGTGGAAACCGGCCGCATCCTCTACAAGGTGACCCGGGGCGTCGACGGCGCCGGCAACCCGGTCGACTTCGCCCCGATGCCCGCGCCGCCGGCGGTCGTGGACTACAACGACGACGGATATCTGGACGCGGCGTACATCGGCGACGTCAACGGCAACATGTGGCGCGTCGACCTGACCCCCGACAAGACGTCGAGTCCGAAGCGCGGCGAGGTCCTGAGCGGGGAGGCCCACGGGTACCAGCCGTTCCTGCTCTTCGACGGATGCCAGCTCGCGGCGGGGGCCTGCACCAACAAGCGGCCCGTCTTCTTCGAGCCGGGCGTGGTCTTCGTGGGCGGCGCGGGCAGCCCGCCCGTCCTCGGCATCTCCTTCGGCACCGGGAACCGGGCGGAGCTCGCCCGGCCGAATACCCAGCCGCAGGACTTCTTCTACGTCGTCGATACGGGACAGACGAGCCAGACCTTCGTCAAGGCGGACCTCCACGACCTGACGCCTCCGGGCGGAACGCCCTGCCCCCTGCCGTACACGGGGGTCTGCACCAATGCCGCCAACGGGTTCGTGCTCGAATACGGCTCGACGAACGAAAAGACGACGTCGACCGTCTTCTCGACCCGGGGCTACCTGTCGCTCATCACGTTCACGCCGGATTCCGTCTCTCCGTGCGCGACGAACGGCAGCTCGTATCGCTACCGGTTCTTCTACCAGACGGGCCAGGGTTACTACGGCACGACCGGCACATACGGCGACTACCAGCAAGACCTGGGAGAGGGCATGGCCGCCGCGTCGCAGTCGGTGTCGCCGGAGGGGGATACAATTGACACGACCCTCACGACGAGCGGCGGAATCGACCAGCAGGTGACGCCCAACTCCGTCCACACGATCGAGCAGAACTGGAAGGAGCAGCAGCAGTGACACGGATCCGCGCGGGCCTGATCGCGGCGCTTCTCGGCGCGACGGCGGCCGTCAGCCTCGCGGACGTGGTCGTCCTCAAGGGCGGCACCGTGGTGCCGCTGAAGCAGGCCTGGGTCCGCCGCGGCAACACGGCTTACCTGACGCGAACCGACGGAACCCTCCTGTCGGTTCCGGTCTCGGAGATCGACCGCGAGGCGACGGCGAAGGCCAATCAGGCTTCGCCGTCCGCCCCCGCGGCCGCGCCGTCGGCGCCGGCTTCGACGCCCGCCGAGGCGGTCCGCGCGACGTCGGAGGCGCCGAAGGCCAAGGTCCGGATCACCGACGCGGACGTTTCGCACCCGCTCGACCTCGACGCGGCGGCCGCGCCGGAGGAGGGCAAGGAGGCCGCCGCGGGGCCCGGAGGGGCTCGGGTCGAGGTCGCCGACTACACGCAGGAGCTCGTCGGAGAGGCGCTCGCCGTGAAGGGCTCGCTGCGCAATCCGGGGCAGGCGACGGCGGAGAACGTCCGGATGAGCGTCGCTGCCATCGACGAAAAGGGCCAGCCGATCGACGGCACGCCAGCCACGCTTTCCAAGGGTTCGGTCGGGGCCGGCCAGAGCGTCGACTTCACGGCTTCGCTGAAGGTCGGTTCGAAAACGGTGGCGAGCATCCGTTTCAACCCGCAGTGGACCCAGCCCAAGCCGCCGCCCGAGCCGACTCCGAGGCCGGGGACGGCCGCCGCCGCCGCGGCCGCGAAAGCCGCCGCGCCCACGCCGGTCCGCACCCCGTACGGACAGGGCACCCTGTACGCCGCCCCCGTCGCCAGCGCTCCCTCGAAGCCGCCGGCCGACGGCAAGACGGGATATATCCCGGGCGCGACGAGCCCGGACAACCAGCCCAGGCCGCCGAACCGCTGACAGGCGGCAGACGGCAGGTTACCGTCTGCTTACTGCTTACTGCTTACTGCTTACTGCTTACTGCTAACGTCCGCCGTCCGCCCCCGCCGTCTCCGCCTTCCTCTGCTAACCTGAACCGACACACATGTCCCGTATCCTCATCGTCGAAGACAAGGACTCCTTGCGCACGATGCTCGAGGAGATGCTGAAGGCCGAGGGCCTGCGCGTGGACTGCGCGGCGACGGGAACGCAGGCGGTCGATCGGCTCAAGGCGGGCGAGCGCTACGACCTCGTGCTCACCGACTGGCGCCTTCCGGGGGCCGACGGGCTCGCGGTCCTCGATGCGGCCGTGGCCCAGGATCCGACGCTTCCGGTCCTCGTCATGACCGCCTACGGGTCGATCGAGACGGCCGTCGAGGCGATGAAGCGCGGCGCCGAGGACTTCGTGACCAAGCCGGTCGATCCGGACCTCCTGCGCCTGCTCGTCTCCCGGGCGCTCGAGCGGCGCGTCCGCTCGCGCGAGTCACTCCTCTTTGCCGAGGCCCATTCCCGGGCGATGCCGCCGATCGTTGGGGAGTCGGCCGCGATCCGGCTGGTGCGCGCCGAGGCCGAGCGCGTGGCGGCGACCGACGCCACGGTGCTGCTGGAAGGGGAGAGCGGAACCGGCAAGGAGCTCTTCGCTCGGGCGATCCACGTCCTGTCCTCCCGGCGCAACGGGGCCTTCGTCGCCATCAACTGCGCGGCCATTCCGGAGACGCTGCTCGAGAGCGAGCTCTTCGGGCACGAGCGGGGCGCCTTCACGGGGGCCTCGGCGCGGCGCATGGGAAAGTTCGAGCTCGGCGACCTCGGCACGATCTTCCTCGACGAGATCGGCGAGCTCACGCCGGCGACCCAGGGCAAGCTCCTCCGCGTTCTGCAGGAGCGTTCTTTCCACCGGGTCGGCGGCACCGTCCCGATCGAGGTCGACGTCCGCATCATCGCGGCGTCCAATCGGTCGCTCGAAAAGCTCGTCCAGCAGGGGCTCTTTCGCGAGGACCTCTTCTACCGGGTCCGCGTCTTCCCGATCCGGATCCCGTCGCTGCGGGAACGGCCGGACGACATCGATCCCCTCGTCGACTGGTACCTCGAGCGCCTCCCGCAGGAGCTCGGCAAGCGCGCCCTGCCGCTGTCGCCGGCCGCGCGGGCGCGGATCCGGGCATACGACTGGCCGGGCAACGTCCGGGAGCTGCGCAACTGCCTCGAGCGGGCGATCATCCTGGCCGACGGCGAATCGATCGAGGAGCGCCACCTGCGCCTCGGCTCCGAGCCGGCGTATCTTCCCGCCGTACGCGACGAATCGCTGGAGGAGGCCCGCGAGCGGGCCGCCGCGGCGGCCGAGCGGGCCTGGCTCGTCCGGGCGCTCGACCGGGCGCGAGGAGACCGCACGGCGGCCGCGACCGCGGCCGGGCTGACGCCGCGTCGCTTCGAGTCGAAGCTCCGCGAGCACGGCCTCGGCGACGCCTGATTCACTCCGGCAGGGCCGGGACCCGGGTGATGTCCTTGCGCCAGAGCGTCGGCGTCGGGAGTGGAGGCGGAGGCGTCATGAGCGGAGTGATCCACGGACGCGCCGACGCGGGAGTGACCTCCGGGGGGCGGGCCGCGCTCGACGCCTTCCGGCAGCCGCCAGCGTGACTCGCGAGTGCGGCGAGGATCGGGAGAAGAAACCACGCCGCGCGAACCGCCCGTCTCGTCATCCGGCGATTATCGCACCCCGTCGCCCTTGAGGGCCGCGATCACCAGCGAGTCCTCCTCCGGCGCGATCGAGCGCAAGTCGAGCCAGACGCGGTCGTCCTCGACCCGGGCGACGACCGGCGGCGTCTGCGAGCGCAGGCGCGCCGCGAGTGCGTCGGCGGGGAGGTCGCGATGGGAAAGGACGACCGCCCGCGAGGCGAAGACTTTTTCGGCGCTCGTTCCGCCGCCGAACGCCGCCCGCGAGGGCGCGAGCGCGCCCGACAGTCTCCCGCCGTCCTCGAACGCCTCGCGGAGGATCCGCTGTCCGCGTTCCTCCAGCATAGCCGGCGTCGCCGAGGCCGCCCGGTAGACCGGAAATCCGCGCCACGCCCCCGTCTTCCACGCGGCGAGGGTCGCGCCGAGGGCCGCGAGCGTCAGCTTGTCCGGCCGGACGGCCCGAGCGATCGGGTGCCGCGCGGCCTGCTGGACGAGGTCCTCGCGCCCGACGAGAAACCCCGCCTGCGGTCCGGAGAAGAGCTTGTCGCCCGAAAACGTGACGAGGTCGGCTCCCGCATCGAGGCACTCCGCCACCGTCGGCTCGCCGGGAACGCCGAACTCGTCGAGCGCGACGACGCACCCGGTGCCCTGGTCGTGGAGCCAGGGAACGCCGGCTTCCCGGGAGAGCGCCGCGAGCTCGGCCGGGGCGGGGCGCATCGTGTAGCCGCGGATCTCGTAGTTCGACGGGTGAACCGAGAGGATCAGAGCGACGTCCGGGGTAAACGCCCGCCGGTAATCCTCGGCCGTCGTGCGGTTGGTCGTTCCGACCTCGGCGAGCCTCGCCCCCGACGCCTCGAGAATCTCGGGGATCTTGAACGAGCCTCCAATCGCGACGAGCTCCCCGCGCGAGACCAGCACCGAGCGGCCGCGGGCGAGGGCGGCGAGCGCCAGCAGCACGGCCGCGGCGTTGTTGTTGACGGCGATCGCGTCGGCGCAGCCGAAGACGTCTTTCGCGGCGGGGCGGACGTGGTCCTGCCTCCGGCCGCGGCCGCCGCGGGCGGGGTCGTACTCGACCGTCGAGTAGCCGGCCGCCTCCAGGATCGCCGTTCGCGCCTCCTCCGGAAGCGGCGCCCGCCCGAGGTTGGTGTGGAGGAGAACGCCTGTGGCGTTGACGACGCGCTCGAGTGTGGGCGCGAACCGGCGGGCGAGCCCCCGACGCGCGGTCTCCCAGAGCGCCTCCGGACGCGTCTCGCCCTGGGCCATGGCCCAGCGCAGCTCCTCTTTCACCGCGACCCGCCCGAAGCGCGCGAGCGGCTCCGCGGCCCCCGCGGAGCGCAGGAGGGCGTCCATCGAGGGAGGGTGGGGGCGGTGGCCGGCCGCGTCGCTCAAGGTTCCTTTACTATAGGAGACGGTGCGGATTCGGGCGACGGGAGGGGCCTCGGCGTGAGCAGCGCGAACTGGGAGCGCGAGCTGCAAGTCCTCGACCAGGCCCTCCGCCGCCTGTCGGCCGAGTGCGACGCCTTCCTGTACGGGTCGGCGGCGAAGCCTCCGGTCGAGTCCCGACGGCACGTCGAAGAGATGTGTCGCCGGTTGAACGCCTCCGAGTCCATGACCGCCGCCGAGAGGTACCGGTTTTCGACGCTCCAGGGCCGTTTCCAGGCCCTGAACGAGCGCTGGGACCGCCTCCTGGCGGAGAAGGAGTCGGGCAGGCGCCCGGGCCTCTACGGGCACTTCCGGGGGGCAGGGGCCGTCCCCCCGGCCCCGGCCGCCCCCAACGCCGGGCGGGCCGCGTCCGTACAAGAAGAGCCTCGCGCCGCCCCGGCCGACCTCGACCGGGACCTGTTCGAGCGCTACGTGTCCGCAAAGAAGGCGCGGGGCGAGGACGTGAGCGGTTACCGCCTCGAGGGCTTCGTCGAAGGGCTCGAGCGCGAGCGCCGGAAGGTCCGCGAGCGGTTGGGAGCGGGCGAGATCGTGTTCGACGTCGCGGAGCGCGAAGGCCGCGTGCGTCTGATCGCAAAGAAGAAGCCGAAGGGAAGCACATGAAACCGTTCCGTGTCCGACTCGGATCGGCGGCGTGGGGAATCGCGGTCCTGGCCGCGGCGACGGCGCTCGGCCAGACCGAATCGTCGAAGAACGCGAAGACCTCCGAGCCGTTCTACCGGAAGTACCTCGTCCCGGGCAATCCGCTCGACGACCAGATCCTGTCGATGGAGCAGAAGGTCGACGCCAATCCCGACGACGCGACGCTCCGCAACGACTTCGGCAACCTCCTCGCGCTCCGCCACTTTCCGAAGGAGGCCGCCGAGCAATACGAGATGGCGGCGAAGCTCGACAAGACCAATTTCATCGCCGACTACAATCTCGGCATCCTGCGCGAGACCGAGGGCAAGACGTCGGACGCGATCTCGGCCTACAAGAAGTCGATTGCCCGCAAGCCCGGGTTTCCGCAGTCGCGCTTTCGCCTCGGGCGCCTGTACGAACAGACCGGAAATCTCGACGCCGCCGTCGAGCAGTACGCCAAGGCCCTGCGCATCGACCCGTCGATGCGCAACCCCCGCCGCAATCCTCTCGTCATCGACTCCCAGCTCATGTACCGGGTCTCGCTGGCCAACTACGAACGCGACGTCGCGACGGTGACGCTCGACCGCGACGTGTCGTTCGTCGAGGAACCGGCCTTCCGGCGCGCGCCGGTCGATCATCCGCTTTCGACCGAAGACGTCGCTCCGGACGAGACCGAGACCACGCCGCGCACGGTGGGTCCGACGACGGGCGCCGCCGCGCCCCCCGCAGATTCGGGCTCGGTCGCCAAGCGCCCCGTCCGCACCTCGACTGCTCCTGCGCCGGACGAGCCGCCGATGCGGTCGAGGACGGGCTCGCGCGCCGCTCCCCGGGCGATTCGCCCGGGCCAGTCCGTTCCTCCCGCGGGCGGCCCGCACGCGGTCCCCGAGGCCGCGCCGACCCCGGCGGCGGAGGAGCCGCGTGCCAACGCCCCGAGCGCACCGGAGACGGTGCCCGAGGCGGCGCCGACCCCGGCGCCCGAAGAGCTCGAGCCGAGCTAGCTGTCGTTTCTCGGGAGGTTGTTCACCGGTGAACGTCAAATAGGAGAACCCTCTCCCCCCGAAAGGGGGAGAGGGCAGGGTGAGGGGGTTGGGACCTCGGGCCAGATGAGGAGCGTTGTGGGTAGATCGCGCTAGGAGTGCCCCTCACCCCGACCCTCTCCCGCCGGGAGAGGGGGAAAGGCCGCCCAGCCCGATCGTGGCCGTGAACAACGTGTTGAGAATCCACAGCTAGCGCAAATCGTTTCTCGGGACGTCGTTCGCCGGCATTTGCCGATGCGCCGGGCACTCTGCCTCTCCCGGCGGTGCTCGGGTCGGGGTGAGGGGGTGCCCAACCGGGTGAGTCGTCGTGCTGATCCGAAGAACCCCTCACCCTTCCCTTTCACACAGGGGAGAGGGCTCACGGCGAGGCGCGCGCCCGGTTCAGTCGAAGCTCGCCCGTTCCACGAAGATCGTCGGCGCTCCGGCCGCAAACGGCATGGGGAAGAACTGCGCGTCGCCCGAGAGGGCGCGCGCGCGGTGGAGGAGTTCCGAGATCCGGCCGGAGGCCTTCGCGCCGGCGATCGGGCCGCGGGCGCGTCCGGCGACGACCGAAATGCCGGTGAACTCGATCTCGAAGCGGTCCTCCGCGAGGTCGACGCGCACCGGCGCGGTCAGCGCGGAGGCGTAGAGGCCGCGGGTGACCGAGGCGAGCAGGTCCGCCGCGGTCCGCGGCGAGGATGTTTCGAAGAAGAGGCGGCGCGGCCCGGCCGCGGGAGGCATGCGGAACGAGGGTCGCACGCCGTGGCCGGTCGAGGCGCGGCCCGCGCGGCGCGCGGCGCGCAGGTCGTAGAGGCCGGCGGCGAGCCGCCCCTGGTCGACGAGGAGAACCCGGCGCGTCGCCACGCCCTCGCCGTCGAACGGCGCGTCGCCGGACGCGTCGTCCGCGATCGAGACCTCCGGCGAGGCGAGGCTCCCGCGCGCGATCCAGAGAGGCGGACGCTCGGCGGTGAAGACCGGCGCGAGCGCCGCGAGCAGGGCGGCGCCGACCGCGGGATCGAGCAGCCACTGGCCGCGTGCGGGGGGACTGGCCGGCTCTTCGAGGGGCAGGACGGCCGCGTCGCAGAGGCGCCGCGCCAGAGGGTCGATCGGGGGCGGTTCGGCCGCCTGGAAGGCGACGCGGACCTCGCGGGCGCGTCCGCCGCGGCGGCCGATCGCCGTGGCCACTCCGTCGAACGCCGAACGCGCGAGCCCCACGTCGAGGCCGGCGCCGTTTTCGATGCGTTCGCGGGTCGAGCCGCGGCGCAGCGTCAACCCGGCCAGCGTGCACTCGCCGCGCGAGGCGGCGGCGACGGCTCGCGCGAGCTCCTGGAAGAGCGCGGGAGGCGGCTCGATCGCGATCTCCGGAGGGGAAGCGGCGACCCGCGTCGGCCATTCCGGCGGCGGCTCGTCGGCCACGGCATAGCGCGCGGCGTCCTCGAGGGCCGCCCGGAGCGCCCCGGGGCTCGAGGCGGCGGCAAAGCGCGGGCCCCCGCGATCCCACCAGCGAGCCGCCCAGCCTTCCTCGCGCCTCCAGGCCGTCCGCGAAAGGCCGGGCGAGGCGGCGAGCTCCCACGATTCGCCGGTCTTGCGGTAGAGCTCCCACTGCCCCGGCGCGCGGCGCTCGAGCCGGCCGCGCAGTTCCCCGTCGGGCGCTGCGCTCTCGGCGGCGTCCTTCTTGACGGCCTTCACAGCGCGGGCCGGACGGCGAGACGCCGGATCAGGATGTCCGGAGCCTCGCCCTGGACGGGCAGGAGCTGACCGTCGCGCGCGCACCAGCCGAGGCTCCGGCACGCCCGGGACTCGCGTCCGAGCACGGGCTCGACGTTCTTCAGCGCCGCCAGGATCTCGCCCGCCAGAATGCCCGGGCCGATCTCCTCGGTGAATCGTCCGCGGCGCAGGCGTCGGGCGCGGGGAAACCGCAGTCGAAACGTCCCGTTCGAGAGCTCGACCGAGCCGCCCTGGAACTCTTCGATCCAGAGCCCGTCGTTGACGCGCCGGGCGATCTCGTCGGAGGTCGCGGCGCCGGCCGGAACGACGACGTTGGAGCAGCGGGGCATGGGCGCCTCGGCCGGGCCCGCGCGCCGCCCGTGGCCGGTCGAGCCGGCCCGGCCGGCGTGGGCGCGGTCGGTCAGCCGCGCGCCGAGATGGCCCGAGTGCAGGAGCTTGACGGGACGGGGCGCCGTGCCCTCGTCGTCGCGCTCGTAGCCGCCGAAGAGGTCGAGCCGCCGCGCGTCGTCGGTCACGTCGAGCTCCGCGACGGCGACGCGGGCGTCCTTGAGCGCGGAGAGCGGCGAGGCCCCCGCATCGGCCTCGAGCGCGTGGCCCAGGATTTCGTGAAAGAGCACCGCGGCGCAGCCGGCGGCGAGGACGACATCCGTCTCGCCCGCCGCGGCTTCGACCGGGCGGTCGCGCGGCGCCGCGGCCGCCGTCAGCACGGCGCGCAGCTCGTCCGGCGTCGCTTCGGCGTCCGGGGCGTGGAAGGCGATCGCGCGATCCTCGTCGCCGTGCCGCGAGGCCGCCGTGAAACGGCCCTCGAGGGACACGAGGCGCCGGCGCGAGGTCGCCGCCGGCAATCCCGCCGCGACGACGCGCCGTTCGGTTTCGATCGAGCGCCACAGGAAGCGGTGGCGCGGGGCGTGGCGGCCGAGGACGCCGGTCAGCCGGCGCGTCCAGCGCTCCGCTTCGAGGGAGGCGTCCTCGTCGTCCGCGGCGGACGCGCGCGCGGCCCGGATGGGCAACGGCTCGCGGCCAGCCGCGCTCCGGAGCGCCCGCACGGCCTCGCGGACCGAGGCCTCGCCCGTGCCGGCCACGAACGCGAGGCGCTCCTCGGCCTGATGGCGCCAGCGCGCGCCGACGCCTTCCTCGCGCCGCACGCGGACCTCGTGGACCTGTCCGTCCCGCCAGTCGAGCGAGACCTCGCGCATGCGCTCGCCGAACACGTCGGCGAGCTCGCCCGGACGCGTGGCGAGCGGCTCGAGCCAGCGGGTGACGGCGGCTTCGTCCCAGTGCACGGCAGGCAGTGTAATAACATCGCCCGGGGGAAGCGCATGAGTCTCGCCGACGTGAAGAAAGATTTCCTCGCCGGGCGCGCCGCCCGAGGGATCGCCAGCCGGAAGCTCTTCGCCGAGAAGGCGCCCGGCGCCCTGCGCGACGCGGTGTTCGCGGCGCTCGAGTCGGAATCCGAGAAGGAGCGCACCCTCGACGAGGAGGCGCGCCGCATGATGGAGTCCGCGCGCCAGGAGATCGCCGCCGGCCGGGTCGACGGCCACGAGCTGTTCCGCCGAATCCGGCGCAAGCTCGCCGAGCAGCGGGGCATCGTCCTCTGATCCCTCCGGAATGACGCTCGAAAAGCGGATCGCCGACCTCGAGGCCCTGCGCGAGACGCGGCTGGAGGGCGGCGGCCGGGAGCGCGTCGAGCGGCAGCATGCCGAAGGCAAGCTGACCGCGCACGAACGGATCGACCTCCTGCTCGACCCGGGCTCGTTTCTCGAGCTCGACCCGTTCGTCGTCCATCGCTGCCGCGACTTCGGGATGGAGAAGACCCAGATCCCGGGCGACGGGGTCGTCTGCGGGGCGGGGACGATCGAGGGACGGCCCGTCTACGTTTTCGCCCAGGACTTCACGGTCTTCGGCGGATCCCTCTCGGAGTCCAACGCCGACAAGATCTGCAAGGTGATGGACCTCGCGGTCCAGAACGGCGCGCCGATCATCGGGTTGAACGACTCGGGAGGGGCGCGCATCCAGGAAGGCGTCGTCTCGCTCGCGGGCTACTCGAAGGTCTTCCTGCGCAACACCCGCGCGTCGGGCGTCGTGCCGCAGATCTCGGCGATCCTCGGCCCGTGCGCGGGCGGGGCGGTCTACTCGCCGGCGATCACCGATTTCGTCTTCATGACGGAGGCGACCTCCTACCTCTTCGTCACCGGCCCGGACGTCATCCGGACGGTCACGCACGAAGAGGTCACGAAGGAGGACCTCGGCGGCGCCCGGACGCACTCGAGCGTTTCGGGGGTCGCCCACTTCGTGCGCGACGGCGACGAGGCCGTCCTGGCCGGGATCCGCGAGCTCCTGACCTACGTGCCGTCGAACAACCTCGACGAGCCTCCCCGGCGTGCGCCCCGCGAGCCCCGCGCCGGCGACGCGGGACTCAACGCCTTCATCCCCGAGGAGCCGAACCGCCCGTACGACATGGGGGAGCTCGTCCGGCGGGTGGCCGACGAGGGCGTGTTCTTCGAGGTCCACGCGGGGTTCGCGCGCAACATCCTCGTCGGGTTCATCCGCCTCGCGGGCCGTTCCGTGGGCGTCGTGGCGAACCAGCCGATGCATCTGGCGGGCGTCCTCGACATCGATGCGTCGGTCAAGGGCGCGCGGTTCGTGCGCTTCTGCGACGCCTTCAACATCCCGCTCCTCGTGTTCGAGGACGTCCCCGGTTTCCTTCCCGGGACCCAGCAGGAGTACGGCGGGATCATCCGGCACGGCGCCAAGCTCCTCTATGCCTTCGCCGAGGCGACGGTGCCGAAGGTCTCGGTCATCACGCGCAAGGCCTACGGCGGCGCGTATTGCGTGATGCTCTCCAAGGACATCGGAACGGACTTCAACTTCGCCTATCCGACGGCCGAGATCGCGGTCATGGGGCCCGAGGGGGCCGTCAACATCCTTTACCGGCGCGAGCTTGCGGCCGACGCGCCGCCCGAGGCCCGGGCGGAGAAGGTCGCGGAGTACGCCGCCAACTTCGCCAACCCCTACATCGCCGCGCGGCGCGGGTACGTCGACGACATCATCGAGCCCTCCGAGACGCGGGAGCGTCTCATCTCGGCCTTCCAGCTCCTCGAGGGCAAGCGCGTCGCGCCGCCGAGGAGAAAGCACGGGAACATCCCGCTGTGACGCCGTGAAGCGGCCGCGCCTGCTCGTCGCCAATCGCGGCGAGATCGCCGTGCGGATTTTCCGGGCCTGCCGCGACCTCGGCATCGAGACCGTCGCCGTCTACTCGGACGCCGACCGGGCGGCGCTCCACGTCGCGATGGCCGACCACGCGGCGCGCCTGGGCCCCGCCCCCGCCCGCGAGAGCTACCTCTCGGTCCCCGCCCTCCTCGCCGCGGCGAAGAAGACCGGGGCGACGCTCGTGCATCCGGGTTACGGGTTTCTGGCCGAGAACGCCGGATTCGCCCGCGCCTGCGCGGGGGAGGGCCTGACGTTCGTCGGCCCGAGCCCCGAGGCGATCGCGGCCATGGGCTCGAAGACCGGGAGCCGCGACCTCATGCGCAAGGCGGGGGTGCCGGTGGTGCCCGGCACGGCACGGGCCGCGACCGGCGCGGCGGAGCTCGCGGAGTTCGCCGCAGGCGCCGGCTATCCGATCCTGCTCAAGGCCTCCGCCGGCGGCGGAGGAAAGGGTATGCGGCGCGTCGACTCGGCGGCCGAGCTTCAAAACGCCCTCGAGCGCGTCGCCTCCGAGGCGCAAGCCTCGTTCGGCGACGGCGCGGTCTTTGCCGAGAAGCTCGTCGAGCGTCCGCGCCACGTCGAGGTCCAGGTGATCGGCGACGGCCGGGGCCACCTCGTCGCGGTCGGGGAGCGCGAGTGCAGCATCCAGCGCCGCCACCAGAAGGTCGTCGAGGAGTGCCCGTCGCCGGTCGTCGATCCGCCCCTCCGGGCACGGCTTCTCGAGGCGGCGCTCTCGGCGGCGCGGGCCGTCGGCTATACGTCCTGCGGGACCGTCGAGTTCCTGCTGGCGCCCGACGGGGCCTTCTACTTCCTCGAGATGAACACCCGCCTCCAGGTGGAGCATCCCGTGACCGAGGAGGTCTGGGGCGTGGACCTCGCGGCCGCCATGATCCGGGTCGCCCTCGGCGAGGTCCTGCCGTTTTCGGCGGGAGACCTGACCCCGCGCGGCCACGCCCTCGAGTGCCGCGTCTACGCGGAAGACCCGCGCCGGGGCTTCGCGCCCTCGCCGGGCCGCATCGAGGCGCTGCGCCTGCCGCAGGGGCCCGGCATCCGCAACGACGTCGGCGTCGAAACCGGTTCGGTCGTCCCGATCGACTACGACCCGATGCTCGGCAAGCTCATCGTCCATGCACCCGACCGCGCCGCGGCGGTCGGCGCGGCTCGCGCGCGCTCTCGCGGAGTACGAGATCGCCGGCGTCGAGACGACGCTGTCTCTCTTCCGGGCCCTCGTGGCCGATCCGGAGTTCCGCTCCGGAAACTTCGACGTCCAGTGGCTGGATCGCCGGCTCGCCGGCGGTCTCTTCGCCGACGAGCACCCGCGGGTCGACGAGGTCTGGCTCGCGGCGGTCTCGATGGCCGCGGCGGACGCCATGCTTCCGGCGCCGGCGCGCGGGGAAGCGTCCGCGTGGCGCACCGCGGCGCGCCGCGAGGCGCTGAAGGATTGACGCCGATGCGCCGAATGCGTCTGGTCCATCGCGGTGAGTCGGGCCCCGAAGAGCTGACCGTGGAGCTCGACGGCGAGCGCTGCGTCCTTCGCCGGGCCGGCGTCGACACCCGCGCCGAGCTCGCGCGTCTTCCGGACGGCGCCGTCTCGCTCATCTTCGAAGACGGACGCCAGATCTCGGGCCGCGCGTTTCCGGGACGGCCCGGCGAAGTCGAGCTCGTCCGCCCCGGCGGCGCGACGCGCATCGCGCTCGCGCCGCCCCTCCAGGACCGGCTGGCGCACGCCGCGGATCACGGCGCGGGTCGCGGTCGCAACCAGGAAGTTCGCGCGCTGATGCCGGGCCGCGTGGTGGAAGTGGCTGTCACGGCCGGGTCCCGGGTCTCCTCCGGCGCCCTCCTCCTGGTGCTCGAGGCCATGAAGATGCAAAACGAAATCCGCGCCGAGCGCCCGGGAATCGTCTCGCGGGTGGAAGTCGCGGCGGGCACCGCGGTCGATCGGGGGACGCTCCTCGCGGTCCTCGGCCCCGAATCTCCCGGCAACGCGGACATCCAATAATCCGGATCTCTCTCCAATAATCTGCCCAGAATTGGGCAAGTTTTTCCTACGAGTTTTCCCTTTCTCTCGACGGGACAATCAGTTACAGTCCGCGCAGTTCTTGGGTTTTTCTGGCAACCACATTGCTTTCTGATTGCTTCGCCGTGAGGAATCTCACTCGTTTTTCACAAACTCGGTTTTAAAGGAGGAAGGGAATGAAGTCTGTGTACCGATTTACCCTCGCTCTTTCGGTATGCCTTCTTCTCCTCGCTCCGGTCGCCGTCTTCGGGCAGACGACCGGAACCGTGGAGGGGACGGTCACCGACCAGAGCAACGCGCCCCTGCCGGGTGTGACCGTCGAATTGACGAGTCCCAGCCTGCAAGGTGCGCGGACCGCGGTCACCGCGGCGGACGGTCGTTATCGCTTCCCGTCGGTTCCGCCGGGCGCGTACACGATCACCGCGGAGCTCTCGGGCTTCGGCAAGGTCGAACGGAAGGCGCGCGTCTCTCTCGACGCGACGGCGACCGTGAACCTGTCGCTGTCGCTCTCGACGTCGGCCGAGATCACCGTCACGGGTGAGGCGCCGATGGTCGACTCGACGTCGACGACTCAGGGTTCCAACTACTCGGCGAAGGTCATCGACAAGCTGCCGGTCGGCCGCAACTACGCGGACATCGCGTTCTCGCAGCCGGGCGTCCAGGCGGACTTCGGCGAGACCCAGGGACGGTCGCTCGCGATCTCGGTCTACGGATCGACGTCGTCGGAGAACCTGTTCCTGATCGACGGCGTCAACACGACCAACGTCATCAAGGGCTTCCAGGGCAAGGATCTCAACACCGAGTTCATCCAGGAAGTCGAAGTGAAGACGGGCGGCTACCAGGCCGAGTACGGCCGCAACACGGGCGGCGTCGTCAACGTCATCACGAAGTCGGGCGGCAACGAGTTCCACGGCGGCATCTTCGGTTACTACAACGACACCGGGATGCGCGCCGACCAGGACAACGGCAACGTCGCCAACTACGCCTCGCCGGACTTCTCGCAGACGGGCGACGCGCAGTTCCAGAACAACATCATCGAGAAGGACGTGCGTCAGGAATGGGGCGCCGACCTCGGCGGCTTCGTCATCAAGGACAAGGTCTGGTTCTTCGGCGCGTACAACCGCGTCCAGGTCAACCAGAACCTCCAGATGCTCGACCTGACCAACACGAACACCTTCGGCAACCTCTACCCGATCTCGTTCTTCCAGAACAAGTACTCGGGCAAGCTGACGTTCAACATCTTTCAGGGCACCTCGATCGTCGGCAGCGTCTTCTCGGACGCGCAGACGCAGCAAGGCGCGATCGCGATCCCGACGGGCCTCTCGCCGTTCCAGTACAACGGCCGCCGCGACACGGGCGGACCGGACTACGGCGCGCGGCTGAACCAGCTCTTCGGCTCGTTCGGCATCTTCACGTTCCAGTACGCCCAGCACTCCGACCGCTACGCCACGAAGCCGCTTCGGCCCTCGAAGTCCCGTCGATCCGCGACTACACGCTCGACCCCAACGGCGTGCAGTTCCAGACGGCGGGCGGCTTCGGCAACGTGTTCGGACCCACGGTCAACAACAATTCGAACCGGCAGCTCTACGCGGCGTCCTTCACGGCCTACGCCGGGAATCACGAGATCAAGCTCGGCGGCGACTACCAGAAGGACACGACCTCGGGCTCGACGTACTACACCGGCGACCAGCGCCTGCGCATCCGGCCCTGCCTGCAGACGGGCTCGAGCATCTGCGACCTCGCCGCAGGCGCCGTTCTACACGAACAGCGGCCGGCGAGACGCAGCAGGTCTTCTACCAGCACGACCTGCTGGCCGACGGCACGCTGGCGAGACTTCGCGGTCATCCCGGCGTCGGTCTTCAGCACTCCGTCGAAACGCTAGAGCGCCTTCATCCAGGACCAGTGGCGCATCATCCCGACGCTGACCCTGAACATCGGCGTGCGGTACGACAATGAGGACTTCTTCGGCTTCTCGCCGGACCCGACGATCGGCGAGTTCAAGGCGTTCGGGATGAACAACGAGTGGGCGCCGCGCGTCGGCGTCGTGTGGGACTTCATCGGCGACGGCACGTCGAAGCTGTACGCTTCGGCCGGCCGCTTCTACTTCTCGCTCCCGACCGACCTGAACGTCCGCGTTTTCACGGCCAACTCGGCGGTCACGTCGTACAACTACGTTCCGGACAACACTACCAGTTTTCGGACCTCGCAGTGCACAGCGGGCGTGACCTCCGGCTGCGTGCCGCGTAACCTCCTGTTCCAGGGCGGCAGCGCCTCGGGCGAGCCGGTGGACGGCTGGACGGACGGCGAAGAATGGGACCCCGGCCGTCAAGGCTTCCTACCAGGACGAGCTGACCATCGGCGTCGAGAAGGCCCTCGATCCGACCCTGTCGGTCGGCCTGAAGGGCACGTACCGGACGCTCGGCCGCACGGTCGAAGACCGCTGCGACCTCGACGGCGACGTGTCGCTCCGTCTTCGTGCGCTCTCTTCAACCCGGGCGGCGACGGCCAGGCGGCGTCGGGCTTCTTCCCGACCTGCAATGGCTCGCAGAACCCGACGGACCCGACGGCGGGTCGAGTGCTCCGCGACCGGCGTGCCGGTGGGCGATGCCAAGCGCATCTTCCGCGGCATCGAGCTCATCGCGCGCAAGCAGTTCTCCACCGAGCTCTGGACGCAGATGTCCTTCCTGTACTCGTCGTTGAAGGGCAACTACTCCGGCGCCATCCGCGAGGCCTCCGGCCAGACGGACCCCGGCATCAACGCCGACTACGACTACTACCAGTTCACGTTCAACGACTACGGCAACCTCGAGCTCGACCGGCCGGTCCAGGCCCGCATCGACGCGGTCTACAACGCGCCGTTCGGTCTCTCGATGGGCGCTCGGGTTCTACGTCCGCTCGGGTCTCCCGGTCTCGCGGTACGGCTTCTTCAACAACTTCTATCCGGACCTGCTGTACCTCGACACGCGCGGAACGAACACGCGTCGCGTTTTCCTCGACAACCGGACCCCAACGGACTACGACCTGAATCTCTCGCTCGGCTACAACATCAACGTCGGCCCGGTGACGATCACGCCGCAGGCGTACCTGTACAACGTGATCAACCGGCAGACGGCCACCAGCTACGACGCGACGTTCAACCCCGGCGGAAGCTTCGTGACGGACCCGACGAGCCCCTTCTACGGCCAGGCCGGCCTGGCGCCTGGAGAGGAACCTGCCCGGCGGCCGCCACGGCGCCCTGCCCGGACAACACGGACTACCTGAAGATCAACGCAGCGCAACAACCCGCGGCTTCTCCGCGTGGCGCTCAAGGTCACCTTCTAGGTTTTCCTTCCCGGTTCTTTCTGGGGGCGGCTTCGGCCGCCCCCTTTTTTTTGTTCGGGCCAGCCTCGGAAGATTCAAGGCGCTGGATCCGGATTCAAGGGGACGGGTGGGCCAGCCTTCGGGACGAGCCCCGTTTCCTGTCTTTCCTCTTTGTTTTCAGCGACTTGATCCTTGGCACATTCTGAGGATCAGCACTTGCTTCGTCCTTTTTCCTTGGAAGCGTCTTCGAGTTCGAAGCGCGGTATTCGAAGGAGGATAAGGATGAAGTCCCTGTACCGATTCACCCTCGCTCTTTCGGCCTGCCTTCTTCTCCTCGTCCCGGTCAGCGTCTTCTGCGCAGACGACCGGAACGGTGGAGGGGGCGGTGACCGACCAGAGCAATTCACCCCTGCCGGGCGTGACCGTCGAGCTGACGAGTCCCAACCTGCAGGGAACGCGGACCGCGGTCACCGCCGCGGACGGCCGTTATCGCTTCCCGTCGATTCCGCCGGGCGCGTACACGATCACCGCGGAGCTCTCGGGCTTCGGCAAGGTCCAGCGGAAGGCGACGGTCTCGCTCGACGCGACGGCCACCGTGAACCTGTCGCTGTCGCTCTCGACGTCGGCCGAGATCACCGTCACGGGTGAGGCGCCGATGGTCGACTCGACGTCGACGACTCAGGGTTCCAACTACTCGGCGAAGGTCATCGACAAGCTGCCGGTCGGCCGCAACTACGCGGACATCGTGTTCACGCAGCCGGGCGTGCAGGCGGACTTCGGCGAGACGCAGGGACGGTCGCTCGCGATCTCGATCTACGGATCGACGTCGTCGGAGAACCTGTTCCTGATCGACGGCGTCAACACGACGAACGTGATCAAGGGCTTCCAGGGCAAGGACATCAACAACGAGTTCATCCAGGAAGTCGAAGTGAAGACGGGCGGCTACCAGGCCGAGTACGGCCGCAACACGGGCGGCGTCGTCAACGTCATCACGAAGTCGGGCGGCAACGAGTTCCACGGCGGCGTGTTCGGTTACTACAACGACACGGGCATGCGCGCCGACTGGGACGTCCCCGTCACCCCGGACTTCAGCGAGCAGGGCACGGCCGAGAACACGCTCGCCGGCCCGAACAGCTTCATCAACAAGGACGTCCGTCAGGAGTGGGGCGCCGACCTCGGCGGCTTCGTCGTCAAGGACAAAGTCTGGTTCTTCGGCGCTTACGACCGCGTCCAGATCAACCAGACCCTCACGCCCCTCGGCGGCCCCCGGGCGAACGAGGACTTTCCCCTTTCGTACTTCCAGAACAAGTACTCGGGCAAGCTGACGCTGAACCCGCTCCAGGGCACCTCGATCGTCGGCAGCGTCTTCGCGGACGCGCAGACGCAAAACGGCGTCCTGACGGTCCCCGCCGGTTTCTCGCCGTTCACGTACAACGGCCGGCGCGACACGGGCGGACCGGACTACGGCGCGCGGCTGAACCAGCTCTTCGGCTCGTTCGGCATCTTCACGTTCCAGTACGCGCAGCACTCCGACCGTTACGCCACCAAGCCCTTCGGCCTGGACGTTCCGGCGATCCGCGACTACACGACCGACCCCTCCGGGACCGGCACCAACTTCACGACGGCCGGCGGCTTCGGCAACGTGTTCGGGCCCACGGTCAACAACGAGTCCAACCGCCAGCTCTACTCGGGGTCGTTCACGGCCTATGCCGGCAACCACGAGATCAAGATCGGCGGCGACTTCCAGGACGACACGACCACCGGTTCGACGTTCTACACCGGCGGCCAGCGCCTTCGCGTCCGGCCCTGCCTTCAGACCGGCACGAGCACCTGCGATCTCTCCCAGGCGCCCTTCTACACCAACGCGGACGGCCAGACGCAGCAGGTCTTCTACCAGCACGACCTGCTGGCCGACGGCACCTCCGACAATTTCCAGATCATCCCGGCCTCGCCCTTCGACGTTCCGACCAAGCGCTACAGCGCCTTCATCCAGGATCAGTGGCGCATCATCCCGACCCTGACCCTGAACCTCGGCGTCCGCTACGACTCGGAGAACTTCTACGGCTTCTCCCCGGACCCGGCGATCGGCCAGTTTTCGGCGTTCAAGCTCAACAACGAGTGGTCGCCGCGCATCGGCGTCGTGTGGGATTTCATCGGCGACGGCACGTCGAAGCTGTACGCTTCGGCCGGCCGGTTCTACTTCGCTCTTCCGACCGACCTGAACGTCCGTGTCTTCACGGCCAACTCGGCGGTGACGACGTTCAACTACGACCCGACCTCCATCGATCAGGGCGCCGGCGCTCCCCGCGCCCAGCTCTTCCAGGGCGGCAGCGCCTCGGGCGAGCCGGTCGACGGTTGGACGGAAGGCCAGCTCAACGGCACGCCGCGCGTCAAGGCGGCGTACCAGGACGAGCTGACCCTCGGCATCGAGAAGGCAATCGATCCGACGCTCTCGGTCGGCCTCAAGGGAACGTACCGCACGCTCGGCCGCACGATCGAAGATCGTTGCGACCTCGACGGCAGCGTGGCTCCCTCGACCTGCGCTCTCTTCAATCCGGGCAGCGACGGGCAGGCGGCGTCGGGCCAGTTCCCGACCTGCAACGGCTCGGCGAACCCGACCGATCCGACGGCCGGGCAGTGCTCGGCGACGGGTGTCGCCGTGGGCGACGCCAAGCGCATCTTCCGCGGCATCGAGATGGTGGCCCGCAAGCAGTTCACCAGCGCGCTCTGGGCGCAGATGTCCTTCCTGTACTCTTCGTTGAAGGGCAACTATTCCGGCGCCATCCGCGAGGTCACGGGTCAGACGGACCCCGGCATCAATGCGGACTATGACTACTACCAGTTCTCCTTCAACGGCTACGGCAACCTCGAGCTCGACCGCCCGGTCCAGGCCCGCATCGACGCGGTCTACAACGCGCCGTTCGGCCTCTCGGCGGGCGCCCAGTTCTACGTCCGCTCGGGTCTCCCGATGACGCGCTACGGGTTCTTCAACAACTTCTACCCGACGGACCTCTTCCTCGATCAGCGCGGCACGTTCGGCCGCACCCCGACGGACTACGACCTGAACCTGTCGCTCGCGTACAACCTCAACGTCGGCGCCGTGACGATCACGCCGCAGATCTACCTCTTCAACGCGCTCAACCGGCAGACCGTGTCGGCGTTCGACACCAACTTCAACACCGCCGGCAGCTTCGTGACCGACACCTCGAGCCCGTTCTACGGCCAGGCGGGCCTGGCTCCGGGCGAGGGGACCTGCCCCGCATCGGCAGTGGCGCCCTGCGCGGACAATCCGGACTACCTGAAGACGACGATTCAGAACAACCCGCGGCTCCTGCGGGCGGCCATCAAGGTGACTTTCTAGGCGACTTCTCGGTCTCCCCGGGGGCGGCTTCGGCCGCCCCCGGTTTTTCGGCTTTCGTCCCGACAGCTTCAAGATCTCGAACCCCGATCCAATCGGAGCGCCCGGCTCTCGTCTTCGACGAAGGCCGGGTTTGGCTTTGATGCCGTAATACCAGTGACTTGCACATTGGCAAACTTTGAGGATCAGGCCTTGCTTCGTCCTTGCCCTTCGGAAGCGTCTTCGAGTTCGAAGCGCGGAATTGAAGGAGGAAAGGATGAAGTCTCTCTATCGATTTACCCTGGCTCTCTCGGTGAGCCTCCTTCTCCTCGTCCCGGCCGTCTCCCTGGCGCAGACGACCGGAACGGTGGAGGGGGCGGTTACGGATCAGAGCAACGCGCCCCTGCCGGGTGTGACCGTCGTGCTGACGAGTCCCAACCTGCAGGGAACGCGGACCGCGGTCACCGCCGCGGATGGCCGTTATCGCTTCGCGGCAATTCCGCCGGGCGCGTACACGGTCACCGCGGAGCTCTCGGGCTTCGGCAAGGTGGAGCGGAAGGCGACGGTCGCGCTCGACGCGACGGCGACCGTCAACCTGTCGCTGTCGCTCTCGACGTCGGCCGAGGTCACCGTCACGGGCGATGCCCCGCTCGTCGACTCGACGTCGACGACCCAGGGCTCCAACTACTCGGCGAAGGTCATCGACAAGCTGCCGGTCGGCCGCAACTACGCGGACATCGTGTTCACGCAGCCGGGCGTGCAGGCGGACTTCGGCGAGACGCAGGGACGGTCGCTCGCGATCTCGATCTACGGATCGACGTCGTCGGAGAACCTGTTCCTGATCGACGGCGTCAACACGACGAACGTGATCAAGGGCTTCCAGGGCAAGGACATCAACAACGAGTTCATCCAGGAAGTCGAAGTGAAGACGGGCGGCTATCAGGCCGAGTACGGCCGCAACACGGGCGGCGTCGTCAACGTCATCACGAAGTCGGGCGGCAACGAGTTCCACGGCGGAATCTTCGGCTACTACAACGACACGGGCATGCGCGCCGGCGTCGACATCGAGCAGACGCCCCAGTTCTCGGAGACGGGCAGCGCCGACAACGTCTCCGGCGTCGGACCCGCCTACTTCCTTTCGAAGGAAGTGCGGCAGGAGTGGGGCGCGGACCTCGGCGGCTTCGTCATCAAGGACAAGGTCTGGTTCTTCGGCGCTTACGATCGCGTCCAGGCCAACAACAACGTGCAGCCCATCGGCGGGCCGCGGGCGTACGAGGACTTCCCGCAGTCGTTCGTTCAGAACAAGTACTCGGGCAAGCTGACCCTGAATCCGTTCCAGGGGACCTCGGTCGTCGGCAGCGTGTTCTCCGACGAACAGCAGCTGAACGGAGCGCTCGCGCAGTTCGGCGTGATCGCGCCTCCCGCCGGCTTCTCGCCGTTCACTTACAACGGGCGGCAGGATACGGGCGGGCCGGACTACGGCGCGCGGCTGAACCAGCTCTTCGGCTCGTTCGGCATCTTCACGTTTCAGTACGCGCAGCACTCCGACCGTTACGCCACCAAGCCCTTCGGCGTGGACGTCCCGGGGATCCGCGACTACACGACCGACCCCTCCGGGACCGGCACCAACTTCACCACGGCCGGCGGCTTCGGCAACGTCTTCGGGCCGACCCTGAACAACAAGTCGCGCCGCGAGGCGTACGCGGGCGCGTTCACGGCGTACATGGGCAACCACGAGATCAAGCTCGGCGGCGACTACCAGAACGACAGCACCTCGGGCTCGACCTACTTTACGGGCGCGCAGCGCCTCCGCATCCGTCCCTGCCTGCAGTCCGGCGCGAGCATCTGTGACCTCTCCGCGGCGCCGTTCTACACGAACGCCGACGGGCAGACGCAGCAGGTCTTCTACCAGCACGACCTGCTGGCCGACGGCACGACCGACAACTACCAAATCATCGACGCCTCGACTTTCAGCACGCCGACCAAGCGCTACAGCGCCTTCCTTCAGGACCAGTGGCGGATCCTGCCGACGCTGACCCTCAACGCCGGCGTCCGCTGGGACACCGAGAGCTTCTACGGTCTGGATCCGACGACGGGGCCCTTCAAGGCCTTCGCCATGGAGAACCAGTGGTCGCCCCGCGTGGGCGTCGTGTGGGACTTCGTCGGAGACGGCACGTCGAAGCTGTACGCGTCGGCCGGCCGCTTCTACTTCTCGCTCCCGACCGACCTGAACGTCCGCGTTTTCACGGCCAACTCGGCGGTCCAGACCTACAACTACACCCCGGGCTCGATCATTCAGGACCCCAACGCACCGCGTTCCGAGAACTTCCAGGGAGGCACGGCGTCCGGCGAGCCCGTGGACGGCTGGACGAACGGCGTGAAGAACGGGACTCCGCTCACGAAGGCCGCTTATCAGGATGAGCTCACCCTCGGCGTCGAGAAAGCGATCGACCCGTCGCTGTCGCTCGGCCTGAAGGGCACCTACCGCACTCTGGGCCGCACGGTCGAAGACCGCTGCGACCTCAACGGCGCGATCGCGCCCAACACCTGCGCTCTGTTCAACCCGGGCGGCGACGGCCAGGCGGCGTCGGGTCAGTTCCCAACGTGCAACGGATCCGGAAACCCGACCGACCCCTCGGCGGGTCAGTGTTCCGCGACCGGCGTCGCCATCGGCGATGCAAAGCGGATCTTCCGCGGCATCGAGATGACCGCCCGCAAGCAGTTCACCAACGCGATCTGGGCACAGGCCTCCTTCCTGTACTCGTCCCTCAAGGGCAACTACTCCGGCGCGATCCGCCAGGCCACCGGCCAGACGGACCCCGGCATCAACGCCGACTACGACTACTACCAGTTCACCTTCAACGACTACGGCAACCTCGAGCTCGATCGGCCGGTGCAGGCCCGCATCGACGCGGTGTACAACGCCCCGTTCGGCCTCTCGGCCGGCGCGCAGTTCTACGTCCGCTCCGGTCTCCCGATCTCCCGTCTCGGATGGTTCAACGACTTCTACCCGGCCAACCTCTACCTCGAGGATCGCGGGACCTTCGGCCGGACCCCGACCGACTACGACCTGAACCTCTCGCTCGGCTACAACATGGCGCTGGGCCCGGTGACGCTCACCCCGCAGGTCTACGTGTTCAACGTCCTCAACCGCCAGACGACCGTTGCGGTCGACAGCAACTTCAACTTCGGAGGCGCCATCGTCACGGATCCGACGAGCCCGTTCTACGGCCAGCCGGGTCAGCAACCGGGAACGGGTACCTGCGCGGCCTCGGCCACGGCTCCCTGCTCGGACAACCCGGACTTCCTCAAGACGGTCATCCAGACGAACCCCCGGCTGCTCCGCGTCGCGCTCAAGGTCACGTTCTAAGACCTCACGTTCTTCCGTGTCCCCCGGGGGCGGCGCGAGCCGCCCCCATTTTTTTGAAGAGACGAGTCAGGGAATTGAAGCCCGCCGCTCTCGGGAGCAGCGCGACGTTCCTGAGATCGAATCGCAACTCCGGCCGCATCTGGTCGTATGATCGAGAAGGATGCGGAGGTGCTCCATGCGACGCGCACTGATCGCTTCGGGACTCGTTCTCCTGACCTCGCTCGCCTTCGCCGACTCGGAGTCCGTGCGGCTCTTCCTGAAAGCCAAGGAACAATTCCGCCTGGCGCAGTACGCGGCGTCGCTCGCGACGCTCGACGCGCTCGCGGCCGAGGTCGAAAAGCCCGGCAACGAGTCGTACCGGGCCTCGCTGCCGGCGGGTCTCGCGTTCTACCGCGGCGCGTGCGACGCGGCCCTCGGCCGCACCGACGAAGCGCGCGTAAAATTCGAAACGTTCCTGTCCTACCAGCCCAACGCCACGCTCGATCCCTCGACCTATCCGCCGAAGGTCATCGCGCTCCTCGAGGACGTCCGCAAGACGATGCGGACCGAGGCCCAGCATCCCGCCGAGACGGGCTCGCTCGCGACCGCGTACCGCGCCTACCAGGCGCCGGTCGACCGGGGCTCGGAGGAGGCCGGAGAGGATTGGGCCGAGGGGCCGGCGGGTTACCTCCTGACGGCCGACCAGAAGCACACCTACGAACGGCTGTCGGACCCGGCCTCGCGCTCCGAGTTCATCACCGCGTTCTGGAAGGAGCGTGACTCGCGGCCCGAGACGCCCGAGAACGAGACGCGCATCGAGTTCGAGCGGCGCGTGGCGTTCGCCGACGCGCACCTCGCCCAGGACGAGACGCGGGGAAGCGTCACCGACCGTGGCATGGTCTTCGTCCTCCTGGGACCCCCGACCTGGATCGGCCGCAAGCCGCTCGCGACCGGCGAAGACGCCGCGGACCCGAAGGGGATGTCGATGTACAGCGATCTCGACCTGCGCAACGCTCTGCACGGCACGACGGGCGCAGCCTCGGCTCGGATCTACGACAAGATGACGAGCGTCGGGACGCGGCTCCCGGACTCGGACGGCAACTATCGGGAGGTCTGGCACTACCGGCGCGAGCTCCTGCCCGCCGGCGTCTCGTTTCACCAGGTGGACTTCGAGTTCATCACGCGCAAGGGCTACGGGCAGAGCGTCTGGCAGCGCGAGGGCCGCACGCTGACGACCCTCGAGACGGCGCGGGCGGCCCTCCGCACGGGCACCCTCACGAGGACCGCGTCCCGCTGAGCTTCGGGCGGCCGCGGAAGACTCAGCGCGTCGAGCGCCTCGCGACCGTGGCGGCGGGCGTGGCCGCGGCCGTGGGGGCGCTGGCGCTGTCCTGCGTCTCTCCGGAGCCGCGGGTCGAGGTCATGTCCGCCTCGGAGGTCCGCGCGATCCCGTGGCTGGGCAGCCCGAGCGCCGAGGAGCGCCTGGCGCGCGGCGAGTATTTCGAGGTCGAAGCCGATCTGGAGAAAATGCCCCGCGCCCAGCTCGAGAAGAGCGCGTCGTCGCTCGCGACACTCGGCCGGGCGTTGCTGGCGCGGGGCGACATCGACGGGGCGCTGCCGCTCTTGACCCGCGCGATCGACATGGAGGCTCGTCCGGCCCGCCGGGCGGAGCTCGAGTGGGCGCTCGCGCAGGGCTTCATGTTCTGGGACGAGCCGGAGCTCGCGCTCGAATTCGTCTCGGCGGCGCGCCGGGACGGATACGGCCTGCTGCCGGGCTACATCCACTTCCTCGAGGCGATCCAGAACATGCCGCTCTATTCCGGTCCGGCGGCGGGCGAATCGCACGAGAGCGATTTCTCCATGCAGGGATTCGATCTCATCCGGGTCCCGGTGCGGATCAACGGCGCCGACTCGGCCGCGATCGTGGACACCGGCGCCGCCTACACGATCCTGACGCAGTCCTTCGCGAGGCAGGTCGGTGTGCGCGAGATCCCCGACTCGAAGGCCTTCGGCCGCGGCCTCCACGCCAAGGAGTTTCCCCTGACCTTCGGCATCGTCGACCGGCTCGAGTTCGGTGGCTTCAGCGTCGCCCACGTGCCCGTGATGCTGATGCCGGACGACGCTCTCCTCTTCGAGACCTCGCGGGGCGAGTTCCCGGTGCCCATGGTCATCGGGCTCCACCTCGTCAAGCAGTTCCGGGTGAGTCTCGACTACGGCAGACGCCACATCCGCCTGACGCGCGAGGACCCGCGCGGCGCCGCCGGCCACGATCCGGACCAGAATCTCTTCGTCGCGCGGTCGCGGGTCTTCGTCCGCACGTCCATCAACAAGTCCGGCTGGTATCAGCTCCTGCTCGACACGGGGAGCGAGCCGACGATGCTGACCTCCAATGGTGTGCGTCGCGCGGGCCTCACGGCGTCCAACAAGTTCTACCCCAAGAAGCTCTACGGGCTCGGCCAGTCGGAAGCGGCCTGGGCGCGCGTCGACTCCGTCGTGATCGGCCTTTCCGGATTCGGCGTCCGGTTTCGCAATCTTCCGATCAAGGAAGACGACGGCGCGCTCGAGGACGGGATTCTCGGGAACTCGGTCTTCAAGAATTTCCTGGTCACGATCGACTTCAAGCGCATGCGGCTCGACCTCCAGAGTCCCTGACGGCGGAGGCCGGAAATTCCGTAAGCCACTCCCCGTGTTAAGGTTGCACGGATGCGCCGAGCCCCGTTTTCCGCCCTGATCGTCCTCGTCCTCTCCGCGGTTCCCGCCCGGAACGCGGAGGCCGCCGCCGCGACGCGCGACCGTGTCTCGCGCTATTTCGAGGCGTGGTTCTCGGTCTGTCCGGCGACGAAGGTGACCGTCACGCCGGCCTCCGCGATCCGGCTGCCGGGCTACGAGAGTTTCACCGTCGAGCGTTCCTGCGACCTGAAGAACCGCAACGAGATGTCGATCACGCTCGTCGACACGGCGAAGAACGAGATCTTCGTGGGCGAGGTCCTGCACGACGACACTCGTCGCGGCCGGCCGTTCTCGCCGGCGCAGGACATTCCCGTGATGCAGGGCGCGATCGCCGATGCATACGGCCTGCCGGTGACGCTCGAGGTCCTTCCCGGCGGCCGCGGCCCGTTGAAACCCATCCGGCTCTCCATCCGGCAGGCGGAGGGAGTCTCGGCCGCCCGCTCCGGTTTCGTCTCGGAAGACGGCGCGTCGCTGCTGCTCGGCGAGTTCCAGCCGCTCGACGTCGCGCCCGACGCTCGCCGCCAGAAAATGCTGGCGGAATCTCCCGGCGTACGCCCCACGAAGGGCGCGTACTTCGTGACCGCGTTCATCGACTTCCAGTGCGAACGCTGCCGCGTGCGCACGCCGGAGCTGCGCGACTACGCCTTCACCCACGGGGGCGGCGCCCTCGAGATCCGGTTCCTTCCGCTCGTCAAGATCCACGAGTGGTCGTTCGCCGCCGCGGAGACCGCGGCCGCGCTCGCCGGCGTCTCGCCGTCGCTCTACCTTCGCTACGAGGAGGCCGTTTTTCCGAGGGCCTCGACGATGACGCCGGCCGCGGCGCGGGAGCTCGGCGCGGACGTCGCCGAGGCCGCCGGGGTGGCCCCGGCCTTCGCGGCGGAGATCTCGAGCGGCCGCGCGCGGCAGCGGGTCGTCCGGGACATCGAGCTCGCGATGCGCCTGGGCCTGAACGGCACTCCGGTCTTCTTCTACGAGGGCGTCTTTCTGACCGCGGAGCCGGGGCTGGCCGAGGGCGCGATCGGCGCCCGGCTCGGCGCGGCGCCGGCCGCCCCCGGTCGGAACGGCGCGCGCTGATGCGGGTCGGCTCGCGCGCGCTGGGAGGCGCCGCCGCCCTGGCGCTCCTGGCCCTTTCCTGCGGCCGTTCGAACGAGCAGGCGACGGCGCCTTCGGCGGCCGCGAAACCCACCGCCGCGCCCGCGTCCGCATCCGCGCCGGCCGCCTCCGTCGAAACGACCGACACCGAGACCCGCAAGCGGCGGGAGGCCGGCGGGCGTGCGCCCGTCATCTGGCTCGGCCTGGACGGCCTCGACTGGGAGCTTCTCGACCGTCTGGCGGAGCAGGGCCGGATGCCGAACTGGAAGCGCCTGACCGCCGAGGGCTACACGGCGAAGCTCAAGAGTTTCATGCCCGTGCTCTCGCCCGTGGTCTGGACCACGATCGCGACCGGCGTCGGGCCCGACGTCCACCGGATCCTCGACTTTCAGGAAGTCGACCCGAAGAACGGCCAGAAGGTGCCGATCTCGGGCGACTCGCGCGCCGTGCCGGCGGTCTGGAACGTGGCCTCCGCATCGGGCCTCACCGTCGGCGTCGTGGGCTGGTGGGCGACGCATCCGGCCGAGGAAGTCCAGGGATTCTTCGTCTCCGACCACGCGAGCCCGATCCTCTTCAAGGACCTGCCGCGGGCCGGCGTCGCCTATCCGAAGGCGCTGGCGGCCGGCGTCGAGCAGATCATCGCCCGGGACGGGCGCGTCTCCGATGCGGAGCTCGCCCGCTTCGTCGACGTGCCACCGGACGAGATCGCGCGGCTGCGCGCCTCGGGTCAGGCCCTCGACAACCCGATCGTCGCGCTCTCCAACATCCTCGGCGCCACGCGGACCCAGCAGCGCATCGCGCGCGATCTCTACGATCGGACGCTGCCGGACCTGATGGTCGTGTACTTCGAGGGCACCGACGGCATCGGCCACGTCTTCGCGTCCTTCGAGCCGCCCCGCATGGCATGCGTGTCCGAGGCCGACTTTGCCCGCTACCACCGCGCCGTCGACGAGTACTACGCCCTGGTCGACCGGATGATCGGGCAGTGGATGCGGCGTGCGGAGGAGGACGGGGCGACGCTCGTCGTCAACTCCGACCACGGCTTCAAGTGGGGAGAGGACCGGCCCTGCGAGCGCTCCTCGCTCAATCCGTCGACGGCGGCGTTCTGGCACCGGCTCGACGGAGTCTTCGCCGCCTGGGGGCCGCGGGTGCGGCGGGGCCAGCCGCGCGGCGCGGCCACCGTCTTCGACCTCGCGCCCACGGTCTCCGCGCTCCTCGGGCTGCCGGTCGACCGGGCCGTGCGCGGCGGCGTCATCGCGGGCGCCTTCGAGGGCCTGTCCGCGCCGCCGAAGAAGGACCTTTTTCGAACGATCAACGTCCGGCGCGTCCAGGCCGAGGCCATGTCCGACAAGGAAGCGAGCGACTACGCGCAGCGGCTGCGCAACCTCGGGTATCTCTCGGGCTCCGAGCCCGAGAAGCTGGCGCCGTCGGGCGGGGAGCGGCCCGGCCTGACCGAGGGCGGGTGGAACAATCTCGGCGTCTACCTGCGGGAGAACTCGAAGGACCTCGGCGCGGCCGAAGCGGCGTTCCGGAAGGCACTCGAGCTGCGGCCGGGGTATGCGTCGCCCCAGTTCAACCTGGCGGTGCTCTATCGGAGCCGGGGACAGGACAAGGAGGCCCTCGACTGGCTGTTCCGGTCGCTCGCCGGGGGGCACGCGGATCCTCAGGGCACCGTGCTGCAGTGGTTCGGCGAGTACACCGGGCGGGGGAAGGCGGGCCCGGCGCGGGAGCTTCTCGAGCGGGGAGCGAAGGCATATCCCGACAACGAGAAGATCGGCCGCGAGCTCGGGATCCTGCGCTTTCAGGCCCGGGACTGCGAGGGAGCGCTCGGGGCGGTGGCCCGGTTCGAGCCTTCGAGCCAGGACCCCGACACGCTCAATGCGATCGCCCTCTTCCAGACGTGCCTCGGCCGCCGGGACGAGGCGCTGGCCCTCTTCGAGAAGTCGCTCCGCCTCAAACCCGGCCAGCCGGGCGTCATTCGGTCCCTGAATCTGCTAAAACAGGGGCCGCCGACGGGACGTTGAACCACGCGAAAGGGAACAGATGAAGACTCGAACGATGGGACTCTGCCTGCTGACGCTCGCGCTCGCCGCCTCCCGCCTCCCGGCGCAGGCGAAGGCCGCGCCCGCGGCCGCGTCGGGATCCGTGGAAGCCCGCCTGCCCGGCTACCTCAACAACTACCTGCCGTACGACCCGGCCTCCAAGGTCACGGTCGAAAAGGCCACCGACCGCCTTCCGGGCTTTCAGGGCTGGAAGATCAAGCGCACGGGCAAGTACCCGAAGCTCGCCATCGACCGTCTCGTCTACGTTTCCGACGACGGCAAGTGGTTCTTCGACGGCGACACGCAGGTCAACCCCTCGCCCAAGCCCGTGACGGCCTCGAGCGACCTCGGGTGGATCAGCGGCCGCACGGAGGCCCTCTACCGGACGAAGGCCCAGGCCTCGCTCGCTCCCGAGCGCGACGCGGCGGGTCTGAAGGGCATGTGGGTGGCGGTCGAGTCGGGCTGGGGTCCCGTGCGCGTGCCCGGCTACGTCACGCCGGACGGGGCCCGGTTCTTCAACGGCAGCCTCTGGGACTTCCAGATGGACCCCCGCGAAGAGCGCCGGAAGCGCATCGACCTCTCGCAGAACCGCTACGAAGGCAAGGCCGACGGCGCCGTCACGATCGTCGAGTACGCCGACATGGAGTGCGGCTATTGCCGCTACCGGGGCGGCCAGATGGACGCCCTGATGGAGGCCAACAACAGCGTTCTCTCCTACAAGCGGTACTACAAGTTCTATCCGTTGTGGTTCTCCCACGCCTGGTCCATGAAGGCCGCCTCGGCCGCCGACTGCATCTGGCGCTTCGCCAAGCAGCAGATGTTCGCCTTCAAGAAGCAGGTCTACTCGCAGCAGGTCGCCATGACGGTGTCCGGGATCGACGAGCTCGCGTTGACCTTCTCCGAAGCGGCCGGCATTCCGCGGGCGGACTTCCTCAACTGCTATCTCAAGGAGGAGAGCCTCGCCGACGTGCGCAAGGACCTCGAAGAGGGCCAGCGCCTGGGCGTCAAGTCCACGCCGACGTACTACGTCGACGGGACCGAGATCATGTGGACCGAGGACAAGGTCATGGAGGACTACCTGCGGACCAAGGCCCCGGGACTCAAGTCGATCGACTACGCCCCGCCCAAGCCGTAGAGCGCCCCGGACCCGCTCCTAGGGCTCGAACGGGATCGGAACCGTCATCCACGTCTTCACCGGCGCGCCGTCTTTCGTGCCGGGGGCGAAGGTCCACTTCTTCACGGCGGCGATCGCGGCCTCGTCGAGCCCGGCCCGCGCTCCGCGCATCACGGCGATCTCGGCGGGAGCGCCCTTCTCGGACACCAGGACGCGCAGCACGACGATCCCGCCGATCCGGGCCTTCAACTCGAGCGGAGGATAGGCCGGCTTCACGACGCTGGCGATGCGCGGGGGCGTGTCGAGCTCCTCGATGGGGACGAGCGCGCCTTCGCGCGTTGCCACCCGCGTGGGGGGCGCCGGCGGGACCGTGGGGGGCGGCCTGGGCGGCTCGGTCGGCGCGACGAGGGGCGGCGCGACGACGACGGCGGGGAGTGCCGTGGGCGCGGCCGCCGGGACGATTTCGATCGAGGGCGTTGGCCGCGTGATCGGCCCGCCGCCGAGCCGTTCGGGAGTCGGAGCCTGGCGCGCGCGAATCTGCGCTTCGAGCCTCTGGGTCTCGAGCGCGACGCGACGGGAGACTTCGTCCCGGAACTGCTCCTCCGTCATCCCCGTGGTCGGACCGGCCGGCGTCGGCTGGAACTCGGGCAGGAAGGTCGGCGTGGGCGCGACGGTCGTCGCGCGCGCCGGCTTTCCGGGGGAGGGTGGCGATTCGGTGGACCGGCGCGACACGACGTAGATGCCACCGGCGATGGCAGCGGCGGCGAGCACTCCTCCGACGAGGGCGAGCGGCTGGCGCCGCGTCGGCTCCGGGGCCAGCAGAATCTTCGGTCCCGTGGCGGGGGCGGGCTCGGGCGCGGGCCGGGGTGCCACGAAGGCCGGTGGAGGCCCGGGAGGCGGCGCGGCGCGGCTCGCTCCGTCTTCGGTTCCGGCGGCGAGGGCAGCTTCGCGTTTGCGCGCCCGCATCTCCGTCTCGATCTCCTCGCGGAAGAGATCGTTCAGGAAAAACGCGAGGTTGAAGGTCGAGGGGGAGTACGGACCCGAGAACAGAAGCTTGCCGAGCTCTCGGCGAAGGTCGCCCGCCGACTGGTAACGGCTCTCGGCCGGACCGAGCGTCATGCGCAGGACTGCCAGCATCTCCGGGACGATCGGGGGAGGGGCGCCGGCCCCGGCGCCCTTGAGGGACGCCGCCGCGTCGGGCCCCGGCGTCTGGCCCGTCAGCATTTCGTAGAGAAGGGCGCCGACGGAGAACACGTCGGAGTTGCGTCCGACGGCGCCCGATTCGCGAGCTTCCGGCGCCACGTACGGCCCGACTTCGCGGGAGAGATGGGGTTTGCCGATCGACGGCAGAATCCCCTGAGCGAGGCCGAAGCCCGCCAGGCGGATCTCGCCGTCGTCCGAGATCGCCACGAACCCGGGCCAGACCAGCCCGTGGAGCGTCCGGTCGCCGTCGATCGTCGTGTTGTAGGCGTGGTCGAGGGCCGTCGCCACTTTCTCCGCGATCAGCAGCGCGTGCTCGACCGGGATGCGCCGTCCGATCGAACGGGTCTTGACGTGCAGGTCGGCGAGCGTGCGGCCGCTCGGGTCGCTCCAGGCGACATAGGGCACGCCGTCGACGGCGTCCATGTCGACCCCGCGCGCGACCGCCGGGTTCTTCAGGAACCCGTGGACCTCGCCGTTCTCCTCGATCGCATCGAGCAGCGCCTCGCTCGAGAGCTCGGGGGAGTCGAGGATGCGCACCCGCGCGAAGTCCCCCGCCGCGCCCGCGCGCAGGGCGCGGTACTGCCGTCCGAGCGCGTCGCCGGGAAGCGCGGCGGTCAGAATGTAATTTCCGAAGGGGCGGGGCAGTTTTTCGGTGGGCATCGTGTGGAGTTTCGTCCGATTGTGGGCCTCGCGCCGCGGGCGGTCAAGGATGCCGGCGCGGCCGCGGGGAGACTCAGCGCATCGGTCGGGGCGTCGGGGGTTCCGCCGGAGGCTCGGCGGTGTCGGCGGGCGCCGCCGCGGCTGCGCGGTCGCGACGCCGGGCCGCGGAGATCGCGTCGATGTGCTCCTCGAACGTCCGCGAGAAGGTGTGGCCGCCCGCGCGGTCGGCGACGAAGTAGACGTAGTCGGTTTTCGCCGGCATGACGGCCGCCTTGAGCGCCGCGGCGCCCGGATTGCAGATGGGACCGGGCGGAAGCCCCGCGATGCGGTACGTGTTGTACTCGGAGGCGTAACCGTAGTCGGACCGGTAGAGCGTCCCCGTCCACTTGCCGTCGCGCTTCAACGCGTAGGTCACCGTCGGGTCCGCCTGGAGCCGCATCCCGCGCTTCAAGCGGTTGAGATAGATCCCGGCGATCAGCGGGGCCTCGCGGTCGAGCGAGGTTTCCTTCTGGACGATCGACGCGAGCGCGACCGCCTGCGACAGCGTCAGGCCGGTGGCCGCGGCGCGCTCGCGCATCTCGGGTGTGAAGTGCCTGCGGAAGTTGGCGACCATCGTCTCGACGATCTGGCGCGCGGAGGTCGAGCGCGTCACGACGTACGTGTCGGGGAACAGGAATCCTTCGAGGTCCGGCGCCCCGCGGGCGATCGACGCGATGAGCTGGGGGCTCGTGAAGGCGTTGTGGAAGGCCCGGGGCCGCGAGATGCCGCGCTCGAGGAAGAGCGCGAACGTCTCGTCGGCGGTCAGGCCTTCCGGGACGACGATCGAGTGGCGGACGACGTCGCCCTTTCCCATGCGGGCGATGACCTGCGAGAGGGGCGTGGGCCGGGAGAAGCGGTACTCGCCGGCCTGCAGCGGCGTGGCGCTCTCGGCGATGCGGTAGTACGCCTCGGCGAGCCAGGCCGGCGACACGACGCCCTCGGCGTCGAGGCGGCGGAAGATCTCGGCGGTCGGAGTGCCGAAGGAGAAGAAGACCGTCACCTCGCCCGGCTCCCGCGGCGCCGGCGGATACTCGAGGCGCCGGTAGAGGAGGATGGCCAGAACGAGGAGCAGGAGCCCGAACAGCAGCCCCAGCCGCAGGACCCGCCGGCCCGCGCTCACCGGGCCTCCGGGGCGACGCTCGCCAGGTAGTCCTCGAGGAGGACCGCGGCGGCCGTCCGGTCGAGGTCCTCGGGCCGCGCCCGGCGGTTGAGGCGGCGCGCGGCCTCGTTGGAGGTCAGGGTCTCCTCATGGAAGCGCACCGGCAGGCCCGTCCGCTCCCCGAATTTCTTCGCGAAGGACCGGATGCGGGCGGCGATGGGGCTCTCGACGCCCTCGGGCGAACGGGGGATGCCGAACACGGACAGCGTGATCTCCTCGTCGCCGCAGAAGCGGGCGAGCTCGTCGAGGACGACGGCGTCGCTCCGGCGTCGCAGCGTAATCCTCGGCGTCGCGAGGGTACCGGAGGCGTCCGAGGTCGCCAGGCCGATCCGCTTTTCCCCGAAATCGACGGCCAGGATGCGGGACACGGGAAGAGATTAACCCGCCGGGCGCGGTTTATGATCCTCGTTCCGGTCCATCGAAAGGAGACGTGATGAAACGCACCCTGGGAATGGCCGTCCTCCTGACCGTCCTTCTCTCGGGACGCCCGACGGCCTCGTCCGCCGGTCCGCCGCCGGCCCAGGCCACCTGCGTCTTCACCAACCCGGCCTACTCCGGAAAATGCGTCGAGAACGCCAGCGTCGCGGATGGTTCGACCCCCCAGCAGGCCTGCCAGGCGATCCTCTCGTGCCTCAACAACGTCGACTGTCTCAAGACGTACTGCTCGGCCACGACGATCCGAACCGGCTGGAAGCTCGAGTCGGCGAAATAACCGGTCGCGGCCCGGCGTTAGAATGCGCCCCCTATGAAAAATCTCGTGATCCTCTCCGCGGCCCGCACACCCATCGGCTCGTTTCTCGGAAAACTGTCCTCTCTGCCCGCCCCGGCGCTCGGCGCCGCGTCGATCCGGGCCGCCCTGGAGCGGGCCGGAGTCCCGGCGTCCGACGTCGAGCAGGTGATCATGGGCAACGTCCTCCAGGCCGGCATCGGGCAGGCGCCCGCGCGTCAGGCCTCGCTCGCGGCTGGAATTCCGGACACCGTGCCGTGCGTGACGGTCCACAAGGTCTGCGGCTCCGGGATGCGCGCCGTCATGGACGCCGGCAACGCGATCCAGGCCGGCGAGTACGAGGTCGCCGTGGCCGGCGGAATGGAGTCGATGTCGAACGCCCCGTACCTCTCGAGAAGGCGCGCACGGGACTGCGGATGGGCCACGGCACGCTCGTCGACTCGATGATCAAGGACGGCCTCTGGGACCCGTACAAGGACACGCACATGGGCAACTGCGCCGAGCTCTGCGTGTCGAAGTACGCGTTCACGCGCCAGGAGCAGGACGCCTTCTCGCTCGAGTCCTACAAGCGGGCCCAGGAGGCCTCGAAGGGCGGCGGCTTCGCCGACGAGATCGTGGCGGTCGGGGTGCCGCAGAAGAAGGGCGATCCGGTCAAGATCGACTCGGACGAGGAGCCGTTCGCCGCGCCGCTCGAGAAGATGCCGACGCTTGAAGCCTTCGTTCCAGAAGGACGGCACGGTGACCGCGGCCAATTCCTCGAAGATCAACGACGGCGCCGCGGCCCTCGTCGTGGCCTCGGAGGAGAAGGCGAAGGCGAAGGGCTGGAAGCCGATCGCCCGGATCGTCGCGAGCGTCGGCGTCGCCCAGGCGCCGGAGTGGTTCACGACCGCGCCGGTCGGGGCGATCCAGAAGCTCCTCGGCAAGACCGGCCTCAAAGTCGGCGACGTCGACCTGTGGGAGATCAACGAGGCCTTCGCCGCCGTGGCGATGGCCGCGATCCGCGAGCTCTCGCTCCCGGCCGACCGCGTCAACGTCCACGGCGGCGCGGTCGCATTGGGCCACCCGATCGGCGCCTCGGGCGCGCGGATCCTGACGACGCTCATCCACGCGCTCCGCAAGCGCGGCGGCCGTCGCGGCGTCGCGGCGATCTGCATCGGCG
Source organism: uncultured Acidobacteriota bacterium (assembly GCA_963764025.1). Classification (GTDB taxonomy): domain Bacteria; phylum Acidobacteriota; class Thermoanaerobaculia; order UBA5066; family Gp7-AA6; genus DAHUXD01. Next base: position 255,552 of record CAVXRK010000006.1, read on the forward strand.
GGGGCGAGGCCACGGCGATGCTCGTCGAAGCGGTCTGAGCCTTCCCGCGTTCGACCTCGTCGTTGGCGGAGTGCCGCGTTTCGCGGCGGAGGCGCCCTGGGCCTGGCGCCTCGTCGCGCGCTATCTCCGGGAGCTTCCCGCCAAGCGCCGCACCGAGACGCCGGGCCGCGTCCCGAGCGTGGCCGACGCGGCGGGGGATGCGCCGATCGTCCTGGTGCAGGCCGACCCCGAGGCGTACCTGCTGCCGGAGCCCGCGCGGCGGCTCGTCGACGGTCTCGCGTCCCGAGGCGACCTCTCGGCGCTCCAGCCGGTCTCCAACGAGGCCGAATCCGAGGAATCCCGCTTCGCGCCGCCGTTCGCGTATCTGACGCCGACTCTTCTCGCCGAGGCGGTCGCCTTCGTCGCCGCCTCGGGCGGAGCCGTCCGGATCGCGTCCGCTCCCGCCTCGCCGGTCTGCGCCGTGCGCCGTTCGGCGCTCGCGGCGCTGCCGGCGGACCTTCCGCTGCGGGACGTTCCCCGCGAGCTCGGCGCGCGAGGCCTCGCCGTCGGCATCGATCCGGGCGCCTACGTCCACCGGTACGGCGCCATGGACGCCTCGGCGCGGGAGGACCTGGCGGCGAAGGTGCCGGAAGGCGCGGGGGCCGTGCTCGACGTCGGCTGCTCGCGCGGGGCGACCGCGGCGGCGCTCCGGGCGCGCGGCGCCCGCCGCATCGTCGGCATCGAGCCCGACCGCGAGGACGCGGCGGCGGCCGCGAAGGTCTACGACGAGGTCCTCTGCGCTCGGCTCGACGAAGTCCGGGAGAATTTCGACCGCCGCTTCGACGCGATCCTTTTCGGCGACGTGCTCGAGCACCTCGCCGACCCCTCCGAGGCGCTCGTGCGCGTCCGGCCGTGGCTGTCGGCGACGGGAGTCGTCGTCGCCTCCGTGCCGAACGCCGGCCACTGGTCGATCGTGGACGATTTGATCCGCGGCCGCTTCGACTACGTCCCGTACTCCTTGCTTTCGGGCACCCACCTGCGCTTTTTCACCCGGTCGACGCTCATCGACCTCTTCGAGGCCTCGGGCTACCGCGTGCGGGAGATCGAGGGACTCGTGGTCCCGTCCTCGCCCGGCGGCGAGGCGCGCCGGAATCGCCTCGCCGCCTTTCCGGGGGCGAGCGCGGACCTGGACGTCGCCGAATTTCTCGCGGTCGCCGAAGCGACGCGCTGACCGGGCGGGCCCGTCCCGACGCCCGCTCGGTTATCATCGGCGGCGATGATGAACAAAGTCGTCGCCTCGGCCGACGAGGCCGTGCGCGACGTCGCCGACGGTGCGACCCTCGTCGTCGGCGGGTTCGGCCTTTGCGGGATCCCCGAGAACCTGATCGCGGCCCTCGTGCGCCGCGGCGTCAAGGACCTGACGGTCGTCTCCAACAACTGCGGCGTCGACGACTGGGGCCTCGGCCTGATGCTGCGGGCGCGGCAGATCCGCAAGATGGTCTCGTCCTACGTCGGCGAGAACGCCGAATTCGAGCGTCAGTTCCTCTCGGGCGAGCTCGAGGTCGAGCTCGTGCCCCAGGGCACGCTCGCCGAGCGGATGCGCGCCGGGGGCGCGGGCATCCCCGCCTTCTACACGCCCGCCGGCGCCGGCACGCTCGTCGCCGAGGGCAAGGAGACACGGAGCTTCGACGGCCGCGACTACCTCCTCGAACGGGGGATCGTCGGGGACTTCTCGATGGTCGCGGCCTGGAAGGGCGACCGGCTCGGAAACCTCGTGTACCGCAAGTCCGCGCGCAACTTCAATCCGATGGCCATCACGGCCGGACGCATCGCGGTCGCGGAGGTCGAGGAGCTCGTCGAGGTCGGCGCGCTCAATCCCGAGTGCGTCCACACGCCCGGGATCTTCGTGAACCGCCTGGTCGTGGCGCCCCGCGAGAAGCGCATCGAGCGCCGGACCGTGAGGAAGGCATGAGGGTGATCGCGCTCCCCCTCACCCTGACCCTCTCCCCCCGTTGGGGGGAGAGGGAACTCTCAGGGCTCCCTCTCCCCGCGGGAGCCGACCACCGAAGGCAGACCCCCGCATTTAGGCAACGCCGGCGGCAGCCGGCGGTATCGGGACGGGGTGAGGGGCGCCCCGGGAGCTCCTGCTGATGCTCGATCGCGAAGGGATCGTCCGGCGGGCCGTGAAGGAGCTTCGCGACGGGTTCACGGTGAACCTCGGCATCGGGATGCCGACCCTCGTCGCCAACCACATCCCGGAGGGCATGGAGGTCATCCTCCAGTCGGAGAACGGCATCCTCGGCCTCGGGCCGTACCCGACCGAGGCCGAGATCGACCCCGACCTGATCAACGCCGGCAAGGAGACCGTGACGATCCGGCCGGGCGCTTCGTACTTCTCTTCGGCGGACTCCTTCGCGATGATCCGCGGCGGGCACGTGGACCTCTCGATCCTCGGGGCCATGCAGGTCGACGAGGAGGGCTCCATCGCCAACTACATGATCCCGGGCAAGATGGTGAAGGGCATGGGCGGCGCGATGGACCTGGTGGCCGGGGCCCGAAGGCTCGTCGTCACGATGGAGCACACGGCGCGGTCGGGCGAAAAGAAGATCCTCGAGCGCTGCACGCTGCCCCTGACCGGCCGGCGCTGCGTCCACCGCATCATCACGGACCTCTGCGTTTTCGACGTTCTTCCCGCGGGCGCCGGCCTCGAGCTGACGGAGCTCGCGCCGGGCGTGACGGGCGACGAGGTCCGGAGCAAGACGGAGGCCGCCTTCCGCGTCGCGGCGACCGTGCGTCCCATGGACGCGTGAAGCTTTCCGGGGCCGCGGCGGTCGGAATCGCCCTCACGGTCTCGCGGGCGCTCGCGCAGGACACCCTCAACCAGGGCGACCCCTTCGAAGCCCGGTTCAAACAACGGGCCAACTTCGAGATCAAGTTCAAGACGCCCGAGCCGGGCGGCGAGGTCCGCCTCTACACGAAGAACCCCGTCAAGTTCGAGAAGGACCAGTTCTGGGAGGGCAGCGACGAGGTCGTCATCGAGTACCAGGACGTCAAGATCACGGCCGACGCCGCGCGCTACGACTTTCCGACGAAGACCGCGGTCCTGACGGGCCACGTCGTGATCGACCAGGGGCCCACGCGCATGTCGGGCAGCCGCGGAACTTTTCACCTCGACTCGAAGACCGGCGTCCTCGAGGAGGCGACCGCCGACCTGCCGCCGACCTTCCACATCGTGGCCGACACGATCGAGAAGATCGGCGAGGCGACCTATCGCATCCGCCACGGCGTCTTCACCGCCTGCGAGTTGCCGGATCCCGCGTGGTCCTTCACGCTCTCGGAGGCGACGGTGACGCTCGACGACTACGCGCGGATGAAGGACGTGGCGTTCAAGGCGGGGAAGGTCCCGCTCTTCTACACGCCGTACCTGATCTGGCCGACGAAGGAGGACCGCGCGACGGGCATGCTCGTCCCGGGCATCGGCTACAGCAATCAGCGGGGCGGATACCTCGGGCTCTCCTACTACTGGGTGACCGGGCGGCCGACGGACGTGACGACGCAGCTCGACGCCTACACCGACGGCTCGATCGGCGGGGGAATCGAGGCGCGCTGGCGGCCGACCGACGAGTCGGCCGGCCTCTTCCAGGGCTACGCCATCCACGACCAGGCCGCCACGGTCTGCGTTCCGCTCTCGCAGGCCCCGCCCGGCGGCGGCAACGGCGTCTGCACGCTGCCGGACGGCCAGATCGGCGTCTACACGGTGGAGCCCGAGACCCGCTGGAAGCTCCGCCTCGATCACGTCGCCGACGACCTGCCGTTCGGGTTCCGGGGAGTCCTCTCGATTCGCGACTATTCGGATCAGCAGTACCTCCAGGACTTCGAGCGCAACTTCGCCCTGAACTCGGCGCGGCAGATCGTCTCCCGCGGTTTTCTGTCGAAGAACTTCGGCTCGGACTCGCTGAACATCCGCTTCGAGCGAAGCGAAACTTTCTACTCGTCGACCGTCCTCCAGGAGCGCTTCCCGACGGTCGAGTTCTTTCACCGCACGGCGCCGATCGGCGACAGCCCCTTCTACCTGTCGCTCCTGTCGTCGATCTCCGGACTCTTCATCAACCGCGGTCGCGACTTCGCCCACGGCACGTACGGACGGTTCGACGTCTACCCGATCTTCTCGTTTCCGTTCAAGAGCATCCCGTGGCTCTCGCTGACCGCCCGCGCCGGCGGCCGGTTTACGGAGTACACGGACTCGCTCGAAGGCGTGGGCACCGACTTCAACGGCAACGCCTTCACCCGGCACTACGCCGAGGCCGGGCTGTCCTTCGTGGGCCCGTCCTTTTCCCGGATCTACGACGTGAAGATCGGCCCCTGGGACAAGCTCAAGCACGTCATCGAGCCGCGGGTCGACTACAGCTTCGTCTCGAACGTCGACAATCCCGACGAGATCCCGGCCTTCGACGAGGTCGACAACGCGCTCGGCCTCAACCAGGTGCGCTACGCCATCGTCAACCGGCTGCTCGCGCGCTCGGCCGAGTTCAAGGGCTCCGCGGAGGAGATCGCGTCGCTCGAGATCGCCCAGACTTACGCCTTCGAGCCCCCGCAGACGCTCGTCCCGATCCCGCCCGAATTCCAGGCGCGCAAGACCGGCCCGTTCGAGGGCACGCTCCGGCTGTCGCGCGCCGGCCTCCTGCACCTCGACGGGCGAGTCTCCTACGACCCGTACGCCAACCAGCTGACGTCCGCGACCGTCACCGCGGGCTCCAACTGGGGGCCCAACTACGTCAACATCAGCTGGTTCGGCAGCCGCCCCGTCGTCACGACGCCGGGCCAGGTCTTCAACTCCGACCAGCTCCGTTTCGCCGGCGGAATCGACCTCGGCAAGTACTTCCGGTTCGACACCTCGATCGCCTACGACGCGCAGTCGAGCCTCTTCCAGGAGGACCGGTCGCTCCTGACCTACAAGGGCTCCTGCTACACGGTCTTTCTCGAGATCCGGCAGCTTCGCCTGCCGCCCGCGCCGCGCAACGACTACCGTCTGGTCGTCAACCTCAAGGACATCGGAACGCTGCTCGACGTGAACGGCTCGATCGACGCGCTGTTCGGCGGGGGGCAGTAGGTCCGGCCTCCCGGCGGGCGTTCCCCCGGGAGACAGAGGCTCCGGCCCGTTTCGGTATGATCCTCCGCCAATGAAAGGCCTCATCCTGTCGGGCGGCAAGGGCACCCGCCTGCGTCCGCTGACGTACACCAGCGCCAAGCAGCTCGTGCCGGTCGCCAACAAGCCCGTCCTCTTCTACGGGGTCGAGGCGATCGTGGCGGCGGGCATCAAGGAGATCGGGGTCGTGGTCGGAGACACGCGCGCCGAGATCGAGGCGGCCCTCGGGGACGGCGTCCCGGTTCGGGGCGAAGATCACCTACATCCCGCAGGACGCGCCGCGGGGACTGGCCCACGCCGTGCTGATTTCCGAGCCCTTCCTCAAGGGCGAGCCCTTCGTCATGTACCTCGGCGACAACGTGATCGCCGACGGCATCACGGCGCTCGTGGACGACTACCGCAAGCTCGGCTGCAACTCGCCAGATCCTGCTCGCGAAGGTGTCGAACCCCTCGCAGTTCGGCGTGGCGGAGCTCGAGAACGGCCGGGTCGTGCGGCTGACCGAGAAGCCGAAGCAGCCGAAGTCGGATCTCGCGCTCGTCGGCGTCTACATGTTCGACGACTCGATCTTCGAGGCGGTCAAGGCGATCCGGCCGAGCGCGCGCCAGGAGCTCGAGATCACGGACGCGATCCAGTGGCTCGTGGACCACGGCAAGAGCGTCCATCCGCACCTGGTCTCCGGCTGGTGGAAGGACACGGGCAAGATCGAGGACATGCTCGAGGCCAATCGCATCATCCTCGACACGTTCGAGGCGAGCGGCCTTTCGAACCTCGGAGCCGGCTGCCAGGTCGAGGGGAAGGTCGTGATCGAGCCCGGCGCGAAGCTCTCGAACTGCACGGTGCGCGGCCCCGCCGTCATCGGCCCGGGAGCCGAGATCCGGGACGCCTTCGTCGGACCCTACACGGCGATCGGGGCCGGGTGCCTGATCGACCGCTGCGAGATCGAGAACTCGATCGTCCTCGAGGGAGCCCGGCTCGAGCGCATTCCGGTCCGGATCGCCGACTCCCTGATCGGCAAGAACGTCCGGATCCACCCCGGTGCGGAGCGGCCCCGCGTGCACCGGTTCCTCGTCGGCGACAACTCCGAGATCGGGATCGTATGAAGGTCCTGGTGACGGGCGGTTGCGGGTTCATCGGGTCGGCGTTCATCCGCCACGTGCTCGAGTCCCGGCCCGGCGCCTCGGTCGTCAACCTGGACAAGCTGACCTACGCGGCCAATCCGGCGAACCTCGCCGAGGTGGCGCATCGGCCGGATTACCGGTTCGTTCGCGGCGACATCGTCGACCCGGACGTGGTGTCGGTCGCGATGGAAGGGTGCGACACGGTCGTCAACTTCGCCGCGGAGACGCACGTCGACCGCTCGCTCCTCGGGCGACGCGTCGTTCATCGAGACGGACGTCCGCGGTGTGTTCGTGCTCCTCGAGGAGGCCAAGCGCCGCGGGGTGTCGAAGTTCGTCCAGATCTCGACCGACGAGGTCTACGGCACGATCGCCTCGGGCTCGTTCACCGAGGACTCTCCGCTCAACCCGCGCAATCCCTACGCCGCATCCAAGGCGGGCGGCGACCGTCTGGCCTACTCCTACTGGGCCTCCTACGGGATGCCGGTGATCATCACCCGGGCGTCCAACAACTACGGGCCGTACCAGTACCCCGAGAAGCTCATCCCGCTCTTCGTGACGAACGCCATCGACGGCCAGCCGCTGCCGCTCTACGGCGACGGCCGGAACGTCCGCGACTGGCTCTTCGTACGCGACCATGCCGCGGCGATCGATTTCCTGCTCGACGCCGGCAAGCCCGGCGAGACGTACAACGTGGCCGGTGGCAACGAGGCCGAGAACATCGACATCACCCGGCGCGTGCTGAAGGAGCTCGGCAAGCCCGAAAGCCTGATCCGCTTCGTCGACGACCGCCCCGGGCACGATCGCCGCTACTCGCTCGACGCGTCGAAGCTCGCGAGAGCCGGCTTCCGCTCCTCGACGCCCTTCGCGGAGGGCCTCGCCGAGACCGTCCGCTGGTACCGGGACCACGAGGAGTGGTGGCGTCCGATCAAGGAGCGGGACGCGGCATACCGCGAGTTCTACCGGTCGCAGTACGAGCAGCGCCTGGCGACGTCGTCCGCGACGGCGAAGGCGCCGGGGTAGCCGCTTCCCGCATGCCGGACGCCGGCGGCTTCGCCCTCGACAGCCACACGGCGGTCCTCGCCGCACCCCGGACCGTCCCCCGCGCGCGGCGCCGCATTCTCGTGACGGGCTCCGGCGGAATGCTCGGCTCGGACCTCGTCGTCCTCCTGATTTCCGCGGGCTACGACGTCCTGGCCCGCACGAAGGCCGAGCTCGACATCGTCGACTCGGGCCAGGTCTCGCGCGCGTTGCGGGAGCTCCAGCCCGACGTCGTCGTCAACTGCGCCGCCTTCACGAAGGTCGACGACTGCGAGACCGATCCTCGCGCGTTCCAGGTCAACGCCGAGGGTGTCGCGCATCTGGCCGACTCCTGCGGTCACGTCGGGGCGCAGCTCGTGCAGATCTCGACCGACTTCGTCTTCGACGGCGAAAAGGGCGAGCCGTACCGGGAGGACGACTCCGTAGGACCACTCTCGGCCTACGGGAGGTCCAAGCGCGCCGGGGAAGAGGAGGCGCTGCGCCTGCCGGGGAGCCTCATCGTCCGCGCCTCCTGGCTCTTCGGGCGCTCCGGCTGGAACTTCGTCGAGGCGATCCTGAAGCAGGTCGAGTCCGGGCGACCGCGGCTCTCGGTCGTGGTCGATCAGGTCGGCCGCCCGACGTCGACGACCGACCTCTCGGAGGCCCTCCTGGCGCTGCTGGAGGCGGGCGCCTCCGGCGTGTACCACTTCGCCAACCGGGGCGAAGTCTCGTGGAACGAGTTCGCCCGCGAGATCTTGTGGCTCGCCGGGAGGATGGACATTCCGGTCGATCCGACGACCTCCGAGGCGTTCGCGCGCCCGGCGCGCCGGCCGCCGTACTCGGTGCTCGACACGGGCAAGTACGAGAGGCTGACAGGCCGCCCGATCCGGCACTTTCGCGATCCCCTCGCCGAGTACCTGGCGCGGCGCGCGCGGCCGGAGGCGTGACCTGGGGTCAGTCAGCAGTAAGCAGTCAGCGGTAAGCAGGAAACCCGGCGCGGATAGACTGCCCGTAACTTCGGAGGGACAACGCATGCGGCGTCTGGTGACTTGCCTCGCTCTGCTCGCGGTGACTTCGGGTCTCGCCGCTCAGACGGAGCTCCGGAACTTCGGGCTGGAGGACGTCGCCCGGCTGAAGGCGGTCTCCGACCCGCAGATCTCGCCCGACGGCGCCTGGGTCGCCTACACCGTCCGCACACCCGACATCAAGGAAGACAAGAACGCGTCCGACATCTGGATGACGAGCTGGGACGGACGAGAGACGGTGCGCCTGACGACGAGCAAAGAGTCCGAGTCATCGCCGCGCTGGAGCCCCGACGGCCGGTACCTGGCGTTCCTGAGCAGCCGCGACGACGACAACGAGGTCTCGCAGGTCTGGCTCCTGCCGCGCTCGGGCGGGGAAGCCGAGAAGCTGACGCAGGAGAAAGGCGGAATCGAGGACTACGACTGGGCGCCGGACGGAAAGCGCATGGTGCTCGTCGTCGCCGACCCGGACCCCGAGAAGGACGCGGACGAAGGAGACTCGAAGAAAACCAGGAAGACGAAGAAGCCGATCGTCGTCGACCGTTACCAGTTCAAGGTCGACGTCGAGGGCTATCTCGGGAAGCGCCGCAAGCACCTGTCGCTCCTCGACGTGGCCGGGAAGGGCGTGCAGGTCCTGACCACGGGCGACGCCGACGAGCTCCTTCCGTCCTGGTCGCCGGACGGCAAGACCATCGTGTTCGTCTCCAAGCGCATGGCGGAGTCCGACCGGACCGACAATTGGGACCTCTGGGCGATCGAGCCCCGTCCGGGCGCCGCGCCGCGTCAATTGACGACCGACGAACGCTCCGACAGCGACCCGTCGTGGGGCAGCCGTCCCGCCTGGAGCCCCGACTCGAAGTCGATCGCCTACGTCCAGGGCGGCCCCGACAAGCTCATCTACTACGGCCTCCACCGCCTCGCCGTGGTGCCGGCCGCCGGCGGCGCGCCGCGGATCCTGATCGCTTCGACCGACCTCAACGTGCTTTCGCCCCACTACACCGCCGACGGAGCGTCGATCCTCTTCACGCTCGAGGACGACCAGGCGGTCGGCCTGGCGAAGGTCGCGTCGGCGGGAGGGGCGATCGAACGCCTCGTCGCGGGACGCCACGTCGTCAAGGATCCTTCCCTCGCGGGCGGCCGCGTCGCGATCCAGATGGCGACGCCGAGTCTCCCCGACGAGATCTACGCGGTCGAGAAGGGCGGGCTGCGGCGCCTGTCGAAGCAGAACGACGCCTGGCTCGCCGAGGTCAGGCTCGGAACGGTCGAGGAGACGAAGTTCAAGAGCAAGGACGGAACCGAGATCCACGGCTTCCTCGTCAAGCCTCCGGACTTCCAGCCCGGAAAGCCCTACCCGACGATCCTCCGCGTCCACGGGGGGCCGGTCGGGCAGTTCGAGTGCGGTTTCGACGCCGAGTGGCAGTGGTTCGCCGCCAACGGCTACGTCGTCCTCGCGGCGAACCCGCGCGGCAGCTCCGGACGGGGAGAAAAGTTCCAGACCGCGATCTACGCCGACTGGGGCAACGTCGACGTTCAGGACGTGCTCGGGGCGGTCGACGAAGGGGTCGCCCGCGGCATCTCGGACCCGGACCGTCTCGCCGTCGGGGGGTGGAGCTACGGCGGCATCCTGACCAACTACGTCATCGCCTCGACGCCGCGGTTCAAGGCGGCGACGAGCGGCGCCGGCATCTCGAACATCCTCGCAGGCTACGGCACCGACCAGTACATCCGCGAGTACGAGCAGGAGCTCGGCCCGCCCTGGAAGAACGTCGACGGCTGGCTCAAGCTTTCCTACCCGTTCCTGCACGCCGACCGCATCAGGACGCCGACTCTCTTTCTCTGCGGCGAGGACGACTTCAACGTGCCGCTGATCAACTCGGAGCAGATGTACCAGGCGCTCCGGAGCCTCGGCGTGCCGACGCAACTCGTGATCTATCCCGGACAGCATCACGGGATCCGGAAGCCGAGCTACGTGCGGGACCGGCTCGAGCGCTACGTCGCGTGGTACGACAAGTACGCGAAGACGGCGGCGCCCGCGGCGGGGACGCCGGGCGGGCGGTGACCTCGCGGCTTCCATGACGCCCGCGGAGTGGAAGCGCAAGGCAATCCACGCGGCCTTCGGGCTCGGCGCGCTCACGCTGCGGTGGCTCGACTGGCGCATCGCGGCGGCTCTCGCTCTCGCGGCCCTCCTCTTCAACTCGCTCGTCATGCCGCGCGTCGGTCGGGGGATTTACCGCGACCCGGCGGCGGCCCGCGACGCCGGGATCGTGGCCTATCCGGCCATGGTCCTCTTCTTGATCCTCGTCTTCTCCGGCAAGTACGTCTCGATCGCCGCGGCCGTGTGGGCCATGATGGCCTTCGGCGATCCCGCGGCCGCGATCGTCGGCCGCAACGTGGGAGGCCCGACTCTTCCCTGGAACCGCGGCAAGACGTGGGCCGGGTTGCTCTCGAACTGGGCGGTCGGGGGGGCGGCCTCGATCGCCGTGTTTCTTTTCGTGACCCGGCGCGAGCCCGAGGTTTCGGGCGCGGCCATCCTGCTCGCGGGCGCCGCGATCTACGCGTTCCTCGAGTCCGTGCGCGCGGGGCTCGACGACAACATCGTGGCCGCCTTCCCGACGGCGCTCGCGGTCTACCAGATGAGCCTCCACTGGCCGCCGCCGTTCCTGCGGCCCGGCGAGATCGGCTGGGCGCCCTTCGCCGTGGCTCTCGGCGTGAACGCCGCGGCGGCCGGGGTCGTGGGACTCTCCGGCGTCGTGAGCCGTTCGGGAGCCCTCGCTGGCGGGATCCTCGGCTTCCTGATCCTCGCCTTCGGCGGATGGAGCGCGTACGCGCTGCTCTGGACTTTCTTCCTCGCCGGGACGCTCGCGACCAAACTCGGCTACCGGAGGAAGGCGTCCCTCGGCGTCGCCCAGGCCGACTCCGGCCGGCGCGGCGCCGCCCACGCCGTCGCCAACTGTCTCGTGCCCGCGGCGCTGACGCTCCTCGGCGTGCGGTCGGTCGCGTTCGTCGGCGCGTTCGCCGCCGCGCTCGCCGATACGCTCGGCACCGAGATCGGCACGCTGTACGGGCGCCGCCCCTTCTCGCCGCTGACGCTGCGCGCACTTCCGGCGGGCACGCCGGGAGCCATTTCTCTGCCGGGCACGGCCGCGAGCCTGGCAGGCGGCGCGCTCATCGCGGCGGCCGGTGCCGCGGTCGGTCTCATCCCGCCCGGCCTCGCCTGGGCGGCCGCCCTCGGCGGGTTTCTCGGGGCGCTCGTCGAGAGCATTCTGGCGTCGATAGGACGGCGGTTCTTCTTCCGGCTCGACCACGAGTTCGCCAACGCCCTGAACACGTTCCTCGGCGCGATGCTGGCGCTGCGGATCGCCGGGCCGGGCGCGCCATGAAGCATTACCTGCGCCTCGCGCGGCCGTTCACGCTGCTGCCGCCGCTCCTGGGGATCGTGTCCGGCGCGATCTGCGCCTTCGGCTCGGCGCACAACCCCGACCCCGCCCGCCGCGTGACCTGGGCCGTGGTCCTGACGGTGGCGATCGGATCGCTCTGCGCGTCCGCCATGAATGCGGCGTCGAACATCGTCAACCAGATCGCGGACCTCGAGATCGACCGGAAGAACAAGCCCGACCGTCCGCTCGTGACGGGGGAGGTCGCGATGGGGGGCGCCTGGGCGCTCGCCGCGGTCCTCTACGTGCTGTCGATCGTTCCGACCTGGCTCGTGGTGCCGTATCCCCACGTGAGCTTCGCCCAGCGGATGGCGGCCCCGCTCCACCTCCACGCCGCCTTTTTCATCTACTGCATCGGCGCGCTCGCGACCTTCGTCTACTCGTTCCCGGCCTTCGGACGCTCGAAGCGTCACTGGTTCTGGGCTAACTTCACGATCGCCGTGACGCGCGGCGGGCTCCTGAAAGTCGCGGGTTGGTCGTTCGTCGCATCCGTCCTGCACGGGGAAGCCTGGGCGCTCGGAGGGATCTTCGCGTTCTTCCTCCTCGGCGCGACCTCCACCAAGGACTTCTCCGACATGGAGGGCGACCGCGCCCACGGCTGCATCACGCTTCCGGTCCGGTTCGGGGTCGCCCGGGCGGCGAAGATGATGGCGCCGTTCTTCGTCCTGCCGTGGCTCCTCATCCCGCTCTTCACCTGGCTCCCGGGGGACTGGCGCCTGACGGGCAACCGCCCGTTCCTGACGGCCCTGGGGCTCGCGCTCGCGGCCTGGGGCGGCTACACCGCGCGACTTCTCCTGAGGAACCCCGAGGAGCTCGCGACGACCGAGAACCACCCCGCCTGGACGCACATGTACCTGATGCTCATGGCCGCCCAGGTCGGCTTCGCACTCGCCTACCTCGCCTGAGCGCGCCGCGAAGCCTCCGAAGAGGCGTAAAATGGGCGCAGACATGAAACAACAGGCGGCGGCGCCCGCCGCGGCGCCGGCCGAGGACGACGGCCTCCGGGTCCGCTGGAGCGGCCTGGCGCTGACGTTCGACGAGAGGACCCTGAACGCGCTCGTTCACCGGCTGGTCGACGAGGTTCCCGACCTCCAGGACCTCAAGATCCGGGTCACCCGGGGGGAACTCTCCGCGACGCTCGTGGTTCACCGGTTCGGGGTGCCGCTCTCGGCCCGGGCGACGCTGTCCCAGCTGCGACTCAAGGACGGGTTCCTCGCGTTCGTCCTCGACCGTGTCCAGGCGCTCTCCTTCATCCCGATCCCCGACCAACTCCTCACGTACCTCGTCGAGCGGGCGCCCGAGGGCCTCCTGACCTGGTACCGCGAGGACCGGATCATGGTCGTCAACCTGACCGACTGGATGCCTCCCGGCATCGATCTCTCGCTCGAGCGGACCGTGTTCGAGGACGGGGCGCTCACGTTGCACTTCGCGCCGGGCTCCTATAACCTCGCCGAAATTCTGACCGACGTCTTTCCAGTAACCGGGGAATTTGGCGAGGTCCGGCGGTTCGGGCCTCGAGGAGGAGCGTATGAAACGACGGACCCTCTTCGTGTATCTCACTCTCCTGGCGGTCGTTCCCATGGTTTTCGGGTCGCCCCTGATGATGCGCAAGCAGACGGTCATCTCGGTCCCGGAGCCCGGCAAGGTCGAGCCGCTCTACGGCCTCGCCTACAAGGCCAACGCCTTCGAGGCGACCATCAGCGTCGGTGAAGCTGACGCTGACGTCCGAAGGGGAGGCCGATCCGGTCGTCGGCGACTGGACGTTCCTCGGGCTCCAATTCCGATGGCCAGATGCACAAGGTCGAGATCTACACCCGGCTTCTGGACGAGGGCGGCACACAGATCGCGACGGCGTCCAAGCATGTGCATGCTCGGCGGGGGCTACAACGACTATCCCTGCAAAGTGGACCTCAAGGTGAAGGCCTCCGAGTGGAAGGTGATCAAGTCCGTCCGCATCGTCACCGACTGGCAGAGCTGAGCCTCAAACTCTGACCGACGCGCGCGTTCCGGAGCGGCGCCGCGAGCCGGCCATCCTTCTGGCCGTCGGCGCGGCGCTGCTCGTCTTCTCCGGCATCGGACCGAAGGACCGCTACACCTGGATCCTCGAGGTCGCGCCCGCGATCGTCGCGGGCATCGTCCTCGTCGCGACGTACCGCCGCTTCCCACTGACGCCGCTCGCGTACCGTCTGATCCTTCTCCATGCGTGCATCCTGATGCTCGGCGGCCACTACACGTACGCCGAGGTCCCTCCGGGCTTCTGGTTCCGCGACCTCCTCGGTCTGGCCCGCAACCACTACGACCGCCTCGGCCACTTCGCTCAGGGCTTCGTGCCGGCGATCGTCGCCCGCGAGATCCTGCTCCGAAAGACTCCGTTGAAGCCCGGCGGATGGGTGTTCTTTCTCGTCACCTCGATCTGCCTCGCGATCTCGGCCTTCTACGAGTTCGTCGAGTGGTGGACGGCGCTCGCCTCCGGCGAGGCGGCCACGGCGTTTCTCGGCACGCAGGGCGACGTCTGGGACACGCAGTGGGACATGTTCCTCTGCCTCGTGGGCGCGCTCACGGCCCAGCTGACGCTGTCGCGCGTCCACGACCGGGAACTCGCCCGGCTCGCCGCTTGAGGAAAGCGCTTCTCGTTCTCGCGGCGCTCCTCGCGGTGGCGGCGCTCGCGGCCGCCTGGCTGGTCCGCGGGACGTTTCCGCGCATGCGCGGGACGGTCCGAGTCGCCGGGCACGCCGCGCCCGTACGCATCGAGACCGATTCCCGCGGGGTGCCGACGATCCGGGCCCGGTCGGTCGACGACGCCATGTACGGCCTCGGGTACGCGCATGCCCGCGACCGCCTCTGGCAGATGGAGTTCCAGCGTCGCCTGGGCTCCGGGAGGCTCGCCGAGATCCTCGGGGCCGAGCTCGTGCCGGCGGACCGCTTCCTTCGCACGGTCGGCTTCCGGCGCGCGGCGGAGGCGTCGTGGCCCACCCTTTCCGCCTCTGCGCGGCGGGCGCTCGAAGCCTACGCCGCCGGCGTCAACGCGTTCGTCGCCGCGGACCGGGCGCGCCCGATCGAGTTCCGGATCCTGCGCGTGTCCCCCGAGACCTGGACTCCGGTCGACACCCTCGTCTGGGGAAAGATGATGGCCTGGGATCTCGCGGGCAACGCGCGCGACGAAATCCGCCGCGCGCGCTTCGTCGAGGCCGTCGGGGCCGAGCGCGCGTCGCAGCTGCTGCCTCTGGCGGGCTCCGCGCCGACGATTCTCACGGCCGGCGAGTGGCCGGAGCCTTCGACGAGGAACGCTTCGGCGGCCCGCGCACGCCCGTCCCCCGTGCCCTGGGGCCCGCTCGCGGCTGCCTTCGACTCGGTCGAGGCGCTGGGGCTCGCGGCCGGCGAGGACCTCGGCAGCAACTCCTGGGTGCTGGGAGGCTCGCGCACGGCGAGCGGAAAGCCGATCCTCGCCAACGATCCGCACCTCGGCCTCCGGACGCCGTCGGTCTGGTACCTCGCGTCGATCGACGCGCCGGGTCTCCGGGCGACCGGCGCGACGCTGCCCGGCGTGCCGGGCATCGTCATCGGCCACAACGACCGGATCGCCTGGGGCATCACGTCGCTCGAGCCGGACGTGCAGGATCTCTTCGTCGAAGAGGTCGATCCGAAGGACCCGTCGCGCTATCGCCACCGCGGCGAGTGGAGGCGGTTCGATGCGCGTCGCGAGACGATCCGGGTCCGGGGCGCCGCCGACGTCGTGCTCACGGTGCGGGGCTCGGTGCACGGGCCGGTCGTGACCGACGCTCTCGAGGGCGCCGGCCGGCTCGGGTCGGCCGTCGCGCTGGCCTGGACGGGCCTCGACGACGGCGGCGGAACGGTCGAGGCCTTCTTCGCGCTCGAAACGGCGCGCGACTGGAACGGGTTCCTCGCGGCCGCGCGCCGGATCCAGGCTCCCGCGCAGAGCCTCCTGTACGCCGACGTCGACGGGCACATCGGGTACACCGCCTCGGGGGCGATGCCCGTGCGCCCGCGCGCCGACGGGCTTCTCCCGGTGCCGGGCTCGGGCGAGGACGACTGGGCGGGACGGATCGCGGGCGACGAGCTCCCGTTCGCGCTCGATCCGCCCCGCGGCTTCGTCGTGACCGCCAACAACCGGGTCGTGGCTTCGGAGCCCTATCCCTTCGGCCTGACCTGGGCCGAGCCTTATCGGGCGGCGCGCATCACGGAGATGCTGGAGGCCCGGGGCCGCCTCACGCCGGACGACGTCGCCACGATCCAGCTCGACCGCGTGTCGCTTCGAGCGCGGGAGCTCCTGCCGCTCCTCGCGGACACTGTCCCGGCGGACCCGGCTTCGCGCGCTGCCCTCGCGCGCCTCGCCGCCTGGAACGGCGACATGGCACCGGATTCCGTACCGGCCGCGATCTACGCGGCCTGGTTCGACGAGCTCGCGAAAATGCCGGAGGACGAGCTCGCGGGAGTCCGGCGCGGCGCGACCCGGGCCCGCTTCGTTCTCGACGCCCTGCGCGACCGGCCGGAGTGGTGCGACGACGTCCGCACTCCGGCGGTCGAGACGTGCGCCGAATTCAAGACCGAGGCGCTCTCACGGGCGACGGCGAAGCTCGCGCGCCGACTCGGTCCGGATCGCTCCGCCTGGCGCTGGGAACGGCTCCATCGGGCCGTCCTTCCGCACGACGTCTTTCACGAGGTCCCCGTCCTGCGGCGCGTCTTCGACCTCGAAGTCGGCCAGGGCGGCGACGGCATGACGGTCAACGTCGGCTCCGTCGCGCAGGACGGTTCGTTCGAGATGCGTGACGGGCCGAGCTACCGGCAGATCGTGGATCTCGGCGCGCTCCCGCACAGCCGGTTCGTTCACACGACGGGGCAATCCGGCAACGTGTTCGACCACCACTACCGGGACTTGCTTCCCGAGTGGCGCGCCGGCCGCTACTTCGAGATCGGGACGGAGCCCGCGGCCGACGTCCTCATCCTGCAGTCGCCCTGAGGGGCGCGAGGACGCCCGTCCAGAGCCGCCCGTCGGTCCGGTAGCGGTCGCCGCCGCCGTTGCGGCCTTCGAGGGCTCCGCTCTCGGCCGGTCGGACATCGATCCGCGCGAGCCAGCCCGTGCGGCGGAGGTCCTCGAACAGGGTGTGCCGCTCGCGGTCGACCTCGGGGTCGATGTGGTGCATCACCTCGCCCGTGAAGCGAGATACCCCGACCGACCGGTCGAAGGTCGCGGCGCCGATCCAGGCGGAGTCGCCCGTCTGCCACAGCCGGACGTGGTGGCGCCGGCGGGGGCTCCGGCCGTCGGCGCGCTCGAAGGCGAGGTCCTGCGGGCGGCCGAAGAGGAAATGCGTGCTCATCGGGGCCGACGGGTAGGGGCGGTCGAGCAGGATGCTGGCCGCGTCGCGCCAACCGGAGGCGAGCGTGATCCGGTCGGCGGCGTGCCAGCCGGCCGACGTCATCGCGGCGACGACGTCCGCGCGCGAGCCGGTGAAGGCGACGTTGAGCGGGTCGCCCGGGATCCCTTCCGCCGTCTGCGTGCAACCCGGTCCGGGCGCCCGGCGGGCGATTCGATGGTAGCCGCGCCAGGAGAGAGGCACGACGACGTAGGCGAGGCTCGCGTATGCCGGCAGGAGGAGCAGGGCGGCGACGCGTACCGTGCGGGCGAGGCGGCTCATCGAGGGGCGATCCTGGGCAAAGGCCGATGAACGGAAGATGAATGGGCTCCGGAGCGCATCATCGCATGCCTCGCAGGCCCGGCCAGAAGGGCTTGTGGGCGGCGAGGACGGCATCGAGGACCCGCGCGGCCGCGGGCGAGGGCTCCCCGGGCCCGTCTTCCTCGACGGGCTCCCCGAGCAGGGTGCGCAGGCAGGCGGCCGCCGAGGCCGCGATCGCCTCGAGGTTGTAGCCGCCCTCGAGCGCCAGCGCCACGCGGCCGCCGGCGAGGGTCTGCAGGCGACGGGTCAGACGGGCGTACCCGGCCGGGGTCTCGTGCATGTCGCCGAGCGGATCGCCTTCGGCCGCGTCGAAGCCCGCCGAGACGAGGACGAAGTCCGGGGCGAAGAGGCGGGCGATCGGCAGGAGCACTCGATCGAAGGCCGCGAGATGCTCGGCGTCGCCCATGCCGCCGCCCCAGGGTACGTTGACGGTGAAACCGAGGCCCGGGCCGCGGCCGATCTCTTCGAGCGCGCCGGAGCCCGGGTAAAAGGGGAACTGGTGCGTCGAGAAGTACAGCACCGTCGGGTCCTCCCAGAACGTCCGCTGCGTGCCGTTGCCGTGGTGGAGGTCCCAGTCCACGATCAGGATCCGTTCGGCGGCGCCGGAAGCCTGGAGAGCGCGCGCCGCGATCGCGACGTTGTTGAACAGGCAGAAGCCCATGGCATGCTCGGCTTCCGCGTGGTGGCCGGGAGGCCGGACGAGCGCAAGGCCGTTGGCGAGCTCTCCCGAGGCGATTCGCGCGGCGAGATCGATCAGGCCCCCCGCGGCCAGGCGCGCCGCTCGCGCGGAGTCGCGGCTCGTGTAGGTGTCGGGGTCGAGCTGAAGGTGCTCGGCCTCGGCCGTCCGCGCGATCCGGGCGAGGTGGACGGGGGAGTGGACGCGCAGGAGCTCGTCGTTTTCGGCCTCGCGCGCGGGCACGCAGACGCAGCGCGCCGCGAGGCCGTCGGACGCGAGGCGGCGGCGGATGGCCAGGAGCCGGGCCGGGTTCTCCGGGTGCTCGTACGGCGCCCGGTGCAGGAGGAATGCGTCGTCGTCGAGGAGCCCGGTCGTCATCGGCCTCGCATCCACAGGAGCGCGGCGAGAAAGAGCAGCCCGTAGAGCACGACCAGGATCACGGCGAGCCCGGGCCCCTTGCGCCGGCTGTCCTCAGGCATCGAGCGCCGCGGTCAGCGCGGCCGGATCGGAGACCGGCGCGCGGCAGGAGAAGTTCTCGCAGACCCAGGCCCGCGCGGGGCCGGTCGTGTCGCGGCCTTCGGAGAGCGCCTCGAGCTCCGGAACGCCCGAGCCCGCGTGGGCGAGCACCCGGTTCAACTTCCGCGATGCGAAGGCGGCGGCGCGGAGCGCCTCGAAATCGGGCCGTCCGGGCTCGCCCCCGAGCACGACCTCGCGCGGGACGTCGGTCCGGAAGTCGAGGGCGCAGAGAAGGCGTGGAAAAGCCGGCGAGGCCTTCGCGACGACGGCCGCGAAGGCCGACAGGACCTCGTCGGCGCGGCGCCGGAGGGCGTCGTCGCCGGTGAACGCCGCCAGGCGCAGCAGATTCATCGCCGCGACGGAATTGGAAGACGGTGTCGCGCCGTCGTAGGACTCGGCGGGCCGGAGGATGAGGCCGTCGTGCGGCGCGGCGGAGAGGTAGTACGCGCCCCCCGCTCCCGCGAAGTCCGACTCGAAGACGGACTGGAGCCGGACGGCCTCCCGGAAGTAGCGCGGCTCGAAAGTCGCCTCGTACAGGTCGAGCAACGCCTCGATGAGGAACGCGTAATCGGTCGAGAAGCCCGGGATGTCGGCCCGGCCGGCTTTCTCGCGGTGGAGCAGCCGGCCGTCGCGCGTGCAGCGTTCGAGGATCCGGTCGGCCGCGTCCCCCGCGGCCTTTTCGTAGCGGGGCTCGGAGAGGACCCGGCCGGCGAGGGCGAAGGCCGAGATCGCAAGTGCAGTCCAGTCGGTCAGGAGCTTGTCGTCGGTGCCCGGGTGCACGCGCCGGCCGCGCGCCGCGTACATCCGGCCGCGCGCCTCCGCGAGGAGGCGGGCGATCTCTTGTTCGGGCCGGCCGAACTCGGCGGCGAGCTGCGGAAGCGTCCGAACGACGGAAAGGACGGTCTCGCCGCCCTCGAAGTTGCCCGCCGCCGTGACGCCGAACCGCGCCGCGACGATCGGGGCTGCGTCGTCACCGACCGCCGCGGCGAGCGACTGCAGGTTCCAGACGTAGAAGGTGCCCTCTTCGCCGCCCGAGTCGGCGTCCTGCGCAGCGAAGAATCCGCCGCCTGCAGGCGTCATCTCGGCCAGAAGGTAGTCGAGCGTCTCCCGGGCGACACGCGCGTAGTCGGCGACGCCGAATGCGCGGTGCGCGAGGACGTACACGCGGGCGAGCATGGCGTTGTCGTAGAGCATCTTTTCGAAGTGCGGCACGAGCCAGCGGGCATCGACCGAGTAGCGGTGGAAGCCGCCCCCGACCTGGTCGTACATGCCGCCCGCCGCCATCCGGTCGAGGGTCTTTTCGACCATCGCGCGGGCCTCGGGATCGCCCCGTCGCATCGACCGCCGGATCAGGAGCTCCAGCCGCATCGCCGGCGGAAACTTCGGCGCGCCGCCGAAGCCGCCCTCGACCGGGTCGAACTGCCGCGAGAGCGCGGCTGCCGCGGCGTCGAGCAGGTCCGCCGGGAGCTCGTTCGCGCCCGCGCGAAGCGCCGCCGCGGCCCCCGCCTCCAGGTGCGCGAGCATCTCGCCCGCCGAGGTCTCGAGCTCGTCGCGCCGCGTCTTCCAGCCCTCGGCGATCGCGGCGAGGATCTGGAGGAAACCGGGCCGGCCCCAGCGCGAGGTCGGCGGGAAATACGTGCCGCCGTAGAAGGGCCGCCCGTCCGGCGTCAGAAAGAGCGAGAGCGGCCAGCCGCCGCTCCCGGTCATCATCTGGACGGCCTGCATGTAGATGTCGTCGACGTCGGGACGCTCTTCCCGGTCGACCTTGATCGAGACGAAGTCGCGGTTGAGCGCCTCCGCGATCCGGTCGGTCTCGAAGGACTCGTGCTCCATGACGTGGCACCAGTGGCACGTCGAGTAGCCGATCGAGAGGAACACCGGCCGGTCCTCGGCCTTCGCGCGCGCGAACGCCTCCGGCCCCCAGGGATACCAGTCGACGGGGTTGTCCTTGTGCTGGAGGAGGTAGGGGCTCGATTCGGCGGCGAGGCGGTTGGCCACGCCGAGAGCTTAACCCGTCGTGGACGCGGAGCTCAGGAGATCCGCAACCCGCGGCGCGGCTCGGCCGTGATCGTGATCTCGTCGTCCCGGTCGCGGATCGTCACGAGGTCGCCCGGGTCGAGCTCGTCGAGGTGGCGGATCAGGTCGCGCGCCGACATCGGGTGGTCCGAAGAGAATACCTCCACGAGCGACCGCGGCAGACGGATGTGGACCCTCTTGTCCCAGTCGTCGTGGACGTCGATCAGGATCGCGTCGCCGTCGGAGCGGACCTCGATCGTCTGGTCGTCCTTCTTGATGATTCCGGGTTTGTCCGGCGTGCTTGCGTCGGCCGCGTCGAGGATCTGCCGCGGCGTGACGTCGCTCTCGTCCCAGGCCGTGCGGATATCGCCATTGAGGGTGTCCTCGATGTGGGCGAGCCGGGTCAGCTGGGCGATGAGCGCGACCGGAACGTGGACCGAGAGCTTGCGCGTCTCGTTGCCGTCCTTCTTCTTGACCTCGACCTTGAACCCGCGGATCCGGTGGAATTCGCGCGCAGGTCCCCGCCAGTAGGCGAGACCCAGGGCGAAGACGACGACCACGAAGAGCCCCAGGACGATGGCCCGCGTTTCCTTGTTCATCGCGCGTAAGTCTCCCACCTGTCCCTAACGCACGGGGGCGGCGAAAGTTCGCCGCGGGCTTCGGGGTCGGCTTCCCTTGTGGTAGTTTGCTCTCGGGAGCGCCCCGCAAGGGGTTGTTGCGGAAAGCTTTATGCCTCATTTCATCACCGAGACCTGCATCGGGTGCGGGGTCTGCGAGATCAAGTGCCCCACGCACACGATCACGGGCGACAAGAACGAGAAGTACGTGATCCACCACGACCGGTGCATCGATTGCTCGGTCTGCGCCCGCTACTGCCCGGTCTCCTGCATCCAGGACCAGAAGGGCGAGCTCGTCGAGAAGGTCCGGCCGAAGGACATCCCCAAGGCGATCGTCGACCGGGACCTCTGCACGGGCTGCGAGTTCTGCATCGACATCTGCCCGTTCGACTGCATCTACCTGATCGACGACCCCCTCCACGAGACCTTCCACAAGATCGCCGAGGTCGACGCCGGGCCCTGCGTCTCCTGCCGGCTCTGCGAAACCGTCTGCGAGAAGGACGCCATCTTCGTCCCCAACCCCATCACGCAGGCGAAGCGGTACCTCCCGGTCCTGTGACCGAGACGCCGCGGGATGCCGCGCCTCCCGACGACGACGACGCGGCGGAGGAGCCCCGCGGCGCCGGACGCCTGATCGCGCGGTTCTTTCTCCTGCCGCTGCTGGTCGTCGGGGCCGCGGTCGGCATCTTTCTCGTCTTCAACCTCATGACGTTCGAGCGGCGGAGCCCGCGCGACTACCTTCAGGAAGTCCGGGGCGGGACCGCGAACCGCCGCTGGCAGGCCGCCTTCGAGCTCTCCCGCTCGCTCGGGAACCTGCCCCCCGAGGAGCGCGCCTCGCTGACCGCAGAGACGCTGCGGATCTTCGAGGGCCTCTCGGGCAAGCGTCCGGACGACGCGCCCGTGCGGCGGTATCTCGTGCTCGTCCTCGGGCGGCTCGGCGAGCGGTCGGCGGTGCCCGCGCTCCAGGCCGCCGCGACGGACCCCGATCCCGACACGCGTCTCTACGCCGTCTGGGCCCTCGGCCGGATCGGGGACCCCGCCGCCGTCGAGACGGTGCTGGCCTCGTCCCAATCCGAGGACGCCGGCTCGCGCAAGATGGCGGCGTACGTCCTCGGGCAGCTGCGGGACCCGCGCGCCATACCGCGGCTGCAGGTGCTCGCCGAGGACAAGGTCGCCGACGTTCGCTGGAACGCCGCGATCGCGCTCGCGGAGCTCGGCGACCGTTCGGGCCTTCCGGTCCTCCGGTCGATGATCGACCGGGACGCACTCGCTCGCCAGGCGACCATCTCGAGCGAGCAGGCGGAGGCGGCCATGGTCAACGCGCTGAAGGCCCTCGCCCTGTTGAAAGACCCCGAAACGCTGCCGGCGATCGACGCGCTCGCGAAAAGCGACCCCAATCTGCGCGTGCGCGACGCGGCCCGCCGCGCGGCCGAGGCGACGCGAGGCACCGGAGCGAAACGTCTTGAGGGTTCCGACACCCTTTTGGTAGGCTGAGACCCCGAGAATCGATGTCTACGGCCCCGAACAGCGTCCCCACGCCACCGCCCGACGTCACCCTCGACGGGCTCACCCGGCGCTCCACCCTGAAGTGGATGACCCTCGCGTGGACGGGTTTCGCGGCCGCGACCGCCGCGGGCCTGACGGCCACGGTGCGCTTCCTCTTCCCCAACGTCCTCTTCGAGCCGCCGACGCGGTTCAAGGCGGGCGACCCCTCGACCTACGCCCTGGGTGTGGACGAGCGGTGGAAGGAGAAGTACGGGGTCTGGATCGTCCGGGACACCCACTCGATCTACGCCCTGGTGGCCGTCTGCGTGCACCTGGGCTGCACGCCCAACTGGCTGGCCGCGCAGAACAAGTTCAAGTGCCCGTGCCACGGCTCGGGCTATTACGTCTCGGGCATCAACTTCGAGGGCCCGGCCCCGCGGCCGCTGGAGCGGGCGGAGATCGGGCTTTCGGCCGAGGACGGCCAGATCATCGTCGACAAGGCGACGCGCTACCTCTACGAGCGCGGCCAGTGGACCGACCCCAAGGCATTCGTCAAGATGGCCTAGGCCGCATCTCAAAAACCAGGACAGGCAGCGGAGGTTCGATTGGGTTCTCGTTGGCGTGACATCCAGCAGGCGATCGTCTCGAGCCAGCTCTGGAAATCCATCTTCCGCGTCGGGATCCCGGACACCAATCGCAAGCGCGTGCTGGCGATGCTCGGGAACGTCGTCCTCCACCTGCACCCGGTCAAGACCCGCAAGTCCGGCGTCAAGATGCGTTACACGTGGTGCGCCGGCGGCGTGACCTTCTTCCTCTTCCTCGTGCTGACGTTCACCGGTCTCCTCCTGATGTTCTATTACCGGCCGACCGTCGAATACGCCTTCGTCGACATCCTCGACCTGCGCGAGCAGGTCCCCTTCGGCATCATGCGCGAGGTCCACCGCTGGGGCGCGCACGCGATGGTGATCTCGGTCTGGATCCACATGTTCCGCGTGTTCATGACCGGCTCGTACAAGCCGCCGCGCGAGTTCAACTGGGTCATCGGCGTGATCCTCCTCGTGCTGACGCTGCTTCTCTCGTTCACGGGGTACCTCCTGCCCTGGGACCAGCTCGCCATCTGGGCCATCACGGTCGGCTCCAACATGGCCTCGGCGACGCCGCTGATCGGAATCCAGGGCCCGGGCACGTCGCTCTTGAAGATCGGCGACATCCAGCTCGTCACCTCGACCAACGACGCGCGTTTCGGCCTGCTCGGCGGCCGCTTCGTCGGCGCCGGCGCGCTCCTGCGGTTCTACGTCCTCCACTGCGTCGGCATCCCGCTGATCGCGGCGTTCCTCATGGCCGTCCACTTCTGGCGCGTCCGCAAGGACGGCGGCATTTCCGGGCCTGTTTAGTGAAGACTCGGATTGAGGGTCCCCTCTCCCCCCGGCGGGGGGAGAGGGTCAGGGTGAGGGGGGCGAACTAGATGTTCCTCGTCCAGTTCGTCAAGAACGCGATCGACTTCCTGTCGGCGCCGCAGTACCTCGTCTCGGGCGCGCTGATCGGATTGATCCTGCTGATCCACTGGGCCAAGCCCTGGTCGCCGAAGGGTGGGCTCGTGATGCTCGCGCTGGTGGCAGGCGGCATCGGCCTCTCGTACCTCGATCCCAACTTCAACAAGGTCGCGACGCTCCCCGACAACGTGCCGATCGTCGGCATGATCTTCCTCGTCGGCTTCTTCTTCTGGTTCTCGATGACCCAGGCCTACGAGAACGACCGGCGGATCGCCCAGGGACGGCCCCCGATCGAAGGCGAGGACTCGGCCCAGAAGGTCTTCTCGTGGCCGGACCTCGTCTACGTCGAGCTCATCTGCCTCGTGGTGGTGATGGCCGTGATGATCGTCTGGTCGATCGCCCTGAAGGCGCCCCTCGAGGAACCGGCCAACCCGACCGACTCGCCCAACCCGGCCAAGGCGCCGTGGTACTTCCTGGGACTCCAGGAGATGCTGGTCTACTTCGACCCGTGGCTCGCGGGCGTGGTCCTGCCGTCGCTCATCATCGTGGGCCTGATGGCGATCCCGTACATCGACACGAACCCCAAGGGCAACGGCTACTTCACGTTCAAAGAGCGCCGCTTCGAGATCACGATCTTCCTCGTCGGCTTCCTGGTGCTCTGGTGCGTTCTGATCGTCCTGGGGACCTTCCTGCGCGGGCCCAACTGGAACTTCTTCGGCCCCTACGAGTTCTGGGACATCAACAAGCTCGTGCCCCTGAACAACATCAACCTCTCGGAGATCATCTGGATCAAGCTCCTGAAGCGAAGCATGCCGAACTTCTGGCTCTTCCGGGAGATCTTCGGGCTGGCGCTCGTCGGGTTCTACATCGCCGTTCTTCCGCTCGTCCTGTCGAAGACGCTGCTGCGCCGCTTCTTCGAGAAGATGGACATGCCCCGATACTTCATCGGCGTGTCGCTCGCGCTGATGATGATGTCGCTGCCGATCAAGATGTACCTGCGCTGGATCTTCAACCTCAAGTACATCGTGTCCATCCCCGAGTTCGCCTTCAACATATGAGGATCAGACCGCAGACCGCAGATTGCAGACGGCCGAGGGCTCAGGTTGCCTGCCGTCTGCGGTCCGCCATCTGCGACCGGTAACACATGCCCCGCAAGCCGCCCGCCGAACCGATCGATCACCATTACGACATCCCGCGGTTGAACCGCGCGTTCACGTGGACGGCGGTGGCCCTGACGGCGGTCTTCATCTGGATGGTGATCCAGGACTACTCGCGCGACTGGAAGAACATCCAGCGCACGTTCATGCGCCTCGACGCGAAGCTCACCCGCGAGGCGGCGATCGCGGCGCGCAAGAAGGCGCTCGACGCGGAGCACGCGAAGCTCATCGCGGAGCTCAAGGCCGCACGCGCCGAGGTCGCGCAGCAGGCCGGCAACCTGCGTCGGGCCCAGGCCAGGCTCAAGGCGCTCGACCCCCGGATCTACGGGGCCGACCAGGACTACAAGTTCACCAAGGCCGCCTTCGACGCCGCGCTCTACAAGTACGAAGACGCGCTCGCGAACCGTCCCGGGGCGGCCTCCTCGGCCAAGAAGGACCTCGACGTCCTCCGCAAGCAGCTCGACGAACGCACGGTGCGCCTGGCGAAGCTGAAGAGCGAGGAGACGGCGGCGCACGCCGAGATCGACCTCATCAACGCCCGCAAGAAGGACATCGAGAACACGCTCGAGAAGAAGTCGGCGGATTTCCGGCTGTCCCGCTCGAAGTACGCGGGCCTCAAGCAGGACACCCTCTTCAACCTCCGCAACTCGCCGATCCTCGACATGATCAACCCGTCGCTGCGGGTGCAGCAGGTGCAGCTGCCGGACCACTTCATCAACGTCAACTTCATGCAGATCCCGCGGGTCGACCGCTGCACGACGTGCCACGTGGCCGCCGACCGGAAGGGGTTCGAGGACCCCAAGATCCGGGAAGTCTTCCGGACGCACCCGCGCATCCACCGCATGGTCGGCAGCGAGTCGATGCACCCCGCCAACTCCTTCGGCTGCACGCCGTGCCACGGCGGCCGCGACCGCGCGACGTCCTTCTGGTCGGCCGGCCACTCGCCGGAGACCGAGGCCCAGAAGGCCGCGTGGACGAAGAAGTACGACTGGGAGTTCGACCGCTTCAACGAGAACCCGGTCCTCCCGCTCAAGTACGCGGAGGCCGGCTGCTACCGCTGCCACGCGAAGGAGGCCGGGTTCCCCGAAGCGCCGACCCTCGACGCGGGAATGCGGGTCGTCGAGTCGCTCGGCTGCTGGGGCTGCCACCGGATCGACGGCCTCGAGAAACAGGGCCTCCCGAAGGTCGGGCCGTCGCTCGAGCGGGTCGCCGCCAAGGTCCCGCGGGAATGGACGACGCGGTGGGTCATGAACCCGGCGTCCTTCCGGGCGAACACGAAGATGCCGACCTTCTTCTACCAGGAGAACTTCATCGACGTGTCCGGTCCGCGTCCGCCCGATCCGGCGCAGAAAGCGATGAACGAGCGGGGCCGGACCGAGAACGACACCATGGTCAACGCCATCGTGGCGTACCTGTACGACGAGTCGAAGCCGGCCGACGTGCCCCCGGTCGCGGGGCAGGGCGACGCGGCGCGGGGCGCGAAGCTCCTCGCCGACCGCGGCTGCTACGGCTGTCACCTCGCGGACCCGAAGGCGGAGCGCGACCTGACCGGAACCTGGCGGCAGTTCGGCCCCAACCTCGCGGGCGTCGGTTCGAAGGCCTCGCGGGACTGGATCTATCACTGGATCCTGAACCCGAAGGAGTGGAACCCGGACACCAAGATGCCGAATCTGCGGCTGACGGAAGCCGAGGCGCTCGACATCGCGGAGTACCTCTCGACGCTCAAGGCGCCGGCGGGCTTCGAGGACGGCGCGCTTCCGAAGACCGACGAGAAGGTCCTCGACTCGATCGCCCTGTACTTCGAAATGTCGACGAAGACGCTCTTCGACGCGAAGGCCGAGCTCGCGAAGATGGATCTCCACGCTCGCGAGGTCTACACGGGCAAGAACCTGATCGCCCACTACGGCTGCTACGCCTGCCACGCGATTCCGGGATTCGAGGACGCCAAGCCGATCGGCACGGAGCTGACCGAGGAGGGCTCCAAGGCCGTGCACCGCCTCGACTTCGGCTTCATCCACATCCCGCACACGCGCCACGACTGGTTCCGCACCAAGCTCCACGAGCCGCGGATCTTCGACCGCGACCGGGCGCGGGGCTGGGAAGAGAAGCTGCGGATGCCGAACTTCCGGCTCTCGCCGCGGGAGCTCGACCAGGTCGTGACGGCCGTCCTCGGCTTCCAGCAGCTGAACGCGGCGCCCCAGGTGGTCAAGCAGCTCTCGCCCCGAGAGGCCGCCGTCGAGCGCGGCCGGCGCATCGTCAAGAACCACAACTGCCAGGGCTGCCACGTCATCGAGGGCTTCGGCGGCTCGTACCGGTCCGTCGTCGCCGATGTGTCGCTCGCGCCGCCGATCATCCAGGGCGAGGGCGCGAAGGTGCAGAGCGACTGGCTGTTCGGCTTCCTCCGGGCGCCGAAGACCGGGCAGATCCGCCCGTGGCTCGAGGCGCACATGCCGACCTTCGGGTTCACGGACGCGGAGCTGAACGACCTGACGCAGTACTTCGCATCGCTCGATCGCGCCGCCTATCCGTTCCTCGTCGCCGACTACGCCACGAATCCCGCGAGCTGGGCGGCGGGCAAGAAGACGTTCGAGCTCCTGAAGTGCGCCCAGTGCCACCCGCGCTCGCTCGAGGACTTCAACCGGCCCGGGGTCGACCGGGCGAGCCTCGCCCCCAACCTCCAGATGGCGTCGACGCGGCTCCGCCACGACTGGATCCCCGACTGGATCCGGCGTCCCGACGAGTGGATGCCGGGCACGCGGATGCCGACCAACTTCCCGAAGGGCGACGACGGTCATCGCTTCTCGCCAATCGGGCAGCAGTTCGACGCTCCGAGCTTCGCCGCCGACCGCGCGGATTATGCGCGCATCCTCGGTGGCGACGAGCAGGCGAAGGCGTTCCTGTCGAACCCGGACGCCGTGACGCGCGCGCTCGGCGACTACGTCTGGTCGATCGGCGTCAACGGAGGCACCGCCCCGGTCGACCCGACGCGGCCTGCGGGGGAGCGCGCGGCCCGCTTCGGCGCCTCTCCGGCCCCGCGCGCCGCGGCGCCCGCGCCGGCCGGAGCGGCCGCGGGGACGGCGGGCGGAACGCGCTAGGCGGCGCCGCCGGTGTTCCGGTCCGTCGACGTCGCTCTCTTCTACGGCAGTCTGGGAATGTCGGCGGCGGCCGTCGTCCTCTTCCTCTGGCTGACGCGGGCGCGGGGAGGCCGGCGGCCCCCCGGTCCCCGCTGAGCGGCGAGTCCGCGATCCGAGAGGTTCGTTCGCGGAACTTCAGGATGCCGTCCGTGGATGGCGGAAGATCGTCGGCGAGTGCCCCGCCGGCGAGACGGCAGAGCGCCACGGCGAGGATTCCCGGCCGGCGGGATCGCCTGAGTTCCTTCCCTACGAGGCGAGCATCTGCTCGATGCGGCTGCGAAACTCCTGGCTCGACCAGTCGACGGCGCCCTGCACGCGGAAGAGGACCCGGCCCGCCTTGTTGACGATGTACGTTTCGGGGTACTGGGTCGTGCCGAACCGGCGCGCGGTCGACTCGCCCGGGTCCTGGTACAGCGGCAGGTCGCTCGGCGTCTTCTTGAGGAAGTCGTCGACGATCTTCCAGTTCTTGTCGACCGAGACGGTGTAGAGCGCGAGGTTGCCCCGATTCTTGTACTGCTGCCAGAACTTGGTCAGGGCCGGAATCTCCTCGACGCACGGCGGACACCACGTCGCCCAGAAGTGGACGATCATGAGCTCGTCTTTCTGATCCGCCAGGTTCGTTTTCTTTCCGGCGCGGTCGAAGATCGGGAGCTCCGGCGCCGCCGACAGGAACTGCAGGGAGCCCGAGGGCGAGGCCGGCGGCTCGAGGGACTTGATCCACACCGTGCCCGCGGACGCGGCGGCGACGGCGAAAATCAGGGTCAGGAGCGATCGGGTCTTCATGCGCAGGTCGGTAGTTTAACGCCCGCGGCGGCCGGCGCGCGCGGGCGCGTTCCGGGCGGGCCGGCGGCTCTTCGTGCCCGGCCGGCCCGGCAGCCGTCCCGCACGGCGCAGTCGGGGCAGCGGCTGTCGGAAAGCCGCGGCCGGCAGATGTCCAGAATCCCGATTCGGCACAGCGCGTAGTCGAATCGCACGGGATCGACGGGATCGAATCGAGCGAGGGAGTCGGTGATCTCGCGCGCGGTCTTCCAGCCGGCGGTGCGGCGCCTGGTCAGACCGAGGCGGCGCGCGATGCGGTGGATGTGGGTGTCGGTGGGGACGACGAGCCGGTCGGTCGGGATCCCCGGCCAGAGGCCGAAGTCGAGGGCGTCGCGGCGGACCATCCAGCGCAGATAGAGGTTCCAGCGCTTGCAGGCCGAGCCCGAGGCCGGGTCGGGGAAGAAGAAGCGCACCGGGGAGCCGGCCGGGATGCGCCGCGTCCCCAGGGCCGGCCGGTAGTCGAAGGCTTCGATGCGCGCGACGACGCGGGACAGGAGCGCGCCCGCGTCCCGATCCTCCGCTCGAAGCTCGCCCTCGAAGAAGGCGCGCAGCGTTCCCCCGCCCGCCTCCCGCGCGCGGGCGATCGCAAAGAGGAGCGCCGCCGCGTCGCGCGCGCCGTGAAAACGATGGCGAAAGCCGGGAAGAGCGTCCGAGGCGAAGCGCCGGAAGTCGCCGATCGCGTCGAGCGACCTGGCGGGCCTGGGACCGAGCGCGCCGAGGATCGTCGCGACCGACGCCTGGATCGTGCGCACCTGGCCGTAGGCGAACGCCGTCGCGATCCAGCCCGCGACCTCGCGGTCCTCCGCGGCGGCGTAGCGTCCGACGAAGAGGATCGGATCGGTCGAGGCGGTCTCGGGGCCGTAGAGCCGATACAGCGACTCGAGACGATCGCCGAGAGGGGGGAGCATTCCGGCTAGAAATACCACAGAGGCCGCTACAATGGGCCGATGCCACCGGCCGGCCGCGAACGCGTCCTCATCGTCGGCGTGGCACCCAAGGGCGGACTCCCGCGTGCCGTCGCGGAGGACCACCTCGACGAGCTCGAGCGGCTCGTCGACACCGCCGGCGGCACGGTCGTCGCGCGTTTCGTGAAGGAACGCGCGGCGCCGGATCCGGCCACCTACATCGGCAAGGGCGCCGTCGAGGAGATTGGCCGGGCCGCGCAGGCCGAGCGCGTCGGCCTCGTCGTCTTCGACGACGAGCTTTCGCCGGGCCAGGCCCGCAACCTCGCGAAGGCCTGGGGCGACGAGGTCCGCGTGCTCGATCGTCCGGGACTCATCCTCGACGTCTTCGCTCTGCACGCCCGTTCGCGCGAGGCGCGCACGCAGGTCGAGCTCGCGCAGCTCCAGTACCTGCTGCCGCGCCTGGCGGGAGCCTATGGCCACCTCTCGCGGCTCGGCGGCGGCATCGGCGGGCGGGGCGCGGGCGAGCAGAAGCTCGAGCTCGATCGGCGCAAGATCCGGGACCGCATCGCCCGCCTGCGCCGCGACCTCGAGAAGATCGAGGTCGCACGCCTCGTGCGCCGCCGCGGGCGGCGCCGGCACCGGCAGGTGGCAATCGCGGGCTACACCAACGCGGGCAAGACGACGCTCTTCAACCGGCTGGCGAGCGACTCGGCTTACGCCGCGGACCGCCTCTTCGCGACGCTCGACGCGCGAGCCGGCCGGGGCTCGTCTCCACGACTCTCGGACGTGATCTTCGTCGACACCGTCGGCTTCGTCCGCAAGCTCCCGACCTCGCTCGTCGCTTCGTTCCGGTCGACCCTTTCCGAGATCCGCGACGCCGACCTCGTCGTCCACGTCGTCGACGCGGCTTCTCCGCGGGCCGACGAGGAGGAACGGGTCGCGAGCGAGACCTTCGAGGAGCTCGGCGTTCTGCCCGAGCGCGTTCTGGTCGTCGCCAACAAGATCGACCAGGGGGGAGGGGGGCGGCGGCCGGGCGTGATCCGCGTCTCGGCGAAGACCGGCGAGGGGCTGCCGAGGCTCGAGGCCGAGATCCTCCGCCGTCTTTCCCCCGACGCCGAGGAATTCCGCGTCCGCATTCCCTACACCAGCCCGCGGGCCATCGCCGCCGCCCGTGCCACGTTTCAGGTCCTCGACGAGAAGGACCAGGGCGACGCCCTCTCCATGCGCCTCTCGGGCGAGCGCCGCTACCTCCGCCCCCTCGCCAGCTTCGTCGAGCCGCGGAGTTGAAAGGTCGCGCCACCAGGCAACATCAGTTCGCGGCGCGAGAAGTCTCCCGACCGAAGGGAGGGAGGAGGCTCGCGCCGCGGGAGCGAGAGTGCAGTCGAGGGGCCAGGCCCGCGGTCGAGCGCGCATCCGCGCGAGCCGCGGGCCGGTGCGCCGGTAGGCGCAGGCCCCTCGCAAGCTCTCGCGACGTGCAAAACATAGGGGGGAATCGGCGCCGATTCCCCCCTCTCCCGTCATGCCGGAACTCCCATGCCGGCACTCTTCTTGGCGATTCGTGATTACAAGACCCGTACCATGAGTTCGTGTGAAGCGGAGCCTTGATTCTTCAACGACTTGCGCGAACGGGCGAACGAGCGGCCCGCCAAACCGCGGCGCGTCGCATGCCGGCGGCCGACAAAATTTGTCGACGCGCGGTTAGAATCCCGGCGCCCGTGGAGGTGGAGGACGCATGAAGCTCGCGCGCTGGGTCGGTCTTTGGCTCGCCGTCGTCGCGGCTTGCGCCTGCGGCAAGAAGTCGTCGCACGCGACCGGCCATGCCGCCGAGCCCGTCACGACGCCTGCGCCGCCGCCCACACCCGATACGACGCCGATCGAGGCCCTGCGCACTCCGGCGGGCCTGGTCTTGAAGATCACGCCGGCGCCGACGATGGCTCCGTGAAGCCCCCGGACGTCTCGCCGAAGCCGGCCGCGCCCGCGTCCGCCGAGACGCGGAATTCCGGCGCGACCGCACCGGACGCCTCGGGGGCCGAACCGTCTCGGATCTGCCCCAACTGCGGCGCCCCGCTCTTCGAGCAGAAGTGCAAGCTGCTTTGCCCGAACCGGGCCTGCGGCTACTACTTGAGCTGCTCGGACTTCTACTAGTCTCCGGGCCCTCCGGCCGGATCTCCTCTAGCGGGAGAGCGCGGCGGCGGGCGCGTCGAGCACGGCGCGCACCTTGCGCGCGAGGACGTCCGGGGTAAACGGCTTCTGCAGAAACGCGGTGCCGTTCTCGAGCACCCCGGCGGAAGCCGGTGAGTCGTCGGGATATCCCGAAACGAACAGGACGTGGATGTCGGGCCGCTCGGCCGTGAGCCGATTCGCGAGCTCCGGCCCGGACGCGCCCGGCATGACGACGTCCGTCAGCAGAAGGTCGAGACGGCCGGAATGCTTCGCGAGCAGCTCGAGGGCGTCTTCGGCGCTGGCGGCCTGCAGCACCGAATAGCCCCGCTGCTCGAGGCAGCGGCGCGTCAGGTCGCGCACGGCCGCCTCGTCCTCGACGAGGAGGATCGTCTCCGAGCCGCGCCCGGGCGCGGCGGGCATCGCGACGACGGCGGCCGACTCGACGCCGGCTTCGGCGCGCGGAAGATAGATTGCGAAGGTCGCGCCGCGCCCCGGCTCGCTCGCGACGAAGATCTGGCCGCCGCTCTGCCGCACGATGCCGTACACGGTCGCGAGACCGAGCCCCGTGCCGTGGGGCTTCTCCTTGGTCGTGAAGAAGGGCTCGAAGATCCGCTTCTGGACCTCGGGATCGATGCCGACGCCCGAGTCGACCACCAAGAGCACGACGTAGCGGCCGGCCGGCGCCCCGAAGTGGAGCCGGGAGTTGGCGGCGTCGACCTCGGCGTTCTGGGTCCGGATCGTCAGCGTGCCGCCATCGGCCATGGCGTCCCGCGCGTTGACGACGAGGTTGACGAGGACCTGCTCCAGCTGTCCCGGGTCGGCGCGGACGCCGCCGAGCGACGGGTCGAGCTGGGTCACGAGGCGGATGTTCTCGCCGATCAGCCGCGACAGCATGCGCGTAGCTTCCGCGATGAGCGCGTTGACGTCGAGCAGCTTCGGCTCGAAGAGCTGCTTGCGTGAAAAGGCGAGGAGTTGCCGGGTCAGGTTCGCCGCGCGTTCGCCAGCCTTCTGAATCTCTTCGATCTCCTCGCGAAGCGGCTCGTGGGGCGAGAGCTGGTTGAGCGCCATGTTGCTGTAACCCAGCACCGTGGTCAGAAGGTTGTTGAAGTCGTGGGCGATGCCGCCCGCGAGCTGGCCGATCGCCTCCATTTTCTGGGACTGCCGGAGCTGCTCCTCGAGGTGCTTCCGGTCCGTGATGTCCGTGACCGTGCCTTCGACGATGACCTCTCCCGCACGCTCGTCGGCCAGCAGAGCCGCGTTCTCCAGCGTCCAGACGGGGCTGCCGTCCCTTCGCTGCCCGCGCATCTCGTGGTTGACGAGGCTCCGGTCTCTCAGCAGGGTGTCGAGGAACTCCCGGCGGCGGTCCGCGGCGGGGTAGAGGGTGCTCACGTCGCGGTCGATGAGGTCGTCGCGGGACCGGTAGCCGAACATGTGGGCGAGGGCATCGTTGCACTCGAGGATCCGCCCCGTGAGCGTGACCCGGTACACGCCGGCGAGATTGCGCTCGAAGAGGAGGCGGTACCGCTCCTCGGACTCGCGGACGGCCTCCTGGGCGCGTTTCCGGTCGATCGCGACCGCGATCTGCTGCGAAACGAACGTCAGCACGTCCTTGTCGGTCGGGCCGTATCGGAAGCGGGGGTCGTAGCTCTGGACGACGAGGACGCCGAACGTCCGGCCCCGGCTCTTCAGGGGAACGCCGAGCCAGTCGACGGAGGGCGCGCCCACGGACTCGACCTCCCCGGTCGCGATGATCGCGGAGAACTCCTCGTCGGGCACCAGGAGCGGCTCGCCCGTGCGCAGCACCTTCTCCGTCAGGCCCTTGCGGAGCGGGCGCGTCGAGGGCGGCGGGTCGACCTCGTCCACGCAGTACGGGAATGAGAGCGTCGCCGAGACGGGGTCGTGCAGCGCCACGTAGAAGTTGCGGGCGTACATCAGCTCCCCGACGGTGCGGTGGATCGCGGCGTAGAACTCGTCGAGGTCCTCGGCCGCGCTCGTGGTCGCGGCGATCGAGTAGAGCGCGGCCCGCACCTTCTCGGAGTCCTTGCGCTGCGAGATGTCGGTCACGCTGCCGCGCACGAGGCGCCGCCCCGCGGAGGGCAGGCGCACCAGCCGCACCTCGCAGGGCACGTCCCGCCCCGCGGCGTCGCGGTGGGTCCACTCGAAGACCGGGGTTCCGCCGTCGAGGGCCGCCCGGATGTTTTCCCGCACGCCGATCGCGGAGGGCCGCCCGTCGGGCTGGTTCGGGGGCGAGAGCGCCGCGGGCCCGGTCGCGAGAAGGGCCTCGCGCGGCAGGCCGTAGAGCCGGACCGCGTTCTCGTTGACCTCGATGAACCGCCCCGTGTCGACGTCGAACACGACGATGGCCTCGGGGGCGTGCTCGACCTGGACGCGATAGCGGGCCTCGCTCTCGACCAGGGCCTCCTCGGCCCGGCGGCGGTCGGTGATGTCGATCGACGAGCCGATGTACCCGGCGAAGACGCCCGCGGGTGTGAACCGCGGGTGGCCCGTGTCGAAGATCCAGCGGTACTCGCCGTCGTGACGCCGCAGCCGGTACTCCATCGAGAAGGGTTCCCGGGCTTCGCGCGCGCCCTCCTCGATCTTCAGGATCCGCGCGAGGTCCTCGGCGTGAACCCCGTCCTGCCAGCCGAGGCCGAGCTCGTCCCGGAGCGGGCGCCCGGTGAAGTCGAGCCAGGGCTTGCTGAAGTAGGTGCAATGGGCGTTCTCGTCGTCGAGCCAGATCATCACGGGCGCGGCGTCGGCCATGAATCGGAATCGTTCCTCGCTCTCGCGCACCGCGTCCTCGGCCGCCCGGCGCTCGGAGATGTCGATCACGGACCCGATGAAGCCCTCGAACTCGCCCGAGGCCGTCGAGCGGGGCATCGCCGTTTCGAGGACCCAGCGGTACTCGCCGTCGTGGCGGCGGAGCCGGTAATCGATCTGGAACGGATGCTGCGCGGAGCGCGCCGCCTCGTACACCTCGACGAACCGGGGCAGGTCGTCGGGGTGGATGATTTCGCGCGACCCGAGCCCCAGCTCCCGCTCGAGCGCGCGGCCGGTGAAGTCGAGCCAGGGCTTGTTGAAGTAGGTCGTCATGCCCTGCGCGTCGTCGGTCCAGATCATGACGGGCGCCGCGTCGGCCATGCGGCGGAAACGCTCCTCGCTCTCGCGCAGGGCCTGCTCGGCGCGGCGGCGCTCCGTGACGTCGTGAACGATGCCGATCACGCCGACGATCTGCCCGGCCGCGTCGCGGTGGGGGCCGTACGTCGCGATCAGCCAGCCGGAGTTGCCGGTCTGGGGGATCGTGTACCGGACGTCGGGGGAGGAAGCCGTGTCGCCGCCGAGGGCGCGCTCGAGCAGCCGGTCGATGCCCTGTTCGCGCAGGAAAGGGAAGACGTCGAGGGGCCGGCGGCCGAGGACCTGGCCGGCGGGCAGGCCCGTCATGCGCTCCATGTACTGGTTCCAGATGATCAGCCTCAGGTCCCGGTCGTAGACGACGATTCCTTCGCCGGCGCCGGAGATGATCTCCTGGCGGAACTGGTTGGATTCCTGGAGCTCCTGGCGGGCGCGCTTTCTCTCCGTGATGTCCTCGACGACACCCTCGTAGTGGAGCAGCCGCCCCGACGGGTCTCTGACCGGACGGGCGCCCTTGCGGACGGTGATGATCTGGCCGCCGTAGCGCTTCCACTGGAGCTCCATGTCGTGGACCTCGCCCTCGCGCTCGAGTTTCTCGAGGAACGCGCGGCGCGTCTTCGAGTCGACGTAGACCTCGCGCATGTTGACGGCCATGAGGCTCTCGCGCGACGGGAAGCCCAGCAGGTGCAGCAGGGCGGGATTGGCGTCGAGGACCTGCCCTGAGAGCGTGGCGCGATAGAGCCCGACGGGCACGCCCTCGAACAGCGTCCGGTAGCGGTTCTCGGATTCGCGGACGATGCGCCGGCGGGCCGACTCCTCGAGCGCCGAGCGAATCGCGGGGACGAGGCGGGAAAAGTGGTGGGGGTGCTTCAGGACGTAGTCGTCGAAGCCCGCCTTCATCGCGGCAACCGCGAGCTCCTCGCTACCCGCGCCGGTGCAGAGCAGGACCGGGAGATCGGGGCTCCGTTCGCGGACCCGGCCCAGAAGGTTGAACGCGTCGACCCAGCTCGGCCGGTGATCGGCGACGACGACGTCGAAGTCGTTTGCTTCGACGAGGCGGTCGAGCGCGGCGGGCTCCTCCAGGCTGACGACCTGCGCGCCGGGAATCTGCGACTGGATGGTCTCGACGATCAGTCCCCGGTCGCGCGGGCTCTCGTCGACGACGAGAATCCGCAACGCTTCGCCAGGAGAACCGGCTCGCCCCGTCGGATTCGCGCCGGCCGTTGCGTCGGATGGCATCACTTAAGTGTGTCTGGCTCAGCATTATGCCTGAAAACTGACGCTCGTCGGGACGGTTTCTGCGTCGGACGCCGCCGTGCTATCCTGCGCGCCTCTTTCGCGTGGGGCTGTAGCTCAGTTTGGGAGAGCGCCTGAATGGCATTCAGGAGGTCGACGGTTCGATCCCGTTCAGCTCCACCAATTCTTGCCACCTCACGGTTCCCTAGCACCTGCGTGACTCGAAGCGACGGTTGGATCGAACCGTCGACCTCCGTAGGGGGCTCGGGGGACGCCGTGCGACCCCCGCCAGGGACGCCGACGGATCCGTCACCCGAGCGCAGCGAGGCGTGACGGTTCGATCCCGTTCAGCTCCACCAATTCTTGGCACCTCACGGTTCCCTAGCACCTACGTGACTCGAAGCGACGGTTGGATCGAACCGTCGACCTG
The DNA here is from genome assembly GCA_963764025.1 of uncultured Acidobacteriota bacterium. Classification (GTDB taxonomy): domain Bacteria; phylum Acidobacteriota; class Thermoanaerobaculia; order UBA5066; family Gp7-AA6; genus DAHUXD01. The sequence goes on from CAVXRK010000006.1 coordinate 292,741, forward strand.
GGGGGCTCGGGGGGCGCCGTGCGCCCCCCGCCAGGGACGCCGACGGAACCGTCACCCGAGCGCAGCGAGGCGTGACGGTTTCAGCCGACCACCAGAGGCAGACCCCCGGCAGTAGGCAACGCCGGCCGCAGGCCGGCGGTCATCCCGTTCAGCTCCACCAATTCTTGGCACCTCACGGTTCCCTAGCACCTACGTGACTCGAAGCGACGGTGGATCGAACCGCGACCTGGGGGGTGGGCGCCGTGCGACCCCCGCCAGGGACGCCCGACGGAAGCGTCACCCGAGCGCAGAGGTCCGTGTTCCCGTCCCCAAGTCGAACGACGCGGAGCAGGTGGTTCGACCGGCCGACGGCCGACCGCCCGTGCCCGCCAGCGGTCGCCCCGCCGGGCTGGCACAGGCCGCGCGGCGCGCGCGGTGGGATCGTCTCGGCCGCCAGGCTTCCTCGGCGCGGCCCGGAGCGCCTCGAGACGCACTGGACTCGGCAAAGCCGGAGTGGAGCTTCCAGCGTCCGTCCTTGCTCAGATTGAGGAAACCACCCAACGCCACGCTGACGATCGAGCGGGACGCAAAGGGGATCCCGGGAAAGGGGGTCGTCGTCTGCTGGGCTGGAGTCCCGTCTCCGGGGTCGCTGATGTGAACGACCCTGTTGGTGCTGGCGAAGCCGTCGTACGCCGAGTGGGCGGTCGGCGCCCGGACTTCCGGCTCATTTCGCCGGTCCGACCAGGGTCGACAACGCCTACCTCGAGGGGCAGGTTGTACCGGAATGTGGTGTTCGTGGAGTCGAAGAAGTAGAGCTGCTCCGACGCGGCCCCCTGCTGGTCGACGACGTCGATGGTGAAGGTGCCGCTCGACGGCACCCGGACGCCCGGGGTCCGGAGGACCGCTCCGAACTTGATGTGCTTCGAGAGGTCGATCTGGCCTCCAAGACCGACACGCACTTCGACCTGGCTTCCGGTGGCGCGGTACGAGTCGAGAAACGTCCGGACATACGTCGCGGTCTGGTCGCGGAAGGTGAGCGACTGGACGCTGCGAAGGTTGAGGACGTCGACCAGGAGGCCTCCGCCGACGCGCCATTTCTTGCCGACTTCGCGACCCAGGGTGAGGGCGAACGTCGTCCGGTTGAACGAGGCATCGGCCGACAGGGCGATGTATTGACTTGGGAGGGGAGAGCTGACGACCCCATCGGTGGATTGGGACCACGCCGCGGTGCGGACGATGGCGACGCCGAGAGTCCACGCTTCCCACTGGAAGGGCTTCTTCTGGACGAGGCCGACCGCCGCCGGGAGCTGGTCGAGCGAGTGGCCGCTGCCCTCGAGCAGGGCGGTGAGACCGTCAGGACGCGGAAGTGCCGGTGCTGGCGATACGGTCGAGACGTTGGCGCGGGCGATCCGGCCGGTTAACCACAACGCTGTCTCGGCGGCGCGTGCCGTGTAAGCATTTCCTCGAGGCGCGATTTACGCGGGAGGCGTAGGGGGAGGAGACGGCGGCGGGAAGAGGGACTGCGGTCTGGGCAGAGCCGCCGCCCCGGAGTCGGGAACCCCAAAGCCGCGACAGTGGCTGCCGCGGCGCTGCATGTGATTCGCCCCGACACCATCGACGATCCCGCTTCCGGCTCTCCGGTGAGATTTTCGTGGCTTCAGCCCGGGGCGGATGACCGCGTCGTCCGCCGCCGAGATCCTGTCGGATGTCACCCCGTCTGTCGATGGAGACCGTCTCTCACCAGCGCCGCAGCAATATCGCGCCGTCAGTCCGCGCCCGCTATGCCACCCTTATACCGACCGGCCGATGAAGGGAATCCTTCCGTCCTTCAGCCCATCGAAATCCTTCGGGCCGGGAGGCCGCGGCAAACGAAAAGCCCCCACGCGGCGCTGACGCGCAGGGGCTGTTGGATCACCTGCGAGGGAAGATCGAACCTTCCCGCCGGGGCGTGCCCGGAATTCCGCGCTACTCCGTCGTCTTGCCGGCGAAGTGCTCCCTGGCCGCCAGGGCATCGGCCTTGGTGGCGTGCACCGTACCGTCCGCGTGCTCGGGGGGCCCGTAGAGCGTGTAGAGCTTGAGCGGCCTTTCGCCGGTGTTCTTGACGTTGTGCCGCGCGCCGGCGGGGACGAGGATGGCGGAGTCGCTCTCGATCTGCGTCTTCCGGCCGTCGATCCAGACCTCTCCCTTGCCCTCCTCGATCCGGAAGAACTGATCGCGGTCCGGGTGGACCTCCTCGCCGATGTCCTGGCCCGGCGCGAGGGCCATCAGAACGAGCTGCAGATTCTTGCCCGTATACAGCACCCGGCGGAAATCCGAATTGTGCTCGGTGATTTCTTCGATGTCGTCGACGAACCCCTTCATGGCAACTCCTTTCGACCGTCGAGATCAACCGTCAGCCTCACCATAAGCGGGCCGCGCCCGCGAGCGCTTGATCCAAGTGGATCAAAAGCGCGGGTTCCGTTTCGGGTCGGCGGCCTCGGCCGCGGTTCGGCGGATTTGACATATATTCAGCAAGATGGCTGAATGTCTCCGATGGCTTCCCGCCGCCGGCCGACCGCTTCCGGTCTCTCCGGACGCGCATCGAGCGACCGCCCCGACGCGTACGAAGCGGTCTTCGACGCGCTCGCGCACCCGGCGAGGCGGCGGATCCTGATGACGGTGCACTTCGAGGGCGGATCGATGACCGCCGGGCAGATCGCCGCCGTCTTCACGCACACCTGGCAGACCACGACGCGGCACCTTCAGGTCCTGGAGGAGGCCGGCCTTCTCGTGCACGAGAAGCGCGGACGCCTGCGGATCTATCGCATCGAACCCAAACGCCTCGAGCTGGTGCGGGATTGGCTGGCCTGGTTCTCCCGGAACCCCTGACGAAGAACGAAGGAGGAATCGCATGACGGGAAAAGCGAAAAAGCGGCAGACGATGGCGGGTCCGGTCTCGAAGTCCCGCCCGAGGATGAAACGCCCGGCGAGGAAGCGCCCAAGCGCCGATGTCCCGCAGTTCTTCCGTCTCAACGTGGAGGTCGGCTCGCTCGACGCCGGCGCGGCGTTCTACGAGCGGCTCCTCGCCCTGCCGGGGCGGAGGCAGGCCGGATCCCGCTGCTACTTCCGGTGCGGCCCGGTCACCGTCTCGGTTCTCGACGTGTCGTCGTCGGGCCCGCCGCATCCGGCGGCCAAGGCGCTCTACTTCACGGTCCGGGACCTCGAGGCGGCGTTCGAGCGGGCGAAGGGCCTCGGCTGTTTGTCGCGGGAAAGCGTTCACGACGCTCCGGGCGGCGGGATCGTCGTGCGTCCGTGGGGGGAGCGGTCGTTCTATTGCGAGGACCCGTGGAAGAATCCGCTGTGCTTCGTCGAAGAGGGGACGATCTATGCCGGATAGCCGGACATCGACTGTTCGACTCTCACGGAGGAAACACCTCGAACATCACCTGCAGCGGTTCGGCGGCTGACGCCGCCGCCGCGCTCAGCCGGCGCTGTCCGGAGCCTGCGAACGGGGCCGGGCGGGTTCGGCCGGGGATCCTCCGCTTCCGGCCGCGTCCGGCGACGGCCAGAGGGCGTGGATCGCGCACTCGAAGCTGTCGAAAAGGTGGCTCTTTCCCCCCACCACGATCTCGAAAATCACGGCTTGGGCGTTCTGACAAACCTCGCAAACCGGCATCGGGACCTCCCGCCGCGGGCGCGTAGAACCGACCGCAGCAAGCCATCAAACCCCCCGCTAGACTCGAGTCAGGCTCTTTGCAAGACTCGCGCCGCCCCTCCGGGGGCTTCTATTCGTGAGCCCGCGGAGGGTTCCCTTTCAGTCGGTAGACGACGCCGGTCTTCGTCGCCCCGAGGGCGATCCTGTCCTTGACGGCGTCCTGGAGAGTCAGAAAAAAAGTCTCGGCGCGCTTCATGGCCCTGGCGTTGAGCTCCTCGCGGCGTTTGAACTTGATCTGGAACGCGAACTCCCCGACGAGAGGACGATGATCGCCCCGGGACCGCCACAGGGCGACGTTGGCCATGGCCGTGACGCCCTTGCCGAAATCCAGGACCGCGACGTCCTGCAGAACTTCCTCGACGATGGTACCGCAGACGAGCTCGATTTTCTCCCCCGGGGAGCGCTTGAGCGAGCCCAGCACCGGGAGCAGGTTCACGAGGGTGTCCATCGAGTTGGCGTCCCCCTCGTGGATGGCGCTCAGCCCGAATTCCACGTTGTGCGAGTAGAGCAGGCGCATTCCGCCCAGGCCGTCCTTCAGCGGGAGGGCTTCCGCCTTGAACTTGATCCGGTAGTCCCCCAGGATCTGTGGCCGCACGTCCGTCTCCGCAGCCTTCTGGATCTCGGGATGGCGGAACTTGAAGACGATCTCGGGATCTCCGATCGGGAACCCCTCCGAATACGGGACCCGCCGCCGCAGGATGAAGGCGTTGTTGTAGAGGCGAAAGTCCTCCGTGTCGAGGAACAGAACTTCCCGGATCTGGAGCGGCTGATTCGCGAAGTCGCAGGGCTCGAACCCGACGCCCGCCTGACGCGCCGGACGCCGGAGCAGCTTGCCGAAGTTTTCGAGACTCTTGCGGGAGGTGAAGCCGTTCGGCCGCAGGATGATTTTGCTCTCGAGGTACTGGATCTCGTGGAGGGGGAGGCCGTCGGCGTACTTGCCCGGCTTGATGGTGGGCACGCGTCCGCCCCGTCCCTTCGGCGCGACGTCCGGTTTCGCCGGCGCGACCCTGCGGGCGGATTTCGACTCGGGCTTCTTGGACATGTTCTCCTCGACGGCGTGCGGGCCGCTGCGTGTCGGTGAATGGAAGCAGCCATGATAGACCCTCTGCGGAACCGCCGACCGGGATCCGCCGGTCGCCGAGGCCCTCAGAGGAACTTCAGCAGCGCTTCGGTCGTCCCCCCGGGGTCTTCCTCGAGCACCCAGTGCCCGGTATTCTGCAGAACCACGACGGTCACGTCCGGCGCGACGAGCTTCGTCTGGTCGCCGAGCACCCGGCCGAGCGACTTCTCGCCGCCGATCGTGAGGACGGGCATCGCCAGCCGGGTTTTCGCGAGCTCGGCGAAATCCTTGGCGGCCCGAGGAAAGGACACGAAGTAGGACCAGCCGGCCTTCATGCGTCCCGGGCGCGAGTAGGCCGCCGTGTACGCGCGGCGGTCCGCCTCGGGGAGCGAGCGGTTCCTGTCGGCGGCGAATTCGTTCCAGTAGTAGTCGAAGTAGATCCGCTCGCGGCCCTTCACGAGGGCCTCGGGCGTCGGACCGCAGAACCGGAAATGCCAGAGCCCCGGATTGTCGTAGACGGCCTCCCAGCCCTCGACTCCCGGCAGGAAGGCGTCCATCAGGACGAGCTTCTCGACCTCCGCGGGGAACTGCGCGGCATAAGCGTAGGCCACCATCAGGCCGATGTCGTGGCCTACCACGCGAGCCTTCTCGACGCCGAGCGAGCGCACGAGCGCATGGACGCGCGCCGCCGCGGTCTTCATGTCGAGGCCGTCGGCCGGAACCGACGAATCGCCGATCCCGGGAAGGTCCGGCGCGATGACCGTGAACTTCTCGGCGAGCTTCGGAATGATCGGCCGCCACATGCGGGACGTCTCGGCATAGCCGTGAAGCAGGACGAGCGCCGGACCATGCCCGGCCGAGAGGTAGTGGAAGTCGACGCCGGCGATCGAGGCGGTGCGGGAGGCGATGTCGGCGCCTTCGGCCGGCCTCGCCGCCGCGAGGGCGAGGAGGAGGCCGAGTGCGCGAATGCGCGATCCGAGTGGGATCTTCAATGTTCTCTCGCTTTCTCGTGAGTGTTCGTCTTCATCGGAGGAACTCGACCAGCTCGCGATTGACTTCTTCCGCGTGAGTCCAGGTGAATCCGTGGGGCGCGTCCTTCAGCACCACGAGCCGGCTGCCGCGGACGGCCTCGTGCGTGCGTCTTCCCGAGACTTCCAGAGGGACGATGCGGTCGGAGTCGCCGTGGACGACGAGGGTCGGCACGTCGATCTTCGCGAGATCCTCCCGGAAGTCGGTCAGCCACGCCGACACGCAGGCGAGCGTGCCGACGGCGGAAGCTCCGGCGGCGATCGTCCAGCTCAACCGGACGAGATCGTCCGAGACGCGCTTGCCGCCGAGAGCGTCCACGTTGTAGAAATTCTGGAGGAACCCGGCGAGGAACGCCGGACGGTCGGCGGCGAGGCCCTTTTGAATCCCGTCGAAGATCGCGCGGTCGACGCCCGCGGGGTTGTCGGGTGCCTTCAGGAGAAACGGCGGGATCGCGCCGAGGAACGCCGCCTTCCGCGCGCGCTCGGAGCCATATCGTCCGAAGTAACGCGCGACCTCGCCGCCGCCCATCGAGAAGCCCACGAGCGCGGAGTCGGAGAGGTCGAGCTTCGTGACGAGCGCGTGCAGGTCGGCGGCCAGGGTGTCGTAGTCGTAGCCGAAGGTCGGCTTGCTCGATTCGCCGAAGCCGCGGCGGTCGTACGTGACGACGCGGCAACCGGCCTCGAGCAGCGCCGTCGTCTGTTTCTCCCACGAACGCCCCGAAAGGGGCCACCCGTGGATGAGGACGACCGGCTTTCCGCGGCCGTGGTCCTCGTAATAGAGGTCGATGTTCCCGGAGTTTTCCTTTCCGACGGTGACGAAGGGCATCGCGTCCTCCCGTGCTTTTTTCTATCACGCGGACGTGAGATCCAAACGCACCCCGGCTGCGCATAGGATTACCGCCCAGAGGAGACATCGCCATGCCGCAGTCCCGCCGGAAGTTCCTCGCCCGCACCGCCGCCGGGGTCGTGGGAGCCGCCGCCGCCCGGCGCGTCGCCGGATCGCCCGATCCGACCGTCACGCCGGTCGAGGGCACGCCGCCCGCCTTCGGTACCGCACCGCCCGTGGGGCCCGACATCTCGACGGCGACCGTCGCCGAAGCGCAGAAGTTCGTGCGCATCGAGTTCACGCCCGCGCAGCAGGCCCAGATCGCGGGCAGCTGGCCGCGGGCGATGGCCTCGACGATGGAGCGGCGGACGGGGCCGCGCAAGCTCGCCCTCGGGACCGACGTCGTCCCGGCGACGCTCTGGAATCCGATGATCCCGGGGGTCGCGCCGGGGCCGACGCGCGACCGTTTCGTCGCGACGGCCGCGGATCCCGGCCCGCTCCCGAAGAAGGACGAGGACATCGCCTTCGCGCCGATCGCCGCGCAGGGACAGTGGATCAAGTCGCGGGCGCTGACCTCCGAGCGGCTGACGCGCATCTACCTCGATCGGGTCGCGCGCTTCGACGGAAAGCTCCACTGCATCATCACGCTGACGACGGAGACGGCGCTCGCACAGGCCAGGCGCGCCGACGCCGAGATCGCGGCCGGCAGGTACCGGGGGCCGCTGCACGGCATCCCGTTCGGCGTGAAGGACCTCATGGACACGAAGGGGATCCTCACGACCTACGGCGCCGAGCCCTACCGCAACCGGGTGCCCGAGGCGGACTCGGCCGTCGTCGACCGGCTGCAGAAGGCGGGCGCGGTCCTCATGGCGAAGCTCTCGCTCGGCGCCCTGGCCTTGAACGACATCTGGTTCGGCGGCCAGACGATGAACCCGTGGCTCCTCGAGGAGGGCTCCGGGGGCTCGAGCGCGGGCCCCGGCGCCGCCACGGCCGCGGCGCTCGTCGGGTTCTCGGTCGGCAGCGAGACCGGCGGTTCCATCATCGACCCGGCCGTCCGCTGCGGAGTGACGGGCCTGCGGCCGACCTTCGGCCGGGTGCCGCGGACCGGCGCGATGGCGCTCTGCTGGTCCCTCGACAAGCTCGGTCCCATGACCCGCGGCGTCGAGGACACGATGCTCGTCCTCCAGGCGATCACGGGCCCCGACCCCGGCGACCTCTCGAGCGTGCCGAGCCACCTCGATTTCGACGCGAAGGCGCCGGTGAAAGGCCTCAAGCTCGGCTACGTCAAGGCCTGGATGAACGAGAGCCCGGCGACGGAGGTCGACCGCGCGGCGCTCGAAACGTGCCGGAAGCTCGGCATGGTTCCGGTCGAGGTTCAGCTTCCGGACTGGCCGTACGGGTCGCTCAACACCATCCTCTTCGCCGAGGCGGCCGCGTCCTTCGAGGAGCTGACGCTCTCGAACGGCCTCGACCAGCTGAAGGCGCAGGTTCCCGACGCATGGCCCAACCTCTTCCGGCAGGCCCGCTTCCTGTCGGCCGTCGACTTCGTCCAGGCGGACCGCATGCGCCGCAAGGTCGCGCAGGAGATGGAGACGGGTCTTCCGGCAGGTCGACCTGTTCCTCTCGCCGCCCCTGCGGGACGAGATCCTGACGATCACGAACTTCACCGGCCACCCCGCGATCGTTCTGCGGACGGGCTTCCTGCAGGTCACCCAGGCTCGCAGCGACTGGGCCCCGGACCCGAAGAACCCGATGCCGACTTTCGCGAAACCGCGGCGCGTTCCGCACGGGGTCTCGTTCATCGGGCGGATGTTCGACGAAGGAACGATCGCGACCGCGGCGATCGCCCTCGAAAAGGCCTCGGGAGTCGCGGGGGAGCGTCCGCCGGGGTTCTAGTCGGTCGCGGTCACGACCTCGAACTCGGGGAAATCGATGCCCAGGTGGCCGAGTCGCTTCTCGGCGAAGCTCGAGCTCGTTCCAGCGACCTGGACTTGCGCGCGGTCGTTGTCAGGAGCCGCGTCGTGCCAGGTAGACCTCGGCCGTCCTGCAGGCCGTCCGGGCCGGTCCTCTCAGCCCGGGCCGGACCCCTCGGGATAGAGTAGCGTGGCGCACTCGACCACCCTCGGTCCGAGGCGTCAGAGGAGGATCAATGAAACCGCGTCCTGGATTCGTCCTGGCTGTCATCGGAATGTTTCTTGCCATGGCGGCGTCCGCCTCGGCGCAGGCGGTCAACAAGAAGGCCCCGGAGCCCGGCAACGTCGCGGTCGAGACCTTCACCGGATTCGCCGTCAGCGTGACGAGCGGCCAGTCCGGCGTCGTCGAGATCGTCATCAACCGCTGGTCGACCGACGGCGAGCGCGCGCTGCTCGAGAACGTGCTCAAGGCCTCGGGCTCGCAGGCGATGGTCAACATCATGCAGGACCTGCCGCAGGTCGGCTACATCAAGGGCTCGGAGACGATGGGCGATGCGCTGTTTTACGCGCGCTCGACCGACCTGCCGGACGGCACGCGCCAGGTCGTCATCGCGACGAACCGCCCGATCTCGGCGGGAGCGATGCTTTCGCCCGGCGCCGCGAACAAGTACGACGCGACCGTCATCGAGATGCGTTTCCCCAAGGGCTCCAAGAAGGGCGAGGGCAAGATCGTCGTCGCGGGCAAAGCCTCGATCGACCCCAAGACCGGCAGGCTGAAACTCACCAACTACTCGGGTGAGCCGGTGCGGCTCGAGAACATCACGGTCAAAGACAAGTCGTAGTCCGGAGCGCTGTTCCGGGCTCGTGGAGCCCGCGCGCCAGAGGCCCTCGGGCCCGCGCGCGGGCTTACTTTTTGGGATCGTCCTTCGATTCGATCCGGCGGAGCTCCCGTTCCGAGATCTCCATCGAGACCAGCCGCGCGATCAGGATCGCCGGGAAGAGCTGGCCGACGAGGGCTTCGCACTCGGCGATGCTTCGCGCGAGCGTCGCCACCGGCGTGATGTCGCCGTAGCCCACGGTCGTCAGCGTCACGAAGCTGAAGTAGACGAGAGCGATCCGCTGATCCATCCTGTGATCCATGACCTCGACAAAGCGAATTGCGTCGGGAAAGCGAAACAGCACGAGCTCGTAGGCGAAGGCCCAGGTGAACCCGAGGAGCAGGTACGCGGCGATCGCCCCGGCGATCCGACCGGTGGTTATCGGGCCGGCACGGAACACCTGTGCCAGCGTCAGAAGCGTCAGGAGCAACAGGGAGAGCATGCTGAGCCAGGCGTTGACGCTCGCGAGAGTCTCCGATGGGTTGAACGAGGTCGCGACGCGAGTCGTCATGGCGAGAACCGCTACGAGCGCGGCGAGGATCGTCGCCCCGCGTCTGCGTGCGAGGGCCGCGACGCCGCTCACGAGGACGAGCCCGAAGAAGATGTCGAAGACGATCGGGCCAATGATCCCCGCCGTCATCAGAGGCGGCGCGACGAAGATCGTCGCCACCAGACAGAGAAGCAGGGCCGTCAGACCCTTGTCGCTTCGCCAGAAGCTCGGGAGCGGTTGCATCGGGCTGGCTGATTGTATCGGGCCCCGGAACCCATGCGCTTCCCCTGCGTAAGAGAAGAGAGCGGAGGAGAGATGACGCGGTTTCTGCGAATCGCCCTGTGCGCCGTCGCCCTGGCTCCCCGGGCGATCTCCGGCTTGCCGTCCGCGCCGAGCCGGCCCCCGATCGTCTTCGTGCACGCGAACGTCGTGCCGATGGACGGGGACCGGGTCCTCCGTGACCAGACGGTCGTCGTGTCCGGCGGCCGCATCGCCGCCGTCGGACCGGCCGGGACGACGCCGATCCCGCGGGGAGCGCGAGTCATCGACGCCGCGGGGCGGTACCTTTCTCCGGGCCTCGCCGACATGCACGTTCACGTTTACGCGCCGCAGGAGCTGACGCTGTACGTCGTCAACGGAGTCACGACGGTCTTCAACCTGAACGGTCGGCCGGCGTACCTCGGATGGCGACGGCGGATCGCCGAGGGCGAGCTTCTCGGCCCCGCGATCTATTCCGCCGGCCCGACGTTCGATCATCCGCGGACGCCCGCGGAGGCGGTCGCGGAGGTCGATCGCCAGGCGGCCGCGGGCTGGGACGCCGTCAAGATCTACAACCAGGTCAGCGCGGCCGAGTACCCGGCGCTGACCGCCGAGGCGAAGGCGAAGGGCCTGGTCCTCGTCGGGCACGTGGCCCGCGAGCCGGGTTTCGCGGCGACGCTTTCCGCGGGGCAGTCGATCGCCCACGCGGAGGAGTACGTCTACACGTTCTTCAACGACGATCCGGATCCGAAGAACGAAGTGGTCCATCCGCTCGACACCGCGAAGATTCCGCAGGCCGTCGCCCTGACGCGCGAGGCGGGGATCTCCGTCATCCCGACGCTCGTCGCCTTCCACAACATCGTGCGTCAGGCGACCGACGTGAAGGCGTATCTGCGAAATCCGGACCTCGCCCTCATGCCGCCCTTCATGCGCGTGCGCCTCGAGCCGGACGTCAACACGTACGCCAATCGCTGGACACCCGACAAGTTCCCCGGGCTCGCGGTGAGCTACGAATTTCAGAGGCAGCTCGTCAAGGCGCTTTCCGACGGAGGCGTTCCGATCCTGGCGGGCACCGACGCGTCCTGGCTCGGCGTGCCGGGATTTTCCCTCCTTGAGGAAGTCGAGAACTTTCAGGACCTCGGTCTCACGCCCTACGCGGCATTGAAGACGGCAACGGTCGATCCGGCGAAGCTCCTGCGGCGGGAGGGCGAGTTTGGAACGATCACGGTCGGAAAGCGCGCCGACCTGATCCTGACGCGACAGAACCCGCTCGAGGACGTGCGCCGGCTGCGCCAGCCGGACGGCGTGATGGCGAACGGGCGATGGATCGACGCGGCCGAGCGGCGGCGCCTGCTCGAGGGAATGCCGGCCTCCTACCGCGACACCCTGGCGAGGCTCACGCGCGAAGTGCGCCAGGATCCGAAGACGCTCGACGCGTACCTCGAGGCGAACGATCCGTGGGGCGAGATCGGCGGCGCGGTGCTCGCGTCGATCGCGTCGCACCGGGGCCCCGGGGGCCTCGTCGCGCTCCTCGAGGAGATGCACCGGACCGACCCGAAGTCGCCCCTTCTCGGCGAAGAAGCGATAAACGAGCTCGGGTACGGCCTGGCGCGAAAGAAGGACACGGTGGCCGCGATCGCGGTCTTCGAGCTCAACACCGAGCTCTACCCGTCGTCGGGCAACGCCTACGACAGCCTCGCCGAAACCTGTCTCGGCGCGGGCAACGAGGAGCTCGCCCGGAAGTACTACGCGCGCGCCCTGGAGGTCCAGCCGGACTATCCGAACGCGAAGGCTGCCCGCGAGATCCTCGAGACGAAGCTGGCCGGTCCCGCCGCGACCGCCCACTGAGGCGGGCCCGGAGCCCGGCGGGGCCTTCGGGGAGAGCCGCGACAGCGCGCCGTGCGGGTGAAAATGTTGAAAAGCCCCGCCGTCCCGTGCCGCGGCTCCGCCCGGAGGCCCGGCGTCAGCCGGTCCCGCGGCGGACGGGGCTCGCGCGCGGGCGTCCGGCCCGACGACCCGGAGGGACCGCCCGCAGCAGCTCGCCGATCCGGGCGTAATGCTCCCGGACGAGCCGGGTCAGGATCGCGGCGCCCCGGGGCGTCAGGCGGACGCGGACGCGCCGCGCGTCCCTGCGATCGCGCTGCCGGGCGACGAGCCCCGCCGCTTCCGAACGGTCGATCAGCCCCACCGTGCTGTGGTGACTGACCTGGAGCCGCTCGGCGAGGTCGGCGATCGAGGGCGGCGCCTCCTTCGCGAAGCTCCGGACGAAGAGCATCAACTGATACTGGGCCGGCGAGATCGCAGCCCGCCGGGCCGCGTCTTCGGAGAATCTGAGGTAGCGGCGCAGCGCATGCCGGAAGCGGGCGAGCCGCCGAAAGTCATCGTCGATGAGGTCCTCGCCGCCCATCCGCCGCGACGAGTGTATCGCATTCCGATATGATCCGTTCAGGAGGTTTCTGGATGAAGGTTGAGACGCGCAGGCCGACCCGCGCCTCCACGGGCTGGCGGGAGCCGGGCGCTTCCGCTGCGTGTCCGACGCTGTGCAATTGATGATGGGGGCCCGATCCCCCGCCCCGGTGGGCTCAGGCCGACGATCTCGATGCAGATTCTGAATCCTGAATTCGAGGCCGAGGGCTTCTTCGCGCGCGTTCGGGAGGCGCCCCGGCGGGCCCTGCTGCTGGATTACGACGGAACCCTCGCGCCGTTCGTCGCCGATCGATCGAGGGCCCAGTCCTATCCGGGCGTGCGAAACGTGCTTGCCGCACTCGCCGACGATGGCCGCACTCGCCTGGCCATCGTGAGCGGACGGCCGCTCGATGACCTCGTGCGCATCATCGGTATGCCGCTCGAGTTGTGGGGGTCCCACGGGCTGGAGCACCAGTCGGCCGGTGGTGAACGGGCGGTGGCTCCGTCGACGGGCCGGGTCCGGAAACTCCTGGCCGAAGCTTCGCGGTGGGTACTCGCCCGGGGGCGCGAGGACCTGCTGGAGTTGAAGCCATTCGGCTTTGCCCTGCATGCGCGGGCCGCTCCCGACGACTTCTCTCGAATCGGCCCGGAGGTCCTGGCCCGGTGGAGCGGGCCCGCTCGAGAAGCCGGCCTCGAGGTCCGGACGTTCGACGCGGGGGTCGAATTCCGCCCTGCGGGAAACGGAAAAGGCGTGGTCGTCGAGCGAGTCCTCGGCGAGGAGGGGCCGGACGTCCCCGCTGCCTACCTCGGCGACGACGACACGGACGAAGACGCATTCGCGGCGATTCAGGGGCGAGGATTGGGAGCTCTCGTCCGGCCCTTCTGGCGCGAGACGCGGGCGGACGTGTGGCTCTGTCCTCCCGCCGACCTGGTGGCGTTCTTGAAGCGCTGGCTGCGCGCCGGCGATCCAGGCAGGGGTCGGCCGTGGGCCTGATCGTCGTGTCGAACCGCCTTCCGTTTGCGCTCGCGAGGGACCCCGCCGGCGGCTGGAAGGTGGAGCCCGGCACCGGCGGCCTCGTCACGGCCTTGCTCCCCGTGCTCCAGGACCGGGGCGGCCGGTGGGTCGGCTGGCCGGGCGTGACCCGGGAGCAGCTCGACAACGCCGAAGCCGTCTTCGCCGCCGCTCGGCAGCACTATGGGTTCGATCTGATACCGATTCCGCTGTCCGACGCGGAGCGGGACGACTTCTACCACGGGTTCTCGAACGAAATTCTCTGGCCCCTCTTCCACGACCAGCCGTCGCTGTGCCGCTTTCGCCCGCGATACTGGACCGCCTACGAAACGGTCAACCGGCGGTTCGCCGAAGCCACCTTCGCCGAGGCGGGGGAGGACGACTTCGTCTGGATTCACGACTATCAGCTTCTCGCGGTCGGGCGCGAGCTTCGTCGGATCAGGTTCCGTGGGCGGATCGCGTTCTTCCTGCACATTCCGTTTCCTTCGCTGGACATCTTCCTCAAGCTGCCCTGGCGCTTCCAGCTTCTGCGCGCCCTCCTCGAGTACGACCTCGTCGGCTTTCAGACCGTGGGCGGTCGTCGGAACTTCCTTCAATGCGTGCGCATGCTCTTGAAGGACGCGGAGATCTCGGGAAAGGGGGACGTTCGGACGGTCGCGATCGACGGGCGGGAGGTTCGCGTCGGTTCGTTTCCGATCTCGATCGACGCCGCCGAGTTTGCGCGGCGCGCCACCGATCCGGCCGTGGTTTCCAAGTTCCGAAGCCTGCGCGAGGACGAACCGAATCGCAAGATCGTGCTGGGCATCGACCGCCTCGACTACACCAAGGGGATACCGCTCAAACTCGAGGCCTTCCGAACGCTTCTCACCCGATTTCCCGAACAGGCGGGACGCGTCACGTTGTTTCAGGTCGTCCTGCCGAGCCGCGAAGACATCCCTCGATACCAGCGGCAGAAGGTCGAGATCGAGCGCCTCGTCGGCGAGATCAACGGGCAGTTCACGCGATCCGGGTGGGTTCCGGTGCACTACCTCTACCGGAACCTCGAATGGCCGCGGCTGCCCGCGTACTATCTGGCCGCGGACGTGGCCCTCATCACGCCCTTGAAGGACGGAATGAACCTGGTTTCGAAGGAATACTGTGCGACCCGCATCCACGATGACGGGGCGCTCGTGCTCTCCGAATTCGCGGGCGCGGCGGCACAACTTCAGCGGGGGGCCTTTCTCGTCAATCCCTATGACACGGAGGGCGTCGCCGAGGCGCTCGAACGCGCGCTGCGCGCGTCGCCCCGGGAGCTGCGACTGCGAATGCGCCGGATGCGGCGCGCCGTGAGCGACTACGACATTCATCACTGGGTGGACCGATTTCTGGAGGCCGCGATCGCGAAGGACCTCCACGACTTTCCGATCCACGAGGAGTACTTTCCCGAGGCCGGCCCGCGATGAGCTACCTTCCCATCGAACACCACGGAGTGATCGGCGATCTCCATGCCGCGGCGCTGGTCGGCCTGGACGGCACGATCGACTGGCTCTGCCTGCCCCACTTCGACTCGCCCAGCATCTTCGCTTCGCTGCTCGACGATCGCCGGGGAGGCCACTGCCGCGTCGCCGCGGTCACGCCCGAGGCGAGGCGCCGGCAGATGTACTTGCCGGACTCCAACGTCTTGCTCACGCGATTCCTGACGCCGGATGGGGTGGGCGAGATCGTCGATTTCATGCCGGTCGAGGCCGATGGCGCCGGAAAGCGAAAGGACGATCACAAGGTCGTCCGCATCATCCGCGGAGTGCGGGGTTCGATCCCGTTCCGCATGGAGTGCTTTCCCGCCTTCGATTATGCCCGGATCGGGGTTCGGCCGATCCCGACGGCCTCCGGCTTCCGGTTCGACCCTCCCGGAGCGCCGACGCTCGAGATCCTGACGACTCTCGACTGCCGGATCGAGGGCGACGGAATCGTCGCCGAGTTTCAACTGAGCGAGGGACAGGAGCTGCCTCTGGTCATCTGGCAATCGGACGGCGGCGAGGGTGCCGGCGGCACGCGCCTGGAGAACCTTTGCCGGGACGAGTTCCGGTCGACCCTGCGGTTCTGGCAGGAATGGATTGCGCGGTCGAGCTACCAGGGGCGCTGGCGCGAAATGGTCAAACGCTCCGCGCTCGCGCTGAAGCTGCTGACGTTCGCGCCCACGGGCGCCATCATTTCCGCGCCGACGACGAGCCTTCCCGAAAGGATTGGGGGGGACCGCAACTGGGACTACCGGTACACGTGGATTCGCGATTCGGCATTCACGATCTACTCCTTCCTGCGGATCGGGTTCACCGGCGAGGCCGAAGCGTTCATGGGATTCCTCGAGCGTGTCTACCGCGATGCGGGCGCCGGCGAAGGGCTCCGCGTGCTGTACGGCATCGACGGCCGGCGGGACGTCCCGGAGGTCGTGCTGGACCATCTCGAGGGATACCGCGGCTCGGGACCGGTGCGGGTCGGAAACGACGCCGGCCGGCAGTTTCAGCTCGACATCAACGGCGAGCTCATGGATGCGATTTACCTCTACGACAAGCATGCCCGGCCGCTCACCCACGATCTCTGGTCCGGCGCCCGGGCGATCGCGAACTGGGTCTGCGTTCACTGGCAGGACCCTGACGAAGGAATCTGGGAAGTCCGCGACGGGCGACGCCACTTTACGTTTTCCAAGTTGATGTGCTGGGTCGCCCTCGACCGCGCACACCGGATCGCCGTGCGCCGCAGCCTTCCGGCCGAGAGGGAAAAGTGGCTCGCCAACCGGGACTCGATCTATGCCGCCATCATGGAACGGGGCTACTCCAAGCGGAAGCGGTCCTTCGTGCAGTCGTTCGACTCCGAGATTCTCGACGCGAGCCTCCTCCTGGCGCCGATGCTGAAGTTCGTGGCCCCCTCGGATCCCCGGATGCTCGGGACGCTGGACGCGATCGACCGCGAGCTCGAGTGCGACCACCTCGTCCGCCGCTACGACCCGCGCGTCGCGCCCGATGGAATCGGAGGAGAGGAGGGCACCTTCTCGATGTGCACGTTCTGGCTGGCGGAGGCGCTTGCCAGGGCGGGTCGCCTGGAGGACGCGCGACTGACTTTCGACAAGATGCTGGGCTACGCGAACCACGTCGGCCTGTATGCGGAACAGATCGACCTGACGGGCGAGGCCCTTGGCAACTTTCCGCAGGCTTTCACGCATCTCGGCCTGATTTCCGCGGCAATCAACATTAATTCGGCGCTCGACGGCAAGCCCGTCGGAGCCCGCCGGCCGGCGATCGAATGACGAAGGGGGGTGACACGCCCGGGGCCGGCGGCCCTCCGCCGAGCGCGATCGAAGAGGCCGTGCCGGCCCTCGCCGACGAGGCGCCGTGGTACTCGGAGCACACGGCCCTTCTCATCAGCACGGTCAAGTGGGCGCTTCTCGGCGCCGGGGCGGGAATCTGCGTGGGACTCGGGACCCGCTTCTTCCTGTGGGCGCTGGCCGCGACGTCGCAGTCCGCGCGGCGGATGGTGCCGGGCGGCTGGCCGTTCTACGTTCTTCTGCCGGCCGCGATGCCGCTCTGCGTCTGGCTCGTGCGACGGTTCGCGCCCACGGCGAAAGGCCACGGGACAGAGGCCGTCATCGCGGCGATTCACAAGCGCTCCGGGCGGGTCGACTGGAAGGTCGCGCCGATCAAGCTCGGCGCGACGGTCCTGACGATCGCCGCTGGGGGCTCGGTCGGGAAGGAAGGTCCCTGCGCCCAGATCGGCGCGTCGCTGACGAGCCTCTTCGCCGACCTCCTGCGCCTGAACGATCAGGACCGCCGCCGCCTCGTCATCTGCGGAATCAGCGCCGGGTTCGCGGCCGTTTTCGGGACGCCCGTCTCGGGCGCGCTCTTCGGGATCGAGGTGCTCTACCTCGGGCGCATCGAGTACGACGTGCTCTTTCCCTGCCTGATCGCGGGCATCGTTTCGCACCTGGTCTGCGGCGTCGCGCCCCCCGTGACGGGCCTGCACGAATCGCTCGGCACGCTCGGCCAGACGACGCTCGTGGGGCTGGCCGTGGCCTTCGGCGCGGCCTTCGGCCTGATGGCCCTGGCTCTCATCGAGACGATGCGGGCGCTCGAGAAGGCCCTCCGGCGCTTCGAGAGGCATCCGTACCTCCTCGCCGCCGGCGGCGGCCTGTTTCTCGCGGCGTTCTACGCGGTCGCCGGCGACGCTTACGCGGGCCTCGGAACACCCACGATCGAGGGCGCTCTCGCCGGCACGGTCCGGATCGCCGCCCTCGCCTTCGCCGCCAAGATCATCGCGACCGCGGTGACGCTCGAGACGGGCGGCAGCGGCGGAATCGTGACTCCGATCTTCTTCATCGGCGCGACGGGGGGGGCCGCGCTGGCGGGCCTCGTGGGCCTTCCCTCCGGCGCCTTCGGGGCCTTCGGTCTCGTGGCGGTGCTGGCGGCGGCGGCGAACACCCCCCTGGCGGCGGCGGTCATGGGCATGGAGCTGCTCCCGGGTTCCGTCGGTGTCTACGCGGCGCTCTGCGGGGGCGCGGCCTATCTCATCGTCGGCCACCGGAGCGTCTACGCAAGCCAGAAGCTGGGCTTCTCGAAATCCGCCGGTCTCGACGTCCGGCTCGACGTGCCGATCGGCGAGATCGATCGCCGGGCGCTGCGCGTTCGCCCCGGCAGCCTGACGGACCGGGCGCTTCGCCTGAGGCGCGGGCGGCGCGGAAAGCCTCCCGGAGAGTGAGCCCCACCCCCGGCGCCCGGCCGTAAACTGCTCTCGTCGACCGGAGGGTCTCGTTGCGAGCGTGCGACCATCTCCCCGAGCGTTTCAATTCGGCGGCGTGGTTCGTGGGCCGGCACGCCGCCGAGGGGCGCCGAGACGCCGTGGCGATCCTCACGGACGCGGGGACGACGCGCTACGGCGAGCTCGACCTCGCGGTCCGCAGCGCCGCCGCGGTCCTGCGACGGTCCGGATTGCACCGCGGCGACCGCGTCGGGCTCCTTCTCTCCGACGGCCCGCTCTTCTCGACCGTGTTCTGGGGAGCGATCGCCGCGGGAGGCGTCGCGGTCCCGCTCAACACGCAGTTGACTCCGGAAACCCTCGAACGCGTCCTCGGCGACTGCGACCCGCGGTTTTTCGTGTTCGACTCTTCGTGCGTCGCGCGTCCCCGGCTGCCGGAAGGCGCGACGGCCTGGACCGCGGACGAGACCTCGGACCGGCTTCGGGCGGCGCAACCGGACCCGGGCTATGCCGACACCCATCGCGACTCCCCGGCCTTCATGCTCTACTCGAGCGGGACGACGGGGGAGCCCAAGGGAGTCGTCCACCTCCAGCACGACGCCTGGGTCAGCTGCCGCACGTTTGGCGAGGACGTCCTTCGCATCCGTTCGAGCGACCGCTGCTTCTCGATCGCCCGGCTGTTCTTCGCGTACGGGCTCGGCAACGCGCAGTACTTTCCGTACGACGTCGGAGCGGCGAGCGTGCTTTTCGCCGGACGGCCGTCACCCGACGCGGTCTTCGACCAGGTCCGGCGGCATCGCCCGACGCTCTTCTTCGGCGTTCCGACGGCGTACGCCCGGATGCTCGCCGCGATGGAGGAGGGCGCCGCCGCCGACTTCTCGAGCGTGCGCGCCTGCGCGAGCGCCGGGGAGGCCCTCCCGGCGAGCGTCTGGGAACGCTGGCGGGAGAGGACGGGTCTCGAGATCCTCGACGGCATCGGGTCGAGCGAGACCGGGCATTGCTTCCTGTCGAACCATCCCCGCCAGGTGCGGCCGGGCTCGAGCGGCCGGCCCGTCCGCGGCTACGACGTGCGGCTCGTCGACGAGAGCGGCGCCGACGTCGCCCGCGGGGAGATCGGCGATCTCCTGGTGCGCGGGGATTCCACGATGGCCTTCTACTGGAACCAGCACGAGGCCACCAAGCGCACCCTGCTCGGCGAGTGGATCCGCACCGGGGACAAGTATCGCCAGGACGCCGACGGCTACTTCTGGCACTCGGGGCGCAGCGACGACATGCTCAAGGTCGGCGGCATCTGGGTCTCTCCGGTCGAGGTCGAGGCGGCGCTCGCGGCGCACGCGGCCGTCCTGGAGTGCGCGGTCGTCGGGCGCCGGGACGGCGACGGGCTCGTCAAGGCGCACGCGTTCGTGGCGCTGCGCGACGGAGCCGCCGTCCCCGGAATCGCCGACGCACTGCGGGCGTTCGCCCGGGAGCGCCTCGAGCCTTACAAGTGCCCGCGCTGGGTCACGATCGTGCCCGAGCTGCCGAAGACCGCGACCGGAAAGATCCAGCGGTTCCGGTTGCGCGAGAGCGCGCCGGCGGACTGACTCCCGGGCCCGTCAGGGCGTGAGCGAGAGCGTCTCGAGGAGCGTCTTCAGGTCGTCGGCGTGCTCCTCCTCGACGGCGAGGATCGACTCCATCAGTCGCCGGGTCGTCGGATCGTCGTTGCCGAGGTAGCGGACGATCTCCGAGTAGGACTCGATCGCCACGCGCTCGGCGACGAGGTCCTCCTTGAGCATGTCGACGAGCGTCGTTCCCTCGACGTACTCGGAGTGGCTCCGCGAGGCGAGGCCCTCCGGCGAGAAGTTGGGCTCGCCGCCGAGCTGGACGATGCGCTCGGCGATCTGGTCCGCGTGGCCCTGCTCTTCGTTGGCGTGCTGGAGGAACTCCTGGGCCACCGCCTGGGCGTGGATCCCGGCGGCCATGTAGTAGTGCCGCTTGTAGCGCAGCACGCACACGATCTCGGTCGCCAGGGCCTCGTTCAGGATGCGCACCACGGTCTCGCGGTCCGCGCGGTAGCCCTCGGTGACGGCTCCCTGGTCCATGTGGCGCCGGGCCCGGGCTCGGAGCTCCTGGATGTCCGAAAGGAACGCGGTTTTCGCCTGCTCTTCGGTCTGTGGCATTTGTGGGTTTCCTTTCAGCCGAAGCCACTTGCAATAACCGGGCCGGTCGACCTTCTGGCACCGATGTTGCCTCTGCGAATCCCGTGGCGCGTCCGATGCTCGCTCCGCGTCCGGAATGGACGACGCGGCCCCGTCTGACGGGCCCGGCGCCGCGCCGCGCCCGTACGGCGCTCTTCGTGCTGCTCGGCATCCTCGTCCTTCTCGTCGTCGCCCTGTTCTTCGTCGACGAGCCCCTCCGGCGGTCGATGGAGAGCCGCATGAACCGCAGCCTCCACGGCTATTCCGTGCGGATCGAGCGCCTGCGCTTCAACCCGATCAACCTGTCGGTGACCCTCGAAAATCTGGTCCTGCGGCAGCAGGCCAACCCCGAACCGCCCGTGCTCGAGCTCCCGCGGCTCCACGCGAGCGTCCAGTGGAAGGAGCTTTTCGCCCTGAAGCTCGTCGCGGACTTCGTCCTCGACCGGCCGCGCGTCTATTTCAACCTCCCGCAACTGCGGGCCGAGGCGGCGGATCCGACGCCGGTCAAGCAGCGGGGCTGGCAGCAGGCGGTGGAAGAGATCTATCCCCTCAAGATCAACCGCCTCCTCGTCCGGCACGCGACGGTAACGTACGTCGACACGGACCCGGAACACCCCCTCGAGCTGACCGACCTCGACATGGAGGCGGAGAACATCCGCAACATCCACTCGAAGGACCGCGTCTACCCGTCTCCGATCCACGCGACCGCGCGCATCTTCGAAAGCGGGCGCGGATCGATCGACGGCCACGCCGACTTCCTCGCGGAGCCGTTTCCCGGCGTGCACGCCGTGGTGAAGCTGCGGGAGGTCCCGCTCGAGTCCTTCCGTCCGGTCGTGGCGCGGTCGAACCTCGCCCTGAAGGGGGGCATCCTGTCGCTCGCGGGCCGCATCGAGTACGGTCCGCGGATCCAGGGCGTCGATCTCGGGGACCTCACGATCCGCGGGATGCGCGTCGACTACGTGCACAGCGCGCCGACCGCCGCCGCGGAGATCCCGGCGCGCGAAGGACGTGTCACAGGCCGCGCGCAAGGTCACGCGGGACCCCCGTTCGGCCCTCCACGTCGCCCGCTTCCGGCTGCTCGACACGGAGGCCGGCTTCGTCAACCGGGCGCGGGATCCCGGCTACCGGGTCTTCCTGTCGCACGGGGACCTCGAGGTCCTCAACTACTCGAACGACTTTCGAACCGGGGACGCGAAATTCAAGCTGTCCGGGCGGTTCATGGGAACCGGCGCCGCGCGCGCCTCCGGAACGCTGCGCAAAGAGAGCTCGGCCGGCCCGGACTTCGACCTCGATGCCGCCATCGAAGACACGCCCGTCACGGCCCTGAACGACCTCTTCCGCTCCTACGGGAAGTTCGACGTTTCGGCGGGGATCTTTTCCTTCTATTCCGAGCTGAAGGTCGCCCGGGGGCACATCGACGGCTACGTCAAGCCGCTCTTCCGCGACATGAAGGTCTACGACCGGCGCCAGGACGCGGAGAAGAGCCTCTTCAAGAAGCTCTACGAGAAGATCGTCGGCGGCGTTGCCGCTTTGCTCGAGAACCGGAAGACGGACGAGGTGGCCACCAAGGCCGACATCTCGGGTCCGGTCGGGAACGCCGGCGCAAGCACGCTTCAGGTGATCGGGCGCCTCATCGAGAACGCATTCTTCCGCGCGATCCTCCCGGGGTTCGAGGAGCAGGTCACGCGGGCGCGGCGCTGAGGTTCCGGCGTGGTCTTCTTCCAGGCCCTGATCGAGCTCGGTCGGCGTTCGATCGGACGTGTCTTCCAGTCGATCTTCGGCTGGTCGGTCAACGTGATCTTCGGGGCCGTCGGCAAGGACGAAAGGACCTTGCTCTCGGCGGCGGTGGCGGGCGCGGCGTTCTGGCCCGTGCTCCTCGCGGGCACGGTGTTTCCGCGGGTCGCGGCCTTCGTCCTGGCGTTCGTTCCGATGCACAAGTCGATGTCGGACGGCCTCCTGCGCGCGGGCTGGATCGCGCTGGCCGTGGCGGTGCCGCTCTTCGTCGGCTGGGTGGTCGAGCGGCGCCGGGAGGGCGGCTGGTCGAGTCGGCGGATTCTCTCGGGATTCCCCGTCACGCTGGGAATCGCGGGCGCCTTTCTCGTGGCCTTCGCCGTGGTTCCGATCCAGAAGCTCGTCGCGTTCGTTCGAGGGGAAAAGGCGGAGCTCGTGCCGCTCATCGTCGAGGACTCCGACATGGAGGCGGTGTCGCGAAATCTGCGGCAAACCCTCACGTCCGCCGGCTTCGCCCTCGTCCCGGCCGAGCCCCCGCGCCTGCAGAAGGTGATCTCGGCCATCCTGCGCGCGACGTCCGTCGCGGCCGGCCGGGGGGACGCCGCGCCGCCGCGTTACTTCCGCGGCGACCGGCTCGCGCTGACCTTCAATGCCAACGGGGTCGATCTCCGGGGCCGCCCGTCCGCCGTCCTGCGGGCGCATTCCCTGATCGGCGAGCGCGCGACGGAGCTGCCCGCGCTGCAGACGACCGACCCCGAGGCCCAGGAGCTCGAGCGGCGGATCCGGAGGGCGTGGTCGCGTCACCGCGCGGGCCCGGGCCCGGCCGTGTCGCGGGAGCTGCGGGCGCTCGCCCGTGAGCTCTCCGTGCTCGACTGTCCCTACGACGAGTGGGAGATCGTGTACCGGGAAGTGCTGCAGCTCCACCTCGCCCTGGGTGGGGAGCCCCAGCTCCTCGCCGGCTCTCTGAGGGCGGAAAGCCGCAGGGAGCGGGCCGGATCGACGCGCCTCGCCGCCCTGCGTCGCCGCGCCGCGCGGGAGGCGCGCGCCGGCGGAACGCGGGCGCTGGACAAGGCCACGGCGGCCGTCGGCGACCTCACCCGCCGCCTCGCGCGCCGCCTGGCGCGTCAACTGCCGGGCACCGCGCTCCGACTCCTGCGCCGGCGCTGAGGGGCCTTCGCGCGCTGGTCCATAATGCGCCCGGAAGCGCACGGGGTCCGGTGACCCTCGCGGACTTCAAATCCGTCGGCGTCGCGGCCTCGCGCCGGGACGGGTGGGTTCGACTCCCACACGCTTCCGCCAACCTTGTACCGACCCCGGATAGTCGAATCGAATCGCCCGCAGGATTCCAGATGAGTGCCGGCGCCGCTCGGATACTCGCGATGAGAGCGGCAGATTTTTCGCATGGCACGCTGGATCGCCTGAGCCCGAGATGAATAATGTGGCCTGGGAACGGGACCCCCGAATACTTCGGAAAGTTGGCGAACAGCTGAGGCGAGGCCGAGAATGATCAAGCTGAAGCGTGCCTACGAGGCGGCATCGAGGGACGACGGGTTGCGGATCCTGGTGGAACGCCTCTGGCCTCGCGGAGTGACCAAACGGAAGGCGCAGATCGACTTCTGGCTGAAGGAGCTGGCCCCCAGCACGGAATTGCGGGAGTGGTACCGCCACGATCCGGCCCGCTGGCCGCGGTTTTGCCAACGATATCGGGCTGAGTTGAAGGCCCGGCCGGGCATTCTGGCCCTTCTGAGGCACGTCACTCGGGAAAAGCGCGTCACCTTCGTCTACGCCGCCAGTGACGAGGAGCGGAACAGTGCAGTTATCCTGAAGGACGTTCTCGAGCGGGGCGCTCAGTGACCGCGCTCTTCGGATGCTGACAGAATCCTCGAAATCCCTAAGGTTTCGTCAGATTCGGAGTCGGTTCGAATCCCACACGCTTCCGCCAAGCGGCTCTGTCAGCGCGGCCTTTCCGCCGCCTCGACGAGCTCGAGGAGCTTGTCCCAGGGCGTCGGGTCGCTGTGCATCGCGAAGACGGTTCGGACGGACAGATGCTCCCGCCGCGCGACCTCGGCGACTTCCCAGGCGTACTCCGGAGGCCCGCCCCGGCCGGCCTGGAAGAGGTCGCTCGCGTAGAGAAGGCCGGGCTCGGGCAGGAAGGCGAGCATCATGCGCTCTCCGGTCTCGCCGCGGGCGGGGAGGAGGTCGATCCGGTTCGGGCCGTCGCCGATGACGGTGCGCCCGGAGACTGGACGCAGAATCGGCTTGCGGGGCGCCCGGGCGAGCGCGTCGGGATGGAAGCGATGCGGGCTTTCGAGCGCGCGGCGGATCTGCGCGACGTTGTGGTCGAGAAGATAGACGGGGATTCCGCGGGCCACGTACTCCCGGATGCCGCCGAAGTGAGGCCACGAATCCGACGTCGTCACCACCGCCTTGACGGGAACGCCCGGGAACCGGCGCCGCGCCTCGTCGAGCACGCGGATCGAGTAGCCGGCCGAAATGGGCGCCTCGAGCACGACGACACCGTCCTTCTGATGGACGAGCGCCACGCCCCAGGAGCCCGGCACGTACACGACGCCGGGCGCGAGCTCCACGGCGGGCCGCGACGGGTCTCCGAACGCGGGATCGTCCAGCGAGCGCTTCGAACGCGTGGCGAAGGCTTGCTTCGCGGCGTCGGGGATGACGAAGGCGTCGGCCGGCGGCGGCGCGCCGGGCTCGAGCTTGGTGATCGTGAGCGAGCGCCAGGGCCGTCCCCCGCGCTCGACGTCCCACTGTAAAGGGTAGAAGAGGCCGCCCGGCCGAATGTCCCAGATAGGAATATTCGACGCGGGTCGTCACGTCGCCCCAGATCTGCCAGTAGAGGCTGTCCGGATAGGGCCGCCGGATCTCGACGGCGGTGAGGAAACCGGTCTCTCCGTTCAGAAAGATTCGCCGCTGGTCTTCGCCGGACCCGAACGAGACGGCGTGGTGGGGCACACCCTGCAGGATCGTGTCCGGCTCGCGGCGCAGATCGAGTGCTGCGGCGGCGTCGAGGAGGACCTGCTGCGGCGACAAGGCCATCCACTCCTGCGCCTCGACGATCTCGGCCTTGCCCGCGGGTCCCCACGACTCCCCGAAACGACGCGCGGCCATCCCGTCGGCGACGACCGTCCGGATCGAGTAGGTCGTGTCGGCGATCGTCGCCTCCGTGGTCTCGTCCCACCGCCCGCCCCGGACGTCCCGGATCTCCACGGTCCGCTCGACCTGGGGAATCCAGGGGCCCTCCGGCCGCTCGGACTGCTCGAGCAGGTTGCGATAGCCGACCCACTCGAGGCGCATCGTCGAGAGCGACGAGAGCGCGGCCTGTTCCGCCCATGCGCTCGACGGCGGTTTCGACCAGCCGGAGCGCGGAGGGGTCGGGCTGGGCCGGAGCGGCCGTCGCGTGTGCCGCGGTCGCGGCGAGGAGCAAGGCGTTCAGCATGGGATTGTTCTCCTGCGGATGCCTACGGAGCCCGCGGCGCCAAGGTTCAGCCGACTCCTGATCCGTGAAGGCCTCGGTCCCGTCCGTCCGCCGAAGCCGCTAAACCCGTCGCGACGGCATCCGTACCACCTGAGACGGGTGGGAGTCGTATGAATCGCCGACGCTTCATCCAGGGTGCCGTGGCCGTTTCGGGCATGACCCTCCTGCGCACTTCCCGCACACGCGGAGCCGCCCCCGAGCAGGGTTCGAAGAGAATCCTCGTGCTCGGCGGCACCAGCTTTCTCGGGCCCGCGGTGGTGCGGGAGGCCGTGGTCGCGGGGCACACGGTCACGCTGTTCAACCGAGGCCTGACAAACCCGGAGCTCTTTCCGCACCTCGAGAAGCTGAGGGGGCTCCGGAGCCCGACGGCTTCCGAGGAAAACTGGTCGGCGATCGGGTCCCGCCGGTGGGACGCGGTCATCGACGTGTGGCCGTTCGACCCGTCGGTCGCCGAATCGGCCGCCCGGCGCCTGCGGGACCAGACCGCGCACTACCTCTATGTCTCGTCGATCGCCGCTTACGACCGGCGGGGGTTCGCCCGGCCCGGCCTCACCGAAGATGCAACCCGCAATCCATGGGATCCCGCGATCCGTCCCTATGATCGCGGAAAGGCCGAGAGCGAACGGCGGCTGGAGGCGCTCGTCGGCGGAAGGCTCACGATCGTGCGCCCCGGGCCGATCAAGGGGGACCGGGACGAAACACCGGATCTGCTGGCATGGCTGCGTCGGTGCCAGAGCGGGGGGCGCCACATCGGTCCGGGTCGTGGGGACGACCACGTGCAGATGGTCGACGTCCGCGACGTCGCTCGTTTCCTCGTCCTGGCGATCGAGCGTCCCTCGTACGGGACATTCAACTTGACCGGGGTCCCCATGACGTTCCGTCAGTTCGTGGAGCGCTGCAACCTGGTCACCGGCTCCCAGGCGGAGTTCGTCTGGATGCCCGCGGGACTTCCTGCACCGGGAGGGTCTCGACCCCGCGCCATTCGACAATCCCGCGCTCCCGTCCTACCTCGGCAAGTTTCCGTTCTGGCACCCGGAACCGGAGCGAGTGGGCTTCTTCCAGATCAGCAGCCGAAAGGCGTTCGACGCCGGCTGGACCCAGCGTTCGTTTTCGGAAACGGCCGGCGACTGCCTCTGGACCTTCGACTCGCTGGGCCCCGACCCGACCTGGACCGACGAGCTCGCTCCTGACGTCGAGGCCCGGGTGCTCCGGAGCTGGAGTCGCCGCGGCTGAACTCGGGGGAACCGGCGCGAGTCCGGAGTGCCCCGGACTCAGGCGCGCGGGCCTTCGCCCCGGCCGGCGGGAAGCAGGAGGGGCGCCCGGGTCCGGGTTTCTCGTTTCGGCGTCCCGCGCATCGGAAGGCGGACCACGCACCGGACCCGCCCGTCTCCGCACTCGACCCGAATCGAGCCGCCGTGGGCACGGACGATCTCGCGGCTGATGTAGAGGCCGAGGCCCAGGCCCCGGGAAGGCCTGCGCTGCTCGCCGGTTCCCCGGCGGAACGGCTCGAAGATGGCGTCGCGAATCGCCTCCGGGATCTCCTCGCCCCGGTTCGAGACCTCGAGGACGGCGTCGTCGCCTTCGCGGGACGTCGTGATCTCGACGGGCTCGGCGGCCGAGCCGTGGTCGAGGGCGTTGACGACCAGATTGGAGACCACCTGCGCCAGCCGGTCGGCGTCCCACTCCCCGCTGAGCTCCTCTCCATGGGTGAACCGGAATCGGCCCGCGTACTGGGCCTCGAGCTCGCCCAGGACGGTCCGGCAGACCGCCCGCAGGTCGCAGGGGTGGGGGAAAACCTCGATCCCGCCCCCGAGGCGGGTCCGTGTGAAGTCGAGGAGCTGGCTGATCATGCGGGTCATCCGGTCGCCGCTGCCGACCATCCGCGCGACGACGTGCTGGAGCGATTCGGGAGCGTGGCGCCGAAGGTAAAAGAGCGACGCGGTGATCGCGTTCAACGGGTTGCGCAGGTCGTGGCCGAGCGTCGCCAGGAACAGCTCGCGCGTCCGTTCGCGGTCGCGCTCGAGCTCGCGCCAGACGCTGAGGTCGCGCGCCGTCTTCGAGACGGCGATGATCTTCCCCGTCTCGTCGCGGACCGGCGAGGCGGTGACGGAGACCTCGACCAGCGTTCCGTCCTTACGGCGCCGGATCGTCTCGTAGTGCTCGACCCGCTCGCCGCGCGCGATGCGCGAGATGATCCCGAGGTAATCCTCGGCGCGCTCGGGGGGCATCAGGATCTGGATCGACCGGCCGAGCATCTCGTCGGCGCGGTATCCGAAGAGCCGTTCGGCCGCCGAGTTCCAGGAGAGAACGCGGCCTTCGAGATCCTTGGAGATGATCGCATCGTCGCTCGAGCTCACGATGGCCGCGAGCTGGCGGGCGGCCTGCTCGCCGGCGCGGCGATCGGTGACGTTCGCGACGACGCCCGTCACCTGGAGGACCCGCCCGCCCTTCGAGATCGCGCGTCCCCGGGCGTTGATCCACTGGACGGAACCGACCGGCGGCTGAACTCGGAAGTTCAGATCGAAATCGACGCCTTCGCGCGTGGCGCGATCGAGGGTGCCCTTCACGCGAGACGCGTCGTCCGGGTGAACGAACTGCAGGAATCCGAGGATGCCGTCGCCGAAGGACCCGCGCGGCAACCCGTGGACGGACTCGAAATTCTCCGACCCGGTCATACGGCCGGAGGCAACGTCCAGGGTCCAGTAGCCCATCCGCGCGGCGTCGAGGGCCTGGTCGAGGGTCTCCTTTCGAGCTTCCGCGAGCTCCCAGGCGCGGCGCGCCTGTTCGATCGCGACCACGATGGCGGCGCCGACCGGGAGAAAGAGCGCGTACGCGGCCCAGTCGCTCGGCCCCGACATCCACCATCGGATGTGCGGCTCGAACACGAGCCCCCCGAGGACCGCGGACGCCGCGAACGCAAAGACGCCGGGCCCGAGCCCGCCGAGCCAGCTCGCGACCATGATCGCGGGAAAGAAGTAAAGGAACGGCAGCCGTGCGCCGGACAGAGGAACCGTGACCGCGCGGAGGAGCTGGGCGAGCAGGACCGCGGCGAGCGCGACGGCGTAGCGGCTCGCGGACGAGGAGAGGAAGCTCCGACGCGGATTCATCGACGCGCTAGCTTCGGAGACGCTCCACCAGGGCGAGAAGGCGGGCGTAGTTCACGGGCTTGACGAAGAGGCCGGCGTCCCGGGCGCGCGCCGGGGCGTCCACCGAGGCCGAAGCCGTCACGATGGCCACGGGGATCTGCGCAAACCGGGGGTCGGACGCCAGACGCCGGCAGAGCTCCCAGCCGTCCATCACGGGCATCCGCAGGTCGAGCAGGATGAGCGACGGCCGCGCACCGTCCTCGAGCAGGTCGAGGGCCTCGCGCCCGTGCCGCGCACGGAGCACCGCCACGTCCTCGCCCTCGAGAAGCTCCGCGACGGCCTCGAGCGTGTCGGGCTCGTCCTCCACCACGAGAACGGCAAAACCCTCCGCGGGGTCGACGTCGCGGCGGTCCGCGGGGCCTGCGGCCCCGCCCTGGCTCGTCGGCGGAATGACGGCCGTGTTCAGGCTGGGTGGTCATGCGATCAGGCAAGGCTTCCCCCGGCGCTTCCATGGCGAGGGGAGCTTACGCCGAAAGGGACGACGGCCCCCTCCCGCGCCGGACGCTGTTTCGTGGGCAAAGAAAGCCTCCCGACCGATCGGATTGCAAGGACCGTACCGAGCCCGGCTTCCGAAGGCGGTTCGGGGCTCTCAATCGAGTGACCGGAGGTACGCTGCGATCGCCTCGGCGTCCTCGCGCGACATCCGAAAGGGCGGCATGGGCCTGTCCGGCCTGGTGCCGTTTTTCGTGATTCCTTCGCGAAGAAGCTGGATCAGGGCGGCCTCGGGGTACGCGTCGACGCCGCGGATGTTCGGGGCCCGAGAAGCCCACGGGCTGCGTGGAAACGGCGCCTCGACCGGGATCGGGGCGCCACGGAACTCCAGGCTCCGAACGATCTCGCCTCGCTCGTCGCGGGGCGAGTGGCACTGGACGCACATGGCGACGTCGTGCGTCAGATATCGCCCCCGCTCGATCGCCGCCGTCTCCGGAACGGGGGATGTCGCGGACCGGACCGGGCTCGTCGAGGAGGCCACGGTCCCGAGAACGATGATGCCGGCCCCGAGCAGCCCGACCGTCCACCGGACGAGGCGCGCGGTTGAGGAGGGCGACGACCGTCTTCTCACCATGCCCCATCGGGCGAGCAGGATCCGTGCCGGAGAAATCGCGCGTGCTCCCGGCACTCACTTTGCACGGTATGGTCGGTTGCCGAAGCCGCCGCGAGGCCGTTGATAGGCTTTCGCCGCCGACGGTTCAGGGGATGGCCCGCCCGATACGTCGTGTCTTCGGAATTGTCGGGCCGGCGACGGACGATGAACCGAGAAAAAAGGAAGGGATCACGAGCTTCCGCGAGGGTACCCGTCCGCCGGACGGCGTCTTTGGCCAGGACGACTCCGCGACTCCGCGGAACGGCGGCCGGGCGCGGCGCGCGACGTCCGGCCGAAGAGTTTCCCATCGTCGGCGTCGGTGCCTCCGCGGGCGGGCTCGAAGCGTTCACGACGCTGCTCCGGCACCTGCCCGCCGACACGGGCATGGCCTACGTCCTGGTTCAGCATCTCGACCCGACGCACAAGAGCATGCTGGCCGAGATCCTTTCCCGCGCGACCGCGATGCCGGTCGTCGAAGCGCGAAGCCGCATGCCGATCGAGCCGAATCACGTCTACGTGGGAGCCGAGAATGCCGAGGTCGCCTTCGTCGACGGGCGCTTCGCGGTCGAGACGCGGCCCCGCCGCGCCGGGCGCGCCCGCCAGTTGCCGATCGATCGTTTCCTCAAGTCCCTGGCCGAGCAGCGGGGAAGCCGCGCGATCGGCGTCATCCTCTCCGGCACCCTGTCCGACGGCGCACTCGGCCTGCGCGCGATCAAGATGGCGGGTGGCCTGACGTTCGCGCAGGATGAGGCGACCGCGCGCTTTTGCGACATGCCGCGCGCGGCGATCGCCGCGGGTGTCGTCGACTTCGTGCTGGCGCCCGAGAAGATCGCCCGCGAGCTCGCGCGCGTCGGGCGTCATCCATACGCTGATCTCGTTCCTCCCGAGGCCGCCGCGCCCGCCGCCGATGGCCACGATCATGCCGGCATCCTGGCGCTCCTGCGCTCGTCGAGCGGAGTCGACTTTTCCCACTATCGCCAGACGACCGTGAAACGGCGCATGGCGCGGCGCATGGCGCTCGCCCGGATCGACTCGACGAAGACGTATCTCGAGCTTCTGCGGAGCAATCCGGCCGAGCGGCGGTCCCTCTACGAGGACATCCTCATCACCGTGACCTCGTTTTTTCGGGACTCCGAGGTCTTTCGCAGCCTCACGACCTCGGTTCTGCCCTCCCTCCTCAGGGGCCGAGACCCCGAGAGCCCGATCCGCGTGTGGGTGCCGGGCTGCGCAACCGGCGAGGAGGTCTACTCGATCGCCATCTGCCTCTTCGAGTGCCTGCAGAGGCGCCACCGTCATTGGCCAATTCAAATCTTCGCCACCGACGTTTCGGAGGCGAGCGTCGAGAAGGCCCGGACGGGCGCCTACACGGACAGCGACCTCCAGGAGGTCTCCGCGGCGCGGCTCAAGCGCTTCTTCACGAAAACGGATCGCGGCTGGCAGATCGTCAAGTCGGTCCGGGACGTCTGCGTCTTCGCGAAGCAGAACATCGCCTCGGATCCGCCGTTTTCCGGGCTCGACCTGATCAGCTGCCGGAATCTCCTGATCTACCTCGAGCCCGTGCTCCAGAAGCGAGTCCTGCCCCTCTTCCACTACGCACTGAAACCCGGGGGTTACCTGATGCTCGGCAGCGCCGAGTCGATCTCGGGGTTTCGGGACCTGTTCGCCCCCGTGGACCGGAATCATCGGATTTTCGTCAAGCGTCCCGGTTCGGCTCGCCCGTCGATCGAGTTCGTCCGGCCCCCGCCGCGGCTCGCGGACGCCGCTTCGCCGATCGAGAAGAGCCCGGCGGTCGATCCCCAGAAAGAAGCCGATCGGCTGGTGCTCGGACGCTACGGCCCGGCCGGCGTCCTCATCACCGACGACTACGAAGTCGTTCAGTTCCGCGGCCGCACCGCCCCTTATCTCGAGGTCCCGCCCGGAGGTGCGAGCCTCAACGTTCTCAAGATGGCGCGCGAGGGCGTTCTCGGCGGGCTGCGCGCCGCGATCCTGAAGGCGCGAAAGTCCGGCCGGACCGTCCGCGCCGAGCGGCTGAAGGTCCGGCAGGACGGGGGTTTCCGGGAGGTGAATCTCGAGGTTTCGCCGGTCAAGGGCGGCGGCAAGGTCGCCCGGTACTGGCTCGTGCTGTTCGAGGAGGCCCGCGCGAGGAAGCCGGCTGGCGAGCGCGTGCGCAACCCCGCGCCGGGCCGCGCCCGGCACGAGACCATCGTCGAGCTCGAACAGGAGCTGACGGCGACCAAGGAGTACCTCCAGGCCACGATCGAGGAGCAGGAAGCCTCCAACGAAGAGCTCAAGTCGGCCAACGAGGAGATCCTCTCGTCCAACGAAGAGCTTCAGTCGACCAACGAGGAGCTCGAAACGGCCAAGGAAGAGCTGCAGTCGACGAACGAAGAGCTCTCGACGGTCAACGAGGAGCTGCAGAACCGCAACCTCGAGCTCAACCGGCTCAACAACGACCTCGCGAACCTGCTGACGGGAACGCACCTCGCGATCCTGATGCTCGGCACCGACGGCCGGCTGCGCCGTTTCACGGCCGAGGCCGAAAAGCTCTTCAACCTGATCCCGACCGACGCCGGCCGCCGCATCGGCGACCTCAAGTCGAATCTCCGCGTCCCGGATTTCGAAGCGCTGGTCAAGGGCGTCGTCACGTCCCTGACCCCGCTCGAGCGCGAGGTCCAGGACGTCGACGGGCGGTGGTACCTGATGCGCGTGCGCCCCTACGTGACGCTCGACAGCCGCGTCGACGGGGCCGTCCTCGCCTTCGTGGACATCGATCCGCTCAAGCGGACGCTCGAACAGGCGCACGCGGCCCGCGACTACGCCGAAGCGCTGGTCGAAACGGTCCGGGAATCGCTCGTGGTTCTCGACGAGAAGCTTCGGGTGCGCGCGGCGAACAAGGCCTTCTATCGCACGTTCCCGGTGACACCCCTCCAGACCGAGGGCAAGTTCCTCTTCGATCTCTGGCGCTGGCGGGAGCAGGACCGCCGCCTGTTCCAAGCCCTCGAGGAGGTGGTCGCCAGCCCGGAGCCGTTGCAGGACCTCGAGTCGCGGCTGGCGACGGAAGGGCTGGGCGAGCGGACCCTGCTCTTCAACGCCCGCCGCGTCCGGGTGCCCGGCGAGCCCCGGCCCCTCATCCTCATCGCGATCGACGACATCACGAAGCGCAAGCAGGCCGAAGCGGAGCTCCGGGCCTCGGAGGCGCGCTACCGGCGGATCTTCGAGACCGCCCGGGAGGGGATCTGGATTCTGGACGGCGAATCCGGGGAGATTCTCGACGTCAACGCGTACCTCGTCGACATGCTCGTAGTCCCGCGCGAGCAGCTCGTCGGCCGGCGGCCGTGGGAAATCGGGATCGCCGGCGATCCCGAGGCCCTCCGGCGAGGCTTCAGCGAGGCCGCCAGCCGCGGGTTTCACGTCGAGCCCCAGCTCGAGATGCGCGCCGAGACCGGCCAGCGCCTCGTCATCGAGGCGATCAGCCACGTGTACGAGCTGGGAAGCCGCCGCGTCGTCCAGAGCAACCTGCGCGACGTCAGCGAGCGTACGCGGATGCTCGATCAGCTCCGCCAGGTGCAGAAGCTCGATTCGATCGGCAACCTGGCCGGCGGCGTCGCCCACGACTTCAACAACATCCTCAACATCATCTCGGCTCACCTGACCCGCCTGACCCGGGCGCAACCGGACCTGCCGCGCGGCAGCGTCGAGTCGATCGAGAAGGCGATCGAGCGGGGCAGCGGGGTCGTCAAGCAGCTCCTGACCTTCGCGCGGAAGACCGAGTCGTCGTTTTCGCCCACGGACGTCAACGCGATCGCCCGGGAAGTGGCCTCGCTCGTCCAGGAAACCTTCCCGAAGAACATCGAGATCGACATGCAGCTCGGCGCCGACATGCCCGCGATCCGCGCCGACGGCAATCAGATTCATCAGGCCCTCGTGAACCTCGCCGTCAATGCCCGGGACGCGATGCCGCACGGCGGCCAGCTCACGATCCGGACCGACCGCGTCCCGGCCGAGGCGCTCCGCGAGCGGCACCTCGAGCCGCAGGCGGACGCTTACGTCGGCGTCCACGTTCAGGACACGGGCGCCGGCATGACGGAGGAGACGCGGAGGCGCCTGTTCGAGCCGTTCTTCACGACCAAGCGGGCGGGGGGCGCCCGCGGCCTCGGGCTCGCCGTCGTCTACGGGATCGTCAACGGCCACCACGCGCTGATCGACGTGGACACCGAGGTCGGCCGGGGCTCGACCTTCGACCTGTTCTTCGCGGTCCCGGCCGAGGGCGCGGAGACGAGCGGCCTCCCGGACGCCAGCGGTTCGCCCCTCTCGTCGTCCCGCGCGCGCCGGCGAAAAACGAAGAGGAGCGGCCGCCGCCGGCGCCGCACGATCCTCCTCGTCGAAGACGAGGAAATGCTGCTCGCCCCGATGAAGTCCCTCCTCCAGGAGGAGGGCTTCGACGTGCTGACCGCCCGCGACGGACTCGAGGCGGTCGCGGTGCATTCCGCGAACGTCACCCGCATCGCGGCGGTCGTCATGGATCTCGGACTGCCGCGCATGAACGGCTGGGACGCCCTCGTGCGGATGAAGGCCGCCGATCCCAACGTCCGGTGCCTGATCGCGAGCGGCAACATCGACCACCCGCGACGGCTGGAATTGTCGCGGCTCGGCGCGAGCTCGATCCGCAAGCCGTACTCCGCCGCACAGCTGCTCGAGTCCCTGGACCAGATCCTCGGTCAGCCGCGGACCTGAGCCGCGGCCTCTACTTCTTCTTCGAACCGCCTTTCTTGCGGGGCACTTTGGCTCCGGCCTTACGCGCTTCGGAGAGGCCGATCGCGATGGCCTGCTTGCGGCTCGTAACCTTCTTGCCGGAGCGTCCGGACTTCAATTGGCCGCGCTTCTTCTCGTGCATCGCCCGCTCGACCTTCTCACTCGCTTTTTTTCCGTATTTTCGCGTCGCTGCCATGTGGTTCCTCCACTTCCGAGATTCAAGCAAGAGCCGTTCCGGCGACGGCCGGGGATGGTCTCCGTTCAGAATCGCTCACGCCGGGACTTCCGCCGCCAGGCTCCGGGAGGCCCGCGACGCGCGAACGGTCCGCTTGCCGGCCGAGGCCACGACGATTTCTTCCCGCGGCTCCCGGGCCGCCTGCAGCATGGCCTCGACGACCGCGTGCGGATCGCGACACGCCGGCGGATCCACGTCGGACCCGCGGTCGCTGGCGCCGTGCCGGAGGAACGGCGTGTCATGGACGTCCGGCAGGATCGTGCACACGTGGATGTCGGGCGCCGCGTCCTCCTCCTCTGCGAGCTCCAGGCGAAGGGCGGCGGAGAGACCGACGACGCCGTGCGTCGCCGCCGCGCTCGAGGCGTAGAAGGGCGCCGGAATCTTGCCGATCACGGAGGCGACGTTGATGAGCGTCCCGCTCTTCTGCTTGTGAAACTGGCGCAGGGCGACGTAACTTCCGTAGAGCGTCCCGAAGAGCGTCCTGTCGATGACCTGCACGTGATCCTCCAGCGCAACGACTTCGAAACGGCCCACGGTCCCTGCACCCGCGTTGTTGATCCAGACGTCGATCCGGCCGAACCGCGCGACGGTGTCGCGCGCGAGCTCGGCGACGTCGATCGGGTCCGCGACGTCGATTTCCTTCGAAAGGACTTCGCCTTCCGGAGCGCACGCCGCCTCGACCTCGAGGACCTTCTCGAGGCGGCCGGCCCCGAGAGCGACGGACGCACCCGCCCGGGCGAACGCGACGGCCGCGCCGCGGCCGAAGACGCTGGATGCGCCCGTGATGACGACGACCTTGCCCTGCAGGTCCGTGCGCATGGTTTCCTCCGGGTCGCCGCCCTTTCAGCGGCAGTCGGAAAGTCTCGCTTTCGCCTGGCGCAGACGCACCCCGAGCTCCTCGAGTCTCGCCGGCGGCCAGGCCTGCTCGATCTCGGCGAACAGGTCCCGCTCCTCCTCGGCCCACTCGCGCAGCACGATGCGCGACAGCACGGCGACCTTGGCTTCGTAGCGGGCGTCGAATGGCGAGAGGGCGCCGATCTCCCGCACCAGTCCCCGGATGATCCGGTGGGCCTCCTGGGATTCCGCCAGGAGCGCGTGGACGTGCACGTCGCGGATTGCGTGGCAGGCGGGAACGAAGACGCGGTCGAGGAGGCGGGTGTGGATTTCGAGCAGCCGGCGCACCTGGCCGACGATGTCACGCCGGCTGCGGCCGTCGCGGCCCTCGATGTCGTCGAGCCGCCGGAGGAGCGCCCGCACGACCTGGTGATCGTGGGAGAGGAGGCGCGTAGCGCTCAGATCACCCTCGGCACGACGCGTCAGCATGTTGACCACGCGGGCCAGGGGGCGCGCCGGGCCCGCGGTCGCCCCCCGCGCCGGCTTCGAGGCCGTCTTCCGCCGGCCGGAAATGCGCGGTTTCGGGAGATCGGGCATGAGATTCGTTCCTCCGGCGTTGGAACGAGCAAGAGCCGTGCCTCCACGGGTTCGGCTCGAACATTGCACCCGCTCGCGCGGGGAGGACCGCGGAATGTCGCTCGTCAACTACCGTAAGCGCCGCCGCTTCCAGGTGACGCCGGAGCCGCGCGGCCGCAGCCCCCGCCCGCGCCGCTCGGGCCTGCGCTACGTGATCCAGAAGCACCGCGCGACCGCGCTCCACTACGACTTCCGGCTGGAGTGGAAGGGCGTGATGCTCTCCTGGGCCGTCCCGAAGGGACCGTCGCTCGATCCCTCCGTCAAGCGCATGGCGATGCCGACGGAGGACCATCCCATCGAATACAACAAGTTCGAGGGCGTCATCCCCGAGGGCGAGTACGGCGGAGGGACCGTGATGATCTGGGACCGCGGGACCTGGACTCCCGAGACCGAGGACGTGGACGACGGGTTGAAGAAGGGGGAGCTGAAGTTCCGGCTCGACGGGGAGAAGCTCCACGGTTCCTGGGTGCTCGTCCGCACGCGGCGGGCCGGGGAAAAGCGCCCCGCCTGGCTCCTGATCAAGCACCGCGACGACGGGGCGAGCAAGCGCGACATCGCCGACGAGGAGCCGCGCTCCGTCGTTTCGCGGCGCCTGCTCGTCGAGATCGCGCGGGACGAGGGCGGCAACATGGAGAAGGCGGCCGACGGAGATCCGCCCGCGCTCCTGCGCCGCATGCTGGAATCGCCGGAGCTCGTGATGCCGGCATCGCGCCGCCGGAAGAAGTCGGTCTGGCACTCGAACCGCCGGCCAGCGCCCGCAAAGAAGTCGACACCGATCCGCGCCCGAAAGAAAGCGCCCCGGGAAGCCCGGGGCGCCTAGAGAGCCAGAAACCTTCGATCCGACGGTGCGGGCCGACTGGATTCCGTCCATGCGGGTTTCGCCGGACCGAACCCGATCCTGCCGGCGCCTCAGCCCCGATCGTGCCCGGCGACCTTGACGATCTTGTTGTAGAGGCCGAGGACGAGAAGGGTCGGCGCCCACTGCCCGATGAAATTGCTCAGGTGCTTGGTCTTCTTGCTGCCCGAAAGCTGCAGGGCGAGCGAGAGGGCCATCGAGCCGACGGAGGCCCACAGGAAGACGTCCGAGGGAAGCTGCGCCGTCTTCGATTCGATCGCCCGGGCGACCGGGCCTTCCTTCTGCTCCATGGCTTCGATCGCCTCTTCGGGATCGTGGGATTCGATGTCGTGCGATTCGAACTGTCCGCTCCTGACACGTGGTTCCATCGTTACCTCCGGGAAAGAAAGATCGACTCGAGAGTCTGCGATGCAGTCCGTATGCCACGCCCGCCGAAGTCCGCCGGCGGCGGCCCCGCAACTGGCAAGCGGCTTGCTCGATAAGGAGCCTGAGGGCCGAACGATGAAACCCAGGACAGCCGCCGACGCTTCGCTTCCCACCCGTTCCCGCGCGACGCGCCCGGAGCCGGAGGACATCTTCGTTTTCGGAATCACGCCCGCGGGCGAGGTCCCGCTGATCGTTTCCACCGAAGGCATTCGGCTGCCCGGGTGTTCCGCGGGGCCTGCGGCTCTGCGGGACGTGCAGGAGCGGCTTCGCGAGGAAACGGGCTGCGAGGCCGCCGAGTTCGTCCTGATGGCGATCCGGCCTCCCGCCGCGCAGGGCGCGTCCGGGCCGACCATCCTGCTCGCTCCACGACTGTCCCGGGTCGGGCCGGGGACGAATGGCCTCGAGCTCGTCCCTCTTCCCGATCTCCCGTCCTGGCTGAATTCCCGTCGCGGGGCGGTGGTCGACCCGGCGATCTCGGTCGGCGTGATGATGGCCGAACGGCACTATCCGCGCTGGGCCCTCGCGCGACTGCAGGAGGCGCTACGGCATCTGCTCGCAGCGCGGCCCCACGCGGCGGCGGCGGGATGAGCGAGGCTCCGGTTTCTCCGTCCACGGTGATCGATCAGTGCGGGGTTCTCCTCCGGGCCGTCGACCCCGACGGCCGGTGCGAGTACGTCAACGCCGCCTGGAGCCGCTTTACGGGCCGGAACCACTTCCGGGAGCTCGGGGACGGCTGGACGGCCGGGATTCATCCCGACGACCGGCCGGCCGCGCTCACGGCGATCACGCGGAGCTTCAAGCGCCGCACTCCCTACGAAGTCGAATACCGTCTGCTCCGCTGGGACCGGACCTATCGCTGGGTCCTCGACCGCGGTGCTCCCTTGCGGATCGACGGGGCCTTTCGCGGTTTCGTGGCCGCCTCCGTCGACGTTCACGACCGGCGCGAAGCGATGCGCGCGCAGAGAGCCTCGCTTCGCTCGATCGCGGCCGAGCTGCGCACGCCGCTGCAGGCCGCCCGGGTCCTGGCGGCGGTCGCACGGCGGCACTGCGAGGCAGGCGAGGTGCCGGACGAGTCGATCTTCGAGAAGCTCGACGAGCAGTTCGAACGATTCCACGCCCTTCTGTCCCGGCTCTCCTTCGGCGAGCTCGGGCGAGACGTCTCGGAGCCTGCGCGGCATGTCGCTTGCAGCCCCCGCGAGTCTCACGCGAGGTCTCGAGGGCCGAGGGAAGGAGGGCGGGATGAGGTTCAGGCGATTTCGACGGATCCGATCCGCGCCGCCGGCGACCGGGCCGGGAGTTCGGCGGGTGGGCCGTGGCCGCTCGTCCGGATCCGAGAGTGCGCAGGCGGGGCTGCGGCGACGTCCGCAGGGCGGACGGCGATCCCGAAGACGCGCCGGCGGCGAATGCGGGTCGCGGGCTCCGGCGGGAAGCGACGGCGAGCTCAACGACGTCTACGCGTGACGAGGACCCCCCGCGCGGGATGGCGCCTCAGGCTCGGGGGCGTTCCCCGTCCACTCGAAAGGGACGGTCGTGAAACTGCTGCTGAAGCCAAAGAGCCGAAATTCGCTCCGATGGCCTCCGTCGGCCTCGCGGTCCTCTTCGTCGGTCTCGCCGTCGGCCTGGTCGGTCAGTCGTCGCGCGGACCACGCCGCCGGCGGGCGGCTGGCCGACGACCGCCGCTCCCGGCCGCTCGGGCACGCCCGGCCCACCGACTCCCGGATCGCAGGGCGACACCGCGGATTGAAGGCCAGCAGACCCCGGGCTACCGCAGCACGCCGGCTGACCGGGCTGGAATCAACGGACGCCCGGGCCGCGGAATGCGGTTGACGCCCGTGCCGCCCGCGACGACTCCGCTGCATTGAGGCTGAGCCGCCGGTTCGCGGCGGACGCGGCTCAGCTCGTTTTATGACTTCCCGATGGGGCTTCGGCGTGCACCAGCTCGGGCATGTCGACGGGCGGCCGCTTCATCTCCTGCGGCCATCGTGGGCCGCCGCCGCCGCGGCGGCCGGGCGGACGAGCCTTGACCGGACGGCCGGAGTCCGCGGCTTTGAGCAGCGCCCGGATGATCGCGGACGTCCGCGAGGCCCTCGCGGCCCGAGGGCTCGGGCGACCGCCCCTCGAGAATGCAGTCGGAGAAGTAAACGAGCTCCGGGCCGAACTGGTCCCGCTTGGCGAAGCGCGACTCGCGCGTCTTCCCGCCGATCGTGAGCCGGTGAATCAGCGGCTCCGCGTACTCGTAGGCCGGATCGACCTTGAGATCGCCGCGCGTTCCGACGACCTGGTACCAGCCGGCGTCGGCGGCGCCGAAGCTGCAGACGAAGGACGCCAGGCGATCTCCCGGAAAGCGCAGCAGGCAGTTCATCGCCTCGGGAGACGCGCCGAAGCGGTCGTCCGAGCCCGTCGCGCTCCAGGCGAAAACCTCGAGCGGCTCGTCGGCGAAGAGGGCGCGGGCGGCGTTGATGCAGTAGATCCCGATGTCGTAGATCGGGCCGCCTCCGAGCCGCGTCGGGCCGGGCGGATGTTCTCCCCGAGCTTCTCGCGGCCGGCTTCGGCGTAACGGCGTTCGACGCTCCCGGACACGGCCTCTCGACGGGGCGACTCTCCTCCCTGCGTGAATTCGTCGAGGCGTTCCGCGAGGTCTCCCGCCTCGTCTCACCGGTCGCGACGATCGGCCATTCCCTGGGCGCCGCGGCGTCCGTGTTGGCGGCGGCTTCCGGTGGGACCGTGCGGGCCGCCGTGCTCCTGGCGCCTCCGGCGAAGATGTCGAGCTACCCGAGGCGGTTCGCGCGCTACGTGCGCCTGGCGCCGGGAGCGAGCAATCGGATGGAAGCGCACCTCGAGCGCCGGCTGGGGCGGCTGCCCGAGCTCCACCGGCCCGAATGCTGGCCGGGGATCCCGGTGCTGGTCTTCCACGACCAGCGCGATACGCGGGTGCCGGTCCGCGAAGGTCTGGCGATCGCGCGCGCCTGGCCGGAGACGCGGATCGTCGTGACCCGGGGCCTCGGGCACCATCGCATCGTCGGCGACGAGGCCGTGATCCGGCGTTCGGTCCGCTTCCTCGCCCGGACGGCTCTGGGAGCTCCCGCGACGTTGGCCGGGCGGCGCCAGGCCTGCTGACGACGGCACGGTTCTTGAAGAGTTGGGTTCCAGGTCCATTTTCGGGCCAGTGGAGGTTCAGGATGAAAACAGCGGTTTGGAGAGCGGCGGTGACCGCGCTGGGAGTTCTGGTGGGCGTCACGGCGGTTCCGGCCCAGGAGAAGACGCACACCGAAACGATCACGAAGCAGACGGGCGCGGGCCCGAATGCGAAGACGAAGACGGAATGGGTCACCGGCACGGTCAAGGATTACGACGCCGGAAAAAAGATCAAGATCGAGGGACCGGGCGGGAAGGACTACAGCTTCGACCTCGACGAGAACGCGCGCGTGCAGGGCACGATCGTGGTCGGCCAGCCGGCGAAGGTCGGATACTGGAAGGGAGCGGACGGCACCGAGAAGGTCTCCGTGATCTCGTCCGCCTCGGCCAACGCCCAGGCGGCGATGACGGCGCCGAGAATGCACACGGAATCCGCGACGAAGGAGTCCGGACCGGGGCCCGATGTCAAGACCAAGAGCGAGGTCGTGATCGGAACGGTCAAGGACTTCGAGCCCGGCAAGAAGATCAAGGTCGTGGGGCCGGGGGACAAGGACTTCTCCTTCGACCTCGACGAGCACGCGTCGGTCGAGGGCTCGGTCTCGGTCGGAGAGCGCGTCAAGGTGACGTACACGAAGACTCCGGGCGGCGACAAGGTCACCACGGTCGAGCCATATCGGGGACGCGGGTAGCGTCTTCGGCAGGACGGCGGTTCCGCGAGGGCCGGCGCCCAATCCCGGGCGCCGGGC
The DNA here is from genome assembly GCA_963764025.1 of uncultured Acidobacteriota bacterium. Lineage (GTDB taxonomy): Bacteria > Acidobacteriota > Thermoanaerobaculia > UBA5066 > Gp7-AA6 > DAHUXD01. The sequence continues at coordinate 334,258 of CAVXRK010000006.1, forward strand.
CTCTCGCAACATTGAATCGAGGATCGAGATGGCTCTGTTGCGTCTGGCGCTGACGTGCCTGGTGCTCGCGCTGATCGGCCTCCTCTTCGTCCCGCTCGCCCTCGGCAAGGTGCTGGCCATCGGCTTCGCCTTCCTGTTCGTCGTTTTCCTGATTCTCGGGCTCGCCACGGTCGACAACCTGGCGGCCTGACTTTCGGCCGCGGTCGCTTCCGCGGTTCTCAGCGCGTCGGGCGGATGCGCCCGGCGGGGGCGGCCTTCGTCTCGAGCATCTCCTTGAGGACCAGCAGGAGCTGCGTCACGTTGACCGGCTTCGTCAATATCTTCTGGACGCCGGACTCCCGGATGCGGCGCGTGTCTTCATCGGCCGTTACTCCGGTGAGCGCCACGACCGCCGGCGTCGGCTCGTTGCGGCTGGTCCGCTGCTGCATCCAGACGGCGCCGTCGCCGTCGGGCAGCGTGACGTCGAGGAGGACCACGTCGGGAGCGCTTTCGGCGAGCGCTTCTTCGGCCTCCTTGAGGCTCCCCGACGCGCGGACGTCGTAGCCTTCGGACTCCAGCAGGGCGCGCATCCCGTAGCGGGAGGCCTCGTCGTCCTCGACGACGAGGACGCGGGGCTGGCGGCCGTCGACCAGGGGAAAGGCCGATGACGACGCGGGCTGTGCGTCAGCGGCTCCGGACGCCGCTCCGGCCACCGGAAGCTCCGGCAGCGTGAACTTCACCGTCGTGCCGTCTCCCTCCCGGCTCTCGAGGATCAAATCTCCGCCCATGAGCTCGACGAGCTGCTTGGAGATCGACAGGCCGAGGCCGGTTCCGCGCGGCGTTTCGCCGGAGCGCGTCCGGATCTGCTGGAAGGGCTCGAACGCCTTCGCGATGAGGTTCTGTGGAATGCCTACGCCCGTGTCGCGCACCTCGAACGTCAGCGAGCCCTGGAACGGACGAGCCGCGAGAACGACTCGGCCGCTCGACGTGTACTTTACGGCGTTCGACAGGAGGTTGACCAGGACCCGCGACACCTTCTCGCGGTCGAGGCTTGCCGACGCCGGCAGCGCGGGGTCCATCTCCAGCTCGAGCGCCAGCCCCTTCTCGCGAGCGTGCGGCTCGAGCAGTCCCATGCATTCCTGGAGAAGCTCGGTGATCACGACGCTCTGGGGATGCAGGTCCTGCTGTCCGGCCTCGAGTTTGGCGAGGTCGAGAATGTTGTCGATCATCTGGCGCAGCGATTCCGCGGCGCCGCGGAGAATCCGGACGTTGCGCGCGCGGCGCTCCGGGCTGCCGTTCGCGGCCTCCGGGTCTTTCTCGAGCTGGTGCGCCAGGAGGATGATCGTGTTGAGCGGCGTGCGCAGCTCGTGGGAGACGGTCGAGAGGAAGTCCGACTTCAGGCGGTCGAGCTCCTCGAGCTTGCGGTAAGCCTCGGACCGTTCCCGGCCGACGCGGCGCTGGTCGCGGATCGCCCGCCCCACCCGGATGAGCGACCGGGCGCGGGCCCGCAGCTCGTGCGTCTCGATCGGCTTGCCGATGAAATCGTCCCCTCCCGCCGTGAATCCCCGCTCCCGGTCGATCGTCCCCGCGGTCACGAGCAGGATCGGCACGTACTCCGAAGACGTGGCCGAGATCCATTCCGCGAGGTCGTATCCCGACTCGGCTCCGAGCATCACGTCGATTACGGCCAGATCGTAGGGCTCGTCGTTCTCGATCCGGGCCGCGGCCGCCGCGAGCGTCGTGGACACCGCCACGTCGTGCCCGTCGGCGGCGAGGTCCGTCCGGATGAGCTCGGCGACCTCCGGCTGGTCGTCCACGACGAGCACCCTCCCGGGAGCGCTGCGGGCGCGCGCGGCGCCTCCGGGAGCCGCACCCACGCGATCCCGGCGGACGTCGAGGAACGAGAGCACGCGCGGCGCGAACGTCTCCTCGTTGATCGGCTTGGGAATGAAGCCGTCGCAGCCCGCCGCCAGCGCCCGCTCCCGGTCGCCGTGCATCGCGTGGGCCGTCACGGCCAGGATCGGGATCGCGTTGCAGTCCGGGTCGGCCCGGATCTCGCGCGTGGCTTCCCAGCCCGAGAGCAGCGGAAGCGACAGATCCATGAGGACCAGGTCGGGCTTGGCGGTCCGGACCAGGTCCACGGCGGCGCGTCCGTCGGTCACCGCACGGACCTCGTGGCCTTCGGCCTCGAGAAGCATCTGGATGAGGGCCCGGATGTCCGGCGAATCTTCGGCAATCAGTATGCGTGCCATGGTCGCTGTCTTGCTCCGTCGCCGTCAATCTCGCGTCCGCGCTCCCACGGAGTGGAGAACGTCGCGCACCAGGCGCGCCATGTCGGCGCCCTTCCGAAGAATACGCTGAGCGGAGCCGGCGAGGCGTGTCTCCTCCGAGGAGGAGAGCTCCTTTCCCGTCAGAACGACCACGGGCACCGAGCGCAGTCCCGGGTCTTCCCGCATGCGATAGAGGACCTCGAAGCCGTCCGGCTCGGGCATCAGAAGGTCGAGGACGACCGCCGAGGGCCGCTGCCGCTCGAGGGCGGCGAGGGCCTCGGCCCCGCCGGGCGCGGTCTCGACGCGATACCCCGCGGACGAGAGCTCGTCCCGGAGGAGACTCCGCACATCGGCATCGTCGTCGACGACGAGCAGCCGCGCCTCGCCGGTCAGGCCCGCCCGGCCGAGGGCCTCGCGCAGCGCCTCGCCCGACACCGGCTTGACGAGGTGATCGACGGCGCCCAGGCCGAATCCGAAGGCCCGGTTGTCGATGACCGAATGCACGATCACTGGAATCGACCGCGTGGCCGGCGAGCTCTTGAGCTCGCGCAGCGTGCCCCAGCCGTCCAGCCGCGGCATCACCACGTCGAGGAGGATCGCGTCGGGCGACCGGGCGCGCGCGACTTCCAGCGCTTCGCGACCGTCCGAGGCCTCGAGGACCGTCAGGCCGTAGGGCTCGAGCTCGAACCGCAGGAGGCGGCGCGTGCTTTCGTCGTCGTCCACGACGAGGACGCTCTGCCCGGAGGCGCCCCGGGACGCGGGGGCGGCCGCCTCGAGCGCGGGCTCGGCGGGCAGCTCCCGGGGGAGCGTGACCGTGAAGGTCGACCCCTCGCCCGGCGCGCTCTGCAGGGAGATCGCGCCGCCGAGGAGCTGGACGATCTTGCGCACGATCGCCAGGCCCAGCCCCGTTCCCCCGTAACCCAGGTGGGAGCGGGACTCGCCCTGGCGGAACTCCTCGAAGATCGACTCGTGCTCCTCGGCGGGGATCCCGATTCCCGAGTCGGTGACGACGAGGGCAAAGCGCTTCTCCCCCCGGGGCTCCGCGCGGATCTCGACGAACCCGGTCTCGGTGAACTTGAGCGAGTTCCCGACGAGGTTGCCGAGGATCTGGGTCAGCTTGGAGCCGTCGCCGATGATCGAATCGAGCTCGGGCGAAACCGCGGTCTTCAGCGTCAGCCCCTTGCGGCGCGCGGTCTCCGCGAAGTCGGCCGCGACCTGGCGGATGAGCTGCTCTAGGGAAATCACCTCGCGGCGGATCTCGGCCTTCCCCGACTCGATCCGCGAGATGTCGAGGACGTCGTTGATGAGGCCGAGCAGCAGACGGGCGTTGCGCTGGACCCGTTCGAGGCTTTCGCGCTGGGCGTCGTTGAGAGGCCCCTGGCTGCCCCGCAGGAGCGTTCCGGTGAACCCCATGATCACGGTCATGGGCGTCCGCAGCTCGTGCGAGACGGCGGCGAGGAACCGGTCCTTCAAGGCCGAGGCGCGCTGGAGCTCGCGGGCCGTTCCCGCGATCCGGCTGCGCTGCTCCTCGAGAAGCTCGTTCTGCTCGGCGAGCCGGCGGGACTGTTCGGCCAGCCGCTCGTTGGCCGAGGCGTTGGCGAGGGCCACCGCGAGGCTCGGGGCGATCGAGCGGAGCGTGTTCCGGGCGCGGTCGGAGAAGGGCCGCACGGCGCCCAGACCCAGCACGCCGAAGGCCTGGCCGAAGTACATCAGGGGCACGTGCAGGCTTTCGCGGGGGAGGATGCGGCCGTCGAAGAGGTCGACGGTTGGCGTCTGCGGGTCGACGGACACGTGGATCGTCCGCTGCTCGCGCATGGCGCGGCGGGCCTCCTCGCGGCCCGCAAGCCCGGACCCCTCGGCGCCGCCGATCGAAACGGCCGGCGCGAGGTCACCCTTTCCGTCGGCGACGTACAGGACCGCGCTCGAGGCTCCCGTGACCTCGACGACTTTGTCCAGCACCCGGGTCCCGAAGCCCGCGAGATCGTTGACGGTTGCCGCCGCGGCGAGCACGGCGTTGACGGACGTTTCGATGTCGCGGGACTCGAGGGCCTGCCCCCGCTCGAGGTAGAGGCGCGCGGCCGTGTTGTAGTTGAAACCGAGCTCGCCGATTTCGTCGTTGGACGCGTCCGAGAGCCGCGGAACCGGGCGGCCCAGCGCCAGATCTTCGAGGGCCCGCGATGCCGCCACGCAGGGCGCGAGGATGCGCCGGTTGAGGTCGGAGAGGAGCAGGAGGAGGCCGACGAGGATCAGCGCCGCGAGGACCACGAGGGCCGTCGTCGCCGCATCCCGGGTGCCCCGGAGCTGAAGCTCCCCGAAGGCCTGGCCGCGGGCGAAGTCGCTCTCGAGCTCGCCGAGCGCCGCCCGGAGAACGTCCCCCGCAGGCAGCGCCCGGTTGTCGCGGACCGCGAGGCTTTCCCCGGGGGGCCGGGCCGCTCGGGCTCGGATGGTCTGCTCGGCCGCCGAGGAGTACACGTTCTCCGCCGCCTCCGCCCGGCGGAGCTTGCCCGAGGTCCCCTCGGTCAGGGACTGGCGCCGGATGGCTGCGAGCGAGGCCTTCAGCTCGGTCCGGCTGGCATAGTGTTGGGAGAGGTCGTAGCCCTGGCCCTCCCGCGAGTACCGGTCCAGGCTGTCGGAGGCCTCCCGGAGGGAGCCGATGGCGTCCGTGACGCGTTCGCGCAGCTCCGTGTACCGCGCGATCTGGACCGTCGCGTCGTAGAGGCCGGACACGGCGTTGACCGTGTAGTAAAGCCAGCCTCCGACGATGACGATCCCCAGGGCGGAGTAGATCCGGATCCGGGCCTTGAGAGAGTTTCGGGCCGAGCGGCGAGGACGGGTGGGCCCGCTCGCAGGGGCAGCCACGGCAGACGGATCTGTCATAGGATCGAACCTCCCACTCATGCACAAAGGGTGCCTGTCATGACGGAAGTCGAAGGGAAGGGCGAGCTGGACCCGGAGGGGCTGCTGCGCCGCTTTTTCCACGATGTCGCCACTCCGCTGTCCGGCGTGTCGCTGCACCTCGAGAGGGCCGTCCGCCTGCACGCCCGGGGCGAAGATCCCGCGGATGCGCTGGCGACCGCCCGGCGCGAGCTCGAACGGGCCTTCGATCTCTTCGAGCGCGGCCGCGCCGCGATCCTGAAGCCATGAAAGTTCTGATCGTCGAAGACGACGTCTCGACCCGCAAGGGCCTCGAGAGCGCGGTGCGGGACATGGGTCACGAGCCTCGCTCCGTCGGAACCGCGGGAGAGGCGGCGCGGGCGATCGAGGAGTTTTCGCCCGACCTGCTGATGGTCGACGTGCACCTTCCGGACGGCGATGGAATCGAGGTCTTCCGGGCGGCGCGGGAGTCCGGCCCGGAACGGGACGGCGTCGTGATCACCGGCCAGGCTTCGCTCGACAGCGCGGTCGAGGCGCTGCGCGCGGGCGTCTCCGACTATCTCCTCAAGCCGCTGCGTGCGGCGCAGCTCGAGGTCGTGTTCCAGCGCATGGCGGCGCGGCGCACGCTCGAGTCCGAGGTCGACAGCCTGCGCGCCGAGCTCCAGGAGACCGGCAAGCTCGGCGAGATGATCGGCAAGTCCGCCGCCATGGCCCGCGTGTTCGAAGCCGTGCGGCGCGTGGCCCGTTCGTCGGCGCCCGTCCTGATCACGGGCCAGAGCGGAAGCGGCAAGGAGGTCGTCGCGCGGACGATCCATCGGCTCTCGCGCCGGGCCTCGGCGCCCTTCGTGGCCTTCAACTGCGGGGCCATCTCGCCGACGTTGATCGAGAGCGAGCTCTTCGGACACGAGCGCGGCTCCTTCACGGGCGCCGACAAGCGGCGGATCGGGTACTTCGAGGAGTCCAACGGGGGCACGCTCCTGCTGGACGAAATCACGGAGATGGGCGCGGACCTCCAGGTCAAGCTCCTGCGCGTCCTCGAGGCGAAGACGTTCCGGCGGGTGGGCGGCACCCAGGACATCCGCGTCGATCTGCGCATCGTGTCGGCCACCAACCGGGATCCGCTGGAGGCGATCAAGGAGGGCAAGCTTCGCGAGGATCTCTACTACCGGCTGAACGTCTTCCCGATCGCGCTTCCGCCTCTAACGGAGCGCCGCGAGGACATCGCCCTTCTCGCCGAGCATTTCCGGCGCCACATCGAGGAACAGGAAAAGGCGGGCGTGAAGGCCTGGGCGCCGGCGGCGTTGAAGCTCCTCGAGGCGCATCCCTGGCCCGGCAACGTGCGCGAGCTTCGCAACGTCGTGCACCGCGCATACCTGATGACCGAGGGCGACACCATCCTGCCCGAGACCGTCCAGGAGCTTCTTCCCTCCGCGCCCGCTCCCGCGGCCCGGCCTCCCCGCGCCGAAGCCCCCGAGCGCCCCGCCCGCCGCGCCGCCCGCCGCCGCTGACGGCTGTCGCGGGATTCGCACTGGCACGGGATTCGCTCTTGAGGAGCGCGGGGCCGTGCATGCCCCGGAAAGGACGAGTCACACCATGCTCTGGACGATCTTCGTCATCCTTCTCGTGCTCTGGCTGCTCGGCCTGGTTTCCGGCTACACCCTCGGGGGCTTCGTTCACATCCTGCTCGTCATCGCGGTCATCGTTCTAATCATCAACCTCATCCAGGGTCGTAAGGTCGTTTGAACCGGTCACCCGGGGCGAGGGCGCCGAACGGCGCCCTCCTCCTGGATCTCGACGGTTGCCTGATCGACTCGAACGACGCCGCGCCCGCGCCTGGAGCCGCGCGCTGGCCCGCTTCGGATTCGTCGTCTCGTCTCGACGGATCCGCCCGCACATCGGGAAGGGCGGTTCGGAGCTTCTCCGCGAGTTCGTTCCCCGGGCGGCGCGCCATTTTCTCGCGGACGCCATGGGAGCGGAGCAGACGCGGATCTTCCTCGAGCGCGGCGGGCGCACGGGCGTTCGGCCGTTCGAGGGCGCCGCGCGCGCCGTCCGGGCGATGCGCCGCGCCGGAGTGCGGGTCGTGATCGCGAGCTCGGCGGATCGCCGGGTGGTGGAGCTCGCATTGCGGCGCCTGCGGCTGACGCGCGTCGTCGACGGCTACACGACGTCGAACGACGTCGCCAAGACCAAGCCGTTCGACGACGTCTTCGCCGTCGCGATCGCGCGGTTCCGCCTGGAGGGACGGCGGCCGGTGGCCGTCGGGGACACGCCGTACGACATCGCGGCGGCCCACCAGATCGGGGTCCCGTGCGTCGCGCTCAGGTCGGGGGGAGCGCGGCCGCGCACCCTGGCCGCGGCCGAGGCGCGGTACCGGGACCTGGCCGATCTGTGGAGGCGGGGCCGGGAGCTCTTCGCGTGAGCCAGCGAGAGTTTCTGGGCCTGCACGGAATCGTGCTCGGGAGCGGGAATCCCGCGGCGGACGCCGGCCGGTGGGCGCGCCGCACGCGGTTGCCCATCCTTCGACGAAGCGCCCGCGAGGTGCGGCTGGGCCTCGGACCCGAGCTCTTCGTGTCCTTCCGGAAAGGCGGTACGGCGCCCGGACTGCGGCTCGTCGAGCTTCACCTGGCGGTTCGCGACCTCGGGGGCCGTGGGCGGTCCGACGGTCTCGGCGGCGACAGTCTCGTTTTCAGTCTCGGCGGAGTGCGGCTGGTGCTGCGGCAGTTCCGCCGGCGGCCGCAGGCCGGATGGGCTCCGGTCCGGCGGGGAGCGCGACCCAGATCAGGCGCGAAGGCGCCGGCCCGATCCACGAGAAGGGGTAGCACGTCAGGAGCGTGAGCCGGGGTCTGGACGTCGGCCGCATAGCCGAGACCTCCGTCGGCTTCACGACGCGCCGCCTCCACAGCCGGTATTCGAGGTCGCCCGAGGCCGTGCTGAGGAGGACGCGGTCTCCCGGGCGAGCGTGCCGGAGGGCGCGGAAGAAGCCGTCGCGGTGAGCCGCGATCACGCAATTGCCCCCCCTGCCGGGCAGGGCGGTGCGGGGAACGTGGCCGGGACCCATTCGCAGGACCGCGGCGGTCACGCCCTCGAAGACCGCGAGGTCGACGCCGAGGCGGGGGATGCGCAAACGACCCAGGGGAGCACCCTCGGCCGGCGTGGCCTCGTCGGACAGTTCCGCCGCCGCGGGCGCGGCGAACTGGGCCCGGATCCCGGCGGCGCGGTGAACGGCGGCGACGCCGAGCATGGCCGAGCCGGCGAGAACGAGGCCCAAGACCGCAGACGCGCGGCGATACGAAATCGAAGGCCGCGGACCCGACGCGCCCGGGCGGATCATCCGGGCACGGGACGCCGGGTCCGCGGTCGTCGCGCTAGGAACGCCGGTGAAGGGCAAGGCCCGTGGCGAGAAGGGCGAGGCCGCCGACCGCGAGCAACGGGTCGTACGAAGCCGTCGCCGGAAGCGTGTTCGACTCGGGCGCGGGAGCGGGCGGCGCGCTGTACGTGCCGGGCGCCGGGCGCTCCGGGGCCGGCGCCGTGTACGCCGTCGAGCGCTCCGGGGCCGGAGCCGGCGGCGGCGGCGGGGCCACGACTTCATGCGAGCGCTCGGTCTCCCTGTCGGTGTTCATCGGGGCCGGTGCGGACGTCGAGCGGGAAGTCGCGGCCGTGGACGCGGTCTCGACCTGGAAATTGACTTCCTTGCGGTCGATGATCTCGCCGCTCAGGTTCTTGGCCACGACGACGAGCTTGTGCGCGCCGGTCGCGACGCTCTGGATCGAGAGCACGTTGGACGTGTCCTCGAGCGTTCCCTTGTTCTCGTTGTCGACGAAGACGTCGACCCGCGGGCGGGGCATCGAGTTGACGTCGCGCTTCTGGTTGTCGCCGAGCTGCGGCGGCGGATTCAGGTCGACCACGACCTGGAAGCTGCTTCCCGACACGGTGGCACCCTCAGCCGGCTCGACGACCCGAAGGCGGTAGTCGTTCTTCGTCGGCGCCGACGTGTTCTTGTCCGCGTTCTGGGAGAGGGCGAACGCGGCGACCGCCCCGATGGCGAGTGCCATCAAGCTTCTGCGAATGATCATGGGACCTCCTCGATCAGTTGGCGGGCGGCATGCCCGTCCTCGGCCTCCAGGGTGCAAGGCGGATGCCGCCCTCGATCCCGACGGCGCGCGCCCCGAACGCGGCATGAAGTCTGCTTTCCCGGAAGGCAGGGATACCGGTGTCGACCTGGCGCGGCGGCTCGTCAACGTCGAGGTCGAAGCGATCCGCCGAGGCGGCGGGTCAGGCCGCGCCGGCGCGGCGCCGTCCGCCGCGCGCGGTCCGCGCGCGGGGCTGTTCGAGGCTTCGCTTCAGGGCGTCCATGAGGTCGACGACGTTGCCGCCCGCGGCCTTTTTCTTCTCTTCCGGGCGCGCCCCGAGGGTAAAGCGTTTCCGGGAGGCGAGCAGCTTCTTGAGCGAGCGGCGGTACTCGTTGTGGTGTTCGGCCGGGTCCCATCCCTCGCCGCTCATCTGGTCGATCAGGAGGCGGGCCATCCTGACCTCGCCCGCCTTCTTCGGGTTCGCCGGGACGGCGACCTTCTGGGGGTCCCGGATCTCCTCGTACGGGCGAAGGGTCTCGAGGCCGATCACGCGCGGACCCGGAAGAAGCGCGGCGAGCGTCGCCTTCTTGCGCAGGCCGAGGCGCACGACCCCGATCCGGCGGGCGTCGAGCAGCGCCTCGCGCAGGACCCCGTAGGCTTTTTCGCCGCCCTTCCGCGGCGCGAGGTAATAGGGATGGTCGAAGCTCAGGGGGTTCAACGCGCCGAGCTCGACGAACTGAAGGACCTCGATCTCGTCGGTCGCTCCACCGGCCTCGCGCCCGGCCTCCTCGATGTCCTCCTTCTCGGCGACGGCGTATTCGTCGTCGTCCACCTCGAATCCACGCACGACGTCGTCGCCCGAGACCTCCACGTCCTCCTTGCTGCAGAATTTCTTGTAGACGATCGGCGCGTGGTCCTTACGGTGAAGAAGACGGAACGAGACTCGCTCGGTGGATTCGACCGCCGAGTGGAGCGAGACGGGAATCGAGATCAGGCCGAACGTGATGTGGCCGTTCCAGATCGGTCGCATCGCCGGAACGGCGTCAGACCGCCGCGCAATCCGGGTGGCCGCAGGGGCACTTGCCCTGCGACGAGCCGGCGCTCGCCAGCGCCGCGTCGGCGCAGCGTTCGCTGCAGTAGTTCTTGCCCTGGCGCTCGACCGGGGCGTCGCCGCAACGGCACGAGGAATGGGAGCAGCTCATCGAACACCTCCGCTTCCCAATCGCAGCAATTCCGTTGCCAGCGCGGTCGCCGGCATGCTTCGTGCGCCCCACGGGGCCAGGGCCTTCCGTTCACCGCCTCGCGCGACGCGAATTAGGCCGGCACGAGGGTTGCACGGGTGAACGCGGGCCCGGCGACGGGCACCATAGGAGGAGTAACCGATGAAGAGAACGATCATCCTGGGCAGCTTCCTGGTCGCGGCCGTCGCCGCGCTGGCGATGGGGTGCCAGCGCAAGGAAACGACCACCACGACCACCGAGACGTCGAAGACGAGCGAGGTGCCGTCGGCGTCCGGAACCCCCGAACCTTCGACGTCGACCACGACGACCACCTCGACGATGGACGTCACCCCGGCCGTCACCCCCTAAATCTCGGCCCCAAACGCCCTCCGAAGGGAGGGCGGTCTCTTTCTCCGGGCGGTCCCCCGCGCCAGGGCGGACCGCCCCTTTTTCTCTGGAAGGCGCGCCCTCAGATGGGAGGCCGGGGAGCGGGACGCCGGCCCGGCGCCGCGATGACGATGTCGCGCTCGGGCCGGGGGACGGGGAACCCGCATTTCGGGCAGCGCGGAAGGTGGGGAACGGTCTCGATCTCGGAGTGTCCGCACTGCGGGCACCGGAATCTCTTTCGCTCGATCATGATTCCTCCCGCCCTCCGGCCGAGCAAGGCGCGTGCCGCGGCGGATGTCGGGCCCTCGCGGATGGCGGGCGGCTTGCACGCGGCCGAAGCCCATGCCCGGCGCCGAAGAATTCGTCCCGCGCACCGCGAGTCTGCGCCGTCTGGCGGCAGCGGCGAACGATTGCCGCGGTTGTCCGCTCTACCGGAACGCCACGCAGGCGGTCTTCGGCGAGGGGGCGCGGGGAAGCCGGCTCTTCCTCGTCGGCGAGCAGCCGGGCGACCAGGAGGACCGCGAGGGACGCCCGTTCGTGGGTCCCGCCGGCGGACTGCTCGACCGGGCGCTGGCCGAGGCCGGCGTGAAGCGCCGCGAGGTCTACGTCACCAACGTCGTCAAGCACTTCAAGTTCGAACCCCGCGGGAAGCGCCGCATCCACCAGACCCCCAACAGCGCCGAAGTGGAGGCCTGCCGTCCCTGGCTCTTCCGCGAGCTCGAGCTCGTCGAGCCGCGCCTGATCGTCTGCCTCGGCGCGACGGCGTCGAAGGCCTTCTTCGGCTCCGGCTTCCGCCTGACGCGTTCGCGCGGCCGCGTGCTCGAGTCGCCGCTCGCGCCGAGGGTGCTCGCGACGATCCACCCGTCGGCGGCGCTGCGCGCTCCCGACGAAGCGGGACGCCGTCGGATGTACGCCTCCCTCGTCCGGGACCTGCGCGCGGCGGCCCTCGCCGCGCGTGCCTCGGCCTGAGGCTCGGCGGCTCATGAATCCGGTTCAGCGAAGAATCCGCTCGGCCGCGCGGCGCCCGCTCTCGAGGGCGGCCGGAACCGTTCCGGTTTCGCCGACGCCGACCGCCTCGCCGGCGAAATAGAGCGTGCTTCGGATCGGCCGCCCGAGGGCCCGCCCGCTCGACGCGCCACCGACGCGCGGGAAGCTGTACGCGCCGCGCGCGAAAGGATCGGCTGTCCAGTCGTGGCAAGGCGGAACGGGACTTGCAAGTCCTCTTCGTCGACGACTGGATGTTTCGCCATCGGCACGGTTTGTGAATCGGATGAGAGTGGAGTCGTAGGTTCCTACTAAAGGAGGTTCTCATGGCGGATCGCGATCGAGAGAACAAGTCGGAGCAGGGTTCGGCCGGTCAGGGCCGGGGCTCGCAACAGGGACAACAGGGTCAGCAGGGCAGCCAGGGCGGTCGTTCCGGCAGCCAGGGTGGACAGAGCACCCAGGGCCAGCGCGACGACAAGGGCCGGGTCAGCGAAGGCGGGAAGTCCTCCCGCGGCGGTTCGAGCTCCGGTTCAGATCAGGAAGAGGAGTAAGGCTCCCACGGTCGGTCGGCGGGGCTGGTCGCTCTCGAGCGGTCGGCCCCGTTTTCGTTTTGTTCCGCGGTGACCGCCGTCGAGCCCAGGCGGTCGAGAACCGTGATGAGGCGGTCGAGATTGAGGGGCTTGACCAGGTGCTCGGCGAAGCCGAGCTTTCGGCTGCGCTCCAGATCGGACTCCATGCCGTAACCGCTGAGGACGACGCCACGAAGGTCGGGATGCGCCGTCTTGAGACCGGCGAAGAGCTCGAGCCCGCTGCCGTCGGGTAGTCCCACGTCGGTGACCAGGATTTCGGCCGGCTGCTCCTGGAATGCGCGTCGGGCGGCCTCGACGCCGTCGGCGAGCCTCACGTCGAAGCCGGCTTCCTGCAGCAGCTCCCGGACCGCGAGGCCGGTGTCGACGTCGTCTTCGACCAGCAGGATCGAGAGGCGGCCGCGCGTTTCGAGGCGGTGCCGGCCCGGCCGTTCGGGCGCCGTCCGCATCGGCCGCTCCGAGGTCGTCGCAAGCTCGATCGCAAACGTGGCTCCGCGGTTTTCGCCCTCGCTCTCGGCGGAAATCGATCCGCCGTGCAGCTCGACGAGGTTGCGGGCGATCGCGAGGCCGAGGCCGAGGCCGCCGGCGCGGCGTCTCGCCGTCGCGTCTCCCTGCTCGAAGGCGTCGAAAATCCGGGCAAGCAGGTCCTTCCGGATTCCCTGACCCGTGTCGCGGACGAGGACGCGGATCCGACCGGGCGACGGGTTTTCGGAGCGCAGGGTGACGCGGCCGCCGGACGGCGTGAACTTCGACGAGTTCTGGAGGAGGTTCCAGAACACCTGCTGGAGTCGGGCGCCGTCGCACACGCAGAAGTGATCGGTGGCTTCGAGCTCGGGGACGAGCTCGACGCCCCGGCGGAAAAACTCGCTCCGCGCGCTCTGGAGGACGCTCTGGAGGACGTCGTGGAGGTCCAGCGGATCGCAGTCGAGCTCGACCTTGCCGGCGGAGATGCGCGTCAGGTCGAGGAGGTCGTCGATCAACCGGGCCTCGAGCTCCACGTTGCGTCGGATCATCGCAAGGGACTCGGCCATCCCCGGACCGAGGTCGGCCCGCCGCTCGAGCCGATGGATGGAGGCCATGACCGGCGTCAGGGGAGTTCGCAGCTCGTGCGACAGGGTCGCGAGGAAGCGGTCTTTGGCGGCGCTCGCCTCTTCCGCCCGGTGGCGGGCCTCTTCGAGCTCCCGGCTCTGGCGGCGCCGCTCGGTGACGTCGCGGATCAGGCGCGAAATGCCGATGATCCGGCCCGTGGAGTCGCGGATTGCGGAGAGGTTGACGACGATCTCGATCCATCGGCCGTCCTTGGTTCGCCGGCGCACGTCGAACTCGGCGATCCGCCGGCCGGCGAGGAGCTCCGTGGTCAGGACGGGGGTCGGGTCCTCCGAGCCCGGCGGAGCGAGCTCGACCATCTTCCGGCCGATCATCTCGGCGGCCGTGAACCCGAAGAGCGCCTCGGCGCCCGGGTTCCAGTCGGTGATGACGTTGTCGACCGTCTCGGCGACGATGGCGTACTCGACCGACGCCGCGATGGCGGCCAGCCGCTGCGCTTCCCTTTCGGCCCTGCGCTGTGCCGCGATGTCGCGGAAGACCAGGACCACGCCGTCGAGCCGGCCGCGGGAGTCGCGGATCGGCGCGCCGCTGTCGGCGATCGGTGTTTCGGTCCCGTCGCGCGCGATCAGAAGGGTGTGGTTGGCGAGTCCGACGATTTCGCCCTGGCCGATGACCCGGCGTACGGGGCTCTCGACGGGAGCTCGGCTCCTCTCCTCGACGATCCGGAAGATCTCCTCCACCGGGCGGCCCGTGGCTTCGGCCAGGGTCCAACCGGTCAGCCGTTCCGCGACCGCGTTGAGGAACGTGACCCGTCCTTCGGCGTCCGTCGCGAGAACCGCGTCGCCGATGCTCCGCAGAGTCGTTCTCAGCCGCTGTTCGCTGTGTCGCAACGCCTCCTGCGCCCGGACCCGGGCGAGCAGGTCGTGCCGCACGACGGCGACGAACGCTGCGAAGAGGGCGAGGGACGCGAGGCCTCCCGCAATCGCCGCCGCCACGACGCGGCGGGAGGTGGCGTCGGCCTGCCGGGAACGCTCGGCCAGAAGCCCGGCTCTTCGCTTCGCATCGCCGCCAGGGACGAGAGGATCCGGTCCATCGTGTTTCGACCGAAGCCGGTCCGGACCGTTTGCAGGGCGGCGGCGCGATCGCCTGAGGAGAAGAGGCGGACCGTTTCGGCGAGCTCCCCGAGCTTGGCCTCGACGAGGGCTTCGAAGTCGTCGAGGCGCTTCTGCCACGCCGGACGGCGAGCGGACAGCGCGTGAAGCCGCGGGAGGTGGATGCGGACGGCGGTCACGCCGCGCTCGTACGTCCCGAGGTAGCTCGGATCGGCGGTCAGCAGGTAGCCGCGCTGACCCGTCTCGGCGTCCTTGAGCGCCGAGAGGGTCGCCTCGACCTCCCCGAGGGCGCTCCAGGCCGACTCCACCCGGCTCGTTTGATCGACGAGATTCCGGGTGTTGACGATCACGACCCATCCGAAGGCGGCGACGGCCACGACGACCAGGATCGCGCCGAACGCGATCCGGCGGGACCCCGCGGGAATCGACGCGGCTGCCAAGGTACGGCAATGATGCATCAAGGCGCCGGGCCCGGCAAACCCGCCGCCGCGCGCCGCGCGGCGGGATCAGCCGCCGAGGATCGCGAGCGCGCCGAGGGCCCGCGCTTCGCGCTCGACCTGCGCGAGCGTGCACTGGCGCGGCGCCTTGTCCGGGCGCCACCGGAGAAAGCGCGTGCCGTGCCGGAAGCGGCCGCGCGTGAAGTGGATCGTACGCGGACCTCGACCACGCAGCTTCGGCGCGAGCGGCTTCCAGTCACCGCGTTCGCTCGCGTCGTCCACCGGCTCGGGCCTCCGGGCGCCCGGCCCGTGAAGCCGGGCTCGCGGATCCGCTTCTCGAGCTCCGGCGTGAGCCTCGTGCGCTGCGCCGCCGTCAGCCCCGAGCAGAAGCCGACGTGATCGAGCTGCCCGTCATCATCGTAGAGCCCGAGCAGAAGCGAGCCGACGACCCGCGCCCGCGCCGCATAGCGGAAGCCGCCGACGACACAATCCGCCGTACGGCGCTGCTTGAGCTTCTGCATCCCGGTCCGGTCGCCCGCCCGGTACGGGCGCGTCGGCGCGCTTCGCGATGACGCCGTCGAGCGCGCCGCCGACCGAGCGCAGCCAGCGCCTCGCGGCTGCGAGATCCGGGTCGCCGGAGAAAGCCGGATGCGCGGCGATGCGCGAAAGGATCGCGCGGCCAGCTTCTCGAGGCGGGCCCGCCGTTCCTTCCAGCGGCAGCGCCAGCGAACGACCTCGAGCTCGAGCACGAGCAGGTCGAAGACGAGCAGCAGGGCCGGGTGCTCGCGCGCGAGCAGCGCGACCCGACTCGCCGCCGGATGAATCCGCAGCAGGAGGTCGTCGAACGAGAGGCGCTTGGCCCATCCGGAATCGACGATCTCGCCGTCGAGCACGAACCGCGTCGGCGCGAAGCGCCGCGACCGCCTCGACGATCTCGGGGAAGTAACGGCCGAGCGGCTGCCCCGCCTTCGACATGCAGGTCCACGCGCTCGCCGTCGCGGAAGGCGATGCAGCGGAAGCCGTCCCACTTGGGCTCGTATTCCCACTCGTCGCCCGGCGGGATCTCGCCCACCGGCTGCGCCTCCATCGGCGCGATAGTGGCGCGGCAGCGGCAGGCGTCACAGCAATGTCTCCAGCTTGAAGCGGCCTGCGCGGCGCGAGCAGCGGCTTCCAGAGATCGCCGAGCTTCGCGCACACGCGCCGGGCACGTTGTCGATGCGGAAGTCCTCGATCTGCGACGCCGCGCTCGATCTCCCTCCAGGTCACCGGCGTCGAGACCGCGGCCCGGGGCGTGCGGACGCACCGAGTAGACCGAGGCGAGCGTGCGGCCCCACGCGTTCTGGTTGTAGTCGACGAGCACGCGGCCGCGCGGCCGATGCGCAACTGCGATACTCCGCGGTGACGAGCTGCGGGGGCGCGCGACTCCGAGCACGCTGCGCGAACTCCTTCGCGAAGCGTCCACACCTGCTTCTGCATCGGGCCGCGCACGATCGGAACGTAGAGGTGGATGCCGCTTCGAGCCCGTCGTCTTCGCGAGACTCGGCATCCCGAGCGACTCGAGCGCTTCGCGCACGAGGAGCGCGGTCTCGCGCACGCGCGTCGAAGCCCGCGCCGGGCACGGGATCGAGATCGAAGTGCAGGTAGTCGGGCCGATCCACGTCGTCGCAGCGCGCGTACCATGGATTCAAGATCGATGCAGCCGAGGTTGACAACCCAGAGGAGCGAGGCGAGGTCCTCGACCATCGGGAAGTCGATGACGCTTCCCGAGGCGTGCTCGATCGCGCAGGTCTCGATCCAGCGGGGCGCGGCGACGGCGCGCGCTTCATGAAGAAGAACTCGCCGCGCGCGCCGTTGGGATAGCGCTTCATCACCATCGCGCGGTCGCGAGGTGCGGGAGCAGGACCGGGCGACACGGTCGGCGTAGTAGCGCAGGAGATCGCCGCTTGGTGAGGCCGAGCGTTCGGGCCAGAACGGCTTCGAGAGGCTCGTCAGCGTGAGCCGGCGGCCGCCGATTTCGACGGCCGCTTCATCGGGGAGGTCCGGAACGTTCACTCGGACGGTCGTCTCTCGCACGCGCGTCCGCGGATCCAGCCGCGCCGGGCGCTGTCCGTGCCGCACCGCGCCCTCGACCGGGACGTAGGCGAGCTCCCGGCCGTCGCGGGCGGCCCGCAGCAGCAGCCCGCCCCGGCTCATGTCGCCGCGCCCGACGAAATCCGGGCGGAAAGAGCAGCCGCGGGCCGAAGACCTCGAGGAGCGGGCCGCAGTACTTGTCCGTGGCGATGCTGCCGAGGAGGACGATGCGGGCCTCGTCGGACGCGGCGCGGGCGAGGCGCTTGAGGTCGCGCACGAGGGGCCGGCGATAGGCCGGTTCCGACGCCGCGATCGGGACCGACGCGAACCGCAGCATGTCCTCCCGCCGCACGGGGGTCTCGGGTGGCAGGAGGCCGGCCGTCGGCGTGATCACGAAGACGGCCCCGGTCGAAAAACGCTTCGCGTACGCGAGCTTGCCGCGGAAGTACAGGCCGGAGAGAAACGCGAACACTTCCCCGAGGGGGGCGCCCCCGGCCGAACGCAGCCGGACGGCGAGGTCGAAGCGCGCGCGTTCGGCGAGCAGCATGGCGGCCCGCTCCCCGGCGGCGCTCGCCGGCGACAGGAGGAAGACGCGCGGCGCCGAGGTCACGGGTGCCCGTTCCGCAGCAGTCGCGCGAGCTGGCGCTCGACGACGGAGAGCGCCCGTGGGGACGCCCGCACGAAGGCCTCGAACGGCAGGGCGCCGGAGAGCACGCGGCCCTTCGCGAAGGCCGTGAGCACGGCGGGTGAGACGTAGGAGGCGCGGCATACCGCGGGCGTGTTGCCGAGAAGCTCCGCGGTCTCGCGCATCGCCTCCGCGATCCGGCGCCGCAACACGCGTGCCGTCGCGGGCTCCGCGGAAACCCGGCGAGCGAGCGCGCAGGCGCCGAAGAGCGTTCCGGCCCACGTCCGGAAATCCTTCGCCGAGAAGCGCGAGCCCGTGATTTCCCGGAGATAGTCGTTGACGTGCCGCCGGCGCACCCGGACCCAAGCGCCGTCCGGCCCCCGGTATCCGAAGACCGAGGGTCCCTTTTCCGCCAGAAGCTCCGCCACGACGCGCGCGGCCGGCGCGTCGTCGATCTCGCGGACCTGCTCCTTGCGTCCTTTGCCGACGTAGGACAGGGTCACGCGGCGGCCCTCGACGCGGATGTGGCGCGGGCGCAGCGTGCAGAGCCCGTAGGTGCCGTTCTCGCGGGTGTACACCGCGCTCCCCGGTCGCAGGAATCCCCGCAGCAGGAGACGGACCATCGCGGCGAGGACCCGCTCGCGGTCGAGGCCTTCGCGCCGCAGGTCGCGGGCGACGCGCGCCCGCAGCTCCGGAAGCGCTCGCAGGAAGGCGAGGAGCCGTCGGCGCTTGCGCTCCTCGCGGAGTTTTTCCTGCCGTTCCGAGTACCGATACTGCCAGCGTCCCGCCCGGTCGCGCCCGATCGCCTGGATTGCGGCGGCGGGGGAAGGATTGATCGCGACGTCCGTCCACGCCGGCGGAAGGACGAGCGACGCGATCCGTTCGCGCTCTCTCTTCGTGACGCGCGCCCCGTCTTCCCGCCGGTAGCGGAAGCCGCTCTCCGCGGAGCCGATACGGCGAATTCCGGTCTGCTGAAGACGCTCGACGACCGTCATGGGCCGGCCCAGGGAGCACGTTCCATGCCGCGGTGGACGGCCGGAGGCCTCGGCGTCAGAAAACGATGCCGACGTTGACGGGAACGAACGTGAACCGCGATCCCTCGGTCGTCACGCTGTCGGTGAACCGGTCCCCGCTGAGCGAGACGCTCGTGTAGCGGCCCTCGACGAAGATCCGCGAGGCATTGTCGGCCTGCGAGAGGGGGAACGCGAAGCCAATCCCGGCGTTCCACCCGAAGCGAGTCGTCGAATCCGAAAAAAGATTGCTCCCGTCGGCTTCCTGGCCCTCGAAGCGCAGGTCGTAGACGCCGACCCCTCCCAGGAAGTAGGGCTGGATCCAGCCGTGTCGGGGCCCGAGAACGACGTCGGCGGTCCCGGAAATGATCCGGGCCGAGCCGTTTCCGACGAACCCGGGAAGATCGTCCTTCGTGTCCATTTCCCCGTAGGAGCCGTCGAGCCGGATGCCGACCGGCGCGTCGAAGTTGAAGAGCACCATCGCGGTCCCGTTCCAGCCGAGTTGGTAGACGTCGTCCTGGTTCTGCAAGGGGATGCTCGCGCCGCCCGAAACGCCGAAACGGACGCCGGGCGCTCCCTGCGCTCTTGCCTCGCTCGCCCAACCCAGAACGGCCGCGAATCCCAGAAACGTCCAGCGCACGAGGCGCCCGATGCGACGGTGGTGCATAGACAACCTCTTTCTCCCGGTCAGGTTCACGCCAGCCGGGAGAAAGCGATTTTGCAATCACCGTGCCGCGCCGCGCGGCGCCGGCTCAGGCGACCGTGGCGGCTCCGCGGATCGCCACGTCGAGCGAGCGGACCGCGGCGAAGCGCTCGGCGACATCCTGCCAGTTCCAGACGTTCCAGATCGCCGCGAAGTAGTCGGCCTTCTGGTTCTTGTACTGGAGGTAGTACGCGTGCTCCCAGGCGTCGAGCACGAGGATGGGAACGCCGCCCTGGCTCAGGTTCGACTGGTGGTCGTAGATCTGGGTCGTCAGGAGCTTTCCGGCGAGCGGTTCCCAGATCAGCGCGCCCCAGCCCGAGCCCATGATCGTCGCCGCCACCTCGTTCAACTGCCGTTTGAATTTTTCGAAGCTTCCGAAGTGCTCGTCGAGGGCGGCGCGCAGCTCCCCGTCCGGCTGGCCTCCGCCGCGGGGCGTGAGGTTCTGCCAGAAGAGGGAGTGCAGAACGTGCCCCGAGAGGTTGAAGGCGAGCGCCTTCTCGAGCGCGCCGACGCGTGTGAAGTCCTCCTTCTCGCGCGCCTCGCCGAGTTTCTCGAGGGCCAGGTTGGCGCCCTTCACGTAGGCCGCATGGTGCTTGTCGTGGTGGAGCTCCATGATGTTTCCGGAGATGTGCGGCTCGAGGGCGCCGAAGTCGTATCGCAGATCGGGAAGGGAGTAAGTGGGCATAGAACCTCCGGTGACACGATCGTAGCGAAATCCGTGCCGCCCGCGGCACCCGTCTTGCAGTTTCCCGGCGCGGAGGTGATCTTCGCATGCTCAAGATGGCTTTGATCTTCTTCCTGGTCGGGTTGGCGGCCGCGCTTCTGGGGTTCACGGGGATCGCGGGGGCCTCGTTCGCGGTGGCCAAGGTTCTCGCCGCCGTGTTCGCGGTGCTCTTCCTGGTGTTCCTGGTCCTGGGACTCGCGGGCGTCCGCAAGCTCACCAGTCCGGCGCCCTGAAGCCGCGCGCCGGGCGCAGAAAAAGGGGGCCGCGAGGCCCCCTTTCGTTGTGCGCGTGGACGTCCGGTCTACGCGGCCGGCGGCGTCTTCACCTGCAGGTTGTTGATCACCTTGACGACGCCCTTGACCGAGCGGGCTTCGGCCTCCGCTTCCGCCTTGACCTTGGGGTTCGGCACCTCGCCGGCGAGCGTCACGACTCCGTTGGTCACGTTGATGTCGACGTTGACGATGTTGGAGAAGCGATCGGCCGTGAGCTTGGCCTTCACCGAGGTGTGGATCGCCGTGTCGTCGACCTGCTGACCCGGGCTCTGGGTGGTGCTGCAGGCGGCGATGCTCAGCGCGAGCACGGACGCAAGAGCGGTGGCGAGAATTCCCGAAAGGCGTTTCATCATTTCCTCCTCGACTCTGTTCGTCGGACCGCAGCGACGGGCGAATCCGCGCCGTGCGCGTCCGCGTATCGGAGGGAGCACGGGCCATGCCAATGCCAATGCGCGGAAATGCGAGAGGAGAAAAGCGCCGCTCACGCCCCCGATCGGATCGGAAACTCGCGGCCGCAGCGAAAGGGAAGAGACTCTCGGGACCCGCCGAACGCGAGAAGCAACCCGCCTGCCAGCTTCAGCCGCGCGCCGACTTTCTTCGGTGCGGGTGCCTTCGCCTCGCTCCGTGCTTGGCGCTTCCTCGATCGAGTGTGACTCGAGCACCTTGCCCTGCTTCGAGGCGAGCCGGGCGAGCTCGCAGAAGTGCGGTGCAGCGCCTCGATCTCCTCCTCGGTGAGGTTCTCGACATCGATCAGGTGATTGCTCGCGCCCTGCGTCGCGGCAACGAGTTCGTTGAGCTTGAGGTGAATGGCCTTCGACTCCTTGTTCTGCGCGCTCTGGATCAGGAAGACCATCAGGAACGTCACGATCGTCGTGCCGGTGTTGATGACGAGTTGCCAGGTGTCCGAGTAGCCGAAGATCGGGCCCGTCAGGCCCCAAACGAGGATGACCCCGGCCGCCACGCCGAACGCCCAGGAGCTCCCGGCCCACGGGTCGCCGCGAGTGACAGCTTTTCGAGCGCTCCCCGGCACGGGACCGCCGCGAGCGGTTGCCCCTCGCGGCGGAAGTTCGGCGGCTCATGACGCGGCCCGCACGCGGTCCGGGCCGGCGGCGGGAGCGGCCGCGTCTTCGACGACCCCGACCCGGTGCTCGTAGGCGAGCTTGCCGCCGATCCAGCCCCCGGTTCCGAGCAGAACGAAGCCGAGGATCGCCAGGCCGAACACGGCGGGCCACCGCGCGGGCGGAAAGGCCGCGGCGTTGCGGCGCAGGAAGAAGCTCGAGGCGTAGAGGACGCAGGCCGAGACGTTGACGACCGCGTGAACGGTCGCGAGCCGGAACGCGCGGCTGGTCATGCGGACGCCCAGGTAGTCGACGGCGCCGAAGACGGCGGCGAGGATCGCGAAGATCAGTCCGATGCCGATGCACGTGAACGACAGGTCGTACCAGAACGGGTCCTCGGGGCTGATCGTGTGGAGGACGTCGCCGACGAACGCGATCACGAACGCCCCGATCGGAACCGGAACGAGCATCGGGTGGATCGGGTGGTTTCCGATCGCGGCCTTGCTTTTCATGGCAACCTCCGGACGGGAAGGGTTGCAACGGGGGTGCCATCGGAGCGGGCGGCGGCCCGGATCCTGTTCGTCATGGCGGCCGAGGCGACCATGCCCACCCATGGTTCTCCGAGTCGCCGGGTCGGCTCACTCCTTCCCCGAGGCGGGCGCTCGCGCGCCGGAAGCGCTGTCAGGCCGCCCGTGGCCGGTGGCATCGGGATTGCTAGAGATGGAGGGCAAGGTTCCGTGGAAACTCGAACCGCACCCTCCAAGACTTCCCGCCCCACTCGGACCCGCCCCTTCGGGGGCGGCAGTCCCCTTTTCCCGGATGGGGCGCGGCTAGCCGGCGGACCATGCCCGTCGCGACGGGCCCGGCGCTCGGGACATCCGCTCGGCCCGCCGGTCGGTCACCTTCGAGACCCGCATCGATTGGTCCGGTATTGGTCCGGGCGCATCGGCGAGGAGTTTGCCGAGGCTCTCAGCGCGCGCGGCTGCCGGGGTCAAGGTCGACGTGCTGATCGACTGGCTCGGAAGCGGAAAGATCGACCCCGACGTCGGCGCCCGCGTGGAGCGGGCGCGGGTCCAGGTCGGAGCGCTATCACCCCATCGCCTGGTACAACTCGCGCGGCTCAAAGAGCCACTGGCTGAAGAGCCACGCCGAGGTGCGCTCGCCGAGTGGCGCAACCGCCGTGGAAGGAGAAAGCTCGTCGTGCACGCCGCCGCGCTCTTCCGTTCGCCGATCGACGCAGATCTGACCCGCTGGCATGGCGGATGCAACGATCCGGCGGCGGAGGATTGTTGCCATGAAGAGAGAGCAGGTCAACGAGCTTCTGCTGCAGGCCCTCGAAACCGAGCTCGGCGGCGTTCAGGTCTACACGAACGCCGTCGGGTGCGCGGTCAACAAGGACCTGCGCGTGGAGTGGGAGAAGTATCTCGAGCAGACGACCAACCACGTCGAGATCCTGAAGGATGTCTTCGCGAAGCTCGGGCTCGACCCGGACGCCGAGACGGCGGGCCGCCAGGTGGTTCGCCACACCGGGGAGTCCCTGGTGCGGGCGATGAAGATGGCGAAGCAGGCGGGCGATCCGAACGCCGCGCAGATCGTGGCAGCCGAGTGCGTGGTCCTCGCGGAAACGAAGGATCACCTCAACTGGGAGCTCATCGGGGCCGTCGCCGGGAAGAGCGCCGGCAAGAACAAGGAAGTGCTCAAGGCGGCCTGCGACGAGGTCGAGGAGCAGGAGGACGAGCACCTGTACCACACGACGGGTTGGTGCCGGGAGCTCTGGATCGAGTCGCTCGGGATGCCCGCCGTGCTCCCGCCTCCCGAGGAGGAAAAGGAAGTCAAGACCGCGATCGGCGCGGCGCGGGCCAAGCAGTCCCGGGAGGAGCTGCTGTGAACGAGGGGCTTCGCCGGACGGACGACAAGCTCGAGCGCCTTTACGAGCTCGTCCAGGACATCAAGGTCGCGATGCTGACGACGCGGCGCCGCGACGGCTCGCTCGTGTCGCGGCCCATGGCGACGCAGCGGCGGGCCGACGGCGCGCACTTCTGGTTCGTCACCGCGCAGGGGCTTGCAAAGCTCGACGAACTCGCCGTCGATCCGAACGTCAACCTGGCCTACCTGCGGGGCAACGGCCGGGAATGGGTCTCGGTTTCCGGGGTCGCCCGGATCAGCCGCGACCGCGCCAAGATCCGGGAGCTGTACGAGCCCGACTGGAAGACCTGGTTCCCGGACGAGGGCGAAGCCCGCAACGGCGGGCCCGACGACCCGCGGATGGTGCTCCTGGGGGTCGAGGCCCGCACGGCCCACTTCCTGACGACCGACAAGCCGGCGCCGGTGGTGCTGTTCGAGTACGTCAAGGCCCTCGTGACCCGGCGGATGCCCGACGTCGGCGAGGTCGCCACGGTCTCCGCGGGCGAGCTCGATGACTGAGCGGGATCCGTCGGGGGGCGAGCGGCCGATCGACGATCCGATCCCCGAGCAGCCGATCATCGACGAGCCCGGCCGCGTCGTCCCCGTCGTCGATCCCCGGCGGCCCAACGCGCCCGCCCCCGTCCGCGAGCCGTCCCCTTCGCCGTTGCCGGGATCCCCGACGCGGCCGGGCGGTGGGACCGCCTCCCCGGGCTAAGATCCGGGGCCGAATGAGCCCCGATCGCGAAAAGCCACTGGTCGAGGCGCGTGACCTCTCGCGCTCCTATCGCCTCGGCGAGGCGCTGGTGCCCGCGATCCGTGGAGTCACGCTCGAAGTACGGACCGGCGAATTCGTCGCGCTCCGCGGCCCGAGCGGCTCGGGCAAGACGACGCTCCTGAACCTTCTCGGACTGCTCGACCGTCCGGACGCCGGGGAGGTCCGCGTCGAGGGCCGGCCGGGCGAAGGCCTGACCGAGAACGAGCGCTCGGACCTGCGGCGCGACCGGTTCGGTTTCATTTTCCAGACTTTCAACCTGATCCCCGTGCTGACGGCCGAGGAGAACGTGAGCTACCCGCTGGCGCTCAAGGGCGCCGGCGCCGACGAACGCCGGGATCGAGCGCGGGAGCTGCTGGCGGCGGTCGGCCTGCCCGAGAAGGCCGGCATCCGGCCGGACCTGCTGTCGGGCGGCCAGCGCCAGCGCGTCGCGATCGCGCGCGCCCTCGCCAACCGGCCGGCGATCGTGTTCGCCGACGAGCCCACCGCCAGCCTCGACAGCCGCACGGCCGAAGGGATCCTCGACCTGATGCGTGAGTTCAACGCCACGCGCGGCGTGGCGTTTCTCTTCGCCACGCACGACCCGCGGGTCGTCGAGCGCGCGCGGCGCGTCGTGTCGCTCCACGACGGCGAGATCGAGAGCGACGAGACCGCCGCATGAGCTCGATGGCGTTCGCGTGGCGCAACCTCGTCCGCCAGAAGCGGCGGAGCCTCCTGATGATCGCCGTCGTGGCCTTCGGCTTCGCGTCGTTCGCCCTGGCCGGCGGATTCATCGCGCAATCCTTCGAGGCCCTCCGGGAGGGCACGATCCGCAGCGTCGGCCACCTCCAGCTCATCGACCGCCGTGCCCTCGGCCGCGCGGAGGAAGCGACGCTCGAATTCGGCATTCACGACTCCGCCCGCGCCCGGGCGGCCGCGGCGAAGGATCCGGACGTCGCGGCGGTCCTTCCGCGCATCGACTTCGTCGGCCTCGCGACGACGGGCAAGCGGTCGGTGCCGTTCCTCGGGGTCGGCGTGGATCCGGGGCCCGAAGCGGCGGCGACGCTCGCCAGCGATCTCGTCGTGTCGGGCAAGTACCTTTCGCGGGAGGCCGAGGAAGGGATCATCCTCGGCACCGGCCTCGCCGCCGCGCTCGAGGCGAAAGTCGGGAGCCGCGTGACGCTCATGGCGACGACGCCGGACGGATCCCTGAACGCCGTCGACGGGATCGTCCAGGGCCTCTCCGACGTGAAATTCAAGGAGCTCAACGACCGGTACCTCGCGGCCGGGCTGCCGCTCGTCGCGCGGCTCCTCCAGAGCGGCGGGACCGTGACGAAGCTGGTCGTTTTTCTGAAGCCGGGCTCGAACGAGGAGAAGGCCGCGACCCGCCTCGAGAAGGCCCTCGCCGCGGCCGGCTTCCCGGTCGCCGTCCAGCGCTGGCAGGATCTCGCCGTCTTCTACGGCCAGGTCAAGCTCCTCTACATCGGGATTTTCGGCTTCGTCGGCGCGGTCCTGGTCGTGATCGTGATCCTCTCGGCGGCGATCGTCATGACGATGGCGGTGACCGAGCGGACGCGCGAGATCGGGACCCTCCGCGCCCTCGGCACGCGGCCGTCCGGAATTCTGAAGATGTTTCTGGCCGAGGGCGTCGTGATCGCGGCGACCGGGTGCGTCGCCGGGACGATCATCGCGCTCGTCGTCCGCGCCGCCCTGAACGCCTCGGGCATCATGCTGCCGCCGCCGCCGGGCGCGACGACGGGCACGCCCATCCACGTCAACTTCTACGCCCTGGCCTACGTCGCGGGTCTCGCCGCGATGCTCGCGACGATGGCGATCGCGGCGTATTTCCCGGCGCGCCGCGCCTCGCGCGTGGCGATCGTCGAGGCGCTGGCGCATGTTTAGGGCCGCGGCCTTCGGGATCCTCGCCGCGGCGCTCGCCGCGGAGCCCTCGGCGTCCGACGTCCAGGCCTGGCTCGCCGCGGTCGACTCCGCCCGCAACGCCTTCGGGGAGGCGAAGATCCGAGCGCGCGCCACGCAGGTCGAGGACGGAAAGACGGCCGGCTCGGCCGACTTCGACATCTACGTGAAGGGCCGCGACCGTGCCCTGATCGTCTTCCGGGGCGGCAAGAACGACGGCCGCAAGGCGCTGACGGTGGGCCCGAAGATGTGGCTCATCGTCCCGGGCGCGGAGAACCCGGTGCCGATCACGGCGAACCAGCGCCTGATGGGCGGCGCGTCCTTCGGCGACGTCGCCCAGATGCGCTTCGCCGAGGACTTCGACGCGAAGGTGCGGCCGGGGACCGAGAAGCTCGGCGACCGGGAGTGCCGCGTGATCGACCTGACGGCAAAGGCGGCCGGGGCGCCCTACCCGCGCGTCACGCTCTGGATCGACGCGGAGGGGGAGAGGTTGCCGCGAAAGCTCGTGCTCTTTCTTCCGTCCGGCAAGGAAGCCCGGGAGGTCGACTTCACGAAGTTCCGGCGAGTGCGCGACAGGAACGTCGTCGCCGAGATGGAGATTCGCGACCGGCTCGGTCCCCGGTCGAACGCAATGACCCGGCTCGAGTACCTCGACATCCAGCCGGCGAAGATCGACGACCGGGTCTTCACGGCCGAGGGCGCGAAGGCGATGTAGCCGCGAGGCGGCCGGCGGCGAAGCGCGCCACGCCCGGGCCGGCCAGACGCGCCGCCCAGCGGCCCGCGGACGGGGAGAGCATCAACCGCCGGAACGCCGCGCTCCAGGCGAAGCGCCCGCGAAACGACGATCGCCAGGCTCGCGCGTACGCGCCGGGAACGTCGGCGAACGGAATCTCCCCGGCGAAGCCCCGCCGGACGACCCCGGCCGCGAGGATTCCGGACGCGAGCGCCGAGGCCTGGCCCTCGCCGGAGAACGGATCGATGACGCCGGCCGAGTCGCCGACCATCAGGATCCCGTTCTGGACGGCGGGCCGGGCG
Source organism: uncultured Acidobacteriota bacterium (assembly GCA_963764025.1). Taxonomy (GTDB): domain Bacteria; phylum Acidobacteriota; class Thermoanaerobaculia; order UBA5066; family Gp7-AA6; genus DAHUXD01. The sequence continues at coordinate 361,295 of CAVXRK010000006.1, forward strand.
GCGAAGATCACCGGCCCCGCGCCGCGAAATCCCGCGTCGGCCGGCGAGAGGCTCCGGAGCGCCCGGTCGAGGTCCGGATTGGTCCTTCGGGCGTGAGCGAGGACCGCCAGCCACCCGCCGCCGAGCGCCGCGCGGCGTTTCTCGGAAACGACTCCGGCGAGGTGGACGCGCCCTCCCTCGACCCGGGAAAGGCCGCAGTAGCCTCCCGGGAAGGCATAAAGCCGCACCTCGCCCGCGAGCGACCCGTCCGGCGCGAAATCGAGACTCCATCCCAGGTATCGGGCCGGCGCGCCGCCGAACGGCCGGCCCATCGAACGGTCGAGTGCGTCCCACCGTCCCCAGGCGCCGATCGCGGTCCGGGACTCGATCTCCTCCTCCTCGCCGCCGGAACGGAACCGCACGCGGAAGCCGCCCGGCGATCCTTCGACGCTCGTCACGCGCGCCCCGAAGACCGTCTCGGCTCCGAGCTCGGTGGCGCGGGCGGCGAGCAGGAGATCGATCCTCTCCCGCGACATTCCCGCGCCCGGCCGGGGCAGCTCGAACGGCACCGCGGCCCCGCCGTACGCCGGGTGGATCACGCCCCGCTCGATGCGCTCGGCTTCGGCGTCGACCGCCGTGCGCAGCCCGAGGGATTCCAGCCCTTCGAGCGCGGAGGGCGACAGGAACTCTCCGCAAACCTTGGGCCGGGGGAACCGGTCCTTCTCGAGGAGGAGCACCTCGCGCCCCGCCCCGGCGAGCGTCGCCGCGGCCGCCGAGCCCGCGGGGCCCGCCCCGACGACGACGGCGTCGTAGGGCGCGCGCGGCATCAGGCGCCGCTCCACACGAGAAGCCGGAACGGGAAGATGCGCCGCGCGCGCGCGTCGGCGGCGACCGACCGCGCGACATCGAGGGCCTCGCCGGGGGTGTAGGCCTGGCGGACGGAGGCGGCCCCGTCCTCCACCGAGATGCGGGCCTGGAAGAGGAGGCGGCCGAAGAGCGAGACGAAGAGCTCGGGAATGCGGTGGCGCCGCAGGTCGAGCGCGGCGAAGCCCCGGCGGGACACGCGGCGACACTCCGCGAGCAGCCGCCGGTTCTCCTCGGGGGAGAAGTGGTGGAAGAAGAGCGTCGAGACGGCGAAGTCGAAGGCGCCGTCCGGAAAGGGCAGGGCGAAGGCGTCCGCCGCGACAGGCGCGGGCGGCGCGCCCCCGGCGAGCGACCGGCCCGCCGCGAGGTGCCGCCACTGCAGGTCGAGCGCGACGATGGTGGCCTCGAGGCCCGCGTTCGAAAGCGACTCCCGCAGGCGCGCCGCCACGTCCCCCGAGCCCGCCCCGACGTCGAGCACGGCCACGCGGGCGCCCGGCTGAGAGCGCATCCGCGCGCACAGGTGCCGCTCGAGCGCCCGCGATGCGCCCCAGCGGCGGTTGACCAGGCGCAGGTCGGCGAGCGATCGCCGCATCTCTCCGGCCGGAAGGCCCGGATCGTCGAGGCGCTCGCGCGAGGGCCGGCGGGGCGGAACGAGGAAGGACATTCGGCGCTCAGGCCCCGCGGGCCGCCACGAGGGCGCCGTTCCTGGAGCCGAATCCGATCGTGTCGCATACGGCAGTCGGAAACACCGCGCCGTTGCCGGGGAGGGCGACGCGGCGCTCTGCCATGCCGAAAGCTTATGCGGCACGCGTGCCAGCGGGCGGGCCGGCTAAGGAGGCTCTAACTGTGGATTCTCAACACGTTGTTCACGGCCACGATCGGGCTGGGTGGCCTTTCCCCCCTCTCCCGGCGGGAGAGGGTTCTCCTATTTGACGTTCACCGGTGAACAACGTCCTGAGAAACGACATCTAGCCCGCTACGGCGGAGCGTTCTCTTCGAACCAGCGGTCGAGCAGGCGGAGCAGCCGGACGGGGACGAATTTCACGAGTCCGTCGGCGTGAAGGGCCCCCGGCAGGTCGAAGTGCACGTGCTCGACGGGCTCGGCCGCGGATCGGGCGAGAGCCCGCCCGTGGGAGGGGTCGACCAGCCAGTCCCCTTCGGAGGTCACGATGAGCTTGGGGATGCCGAGCATCGCGACGGCGTCCGAGGCCCGGGGCTTCTTCCGGGCGAGCTGCCGGGCCGCGAGCCTCGGCACCTTCATGGCGTGCCGCAGGCGCACCTGTCGGATGGCACCGGCCTTCCAGGGCTTGGGGCGCAGCGACCCGAAATCCGCCGGCGAGGAGACCATGGCCAGGGCGCGACACGGCAGGTCGGGCCGCATGGCCAGCGCCTGGGCGGCGATCGAGCCGCCCATCGAGAGTCCGAGGACGGCGAACCGGTCGTAGAGGCGCCCGGGGCCGACGAGCTCGCCGATGACGGCGTGGAAGTCGTGGTGCTCCGAGACGCCGAAGGCGTAGCCGCCCTCGCTGTCCCCGTGGCCGCGGAAGTCGAGCGCCGCCACGTCGTAGCCCCGCCGAAGGAAATGATTGGCGAGAAAGAGATTCTCCTTTGCCAGGCGCACGCGCCAGAAGCCCGGCGCGAGCACGAGGAGCTCCTGCGCGGGCCGGCGCCAGAGCGTGTAGGCGATCGAGACTCCGTCGTCGGCGGGCGCGCGCCGGTGCGAGACTTCGTGCGACGTCGACTTGCGCGAGACCCGCCGGGTCATCGCTCGAGCCGCAGGCAGTCGACCGTCGAGCCTTCGGGGAGGCGTTCGGCGTCGGCCGGGATCCGGATCAGGGCGTTCGACCGCGCGTGCGCCGCGAGGTCGTGGCTGCCGAGGCTCTCGACCGGCGCGACGCGGAGTCGCCCCTCGTCGGAGGCCTCGAGAACGGCGTCGCGGTAGGTCTCCCGGCGGCCCCGCACGACGATCTCGCGTGTCAGGCGCGCCGCCGTGACGGGAGCGCCGGGGTGCGCGGCTCCCTCGAGGCAGTCGAGCGCGTAACGCACGAAGAGGTGGAAGCAGACGCTCGCCGAGACGGGGTTGCCGGGCAGTCCGAACCAGAAGGTCGCGCCGCGGCGGCCGAACGCCACGGGTTTGCCGGGACGGACGGCGACGCGGTGGAACAGGATCTCGAAGCCCGCGCGCGCAGCCGCCTGCGGCAGAAGGTCGAGGTCCCCGGCGGAGACGCCGCCGCTCGTCACGAGAACGTCCTCGTTCCGGCCCGCGTCGCGGAAGAGACGGGAGACGGCGCCGTCCTCGTCCGGCACGGCCGGGGGGGTGATCGCCGCGCGGCCGGTTGCGCGGCAGAGGGCCGCGAGCATCGGCCCGTTGGAATCGCGCAATTGCCCCGGCCCCGGTTTCGATGCGGCCGGCACCAGCTCGTTTCCGGTCACGGCGATCGCGATCCGAGGGCGGCTCGAGACCTCGACCGGGTCCGCCCCCGCCAGGGCCGCGAGCGCGATGCCGGCGGCCGAAAGCCGTTCGCCGCGCGCAAGCAGCGCCCGGCCGGCAACGATGCTCTCGCCGCGGCGCCGGATGTGCTCTCCAGGGCGCGGTGTGGCGTTCGGCTGGATGCGGCCCGTCTCGCGCCGGACGTCCTCGACGGCGACGACCGCTTCGGTTCCCGCCGGAATCGGCGCGCCCGTCATCACGCGCACGGCTTCGCCCGGGGAAAGCGGCGAAGGCGGCCGGTCGCCCGCGGCGACGAAGCCGGTGCGCTCCGCGAGCTCGGCGCCGGAGGCCTTCAGATCCGAGAGCCGCACGGCGTAGCCGTCCATGGCGGAGGTGTCGAACGGAGGCCAGTCCACGTCGGAGGCGATTTCGCGTGCGAGGAACCGTCCAAGCGCGTCGGACAGCGGAACCCGCTCCGGGGCGCCCGGCACGCAGGCGCGGCGGAGGATCTCGAGGGCCTCGGCGACGGTGATCACGCCGCGATTCTACGGCGTCGGGCGCGAGCGCCGGCGGGGCCTGCTACCATTCGCCGCCATGCCGATCTACGAATACGTCTGCGGCCGGTGCCACAAGAAGACGGAAGTCATTCAGCGCATGAACGAGGCGCCGCTGAAGGTCTGTCCCCACTGCGGCGGAAAGCTCAAGAAGGCGTTCTCGGCGCCCGCGATCCAGTTCAAGGGCAGCGGATGGTACGTGACCGACTACGCGCGCGCGAAATCGGAGACCGGAGGCTCGTCCTCGGCGAAATCGGAGAAAGGCGAACGCGACGAGTCGGCATCGGGCTCCGGCGAGAAGGCCGAGAAAGCCGACAAGGCGGAAAAGGCCGCGAAGGCCGAAAAATCCCCAAAGTCCGAAAAAAAGGACAGGAGCAAAAAAGAGAAATCCCGCGGCTCGGACTGAAAAACGGGCCCGGAACTTGCTCTTTCCTCCCGGTGAGCGCTCGGAAGCGCTCCCGAAAGGAGGATCCCATGCTGCTGGCGAGCATCGTTCTGGCGGCGCAGGTTTCGGGAACGCCCCCGGCTCGAGCCGATGTCGCAAAACCCTGCGCGGACCCGTCTCTGCTGTGTCAGATCAGTCCGTTCTTCTGCCCGGGCACTTATCCGGCGGGGATGGAGCCCTGCTGGCCGGAGGCGACGCGCGAGACGCGGACCCTCACGAACCGTCCGGCGCCGCCGGCCGGGGCATCGGTCCGCCAGGAATCGGCGCGTCCCGGGACGACCTTCGGGTCGCCGCGGCGCGCGCCGATCGCGCGGCCCGCGCCGGTCAAGATCCAGAGTCTGGAACGCTGACGAGTGAGACGATGCGGGCCCTCGAGATCTCGAGGGCCCGCGCCGTCGCATCCGCCTCGAAAGCTCAGGGCGAGAGGACGAAATTGTCCGACGCGACGAGCTCCCCGTTGTTGATTCCGTCGGCGACCATCGAGGCCTGCGCGGTCAGGTTCTGATTCGCCGAGCCGGCTGCGAGCGTCCCGACCGCGTTGATGGTGACGTGGGAGTTGGTGTTCGAGTCGAGCGTGTTGAGCGTCCAGGTCACCGTCGAGCCGCTGAAGGTCGCCGAAGTCCCGGGCTCCGCGGTGACGTTGTTGATCTGGAGCGGCGCGGGGAGGGTGGCCGTCACGACGCCGTTGTGAACGCCCTCCACTCCGACGGCGGTCGCGGAGACGCTCATGTCGAAGGGAACGCCCGAATGCACGGTGTCCGGGACGTCGACGGCGAGCGTCGCGAGCGCGCCGCCCGTTCCGGTCACGTCGTCGTTGTTGTGGCAGGCCACGAGGCCCGCGAGGGGAAGAGCGAGAGCCAGGACTCGAATCGAGAGGGGAACGCGCATGAAACCTCCTTGTCGTCCGGCACCAGCGCCGGAGAGGAGGTTCGGGGGAGCAAGCCCGGTGCCACTTCGCTACAGCTTGAGGCCCTGGAGATATTCCCGGAACGGACCGCCGAGGTCATCGCGCTTCAGCGCGAACTCGACGGTCGCCTTGAGGAATCCGAGCTTGTCGCCGGCGTCGTAGCGGCGGCCTTCGAAGAGAAGGCCGTCGATCGGGCCGCGCGAGAGCAGCGTCTTGAGGGCGCTCGTCAACTGGATCTCGCCGCCCACGTCCGAGCGTGTGTCCTCCAGGATGTCGAAGATCTCGGGCGGCAGGAGGTAGCGTCCGATGATCGCGAGGTTCGACGGCGCCTTGTCCGGCGAAGGCTTCTCGACCATGTCGGAGATCTCGACGACGCCGCCTTCGATGCGCCGTCCCGCCACGATCCCGTACTGGCGCGTCTCCGCGCGGGGAACCTCCTGCAGCGCGATGACCGGGTTTCCGCGCCGCTCGTAGAGCCGGATCATCTGGCCGATGCACGGAACCTCCGCGTCGACGATGTCGTCGCCGAGCATCACGGCGAACGGCTGCCGCCCGACGAGGTCCTTCGCCTGCAGCACCGCGTGACCCAGGCCGAGCGCCTGCTTCTGGCGAACGTAGGAGACGGGGATCATGTCCGACACCTGGCGGACCTCGGCGAGAAGTCCCTCCTTGCCGCGCTCCTGGAGCATCGCCTCGAGCTCGGGTGCGGCGTCGAAGTGGTCCTCGATCGCGTTCTTTCCGCGGCCCGTGACGATCACGATCCGCTCGATTCCCGCGTCGCGCGCCTCCTCGACGACGTACTGGATCAGGGGCCGGTCGACGAGCGGCAGCATCTCCTTGGGCTGGGCCTTGGTGGCCGGCAGGAACCGCGTGCCGAGGCCCGCGGCGGGGAAGACGGCGACTCGAATGGCGGCCATTCGGCGAGTTTAGCCGATCGGAGGAACGACTTCGGAGGCGTCCGCCCGTACAATGTCGTCGTGCGGATCGACAAGGGAATGACCCGGCGGGGCCGCGCGCTCGGCCTCCTCGCGATGGCGCTGCTCGCGTGGCCGGCGCCGTTCGTTCGCGGCGCCGCCTGGTGGCGGTTGCCGCTGTGGGGCGCCGAGGTGCGCGTTTTCGCCGTCGATCCATTTCAGAACGGCGTCCTCTACTGCGGGACCTCCCGCGGCAACTTCTACGGCTCGCACGACGCGGGCGCGACCTGGGAGCCGCTCGCGCCGGGGCCCGCGTTTCCCGGCTTCTACGTGACCGGACTCGTCGCCGATCCCGTCGTGCCGGGGCGGCTCTGGGCTTCCCTCGCCGGAGAGCTCCAGGGCGGCCTCGTCGCCGTCAGCAACGACCGCGGCGCGTCGTGGCGGCCGCTCCTGAAATCGACGGGAGCCGTGACGACGCGCGCGCTGGCGCTCGCTCCGGGTGATCCGAGGCTGCTGGCGGCCGGAGGCGACGACGGCGTGCGGCTCTCCGCCGACGGCGGGAAGACGTGGACGCGCACGGGCCAGGGCGTTCCGGGATTGCAGCAGGTCGAGTCGCTCGCCTTCGATCCGGCCGACCGCCGCGTCCTTTACGCCGGCACCTGGCGCCAGGCCTTCCGGACGCAGGACGGCGGCGCCACCTGGACGCGGATCGCCGAGGGCATGGTCCTCGACGCGACCGTCTATGCCTGGGACTTCGATGCCGCCGACGCCCGCGACATCTGGGTATCGACGTGCGGCTGGGTCTATCGGTCGAGGGACGGCGGCGATCGCTGGACGCGCTACACGTCCGGATTCACCAACCGGCGCTCGCACGCGGTGCGGCGAGACCCGCGCCGTCCCGGGGTCGTCTATGCCGCGACCGTCGGCGGCCTGCACCGTTCCGACGACGGTGGCGCGACGTGGGCCCGCATCTCGCGCGAGACCCTCGTCGTGACCGCGCTCGAGGTCGACCGGCGCACCGGGCGGCTGTACGTGGGAACGGAGGGCGAGGGGATCTTCTTTTCCGACGATGCGGGCGCGACGCTTCAGCCCGGCTCGCAGGGTCTGACCGAGAGCCGCGTCTCGGAGGTCGTCGCGGACCCGAACGACCCGGAGCGCGTCTTCTTCTTCCGGGCCTTCGCCGGCGAGGAGAGCGGAGTGTGGGAGGCCGCGGGCCGGCAGGTGCGCAAGGTCTCGCTCGATCTGCTTCCGGCGTCGGCCTCGCTGGCGGCATTTAGCGGCCGCGACGGCCGGACGCTGCTCGCGATCGCGAGCTCCTCCGGCGTCCGGGTCTCGCGCGACGGCGGGGTCCGCTGGACGCCGGTCGCGGTTCCGCCGCCCGGCTCTCCGATCGCTCTCTACGGCGAGCCGTTCACTTCGCCGGTGCTCGTGACGACGGAGGGCGTGTTCCGGACGGCCGACGGCGAACGCTTCACGGCGGTCCCGGGAGGGCTGCGCCGGGTGGCGTCGGCCGAGCTCCTCGCGGACCGCAACGGGGAGGCCGTCCTCGAGGTCCGCTCGGGCGAGGTGGCGTCGTGGTGGGACGGGCAGAGCTGGTCGGTCAGGAAAAAAGCGCTCCTCGGCGGCGGGATCTTCCTGCAGGACGCGGCGTCTTCGAAGCCCGTGGCTGGCTGGTCGAACCTGCAGGAAGTCGACGGGACCCTCTTCTGGCAGGAGGGCCGCAGCCGCCGGGCGTTCACGAGCCCGCGGGCGTCCCTGGTCCTCGCTTCCGCGGCCGAGGCGCATGGCGGCCGCGTGTACGTGGGTACGATGGGGGACGGACTCTTCCTGTTCGAGCCCTGACGAGGGTCCGGGCGCAGCTCGAGGCGCGCGAGCCTCGTAGGACCGAACTGCCTTGAACCGCCACGTTTCGAAGAAATCCCGCGTCGCGGCGGGCGCGGGATCCGTCATCGGCCTCGCGCTCGGCGTGGTCGTCGCCGCGAGCCTCACGTCCCGTCCGGCACCCGGGCAGGTGCCGGGTTATGCCGCGGAGCACGGGTTCGATCCCCACACCGACGTTCTGCGGCTCGTCCTCCTGGCCGTTCTTCCGCTCGTCGGAGGATTCGCGGCCATGCATCTGGCGTCGAGGAGCCGATGGGGGAGAGTCGCCGCAACGGCGGGTTCGCACCCGGGCGCGCGCGGCGGAGGCGGCACCGACCTCGCCCTTCGGCTTTCGGCGGTTGCGGCACACGCGATCACCGTCTGGACCTTTCTCGTGGTCCCGCTGACGCGGAGCGGACTCGCCCCGATCCTCTCCCTGGCCGGCCTGGTGACCGTCTCGTTCGGGCTGACGAAGATTCTGGATCGCGGGGAACCGCTGCGGGGAGCGGAATACCTCGCGGCGGCCTGCCCGATTCTGCCGTTCACCCTGATCGGCGAGCGGAGCCCGACGTTCTGGCTCGCGGTGGGGCTGGCGGGAATCGGGCTTCCGATCCTCGCCCGAGCGGCTGGAGGATCGAGGCCGGGAATCGCCCGCCGGCTGCGAGCCCTTCTGCTGTGGGTTCTCCTGCCGGGCAGCGTGACCGGGTTCGTGGCGGCCGCCGTGACCCGCGCGCCGATGCTGGCGGACGTGTTCGAGGACGGCCACCACCTGCTGCCGGCGTCGGAGTACCTGAGGGGCGAGCTTCCCTATCGAGACATCGTGCCGGGGCACGGCCTCGTCAGCGACGGCCTCCTCCACGTCACCGAGCTGCGGCTCTTCGGCGACGACTATCGGGGGTTGAATCGGGGGACGAAGGTCGCCGGCCTCTTCTTTCTGCCCGCCTTCTACGCCCTGGGATGGGCGGCGACGGGCAGCGCGGCCGTCGGGTTCGGAGGGTTGGTCCTGACCCTGCTGCTCGTCCCCAACTACGTGTTCGTCCGCGCGATCCTGTCCATCGCGGCCCTGACGCTCGCGGTTTACGGCGCCCGGACCCGGAGGCCCGGCGCGTGGCTGGCCTGCGGCGCGGCCCTGCCTCTCGGCGTCTGCGTGGCGGTCGACTTCACGGTCTACGCGGCGGCGGGAGTCGGGGTCGCGCTCTGGGTTGCGCGGGGGAAACGACTCGTTCATCTCCGCAACCTTCTCGTGGGGGCCGGACTCGCCTCGGCGGCGATCGCCCTGACACTCGCCGGGTTCGGCCTCCTGGAACGCTTCGCCCACACGACCTTCGTCGACATTCCTTCGCTCCTGCCGGTGTACGCCCTGGGATTTCCGCCGATCGAGTGGTCCAAGAACGGACCCGGCGTGGCCGGATGGTTGAGGAACCAGACCGCGCTGGCCTATACCGTCCTCGCCCTCGCCGCCGTCGTTTCCGGCGCGCTGCTTCCGCGGGCGCCGCGCGTCGGCTCCCGCGCCCGCGGCCTGCTGCCGGTGCTCGCCTGGATCGGTTGCGCGATGCTGTCCGTGATCGAGCGGCACCACGTCGTCTATCCGCTGCTGGCCGTTCCGGTGAGTCTGCTCCTGTTGCACCGGTGGGCGCGCGGATGGGGCCGGTGGACGGGCGCGGGGAGCGTGGCGTCGGGCCTCTTGCTCGCCGCGCTCGTGTGGAGCCGGGCGCCGGTCAAGTTCGCCTCGGACGTGGCGGGCGCCATCGTCCATCCCTGGATCCCCCCCGGGGTGCGCGCGATCGACGGGCTGCCCCGCGCCCGGGGCGCGGTGTTCGACGCGCGGGATGCCGCCCTGATCGACGCGACCGCCCGCATGATCCGGGAGGCGAACCTCGGGGCCGGCGAGACCTGGCTCGACTTCGCGAATGCCCCGGGCCTCTACTACCTGTTCGACCGGGATTGCCCGATCCGCTACTACGAGGTGCCGTTCTACGAAAGCGAACGCGCCCAGCGCGAAGTCGTTGCGGCGGTGGCCGGGAACCCCCGGGTCCGGACGGTGCTCATGTTCTCGGGGCTTCTGGCGCAGGACATCGACCAGATCTCCAACAGCACGCGGGCCCCGCTCGTCGCCGCGTTCATTCGCGAGCATTTCCGGCCCTTCACGAAGGCCGGAGACATCGAGTTCTGGATCCGCAAGGACGCGGGCTCGGCTACTTCAGATCTTCGAGGCGAAGCACCGACCCCACGGTGACGCCCTCCGCCTTCGCCCTCCCGCCCGCGATCTCGAGGACCATGCGGACGTTGCCGTCCGGACCGTACGTCGGGCAGGGGTCGGCCTTGCACGGGGGCGTGTTCGCGGAGACGTAGACGACCCGGCCCGCCGCGTCCATCCAGATCATGTCGAGCGGGATCATCGTGTTCTTCATCCAGAAATGGTGCGGTGCGTCCTCCGGGAACAGGAAGAGCATCCCGGTCTTCTCCGGCAGGTTCTCGCGGAACATGAGGCCCTGGGCCTGGTCCTCCGGCGTCAGGGCGAGCTCGAGCGAGTAGCGCGCGCCGGACGGAAGGAGGGCCGCCGGCCCGGTCGCCGCGGGCGCGGGCGTGGCGGCCGGGGGCGGCGAGGAGCCGGGAGCCGCGCGGCAAGCCGAAGCCGACGCCAGAACCGAGGCGGCGAGCACCGCCGGGAGCCGGCGGATCACGCCGGCGATTCCGTCGCTCCGGCCGCCTCGTCCTCGCCGTACATCTCTTCCTTGTGCACGAGGTTGTACTTCTTGGCGTAGTAGCGGAAGGACCGGAAGGACATGTGGAGGAGCTCGGCGGCCTTGGTCTGGACCCCGCCGCAGCGATCGAGCGCCTCGCGCATGAGCCGCTTGCCGACGGTCTCGAGGTAGGCCTCGAGGTTGATGCCCTCTTCGGGAAGGCTCTCGAAGTCGGGCACGCGGGAGCGCACGCCGAGGGCGACCGTCTCCGGGAGGCTCGACGCATTGATCACGGGCCCCGCCTCGAGGGCGACGGTGCGCTCGAGCGTGTTCTCGAGCTCCCGTACGTTGCCCGGCCAGGGGTACGCCTCCAGGAGACGCATGGCCTCGATCGAGATCTTCTTCTCCGGGATCTTCTGCTCGCGGCAGATCTTGGTGATGAAGTGGGTCGTCAGCGGTGCCACGTCCTCGGTCCGAGACCGCAGCGGCGGCAGGCCGATCGGGATGACGTTGATGCGGTAGAACAGGTCCTCCCGGAAGCGCCCCTCGGCCACGAGATCGTTCAGATCTTTGTTCGTCGCGGCGATGATGCGGACGTCGACCGACACCTCGTCGTTGCCCCCGACCTTGCGGATCACCTTCTCCTGGATCGCGCGGAGGAGCTTGACCTGCATGGTCGGCGTCGTCTCCGAGATCTCGTCGAGGAAGAGCGTGCCGCCGTCGGCCTCCTGGAAGAGGCCCCGCTTCTCGCGGACCGCGCCCGTGAAGGCGCCCCGCTCGTGGCCGAAGAGCTCCGATTCCAGCAGCGATTCCGGCAGCGCTCCGCAGTTGATCGAGACGAACTTCTTCTCCTTGCGGATCGAGGAGAAGTGGATGGCGCGGGCGATGACTTCCTTGCCGGTGCCGCTCTCGCCCGTGACGAGGACCGTCGAGGACACCTTGCCGATCCGGTCGATCGTCCGGAAGATCTCCTGCATCCGGCTGCCGCGCCCGATGATGTTGGCGAAGTTGTACTTGCCGGCGAGCTCCTGGCGGAGGTAGAGGTTTTCGTCCTGGAGGAGCTTCTCCCCGAGCGCCCGGCGGACGACGAGCACGAGCTCCTCGTTGTTGAAGGGCTTGGAGATGTAGTCGATCGCGCCCCGCTTCATCGCCTGGACGGCGTCCTCGGTCGAGGTGTGCGCGGTGATCATGATGACCGGCGTAGGCAGGCCCTCGGAGCGCACCTTCGACAGCAGGTCGAGGCCGTTGCCGTCGGGCATCTTGATGTCGCAGAGGATCACGTCCGGGCTCGAGCGCACGGCCGCCGCCACGCCCTCCGTGTAGTTGGCCGCCGTCATGACCTCGAAGCCCTGCTTGTGGAAGAGCAGGCCGAGCATGTCGCGGAGCGACTTTTCGTCGTCGACGATCAGCAGGCGCGGTCCGCTCACTGGACCGCCTCCGGGGAGGCCGCCGCACGGCCCGCGGCGGCCTGGGTCGGCAGATTTCTCGGCAGCAGTATCGTCACGGTCGTCCCTTCACCCGGCTTCGAGTCCACGTCGATCGCGCCCCCGTGGTCCTCGACGATGCGCCGGACGATCGCCATGCCGAGTCCGGTTCCGCCGTCGAAAGCCGTCGAGAAGGGCGTGAAGACGCGGGCGATCTCTTCCTCGCTCATGCCCCGGCCCGTGTCACGGAACTTGATGCTATACCAGGCGCCGTCCTCGAGTCCTTCGACGGCGAGCGTGCCGCCGTCGGGCATCGCGCGCACCGCGTTCTTCGCGACGTTGTAGATGATCTGCCGGATCTGGTCGCGGTCCCCCGCCAGCAGCGACGACGGCGGGAGCACGTCGAGCTGGATCGCGTGCGCGTCGGAGACCTCGTCGGACATCCGGAAGAGCTCGAGGACCTCCTGGAGGTTGCCCGCGACGTCGAACACGGCGACGCGGCGCTCCTGGGGCCGGACGAACCGGAGGAACTCCTCGAGGATCCGGGAGAGACGGTTCGACTCCGAAACGATGATCTCCATGAGGCGCCGCTCGGCCGACCCGACCGAGAGCTCGTGGGACAGGACCTGGACCGAGCCCGAGATCGAGGCCAGCGGATTACGGATCTCGTGGGCGATCCCGGCCGCGAGCTCTCCGACCGCGGCGAGCTGCTCGTTGAATCGGGCCTGCCGCTCGAGCTTCTTCACCTCGGTCAGGTCCTGGAACACGATGAGGGCGCCGTCCTCCCCGGACGGGTCCTTCAACGCACGCACCGAGTAGCCGAGAACGCGGCGGGAATCCTCGCGCGCGATCTCGATCTCGGCGCGGTAGGCCTCCCGGCCCCGCGTGCGCCGGCGGATCTCGTCCCACTCGCTCGGGAGGTTCAGGCCGATCTCCGAGAGCGGTCGCCCGACGGCCCGCCCGGGGGCGATGCCGAGGATGTCGCCGCCGGCCTGGTTGAGGAAGGTGACGCGCTCGCGCGAATCTGCCGTGACGAGGCCCGAGGACATCGACGCGATGACGTTGGCGTAGAGGGTCTGGATGCGGGACAGCGCCTTCTGCCGGCTCTCGAGCTCTTCCCGGGCACCGCGCAGTTTTTCGGAGAGATACGACACCATGAACGCCACGCCGTAGAACCCGACGATCGTGATCGCCAGGTTGTAGCCGATGCGCTCCGGCCCCCAGTAGCCGGCGGCCGCCATGTGCGGGCGCGGCAGGACCTCGTACGCGGTCAGCTCGACCATCAGGCCGTGGGCGAGGGCGGCGACGGACGCGATGACGACGGCTCCGGTGCGGTAGAGGAGGAAGGCCGCCGCCCCGATGACGACGAGGTAGAGGAAGGTGAAGACGGAGGTTGGCCCCCCCGACGAGTAGACGAGCATGCAGACGAGGCCGAGGTCGCCCAGGATCTGCAGGTACGCCTCGGACCGCGGGGGCAGGAAGCGGCCGAGGGTCCAGTGGAAGAGCGAGAGCACGAAGGCCGCCGCACACAGGCCGTAGAGGTAGGAGATGTCGACGTCCTCGGTCCGCGCGTCCCCCAGCAGCGAGGCCGGGGCGCTCCCGGCCTGGACGAGGAACGCGGACAGGAGGATCAGGAAGAGGACCGCGACCCGGATCGCGGTCAGCCAGAGGAGCGAGCGCCGGAGGGAGTCGTCCAATTCAGTTCCCGGTGGCGCGCCGGCGCGCCCCGTTCTCCCGGCCCTCTCCCCCGGCGGGGGAGAGGCGGGAGGAGAAGGGCGTCACGAGCGAGCCGTTATCCGATCTTGTTGATCAGAGTGAACATCGGCAGGTACATCGCGATGACGATGCCGCCGATCACGACGCCGAGGATGAAGATCATGACGGGCTCGAGCAGTTTCACGAGTCCCGCCACCGCGATGTCGACCTCGTCTTCGTAGAACTCGGCGATCTTGTTGAGCATCGAATCCAGGGCACCCGTCTGCTCGCCGACGCCGATCATCTGCACGACCATGTTCGGGAAGACTTCGGAGTCCTTGAGCGGCTCGACGAGAGTCTTGCCGTTCTCGACGCTCTTGCGCGTCTCGACGATCGCGTCCTCGACGATCGCGTTGCCCGCCGTGCGGGCCGTGATGTCGAGGCTCTCCAGGATCGGCACGCCCGAGGACGTCAGCGTCGCCAGCGTCCGGCAGAACCGGGCGACGGCGATCTTGCGGAGGATCATGCCGATGATCGGGGCCTTCAGCATCGCACCGTCGACGACCCGCCGCCCGCGATAGGTCCTGTAGTAGCGGCGGAAGAAGAAGACGCCCGCCCCGATGCCGATGACGAAGAAGATGAAGTACCGCGCCAGGAAGTTCGACGCGGCGATGACGACGCGCGTCGGGAATGGGAGCTCGGCTCCGAGGCTCGTGAAGAGGGCGGCGAACGTCGGGATGACCTTCAGCAGGATGACCGCGACGACGATGGCCGCGATGCAGATGACCGCGACCGGGTAGATCAGCGCCGCCCGGACCTGGGCGCGCAGCTTGACGGCCTTCTCGATGTAGGTCGAGAGGCGCTGGAGGATCGTGTCGAGAATACCGCCGGCCTCGCCCGCCGCGACCATGTTGACGTAGAGGTCATCGAAGGCCTTCGGGTGGCGCCGCATCGCGTCGGCGAGCGTCGAGCCCGCCTCGACGTCCTGTCGCACCTGGAGGAGGATCTTGGCGAAGCCCTTGTGCTCCTGCTGGTTGGCGAGGATCTCGAGGCACTGCACGAGTGGCAGGCCGGCGTCGATCATGACGGAGAACTGGCGCGTGAAGACGGCCAGGATCTTGGCCGGGACCTTCCGGGAGTATTTCGTCAGCGAGACTTCCTTGCCGCGCTCCCGGATGCCGGTGACGACGATGTTCTGGCGCCGGAGCTGCGCCAGCGCGACTTCCTTGGTGTCGGCCGCGAGCACGCCCTCCTGGACGAGGCCGCTCCGGTTCCTGCCCTTCCAGACGTAGTTCGGCATGTCCTACCTCTTGCCGGCCGTCGCCGTCACCGTCGGAACGTTGACGCCCGAGCCCCGGTTGATGAGCTCCTGGAGTTCGTCGGGCATCGACGAGCGGGACAGGGCGGACTCGAGCGTGATCAGCTTCTTCAGGTACAGCGTGGCGAGCGACTGGTTGAAAGTCTGCATGCCGAACTTGGACTGTCCGGACTGCATGGTCGAATAGAGCTGGTGGATCTTGTCCTCGCGGATCAGGTTCCGGATGGCGGCGTTGGGCACGAGGACCTCGAGGGCCATGACCCGGCCCTTGCCGCTGGCGCGCTCGAGCAGGCTCTGACACATGATCCCCTCGAGGACGAAGGAGAGCTGCGTTCGAATCTGGCTCTGCTGGTGGGCCGGGAAGACGTCGATGATGCGGTTGATCGAGGTCGTGGCCGAATTGGTGTGCAGGGTCGCCAGCGTCAGGTGGCCCGTCTCGGCGATGCGCAGGGCGGCCTCGATCGTCTCGAGGTCGCGCATTTCGCCGATGAGCACGACGTCCGGGTCCTCGCGAAGGACGGCACGCAGGGCGTTCGAAAAGGAGTGCGTATCGGCATGCAGCTCGCGCTGGTTCACGAGGCACTTCTTGTGGCCGTGGAGGAACTCGATCGGATCCTCGATCGTCAGGATGTGAAGCTGCTTCTCGCGGTTGATCTTGTCGATCATCGCAGCCTGGGTCGTCGTCTTGCCCGACCCGGTCGGTCCGCAGACCAGGATGAGCCCGCGCGGCTTGTCGCACAGGAGCTCGACGACCGGCGGGAGCCCCAGCTCCTTGAAACCCAGGATCTCGTACGGGATCTGCCGGTAGACGCCGCCCACGGCGCCGCGCTGCTGGAAGTTGTTGGCGCGAAACCGGGCCAGGCCCTTGACGCCGAAGGAGAAGTCGAGCTCCAGGTTTTCCTCGAACCGGTGCTTCTGCGCGTCGGTCAGGACCGAGTAGGCGAGCTGCTTGGTCTCCGGGACCGTCAGCGGAGGGTACGGCAGGGGGATCAGCTTGCCGTCGAGACGGACCATGGGCGGGGACTGAGTGGCCAGATGGAGGTCGGAAGCCCCCATCTCGACCATTTGCTTCAAGAGCCCATGGAGCGTGGCATCAGTCGCCATACGGCGTCCCCCGATTGTTTTGTCGGAGTAGTTTACGCCGGTTTGAGGGGGACGTAAAGCAGTAAGCGGTAAGCAGTAAGCGGTGAGCCGACCCGCCGCCCCCGTCCTGCTTACTGCTTACCGCGCGCGGCTTACCGGACGGGTCACTGGACGACTTGCTGGACTACAGGACAGTCTCCCGGAGGACCTCTTCGAGCGTGGTCGCGCCTTCCCGGATCTTCTGCAGTCCCGACATCCGGAGACTCACCATGCCTTCCTCGATCGCCTTGCGCTTCAACTCGATCGACGAGGCGCCCGACAGGATCATGTCGCGGATCTCGTCGCTGAAGAGGAGCACCTCGAAGAGGCCGACCCTTCCCTTGTAGCCGGTGTTGTTGCAGCGCTCGCAGCCGCGCCCGCGTTTGATGCGGAGATTCTTGATCTCGTCGGGGGCGAAGCCCACCTGGATGAGCGTCTGGGGCGGCGTCTCGAGGTCCTCCGGGCAGTGCGTGCAGATGCGTCTGACGAGGCGCTGGGCGGCGATGCAGTTGACCGACGTCGCGACGAGGAACGGCTCGATGCCCATGTTCATGAGGCGGTTGATCGTCGAGGGCGCGTCGTTGGTGTGGAGGGTCGAGAGGACGAGGTGGCCCGTCAGCGCCGCCTTGACCGCGATCTCGGCCGTCTCGAAGTCGCGGATCTCGCCGACCAGGATGATGTCGGGGTCCTGCCGCAGGAACGAGCGGAGCGACGAGGCGAACGTCAGCCCGATCTGCTCCTTCATCTGCACCTGGTTGATGCCCGCGAGGTTGAACTCGATCGGGTCTTCGGCGGTCATGATGTTGACCGTCGGATCGTTCAGCGCGGCGATCGCGGAGTAGAGCGTGTTGGTCTTCCCCGAGCCCGTCGGCCCCGTGACGAGAACGATGCCGTAGGGACGGTCGATCGCGTCCTTGAAGCGCCGCAGGGGCTCCTGGTCGAAGCCGAGCTGCGTCATGTCGAGCTGCAGCTTCGACTTGTCGAGCAGCCGCATGACGACCTTCTCGCCGAAGTGCGTCGGGACCGAGGACACGCGCAGGTCGAGGTCGCGGGAGCGCTCCTCGACGCGCAGCCGGATCTTGATCCGGCCGTCCTGGGGCAGGCGCTTCTCCGAGATGTCGAGCTTCGCCATGATCTTCAGGCGCGAGATGAGCGGGTCGCGCGTGCGCATCGGCAGCGCCATGATGTTGTGGAGGATGCCGTCGATGCGGAAGCGGACGCGGAACTCCTTCTCGTAGGGCTCGACGTGGATGTCCGAGGCGCCGGCCTTCAGGGCCTCGATCAGGATCAGGTTGGAGACCTTGATGATCGGCGCGGACTCCGACGACTTGGCGAGGTCGGAGAGGTCGATCTCCTGACCCTCCTCGCCTTTCACGACGTCGACGTCGGCTCCGGTGTCGAGGCCGGTGATCTCGTCCATGTTGAGCTCGCCGAGGCCGACGCTCGCCATGTCGTCCATCGTCAGCGCGGAGGACGCCATGACGTCGTCGAGGCTCGACTCGGAAGTGAAGCCGGGGCCCGACTGCTTCGTGCGCTCCTTGAGGACGACCGACCGCGGCGTGCCGTAGTGCTTGTCGATGGCCTTGCGCAGCGCGATCTCCGAGGCCACGACCGGCTCGACGTTGTAGCCCGTCATGAACTTGATGTCGTCCATGGCGAAGACGTTGGTCGGATCGCCCATCGCGATCGTCAGCGTCGCGCCGGTCTTGTTCACCGGAAGCACACCGTACTTGCGGGCGACCTCCCCCGGGACGACCTTGATTACGGCGGGGTCGATCTCGAAGTGGGCGAGGTCGATCGAGGGCACGCCGAACTGCTGGGACAGCGTCTCGGTGATGTCGCCCTCGGAGACGGCGCCGACGCGGACGAGAGCCTCGCCGATCTTTCCGCCCTCCTCGCGCTGGAGCTTCAAGGCGGTCTCGAGCTGCTCCGGCGTGATGAGCTTTTGCTTGAGGAGGAGGTCTCCGAGTTTTACGGCCATGGGTGCCGGACGATGGTAGGGGTTTGGGGCGAAAGTGTCAAAGGGAGCCGCGCGTGTGTGACGGGGATCGCGCCGCCGCCAGCTCCAGCGCCCGCGCGAGCACGACGTCGTCGCTGACCTCGTGCATGCGCGTCACCACGCCCCGCCGGTCACGGTACGGACCGTTGCGCGCGGGGTCCGTCGGGCCGAAGAGCGCGAGCGTCGCGGCTCCCGCGGCGTCGGCGAGGTGGAGCGGCCCGGTGTCGCCCGCGCAGAAGAGCGCGCTCGCGCGCGCCAGGGCGGCGAGCCCCGCAACGCCGAGGAGCGGCGGGACGGTCGCCTCGGGCGCGAGCTCGCGCAGTCTCGCGACGCGGACCTCGTCGCCCGGCCCCCACGACACGACGGGATGGAGGCCTCGCTGCGTGGCGAGACCGCGCGCGAGCCGGGCGAACCGCTCTTCGCCCCAGGCCTTGTCCGGCCGCGCGGCACCGGGATGAAAGACCGCGAAGGGCCGCGGCAGGCTCGCGAGCAACGTCCGGGCGTCGTCCCCGGCCTGCTCGAGAAGGTAGCCCGCGTCGGGCGCGCGCACGACGACCGGAATTCCGGCGCCCTCGAGAAGCGACAGGTTGCGGTCGACGACGTGGCGCGCGTCGGCGCCGGGCGCGACGCGGATGGACGCGAGAATGGCCGAGGCGCCCTCCCGCCTCGCCGCCGCCGAAAAGCCGACGACCGGCGCGCCGGCCGAACGCGCGGCGAGCGCCGACTTCCAGAGACCCTGGACGTCGATCGTCACGTCGGGCTTGAACGCCCGCAGACGGACGCGGAGATCGCCGATCGATTCCCAGGTCGAGCGCGCGAGCGGCCGCCGGCGCCAGAGCTTCGAGTCCGCCGTGAAGATCTCGGCCAGGTGCGGGTTGCCCTCGAGCACGCCGGCGAAGCCCGGCTCGACGACCCAGCCGACGTCGGCGCCCGCGGCGTCGGCGTTCTTTGCCAGCGGAAGGGCGTGGATCACGTCTCCCAGCGACGAGAGACGGACGATCAGGACCCGCACATCCTCACGCGAGCAGCGTCCGGTCGGCCTCGACCGCGGCCGAGAGTTCGTCGGGGGTCACGACCGCGGTTCCCATCTTCATGACGACCACGCTGCCGGCGAAGTTCGCGAGGAGCGCCGCTTCGAGCGGCGTCGCGCCGGCGGCGAGCGCGAGGGCGAGGGTCGCGAGCACCGTGTCGCCCGCGCCGGTGACGTCGGCGACCTGGTCGGTGCCGTGGACGGGAATCAGGACCGGCGGGCCCTCCGAAAAGAGCGCCATGCCGCGGGAGCCGCGCGTGACGAAGAGGCTCGCGCAGCGCATCTTCGAACGCAGGGCGGAGCCGGCCGCCGCGAGCGCCGCGTCGGAGGCGACTGGGCCGCCCGCGCACTCCTCGAGCTCTTCCTCGTTCGGCGTCGCCGCGTCGACGTCCGCAAACTCGGGAAGGCGGTGGCGCGAGTCCACGCTGATCCGCGCGCCCGCGGGTAGCGCCGCGCGGAGCGGTTGGACCGCGCCGGGCGAGATCGCGCCGTAGCCGTAGTCCGAGAGCACGGCGCCGTCGGCGCGCCGGGCGGCGGCGCGGAGACGCTCGGCCATTGCCGCCGAGAGCGCCGCGTCCGCGGCGAGCGGCTCCTCGACGTCGTAGCGCACGATCTGCTGCTTGATCGCGTGCGGCGCTCCGCCGAGGATCCGGGTCTTCGTCGGCGTCCGGTAGCCTTCGACCTCGACGAGCCCGTCGGCCGCGATGCCGCGCTCGGCGATCGCCGCGCGGAGCGACCGTCCCTCCCCGTCCGCTCCCGCGACCCCGACGCAGAGCGGCACGCCCCCGAGCGCGCGCACGTTGGCGGCGGTATTGCCCGCGCCTCCCGGCAGCCGCTCTTCCTTCCAGAAGCGCAGGATCAGGACCGGCGCTTCGCGGCTGACGCGCTTGGGGTGCCCGTAGACGAAGCGGTCGAGGACGAAGTCGCCGGCCACGACGATCCGGCGGCCGGCGAGGCTCGGGACGAGCGCCAGCAGCCGGCGCCGCGCGACTTCGAAGGGCACGTGTGCGGATTATAATGAGCCGCCCGAAAGGCGACGATGCTCGACTCCCAGGTCCTCGTGCTCAATCGCGTGTTCCAGGCCGTGCAGGTCACGTCCGTGCGCAAGGCCTTTTCGCTCTTCTACAAGGGGCACGTGAAGGCGGTCCTGCCCGACTACTCGACGTACGAGTTCGAGAACTGGTGCGACATCCCCGTGCGGCCGCAGGACGAGGTCGTGCTGACGCCGTCGATGGCGATCCGCATTCCTCGCGTCGTGGCCCTCAAGGACTTCGACCGGCTGCCGCGCCAGGACGTCAAATTCTCGCGGCACAACATCTATCTGCGCGACGGCAATCGCTGCCAGTACTGCGGCCACCGATTCTCCTCCTCGGAGCTCTCGCTCGACCACGTCGTGCCGCTCTCGCGGGGCGGAAGCTCGACCTGGGAGAACGTCGTCTGTGCGTGCCTTTCCTGCAATGTGAAGAAGGGCAACCGGACGCCGCACGAGGCGAACATGCGCCTGGTCGCCGCGCCGAAGAAGCCACGCTGGCACCCGGTCGGCCAGTTCGGCTCGAGCAAGCTCCACCCGTCCTGGCGCAACTTTGTCGACGTGGCTTACTGGAACACCGAGCTCAAGTAGCCTCTTCGCTTACTGCGTACTGCTTACTGCTCACTGCCGGCCGGCTCTCGCTCCAGCAATCCCTCGACCGCCTTGACCGCCGTCTCGACCGTCAGCTCCTGCATGCACTCGTGCCCGTACGGGCAGACCTCGAGGTGGCAGGGCGAGCAGAAGACGTAGCGGTCGAGCACCCGGACCGCGCTCCCGACGGCCGCCGTCCGGCCGGGGTCCGTGGGACCGAAGAAGACGACGACGGGTGTCGCGACGGCCGCGGCCAGATGCGCCGGCCCCGAATCGTTGGCGACGAGCAGCCTCGCCCGCGACAGGAGAGCCGCGAGACCGACGGGATCGAGGTCGGGGCCGAGGACCGGCAGCGGGGCCCGCGCGGCCGACGACACGCGCGTGCCGAGCTCCTCTTCTCCCGGGCCGGCGAGGATCCCGGCGGGCAGGCCGCGCAGGGCGAGCGCGTCGGCGAGCTGTGCGAAGCGCTCCGCGGGCCAGCGCTTGATGCTCGCCGTCGCGCTTCCCGGCGAGAAGAGCACGGGCCGCGTGCCGGCGGCCCAGCCCGCCGCCGCGAGCGCCCGGTCCGCGCGCGCGAGCGCCTCGGGGGAGACCGGCAGTCGAGGAGGCTCGAGGTCCGGCGCGATCCCGCCGGCCTCGAGCAAGGCGTCGTAGTCGCGCAGCTGGTGCCGGGTGCCGTCGGGCGGAGGCAGGGAGAGCGTAAGCAGAGGACCGCGGCGGTCGGTCGCGTAGCCGAGGCGCCGTCGCGCGCCCCCGAGGAACGCGACGAGCGCGGCGCGAAACGAGTTCGGCAGGAGCCAGGCCTCGTCGAACCGCTGCGCGCGCAGGCATGAAGCGTCTCCGAGGAGAGTCGCCGAGCGTTCGATGACGGAGTCGGCGGACCCCTCGGCCCGGTAGATCGCCGCCGGCCCCCTGGGCGCCAGCACCGCGAGGCCGTCTCCCGGATGCGACGCCGCGCGCAGCGCTCTGAGGAACGGCAGCGACATCACCGCGTCGCCCAGCCAGTTCGTCCCCACCACCAGCCGCTTCACGTCTTTTCGTATCCCTGCTTGCTGCTCAAGGTTGACTGCTTGCTGTTGACTGCTGACTGCCTACCGCTTCCACCGGCCGCGTCCTCCACCGGTTGTGCATCCAAAGCCACGCCTCCGGCGCCCGCCGGACCGCAGCCTCCGTCACTTCCATGTAACGCGCCGTCGCACGCCGGACGGCCTCGGCCCGGGGAAGCCCCTGGAACTCCCCGGCGAGGATCGGCGTCTCGAACTCGAGGCGATAGCGGCCGGCGCCCTCGGGCCACGTGAAGACCGGGACGACCGCGGCGTCGGTCTTCAGCTGGAGGAGGGCGAGCGCGGGTGTCGTCGCGGCGAGCCGCCCGAAGAACGGGACGAAGACCGCCTCGCGCGCGAGCACGTTCTGGTCGACCAGGATCGCCACGGTTTCGTTCTTCGAGAGCGCGCGCAGGATGTCCTTCGCGGCGTCCCGCTTGGCGATCAGGCGATTTCCGAAGCGCGTGCGCAGGCGCGCGAGCTCTCCCTCGAGACGCGGATTGTCGAGCGGCCGCACGACCGGGGCGATCGGCTCGCCGAGGAGGCCCGCGCGGATCGCGCCGAGCTCCCAGCTTCCGATGTGCGCGGAGAGGAGGAAGACGCCCTTGCCGCGGGCGCGGGCCGCGCGGAGGTTCTCCTCGCCCGAAATCTCGATCCGGGAGCGGACGTCCGCCTCCGAGAGCCTCGCGACCTCGAGGAACTCGATGAAGGCCTCGCCGATCCACTCGGCCGACGCGCGTCCGATGCGCTCGATCTCCGCGGGGCTCTTTTCGGGGTAGGCGGCGGCGAGGTTCTCGAAAAGGATGCGGCGGCGCGACGCGGAGCCGCGCAGGAAGAGACGGGCGAGCCTCCGACCCAGCCTCTGGGGCGCGCGCCCCGGCAGGACCCGGAGAAGCCCCGTCCCCAGGCGGAAGAGGGCGTGCTCCGCGAGGTCGCGCGCGGCCGAGCGCGCCTTCACGACTTCGGCGCCAGGGCGGCCCGGGCGGCGGCGAGGCGCGCGGCCAGGAAGGGAAAGAACCCGGGCTCCGCGATCTCGACCTGGAGGCGGACCGTCAGGAGCGGCAGCGGCGTGCGGCCCGCGAGCTTGACGGCGTCCTTCTCGGTCGTCAGGAGCCAGCTCGCGCCGGCGCGCTCCGCGGCCCGGCGGATCCGGACCAGGTGCCGCTCCCGGTAGCGCTGGTGGTCGCGGAAGTCGAGAGTCTCTTCCGGGGAGAGTCCCATCTCGCGGACCGTCGCCTCGAACTGCGAGCCGTCGGCGACCCCGCACACCGCGATCGAACGCAGCCCCGAAACCGCGCCGGGCTCGACGGGCGAACCCTTCTCGTCGCGCAGCCCCGCGCCGCGGAACCGGGCGTGGAAGACCGGGGCCGACGGATGGATGCGCGCGATTGCGTTGAGCACGTCGGCCGGCGGCCCGCCGCGTTCGGAGCGCGTGAAGACGATCGCGTCGGCCCGGCGCATCGCGTCGAGCGGCTCGCGCAGCCGCCCCCGCGGCGGCGTGCGGCCGCCGCCGAACGGGTCGCGCGAGTCGAAGAGCAGCAGGTTGACGTCGCGCGCGACGGCGAGGTGCTGGAAGCCGTCGTCCAGGAGGAAGAGGTCCGCCCCGAGGTCCGCCGCTCGCCGCGCCGCCTCGACCCGCTTCTCGCCGACGACGACGATGACGCCCGGGGTCGCCTGCGCCAGCGCCACCGGCTCGTCGCCGCCCTCTTCCGCGGCGACGAGCGGCCCCTCGCCGGCCGACACGACGACGACGCCCCGGGACGTGCGGCCGTAGCCGCGCGAGAGGATCGCGGGCCGCCAGCCCTCGAACCGCAGGCGCCGCGCGAGGAGCTCGACGAGGGGCGTCTTGCCGGTGCCGCCGAAGGTCAGGTTGCCCACGGAGATCGAAGGCCGCGGCAGCGCGTGCGAGACGATCTTCCCCGAGGCGTACCACCCGGCGCGCAGCTCCACGGCCTTGCCGTAGAGGAGGGAGAGGGGAGACAGGTTCACGGACGTGATCCTCGCCCGGTCCCGACGGCCGGTGCAAGGGCGGCGAGCGCGCTCGCCGTCGCGGCGGCCGCTCCGCGGCTCTCTCCGACGAACCGGGCGGCATCGGCGCCCCGCCGCGCGGTCTCCTCGCGTCGCTCGAGGGCCCCGGCGATCTGCCATGCCAGCGCCTCCGCCGAGGCCGCGCGGCGAAGAATGCCGAGCGCCTCGCCGCGCGCCGCGGCCTCGCGGAAGTTCTCCATGTGCGGGCCGGAGAGGACCGCGACGCCGGCGGCCCAGGCCTCGATCGGGTTCTGGCCGCCGGTCGGCACGAGGCTTCCGCCGACGAAGGCGAGCGTGGCCTCCCGGTAGACCGATGCGAGCTCGCCGATCGAATCGAGAAGGTAGACATCCGGCGGAGAGCCGATCGGTGAGGGCGGAGAGCTCCTCCTCACGAGTTCGAGCCGCTTCCACACCACGAGGTGCGCCACTTCGTCGAAGCGCTCGGGACGGCGGGGCGCGAGGACGAGGAGGGGCCGGTCGGGCAGCCGTTTCCAGGCCTCGAGCACGAACTCGTCCTCGCCCGCTCCGGTCGAGCCCGCGACGAGGACCGGGCGTCCGGCGGCGAGGGCGCGGAGACGCGCGGCGTCGGAAAACGGCGGGGGAGGGGGAAGGTCGTACTTGAGGTTGCCGAAGACCCGGACCTTTTCGCGGGGAGCGCCGAGCGTCTCGATGCGGCGGGCGTCCTCCTCCGACTGCATGGCGCAGAGCGAGAGGCGCGCGAGGGTCTTCGAAAAGAAGCCGCGCACCCGCCGGTAGCGGCGGAACGACCTCTCGGAGATGCGCCCGTTGACGAGGGCGACGGGGATCCCGCGCCGCGCCGCGCGCTCCACGAAGAGGGGCCAGAGCTCCGTCTCGGTCAGCACGACGAGGCCGGGCCGGGCCGCCGACAGCGCCTTCTCGACCGGGCCCGCGAGATCGAAGGGGAAGGCGAAGATCGAGGCGTGCGCGGAAAGCGTCCGGTCGGCGAGCGCCCGGCCGGCCTCGGTCGAGACCGACACCCCGAACCTGACGCCGGGCAGGCGCGTCGCGAGCTCCCGGAGGAGGATTCGAGCGACGCCGATCTCTCCGACGGACACGGCGTGGATCCAGACGCCCCCGTCCAGGTCCGGCCAGGGCGAGAGCCCGAAGCGGCCCCGCAGGTCTCCGAGCCGGCGCCTCCCGGTCAGGGAGCGCAGGAAGGCGAAGGGGGCATAGGCGGTTAAAGCCAGAGCGGCGAGTACCCGGTAAAGCAGCAAGACGGCCGGATTATCGCGCAGGCAGCCCCGGTTCGGCTTGCCGGATCGTCGGCAAAGATTTAAGATTCAAGAGCTTAGGCAGCGGAAATCCGCCTCAACGGACCGGGGGCGGCGTCCGTATACCGCGGCAGGAGGGGACCTTCCGGTCATGGAGCTCGTGTACAGCCAGTCCCGCGAACGTCTGGAGGCCGTCGAGCTTCCGGATCGGGAGCTGGCCATTCGGGCGCGTGGCGGCGACATGGTCTCCTTCGAAACGCTCGTCACCCGAAAGACCCCCGCGGTCGTCTCCCTCGCCCGGCGGATCGTCGGCAACGTCGAGGACGCGCGCGACGTCGCCCAGATGGTCTTCCTGCGGGTCTGGAACGAGCTCCACCGGTACGACGAGAAGTATTCGCTGAACACCTGGCTGTACCGGATCGCGACGAACCTCGCGATCGACTTCCTGCGCAGCTCCCGGAGCCGCGAGCGGGCCCACGGCGCGACGCTCCACCTCGTCCGCGCGCGGGAGGAGTCGACCGCTTCCGACGCCACGCGAAACGCCGAGGATGCCGAGCTCGTCCGACTCTTCGAGACGGTCTCGGACCGGCTCTCGGAAAAGCAGAAGGCGGCATTCGTCCTCAAGGAAATGCAGGACTGCGAGACGCGGGAGATCGCCGAGATCCTCAACTGCGGCGAGTCGACCGTGCGCAACCACCTCTTCAACGCCCGCCGCATCCTTCGCAAGGAGATCGGCCGTCTCTTCCCGGAGTTTCTGCGGGGGAGGCCGCTCGCGTGAGCGCGATCTGCCCGATCGTCCGCTCGAGCTTCGCCGACTACGCCGCCGACGCGCTCCCGGCGCCGCAGCGCCGGATTCTCCGCGACCACCTCGCCGCGTGCCCGGAGTGCCGGGCGCTGGCCGCCGGAGAGGACGCGACGTTGCTCTTCGCCCGCCCGTTCCCGGCGGAGGAGCTGCCGGACGGGGACGCCGCGCGCATCCTCGGCAACGTGCGGACGGCCGTCGCCTTCGCGCAGACCGAGGCGCGGATCCACCGGACGTCGCGCCGCCGGGCGACGCTCTCGAGCGCCGCCGCCGCCGCGGCCCTCGCCGCGCTGATTGTTCTGGCTCCGAGCAGCGGCGCGCGCCGGCCCCCGGCCGTCGCGGTCGCGCGTCCGACGCCCGCGGCCGAAACCGTCGCCCTTCAGCCGGCGCTGCCGGCCGAGGGGGAGGGAATCTCCGCGGACGCCACCGTCTACGACTGGAATCCCGGCGCCGGCCGGGAGGAGCCGCGGGTCGTCTGGATCGTGGATCGGGGGCTCGACATCTGACCCCGATCCCGTGCGGGCCCGCCCGAAGGGCCCAGGTTTTCGTACTCGTGAGAAAAACGCTTCTCTTCCTCGCTGCGATCTTGATCTCCGCGAGCGCCCTGCAGGCCGCGGACGACGCGACCGTGCGCGTCTACGTCCTCAAGCACAAGCGCGTCGAAGAGGCCGCGCTCCTGATCCGGCCGATCCTGTCGGAGTCGGCGTCGATCACCCTGACGCAGAAGTTGAACGCGATGACGGTGACCGACCGCCCCGAGAAGCTCGACCAGATCGGGCGCCTGCTCGCCGCCTTCGACGTGCCTCCGCGCGGCTTCACCTTCGCCGTCAAGCTCGTACGCGCGCGCGCCGACGTTCCCGAGGGCTCGATCGCCCGCGAGATCGGCGGCCTCGGGGCGAAGCTGAAGTCGATGTTCCGGTTCAACGACTACGCGCTGATCGACTCGGTCGTGTTGCGGGTGGCCGACGGCGGGCGCGTCGAGACCCGGCTCGGCGACGAGTTCGTGCTCGCGTTCACGGTGAAGAGCGCCGGCATGGGCAACGAGCTGCTGCTCTCGCCCTTCGGCCTGTCCCGGATCTACCGCTCCGCCGACGGCGGTCCCCCCCTGCAGCGGCCCCTGTACCGTTCCTCCATGCCGGTGACGCTGTCGCAGACGCTGGTCGTGGGGGCGTCCCGGGAAGAGAGCTCCAAGAGCGCCCTCATCCTGATCCTTCTCGGTCAGGAGGTGCCGCGCGGAGACGCTCCCGGGAAGGGCTCGCCCGGCGCGACGACCGTGGAGAAGAAGCCGTGAGCGAGTTCCGGGTCCGGGCCGGCTGGCCGGACGGCTCGGTCGCCGAGCAGTCCGTGGTCGCGGCCGACCTCGGGGCCGCGCGGCTCGAGGTCGAGCGCCGGGGCGGCCACGTCTTCGAGGTCCGCCGGAAGGGGCTCTCGCTCGCGCGCGGAAAAACCCGGGCCAAGGGCGGCCGCATCAAGATGGCGGACTTCCTGATTTTCAATCAGGAGTTGATCGCCCTGCTGAAGGCCGGCCTCCCGGTCGTGCGCTCCTTCGAGATCCTCCTCGAGCGCCAGAAGAGCCCGGTCCTGCGCCGCGTGCTGACCAACGTCCGGGAGCGCGTCAACTCGGGCGCCTCGATCTCCGAGGCCTTCGCGGAGGAAGGCGACCTCTTCCCGCGCCTCTACTGGACGTCCCTGAAGGCCGGCGAAAAGTCGGGCGAGATCGAGGCGGTGCTGCGCCGTTACCTCAAGTACCAGAAGACGGTCATCGCGCTGACCCGCAAGGTCGTCTCGACGCTCGTCTATCCCGTCATCCTGATCGCGCTCTCGGGCGTGCTGATCACGATCCTGATGACGTTCGTGATCCCGCGCTTCACCGAGTTCTTCGCGGACTTCAACGCCGAGCTGCCGCTGCTGACCGTCGTCGTGCTCGGGATCGCGACGTTCCTGCGGCACAATTTCCTCGTGATCGTGGCGGCCGTCGGCGGCGGGGGCTTCCTCGCCTGGCGCTGGTTCCAGACGAACGCCGGAAAGATCTGGCTCGACGGGGCGATCCTGAAGCTGCCGGTCGTCGGCGGGATCTTCCGGCGGTTCGCCATCACCCAGTTCACGCGGAGCCTCGGGACGCTGCTCGGCGGCGGCACGCCGCTGGTGCCCGCGCTCGAGAACGCCTCGGACGCGATCGGCAACCGCTCGGTCTCGATCAAGGTCGCGAGCGTCGTTCCGCGGGTCCGCGAGGGCCGGGAGCTCTGGAGGGCCCTCGAGGCGACCGGGATCTTCACGGACCTCACCATCGAGATGATCAAGGTCGGCGAGTCCTCGGGGGCGCTCGAGGAAATGCTCGCGGCGACCTCGGAGTTCTACGACGAGGAGATCGACCTGCTGCTCGCGCGGGTGATCTCGTTCGTCGAACCGGCGATTCTCGTGATCATGGGAGGCGTCATCGTGACGATCCTCCTCTCGGTCTACCTGCCGATGTTCCGGCTCATGTCGGCGATCAAGTCCTAGCGCCGAAGGAAGTGCCATGGCCAAGCAACTGAAGGACGAAGTCCGGTTTTCCTCCCGCGCGGAGGAGGAGGCGCAGGCGATCGCGCTCGCCGAGCGGCTGGACCTCCCGTACGTCGACCTCGCCTCGTTCCGCGTCGACGCCGACCTCTTCCGCTCGATCCCCGTCGAGTGGATGCTCCGCTACTCCTTCGTGCCCGAGAGCAAGACCGACCGCGTGATGACGATCATCTGCGCCGACCCGACCGACGTCGTGCGCCTCGACGAGCTCGAGCTCCACCTCGGGCTCCCGTTGAGGGTCAAGGTCGGCAGCCGGGCGCTCATCGGCGACCTCCTCCAGAAGAGCGAGTCCTCGCAGCGCGTCCTCGACGAGGCTACCGAGGACTTCCGGATGCAGCTCGTCTCCGAGGACGAGGAGGGCGAGGAGACCCTCACGATCGACCGGATCACGCAGGACGCCTCGCCGATCATCAAGCTCGTCGACTCGGTCGTCTTCAACGCCATTCAGCGCCGCGCCTCGGACATTCACATCGAGACGCAGGAAAACGTCGTTATCATCAAGTACCGCATCGACGGCGTCCTCTACCAGGCCATGGACCCGATCGACAAGCGACACCACGGCACGATCATTTCGCGCATCAAGGTCATGTCGGAGCTCGACATCGCCGAGAAGCGCGTTCCCCAGGACGGCCGCTTCAAGCTGCGGGTCCGCGGGCGCACGATCGACTTCCGCGTCTCCATCATGCCGACGGTGCACGGCGAGGACTCGGTCATCCGCATCCTGGACAAGGAGTCGGCCAACGCCGAGTTCAAGAGCCTCAACCTCGAAGTCGTGGGCTTCGACGTCGAGACCAAGAAGAAGCTCCGCAAATTCATCCGCGAGCCCTACGGCATGGTCCTCGTCACCGGGCCGACCGGCTCGGGCAAGACGACCACCCTCTATGCCTGCCTCTCCGAGATCCAGAGCGTCGAGGACAAGATCGTCACGATCGAGGACCCCGTCGAGTACCAGCTCCGCGGGATCACGCAGATTCCGGTCAACGAGAAGAAGGGCCTGACCTTCGCCCGCGGGTTGCGGTCGATCCTGCGCCACGACCCCGACAAGATCATGGTCGGCGAGATCCGCGACGAGGAGACGGCGCAGATCGCGGTGCAGTCGGCGCTGACGGGCCACCTGGTGTTCACGACCGTCCACGCCAACAACGTCGTCGACGTGCTCGGCCGCTTCCTCAACATGAAGGTCGAGCTCTACAACTTCGTCTCGGCCCTGAACTGCGTGCTCGCGCAGCGGCTCGTCCGCAAGATCTGCCCGCACTGCAAGGAATCGGTGACGATCGCGGCCGAGGCCCTCCGCGAGGCCGGCCTCGACCCCGAGGCCATGAAGTCGAAGACCTTCTTCGAGGGCAAGGGCTGCCTGGAGTGCGACGGCACCGGCTTCCACGGCCGGATGGCGATCGCCGAGATCCTCGACCTGTCCGACCGGATCCGGGGCCTCATCCTCGAGCGCCGCCCGGCGGCCGAGATCAAGCGCGCGGCGAAAGAGGAAGGCATGATCTTCCTGCGCGATGCGGCGCTCGCCAAGGTCTTCGAGGGCACGACGACGCTGAAGGAAATCAACAAGGTGACCTTTGTCGATTAGGGTCCCCTTCCTCCAGCCGGTCGTCGCGCCGCACGTCTTCTGTCTCCTTCCCGAAGGCGTGACCTACGCCCGCGTGCGCGCCGGGGATCCGGCGGGCTTCGAAGAGGCCCGACACTTCCGGTACCCGGCGGGCTCGACCGCGGCGGGGCCCTCCGGGGCCACGTTGCCGACCCGCGAGGCGATCGCCGAGGCGGTCAAGGCGGCCCGCGCGCTTTCGGGCGGCCGCATGGCGCGCGCCTCCGTCGTCTTTCCGGACGCCTGGTGCCGCATCCTGCCGGTCGAGCTCGAGACCATGCCCGACCAGTCCGAGGCCGGGCGCGAGATGGTCCTCTGGAAACTCAAGAAGCTCCTGCCGGGGCATTCGACCGATCTCTCCATCGTCTACGAGCCGATGCCGGAGCTCAACGACGAGAAGCGGGTTCTCGTCGCCGCCGTGCCGAAGGCGACCGTCGAGGGCATCGAGCACGCCTTCGAGGAGTCCGGCGTGCGGGTCGGGTACCTCGCGCCGGCGAGCCTCGCGCTCTTCCAGGGCCTTTCGCGGGCGCTTTCGGACGCGGCGGCCGGCGACTTCGCCCTCCTGCACCGGACGGCGGGCGCAATGTCCTTCTTCATCGCGCGCGGAACGACACCGATCTTCTATCGCCAGCGGCCTTCGGAGACCGACGACCCGCAGGACCACGATCGCGAGGCGCGGCTGTCGCTTTCCTATTACGCCGAAAAGTTGAAGGGCCCGGGCCTTTCGGCCGTCTACGTCCACGACGAGCTGCCGGACGGCGGCCTCGCCACGATCGGCGCCTTCCCGGTGCCTCCGGTGCCGCTCTCCGGCCGGCTCTTCTCGGCCGATTCGGCCTTCGACGAGCGGGTCGCGGCGCGGCCCGAGCTCCTTTCGGGTTTTGCCGCGGTCTGGGGGGCGCGATGAGCCGGAGCTGGAACTTCGCGCGGCGCCCCTTCCACGACGACCGACCGATCTACGTCGGGAGCGGCCTGCTCTTTCTCCTCGGCGCCGTGCTTCTCGTGGCGAACCTGCGGGTTTTCACCGAGTACAGCCACTCGGTCGCCGACACGCGCGCCGAGATCGAGGCCCTCCAGGACCGGCAGACGCGGGCCGACCAGAAGGCGGAGGCGGCGAAGGCCGCGCTTGCGGCCTACAAGCTGTCGGCGCTCGCCGACGAGAGCCGGGGCCTGGCGCGTCTCGTCGCCGAGCGGCGCTTCTCCTGGACCGCGCTGCTCGCGCGGCTGGAGCGCGCGCTGCCCTCCGAGGTTGGCGTCGCCCACCTGCAGCCCCGCTTCGAGAAGGACGGCGAGATCGGCCTGGAGATGCAGCTCTATGCCCGCAAGCGCGAGACCATCGTCTCGACGATCGCGGCGCTGTCGAAGGATCCCGCGTTCGGCGAGGTGGACCTGAAGAGCGAGACCGCCGCCGAGCCCGGCGCACCGAACCCGTTCCAGTTCATTCTCTCCACGTCCTACGTGCCGGAGCCGGGCCACGGCGAGCACGGCGGCGCGGCCGCGCCGAAGGGGGGACGGCCGTGAGCCGA
Source organism: uncultured Acidobacteriota bacterium (assembly GCA_963764025.1). Classification (GTDB taxonomy): domain Bacteria; phylum Acidobacteriota; class Thermoanaerobaculia; order UBA5066; family Gp7-AA6; genus DAHUXD01. Next base: position 392,923 of record CAVXRK010000006.1, read on the forward strand.
CGCATCCCGGTCGCCTGGCGGCGGAGGCTCCCGCTGGCGGCGGCCGCGATTCTGTTCGCTGCCGCGAACGTGGTGTTCTTCGCGAGCTACCGGACCAACACGCACGCGCGCCGGCAGGCGCTGGAAGCCCGACGGGACGAGCTGAAGCGAGCCGTCGAGGCGCGCGAAGCCGAGGCCTCGCGCCTCGTGGGTCAGCGCGAGCGACTCTCCGGAGTTTCCGAGGCCATGAAGGAGTTCTACGGCCGGCGGATCGGCACGCAGGAAACGACGCTCGCCGGCGTGGTGGCCGGGCTCCACGAGGCGCTCAAGGAAAACGGGATCGAAGCCAATCAGATCTCCTACGCGACCTCGACCGTGACCGGCCTCCCGCTGACGCAGATGCGCGTCGCGTTCCCGATCAAGTGCGACTACTCCCGGTTCAAGAAGCTGCTGCGCACCTTCGAGACCGGCAAGCGCTGGATCGTCGTGCACAGCGTCGCAATCGGACGGGAGGCGTCGGATCAGGAGGGGGTCGTTTCCGTCCAGATGGAGCTCGTGACCTACTTCAGCGACCGCGACGAGACCCCCGGAACGACCGGCCCCGCGGCTCCCGCGTCGCCCGCCCGGGACCGCGGCGCCGTGCCCGCGCGGAGAACCGGCTAGATGGCGAAGTTCGCCCTCGGGACCCGGCGCCAGGCCCTGACGTTCATCGTCCTCGGTGCGGTGCTGGTGCTCGCCGTCGTGCGCTGGAACTCGGGAGGGGGGACGCAGGCCCCGCTCCCGGGAGTCCCGGCGAAGAAGAGCGCGGTCTCGGGCCCGGCCTCGATCGAGGAGGAGGCTCCGGCCGCGCGCGGGGGACGACGATCGGCCTCGACCAAGGTGCTCTCGCCCGACGAGGTGCCGATCATCGACCCCAAGGATTTCGACGCGCCGACCGGGAAGGGGCCTTCCGAGACCGGCCGCGACCTCTTCGATCTCCGCGAGCCGACTCCGCCTCCGCCGCCTCCGCCCACGCCGCGGCCGCCGATGCCGGGCGAGCCGAACTACATCGGTCCGCTCCCCCCGCCTCCGCCCACGCCGACGCCGAGGCCGCCCGAGATCTCGTTCAAGTTCCTCGGAAGCTTCGGTCCGAAGGACCGTCCGATCGCCGTGGTCCAGCAGGGCGACGCGGTTTTCAATGCCCGGGCGGGCGACACGCTGTTCGGCAAGTTCGTACTCCGCAAGGTGGGATACGAATCGATCGACGTCGGCTTCGTGGGCTTCGACCCGAACGAGACGCGGCGGCTTCCGATTACGCCATGAAGAAGAGCAGGCGGCGGACGGCGGACGGCGGACGGCAGGAGAGCTCGATCTCCGGCTCGACTCCGCTGCCTCCTGCGAACGGAAAGAGGGCACTCAGGATGAAGGTTTGGAAGAGGAGCCTCGCGGCCCTGATGTGCGCCGTCCTGACCGCCTGCGCGGGCTCGACCGCCTACCAGCAGGCGAAGGACGAGGAAGCGGTCGGGCACTGGGACCTGGCGGTCATGGAATACGCCAAGGCCGTCGAGAACGACCCGACGAACAACTCGTACAAGGTCGCGCTGGAGCGGGCGAAGCGCAAGGCTTCGCAGATCCACTTCGAGAAGGGCAAGATGTACAGGGCCTCGGGCCGGCCCGATCTCGCCGTCGTCGAGTTCGCGCAGACCGTCCTCCTCGACCCCACCAACGACTACGCCGAGGCCGAGCTTCGCAAGTCGGAGGCCGAAGAAGCGAAGCTCGAGGCGGAGCGGGCGGCCGAGACCCGCATGCAGGAGCTCAAGAAGAAGACGAAGGGAGCGCGGGCGGTGACCCCGATGCTCGAGCCGTCGAGCGACCGGCCGATCAACCTCAACTTTCCTCAGCCCAAGCCCATCAAGCAGATCTACCGGGCCCTCGCGGACGCCGCCGGGATCAACGTCGTCTTCGATCCGCAGCTGAAGGACGACAACGTCTCGATCGTCCTGACCTCGATCGACTTTCAGAAGGCGCTCGAGACGCTGCTCCGGCAGGAAAATCACTTCTACAAGATCGTCGACGAGCACACGATCCTGATCGCCGCCGACACCCCGCAGAACCGGAAGACCTACGAAGACCTCGTCATCCGGACGTTCTTCCTGTCGAACGCGGACGTGACCGAGGTGGCCAACGCGCTGCGCGCGCTCCTCCAGACGACGCGCATCTCGGTCAACAAGGCGGAAAACTCGATCACGCTGCGCGACACCTCCGACAAGGTCGCCGTGGCCGAGCGCATCGTCGAGCAGAACGACAAGCAGGTCGCCGAGGTCGTCGTCGACGTCGAGCTCCTGCAGATCAACACGACCAAGACGCAGAACCTCGGCATCCAGCTCGTCCCCCGGGCGGTCGGAGCCACGATCCCGTCGCCCGGGACGGGCGTGACGAACCTCGGAGCGACCGTCGCCAACGGCTTCACCTGGGACCAGCTCCAGCAGATCGGGATCAAATCGTTCGGGTTCACGATCCCGTCGGTGGTGCTGACCTTCATCAAGGACAACAGCGACGCCGAGGTCCTCGCCAAGCCGCAGCTCCGGATCGCCGAGGGCCAGAAGGCCCAGCTCCTGATCGGCGACCGCGTTCCGATCCCGGTCTCGAGCTTCAACACGTCGAACGTCAGCGGCTCCAACGTCGTGCCGATCACGTCGTACCAGTACCAGGACATCGGCATCAAGATCGAGGTCGAGCCCCGCGTCCACCACAACAAGGAAGTGACGCTCAAGCTGATGACCGAGGTCTCGAACATCTCCGGTTACGCGCCGACGACGCAGGGACAGCAGCCCCAGCCGATCATCGGTACCCGAACGGTCTCGTCGAACATCCGGCTCCGAGACGGCGAGACGAACTTCCTCGCGGGCCTCTATCGGACCGACAAGTCGAACTCCAAGGAGACGATCCCGTTCATCGGCGACATCCCGATCCTCGGGCGGATTTTTTCGCGGGTCAACACCGACAACAAGACGACCGACCTCGTCCTGACGCTGACGCCGCACATCATCCGGATCCCCGACATCACCGAGGAGGACCTGACGCCGGTCTACGTCGGCACCGACGCCAACATCTCCTACCAGGGCGGGCCGCGCATCGAGAATCCGAACCGGGATGCCGGGCCCTTCGAGCAGCAGCCCGGCCGCCAGCCGGCGCAGCGCATCCCGCCCCCGCCGGGAGCGCCGCCGCCGCAGAACCCGGGGATCAACCTCGCGCCCGGCGGAGCCCCGACGGACATTTTCCGGCCGACGCCGCCGCCCCCGACGACGCCGCAGACCCAGGTGCCGCCCCAGCCGAAGTCCGGTCAGAGCTCGTCGAACGGCATCGAGACGGCCCCGGCCGCGGCCATGTCGATCACCGCCGTGGACAACGGCACCCCGGTGCTCCTCGACTTCGATCCGGCGTTTCTGACGCTCGGCGTGGGCCAGCAGCAGACGGTCCTGGTCCGCGCGACCTCGCCCGGGGGCTTTCCGGGTGGGACGGTCCGCGTCCGGTTCGATCCGTCCGTCGCCGCGGCGATATCGGTGCGGCCGGTCCTGACCGGTGCGGACGGAGCGGCCTCGGCCAGCATCTCCGGCAGCGAGGTCGTCCTGGAGCTCCCGGATTCGGCCGACCTCTCGGGCACCCGGGCCGTCGCCGAGATCACGCTGCGCGGGATCGCCGCCGGCCGCGGCACGCTCGCGTTCCAGCCGGTCGAGATGGCCGGCGCCGAGGTCACGTTCTCGTCGGCGGTGGTCGACGTCCGATGAAGCTCTCCGGCTCGGGGAGGTCGCGTCGGCGGGAGGCCGGCTTCACGATTGTCGAGGTCGCCATCGTGGCCGTCATGGTCGCGATCCTCGCCGGGATGGCGATCCCCGTCGCCCGATATTCCCTCCGCCGCCAGAAGGAGCTCGAGCTGAAGCACGAGCTTCGGACGATGCGCGAGGCGATCGACAAGTACAAGCAGCTCTCCGACGCCGGCTTCATCCCGCTCGAGATCGGCGGCGAAGGCTACCCGCCGGACCTCGAGACGCTGGTCAAGGGCGTCGATCTCGTGGGGCAGGTCAAGAAGAAGCAGCGGTTCATCCGCCGCCTCCCCATCGATCCGATGACGCGCAAGGCCGAGTGGGGCCTGCGGTCCTACCAGGACGAGCCCGACTCCTTCGCCTGGGGCGGGCAGAACGTGTACGACGTGTATTCGCTGTCCGGGGCGAAGGCCCTGGACGGGACGCTCTACAAGGACTGGTGATGCGAGCTCAGGCGGCGGGATGCAGGCGGCGGGAGGCAGGGGAGCGGGGATTCACGCTCCTCGAGCTGCTCGTCGTCATGACGATCATCGGGATTCTCGCCGCGATCGCCGTTCCGGCGTTTCGCGACTCGCCCCAGCGCGCCCGGGAGGCGACGCTGCGCGCGGATCTCTTCACCTTCCGGAGCGTGATCGACCAGTACAAGGGCGACAAGGGAAACTATCCGCCGGACCTCGAGACCCTGGTCAAGGACGGGTACATGCGGAAGATTCCGTTCGACCCGATGACGAAGGCGGCCGACTGGGCGCTGACGATGGAAGAGGAGCCCTCCGAGCCCGACGATCCGTCCGTGACCGAGCCGCCCAAGCCCGGGATCATCGACGTCCACAGCGCGTCGAAACTGAAGGCGCTCGACGGCACCAACTACAGTGACTGGTGAGGCGGGGGCCGGGCGGGCGGCCCGCGGCGGGCCCGCGTCCGGGTTCACCCTCGTCGGGGTCGTCGTCGCCATCGCGATCCTGACGATCCTGATCGCGGCGATCGGGCCCTCGATCGCGACCGTCATGCAGCGAGACAAGGAGATCGAGCTGATTTTCCGAGGCAAGCAGTACGCGCGGGCGATCCTGGCGTTCCAGAAGCGCTACGGCCGGTACCCCAACGAGCTGAAGGAACTTGCGGAAATCAAGCCCCGCTCCATCCGGCAACTCTGGAAGGAGCCGATGTGCAACTGCGCGGACGGCTGGACGCCCATCATTGCCGGGACTCCGGATGCGCTGCCGATGGCGTCGGGCCCGCCGCCCCCGGGCGGCGGAATGCCCGGCAGCGGCCCCGGCCCTGCGCGCACCCCCGGACCGGGGCAGGGCAATCAGCCGCCCTCCACGTATACGGGAATCGGCGGCGGACAAACGTCCCCTCTCGGCGGCGGAGGGCCCGCTCCGACGCCGACCGTCAAGCCGTTTTCGACGGGTATTTTCGGCGACAAGCCGCAGACGACGGGGCCGATCGTCGGAGTCCGGATCGCCCTGCACAAGAAGGCCGTCCGCAAGTGGCGCGACCACGAGTTCTACGACGAGTGGCGTTTCATCGCCGGCGACGCCGACAACGACCTCACGTCGCCTATCGATCCCAGCATCCTGCGGGGCGCCCCGCGGCTGACGCCGAAACCGGGAGTGCCGTAAAACCGGTGCTTCTCCGCCGCGTTCTCGACAATGGAGCCGTCGTTCTCGTCGACGAGATGCACGACGTGCGCTCCTTCTCGCTCGGATTCTTCGTGCGCGCGGGCTCGGGCCACGAGCCGGCGGCGCGGCGCGGCCTGTCGCACTTCCTCGAGCACCTGCTGTTCAAGCGCACGCGCCGCCGCTCGAACGCCGAGATCGCCCGCGCGATCGACGCGCTCGGCGGCGACGTCGACGCCTTCACGACCAAGGAGTACACCGGGTACTACGTCCACACGCTCGACGCGCGGTTCTCCGAGGCGCTCGACCTGATCGGCGACGTCGTGCTGGCGCCCGCCTTCGGGGCGGCGGACGTCGAGACCGAGCGCAGCGTGATCCTCGAGGAGATCGGCGAGGCCAACGACAACCCGGAGGACCTCGTCCACGAGACCTTCGTCGAGGCGTTCTGGAAGGGCCACCCGCTCGGCGCGCCGATCCTCGGCACCGAGAAGACCGTGCAGGCGATCGGGAAGTCCGATCTCGACGCGTATTACCGGGCGCGTTACGTCCCGGGCAACCTCGTCGTCGTGCTCGCCGGGCGAGTCGAGGCCTCCCGCGCCTTCGACGCGATCGAGCGGCTCCTGTTCCGGCGCCGCGGCCGGTCCCCGCGGACGCCGTCCTCGCCCGCCCGCCCGCGGCCGCGCGGCCACGTCGCGTTCAAGCCGCGCCCCGGCCTCGAGCAGGCCCACGTCTGCTTCGGGTTCGAGGCCCCGCCGCAGACCTCCCGGCGGAGATTTGCGGCGGCGCTCTTCGACGTCGCGCTCGGCGGCGGGATGTCGTCGCGCCTCTTCCAGGAGGTCCGCGAAAAGCGGGGGCTCGCCTACTCGATCGGCTCGGCCTTCAACTCCTATCGGCTCGGCGGGTACGAGACGGTCTCCGCGGCCTGCGCCCCGAAGAACCTGACGCGCCTGGTCGACGTGACCCTGCGGGAGCTCTCGAAGCTGAAGCGCGGGGGAGTCTCCTCCCGGGAGCTCGCGCGGGCCAAGGAAAACCTCAAGTGCAACATGCTCCTGGCGCTCGAGTCGACCGTGTCCCGGATGTCCTCGGCCGCCCGGCAGGAGCTCTACCTCGGCCGGGTCGAGCCTCCCGAGGAGATCCTCGCGAAGGTCGAAGCCGTCCGGCCCGAGGAGGTCGACGCCGAGGCCGCGCGGCTCCTCGACGGCCGGGCGCTCTCGCTCGCCGTCGTGGGCAGCCTCCCGCGCCTGAGCGTCTCCCGCGCCGACCTCGCGTCGGCCCTCTAACCAAACCGAAACTTCATGGGGTCAGGTCTCGAAATTTCGGTTTTGGGCGAATCCGAAAAATCCAGACCTGACCCCCCTGTTTTTCGGTTCTGATTGAATAGGGCAATGGACGAGATCGAGGTCCCCGTGACGGTGCTGCCGCACGGCGAAGGGTTGGAGCTGCCGACTTACGCCACGGCCGGCGCGGCGGGCTGCGACCTGCGGGCGGCGCTCGAGGCGCCTCTCGTGCTGGCGCCGGGCGCGCGCGATCTCGTCCCGACCGGGATCGCGCTCGCGATCCCCGAAGGCTTCGAGGGACAGGTGCGGATGCGGAGCGGCCTGGCCCTTCGCTACGGCCTCACGCTGCTGAACGGGCCGGGTACGATCGACAGCGACTACCGCGGCGAGGTGAAGGTCATCCTCGCCAATCTGGGATCCGAGCCCGTGACGCTCACGCGCGGCGAACGCATCGCGCAGCTCGTCTTTGCGCCGATCGTGCGCGCGAAACTGACTCGCGCGCAAACGCTTGCGCCGACTTCGCGCGAAGGGGGCGGATTCGGGTCGACCGGTCGGACGTAGTTTGTCCGGGCTTTCTGATACATTTTCTTCGTGCGGGTCACCATCCTCGCGTCCGGGTCCGGCGGCAACGCATGTGTCGTCGAATCGGGCGCGACGCGGGTGCTGGTGGACGCCGGCCTTTCGGCCCGGGAGATCGAGCGGCGCATGACTCGCCGCGGGATCCCCGCCGAGTCGATCGCCGCCGTCTTCCTCACCCACGAGCACAACGACCACTCGAGCGGCGCGGCCGTCTTCACGGCGCGCTGGGACTGCCCGCTCTACACGACGTGCGGGACGGCCGAGGCGATCGGCCTCGAGGGCGATCTCTTCACTCCGTTCGTCCGCATCGTTCCCGGCCGCGAGGGACGGATCGGCGACCTCGGGTTCCGAGCCTTCGCGACGCCCCACGACGCCGCGGAGTCGGTGGCGTACGCCTTCGAGTCGGCCGAGGCGCGCCTGGTGATCGCCTCGGACCTCGGACGGGCGGAGGTCGGGCTTCGTCGACTTCCTCCGCGAGGCCACGACGCTGATGCTCGAGATGAACCACGACGAGGACATGCTGCGCGACGGCCCGTACACCTGGCCGCTGAAGCGCCGGATCTCGGGCGGCTTCGGCCACCTCTCGAACGCCCAGTCGGCCGAGGCGATCCGCAGCTCCTCGGGGCCGAAGCGACGGCGGATCGTGGCGACGCACCTCTCCCGCACCAACAACACGCCCGAGCTCGTGCGCGCCATGCTCGCGCGGGCGATCGAACGGTCCGGCTGGCACGTGCCGTTCGAGATCGCGGAACAAATCGAGGGTCTGGAGGCGTTTGACGCATGAGAGTGGAAGTCCGGGTCTATCCGCGCGAAGGGGTCCTCGACCCGCAGGGCAAGGCGATCGCCGCCGCGCTCGGCCGCCTCGGCCACGGGTCGGTCCGGGACGTCCGCGCGGGCAAGGTGTTCTTCATCGACATGGCCGGCAGCGACGCGAAAGCCGTCGAGGCCGACGCCCGGAAGATGGCCGAGGAGCTCCTCGCCAACACCGTGATCGAGGGATACGACGTGAGAGTCGTCGCGTGACCGCGACGCAGAAGAAAGTCGTCGCTTGACCGCGACGCAGACAGGAGTCGTCGCATGAAGTTCGGGATCGTCGTCTTTCCGGGCTCCAACTGCGACGAGGACTGCTTCCACGTCGCGAAGGATCTGCTCGGCTGCGAGGCCGACTTCATCTGGCACCACGACACGGACCTGAAGGGCGCCGACGCCGTGATCCTGCCGGGCGGCTTCGCGTACGGCGACTACCTCCGCGCCGGCGCGCTCGCGCGGTTTTCGCCCGTCATGGAGAGCGTCTCGAAGTTCGCGGCCGCGGGCGGAGCCGTCCTCGGCATCTGCAACGGCTTCCAGGTGCTCCTCGAGGCGGGCCTGCTGCCCGGGGCGATGCAGATCAACCGCGGTCTGCGCTATGTCTGCCGCGACGTCCACATGAAGGTCGAGAACGACGCGACCGCGTTCACATCGCTCTACCCGAAGGGGAGCGTCGTGACGATGCCGATCGGCCACATGGAAGGCAACTACACCGCGCCGCCGGACGTGCTCGACGCCCTCGAGCGCGAGGGTCGCGTGGTCTTCCGCTACTGCGAGACGGACGGCCGCGTCACCGACGCGTCGAACCCCAACGGCTCCGCCCGCAACATCGCCGGCATCTGCAACCCGGGAGGGCAACGTCGTCGGCCTGATGCCGCACCCGGACCGCTGTGCCGAGAGCCTCCTCGGCAACGACCAGGGCATCAAGATGTTCCAGAGCGCCGTGGCCGCGCTCGCGACGCGATGACGATCACCGCGGAGCTCGTCCGAGAGCACAACCTCTCCGACGCCGAGTACCGCCAGATCCTCGACATCCTCGGCCGCGAGCCCAACCTCGTCGAGCTCGGCATCTTCTCGGCCATGTGGAGCGAGCACTGCTCGTACAAGTCCTCGCGCATCCACCTGAAGAAGTTCCCGACGACCGGGCCGCGCGTCATCCAGGGGCCGGGGGAGAACGCCGGCGTCGTCGACATCGGGGACGGCCTCGCCGTCGCCTTCAAGATGGAGTCGCACAACCACCCGTCCTTCATCGAGCCCTACCAGGGCGCGGCCACCGGGGTCGGCGGGATCCTGCGGGACGTCTTCACGATGGGCGCGCGGCCGATGGCGTCGCTCAACTCGCTGCGGTTCGGCCGCCTCGACGCGCCGCGGATGAAGCACCTCGTCGACGGGGTCGTGCGGGGGATCGCCGGCTACGGCAACTGCATCGGCATCCCGACGCTCGGCGGCGAGACGACGTTCCACGCCGGCTACGACGGCAACATCCTCGTCAACGTCATGAACCTCGGCATCGTGCCGTCCGACCGCATCTTCCTGGGGCGCGCCGAGGGCGTCGGCAACCCGATCGTCTACGTGGGCTCGAAGACCGGCCGCGACGGCATCCACGGCGCGACCATGGCCTCCGAGGAGTTCGCCGCCGACGAGGCGAAGCAGAAACGCCCGACCGTGCAGGTCGGCGACCCCTTCACCGAGAAGCTCCTGATGGAAGCCTGCCTCGAGCTCTTCCAGACCGACGCCGTCATCGGCATCCAGGACATGGGCGCCGCGGGTCTGACCTCCTCGACCTTCGAGATGGCCGGCCGCGCCGGCTCGGGCGTCGAGATCGACCTGTCGAAAGTGCCCGTGCGCGAAACCGGCATGACGCCGTACGAGATCATGCTGTCGGAGTCGCAGGAGCGCATGCTCCTCGTCTCCCGGCGGGACCGCCTCGACGAGGTCCTCGCGATCTTCCACAAGTGGGAGCTCGACGCGGTCGAGATCGGACGCGTCACGGACTCCGGCCGCGTCGTCCTCTTCTTCGACGGCAAGATCGTCGCCGACCTTCCGGCCGCGCCGCTCTCCGACCGCGCGCCCGTCTACGACCGGCCCCGCGCCGCCGCGGCGCTTCCCGCCGGCCCGTTCCTCTGGCAGACCGAGGCCGAGCCGTCGGACTTCGGCGACTGCCTGCGCCGGATCCTGGCCTCGCCGAACGTCGCCGAGAAGTCCTGGATCTGGACGCAGTACGACCACATGGTCCAGTCGAACACGGTCCAGCGCCCCGGCGGCGACGCCGCCGTCATCCGCGTCAAGGGGACGAAGAAGGGCATCGCCATGAAGAGCGACGTCAACCCCTTCTTCTGCGCCATGGACCCGTACCGCGGGGGAGCGATCGCCGTGGCCGAGGCCGCGCGCTCGGTCGCCTGCGTCGGCGCGCGCCCGCTCGCGATCACCGACTGCCTGAACTTCGGCAACCCCGAGAAGCCCGACGTCATGGCGCAGTTCGAGGCCGCCGTGCGAGGAATCGCCGACGCCTGCCGGGCGCTTTCCGTGCCCGTCGTCTCCGGCAACGTCTCCCTCTACAACGAGACGGCCGGCCGCGCGATCCCGCCGACGCCGACCATCGGCATGGTCGGCCTCATGGAGGACGTCGAGAAGCACGTCCGCGTCCGGTTCCGGGCGGCGGGCGACCTCGTCGCCGTCCTCGGCGAGACGCGGGACGAACTCGGCGCCTCCGAGTTTCTGCGGACGATTCGCGGCCGGGACGAGGGGCCCTGCCCCGAAGTCGACCTCGCCGCCGAGAAACGCCTCGTCGATCTTCTCGCGACCCTCGCCGAGAAGGGCCTCCTCGCCTCGGCCCACGACGTCTCCGACGGCGGCCTCGCGGTCGCCCTCGCCGAGTGCGCCATGCAAGGCGGGATCGGCGCCACGATCTCGCTCGACGGCGCCGCCCGCTCGAGCGCGCTCCTCTTCGGCGAGTCGACCGGTCGGGCCGTCCTCTCCTTCGCCCCGGAAAACGAGCCGCGGTTCGCGAGCTCGCCCGCGAGAAGAACGTGCCGTTCTCGGCCGCCGGCTGGGTCGGTGGCGAGCGCCTCCGCATCGACGGCCGCAGCAAGCCCCTCATCGACGAGGCGGTCGCCGGCCTCGCCGAGCTGTGGCGGGGCGCCTTTCGACAGGCACTCGAAGCGGCTGAAGTCCTCTAGCCATCGGACGCGACCGAGGACCCTTCCTTGACTCGGAAGTTATGGCGCCATAATATGGCGGAATCATGAGGCGATCTGCAATGAAGAGGACGACGGTCATGCTGCCAGAGGATCTGCGCCGCCGCGCCTTGCTCCTCGCTAAGCGAAAGGGCGTCTCACTGGGCGAGCTGGTCCGCGACTCCTTGAGCGCGGCGCTGCCCGGCGTGACCTACGACGCGCATGCGGATCCGCTCTTCGAGGACGTCGTTTTCGACGGGCCCGGGCCCGATGACGTGTCGGCGAAACACGACCGATACCTCTACGACGACGAGCGGTGATTTTCGTCGACACGGGCGCGTTCGTCGCCCGATACATTCGGCAGGATAGTCAACATCGGAGAGCCCGCCGCGCCTGGGCGGAGCTCGACCGGAGCCGGACTCGTTGCTTCACGAGCAGCTTTGTGCTCGACGAGACGTTCACCCTTCTCGGCAGACGATCGACCTATGCGTTCGCCGCGGACCGGGCCCGGGCCCTGCTGAGCTCGGCAGCCCTGACCATTCTCCGGCCCGACGCCGACGACGAGACGGCCGCCGTGGAGTTGTTAGCGAAGTTCGCCGACCAGCAGGTCAGCTTCACCGACTGCGTCTCGTTCGTCCTGATGCGGCGGCATCGGCTGGAACGAGCCTTCACGTTCGACCGCCACTTCGCCGACGCGGGTTTCGAAGTCTTGCCCCGGGCTTGACCGCGGGATCCCGGGCCCTCGAATCGGCCGACGTCCTCTAACCGGCCCGGCGCGGTACGATCGCGCCGACATACTCCATGGCTCTCAGCGCCGGCTCGATGCTCGGCCCCTACAAAATCCTCGCGCCCCTGGGCGCGGGCGGGATGGGAGAGGTCTACCGCGCGCGGGACACGCGGCTCGACCGCGAGGTGGCGATCAAGGTGCTGCCGGCGGAGGTCTCGACGGACCCCGAGCGGCTGAGACGTTTCGCGAAGGAGGCCCGCGCCGCCTCGTCGCTCAGCCACCCCAACATCGTCACGATCCACGACGTCGGGTCCGAGGGCGGCGTCTCCTACATCGCGATGGAACGGGTGGAGGGCAGCAACCTGCGGGATCTGCTGATCGGCGGACCGCTGCCGCTCAAGAGACTCTTCCAGATCGCCCCGCAGATCGCCGAGGGCCTCGCCAAGGCGCACGAGGCGGGGATCGTCCATCGAGACCTGAAGCCCGAAAACCTGATGGTGACCAGGGACGGGCACGTCAAGATCCTCGATTTCGGCCTGGCGAAGCTGACGTCGAGGGGCTCGGACAGCGGCGAGGGCTCCTCGCTTCCGACGAAGACGGGGACGAGGCCCGGCATGGTCCTCGGGACCGTCGGCTACATGTCGCCGGAGCAGGCCAGCGGCGACGAGGTCGGTTTCCGCTCGGACCAGTTCTCGTTCGGCTCGATCCTGTACGAGATGGCGACGGGAAAGCGCGCCTTCCAGGGAAAGACCGACGTCGACACTCTCTCGGCGATCCTCAACCAGGAACCGGAACCGATGGCCGGGGTCAACCCCCAGGCGCCGGCGCCCTTGCGCTGGATCGTCGAGCGATGCCACGCCAAGGATCCGAGCGACCGATACGGCGCCACGCGCGACCTCGCGCGAGATCTCGCCGCGATTCGCGATCATCTGTCCGAGGCGGTCGGCATCTCGGAACCGTCGGTCGCCCGCGGGCGGCGTCGGCGCCGGACATCGCTCTCGGCCGTGTCGGCGGTCGTCGCCGTGGCCCTGCTCGTCGCCGGAGCGTGGGCGGGTCGCCGCTGGACGGAGACGGTGGTTCCTTCCTTCAAGCGGCTGACCTTTCAGCGGGGCAACGTCGCGATGGCCCGATTCACGGGCGACGGCCAGACGATCGTCTACGGAGCGAGCTGGAACGGTCAGCCGTGGCGGGTGTTCTCGGTGCGGCGGGACGGGCCGGAAACGACGCCCCTGCTCCTGCCCGACGCGTTCCTCCAGGCGATCTCTCGATCGGGCGAGCTGGCGATCACGCTCGTCACGAATACGCGGCCCGTGGGCCATGGCGACCGGCGGCACGCTCGCCCGGGCTCCGCTCTCCGGCGGAGCCCCCCGGGAGGTCCTCGACGACGTCCAGCTGGCGGACTGGGCGCCGGACGGCTCGAGCCTCCTTGCCGTTCGCGGCGTGGGCGGGAAGACCCGGCTCGAGTATCCGATCGGTCGCGTGATCTACGAGACGCCGGGAGAGGTTCGCGCCCCGCGGGTTTCGCCCCGGGGAGATCAGGCGGCGTTTCTCGACAATCCGGTCCCCGGTGATGACGGCGGTTCGGTTGCGGTCGTGGATCGGGAGGGTCGAAAGAAGACTCTTGCCTCCGGCTTCACGAGCATGAGCGGCCTCGCCTGGTCCGGCGATGGCCGGGAAGTCTGGTTCTCGGCGTCGAGACAGGGCATCGCCGATTCTCTCTACGCCGTATCGCTGTCGGGAAGGGAGCGCCTTCTGTGGCGCAGTCCCTCACCCATGACGCTTCTCGACATGGCCGCCGACGGCGGCGTCCTCGTTCGCCAGCACTCGACCGGCATGCAGATCACGGGTCTGGCCCCCGGCGAGAGCCGGGAGCGGGAACTGTCATGGCTCGACTACTCCTTTGCGTGCGATCTGTCGTCGGACGGCAGGAGCTTCACGTTCGACGAGACGGGCGCGGGTGTCGCCGGGAACTCCCGGCTCTACCTCGGGCGGACGGACGGCTCACTCCCCATCCGGCTCTTCGAAGGGGGGTGCGGCACGCTGTCTCCCGACGGCCTCTGGGTCCTGTCCCATGCGAACGCGCCTCCGGGCCAGCCGGTTCTCGTGCCCACGAAATCGGGGCAGCCGAAGCCACTCTCCTTCCAGGGACTCACCGGCGTCGGCGTGGCGTTTTTCCCCGACGGCAAACGCCTCCTGGTCGGCGGCACGGAGCCCGGGCATGGTCTGCGCTTCTACGTGGGGGACCTCTCCGGGAGTCGGCCTCGTCCGATCACCCCCGAGGGGGTCCGGCCGGGCAGGGCAACGAAGCCGATCTCCCCGGACGGCCAGTGGGTTTTTGCCAACGGTCCGGATGGAGCGCTGTATCTGTACCCGGTCGAGAGCCGGCCAGTCGAAGCTCCTCCCCGGAGCCCTTCCCGGCGATCGGCCGTTTCAGTGGACGTCGGACGGTCGCGCGGTCTACGTGATGGAGAGAAAGGGAGTGGCTTTTTCGATCTTCCGGGTCGACGTCGCGACCGGGCGCCGGGACCTCTGGAAGGAGATTCGTCCCGCCGGATCCGGCCGGCTTCTGGGGAATCACGAGCTTTTTCATCGCCTCCGACGACCGGTCCTACGTGTACTCGTACCAGCGAACGCTGGCCGACCTCTACATGGTCAGCGGATTGAAGTGACCGCTTGCCGCTTCCCGCGGCACGGGCTTTTCGCCATCGAAGCCCGCGAGGGTCCGGGCGGGGCGGGGTACGATCCCCGCAGCAGGAACTCCGGTTGGCACTGACCGCCGGCACGCGCCTCGGCCCCTACGCGATCCTCGCGCCGCTGGGCGCGGGTGGAATGGGGGAGGTGTACCGGGCGCTCGACGCACGGTTGGAGCGCGAAGTCGCGATCAAGGTCCTCCCCGCGGAGCTCGCCTCGGACACGGAGCGTCTGAAACGGTTTGAGAAGGAGGCGCGGTCGGCGTCCTCGCTCAACCACCCCAACATCGTCACGATCCACGACATCGGATCCGAGCGGGGCGTCTCCTACATCGCCATGGAGCGCGTCGAGGGCTCGACACTGCGGGAGCTCATGGCCGGCGGGCCCCTGTCGCTCAAGCGGCTGCTCGCGATCTCGACGCAGATCACCGAGGGCCTCGCCCGGGCTCACGAGGCCGGGATCGTGCACCGCGACTTGAAGCCCGAGAACGTCATGGTCACGAAGGAGGGCCTCGTCAAGATCCTCGACTTCGGCCTGGCGAAGCTCGAGTCGAAAACATCGGGGAGCGGCGAAGGCTCGCAGCTTCCCACGATGACGGGAACGAGCCCCGGTGTGGTCGTCGGGACGGTCGGCTACATGTCGCCGGAGCAGGCGAGCGCGGCGCCGCTCGATTTCCATTCGGACCAGTTCGCGCTGGGCTCGATCCTGTACGAGATGGCCTCGGGGAAGCGAGCGTTCCAGAAGAAGACGGCGGTCGAGACGCTGACGGCGATCCTCAACGAGGAGCCGGAGCCGCTCGAACAGGCCGCGCCGCAGGTTCCGGCGCCCCTGCGCTGGATCGTCGAGCGCTGCCATTCGAAGCAACCCGAGGACCGCTACGTCTCGACGCGCGACCTCGCGAGAGAGCTCGCAATGGTCCGGGACCACGCTTCGGAAATCACGAGCCGGGGAGGCCTTCAGGCCGACGTCCGCGCGCAAGTCCCGGCCGGCGTCTCCTCGTTTTCGCCGCCGCCGCGGCTCTCGCGGGAGCCGGCCTGGCCGCCGGATGGTTCTCTCGGGGGCGGGGCCCGGCCGGCGCCGCGGAGCTGCGCCAGGTCACTTTCCGGCGCGGGGTCACGGGGCACGGGCGTTTCGCGCCGGACGGGCAGACGATCGTTTACGCCGCGAGGTGGGACGGCCCGCCCTCACAGGTCTACACGACCCGCGTCGACAATCCCGAATCGCGGTCGCTCGGGTTGCCGCCGGCCGATGTCCTCGCGGTGTCCTCGTCGGGCGAGCTGGCGATCGCGCTGGAACGCGAGTCGGGCGACGTGCTCGCGACGGTTCCGCTGACCGGAGGTGCGCCGCGGGAGATCCTCGTGGGAGTGATCGAGGCGGACTGGCGGCCGGGCGGAACGGATCTCGCCGTCATTCGGCGCGCCGAGGGCAAGGTCCGGATCGAGTACCCGATCGGAAAGACGCTGGTCGAGAGCACCAACTTTCTCCACAGCCTCCATTTTTCTCCGAGAGGAGACCGTTTGGCCTACGTGGAATCGGCCCCGCTCCAGGGAACGGGGTCGGTCTGCGTCGTCGATCTGGACGGGACACGCCGCGTGCTGGCATCGGATCCGAAGCTGAGCGACCTCGTCTGGTCTCGAGATGGAAACGCACTTTGGGTCACCCGGCAAACGATTCCGGAGGGGGTGACTGAGCTTCGGTCGTTGTCCCTGTCGGGTCGGAGCCGGACGGTCCAGCGTTTCACCGACAACGTGCGCCTCTACGATTCATCCTCCACCGGAAAATTGCTGATGGAGCGCGTCTGGTTCCGGAGCGAAATCCATGGCTACCCGCCGGGCGGAGCCCCGGAGGTCCCTCTCGCGTGGCTCGACGGGTCCGAACCGGTCGGTCTTTCGGCGGACGGCCGGATGATCCTCATCAACGAGTGGGCGCGCCGGGCCGTCTTCGCGCGGCCGACCGACGGCGGGCCTGCCGTCCGTCTCGGGGAAGGGTCAGCCCGGGCGCTGTCGCCCGACGGAAAATGGGCCCTGGTCTCGCGCACGTCTCCGTTTCGCTTCGCCCTCGTCCCGACGGGGCCGGGCGAGACGCGGGAGTTTCCGCTCGGGACTCTTCAAATGGGACGGATGGGGGGAGCGGCGTTCCTTCCCGAGGGAACCGCGCCGTTTTCGGGGCGCGCGAGCCGGGAAAGGCCGTCAGGTCCTATCGCCTCGACTTCGGGACCGGCGCGATTCGCCCGCTGACCGCCGAGCGAACGAGCGGTACGTGTATCTCGCCCGACGCTCACTGGCTTCTCGTCGAGGGGCCGGATGGATTCGCGCTCCAGTCTCTCCGCAACGACGCGACGATTCGCCATGCGCCGGGGCTCGTGCCCGGAGACGAGCCAATCCGCTTTGCCTCCGATGGGCAGGTCGTCTTTGCGGCGCACGGCGAGGGCCTGAACACGAAGGTGTTCTCCGTCGACGTGACGACCGGCATCCGCAAGTTGCTCCGGGAGTTCCAGCCGGTCGATCCGGCGGGAGTGCTGGGCGCCGGCCTGGTCGACCTGACCCCGGACGCCCGATTCTGGGTTCATGGCTACATGCGCGATCTTTCCGACTTCTACGTCGTCGACGGAGTCCGTTAGATCGCGGCTCCGCTTCCCCGGGTGCCGGCCAAGGTTCGTCACCCGGGCGGGATAAGATCTCGCGAGCAGCCTGCCATGAGTCTCGCCGCCGGTACCAAGCTCGGCCCCTACGAGGTTCTGGCTCCCCTCGGGGCAGGGGGCATGGGCGAGGTCTACCGGGCGCTGGATACGCGGCTATCCCGGGAGGTCGCGGTCAAGGTCCTCCCCGCGGAGCTCGCCACCGAGGCGTCGCGCCTCAAGCGCTTCGAAGCGGAGGCGCGGTCCGCGTCGGCCCTGAATCACCCGAACATCGTGACGATTTACGACATCGGCTCCGCGGAGGGAACGCCGTGGATCGCGATGGAGAAGGTCGAGGGTCAGACGCTGCGCCGCCTGCTCTTGAACGGCGCGATTCCGGCGAGGCGACTGCTGCCCATCGCGACCCAGATCGCCGAGGGCCTGGCCAAGGCCCACGAAGCCAGGATCGTGCACCGCGACCTGAAGCCAGAAAACGTGATGATCACGAAGGACGGCGTCGTCAAGATCCTCGACTTCGGTCTCGCCAAGCTGACGCTCATCGAGGTGGAGGGCGACGCCAACTCGCGCGTCGTGACCGAGACGCGGACGAGCCCGGGGACCCTCCTCGGCACGGCCGGCTACATGTCGCCGGAGCAGGCCGGCGGCCAGCTCGTGGACTTCCGATCGGATCAGTTCGCCTTCGGATCGATCCTCTACGAGATGGCGACCGGAAAGCGCGCGTTCCAGAAGAAGAACACGATCAACACGCTGGCGGCCATCCTGAACGAGGAGCCGGAGCCGATGGGAGCGGCCAACCCCCGCGTGCCGACGCCCCTGCGCTGGATCGTCGAGCGGTGTCTGGCCAAGGACGCCGAAGGCCGGTACGCCTCGACGAAGGATCTCGCACGCGATCTGGCCACGGTCCGCGACCACTCCTCCGAAGTTTCCGGCGGCGCGCTGACTCATCC
Organism: uncultured Acidobacteriota bacterium; assembly: GCA_963764025.1. GTDB lineage: Bacteria > Acidobacteriota > Thermoanaerobaculia > UBA5066 > Gp7-AA6 > DAHUXD01. The sequence continues at coordinate 411,163 of CAVXRK010000006.1, forward strand.
GCCGCGCCGGCGGATTCGCCTGGCTCTGCTGGCGGGTCTCGCGGTCGTCCTCGCCGCGGTCGCCGGAGCCATTCTCCTATCGAGACTTCGGCTGCCGGGATCGGCGACCTACCGCCAGCTCACGTTTCGGCGCGGAATGATCCTTCAGGCCCGTTTCGCGCCCGACGGCCACACGGTTCTCTACAGCGCCACGTTCGACGGCGAGCCCTGGCGGATCTTCTCGGTGCGGCCCGAGAGTCCGGAGTCGAGCCCGATCCTGCTGCCGGAGGCCCGGCTGGCCGCGGTTTCGCGGACCGGCGATCTCGCGGTACTCCTGGGGGCGCTGACCTCTGCAGTCAACGCTGGCGCGCGTTCCGCTGTCGGGCGGCGCTCCGCGGGCCCTCCTCGAGGGCGTGCGCGTGGCGGATTGGAGCACCGACGGGACGCAGCTCGCCGTGGCCCACGAAGTCGGCGGCCGGAGCCGGATCGAGTTCCCGATCGGCAACGTGCTCTACGAATCGACCGGCCACGTCGAGGGACTCCGCGTGTCGCCTCGCGGAGATCTCGTCGCGTTCAGCGATCTTCCGCAGGCGGGCGACTCGATCGGATCGCTCGTGGTCGTCGACCGTGCGAGGACGAGCCGGGTGCTCTCGAAGGGCTGGTCGGATCTCGGGCAGCTCGCCTGGTCTCCCGACGGGAGCGAGATATGGTTCGCCGCTTCGCGCAGCGGCTCGCGGCGCAGCCTCTGGGCCGTGACGCTCTCGGGCCGGGAGCGCCTGGTCTCCGCGACGCCCGGGTCCGTGGAGCTGGAGGACATCTCGGCTTCGGGAACCGCCATCGTCAGCCAGGAATCCAACCGACGGTCGATCATCGGCATGCCTCCCGGTGAGAAGACGGAGAGGAGCTATTCCTGGCTCGACTATTCGGAGCCGGTCGAGCTCTCGGACGACGGGAAGGCGCTCCTCTTCGAGGAGTGGGGGGAGGGAGGAGGGCCGTCGGGCAGCGTCTATCTGCGCCGGTTCGACGGTTCGGCTCCCGTGCGTCTGGGCGACGGTCTCGCGCTCTCCCTGTCGCGCGATGGAAAAACCGTGCTGGCGCGCCTGTACACGAACCCGCCCCGGTTGGCGCTCGTGCCGACTGGTCCCGGCGAAATCCGGCTCGTTCCGGAGGCGGGCCTGCATTACGAGGAGTGCGGCAAGTGGCTGCCGGACGGAAGGGGCGTCGTGTTCGCGGCGCGCGAGGCGGGTCGCGGAGTGCGTTTGTACGTTCAGGATGTCAACGGCGGAAGGCCCGTGGCGATCACGCCGGAAGGCACGCCCGCGCCCAACCTCCAGTGCGCCAGCGTCTCACCCGACGGCGAGCTCGTGGCGGCATTCGACCCGGAGCATCGCCTCACGCTGTTTCCGGCGAAGGCGGGCGCCTCGCATCCCGTTCTCGGAGTCGAGCCCGGCGACGGCCCCGTGCGCTGGAGCGGGGACGGGCGATTCCTCTACGTCGCGCAGGGTTCGAAGGTGTTCCGGATCGACCCCTTCAGCGGCCAGAGGACGCCGTGGAAGGAGTTTGCTCCACCCGACCCCGCCGGCGTGCGGTCCGGTAACTGGTTCGTCGTCCTGTCCGCCGACGGGATGTCCTACTTCTACAGTTTCCAGACCCAGCTTTCCGAGCTCTACCTCGTCCAGGGGCTACGCTGACCCGGTCGGCCGCGCCACCGGAGTAGCAGCCTCGTCTCGAGCGGCCGCCACAGCGCCCGCCCGATCGGAGTCAGCGCCCGGCTCGCGCGGAGCACCTCCTCGTAGGCCGGCAACGCCGCGGCGAACGACCGCTCTATTTCCCGGGGCCGCAGGCGGCTGCCGGGCGGGCAGGCCCGGCAGAAGAGCGTGACGTTGGCGACCGCGTGGTACGCGACGACCATCGCGCCGAGGGGCCTCATCGTTCCTCGGACGGGCGAGTGGTAGAGAGCGTCGTCCGAGCCGTCGTCGAGCGGGCCGAGCTGCCGCAGGATGTACATGTACTGGTGCGTCGCCTCGTGAATCAGCATCTCCACGAGGGCCGCCGGGTCGGGGCGGTTGGCCGAGTAGAGGACGCCCGGTCTCCAGGCCGCGCTGCTGCTCGTCATCATGGCGGGGTCGTCGGCCTGGGGCAGGACCTGACGCACGACACGCCGGACCCACGCGAGGTAGGCGGGGGAGTGCCGGGCGATGAGCCGCAGAGCGGCGTCGAGGGGGCCGACGATGGAATCGGGCGATCGGTCGACGCGGGCGAGATCCTCCGAGAACTCGCTCGCGTCCAGGGCGCTTTTTCGAAGGACGATGATTCGGGAGTCGGCAGCCTTCGTCGCGGCGAGGACTTCGACGCCGCGGATGCCTTCCGCCGTCTCCGTCGATTGGGACAGCGTCAGGGACCGGGAGCGGGCGCCTCGGGCGAGAACCATCTGCAGGCGGCGGCCGTCGGCGCGCACGCGGAGGCGATCGGCGGCCGGCAGCACGAACCGCCCGATTCGGATCGGCACGGCGCGGTCGAGGCGGGCCTCCCATTCGCCGGTCCGGCCCCGCTCGTGGAGCCGCAGGACCGCGGAGACGGCGCGGTCGGTGACGCGCGACGGCCCGCTCGATTCCAGGGCCGCGCGCAGCCTGCCGAAGGCGGGGTCCCAGACGTCCTCGAAGGTCGAGTCGCCCGAGGTCCACTCTTTCAAGGCCGCCACGAGCCCGTCGCTCCGCTTCTCGATTCGGGGGGCGAAGCGGTCGAGAAACCGGCGCGTGATCTGGCGGGCGTGCCCGACCGTCACCGCGTTCAGGAACGCCGTGTTGAACGGCTCGAGCGGGCTCGAAAACCCCCGATACGCCGCTTCGAGCTCTCTCACGACGCCGCGTGCGTTTCCGCCGGCCGACGGGGTCTTCGCCGAAGCGCGCGGCGAGAGAGCTGCAGCCTCCGGGCAATGGTCTCATCGACGGTGACACCGAGACGCTCCCGGATCAGTGCGAAGACCTTCAACAGATCGGCGCACCACACGCTCGGGTTGTCGAAGCCGCGGGCGCGCGAGTAGCGATGGGGAAGGTACCCTCCGGCGCACGTGTCCCTCTCGGGGCAGGCCCGGCAACCCTCCGGCAGCGGCATGCCCTCGAAGATGGACTGTCGGTGAAGGAGGCTGACTCGCGCGAGGTCGCTGAACGACGCGTCCCGAACGTTCAATCCGGTGCCGGCCATCCCCTCCCCGCAGACGCGCAGGACGTCGAGCCCCTCGATCGAACCGTCCGCCTCGACGAAGGCGTAGCGCGCCGGGGGGTTGCCGATCGTGTCGATCTCGCTCGTTCCGCCCAGGATGACGCGCCCAATGTTCCAGAAGTCCGAGATGCGCACGTCGAGCGTGCCGTGAAACCACCAGTCGTCGAAGATCGGCATCAGGAAGTCGGCGCACGGCGTCGGGCCGTAGCGGGCGCGGACCGGGGCGATCGTCTCGTGCGTGAAGTCCGGTAGAAGGTAGGAGATCGTGGTCGGCCCGAGAGTCAGGAAGTGCCTGTGCGTCGCGATCGGGTCGGCCCCGAGCGGGATGACCGAGAGAATGCCGAACGGAACGTGTGCCTCGCGGAGCGCGCCGATTCCCCGCACGACCGCAGAGTGGGATCCGCGGCCGGCGTGGTCGACGCGCGCGAGGTCGTTGGTCTCCTTCGGTCCGTCCAGGCTGATTCCGACATTGACGTCGTACCGCGAGAACACCTCGGCCCAGGCGCTGTCGACGAGCGTTCCGTTGGTCTGGATGCCGAATTCCACCGCGGCCACGCCTTCGAGCTCCCGCCGGGCCATGCGGCACCAGCGTTCGAATCGTTTCGCTCCGACGAGGCACGGCTCACCGCCGTGAAACGTCAGCGAGATCGACTGCTGGCCCGACGCCAGGCAACCCTGACGGATCCGAGCCAGCGTCGTCTCGAAGGTGTCGTCGGCCATGAGCGGCGGCCGCAGACTCCAGGTCGAGTCGCCCTTGCTGTAGACGTAACAATAGGAGCAGTTGAGGTTGCATCGGGACGCAACCTTCAAGACGACAGCGCGAAGAGATGGCTCGGCCGGACGCCCTGCCGCCGGCGGTCGCTTCACGTTTCTATTTGCCCGTTCCCTTCGCGGGCAGCGGCGCGATCACATGCTTGCCGAAGCCGGAAGCGATCAGAAAGACCTGCTTCGGAAAGCCCGACTTGGGGACCTTGCCGGAGCTGGCCTTGCCGAGGTCGTCCCCAATAGCATTTGTGAGAAAGGTTTCCACTTTCTTCGCCGTCTTCGCGCTCAACCCGTCCGTGACGACTTTGACGCGGACTCGCTTCTTGGGTTTGGCCATGGGGGTTCTCCTTTCATTGAGCAGCGCCCATCGATCTTCACTCTGTCCCTATCTCGGTTGGTCGTCGGATCAAGAGGCCGCGCCAGATTCCTCGGGATGAGCCGATGCGTCGCCCGGAAGCGGTCGCAGCGCTCGTCTCGGGCCGATCCCGGAGTGCCTCGGACGGGTTTCGCCGGACGGGGGTGGTCACTGAGTCCCCTTTCGCTGCGGCTGCAATGAGTATATCGACGGCCCGCGCGCCGATTCAAAGCGTCGACCTTTCCGGGAGGTCACGCGTCCAACGATCGACTGGCGGGCGTCCCCGCGTCTTCAGGTTCGCGCGCCGTTTCCTCACCTTTTCGTCAGGGTTTGGCGGCCCGAGTCGACGCGGGTCTCTCCGCGATCGGGAGAGAGTGAGGCGCTCGCGGAAAGGGCTACTTTCGCGCCCGGGCGAGGATTCGCCGATAGGTGAAGAAGTAAGGCCGTTCGTCCGGGATCTGCCGGAAGAGGAAGCTCCGGTATTCCTCGACGAACCGGGGATAGAGCTCCGGCGGAAGCCTTCGCCGGTACTCCGACAGCAGCGACCCCTCCACCCACGCGACGACGCCCTCGCGCGATTCCAGGCGCTGGCCGTAGATCTGCAGGCGCACGGTCTGCTCGGCGAAGCCCTGTCGGTCGAGAATCGCCGCGTAAGCTTCCGGCGCGAGGACGTGGCGCGGGATGCGCGGCGCCGCCGAGCGCCGAGAGGAACGGCTCCCGCGAAGCCGCCTCCTCCGCCGCCTTGTGGGAGGGATGGTCGAAGTTGTCCGGGACCTGGAAGGCGAGCTGGCCCCCGGACGCGACGGTGCGCGCGAGCCGCACGAGCAGCGCCGGATGGTCCGGGACCCAGTGGAGCGCGGCGTTGGAGAAGACGAGGTCGTACGGCCCGGCCGGCGAGAAGGCTTCGATGTCGCCGCGCTCGAACCGCACGCCGTCGCGGGCCTGTCGGGCCGCCTTCGCGAGCATCGCGTCGGAGGAGTCGATCCCCAGCGTCTCGGAAGCCTGGATTCGGTAGTGCAGCACGCGGGTCAGCTCGCCGGATCCGCAGCCCAGATCCACGGCGCGGCCGCCCGGGATGGGAGCGACGAGCATGAGAAGGTCCTCGAAGGGCCGGCGCCTCTCGTTGCCGAAACGCGCGTAGGCCTCCGGGTTCCAGCCGTCCACGCTCAGTAGCGAACCCTTTCGAGAAACAACCCCGAAGGCGGCGCCGTCCACTTCGCCGGGGCCGTAGAGCGTTCGGCAAGGAGCTTTTCGACGCCCGCCGCGATCGAGGTTCCCGCGGCCGACCTCGACCAGCGTTCCGGCGAGCCGCCGCACCATCTTCCAGAGGAAGTGCGAGGCCGTGATCCGGAAGTGGAGCTCTTCGACGACGTCGAGGACCTCGCTCTTCTCGACGACGACGATCGTGGAGCCCTGGCCCTCGGGGTTCTCGCAGAACGACCCGAAGTCGTGCCGCCCCTCGAAGAGCTTCGCAGCGCGGCGCATCGCCGCGGCGTCGAGGCGGTCCTTGATCCACCACACCAGGCGCTTGTCGAAGGCGGTCCGCCGGCGCGAGATCCGGTAGAGGTACGTCCGGGAAGCGGCGTCGTGCCGCGCGTGGAACTTCGGCGGCGCCTTGTCGACCGAGAGCACGTTGACGTCGAAGGGGAGCCGGTCGTTCAGGCCCTCGAGGATCTGCCGCGGCGGGAGGTCCTTGCGGGCTTTCAGGTGCGCGACCTGCGCCAGCGCGTGGACGCCCGGCGTCGGTGCGTCCGGCGCCGCCGAGCGCGGTGTCCTCGTCGAAGAGCTCGCGCGCCGCGTGCGCCAGTGCCGCCTGCACGGTCTTGTCCGTGTTCTTCTGCGTCTGCCAGCCGCGGTAGCGGGTGCCCTCGTACTCGAGGGTGATCTTCCAGGTCGGCACGCGCGGCAGTCTACGTCGAGCGGGATCGGCGGCGGATCCGCGGACGGCCCAGCCGGCGAAGGATCCCGCCGAGCCGCGCCGCGCCGTCGACGATCTCCTCGGCCGTCGAGCCGCCGTAGCCCAGAACGATGCCCCTCCGGGCCGGCGTCTCGAGCGCGCACGACGACAGCGGCAGCACTTTGATGCCTTCCCGCGCCGCGGCGAGGCCGATCTCCCGGTCCGCGGTCCCGGAAGGAAGCGTCGCCGTCAGGAACATTCCGGCCGCATCGCCGACGACGCGAAGACGAGACGAGCGCTCGCGCGCGAGGGCGGCGATGAGGGTCTGCCGGCGCTCTCCGCAGAGCAGGCGCATGCGCCGGACGTGCCGGGCGAAGTGGCCCTCCCGGATGAAGTCGGTCAGGACGGCCTGGAAGAACGGCGGCGAGAACATGTCCACGACGCGGCGCACGGCCGAGAAGGCGGGCACGAGGTCCGGGGGAATGACGACGTACGCGATGCGCATGGCCGGGAAGAGGATTTTGGTGAACGTCCCGATGTAGATGACGCGGGAATCCCGGTCGAGGCCCTGGAGCGACGTGATGGGAGAGCTGCCGAATCGGTACTCGCTGTCGTAATCGTCCTCGACGATCCAGGCGCCCGTGCTCTGTGCCCAGTCGAGCAGTCGCAGACGGCGCGAAGCGCTCATCGTCACGCCCATCGGGAACTGGTGCGAAGGCGTCACGTAGGCCGCGCGGGCCCGCGGAGCGCGCTCGATCCCGGCGGACACGACGAGCCCCTCCTCGTCGACGGGGACGGGCACCATCCGGGCCCCCGCCAGGCGCAGCGCGTTCTGGATGCCGAAGTAGCCGGGATCCTCCAGCCAGACGGGACTGCCGGCGTCGAGGAGCACGCGGGCGGTCAGCTCGATTCCCGCCTGGGACCCGCCCACGATCATGATCTGGGACGCCTCGCAGCGCACGCCCCGTGCGGTCCGCAGGTACTCGGCCACCGCCTCGCGCAGGGGCTCGTAGCCCATGGCCTTCCGGTAGCGCAGCAGCATGCGATCGCCGAGGCGCGCGTGGCGGGCGACCAGGCGCGACCAGACGTCGAGAGGGAACGCGTCGATCGGCGGCTGGCCCACGCCGAATGCGGCGTGTCCCTGGAACCAGGGCTCGACCTCCGGCCGGAGCGAAGAGGCATGGCGCGCCACCAGGCGCGGCGCGGAGCGAACAGGCGGCTGGTGCGGCCGGCCTCCCGAGCGGGGGACCGCGAGCTCGTCGGGCACGGCGCGCGCGACGAAGGTGCCCGAGCCCACGCGGCTCTCGAAGTAACCCTCCGCCAGGAGCTGTTCGAACGCATTGAGGACGGGGATGCGCGAAATCTGGAGCTCGGCCGCGAGGATGCGCGTCGACGGCAGACGCTGGCCCGCCCGGAGCTGGCGGGCGACGATCGCGTCCCGGAAGCCCTCGTAGATCTGGCGGTGCAGCGGCCGGGCCGAGCCGCGCGCGACGGCGATCGCCGGAAGGATCACGGCCGGGGCCCGCTTCATGGAGCCACGATAGTGGTCACATGCATCCGGTGGCAAGTGGCTATTGCGGCCGACCGCTTTTCGCGGCGAGACTACTCTCGCGGGCCTGGACCCGGCCGCCGGAAGGGGCCGGGAGGATGGAGGTTTGGTGATGACACGCGATCTGTGGCTGGCCGCGGTCTTCGTTCTCGCGGCATCCTGTGCGATGGCCGGCGAGAATTCGGCGCGCGCGAACGATCCCGCGGCGCCCTCCGACCGCGTCGTCGTCGTCGAGCTCTTCACGTCGCAGGGCTGCTCGAGCTGTCCGCCGGCCGACCGGCTGCTGCGGGAGCTCGGCGAGCGCGGGGCGGGAAAGCTCGTGCCGCTCGAGTACCACGTCGACTTCTGGAACCACGTCGGCTGGACCGATCCGTTCTCGAGCGCCGACTGGACGAAGCGGCAGGAGGCCTACGCGCGCCGCCTCGGGCTCCGCAACGTCTACACGCCGCAGGCCGTCGTCGACGGCGGCGCCGAGCTCGTCGGATCCGACGCGGCGGCGCTCCAGGCCGCGATCGCCGCCGCGGCCGCGAAGCCCGCCGCCTCGATCGCTCTCCGTCTCGAGCCGCGCGAATCGAAGGTCCTCGTCGAGGCCTCCGTGGATCTTCCCGAGCCTCTCCGCGGTCGGAAATGGGACCTGATGGTGGCCCTCTACGAGACGGGACTCTCGACGGCGGTCGGGCGCGGCGAGAACGGCGGGCGGACGCTCCAGAACGACTACGTCGTGCGGAGCCTCCAGCGCGCCGGCCGCGTGAAGGAGTCCTCGAAGGAGGAAGCATCGCTGAAGGTCGAGAACGGGTGGAACCGCGAGCACCTCGGCGTCGCCGCGTTCCTCCAGGACCCGAGCACGCTCGAGATCCGCGGCGCGACCGCCCGCGCTCTTTCGGCGCCGTGACGACCGCGCGCGCCCTCGTCTACGGCACGGTCGCCGTCGCGGTCATCGAGTCGACGGAGGTGATGACCTTCTACGGCCTGGTGCGCGGCGTCCCGCCGCACCAGATCCTCCAGTACATCGCGAGCGGCCTGCTCGGGCGGCCCGCCTTCGAGGGAGGCCTCGCGACGACGCTTCTCGGCGCCGCCCTCCACTTCTTCAACTCCTTCGTCGATCTTCGCGGTCTATCTCGCGGCGAGCCGCCGTTTCCCCGTCCTCGTCCGCCACCCGGTCGTCGGCGGCCTGCTGTACGGCGCCGGAGTCCACCTCTTCATGGCCTACGTCGTCACTCCGCTCTCGGCCGCCCCCCGGCGTGGGGCGTTCAACCCGTGGCTGTTCCTCCATGGCGTCGTCAGCCAGGCGCTCGTCGTGGGTCTCCCGTGCGCCTTCATCGCGCGCGCCGCGAGCGCGCCGGCGCGCGAACGCGCTCCGGGCCGCGCCTGAAAGTGGTCATCATGAATGATGTTGAAGTGGTTATTGGCGTGAACCGCTTTTGGCGCGATCCTGTGGCGCATGAGCTCCGTCCGGAGGGAAGCGCCGCGGACGGGCGACGGTCCGGCGCCGCCGTCCGTGACCCGTCTTGCCCCGGCCGGCGCCGAGCCTGAGCCGGCGGGTCAGGACGTCCTGCGACGCGCCGAGGCCCTCGGAATTCCCTGGCAGCGCATCGTGTCGGACGAGATTCTGGCGGAGCAGTCCCTCCGGCGGGTCGCCCCGGATGCGTCCGTGGAACTCCCGCTCGGCGCCGCGACCTCGGCGCTGCCGCTTTCGTTTTTCCGATCCTGGCGCGTCCGGGACCGGATTCACAACCTCTCGTGCGAGGCCCGCTCGGCCTGCAGCCCGGCGGCCATTCGGGAATTGCGGACCGTCTCGCGGCGGCTCATCGGTGCGGCCGAGCGCGAAGGGCGCACCCTCGCCACGCACCTCTGGTTCGCGTACCAGCGCGTGCTTCTGCTCGGCCGCGTTTGCCGCGCGGCGGCCCGCAGCCGCGGCGCCACGGCCGAGCGGATCGCCGAGGTGTGCGCGAGCGCCCGCTGCGGCTTCGACGACGCGGCCTGGGCCGTTTGTCTCGAGGAGAGTCCGAGGCCCGGCCACCGTCTCGACGCGGCCGTGCGCAAGGTCCGGGATGAAGGCTTCCTGATCCCGCGAGAGCGGACGGAGGCCAGCTCCTTCGGCGCGCTGCGCAGGGCCGTACGGCGCTCGCCCCACCTCACGGGGCGGCGGCGAGGCGGCTCCCGGAAGCCGCCCGTGGGCATGCCGCACAGGATCCCGGTTCGGCCCGAGGCATAGACGAAGCCAGAGATTGCCCGCGGTGCCGTCACGTTCCCTCCGGCCTCCGTGAGGTGGCCGCCGGGGCCCCGCGGCGCTTCATCCGATGCTCCTCCTGGAGCCGCCAGGTCTTGCCCCCAAGCGCACGAAAACTTCGAACGCCCTGCGTCTCGGAAATCCGGACTCCCCGATTGCGCTCCGAGATGCTGAACTTCTTGGCGTCGTTAATGGAAATCATTGCCTCCACAAACGGCTCGTGCGGCTGGCCTTCTCTCGATTCTCGGGAGATTCGTGCGCGTGGCAGTCGCATTGCTCCCTAGCCGTGGGCGCGACGCCCGGTGGTCGGGCGCGCCAAGGAGGAAACGATGGAATGGAGACGCTTCGTGAGGCTCGGGAGGGTGGCGCGAACGACCCTCGCGGTCGCCCTCCTCGGGATGGTTCTCTGGCCGGGCGGGCTGCGAGCCCAGACGACCGGAACGGTGGAAGGGGCGGTGACCGACCAGAGCAATTCACCCCTGCCGGGTGTGACCGTCGAGTTGACGAGCCCCAACCTGCAGGGAGCGCGGACCGCGGTCACCGCCGCGGACGGTCGTTATCGCTTCCCGTCGGTTCCGCCGGGCGCGTACACGATCACCGCGGAGCTCTCGGGCTTCGGCAAGGTCCAGCGGAAGGCGACGGTCTCGCTCGACGCGACGGCGACCGTGAACCTGTCGCTGTCGCTCTCGACGTCGGCCGAGATCACCGTCACGGGTGAGGCGCCGATGGTCGACTCGACGTCGACGACTCAGGGTTCCAACTACTCGGCGAAGGTCATCGACAAGCTGCCGGTCGGCCGCAACTACGCGGACATCGTGTTCACGCAGCCGGGCGTGCAGGCGGACTTCGGCGAGACGATGGGCCGCTCCGTGGCGATCTCGATCTACGGGTCGACGTCGTCGGAGAACCTGTTCCTGATCGACGGCGTCAACACGACCAACGTCATCAAGGGCATGCAGGGCAAGGACCTCAACAACGAGTTCATCCAGGAAGTCGAGGTGAAGACGGGCGGCTACCAGGCCGAGTACGGCCGCAACACGGGCGGCGTCGTCAACGTCATCACGAAGTCGGGCGGCAACGAGTTCCACGGCGGAATCTTCGGTTACTACAACGACACGGGCATGCGCGCCGACCAGGACAACGGCAACGTCGCCAACTACGCCTCGCCGGACTTCTCGGAGACGGGCGACGCGCAGTTCCAGAACAACATCTTCGAGAAAGACGTGCGTCAGGAGTGGGGCGCGGACCTCGGCGGCTTCATCCTCAAGGACAAGATCTGGTTCTTCGGCGCGTACAACCGCGTCCAGGTCAACCAGAACCTCCAGATGCTCGACCTGACCAACTCGGACACGTTCGGCAACCTCTACCCGATCTCGTTCTTCCAGAACAAGTACTCGGGCAAGCTGACGTTCAACATCATGCAGGGCACCTCGATCGTCGGCAGCGTCTTCTCGGACGCGCAGACGCAGCAAGGCGCCATCGCGATCCCGACGGGCGCCTCGCCGTTCCAGTACAACGGCCGGCGCGACACGGGCGGACCGGACTACGGCGCGCGGCTGAACCAGCTCTTCGGCTCGTTCGGCATTTTCACGTTCCAGTACGCGCAGCACTCCGACCGCTTTGGGACCAAACCGTTCGGTCTCGATCTTCCGTCGATCCGCGACTACACGCTGGACCCCAACGGCGTGCAGTTCCAGACGACGGGCGGATTCGGCAACGTCTTCGGGCCGACGCTGAACAACTCGTCGAACCGGCAGCTCTACTCGGGGTCGTTCACGGCGTACGCCGGGAACCACGAGATCAAGCTGGGCGGCGACTACCAGAACGATGCGACCTCGGGGGCGACGTATTTCACCGGCGGCCAGCGCCTGCGCATCCGGCCCTGCCTGCAGACGGGCTCGAGCGTGTGCGACCTGTCGACGGCGCCGTTCTACACGAACAGCGCCGGCCAGACGCAGCAGGTGTTCTACCAGCACGACCTCCTGGCCGACGGAACCGCCAGCGACTTCTCCATCATCGACGCCTCGCTCTTCAACACCCCGACCAAGCGCTACAGCGGCTTCATCCAGGACCAGTGGCGCATCATCCCGACCCTGACCCTCAACGTCGGCGTCCGCTACGACACGGAGTCCTTCTATGGCTTCTCGCCGGACCCGGCGGTCGGCGAATTCAAGGCCTTCTCGATGAGCAACGAGTGGGCGCCGCGCATCGGCGTCGTGTGGGATTTCGTGGGCGACGGCACGTCGAAGCTGTACGCTTCGGCCGGCCGCTTCTACTTCTCGCTCCCGACCGACCTGAACGTCCGCGTCTTCACGGCCAACTCCGCGATCAGTTCCTACAACTACAGCCCGACGTCGTTCGACCAGGCCTCCAACGCTCCGCGTAACCTCCTGTTCCAGGGCGGCAGCGCCTCCGGCGAGCCGGTGGATGGCTGGACGGACGGCCAGCTCAACGGGACCCCGCGCGTCAAGGCCTCCTACCAGGACGAGCTGACCCTCGGCGTCGAGAAGGCCCTCGATCCGACCCTGTCGGTCGGCCTCAAGGGCACTTACCGGACGCTCGGCCGCACGGTCGAAGATCGCTGCGACCTCGACGGCAGCGTGGCGCCGTCGACCTGCGCTCTCTTCAATCCCGGTAGCGATGGCCAGGCGGCGTCGGGTGAATTCCCGACCTGCAATGGCTCGGCGAACCCGACGGACCCGACGGCGGGCGAGTGCAAGACGACGGGTTTTGCGACGAGCGACGCCAAGCGCATCTTCCGCGGCATCGAGCTCGTCGCCCGCAAGCAGTTCACCAACCAGTTCTGGGCGCAGATGTCCTTCCTGTACTCGTCGTTGAAGGGCAACTACTCCGGCGCCATCCGCGAGGCCTCGGGCCAGACGGACCCCGGCATCAACGCCGACTACGACTACTACCAGTTCACGTTCAACTCGTACGGCAACCTCGAGCTCGACCGGCCGGTCCAGGCCCGCATCGACACGGTCTACAACGCGCCGTTCGGTCTCTCGGCGGGCGCCCAGTTCTACGTGCGTTCGGGTCTCCCGGTCTCGCGCTTCGGGTTCTTCAACAACTTCTACCCGGACCTGCTGTACCTCGACACGCGCGGAACGAACACGCGCGCGTTCTTCCTCGACAACCGGACCCCGACGGACTACGACCTGAACCTCTCGCTCGGCTACAACATCAACGTCGGCGCGGTGACGATCACGCCGCAGGCGTACCTGTACAACGTGATCAACCGGCAGACGGCCACCAGCTACGACGCGACGTTCAACCCCGGCGGCAGCTTCGTGACGGACCCGACGAGCCCCTTCTACGGCCAGGCCGGCCTGGCGCCTGGAGAGGGAACCTGCCCGGCGGCCGCCACGGCGCCCTGCCCGGACAACATCGACTACCTGAAGGTCAACGCGCGCAACAACCCGCGGCTTCTCCGCGTGGCGCTCAAGGTCACCTTCTAGGCTTTCCCCTCCCGGTTCCTCTTCGGGGGCGGCTTCGGCCGCCCCCTTTTTTGCGCGGTTCTCGAATAATGCCGGCGTGCAAAGCACCCGAACCATCCTTCCTCCGGGCCCCGGCGAACGCGACACGGTCGCAGCTGGCGTGCGCTGGCGGTCGCGGGAGATCGGGGGCCGGGGCGATCCGGTCCTCTTCGTCCACGGAGTGCTCGCGTCGTCCGCGACCTGGCAGGACGTGCTCGCACCGGCCGCCGGCGGACGGCCCGCCATCGCGGTCGACCTTCCGGGTTTCGGCTTCTCGGATCGACCCTGGCCCTACGACTATTCGGTCGCCGGCGAGAGCCGGGCCCTCGCCGGGTTCCTCGACGCGCGCGGGATCGCACGGGCCTCGATCGTCGGCAACTCGCTCGGCGGCGCCGCGGCGATGGTTCTCGCCTCCGAGCGGCCCGATCTCGTCGCGTCGCTCGTCCTCGTCGATCCCGCGACCCCGGACGCGACGATCCCGTGGACGATCCGGGCGTTGCGGACGCGGATGCTCGGCGAAACCGCGCTCGCGCTGGCGACACGGCCGATCGTCGCTTACGGCCTGCGGCATCGCCTGTACGCCCGCGGCCGCCGCGTGACGGAGAGCGTAATCGACGACGCCTGGAGGCCGCTCGGCATTCCGGGCACGCGCCGCGCGGCGCTCGCTGCGATCCGATCGAACCCTCGGGATTACCGCGGCATCGAGGCCGGGATCCGCGCGCCGACCCTCATCGTGTGGGGCGCCGGGGACCGGCTCCTCCCGGCCCGCGAGGGTGAGCGGCTCGCCTCCCGGATCGCGGGCTCCAGGCTGGCCGTCATCCCCGAGGCGGGCCACCTTCCTCAGCGCGAGTGCCCGGCGGCGTTCGCTGCGACGGTCGCGGCGTTCCTGAATAGCCAACGTGCGGGGTAGGCGTCGGGTCGTGGCAGGGTTTGTTCTTCTGCTCGAAGCCGGTCGTGACGTCGTCACAGGGCCGACAGGGCTCGTTTTTCCATTCGACGTCTCCCGAGGCGATCAGGCAGGGGTAGAGCCTCGGTGTCACGACTTGAGGGCGCGTCATCTCCACAGCTGAGCCACGAAGGCGCGGAACGACGACGGGATGCACTCGCGGGTCGGGAGCCGCCATGGTCCGTTCCGGCCGCTTGGCGGCATCGGGCCCAGCCGGGCCCGTCAGTTCGTTGGCCCCCTGGCAGCCGAAGAGGGTGATGAGCAGGGCAAGTACCGCGAGGTGTGTTCGCATTCGTCCCTCCGAAGGTCCTCGGCCCGACTCGAGGTTCCCGGACCCTCCGTTCGAAGGGTGGGCCCGGGATCCTCGGCCGGCCTCGCTTCTCATTCCTCAGTCGCAATCCGCCGGGTTCTGCCGGCAGGGGTTCGGCGTGGCCCGCGGATGCGGCGTCGCGACGGGTGTTGGCGACGCGTTGCCGACCTGGCCTGCACCGCCGCCGCCCGGTCCGGTGACCTCGTTGGCCCCGTTGCAGCCGTTCGCCAGCGTGATCACGACGAGGCCCACGAGAAGTAGGGCAGCAAAGCGCGTTTTCATGACTGGCTCCTTTCGCCGGACGTGCCGCCGAATTGCGGCGCGGCCTGGTTTAAGATCTGTCAACGGCCCAGATGTTGTCTTCAGCTTTGAATCCGCTTTCGGCGGGGATTCCACCGGGGAATCGATGAGACTCGGCTTCGAGTCGTGCGTTCTCGACCTGGACACGCGCGAGCTGTTCCGCGATGGTCAGGCCGTTTCCGTATCGCCGAAAGCCTTCGCCCTCCTGGAGCTCCTGGTCACGAAGCGACCGAAGGCCCTTTCGAAGGCGGAGCTTCAGGAGGCGCTGTGGCCGAATACGTTCGTCTCCGAGACGAACCTCGCCAACCTCGTGGTCGAGCTCCGGGCGGCGCTCGGCGACGACGCGCACGCCCCCCGGATGGTGCGGACCGTCCCCCGGTTCGGATACGCATTCTGCGCGCCGGCCCGCGACGAAAACCGCGAGTCGTCCGACGCCGGTCTCGCGGCAGCCACGGAGTTCCGGCTGATCTGGGGCCACCGGCAGATCGCCCTCGTGCCGGGGGAGAATCTCATCGGTCGGGACCCGTCCGCCGCGGTCCGGATCAACGACGAATCCGTTTCTCGCCGCCATGCGCGCGTCCTCGTCGACCAGGACGGAGCGCGCCTGGAGGATCTCGGCAGCAAGAACGGCACCTTCCTGCGAGGTCGGGCTCTCTCCCGGCCGGTTCTGCTCGAGGACGGCGACGAGTTCACGCTTGGCGAGGTCGTGGCTCCGCTCCGATTCCACACGCTGGGCAGCGCGGCGACGACCCGCACGGGCACGAGGAAGGGGCCGACGGCCGACTGAGCGGAGGCCCGGTCAGTTCCCGCAGCGCGCGGCGACCCGCGCCGTGATCACACGGGGGTCGGGGGGCGTTTCGCCGAGGCCGAGGGTGTGGAGGGCCTCGTGGATGAGTGTGTTGGCGGTCAGGCCGGCGTTGTGCCGCTCTTGCGTGAGGAACTGGTCCCAGCAGACGTGGACGGCGCGGCTGCCCGGCGTGGTCCAGGCGAGCGTCGACCGGCTCCCGCAGGCCGCCGTCGGCCGGCCGTCGTAGAAGAGGACGAGCGACAGATACGAGGCGGCGGTGTGGCCGAGCGCCTCGACGTTTCGATCGAGGCGGCGCCCCTTCAGGTCCTCGAAGTCCGTGAGCACGTCGGCGCAGCGGCTGTCCGACAGGCGGCGGCGCGCCTCCTCGAGCGACGGCCGGAAATCTTCGGGAAGGCGGCGGTCGATGAAGAACGTCAGGGCCGCCGGGAACGCCGCGGGGTGGATGGAGAGCGGCCCCGCCTCGTTCTCGAAGGCCGACGCGGGCGCGCTCGCGAGGACGGCCGCGGCGACGACCGCCCACCGCAACGCGGCGATTCGTCTCCGGGGCGGCCTCTCCATCGAGCCTCTCCCGCGGGGAAGAACGCGGCCCCGGGAATTCCCGGCGCGCCCCCTCCGCTATGGGAGACGGTCGCGCAGCGGAACCTCCGAGGTCTTGAGAGCGTCATTCGAATGTGCTGACTTTTTTGTGAGTGCCAAACATGCGCATCCAAATCGGAGAATGCACTTTTGACTCGCTTCGCCGCGAGGTCCGCCGCGGCGGCGAGCCCGTCCACCTCTCGCCGAAAGCCTTCGAGCTCCTCGGCGTGCTGCTCGAGCGCCGGCCGCGCGCGTTGTCGAAGGACGAGCTCTTCCAGCGGCTCTGGCCGAACGCCTTCGTCACGGAGGCGAGTCTCGCCGGGCTCGTCGCGGAAATCCGGCGCGAGATCGGCGACGACGCGCGCGACCCGCGGTACCTCCGCACCGTGCATGGTTACGGGTACGCCTTTTCCGCGGACGGAACGCGCGCGGCGGACGACGAGGGTGCCTACCGGCTGATCTGGGGCGTGCGCGAGGTCCCGCTTTCGGGCGGAGAGAACGTGCTCGGCCGCGAGCCCGGCGCCGCCGTTTCGATCGACGATGCCACCGTGTCGCGGCACCACGCCCGCATCCTGATCGACCGGGGCCGGGCCGTCATCGAGGACCTCGGGAGCAAGAACGGCACCTGGCTCCGGGGCGCCCGCATCGCCGCGGCGGAAGCCCTCGCGGACGGAGACCAGATTCGCATCGGCTCCGTGCCCATGACGTTCCGCTGCTTTGCCGCGGAGCGGCCGACCGAAACCCACCGTTCTTAGGCCGGCCGGCCGTCCGTCCCGCGAAAACGCCGCTCCGGCAGCGTCCGGGACCCGCTCGTCATCCTGAAAAGAACCTTGCCGGAGGACGAACGTAGTCTTGGTGTTGGCTCTCGCCACTGGAGCCGAATGAACATCTCGTCGGGTACACGGCTCGGACAATACGAGATCGTGGATCGCCTGGGCGCGGGCGGGATGGGGGAGGTCTACCGCGCGCGGGACACGCGCCTCGGGCGGGACGTCGCCCTCAAGGCACTCTCGGGGGAGCTTTCCCTCGATCCCGTCCGGCTCTCCCGGTTCGAGGCCGAGGCTCGCTCGGCCTCGGCCCTCAACCACCCGAGCATCGTGACGATCCACGAGATCGGCCAGGACGACGGGACGCCGTTCATCGTGATGGAGCTCGTCGACGGGAAGACCCTCCGCGAGCTCCTGTACGCTGGGGCCCTGCCGCTCCGGCGGACGGTCGCTTTGGCCGCCCAGCTCGCCGACGCCCTGGCCCGCGCCCACGAAGCCGGGATCGTTCACCGGGACCTGAAGCCCGAGAACGTGATGGTCACCCGGGACGGGCTTCTCAAGATCCTGGATTTCGGACTGGCGAAGATCGAGAGCCGCGACGGGGAAAGCGGCGCGGACCGGCGCGACCTGACCGTCACCGAGGAAACGCGCGAGGGCGCCGTCGTCGGGACCTCGGGTTACATGTCGCCGGAGCAGGCGAGCGGCCAGCCGGTCGACTTCCGCTCCGACCAGTTCGCGTTCGGGACGGTGCTCTACGAGCTGCTGACCGGCAAACGGGCGTTCCACGCCCCCTCGCGGGCCGAGACGCTGGCGGCGATCATCCGCGACGAGGCCGAGCCGATCGGGACGATCGCGCCCCGCGTGCCCCCGCCCCTGCGCTGGATCGTCGAGCGCTGCCTCGCCAAGCTCCCCGAGGAGCGTTATGCGTCGACGCGCGACCTCGCACGCGACCTGCAGAGCGTGCGGGAGCACTTCTCGCAAATCGAGGGAGACCCCTCGCCGCTGACGCCCCTGGCGCGGCGGCGCGCTCGGGGTTGGCTGCCGGCCGGCGTCGCGCTCGCGGTTGCGGCCCTCGTCGCGTCGGCCTGGGTCTTCGGAGGCGCGTCCCGCGAACGCGACCAGCCGTCATTCCGACGCCTGACGTACCGCGACGGAACGGTCTGGACGGCGCGCGTGGCGCCCGACGGGCAGACGATCGTCTACGGGGCGGCCTGGGGGGCGGGCCCGATCCGCCTCTATTCGACCCGCCCCGAGATCCCCGAATCCGTGCCCCTGCCGCTTCCCCCGGCCAACGTCCTCGCGATCTCCCCGGCCGGCGAGATGGCCGTCTCGCTCGGCGCCCGGCCGATCGGGCCGTTCGTGACGGTCGGCACGCTTGCGCGCTCGACGCTCGCCGGTGGCGGCCCGCGCGAGGTGCTCGAAGCTGTGCAGGCCGCCGACTGGGCGGCGGACGGCGCGAGCCTCGCCGTCGTGCGGTTCGTCGACGGGCGAAGCCGATTGGAATTTCCGATCGGTAGGACGCTCGTGGACGTTCCGTCCGGTTACCTGAGCCACCCGCGCGTCTCGCCGCGCGGCGATCTCGTCGCGTTCGTCGAGCATCCGATGCGGGGCGACGACGGCGGTGCGATCTGCCTCGTCGACCGCGAGGGCCGCAAGCGCGTGCTCGCGCCGGGCTGGATCAGCGCGCGCGGCCTCGCCTGGTCGCCCGACGGCGGCGAAGTCTGGTTCACCGCCGCGTCCAGCGGGGCCACCCGTTCGCTCCACGCCGTCACGCTCTCGGGCCGGCGGCGGCTCGTCCTCCGGAGCCCCGGCGCCCTCACGCTCCACGACATCTCGCGCGAAGGGCGGGTCCTCCTCGCCCGCGAAGGCGCGCGCGAGGGAATCCTGGGCCTGCCGCCGGGGGCGGACCGCGAGCGCGAGCTCTCGTGGCACGACTGGTCGCGCCCGGTCGATCTGACGGCGGACGGCACGCAGATGCTCTTCGACGAGACCGGCGAGGGGGGAGGCTCCGGCTACGCGGTCTACCTCCGCGGCACCGATGGTTCCGAGGCGGTGCGCCTGGGCGACGGCCACGCGCTCGCGCTGTCGCCCGATGGCAAGTGGGCCCTCTCGACGCCTCACACGACCCCCGCGGAGCTCATCCTCCTGCCGACGGGCGCCGGCCAACCGCAGCGTCTGCGCACCGGGAACTTCGAGAACATCCTGCGCGCGGCCTGGGTCACTGGAGGCGAGCGCCTCGTCGTCGGCGCCAACGAGCCCGGCCACGCCCCGCGGCTGTACGTCCAGTCGGCGGACGGCGGCGACGTCCGGCCGATCACGCCCGAGGGCGCCGGCGCCGCGTGGACCGCTTCGCCGGACGGCGCGCACCTCGCCGCGCTCGATCCCGCACGCCGCCTCGTCATGTACTCGATCGACGGCGGCGAACCGACCCCCGTCCTCGGAACCGAGGACGGAGATGTTCCCGTGCGCTTCACGCCCGACGGCCGGGCGCTCTACGTGTTGACCCGCGGCGACGGCCCGCGTGCCGAGATCCACCGCATCGAGCTCGCGACCGGCGACAGACGACTCTGGAAGGAGCTCGCGCCGCCGGATCCCGGTCGGCGTCTACGGCGTTCCGCGCGTCTTGCTCTCGGCCGACGGCGGGTCCTACGTCTACTCCTACGTGCGGCTGCTCGACGAGCTGTTCCTGGTCGACGGCCTGCGGTAGCCCTGATCGAAATCCTGCGCAAACCTGGTCCCAACCTGAAGACACGACTCCGGAATCTGCACGAAGCTTCCGTTGGCGGGAGGGCCGTCTATGAGCGCGAGTCCAGGTTTCGGCGAGGCAAAGGCGCTTTCCGTCAGAACGCTCCGGTGCTTGACACCTACTCGCGCACAAGCGGATGATCGAGGTAACGCTTCGCAAAGGACACGGCTCGCCCGACCCGGTACGCCCGACCTGCCGCCTTCAATGCCAGGCGAGGAGGGCGTCATGGCGCGTTCCCGCTACGGTGCACCGCGGTGGCTCGTCGGCTTCTTGTGTCTGACGGGCGTTCTGCTCGGAGCGCGACCGGCATCCGGGCAGGGCTGACAGCCCGTTCGATTCACGGCACCCAGTTTGGGTGTCCAGAACGAGCCCTTCCTCCCGGCCAATCAATGGCAGGCTCAAGTTTCGTATCAATACGCCGACGCCAACGACTTCTACCTGGGAGACCAACGCAACGATGCGGCCGCACCGAGTGGTGTTCCCCCTGTCCGCACGGTGAACCTGATCAACCTCGACCTCATCTATGGGTTGAGCAACCGCCTGAGCATGGACCTGACGGTCCCGTTCGGGATCGGCTCGGGTGAGGTCATGCAGGGTCCGGCAACCTCGCGCACCCTCCACCAGTTCGAGGCGTCGGGTCTCGGCGACATGTCGCTCCAGGCCGAGTACTGGCTCTCGGACCCCGCGATCCCTTCGCGCGTCAGTGGATCCGTGGGCCTGGGCATCAAGGCGCCGACCGGATCCGACCACGTCGAGGGGACCGTGGGCACGGCAACGGGAGACGTCCGGGCGCCGATCGACGAGGCTTATCAATTGGGCACCGGAGGCTGGCAGCTTCTACTGCGTGCGCAGGGGACGGCGACCATCAAGGGTCCCCTGTTCGGGTACGCCTCCGGCTACTACGGCATGAGCCTCACCGAGCATACTGACGTGACGAACGCCGGGGCGCTTCGCGGTGACCCCGACACATACTCGGGGCGTCTCGGCGCCGCCTACCTCCTTCCGTTCCTCCAGAATCTCGTCGTCAGTCTGGGCGGCCGGATCAACGGCGTGACCGTCAAAGACCTGGTCGGCGGAGGTGACCTTTACTGGCGCAGGCCCGGCTACGCGATTTACGTCGAGCCGGGGCTGACATGGACCCTCGGCCGGAGTACGGCCTCCGTGAGCGTTCCGCTCAGGGCGTACGCGAAGAAACTGGACAGCCCGCTCGATGTCTCGCTGGACCGGCATATCGGCGCGTCGTTCGCGTCCTACCTCTTTCTGGCGAGCTTCGGCCGTCGGTTCTAGCGCCGGGCCCGCGAAGGCCCCACAAGCGGCTGTAGGATCAGCTGCGGTTTCATGCCCTTACAAGCAGGTGCCCGCCTCGGGCCATACGAGATCCTGTCGCCCCTCGGCGCAGGCGGGATGGGGGAGGTGTACCGCGCACGGGATATTCGGCTGGGACGCGAGGTGGCGATCAAGGTGCTGCCGGCCGCGCTGGCTTCGGACCCGGAGCGGCTGAAGCGGTTCGAGCGTGAAGCGCGGTCGGCCTCCTCCCTCAATCACCCGAACATCGTCACGATCTACGACATCGGGACTTCAGATTCGATCTCCTACATCGCGATGGAGCTGGTGACCGGGAGGCCTCTGCGCTCGGTGCTGTTGTCGCAAGCGCTGCCTGCGCGACAGCTGCTGCAGCTCGGTGCGCAGGTGGCCGAGGGGCTCTCGAAGGCCCACGCGGCCGGTATCGTGCATCGAGATTTGAAGCCCGAGAACGTCATGGTCACTGACGACGGTCTCGTCAAGATTCTGGACTTCGGCCTGGCGAAGTTGACTCAGCCGGACTCGAGCGGAGGAAGCGCGACGATCGCGCCGACGGTCTCGGGAGCGACGGAAGAAGGAATCATCCTCGGGACGGTCGGCTACATGTCTCCCGAGCAGGCGACGGGCGGCTCGATCGACTTTCGCTCGGACCAGTTCTCGTTCGGCTCGATTCTGTACGAGATGGCGACGGGGCGGCGAGCTTTTCAGCGGGCCTCCGCGCCGCAGACGCTGTCGGCCATCATTCAGGATGAGCCGGAGCCGATCGCGGGCGTCAATCCTAGAATCCCGGCGCCGTTGCGCTGGACGGTGCAGCGATGTCTGGCGAAGGAGTCAAGAAATCGCTACGCCTCGACCGAGGATCTGGCACGCGATCTTGGCACGATTCGCGACAACCTCTCCGAGGCCGGGAGCGCGATCGCAGTCCCTCCGGTGGCGCCCGTGCAAGCGGGGCGCCGACGCTGGTGGTTCTCCGCGGCCTTCGCCGCGGGACTGCTGGTTGCCCTGCTCGGTGTTGCCGTCTGGCGATACCGCCATATCGACGATCTCTGGACGAACCCTCTCGCCGGAGCCCGCTACACCCGATTCACGGACTGGGAAGGCACGGAGATGGATGCTGCCATCTCAGCGGACGGTAAGTTCGTGGCCTTCCTTTCGGACCGTGCCGGCCCGTACGACGCATGGGTTGGTCAGGTCGGCGGGGGCGAGTTCCTGAATCTTACGAAGGGTCAGTTGCCGGAGCTGCGCGGTGGTCCCGTCCGCAACCTCGGATTTTCTGATGATGGGGCTCACGTGTGGTTTCGGGTGAGCAAGAGCCTCGGGGCGAACGTGAGCAAGCTCGCAGGTCCAACCAGTGTGTGGCTGGTTCCTACGATTGGTGGAGCGCTGCGCCCGTTTCTCCCAAACGCCAATGACGTCGCCTGGTCTCCGGACCGGAAACAGATCGTCTACTTCGACATCAGCCCCGGGGACCCGATCTTCGTCGCTGGTCGCAACGGCGGCAATCCGAGGCAGATCTTCAAGGATCAACCGGGCATCCACAATCACTACGTCACATGGTCTCCGGACGGGCGCTTCATCTACTTTGTGCGGGGACTGCTGCCAAACGATTTCGGGGATATCTGGCGGATCCCCTCGGCGGGCGGGACGGCCGAGCGACTCACCCATCACAATTCGCGGGTGGCCTATCCCACACCGCTGGACGACGCCACCCTGGTCTACTCGGCCACACGGGATGATGGCTCGGGCTCCGGCCTCTGGGCCATGGATGTCAGGCGGCGTATTGCTCATGCGGTGACCTCGGGCCTCGAGGAGTACCTGTCCGTCGCGGCGAGCGCGGACGGCAGGCGTCTCGTCGCGACCGTGTCCAATCCCGTCCGGGGCCTCTGGACCGTGCCGATATCGGATCGCGTTCAGGACGACTCCGCCGCCGCACGTTTGAAGTTGCCTGCGGTTCGCGCCTCCGCTCCCCGCTTTGGGCCGGATTACATCGCTTACCGCTCGTCCAAGGGCGGAGCGGACGGACTTTGGAAGTTCCAGAACGACTCGGAAACAGAGCTTTGGAGAGGCAGTGACGGGGCCGTGGTCGCTGCGCCTGCGGTTTCCCGCGATGGCGCCCAGATCTGTTTCGTCGTTCGCCGCGAGGGGCGAGGGCGCCTGTACTTGATGGCATCCGACGGCACGAACGCGCGGCCCATCGCGGAGGCGCTGGATGTCCGGGAAGCTGCGTCCTGGTCCCCGGACGGGAAATGGATCGCCATCTGCGCCGACGAGGCGAAGGCGAAACCGCTGTTCAAGGTGCCGGTCGAGGGTGGAGCGCCGGTGCGGCTGGTCGACGGTGTCGGCGCCGTCATATCCAACCCGGTCTGGTCGCCCGATGGAAAGTTCATCGTGTATTCCGAAGGAAAGGGTTCAGCGTCACACCAGCTGCGAGGCGTGACTCCGGACAAGCAGCCTGTTGCCGTGCCGGAGCTCTGGCTGTGGTACTCGGGTGATCGGTACCGATTCATGCCGGACGGCAAGACCATGGTCGTGCTCCAGGGCGCGTTCTCGAGACGGAACTTCTGGATGTTCGACCTCACCACCGGTCGCCTTCGGCAGCTCACCGACATGAAGCCGGAATTCGGCATGAACAGCTTCGACGTGTCCCCGGACGGCAGGCAGATTGTTTTCGATCGCGTTCGTGAGAACTCCGATGTCGTCCTCATCGATCTGCCGCCGCGCTGAGTCATGACGATTCAAACCGGCTCGCGCCTCGGCCCCTACGAAGTGCTCGCGCCGCTCGGCGCGGGCGGTATGGGGGAGGTCTATCGGGCGCGGGACACGCGGCTGGGCCGCGAGGTGGCGATCAAGGTGCTACCCGCCGCGCTGGCCTCGGATCCGGAGCGCCTGAAGCGCTTCGAGCGGGAAGCGCGGTCGGCCTCCTCCCTCAATCACCCGAACATCGTCACGATCTACGACATCGGGACTTCAGATTCGATCTCCTACATTGCGATGGAGCTCGTGAACGGCCGGCCGCTGCGCTCGGTGCTGTTGTCGCAAGCGCTGCCGGTCCGCCAGCTGCTGCAGCTCGGTGCGCAGGTGGCCGAGGGGCTCTCGGAGGCCCACGCTGCCGGGATCGTTCACCGGGATTTGAAGCCCGAGAACATCATGGTGACGGAGGACGGCCTCGTCAAGATCCTGGACTTCGGCCTGGCCAAGCTGACGCAGCCGGATTCGAGCGGCAGCGGCCGGACGCAGGCGCCAACGGTCTCGGGAGCGACTGAGGAAGGCGTCATCCTGGGCACGGTTGGCTACATGTCGCCGGAGCAGGCGACGGGCGCGTCGGTCGACTTCCGGTCGGACCAGTTCTCGTTCGGCTCGATCTTGTACGAGATGGCGACGGGGAGGCGGGCGTTCCAGCGGGCGTCGGCGCCGCAAACGCTGGCGGCCATCATCCAGGACGAGCCGGAGCCGATCGCCGCGATCAATCCCAGGGTCCCGGCGCCCGTGCGGTGGGTCGTGGAGCGATGCCTGGTGAAGGAGGCCAGGAATCGATACGCCTCGACCGAGGACCTCGCGCGAGAACTCGCGTCGGTGCGCGATCATCTTTCGGAAGCTTCGAGCGTCGTCTCCTTCACTCCCGGGACCCCTCGCCCGCGCCGGCGTCGGTGGATACCGGCGGCTATCGCTCTCGCGATTCTTCTCGCAGGCGTCGCAGCGACCTGGCACCTCAGAAAGATCGACTACTTCTGGAAGAATCCTCTCGCCGGAGCGCGGTTCACGCCGCTGACGGATTGGGAGGGCTCCGAGCTCGACGCCGTCATTTCGAGCGATGGAAAGTTCGTCGTGTTCCTGTCGGATCGAGAGGGGCACTTCGATGCCTGGGTCACGCAGGTGGGGAGCGACGAGTTTCTCAATCTTTCCAAAGGCATGTTTCCCGAGCTGTATTTCAGCGAGATTCGCAACGTCGGTTTTGCGGGCGACGATGCACACGTATGGATCCGAAAGATCATCAAACCGGGAGAGGGGCTCTCGAGCGACGGCTGGCTCGTACCGACGATGGGCGGCAACCCCCGGCCTTTTCTCCAGGGAGCCATCACGATCGAATGGTCTCCCGACCGATCGAAGACGCTGTACCACACGGCGGACCCGGGTGATCCGTTTTTCGTGGCTGATAGCAACGGCGCTGGAGGACGCCGAATCCGCATCGATACTCCCGGAACCCACGATCACTTTCCAACATGGTCCCCCGACGGGCGATTCGTCTACTTCGTGCGCGGAATGCCGGATCCGTTCGACATGGATATCTGGAGGATGCCGTCGAACGGCGGCGAGGCCGAGCGGCTGACGACTCACCATTCCAGGGTCGGGTATCTGGCGTTTCTGGACTCACGGACGCTGATCTATACCGCGCCACGGCCGGACGGGTCGGGATCGGGGCTGTACGCCCTCGACGTCGAACGTCGAATCCCTCACGAGGTGAGCGTCGGCCTGGAGACCTACACCTCGATCTCCGCCAGCTCCGACGGACGGCACCTCGTCACGACCGTTGCGAATCCGACCTCTCACCTCTGGACCGTCCCGGTTTCGGACCGCGTCGTGGACGAGGCCGGGGTCCGGCGCGTCACGTTGCCTGCCGTACGCGCGTCCTCTCCTCGGTGGGGGCCCGGCTACTTCGTCTTTCTCTCCTCCAAGGGAGGCGCTTACGGTGTCTGGAAGTTCAAAGACGGAGTCCAAACCGAGCTGTGGAGGGGGAGCGAGGGTTCGGTCGAGTCGGCCCCGGCCATTTCCCCGGACGGTTCGCAGCTTTGTTTTCCGGTCCGGGGAGGGAAGAAAACTACGCTTTACGCCGTGCGCTCGGACGGTGCGGCCCCGCATCCGATCGCAGAATCGTTGGATGTTCGAGACGCACCCTCCTGGTCTCCCGACGGAAGGTCCATTGCGACCGTCGCCTCGGACGGGAAGGAGCAGCCGCTCTTCCAGGTCCCGGTCGCTGGGGGCGCTCCGGTTCGTTTGGTCGGCGGAGTCAATTACAACCCGGTCTGGTCCCCTGACGGGAAGTTCATCCTGTATTCCGAGAGCACGGGTGGTCCCAGTCGGACCCTCAAGGCCGTGACGCCGGATGGGCAGCCGTTTCGGTTGACCGCGATCACGGTCCGACGCGGGGGTAATCGGTATCGCTTTCTGCCGGGTGGGAGGGCGGTCGTTGTCTCTCAGGGCGGAAGGAGGGAGGAGAACTTCTGGCTCGTGGATGTCGCGACGGGCCGCATGCGGCAGCTGACGAATCTGCGTCCGGGATACGACGTCAGGAGCTTCGACGTATCTCCCGACGGGAAGGAAATCCTCTTCGACCGTTACCGCGAGAACTCCGACGTCGTTCTGATCGATCTGCCGTCCTAGGGACGAAGCTCTCTCCGTCTGGGACTACAATCGCGCCGGCTCGAACATGACGATTGCCCCGGGCATCCGTCTGGGTCCGTACGAGATCCTCGCCCCGCTCGGCGCCGGAGGGATGGGAGAGGTCTACCGCGCCCGCGACACGCGGCTCGAACGGGACGTCGCGATCAAGGTTCTCTCGGATCGGCTGGCCGGTGACCCGGAGTCGCTTTCGCGGTTCCAGCGCGAGGCGAGAGCGGTCGCCGCGCTGTCCCACCCCGGCATCCTCGCGATTCACGACTTCGGGAGCGAGAGCGGTGTTTCTTATGCGGTCATGGAGCTGCTCGAGGGAGCGAGCCTGAGGACGCGGCTCGCGAGCGGCCCCGTGCCGTGGCGCCGCGCCAGCGAAATCGGAATCGAGGTGGCCGAGGGACTCTCGGCCGCCCACGCCAGGGGGATCATCCATCGGGATCTCAAACCGGACAATGTCTTCGTGACGACGGACGACCGCGCCAAGATCCTCGACTTCGGGCTGGCCCGGCTCGATCGGGGGGCATCCGACGGTCCGCTGACCTCCGCGCCGACTGAGACCGTCACCCAGCCCGGAACCGTCATGGGCACCATCGGCTACATGTCGCCCGAGCAGGTCCGAGGCGATTCGATGGACGCGCGCACCGACATCTTCTCCTTCGGTTGCGTCCTGCACGAGATGCTGACGGGACGGCGCGCCTTTCAGCGCCGGACGGCCGCGGACACGATGGCGGCGATCCTGCACTCCGAGCCCGCCGAGGCCCCGGAATCGGCGGCGAGCGTCCCGGCGAGCCTCGCCGCGATCACGTCGCGGTGCCTCGAGAAGAACCCCGAGAGCCGCTTCCAGTCGGCGCGCGACCTCGCCTTCGCGCTGAAGGAGGTCCTTCGGGGCTCGGATGCGCCGTCCGGCCGTCCGGTGTCCTCCGGCTCGCACCGGAGACCCCTCGAGTCGATCGCGGTGCTTCCCTTCGCCAACGTGAGCGGGGATCCCGACGCCGAGTATCTCTCCGACGGCATCGCCGAAAGCATCATCCACAGTCTTTCGAGACTTCCCAATCTCCGGGTCCTGGCCCGCAGCACGCTGTCCCGTTACAAGGGGCGCGAGATCGAGCCGCAGGCCATGGGCGCGGAGCTGAAGGTCCGGGCGGTTCTGACGGGAAGGGTCTTCCACCGCGGGGACAGCCTCGTCGTCAAGACCGAGCTCGTGGATGTGGGCGACGGCTCCCAGATCTGGGGCGAGAACTACAACCGGAAGTTCACCGACATCCTGGCCCTCGAGGAGGAGATCTCGCGGGAAATCTCGGGCAAGCTGCGGTTGAAGGTCACGGGCGAGGAGGCGGAACGCCTGACGCGCCGCGCGACGGAGAGCCCGGAAGCGTACCGGCTCTATCTCAAGGGACTCTTCTACTGGAACAAGCGGACCGCCGACGGGCTGCGCAAGGGAATCGAGCTCTTCCAGCAGGCGATCGAGCTCGACCCCGAGTACGCGCTCGCATACGCCGGGGTCGCGCACTCCTACAATCAGCTGGGTTTCTACCAGCACCTTCCGCCGCAGGACGCATTCCCGCGGGCCAGGGCGGCGGCGACCCGCGCCCTGGAGCTCGAGCCGGAGCTCGGGGAGGCGCGGGCCGTTCTCGCGGTCGTTCGCTTTTGGTACGACTGGGACTGGTCGGGCGCCGAGGAAGAGTTCCGGCACGCGATCGCCTCCAGCCCGGACTTCGTTCACGTGCACCACTTCTACGGCATCTTCCTGACGGCCATGGCGAGATTCGAGGAATCTCGGGTGGAACTGCGACGGGCGGTGGAGTTGGATCCACTCTCCCTGCCCGCCCGGGCCAGCCTGGGTCTCTGCCTTTGTCTGGAACGCCGTTACGACGAAAGCGTCGCAGAACTCGGGAAGGCGATCGAGATGGACGCGAGCTTCGCGGTCGCGTTCCATGTCTCGAGCCTTGCCTTCCTCGAGCAGCGGAAGTGGAGTCAGGCGATCGAGTTCGCGACGCGCGCCATGGAGCTGGCAGGCCGAGACCCATTCCGCCTTTCGGCGCTCGGGATCAGCCTGGCCGCCGCCGGGCGAAAGTCCGAAGCGGAATCGATCCTCGCGGAGCTTGCGGACCTGTCGCGGCATCGATATGCCTCCTCGGTCGAGATCGCTTTCCTTGAAATCCGTCTGGGCCGGACGGACGCGGCGTTCGACTCGCTCGGCAAGGCCCTCGCCGAGCGGGCATGGGGACTCGCGCTGTTCAAGGTCGACCCACGCGCGGACCCGTTGCGAGCGGATCCGAGGTTCGCCGAGCTGCTGCGAAAGGTTGGTCTGTGACGCTGGCGGCCGGATTTCGCCTGGGTCCTTACGAGGTGCTGGGCCCTCTCGGCGCGGGCGGGATGGGGGAGGTCTACCGGGCGTTGGACACACGACTGGGGCGTGAGGTCGCAATCAAGGTCCTGCCGGAGCGGCTGGCAGGATCCATCGAAGCCCTCGCGCGGTTCGAGCGCGAGGCGAAAGCCGTCGCCGCGCTCTCGCACCCGAACATACTGGCGATTCACGACGTCGGCGAGGATCGCGGTGTGCGCTTTGTCGTGTCGGAGCTGCTGGAGGGGGAGACCCTGCGGCAGCGGCTCTCGCGCGAACGTCTGGGCTGGCGCAAGTCCGTGGAGATCGGGATCTGCATTGTCGATGGGCTGGCGGCGGCGCACGGAAAAGGGATCGTGCACCGCGACCTGAAGCCCGAGAATCTCTTCCTGACCACCGGGGGCCTCGTCAAGATTCTGGACTTCGGGCTGGCGCGATCAGATTCTCGCACTTCGAGCGATCAGTCCTCGACGCCGACCGAGGCGGCGGCGACGGAGGCCGGGGCGGTCTTGGGGACTGTCGGCTACATGTCGCCCGAGCAGGTCGGCGCGGAACCGGTCGATGCCCGGAGCGACGTCTTTTCGTTCGGCTGCGTGCTGTACGACATGCTCGCGGGGCGACGGACCTTCCGCGGAGCGTCCTCGGGGGCGGTTCTGGCCGCAATTCTGCGAGATCAGCCGCCGGAGCTCGCGGTCCTCGAAGTCACGGTGCCGGCGCCTCTCGAACGGATCGTGACGCGATGCCTGGAAAAGAACCGCGATGAGCGGTTTCAGTCTGCGCGTGACCTGGCATTCCATCTCAAAGAAGTCTCGAGCGGCTCGGCTGGGACGGAGTCATCCTCCGCCTCAGGAAGCCACGCCTCGGCGATCGAATCGATTGCGGTTCTCCCTTTGACCAACGCCGGCGGGGACCCGGAGGCGGAGTATCTCTGCGACGGCATCACCGAGGGAATCATCAACAACCTGTCCCGCCTTCCCGGCCTTCGCGTGATGGCACGGAGCACGGTTTTTCGCTTCCAGGGACGTGATGTCGACGCGCTGGAGGTGGGTCGCGGGCTGAAGGTGCGAGCGGTCTCTGACTGGCCGGGTCCTTCATCACGGTGAGAGCCTCATCGTCAAGACCGAGCTCGTGGACACGGCCGACGGGTCGCAATTATGGGGCGAACATTACAAGCGAACGCTCTCCGACATTCTCGCCCTGGAAGAAGAAATCACCCGGGAGATCTCCGAGAAGCTCCGGCTGAGGCTCGCCGGCGAGGACACTCAGCGCCTGGCCGTTCGGGAAACGGAGAACACCGAGGCCTACCGCCTGTGCCTCAAGGGACGCTTCTACTGGAACAAGCGATCGCCGGAGAGTCTCCGCAAGGGAATCGAGTACTTCAATCAGGCCATCGAGGAGGACCCGGAGTACGCGGAAGCGTATTCCGGCATCGCCGACTGTTACAACAATCTCGGGTTCTATGGCGCCCTGGCTCCGGAAGACGCATTTTCGAAAGCGAAGGCGGCGGCGATGCGAGCGCTCGAGATTGACCCCGGCCTGGCCACGGGCCACGCGGCGCTCGGCTACGCGCTGCTCTACGGGGACTGGGATTGGGCGGGGGCCGAACGAGAGTTCCGGCGCGCGATCGAGCTTGCGCCGAGCTATCCCACCGCTCACCAGTATTACGGAATGTTTCTAGCTTGGGTCGGGAGGTATGACGACGCTATCTCGGAGAGCGCGTCGGTCGCTGGAGCTCGACCCGCTCTCACTCCTGCTGAGCGCGGTGCTGGGGTATCACTTCTACGCGAGAAGGGAGTACGAAGCCGCGATCGCACAACTCGAGAAAACACTGGAGATGGATGCGACGTTCGTCCCGGCGCGTCTCTTCCTGGGGTATGCCCGGCTGAAGACAGGCGCGTACGCCGAGGCAATCGCGCAATTCCAGGAGGCGATGCGGCTATCCGGCGGAAGCACGCTCGCGAAGGCATGGCTGGGATGCGCGTTTGCCCGCTCGGGCCGGCGGTCCGAGGCGGAGGACATTCTGGAGGAGCTTGTCGAGGTCTCCAGGAAGCGGTACGTGTCCGCCTACTGCCTTGCGATGATCCACACGGCTCTCGGGGACGTGGACCTCGCCTTCAGCGACCTCGAGCGGGCCTATTCCATGCATGCCCATGAAATGACGTTCATCGGTTGGGAGCCGAACCTCGATAGCCTTCGCTCGGACCCCCGCTTCGTCAACCTTCTTCGGCGTATGGGCCTGCCGCCTCAGGACAGAGCTGGATCCTCTCGGTGGAAATTTCGCGCGGACCTCGAGCTTGACCGCAAAAACTCCGAACGCGATCTCATCGACCGACGGGCATGCTGACCCCCTCTCGATTGCGGCGTACGGCATGCCGGCCGCGGCGGAGGGAATTCTGCAGGGAGTCGAGTGTTAGAATCGTCTTCCAATGGCGTACCGGGGCGGGTTCTCGGACGAATGCGGCGTCTTCGGCGTCTGCGACTCCGACGACGCGGCCAACCTCGCGTACCTCGGCCTCTACGCCCTCCAGCATCGCGGCCAGGAGTCGGCCGGAATCGCCTCGCTCGACGACGAAGGCAAGATCCACGTCGAGCGGGAGATGGGCTACGTCGCCGACGTCTTCGGGGAGGCGCGCCTCTCCCGGCTGCCCGGCCGGACGGCCATCGGGCACGTCCGGTATTCGACGGCGGGAGCCTCGTTGCTCGCCAACGCGCAGCCGCTCGTCTTCGCCACGGGCCGCGGCCCGCTCGCCCTGGGACACAACGGTAACCTCGTGAACGCGCGGGAGATCCGCGCGTCGCTGGAGGCCCAGGGGGCCCTCTTCACGACGACCTCCGACTCCGAGGTTTTCCTGCACCTGGTCGCCCGATCCAAGTCGCCCACGCTGACGGGGGCGATCGCGGACGCGCTCACGGAGGTCCGCGGCGCCTACTCGCTCGTCATCCTGTCCCGCGAGGGCATCTTCGCCGTGCGCGATCCGCACGGCATTCGGCCGCTCTCCCTCGGCATTCGCGAGGGTTCGCCCGTCGTCGCGTCCGAGACTTGCGCCTTCGACCTCATCGGGGCGAAGTACGAGCGCGACGTCGAGCCGGGGGAGATCGTCCGCCTCTCGCGCGAAGGCTTCTCCTCGCACCGCTTCGCGTTCCCCGTGTCGACGCCCTGTGTCTTCGAGCACGTCTACTTCGCGCGCCCGGACTCGATGGTGTTCGGCCGGAGCGTCGCCGCGACCCGGCAGGGATTCGGGCGGCGTCTCGCGAAGGAGCATCCGGCGCAGGCCGACGTCGTCGTCGCCGTGCCGGACTCGGGGATGTACCCGGCGCTCGGGTACGCCGAAGAGTCGGGGATCCCTTTCGCGCTGGGGCTCGTCCGCAATCACTACGTCGGCCGGACCTTCATCGAGCCCAAGCAATCGATCCGGCACTTCGGCGTGAAGGTCAAGCTCAATCCGGTGCGCGAGGTCGTGCAGGGCAAGCGCGTCGTCCTCGTCGACGACTCGATCGTCCGCGGGACGACCTCCCGCAAGATCGTGCGGATGCTGCGGGAAGCCGGGGCGAAGGAAGTGCACGTGCGCGTCTCGTCTCCGCCGACGATGAACAGCTGCCACTACGGCATCGACACGCCGACGCGCTCCGAGCTCATCGCCGCCAATCAATCCGTCGACGAGATCCGCAAGTACATCGAGGCCGACTCGCTCGGCTACCTCTCCGTCGAGGGCATGCTCGAGACCTTCGGACGCCCGCAGCAGGCGACCTGCACGGCCTGCTTCACGGGCATCTATCCCGTCGAGATCGAGGAAGAGGAGCGCGAGAAGGAAAACGCGCTCGACGCGAAGTAGGCCCGGTCCCGACGACGTGAGCGGAGAGCTTCTGCTCGCCTCGACGATCGCCTTCCGGGGCGCGACACTCATCGACGGGACCGGGGCGCCGCCCCGTTCGAACTCGCTCCTCGTCGTCGCCGGGGGGCGCATCGTCTCGGTCGAATCGGCGACCCCGGAGGCTCTCAAGGCGCTGCCCGCGGGGACGGAGCTCATTCCGGCCGAGGGACGTTGGATCATCCCGGGGCTCGTCGACGCCCACGTGCACGCCGAGTCGGACGACGACCTCAAGACGATGCTCGCCTGGGGAGTGACGTCCGTCCGGCTGATGGCGGAGGACTCCCGGGCGGCGGCGGCGCTCGCGCGGGCCTCGGGCTCCCGCACGGACATCCCGGAGGTCTTCCCCGCCGCGCCGATCTTCGCCGCGAAGGGCGGCTGGTGGGACCAGGGCCAGCCCGCGGATCCCAACCTCGATCGGTTCCCCGCGACGGCGGCCGGGGCGCGCGAGGCGGTCCGCCGGGCCCGGGCGGAGGGCTCGCATGAGATCAAGGTGATGCTCGACGACATGGCCTGGTGCCGCGCTCCGAAGGCGGTGCTCCCCAAGCTGGCGCCTTCCGTCGCGGAGGCGCTGATCGCCGGCGGCCGGCAGGAGGGGTTGCGCGTGACGGTTCACGCTCCGGAGCTCGTCGATGCGAGGGCCGCGATCGCCGCCGGAGCGACCGCCCTGGCGCACGGAGTTCTCGATTCGATCGACGAGGCGACGCTCGCGACGATGAAGTCGCGCCCGGTCTTCTACATCCCGACGATGGACGTTTTCGAGTTCCTGGCCGACACCGCGAGCTTCGTCGAGAGCGTGCTGGCCGATCCGGCGGCATCCGGCGGGCTTCCCGCCGCCGTCGTCGCCCGGTACCGCGCGCCCGAGTACGCGCGCGAGTACCGCGAGCGGTATCCGAACTTCGACAACGTGCGCCGTCGGCTGCCGGTGCTGCGCGAGAACCTTCGAAAGCTGCGCGCCGCCGGCGTCCCGATCGCCCTCGGAACCGACATGTGGGCGTTTCCCGGACTCGGCGTGTCGGTCGAGATGGACCTGTTCGTGAAGGCCGGGCTCGCGCCCGCCGAGGCGCTCCGCGCGGCGACGCAGACGGCGGCACGGTCGATCGGCCGCGAGGATCGGGGCACGCTCGAGCCCGGCAAGCGGGCGGACCTGCTGGTCCTCCGGCGCGATCCCCTCGCGGATGCGCGCAACCTGAGAGCGCTCGAGGGCGTCTGGAAGGCGGGCGAGCGCGTCGGCCCGGCCAGGGAGCGGCGCCCGTGACCTCGCCGAGAGCAGATCGTCACGTGAGATGGCCGAGCGCCCGCGGCCTCGTGGCGGCGGCCGCGGCGGCTTCGGTGGCGGCCGGGACGCTGGCGCTCTTCGTCGTCTCCCGCGGGAAGTGGTCCGACGCCCTGATCGACTCGGGCCGTGAATGGATCGTGCCGGACGCCCTGGCCCGCGGCGAGTTGCTCTATCGGGACGTCGTCTACTGGTTCGGTCCGTGGACGCCGTATGCGCACGCGGCGGTCTTCAAACTCTTCGGATCGGGCTTCGGCTCGCTGGTGTTCGCCGGCGCGGTCGGCGCCCTGGCGGTGCTGGTTGCCTTCGCGTATGCCGTCCGTCGTGTGGCCGGCCCGACGGAGAGTTTTTTGGCCACGGCTCTCGCGATCCCTCTGCTGGTGTTCATGCCGGGCGCGGGAGGCGCGATTCTCGGAATGGGATTTCGGATGTGGCACGCGGCCGGCTTCGCGCTCGTGGCGCTCGGGGCGGGCGCCTCGGTCCGTTCTCCTCGAAGGACGGCGGCCGCCTCCGGCGCGCTCGCGGCCCTCGCGGGCCTGTGCCGGATCGAGTGGGGGCTCATGGCGTTGGCCGCCACGGCTCTCGTCGTCCTGCGGGCGACTCGCTCCCGGAGCGCCGTCCGCCTGGCCTGGCTCGTCGTCGCCTTTCTGCTGACGGCCGGCGCCGGCTGGGCCATCTTCCTCGTGAGCGCGGGGCCGGGCGTGCTGTTACGCGAATCGCCGGTGTTCCTTCTCCATCTTCCCGAAGCGACACGGTCTCATGTCGTTCCCTCGATCGAGATCGGATCGGGGGAGGTCTGGAACCTCGTCTATTCGTGTTCCGTCTGGGCGGCAGTCATTCTTCTGCTCGGCGTGCTATCCTCGCCGCGCGATTCACGGCTCGCCCGTTCGAAGCTGCTCGCGATTGCGGCCCTTCTCGTGCTCGCGCTCGTCGCCGCCCTCCGGGGAGGAGTGTCGGGCCCCTCGGCCTTCAGCGCCGCTCCGGCCGTTTGTGCCGCCGCCCTGCTCGTCGGCTGGACTCGGGGCCGCGGGCCCCGAGCGGCTTTGCTGCTCGGGTTCGGAGTGATGGGCCTGCTGGCCCTGCACCGCCGCTTCTTCTTCATCGGAGACGGGCCGTACGTGGCGCCGCCCCTGCTCTTCACGTTCGCCTGCGCCGCGGGCCTCGCCTGGCAGGGCATGCTTCGCCGACGTGGCCGGGCCGGCCGTCGCCGTCTTCGGAGGACCTATCAGCTTGCGGCCGCCGCGCTGATCACCTTCGCCTTCGTCGATCGCGCCGCTGCTTATGCGCGCGACGACCGCATCTCGATTGGTGGCACCGGGCGGATGCTGTCGGCTCGGCCCGAACAAGCGCGCGACATCGAGGACCTCGCGGTCCGAATTCGTGGGCTCTGCAAGACGGACGGCGGGCTCGTCGTCTTTCCGGAGGGCGAGCTTTTCAACCAACTGACGGGCTGGCGCAACCCTCTCCGTCACAAGCTTTATCTCCCCGGCTACCTGTCGGCGGACAACGAGTCGATCGTCCAGAACGAGCTGACGGCCGCCAGGCCGGCAGCCATCATCGTCCTTTCCCGCGCGACCGGAGAATATGGAGGCGGTCAGTTCGGTCAGGGTTATGGAGCCAGCATCCGGTCGTGGATCGAGGGTCGCTACGAGGTGCGAACGCGCAACGGCGTAGGCACGCTCTTCGTCCTCGGCGACTCCCCGGTCTGCGGGAGACAGTCGCCCTGAGCGAAAGGCCGGATGGCTCCCGGTGGAGCGCCTGGCTCCCGGAGGTCCTCTATCTCGGGGCGACGACGACGCTCGGGCTCTCCGCCGGAGGCCGGTGGCTGACGCCCGAGGGAGACATCGGAGCCTGGTGGTCGATCACCCACAGGATCGCCGGGGGCGCGCGGCTCTACCGCGACGTTTACCCCGGCCAGTATGGGCCCCTCTCACCGTACTTGCTCGGGTGGACGGAGCGAATCGTCGGCGTGTCGGCGACGGAATTCCTGTTGGTGAACTGGCTGTCCGGAGTCCTCGCCGGCGGCGTCCTGCTCCATCTGTCGCGAAAGCTGCTCACGCCGCTCGAGCGATGCGGACTGGCGGGAGTGATCATCGCGACTTCCGTTCTCGCGCCGGGTCCGGGACGGCTCGTCTATGGCTATGCGCCCGGCGCGGTCCATGCCCTCGTCTTTGCGATCCTGGCGCTGATGTTCGTCGGTCGGAGACCTTCTCCGACCGTGCGGGACGCCATGTGGGCCGGGCTTTTCGCGGGCCTGGCTTTCTGCTGCAAGCAGGAGATCGGAGCGGCGGCGGCGCTGGCACTCTGGGCGCCCCTGGTGGTGGCCGGAAGCGGGCCGGGGGGCGCACGCCTCCGATGGGCTTCGGGGACGGCGGTCGGGTTCGTCGCGAGCGTGTTGCCCGCTGTCCTCTTTGCTCTGTCGGCGGCGCCCCTGGAGTCGCTCCGGGCGGACAGCCACGTCTGGCCATTCGTCTTTCGCCCCGGACAGGACTGGGGGACGGCATTCCGTCGCGTGGCCGGGCTGTCGCTCGCCAATTGGCCGGCGATGGTTCGAAGCTCCGCATGGGCGATCCTCGCCGTACTCGTCGTCGTGGCGGCCGCAGGCGCGATCGCGAAAAGAGCGAAGGGCATTCATTGGGCTCGCCTGGTCGGGTCCGCCGCCCTCCTCGTGATCTGGTGGCTCGTCGATCCGGCCCGTCTCGGAGCGGAGGTGCACCCCATTGCCCTGTCCTCCGTCGCGGCGGCCCTCGTCCTCGTCGGGTCGCTCCGCCGTCGGATCGGACATCGAACGCTCGTGGTTTCCGTTTCCGTTTTCGCGCTGCTCGTCAGCCTGCGCACGGTCGTGTCCACGGACTCCGGCGACCACTATGCCGGTGTGGCGCATCTGGCGACAGCGCTGACCTGGACCATCCTGATCTGCCAGATGGCGCCGCGCGCCTTCGCCGGGCCGGGCCCGCTCCTCGAGACGACCCGAAAGGCGTTCGGTGCCGGATTCCTCTTCGTCGCTTGGTCCGGCGTGATCGCCGCCGGGATGGCGCTGGCAACGACCGCCAACGAGCCTTACGCCTCGCCGCGCGGAACGGTGTTCGTCAAGAACGCCGCGTTCTTTGCAAGACTCGAAGAAGAGCTCTCGCCGGGTGAACGCGTGCTCGCGCTGCCGGAACCGTACGCTCTCGAGCCGATCTTCGGCGTGCGTTCGTGGTCGAAACGTCTGCTCCATCTGCCGCCGGCCATGAAAGAGGCCGAGGCTCAACTGCTCCTCGATCTGGAACGCGATCCGCCGGATGCCGTCGTCGTCCTCGACCGTCCCACGCCGGAGTACGGGGTGGACGCGTTCGGCCGCGGATACGGGCGAGCGACGAGCGACTGGCTCGGCCAACACTGCGTCGGTCAGAAGTCGGCCGGCGGTTCCATCTGGCGTTGCCCGACGCAGCGCTGATCGGTCGGTTGCGGAAGACCACCCGTATAATGCCGCTTCCTTGACGACCTCACGCTATGCCGACGCCGGTGTCGACATCGACGCGAAAGCGGCCGCGCTCTCTCGCGCGAAAGCGGCGATCCGCTCGACCTTCACGCCGGGAGTCCTCGGCGACGTGGGCGGGTTCGGGGGACTCTTCCGGCCCGACTTCTCGAAGTACCGCGAGCCTGTGCTCGTGGGCTCTACGGATGGCGTCGGCACCAAGCTCAAGATCGCGATCGACATGGGCCGCCACGACACGTGCGGCGCGGACCTCGTCAATCACTGCGTCAACGACATTCTCGTGCAGGGCGCGCGGCCGCTCTTCTTCCTCGATTACATCGCGACGGGGAAGGTCGAGCCGGGCCTGATCGAGAGCGTGATCGAGGGCATCGCCCGGGGATGCCGCGAGAACGGCACGGCGCTGCTCGGCGGCGAAACCGCCGAGATGCCGGGCTTCTACGCGGCGGGCGAGTACGACGTCGCCGGGACGATCGTGGGCGTCGTCGACCGCGAAAAGATCGTCGACGGCTCGCGCGTCACGGCCGGCGACATCGCCGTGGGCCTGCCGTCCGTCGGCCTCCAGACCAACGGTTACACGCTCGCGCGCAAGGTCTTCTTCGACCGCATGGGCCGCACCCCGCAGGACCGGCTGGACGAGCTGGGCGGCCGGGCGATCGGCGACGTGCTCCTCGATCCGCACCTCTCGTACCTGCGGCCGGTCGAGCCGCTCCTCGACGCCGGCCTCGTCCACGGCCTCGCGCACCTGACGGGCGGCGGGTTCTACGACAACATCCCGCGCGTGCTGCCGCAGGGACTCGACGTCGTCGTCAAGTCGGGTGCGTGGCCGGTGCCGCCGGTCTTCGAGGTCATCCGGCGCGAAGGCGATGTCTCGTTCGAGGAGATGCACCGCGTCTTCAACATGGGGATCGGGATGGTCGTGTTCCTCGCGGCCGGAGACCTCGGCCGCGCCGCCGAGCTCTGGAAAGCCGCGGGCCAGCGCTGGTTCGCGATCGGCAACGTCAAGAGCGGCCGCCACCACGTCGTCGTCGAGCCGCCGCCGGCCTAGCCGCGGGGCCGCGCCGGTCGCGCGCGGCAGGGAGGGGACCGGAGTGGTTCTCATGGGACTCCGCGGCGGGGGCTTCCGGACGCTAGCGGCCGTCTTTGCCGGCTCGCGCCTCGCCCTGTGCGTCGTGGGGCTCGTGGCGCTGCGCTACTTCCCGCTCAACACCCACAACCGCGATCACAATTCGGCCTTCGCGATCCCGATCGCGCCGGGCGAACCACGGCGGGAACCGCCGGTCGCGCCGGACCAGGCGCCGCCGCCCGAGTCCGCACACGCCGAGCTTCCCGGAATCGCGGTCTGGGCGCGATGGGACGGACTCTGGTACGCGCGGATCGCGGAGCTCGGATACGCCGGGACGTTCGCCGTCGACGACCTGACTTCGGCGCACGGCGAGCCGCCCGCGACCGGCTTCTATCCGCTGATGCCCCTGGCCATGCGCGGGCTCGGTGCCGTCGTCGGGTCGCCGCTGCGCGCCGGCCTGCTCCTCGCCAACCTGTCGCTCCTCGCCTCGGTCGGGCTTCTCTTCCGGTTGACCCGTCGCCTCCTCGGCGAAGAGGCCGCCGTCGTCGCGGGGGCGCTGCTGCTCCTCTACCCGCCGGGGTTCTTCCTCTCGGCGCCCTACGCCGATTCGCTCGGGCTCGCCCTGACGCTGGCGGCGCTGTCGCTCGCGCTCGACGCACGCTTCGGCGCCGCGGGCGCGTTCGGGTTCCTTTCGGCCCTGACGCGGCCGGTGGGCGTGCTGCTCGCCCCGGCGCTCGCAATCCAGTGGTGGTCGATGCGTCGGAAGTCGCCGGAAAGGACGCCCTGGACGGGCGCCTTCGCGGCCCTCCTGCCGATCCTCGGACTGGGAGCGTTCCTTTTCTACTGCGGCCGCACGTTCGGCGATGCGCTGGCGCCGATGCATCGCCAGGCCGCCTGGCGAGGCTCGATCGGCTGGCCGCCCGGCGTGCTCGGCGAGATCGCGGCCGGACCTTTTTCGCTGCTCGCGACGCGCCGCTCCGTCGTCGAGATGACGGCCGCGATCGCCAGCCTCGCTCTCGGCGTCGCGGCGTTCCGCTACCTGCCGCCGGCGATCGCCTTCTACGGCCTCGCCGCCACCCTGCTCCCGCTCTGGACGTCCCTGTTCTCGTTCTCGCGCCTCGCGCTGGCGTCCTTCCCCGTGTTCATGACGGCGGCGGCCATGCTGCGGGGGAGCCCGCGCCTCGCGCGCGGCATCCTGGCGTTCTTCGCTCCGCTGCTGGGGCTCTTCGCGCTGCTCTACTTCAGCTGGAACTGGATCGGCTGACGCATGCGGCGGCGCCTCGCGGTCCTGCTCTCCGGCCGCGGCTCCAACTTCGAGGCGATCGCCGACGCGGTTGCGCGTGGCGCGATCCCGGACGCCGAGATCGTCGCGGTCGTGTCCGACGTGCCGCAGGCGCCGGGCCTCGACCGGGCGCGCGAGCGCCACCTTCCGCCCTTTGTGATCGATCGCGCCGCGTTCACCTCGCGGCGCGCGCACGAGGACGCGATCCTCGCGCTTCTCGACGAGCGCCGGCCCGATCTCGTCTGCCTGGCGGGCTACATGCGCCTCCTCTCGCCCGAGTTCGTCGCCCGCTGGCGAGGCCGGATCCTCAACATTCACCCGGCGCTGCTCCCGAAGTTTCCCGGCCTCGACGTCCAGCGCCGGGCCCTCGAGGCCGGCGAGACCGAATCCGGCTGCACGGTCCACTTCGTGGACGAGGGAACCGACTCGGGGCCGATCGTCCTGCAGAGGAAAGTCCCTATCCTTCAGGGAGATACGGTCGAGTCACTCTCGGCCCGTATTCTTGCGGAGGAGCATCGGGCCTATCCCGAAGCGATCGCGCGGGTCCTGGAAGAGCTCGAAAAGAGGGCCTGAAGTTGCACCGGAAACTGTGCAGCGCGATCGCGACGGAAGGCCCGTCTTCATTGACGATTTCTCATCTTTTCGAATTGTCTTGACAGGGGGTTTGCGGGGCCCTATATTCCGCTTCCCCGCAAGGGTTGGTTCTTTCCAAGGCTTCTTCCCGGCGTGAGCCGTCCGTGTGGCGGCGGAACGCGCGTCGCGCTTTTCGATGACGGGATGGGACGAAGTTGAGCTAGACTGGAAGGTCCGTCGCAAGGCGGATTTTTTGGATGTCGCGCCGGCGGTACGGCGCGGCTTTCGGGCGCCGCGAGGGGCCCGGGGGCGCGGTTCCTTGAAAACTGAGTAGAGCGTGCCAGACGTCTTTTTCCTGCTTTTTTTGAAAAAGCAGAGTTTTCGGAAACTTACTTCAGGGTTTGACTCGCATCAATCGGCCAGGGCTT
This sequence comes from uncultured Acidobacteriota bacterium, assembly GCA_963764025.1. GTDB lineage: Bacteria > Acidobacteriota > Thermoanaerobaculia > UBA5066 > Gp7-AA6 > DAHUXD01. The sequence goes on from CAVXRK010000006.1 coordinate 452,095, forward strand.
CGGCCCGAGCCGTGCGAACACTTTAAAGTGGAGAGTTTGATCCTGGCTCAGAATGAACGCTGGCGGCGTGCTTAACACATGCAAGTCGAACGAGGCGGAAGGGGGCAACTCCTTCCAGTCGAGTGGCGGACGGGTGAGTAACACGTGGGTAACCTGCCCGGAAGTGTGGAATACCTCGGGGAAACTCGAGCTAATACCGCATGACATCTTCGGGACGAAAGTCCTGACGATCAAAGCGGGGTCGCAAGATCTCGCGCTACCGGATGGGCCCGCGCCCGATTAGCTAGTTGGTGAGGTAACGGCTCACCAAGGCTTCGATCGGTAACCGGCCTGAGAGGGCGATCGGTCACACCGGAACTGAGACACGGTCCGGACTCCTACGGGAGGCAGCAGTGGGGAATCTTGCGCAATGGGCGAAAGCCTGACGCAGCAACGCCGCGTGGAGGATGAAGGCCCTTGGGTTGTAAACTCCTGTCGGCTGGGAAGAAATCGTGCGGTGGCTCATACCACACGTGACGTTGACTGTACCAGCAAAGGAAGCCCCGGCTAACTCTGTGCCAGCAGCCGCGGTAATACAGAGGGGGCTAGCGTTATTCGGAATTATTGGGCGTAAAGGGCGCGTAGGCGGCCATGCGTGTCTTCCGTGAAATCCCTCGGCTTAACTGAGGACGTGCGGAAGAAACTGCAAGGCTCGAGTCCGGGAGAGGGGGGTGGAATTCCCAGTGTAGCGGTGAAATGCGTAGATATTGGGAGGAACACCGGTGGCGAAGGCGGCCCCCTGGACCGGTACTGACGCTGAGGCGCGAAAGCGTGGGTAGCAAACGGGATTAGATACCCCGGTAGTCCACGCCGTAAACGATGGGCACTTGGTGTCGCGGGTATCGACCCCTGCGGTGCCGAAGCTAACGCATTAAGTGCCCCGCCTGGGGAGTACGGTCGCAAGGCTGAAACTCAAAGGAATTGACGGGGGCCCGCACAAGCGGTGGAGCATGTGGTTCAATTCGAAGCAACGCGAAGAACCTTACCTGGGTTTGAAGATCAGTTGACCGGGGGCGAAATCCCTCTTTCCCGCAAGGGACAATTGGTTAGGTGCTGCATGGCTGTCGTCAGCTCGTGTCGTGAGATGTTGGGTTAAGTCCCGCAACGAGCGCAACCCCTGCTGCTAGTTGCCAACGGTTCGGCCGGGCACTCTAGTGGGACTGCCGGTGATAAACCGGAGGAAGGTGGGGATGACGTCAAGTCCTCATGGCCTTTATGTCCAGGGCTACACACGTGCTACAATGGCCGGTACAAAGCGTCGCGAAAGCGCAAGCTGTAGCCAATCGCAAAAAGCCGGTCTCAGTTCGGATTGGGGTCTGCAACTCGACCCCATGAAGCTGGAATCGCTAGTAATCGCGGATCAGCACGCCGCGGTGAATACGTTCCCGGGCCTTGTACACACCGCCCGTCACATCACGAAAGTCGGCTGTACCAGAAGTCGGTGTTCCAACCCGCAAGGGAGGAAGCCGCCTAAGGTATGGTCGGTAATTGGGGTGAAGTCGTAACAAGGTAGCTGTAGGAGAACCTGTGGCTGGATCACCTCCTTTCTAGAGTTCTTCTCGCTGCCCCTCTCTCATGGGGGAGCGGACGAGACACTCGAAGGTCGATCGTCTGGCGCCGACTTCGTCGGCAAACGCCTCTACTCAGTTTTGAAGGTATCGGCTCTCGGGGCCGCCTGGGCCCGAGCCGTGTTCTTTGAAGTCATCGATACGGGACAGGGCGGGGACCCTTCGAGGCCCCCGAACCCCCCCGGCTTTCCCCACTGGGCCTATAGCTCAGTTGGTTTAGAGCACACGCCTGATAAGCGTGAGGTCGGTAGTTCGAATCTACCTAGGCCCACCAGTTTTCAGTCGACCTCACGTGGGGCTGTAGCTCAGCTGGGAGAGCGGCGGCTTTGCAAGCCGTAGGTCGCCGGTTCGATTCCGGTCAGCTCCACCAATTTCGGGACGCTGATGCGGGGGCGGGCGAGCTCGATGACTTGATCTAGACGGCGCGGATGAGAAAGCTCCTTGCACCGACGCGAGGGGCTTTTTGATCCGCGGTGATCGCGATCTTTGACAAGAGAGTCGGGTAAATAGAAAACGATTCGCGTCTTAGGTATTTTATGGTCAAGCTACTAAGGGTGGACGGTGGATGCCTTGGCGCAGAGAAGCGATGAAGGACGTGGCAAGCTGCGATAAGCCTCGGGGAGCCGCAAACAGGCTTTGATCCGGGGATTTCCGAATGGGGCAACCCCTCTGAAGGCAAGTTCAGAGATCCCCTGCTGAATGCATAGGCAGGGAGAAGCAAACCCGGGGAAGTGAACCATCTCAGTACCCGGAGGAAAAGAAAGCAATTGCGATTCCGTCAGTAGCGGCGAGCGAAAGCGGAACAGCCCAAACCTCGAGGGCTTCGGTTCTCGGGGGGTTGTGGGGCGGAATACGGCGCAAGCCAGGAAGTCAACAAGAACCCGTCTAGTCGAAGGTCACTGGAAAGTGCCGCCACAGAGGGTGACAGCCCCGTAGGCGAAAGACGAGGTTCCTTCCCGTTCCGTTCCCGAGTACCACGGGGCACGAGAAACCTTGTGGGAATCCGGGTGGACCATCACCCAAGGCTAAACATTACTCTGCGACCGATAGTGAACCAGTACCGTGAGGGAAAGGTGAAAAGAACCCCTGTGAGGGGAGTGAAATAGTACCTGAACCCGTCCATCTACAAGCAGTGGGACCACCATGTCGCAAGACGGTGGAACCGCGTGCCTTTTGCATAATGAGCCGGCTAGTTAATTTCAGCGGCAAGGCGAAGCATCGTGCCGAGCCGGAGCGAAAGCGAGTCTGAATAGGGCGATTGAGTCGCTGGGATTACACGCGAAGCGGGATGATCTAACCATGGCCAGGGTGAAGCTGCGGTAACACGCAGTGAAGGCCCGAACTGGTGTTGGTTGAAAACAACTCGGATGAGCTGTGGTTAGGGGTGAAAGGCTAATCAAATTCCGTTATAGCTCGTTCTCTCCGAAATAGCTTTAGGGCTAGCCTCGCATGATTGACGACGGCGGTAGAGCTCTGGATGGACTAGGGGCGTTTCCACGTTACCAAATCCAACCAAACTCCGAATGCCGTCGATCACAGTGCGGGAGTCAGACAGTGGGGGATAAGCTTCATTGTCGAGAGGGAAAGAACCCAGACCGCCCGCTAAGGTCCCCAAATCGTTGCTAAGTGGAAAAGGATGTGGAGACGCCCAGACAGCCAGGAGGTTGGCTTAGAAGCAGCCATCCTTTAAAGAAAGCGTAACAGCTCACTGGTCAAGCGGCTCCGTGCCGACAATTCAACGGGGCTAAAGCAACGTACCGAAGCGGCGGATGTCTCGAGGCTTCGGCCGAGAGACGTGGTAGGAGAGCATTCCTAGCGCAGCGAAGTCGGACCGCGAGGACCGATGGAGCGCTCGGAAGAGACCCTGCCGGCACAAGTAGCGATAAAGCAGTTGAGAGCACTGCTCGCCGTAAATCTAAGGATTCCTGAGCAAGGTTAATCCGCTCAGGGTCAGTCGGTCCCTAAGGCGAGGCCGAAAGGCGTAGCCGATGGAAATCCGGTTAATATTCCGGAACCGCTCGTTTGTCGTTATCACGAAGGGGGGACGCAGGAGGCTAGGCGTACCGGGTGTTGGACGTCCCGGGCCAAGCTCGTAGGCGGGAAGGGTAGGCAAATCCGCTCTTCCATTCAACGCCGAGAAGCGACGGGGAGGCCGTCAGGCCGCAAACTCGCCGATGCCACGCTGCCGAGAAAATCCCCTAAGGAGATGAACGGGTGACCGTACCGCAAACCGACACAGGTAGATGAGGAGAGAATCCTAAGGCGCTCGAGTGAAGCGTTGCGAAGGAACTCGGCAAATTAACACCGTAACTTCGGGAGAAGGTGTGCCCCGGCGCGTTCAGAGATTTACTCTCGAAGGCGCACTGGGGTCTCAGTAAAACGGGCCAAGCGACTGTTTACTAAAAACACAGGACTCTGCAAAGTCGTAAAACGACGTATAGGGTCTGACGCCTGCCCGGTGCTGGAAGGTTAAGGGGAGAGGTTAGCCGCAAGGCAAAGCTTTGAACCGAAGCCCCAGTAAACGGCGGCCGTAACTATAACGGTCCTAAGGTTGCATTCGCTGCCTTAGTAAAACCTGGCTATGTGCTGGAACGTCTGTGTATCTCCGGCTACTCGCCGCGATGTGCGGCAGTGACAATGCAGGGAGTGCAGATAATCAGCAGGAAAGACCGCGTCGCAAGACGCGGAATCCTCAGAGACTTTTCGCCAGGCGTTCTGATCCCGCCGAGATCGGAGCTGAAGATAAAGTCCGGACTGCATGGCGACATGCAGAGGTCGGCAGAAATGACCGGCCCCCACGGAGACCGTGGAGTAACACGATCAAGCGAAATTCCTTGTCGGGTAGATGAAACTGCCCGGGGCGGGAGCGATCCCGCCCAGTCAACCGGCTCAAATCGGTGGAGCCCTCCCGGCGCCTGCAGGGGTGCCGCGGGTAATACCGAGGGTAAGGTCGTAGCAATGCGATCCCCGTAACGACTCAGGGGTTGAGATCCCTGGATGAAGACGCGACAATAGTCTTCATAAGACGCCGGCCCTGACAATTGCCGATGGACATCGCATCCTACATTTCTGGTTTTGTCGACGGAGAAGGCTGCTTTTGCGTCTCATTCCAGCCGAGCCGAAGGCATCGGATTGGGTGGGAGGTTCGACCGAGCTTTTCGGTCAGCCAGAACGCAGATCGAGCCGAGCTCCTCGGCGTGATTCAGCAAAGATGGGGCTGCGGGTTCATCCGGCCGGATCGATCGGATAAGACCCTCAAGTTCGAAGTTCGAAACGTCCGGGATTTGGTGGAGAAGGTTCTTCCCCACTTCCGGTCCAATCCTTTGGCGTCATCGAAACAACGTGACGTCGAGCGATTCGAACACATCTGCAGGCTGGTCCATGAGGATCGGCATCAGACGAAGGAAGGGTTTGAAGAGATCGTGAACGTCGCGATGGAGATGAATCCATCGGGCAAGCGGAAGTATTCCGGAAGCGAGATCCTCAACTCGCTTCGGTCAGGTGAACGTATAGTCTGTGCCGCGGGAAACCGTGGAAGTACATGAAGTTCCGACCTGCACGAATGGCGTAACGATTTGGTCACTGTCTCCGCAACGCGCTCGGCGAATCTGTAGCACCGGTGAAGATGCCGGTTACCCGCACGTAGACGGAAAGACCCTGTGCACCTTTACTATACCCAGGCATTGAATTTTGGCGTTGTCTGCGCAGGATAGGTGGGACACTTTGAACCTGGGGTTTCGGCCTCGGGGGAGTGGACGGTGAGATACCACCCTGATGGCGCCGGAGTTCTAACTGAGACCCGTAATCCGGGTCCAGGACCATGCCTGGCGGGTAGTTTGACTGGGGCGGTCGCCTCCTAAACTGTAACGGAGGCGCCCAAAGGTTCTCTCAGGCTGATTGGAAACCAGCCGTAGAGTGCAAAGGCAGAAGAGAGCTTGACTGCGAGACCGACAAGTCGAGCAGGTACGAAAGTAGGGCTTAGTGATCCGGTGGTTCTGCATGGAAGGGCCATCGCTCAACGGATAAAAGGTACGCCGGGGATAACAGGCTGATCTTGCCCAAGAGTTCACATCGACGGCAAGGTTTGGCACCTCGATGTCGGCTCATCGCATCCTGGGGCTGAAGCAGGTCCCAAGGGTCCGGCTGTTCGCCGGTTAAAGCGGTACGTGAGCTGGGTTTAGAACGTCGTGAGACAGTTCGGTCCCTATCTCGTGTGGGCGCAGGAAATTTGTGAGGATCCGTCCTTAGTACGAGAGGACCGGGACGGGCGAACCTCTTGTGCACCGGTTGTCGCGCCAGCGGCATGGCCGGGTAGCGAAGTTCGAAAGGATAACCGCTGAAAGCATATAAGCGGGAAGCCTTCCTCGAGATGAGATTTCCCGGGAGCAATCCCCTGAAGGCCCGTGGGAGACGACCACGTTGATAGGCGGGGTGTGGAAACGCTGCGAGGCGTGAAGCTGACCCGTACTAATCGGCCGTGCGGCTTGACCATAAAATATTTAAGACGCGAATCGACGAACCGTTTACCGACTCTCTTGCATGAGCGCGAGGACAAGACCGTCCGGCGCTCGGAACCGAACAGGGAAACAGAGTTTCCCGGTGACCTTAGCGAAGGGGCCACACCCGTTCCCATTCCGAACACGGCCGTTAAGCCCTTCAGCCCCGATGGTACTTCGAGGGAAACCTCGTGGGAGAGTAGGACGTTGCCGGGGAATTATTTTGGAGCTCGGGACTCGTTCCCGGGCTTTTCTTTTCTTGGGACGAAACCACAACGCTCTGCTTCGACCGCTGCCAGGGACGGCCGTTGTCAGTGCTGCGGGTGGGTCGGCAGCCGCGCCGCGCCTGCCGTTTCCGGCGCTTCGGTCCCGCGCAGGCGATAGAGCGCGGTTCGCCGCTCGCCGCAGGTGGCGCAGGTGCCGATCGGCCTACCCGAGCGCAGCCCGTCGCGGATGCGCTTCAGCGGCGCTCCCGCGGCGATCCGGTCGAGGGAGTCGGCGGGATAGAACCCGATCGGATCGGCTTCCCAGTAGATGCACGGGCTCACGGCCCCGTTGGGACGGATGACGTAGTTGCGGTCCGGGTAAGCGCAGCCGAAGAGCCCCTGAAACCACGAATAGCGCCAGTACTCGGGCCGGTCGAGTCCCGCGCGCAGGCGCCAGAGTCGGCGGCGCGCCCTCGCGAAGAGACCCTCTTCGACGTGCTCGGGCTCGAACTGCGGATACGACGCGAGCCGGATTCGGCGGCGCACCGCGTCATGCGCCGCGGCCGAGAGCTCGGCGTTCAACTCCTGAGGGTCGGCGTCGGAGAGGAGCTCCTTCGACACGTCGACGCCCGGCGTCGGAGACACGAACCGGACGTCGATGTCGGAGGCGCCCTGGTCCGCCGCGAACTCGGGCAGGCGCGCGAGGTCCCCCCGATTCGATTGCATCCAGGTGAAGATGATGCGCAGGCGCGGAGTGTTCGACTTCGCGGCGGAACGCACCCGGCGGAGCGTCTCGAGACAGGCGAGGAGCCGCTCCCACTTCGCCGGCACCCGGATCTTCTCGTATGACTCCTTCGTCGTTCCGTCGATCGAGGCCGCGACCGTCGCGACGCGCGCGCGGACCAGGGCCTCGGCCGTGGAGTCGGTCAGGGCGAGCAGGTTCGTCGGGAACCAGAGGTCCGGAACGCCGTAGCGGCCGGCGATCGCGACGATCTCCTTGAACCTCGGGTGGATCATCGGCTCCGCGGCACAGGCGAGCGCGACGCGCCAGGCCTTCGGAAAGAGGTCCGCGGCGATCTTTTCGAACACCTCGACGGGCATGTTTCCGTCGTCCGAAAGCTGTTTGTCGAACGGCGGGAAGGCGAGCCGGTCGGTGTTGGCGAAGTAGCACATGACGCACTTGAGGTTGCAGCGCGCCGTGAGGTCCAGGATCACGTTCAGGGGCCGCGGCATGGCGCGATTATGTCATCCGGCGCACGCCTGCCGATGCAGACGACGGGCGTCCGGGGCGCGCGGTCGCGACGGGTCTCCTAGGCCCGGCTTTCCCGGAGGCGCCGTCCTTGCGCGCGCCGACGAAGATGTGAAAGTCGGGCTCGAGCGCGCCCGAGCGCGTCAGCCTTTCTTCGGCGTTGCAGAGGATCTCGAGAAGCGCGTCGTCGCGGCCGGGTTGGAAGCCCGCGACGACGCCGAAGAGCAGCGGGTTGAGGAGCCCGCCGCCGTACGGGATCTCGGCGACGGGGGAGAAGGCGGCGCGCGCGAGCGGCAGCACGTCTTCGCTGCGAACGGCCTCCGTCGGGTCCTCCGCGGCGAGCCGGGCGGGGTCCACGCGGGTCCGCTTCCAGAGGGCGCTGTTCGTGACGGGGTCCCACCGCAGGCGGTCCGGGAAGAGGCGGAAATACCGGTTGATCAACTCCATGCGCTCGTCGCCGTACTGGAACCGATTGGGGCCCACATATTCGTTGAAAACGAAACGGCCCCGGGGCGCCAGCGCGTCGTGAATGAGTCCGTAGAGGCGCTCGAGACCCGTGATGTGGTGGAGAACGTCGTTGGCGATGATCGTGTCGAAGGGCCCCTCCGGGAGCTCCTCGCGCTCGAGATCGACGACCCGGTACTCGATGATGTCCTTTCCGTCCGCGGTCGCGTGCGCCCGCGCGCGGTCGACGGTCTCGTGCGCGAAATCGCAGGCGACGATCGCGCGCACGCCTCCGCCCTTCGTCGCGAGCGCCCGCTCGAGCCAGCCCGAGCCGCAGCCGAGCACCAGGGCGCGATGGACGATCCCCGGCAGGTAGCGGAACCGGACCGCCGTCAGCCAGTCGCAGGCCGGATCGCCGGTGGCCAGTCGGTGGAGGTAGCGGCGGACCACCGGCGACGCTGTCCAGACGAGCGACTCGAGCTGAGTCGTGAACGCTCCGTCGTTCCACCGCGTTTCGTGCATGGCCCATCCGGATCATAGCCGCAGGGTGCGCGCGCCCCTGCTAGCATCTTCCGGTGCGCGACGTGCCGTTCACGCGATCGCTTCCCGGCCGCCTCTGGCGACGGCGGGAGTCGATGCGGTCGGACTGGGAGCGCCGCGCGCGCGAGAACGCGCCCTTCTACATCTGCACGACGGCTGCCGAATCGGCCGAAGCCTTCGCCGCCTCCGGGGAGAAGGACCTCGCCGAGCAGGTCGTCGACGGGCTCTCCGTTTCCCCCGACTGGGCGGTCCTGGAGATCGGGTGCGGGATCGGGCGCCTCCTGAAGCCTCTCTCGCGTCGCGTCGCCCGGGCGATCGGCGTCGATGTCTCGGAGGAAATGATCCGGCGGGGGCGCGAATACTGCGCCGACCGGGACAACGTGGAGCTTCACCGCAGCGACGGCGCCCTCGACTTTCTGCGGGACGGGGAGCTCGACTTCGTGTACTCCCACATCGTCTTCCAGCACCTGCCCCGCAAGTCCTATGTCGAGCGCTATTTTCGGGAAGCCGCGCGGGTTCTGAAGCCGGGCGGCCTCCTGCGGGTGCAGGTCGACGGACGCTCGCGTCAGTTCTTCCGGCGGTGGGTGGCGGATTCCTGGTCCGGGGTCGTCTTTTCCGCGCGCGAGCTCGGGCGCCGCCTGGAGCGGGCCGGATTCCGCGTCACCGAGATCCGGGGCGCGGGAACCCAGTATCTCCGGGCGACGGCCGTGCGTCAGGGGCCCGGGGCCGGCTGACCGCCGGGGCGGCGGCTACTTCGACCCGAAGTCTCGCCGAAACTCGCGCAGCTCGGTTTCGTCGAGTCCTTCCCCGCGGGCGCGTCCCGAGGCCTCGATGATCAGGACGTGGGGAAGCTCCGGCGTGTCCTGCCAGGTCTGGTGGCGCTCGAGGCCCGAGAGCCCGGGCCGGTCGCTCTCGCCGTACGTGCGAAAGACGGTCGCCGCGAAGCCGGCCGTGCGGACGGCCGCCGCCAGCGTGGCGCGGTTGTAGAGGAACCGGTGTCCCCAGGCGTGGAACGCCCGGTTCAAGCGGAAGCAGTCCGCCTGAGCGTCCTTCTCGGCGGCCCCCGGCCCCCGGTAATGGGTGAGCATGACCCAGTCGAGGTTGGGGGTCGAGAGGCGCAGAACGCCCTCCGGCGCCAGCACGCGCCGGCACTCGGTGAGAAACGCCAGACCCTCGTCGAGCGTGAGGTGCTCGAGGAAGTGCTCGGCGTAGATCGACGCGACGTCGGAGAATGGGAGGCCCTTCCGGACGTCGAGGACCCGATCGACGCCGGGCAGCCTCTTGGTGTCGATGTTGATCCAGCCCGGGATCGACTCCTGGCCCGCGCCGATGTGCAATCGCGTCACCCGGCCGGCCGGCTCGGGCGCCCGACGCGTCTTGCCGAAGATCCCCATCGTTGCTCCGTGTACCACAGACGGTTCCGGAGCGTCGAGACGTGGCCCGGCGGCGAGTCGCGTGTGCTAGGCTTTTTCCAAGAATCGGAGGAGGTCAAATGCGACGGTTCCTGCAGGCGATCGCCATCGCGGCGGTGGGTCTCGGTTCTTCGTACGCCCTGGCCCAAACGACGGGAGACATCGTCGGGCACGTCACCGACGAAACCGGAGGAGTGCTTCCCGGCGTGACCGTGGAGGCGCGCGGCCCCGCGTTCCAGGGCGTGCGCACGAACGTCACGGACGCGGCAGGCGCCTACCGCCTGGTGCTGCTGCCGCCCGGAACGTACAAGGTCACCGCGGCCCTGCAGGGGTTCGCGACGACCGAGACGACCGTCGTCGTCGGCCTCGGAAAGACGTCGACGGGCGACCTCCGCCTGCGCCCGACGGCGAGCGCCGAGGTCGTCGTCACGGGCGAGTCGCCCCTGATCGACCAGACGCAGGTCACGATCGGGAACAACATCGACAGCCGGCAGATCAAGTCCCTGCCGACCGGCCGCAGCTACACCTCGATCGTCCAGATCTCGGCGGGCGTTTCGACGCAGACGGCCAACACGGCCGCCTTTGCGAACACGATCGTGGTCAACGGCTCGACGGGCCTCGAGAACGGCTTCGTCATCGACGGGGTCGTCACGAACGGCGTCGAGTACGGCGCCCAGGGCAAGGACCTGAACTACGAGTTCATCCAGGAAGTCGAGATCAAGACCGGCGGCTACCAGGCCGAGTTCGGCCGCTCGACGGGCGGCATCATCAACGTCATCACGAAATCCGGGCGGCAACGAGTTTCACGGAGAGGCCTTCGCCTACTACGACAACAACTCGCTCCAGGCTTCGAACAAGCACCCCGAGGATTCGCAGCTGTTCTCCTTCATCTCGGGCTACAACCGGCTCGACTACGGCTTCGACCTCGGCGGCTTCGTCCTGAAGGACAAGATCTGGTTCTTCGGCGCCTACGACCGCGTGCAGAACACGACCAAGCAGACGCTGACCGAGGGCCCCAACGCCGGACTCCCCGCCGACACCGACACGACCCGCAACCTCGGCTCGGCCAAGGTGACCTGGATGATCAACTCCTCCAACACGCTCGTCGGGAGCTACTTCCAGGACCCGCGCAACGACACCGGCGCGGTCAACGACGGCGCTCACCCGGTCAACGGGCCCTACACGAGTTTCATCGGCGTCCAGAGTTCGGGCGGCAGCGACTACTCGCTGCGCTGGAGCGGCCTCTTCGGGTCGAGCTGGGCCGTGGCCCTCCAGGGCGCGGTCCACCAGGAAAAGAACAACGTCGACCCGGGGCTTCCGGGCGGCAACGAGATCCAGTACGTCAACACCATCGACAACGTGCAGGAGGGCGGATTCGGCCTGATCCAGGACAAGTCCTTCAAGCGGTACCTCGCCGCGACGTCCATCACGAAGTACATCGGCAACAACGAGCTCAAGGGCGGCTTCGAATTCATGAAGGACCAGGCCGACGTCGTCAAGCGAATGTCGGGCGACGCCTCCTCGAACCAGGCGCAGCAGGTCACGATCTATCCCAATCCCGGTGACCCCTCGCGTCCGGTTTACTCCCACTTCTACTGGACGATTCCGACGGCGAGCCTGCCGGACAACGTGCCGACGTCGCAGTTGAACGCGACCCCGTACCACGAGACGTTCTCGTTCTACCTGCAGGACACGCTGACGCTCCTGCCGAACCTGACGATCAGCCTCGGCCTCCGGTATGACAACCAGCAGATCTTCTCGGGCGACGGGACCCGGCAGATCAACATCACCGACAGCTGGGCCCCGCGCTTCGGCTTCTCGTGGGATCCCACGAAGGACAACAAGACCAAGGTCTTCGGCTCGTACGGCTACTTCTACGAGCAGATCCCGATGGACCTCGTGATCCGGTCCTACAGCTCGGAGCGCCAGCCCACGATCTACAACTTCGATCCGGTCTCGCTCGTGCCGGACGTCACGGCCGCCGAGATCGTCGGCGACTCCGGCGCGGCCGCCCAGGGCGGCGGCAAGATCTTCGGCGGGTTCAACGATCTGACGGACGCGGGGCTTTCGGGACAGTACCTGCGCGAGGGCATCTTCGGCGTCGAGCGCGAGATCATTCCGAGCCTCGCGGTGCGCGCGCGCTACGTGTACCGCGACCTGCCGCGGGTGGTCGAGGACTACCTGTGCACGGCGGAAGGCGACTACTGCGTCGGCAATCCCACCGAAGGGCGGATGGCGAACCTCTTCTCGCTCGACTACAACACGCAGTTCCCGGCGCCGCAGGGCTCAGCGCATTTACCGCGGCTTCCAGGTCGACATCTCCAAACAGTTCTCGTCCAACTGGACGATCCTCGCCTCGTACGTGTACGCGACGCTCAAGGGCAACTACGACGGTCTCTTCGCGCCGTACACCCAGCCCCGCGGCACCGCGGACCCGAACATCTCGGCCCTCTACGACTACTACGACTTCTTCACGAAGGGCCCCGTGGTCGACGGCGTCCCGCAGCCCGTGACGTCGAGCGGGGACCTCTCCAACGACCGGCGGAACGTCGCGAAGCTGTCCGGCGTCTACGTCACGCCCTTCAACCTCTCGATCGGCCTCGTGACCTACTACCAGACGGGAACGCCGATCTCGCGGATCGGCTTCTCGGACGCCTACACCCGGCCGGAGTTCTTCCTCGCGCGGCGGGGCTCCGAGGGACGGATCGAGTCCTCCTACGACGCCGACCTGCACCTGGGGTATCCCCTCCAGCTCGGGCCGGTGACGCTCAATTTCCTTGCGGACTTCTTCAACGTCTTCAACACCCAGCGCGTCATTGCCGTGGACCAGCGGTACAACCTGTCGGAGTTCTCGAACCCCGACTACGTCTGCGGCAGCGCTCCGGGAAGCTCCGACGAGGGCAAGTGCAACCCGACGTACGGGCAGGCGATCGCGCGATCCCTGCCGACGTCGGTGCGGTTCGGGGCGAAGCTGGGGTTCTGAGACCGGTAAGCAGTAAGCGGTAAGCGGGAGGCAGGAGGCGACTCCTGCCTCTTCGCTATTGGGGGAGCGCGGCGGCGAAGAAGTCGCCGAGGGCGGCGGCGACGGCGCCCGGCCGCTCCATCGGCGTCAGGTGCCCCGCGCCGGGGATCGTGACGAGCCGGGCACCGGGGATGGCCTGGGCCATGGCCTCGGAATCCGCCGGCGGGGTCAGCGCGTCCTGCGCTCCGACGACGACGAGCGTCGGGACCCCGATCGAGGCGAGCCCCGGCCGGGCGTCGGGCCGGTCGCGCATGGCGACGAGGTCCGATTCGACGGTCTGAGGCGTCTGCCGCAGGATGATCCGGCGAAGCCGTCCGACGAGGTCGGCGTTGCCGAGCGAGGCGGGGGTGACGAGCTTCGGGACCATCGCGTCCGCGATCGACGTGACGCCGGCCGACTGCACCGTGGCGATCGCCTCGTCCCGCCTGGCCCGCCCGGCGTCGTCGTCGGCCTGGGCGCGCGTGTCGACGAGCGCGAGCGCGGCGAGCTTCTCCGGCTTCCGGCCCGCGAGGGCCAGGGCGACGTAACCGCCCATCGAGAATCCGGCCACGCCCGCCGGCCCCGGGAGCTCGGCGAGGATCGCGTCGAGAAAGTCGGCCGAGTCCTCGATCGACGCCGCCGAGGCCGCCGGCGTCTCGCCGCGCCCCGGGAGGTCCGGCTTCAGGACGCGGAACCTCGCGGCGAGCACCCGCGCCACTCCCGACCACATCGCTCCGTCGAGGGGATAGCCGTGCACGAGGACGACCGGCGGGCCGGAGCCCATCTCCCGGATCCGCGCCGTCCCGCCCTTCCAGACCAGGTCCATGGGAGGTGTCTCCTCAGGCGGCGCCGATCCGGCCGAGCTCGTCGACCGTCGCCCGCAGCACCTCGACCGCGTCCCGGTCCCACCAGCCCCGCTGCACGCCGTCGGCGAGGATCTCGAAGGCGGTCGAGATCGAGAGGGCGCCGCGGTACGCGCGGTCGGTCGTCAGGGCGTCGAAGATGTCGGAGACGGTCACGATGCGCACGGACATCGGGATCGCGGCAGCCGAGATCCCCTCGGGGTAACCGGAACCGTCGAGCCGCTCGTGGTGCGAGTAGACGACCGGGAGGGTCTTCCGCATCGTGCGCATCGGCAGGAGAAGCTCGTGCCCGACCGTCGGGTGCTCCTCGATCACGGAGCGCTCCCCGGCCGTCAGCGTGCCGGGCTTGCGCAGGATCGCGTCGGGAATCACGATCTTGCCGAGGTCGTGGAAGAGAGCGCCCCGCCGCATGTCCGTGCGGGCGGCGGCGTCCAGGCCCATCCGGTCGGCCACGCGATCGGCGTACTCGGCGACGCGGCCGCTGTGGCCGGCGGTGTAGAGGTCGCGCGCGTCGATCGTCTTGGCGAGGGTCAGGATGACGTGCTCGGCGTGCTCGTGCTCGTCGGCGAAGAGCTTGAGCATGACGAGGGCGCGCACCCGCGGCACGAGCTCTTCGGGAGAGAACGGCTTGGAGATGAAGTCGGTCACGCCGACGCCCTGGGCGCGGATTTTTTCCGCCGGGGAAGCGGCGCCCGTGAGCATGACGACCGGCAGGAGCCGCGTCGAGGGCTCCGCCCGGATTTCCTCGAGCACGTCGTGACCGCTGCGGTCGGGCAGGTGCAGGTCGAGGAGGACGAGGTCGGGCGGGTTCGCCCGGACGAGGTCCATGGCGCCCGAGGCGGTCGCGGATTCTTCGACCGTGTAGCCCGAGCGCAGGAGGAGACGGCGCAGATACGCCCTCACCTGTTCGTCGTCATCGACGACCAGAATCCGCACGGAGGACGTCTCGGGTACTGGAAACACAGTCAGAAGGCTCGTTTCGAGGCTCGAAGCAGTGTAACAGAGCGCCCCGGGAAGCCCTCCAGGGCGGCCGAGGCGATGCGGCGAGTCAGCGTCGGTATCGCCGACCGGGCGAGGGCTCCCGGCGTGAGCCACCGCACGGCCGCGGGGCCGCGCTCCCGCGTCCGGTCGTGACCGGCGCGCTCCACGGCGCGGTAGACGCGGATGTCGAGGACCCGGTTCACGATCGTGTGGCGCGCGGTGGCGACGGCCCGCGCTTCCGCCAGGCGAAGGCCCAGCGCGTGGAGGCTGTGCGCGAGCGCCGTTCGCGCCGCGGCCGGAGAGGACCCCTCGGCCGCGGGGAAGAGCCAGAGGCCGCGCAGGAGCGCAACGCTCTCCCGCCGGAGCAGGACGCGTCCGTCCTTCACGGCGACGGCGGCCGCGACGTGAACGCGGCGCGGGCGGGGCTTCGTTCGGCGGCGGGGAAATCGCGTCGGCGTCCCCGTCGCGAAGGCGGCGCAGAGACCCGACACCGGGCACGCGGCGCAGTCCGGCCGCCGGGGCAGGCAGATCTGCTGGCCGAGGTCCATGAGCGCGGCGGTCAGTTCGCCCGGGCGCCGCGCCGGGAGGAGGGCATCGGCGCGGCCGCGCACCGCGGCGGCGTGCGCGGCGGTGCCGGACACGCCGTGGATCGCGAAGAGCCGCGAGACGACACGGGTGACGTTGGCGTCGACCGCGGGTACGCGCGCGCCGAAGGCCAGGGAGGCGACGGCCGCCGCCATGTACCGGCCGAAGCCCGGCAGCGTCTCCAGCGTCGCCGGGTCGTCCGGCAGGCGGCCGCCGTGCCGGGCGACGAGAACCCGGGCCGCCGCGTGGAGGTGGCGCGCGCGGGCGTAGTAGCCGAGCCCGGACCAGGCGGCGAGCACGCTCGACTGGCGGGCCCGGGCGATCGAGGGAAGATCGGGAAACCGCGCGAGGAACGCGCCGTACCGGCCGCGCACGGCCGCGACCGTCGTCTGCTGGAGCATGACCTCCGAGACCCAGATCCGATAGGGATCGCGGGTCCCGCGCCAGGGGAGAGCGCGTTTCTCGCGGCGAAACCAGGCGAGGAGCCCGCGGCGGATCGATGCCGCGCGGTTGCCCGTCAGGAGGCCGTGACCTCGGTGCGCGGCGCGATCCAGCCAGGCTCGCGCATCAGGTCCCGCACGAACGCCTTCTCGTCCTCGTTCGGAAGGACCTCGGCGAGATGCTTCGCGTGCGCCTCGGGGGAGAGCTTGGCGCCCGTCACCGAATACGTCTCCCCGACGAACTCGCCGATCGAGCGGTGAAACTTCATGTCGGGTGCGGTCAGCGGCGGCGTCCCGGCGGGGAGGAACCGGCTGATCGACTCGAGCAGGCCGTCGACCTCCTGCTTGTAGAGGTCGCGCGACATTTCGTTCAGGTGCGCCTTGTCGGGTTGCGCGGGCTGCCGGGCCTCGTCGTACCGGCCCTTCAGGCCCCAGACGTAAAACCACTCGGCCGAGGACGACGAGTCCTTGCCGAAAAGATCGTAGGCCGTCGAGAGCCACTTGTTGACGTACTTCTGGAGGAGCGCGGGCGGCACGCGCCCGGCCTTGACGATGCGCTGGAGGCCCATGTGGCCGGTTCCGAGGTGGAAGCCCTCCTCGCGCAGCATCGGTCCCATCGAGCGCGCCAGCGGCGCGAAGCCCGACGTCGAGAGCATGTTGAGCTGGAACTTTCCGTCGCGGTCGACGAATTCGGTGTACGTGAAGAAGTCGACCCAGTTGTCGACGTCGACGTTGAAGGACCCGAGCAGGCGGTTGTTCTCCCAGGAGCGGCGCTCGAGGAGCTTGCGCGCCTCGATCTTCCCGGTCTCGCCGAAGTGGTTGACGAGGAGGTGGCACATCTGCCAGCCGTGGCGCATCTCCTCGACCATGATCCGGCAGGCGCTGTCGGTGTCGTAGTCCGACGGCGAGCACTCGAGGAGCCGACGCTGCTGCTCCACCGAGGCGAACTCGGTGTCGCCCTGGTAGACGATGAGGTTGCAGAGAGCGTCGCGGATCGGCTGCTGGGGGATCTGCGTCACCCGCTCCCACTTGCGCGCCCCGCGGAAGTCCCCGTACTCGATCTCGTCGCTCTTCAGGTCCCCGTACTTGGCCTCGAACTGGTAGTCGGCGTACTTCGGCAGCGCCAGGCCGATGTCCTTCTGCCAGGCGCGGAACGCGTCGATCCAGTCGTCGAACGTGGCGATCTTGCTCATGACCCTCCCGAAACGATTATCATATCGGATGCCCCTCGCGATCGACTGGGAGGGCCTGATCGTGGCCTTCGAAAACCGCTCCCAGAAGATCACGCACTTCTTCGATCGCGAGACCGGCGACGTCGTCCAGGTTCTCGTGCGCGATGCCGCGCGCCACGCCGAGCTCTCCGCGGACCCGCGATACCGGGCGCTGCCCAAGGACCAGGGAGAGCGGACGCGCGGCGACCTCGTGGACTTCGCGGCCCACTGCGAGGACGAGGACTGCCGCCGGAACCTGCGCAAGGCGCTCGAGTCGCCCGAGCCGGCCGGCGCCTACCGCGCGGCCCTGCTCGCCCACCCGAAGGAGGAGACCCACTTCTTCCAGTTCAAGGAGCGCCGCGCGCGGGAGCGGGCGGTCGAGTGGCTCAAGGAGCAGGGGATCGCGCGGGAGGTTCCTCTAACGTAGGCGAAGGACCCCGAAGCGCTCCGGCACGTGGAAGTCGGGCGGCGCGGCGAGAGTCGGGGACCACGCCGTGAACTCGCCGGGTTCCGAAGCGCCGCCGCGGTCGATCCGGTAGAAGTTGGCCCGCAGCCGCGCCGGCGCCGGCGTGCCGCACCACGGTTCCAGGGGGATCGTCAGGAGGGCCGACCACCGGTCCGGCCGGCAGGTCACGCGGGCCTCGAGACCCGGGCAGTTCCAGGTCGCGTCGACCCGCATCGAGCCCCGCGTCAGCGCGGGGGATTCGACCCGCGCGTCGAACAGCGCGCCGAGCGGATTGACCTCGAACTCGTAGTAGACGCAGGGCGGATCCTCGGTGGCGAGGAACACCTCGAAGACATCCTCGGTCCAGAGCGGATCGTCCCGACCGATGAGGGTCGCCACGACGCCGGCGTCGCGTCCGTCGAACCGGATGCAGAGCGCGCCGCCCCGCAGGCCCACGCGGACCGACGTCGGCAGCCGTGGCGTCCCTCCGGTCGCGGCGTCGCCGAGGCGGAGCGCCGGCAGGCCGACGAGACGGTCGGTCGCAGCGAGAGACGCAACGCGATGCTCGGGGACGGGCGCGGGCATTTCTCCCGCATTCTGACCGATCCCGTCAGTTGAGCTTCCAGGCGCGGTAGAGGTTGAACCCGATGTAGACGTTCTTCGGGTTCGCGCCGCTGAAGGGTGTGCGCAGGATTCCGGCCGTGTACTGATCGACGGTCGTGGCCCTCTGGTTGCCCGCGAAGAATGCGAATCGGTGGCGCAGGAGCGACTTCTCGAGGCTGACGGCCCAGCCGACACCGGTCGCGTTCGCGCGACCGAGTCGCGGAGTCACCTCGCCGTGGACGGTGATCGAGTGGGTGATGGCGATCGAGAGCCCGACCGGGACGTTGAAGAGGTTCTCGTACAGCCCCGAACAGCTGTACGGAAGCTGCGATTCGGGCGGGTTGGCCCGGCACGAGCGGTCGCCGGGCGGCGGGTCGTTCGTGTTGACCCGGGCGAAGTTGGTCCGCTGAAGGTACGTCGGGACGGCGGTGATGCGCACGTACTTCCCGAAGGAGTAGGCCAGGATCCCCTGGGTGAAGAAGCTCGATTTCGGGCTGGCCGCGCCGAAGAGCCCGGTCTCCGTGCGCCAGTCCTCGCCGACCCGCAGGGACGATTGGAATCCTCCCAGGTTGGGAAACTCGTACTGCGCGGAGGCTTCGTAGATGTTGAAATCCGACGTTCGGTAGAAGCCGAGATTCAGCTTCTTCAATGGTGCGTACCAGAGACCGAAGCCCCAGTCGTTGCCGTTGTCGAGCGTGAAGAAGTTGTTGATGCTCGCATCCTGAATGGGCGTCTGGAACCGATGCGTCACGAGGAAGGTGAGCGTTCCGGCCGGCGGAACCTCGACGGACGGCAGGTCGATGATCACGTTGGCCTCGATCGGTCGGAAGGGGATCGCCTCTTTCTTCGCCTCCTCTTCCGGCGTGACTCCCGCGTCGGGCGCGGCCACGGCGGGGGTGGGAGTCGGCGGCGGCGGTTCCTGCGCGATGGCCGGTCCGGCCGCGCCCAGAACGAGGAGAACGACCGCCGCCCGCGTCGATGTCTTCATGTGGCCTCCTCCGCGCACACCGATCCGCCCCGAGACTAGGCGTGCACCGTCATTGTGCTCCGGAAACTCACGAATTTTTCAGCTTGCGGCGGGCTCGTCGAGGACCTCCCGGACCTTGCGGGCGAGGGCATCCGGAGTGAAGGGCTTCGACAGGAAGGCCGTCCCGGGCGGAAGGATGCCCTGGTGCGCGATCGCGGCGTCGGTATACCCGGACATGTAGAGCACGCGCATCGCGGGACGGTCCGCCGCGAGCACGCGCGCGAGCTCCCGCCCGTTCATGCCCGGCATGATGACGTCCGTGACGAGGATGGCGATCTCCTCCTTCGCGGCCTTGGCCGCCGCGACCGCCTCGGCGGGACTGCCGGCCGAGAGGACGGCGTACCCCTGCATCCTCAGGAGTTTTTCGACGAGGCGGCGAACCTCGGGCTCGTCCTCGACGAGAAGCACCGTCTCGGTGCCGGGGCGCGGTTTTGCGGGGGGCGGCGCAGGCTCCCGCGCGTCGAGCGGCTCGTCGCAGCGGGGCAGGTAGATCTTGAACGTCGTTCCGTGCCCCGGCTCGCTGTAGACCCAGATCGAGCCTCCGCTCTGCTTGACGATGCCGTACGTGGTCGAGAGGCCCAGCCCGGTTCCCTTGCCGCGTTCCTTGGTGGTGAAAAACGGCTCGAAGAGCCGGGTCTGGAGGGTCGCGTCCATGCCGACGCCGGTGTCCGAGACCGCGAGCATGACGTGGGGCCCGGGATGGACCGTGGCATAGCCGCTGGCGAACTTTTCATCGAGCGTCACGTTGCCGGTCTCGAGCGTGAGGCGCCCTCCGCGGGGCATGGCGTCGCGCGCGTTGACGACGAGGTTGACGATCGCCTGCTCGATCTGGCCGGGGTCGGCCAGCGTCCTCCAGAGCCCGGGATCGAGTGCCGTCGTCAACTCGACGTCCTCGCCGATGACGCGGCGCAGCATCTTTTCCATGCCCGCGATCACGGCGTTCAAGTCGAGGACGCGGGGCTCGAGCACCTGGCGCCGCGAAAAGGCCAGCAGCTGCTGGGTCAGGCCGGCGGCGCGGCGCCCCGCCTCCCGGATCTCTTCGGCGCTCTCTCTGCGCGCGTCGCCCTCGGGCAGTTGCTCGATCAGGAGGGCGCTGTAGCCGGCGATCGCGGTCAGCAGGTTGTTGAAGTCGTGGGCGATGCCGCCGGCCAGCCTCCCGACCGCTTCCATCTTCTGGGATTGGAGCAGCTGCTCCTCGAGCCGCCGGCGCTCCGTCATGTCGAAGACGGTGCCGAGCAGGACTTCCTCGCCGTCCTCGTCGCGGATGAGGGAGACGTTTTCGATCAGCCAGATGGCGCTGCCGTCCTTGCGGCGTCCCTGGCTCTCGTAGCTGACGAGGCTGCCTTCCCGGCGCAGCCGCTCGAGGAAGTCCTGGTCGCGCCGCCGTGACGCGCCGCGGGACCCTCCGGCGACTGGGCCATCGCCTCGGCCGGCGAGGCGTAGCCCATCATCCGGGCGAACGCCCGGTTGCACTCGAGGAGTCGCCCGTCCGCGGTCGAGCGGTAGACGCCGGCAAGGTTGCGCTCGAAGAGCAGGCGATACCGCTCCTCGGACTCGCGCAGGCCCGCCTCCATGCGCTTTCGTCCCGTGATGTCGCGCAGGATCGCCTGCGAGCCGGCCTTGCCGTCGAACGCGATGGGCGTGACCCGGACCTCGATGTCGAAGGTCGAGCCGTCGGCGCGCAGGCCGACGGCCTCGTACATTTCGGGCGCGGGCCGTCCCGGCGACGCTGTGCCGCACGATCTCTTCGACCTGCTCGCGCGAGCCCGGCGCGAAGAAGATCGAGACCGGCACGCCGATCAGCGGCCGCTCGTAGCCGAACATCTCGACGCACGCGGGGTTGGCGTAGACGACCTTGCCGTCGATCCCGACCGGCGACGGCTTCCTGCGTCTGCTCGAGGAGCGTCTTGTAGCGACGGTCCCGTTCGGACAGCTGCTCGAAGTGGCGCAGCCGCGTCGTGCGCCGCCAGGCGAGGCCCGCGCCGGTGATCGCCGCGAAGAGCGCGGCCACCGCGAGTACGATCCACCCGTACTGCGGGTATCGGCCGCGCAGGACTGCGTCGCGGTCCACCTCGACGACCACGGCCCAGCCGATGTCCGGAATCCGGCGGGCGGCGGCGAGCACCCGATGCCCGCGGCCGTCGGAATATTCGCCGGATGCGCGCGGCCCTGCGAGGGCTGCCGCCGCGAAGGTCGTCTGGTCCGTCGCCGGAGTCCGATAAGCGGCGTCCGGATCGCCTCTGCCGCTCGGGGGCAACCACGAGGAAGCGGTTGCCCTCGCGAAGGACGACGAAGAGACGCTCGCTGTCCGGGCCCGTCGGAACTCGGGAAGAGGGCGCCCATCGCGTTCGCCGCGTCGACGGCGAGGAGCACGGCCCCCGCCGCGCGGCCCGCGGCGTCCGTCACGGGCTCGGCGACTGTCGAGGCGCAGAGTGTCCTGGCCGGCATGGATCGGGTGCTCGAGGACCTCGCGCAATTCGGCCGCGGCCCGCCGCGCCGGAACGACGTCGTTCTCGTCGAAGAGCGCCGGCTCGGCCGAGGCTGCGCGGAGACTGCCGACCGCATCGAGGACTCCGAGCGAGAGGTCGTGCTCCTCGGGCAGGGTCTCGGCCAGATCGCGGCGGACACGCTCGGCGAGCCCGGACGAGCGGGCGCCGTCCGCAAGGAAGGCACGAACGCTCTCGAGCCCGGCGACGCGTCGGGCCTCCCTCCGCCAGGAGTCGGACCGCCCGCTCGGCGATGACCGCGCGATCGTCGGCCAGGCGCGACAGCCGCGATTCCCAGTCCGCGCGGCTCGCCCGCTCCGACTGGCGGATCGAGAGCAGTGCGATAAGGGCGAGGACGGCCCCGGTCACCGCCCAGGAGACGAGGAGCCAGGCCGGGAGCGGCCGATCGGCGGGGGGCTCGGGGCTTCGGGTTTCGCCATTCAGACCCGCAACAGCCCGGCGCCCCAGTGGAGCCCGGCGCCGAGGGCCGTGAATCCGACGAGGTCGCCCGGCCGGATCCGTCCGGCGGCCTTCGCCTCGTGAAAGACGAGCGGCAGCGTCGCGGCCGTGGTGTTTCCGTAGCGCTGGATGTTGTTGAAGACGCGCTCGTCCGAGAGCCCGAGGTGTTTCTGCACGGATTCGTTGATTCGGAGGTTCGCCTGGTGCATGAGGAGGAGCGACAGGTCGTCCACTCCGAGGCCGTGCTCGGCGAGCACCGTGCGCACGATCTCGGGCATCGCCGTCGTGGCGAGGCGGAAGACCTGGCGGCCCTCGACCACCGGGATCGTGCGGTTGTCGGCGAACATCTCGGGGCTGAAGTAAGGGAAGCTCGCCGAGCCGCCGCCCGGAACGTACAGCTTGTCCCACTCGTTGCCGTTGGTGTGCATCCGGAAGCCGAGGAAACCCCGCCCGTCCTCCGCCGTGTTGGCTTCGAGGACGAAGGCGCCGGCGCCGTCGCCGAAGATGACGGCCCGGTCGCGGTGCGCCGTGCCCCAGGCGAGCGACTCCGGCCTCACCGGGCCCTCGGACTCGCCGAACATCACCCGCCACTCCTCCTCGCCCCAGGGAAAGAGCGAGGCATGGCACTCGGAGCCGACGAGGAGCACCCGCCGGGCCGCGCCTGAGCGGATGAAGGCGTCGCTGACCTGAAGTCCGGACAGAAAGCCGGCGCACTGCATCCGGATGTCGAGCGCCGGAGTCGTCGTCAGGCCGAGGCCCCGCGCCAGGATCCCTCCGTTTCCGGGGAAGTAGTGGTCGGGAGTCATCGTCGCGAAAACGATGAGGTCGAGATCTTCGGCGGCGAGACCGGCATCCGCGATTGCCCGCCGCGCCGCCTCGAGGCCGAGGACCGACGAGGACTGGCCGCGGCGGGCGAAGCGGCGCTCCTCGATGCCGGTCCGCTGGCGAATCCAATCGTCCGTCGTATCCATCAGCCGCGCGAGGCGCGCATTGGTGACGACGCCCTCCGGCACGAACATGCCGGAGCCTCGGACCACGGTTGTCGGGAGGGGCACGCGGGAGATTGTAACGGGCTGCCCGAGGGGGGCCGGAGAGGCGGTTCTCAGTCGACGGCGGCGAGGTCCACGTCGCCCGTCACGTCGTCGATCGTCGCGGTCCAGGCGTAGACGTTCATTCCGTCCGGCACGTCGATTCGGACGCGGCCCCCGGGCTGGTTGGTCACGCCGAAGGCGGCGAACACGGAGTCGAGCCGGCCGGGCGCATGGTCGCCGAGCGAAACCAGGACCTGTCCGGCCTGCGTGCCGTCGGCAAGGAAACCCGTCACCGTTACGCTGCCCGCCTGTCCGCGGTTGTAGAAGAGCAGATTCGTCCGCCGATACGCGGTCTGAGGAAGGCCGAAGGCCGTACCCGAAGCATTGGCGAGGCCCGCCGAGCCGGGGACGACGGGCGCGAACCCGGCGTAGTCGGCACCGTTCGTGCGCGCCCCGACGCGCACTCCGGCCGCCACGGGAAGGCTCGCGCTCACCAGGAGCGAGCCCTGCCCGGAGGTCAGCCCGTACAGCGTGTCGAGCACGTTCTGCAGGACCTGGGTCTGGAGCGGAGCCAGCGTGACGGCCTGCGTCAGCGGGGTCGGCGGCCCGTAGAGGGGGTAATAGGTCACGCTCACGACCGAGCTCGCTCCCGGATCGGGATTCGAGAGGAAGAGGTCGGTGACGTACTCCGTGCTGTTGGCTCCGACGAGGACGCCCGCGTTGGGCACGATCGCGTCGGTGAGCGTCTGGACCGGCACGAACACGGCGACGTCGTAGGTGCCGAGATCGAGGACGTTGACGTACGGCTGGAGCGACCCCGTCGCGACCGACACCCGGATGACGTCGCCGGGCTCGGGGTCGACCCCGAAGGCGGTCGCCGCGGGATTGAACTCTTCGCGCGTGTTGATCGCGATCGTGAAGGGCGTCGTCCCGCGGACGCTCCCGTCCGGCGACGCGAGCGTGAGCGTGCCGGTCGCGCCGGTCATCGAGTACATCCCGAAGATCGAGACCTCGGTATCCCGCGCGCCGGTGAACAGCACCGACTGCGAACCCGCGCCGAGGCTTCCGGGAATCGTCGGCGCCTCCAGGGAATAGCCGTAAGCGGCGCCCAACGGCGTCACCCGGCTCGTCCGGACGCTCGCCTGGAGATCGGCGGCGTTTCCGGTCGCCGCGCGCAATCGCACGGAGCCGACGGCGAGGTTCGCGCTCGTTCCGATGTTGCCGAAGGCGTCCGCGAGGACCTGCGTCGCCCCGGGCCCGATCGAGAAGGTCGTCTTGGCCGCGAAGGCCCCGGGCGAATACATGTAGAACGCGTCGCCGGTGATCGTCGTGGCCCCGGAGTTGGAGAGCGTGATGTCGATCCGGATGCGATTGTCGGGCGGCCCGGCCGCGGAGTTCGCGACGGGCACCGAGCGGTCGGTCGCGCCGCCGATGGTCTGCAGGTCGACGCGCACCAGATTCCCGCCCGCGCCGAACCAGACCTGTCCGCCGTCGACCCCGATCCCGTAGGCCTGCGTGACGGGAACCTGGGTCACGAGCGTCCCCGGATATGCCTGGTTGCTCGCGACGCGGAAGTCGGCGTCGACGAGCGGCGTGGCCGCCGTGGCGAAGGTCGTCGGCGGCACGGCGAATGTCCGGTCGGTGACCGGAGTGAGGGCGGGGGTCGCGCGGACCTCGAGCGTCAGGGGGGTCAGGGTGACCCGGAAAGGCGAGCCCAGGGACGGGTCGACGACGTTGACGGCGGCGGCCGACTGGCCCGAGGTGATGTAGGCCTTCCCCTGGAAAAACTGGAAGTGGATCGGGTTGGAGACGCCGTAGAAGGAGTCGAGGTTGCCGGTCGTCGGATCGAAGCGGTCGATCCTCCCGGCCGAAAGCTGGGTCATCCAGATGTAGCCCTGGTCGTCGATCTCGACCTGGGTTGGGTTGAGCCTTCCCTGCGACGAGTTGAAGAAGGTCCAGGATGTCTCCTCCGTGGCGCCCGGCACGTATCGGACGATCCGGTTGTTGCCGAAGTCCGCCAGCCACAGCGTGCCGTCGGGAGCGACCGCCATGTCGGCGTAGGCGTACGTGAGGGCGGAACGGTATCGGGTCGCCGCCTTGGTCTCGAAGTTGACGTTGAGAAGGGCGGCGCCTGAGACCGGAACCCAGTAGGTCCCGTCGGGCGCCTTGTAGAAGGCGGCCGGGATCGAGCCCGGGACGACCCACTCGGTGATCTGGTTCGCCACGGTGTCGAGCTTCGCGATCGAGCAGTTGCCCGCCGGGATCTGGCTCTGGCCGCTCTCGAGGATCCAGACGTCGGTCCCGTCGAGCACGAAGTCGACCGGGTTCGCGCCGAGTTCGTTGGACGGCCTCAGCTGCCAGTAGGTGATCGTGGTGCCGCGAAGAACGCCGACCCGGTCGGCCGAGGATTCGAGAAACCAGACGCCGCCGTCCGGGGCGACCTGGACGCGGACGCCGTTGACGTTGGCCGAGCTCTCCGTGGCGAAGCGGACGCCGGCCGGGACGGTCGTCGGGGCGCCGGGGGTCGGGGTCGGCGTGGGGGCCGGGGTGGGCGTCCGGCTCGGGGTCTGCGCGAAGACCCCGAGAGCGCCGCCCAGCCACACCGCCGCGGCGGCGAGAAAGACACGTTTCATGCGTCGGCGGATGATAACCCAGCGCGCCCGGCCGGCATTTCTCGAATCGCCCGCGGGTTATCGCTGAAAGACATGAACACAGCCGTGGTCTCGCCCGTCGCCGAGATCCTCGCGCGCCGCACGGGGCCGGCCGCGCCGGAGCTCGTCGAGCGGTTGGCGGACGGGCGCCTGCGCTGCCACGCGTGCGGCCACCGGTGTCCGATCCCGGAGGGGCGCGAGGGGGTCTGTCGGGTGCGCTTCCGGCGCGGCGACGTTCTCGAAGTGCCGCGAGGCTACGTCGGCGCGCTGCAGCTCGATCCGATCGAAAAGAAGCCTTTCTTCCACGCCCTGCCGGGCACCGACGCGCTGTCGTTCGGAATGCTCGGGTGCGACCTGCACTGCGGCTACTGTCAAAACTGGTTCACGTCCCAGTCGATCCGCGACCCCGAGGCGGTGGGGTCGCCGCGGGACGTCTCCGCCGCGGAGCTCGTCGGGCTCGCCCGCGAGAGCGGCGCGCCCACGATCGTCTCGACGTACAACGAGCCGCTCATCACCTCCGAGTGGGCCGTCGAGGTGTTCCGGGCCGCGAAGGCGAAAGGCCTCAGGACCGCGTACGTCTCCAACGGCAACGGGACGCCGCGAGTCCTCGACTACATCCGGCCGTGGGTCGATTTCTACAAGGTCGACTTGAAATCGATGGACGATCGTCACTACCGCCAGCTCGGGGGCGTGCTGCAGAACGTCCTCGAAACGATCGCCGGAATCTACGAGCGGGGGATCTGGCTCGAAGTCCTGACACTGGTCATCCCCGGGTTCAACGACTCCGACGACGAGCTCACTCGCGCCGCCCGTTTCATCGCGTCGGTATCGCGCGACGTTCCCTGGCACGTCACGGCCTTCCATCCCGACTACAAGATGACGGACCGCGGGGCGACACCCGCGGAGACCCTCGTGCGCGCCTGCGAGATCGGGTCCGCCGAGGGGCTGCGCTACGTCTACGCGGGCAACGTTCCCGGCCGGCTCGGGAAGTGGGAGGACACCCGCTGCGGCGCGTGCGGAGAAACGGTGATCGAGCGGCGAGGCTTCGTCGTGACGAAGAACCGTCTCGGTGCGGGGAAGTGTCCGAAGTGCTCCGCGACGGTGCCGGGGCGCTGGGACGCGGCCCTGAGCGGGACCGGCCGGACGCACGGAATCCCTCTTCCGGTGATCTGAGCGCGCGGATTCGGTTTCCGGGCCGGTCGACCGGCCTGATAGCCTCCCACGCGTGATCAACGGACGGGCCACGCCCGAAGGGACGCAGCGTTTCGCGGCGCGGTCGGCGGTCGCCGCGGGCCACTTCCGTCCCGCCATGGGCGGGCTGTCGCTTTCTTCGATCGGTCTCGGAACCTACCTCGGCCGCGAGGATGCGGCCACGGATGCGGGATACGAGGCCTGCATCGCCGCGGCCCTCGCCTCGGGCGTCAACGTCGTCGATACGGCGATCAACTACCGGGGCCAGCGGAGCGAACGGGCCGTCGGACGCGCGCTCGCGGCGGCGTTTGCGGCAGGAACCGCCGCCCGCGACGAGGTTTTCGTCTCGACCAAGGGGGGCTACACGCCGCACGACGCCGAGGACCCGCGCCCCGCCGGCCGGTACGTGCGCGAAACGTTCTTCGACCCGGGTCTCGCGCCCGCGGACGAGGTCGCGCAGGGCTGTCACTGCATTTCTCCGAGTTACCTCGAGGATCAGATCGCGCGCAGCCGCGACAACCTCGGCCTCGACACCATCGATCTCTATTACCTTCACAACGTCGAGACGCAGCTCGACGAGGTCGGCCGCGAACGCTTTCACGGTCGTCTGTCCCGGGCGATCGAGACACTCGAGCGAGCGATCTCGGACGGGAAGATCGCCGCGTGGGGATTGGCAACCTGGAACGGCCTCCGGGTGCCGCCGGAGCATCCCGAGCACCTGTCGATGGCACTCGTGCGCGACCTGGCGGAAAAGGTGGCGGGACCGTCCCACCATTTCCGGGCGGTCCAGCTCCCGGTCAATCTCGGCATGGCCCACGCCGTCGGCTACCGGTCCCAGACCTCGGGCTCGATGCGCATGTCCGCCCTCGATGCGGCCGCGGCCCTCGGCATTGCGGCGTTCGGCTCCGCGTCCCTTCTCCAGGGGCGCCTGGTCGCGGAGTTGCCGGAATCGATCGTCCAGGCCTTCCCGGAAGGCGAAACTCCCGCGCGCCGGGCCCTCCAGTTCGCCCGTTCCGCTCCGGGACTGACCACGGCGCTCGTCGGCGTTTCGACCCCGGCGCATGCCGCCGACGATTTCGGGCTGGCGAAGTTTCCCCCCGCCGAGAGTGCCCGGGTCCTCTCGGTTTTCTCTTAAGAGCCTCTGGGGCCTGGGCTTGGGGCGGAGGAGGGAGGCGTCGGCCGGCGGAATCGCTTTTCTCTCGCGTTCGTCGTAGAATGGCTCGTTCCCGCCCGGACCCAGAGTCAGCGCGGCGGGTGGTTTGGGAGCTCATGTCCGAAGATCCCTTGACCCCGGGAAGTCTTGCATCTGTATCGGTTCCGTCCGAGGCGCCCTCGCCGGAGGGAGGCCCGCAAGGTGACGGGCAACGTCAGCACCGCCGCCGCCGACGCCGCCGCCGGCGTGGAGGCCGCGGGGGCGGGCCGCCCGGAACGCCGGGCGGGTCGCCGGAACGGTCCGACGATCTCTCCGCCGCCGGCCCCGAGCGGCCGGCCGAGGGCGTTCTGTACCTGCCGCCCCGGGAAAACGCGCCCGGCGTGCTGGTTTCCGCAAAGGCGAACTTCGTTCCGTCGCCGAAGGACCCGCTGGTTCCTCGGGAGCTGATCCAGCGCGAAGGCCTCGAGGCCGGGGCGTTCATCAAGGGCTTCGTCGCCGATGGCGCGCGCCCGGTCCTGAGGCGCGTCGAAACGGTCGAGGGAATGGAGCCCGGAGCGTTTCGGCAGCGGCCCGCCTTCCAGGAGCTCGTCTCGATCGATCCGACCCACATCCTCCGGCTCGAGACCGAGTCGGACGAAATGTGCGGCCGCGTCGTCGACCTGCTGACCCCCATCGGTCGCGGGCAGCGGTGCCTGATCGTGGCGCCGCCGAAGGCCGGAAAGACGACGCTCCTGAAGCGCATGGCCCACGCCGTCGAGGTCAACGAGCCCGACGTGCACGTGATCGTTCTTCTCATCGACGAGCGGCCGGAGGAGATCACGGACTTTCGCCGCAGCGTCGCGCGCGGCGAGGTGATCGCCTCTTCCGCCGACCTCTCGGCCGAGAACCACATCGCGGTCGCGGAGATCGTGGCCGAGCGGGCCCGCCGGTTGATCGAGTGCGGCAAGCACGTGATCATCTTCCTCGACTCGATCACGCGCATGGCGCGCGCCTACAACCACATGCAGAAGGGCGGCGGCAAGATCCTCTCGGGCGGCATCGACGCCCGCACGATGGAGAAGCCGCGGCGCTTCTTCGGCGGCGCGCGCAACGCCGAGGGCGGCGGCTCGCTGACGATCGTCGCGACCGCGCTCGTCGACACCGGCTCGCGGATGGACGAGATCATCTTCCAGGAGTTCAAGGGCACGGGCAACACCGAGATCCTCCTCGACCGGGAACTCTTCAACCGGCGCATCTTCCCGTGCATCAACATCCCCCAGTCGGGGACCCGCAAGGAAGAAAAGCTCTACGATCCCGACGACCTCCCCAAGATCGTCAAGCTCCGCCGGGCGCTCGCGGCCGTCGACAAGATCCAGGCGATGGAGCTCGTGCTCGGGCGGCTGTCGAAGTTCAAGACGAATCGCGACTTCCTGAAGTCTTTTTAGCCGTCGCTACCGTCGCTTCGCTTGCTCGGGGGTCTGCGCCCTACGGGCGCACCGGCGAGCGGCTCGCGGACGGCGCTCGACCGCTCGCCTGACCCCCTCGCTGCGCTTCGCTCCCGCGGCGCGGGCCTCCTCCCTCCCTCCGGTCGGGAGACTTCCCGCGCCGCGAACGGATGTTGCTTAACGGCTCGAATTGGGCAGTCCATCTCGAGGGGGTCGGGGAATATGATTCCTTTCAACAGGCCGGGAGGCATGGCATGCGGGTGGCCCGAGACGGTGCTCCCGAATGCTTGCTCCTGCCGACCGAGCGGGCCTCGCGCGGACGGCGGACGAGTAGGGGAAGACCCTGCGTCCGCACGGGTCCGGCCCGATCGCCTCCGGCGCGACGTCCTGGAGCCAACCCCGGGCCCGCGAGAGGAGGACAACCGTGAAACGACTGACCCGAAAGATCGGCTTGTTCGGTGGCCCTGGCGCCTTGATGTCGCCTATGGGCGGGAAGAAATCCGTTTCGGCGGGCTCTGCGCCGAAGGCCGATCCGGGGACGACCCCCGGGGCGGACGGCTCACCGGAGAGACCGCGGGCCCGGAAAGGCTGGTTGCGTCGCCTGCTCCTCGGGGACGACGACGAGTCGTGAGGCGGCCTAACGCCGCCGGCTCTTCCGTTTCGTCCGGCCGTAGCTGTCGTCGGTCGGCTCGGGTTTCTTCGGCGCGGGCTCGCGGCGCGGCGCGGGGCGCGAGCGGAAGCCGCCGAACGCGCGCGGTGCCTGCGCGACGCGGCCCGACTTGTAGAGCGCCTCGGTCGGCCACTCGACCGGGATCTTTCGGCCCACGCGCTTCTCGATCGCGTCGAGAGAGAAGACGTAGTCGTCGCAGGCGAAGGACACGGCCGTTCCCTCCGCGCCCGCGCGCCCGGTCCGCCCGATGCGGTGGACGTAGTCCTCGGAATCCTGCGGAAGGTCGTAGTTGATGACGTGGGAGACGCCCTCGATGTGCAGGCCCCGCGAGGCGACGTCCGTCGCGACGAGCACGGCGAGGCGCCCGTCCTTGAAGTCCTGCAGCATCTTCAGCCGCCGGTCCTGCGGGACGTTGCCCGCGAGGGCCCGGGTCGGGTAGCCGTTGGCCGAAAGGCCGCGGACGAGATCGGCGGCCGTGGTGCGGCGGTTGACGAAGATCAGGACGCGGCTCCCACCCTCGCGTTCGAGCAGGCCGAGCAGGAGTCGGAACTTCTCCTGGGCGGAGACGTGGTAGAGCACCTCGGTGATCCCGTGCGCGCCGACGCGCTCGGGCTCGATCTCGACCTTTTCCGCATTGTTGGTGTGCTCGTATGCGAGCTCCATCACGCGAATCGAGAGCGTGGCCGAAAAGAGAAGCGTCTGGCGCCGGTGGTACGGCGGGCAGCGCCGGAGGATCCGCCGGAGGTCGCGGATGAATCCCATGTCGAACATGCGGTCGGCCTCGTCGATGACGAGGATCTGAACGTCGCGGAAGGTGACGACGCCCTGCTGCTCGTAATCGAGGAGGCGGCCCGGCGTTCCCACGAGGAGGTCGGGAACCGTCTTCACCTGGTCGCGCTGGAGGCGGTAGTCCATGCCCCCGAAGACCGCCAGGGTCGACAGGCCCGTATGGCTCCCGAGGACCTCGGCGTCCGCTCGGATCTGCGCGACGAGCTCGCGGGTCGGCGCGACGACCAGGGCCCGGGGCCCCCGGGGGGACGTCGCGGGCTTGTTCTGGAGAAGGCGGGTGAAGATCGTGATCAGGAACGCGGCGGTCTTGCCCGTGCCCGTCTGCGCCTGGCCCGCGACGTCGCGGCCGGCGAGGGCGATCGGAAGGGTCTTTTCCTGGATCGGGGTGGCGAAGACGAAGCCGGCGTCGGCAATGCCCCAGCGAACCTCGTCCGGCAGGGGATAACCCGCGAGAAGGGTCTCCGTCAGATGGTGTTCCGAGCCGCCCGAGGTCATGAAGGGGTGGGATATTAGCGCAGCCGTCTCCCGAAGTCGCCGACGAGCGGCCGGCCGGTCGCCGCGGCCAGCGCCTCGCCGATCCGCCGCTTCTCCTTCGGCCCGGCGGCGGCCCCGATCGGGTGGAGGCGGCCGCCGGACCGGGCGGCCAGCCGCTTGACCGCCCAGGTCCACCACGGGGCCAGCGGCCAGTACGTTTCGCGCCAGCACTCCAGGTCGACCCGGCGGATCTTCGTCGTCCGGGTGCGCTCGAATGCCGTCGTGCGGACGGTGACGGCCTCGGCGTCGACCTCGATCGACTCCTCCGCGAATGCGAGCGCCGCCAGCCCGAGAAGCGACAGCGGCGCGGCCACGAGGAGAATCAGCGACAGGGCGATGAGGAGGGGCAGCGGCAGGTCCCCGAAGTCGAGCCTCCGCAGACCGGCTTCCCAGGCCTGGCCGAGCCGGTAACAGCCCAGCAGAGCGGCCGCCCCCACGGCCACGGCGACGAGCGCCATCCGGACGCGCCAGGCCCTGGCCCGCGCCAGAGGCTGGATCGCGATCGAGACTCCGGCGGCGCGGGGCGTGATCGAAACGCGCGGACCGGGCTCGGAGGCATCTCGCCTGGACAACATTCCGAATTGTATGATTCCGCCTCCGGCGGAGCCGGCACAGGAGGCAGGAGTGGCGAAGAAGAAAAAGGCACCAAAGAGCGCGAAGAAAGGCAAGAAGGCCCCGAAGAAGAAGGTCGTCCGCAAGGGCGCCGCGTCGGCGAAAAAGTCGAAGAAATCCGGCCGGAAGGTCGCCCGGAAGGCAGCTCCCCGCAAGGTTTCCTCCCGGAGGGCGGCGCCCGCGAAGAAGGTCGCGGTGAAGAAGGCCCCATCGCCGCCGAAGAAATCCGCCCCGTCCCGCGCCGTCCCGGCTCGCAGCGCGGCCGCGGCCCCGGTGGCGGCTTCCGCCGGCGAGGTTTACGGGGAGGAAGGCTGGCGGGAAGAGGAGCTTTCGGCGGTCGAGCTCGATGTCGATGCCCCGGAGCTCGAAGAGCTCGAAGCGGAGCTGGACGGCCCCGAAGTCGGCGAAGCGGAAGACGACGCCGAGTGGTGATTCTGGAGTAGTATCGAGTCAGCCAGTCGCCATTGCCGGGCTTTTGCTCGGCTGTCACGAAAAGAAGGCCCCGAAGATTCGGGGCCTTCGCATTTTTCGCTATTTTCCGATCGGCGCCGGGCGGCGGTTCTTGTCGAGGTTCACGTAAGTCACCTCGGCCTCCGTCACCTTCACCCGATTCCCGAGGCCCTCGCCGGGCTGCGAGAACACTTCGACGGAAATGGTGATCGACGTGCGGCCGATCTTGACGAGCCGCGTATAGAACGACACGAGGTCGCCGACGTAGACCGGTTCGTGGAAGACGACCTCCCGCATCGCGACCGTGACGAGGAAGTCGGCGCCCTGCCGCTTGGCCTCGACGGCGCCGGCCTGGTCGATGTAGGAAAGGATCACGCCCCCGAAGATGGTGCCGTGGGCGTTGGTGTCCTTCGGCATCATGATCACCCGGATCGAGGGCTCGCGGCTCTCGGCCGGGGGCGGCGCGGGCACGCTCATTCGGGTCGGGCGGAAGTCGGGATCTTCGGCGGAGCGAAGACGGCCGAGACGCGCTGGACGAGCCCGTCGGTCACGTTGACGGTGAGCGTGCCGTCGGCGAAGTAGTAGGTCCAGATCTCGCGGCGGGAGTCCTTGCCCTCGGTCGCGACCGAGATCGACGGCTTGCCGATGCGTTCGACGAGCGTCGACGTGCTCAGTCCCGGGTCGACCCTGGGACGGGCCTGGACCAGAGTTCCCGGGACGATTCGGGCGGCGACGCCCGCGATCGCCTCGGCCTGCCGGTACTCCCGGTTTTCCCACCAGCGGGGCAGCCACAGCGCGGCGGCGACGAGCAGGGGGACGAAGGCGCCCGCGACGAGAAGGGCGCGCCGGGGCGTCTTTTCGGTCATGCGCGGATGATACGGCACGCCGGCCCCGGTCCTGTAGAATCCCAACTCGCATGAAACACAAAGTGACAGTCGTCGGGGCCGGAAACGTCGGGGCCACGGCCGCCCAGCGCATCGTCGAGAAGGCCCTGGCCGACGTGGCCCTGATCGACATCATCGAGGGAGTCCCGCAGGGCAAGGCGCTCGACATGATGGAGTCCGCGCCGGTCGAGAAGTTCGACGCCCGAATGACCGGCTCCAACGCCTACGACGTCACCGCGGGGTCCGACGTGGTCGTGATCACGGCCGGCATTCCGCGAAAGCCGGGCATGAGCCGCGACGATCTCGTCGCGACCAACGAGGGCATCGTCGCCGACGTCGTGCGCAAGGTGATGCCGGGATCTCCCGACGCGATCCTGATCGTGGTCTCCAACCCCCTCGACGCCATGTGCGAAGTCGCGCGGCGTGTCTCGAAGCTTCCCCGCGAGCGGGTCTTCGGGATGGCCGGCGTCCTCGATTCGGCGCGGATGCGCTGGTTCATCGCCGAGGCCCTCAACGTCTCGGTCGAGAACACGCACGCCTTCGTCCTCGGGGGCCACGGCGACACGATGGTGCCGCTGCCGCGGTTCTCGACGGTCGCCGGGATCCCGCTGCCCCAGCTCCTGCCCAAGGAGAAGATCGACGCGATCGTCAAGCGGACGCGCGACGGCGGGGCGGAGATCGTCAACCTCCTGAAGACCTCGGCCTGGTTCGCGCCGTCCTCGGCGGTCGTGGAGATGGTCGACGCCGTGCTCCACGACAAGAAGAAGATCCTGCCGTGCGCCGCTTACCTGCAGGGCGAGTATGGGATGCACGACGTCTACCTCGGCGTCCCGGTCAAACTCGGGAGCGCCGGAGTCGAACAGATCGTCGAGATCGCGCTGACGCCCGAGGAGACGGTGGCTCTCGAGAAGTCGGCCGGGGCCGTGCGCGAGCTCTTCCGCATCCTCAAGGTCTAGCGGCGATGGCGGCGGCGCCCCGCACCCTCGCCGGCCGCCTCCATTCGATCTCGGGCGTCGTGCCGGTCGGCGTATTCCTCGCCTTTCACCTGTACTCGAACGCGGAGGCGCGGCGGGGCGCCGACGCCTACAACGCGCTGGCGCGACGGATCCAGGGCACCCCGGCGCTTCTCGCCATCGAGCTTCTTCTCGTCGCCGCGCCCCTCCTCTTTCACGGGATCTACGGCCTGTTTCGCATCGCCGACGAGGCGCCTACGCCCGCCGGCACGAACACCTCCCGCCGCGCGCTCGCCGTCGCCCAGCGGGCGACGGGCGTCGTCCTCTTCGCCTTCGTGTTCATCCACCTCTGGACGGCGCGCCTCGTCCAGATCCGCGATCACGCGAGCCTCGATCTCTTCCGCCTCATGGAGGCGGTTCTCGCGAGCCCGTGGCTGCGCACCGCATACGTCGCCGGTGTTCTCGCCGCGACCTTTCATCTCTCGGCCGGGCTCTGGACCTTCGCGGAGGGGTGGGGAATCGCGGCGACTCCGCGGGCCCGGCGGGTCGCCGGGGCTCTCGCGGCGGGGGTTTTCGGCGTGCTCTCGGCGCTCGGCCTCGCTTCCCTGAACGCATTCCGCGGCTAGGCCCCGATTCCCATATAATCCGCGCTCTTTCGCCATGAAAGTCCACGAGTACCAGGCCAAGGCGATCCTCGCGCGCTTCGGCGTTGCCGTGCCGCGGGGCGAGGTCACGGACAGCCCGGCCGAGGCCCGCGAAATCGCGCGCCGGCTCGGAGGCCGCGCCGTCGTGAAGGCCCAGATCCACGCCGGGGGCCGCGGCAAGGGCGGCGGCGTGAAGCTGGCGAAGGACCCGCAGGAAGCGCACGATCTCGCCAAGCGGATCCTCGGCATGACCCTGGTGACGCCGCAGACCGGTCCCCACGGACGCGTGGTCCAGAAGGTCCTCGTCGAGGAGGCGCTCGACATCGAGCGCGAGCTGTACGTGAGCGTGACCCTCGACCGCTCGCGACGCGTCCCGGTCGTCATGGCGTCGAAGGCCGGAGGAATGGACATCGAAGAGGTCGCGGCCAGGGACCCGGCGGCGATCGTCCGCGAAGGCGTCGACGCCTCGCTCGGCATGTTTCCGTTCCAGGCGCGCAAGATCGCGTTCGCGCTCGGCCTCGCGGGCGACAGCTTCAAGAAGGGCGTCGGCCTCCTGCAGTCGCTCTTCCGCGCGTACGTCGAGACCGACGCGAGCCTCGCCGAGATCAACCCGCTCCTCGTGACCAAACAGGGCGACGTCCTGGCCCTCGATGCGAAAATGTCCTTCGACGACAACGCGCTCTTCCGGCACCCGGACATCAAGGAGATGCGCGACCTGGCCGAGGAGGACCCGCTCGAGGTCGAGGCCTCGCGCTACGGCTTGAACTACATCAAGCTCGACGGCAACGTCGGCTGCATGGTCAACGGCGCCGGCCTCGCGATGGCCACGATGGACCTCGTGAAGCTCGCCGGCGGCTCGCCCGCCAACTTCCTCGACGTCGGCGGCGGCGCCAACGAGGAGCAGGTCAAGAACGCATTCCGGATCATCCTGTCGGACCACAACGTGAAGGCCGTCCTGATCAACATCTTCGGCGGCATCATGCGCTGCGACATCATCGCCAAGGGCGTCGTCGCCGCGGTGCGCGAGATGGGCCTCGCGATCCCGGTCGTCGTGCGGCTCGAGGGAACCAACGTCGACGAGGGCAAGGCGATCCTGCGGGATTCGGGCCTCAAGATCACTCCGGCCGACGGGCTCGCCGACGGGGCCCGCAAGGCGGTCGAGGCGGCGCGATGAGCATCTGGGTCGGCAAGGCGACGCGGCTTCTCGTCCAGGGCCTCACCGGGCGGGAGGGGACCTTCCACGCCCTCGCCTGCCGCGACTACGGCACGCAGGTCGTCGCGGGCGTCACGCCGGGCAAGGGCGGAACGACCCACGAGGGCATCCCGGTCTTCGACACGGTCGCGGACGCCGTGAAGGCGACGGGCGCCAACGCCTCCATGATCTTCGTCCCGCCGCCCTTCGCGGCCGACGCGATCGTCGAAGCGGCCGACGCCGGCGTCGCGGTGATCGCCTGCATCAGCGAGGGCATTCCCGTCGACGACATGCTTCGCGCGCGGACGTTCCTCGACCGGCGGGCCGCGGCCGGAGAGGCGGTGCGGCTGATCGGCCCGAACTGCCCGGGCATCATCACCCCGGGGGAGTGCAAGATCGGGATCATGCCCGGCCGCATCCATCGGCCCGGTCCGGTCGGCGTCATCTCGCGCTCGGGCACGCTCACGTACGAAGCCGTCGACCAGCTCACGCGGCTCGGCCTCGGGCAGTCGACCGTGATCGGCATCGGCGGCGACCCCATCAACGGCACGAATTTCATCGACTGCCTCGCGGCGTTCCGGGACGACCCGGCGACCGAGGCGATCGTCCTGATCGGCGAGATCGGCGGGATGGCCGAGGAAGAGGCCGCCTGCTGGGTCGCCGGCAACCTCAAGAAGCCCGTCGTCTCGTTCATCGCGGGCCAGACGGCTCCGCCCGGACGCCGCATGGGCCACGCGGGCGCGATCATCGCCGGGGGCCAGGGCACCGCGGCCGAGAAGATCAAGGCCCTGACCGCGGCCGGGATCGCCGTCGTGCAGTCGCCGGCGGACATCGGCGCGCGCGTGAAGGAGTCGCTGGCGCGATGAGCCCCGCCTTCTTCGAGGAGACGCAGCACTTCTC
The DNA here is from genome assembly GCA_963764025.1 of uncultured Acidobacteriota bacterium. Classification (GTDB taxonomy): domain Bacteria; phylum Acidobacteriota; class Thermoanaerobaculia; order UBA5066; family Gp7-AA6; genus DAHUXD01. The sequence goes on from CAVXRK010000006.1 coordinate 489,228, forward strand.
GCCCTGGCTCTACGCCCTCGCGGCCTTCGTCCTGATGATTCTTCTCGCCGCCGTCACGGCGAGCCAGACGACGCGGGTGACGCCGGAAGCCGTCGAGGTGCGCTTCGGCGTCCTGTACCGGACGTCGATTCCGATCGCCGACCTGGTCCAGGCGGAGGCCGTGGCCTACCGCCCGATCCGCGAGTACGGAGGGTGGGGCATCCGCGGGTTCGGCCGCCGCCGCGCGCTCAACATGCGCGGCGACCGCGGCGTGCTGCTCCACAAGAAGGACGGCTCCACGATCCTCATCGGCTCGCAGAAGCCGCGCGAGCTGCTGGCGGCGCTGGGCCAGGCGGGCGTCGCCGTCGAAGATCGCCTTCCCCCGGTGGTTCAAGAGTTCTGACCGGAGCCCCGCCGGCCGCGCCGTCGCCGGGCCCGGACCATTCGCAACCGACGAAGAAGGAGAGACGCCCGTGGAACGCACGCTCACGATCCTCAAGCCCGACTCGGTCGCGGCCGGCAAGGCCGGAGCGATCCTCGCCCACCTCGAGAGGGAGGGCTTCCGATTCCTCGCCATTCGGCGGACGCGCCTGTCGCCGGAGCAGGCCCGGGCCTTCTACGCGGTCCATCGCGAGCGGCCGTTCTACGACGCCCTCGTGCGGTTCATGACCGAGGGACCGGTGGTCGTCGCGGCCCTGGAGCGCCAGGATGCGGTCGCGCACCTGCGCCGCACGATGGGGGCGACGGACTCGCGGAAGGCCGAAGCCGGCACGATCCGAAACCTCTTCGGCACCGACATCGAGCGCAACGCGATCCACGGCAGCGACTCGGCCGAGAACGCGGCGAACGAGATCGCGTTCTTCTTCGCGGGCTCCGAGCTCCTCTAGGTCTTCCCCCTCTCCCGGCGGGAGCCGTCCACCGGAGGCAAACCCCCGGCGTTAGGCAACAGCGGCGTCAGCCGCTGGTATCGGGACGGGGTGAGGGGCACTTCCGGAATCTCCCTCGGACAAGGGGCCCTTCTCCGCCCAGAGCCGAACCCCTCACCCTGCCCTCTCCCCTCGGGGGAGAGGGTGATTCTGCCGGCGAACGGCGGCGAACGACGCCTCGACGAGATCTAGCGTCCCGACGCGTCCAGCGCTTCCAGGACGGCGGCGATATCGCTCTCGTCGTTGTAGGCGTGGAAGCCCAGGCGCAGCGACCCTCCTCGCACGGAGGCGATGATCCGGCGCTCCTCGAGCCGCGTCCGGAGGCCTTCCGGGTCGGGGACGTGGATCGCGGCGGTCTGCGACGGGACTTCGGCGGGCGCGAGACGAAATCCGCGCTCCGCCGCGGCCTCCCGGAACGTCCGGGCGAGTGAGAGGCACCGCGCCTCGATCGCCTCGGCGTCGAAGGAGTCGATGAGCGCGAGCGCGGCCCGGGCGCCGACCCAGGAGAACCACACGAGCGAGGCGTCGAGCCGCCGCGCGCCGGCCGCCGGCGCGAGCGGGCCGCCGTAGTAGTCCGCGAACGGTGCCTCGACGCTCTTCCATCCCGGCGACAACGGACGCAGCTCCGAAAGACGCTCGGGCCTCACCCACAGCCAGGTCGTGCCGCGCGGCGCGAGCAGCCACTTGTAGCCGTGGGCCGCGACGTAGTCCGCGCCGCAGGCGGAGGCGTCGAAGCGGAGGGCGCCGACCGACTGGGTCAGGTTGACGAAGAAGCGCGCTCCGACCTCGCGGCAGCGCTCGCCGATCTCCGCAAGCCGGACGCGATAGCCGTTCGCGGACTGGACTTCGGTGACGGCCACGAGCACGGTGCCTGGCTCGATCGCCTGGCACAGGCGCGCGGTCGAGACCACGCCGTCCGAGGCCGGCACCTCGACGACCTCGAACCCGCGGTCCGCGAGGGCCAGCCAGGGGAAGAGATTGCTCCGGAACTCGCGCTCGCCGACGACGACGCGGCCGCGGGGCAGGCCGGCCGCGACGGTCGACGCGGCTTCCGAGACCGACGTGACGAGGGCGACGTCTTCGGGGCGTCCCCCGACGAGCCGCGCGAAGAGCGGCCGCGTCTCCTCGGCCTGCCGCTCCCAGCCGATCCAGTCGAACCGGCCGGAGGCCCAGGCGTCCTCGGCCTCCCGGACGGCTTCGAGGACCGGTCGGGCCGCCGCCGCGGCCGTCGGCGTGTTGAGGTAAGTCACCTGCGCGAGCGAAGGAAAGAGCGAACGCAGGGCGGGCCCGGGTGTCTTCACGTTCGAACTCCGCGCCGCCGCAACGAGACGAGCACGCGATTGGCGACGCCCCGCAGGATCGCGACTTCCTTGACCGTCAGCGGGCGCGCCGCGACCAGGCGCCGCCAGTCGCGCAGCGACCGCTCCCGGTGGCCCGTGTCGTAGAAGTCGATCGCTTCGAGCGCCCGGTCCCAGTGGCCGATCGCGCCTTCGATCTCGGCGGCGGGGGCAAGATCGTCCTCGCCTTCCTTTGCGCCGGCGGACGGAGAAAAGGCCGTCGCCACGGCGAGGACGACCGCGACGGCGTGGGACAGGTTCATCGTCGGAAACTCCGGATCGGTCGGCAGGCGCAGGCACGCCGAGGAACGCGCGAGCTCGTCCTCGGTCAGGCCGCTGCGCTCGGGACCGAAGACGAGCGCGACGGGGCTCCCGCCCGCCTCGGAGAGAAACGCGGGCAGCTCGTCGAGATCGAGTGTCCGTAGTCTCGCCCGGCCCCGCAGGGAAGAGGTCGTCAGGACGACGGGAAACGGGGCGACCGCGTCCCCGAGGGTCGCAAAGCGCGCGATCGACGCCAGAAGGTCGTCGGCGCCGGTCGCCAGCCGCCCGGAATCCTCGTCGGGTCGGACCGCGGGCTCGACGACGGACAGGCTCCGCAACCCGAAGTTCTTCGCGACCCTCGCAATCGAGCCGAGGTTGGAGGAGTTGTGCGGCCTCACCAGGACCACGGACCGGGGCGGCGTCGTCAAGGGAGGACAGTCTATACAGCCCCCGGGAAGGTTCCCGCCCACCCCGGCCTTATAATTAGTCGGTGAAACGCTTCCTTCTTTCGGCCCTGCTCTCGGCGGCCGCGGTCCAGATCGCGGCTCAGGCGCCGGGGCCGACACCCGTTCCCGACGCGCCCTCCTTTTCCGAGAGCGCGGGGGCCGAGTACGTGATGCTGCCCGTCCTGGTGACCGACAAGAACGGGAAGTTCGTGGACGACCTCGGGAAAGAGGACTTCGTCATCCGGGTCGGGGACTCCGCGGTCGCCTTCGATACCTTCGAGCGCGACTCGAGCGCCCCCGTCTCGTTCGCCTTCCTGGTCGACACTTCCGGCAGCATGGGGATCTCGAACAAGCTCGAGAACGCCAAGAACGCGATCCGCAGCATCCTCCGCAACCGGATGCCCGGGGACGATTTCGCCCTCTTTGCGTTTTCGGAAGGGAGAGTGCGACTGGTGACCGATTCCTCGGCCGACCCCGCGCACCTGCTGCGGTCGCTGTGGGAGCTGGAGGCGTCGGGCCAGACGGCCCTCTTCGACGCGGTGGCGGCAACCCCTGAGATGATGAAGGGCCACAACAACAAGCGCGCCATCCTGCTCTTCACCGACGGCGTCGACAACGCCAGCGAGCTGACGGCTCCCCAGATGGCCGAGATCCTCCAGCGAGTGTCGGTCCCCGTTTACCCGATCGGCATGAAGAATGCAGCATTCGACGCCGTGAAGGAGACGCAGCGCCGGGAGCTGTCGGTCGAGAACCTGCAGATGCTGGCGGGCTCGAGCGGCGGGAAAATGCACCTGGTCGGGGGCAGCGAGGACCTCCGGCCCCTGGCAGCGAGGATCTCCGAAGAGGTCCGGCAGCAGTACCTGCTGGGGTTTGCGCCGTCGGGCCAGGGGGATGTAAAATACCGGATTGTCTTTGTGTCCGTGGCCAAACCCGGTTCCTGGGTCGTCCGGACGCGTCGGGGTTACCGGGGAACCGCCCCCGGCGGATCGTAACGTTTTACAGGAGGTGCAGATGACGAAGACACGGTGGGTTTCGACCATGCTCACGGGGGGAGCGCTTCTTCTGGGGATTTCGGGCCTCACGGCGTGCGCGTCCAAGACGTACGTCGGGGAGGAAGTCGCCAAAAGCAGCGCCGCGACCGACAAGCGGATCAACGATGTGGAATCCCAGGTCGAGGCGACGCAGACCAAGGTCAAGGCGCACGAGGTCAAGCTGACCGAGCTCGACAACGCGACGCGGCAGGCGCTCGAGCGCGCGCAGCAGGCGGGCAAGCTGGCCGAAGGAAAGTTCGTCTACTCGCTGGTTCTGTCGGATGACGCGGCGAAGTTCCCGGTCAATCAACACGAGCTCTCCACGGAGGCGCAGGACCAGTTGAACGCCTTCGCCGAGAGGCTCAAGGGCGAGAACAAGAACGTATATCTCGAGATCCAGGGCCACACGGACGCCACGGGTTCCGACGCGTACAACCTGAAGCTCGGCGAAGCCCGGGCCGAGGCGGTGCGGCGGTACCTCAACAAGCAGGGCGTCGCCCTGAACCGGATGTCGACGATTTCCTACGGCAAGAGCGAGCCGGTCGAGTCGAACAAGACCAAGGAAGGCCGGGCCAAGAACCGGCGCGTGGTCGTCATCGTCCTCGCCTAGCTCCTCCTTTCCCCGGAGAACCCCGCGGCCCGGCACTGCCGGGCCGCTTTTTTTGTCCTGACCGCAGTGCCGCGAGCTCCTCCTCGAAGTCTTTCGGCAGGGGAGCCTCGGCGACGACGAGCCGGCCCGTCACGGGATGCGGGAAACCGAGGCGCCGCGCGTGCAGCATCTGCCGCCGGGCCGGGCCCCCTTCGCCCTCCCGCGGCCCGTAGACACGGTCCCCGAGGACCGGATGGCCCGCCGCCGAGAAATGCACGCGGACCTGGTGGGTCCGGCCGGTCTCGAGCCTCACCGACACGAGGCTCGCGCCCGCCAGCCGCTCGAGCGTGCGGAAGTGGGTCACGGCCCGCCGGCCGGCCTCGCCGGGCCGGGCGACGCTTCGCCGCAGGCCTTCCGTCCGGACGAGGGCGGCGTCGTAGGCGCCGGCCTCCGGCGTCGAGCCGGCGACGAGCGCCACGTACTCGCGCTCGATCGAGTGCTCCCGGAAGCGCTCCTGGAGAAAGTGCAGGGCCGGGCGGTTGCGGGCGAAGACGACGGCGCCCGAGGTGTCCTTGTCGATCCGGTGGACGATGCCCGCGTAAGGCCGCCCGCCGTAGCGGTGCTGGAGGTAGAAGAGGGCGCGGCTCCAGAGGGTGTCCTTCTCGCGGGATTCGGTCGGGACCGTCAGGAGACCGGCCGGCTTGTCGACGATCAGCAGGTCGCCGTCCTCGTGCAGGACCGCGAGGCGGGTCCGCACGCGGCGCCGCGTGGGGCGCGACGCATGGAGCGCGAGGCGGGACTCCGGGGCGACGTCGGCCCCGGGCTCGTCGACCGTCGACCCGTCCACGTCGACCTTCCCCGCGCGCACGGCCTCGCGCGCCGCCCGGCGCGACAGCCCGAAGGCGCGCGCGGCGGCGAGGTCGAGTCTCATGGCGCGACAGGGACCCGGACCTCGACGAAGAAATCCGGATCGCCGATGCGGGCTTCCTCCCGCGCCCCCGGCCCGTAGTTCGCGGCAACGCGCGTCCGGGTCCTCACGGCGGCGTCGAGATCGGCCATGTAATCCTCCCCGAACGCCCCGGCTCCCTCGCCCACGGCGAGGACGTTGGCATAGAGGAGCGCGTCGGGCGGGTGTGCGGCGAGGTCGGCGGCGAAGCGCGCCTCGGCGGCGGCATCCAGGTGACCCGGGAAGTACTGCTCATGACGAAACGGGTTGCGGCGTCCGAGCACGTAGTTGAAGAACCCGGCCTCCGGAAATCCCGACAGCGTCGCCCCGGGTTTCAGCCGCTCCTCGAGGTCCTCGAGCGTCGCCCGGGTCGTTTCGGCGACGGGGTCCGGCAAGACGACCGATCCGGCCGGCGTCGAGACCCTCGCCCACCGCGGCCCCCGGTTCCGGTCGACGGTGTCGACGATGCGGACGAGGACGAAGATCGCGAGCGCCGCCGCGGCGAGCCGGGGGAGCTCGGCGCCCAGCCGCAGCGCACCGCGATCGGCAGCGTCAAAGATCGCGGCGACCGCCACGACGAGCGGCAGCGGCAGAAAGTACGCGTTGTAGGGGCCCGCGTACCCGGCGGCGAGCAGGAGACGCGCTCCGAAGAGCGCCGCGACGCCGAGGACCGCGTCGGGGACGGCGGCAAGGAAACCACGGGGCGGCCGCCCGGCCAGCCGCAGTGCCAGCCGTCCGAGCGCCGCCGCGGCGACGCACAGCGGAATGACGCGGACGAGCGGCGGAAAGAGCGCCGCGTGAGCGGCGAAGCGCGACGGCGGCCTCAGCCGCGCCGCCGCGACGACCGCCAGCGCGGCGATCGCGAGGGCGCCGGCCGCAAAGCGTCCCGAGGGCGAGCGCAGGCGGGACGCCGTGAACGACCCCACCGCGAGAAGCGCGGACGCGAGCAGCAGGACGATGGCGGCGAGCACCCATTCGGCGCCGCGCAGGCCGACCTGGTCCAGGCCGGCGTAGGCGCGGTACACGTTGCGGAAGGCCTCCGGTGGATCGAGCAGCCGCAACCATCCGTCGGACACGAGGGTCCGGAGCGGAATCCCGGCCGAGGCGACGAGATAGCCCGCCGTCGCGGCGGCGAGCGGCCAGGCAACGAGTCGCCCGAGCCGCCGGGGCGCATCGCGCGATACGACGGCGATCACGGCGAGGACGGCGAGCCCCACCTCGAGCCTCGCGAGCAGCCCGAGCGCGAGCGCGACGCCCGCGAGGGCGTCGCCGGAACGCGTTTGGCGAAGCGAGAGCTCGAGCGCCCAAACGGTCGCCGCGACGGCGATCGCCGCATCGAAGCTGAAGGGGAAGAGCCATGCGCCCGGCCGGAGGAACATCGCGGCCGCGACGGCGACCGAAGCGGCGAGCCCCGCCCGCCACGGAGAAAGCAGGCGCCGGGCGAGCGCCGACAGGCCCGCGAGGTTCAGCAGCGCGATGACCGCGGCGAGCGCGGTCCGCGCGGGCAGGGAGGCGCCGAAAGCGCGGTCGAGGACGGCGCCCGCCCACGGCGCGAGCGGCCCGTGGTGGAACTCGACCTGCGCGTACAGGCGCTCGCCCCGGGAGACGCGCCAGGGAACCATCAGCTCGCGGCCCGAATCGACGTAGGGCTCGAGCCAGCGGTTCCAGGAAACGAGCGCCAGCAATGCGAAAATCGCGAAGGGCAAAGCCGCGGCGAGCCGCTCCTGCTTCCTGCCTCCCGCCGCCTGCCTCCCGATTCTCTTAGGATACCCCCCGTGCAGGAAAAAATGGCGACGCGCAATCCCGTCGTGCGCGCCTTCGCCTCGGCCGCGTCGCGCGTCTGGTTTCCCGCGACGCTCTGGACCGCCCGGAACGTGCCGCGGGGCCTGACGCGGCGAGGCGGGAAGACCGTCGCCGCGATCTACTACCGCGCGCGTCCCAAGTATCTGCGGGCCGTGCGCGCCAATCTCGCGATCATCCTGGGCCAGCCGGAGTCCTCCCCCGAGGTGCGTTCGCGCGCGTGGGCCATGGTCGACTCGCATTTCGGCGCCTGGGTCGACTTCCTGCAGTTCGCGACGCGCACGCCGGCCGAGGCCGCCCGTCTCGTCGAGGGCGTCGTCGGCTACACGCACATCGCCGAGGGCCGCCTGGCTGGCCGGGGCGTCCTGCTGCTGACGGCGCACCTCGGCAACTGGGAGGTGGGCGGGCTGATGCTGGCGCAGATGAAACAGCCGATCCACGTCGTGCTCGTGCCGGACATCTTCCCGGGCGTCGAGCGACAGCGTCGACGCCTCCACGAGGCTTGCGGTGTCGCCGAGATCCGGGTCGACCGCAGTTTCGTGCCGACTCTCTCGGTGCTGCGCGCGCTGTCCGAGAACGGAATCGTGGCGATGCAGGGGGACCGGGACTTCGACAACACGGGCGTCGCGGTTCCCTTCTTCGGGCGCGAGGCATACTTCCCGCGTGGGCCGTTGCGGGTCGCGATGGCGTCGGGCGCGACCGTGCTGCCGGCGTTCATCGTGCGGATGCCCGACGGCCGCTATCGCGCGATCGTCGAGGAGCCGCTGCCGATCGAGAACGGGCCCGACCGCGACGCCTCGCTCCGGGTCAATCTCGGCCGCTACGTCGCGATCCTCGAGCGCTACGTCCGGGAGTATCCGGACCAGTGGTATTGCTTTTTTCCTTTCTGGGACGATCCTTCTCGCAAATCTGTAAGCAGTAAGCAGTAAGCAGTAAGCAGTACAGCGGACGGCGGACGGCGGACGGCGGACGGGCGGGAGTTACAGCGGCCGGCGGGCGGAGACGGCCGCGACGAAGAAGGCGTCGTACTGCTTCGCCAGTTCTTCGACGTCGGGCAGGACGTCCGGCGTCTCGAAGCCCGCGGCCGCGAGCGCTCGACGCCAGTTCTCGGGCGTCAGGAAGCCGTGATTGGGCCGCGTGCGCGGGTCCGTCGCGACTCCGGTGAAGTTCTCGAGAAAGTTGAAGACGAACTCGACGTAGATCGGCTGGCCCGGGAACGGCCGCACGCACTCCGAGAAGACCGCGATGCCGCCGGGCTTCAACGTCTCGCGCACGCGCGCGAGCGTCGCCGCGAGGTCGCGGGCGATGTGGATCGTGTTGACGGCGTAGACGACGTCGGCGATCCCCGCGTCGACGCCTTGCTCCACGAAGTCCCGGTCCATGTCGAGGCGGACGAACTCGGCGGGAAGGCCAGGAAAGCGGCCGCGGATCGTGCGCTCGGCGCGGCGCAGGAACGTCGGGACGATCTCGGTGAACACGTATCGCCCGATCCGCGGCAGTCGGGCCTCCCGCGCGAGTCGCTCGGCGACCGCGAGGGCCGCCGATCCCGAGCCGCCGCCGATCTCGACGAGCGTCGCCGGCCGGGCCGCCGGAAGGGCCCGCGCGACGGCCTCGGCCCCCAGGCGGTTGTTGATCGCATACAGGAGGTTGTCGTTGGAAAAGTAGTCGAACCAGAGCCCGAGCCGGGTGGGAGCGAACAGGATGTCCTCGCCCGTCTTCTCGCCGTGGAGGAACTCCGGCACGTGCTCGACCATCGCCCGGACGACCGCGAACGGCGGCATCGAGCGCGGGTCGACCGCGCGCGCGGCCGCCTCGGCGCGATCGGGGTCTCCGGGCGGCAGGGGTCCGCGCGCCCGGTAAGTCCTTCGATCCGCAACCACGGAAGCCTCGAGGTATCCCGCGTCGGCGAGCTTTTCGAAGAACCAGCGCAGGGGCACCTCCGCGCGGGCGGCATAGGCGCGGCGCGCCACGACTTCTTCGGCCGAGATGCCCCGCGCGAGTTCCTCCTCGAGCGCCAGCGTGTGGACGAGAGAGAGGACCGAGTCGATCGTGAACCGATCGAAGTGCTCCGCGCAGAGGATGAACTCGCGCGTGAAGAGCGAGCGGATCTCCGGGTCGGGGATGCGCGCCAGCAGGGTCTCCAGATCTTCCGTCCGAGCGGTCACTCCGGCGATTCTAGCTTTGCCCCGGCGCGCCGATTCCGTACACTGTCGTGGCTCCCATGAAGCGAATCCTCGCGTGCCTCGGCGGTGTTCTGCTGGTTCTCGCCCCGCTCGCGGCGGCCGAGGCGCCGGGCCGGGTCGTCATCCTCGGCTTCGACGGGGTCGACGCGGCCGTCGTCGAGGAAATGCTGTCCCGGGGACAGCTCCCGAACCTCGCCGCGCTCAAGGCCCGCGGCGGCTACTCCCCGCTGACGCCGACCGTCCCGGCGCAGACGCCGGTGTCCTGGGCGACGTTCTCGACGGGGCTCGACCCCGGCGGCCACGAGATCTTCGACTTCCTCAAGCGCGATCCGGCCAACCGGATCCCCACTTTCGCGGTGGCCGAGGAGAAGTCCGTTCCGCTCCTTCTGGGAAAGCGCAATCCCGTGGCGTTCGGGGCTGCGGCGCTGGCGCTCTTTCTCCTCCCGGCCCTCCTGCTCTTCGCTCGGCGCCGGCGCGCGGCAGGCGCGATCCTCGCGATCCTCGGCTTCGCCGCGGGCGCCGGGGCGTTTCTCGCCGTCCGGGCCTGGCTGCCCGAGACCCGGCCCTGGATCAAGAACAACCGCCGGGGTCCCGTGTTCTGGGCGGAAGCCGGCGCACGCCCGGCCACGGTCATCCGCATGCCCGTCACCTTTCCGCCGGAGGCGTTCGCGGACGGGCGGATGCTCTCGGGGCTCGGCGTGCCCGACGTGTCCGGCCGGATCGGACGGCCCGCCTACTTCACGTCGGACCCGTTCTTCGCCCCGCGCGAAGGCAACGACTTCTCGGTCGAGATCGTCCGCCTCGAGTCCAACGTCGGCCGCCAGCAGGTCCGCGTCCTCGGCCCGCCCGGCCGGGCCTTCGGACGGGACGGAACGATCGACTCCTCGCTGACGCTGACGGTCCCCGACGGGCGCGACCGGATCGTCGTCGAGACCGGAGACGCGCGCGCCGAGCTCAAGGTCGGACAGTGGAGCGACTGGCTGCCGCTCGTCTTCCGCGTCAACCCGCTCGTCGCGATCCACGGCTACGCGCGCCTGCGCCTGCAGAGCGTCCAGCCCGAGATCGGCCTCTACCTCTCGCCCGTGCAGTTCGACCCGGCGCACCTGCCGCCCGGCTTCACGATCTCCTCTCCGCGGGGCTTCGCCGAGGAACTCGTCCGCGAGTTCGGCCGCTACAAGACGATGGGCTGGGCCATCGACACCTGGTCGATCCAATCGGGCACGCTCCCGGAGGACGCCTTCCTCGAGGACGTGAAGATGACGGCGGACCAGGAGCGCAAGATGCTCCGGGGGATGCTCGCGCGCAAGGACCGCCTCCTCTTCCACTACTTCGAGTTCCCGGACCGCGTCGCCCACGTCTTCTGGCGCTTCCGCGACCCGGAGCACCCGGCGTACGACGCGAAGCTCGCGCAGAAATACGGAGACGTCGTCGAGAAGTCCTACGCCGTCATGGACGAGATCGTGGGGGAGACGGCCGCCTCGCTCGGGCCGCAGGACGTTTTGATCGTCCTCTCGGACCACGGCTTCGCGACCTGGCGGCGGTCCGTGAACTACAACTCCTGGCTCGTCGAGAACGGCTACCTCGTGTTGAAGGGGAGCGCGAAACGGCAGAACCTCGAGGCCCTCTTCTCCCGCGGCCAGTTCTGGGAGGCGGTCGACTGGACGAAATCGAAGGCCTACGGGATGGGGCTCGGGGACATCTACGTCAACCTGTCCGGGAGGGAATCCGGCGGCATCGTCGCGCCCGGCGCGGAGTACGAAGCCCTGCGCGCCGAGCTCTCGGCGCGCCTGACGGACCTGACCGACCCGAAGAACGGAGCGAAGGCCGTCTCCCGGGTCTTCAAGCGCGAAGACATCTACCGCCGTTTCGACCCGAGGCTCATTCCCGACCTCATCGTGGCGAACCGGCCCGGGTACCGCGTATCCTGGCAGTCCTCGCTCGGCGTGCCGACGGAGTCGACCTTCGAGGACAACCGCGACGTCTGGAGCGGCGACCACTGTTCGCTCGATCCGGCCCTCGTTCGCGGCGTCTTCTTCGCCTCGCGCCCGTTCCGCGCGAACCCGGTGCCCGGGATCGCCGACGTCACGGCCTCGGTGCGGGCGCTCGTCGGCGGCGGCGCGGTCGACGACGCTGCGGGAAAGCCGCTCTGGTGACGCGGCCCCTCCTCGCCGCGCTCCTCCTCGCCGCCGCGCCCCTCGTCTCCCAGGAGGCCGTCCCCCCCGACTCCGAGCGCCGCGCGGACCTCGAGAAGCTTCAGAGCCGGATCGGAACGCTCAAGGCCCGCCTGGCCGAAAGCGAGAAGAAGGAGGCGACGCTCGCCGAGGAGCTGCAGAGGCTGGAGCTGCGGCTCGAGCTCGCGACGCGCGAGGGCGAGCTCCTCGCGGCCACGCGCGCGGAGTTCGCGCGGCGGCTCGCGGCCGTTTCGCAGGAGCGGGCGGCGGCCGCGGTTTCGGCCGCGCACTCGCGGGAGGCCCTGCTCGCGCGGGCGCGCCTTCTCCAGCGGTTCGGCCGCTTCGGCTACTTCCGGGTGCTGCTCGAAGCGCGGGACGTGCCCGCGCTTCTCGATTCGATCGAGCGGCTCGACGGGCTCGCGCGGCGCGACGGGAAGCTGCTCCTCCGGTACCGGCAGGCCGAGACGCGACTCCAGGACGACCTCGCGCGCGAGGAGGCGCTCAAGGCCGAGATCGACCGTCTCTACGCGAAGAGCCGCCGCGAGGAGGCGAGCGTGGCGTCGCTGAAAGTCGAGCGCGAGCGCCTTCTGGCGCGTGAGCGCAGCCAGACCGCCCTCCAGCGCCGCGAGGTCTCGGCGCTGACCGACAAGGCGTCCCGCCTCGAGCGCCTGCTCGAGACGCTCGCCCGCCAGAGCGAGAGCGAGGAGCCCGTCGGCCCGTCCGGCGGGATCCGGCCATGGAAGGGCGTGCTCGACTGGCCGGCGAAGGGCACGATCATCGAGACCTTCGGCCGCCACCGGCACCCGAAATTCAACGCCTGGACGGTCTCGAACGGCGTCGCCCTGGCCGTGCCGCTCGGCACGCCCGTGCGCGCCGTCTACGCGGGCAAGACCATCTACGCCCAGTGGCTCCAGGAGTACGGCAATCTCGTCATCCTCGACCACGGCGACGGGATGCTGACCCTCTACGCCTGGCTTCAGGCCGTGTCGGTCCAGCCCGGCGTCCCGGTGCCGGTGGGAGGGGAGATCGGCCTCGCGGGTTACGGGCCCGGCCGCGACGAGCCCGGGGTCTATTTCGAGGTCCGCGACCGGCAGAAGGCGTCGGATCCGGTGGCGTGGCTGAGGTAGTCAGTAAGCCGTAAGCAGTAAGCAGTAAGCGGTTCCCGGTATCTCCAGCCCTGCTTACTGCTTACCGCTTACTGCTTACCTTCCCTTTTGTGAAATGCCGTCCCTCGACCCCTCTGTTACCATCCTCACGATGAAATCCAATCGCTCGCGGCTCGCCTTCGTGATCGTGTCCCTCGGCGCCCTCGCCTCCCTGCGGGCGATGACCGGGCCGGAAGGGGCGGGACGGGACCCGGCAACGCGGGCGCTGTCGATTTTTTCGGAAGTCTTCTCCCTGACGCGCTCCAACTACGTCGAGCCGACCGACACCCGCGTCCTCCTCGAAGGCGCGTACGACGGGATGTCCGACGCGCTCGATCCGTTTTCCTACTACGTCCCGGCCTCGGCGATGGCCGCCTACAAGGCGCAGCAGTCCTCCGGGGCCGCGAGCGCGGGGATCGTCTTCGCGCGCCGCGGCGGGTACCCCTACGTCGTGGGCCCGCTGCCCGGCTCGCCGGCGGAGAAGGCCGGCGTCAAGGCGGGCGACCTGATCGACACGATCGACGGCAAGCCCCTCCGCAACTCGCCGTACTGGCAGATCAAGGCCGCGCTCGAGGGACCGGAAGGCTCGTCGTGCGAGATCGGCGTCTTCCGCGGCGGCGACGAGAAGCGCATCAACATCCCGGTGACCCGCGCCCGGTTCGAATCGCCCGCTCCCTCGACGACCTGGGAACGGGACGTCGCGATCGTCAAGGTCCCCGCGTTCACGCCCGCGACGGCGGCCGCGCTGAAGAAGGAGCTCGACGAGGCCGTGCGGCGCTCGATCGGAACGGTCATCCTGGACCTGCGCGGATCGATCGGCGGGGACCCGGCCGACGCGGCGCCCGTGGCGTCGCTCTTCCTCGGCAAGGGCCCGATCGCCAGCGTCGTCTCGCGCAAGGTGGCCGGCAAGGCGCTCGAGGCCGCCGGCGAGCCGGCGTGGAAGGGCCGCGTCGTGGTCCTGATGGACGACTCGACGGCGGGACCCGCGGAGGTCCTCGCCGCGGCCCTCCATGATCGTGCGAAGGCGACCACGGTCGGCGAGACCACGGTCGGCATGGCGATCATCCAGCGGAGCATCCCGACCGGCGAGGGCGGGACGCTCTTCATGACGGTCGGCCGCTACGTCGCGCCCTCCGGCCAGGTGCTCGGCGGCAAGGGCCTGACCCCCGACGAGCGGGTGCTGGTGTTCCCCGGCGAGACGGGCGAGCGCGACCTGATCCTCGAGCGGGGACTGGACGTCGCGCGCAACGTCCCCGCCCGCAAGGCGGCTTAGGCGGCGGCTCCGATTCGCCCTTGAAGCGCCGCGGGCGCCGCCTCTCGGGCGCGACGATCTTCTTCGCGCTCCTCTCGATCGCGCTCGCGATCATCCTCTACGTCCAGACGCGTTGTCCGGCGGCGCCGCGACCCGCGCCGTCCCCGACCCCGAGCGCCCCCCGTCCGGCGCCGACGGCCAGGCGCCGCACGGCCCCTCCGCCTCCGGCGCCGCGTCCGGTCCCCACGGCGCCCGGCGCGAAAGGGACGCCGCCGTCCGGAGCCGCACGCGCGGCGATCGTCATCGACGACCTCGGCAACGAGCTCGGTCCCGCCGAGCGGATCGCGCGCTGGAAAGAGCCGGTCGCCGGCGCCGTGCTGCCCGGCGTGGCCTTCAGCGCGGCCGCGGCCCGCGCCCTGGCCCGCGGCGGGAAGGAGGTTCTCCTGCACCTCCCGATGGAGCCGGAGGGTTACCCGAGGGTGCGCCCCGGGCCGGGCGTCATCCTTCGGTCGCAGTCGGACGACGAGATCGTGCGCGTCCTCGACGCCGACCTCGCGACCGTGCCCGGCGCCGCCGGGGTCAACAACCACATGGGCTCGGTCGCGACGGCGGACGTTCGCGTCATGCGCGTGGTCGCCCGCGTGCTCGCCGCCCGCGGACTGTTCTTCCTCGACAGTCGCACGACCGACGCGACCGTGGCCGAGAAGACGGCCGAGGAGGCTTCGGTCCCCTCGGTCTCCCGCCGCGTCTTCCTCGACGACGTCGAGACGGCGCCGGCGATCCGCCGGCAACTCGCCGAGCTCGTCCGCCGCGCGACGGAGGAGGGCCACGCGGTGGCGATCGGTCACCCGTACCCGGTGACGCTCGGTGTCCTCGAGGAGGAGATGCCGGGGCTGGCGGCGAGGGGCGTGACGCTCGTGCGGGTCGGGGAGCTCGCGCGGTAGCACGGGCCCGGCGATCAGCCGCCGGCCGGCGATTTCCGCTTTGCTTCCTCCCAGTACCGGTCGAGCTCCGCCATCTCGGTTTCCGAAACGTCCTTGCCCGCGGCGCGCGCCAGGCGCGCCACCTCGGCGAATCGCTCGCGGAAGCGCTGGTTGGCGAGCCGCAGGGCGCTTTCCGGGTCGATCTTCCGGCGGCGGGCGAGGTTGACGACCGAGAGGAGCATGTCGCCGATCTCGTGGAGCTCCGCGGAGGCGTCGCCGCGCGCCGCGGCCTCCCGCCACTCGGCGAGCTCCTCCTCGATCTTCGCCGCGACGTCGGCGTCTCGCTCCCAGTCGAAGCCGAGATCGGCCGCGCGCAATGTCTGCCGGTATGCGGTCGAGAGCGCGGGCAGGGCCGCGGGAAGGGAACGGAGCGGGTCGTCCGAGGCGCCGGGGTCCTGGCGCTTGCGCTTTTCCCAGGCCGACTTCACCGCGGCGGCGTTCGCGGCCGGCGGGCCCCCGAACACGTGCGGGTGCCGCTCGATCATTTTGCGGGTGATCCGCTCGGCGACGGCGCCGAGGTCGAACCAGCCGCGTTCCTCGGCCAGCCGCGCGAGCAGGAAGACCTGGAAGAGGAGGTCGCCGAGCTCGCCGGCGAGGGCCTCCGGTTCGCCCTCGTCGACCGCCGCGAGGGTTTCGTAGGTCTCCTCGAGAAGGTAGGTCTTGAGGGTGTCGAAGGTCTGCTCGCGATCCCAGGGACAGTCGCGGCGCAGCCTTTCGACGAGCGCGGCCAGGCGATCGAGGCTCTCGGACACGCGCGGATCATAACCGTCGGCCTTCCCTGCTAAAATTCGACATTCCCGGCCGCAGGGCAAAACGAGAGCACCAGTGAACGAAGAAGAAAAGCCGATCCGCGTCGTCGACCGTCGCATGTTCACCGCCGACGGCGAACTGCGCCCCGACTTTCAGGCGGAAGAGCGCCCCGAGCCGCCGAAGCCGGCCCCGGCGCCCGTCGCGCCGGCCGCCTCCGGCCGCCTCTCCGGCCGGTCCGGGCGGGGCGCCCCCCGAGGGCGCTCCCGGGGCCGACGTGGCCACGTCGCAGGCGTTCATCGCCCTCGTCAGCTTCCTCGCCTCCAACGTGTACGCCGCCCTCGGCGTCGATCCGATGACGGGGGAGCGGCTGCCGCGCCGGGAGCCCGCGGCGGCCCGGCAGATGATCGATTGGCTCGGCGCGCTCGAGCAGAAGACGCGGGGGCGCCTGTCGTTCGAGGAGTCGGACCTGCTCTCGCGGGTCCTGTACGAGCTCCGGATGGCCTACGTCGAAGCCGTCCGGCCCCCCGGCCGGGAGCCGCCGCGATAAAGACCGACGCGTGACCATCGCCTGGCGTTCGCCGATCTCCGCCGTCCGACGGACGGCGTCCGTCATTCTTCTTCTCGTCGTGGCGGCGGCCGCGACGGGCCAGGAGGCGCTGTCGCCCCTGCCGCCCCCGGTCACGCGCGGCCAGTATCGCTCGCAGTGGTTCGAGTTCCTGTCGGCGTTCTCCGAGAACGACACCGCGGGGGCCAACCGCGCCCTCGACGCCATGCTGCGCGCGGGCCGCAAGGTCGGCGTGTCGCACCTCTCCGACTTCTCGCGCACGGCCGTCTTTCTGGGCCGCCGCGCCGAAAAGCTCGGCCAACCCGATCGCGCGGCGCGCGCCTACGACGCGGCGCTGAAGCTGGACGAGTCCAACCCCGACGCGATCTTCGCGCGCCTGTCGTTCCTGGCGCGCCACGGGCGGGCGGGCGAGGCGCTGCGGGCGGCTCCCGATGCGGCGGTCGCGCTGCTCTCGACGCACGAGGCGCGGGTCGCGATCGCCTCCTCCTTCGGCCTCTGGCTCGCGTTCGCGATCGCCGCGATGCTCGTCGTCGTGATCCTCGCGCTCGGCGTCCGGCACGGGTCCCGGATCGCGCACGACATCGCCGAGGCGGCGCGTCATACGTTCGGCCCGGGCGGCGCCGTGCCGCTCGCCTTCGTCATCCTCGGTCTCCCGCTGTTCGTCGGCCTCGGCCCCGGATGGCTGGTTCTCTACTGGGGGGCGCTCCTCTACGCTTACGGCCGCCCGCGCGAGCGTGCCGTCCTCGCCGCCGGTTTCGTCGCGCTGGCGCTCGTGCCGGGCCTGCTCGCCTGGATCACGGCCGCCAACGTCGAGCAGCGCTCGCCCCTCTTCGTGGCGGCGACCGACCTCGCGGAACGGCGCGACGACGCGAGCGCCGAGGACGGGCTGCGCCAGGCTGCGGCGGTCTTTCCCGAAGACTCCGAGGTGTGGTACCTGCTCGGGATCTACGCGGAGCGCTCCGGCGACCTCGAGCGCGCGCAGTCCGACTACGCACGCGCGATGCAGGCCGACTCCGCCGACTACCGGCCCATCCTGAACCGGGGAAACGTGCGCTTCACCGAGGGCGATTACGGGGAAGCGATCCGCGACTACGTCGAGGCCGCGCGTCGCGCTCCGCGGTCGGCCGAGATCTTCTACAACCTGTCGCTCGCCCGGGGCGAGGCCTACGACTTCGACGGGCAGGCTGCGGCCATGCGGCAGGCGCGCGAGGTTTCGGCGTCCCAGGTCAACTTCTGGACGGGCAACCCGACGCTCTCGCGCGTCGTCCCGGCCGGCTACACGGTCGAGCGGGCGCGCGCGCGCATGGCTCTCTGGGACGCCCAGCCGAAGAGCCGCCGCCTCCCCGGCCACGGCAGCGCCCGCGGCTGGCGGCAGTTCGTGTCGTTGTGGTCGCTGGCGCCCCTCGGCGCCGTCGCGCTCGGCGCCTTCTTCGCGGGGACCTGGCGGCGGCGGGGCGTCGCGGAGGAGTGCGACCGGTGCGGCCGCGCCTTCTGCGCCCGCTGCAAGCACTGGGGAGAAACGGCGCCGTACTGCGCGGAGTGCTCGCGTCTCTCCCGGAAGGAAGACGTCGACATCGAGGACCAGGTCGCGCAGACGCGGTCGATACAGCGCCGCGGACGGCGGAAGCACCGGATCCGGCGGCTCGCGTCCCTGGTGCTGCCCGGCTCGCACGCCGTCGATTCGGGGCGTCCGGTGCGCGGAGCGGCGATCGCCCTGGTTTTCTTCTTCGGCCTCGCCGCGGCGATCGTGGACGACCGGGTGTTCGATCCGTTCACGCTGCCGCCGCCGGATCCGCTGCGCCTGACGGCGGTCGCGGGCGCGGCGCTCGCGGCTCTCGTCTGGCTGCGCGCCCAGTGGGGCGCGAGGAGCGTGGCCAGTGGGTCTTGAAGGGACGCTGCGGGTTTTCTCGCTGACCGACATCTTCCAGATGCTCGGCCTGCAGCGGAAGACCGGCGTTCTGAGCGTCGAGGGCAACGACGACACGATCACGATCTCGTTTCTCGGCGGCCAGGTCGTCGCCGCCGAGTCGACCGCACGCCGGCTCGACAACCGGCTCGGCAGTCTCCTCATCCGGGCCGGTTACGTGTCCCAGGAGCAGCTCGACCGGATCCTCGAGGTGCAGCGGGAGACGCGCCAGCGCATGGGCTTCCTGCTGGTGCGGGAGGGCCTGATCGACCCCCAGGAGCTGCGCGAGGCCCTCCGCCTCCAGATCGCGCGGATCGTCTACGCGGCGTTTCGCTGGCCCGACGGCCGCTTTCGATTCAGCCAGGAAGGCATCGTCGATTACGACGCGGACCACATGGCGCCCGTGTCGATCGACTCGATTCTCATGGAAGCCGCCCAGATGGTCGACGAGTGGCCGCTCTTCGAGAAGAAGGTCGGCTCGCTCGCTTCGGTGTACCGGCGGGCGCCGGGTGTCGAGAGCTTGCGCCTCGTCTCGGGGGAGAACAATCCTCCCGAGGGGACGCTCTCGGTGTCGCGCGCGGAGGCCGAGACCTGGCGCTGGATCGACGGCCGGCTTTCCGTCAGCGACATCATGGAGCGGGCCTTCCTGTCCGACTTCGAGGTTCTCAAGGGCACCGCCGATCTGCTGGGGCGGCATCTGATCGAGATCGGCCGCGTCGAGGAGGAGGCCGAGATCGCACCGCTGCCTCCTTCCGCTCCGGCGGCGAGCGGCCTTTCGGGAAGGTCCGCGGTGCTCTGGGCGTCGCTCGTCGTGCTCGGGGCGTTCGCGGCCTACTTGATCCCGCGCAACCCGCTCAACGTCCTGATGCGTTCTCCGGGCGACGTCACCGAAGGCCGCGAGCTGCGCAAGGCCGTCTCGCTCAACCGCGTCGTCTCCGTCGAGCGCGCGGTGCGGATCTACTACGATTCGACCGGACGCTACCCGCGCAGCCTCGAAGACCTGGTCGTGGCCGGGATCCTGGGGGAGGATGCGCTGCGCGACCCCTACGGCCGGTTCTACCGGTACATCCTCCGCGCCGAGGACGGAAAGTTCGGGCTGTACGGCCGCAACGCCACGGGCCAGATCGACCTCGACCTCTCGCTCGAGCGAAGCCTGGCGCCGGTGGCCGAACCTCGTCCCGCTGCCTCCCGGCCTGCGCAGCAGACGGAGCGGCCCAGCGTTCAGGTGGTCGAGTGAGGCCTAAAACATGAGCCCATGAGGCTTAAGTGACGTATAAAAGAAGTTGACAATAGTACGCTCATATCCTATAGTGGCCCCTCCAATCGGGTCTAGGAGGAGCAAGAATCATGAGCAAGATCATCGGAATCGACCTCGGCACGACGAACTCGTGCGTCGCTGTGATGGAGGCCGGGGACCCGGTCGTCATCCCCAACGCTGAAGGCAACCGCACGACGCCGTCCGTCGTCGCGTTCTCGAAGTCGGGCGAGCGCCTGGTGGGTCAGGTCGCCAAGCGCCAGTCGATCACCAACCCCTCGAACACCGTCTATTCCATCAAGCGCTTCATGGGGCGCAAGTACTCGGAAGTGTCCGAGGAAATGAAGATGGTGCCTTTCACCGTCGTGGCCGCCGGCAACGGCGACTGCCGCGTCCAGGCCGGAGGCAAGGAGTGGTCGCCGCCCGAGATTTCCGCGATGATCCTCGGCAAGCTCAAGGAAGCCGCCGAGGCCTATCTCGGAGAGAAGGTCACGCGGGCGGTCATCACGGTGCCCGCGTACTTCAACGACTCGCAGCGCCAGGCCACCAAGGACGCCGGACAGATCGCGGGCCTCACCGTCGAGCGGCTCGTCAACGAGCCCACGGCGGCCGCGCTCGCGTACGGCCTCGACAAGAAGAAGGACGAGACCATCGCCGTCTACGACTTCGGGGGCGGAACGTTCGACATCTCGATCCTCGAGGTCGGCGAGGGCGTCGTGGAGGTCAAGTCGACCAACGGCGACACCCACCTGGGCGGGGACAACATCGACCAGCGCATCATCGAGTGGATCCTGGCGGAGTTCAAGAAGGACCAGGGAGTCGACCTCTCGAAGGACCCCATGGCCATGCAGCGGCTCAAGGAAGCCGCCGAAAAGGCCAAGATCGAGCTCTCCAACGTCGTCGAGACGGAGGTCAACCTTCCGTTCATCACGGCCGACGCGTCGGGCCCCAAGCACCTCCAGCTCAAGCTCTCGCGCTCGAAGCTCGAGCAGCTCGTCGAGGACATCATCGAGAAGTCCATGGGCCCGTGCAAGCAGGCCCTGAAGGACGCCGGGCTCGAGTCCAAGGACATCGACGAGGTGGTCCTCGTGGGCGGCCAGACGCGCATGCCCCGCATTCAGAAGCTCGTCAAGGATTTCTTCGGCAAGGACCCGCATCAGGGCGTCAACCCGGACGAGGTCGTCGCGATCGGCGCGGCCGTCCAGGGCGGCGTTCTCGCGGGGGACGTCAAGGACCTGCTGCTGCTCGACGTGACCCCGCTGTCGCTCGGCATCGAGACCCTCGGCGGCGTCACGACCAAGCTGATCGAGCGCAACACCACGATCCCGACAAAGAAAAGCGAGGTCTTCTCGACGGCCGGCGACAACCAGACGTCGGTCGAGATCAAGGTGCTCCAGGGCGAGCGCGAGATGGCCCGCGACAACAAGACGATCGGCGTCTTCCATCTCATCGGGATCCCGCCGGCGCCGCGCGGCATGCCGCAGATCGAGGTTTCGTTCGACATCGACGCCAACGGCATCATGAACGTCTCGGCCAAGGACCTCGGGACGGGCAAGGAGCAGAAGATCACGATCACGGCCTCGTCCGGCCTCAACAAGGACGAAATCGACCGGATGGTCAAGGACGCCCAGTCGCACTCCGAAGAGGACCGCAAGCGCCGCGAGGAGATCGAGGCCAAGAACCGGCTCGACTCCCTCGTCTACGCCTCGGAAAAGACCTACAACGAGAACAAGGCCAAGCTCTCGGGGGCCGACGCCTCGGCGTTCGAGGCGGCCCTCGCCGAGGCGAAGACGGCCGTCGCCTCGGGCGGGGTCCAGGCGATGAACGACGCGGCCGAGAAGCTTCAGCAGGCCTCGCACAAGCTCGCCGAGGCGATGTACAAGGGCGCGCCCGAGCCTTCGGCCGGGCCTTCCTCCAGCGCCGGCCCGGGCGCGGGCGCCGGAAAGGAAGACGAGGTCATCGACACGGAGTACGTGGATTCGGAAAAGAAATAAGAGGTCAGACCGCGGACGGCGGACGGCAGGGGTGGAAACCTCTGCCGTCCACCGGTGGTCGACGTTAAACTTGGGTCAGCTCCGATGACGGTTTTTCGCTGGAACTCGCTGCAGGACCTCTTCGCCATCCAGGAGAAGGTCAACCGGCTCTTCGAGGAGACGATCCACCGGACCGAGTTTCCCGACGACGGCCTCGACGCCGCGCTCTGGTCGCCGGCGGCCGACGTTTACGAGACCCCGGAGGAGATCGTCCTCAACATCGAGCTGCCCGGCGTCCGCCTCGAGGACGTCCGGCTCGAAGCCCTGGACGGCCGGCTGCGCGTTTCGGGGCAGCGCAAGTCGAATGGCGCCGAGCCCCGGCAGTTCGTGCGCATGGAGCGCATCTACGGAAGCTTCTCGCGCGATTTCCCGGTGCCGGCGACACTCGATCCGGAAGCGATCAAGGCGAGCCTTCGCGCGGGGGTGCTCCGGGTCGTGGCGCCGAAGACCGAGAAGGGCCAGGCGATTCCGGTCGAGCCGCGGAGGAAGCGGTGAAGCCCGGGTCCGGGGGTCGCGGGGGCGTCTTTCGCATCGGCGTGATCGCCGAAAAGTACGGCATTCACCCCCAGACGCTTCGGATGTACGAGCGCGAGGGCCTTTTGCGGCCCGCCCGCACCGAGGGCAATACGCGCCTCTACGACGCCGACACGATCGAGCGGCTCGAGATCATTCTCACACTGACCCGACACCTCGGGGTCAACCTCGCCGGCGTGGAGGTCATCCTCCACATGAAACAGCGCATGGAGCGCATGCACGGGGACGTTCACCGCATGCTCGAGGTCCTGCGGGCCGAGCTCGAGGGGCGGAAGGGCCCGGGGGGCGAAACCGTCGCCCTCGCCAAGATCCCGGGCCGGCGCTACGCCGCGGCCGGGCGATCCGAACGGGGCTGAGGCCGGGAGGCAGGCGACAGGAGGCGGGCGGCAGGTTCTTTTCGTCCCGCCTCCTGCCTCCTGCGTCCTGCCTCCTGCCTCCTGTCCCCCGTCTCGTAATAGAATCCCCCGTTCCAATGAACCGTTTGGGAGGCTTTGTGAAACGAGTCATTTTTGCCGTCGTGGGGTTGGCCTTCGCCGTATCCGCCCTGGCCGAGCTCTCGAAGTACAAGGACTGGGACCGGTCGGCCGAGGCCTACTTCCTGACGCCCGCGGAGCGGACCGAATGGAAGGCGCTCACGACCGACGCGGAGGCCGAGAAGTTCATCGCCCTCTACTGGGCCAAGCGGGGCGGCGAGCCGTTCAAGCAGGAGATCTCCCGGCGCATCGCCGCGGCCGATCAGCAGTTCAAGCTCGCGCGCTACAAGCACGGGTCCGACTCGGTCCGCGGTCGCCTGCTCGTGACGCTCGGGCCGCCGTCGCGGCAATCGCAGCAGCGATCGCAGGAAGGCAGTCTCGACGATACGGCGGGCGTGACGGCGCCGGCGATCGACACGCGTTTCCAGGGCGACACCTCGGCCGCGGTCCTCTACACCTGGACCTGGGACAAGGACAAGCTCCCGTCGGTGCTCGGGCTTTCGGAGCTCCGAGCGCAGATCTCGGTCGATCCCCGAGCCGGTACCGACGAGCTGCGGAGCGGCGCCCAGGTCGAGAACGCCATCGCCACGCTGGCGGAGAAGACGATCGTCAATCCGAACGCCACGCTGGCCGCGGCGAAGCCCGCGGCCCCGGCGGTCGCTGCGGCTCCCGGAGCCGGAGCCGCGGCTCCTCCCGCGGGCGCTCCGGCCGCCGGCGCGGCGGCGCCGCCGGCCCCGGCGGTCATTCCGCTTCCGGCGGCCGTCAAGACGACGCTCGAGTCCGCGCCGAACGCGGTCGCGGGCGAGGCCGGGTTCTGGTCCGGCACGTTTCGTTCCGTGACCGGCGACGATTTTCTCGCCATGCAGTTCTATCTTCCGGCGAACAAGGCGGCCTTTTCCGCCGCCAGCCCCATGAAGCTCGGCGGCATCGTGACGGATGACGCCGGGAAAGAGGTCGAGTCGTTCTGGGAGGACGCGACGTTCTCGGAGGTGGCCGAGGGCAACCGCAAGGATCGCGTCATCGACAAATCGGTCGCTCTGCCGCCCGGCGGCTACAAGGGCAAGTTCGGCGTGTTTTCGGCCGAGGGACAGCCGGCGCTGGCGTCCGCCGCCTTCCCTTTCACGCTCAACGCCAAGACGACGGAGTTCGAGGTCTCGCCGCTGATTCTCTCGAGCGGCCTCGTTCCCCTGACGAAGCGCCCCGGTCCGACGGATCCGTTCGTCTTCGGAACGGACAAGCCCATCAAGGTCGAGCCCAAAGGCGACCGGGCGTTCTCCAAGCAGGACAGCCTCTGGTACTTCTACTCGGTGACCAACCCGACGCTGCCCGCTGCCGCCCCGCCCGGCGGATGCCGCTCCGGCCCCGTCGGCGACGCCGGCTGCCGGCGCCGCTCCCGCCGCTCCCGCGGCGGCGCCGGCCGCCGCGGCGAGGCCACGAGTCATGACGCGCATCAACGTCCAACGAGACGGCCAGGACGCCTTCGCGCCGTTCACGGGTCCCGCGGACCTGATGCCTGTCTCGGGCGGGCGCTATGGAACGGGAAGCGAGATTCCCCTGGCGTCGTTCGAGCCCGGTTACTATACGTTTGCGATCCTCGTCCGCGACCTGAACGCGCCGCGCGGCTCGGCGGCCAACAAGGGCATCGAGCGCAAGGACGACTTCATCGTGTTGATGCCGGACGGCAGCCTGCCGCCAAAGAAGGCTCCGGGCGCCGCGGCGCCTCCGAAGAAGAAGTCGTAAGGTCCGCTCCGCGAGTTGAAGCTGGCGGCGGCCCGGTCTCGTTCACGACGGGATCGGGATCTGTCCGGGCCGCCGCAGCTTAACTCGATCCGCTCGGCTTCGTAGTCTGCTTACTGCTTACTGCTTACTGCTTACTGCTTACTCGATCCGCACGTTGACCCGCGCCGTCCCCATCTTTCCGGTCGCGACGTCGCGCACGTTGACGACGATCCGGTAGTTGCCCTTCTTCGTCTGGAGCTGCGTCGAGTAGCCCAGAAGCTCGTTCGAGCCGGCCTTGGCCGCCGGGATCTCGAACGTCGACTCCTGCCGCCCGATGTCGCTCATGTGGCCCTTGTCGTCGATCGCCCCGATGTAGAACGACGCGCGGGCCGTGGCCTTCTCGCCGTTGGGCACGAACGTCAGCGCCGAGGTGGGGAACGAGACCGTGATCGGCAGGTTGTACAGCTTCTTGTCGCCGGGCGTGGCGGGCGCGGTCCGGATCTGTGCGGGGATCGCGGCGTACGTCAGGTCGGTCTGGAGCGTCGCCAGCGCCTTCTGCGACACGACGGTCTCCTCGGGCCGCTCCTCGAAGCCCCGCCGCGTGCGGACCGAGACGCCGGGGCGGTTGACCGAGACGGAGACCTTCTCGTACTTGCCGACCGTCATTCCGGAGAGATTGACGCCGATCGAGTAGTAGGTCGATACGGCCTCGTACACGGTCCCGAGGCCCTTCTGGAAATCGTTCGCTGTTGAGGAGCGCCCGTCCTCCCGTTTCGTAGGCGAGCTGCTGCAGGCCGTTCTGCCGGTCCTGCCGGGCCTGGAAGCCGACACGCGGGCGGCTCGAGAGCGGATCGTCGCCGGCGGCGCCGACGCCCTCGGTCGTCAGGCCCGTGGCGTCTACCGTGAAGAAAGTGACGTCGTCGGAGTTGGCGCGCCGGGCGAGCTCCCCGACCCGCTCGGGGACCTGCCGGATGTCGACGAAAGAAAGCGAGGGGGCCGCGACCGAGCCCGTCGCGTACTGCGCCATGACGTAGCCCGGCTGGTACTCGAATCCGCCCGTCACGAAGAGGAAGGACTTCTTGCCCGAAAGCGGAGCGAGCGTCACGAGCTCGTTCGACATGCTCTGAATCATCGTCTGGACTTCCTGCGAGATCTCCGCGGCGTACTGCTGGACGTAGGCGCCCCGCCGGCGGGGCGGGGTCGAATCGATCATGGCCATCGTCTGCCGCTGCGTCTGGAGGCGCGACATGCCCGGGTTCTGGGCCTCGATCCCGGAGATCGCGGCCATCGCCGACTCCTTGCTCGTCGTCCAGTCGGAAAGCATCCGCGGCGAGCGGTCGAAGAGGACGACGCGCGTCGCGTCGTGGGGCCCGAGGCGCGCGACGAAGTCCGAGAGCGCGTTCAGGCTGCGGTTGCGGATCCCGGGCGAGATGAAGCCGAGATCGATGTAAATCAGGAAATTCCGCGGCACGATCGTCTCGTCGCCTTGCCGGTAGGCCTTGAGGACCTGCTCGGGCGAGGCTGCGGCGAGATCGGGCGTGTGGATGGTGCCGGCGTCGACCCGGGTGAAGTAGTCGATCTTCGCGGGCCGTCCGCCGATCTCGACGGTGAAGTCATCGCGCGTCAGTCCGGAGACGGGCTGTCCTTTCGAGTCGGTGACGTCGACGTCGAGATCGAGCACCCGGACCTCGACCTTTTCCGAGAAGACCTGGGGAGCAGGAGGCGGCGCCGGCACCGCCTCCTGGCCCGTGGCCACGGCGGCGGAAAGTAGAAGCGCGACGGCGGGGAATCTCGATCGCATCATCGATCCTTTCTTTAGCGGCCCCGAACCGGCCGCGACGGAGTCGGGGTCCGCTCGATACGGCACCGTCAACGCGGGGAGGCCGGTAGGGATTCCGGGGATGTCCTCTTTTGAGGAAAGTTTCAGGGGCGGGAGCGGCCGCCGCGATTTATTCCCGCTCGACGCCGACCGGATCGAGGCCGAGGTAGTCGAAGAGCATGTTGAGCTCGGCAGCGATCTCGTCGGACTCGAGCCCGTCGCCGGCCTCGACGGGCAGGCTGCCGATGGCGCAGCCGCGGACGGCCGAGCGCGCCGCACGAACGAGGGCGGCCGAGGCGCTGGGGTCGGTCCCGTCGTCCGACAGGGTCGCCTCGAAGTCGCGCGGGAGTCCCCAGATTTCGGCGCGGGCCCGGCCGACGGCCGGACGGTAAGTCTCCAGAACCGCGCCGCGGAACGGGCCTGCCGGCAGGTTCATCTCGCGGACGATCTCGAAGAGGTCCGCGTACCCGATGCAGTGGAGGAGGCCCAACGTGTACCCGCGCTCCCGCGACAGCCCGTACCGCTCGGCGAAGCGCCCGGCCGCCAGCGCGGCGGCCAGGCTCGCCCGGCGCACGGCCCGGGCCGCCGGGTCGTTGCGCGGCAGCGCGGGGAAGTCGCTCGAGGACAGGCGGTCGATCAGAACGGTCAGTGCCCGGGCGCCGATTCGCTCGATCGCCTCCGGGACCGTGCCGACCGAATTCTCCCGGTCGACCGACAGCGAGTTGGCGAGGATCAGGAGATCGAGCGTCAGGTACTGGTCGAGGGCGGCGATCGGAACGACCGCCTGGATGTCGAGCGGCGACTTCTTCAGGAGCTCGAGCAGGAGCGCGGCCGTGTCCTCGTGGACCGGGCGCATGAGGTAGTTCTTGATGAGGCGTTCGCGCAGCCTCCGCGCGAACTCCTGGAAGCGGACGGCGTGGCCCCTCGCCTCCATCGGCTCGAGCGGCGTGTCGATGCGCTCGAGGGCCTCCCAGAAGTGTTCCTCGATCGCGTCCGGCAGAAACGGCAGGACCCACGCGTCCGCCGCCTCCCAGTTTTCGCGCCGTTCCTTCCGGGATTGCCGGTGCGTGTCGTCGAGGTTCTTGACGCCCTGGAACGCGAGGGCCTGTCCGCGGAGGGTCAGGCCGATGCGCAGGATCGGCGTCACCCGGTACGTCGGGTCGTAGTCGAAGTTGGCCTCGCGCCACTCGAAGATCTCGAAGAGGAGCTTGCGCGCGAGCTCCTCGACGCGCAGCGAGAGGCCGTCCAGGGTGTCGTGGCCCATCTCGAGGATGAGCCGCGTGAGATTCTCCTGCGTCGTCATGTTGCGCGCGAGGAGCTCGTAGAGGGTGGCGGCCGTCAGCGCTCCGCTGCGGAGAAGGTGGACGCCGAGGCGATGGCGGGACAGGGAGCCCGAGACGTAGACGATCTCCCCGTCCTTCCAGTCGAGAGTGCGCCGGTCGTGGCCGCGCGTGACGAGAAGCCGGCCCGATCGCCGGTTCAATTCCATCCACTGAAGAAGGTCCGCGAGGCCGAAGACCTCGAGACGTCCCCGGAAGTGTTCGGTCATTGGCGCTGTGGAGCCGATTTTAGCATCCGCCCCCGCCCCGACCGGTCCGGGGCGACCCCTATGCCAGAATCCGGCCTGTGAAGGACGTCAGGGATAAGCGGGGGCGGCCCAATCTCCCGGCCGAAACCTCGTCCGGCATCCCGATCGAGCCCTCCTACGGGAGCCCCCGTCCCGGCGAGTTCCCCTTCACCCGCGGCATCCAGCCGGAGGGCTACCGGGAGCGCTTCTGGACGATGCGACAGTACGCCGGGTTCGGGTCGGCGCGGGAGTCCAACCGCCGTTACCGGTACCTGCTGGAGCAGGGCCAGACCGGGCTTTCGGTCGCGTTCGACCTGCCGACACAGATGGGCTACGACTCGGACGACCCGTCCGCCCGCGGCGAGGTCGGGAAGGTCGGGGTGGCGATCGCGTCGATCGAGGACATGCGGGTCCTGACCGAGGGGCTGCCGCTCGACCGGGTCTCGATCTCGATGACGATCAACTCCACGGCCGCGATCCTCCTCGCCCTGTACCTCGCCGTCGCGCGCGAGCGGGGCGTCCGTTGGGACGCGCTGTCCGGGACCGTGCAGAACGACCTTCTCAAGGAGTACGTGGCCCGCGGCACCTACATCTTTCCGCCGCGCGCGTCGCTCAAGATCACGACCGACATCTTCGCGTTCTGTGGCGCCGAGGTGCCGCGCTGGAACACGATCTCCATTTCCGGTTACCACATCCGCGAGGCCGGCTCGACGGCCGTTCAGGAGGTCGCCTTCACGCTCTCCAACGCGATCGCGTACGTCGAGGCGGCGGTCGCGCGCGGCCTCGCGATCGACGATTTCGCGCCCCGGCTGTCGTTCTTCTTCAACGCCCACTCGAACTTCTTCGAGGAGGTCGCGAAGTTCCGCGCGGCGCGCTCGCTCTGGGCCGAGATCGCGCGGGACCGCTTCGGCGCCAGGGACCCGCGCTCCTGGCGCCTGCGCTTCCACACGCAGACGGCGGGATCCACGCTGACGGCGCAGCAGCCCGAGGTCAACGTCGTCCGGGTTGCGCTGCAGGCCCTCTCCGCCGTCCTGGGGGGCACGCAGTCGCTCCACACCAACGCCTCGGACGAAGCGCTGGCCCTGCCGACCGAGGCGTCGGCGCGGCTGGCGCTGCGCACTCAGCAGGTCATCGCCAACGAGTCGGGGGTCGCCGACGTCGCCGACCCCCTGGGCGGCTCGCACCTCGTCGAGGCCTGGACCGCGGAGATCCGCGAGCGCGCCCGGGCGCTCATCCACAAAGTCGACGGGCTCGGGGGCGCGGTCGCCGCGATCGAACAGGGCTTCCTCCAGCGGGAGATCG
This sequence comes from uncultured Acidobacteriota bacterium, assembly GCA_963764025.1. Lineage (GTDB taxonomy): Bacteria > Acidobacteriota > Thermoanaerobaculia > UBA5066 > Gp7-AA6 > DAHUXD01. Next base: position 518,200 of record CAVXRK010000006.1, read on the forward strand.
AGGACGCGGCTTACACGGCGCAGCGCGAGATCGAGGAAGGCAAACGGCTGGTCGTCGGCGTCAACGTGTTTCGCGAAGACAAGGAGACACTCCCGCCGATCCTCTCGGTCGATCCGAGGCTCGAGACCGAACAGATCGAGCGGCTCGCCGCGTTCCGGGCCGCCCGACCCGCGGAGGAGGCGCGCGCCGCGCTCGCCCGCCTCGAGGAGGGCGCCCGGGAAGACCGGAACCTGATGCCGCTCCTCGTCGAGGCGGTTTCCCGTCGGGCCACGCTCGGCGAAATCGTCCGGTCGTTGAAGGCCGTTTACGGCGAGTACCGGCCCGGCAGCTGACTGAAGGCGCGGTTAAGTTTCACTCTCTGAGTCGGTTGCACGTGTGGAAAAAGCATCGCGTCCCCGGTTTCCGCCATTCTTCCCGGTGCACACGGCGTTGGGCATCCGGTTAAATCGTTGATGGTGCGGGGCTTCTCCGGTCGCACAGGTCTCGGTGCAATCCGGTGCGGGAACGCTCGATTCCACGTTTTTTGGGCCATTTCCGCAGGCTTATTGACAGGCTTTTCCGCCGGATCTCCGGAAAACTGATTTCGATCAAGCCGGCGTGCTTTTTCAGGCGGTCTACACGCCGACTTTGGGGCACAGCCCCTCGACCGGGCACTCCCCGCAGAGGGGCTTGCGGGCGGCGCAGATCCGTCGTCCGTGGAAGATCAGGAGGTGCGCCGCGAGCGTCCGCCGCCCCTTCGGAACGATTTCGTTCAGATCCTGTTCGACTTTGACGGGGTCGGTCTGGCGTGTGAAGCCCATTCTCCGCGCCAGCCGGCCGATGTGGGTGTCGACGACGAACCCCTCGTCCTTTCCGAAGGCGTTGCCGAGGACGACGTTGGCGGTTTTGCGTCCCACGCCCGGGAGTACGACGAGCTCCTCCATCGTGTCCGGCACCCGCCCGCCGTGCCCGGCCGCGATCGCCGCACCCATCGCGCGCAGGCTCTTTGCCTTGGCGTTGAAGAAGCCGGTCGAGTGGATCTCGCGCTCGAGAACGCCGCGCGGCGAACGCGCATAGTCGGCGGCCGTCCGGTACTTCGCGAAGAGCGCGGGCGTGACCAGGTTGACGCGCTTGTCGGTCGACTGCGCCGAGAGGATCGTCGCCACGAGGAGCTCGAGCGGGCTCGAGTGGTCGAGCGCGCACTTCGCGTCGGGATAGGCCTTCTTGAGGCGCCGGAGGATCGCGGCGGCGCGGCGCTTCGTCTCCTGCGGCGTTTCCTTGTGCCGGGCGCTTCGGCCCGCCGAGGCCGGTTTCTCGCGAGTCACGAAGCCTAGGCTCCGGTCCGAGCCTCGAGCTTTTCGAGTCGCGCCCGCAGCCCGCCGACCTCGCCCTCGAGAACCCGGAATCGGCGATCGATCTCGGCATAGGAAAGCCGAATCATCGCCTTCACTTCCTCGATTTCGGATCGGACGCCCGCAAACTCCCGGCGGAGCTCCTCACCCTGCGCCCCGACGGCTTCCGCGACCCGGAATTCACTCCGAAGCGCCTCGGTGGACACGTTGAAGTGTCGCTTGATCTCTTCGAGCGACGCGGAATCCATGAAGCGCGAAAGTATACCCGAGCCGACCGTGTAGGATTTCGCCGTGCGCCGCGCCCTCGCCGCCCTCGCCCTCGCGCTCCTCGCGCGGTCGGCGTTCGGGCTCGAGATCACGATCCTCCACACCTCGGACCTCCACGGGCGGATCGGCCCGGTGGACTGCCTCGAGGGCCGGGATCTCGGCGGGGGACTCGCGCGCGTGGCGACCGTCGTCCGCAAGGTGCGTGCCGAGGGCCGGCCGGTGCTCCTCCTCGATTCCGGCGACACGATCCAGGGCTCGCCCGAGCAGGCGCTCGCCCTCTCCCGCGGACCGGACGCCGAAGATCCGATCATTGCGGCGATGAACCTCGTCGGCTACGACGCGATGGCCGTCGGCAACCACGACTTCGAGTTCGGTCGCCAACGCCTGGCGGCATCGCAGCAGCAGGCGCGCTTTCCGATGCTCTCGGCCAACACCCTGGGCTCCGACGGCCGCAACGCGTTCGCGCCGTTCGTGGTGAAGTCAGTCGACGGCGTTCGCGTCGGGATCCTGGGGCTCGTCACGAGCCAGACCGGAAACTGGGTCAGCCCGACTCTGCTCCAGGGACTTCGGTTCACGGATCCCGTCGCCGTCGCGCGCACCTGGGTCCGGACGCTTCGCGAGGACGAGAAGTGCGACGTCGTCGTCATCCTCGCGCACGTCGGGTTCGAGAAGGACCCGGCGACGGGCCGGCCTCGTCCCGCAGGGCGCGGCGACCGAGCGCATGCCCTCGCGACCGAGGTGCCGGGCGTCGACCTGGTCCTGGCCGGCCACGGCCACGCCGTCGTCGCGCCGCGGCGGGTCGGCGGCGTCTGGGTGTCCGAGCCCGGGCGCTGGGGCGAAGTCTTGACCCGCTTCGATCTCACGCTCGAGAAGACGGGCTCGGGTGCGTGGCGAATCGCCGCGATCGAGGGCCGGAACCTTCCGATGAAGTACGTCGAGCCGGACCCGGCGGTCGTCGAGGCCGCGGCCGGGAGCCACGCCGAGGCGATGAGGGCGCTCGTGGCGACGCTGACCGAGCTTCCCGCCTCCGCGACGACCCGCGGGGCTCGCACCGAGGACTGCGGCATGCTCGACTGGCTTCACCGCGTGCAGTTGCAGAAGGGCGGCGCCGACCTCTCCTTCGCCTCGGTCCTGGCGTTCGAGCCGCTGACCTGGCCCGCGGGGCCGCTGACGCTGCGGCAGGTCTGGGAGTTCTATCCGTACGAGAACAGCCTCGTCACGGTCAAGGCGACGGGCAGGCTCGTCCGCCAGGCCCTCGAGCGCGCGGCCGCCTGTCTGGCGGATCCCGCGGAGCGCCTGCGCGACTGCGACTCCCTCGAGGGCGCCGCGTACACGCTCGATTTCTCGAAGCCGGCCGGCCAGCGGGTGGTCTCGCTCACCCGCGGGGGCCGCGAGATCGCCGCCGACGACGTCTTCACCGTCGCGCTCAACTCCTACCGGGCGTCGGGCGGGGGCGGCTACCCGATGTGGAAGCGAGCGGAACGGGTGCGGGAGCAGGGCAACGTGCGGGAGATGCTCGCCGCCGACGCGCTCTCGGCGAAGCGACTGGACCTGACACCGACCAAGAATTGGTCGGCGACGCGCTGAGGAGGGCGCTACGCCCGGCGGAGGTCTCTGGCGACCTCGCGGCTGGCGTTGAAGCCGGGCGCGCCCGAGCACGCCGCAAGGAGCTCGCCCTCTCTTCCTGCGGAAGAAAGGGCGAGACGGGAGCCGCGCGGGCTCCCCTTCGCTCAATCGGATCCGTCTCCTTCCGAACCTCGGAGCGAACCGCGCGAAGGCGTTCCAGAGATCGACGAGGAAGGCCCGATCGGGATCGCTGACGTCGGCAATCCGGATCAGGAAGACGATGTCGTCGGGTTCAGCGGCGCAGCTCGGCGGCAAGTCGACGTGGCCTTTGAATCTCGCGTTTCCGCGCGGGCTCAGCGCGACGGCGTCCGTATCCACCAGCTCGGGGACGCCGGGCTCCGTGTCGTTGCATACCAGCGTGCCTTTCACCATGGTCACCACGGTCGTCGTCCGAGGTTGGCGAAGGTCGGATCGCCGGCGACGACGAGGCCCCGAACGGAAAACTCGACCGGCCGCGGTCGAGGTCCACTTCGGCAAGGCCTTCCGTGCGGTCCAGGGAGCCGGTGTGCCTGGACGCAATAGACGCCGACGTCGCACGGATCGGAGCGCGGACTCCGGCCGACGAAGGACGAAGGATCCAGGATGCCGACGATCCGCTTCCAGACCGCTTGTTGGCCGGCGGGGCGGCATGCGCCGGTGCCTCGATGGCGACGAGGCCGAACAGGAGAAGCGCGGAAAGAATGGCAGGGCGTAACGGTTTCATTTCGATCCTCCTTTGCTTCCCGTGTACGCGCCGATTGAGAAGGCTGCAAACCGTTTTCCGATCAGGGATTCGTAAGGAGGCCGAAAGGATCGCTGCGTTAAGATCGCTGCGTCGCGTGGCTGTTGCCCTGTGAACCGCAACGTTGCCGGCGGGGACCGATGAGGCTCAGATTCGGCGAGTTCGTCTTCGATTCGGACACCGCGAGGTCGTGCGGGGCGGACAACCTCTAGCGATATCGCCGAAGGCTTTCGCGCTGCTCGATCTGCTGCTCGAGTGCCGTCCGAACGCGGTCTCGAGGGCCGCCACCGTTCCCGCCTCTGGCCCGACGTCCACGTCTCCGAAGCGAATCTGGCCAACCTCGTCGTCGAGCTGCGGTCCGCGCTCGGTGACGACGCGAGGCGTCCGCGCGTGATTCGAACCGTTCCTCGGTTCGGATACTCCTTCCGCGCGGCCGCCCGTCCCGCGCGCGCCGCGCCCGAGGGCGAGCGCGATCGCGAGGTCCCGCGTACCGGCTGACCTGGGGCCGTCGCGAGGTTGCGCTGGAGCCGGGCGACAACCTGATCGGGCGGGATCGGGACGCAGTGGTTTGGATCGACGACGAGTCGGTGTCGCGCCGCCATGCCCTGGTCGCGATCGGACCCGAGGGCGCGGCGATCCGGGACCTCGGCAGCAAGAACGGAACTACGTCGGGAGCCGGAAGGTCCGCGGGACCGTTCCGCTCGCCGACCGCGAGGTCGTCCGAATCGGTCCCGCCACGCGACCTCCGGATTTTGAGGCGGACCGGATCGACGCGGTCGACAAGGGGCAAGGCGTCGCGATGACGCTCGCGGCGGGAACGCGTTTGGGCTTCTACGAGATTCGAAGTTCGCTCGGCGCCGGCGGGATGGGCGAGGTGTATCGGGCGCACGATGCGAAGCTCGCCCGCGAGGTCGCCATCAAGGTCCTGCCGGCCCAGCTGTCGGCGGACCCCCGGCGCCTCCAGCGTTTCGAGAAGGAGGCCCGCACGGCCTCGGCGTTGAATCATCCCAACATCGTCACCGTCTACGACGTCGGCGCCGCCGACGGGAGCGCGTTCATCGCCATGGAGCTGGTCGAGGGCAAGACTGTGGCGAGGATGCTGGATGACGGCTCGCTCTCTCTCAAGAGGTTTCTGTCCATCGCTACGCAGGCGGCCGAGGGGTTGGCCCGGGCCCATGCCGCCGGAATCGTGCATCGCGACCTCAAGCCCGAGAACCTGATGGTGACCCGGGACGGGATCGTCAAGATACTCGACTTCGGCTTGGCGAAGCTCGCGGGCGCCGGTTTCGAGAGCGCGCACGGGGCGGAGCGCCCGACGGTGACCCGGGCAACCGAGCCGGGAGCCATCCTCGGCACCGTCGGCTACATGTCACCGAGCAGGCGAGCGGCGAGCCGGTGGACTTTCGGTCGGACCAATTTTCGCTCGGCTCGCTCCTCTACGAGATGGCGTCAGGCCGACGGGCCTTCGATCGTCCCACCGCCGCCCAGACCCTGACGGCGATCATCGAATCCGAGCCGGAATCCCTGGCCACGCTGGCCCGAAGACTCCGCCCAATCTCATCTCGATCGTGGAGCGGTGTCTCGCCAAGGATCCCGAGGATCGATACGGCTCGACCAAGGATCTCGCCCGGGACCTAGCCGCCATTCGGGATCAATCGTCCGGAGTTTCGGCCGCCGGCGTCGCGCCGCAGACCGCCCGACGACTGAGGATTTCTCGAGCCGCCATCGCCGCGGCCGGGCTCGCGGCCGCCGGCCTCGCCCTCGTCGCCTTCCTGGCGGGGGGACGTGCACAGGCCCGCCGGGACCGGGAAGCGTCACCGCCCCGGCGCACGACGCTGACCTTCGAGCGCGGGTTTTTGACGGGCGCCCGCTTCTCTCCGGACGGGAAGGCAATCGTCTACTCCGCCTCGTGGGACGGGCGGCCGAGCGAGATCTTCACGACGCGCGTGGAATCCGTCGAATCCCGGGCTCTCGGGATCTCTGACGCCTCGGTTCTCGCGGTGTCGTCGGCGGGCGAGATGGCGGTCGCGCTCGGGTGCGACCGTCGCGGCAATCCGTGCCAGGGAACCCTTGCCGGGTGCCTCTCGCGGGCGGATCTCCGCGCGCCGTTCTGGACGGCGTCATCTCGGCCGACTGGTCGCCGGACGGGCGGGAGCTGGCCGTGTCTCTTTTCTCGCGCCGGAGTACCCGATCGGAAGGGTTCTCTATCGGGCCGATCCGAACGGATTTGTGAGCTCCGTCCGCGTTTCCCCCGATGGGAGGCTCGTTGCCTTCCTCGATCATCCTCGATCGGACAGCGAACGGGCGATCCTGACGGTCGTGGATCGGTCCGGCCGGAAGCGGGCTGTTTCCACCGAGTGGGCCGGGTTGGGGCCGATTCTGTGGAGCCCGACGGGAGAGGAGGTCTTCTTTGCTCCGCTGGGGAGTCGCGAGATCCGGGGCATGAAGCTCTCGGCGCGAACCCGCCCGACCCCCTGGATTCCCGGCCTCGACGACGTCTCTCGGGAAGGCCAGTTTCTCGACACGGGGATGCTCGCCGAGAACTACCGGGGAGTCATCATGGCCCGTGTGCCGAGCCAGCGCGAGGAGCGAAACCTCTCCTGGCTCGGCCGTTCGGTCGCCGTCGATCTCTCCGTCGACGGCCATCGACTGCTTCTCTACGAGGAAGGCAGCCGGTTCGAAGGCGGAAGCGGGGAAACCTTCACGACGTTTCTGCGTCCGACGGACGGCTCCGATGCGACTCCGCTCGGAAATGGCCGTGCCCTTGCGCTTTCGCCGGATGAGCAATGGGCTCTGGTCGTCCAGAACTGGCCGAACGCCCACCTGGCTCTTCTCCCGACCGGCGCCGGCGATCCGGTATCCCTGCCAGGAGGCGGGATGCTCTACAGGCGGGGAACCTTCTTCCCGGATGGCAAACGAATCCTGTTCAACGTCCACGACGAGAGGGGGGACATGCGCACGTTCGTCCAGGACGTGGCCGGAGGATCACCGAGGCCGATCGGCGACAAGGGGGTCTGGGCGACGGTGGTGTCTCCCGACGGGAGGCTCGTCGCCGGCGGACAGGGCGCGACGGACCACATCATCTACGCGGCCGACGGCAGCGGACCCCCGCGGCCCGTAGCTGGAGCTCACCCGCGTGACTCCTTCGTTCGCTGGGCCGCTGATGGCGGGACGATCGTTCTCTACGGGCTGGACGAGCAGCCTCTCACCCTGTACCGCCTCGATCTCGCGACGGGTCGCCGAGAGCGCTGGAAAACGCTGGCGCCTCCGGACATGACGGGATTCCTGCGCTACGGACCGCGTATTCGGGGTCCGGGGCTCTGCGTCACGCCCGACGGTCGTTACTACGCCTACACATACTTCACGGACCAGAGCCGGCTCGTCCTCGCGGAAGGCGGCCGAACCTGGTGGAAGTAGGAGAGAGGGCAGGGCGCTCGCGTCCGAGCGTCCCGCCCAGCGGAGCAATCGCGTGGCGTACGGCAGCCTCAGTCGTCCTCGTGGTCGCGCACGAACCCGTGGAAGACTTCGTCCTCCCCGAAATACTCGCCCACGATCTGGCCCGCGGCGTTGATGCCATCGGCCACGATCTCGAGCGCGCCCGGGAACTCGAGGCTCTCGAACCCACGCGGTGTGAGGAGGAATGCCTTTGTAAAGCAGTCGGAACACTCGGGGTCATCGGTCCAGCCGCCGACGATGCGACCGAAGATATTGATGCTCAGCGCTCGGGCGCCGGTGGCGCCTGGAGGATCGATCGACGTGAAGACTCCCTTCCTCAGCAGAAACCCGTGGCTCACTCCGCTCGCGTCGAAATAGCCGCCGACGATCCGCTCGAGGGCGTTGATGTCGAAGGCCCCCGTCCGAACTGCGTCGGGATACACGATGTCCTCGAAGCCACGCGAATCGAGGAGGAACCCGCGGAGGACGCCGTCGCTTCCCACGTAGGCGCCGACGATCCGACCGAGATCGTCGATGCCGCGGGCAGAGGTCGAGACCGAGCCTGGCGGATCGATCGTCGTGAAGCGGCCCCGCCGGAGCAGAAACCCGTGGCCGACATCTGCGCTATCGGAGTAGTGTCCGACGATGTCTTCCCGATTGTTGATGCCGATGGCGTCTGTCTCCGTCGCGTCGGGAACGTCGATCATCGTGAAACGTCCGTGCCGGAGCAGAAAGCCGTGGACTCCGTTGGCGTCTTCGCAAATGCCGACGATCTCGCCGCGGTCGTTGATGCTTCGTGGCCCGGTGGAGAGCGCGTCGGGGCAGTCGATGGTCGTGTAGGTCTGCGCGAGGACCACGGCCGGGCCCAGGCCCAGCAGAGCCAGGGAGAGCCAGATGGGGCGGCGGCGACGCGCCTGCCTTCGTCCTTCGGGAAGCTTCGTTGCGATTCTGTTCATGGGGAACACCTCCTTACGGTTGCTTCCCGTATAGGCCCCGATCCTGGAGTCAGACAAACTGCTTTTTCGTCAGGGATTCGTCAGAACGCCGTCAGCGGCGCCGCGTCGGAGAGGCCGCAGACGAGCTGCTCGACGAGCCTAGAAGGAGATCCGCACGCCTCCGCGAATCGTTCGGCCGCCGAGTGACTCGACGACGGCATTGAAGGCCTCGTTTGGCGCGAAGACGGGCGACACGTCCTTGTCGTAGAGGCCGACGCGGCCGTCGCGGGAGAGGACCGTGCGGCTGCCCAAGAGGTTGAAGAAGGCGACCGTCGGCGTGATCGTGACCCTCGGCCCGAGGCGGAAGTCGCGCGAGAGCTGGAGGTCGACGTCGTAGACGTTCGGCGTGCGATACGTCCCGACCGAGCCGATCTGAAGCTGAGGGAAGCTGTCGAGCGTGTCGTGCGTCGCCGCTTCGACGAAGTAGAGGATCGGAAACCCCTGACGGCCGTAGAAGTTCACGCCGGCCTGGATCCCCAGGGGAAACACGGCCGTGCCCCCGACGTTGAACTGCCAGGTCGCATTGACGTCGCCTTCGACGGCGGGACCGCTCGCGTTCGTCCCGGGAACCTCGTTGTTCGGATTGACGATGGCTCCGGCGCCGATCTGCTGTCGCCACTTGTTGTAGGCGACGCCCACCCGGACTCGCCAGCCGTTCGAGAATGATTTCTGCGCCTGGAGCTCGAGGCCGTCGTACGTCTCGGTCGCATCGGGCCGGTTTTCGAGCACGGATCCGACGGGCGCTGGATCCGTCGTCAGACCGTAGTACGGCTCGTTGAAGGAGAGGACGAAACCGGTCGTCGGATCCGTGATCGTCCCCGCGGCGTTTCCGACGTAGCGGTAGCTCGCGCGGGTCGTGCCGATCCAGGGTGTGAAGAGCGGGCCGTGCCGCCGGCGGTACGTGTAGGCGAGCGAGATGGCGAGGTCGGAGGAGACCTGGCGTTCGATGCCGAGGATCACCTCGTCGGTCTCGGGAGGATCGAGGTGGTTCGCGAACTGATTGACGGGAGCGCTCGAGCCGGCGTCGTCGGGATTCACAGACCCCCAGGAGAGCAGCTGCGAGAGGTCGAGCTCGGACGGCTCGACTCGCCCGTTGTGGTTGGCGTCGATCCAGTAATAGTCAAGGGAAGCGATCCCGGGAAAGGCGCTGACGTGTGTGATCTCCACGCCGAGCTGGTCGGCGAACCGGGAGTAAGACGCTCGCAGAAGGGTCTGCCGATCCCGGCCAACGGCCCAGGTGGCTCCGATCCGGGGCTCAACGGAGCGCCATGTGAGCGGATACCCCGAGTCACCGCGATATTGCACGGCCGGCAGGAGGCCGGGAAAAGCGGAGTTGGCGCGGACCGCAGAGGCGAGGTTTCGAGCCTGCTCGTAGTCGAAGCGGACTCCGAGACTGATCGTGACGTTGGCCCATTGGAGCGTGTCCGAGAGGTAGGCGTCGTAAAAGTTGTCGAGAAACTTGGCGTTGATTCCCCGGGTCACGCTCGCCTGCGCGGGGTCGAGGTAGGCAAATCCCACGAGCTGATCCGCTGGCAACGCCGAGGCAGACTGGTTGTCGGCGTTCCGGTAGCCGAACCCGAACTTGAGCTCGTGCCTCAGCTTTGCCGTGGACAAGAACGTGGAGACGGTCAGGCCGACCTGGTGCTGCGTCCGCTGCGTGTACCTCCAGTTGAAGCTGTTTCTCCAAACGTAGTCGGCATCCACGTCGGCCTGTGCGTCGAGGCCTCCCTTGGGTACGGCGTTCCTGTGGTTCGGCACGTAGGCGAAGGTGAGGGTCTCGAAGAGAGTCTCCGAAAGCACTTGCGTGTCCTCGACCCTGTACGAAACGGCCTTGAGGTCGACGTCCAGAGTCGTCGGCTCGGACCGGTTCGGCGCTGCGCCCCGACCGTCGACGAGTCGGTCGGAGCTGGAATAGGCGAGGGACAGCGTGTTGCTCGGGACGACCTGCGCCGTCAGCTTAGCGTTCCACAGCTCGCTCGTCTCCCGGCTCCGAACCGATTCGGCGTCCGGCAGAAAGAACGTCTGACCGAGAAAGGAGTTGCTGGCGCCAGCTCCCCAGAGCCAGACGTGGTCCTTCCAGAGGGGGCCACCGATCTGGAGGCCGTAATCCCACTGAGAGGCGCCGGTATAGAGCCCTCGCCCGGAGCCGGCGATCGTGTTCGTGCCGCGCTTGGTCACAAGATTTACGGTGACGCCGGGGGTCGAGAGCGCGGGGTCGGCGCCGCCGGTAGCCACGCTGATGCTGTCGAGAGAATCGAAATCGAAGAGGGCGGGCGAGAAACCGCCGAGCGAGATACCCGTGCCTTCGAGGTTCACGACGCTTTGATCGCTGTGTGCACCCTTGCCGACGAATCCCGCCGTCGTCGGCGCAGTGGAGCCGCCGCCGAGATTCACGTCCGCCAGCAAGACTCCCGGAACCTGCCTCACGACGGCCGATGGATCGCGGGTCGTGGGGATCTCTCTCAGTTCCTGCTCGTTGAAGGTTGCGCCGGTTTCGACCTTACGCCGGTCGAAAAGCGGAGGCGACCCGAGCACCGCGAGGGCTTCCGCGGCCCCCGCGACGCGCAGGGTGACAGTGGTGACGACGTTGCCGCCGGCCTGGACCGTGACTTCCTGTCTGACGGACTGGAGGCCGGCGCGTGAGAACTCGAGCGTTTGAAGTCCGGGAGGGACGCCGAGCACGCGAAAGTCCCCGTGTTCGTCCGTCGCCGTCTTGCGCGCGACGCCGGGTCCGACGAGCGTGACAGCCGCTCTCGGGACGGGCCGTCCATCGTCATCGAGCGCCGTCCCGTAAACGTTTCCGGTGGGGGGCACAATCTGGGCTCCGGCGGCAGAACCAAGGAGCAGCGCCGTCACGATCGCGGCCGATAACCGCGCAGGCCGCACGTTCTAGCCGGACAACTCGCGGGGAGTCTGGCACCGAGGCCCACTCGTGTCAAAACGATTGGGCGAGTGGCCGCGCATCCGGGGCGCCGGGCGGAATTCGAATCGGGTCGGCTAGCTGTCGTTTCTCAGGACGTTGTTCACCGGTGAACGTCAAATAGGAGAACCCTCTCCCCCCGAAAGGGGGAGAGGGCAGGGTGAGGGGGTTGGGACCTCGGGCCAGATGAGGAGCGTTGGGGCAAATCGAGCTAGGAGTGCCCCTCACCCCGCCCCTCTCCCGCCGGGAGAGGGGGGAAAGGCCACTCAGCCCGATCGTGGCCGTGAACAACGTGTTGAGAATCCACAGCTAGCTGCGCCCGCGCAGGTCTTTGGCGACCTCGCGGCTGGCGTTGAAGCCGGGCGCGCCCGAGACGCCGCCGCCCGGGTGCGTGCCGGCGCCGCAGAGGTACAGGCCTCGGACGGGCGTGCGGTACTGCGCCCAGTCGAGGAGCGGCCGCATCGTGAAGAGCTGGTCGATGGCGGCGTCGCCATGGAAGACGTGGCCGCCCGTGAGGCCGAACGTCTGCTCGAGGTCCACGGGCGTCAGGACCTTCCGCGAGGCGACGAGGCCCTTCAGGTTCGGCGCGTAGGCGGCGACCGCGTCGACGACGGCGTCGCCGAGCGCGTCGCGCTTGCCCTTCCAGTCGCCCGACTTCAGCTTGTAGGGCGCGAACTGGGCCACGATCGACATGACGTGCTTGCCGGCCGGGGCGAGCGACGGGTCCGTCAGCGTCGGGATCGTGACGTCGCAGTACGGATGGGGCGAGAAGTCGCCGTACTTGGCGGCGTCGTACGCGCGCTCGAGATAGTCGATCTCCGGGCCGATGTGGATCCGTCCGGCGAGGACGTTCTGGCCGCCCGCGGCCGCGCCGACGGGAAGTCCGGCAGGCCCGAGAGAGCCAGGTTGACCTTGGCGATCGCGCCGACCGAACGGTAGTTCTGCATCTTCCAGATGAAGTCGGGGTCGAGCTCGACGGGGTCGACCAACCCGAGAAGCGTCCGCTTCGGATCGGCGTTCGAAACGACGGCGCGCGCCAGGACTTCCTCGCCGGTCGAGAGGACGACCCCGCTCGCCCGGCCGTCCTTCGTCGCGACGCGGGCGACGGTCGCCCCCGTGCGGACCTCGGCGCCGAAGCCGCGGGCCGCGGCGGCGAGCGCCTGCGTGAGCGCGCCCATGCCGCCCCTCACGAACGTTGCGGGCCCGGCGGCGTTGGCGTCGCTCGCGGCCTGGAGGACGACGCCGAGGGCCGTGCCGGCCGACCACGGGCCGGCGAAGGCGCCGTAGATGCCGCGGGCGGCGACGACGGCCCGCAGGAGCTCCGTCTCGAAGAACTCGGAAACGAGGTCGGCGACCGCCATCGGGCCCCAGCGCAGGAGCCGGAACGCGTCGCGGCGCGGCAGCGCCCGGAACTTGCGGCCGATGCCGAGGAGCTCCCACATTTCGCCCATCGACGGATCGTCGATCGAGGGCGGCGTCATCGTCAGGAGCGGCGCGAGCACCTTCCCGATCCGGCCGAGGCTCTCGTGGAAGGCCAGGTAGCCCTTCGCGTCGTGGGGCGAGATCTTTTCGATGGAGCCGGGCGGCGGCCTGCGGGTCGGAGGCGAGCGCGATCGCGCGCCCGTCGAGGGCCGGAGCGAACACCCGCGTCTCCGTCTGGATGAACGAGAGGCCGTGGCGCGCGAGATCGAGGTCGCGGGCGATCGACGGCAGGAAGGGGCCGGCGGCGTGCAGGAGCGTCGAGGCGCGGAACCCGGGAGCGAACTCCTCGGTGACCGCGACCCCGCCGACGACCTCGCGCCGCTCGAGGACCGCGACCTTGAGGCCGGCCTTCGCGAGGTACGCGGCGGCGGTCAGGCCGTTGGGCCCGCCGCCGATGACGACGACGTCCTTCGTTTCCGCCATCGACCTAGACCTTTCCCCGCTTCCAGTCCTCGAGGAGCTTGCCCGCGGCATTTTTTCCGTTGGCGCCCATGATGCCGCCGCCGGGGTGCGTCGCCGAGCCGCACATGTAGAGGTTCTTGATCGGCGTGCGGTACTGGGCCCAGCCCGGGGCCGGCCGCAGGAAGAAGAGCTGCTCGAGCGTCAGCTCGCCCTGGAAGATGTTGCCCTCCGACAGGCCCCATTCGCGCTCGAGGTCGAGCGGGGTGACGACCTGCCGGTGCTTGATGATGTTGCGGATGTTCGGCGCGTGCTCGGCGATCGTGTCGACGACCGTGTCCCCGAAGGCTTCGCGCTCCGTGTCCCAGTCGCCCTTCAGGTTGTACGGCGCGTACTGAACGAAGCACGACAGGACGTGCTTGCCCGGGGGAGCGAGGGAGGGGTCCGTCAGCGTCGGGATGACCATGTCGATGTAGGGGCGGCGCGAGAAGCGGCCGTACTTGGCGTCGTCGTAGGCGCGCTCCATGTACTCGACCGACGGCGAGATCGAGATCGCGCCCCGCAGGTGCGCGCCGGGTCCCGGCAGCGCCTTGAAGTCGGGCAGGGCGTCGAGGGCGAAGTTGACCTTGCCCGAGGATCCGCGGAACTTGTACCGCTTGATGTCTTCGACGAAGTCGCCCGGGAGATCCTTCTCGCCGATCATCTTCATGAAGGTCAGCCGCGGGTCGACGCTCGAGGAGACGACGCGGGCGTCGATCTCTTCGCCGGACTCGAGCACGACGCCCGTGGCCTTTCCACCGGAAACCTTGATCTTCGCGATCGGGGCCTGGAGGCGGATCTCGACTCCGGCCTCGCGCGCCGCGTCGCCGCACGCCTCGGAGATGGCGCCGGTGCCGCCGCGGGCGAAGCCCCACGCCCGGAAGGCGCCGTCGATGTCGCCCATGTAGTGGTGGAGGAGAACGTAGGCCGTGCCCGGCGACCGCACGCCGAGGAAGGTCCCGATGATGCCCGACGCCGACATCGTGGCCTTCAGCGCGTCGGTCTCGAACCACTGGTCGAGGAAGTCGACGGCCGACATCGTCATCAACTGGATCTGGTTGTACTTGTCCTGGCCCGAGAGGCTGCGGAAGCGCTTGCCCAGGAACATCAGGTCCTGGACGCCCTTCAGGGTCAACTTCGTCGGGTCGGGCGGCGTCATCGCGAGGATCGGCTTGACGAAGCGGCCCATGTCGGCCATCGCCTTGCCGTACTCGTCGTACGCCTCGGCGTCGAGCTTGGAGTGGCGGGCGATCTCGCGGCGCGTCCTGGCGTGGTCGTTGACGCGCCAGAGGTGGTCGCCGTTCAGCATCGGCGTGAACGTTCCGTCGAGGGGGAGGATCTCGAGGCCGTGGCGCGGGAGGTCGAGGTCCCGGATGATCTCGGGCCGCAGCAGCGAGACGACGTACGAGCAGACCGAGAACTTGAAGCCGGGGAAGACCTCCTCGGTCACCGCCGCGCCGCCGAGCAGATGCCTCCGCTCGAGCACGAGGACTTTCTTGCCGGCCTTCGCGAGGTAGGCCGCGTGGATCAGGCCGTTGTGCCCGCCTCCGATGACGACGACGTCGTACTTGGAGCTCATGTCGTGCCGTGCCCGCCCTCGATTGTGACTCCGGGTTTCGTTGCGCGGCTTGCCGCGAGCGCGCGAGCATACTTATAATCGCGCGCTCCGACAAGCTCCCTGGTGACCGGGCGTTCAAACACGGGAGACGGGAGCGGATTCGAGGTCGCCGTGCCGATCGGGACTGCCGTACACGAGAGAACGTTCCCTCTCTGCGAGAGCCTGAACTACCGCGAGTGGTCCGGCTACTACGCCGTTTCGGCGTACGAGGCGCACCACGAGCACGAGTACAACGCCATCCGCAACGCCGCGGCGCTGATCGACATCTCGCCGCTCTTCAAGTACCGGCTGTCGGGCAAGGATGCCACCCGGCTGGTCGACCGGATCGTCACGCGCGATCTGCGCAAGGTCGTCCCGGGCTCGGTGATCTACACGCCCTGGTGCGACGAGCGCGGCAAGGTCATCGACGACGGTACGGTCTCGCGCCTGGAGGAGAACGTCTACCGCTGGACGGCGGCCGACCCGAGCCTGCGCTGGTTCAAGCAGAACGCCATGGGCCTCCAGGTCGAGATCGAGGACATCTCCGACCACGTCGCCGCGCTCGCCCTCCAGGGCCCGACTGCCGGACGGATGCTGAAGACGATCGCCGAGGCCGACATCGAGAACCTCAAGTACTTCAAGGTCACCTCCGGGAAGATCGCCGGCGTCCCCGTCGACATCTCGCGGACCGGCTACACGGGAGACCTCGGCTACGAGATCTGGATTCCCTGGAAGGACGCCGTCAAGGTCTGGGACGAGCTGATGTCCAAGGGCAAGGCCTTCGACATCCACGCCGCCGGCATGCTGGCCCTCGACGTCGCACGCGTCGAGGCGGGGCTGTTGCTCATCGACGTCGATTTCTCGGGCTCGAAGAAGGCCTACATCGAGCTCCAGCGCTACACCCCGTTCGAGATGGGCCTCGGCCGGCTCGTCGCCCTCGACAAGGGCCGGTTCGTCGGCCAGGACGCCCTGCGCGAAGAGGCGAAGCGCGGGCCCGCCCGCGAGATCGTCGGCCTCGAGATCGACTGGAACACCATCGAGGCGATCTACGACCGGCTCTCGCTCGCGCCCCAGATCCCGGCCGCGGCCTCGCGCGTCGCCGTGCCCGTCTACCGCAACGGCGAGTGGGTCGGCAAGGCGACCTCCACGACGTGGTCGCCGATCTTGAAGAAGATGATCGCCCTCGCGACCGTGGAACGCGGCTCGACCGAGATCGGCACGCACCTCGAGATGGAGTACACGGTCGAGGCCGTGCGCGGCAAGGTCGCGGCTCGAGTCGTCAAGACGCCGTTCTTCAACCCCGCGAGGAAGACCGCGACCCCGGTCCGCTGACCCCGGGCGTCGAGCCGCCGCCGCGCAAGGAGGGCCCATGGAAACCTCGGTCCGGGAGATCCTCGATTCCTACGACGCGGGGGCCCCGCTCGACGAGGCCTGGACGATCCCCGCGCCCTGGTACGTCGACGACCGCGTCGCCGAGCTCGAGCGCCGCACCGTCTTTTCGCGGACCTGGCAGATGGTCGGCCGGCTCGACCAGCTCGCGGAGCCCGGCCAGTACGTGACGGCGATGCTCGCGGGCGAGCCCATCGTCGTCGTGCGCGGCGAGGACCGGCGGCTCCGCGGGTTCTTCAACGTCTGCCGCCACCATGCCGCTGCGGTGATGACCGAGGAGGCCGGGAAGGCGCCGATCCTGCGCTGCCCGTACCACGGGTGGACGTACGCCCTCTCGGGCGAGCTCAAGGGAACGCCGGACTTCGCCGGCGTCTGCAACTTCGACAAAGGCAGGAACGGGCTCGTTCCGGTCGAGACCGCCGTCTGGGAGAAGTTCGTCTTCGTGCGCCTCGAGCCGGGCGGTCCCTCGCTCGAGACGGCACTCGGTCCTCTCGTCGGCCAGTTCGCGAAGCTGAAGCTCGAACGCTTTCAGTTCGTCGAGCGCCGGCGCTGGACCTTCGAGTGCAACTGGAAGGTCTTCGTCGACAACTACCTCGACGGCGGCTACCACGTGCCGCACCTCCACAAGAGCCTGTCCTCGGTCCTCGACTACAGCCAGTACATGATCGAGACCGGGGACAACTGGTGCCTCCAGTGGAGCCCGATCGATCACACGAACGCCGAGGGCGACGTGGCCGCCGTGCGCGGGGGAGAGAAGGCGCTCTACTACTGGATCTACCCGAATTTCATGGTCAACTGGTACGAGGGCGTGATGGACACGAATCTCGTCCGGCCGCTCGGCGCCAACCGCTCCGAGGTCATCTTCGACTTCTACTTCACCGACGTGGCCACGCCCGAGGCGCTCGCGCGGTGCAGGGCCTCGATCGACGTCGGCAACCGCGTCCAGGACGAGGACCTCGCGATCTGCGACTCGGTGCAGCGGGGCCTGACGTCGCGGGCCTACCGGGCCGGGCGCCTCTCGGTGCGCCGGGAGGGCGGCGAGCACGTCTTCCACCGGACGCTCGCCGCAGACCTCAAGGCCGGTCTCAACGGGAGCCGTTAGGGCCACCCGGGCCTCCCCCCTCTCCCGGCGGGAGAGGGGCGGGGGTGAGGGGAGCTTTCTCGGGGTGCCGTCGTCCCGCAGCGAGTTTCGTCGGGCGGCGTGATCCGAACCCCTCACCCAGCCCTCTCCCCTCGGGGGAGAGGGTTCTTCTGGGTGGCGACGAAAGGACTGCTAGAGGCGCCGGGCGGCGCGCTTCACGGCGATCGGCACGACTTCGGGCGCCTTCGACGCCTCCACGGCCGCCCGCCGGACCGCACTGATCGTGGGCTCGAGGGTGGCGAGCAGGCGCTCGAGCTCGGCGGCGAGCATGATCGCGCCGCGCTCCTCGGCGTCGTCCCGGCTCTCGGCCAGGCGCCGGCAGAACATCCGCAGGTCGTTCCAGCGGCCGAGCGCTTCCTGCAGCACCTTCTCGCGCTCGATCGAGTTCGTGAACCGCCGGACCCCGAGGGCGGCGAGGTCCTCGGCGAGATAGCGCGCCTTCTTCACGGCGATCCGGTACCGGTGGAGGTCGTCGTCCTCCTTGCCCTCGAGGGAGTGGGCGAGCGTCGCCTCGGCCTTGACGCGCGCGCGCTCGAGCCGTTCGACGGCGTTGCCGTTCTTGCGCCGGGCGAGCCGGTCCATGTCCTTGAGGAGCGAGCGAACCGAACGGCCGTCGGCGGCGCGGACGATCCGGCGGACGCCGCGCTCGGAGACCTTCTCCCACCGGGATGCGAGCGCCGTCGCGGCGTCGGGCGACAGGTAGCCGAGCTGGCCGATGCGCGCGAGCAGCTGCCGGTCGACCTGGATCTGCCGGTCGGCCGAGAGCGACTGGACGAGAGCGCGCGCCTCGCGCGAGACCGCGCTTCGCGTCGAGCGCGTCGGCGGTGGCGCTGACCCGGCGCAGGGCGACGCGCAGATCGTGGAGACCTTCGGGCTCCGCGCGGCGCGCGGCCTTGCGCGCCCGGTCGACCGAGCGCACCCGCAGCTGCCAGAGCTCGCCGGGATCGCGCACGGGGCGATATTATAGGGACACGACACGGAAAGCCGCCTTCACGCGCCCTTCACACGGTCTTCACCGGGTTCCACCGGCCGAGGGCGACAATGCGCCGGCCATGCGCACGCTCGGCGCGATCGACATCGGAACCAACAGCATCAAGCTGCTCGTCGCGAACCTGGAGGACGACGGCTCGCTCGAGGTGCTTCTCCGCGAGAAGGCCATGGTGCGCCTCGGCAGCGAGACCCTTCGCACGGGCCGGCTGTCGCCCGAGGCGATCGAGGCCGGGACCTCCACGGTCGAGCACTTCGTCAAGCTCGCCGGCGGCTCCGGCGCCCAGGTCGTCCGCGCGGTCGCGACCTGCGCCGTGCGGGAGGCCACCAACTCCGAGGATTTCGTCCAGGCGGTCAAGAAGCGGACGGGCGTCAAGGTCGAAGTCATCTCGGGCGAAGAAGAGGCCCGGCTCATCAACCTCGCGTTGCGGAGCGAGTTCCCGGCGCGCCAGGACCCCCTGTTCCTCATCGACATCGGCGGCGGGTCGACCGAGTTCGTCATTTCGGACGGCACGCGGGTTCTTCTGACGGAGAGCCTGCCGCTCGGCGTCGTGCGCCTCGCCGACCGGCACGCCCGCAACGACCCCCCCTCCGACAAGGACATGCGGGCCATGAAGAAGGAGGTCCGCGCCGCCGCCCGGCGCGCGGCCGACGCGGTCCGGAAGAAGGGCTTCAGGACGTGCGTCGGATCCTCCGGCACGATCCAGTCGCTGTCGCTCGTCCACGAGGCCGCCGTCCTCGGGCGGGAGCCGAGCCCGACCGGCCACCGGACACTGACCCGCGAGGGCCTCAAGAAGGTCAACAAGCTGCTCCGCCGGACGACGGAGAAGGAGAAGCTGCGGGTTCCCGGGCTCGACCCGCGGCGGCGCGACATCGCGGTCCCCGGCGGCCTGGTGCTCGCGTGGATCCTGAAGCGCACGGGCGCCGATGCGATCGTCGTCGGCGAGCGGGGCCTGCGCGAGGGGCTCCTCCTCGACTACGTCGCCCGTCACGGCGAGACCCGCATCGTCTCGAACCGCGACATGCGGGCCCGTAGCGTCGACCGCCTGCTGCGGCGCGGCAACGCCGAGGTGCTCCACGCGGCGCACGTCGCCCGGCTGGCGCTGGAGCTCTTCGACCAGACGCATTCCATCCACCAGCTCACCGCGACCGAGCGGGAGTGGCTCCAGTACGGGGCGTTGCTGCACGACATCGGCTGCTACATCGGCTACGCCAAGCACCAGCGGCATTCCTACTACCTGATCACGCACGGCGACCTCACGGGCTTCTCGGCCGACGAGATCGAGGTGCTCGCCTCCCTCGCCCGCTACCACAAGGGCGGGGGGCCGAAGGCCGCGCACGAGAACTGGCGCCGGTTGAACCCGTACCTGCAGGCGGTGGTCGAGAAGCTCGCGGCGATCCTCCGCATCGCCGACGGCCTCGACCGCAGCCACCGCCAGATCGTGACGGGAGTGTCCTGCCGCGTGCGGGCCCGGAAGATCGAGCTCGAGGCGGCGGCGCGCATGGACTGCGAGCCCGAGCTCGACGCGGCCCGCAAGAAGGCGGACCTGTTCGAGAAGGTCTACGACCGGAGCGTGGCCCTGCGGGCCGTGCCGGCGGGACGCGAGGACATCCTCCAGAAGGACCTCGAGATCCTCTCGGCCGAGGCGCTCTGGAGCTGAGGAGAGGAACGAGGGAGGACGCTTGAAGGAGCATTTTTCGGAGCAGCTCGAGGGCCTGCGCCGCCAGCTGATCCTGATGGGCGGCGAGGTCGAGCGCCAGATCCACGGCTCGATCGAGGCCCTGACCGAGATGGACGCCGCGAAGGCCCGGGCGGTCATCGCCAACGACGAGGAGATCGACCGCATGGAGGTCCAGATCGAGGAGGCGGCGATTTCGCTCTTCGCCCTGCAGCAGCCCGTGGCGGTGGACCTCCGTTTCCTGATCGGGTGCCTCAAGATCAACAGCGACCTCGAGCGCATCGGCGACCACGCCGTCAACATCGCCGAGGGGGCCGAACGGCTGGCGGGGCAGAAGCCCTTCAAGCCGTTCATCGACATTCCCTACATGGCGGAGGTCGCGATGTCGATGCTGAAGTCGTCGCTCGACGCCTTCGTCAACCGGGACGCGGACCTCGCGCGGCGCGTGATCAAGAAGGACGACATCCTCGACGAGAAGAACGTCTCGATCATCCGGGAGCTGCTGACCTACATCGCGGAGTACCCGGCGCTGACGACCTACTGCATCGAGCTCATCTCGATCTCGAAGAACCTCGAGCGGGTCGGCGATCTCGCGACCAACATCTGCGAGGACACCATCTTCATCGCCGAGGCCCGCTGGGTGAAACACCACGCGACGGAGCTGCCCTGACGCGGGCGGGCTGAGCCGAGAGGGGGCGGGGCGCCCCCGGGTCTGGCATCCTTATCGCTTACATGGGACATCCGTTTCTCTGGGGAGTCGCGACCTCGGCCTACCAGATCGAGGGAGCTCCCGACAACGACTGGACCGAATGGGAGGGCCTCGAGCGCCTCAAGGTCCGCGGCGCCCGGTGCGGCCGCGCGTCCGGGCACGGCGAGCGTTGGCGGGGCGATTTCGGGCTCCTGGCGACCCTGTCCGCGAACGCCTACCGTTACTCCCTCGAGCGCAGCCGCATCGAGCCCGAGCCCGGCCGCTTCTGCGACGACGCTCTGGCCGTCGAGCGGGAGCGAGTGCGTCTCCTCGCGCGGTTCGGCATCGAGCCCTGCGTCACGCTGAGTCACTACACCCACCCGCGGTGGTTCTGGGCCGAGGGAGGCTGGGAAGACCCACGTTCGGTCGCCGGATTCCGGCGATTCGCCGAGGTCGCCGCCGAAAGCCTCGGTCCGTCCGTCCGCCTCTGGGTCACGCTCAACGAGCCGGTCGTGCTGCTGCTCGGCGGATACCTCGGCGGCCAGATCCCGCCGGGCAAGCGGGGATTTCGCGCGGCGGCCCGGGCCTTCGAGCACATGCTCCGCGCGCACGTCGAAGCCGCCGCGGCGATCCGCGAACGAATCCCGGAGGCCCGGATCGGCATCGCCCACAACATGATGGAGTTCGCGCCGGACCGGCCCGCCCGCTTCCTCGACCGCCGCCTCGCCCGGGCGGCCGAACGCCTCTACAACCTCGCGCTGCTGGAGGCGATCGCGACCGGCGACCTCGACTGGTCGTTTCCGGGCGAGGGACGCATTCGGGTCCGCATTTCCGGGCTGCCCGCCGCCAACGACTTCGTCGGCGTCAACTACTACAGCCGGCTGCACATCCGGTTTCGCGGCCGCCCCGGGGCCGTCGGCGAGTTTTACTATCGCGATCCCGAGAGTCGCGGCCTCACCGACACCGGCTGGGAAGTGCACCCCCACGGTTTCGACGTGGTGCTCCGCCAGGCCGCGATCCCCGGAAAGCCGGTGATCGTGACGGAGAACGGGATCGCGACCTCCGATGACCGCCGGCGCGGCGACTTTCTCCGGGAGCATGCGGCCGTCCTCGCCCACCGCCGCGACGCGGGAACGCCCATCGAGGGCTACTTCTACTGGTCGCTCATCGACAACTTCGAATGGCTCGAGGGCTTCCGCCCGAGGTTCGGGCTGTTCGAGGTCGACTACTCGACGTACGCTCGCCGCCGGCGTCCCTCGGCCGACGTCTTCGCCGCGCTGGGGCGGTGGTTCACCGCGGGAGGCGGTGCGGGATCCGCCGCCTCTTCTCGAACGTGACGAACCCGGTCGCGCCCGCCGCCCGGGCGAGCTCCAGCGTCTTCTCGTAACCCCACCCGACCTCCGCGGGCGCGTGGGCGTCCGAGGAGAACGTCACGGGAATTCCGGCTTCGACGATCGCCGAAAGCAGGCGCGGCTCGGGGTAGGCCTCGCCGACGGGCTTGCGCAATCCGGCCGACGAGATCTCGACGGCCAGGCCGCCCCGGCGGACCGCGGCGATGGCCGCGTGCTCGGCCTCCGCGCGCGGAGACGCCGGCCGGTGCCCGTGCTTCTTGGGCAGGTCGAAGTGCGTGAGCACGTCGAAGAGCCCGGTGGCGGCGGCCTTTGCCAGCAGCCGGTAGTAGCGCTCGTAGAGGTGCTCGGTCCCCTCCCGCGCGAAGCGGGCGGGGGAGGTGGCCGGGTCGTCGATCCAGCCGCCGTCGACCCAGTGGACCGAGCCGAGGACGACGTCCCAGTCGGCGCGCCCGAGCCACCGGGCGAGCTCCTCCTCGAAGCCCTCGGCGTAGTCGGCTTCGAGGCCCAGCCGGACGTCGATCCTCCCCCGGAATTCCTCCCGAAGACCTTCGACCTCCCGGACGTACCCGTCGAAGTCGCTCTCGCCCATGGCGAACTTCGGGTCCCGCGCGGCCTCCGGCAGGAAGTAGAGCGGGATGTGGTCGGTGAAGGCGATCTCCCCGAGCCCGCGTTCGATCGCCCGGCGGACGAAGTCGCGCGAGGCGCCGCCGGCGTGGCCGCATCGGAACGTGTGCACGTGATGGTCGGGCAGTCCCCGCACGACCGGATTATCGCCCGCCCGTTCTTCACACCGTCTTCAACCCCTGCTCTTAGAGTCGGGCCGTGACCGTCGGCGCCGAGGACCACGCGCTCGTCTCGGAGGGCTCGGTTCCCGTTTCCGGCTTCTCCCGGGAGCTGCGCGGGGCCGAGGACGTCGAGCGGTACCGCTTCGCCTTCGCGCTGCGCAGCGAAGCGTCGATGCCGGTGCACATCGTCTTTTCGGCGTCGCTCGGTGCCGCCGAGGTCAAGACCGGCGACATGAAGGCGTTGCGCTTTTCCGACGTGCGCTCGGCGGAGGAGGCCCGCGATCGCTGGATCGCGTGGTGGGAGCGCGGTGGCCGGCCGGCGTTCGTCGGACCGCGGCGGACCGGCCGGCATCCCGTCGTGCGCGTCGCGGGAGCCTAGACGCCCGGCCTTCGCCTCATCTTTACCCGCCGTTGGGCGGCTCTTTTCCCCGTCCTCGTCCGGACCTCGCGCCGAGCGCCCAGACTCGGGCCGTTCGCATGCTGCTCTGTGACTTCCACATCCACACGACCTACTCCGACGGCGTCCTGCCGCTGACGAAGGTCGTCGATCTCTTCGGCCGGTCCGGGCACGACGTCATCGCGATCACCGATCACATCGTCAACCGGGACAGCGGCCTCGGACAGATCGCGCATAGGATCCGCCACAGTCTCAATGCCGAGAGCTGGAAGCGCTACGCCGACGAGATCTCCCGCGAGGCGGAGCGCGCATGGCACACATATGGCATGGTGGTCCTGCCGGGGGCCGAGATGACGCGAAACACGATCAACCGGCACACCTCGGTCCACGCGCTCGCTCTCGGCCTCGACGAGTTCCTGTCGGCCGACGGCGATCCGCTGGACATGCTGCGCGAAGCGCAGGAACGCGGGGCCGTCACGGTCGCCTGTCATCCCCACGAGATGAGCGAATGGTTCGCCAACACCTGGTACCTGTGGAACCGCCGCAAGCAGGTGGGCGATCTCGTCGACCTCTGGGAGGTCGGTTGCCGGTGGGAGCTCTACCCCGTGATCTCGCGCGAAAGCCTGCCGCATCTGGCCAACAGCGACTTCCACCGCCCCGAGCATCTCTTCGCCTGGAAGACGCTGCTCAAGGCCGACCGGGACCGCGCGTCGGTCCTCGCGGCCCTTCGCCGCGGCACCGGCATCGGTGTCCTGCGCCTGACGCCGGACGAAGCGGCGGCCACGGCGTGAACGTTCCCCTGGCGGTGGGCATCGTCGGGCTCGCGGGCCTCGCCGTCGGCACGCTCGCCTACGGCGCGGCGGCGATCACGCTCCTGCGGCTGCGGCGGACGTGCCGCGGCGATCCGATCCCGGGCTTCGCCCCTCCGGTCTCGATCCTGAAGCCCCTCGCCGGCCTCGACGAGGAACTCGAGGAAAACCTGGAGACCTTCTACGCACTGGACTACGACGAGTACGAGATCGTCTTTTCCTTCGCCCGGGCGGACGATCCCGCCTGCGCCGTGGCGCGCCGCGTGGCGGACCGCCATCGGAAGATCCGGTCCACCTTCGTCGTCGACGGGCGCGAGCCGGGCGGCAACTCCAAGGTCAATCGCCTGGCGGCGGCGATGCGTCGCGCCCGCCACCGGATGATCCTGTTCTCCGACGGCAACGTCCGGGTGCGGCCGGATTTCCTGCGCCGGGCCGTGTCCTGGTTCCTGGATCCCCGCGTCGGCCTGGTCTCCCATCTCTTCCGCGGCCACGGCGCGTCGAGCGTCGGATCCCGGGTCGAGTCCCTCTACCTGAACGGCTGCCTCATGCCCGGCACGGCCTTCGTGTGGGCCGTGCTCCGCCGCCCGTGCGTCGTGGGCAAGTCGATCCTCGTCTCCCGCGCTGCCCTCGACGCGATCGGGGGAATCGACGCGCTGCGCGACTACCTGGCCGAGGACTACGTGCTCGGCCGACAGGTGCGGCGCGCCGGCTACCGCGTCGTCCTCTCGACCGACATCCTCGACACGCTCGAGGTGAACAAGCCCGTGGCGGCCGCCTTCCGGCGTCACCGGCGCTGGGCCATGATGCGCAAGCGACTTGCCCGGTTTCTCTACCCCGGCGAGATGCTGGCGAGCGCGCTGCCCTGGTTCCTCGCGGCGATGGCGGCGCCCTCGGCGGCCCTCCGCGGCGCGGGCGGGGCGCTGCTCGCCGCGCGCTGGACGATGGAGATCCTGCTTTCCCGTCCCTCGGGGCAGCCGATCCCCTGGCGCGAAGCCATCCTTCTTCCGGTCCGCGACCTCGGCGCGGCGGCGGTCTTCTGGGCGGGGGCCTTCGGCCGATCCGTCGCCTGGCGAGGGCGGCCGGTGAGGATCGGCCGCGACACGAAGATCGTGGAACGCGCCGCCTGACGGGCGGCGATCAGAGGGTCGGGACCGCCTTGAGTCCCCGCCGGGCGAGGCGATCGAGCAGCAGCCCCTGTGTATCCACCGGGCTCTCGCCGGCCGCCGGGCGGCGCCGGACATAGGTTCCGTCGCTCTGGAGGTCTCGCGCGCGGCAGTTGTCGGACCGGATGGGCTCGAGGATCTCCTGGCGGATCTTCTCGCGGGCCTTCTCGTCCTGGATCGGGGCCATGAGCTCGACGCGGCGATAGAAATTGCGCGGCATCCAGTCGGCGCTCGAGATGAAGATCTCCTCCTCTTCGCCGACGCCGAAGGAAAAGACGCGGGAGTGCTCCAGGAACCGTCCGACGACGCTCGAGACGCGGATTCCCTCGGAGACCCCCGAAACGCCCGGCCGCAGGCAGCAGATTCCGCGCACCGACAGGTCGATCGGGACTCCGGCCTGCGAGGCCCGGTAGAGCGCCCGGATCACGCTCGCGTCGACGAGGGAGTTCAGCTTGGCGACGATCCCGGCGGGCTTGCCCGCGCGGGCCTTTTCGGCCTCGCGGTCGATCAGGGCGATGACCCGGTCGTGGAGCGCGAACGGCGCCACCGAGAGGCGCTTGTACCGGGTCTTCTTCGAGAAGCCGGTCAGGAAGTTGAAGAGCTCGGACGCGTCGTGCCCGAAATCGGCGCGCGAAGTGAAGAGGCCGACGTCGGTGTAGACGCGGGCGGTCAGCCGGTTGTAGTTGCCCGTCCCGACGTGGACGTAGCGTCGCATCGCAGCGCCCTCGCGCCGGACGACGAGGGCGATCTTCGCGTGGGTCTTCAGACCCTCGACGCCGTACGCGACGTGCACGCCGGCCCGTTCGAGCGACCGCGCCCACTGGATGTTGTTCTCTTCGTCGAAGCGGGCCTTCAGCTCGACGAGGACGGCGACCTGCTTGCCGTTCTCGGCCGCCCGGGCGAGCGCGGCGACGACGGGGGAGTCGGCCCCGACCCGGTACAGCGTCATCTTGATGGCGAGCACGTCCGGGTCGTCGGCCGCGGCGTCGAGGAACCGCAGCACCGGGTTCGAACGCGTCGTAGGGATGGTGCAGGAGAACGTCGCCCTTGCGAATCGTGTCGAAGACGCTCGCGGGCGTGTCGAAAATGTTTCTCGACGCCGGAAGGAACGGCGCGTCCTTCAGGGCCGGCAGGTCGAGCTTCATCACCGACATCAGGTCCGCGGCGCCGAGCGGGCCGGCGATCTCGTAGACGTCGCCCGGGTCGAGCTCGAGCTGCGTGCGCAGGAGCTCCCGGACGTGCTCCGAGCAGCGGTCTTCGACCTCGAGACGGATCGCCGCGCCGAAACGGCGGCGGCGCAGGTTGTCGGTCATGCTCCGGAGCAGGTCGCCGGCCTCGTCCTCCCGGATCTCGATGTCGGCGTCGCGCGTGACGCGGAAGGCCGAAGCGCCCAGGATCTCCATCCCGGGAAACAGGCGGTCGAGATTGGCCTCGATGAGCTTCTCGAGCAGGACGAACTCGAGCGTCTTGCCCGGGGCCCCGGGCACCGGGACGAACCGCGACAGCGAAGCCGGGACCTTGACCCGCGCGAAGGCGGGCGTCTTCTCCTTCTTGTCCTTGAGCTCGACGGCGAGCGACAGGGACAGATTGGAGACGAACGGAAACGGGTGCGCGGGATCGAAAGCGAGGGGCGTCAAGACCGGGAAGACCACGCTTTCGAAGTATCCCGAGAGTTCCTTGCGGCGCTCGGGCTCGATCTCGTCCCAGGACAGGATCCGGACGCCGGCCTCGGCGAGGCGCGGCCGCAGCTCGTCCCGGAGGAGGCGCATCGCCTCGCCCGCGTCGCGGTCCACGATCTCGCGGATCGCCTGCAGCTGCTCGGGCGCGGAGAGGCCGTCCGCGCTGCGCTCCGCGACCGACGCTTCGAGCTGCTCGTGGAGGCCCGAGACCCGGATCATGAAGAACTCGTCGAGGTTGGAGTGAAAGATCGCGAGGAACTTCACCCGTTCGAAGAGCGGCCAGCTCGGATCGAGCGCCTCTTCGAGCACGCGGCGGTTGAACGCCAGCCAGGAAATCTCGCGATTGAAGTAGAGCGAATGGTCTTCGAGCCGGTCGTCCGGCGTCTGGCTCCCACCGATGTAATGGACTTCGCTCATCGAGATCGAATCGAGGGATGGAGGGTACCACCCCGGTCGGCCCGGAGTGTGAAGCCCGGCGTTCGAAGCGTCACGAAAATACTGTCGAGGTATTATTGTGGTGCATTTATCTATCTATATATTTGCAAATGAGTAAGTTATTTCGATACCGTGGCCCTCTCGACCGAAAATATTCCTCAGGTTATGTCAGTATATATTTCTAGACAATTATGGATCATGGGAGGCATGGATGGACGTCCAGAAATCATCTCCGTTCGAGCTGAGCTTGACGATCGGCGCGGTCGCGAAGGCGACGGGATTCTCGCCCGACACGCTCCGCGTCTGGCAGAAGCGATATGGCTTTCCAGTGCCGCAGCGCAAGCCTTCGGGCCACCGCCTCTACAGCACGGCCGACGTGAAGCGCCTGCGCAGGATCTCGGAGGCTCTCGCCCGCGGCCACCGGCCCGGACAGGTCGTTCCGCTGCCGGAGGCCCGACTCCAGTCGCTTCTGACCGAAGCCGGCGCCGCGACGAGCGCCGGGGCGCGCACGATCGCTCCGGTCGCGAGCCTGATGTCTTTCGTCCGCCGGCACGACGCCGCCGGCCTGACGTCCGCGCTCCTGTCGGACGCGGCGACGCTGGGACCGGTCGAGTTCCTGCGCCTGCGGGCCGTGCCGATGGTGCAGGAAGTCGGCGAGGCCTGGTCGCGCGGGGAGATCGGGATCCATCACGAGCACTTTTTCTCGGAACGACTGAGCGACGTGCTGCGCGCGGTGCGCATGCCCTACGAGCGCGCCGCCGCGGGCCCCCGCATCACGCTGGCGACGCTGTCCGGGGAGACGCACGGCCTCGGACTCCAGATGGCCGCGCTCGTCGCGGCCGTCGGCGGGCTCGAGCCGCACGTGCTCGGCACGGACACGCCGGTCGGCGAGATCGCCGCGGCCGCCCGCTCCGGCCGGGTTGCGGCCGTGGGCGTCAGCATCTCGGCCTCGACGGCGGGCCCGGGCTCGCGCGATCAGCTCGCGGCACTGCGGCGGGCCGTTCCGGCGGGGACGCCGATCCTCGTCGGGGGCCAGGGGGCGCGCCGCAGCCACCCGCCCGGGCGGCTGCATCATCGTCGAGGACCTCCAGAGCCTCTTCGACTGGTCGCGGCGGCTTTCGGCGCGGAGCGCTTGAGCGCGTTCCCGAGCCTGCGAAACGCTCCCCGATTTGACGCGGACTGCGCGCGATCTTCATCCCGGGACCTGAAACTTCGACGGAAACGCGTCGCAGGATCCCCTCCCCTTCGCCCCGATCCGTCGGGGCGTTCTTTTTTCGGGGACGGCTTCGCGCGAAATTTACATCGGATGCCCGACGTCTTCACGAGGCGCGGGCGATTCTCCGCGTGCCGCTTCAGGCGCTTCGAACATGCACGGGCCCGACCTCCCGGGAGTCCCGGGAGCGTAGGATCCGCGGAAACCCGCGAAGGAGACTGGATGAAGAAAGTGGCCCTCACCCTGGTGCTGGTTCCGGGCGTCCTCGCCTGCGCCTCTCTGTCGCCCGAGGCGGCGCAGGTCAAGGTCTACCAGGCGGAGCTCGCCGAGCGGGATGCCGTCGCTCCGGCCCTTCCCGCCGGCTGCAAATTGCTCGGCACGTCCGGACCGATCCAGCAGCAGCAGGAGGACCGCGAGATCAGCGATCCCTACCGCACCGAGCGCAATCGGACGGCGAGCCTCGGCGGCAACGTGCTCTACGTCCAGTCGTATCGGATCGTGAATCTGATGAAGCTCGACTGTCCCGTCGGGGATACGTCTCCGGGCTGCATGGACCGTTCCCAGAGCTGGTATCGCGTCACGTTCGGGTCCTACGCGTGCGACACGCCAGCGCTCCAGGCCCTCGCCGAGGCGCCGCTGCCTTCCTCGCCGAGCGTCTTCAAGTTCGAGCTCGTCAAGAAGACCCCGAAGCCGACGCCCGCGACAACTCCCGCGGCGGCGGTCGTTGCCGCAGCACCGGCGGCTCCCGCGCCGACGCCCGCGCCAGCGGCGCCGGCTCCGCAGGCGGCCGCGCTGAAGGCGCAGGTGCTCGCGCTGATGCAGGAGGGCGTCGGCGCGGACGTGATCAAGCTGTACGTCCGCTCGCATCCGCTCGCCGCGCCGCTGACGGCCGACGAGATCATCGACTGGAAGCGGTCCGGGATCGCCGACGCGGTCATCGAGGCGACCTTTGCGCGTTGATCGTCGGAGCGCTCCGCGCGAACGCGCCTTCAACTCGAATTTACAAGACCTTCGTGGCCCGTTGACCCCCCGCCCTCATAACTCCCGGGTCAATAGAGGAGGAGTTTCACTCATGAGACGACTTTCGGGATTCCTGACCGCGTGCGCGATCGCAGCGATGGTTTCCAGCGGGGCGGCGCGCGCCCAGGTCACGGTCGCGGCCGGCTACACACCTCCCGACGACACCCCCAAGGTGAACGTCGGAGGCACGATCTTCGCGGACTACACGTACTTGCAGGAGCCGACGGTGACCGGATCGGACGGCAGCCAGGTCCATCCCAACGCGTTCAACCTCACGCGGGCGTACATCAACATCACCGGCCAGATCAACCATCTCATCGCATTCCGCATCACACCCGACGTCGTGCGCGTCGGCCAGGTTTCCGGCGCGAACGTTCCGGGCCTGAGCGGGACCCTGGCGTACCGTCTCAAGTACGGCTTACGGACAGCTGAACTTCAGCGACTTTACGACCAACGGCTCGTGGATGCGGCTCGGACTTCAGCAGACGCCCTGGATCGACTTCGAAGAGGGCATCTACCGCTACCGGTTCGCCGGCACGGTGCTCGCGGACCGGGAGGGCGCGCTGACGTCGTCCGACCTCGGCGCCTCCGTCCACTGGAACGTTCCCGGCAACTTCGGCGACATCCACGGCGGCGTCTACAACGGCAACGGGTACACGGCCCTCCAGGACAACGACTCGCAGATGTCCTACCAGGTGCGCGGAACGATTCGCCCGCTTCCCATGGTGCCGATCATCAAGGGGCTGCGCCTGTCGGGCTTCTACGACGACGACCATTACGCGATCGACGCGAAGAAGCAGCGCTATCTCGCTGCGGCCACGTTCGAGCATCCGTACGTCAACTTCGGCTTCCAGTACGACGTCTTCAAGGATCAGACCTCGGCCGGGGCGGCGGTCGTCGAAGCGCATGCCTACTCGGCCTGGATCACGCCGCGGACGTGCTTCGGCCTGGAAGCGCTTCTCCGGTGGGATCGGATCACTCCCGACACGACGAAGGGCGCGAACCGGCAGCGGCTGATCGCGGGTCCGGCGTACTGGTTCCCGGTCACGAAGAGCGGCGTCGCCGCCGCGGTGCTGCTGAGGTTCGAGCAGCTGCGCTACATGGGCGCGCCCAACTCGAAGCCCACGGAGGAGAGCTACGGGCTTTTCACCCTCTTCAACTTCTAGTTAACACGGGATTCATACGAAGTTAACGTCCGAACTTCATGTTCGTAAGCGAGGAGAAACGATGAAAGCGACCCGCATCCTGCTCGCCGCCGCTGCTCGCCGCCTTCGCGGCGCTGACGGCCGCGCCGGGCCTGGCCCAGACGGTCCAGATCAACGGGGCCGGGGCGACCTTCCCGTACCCGATCTATTCCAAGTGGTTTTCGGAGTACAACAAGCTCCACCCCGAAGTCGAGATCAACTACCAGTCGATCGGCTCGGGCGGCGGCATCCGGCAGCTCTCGAACCAGACCGTCTTCTTCGGAGCCTCGGACGGCCCGATGACGAGCGACCAGCTCCAGGCGGCGCCGGGGCACGATCCTGCACCTGCCGACGGTGCTCGGCGGCGTCGTGCCCGTCTACAACATTCCGGGCGTGAACGCCGAGCTGAAGTTCACGGGCCAGGTGATCGCCGACATCGTGCTCGGCCGGATCACGAAGTGGAACGACACGGCGATCACGGCGCTCAATCCCGGGGTCGCGCTCCCGGACACCGACATCACCGTCGCCCACCGCTCGGACGGCTCGGGGACGACCTACATCTTCGTCGACTATCTCTCCAAGGTCTCGCCGGACTTCAAGAAGAAGGTCGGCGTCGCCACCTCCGTCAACTGGCCGGTCGGCGTCGGCGGCAAGGGCAACGAGGGCGTCGCCGGGCTGGTCAAGCAGACGCCGGGCGCCTTCGGATACGTCGAGCTCATCTACGCGATCCAGAACAAGATCGCGTACGGCTCCGTGCGAAACATGGATGGCGAGTTCGTCCAGCTCGAGCCTCGAAACGGTGACCGCGGCGGCGGCCGCGGCCGCGTCGGCCATGCCGACGGATTTCCGGGTGTCGATCACCAATGCGCCCGGCAAGGATGCCTACCCGATCTCGTCCTTCACCTGGCTGCTCTTCTACGAGAGCCCGAAGGACAAGGCGCGCGCGAAGGTCATGGTCGACTTCATGAAGTGGGCCCTGACGGACGGACAGAAGTACTGCGCGGACCTCGGCTACGCCCCGCTTCCGGCGGCAGTGGTCGCGCTCGAGATCGAGGCCCTGAAGCGGATCAAGCTGTAGGCCGGCGGAAGGACTCGGCATGTCGAAGCTCCCGTCCTCTCGCCGGAGCGCGGACGACCGCGGCTTTCGGCTGGGGACGGGTTTCTTCGCCTTCCTCGTGGTTCTTCTGGTGGCCGGAATCTTCTGGGAGCTCTACCGGACCTCCACCCTGTCGATCGCGAAATTCGGATTCCGATTCTGGAGCGGGAGGACCTGGGACCCGGTCTCGGGGGAGTTCGGCGCGCTGCCGTTCATCTGGGGCACGCTCTACTCCTCGCTCCTCGCGATGCTCCTCTCGACGCCGATCGCCCTCGGGATCGCGATGTTCATCTCGGAGCTCGCTCCGCGGCGCCTTCGGACGCCGCTGGCGTTTCTCACGGAGCTGCTCGCGGCGATCCCCTCGATCGTCTACGGGCTGTGGGGCGTGTTCGTGCTGGTCCCGCCTCGTGCGACAGCTCCAGGTCGACGACCCCCGCGTGGATGAAGAAGATCCCGCTCTTCTCGGGCCCGCCGCTCGGCGTCGGCATGGGCGCGGCGGCGCTCATCCTCGCCGTCATGGTGATTCCGTTCACTTCGTCGGTCGCCCGCGAGGTCCTGCAAGCGCGGTGCCGTCGACGCAGCGCGAAGCGGCTTACGCCCTCGGCGCGACGCGCTGGGAGGCGATCCAGGCCGCCCTCCGGTTCGGACGGACCGGCATCATCGGCGCCGTCATTCTCGGGTTCGGCCGGGCGATCGGCGAAACGATGGCGGTGACGATGGTCATCGGCAACAACCCGCAGGTGTCGGCCTCGCTCTTCGCTCCCCAGTACACGATGGCCGCGGTCATCGCCAACGAGTTCACGGAGGCGGCCGACGATCTCTACCTTTCGGCCCTCATCGAGATCGGACTCGTGCTGTTCGTGATCACGCTCGTCATCAACGCCCTTTCGCGACTCCTGATCTGGAGCGTGACGCGGGAAGCGAAGGTGCGAGCCGCGAAGGCCGCCGCCGCGGACTCTCTCGAGTCGCCGAGGGCCGCGGCATGAACCGGAACGGGCGCCGGAAGGCCCTGTCGGGGATCGTCGTCGTGCTCTGCGGCGCCGCCGTCGTGGTGGCCCTGGTGCCGCTCTTCTTCGTCTTCGCCTACGTGTTGCAGAAGGGAGTCTCGTCGCTCAACTGGGACTTCTTCACGAAGATGCCGAAGCCCGTCGGCGAGACCGGGGGCGGAATGGCCAACGCCATGCTCGGTACGGTCTTCCTCATCGCAATCGCATCGGCTGTCGCGGTGCCGGTCGGGGTGATCGCCGGCGTCTACCTGTCCGAGTACGGCAAGAAGAGGTTCGCGTCGCTCGTCCGGTTCACGGCGGACGTTCTCAACGGCGTCCCGTCGATCGTCATCGGCATCTTCGCTTACGGGCTGGCGGTCCTTCCCGTGAAGCACTTCTCGGCGCTCGCGGGCGGGCTCGCCCTCGGCTTCATGATGATTCCCATCATCACGCGAACGACCGAGGAGCTCCTGAACCTGGTGCCCGGCACTCTGCGCGAAGGCTCTCTCGCCCTCGGCGCGACGCGGGCGCGCGCCGCGTTCTCGGTGATGGTCCCGGCGGCACTGCCCGGCATCATGACCGGGATCCTCGTGGCCCTGGCGCGGATCGCCGGAGAAACGGCGCCGCTGCTCTTCACTGCGTTCAACAATCGCTTCTTCTCGACGCGCCTCGACCAGCCGATCGCATCCCTTCCGGTCCAGGTCTACACGTACGCGGTATCGCCGTACGACGACTGGCACCGCCAGGCCTGGGCCGGCGCGCTCGTCCTCGTCGCGTTCGTTTTCACCTTTTCCGTCCTGGCGCGGGTCGTCACCCGCAGGCTCGAAAGGATGCATCGCGCGTGAGCGATACACTGGAGGTCAGCGTGGAATCTCCGGTCGGACCGAGCGCCCCGGCCCCGGCATCGGTTCCGGGGGGGCCCGAACGCCCCGAAGAGTCCCCGGCGGCGGGCCGGGCGCTGCGGATGGAATCGCGCCGTCTCAGCTTCTCGTACGGCCCCAAGCAGGCTCTCTGGGACATCTCGCTCAAGATCCCCGAGAAGACCGTCACGGCCTTCATCGGGCCGTCGGGATGCGGCAAGTCGACCTATCTCCGCTGCCT
Source organism: uncultured Acidobacteriota bacterium (assembly GCA_963764025.1). Taxonomy (GTDB): domain Bacteria; phylum Acidobacteriota; class Thermoanaerobaculia; order UBA5066; family Gp7-AA6; genus DAHUXD01. The sequence continues at coordinate 552,116 of CAVXRK010000006.1, forward strand.
CAATCGTATGAACGACATCATTCCCGACACGGTCGTCGAGGGCGAGGTGCTCCTCGACGGCCGCGACATCTACGGCCCCGGCACCGACGTCGTCGACCTGCGCCGCCGCGTCGGAATGGTCTTCCAGAAATCGAACCCGTTCCCCAAGTCGATCGCCGACAACGTCGCGTACGGCCTGAAGATCAACGGCCTCTGTCCGCGCTCGGAGATCCCGGACCGCGTCGAGAAGGCGCTGCGTCGATCGGCGCTCTGGGACGAGGTCAAGGACCGCCTCGACGCCTCGGCGATGGGGCTCTCGGGCGGCCAGCAGCAGCGACTCTGCATCGCCCGCGCTCTGGCCGTCGAGCCGGAGGTCCTCCTGATGGACGAGCCGTGCTCGGCGCTCGATCCGATCGCGACGGCCAAGGTCGAGGAGCTGATTTACGAGCTCAAGCGCGACTACACGATCGTCATCGTCACGCACAACATGCAGCAGGCCGCCCGCGTGTCCGAGTTCACGGCATTCTTCATGCTCGGCCGGCTCGTCGAGCACGACCGCACGGAGAAGATCTTCACCAACCCCGGCCAGAAGATCACCGAGGACTACATCACCGGCCGGTTCGGCTAGGAGGAAGGAGCGAATGAAGTCGGTGGTGACCAAAGGCAAGGACGGCGCGGCCCCGCGCGGCGAGGCGCACACGGGGGCGATGAAGCGCATCGCCCTCATCGAGGACGACGCCGACATCGCGTACACGATCCGCCTGAATCTGCGCAAGGAAAAGAAGTACCAGGTCGAGCACTACGTGTCGGGCCTGGCGGCCCTCGCGGCCGTGCAGGAGAAGCCGTTCGACCTCGTGATCCTCGACCTGAACCTGCCGGACATCGACGGCCTGGCCCTGTGCCGGGAGCTGCGGCGGGCCGACGAGACCCGCAAGGTCCCGATCATCATGCTGACGGCCCGGGTCGAGGAGCGCGACAAGCTCCTCGGCTTCGAGATCGGCGCCGACGACTACATCACCAAGCCCTTCTCGATGCGCGAGCTGCTGGCCCGCGTCCACGCCCACCTGCGCCGCGTCGCCGCCTTCGAGACCTCGGAGGAGGAGGTCTTCCGGGACGGCGAGCTCGTCGTCGACCGCGCCCGGTTCGAGGTCGCCCTCGGCGGCCGGCGCGTCCACCTGACGAAGAAGGAATTCGACCTCCTCTGGCTTCTCGTCCGGAACCGCAACCGGGTCGTGACGCGCGACGCCATCCTCGCGCGCCTCTGGGACTACGACGCGGACGTCGAGACACGGACCGTCGACGTCCACATCCGCGCGCTGCGGCGCAAGCTGGGCGACCAGCGCATCGAGACGGTCGTGGGCCTCGGCTATCGTTACCGCGAGGGATCGAACCCGTAGGCACCGCGGCCCGATGAAGCTTCGCGCCCGATTCACCGCGCTCTTCGCGATCCTCGCGGCGGCGACGGTCGCCGTGCTCGTGCTCGTGTCCGATGCCGTCGTCGGCCGGGCCGTCTCCGAGCGGGTGGCCGAGCGGTTCGGGCGGGAGCTCGAGCACCTGGCGGAGGATCTTGCGCGCGGGGACGTGCCCGAGACCGGGCGCGACGACTTCCTGCGGGCGGCCGCGAAGCAGCTCGAATGCCGCGTGACTTACATCGCTCCCGGCGGCCGGGTCCTCGACGACACCGACCTGCTGCCCGCGGACGTGCCGTCGATGGAGAACCACGCCGGCCGGGAGGAGGTGCGGCAGGCGGTCGAGGGAGGGACGGGGCGCTCCCGCCGGATCTCGCCGACCGAGCAACGGCCCATGCTCTACGTGGCCCGAAAGCTGCCGGACGGAAGCGTGCTGCGGCTGGCGGTGTCCGAGGCGCGCCTGCGCCAGGTCGAACTCGCCTATCTCTGGGCGATGCGCCTTGCGATCGCCGCGGCGTGCCTCGTCCTCTTCCTGATCGGGTCGGCGGCGTCGCGGCGGTTTTCCGAGCCCATCGCGGAACTGACGCGGAGCGCCGCGGCGATCGCCGCCGGCGATTTCGCGCGGGACCTTCCTCGCGCCGGCGGGGAAGAGGTACAGCTTCTCTCCGGGGCGGTCCAGCGCATGAAGGACTCGCTCAACGCCGCCCTCGAGCGCGCGGAGGGCGAGCGGCGTCTGGCGGCCATGGTCTTCGAGACCCTGCCCGACGGCCTCGTGGTCGTCGACGCGAAGCTGAAGGTCCTCGAGTCGAACGAGCGTTTCGCCGTGATGACGGGCGTGCCGACGCCGGCCGGCCGGGGAGTCTACGAGCTCCTGCGCGAGAAGCCCCTCTACGACTGCTTCGAAACGACCGCGCGGACGGGGGAGATGAACGAGCGGACCGTGCGGCTGGCCGACGACCGCGTCTGGCAGATCACCGTCGCCCCGCTTCCGCCGGGCCACCGGGCGGCGGCGGTCGGCGTGCTGCGCGACGTCTCGCGCCTCGAGAAGACCGAGGCGATGCGGCGGACCTTCGTCGGCGACGTCTCGCACGAGCTCCGGACGCCGATCGCCTCGATCGCGGCCGCGGCCGAGACGCTCGCCGAAGGCGCGCCGGACCGGGCCGAGACGGCGGAGCTTCTGGGCCTGATCCGCCGCCAGTCGGACCGCATGCGCGAGCTGATCGACGACCTGATGGATCTGGCGCAGATCGAGAGCGGAGCCGTTCCCCTCGAGCGGGAGGAGATCCCGCTGCAGCGAGCTGCTCACGGAGGTCGCCGAGGACCTCGAGCCCGCGGCGCGGGCGCGTCAGGTCGAGGTGCGGGTGGTCGGCGACGCTTCGGTGGCGGCCGTGGGCGACCGCCGGCGGATCGGGCAGCTCGCGCGCAATCTGATCGACAACGCGATCAAGTTCTCACCCGAGAAGGCCCCGGTCGTGGTCCGCGTCTGGCGCCAGGCCGGGCGCTCCGGCTTCTCCGTCGAGGACCTCGGGCCCGGGATCCCGAAGGCCGAGCGGGACCGCATCTTCCAGCGCTTCTACCAGGTCGACCGGTCGCGCTCGAAGGCCCGGCCGGGATCGGGCCTCGGGCTCGCGATCGTCAAGCACATCGCGCAACTCCACGGAGCGAGCGTCGACGTCGAGGGCGAAGCCGGGCAGGGAAGCACCTTCCACGTTCGCTTTCCGTCGGTCGCGTGAAGCCCTCGCGAAGCCCGAGGTAAAGAGCTCCTGAAGTTCTGCGGTAGGATGGCGCCGCTTCCCGAGGCGCGCATGCTGAACCTCCTGCCGAGAGACGAAAAGTACTTCGACCGCTTCACCGAGCTCGCCGTCCGCATCCACGAGGCGGCGAAGATCCATGCTCGCTTCTTCGACGGTGAGTCGCCCGTCGCGACCGTGGCCGACCAGGTCAAGCGCCTCGAGCACGAGTGCGACGAGATTTCGCACGAGATCCTGCGGGGCATCGACCGGACCTTCATCACGCCGATCGACCGCGAGGACATTCACCAGCTCGCGGTCCGGCTCGACGACGTGATCGACCTCATCGACGGGACCGTGCGGCGCCTCTCCCTCTTCAAGATCGAACGGCCGACGCCGCTCGCGCAGACCCTGTCGAAGCTGATCGTCACGACGACGGCCGAGCTCGTCGAGGCGGTCTCGCAGCTCCGCAAACAGAAGGGCGTGATGGAGCGGTGCATCCGGATCAAGCAGCTCGAGAACGAGGGCGACGTCGTGTACCACGGCGCCATCGCCTCCCTCTTCACCGGCGACCTGCCGGCGATCGAGGTCATCAAGTGGAAGGACGTCTACGACAACATGGAGCGCAGCATCGACTCCTGCGTCGCCGTCGCGCACGTGCTGGAGAGCGTCGTCCTGAAGCACTCCTGACGCGCGAACGCCTCGGCCATGACCTACGTCCTCTTCATCATCGCCATCGCGCTCGTCTTCGACTTCATCAACGGGATGCACGACTCGGCGAACTCGATCGCCACGGTCGTGTCGACGCGCGTGCTGTCCCCTTTCGTCGCGGTCTTCTGGGCGGCCTTCTTCAACTTCGCCGCCGCCTTCTTCTTCGGGACGGCCGTCGCGAAGACGATCGGGTCCGGGCTGATCGACATCACGGTCGTGAACTCCGACGTCGTGCTCGGCGGCCTCCTCGGCGCGATCTTCTGGAACCTGATCACCTGGTACTTCGGACTGCCGTCCTCGTCCTCCCACGCCCTGATCGGGGGATACGCGGGCGCCGCCATCGCGAGGGTCGGCATCCGGGCGATCGTCCCCGGCATGGCCTGGGTCAAGACGATCGCGTTCATCGTGCTTTCGCCGCTGCTGGGAATGGCCGTCGGCTGGGCGTTGATGGTCGGCGTATCGTGGATCTTCCACAAAACGCCCTACGGCTCGGTCGACCGCTGGTTCCGCCGCGCGCAGCTCGGGTCGGCGGCCGCGTTTTCGCTCTCGCATGGCACGAACGACGCGCAGAAGACGATGGGCATCATCGGGGGGCTGCTGGTCGCCAACCAGCACCACTTCGCGGATCCGGCGTCACACCTCCACTTCATGCACCTGCCGGACTTGAAGACCGTTCCGTGGTGGATCATCCTGTCGGCGCACGCGGCGATCGGCATCGGGACCCTGACCGGAGGTTGGCGCATCGTCCGGACGATGGGCAGCCGCATCACCAAACTGAAGCCCTTCTCGGGCTTCTGCGCCGAGACCGGCGCCGCCGCCACCGTGATCGCGGCGTCGGTGTGGGGCATACCCGTCTCGACGACGCACACGATCACCGGCGCCATCCTCGGGGTGGGGTCGACGCAGCGGTTCTCCGCGGTGCGCTGGGGAGTCGCGGGCCGGATCGTCTACGCCTGGGTCCTCACGATCCCGATGGCCGCCGCGATCGGCGCGCTCGGGTACGCCGTCCTCTCGGCGATCTCGCACTGAGTCCCGGGGCTCGCGCGGGAACGCTTAGTCCGGACACGGAATTCCGAGATCGCGTCCGATCCGCGATGAATCGCCCCAAAAAAAAGAAGCCCCCCGTCTCACTCGGGGGGCTCGAAGGAGGAGATCTGTGTGCCTGCTGGTATTACGGAGGAAGCCGGGTGTTTGTTGAGGCCCGATTTGTGCCGGGGGCGCCGCTCCAGAAGCGTGTATTTTTGAGGACACGATGACCCTCCCCGCGGGAACCCGGCTCGGCGCCTACGAGATCCTCGCCTCTCTCGGGGCCGGAGGCATGGGCGAGGTGTATCGGGCGAAGGACGCCCGCCTGTCCCGGGAGGTCGCGGTCAAGGTGCTTCCCGGCGGAGCTCGCCGGGGACACGGAGCGACTGGCGCGTTTCGAGCAGGAGGCGCGCTCGGCCTCGGCCTTGAACCACCCGAACATCGTGACGATCTACGAGGTCGGGTCGGCCGAGGGCGTCTCCTACATCGCGATGGAGCTCGTCGACGGGAAGACCCTTCGCGACCTCGTGGCTCCGGGGCCGATCCCCGCGCGGCGCCTCCTGCCGATCGCGGGGCAGGTCGCCGACGGCCTCGCGAAAGCGCACGAGTCGGGGATCGTTCATCGCGACTTGAAGCCCGAGAACGTCATGGTCAATCGGGACGGGTTCGTGAAGATCCTGGACTTCGGCCTCGCCAAGCTGGCGGCGCCGGCGGCGGAAGGCGGCTCGCAGCTCGCGACGCTGGCCGGGCCCGGCACCCGGCCCGGGATGGTCCTCGGGACGGTCGGCTACATGTCCCCCGAGCAGGCGAGCGGGGAGCCGGTCGACTTCCGCTCGGACCAGTTCTCGCTCGGCTCGATCCTCTACGAGATGGCGACGGGCAAACGGGCCTTCCAGAAGAAGACCGCGATCGAAACGCTCTCGGCGATCATCCGCGAAGACCCGGAGCCGATGAGCGCCGCGGGCCCGCAGGCGCCGGCGCCGCTGCGCTGGATCGTCGAGCGCTGTCTCGCCAAGGAGCCGGAGAACCGGTATGCCGCGACCCGGGACCTCGCCCGCGACCTCAAGCAGACCCTCGACCATCTTTCGGAGACATCCCTCGAGACGTCCACCGTGGCGAGGCCCGAAGCGAAACCGTCGCGCCTGGTGGGCGGTCGGGCTCGCGGCCCTTCTCGCCGTCGGCGTCGCGGATGTTCTCCTCCGGCGACGCGCGGAGCCGCGGGACCGAAGCACCCTGCCGTCCTCAGTCGCCTGACCTTCGGCCCCGGCCTCGAGGACGAGCCGAGCTTTTCTCCCGACGGCAAGTTCCTCGCCTATACGACCGACGAGCGGGGAAGCCTCGACGTGGAGGTGCTGTCGCTCTCGGGCGGCGAGCCCATCCGCATCGCGGCGACCGACGCCGACGAGGCGCAGCCGGCCTGGTCTCCCGACGGCACGCGGATCGCCTTCGTGTCCGCTCGGGACCACGGAGGGCGTCTGACCGCAGCGTTGAACGTCGCGTCGCTCGAGCTGTATCTGAGCTCGAGCGGCGGAGACATCTACGTGGTGCCCGCCCTCGGCGGGACGGCCGCCCGGCTCGTCGAGGACGCACACTACCCGAGCTGGTCGCCGGACGGAAAGCGCATCGCGTTCATGTCGAACCGCGAGGGACGAATCAACCTCTGGACGGTCGCGGCCGACGGGGGGACGCCCGAGCGACTGACCAAGGGCCCGACGGTCGACTATCAACCTGCATGGTCGCCCGACGGGAAGTGGATCGCCTACGGATCGGGCGATCGGTCGCGCTCCCAGGGAGGGGACTTCAATCTCAGCGTGATTCCCGCCGGTGGCGGCCCGTCGATCCCGTTGACCGAAGGCTTCACGTTCGTCACGAAGCCGTCCTGGGCGCCCGACGGGTCGATCCTGTTTTCCGGAGAAAAGAGCGGCATCCTCAACGTGTGGCGGGTCTCTCTCCGCGAGGGCCGCCGGGCCGGGCCGCCGACGCGCGTGACGCTCGGGCAGGGTCAGGACACGGACACGGCCGTTTCCCGGGACGGCCGGATCCTCGCCTTCTCGGCGACCGGAAACGAGCCGAACATCTGGGAGATCCCGCTCGATGGCGGCTCGCCGCGCGAGGTCACCCGCGGCGGGTCCCCCGACTATCCGCAGCTCTCACCCGACGGAAAGACGCTCCTGATCCAATCCAGTCAAACCGGAAGGCTCGCCGTCTGGACGGCGGACCTGAACGGACACTACCTCGCGCGGCTCTCTCCTTCGCAGGACATCCAGCCGCAGGCGCGCTGGTCCCCGGACGGAAAGCGGGTCGGGTACGTCCGCGAAGGCAAGCTGTTCATCCAGCCCGTCGGAAGCCTGAGCGGACTCGACACCGGGCTGCGCTCCGGGGCCATCGAGTGGTCTCCGGACGGCCGGCGCATCGTCCTCGGGACCCCCGGGGGAGTCGAAGAGGTCCGCATCTACGACGAGGCGACCCGGACGGTGAAGCCGGTGACCTCGTTGCATCAGGACGTCGACTACCCGACGTGGTCTCCCGACGGCGGCCAGATCGCGTTCCAGGTCCAGCGTGGCAACGTCCGGGAGATCTGGGTCGTGCCGTCGGGCGGGGGCCAGGCCCGGGCGCTGACCAAAGACCTCGAGGATTCGCACCCGGCGTGGTCCCCGACCGATCCCGACGCCATCCTGTTCCTGCGGGATCACAAGCGACTCGCGATCGTGTCGGCGTCCACGGGGCAGGTCCGCTTCTTGCCCTTCCGCATGGAAGGCAGCTACATCCTCGACTACCCGAGCTGGTCGCGGGACGGCAAGCGGATCTACTGCAGCGTCTCGCGCAAGACGGGCGACATCTACCTCGTCGAGGGCTTTTGATCCGCCTGACCCTCAGGCCCGGCCGCGAAGCGTCCGTGGCCCGCCGGCACCCGTGGCTCTTCTCGGGAGCGGTCGCGTCGGCCGAGGGCGACGGCTCGGACGGGCACGCGGAGGTGGTCGACGCGGCGGGCCGGCCCGTCGCGCGCGGCGCGTATTCGCCAGACTCCCAGATCCCGGCGCGCCTCTGGACCTTCGACGGCCGCGCGCCGGACGGAGCGCTCTTCCGAGAGCGCTTCACCGCGGCGCGCGCGCTGCGAGCGCAGATCCTGCCGCCCGAAACGACCGGCTACCGCGCGGTCAATTCCGAGGGTGACCTGTGCCCGGGGGTCCTCCTCGACGTGTACGGCGAGACGGCGGTCCTCGAGCTGACGACGGCGGGGACCGAGGCCTGGCGGGGAGAGCTCGAGGCGGCCGTTCGCGAGATCTTCGCCCCGGGACGCCTCCTGGTGCGCGAGAGCGGGACGGCTCGGGACCAGGCGGGGCGCCCCTCACCCCGTCCCTCTCCCGCCGGGAGAGGGGGTTCTGCAGAACCCTCTCAACCCGGAGGGGGGAGAGGGCAGGGTGAGGGGGGCGATCTCGTCCCCTTCCTCGAGAATGGTCTTCGCTTCCTCGCCGATCTCGCTTCGGGCCAGAAGACCGGCTTCTTTCTCGACCAGCGGGACAACCGCTCGCGGCTGCGCGCGCTCGCGCGGGGGCGCTCGGTTCTCAATCTCTTCTCGTATTCGGGCGCCTTCTCGGTGGCCGCGCTCGCGGGAGGCGCGGCGCGGGCAGTCGACGTCGACTCTTCGGCCGGGGCGCTCGTGCTGGCGGGGGCGAACCGGCGGGCCAACGGTCTCGGAGCGGACGAGGCCGACTTCGTCGAGGCCGACGTCTTCGACGACCTGCGGCGGCGGGTCGAGGCGCGCGAACACTGGGACGCCGTCGTCTGCGATCCTCCGGCCTTCGCCAAGAAACGCGCGGACCTCGACCGCGCCGCGCGAGGCTACAAGGACATCAACCGGCTGGCGATGGCCCTCGTCGCTCCGGGTGGCTGGCTCCTGACCTGCTCCTGCTCGGGCCTCCTGGACGCCGGCCTCTTCCAGAAGATCGTGTTCTCGGCGAGCGTCGACTCCCGGACGGCGTATGCCCTCGTGGGACGACAGGGGGCCGGGGCCGACCATCCGGTCTCGCTCGACTGTCCGGAAGGTGAATACCTGAAAGGACTCTGGCTGCGCCGTCTGCAATAATGACGGGCATGTTCATCCCCCTCCTCGCTCTGCTCGTGGCCGCGTCGGCGCCGGTCCATCAGACGGGGCCCGCGGTGTTCCACGCCTCGTCCGAACGGCGCGCCGAGGCGCCGGTGCCGAGGCTCGCGGCGCGGCCCCTTCCGGCCGCCGCGCGTCACGACCTGCCCGCGCTTTCGGCCGCCGCCGCGGCCGAGCTCGCGGCGAAGGATTCCCGCGGAGGGTACCGGCGCAAGGCGCCGGCCGTCAAAATCGGCATCGCGCGCGAGCTTCCGGAACGCGTGGGATTCGAGGGTGTGCCGGAAGACCTCCCACCCGGCCGCTCGGCCGTGGTTTCCGGCGGCCTGTTCGAGCGCTCGTCCGACGGCCGGCTGACCTGGACGTCCGCGTTTTCTTCGGCCGGCGCCGGGGCCGTCCGCCTGCACATCGCCAGGGCGCAGCTTCCCCCGGCAGCCGCGTCTACGTCTACTCCGCAGGCGGTGAAGCGCACGGACCGTACGAATTCGGCGGCGGGACGCGAGCCGAGGGGTTCTGGACGAACACGGTGTACTCGCCGGAGGTCTACCTCGAGGTGCGGTTCCCGGCGGGGGAGGTCGTCGACCCGTCGAAGGCGATCCTCTCCGTCGCGTCGATCGTCCACATCGACGCGGCCTTCGCGCGGGGCGCCGCAGCCGGGACGCTCCGGACCAAATCCCAGACGTGTTTCGTCGACGAGGCCTGCGTGACACCGGCGGAGTTTCCGAACGTCGCCGACGCCTCGGACGCCGTCGCCCGGCTCACGTTCGTCGACGGGGGAACGGCCTACCTCTGCTCGGGCGGGCTCCTGAACTCGTCGCCGGCAACGTTCGTGCCCTACCTCCTGACGGCGAATCACTGCTTCGACAACCAGGCGGCCGCCACCTCCCTCGAGGCCGTCTGGCAATACGTGCGGCCCTCGTGCAACGCCCCCGACCCGTCGCCGGCCGGATTTCCCAGCACGCTCGGCTCGACTCTTCTGGCCACCGGCCCGACGAGCGACTTCACGCTCGTTCAGCTCGACGAGGCCCCGCCCGACGGAAGCGTCTTCCTGGGCTGGACGACGGACGATTACACGCACGCGGGGGGAACCCTGCTCTATCGCCTGAGTTATTCGAATGGTGGGCCCCAGATCTACACGAAGGAGACCGTCAGCTCCGTTCCCGATCCCGTGGTGTGCAGCGACGCCCCGCAGGGTCCCTATCTCTACGAGAAGGACACCGTCGGCGGAACCGGCGGGGGAAGCTCGGGCTCGCCCCTCTATCTCGAAAATCTCCAGGTCGTCGGGCAGCTCGGCGGGGCCTGCGGGACCAATCAGAACGACGACTGCGACGCCGTGAACAACTCCTCGATCGACGGCGCGTTCCGCGTGACGTATCCGTCCGTTCAGAGCTGGCTCTCGCCGTCGGCCCCCGGACCCTGCACGCCCGACACGACGACGCTGTGCCTCAACGGCGGCCGCTTCCGAGTCAACGTCGCCTGGTCGACCGATACCGAAAACGGCGCGGGACAGGCCGAGCCCCTGACCGGCGACTCCGGCTACTTCTGGTTCTTCAATTCCGCCAACATCGAGCTCGTCGTCAAGGTTCTGTCCGCGTGCGGCATTCCCAGCCACCACTTCTGGGTCTTCGCCGGGGGGCTGACGAACGTCGGCGTGACCATGACGGTCACGGACACTCAGACGGGAGCGCAGAAGACGTATTCCAATCCCCGCGGGACCGCTTTCGTGCCGCTGCAGGACACGTCCGCCTTCGCGTGCCCCTAGTCGTCGGCCCGGCGGTCCCGCGCTCCGCGACACGCCGGAGCCCGTGAGCTCCCGGGCCGGTGTCGCGATCCTCGGCCCGGCGCCCCCGGATCGGGGCGGGATCGCCCGGGAAACCGCGCTTCTGGCGGCGACCCTGCGCGAGCGCGGCCGGGTGTCGTGGTTCACGTTCGCGCGGAGGTATCCGCGCTGGCTGGATCCCCGCCGCTTCGACGTCGATCCAGGGCTTCCGGCGTCGGGCGCCGAGCCCGTCCTCGACTATCGCTCGCCGCTCTCCTGGAAGCGGACGGCGGAGGCGATCGCGTCGGTCGCGCCGGACGCATTGCTCGTTCCCTGGTGGACCGCATTCTGGGGCCTGCCCGACCGCGCCGTGCTCCGCCGGGTCGCGGCCCTGTCTCCGGCCACGCGGCGCGTCCTGATCTGCCACAACGTCGAAGACCACGAGGGCGGGGCGCTTCGCCGGTTCCTCGCCCTCGGTGCATTTCTCGCGGCCGACGCCTTCGTCGTCCACGCCTCCGCGGACCGCGACCGGCTGGCGCGGCTCGCCCGCGGCCGGCCGGCGCTCGTGCTGCCGCATCCCGCGGCGCCGTCGGATGCGCCGCCCCGCGGCGAGGCACGGAGGCGGCTCGGGCTCGAGGCCGACGGCCCGCTCGTGCTCTTCCTGGGGCTCGTGCGCAAGTACAAGGGCGTCGACTGCCTTCTCGACGCCGCGCCCGGGATCGTCCGCTCGACGGGAGCCTCGATCGCGGTCGTCGGCGAAGTCTTCGAGGATGCGCAGGACCTCGCCCGCCGCGCGGCGGCGAGCCCCGTGCGCGACCGCATTCTCTGGAAGGATGCGTACGTATCGGAGCAGGACATGGGCCTGTGGCTCTCGGCCTGCGACGCCGTCGTGCTTCCGTATCGCGCCGTCTCGGGCAGCGGCATCGCGGCGCGCGCCCTCGCGGCGGGTCGCCCCGTCGCGGCGGCCGCGGTGGGCGGCCTCGCGGAGACGATCGAGCCCGGCGTCACGGGCGAGCTATTTCCCGCGGGCGACGCCGCCGGCCTCGCGCGGGCCGTCGAGACGGTGATTCGCCGGGGTTCCGACGCGTATGCGCCGGGGCTCGCCCGGGCCGCCGCTCGCGCGTCCTGGCCCCGCTATGCGGATGCGCTGATCGAGTTCCTCGACTCCCTCCCGCGCCCGTCGTAGCGGGCGCTGCCGGCCGGGCCGGCCGACGGCTTCCCGGTATACTCCGCGTCCCATGAATTTCGAGCTCTCCGAGGAGCAGCAGCTCCTCCGCGACTCGGTCCGGGGTTTCGCCGAGGAGGTCATCCGGCCCCGGGCCGCGGTCATCGATCAGACGGGCGAGTTCCCGAAAGATCTCTTTCGCGCGGCCGGTGAGCTCGGCCTCGCCGGCGTCGCCGTCTCGCCGGAGCACGGCGGCTCGGGCATGGACGTCGTGTCGTACGCCATCGTGATCGAGGAGATCTCCCGCGTGTGCGCCAACATGGGCGTCATTCTCTCGGTCAACAACTCCCTCGTCTGCGACCCCATCGAAAAGTTCGGCAACGCCGACCAGAAGAGCCGATTCCTGGCGCCGCTCGCGCGAGGCGAGAAGCTCGGCTGCTTCGCGCTGACCGAGCCGGATGCCGGGTCGGATGCCGGGAACCAGAAGACCCGGGCGGTCCGGGAGGGCGACGCCTACCGGATCTCCGGGCAGAAGGTCTTCATCACGTGCGGGCAGGCCGCCGACGTCTGTCTCCTGTTCGCGATGACGAATCCGGAGAAGAAGGTCCGCGGCATTTCGGCATTTCTGGTGGATGCCGCGGCGCCCGGGTTCGACCGTTCCCGCCACCAGGTCAAGCTCGGCGTCAACGCCTCGGGCACGGTCGAGATCTTCCTGACCGACGTGGTGGTGCCCGCGGCCGACCGGCTCGGCGAGGAGGGCGATGGTTTCAAGATCGCCATGTCGACGCTCGACGGCGGCCGCATCGGAATCGCCGCGCAGGCCGTCGGCATCGCGCAGGAGGCTTTCGAGGCGGCGGTGTCGTACGCGAAGGCGCGCAAGGCCTTCGGGCGCCCGATCGCCGACTTCCAGGCGCTGCGTTTCTACCTCGCCGACATGGCGACGGACGTCGACGCGGCGCGCCTCCTGACCCGCAAGGCCGCCGCGGCCAAGGACGAGACGAAGGCGACGGGGGGGCGGTACTCGATGGAGGCGGCGATCGCCAAGCTCTTCGCCGCCGAGATGGCGCAGCGGGTGACGACCAAGGCCCTCCAGATCCACGGCGGCTACGGCTACACCAAGGAATACCCGGTGGAGCGCAACTTCCGCGACGCGCGCATCACCGAGATCTACGAGGGCACGAGCGAGATCCACCGGCTGATCATCGCCCGGGAGATCTTCCGCGACAGCGGGCTCTCGATCGGATAGGACGACATGGGCCAGACACGCATGTTCCGGGACCGCGTGGTCTCGATGGAACAGACCCTCGAGGGCGGCGAGAAACACCTGCCGCTCCTGAAGGAGCTCTGCCGCGAGGCGCTCCCCGAATTCGAGTTTCGCGACCACGCGCTCGACCACGAGCGGGACCTCTTCGTCATGGACCTCCAGGGGCCGGACGGCGCCCTGCGGCGGATCGCGTGGACGCGCATGGTGCTCTTCGACGCCGAGCGCATCCCCACGCTGACCGGCGACCCCGCGGCGGAGCTGCGGAAGAAGATCGTCGATTTCATCCGCAGCCGCGCCGGGCGGCAGGAAATCGTCGTCACGTTCCGGCACCTCGAAGACGGCTGGGTCGACACGCCCGAGCCGCGGCGCGAAGGCGGCGGGCGCCGGCGCCGGCGCGGGGGGCGGGGCGGAAGGGGAGCGGAGCGCGGAGGCGGCGAGCGGCGCCCCGGCTCGCCGGCGGGCGGACCGTCGGGACAGCGCCCCCAGCCCTCGTCCCGGCCGGGTGGTCCGCCGCGTCCGCAGGCGCCGCCCCGAGCCGCGGCCGGCCAGAGGCCTCCGCGGCCCGAGGGACCGGCGCCGGTCGCCGGCGGTGCTCCCATGGGCGCAGTGGCCGCGGCCCAGGGCGAGGGCGCCGGGGGCAAGCGCCGGCGCCGGTTCCGCCGTCGCCGCCGCGGCGGGCGGGGCGGCCCGGGCGGGGGAGCGGGCGGACCCTCGCCCTCGGGCGCCGGAGCGCCGGGACGGCCGGAATGAACTTTCACCTGACCGAGGACCAGGCCCGCATCCGCGACGCCGTGCGGGAATTCGCCGCCGCCGAGATCGCGCCGGGTGTCGCCGAGCGCGAGAAGAACGAGACGTTCCCGCGCGAGATCCTCGGCCGGCTCGGCGAGATGGGAATCCTCGGCATGATGGTGCCCGAGGCTTACGGCGGCGCGGGCGCCGACGCGCTCTCCTACGTTCTCGCCGTGGAGGAGCTCGCGCGCGTGTGCGCGTCGACGGCGGTCATCGTCTCGGTCAACAACTCCGTCGCGTGCTACCCCGTGTGGAAGTTCGGCACGGAGCGGCAGAAGTCGACGATCTTGAAGGAGCTCGCGTCCGGACGCGTCCTCGGGGCGTACGCCCTGACGGAGCCGCAGTCGGGTTCGGACGCGGCCAATCAGAAGACGCGGGCCGTCCGTGACGGCGCCTCCTACGTCCTGAACGGGGCCAAGGCCTGGATCACCAACGCGGGCGAGGCGAAGTGGTACGTCGTCATGGCCCTGACGGACCCCTCGGCGGGCACACGCGGCATCACGGCCTTTCTCGGTGTCGTCGGACGACGAGGGCGTGCGCATGGGCGCGCCCGAGAACAAGATGGGCCTGCGGGCGTCCAGGACCGCCTCGATCTTTCTCGAGGACGTTCGCGTGCCGGAAGACCGGCGCCTCGGGTCGGAGGGAGAGGGCTTCACGATCGCGATGACGACCCTCGACCATTCGCGCATCGGCATCGCGGCGCAGGGAATCGGCATCGGCCAGGCGGCCTACGAGGCGGCGACGGAGTACGCAAGCACCCGCGAGACGTTCGGCAAGAAGCTCGCGGAGCACGAGGCGATCGCGTTTCAGGTGGCCGACATGCGCGTTCAGCTCGAGGCGGCCCGGGTGCTGACCTACCGGGCGGCGCTCCGGTCCGAGGTCCCCGGCGCGCGGTTCTCCAAGGAATCGTCGATGGCCAAGGTCTACGCCACGGAGGCCGCCAACGCGATCGCCAACCGCGCGGTGCAGATCTTCGGAGGCTACGGCTATTCCAAGGACTACGCGGTCGAGCGCTACTATCGGGACGCCCGGGTCACGACGATCTACGAAGGAACGAGCGAAATTCAACGCATGGTGATCGCCAAGAACGTGCTGGCGGGGCGGTGAGATGACGGAACCCGAAGATCCCATGGTGCCGCCGGGCGCCGACGCGCCCGACGCCGACGCCGAGGTGATCGAGGAGATCGCCGCGGTCGAACGGGTCGACGAGTTCGAGGAAGTCGCCGCGGTCGAAGAGGCGGTCGAGGCGGTCGAGGCGGTCGAGGCCGACGCGGCCGTCGATCCCCTCGTCGCGGGCGTGCCCGGCGCGCGCCATCGAGGATCCGCCTCCGCCCGCGGCGCCCGTGGCCGAAGCCGTCACCGGGGCGCCAAAACCGCAGCCCGCCCGGGGCGCGCGGCCCGACCTGATCGACCGACGCGAGCCGCTCTACCGGGAATGCAAGGGCTATCGTCTGCGGCTCGACCCGCCGGATCTCGCGCGGCTGCGCGAGCTGCCGGGTTCGAGGGGCCGCTCCGACGACGAGATCGGCGAGGCCTTCTTCGACGGCCAGGCCGAGCGCCTCGCCTCGGCGATCGCCGACGACGTCCCGACACCTTCGGAGATCCGCGTCGTGGTCGACCCTTACTCGCGCCAGGCGTTTCTGGCGCTCGAGAACCGCATCCGGGGAATCCTCAGCTTCTAGGCGGGTGCGGAATCGCGCCGTCGCGGGTTCGTCCTAGATGTCGGCCGTGATCACGATCCGGTGCGCCTTGGCCAGGTGGGCCTTCTTCTGGTGCGGATCGATCGTCACGGCGATCTCGCCCGGTTCGGCGCCCGCCGAGGAAAGCACGTCCGCCCAGGCCTCGGCCCGGTACCTCAGAAAGTCTTCCGCCACCGCCGGTTCCTCGCGACCCTCGAAGTCGGGCATCGACTTGAGCTTGTCGACTTCCTTGCGGTCCAGTCGGAAGGCATAGCCTTCACGATCCAGGCGGTACGTTTCGGCGGGTTTTCGGGAGTTGATGTCCATGGCGGGAATTTTAGGGCATCCGGCGCGATTTTCCGCGGGCATGAAATTCGTTGAACGGCTCCGGGCACCGCTCCGTCCCGCGCTCGGGCTCGCGTTCGGGCTGGCGGTCGCCCTCGCTCCGGCGGCCGCCGCCGAGCAGCTGCGCAGTCACTTCGACACGGACTTCATGATGCGCGCGCCCGGGTTTTTCGACCTGGTCGCGCTCGGCGAGCCGGGCAAGCCGCGGTGGCTGGTGCTCAACGATCCCAATGCGCCTTCGTCGCCCAATCGGCTGGTCCAGACCGAGAGGGAGCTGCCCGCCGGTACGATCGCGGCCGCCCTCCGGCGCAACGTGTCGTTCCAGGACGGAACCGCATCGACCTTCATCAAGCAGGCCCCCGGGCACGCCGGCATGATCCTGCGGATGAAGGACGAGGCGAATTTCGTCCTGCTCCTCGCCGACACGGTCCACGGGCGTGGTCGTGCTGTCGGTCCGGGAGGGGGGAAAGGCGTCGGAGATCGGCCGCGGTCAAGCAGCCTTCGCGCAACCCTGGCAGAAGCTCGCGGTGCGGTTGAACGGAGCCGACGTGTCGGTGACCTTCGGCGAGAAGGCCCTCTTCGTGGCGAAGGACCCCAGGCCCGCCGCGGGACGTGCGGGCCTGGCGGCGCAGGGCCCGGGTGAGGCGTCGTTCGACGAGTTCATTCTCGACTTCGCAGCGGCGGAACCCGCGAAGTAAGAATTGCGCTCCGTCAGGGAGCGACGGCCGCCGCGAAGCGGAAGCGGCCCTTCTCGACCTTCAGGATCACGGCCGGCTTGACCGGGTTCCGGTCCGCATCCATCGTGATCGTGCCCGTGACGCCCGCGAAATCCTTGGTCGAGGCCAGGGCGTCCCGGACGCGCCGGCCCTCGGTCGACCCGGCGCGCTCGATCGCGTCGGCCAGCAGGCGTGTGGCGTCGTAGGACAGGGCGGCGATCGAGTCCGGCTCGCCGCCGTACTTCGCCTTGTACGCCTCGACGAACTTTCGGACCGCCGGGGAGGGATCGTCGACGGAATAGTGGTTCGACAGGTAGGAACCCTCCATCGCCTCGCCGCCGATCTCGACGAGCTTGGGCGAGTCCCAGCCGTCGGCGCCGAGCAGGGTCGCGGTCAGGCCGAGGGACCGCGCCTGCCGCGCGATCAGGCCCGCGTCCGTGTAGTACCCCGGAACGAGCAGGACGTCCGGCTGCAGCGGCCGGATGGCGGTCAACTGCGCGGAAAAGTCGGCGTCGCCCTCGGCGTACTTGAGCTCGCTGACGACGCGGCCGCCCGCCGCCTCGAAGGAGGCGCGGAACGCCTCCGCGAGCCCCACGGAATAGTCGCTCCGGGCGTCCACGAGGATGGCGGCGGTCTTCGCCTTCAGGTCGCGGCGGGCGAAGGTTGCCAGCGCCCGGCCCTGGTAGGGGTCGATGAAGCAGACGCGGAAGACGTAGTCGCCCTTCTTCGTGACCTCGACGTTGGTCGACGAGGGCGAGATCATGGGCACCTTGTAGCTCTGCGCGATCGGCGCCGCGGCGAGGGTCCGCGACGAGGCGTTCTCGCCGATGAGGGCCACGACGTGGTCCCGCGTGATGAGCTTCGAAACGGAAGACGCCGCCTCGGAGGCCTCGCCCCGGTCGTCCTCGGCGAGGAGCACGATCGGCTTGCCCAGCACTCCGCCCGCGGCGTTGAGCTCGGCGACGGCGAGCGTCGAACCGTTCTTTCCGGAGATCGCGAAGGTCGCCGTCGGGCCGGTCAGGGCGCCGAAGAATCCGACCTTGATGCCCTGCCGCTCGCCCGCGGACTCGCCTCCGCAGCCGGCCAGCAGAGCGAGCGAGGCGGGAAGGAGCCATCGGAGCGCCGGACGCATGCCGGCATTCTAGACGCGGGAACCGTCTGATAGGCTAACGCCCCTTTTCGGAGCGAGACCGCACATGAGCTCAACCAAGTCCTACGACCTCATCATCATCGGCTCGGGCCCGGGCGGATACGTGGCCGCGATCCGGGCGGCGCAGCTCGGGCTGTCCGTTCTCATCGTCGAGAAGGAGCCTCGGCTGGGCGGAGTCTGCACGCTGTGGGGATGCATCCCGACCAAGGCGCTCCTGCACACGGCCGATCTCCTCGAGGAGGCGCGCCACGGCGCCGAGGTGGGCGTCGCTACCCGCGAAGTGCGCCTGGACATGCCGGCTGCCCTGAAGCACAAGGAGAAGATCGTCCGCCAGTCGACCAACGGCGTCTCCTTCCTGATGAAGAAAAACCGGGTCGACGTCGCCGCCGGCTTCGGCCGCCTGGCGGGCGCCGGCCGCGTATCGGTGACGGGAGCCGACGGCGCGGAGACGGTCTACACGGGCAAGAACGTCCTCGTCGCGACGGGATCGACGCCGCGCTCCCTGCCCGGGATGGACATCGACGAAAAGACGGTGCTTTCCTCGACGGGAATGCTGGACCTCGCCGAGGTGCCGAAGTCGCTCGTCGTGATCGGTTCCGGCGCGGTCGGCGTGGAGTTCGCGTCGATGCACGCCCGTTTCGGGGCCAAGGTCACGATCATCGAGGTTCTGCCGCGGATCGTTCCGGTCGAGGACGAGGAAATCTCGCGGGAGCTCGCCGCGTCCTTCAAGCGGCAGGGGATCGCGATCTATCCCGATACGCGGGTGGAGCGGATGACCCGTAACGACGCCGGCATCGAGATTCTGGCGCGCTCGTCGGGGGACAAGACCGAGACCTTCCGCGCCGAGAAGGTGCTCATGGCCGTGGGGCGGCGCCCGCTGACCGACGGCATCGGGCTCGAGTCGATGGGGATCGGGACCGAGAAGGGCTACGTCCAGGTCGACCAGTTCATGCGCACGAACGTCCCGGGCGTCTACGCCATCGGCGACGTGCTTCCGACGCCGGCCCTGGCGCATCTGGCCTCCGCCGAGGGCGTCGTCGCCGTCGAGCACATGGCCGGACGGGAGACGCGCCCGATCAATTACGACCAGGTCCCCGGCTGCACGTACTGCTCGCCCGAGGTCGGTTCCATCGGGCTGACGGAGGCGAAGGCGCGCGAGCGCGGCTACGACGTCGTCGTCGGCAAGTTCCCGTTCTCGGCCGTCGGCAAGGCCCGGATCCTCAACCGCGCCTCGGGGTTCGTGAAGATCGTCGCCGAGAAGAAGTACGACGAGGTCCTCGGCGTTCACATCGTCGGCCCCTCGGCGACCGAGCTCATCGCGGAGGCCGGCGCCGCGCTCAAGCTCGAAGCCACCTCCGAGGAGCTCGTGCGCACCATCCACGCCCACCCGACGCTCTCCGAGGGGATCCACGAGGCCGCCGAAGCGGTCTCAGGTCACGCCATACATATCTAGACCGTCGCCTCCGCTTGCTCCGGGGTCTGCGCCTGACGGCGCACCGGCGCGCGGCTCGCGGACGGCGCTCGACCGCGCGCCTGACCCCCTTCGCCGCGCTTCGGCTCCCGCGTCGCGAACCTCCTCCCTCCCTTCGGTCGGGAGACTATTCGCGCCGCGAACGACAGTGACAGCGGCCCGGAAAATAGTCTTCGCCTGAATATCGCTGGAGTTCGCGGCGCGCGAAGTCTCCCGAAGTAACCGAGGGAGGAGGCGCGCGCCGCGGGAGCGAAGCGCTCAGCGCAGGGTCAGGCCTGCGGTCGAGCCCACAGGCGAGCCGCAGGCCGGTGCGCCGCAGGCGCAGACCAGGAGCGCAGCGCGCAGCGACGGCTAGTGCGGGTTCGTTCCGTCGCTCCCCGAAGACATCGTCGGCGGATTCGTACCGCTCGTTGCCGAAGGCATCGTCGGAGGCGCGCCCGGGGAGGACTGGACCCCCGAGCTCGGAGGCGCCGCATAGCTGCGGCCGATCTGATAGTCGCCGGACGCCGCGGCGTCGGGCGCGAGCGATTGGCCGAACTTCAGGTTGCTGTAGAACCCCTGGCCGAGCTCGGGGCCGCTCTGCTTGGGGACCACCGCCCGCGCGTTCGTCGGTCCGGCCTGGGTGCTGCCGCCCTGCATGGCGAGGTTGCCGATCTGCACGAGCGTGTCGGCCGGCGGGGCCGCAACGTCGCGGGCGCGACCTTCGTGACGCGCACGACGTCGGCCTTGCGCAGGCTCTGGAGCGTGCCGGACGGGTAGGCGTGGAAGAGATATGTGTTGCCCTTGATGAGCGGCACGTCGACCGAGATCATCTTGCCCGTGGGCGCGAGGTCGATCTGGTAGACCGACCGCGGGCGCGGTCGGCGCGGTCGGCGCGGGCTGCGCGGCCGCGGCGAGCGGGACCAGCACGGCGATTAGGATCAAGATCTTCTTCATCGGCGGCCTCCTCTCGATATCGTGACTACGTCGCCTACTGGGGCGGGCTGCCGCCGTTGGTCGCCGCCGGCATGGTCGGCACGCCGTTCGACATGCTGGCGTTGGCGGGAGAATAGGCGTCGGAGACGCCCGGCGTTCCCTGATAGAGCCAGTTGCCCTGGGGAGCGCCGCTGATCCCCGCCTGGCCGCTCTGGTTGAGCGAGCTCGTGCTGTTGAGGCCGGCCTGGGAGCCTCCTCCCGGCGGAGTGCCGATCGAGATGACCTGGGCGGTTCCTTCCATGGCGAGGTTGCCGATGAGCGCTTCGCCCGCCTGGCCCTGCTCCACCCAGAAGGCCTGGTCGCCCGTCAAGGTTCCGATCTTCTCGACGTCCGACTTCCGGACGCTCGTCAGTGTTCCCGACCGCCAGGTGTGGAAGATGAACATGCCGTTCTTGACCACCGGGATGTCCCGGGCGAGCGCGAAGCCCCCTCCATGGAACATCACCTCGTAGACCGTCATGTCTTCGTACTTCCCGGTAATGCGGGTGATTTTCTTGACCACCCTCTGCGGCAGGTGGGTGGTCTCTCCGTCGGGCCAGGCCTTGAAGAGATAGGAACCGTTGACCAGAGTCGGCTCGTTGAGGGAAACCATTCTGCCGGTCGGGACGAGCTCGATCCTGAACATGTTCTGCTGGCCCTCGAGGGCGAGGGCCGACGCGAAGAGCGCCGCACCGACGAGGAATCGATTCCACATGGCCCACCTCCCCGGAGAACCTTTTCAGGTTATCACGCGGGGACGCCCCGCCGGGCCGGTATGGACCTCTCGGCACACGCCGACGTCGCCTGATTTGAAGGAGATACAGCCGCCCGCCCCGGAGATCTCCGACATAGAATGTCTGACTCAATTTGATCCTATGAGCCAGGAAGCACCCCGCCCCCACGACCTTTCCGCCCTCCGGATCCACCGCGAGCCCGAGCGTCGCGGCGGGCCGAGGGGCTGGATCCTCCTCGCCGCCGTCCTGGTGGTCGCGGCGGGGGCCGCCGCCTACTTCCTCGCCGGGCGCGGACTGCGGCCGAAGAAGGTCGAGACCGTCTCGGCCTCGGTCGTGACCGAGGGGCAGGCGACGACCGTGCTGACGGCGACCGGCTACGTCGAGGCCGAACGGAAGGCCGATCTCTCCCCCAAGATCACGTCCCGCATCACGGAGCTCAACGTGACCGAGGGCACGCGCGTCAAGAAGGGCGACATCATCGCGCGCCTCGACTCGACCGACCTCGACGCGCAGCTCGCCGAGGCCAGGGCCAACTGGGTCAACGCCCAGGCGGAGCTGACCCGCCAGAAGGCGATCTTCGACCAGGGCCTCTCGACGCGCTCGGCGCTCGACGCCGCGGTTGCGAGCGAGGCGGCGACGCGGGCGCGCGTGCGCTACGTCGAGGCACTCCTCGACTACACGATCATCCGCGCTCCCTTTGCCGGCGTCATCACGGCCAAGCGGGCGTTCGTCGGCGAGGCGGTGTCGCCGTTCGGCTCCTCCCCGTCGGGCGGCGGCTCGGGCGGGGCGATCGCGACGATCGTCGAGTTCTCGTCCCTCTACGTCGGCGCCGACGTCAACGAGGCGAACCTGTCGAAGCTTTCGAAGAACCAGCCCGCCGAGATTTCGCTCGACGCGGTGCCCGACAAGACGTACCACGGGCGGCTGCGCCAGATCGTGCCGGCGGCCGACCGGCAGAAGGCCACCGTGCGCGTGAAGGTGGCGTTCCTCGATGCCGACGACGGCGTCCTGCCGGACCTGTCGGCGCGGGTCAGCTTCACGGCCGAGGCGACGCAGGGCCGGGAAGCCAGGTCGCGGGTGGTGGTGGGGAAGGGAGCATTGACGACGGTCGACGGGAAGACGGGAGTCTTCCGGATCGTCGAGGGCCGCGCGACGTTCACCCCGGTGACGGCGGGCGGCGACGTGCAGGGGCAGGTGGAGATTACCCGGGGGCTCCAGGGCGGCGAGAGGCTGATCGCTCGGGCCGGCGAGCTCGGGATCCGGGACGGCGACAGGGTTCGCGTGGAAGGACAGGAGTGACAGGAATGGCTGACGCGCTGATCAAAATCGAGAAGGTCGAAAAGATCTACCGCCGGGATCAGATCGAGATCCCGGTCCTCATGGGCCTCGACCTCGACATCCCGGAAGGCGAGTACGTGGCCCTGATGGGCCCGTCGGGTTCGGGCAAGACCACGCTCTTGAACCTGATCGCGGGCATCGACTCGCCGACCCGCGGCCGGATCGTGGTCGGCGGCCGCGACATCGCGACCCTCGGCCAGACCGAGCTCGCGCGGTGGCGCTCGCACACCGTCGGCTTCATCTTCCAGCTCTACAACCTCCTGCCCGTCCTCTCCGCGTTCGAGAACGTGGAGCTGCCGCTCCTCCTGACGTCCCTGAAGCGGTCCGAGCGCAAGAAGCACGTCGAGACGGCCCTTTCGATCGTGGGCCTCGCCGATCGGATGGAACACTACCCCCGGCAGCTCTCGGGCGGCCAGGAGCAGCGCGTCGCGATCGCGCGGGCCATCGTGTCCGACCCGAAGATCCTGGTGGCCGACGAGCCCACGGGCGACCTCGACGCGAAGTCCGGCGACGAGATCCTCGAATTGCTCCGGCGGCTGAACGAGGAGTTTGGCAAGACGATCGTGATGGTCACGCACGACCCCAGGGCGGCGGCCCGCGCCCATCGCATGGTCCACCTCGACAAGGGCGTCCTCCACACCGACGAGCGGACGGAGGTCGGGGCCGGGAGGGAGGCATGAAGTACTTCCGGCTGATCTGGAAGAACGTTTTCCGCAAGAAGCTCCGCACGACCCTGACGGCGAGCTCGATCGTGCTGGTCCTCGTCCTCATCGTGATCCTGACGTCGCTCCTGCAGGCGATGCAGGCCGACCCGTCGGGCGGCCGAGGGTCCAACCGGCTCGTGGTGCAGCACGCGACGGGGCTCGGCAACTTCCTGCCGATCTCCCAGCGTCAGCGGATCGAGCAGATCCCGGGCGTCGTCGCCGTCTCCCCGCAGATCTGGTTCGGCGGGGTCTACAAGGACGACAAGCCGGAAAACTGGATCGGGCAGCTCTCGTGCGATCCCGAGATCTACTTCGACAAGGTCTTCGACGACGCGACGATCGATCCAGGCATCAAGGCGGAATGGAAGGCGACGCGCAACGGGTTCGTGGCCGGGCAAAAGATCGCCGACAAGTTCAAGTGGAAGAAGGGCGAGCACATCATCCTGCGAGGCACGTACATCCCGATCAATCTCGACCTGATCTACGTCGGGCCGTTCAGCGCCGGCGACGAGACGAATATCTTTTTCCACAACGAGTACCTCAACCAGTCGAAGTGGTTCGGCGCCGACAAGTACACCGGCATCTACTACCTCAAGGTCGCCACCGCCGAGGACGTTCCGCGGGTCGCGGCCGCGATCGATCAGATGTTCGAGAACAGCGACGCGCCGACGAAGACCCTGACCGAGAAGCAGTTTCAGCTCCAGTTCATGGAGATGATGGGCAACGTGAAGTTCCTCATCAACGGCATCTCCCTCATCATTCTCTTCGCCGTGACGCTGATCGTGGCCAACACCGTTGCGATGTCGGCCCGCGAGCGCGTCACGGAGATCGCCGTGATGCGGACGCTCGGCTTCGGGCGTGGCCACATCCTCGGCTTCATCCTCTCGGAGTCGGTGCTGATGTCGCTCCTCGGCGGACTCCTCGGGGTCCTCCTCGCCAGGTTCTTCTTCATCCCCGCGCTGGTCGCGGCGGGCAACAAGACGTCGATCTCGATCTGGCTCGTGAACTTCAAAGTCACGCCGCAGACCCTGGCGCTCGCATTCATCGTCTCCGTCGGCGTGGGCGTCCTGGCCGGCTTCCTGCCGGCCATCCAGTCCTCGCGCTTGAAGATCGTCGACGGTCTGCGGCGGGTGGTGTGACCATGGCGATCCCTCTCAAGTACAACCTCCGCAACCTCGTCGGCCGCAAGGCCTCGACGGGGATGACGGCCCTCGTCATCGGGCTCGTGGTGTCCGTTTTCCTCTGCGTCCTGGCCCTCGTGCAGGGCGTGACGCGGACCCTGTCGGTGACGGCCTCGACCCGCAACGTGCTCGCCATGCGGGTCGGGTCCCAGGCCGAGATGCAGAGCGTCATCACGCGCGAACAGGCGGATCAGATTCAGGCACTGCCGGGCCCCGAGCGCAGCGCCGCGGGGAAGCCCTTCGTTTCGCCGGAGCTGCTGACGCTCATCAACGTCCCGCGCTTCGACGGCAAGACCAACTCGAACGTCCAGGTCCGGGGAATGGCGCCGATCGGTGTCGAGATCCGGCCGGGCGTCCGGATCGTCGACGGACGCATGTTCAACCCGGCCACCAACGAGGCCATCGTCTCGCGCAACCTCGCCCGGAGGTTTGCGCACATGAACGTCGGAGACTCGCTCAAGTCCGGCAGCTTCCGGTGGGTCATCGTGGGCCTCTTCGACGCGCAGGGCAGCGCCTACGAGTCGGAGATCTGGACCGACGTCACGGACCTGCAGCAGCAGACCAAGCGCAACATCTACTCCTCGGTCTTCGTTCGCCTGCCCGACGACGCATCCGCCCGCCGCTTCATCGAAACGGTCAAGGGCGATCAGCGCCTCAAGCTCGAGGGCAAGACCGAGCGAAAGTACTACGACGAGCAGATGGTCACCGGCGCCCCGATCAAGGCGCTGGCGTTTCTCGTCGGGATCTTCACGGCGATCGGCGCGGCATTCGGGGCGATGAACACGATGTACGCCCAGGTTTCGGCGCGGACCCGGGAGATCGGAACGCTTCGGGCGATCGGCTTCTCGCGGCGCTCCATCATGGCCTCCTTCGTGATCGAGGCTCTGATGCTGTGCGTCGCCGGCGGGGTCCTCGGCGTGGTCATCACGTTCCTCGTCTTCAACCTGTTCTTGACCAGGCCCACGGGGACGATGAACTTCCGGACCTTCTCCGAGGTCCTGTTCAACTTCCGGATGACGCCGCAACTCGTCGCCGGGGGCCTCGGCTTCGCCCTCGCGATGGGCGTCGTCGGCGGGTTCGCACCCGCGTGGCGCGCCGCCCGGCTCCGGATCACGACCGCGCTGCGGGAAATTTGACCGTCGCGAGCGCTGCGCTCGAGGCCTGCGCCCTTCGGGCGCACCGCCGGTCGGCTCGCCCGGATGCGGGCTCGACCGACCGGCTGGCCCCTCGCTCCGCGCTCGCTCCCGCGGCGCGAGGCGTCCTCCGCTGCGCTCGCGGAGATTCCTCGCGCCGCGAGCGGATGTCGCCTGGGGGCTGAAATGATTCGCGCCTGGCAATCGTCCGAGAGCGTGGGGAAAGCTGGACCTTGGGATTCCGCCGAATGCTTCTAGACTGCGTCGCGTGAACATCCGGTTCTACGGCACGAAGGGGTACGTCGAGGAGTCCTCGAAGGCGCACGCCGGCCACTCGGCCTTCGTCCTGGAGGACGAGGGCTTCCGCCTCCTCTGCGACTTCGGAGACAACCGTCGGGGAATGCTTCCGAAGATCCGCCCGGACGCGATTTTCGTCTCGCACGCGCACCCCGACCACGGCTGGGGACTCTGGGAGGGCTGCGACGTGCCCGTGCACGCCTCGGCCGTCACGCACGAGCTTCTGCGCGAGCTGCCGCTGACGCACCGGGTCACGCTCGAGCCCGAGGAGCCCGTCGACATCGGCCCGTTCCGCCTGAGCGCCCACCCCGCGATCCACTCCGTGCGCTGCCCGTGCATCGGCGCACGCATCGAGGCGGGCGGGCTGACGGTCGTCTACTCGGGAGACATCGTGGCGTTCGAGAATCCCGATGCGGCGCTCACCGGAGCGGACCTCTACATCGGCGACGGTTCGACGCTCCGGGGCTCGCTCGTCCGCCGGCACCCGAACGGCGCGCTGATCGGGCACACGACCGTGCGGGCGCAGCTCGGCTGGCTCTCGCGCTTCGGGGTGTTGCGCGCGATCTTCTCCCACTTCGGCAAGGGACCGATCGAGATGGGGGAGCCGGCGCTGGTCGAGGCCCTCGAGGAGCTCGCGGCCGAGAAGCCGCCGGGCTGCTCCGTGACCGCGGCCCACGACGGACTGGAGCTCGAGGTCGCCGCGCCGCGCTGAGCGGCCCTTCGGAGCCTACTCGAGGCGCGAGCGGGTGACGGCCGGGACGGCGGGTCCCGTCGCGCCGACGGGCGGCTCGGATCGGGTCTGCTCCATCGCCTGGCCCGCCTCGACGACGGCGCGGCGCGCTTCGCCCGAGCGCTTGATGAACGCGAGGAGCCCTCCGGCCATCATGACGTAGAAGCCGCCCCACACGAGCGCGATGAGGGGCTTGCGGGTCACTTCGATCGAGAGCGATTCGACCGTCGCCGGGGAGAACTCGGCGGCCGGGTTCTTCGACACGCCGTTCAACCGGAGGATCACGGCGCCGTCGTTGGGGGAGACGGCGAGCACCCGCGCCTTCGCGTCGGCGTAGCCCGGGATCGGCACGGCCTCGGCTTCGGTCTCGCGGCCGTCCAGGTGGAAGACGTACTTGAGGGTCATGTCGTGCTGCGAGCCGTCGGGCGGAGTGATCGTCAGGTCGGTCAGGACGAGGACGGTTTTCTCGCCGCGCATCATGGCCGACCGGTCGGCGCTGAAGTCGCGGAACGTGAATCCGGTGCCGTCGATGTTGGTCGTCGTGCCCTTCGTCAGGCGGATGTCGCGGCCGACCATTTCCGGCTGGCCCGGATCGTACTGCTGCGGAGCGATGTAGAGATCGGTCACGGCGGAGCTCTTGATCGAAGGGTTCACCATGAGCTGGCCGGTGCGGCTGTTCTCGTACATCTTGGGGTAGGCGTAGTAGGTCTTGCCGGCCGCCGTGACGACCCGGACCTCCATGGCCTGCTTGACGCGGCCGCTCCCGGGCACGACCCGCAGGTACGTCAGCGTGGCGTCGCCCGACTTGGTCGGCGTGTTGACCCGCAGGGTCAGCCGCTGGCTCTTGGCGTAGGCGCCGGAAACGACCACGCCGGCGAGCATGATGCCGACGCCGACGTGGGCGAGGTACCCGCCCGCCCCGCCGAGCTTGCCGGTCGAGGCCTTGCGCAGGACGGCCCGGAGGTTCATGTCGGCCGCGAAGGCCGCGGTGAAGATGAGAACGAGCGATTCGGTTCCCCTCGCTCCCAGGACGACGGCCGCGACGATCACCACGACGGCGACCGCGAGCGAACGCAGCGAGCTCTTGAGGAGCTCCCGGAGAGTCGTCCCCTTGAACGACACGAAGGGAACGAGCCCCGAGAGCAGGATGAGCAGGAAGCCCGCGGGAGCGGTCGTCCGGCCGTAAAACGACGTCTGGACCTGCGACGGCGTGCCCGAGAGCCGCGTCAGGATCGGCGCCGACGTCCCGAGGAGGATCACGAGGCCGAGCGCGCAGAAGACCGCGATTCCCAGGATGAAGAGGACGCTGCGGGACAGAAGTGGCCCTTCCTCGTCGGACGCCGTGGGGATCGACCGCCACCGCCAGGCGATCAGGATGATCGAAAGCCCGATGAACGTGGCGAGGATCCCGACGAGCCAGCCCGTGATACCGAGGTCGATGAACGAGTGCACGGAGAAATCCGCGAGGACGCCCGACCGCGTCAGGAACGTGCCGTAGAGGATCGTCGCGTACGCCGTGCAGGCGAGGATCAGGTTGACCTTGCGGTGGCGCTTGCGCGCGCGCTGCAGGAACATGCCGTGGACGAGGGCCGCGGTGAAGAGCCAGGGCACGAGGCTCGTGTTCTCGACCGGGTCCCAGCCCCAGTATCCGCCCCAGCCGAGCGTCTTGTAGGCCCAGTAGCCGCCCATCAGGATCGCGGTTCCCAGCGTCAGGAAGGTCAGGAGCGCCCACGGAAGCGTCCGCGCGATCCAGCCGTCCCAGCGCTTCTTCCAGAGCGCCGCGATCGCAAAGGAGAACGGGACCGAGAGGGACGCGAACCCGATGAACATGACCGGCGGATGGATGACCATCCAGGGGTCCTGGAGGAGCGGATTCAGGCCGACGCCGTCCTGCGGCGCGGGCGGAGGCAGCAGCTTGAACGGGCTCTGCTTGCAGAGGATCGCGATGATCCCGAGGAAGGTCGCGAGGTAGACGATCATCACCGGGGCTTCCTGCTCCTTGGCGCTCCGCCAGACGAAGAACCCGATGATGGCGCCCCAGAAACACCACAGGAGGAAGGAGCCCTCCTGGCCGGCCCAGAAGGTCGAGATCAGGAAGTGGAGCGGCAGGTCGGTCGCCGAGTAGGAGTTGACGTAGGCCACGTCGAACCGGTGCTGCAGCAGGAGCGTCATCAGGATTGCCGACGCGACGACGACGCACGTCGCAAACGCCGCGTAGGTCGTTCGCGCGAGCGGCAGGAGCTCCTTGCGCCCCCGGTCGACCAGGAAATAGACGAACGCCGAAGCGAGGCCCGCGAAGAGCGCTCCCCAGATCGCCGCCACCCCGGGCCAGATGTACATCAGCTCTTTTGGGCCGGAGCCGCCGGCTGCGCCGCGTAGGCCTTCTCGACTTCCGCTCCCTGGTACTTCGATGGGCACTTGACGAGGAGCTTCTCGGCCTCGATGCGGCCCTCCTGGTAGCGGCCGATCGCGACGATGGAAATGGCGTCCTTGAAGTTGCCCGGGCGGATGCCCCGGTAGACGACCGGCATGCGGTGGCCGGCCGGGTCGACGAGGTCGAACGAGAGCTCCTCGCGGCCGGTGTCGTAACGGTCGCTCTCCTTGTCGAGGCCGCCCATGACCTGGACGACGCCCGTCGACTTGCGCGCCTCGTCGAACGACAGGTACGGGGTCAACGTCTTCTGGAAGGCCGTCAGGCCGAACCCGAGGAAGGCGAGGGTCAAGACCGCGGCGATCCAGTAGCCCTTTTTCATGGTTTGCGCTCCGATTCGGTCAGGCGCCGGTCGAGGCGCCAGAGGTAGAAAAAAAGGCCCACCCAGATGACCACGTTGACCGCCGCCAGGTACCCGAGGCTGCTCATGGGTTGAGTCTCTCCCTTATCTTCATCGACTTCAACTGTTGCAGGGACCAGTGCACTGCCTCTGATGCGATTGCATCAGAACCCGGGGAATTCGAAGCCCCTCGGCCGAACCGCCGGCCTCGGCCGAGGACGTATTCAAATTTCGCCGGCGGGGGCGCCACGGCGTTCCCCCGGGGTCCGATCTAGGTCTCGTTTCTCAACACGTTGTTCACGGGTAGGGTCTGTTGCCCATCTGGGCCCAGATCGGTGAGGCTGGTGGTGTCTAACGCCGCCGACCCATCGGAGGAACCCAGATGGAGCTTCATAAGAATGCCCGAAGTTGCCCAGCCAGTCGATTGCTTCTGGTTCAGCGAGTCCTGGGAGGTATGCCCGTGACGAGGGCCGCCGAGTCGGCCGGTGTATCGAGGAGGACGGCGTTCAAGTGGAAGTGTCGATATCGAGAGGCCGGCGAGGCGGCCCTCGTCGATCGCAGTTCCCGGCCGCTCCGGATGCCCCGACAGGCTCATCCCGACCGAGTCGAGGAGGTTCTGCGGCTGCGCCGGCGACGCTACACGGGGCCACAGATCGCTGCCCGGGCGGGCTTGAGTACGGCCACCGTCGCCCGCATCCTGGCCCGGTCCGGTCTCTCTCGGCTCAAGAGCCTCGAGCCTAAGGAACCTGTCGTGCGATATCAGAGAGATCGCCCTGGCGAGCTGATCCACGTCGACATCAAGAAGTTGGGGCGTATCGGTCGTGTCGGACATCGCATCCATGGCGACCGCACCACCCGGGTCCGAGGCATCGGTTGGGAGTTCGTCCACGTCGCCATCGACGATGCCTCTCGCTTGGCCTACGCCGAGGTCCTGCCTAATGAAAGGTCCCCGTCCTCGACGGCCTTCCTCCGACGCTCGGTCGCTTGGTTCCAAAACCGCGGCGTAACGGTCCAGGCTGTCATGTCCGACAACGGCTCCTGCTACGTCTCTCACAGGTTCAAGGCCACCTGCCAAAAGCTCCAGCTCCGTCACCTACGCACCCGACCCTACCGACCCAGAACCAATGGCAAAGCCGAGCGCTTCATCCAAACGCTGCTACGCGAGTGGGCCTACAAACGGCCCTACCCCACTTCGATCCAGAGAACCGACCGCCTCCCTCGATACCTCAACCACTACAATCTCAGGAGACCCCATGCCGCACTCAACAAACGCACCCCGGCTCAACGCCTCAGTGAACAACCTCTTGAGAACTGACATCTAGGCCGGGGGTCGCCGGCCCTGGCGGCGGGCGAGACGCGCCGCGCGCGCTTCGAGCGACAGCATCCAGGCAAAGAGTCCCGAAAATCCGGCCAGCGCTCCGAAGAAGACGGCCCGGGTCGGCGTGTCCATGAGGATCTTGCCCTGCGGGTTGATGACGGTCTGGGGATGGAGCGAGGCCGTGACGCGCGGCGCGATGAAGACGAGGAACGGCATCAGGACCGCGGCGAAGAGCGCGTAGGCCGCCGCGATCCGGGCCCGTCGCTCGGGGTCGTCGACGGCGGCGCGGAGGAAGAGGTAGGCGGCGTAGAGGAAGACGAGCAGGAGGTACGACGACTCGCGGGGATCCCAGTTCCACCAGGAGCCCCACATGATGTTGGCGAAGAGCGACCCGGTGATGAGGGTGAGGACGCCGAAGAGGAGGCCGATCTTGACGGCGGCGCACGCGATTTCGTCGTGCCACGGGTTGCGCGTGCGGAGGTAGGCGAGCGAGTACGCGGCCGCGAACACGAAGGCGAGCGTCGACGTCCAGGCGCACGGGACGTGGAAGAAGACGATCCGCGACGATTCGCCGATGAAGCCGGCCGCAGGGCTGCGGCCACAGGAACGCCGCGCCGACGACGGCGGCCATGTACGGGAGCAACAAGAACTTCAACACCTTCATCGCGTATCCTCCTGCCTCCTGCGTCCCGTCTTCTAGTCCTCCCAGGCGACTTCTGCAAGCAAATACGCCGCGCAGGAGGCCGCTCCGTCGTACGCGATCAAAACGCGCAGGGGCGACCAGGCGTCGACCCCGCGGGTCGCCGCGAGGGTCGCGGAGATCGCCGTCAGAAGAAGCGGCAGGACCAGCGGAAACGCGACCAGCACGAAGAGGACGTTGCGCTGGCCGGCCCGCGCGGTCAGGGCCGAGAGGAAGGTCGACACGACGGCGAGACCGTAGCCGCCGAAGAGCATCGTCGCCGCGAGCGTCCCGGGGGCGGCGACCCTCCAGTCGAGGAGCACGAAAAAGCCCGGGATCACGACGGCGGCGATCGCCAGGAAGAGGCCGAAGTTGAAGAGCGTCTTTCCGGCGAGCACGAGCGAGCCGGACAGCGTCTTGCGGAGAGCGAGCCCGGTCCCGGTCTCCTCTTCCTGGACGAACGCCCGTGGCAGTCCCGTCGCCGCCGCGAAGAACAGAATGATCCAGAGCAGCGCCGCCTGGAGCGGCGGCCGGTCCGCCGCCGGCAGCCCGAAGGGGCCGATCGAGTAAGAGGTCAGTGCCAGGGCCGTCGCGGCAAAGAAGAGCACGGCGAGAGTCGCGATCCGGTGCCGCAGCTCCTGGCGCGCATCCTTGGCGCAGACGACCCAGATCCGGCCGGGCAGGCTCATGCCGTGCGGACGGGCCCCGCGCCGAGCTCGATCCGCCGCTCCGGCCCCGCGAAGTCCCGCTCGTCGTTCGAGGCCAGGACGACGGCGCCGCGACGCCTCAGCCTGTCCACGAGGGAGTACACGATCTCGCGGCCTTCGACGTCGAGCCCCAGGAACGGCTCGTCGAGGAGCACGATCGCCGGGTCGAAGAGCACGGAGAAGGCGACGCGCAGCCGCTGGCGCATGCCCGTCGAGTACTCGTCGACCCGCCGGTCCGCGGCGGCCTCGGCGAGGCCCACTTCCGCGAGCCGGCGCCGGATCTCGGCTTCCGTCACGGCCTGCCCGGCGGCCTCCCGGAAGAACCGGAGGTTCTCGACGCCGGAGAGCTCTCCGTAGAACGCGAGGTCGGGTCCGGCCCAGCCGATCGCGAGGCGCCGCTCGTCGCCCGAGAGCGCCCGGCCGTCCCGCTCGACGCGAACCCGGCCGGCGGTCGGGCGGAGAAGTCCCGCGAGGATCTTCAGCAGGGTCGTCTTGCCGGTTCCGTTACGGCCGGTGACGGCGGTCAGTCCGGCCTCGATCCGGGCGGAGAAGCCGGAGAAGAGGGGAGGCCCCACGAACGACTTGTCGAGGTCCTCGGCGAGAAGCGTTGTCGAAAGCACTCTGTCGATTGACGATACCATCCCCGCGCCGCTTGAAAACCTCGGAAGGGCTTGGGTATGATGCCCCGCTCTGGCGGCGCCTTCGCAGAAGCGCGCCGGGTTCCGGAGCAAGGTCTGCCGAGATTTCACGTTAAGGAGAGTTCGATGTCCAAGCGCGCTCTATTACTGCTTCTGGCGGCGGCCGCGTCCCTTCCGATCCTGGCCTGCGGCGGCCAGAAGGACGAGGACGCGTTGATGGAGGAAGAGACCCCGACGACCTCGACGGCGGCGGCCCCGGCGGGCGCTCCGGCGGCGGCCCCCGCAGCGGCCCCGGCCACCGGCGGCGCGACGCTGACGGGCAAGGTCAACTTCGAAGGCACGGCTCCGGCCATGCCGACAGATCAAGATGGACGCCGACGCCTTCTGCAAGTCCGAGCACAAAGAGCCCGTGTACGAGCAGGAGGTCGTGGTCAACCCCAACAAGACGCTCGAGTGGGTGCTCGTGTACGTCAAGGAAGGCGTCTCCGGCAACTACCCGGTGCCGACCGAGGCCGTGACCCTCGATCAGCACGGCTGCCAGTACCGTCCCCACGTCTTCGGCATCATGGCGGGCCAGCCGTTGAAGGTGCTCAACAGCGACGGCACGCTGCACAACATCCACGCCCTTCCGAAGAAGAACGCCGAGTTCAACATCGGCCAGCCCTTCAAGGGCATGGAGACGGTCAAGAAGTTCGACTCGGTCGAGGTCCCGATCCGGTTCAAGTGCGACGTCCACAAGTGGATGGGCGCCTACACCGGCGTCTTCAACCACCCCTTCTTCGCGGTGACCAACGATCAGGGAGCCTTCGAGATCAAGAACCTGCCGCCGGGCAACTACGTGATCGAGGCCTGGCACGAGAAGTACGGCTCGCAGACCCAGAACGTGACGATCACGGGCAACGAGTCCAAAACGCTCGACTTCACCTTCAAGGGATAGTCCGATAATCTATCCCGCCGTGAACAACACATTGCGTTTCTCACGCGCCGTCCGGGCTCTCCGGCCGGCGCTCTTCTTTTTCGGCGCGGCCCTGGTTCCGGCGGCCGCCTCGGCGCTGCCGTTCTGGATGCATCTGCCGGAGCAGGCGTCGACCTTCGCCCACGAGATCGACTCGATCTTCCACCTGATCATGTGGATCACGGGAGTCGTGTTCGTGATCGTCGAGGCGCTCCTCTTGTTCTTCCTCTGGAAGTACCGCCACCGCGAAGGCCGCACGGCCCACTACACGCACGGCAACAACCGGCTCGAGGTCATCTGGACGATCGTCCCGGCCCTGATCTGCGTGATGCTGGCGCTCCTGTCGCGGCGGATCTGGGAGGAGATCAAGGAAAAGATGCCGACCGGCGCCCTCGAGGTCCACGTGACCGGCGAGCAGTTCGCGTGGAACATCCGGTACGCCGGAGCGGACGGGAAATTCGACACGCCGGACGACATCGTGACCTTGAACCAGCTCCACTTCCCGGTCGGCAAGGCCGTCGTGGCGACCGTGACTTCCAAGGACGTGATCCACTCGTTCTACCTGCCGGAGTTCCGCGTCAAGCAGGACGCCGTCCCGGGAATGAAGACGCGCATCTGGTTCGAGGGCAACCGCGTCGGCAACTGGGAGATCGCGTGCGCCGAGCTCTGCGGCCTCGGCCACTTCCGGATGAAGGGCTTCGTCACGGTCGACACGCCCGAGAACTTCGAGAAGTGGATGGCCGAGCAGGCCGCCGAGCAGACTCCGGCCGCCGCTCCGGCCGCCGTTCAGGCGCAACCCGCGGCCGCCCCGGCTGCCGCGGTCAGTGAAAAGGGAGGCAATTCTTGAGCACGGTCGCCCGGCCCCTGGAGGCGCACGCGCACGCCGGCGGACACGCCGCGCCGACCTCGTTCATCCGAAAGTACGTCTTTTCGCTGGATCACAAGGTGATCGGCATCCAGTACCTCTTTTACGCCCTCGCGATGCTCGTGGTCGGAGGCCTGCTCGCGACCCTCGTCCGGTACCAGCTCGCCTGGCCCGGCCGGCCGCTCCCGTTCATGGGCAAGCTCGTGCCCGAGGGCATGCCCGGCGGCGTGATGCTGCCCGAGTTCTACAACTCCCTCTTCACGATGCACGCGACGATCATGATCTTCTTCGCCATCATGCCGATCCTGATCGGCGCGTTCGGCAACTTCGTCGTGCCCATCCAGATCGGCGCCCGGGACATGGCCTTCCCGAGGCTCAACATGATGTCCTTCTGGGTGGCCGTGCCCGCGGCGGTCCTCATCATCTATTCCTTCTTCGTGACGGGGGGCGCCGCGGCTGGCGGGTGGACCTCCTACGCGCCGCTCTCGGCGATCCAGCCGCGGGGCCAGACGATCTGGCTGATCTCGCTCCTGATCCTGGGCCTCTCGTCGCTGCTGACGTCGGTCAACTTCATCACGACCATCGTCAACATGCGCGCGCCCGGCATGAGCTTCTTCCGGATGCCCCTGACCGTCTGGGCGCTCTTCATTACGGCGATCCTGCTGCTCCTGGCGCTGCCCGTGCTGTCGGCCGCGCTCATCATGCTGCTCTTCGACCGGACGCTCGGCACGACCTTCTTCCTCCCGGCCGGGCTGATCGTGTCCGGGCAGGCTCTGACCAACGCCGGCGGCGGGCAGCCGCTGCTGTGGCAGCACCTCTTCTGGTTCTTCGGGCACCCCGAGGTCTACATCATGATCCTGCCCGCGATGGGCATCACCTCGGAGATCCTGCCCGTCTTCTGTCGCAAGCCCGTGTTCGGCTACCGCGCCATGGCCTATTCGATGATGGGGATCGCGGGCCTCGGGTTCATCGTCTGGGGACACCACATGTTCCAGAGCGGCATGAACCCGATCCTCGGAACGACGTTCATGATCTCGACGATGGTCATCGCCGTCCCGTCGGCGATCAAGACTTTCAACTGGCTGGGGACGGTCTGGGGCGGCAACGTCCGCTTCACGACGCCCATGCTGAACGCCCTGTCCTTCGTCTCGATGTTCGTCATCGGCGGCCTGTCGGGCCTCTTCATGGCCTCGACGCCCGTCGACATCTTCATCCACGACACCTACTTCATCGTGGGCCACATTCACTACGTGCTCTTCGGCGGCTCGCTCTTCGGGGCCTTCGCCGGCCTCTACTTCTGGTACCCGAAGATGTTCGGCCGG
Organism: uncultured Acidobacteriota bacterium; assembly: GCA_963764025.1. GTDB lineage: Bacteria > Acidobacteriota > Thermoanaerobaculia > UBA5066 > Gp7-AA6 > DAHUXD01. Next base: position 587,737 of record CAVXRK010000006.1, read on the forward strand.
ATGATGAACGAGACGTGGGGCAAGATTCACTGGGCGATCACCTTCGTCACGTTCAATCTCGTGTTCTTCCCGATGCACTTCCTCGGGATGCGGGGCATGCCGCGCCGGATCTACGACTACACCCAGTACTCGCTCTTCAAGAATCTGCAGCCGATGAACCAGTTCATGACGATCGCGCTCTTCGTCCTGGGTGTGGGCCAGCTGATCCTCGTCTTCAACTTCTTCCTGTCGATGCGCCGCGGCAAGGTCGCGGGGCCCAACCCGTGGCACGCGAACACCCTCGAGTGGCAGACCTCGTCGCCCCCGCCGCACGAGAACTTCGAGGGGCGCATCCCGACCGTGCACCGCGGCCCCTACGAGTACAGCGTTCCCGGCCACGGGTCGGATTTCTGGCCCCAGAGCGAGGCGCCGACGGGCCCGGCCCCTGCGAAGGCGCATGGCTGATCGCCCCGCTTCCCGCGGCCTCCACGCCTACGCGGTCCTCGTGGCCGCGGCGACGCTCGTCCTGATCGTCGCGGGAGGGCTCGTCACGTCGACCGAGTCGGGCCTCTCGGTGCCCGACTGGCCGACGACGTATGGCTGGAGCATGTTCACGTTCCCGCTCTCCAAGATGGTCGGCGGGATCCGCTTCGAGCATACGCACCGGCTCATCGCGTCCGGCGTCGGCTTTCTCACCGTGATCCTCGCGATCTGGCTGGGCCGGCGCGAGGACCGGGCGTGGGTGCGGCGGCTCGGCTACGCCGCGCTCGCGGCCGTCGTCGCTCAGGGCCTCCTCGGAGGCTTGACCGTGATCTACCTTCTGCCGACGCCGATCTCCGTGGCTCACGGCTGCCTGGCGCAGATCTTCTTCGGCCTGACCGTGACGATTGCCGTCGCGACCTCGCCGCGCTTTCGCGAGGCGGCTCCGCCGAGTCTCGCGGCGGCCTTCCGCGGAAGCCCCGTCGCCCGGCTCGCCGGCGCGACCGCGGCCGTCGTCTTCCTGCAGCTCCTGGTGGGCGCCGTGATGCGGCACACGAAGTCGGGCCTCGCGATCCCGGACTTCCCGCTGGCGCTCGGAAGGATCGTTCCGCCCCTCGGCACTTTCCCCGTGGCGATCGCCTTCGCGCACCGGCTGGGCGCCCTCGCCGTCGCCGTGCTCGTCGCGGCGTCGGCCGTCCGCGCGTTTCGCTCCGGGCGCCGCCGGCTGTCGCGCACGGCCTTCGCGCTGTGCGGACTCGTCGCCGTCCAGGCGACCCTCGGCGCGCTGACGGTGCTGTCGAAGAAGGACGTCATCCTCACGACGGCGCACGTCGCGACGGGCGCGCTGCTCCTCGGGTCGACGGTCGCGCTGACGGTCTCGGCGCTCGCCCTCGACCGCCGCCGCAACAACGTCGTTCCGATCCGGCCCTCGATGCCGGGAAGGGTGGCCGGGTGGAAGTAGCTCCCGTCGCCGGCGCGCTGCCGGCCGAAGAGACGTCCCCGCGCTTCGCGGACTTTCTCGAGCTCGCCAAGCCCCGCATCACGATGCTCGTCCTCGTGACGGCCGGCGTCGGCTATACCGTCGGCGGACCGGGGAGCTTCTCGTTCTTCGCGTTCCTGGTCTTCATGGCCGGCACGGCCCTCCTGTGCGGCGGCGCCTCCGCCCTCAACAATTACGTCGAGCGGGAAACCGACGCGCTGATGCACCGCACGAGCCGCCGTCCCATTCCCTCGGGCCGGCTGCGCGCCGAGGACGCCCGGGCGTTCGGAATCGCCCTGTCCGCCGCCGGGCTCGGGCTGCTGGCGGCCGTCAACCCGCTGACCCTCGCGCTCGGCGCGGCGTCGCTGCTTTCCTACGTTTTCGTCTACACGCCGCTCAAGCGCGTCAGCTCGCTCTGCACCGTCGTCGGCGCCGTGCCCGGCGCGCTGCCGCCGCTGATGGGCTGGGCCGCCGCGCGCGGCTCGCTCGGCCCTGCAGGCTGGGGTCTCTTCGCCATCCTGTTTCTCTGGCAGCTCCCGCACTTTCTGGCGATCGGCTGGCTCTACCGCGAGGACTATGCCCGCGGGGGCTTCCCGATGCTCGCCGTGACGGACCGGGACGGCACCTCGACGGGGCGGCAGGCCGTTCTCTATGCGACGGCGCTTCTGCCGGTGACGCTCGCGGCGGGACTCCTCGCCTCGGCGGGCCGAGGCTATCTCTGGGGGGCGCTCGTCCTGGGGACGGCCTTCCTCGCCTTCACCCTCGTCTTCGCCTGGCAGCGCTCGGTTTCGGCCGCGCGGCGTCTCTTCCTCGCGTCGGTGCTGTACCTGCCGGCGCTTCTCGGGCTCATGGTGTTCGACCGATGACCGCGACCCACGCGAGCAACCGCCGGGTCCTCTGGATCCTCGTCGGCCTCGGTGCGGGGCTCTTCCTGGGGTCGATTCTCTTCATCATCTCGCGAGCGCACTGAAGGGGGAACGATGTCGTCCGAAGCCCACAGCGACACGCATCAGATACCCAACTACATGGCCATCTTCTGGTGGCTGCTGGGCCTGACGATCGGCGAGATCGCGTGGGCGGTCATCCCGCACAACTCGGAGCTCGTGCTGGCCTCGGGGATCGTGGGACTCGCGATCATCAAGGCGGTGCTCGTCGCCCTGTATTTCATGCACCTGAAGTTCGAGCGCCGCATCATGGGTGTCCTGTTCGCGTCGACGCTGATCCTGGGGTGCATTCTGGTGTCCGTCGGCATCGCCGAGCAGGTTCTCCCCAGGCCCGGTAAGGAAGCGGTCAGCCAAAAGCCGTAGGCAGGGAAGAGAGGCACATGGATCACGCCGCCGCCATCACGTTCGACCCGCACGCCGAGGAAGACCGGACCTCGACCGGCATTCCCCACAACAAGATGGGGATGTGGGTCTTCCTGTGCTCGGAGGTCATGTTTTTCACGGGCCTGATCGGCTCGTACATCGTCCTGCGGTACGGCTCGACCTGGCCGGATCCCAAGCAGACGCTCAACATCTGGCTGACGGCCGCCAACACGTTCATCCTGATCTGTTCCTCCGTGACGATGGTCAAGGCGCTCGAGTGGATCCAGCGAGGCAACGTGGCGAAGTCGAAGCTCTTCATGTGCCTGACGCTGCTCGGCGGATCGATCTTCCTCTCGGTCCAGGTGTACGAGTACCGGCACCTGCTCCACGAGGGCTTCAACCCTCATGTTTCGCTCTTCGGGTCGACCTTCTATACGATGACCGGCTTCCACGGCTTCCACGTGTTTTGCGGCGTCGTCTGCATCGCGTGGTGCACGGGCAAGCTCTTCCTCGGCAAGTACACGCCGGAGCACCACCTCGGGATCGAGACCCTCGGGCTGTACTGGCACTTCGTCGACCTGGTGTGGATTCTGCTGTTCGCGATCGTGTACCTGATCTGAGGCGGCAGACGGCAGGCAGACGGCGCAGACCAGCCGTGCCCGTCACGGACCTTCCCGCGGTCAACGCGACGCTGAACGCCGCGAGCGCGGCCCTGCTCCTCCTCGGCTATCGGGCCATCCGCGCCCGGGAGATCGACCGCCACCGGGCGCTGATGCTGGCGGCCGCGTCGACCTCGGCCGTGTTCCTGGTCTGCTACCTCGTCTACCACGCCGCGGTCGGGTCGGTGCGCTTCACCGGCCAGGGCCCCGTGCGCATCGTCTATTTCACGATCCTGACGACGCACACGATCCTCGCCGCCACGATCGTGCCGATGGTCCTGCGCACCCTCTACCTGGGGTTGAAGCGCCGGGACGAGACGCACCGGCGGCTCGCGCGCTGGACGTTTCCGCTCTGGGTCTACGTCTCCGTGACGGGCGTGGTGATCTACCTGATGCTGTACCAGCTTTACGATCCCGGCCCGATTCGGGTAAGGTGACGGCGATGAGCGGGTCCGCACGAAGGCTCCTCCGCGTCCTCGCGCTCGCGGCGCTGCTCGCCGTCGTCCTGACGGCGGTCGTCTCCGCCTGTCCGCTCTGCAAGGACGAGGTTCCCGACAACGGCCCCGGGATGTGGCGCGGGATGTACTGGTCGATTCTCCTGATGGTCGCGATGCCCTTCAGCGCAGCGGGCACGCTCGTCTTCCTCGTCCTTCGCGCCCGGCGGCGCCACGCCGCCTCGCTTCCCCCGGCCCCGGCGCCGCTTCCCTTTCCCGAGTCGCGGGGGGCGCGCTCCTGAAGCTGGCGGCCGGCACGGTCGCCGCGCTCGGCCTCGCGGCGGCGCTCTCGGCGGCGGAAGGGCCCGCGCCGATCTCGAAGCTCGATCCGTCCCCGGCGCTCGACGCGGCCCTCGCGAAGATCGCCGCCGACACCGTCACGGAGTTCGCCGGCCGGGGCCTGACGGAGCAGGGCCTCGCGATCGCGGTCATCGACATGACGGCGCCCACCCCCGGCGCCTCGTTCCCGGCGGGTTCCTACCGGGGCGACGTCTCCTACTACCCCTGCTCGGTCGTGAAGCTCTGCTTCCTTTCCTACTACGAGTCGCGAAAGCAGGGCGGCAAGCTCGACGACACGCCGGAGCTCGTCCGCGCGGTCAAGGACATGATCACGGTCTCGTCGAACGACGCGACCGGCTTCGTGGTCGACTCGATCACGGGCACGACGTCGGGTCCCGAGCTCTCGGGCCTCGCATGGGAACGCTGGAAGTCGAAACGCAACGTCGTGAACGACTGGTACCGGGGGCGCGGGTACACGAACCTCAACGCGAACCAGAAGACTTTCTGCGAGGACGCCTACGGCCGCGAGCAGGCGTTTCGCGACGGGGGAAAGAACCGCAACCGCATGACGGCGGCGGAGTCGGCCCGGATCTTCAAGGAGATCGTCCGCGGCGAGGTCGCCGGCGAGGCCCTGACCGACGAGATGCTCATGCTGCTCGCGCGCGACATCACCGGGAGCGAGGCCCTCGAGGACCTCGAGCTCGAGGACGCGCGACTGGCGGGCCAGAACCTGCCGAAAGGAAGCCGCGTCTGGTCGAAGTCGGGCGACGCTTACGACTTCCACCACCTCGTGGCGCGCGTCGCCCTCCCGAACGGATCCGACTTCATCGTGGCCGTCTTCACCCAGGGAGTGAAGAAAGTCCCCGACGTCATCCCGAGCGTCTACGAGAAGGTCGCGGCCCACTTCGCGGCCGCCCGCCGCCCCTAGAAAACGGCATGCGGGGAGTGAACCTCACGGCCGGCCTGGTCGGCGCCGGAGTCTTCGGGTTGCGGGCCATGCTCCGGATCGAGACCCTGCACCCGGAGCGCGAGCGCTCCCTGAAGGAGCGCGGCGTCCCGTACGTCCTCGCCCTGTGGCATGGCCGGCTGATTCTGCCGTCGATGATCCACGTCCGCGAGGGCATGGTGACCATGGCCTCGCGGTCCAAGGACGGCGAGATCATCGCCCGGTGGCTCGTGCGGCACGGCTACGTCGCCGCCCGGGGCTCGACCGGCAAGGGCGGCGCCACGGCGCTCCAGGAGATGATCGAGTGCGTGCGTGCGGGACATCCCGCGGCCCTGACGGTCGACGGTCCGAAGGGCCCACCGCGGGTCGTGCAGCCGGGGATCCTGCGCCTGGCCCGGGAAACGGGCGCCTGGATCCTGCCCCACACCTATTCGTGCACCCGGCCGCTGTTCCTCCGGTCGTGGGACAGCTACATGATTCCCAAGCCGTTCTCGCGCTGCGTGATCGGGTACGGCGAGCCGTTCACGATTCCGAAAGAGATGCCGGACGCCGAGGTGCTCCTGAAGATCGCGGCCGCGGTCGATGCGATCACCCGCGAGGTCGACCGGGCGGCGGGCGTGCATCCGCCGCCGCCCTGGGAGCCGGTCTAGCCAAACCAGGCCACTGTCCCGCCGGGGGAGAGGGCAGCGTGAGGGGGCTCTCGGGAGAGAATGTCCGCCATGCCAGTCAACTTGAAGAACCGCAGCGTCCTCGAGATGTCCGACTTCTCCCGGGAGGAGATTCGCTTTCTCCTCGACCTGTCGAAGGACCTCAAGCGCGCCAAGTACGCCGGCACCGAGGTCCCGCGGCTGAAGGGCCGCAACCTCTGCCTCATCTTCGAGAAGACGTCGACCCGCACGCGCTGCGCGTTCGAGGTCGCCGCGTACGACCAGGGGATGGGCGTGACGTACCTCGATCCCTCGGGCTCGCAGATCGGCCACAAGGAATCGATCAAGGACACGGCGCGCGTCCTCGGCCGGATGTACGACGCGATCGAATACCGCGGCTTCAAGCAGAGCGTCGTCGAGGAGCTGGCGCGCTCGGCGGGCGTGCCCGTCTACAACGGCCTGACGGACGAATCGCACCCGACGCAGATGCTCGCGGACCTGCTGACGATGGAGGAGCACTCCGACAAGCCCCTGCACCGGGTCGCGTACTGCTACCTCGGCGACGCGCGCAACAACATGGGCAACTCGCTGCTCCTCGTCGGGGCGCGAATGGGGATGGACGTTCGCCTGGCGGCGCCGAAGTCGCTCTGGCCCGCGGCCGACGTCGTCTCCCGCGCGCGCGCCCTCGCGAAGGACTCGGGCGCGAAGCTGACGCTGACGGAGGACCCGAAGAAGGGCGTCAAGGGCTGCGACTTCGTCCACACCGACGTCTGGGTCTCGATGGGGGAGCCCGCCGACGCCTGGGGCAGGCGCATCCAGGCGCTCAAGAAGTACCGGGTGACCGCGGCCCTCATGCAGGCGACCGGCAATCCGCGCGCGAAGTTCATGCACTGCCTGCCGGCATTTCACAACCGGGAGACGACCAAGGGCGAGGAGCTGTACGCCAGGTTCGGCCTCGAGGGTCTCGAGGTCTCCGAGGAGGTCTTCGAGTCGCCCGCGTCGATCGTCTTCGATCAGGCCGAGAACCGCATGCACACGATCAAGGCCATCCTCGTGGCGACGCTCGCCTGACCGTGCGCGCCCTGGGTGGTCTGTTCGCGGCGGCGGCCCTCGCGGCGACGGCCGCGGGAGCGCCGGCCCCACTGACGCTGACCTACGACGTGCCTGCGGGGTGGGTCATGGACGCGCCCGGGGCCCGCAAGGCCGGCGTCGAGCTCATGTTTCTGCCGAGGGGAAAGACTCCCCAGAACACCGACCGCGCCATCGCGATCGCGTACCAGGCGAAAGACCCGAAGGTGCCGGAGCTCGCCGACCTCGAGTCGTTCGTGCGCGCCGACATGGCCGCGACGCGCCAGTCCTTCCCGGAGATGCTCGCCGAGCGCTGGCAGCCGAAGGGCCTCGACCCGGCGAAGATCCGGTACCTGAGCGTCGAGCTCTACGGCTCCAGGCCCGACCGGCCGCCGCCCCATCGCGTCATCATCATCGACGCGGGCGACGGGTTCTACAGCCTCACGTACACGGCGGAGACGCGCGACATCCTCCACGAGGCCGCGGTCGACGCGTTCTTCGATTCGCTGCGCCTGAAGGCGGAGAAGGAGGCCCGGTGAGTCGAGCCCTCGCATTCGGTGTCTTCCTCGCATGCGCGGCGGCGCTTCGGGCCGCGGAACCCCCGGCCGACGCCACCGCCGTCCGCGAGACGGTCGAGTCCTACCTGCACGGCCTCAAGTTCAACGACGTCGACAGCCTCCGGAAGGCCTTCGATCCGGAGGCGAGGCTCTACTTCCGGAAAAAGGACGGAACGCTCGGCCAGGTCACGCAGGAGCAGTGGTACGAGGGTTTCCGGAAGAACGCCGGCAAGGAAGAGGCCGGCGACCTCCGCATCGCGGCCGTGGACGTCACGGGCTCGGCCGCCGCGGTGAAGGTGATCGAGGTCTATCCGGGCTCGACCTACACGGACTACCTCAATCTCCTCAAGCTCGGCGAGGAGTGGAAGATCGTCAACAAGATCTACGTCGCCGAAAAGCGATGACGCCGGGCGACTCCTTCGCACGCGCGGGCCGCGGGTAGGCTCGAAGTCCAAATGCCGCGCTACGTCGCGTTTCTGCGGGCCATCAACGTCGGCGGGCACGTCGTCAAGATGGACGCACTCCGGCGCATCTTCGAGAAGTCGGGGTGCACCGGCGTCGAGACGGTCATCGCCAGCGGCAACGTGATCTTCGACTCCGCGGCGAGGGCCGAGACGACGCTCGCCGCCCGGCTCGCCGCGAGCCTCGAGGATGCGCTGGGCTACGAAGTCGCGACGTTCCTGCGAACGCCGGCCGAGCTCGCGGGAGCCGCCGGGCGTGAGCCCTTCGCGCTCGGTGAAGGCGACCGACTCTACGTCGGTTTCCTTTCCGCCGCGCCGCCGCCGGCCGTCTCGAAGAAGCTGGTCGGCTGCGCCACGGCCACGGACGACTTTCGGGTCTTTGGACGCGAGGTGTACTGGCACTGCCGGACGAGTTTCGCCGACTCTCCTTTCTCGGGGTCGCGCCTCGAGAAGACGCTCGGCATGCCGACGACGCTCCGGAACGTCACGACGGTGCGGCGGATCGCCGCGAAGTGTCCGGCCTGACGCCGTTGTCCAGAGCCAACGGAATCATGGCCCCGGCCGGTCCCTGTGATACATCGACATTCACGTGCCCGGAGCCTCCGGGCGGAATGGAGAACCGATGGGCGAAGCGGAGATCGGCGGTCCCTGTTGCTTCTGCGGTGACGTGATCGAGCGCACGGCGGTCGATCCTTGCGTCGTCCGTGTCGAAACCGAAGAAGGAATGACCCAGGCCTGGTTCTGCCACGGGCGCTGCTTCAAGGAGCGCCTCGTGATGGTGCCGCGCCAGGCGGTGACACCGGCCCACTTTTGAGACCGCGGCGGCTTCCTCCGCTGAGGCGTATCATCCGCGCAATCTTGCCGGAGACGACGATCTCGAAGACCGCGGGCGCGCCGCGCGCGACGTACGCCCGAATCTACGCGGCGGTGGCCCGAGTCCCCCGCGGGCGCGTCGCGACCTACGGACAGATCGCGATTGCCGCGGGACTGCCGGGCCACGCGCGGATGGTCGGCTACGCCCTGTCGGCCCTCGCCGAGGGCAGCCGCGTGCCGTGGCACCGGGTCGTCAACGCGGCCGGGAAGATCAGCCTGCGCTCGGACGGCCGACCGATGGACGCAATCCAGCGGTTCCTGCTCGAGAAGGAGGGCGTCCGATTCGGTGCGTCGGGCGCGATCCCGCTCGAGCGCTTTCGATGGCGGCCGGCCGCGGATGGCCCGCGGACGTCCCGAACGACGAAATGGAGCAAGGGGGGAGAAGATGAAGAGACGAACGGCGCTCTGGGTCATTCTCGCGGCTTTCGGCCTCTCGCGCGCGGCGGCAGCCCAGGAAGCCTGCAAGACGGTCCAGTTGAAGAATCCGGCGGTCAAGCTCTCCGACATGTGGGGGATGGCGGACAAGTACGCGAAGGCCTGGAAGCCCGACGCGGTCCCGGCCCGCATCACGAACACGAGCCTCGGCCCCCTCCAGCCCGACGGCTCCTCGACGGCCTGGAGCCTCATGTTCTTCTCGGCTCAGTCGAACGCGAGCGTCGCGATCAACACGTTCCGGGGTTCGCTGACCTGCTGGGCCCAGCCCGGTCCGGCCGGGCGACTTCCGGACCTGAAGCCCGATTTCTACCGCGACGGGGCGGCGCTCTACGCGCTCGCGAAGAAGCACGGCGAGGCCCTCCTCAAGGAGGGCTACACGGTTTCGCTCGGCACGGCGGCCGCGCCGAGCGACCGGCACGCGACCTGGTACATCAACTACAGTAAGGCCGACGGCAAGGACGGGGGCCTCTCGGTCATCGTCAACGCGAACACCGGGGCGGTCGAGGACGTCCTCAAGCATTGACCGTTTCACTGGCCGGGGAGAGCGGGATGAAGTTTTCGCGGATCGCGATGTGGCTCGGTGCCCTGGTGACGGCGGTGGCCTGCCAGCGGGCCTCGACGGCCGCCGCCGAGGCCGAGGTCCGCGCGGCGAGCCGCGGCGTCGCGGATGCGGAGGCGCGCAAGGACGCTCTCGCCGTGATGCCGTTCTGGGCCGAGGACGCCGTCGTCCACTTCAACGGCGAGGCGGCGTTGAAGGGAAAGGCTGCGATCCAGAAGATGTACTCGGAGCGCCTGCCCCGACTCGACACGTTTCGCGCGACGACCGACTCGATCCAGGTCGCTCCCGGAGGAGACCTCGCCTGGGAGACCGGGTCGACCGCCGTGACCCTGCCGAACGCGACCGGTCCGCCGTCGACGTCGAAGTTCCTGATCGTCTGGCGAAGGGAAGCCGACGGGAAGTGGCGGATCGCCGCCTGCGCGCTGACCGCCAACCCGAAGACGTAAACTCGCGGGATGAAGATCCGCCTCGTCCCCGCCGCGGCCGCGCTGTGTCTTGCGCTCGGGGGGATCGCCGCCGTCCCCCGCGCCGGAACGGTCGAGGAGCCGTACGTCGAGCGGGACGTCATGATCCCGATGCGGGACGGCGTCCGGCTCCACGCCAGGATCTTCGCGCCCCGGGGCGCCCGCGGGCCGCTCCCGATTCTGATCCAGCGCACGCCCTACGGCGTTGCCGAGTCCGGAAAGCGGCTCGAGGGATCGCTCAAGGCGTTCGCCGACGACGGCTACGTCTTCGTCTTCGAGGACCTGCGCGGCAAGTTCGGCTCGGAGGGCGTCTTCGTCATGCAGCGCCCGGCGCGCCCGCCCGGCGACACCAAGAGCCTGGACGAAGGCACCGACACCTACGACACGATCGCATGGCTCCTCGAGAACGTTCCGGGCAACAACGGCCGCGTCGGGATGCTCGGCGTCTCCTACGACGGCTGGACGACGATCATGGGCGCGCTCGAGCCCCACCCGGCCCTCAAGGCCATCTCTCCCCAGGCCTCGCCCTCGGACATGTGGCTCGGGGACGACTTCCACCACAACGGCGCGTTCCGGCTGAGCTACGGGCTCGAGTACGCCTACTGGCTCGAGAGCGGCAAGAACCTGGAGCCCTTCGGCTTCGACCGCTACGACACCTACGAGTGGTACCTGGCGCTGGGCCCGCTGTCGAACGTCAACGCCCTCTTCTTCCACGGAAAGATCCCGACCTGGAACGACTTCGTCGCCCACCCCGACTACGACGCGTTCTGGAAGAGGCAGACCGTCATCCCGCACCTGCGCGAGGTCGCCGTCCCGACGCTGAACGTCGCCGGCTGGTGGGACCAGGAGGACTTCTTCGGCCCGCTCCAGATCTACGCGGCGCTCGAGAAGCACGATCCGAAGGACCTCAACCGCCTCGTCGTCGGGCCGTGGAACCACGGCGGCTGGACGCACGGCGACGGCGACCGCCTGGGCGCGATCCCGTTCGACAGCGCGACCGGCGAAGTACTTCCGGGAAGAGATCCAGGCGCCCTGGTTCGCGCATTACCTCAAGGACGCGGATCCGTCGCCCTGCCCGAAGCCCTGACCTTCGAGACCGGAGCGAACCGGTGGCGGCGGTGGGAGGCGTGGCCGCCGGCTGAGCGGACCGAGGTCCGCAACCTCTACTTCGGCGCGGACGGCTCGCTCTCCTTCGACGCGCCGGCGCCGGGCGCGTCCGCGGAGCGAGGCGTCCGACGCGTACGTCTCCGACCCGGCGCACCCGGTCCCGTACCGGCGGCGCCCGATCCAGACGACGTACTTTCCGGGAGGCTCGAAGTGGCCGACGTGGCTCGTCGAGGACCAGCGCTTCGTCGACGACCGGGCCGACGTCCTGACCTACGAGTCGCAGCCGCTGACCGAGGACGTGACGATCGCGGGCGAGGTCGCCGCGCACCTCTTCGCCTCGACCACCGGGCAGCGACGCCGACTGGGTCGTCAAGCTCATCGACGTCTACCCGGAGCGGTACCCGGAGAACTGGGACCTCGCGGGCTATGAGCTGATGGTCTCCAACGAGGTCTTCCGCGGGCGCTATCGGAAGTCCTTCGAGAAGCCCGAGCCGATCGCTCCCGGCGCCGTGCTCGAGTACGCCTACAGCCTGCACACGCAGAGCTACGCGTTCCGCAAGGGTCACCGCATCATGGTGCAGGTGCAGAGCAGCTGGTTCCCGATCATCGACCGCAACCCCCAGACCTTCGTCCCGAACATCTTCGAGGCGAAGGCGGCGGACTTCCGCGCGGCGACGCACCGCGTCTACCGCTCGCCCGAGCACCCGTCGCACGTCGCCATTCCCGTCCTGGTCAAGCCTCCGGCGTGAGACGGCCTCGGTTCGCGCTCGTCGTCGGCCTTCTCCTTGCCGTGCCGGCCCTGGCCCAGCAGCCGGCTGACGAAGAGGTCGCGGCGCCGCTCCACGTTCTCTTCATCGGCAACAGCCTGACGTACACCAACGACCTGCCGGCGGTGTTCCGGGCGCTCGCGGAGGCCGCCGGGAAGTCGCGGCCGTTCGTGCGCGCCGTGACGGGCCCGGGCTTCAGCCTCGAGGACCAGTGGAACCAGGGCGACGCGCAGAAGGCGATTGCCGTCGGAAGCTGGGATTACGTCGTCCTGCAGCAGGGGCCCTCGGCGTCGCCGGACGGGATCTCGGTCCTGCGGGCCTACACGGAACGCTTCGCGAAGGAGATCCGTGCCGTCGGGGCACGGCCGGTTCTCTACATGGTCTGGCCCTCGACGAGCCGGCCGCAGGACTTCGACGGCGTCGTGCAGTCGTACGCCGGGGCGGCGAAGGCCGTGGGCGGCCTGGTGTGTCCGGCCGGAGACGCATGGCGTCTGGCATGGAAGAAGGACCCGAAGCTTGCGCTCTACTCGGCCGACGGCCTGCATCCAACCGCGGCGGGAACGTACCTGGCCGCGCTGTCGTTCTTCCGCCTCTTCTACGGGCTCTCGCCCGTCGGGCTCCCGGCGAGGCTGGCTCTTCCGGGAGCGCCGCCGCTCGACCTGCCGGCGGCGGATGCGCGGACGATGCAGGAGGCGGCAGCCGAGGCCGGGAAGAAGTGGGGAAGCTGACGTGAACCCGAAAGTACAGGAGCGGATGACCTCGCTCGGTCATGTCCTTCTCGGCGCGGTTTTCGTGCTCAAGGGCGTCGCGAAAGCTGACCACTGGCCCGAGCACGCGGTCTTCGTCGCGCTCTTCGTCGGCGCGGGGATCGTCGTCTTCGCCGGGACCGCCCTGCACCGGAGATTCGAGCCGCGGTTCCCGCACATGGAAGCCTTGTTCCTGGTTCTCGAAGCCGTCGTCATCGCCGCGCTGACCTGGCTCTACGTCGAGGCCGGGAAGCGCTGGCTGCCGTGGGTGACGGGCGCGACGGCGCTCGCGCTCCTGCTCGTGGCCCTTCATCGGATGCGTCACCCTCGCGCGCCGCACGGCGCCTGAGCCGAACTTCTCCGTCGCGCCGTCGTATGTGAGCGCGTGACTCCGCTTCCGCTTCCGTTCGTCCCGGCGGTCCTGCTTAGGCGCGCCAAGAACTCCCCGATGAGATCCTCACGGCTCGCCCGGCGATTCGTCGTGGCATCCCGTGCCATGCTCCGGGGAGCGATGCGCCCGGCCCGCCGTCTCGTCCTCCTCGCCGCCGCGGCCGTCGCCACGGCCTCCCTCGCCTCGATCGCGGCGGCGCCGCCGCAGGCCGATCCGCTCGGCGCAGCGATCGCGAGCTGGTCGGACTACCTGAAGTCGAACACCTCGAAGGACGAGATGTGGCTCCAGATCAAGCAGGGCGCCGAGCCGGCGATGGGGCGTGTCGAGGAGGCCATGCAGGGCGGCCGCCGGCTCCTGGCGTTGCAGCGCCTGGCGAGCGTGCAGCCGGACCTCGAAGCTTCGAAGTACCTGGGCTCGCTGCCGCCGGCCGACCGCAACAGCGACGCCGCGTTCGAAGCCGCGTGGAAGCGGACGGGACAGGAGCTCGCGAAAGACCTCGGCGCTCCGTCGCCGACGTCGCTCCAGGGCGTGACGCCGGCGGCCGTGCGCGCGGTGGGCGAGGCCTCGGTGCCGGCCGTCCGCGTCTTCTACGAAGCGAGCCGCGAGTTCGAGAGCAACACCATGCCCGAGGTCGGTTTCTATTACCTCGGGGTCGCCCGCGCGCAGCGCGAGCTCGCCTCGTTCTGCCGGACCCTCTCCACGCCGTCGAGCCTGCGGCCGCCCCCGGTGCGCAGCCTCAGCGACGAGCTCGACGCGCTCGAGGGCGAGCTGCTGTCGGCCTACAAGCCGCCGGCCTCGATCGACCGGCACCGCGAGTTCATCGCCGCGAGCTCCACGCTCAAGGAGGCGCGCGAGCTCGATTCGGCCGGCCTCTCCTACGGCGCGCTGCTGCGGTACCTCCAGGCGGTGCTGAGGGTCGCGCCCCTGACGGGGAAGGTCCCGGAGCTGACGGCCGACGAGGCGAAGGCGCGCCTGACGGAGCTTCGGCCCCGCCTCTCCGAATCCGGGGGCGTCGACCAGAGCATCGGCCGGATATTTCTCGAGGCGGGCGAGGCCGATGCCGCCTCCCCGGTGGCCGGAGCGTCTCCGGCGCAGGCCTCGGCGGTCGTCGCCGAGGTCCTTCCCCGGTACTTCGCGGCGCTGGAGCCGGCCCGGCCCCGTCCGGCGCGGCCGGCCGCGACCGTCACCGTCACGCTGGTCCGCTGGCCCTACACCTGAAACCTCTCCGATCCGGCAAGTTTGCTGGCCCGGAGCGTCGTCCAGAAGTTCGGAGGCAGAGCGCGCTTCGTCTCGGAGAACTACGGCGACTCGGCCCTCGCGAAGCGCTTCGGCGTGACGCGTTATCCCGCGATCTTCGTCGACGACGTGCTCGTCGCGACCCCCAACGACTTCGGCTTCTACGGGAAAGGGGAGAAGGAAGAGGGCGGGCGTTACGCTCCCCTGAAGAGCGCAGCCGCGCACGAGCGGTTCCAGGGCGACCTCACCCGGATGATCGAGCTCCTGCTCGAGGGGCGCAAGGCCGACGCGCGGGCCGCGGCGTCGCCGTCGAAGGGCACGGAGGTCGCGGCCTTCCCCGCGGTCACCCTGACCGACCTCGACGGAAAGGCGGTCTCGCGCCAGGACCTGAAGGGCCGCGTCGTGCTGGTCGAGTTCTGGGCGACCTGGTGCCCGCCCTGCCGCGGGACGCTCGGCTGGCTCGGCGAGCTCAAGAGGCGGTACGGGGAGAAGCTCGTGGTCGCCGCCGTCGCGATCGAGTCCGAGGAGCCGAAGGTCCGCAAGCTCGTCGGCGAGCTCGGGCTGCCTCTGACCTGGGTGATCGGTCAACCCGACCTCGTCCGCGCCTTCGGCGACGTCAGCGCCGTGCCGACGCTCCTCGTCTTCGACGTCGAGGGCCGTTCCGCCGGCGCCTTCTACGGCGCGCCGCCCACCCTGCACGCCGAAGCCGAGACGAAGCTCGCCTCGCTGCTGCGCTGAACCGGGTTCAGCTGCGCGGGGGGCCAGCGCCCGGGTGAGCCTTTTCCAGGCGGGCGAGAGGCCCGAGGACCAGCCAGCCGATCAGCGCGGCGACGACCGGCAGCCAGAGATGGCCGAGGCCGGCCGCGATGCCGACGCCGGCCGTCAGCCAGATGCTGGCGGCGGTCGTCAGGCCGTGCACCTCGACGCGGTCGCCGATCTTCAGGATCGTTCCGGCGCCGAGGAAACCGATTCCGGCCACGATGCCCTGGATGATGCGGCTCGAATCTCCCGTGTTGAAGCCCGACTGGATGCCGGAGAGCACGATGAGCGCCGATCCGGCGGCGACGAGGATGTGCGTCCGCAGGCCGGCCGCACTGTGCACGCGCTCGCGCTGGAACCCGAGCACGGCCCCGAGCACGGAGGCGAACGCGAGCCGCCCCGAGGCGAGGAGGAGAAAGTCGACGTGGAGCGAGGTGAAAACGGGGGAGTGCTCGGGCACGCTCAGTCCCCGGGTCCGACCATCTTCTCGGGCCGGACGTCGCGGTCGAAGTCCTCGGCCGAAAGGTAACCCAGGGTGAGCGCCGCCTCGCGGAGGGTCGTCCCCTCCTTGTGCGCCTTCTTGGCGATCGCGGCGGCCTTGTCGTAGCCGATCCGGGGCGCGAGCGCCGTGACGAGCATCAGCGAGCGGCCGACGTGCTCCTTGATCTTCGCGTGGTCGGGCTCGATGCCGCGGGCGCAGTGCTCCTCGAAGGACTCGCACGCGTCGGCGAGCAGGTGCACCGAGCGCAGATAGTTGGAGATGATGAGCGGCTTGTAGACGTTCAATTCGAAGTTGCCCGAGGCGCCGCCGACCGTGACCGCGACGTCGTTGCCGAAGACCTGGGCGCAGACCATCGTCAGCGCCTCGGACTGCGTCGGGTTGACCTTGCCGGGCATGATCGAGGAGCCCGGCTCGTTCTCGGGAATCCGAATCTCGGCCAGTCCCGAGCGGGGGCCGGAGGCGAGCCAGCGGACGTCGTTGGCGATCTTCATGAGCGCCGCCGCGAGGGTGCGAACGGCCCCGTGTCCGGCGACGAGCGCGTCGTGCGCCGCCAGCGCCTCGAACTTGTTGGGCGCCGTGACGAAGGGGATCCCGGTCAGCTTCGCGATCTCGGCGGCGGCCTTGTGGCCGAAGTCGGCCGGGGCGTTCAGGCCCGTTCCGACCGCGGTCCCGCCGAGAGCGAGCTCCTGGAGGTGCGGCAGGGAATCCTCGAGGTGGACGATCGAGTGATCGAGCTGCGAGACCCAGCCCGAGATCTCCTGGCCGAGCGTCATCGGGACGGCGTCCTGGAGGTGCGTCCGGCCGATCTTGACGATGCCGGCGAACTCCTTCGCCTTCCGGTCGAGCGTATCGCGGAGCTTGCGCACGGCCGGGATGAGCCGGAAGCGGGTCTGCTCGACCGCCGCGATGTGCATCGCGGTCGGGAAGGTGTCGTTGGAGGACTGGCTCTTGTTGACGTCGTCGTTGGGGTGGACCGGCTTCTTCGAGCCGAGGACGCCGCCGAGGAGCTCGATCGCGCGGTTGGAGATGACCTCGTTGGCGTTCATATTGGTCTGCGTGCCGCTGCCGGTCTGCCAGACCGAGAGGGGGAAGTGGCCGTCGAGCTTGCCCTCGATGACCTCGTCCGCCGCCCGGATGATCGCGTCGGCCTTCTCCGGGGCGAGTGCGCCGCGGTCCCGGTTGACCACGGCCGCCGCCTTCTTGAGGATGCCGAGCGCCCGGATCAGCTCCCGCGGGAACCGCTCGGGGCCGATCCGGAAGTGGTGGAGGGACCGCTCGGTCTGCGCGCCCCAGTAGCGGTCGGCGGCGACCTCGACCGGCCCCATCGTGTCGGACTCGGTGCGGGTCTTCTTCGGGTCGGCCACGCTCTACCCCGAGCCGCCCTCGGAGAGGCCGGTCGGGCGCCGCCCCTCCGTCAGCTTCGCCTTCACGAAGTCCGCGTTCATCATGGCGATGAACTGCATGCGGATGCCCTTGGGGCAGGCCGCCTCGCATTCGCCGTGGTTCGTGCAGGTGCCGAAACGCTCCGCGTCCATCTGCGCGACCATGTTGCGCGCGCGGTCCGCGCGCTCGGGCTGGCCCTGCGGCAGCAGGGCGAGCTGCGAGATCTTGGCGGAGACGAAGAGCATGGCCGAGGCGTTGGGGCAGGCCGCGACACACGCGCCGCAGCCGATGCAGGCCGCGGCGTCCATCGCGAGGTCCGCGTTCTCCTTGCGGATCGGGATGGCGTTGCCGTCGGGGGCGCCGCCGATCGCGGCCGAGATGAAGCCGCCGGCCGCGATGATCCGGTCGAACGCGCCCCGGTCGACGACGAGGTCCTTGATGACCGGGAAAGCCCCGGCGCGCCAGGGCTCGATGGTCAGCACGTCGCCGTCGGAGAAGCTCCGCATGTGGAGCTGGCAGGCGGTCGTCCGGGTCTTGGGTCCGTGCGCCCGGCCGTTGATCACGACGCCGCACGTGCCGCAGATGCCCTCCCGGCAGTCGTGATCGAACGCGATCGGGTCCTCGCCTTTCCCGATGAGGCCCTCGTTGACGACGTCGAGCATCTCGAGAAACGACATCTCCTCGTTGACGTCCGTCGCCTCGTAGGTGACGAAGCCGCCCGGGGCCTTCGCGTCCTTCTGCCGCCAGACCTTCAGCGTGATCTTCATTTTCAGCTCCGGGCTCCTCCTCGCTCCGCTACTTGTAGCTCCGCACCGCGAGCTCGACGTTCTCGTAGGTCAGGGGCTCCGTGTGCCGGTTGGGCTTTTTCCCGTCGCCCGTGTACTCCCACGCAGCCACGTGGCAGAAGTCCTTGTCGTTCCGCTTCGCCTCGCCGTCCGGCATCTGGTGCTCGAGACGGAAGTGGCTGCCGCAGGACTCGTCCCGCTCGAGCGCATCGAGGCACATGAGCTCGCCGAGCTCGAGGAAGTCGGCGACACGGCCCGCGGCCTCGAGCGTCTGGTTGAGCTCCTGGCCGGAGCCCGGAACGGTCACGTTCTTCCAGAACTCCTCGCGCAGAGCGGGGATCTTGCCGAGGCCGTGCTCGAGGCCTTTCTTGTCGCGCGCCATGCCGCAGTGATCCCACATGATTTTGCCGAGCTCGCGGTGGAAGGACGTCACGGTCCGCTTTCCCTTCACCGCGAGGAGGCGCTTCGTGCGCGAGGCGACGGCGGCCTCCGCCGCCGCGATCTCGGGGTGGGTCTCGGGGATCTTCTCGAATTTCTGGCGGGCGAGGTAGTTGCCGATCGTGTAGGGGATGACGAAGTACCCGTCGGCGAGGCCCTGCATCAGCGCCGACGCGCCGAGGCGATTGGCCCCGTGGTCCGAGAAGTTGGCCTCGCCGAGGACGAAGAGCCCGGGGATCGTGCTCATGAGGTTGTAGTCCACCCACAGCCCGCCCATCGTGTAGTGGCTGGCGGGGTAGATCCGCATCGGCACCTCGTACGGGTTCTCGTCGGTGATGCGCTCGTACATCTCGAAGAGGTTGCCGTACTTCTCCTCGATCTTCGGCTTCCCGAGGCGGGCGATCGCGTCCTTGAAATCCAGGTAGACCCCGAATCCCGTGGACCCGACGCCGCGGCCCTCGTCGCAGACCTTCTTGGCGGCCCGCGAGGAGATGTCCCGTGGCGCGAGGTTCCCGAAGCTCGGGTACATGCGCTCGAGGTAGTAGTCGCGCTCCTCTTCCGGGATCTGGCCCGGCGGACGCTTGTCGCCCTTGGCCCTGGGCACCCAGATCCGCCCGTCGTTGCGGAGCGACTCGGACATGAGCGTCAGCTTCGACTGGTACTCGCCGGTGACCGGGATGCAGGTCGGGTGGATCTGGGTGAAGCAGGGGTTGGCGAAGGCCGCGCCCTTCTTGTACGCACGCCAGATGGCCGTCGTGTTGCAACCCTTGGCGTAGGTCGCGAGGTAGAAGACGTTGCCGTAGCCGCCGGTCGCCAGGCACACGGCGTCGGCCATGTGGGTCTGGATCTCGCCGGTGACCATGTCGCGCACGACGACGCCGCGCGCGCGGCCGTCGACGACCACGAGCTCGAGCATCTCGTGGCGCGGGTACATCTCGACCGAGCCCAGGCCGACCTGGCGCTCGAGCGCCTGGTAGGCGCCCAGCAGGAGCTGCTGTCCCGTCTGGCCGCGGGCATAGAAGGTCCGCGAGACCTGCGCGCCGCCGAAGGAGCGGTTGTCGAGGAGGCCGCCGTACTCGCGCGCGAAGGGCACGCCGAGCGCGACGCACTGGTCGATGATCGAAACCGAGATCTGCGCCAGCCGGTAGACGTTCGCCTCGCGCGACCGGAAATCTCCCCCCTTGATGGTGTCGTAGAACAGGCGCTGAATGCTGTCGCCGTCGTTGTGGTAGTTCTTCGCGGCGTTGATGCCGCCCTGCGCGGCGATCGAGTGCGCGCGCCGGGGCGAGTCCTGGTAGCAGAAGCACTTGACGTTGTAGCCGAGCTCGGCCATGGAGGCCGCGCCGCCCGCGCCCGCCAGGCCCGACCCGACCATGATGACCGTGTACTTGCGCTTGTTGGCCGGGTTGACGAGCTTCATCTCGAAACGGTGCTTGTCCCACTGCTTGTCGAGGGGACCGGAGGGGACGTTGGCGTCGAGCTTCACGGCTTGGGTGCTCCTCCGGTCACCGGATGATTCCCGCCAGGACGGCCAGGGGGAACGAAATGTTGCCGAGCACCACGATGGCGGCGTAGATCCAGGCGCCCGTCTTCGCCGCCGCGATCGCGCGGGGATGCGAGACGCCGAGCGTCTGGAACATGCTCCACACGCCGTGGCGGAGGTGGAGCCCGAGGAGCACCATCGCGACGATGTAGACGATCGAGACCGGGACGCTCCGGAACCCGGCGACGAAGTTGTGGTAGACGTCGCCCTCGATGAAGCTCGGGTGGGCGTTGCCGATCGTGAAGTGCATCAGGTGGTACACGATGAAGAAGAACAGGATGACCCCGCTCCAGCGCATCGTCCGGGACGCGTAGGTCGACTCCTTCCACTTCTGCTCGCGGTAGGCGACGGGCCGGGCCCGGCGGCTCGTGAGCGTCAGGGACGTCGCCGACCAGATGTGGAGGATGACGGCCAGCGAGCAGCACGGCCCGGGAGATCCAGATCCCGGCCCCGTGGAGGAGATGCCGGAGGAGCTCTCCGTAGGCGTTCATCGGCCCGGGCCCCAGGTAGACCTGGAGGTTGCCGAGCATGTGGACCATGACGAAGCCGACGAGGATCACGCCGGTCACGGCCATGACGACCTTCCGGCCGATGGACGACCCCATGAACCCTAGCGGCTCAACCATCCGCTCGCGATTATATGCAGGGCCTCGACTGTCCTCTGATGCGTCCGGATCAGACGCGCAAGAAGGGTGCTGGAGGGAATTCGCCGCCGTCGGCCGCCTGTTCCTGAAATTCATGAGGAAGGCACCCGTCCTCGCCTTTTCGGCCCTGTGCGCTTTCTTTGCGCCGTTCGTTCTGGTCCCCGCGGCCCGGGCCCAGGAAGCGTCCCCTCCGCCGGGGCTCCCGGATACCCGCGCGTTTCTGGACGAAGTCCGCCAGAACCTCCGCAGCGACAACGCTCTCCTCGAGCAGTACACCTTCAGCGAGGTTTTCACGGAAAACAAGCTCGACTCCCGGGGAGCGGTCAAGAAGACGAAGGTCGAGACCTACGAGGTCTATCCCTCGGTCGAGCCGGGGCGGCTGTATCGCCGGCTCGTCGCCCGCGACGGCCGGAAGCTCTCGGAAGAGGAGCTCGCCGACCAGGACCGCAAGCAGGAGGAGAAGACCCAGAGGCGCGAGCGTCGGCGCGCCGAGGAGGACGAGGCCGCGAGGCAGAGGCGTCTCGCGAAGGAAGAGGCGAACCGCCGCCAGGAGCAGGCCGTCGTCGACGAGGTCTTCCTCATGGACGACATTCGGATCGTTGGGCGCGAGGACGTCGACGGCCGGGCCACGATCGTCCTCGAGTTCGCCCCGAAGCCCGGCTACAAGCCGGTGACCGACGGCGGCAAGGTCATTCAAAAGCTCGCCGGACGGGCCTGGATCGACGAGGTGGACCGGCAGCTGGTCCGCCTCGAAGCGCGCCTGATCGACAACCTCGGCGTGGGGCCAGCGAAGCTTGCGCGCCTCCAGAAAGGCGCGAGCGCCTACTTCGTCCGCCGGAAGGTCAACGGCGAGATCTGGCTGCCCTCCGAGGCGCGCTTCACCGGGGCGGCGAAGGCGCTTCTCATCTTCAGCGCCCGGGTCGACATCTTCTCGAAGTACTCCGACTACAAGAAGTTCTCCGTCGGCACGGAGGAGGAGATCGTTCCGGAACCCGAGCCGTCCGGCTCGCACGACTCGCCCGGTCTCTAGCTCCTAGGGGCCGAGCGTCCGGACGCCCGGGAATTGCTCCAGGACCGCGAACCAGTAGAGGGGAAGGACCGGAAGCTCCTGCCGGGCCGCCACGACCTGGAGCCATGCCCGCGGGGCCCGCACCGCCCCGTCCCATTCGATCGTCACGGCCCGCCCGTCGAGAGTCGACGCGACGCTCTTCTTCTCGCGGACGTCGCCGGCGGAGAAGGCGAGGGCGTCGTTTCCCGAAGCGACGAAGGACACCGTCTCCTTCGGGGGAAACCGCCGGTCCGCGGTCTTCCGGCCGGAGACGCCTTCCTCGCTCGAGGACGCGTAGAGCCTCAGGCGGAGCGATACGGCGGTCAGCTTTCCGGTCTCGAGGCACAGCGTCGAGGGATAGAGCTCCCGCCACGCTTCGGCCGTCGTGACCGCCGACGGAATCAGAGCGAGCGTCTCTCCCGCGAGCGGCCCCGAAAGCGCGCGGCCGGTCACCGGCGTCCAGTAGGTCCCGGTCTCGCGGTCGCGCAGCACGCGCACGCCGCGCCAGACCGCACCCGAGCCCTCGAGCGTCAGTGTGCGGCCGCCCGCGCGCCGGTCGAGGACGGCCGAGAGGTCCGTCATCGGGTCGCGGACGACGACGAAGGGTACGCCGCCGGCCTCGTCGTTGACGGCCGCGTAGTCATCGAGGAGGCCGAGCGGGTACATCCGGGCGGGCTCACCGAGGCTGACGCCGACGACCTTCTCGCGACGAAACGGCGGGTCCGTGTGCTGACTGAGCGGCACGAGCCGGGGAGCGACGAGGCTTTCGGGCCGGCCGGCCTTCTCGATCTGGACGATCGGATCGCCGCCGGCCACGGCGATCGAGGGCTTGCCGGCGTATCCGCCGCCGGCGCAGGCCACGGCGAGCGAGGCCGCGAGAGCTCCGCCGGCGGCGCGCGCCCGGCGGCCGGGAATCACGCCAGGGCCGGGACCGGCTCGGCGCGCGGTCCGCGCCGCTCGATGCGCCGGTACTCGGAATCGCGCTCGTAGGGCTCGCGGCCCGACTCGCGGATGATGCGCTCGAAGTCGAAGCGCGTCATGCCCGAGGCCGTGGTGGCCCCCGCGGCGTGCGTGATGATCTCGTCGACCACGGTCCCGACGAGATCGTCCGCGCCGAAAAAGAGGGCGACCTGCGCGAGCCTGGTGCCGATCTGGATCCAGTAGGCCTTGATGTGCGGGACGTTGTCGAGCAGGAGCCGCGAGGCCGCGATCACCCGCAGGTCGAGCTGTCCGGTCGAGGAGGGCAGGTGGGACAGCGGCGTGTTCTCCGGATGGAAGGCCAGCGGGATGAGCCCCGGGATCCCGCCCGTCTCGTCCTGCAGCGAGCGCAGGCGCAGCAGATGGTCGACGCGCTCCTCGACGGTCTCGACGTGGCCGTAGAGCATCGTGGCGTTGGTCCGGACGCCCTGCCGGTGGCACTCCCGCGCCACCTCGAGCCAGCGCTCGCCCGAGATCTTGTTGGTGCAGATGATGTCGCGGACGCGCCGGGCGAAGATCTCGGCGCCGCCGCCCGGGCAGGAATCCATCCCGGCCGACTTCAGCTCCCGGATCGCGTCCGGGAGCTCGCGCGCGCCGACCTTCGCGATCCAGTCGATCTCGACCATCGTCCAGGCCTTCAGGTGAACGGCCGGGAAACGCTCCTTGAGCGCGCGAAGAAGGCCCGTGTAGTACTCGAAGGGCCACGTCGGGTGGAGGCCGCCGACGATGTGAAACTCGGTCACGGCCTCGCTGTAGCCTCGGCCGGCCTCGGCCACGCACTCGTCGATCGCCATCTCGTAGCCGCCCGGCTCGTTGACCTTCTTCGCCCAGGCGCAGAGGGCGCAGTCGACCCAGCAGAGGTTCGTCGGGTTCAGGTACCGGTTGACGTTGTAGAACGCGAGGTTCCCATGGCGCGCCTCCCGGACGTGGTTGGCGAGGCGGCCGAGTCCGAGAAAGTCGCGGGTCTCGAAGAGCCGAACTCCGTCCTCGAAGGACAGCCGTTCCCCGGCGAGGGTCTTCTCGGCCAGGGGGAGAAGCTCGGACCGGCGAAAGGAGGAGAGGAGGTCCGTCACGGAATCGCCGGTTTGGTCACCGGCTGGAACGGGTCCTGGGAGACCGGGGCGATGTCGTCGACGAAAGGGGTCAGGTACCGGTAGCAGTCCCAGCAGTATTTCTCTTCGGGTCGAAACTGGAAGTCGATCACGCGCCCGACGGCGGGGAAGTCGACGATCTCCCGGCCGCACCGGTGGCACATGTCCTTCTGTCCCTTGATGAGGCGCCAGACCGGGCCCATTGCCGTCACCCCCGCCGGAAATGCTATCAGGTCGTCGCCCGGGCCGGAGGGGCTGTCCGGGCTACGCCGAAGCGGTTTCGCGCTCCTCGACGCGCAGGGGCCCCGAGCGCGACCGGAAGACGAGAAGCGCGGCGGTGGCCGCGACGGCGATGCCGGCCCCGATGAGGAAGGCGCCGCGGGGCCCGAAGGCCTTCCACCACAGGCCGAAAAGGATCGAGGCGGGCAGCGAAGCGAAGCCGACCGACGCATGGAAGGCGCCGAAGGCCCTGCCCCGCAGGCGCGCCGGCGCGAGATCCGCCACGAGCGCCCGTTCCGCCCCCTCGGTCATCGCATAGAAGAGGGCGTAGAAGCCGAACCACGCCCAGATCGGTCCGGGGCTGGAGACGAAGGCGAAGCCCACGTAGGAAACGGCGTACACCGTCCAGCCCGCGACGATCGCCGGCACTCGCCCCAGGCGATCGGCGAGCGCGCCTCCCGGAACGCCGGCGGCGGCCTTGACGCCGTTGAAGAACGCCCAGAGCAGCGGGAGCTGCCAGAGCGCGACGCCCGCGTTGCTCGCGCGGAGGATGAGGAAGGCGTCGGTGGAGCTCGCGAGCGTGAAGACGACGAAGATCCCGATCGCGGCCTTGAGACGTCGCGGCAGCGGTCCCGGGGGCGTCCGGGGCGCGGCGGGATCCCGCCGGGCCTTCGGGGATTCTTTCACGGCGAAAACGAGCAGGGCGACGGTCGCGAGTCCCGGGATCGCCGCCAGAAGAAAGATCGAGCGCTCGTCCTCGAACACGAACTTGAGCAAGGCCGCGGCGAGCAGCGGCCCGACGACGGCGCCCGCGTTGTCCATCGCGCGCTGCAGGCCGAAGGCGCGGCCGCGCTTTTCGGGCGGCACGAGGTCCGCGAGCAGCGCGTCGCGGGGCGAAGTGCGGATGCCCTTGCCGATCCGGTCCGCGAACCGGATGACGAGCACCTGGGTCCAGCTCGCCGCCAGGCCGATGAGCGGCCGGACGAGCGCGGCGATCGAGTAACCGGCGACGATCAAGGGCTTGCGGCGGCGGACGCGGTCGGACAGGCTGCCCGAGACCATCTTCATGAACGACGAGGTGGCTTCCGCGACTCCCTCGATCACGCCGATCGCCGCCGGACCGGCCTTGAGCGTGCGGGTCAGGAAGTCGGGCAGGAGCGGAAAGATCATGTCCGAGGCGACGTCGGAGAGAAACGAGACCCAGCCCAGCGTAACGACGCCGGAATCCAGTTTGCACGCTCGCTCGTCTTGGCATAAAAAATTAGGTTATCTTGCCTGAAATGCTAATTTTATTAGGCAACGCTTGCCGCGTGTCCTGATCATAATCGCTTGCCGTGAAGCTGCAGACCTCCGAGTCCTTCATTCTCGCGACCTACTCCCTGCGCGAGACCGACCGCATCGTCTCGTTCCTGACCCGCGACGCCGGCAAGAAGCGCGGCGTGGCGCGGGGCGCGCGGCGCGCGAGGAGCGTTTTCTCCGGCGCGCTCGAGCCCATGACGGAGGCGCGCGTCGTCTACTTCGAGAAGGAGGGGCGCGAGCTCGTGTCCCTGAACGCCGTCGACCCGATCCGCCCGTCCTTCGCGCTGTCGAAGGAGCTCGACCGGGCGCTGCTTCTCTCGACGCTCGCCGAAAGCCTCGAGACCTTCGTCTCGGAGTCCGATCCGGCCGAGCCCTTCTACCGTCTGGCGCGGCACGTAATGGATGCCCTCTTCGCGGGCGGGCCCGCGCCGCTCGTCGCCGCCTACTTCGACGTCTGGATCCTCAAGCTCTCGGGCCTTTTCCCGACTCCTCGCGAGTGCGCGGGCTGCGGGCGGCCGTTGGAGGAGACGGGTCCCCTGATCTTCGACGAATCCCGGCCGGGCTTCATCGGAGCCGAATGCCGGAAGTCCGAGGCGATGCGCATCTCCGCCGACGCGCACGCGACGCTGCGGCTCTTTCTCGGCGGCCCGCTCGATCCCGCCGCCCGTCCGAAGGGCTTGCCCGAAATTGCCATGATCGCCCGCCGCGCCCGCCGGCATTTCCTGGGACATGAGCTGAAGTCCCAGCGGGTGCTGGAAGACGTCCTGCGCTGACGGGTCACGGGGGTTCATGAGCTCGGTCGAGATATGTCGGGGACGAGCCGTCGAGGGGCGAATCCACCCGGTGGCATGCGGTAAGCTTTAAGCAGTGTTCACGTTGCAGCGTCTCATCGCGGAGCTGACCGCCTTCTGGGAAGGCGAGGGGTGCCTGATCGAGCAGCCCTACGACCTTCCGGTCGGCGCCGGGACGATGCATCCGGCGACCTTCCTCAAGGTGCTGACCGCCGAGCCCTGGAAGTGCGCGTACGTCCAGCCCTCGCGGCGGCCGGCCGACGGACGATACGGAGAGAACCCGTTCCGTCTCGGCAAGCACCTGCAGTTCCAGGTCGTCGTCAAGCCCTCGCCGGAGGACATCCAGCGGACCTACCTTCGGAGCCTCGAGCGCCTGGGCGTGGTCCTCGCCGAGCACGACGTGCGGTTCGAGGAAGACAACTGGGAGTCGCCGACACTCGGCGCCTGGGGCGTCGGCTGGCAGGTCGTCATGGACGGCATGGAGATCACCCAGTTCACCTACTTCCAACAGGCCGGCGGCATCGACCTTTCTCCCGTCACGGCCGAGATCACGTACGGCCTCGAGCGGATCGCCATGTTCCTGAACAAGCTCGATTCCGTCTACGACGTGATGTGGAACGAGACGCTCTCGTACGGCCAGGTCCGGCGCCGCGACGAGGTCGAGCTCTCGAAGTACGACTTCGAGGTCGCCGACGCCGAGCTCGCCCAGCTCATGCTCGACCGCCACGAGCGGGAAGCGCGCCGCTGCCTCGACGCGGGGCTCGTCATCCCCGCCTACGAGGCGACCCTCGTCTGCTCCCATCAGTTCAACGTGCTGGACGCCCGCGGCGCGGTCTCGGCGACCGACCGCGTCGGGATCATCCGGCGGATTCGCGATCTGGCCTGCGCGTGCGCGCGGGCCTACGTTTCGGGCAAGGAAGGGGAGCGGACGCCGGCCGCGCAGCCGGAGCCCGCGGCTGTCTGAGCGGGCGCTCGACGCGCCCGACGAAAGCGGAGAGTCTTTCTCGCAGCTGTCAACGGTGGATCCGGCGGCGCCCTCGCAACGGCAATCAGCAGAAGTGAACGCCCAAGACTTCATACTCGAGATCCGGACGGAGGAGATCCCGGCGCCGGCGCTGCTGCCGGCCCGCCTGGAGCTCGGCCGCGCGTCCGCCGACGCTCTCGCGGGCGAAGGGCTCGCGCCGGCGTCGATCGAGTCGTACGCGACGCTTCGCCGCCTCGTCCTCGTCCTGCGGGGACTGCCCGAGCGCCAGGAGGACCGGTTCGCCGAGGTCCTCGGGCCGCCCGCGTCGAACGCCTTCGACGAGGATGGAAAGCCCACGCGCGCCGCGCAGGGCTTCGCGAAGGCGCAGAAGGTCGACGTCGGCGAGCTCGTCGTGGTCGACTCGCCCCGGGGTCGTACGGTCGCCGCGCGCAAGACCATACCGGGCCGCGCCGCGGCCGAGGTCCTCGCCGAGGTGCTCCCGCGGGTCGTCGGCGGCCTGTCGTTTCCGAAGACGATGCGCTGGGGCGCGGGCGACCGTTCGTTCGTGCGGCCCGTGCGCGGCGTCGTGGCCCTCCTCGGCGGCCGGATCGTTCCTCTCGAGCTCTACGGCGTTCCGGCGGGCGACCGGACGACGGGTCACCGCGTCCTTGCGGACGGGGAGATCGTCGTGACCGGGCCGGACGACTATCTCGCCAAGCTCCGCCGGAGTTTCGTCGAGCCCGACCCCGAGGTTCGCCGGATCGCGATCCTCGAGAAGGCCCGCGCCCTCGCGGTCTCGGTCGGCGGGCAGATCGAGGCGCACGCGGACCTCGCCAACACGCTGGCCGACCTCGTCGAATGGCCCGGCCTCGTGCGCGGCGCCTTCGCCCCCGAGTTTCTCGAGCTGCCCGAGGAGATCACCGTCACCGTCATGCGGACGCACCAGAAGTTCCTGCCGGTGCGGGGGCCCGGAGGCCTGCTGCCGCACTTCGTGGCCGTGATGGACAACGACGCCGACCGGAAGGGCTTCATCGCCAAGGGCTGCGAGTGGGTCCTGAACGCCCGTCTCGCGGACGCCCGCTTCTTCTACGAGGAAGACGCGAAGGAATCGCTCGAGGCGCAGCTCCCGAAGCTGTCCCGGCTGACCTTCCAGGAGAAGCTCGGCGACTACCGGCAGAAGACCGCGCGCCTCCAGGACCTCGCCGAGACGATCGCGGTGCAGGTCGGCCGCGCGGAGCTCGTCGAAGCGGTTCGCACGGCGGCGCTGCTGTCGAAGACGGACCTGACGAGCCTCGTCGTCAAGGAATTCACCGACCTCCAGGGAATCATCGGCGGGCTCTACGCGCGCCGGGAGCGGCGACCCGACTCGGTGTGGAAGGCGATCTACGACCAGTACCGTCCGGCCTCCGGCTCGGACGATCCGCCGCGGGAGGCCTCGGGCGCGATTCTCTCGCTCGCCGACCGGTTCGACTCGCTCTGCGGCCTCTTCCGCGTGGGTCTCGTCCCGACGGGGTCGAAGGACCCGTACGGCCTGCGGCGCGCCGCGCTCGGCATCGTCTCGATCGCGATCGGCCGCAACTGGCGAACCGACTGGCGTCCGGTCGTGCGGAAGGCGCTGTCGCTCTATCCGCCGCAGGCCGGCGGTCTCGAGCCCGAAGCGGTCGTCGAGGAGCTCGCGCGCTTCTTCGCCGACCGGCTCCGCAGCGTCCTCGAGCGCCGCGGCTCGACCTACGACGAGATCTCGGCCGTGCTGAACGTCGGCATCTGGGACTTTGCCGACGTCGCCGACCGCGCGCGGGCGCTCTCGGATGCCCGCCGCCACATGGATTTCCGGTCGCTGGTCCTCGCCGCCAAGCGGATCCGAAACATCGTCGGCGACGCCGCGCCCGGCGCGCCGGCGCCCGAGCTCTACCGGGAGCCGGCCGAGCGCGCCCTCGCCTCGGACTTCCTGCAGGCCCGGCAGGCAATCGACGGCTTCGCGACCGACCGACACTACCGGGAGGCCATGGAGACGATCGCCTCGATCGCCCCGTCGCTCGACCGCTTCTTCGTCGACGTCCTCGTCAATGCCCCGGAAGAGGATCTCCGCCGGAACCGGCTGGCGCTCCTCTCCTCGATTCAGCAAGAATTCTCGCGGCTGGCGGACTTTTCCGAAATCGTGGTGGAAAAATGAAACGCGTCTTCTCGTTCGGCAACGGTGTGGCCGAGGGGGCCGGCCTCGGCAAGGAGACCCTCGGGGGCAAGGGCGCGGGCCTGGCGGAGATGACCGCCCTCGGAATCCCGGTCCCGCCCGGGTTCACGATCGAAACCTCGGTCTGCGCCGACTTTTCGCGCGGCGCCTCGCTCGACGCGATCCGCGGCGAGGTCGAGTCGGCGCTCGTCAAGCTCGAGCACGACACGGACCGGCGGTTCGGCGACCCGGAGAACCCGCTGCTCGTCTCGGTCCGGTCGGGCGCGCGCTCCTCGATGCCCGGCATGATGGACACGATCCTCAACCTCGGCCTCACCTCGCGCACGGTCCCGGGCCTCGCCCGGGTCTCGGGCGACCGGTTCGCGTTCGACTGCCGGCGCCGGTTCCTCGAGATGTACGGCGACGTCGTCCTGCGCGTGGCCCGCCACGAGTTCGAGAAGGGCATGAAGGACGTCAAAGCCGCGCGCGGCATCGTCTCCGACACGGACCTCTCGGCGGCCGACCTCGCGGAGATCGTCCGGCGAAGCGAGCAGATCGTCCGGCAGCGGACCGGACACGAGTTCCCGGACGACCCGCGCGAGCAGCTCTGGGGGGCGATCGGCGCGGTCTTCCGGTCCTGGGACAACGAGCGCGCCAAGACGTACCGCAAGCTCCACCACATTCCCGACGACTGGGGCACGGCCGTCAACGTCCAGGCCATGGTCTTCGGCAACCGCGGCGAGACGTCGGCGACCGGCGTCGCGTTCACGCGCGACCCGGCCACGGGAGAGAAGAAGTTTTACGGCGAGTTCCTGCCCAACGCCCAGGGCGAAGACGTCGTCGCCGGCATTCGCACGCCGCGGCCGCTCAACGCGAACGGCTCCGGCCAGTCGCTCCAGGAGACGATGCCGAAAGCCTACGACGAGCTCCAGCGCGTGCGCGAGGCCCTCGAGAAGCGCTTCCGCGACATGCAGGACCTCGAGTTCACGATCGAGGAGGGGAAGCTCTTCCTCCTCCAGACGCGCAATGGCAAACGGACGGGCTTCGCCGCGGTCCGCGTCGCGACCGACATGGTCGACGAGGGTCTCATCAACGCCGACGAGGCCGTCGCGCGAGTCGAGCCGGAGCAGCTCGTGCAGCTTCTCGCCCCGATCTTCCCGACGAAGGAGAAGGCGGCGGCGGTCAAGGAGGGCCGGCTGCTCGGCCACGGGTTGCCCGCCGGACCGGGGGCCGCCTGCGGCCGCGTCGCGCTCACGGCGCCGACGGCCGTGGCGATGGCCGCGAAGGGCGAGACCGTCATTCTCGTGCGCGAGGAAACCTCTCCCGAGGACATCGCCGGGATGAACGCGGCGGTCGGAGTCCTCACGACGCGCGGAGGAATGACGTCGCACGCGGCGGTCGTCGCGCGCGGCATGGGCAAAACGTGCATCGTCGGCGCCGGAGACATCACGGTCGACCATCCCACGGAGAGGTCCGCTCGGGCAGCCTGAAGAGTCAAGGAGGGCGACTGGATCTCGATCGACGGAACGGCCGGCGAAGTCATCATGGGCAAGCTTCCGACGCGGCCCTCCGAAGTCCTCCAGGTCCTGATCGAGGGCACCATGAAGCCCGAGGACTCGGCCGTGACGCGCGCCTTCACGCGGATCCTCAAGTGGGCCGACGAGCGCCGGCGCCTCGGCGTGCGCGCCAACGCCGACACGCCGAAGGACGCCCGGATCGCGCGGCTCTTCGGCGCGGAGGGGATCGGGCTCTGCCGTACCGAGCACATGTTCTTCGAGGAGAAGCGCATCGTGGCGGTGCGCGAGATGATCCTCGCCGAGACGGCCGAGGAGCGCCGGAAGGCCCTCGCGAAGATCCTGCCGATGCAGCGCGAGGACTTCGCGGGGATCTTCCGCGAGATGGGCGGACGACCGGTGACGATCCGCCTCCTCGACCCGCCGCTCCACGAGTTCCTGCCCCACGACGAGGACACGATCCAGCGCACCGCCGCGGAGCTGAACGTCTCCATCGAGAAGGTGCGGGACCGAACGCATGCCCTGAAGGAAGCCAACCCGATGCTCGGCCACCGCGGCTGCCGGCTCGGCATCACCAACCCCGAGATCTACGAGATGCAGGTCCGCGCGATCTTCGAGGCCGCGGCCCAGGTCATCTCGGAAGGCGCCAAGGCGCAGCCGGAGGTCATGATCCCGCTCGTCGGCGCGCGGGGCGAGTTCGAGCGCCTGCGCGTCGTCGTCGAGGCGGCGGCCAAGCGCGTCATCGCGGAGAAGGGGATGGACATCCCCTACAAGATCGGGACGATGATCGAGGTCCCGCGCGCGGCGCTTCGCGCCAACCGGATTGCCCTCAACTGCGACTTCTTCTCGTTCGGCACCAACGACCTGACGCAGATGACTTACGGGTATTCGCGCGACGACATGGGGACTTTCCTTCCGGTCTACATCGCCGAGGGCATCCTCCCCGAGGATCCCTTCGCGAGCCTCGACCAGTACGGTGTGGGCGAGCTCGTCGCGATCGGCACGCGCCGCGGCCGCGAGGTCAAGCCGAAGCTGAAGGTCGGCGTCTGCGGCGAGCACGGGGGCGACCCGCGCTCGATCGAGTTCTTCAATCACGTCGGGCTCGACTACGTCTCGTGCTCGCCGTTCCGCGTTCCGGTCGCGCGCCTCGCCGCGGCGCGGGCCTCGCTGGCCGAGCAGAGCGTCGGTATATCGTCGACGGCATGAGCATTCTGCTGGCCGCCGCCGCGTCCGCCGTCCTGGGTCTTGCTCCGGGCGGCGCGCCGCCCGACCTCATCCTCGTCTCCGCGAAGGTGTGGACGGGCGATCCGGCGCGCCCCGAAGCGCAGGCTCTCGCGGTCAAGGATGGCCGCATCGTCGCCGTGGGCACGAACGCCGAAGTGGAGAAGCTGAAGGGCGCGGGCACCGTCGTCGTCGACGGCAAGGGTCGGCGGGTCGTCCCCGGAATGATCGACTGCCACACGCACATGTCGATGGGAGGCTTGAACCTGCTGGCGCTCGACCTGCGCAAGACGAAGGACCCGGCCGACTTCACGCGGCAGGTCGCGGCGTTCGCGAAAACCAAACCCGCCGGCCAGTGGCTGACGGACGGCGCGTGGGACCACGAGCAGTGGACGCCTCCGCAGTTGCCGACGAAGGCCCTGCTCGACCCGGCGACGGGCGACCGGCCGACCTGCCTCGGCCGCCAGGACGGCCACATGATGGTCTGCAACAGCCTCGCGCTGAAGCTCGCGGGCATCACGAAGGCGACGCCGAACCCGCCGGGCGGCGTGATCGTGAAGGACGCCTCGGGCGAACCGACCGGCGTCCTCAAGGATGCGGCCATGGACCTCGTCTGGAAGGTCCGCCCGCCCCGCACGAAGGCGGAGATCGTCGAGGGCCTGCGCGCCGCCGTGAAGCACGCCGCGAAGAACGGCGTCACTTCGGTGCAGGACCTGCCGGGAACGGCGCTCGACCTCGAAGCCTGGGACGCGATCCGGAACGCGGGCGAGCTCAATACGCTGCGAGTGAACTTCCGTCCCTCGATCGCCGACTGGCAAGGCGCGAAGAAGGCGCAGACGTCGATGAAGCAGGACGCCTGGCTCAGAGTCGGCGGCGTCAAGGGCTACATGGACGGCGCGCTCGGAGCGGGAACCGCCGTGATGTTCGAGCCGTTCACCGACGATCCCGGCAACACGGGCGTCTACGCCGCCGAGGCGATCCCGCTGTCGAAGATCGAGGGCCGCATCGCCGGCGCCGACGCCGCGGGCCTCCAGGTCGAGGTCCATGCGATCGGCGACAAGGCCATCGCCGAGCTCTTCGACATCTATGCCCGGGTCGCGAAGAAGAACGGCCCGCGCGACCGGCGGTTCCGCATCGAGCACGCGCAGCACCTGCGGCGCGCCGAGATCCCGCGCTTCGCCGAGCAGGGAGTCATCGCCTCGATGCAGCCGTACCACGCCGTCGACGACGGACGCTGGGCAGACCGGCGGCTCGGCGGGGGAGAGCGCAGCCTCGGGACCTACGCCTTCCGGTGGCTGCTCGACGCGAAGGCGAAAGTCGCCTTCGGCTCCGACTGGGACGTCGCTCCGCTCTCGCCGATTCTCGGGATCGCCGCGGCCGTCACGCGGGCGACGATCGACGGCAAGCAGCCGGGCGGCTGGGTCCCGGAGCAGAAGATCGGGGCCGAGGAGGCCCTCCGGGCCTACACCGTCACGGCCGCCTACGCCGCCTTCGAGGAAAAAGAAAAGGGGTCTCTCGAGATCGGAAAGCTCGGGGATTTCGTAGTCCTTTCGGATGACCCCCTGTCCGTGCGGCCCGACGCCATCGACAAGATCCAGGTCGACACCACGGTCGTCGACGGGCGCGTCGTCTACCAGCGCTAGCGGCGCGTTTCTGCGGCGGGTCTTCGGCCTCGCCCTGCTCTTCGCCGTTTCCGCGGGCGCCGTCGGTCACGAGCTCGGCACGATCCGCGTCTTCGCCCGGTTTCAGAAGGACGGGACGTACCGGATCGACGCGGTCGTCGACCGGCAGCACCTCCCGCCGGGTTTCGGGACCGGAACTTCGGCCCGTCCTTACGGCCGCATCGAAAACCTGACGCCGGAGCTCGACTCGCGTGTCGGCAGCCTGATCGCGGGCGCGATCGACGGCACGCGGATCGAATTCGACGGTCGGCCCGTGACGCCGCGGGTGACCCTCGTCCTGCCCGAAGGCGGCGCCGCGGCCGTCTCCGGCGCGCCCGAGCTGACGCTGCGTCTCTCGGGCGGCATCCCTGCGGGAGCGAAGACGTTCATCCTGGTCGAACGCCGGCGCCCCCGGCGCCTACATGTTGACGATCCGGGCCGAGGGCGACGAAAACGCCGTGCGCCACTGGCTGGAGGGATCAGCCGCGAGCCCGCCCTTCCTGCTCAAGTCCGAGATCGTGCCCATGACGCGGCGCGAGGTCGTTCGCACCTACCTCGAGCTCGGCTTCACCCACATCCTTCCGAAGGGGACCGATCACATCCTTTTCGTGCTCGGCATCTTTCTGCTCTCGATCCGCCTGAAGCCGGTGCTCCTGCAGGTGACCGCCTTCACCGTCGCCCACACGATCTCGCTCGCGCTGACGATCTACGGCGTCGTCTCCGTTTCGCCGCGGATCGTCGAGCCCCTCATTGCCCTGTCGATCGTCTACGTCGCCGTCGAGAACATCGTCCACCCGAGCCTCTCACCCTGGCGCGTCGCCCTCGTGTTCGCCTTCGGCCTCCTCCACGGCATGGGCTTCGCGGGGGTGCTCTCCCGGCTCGGCCTCCCGCGCTCGGAGTTCCTGACAGCGCTGCTCTGCTTCAACGTCGGCGTCGAGCTCGGCCAGCTCGCCGTCATCGGAGCGGCGTTTCTTCTCATCGGTCTCGCGTTCCGGAGCGAGCCCTGGTACCGAAGACGTTTCGTCATCCCCGGCTCGATCGCCATCGCGGCGATCGGGCTGTTCTGGTTCGTGCAGCGGGTGGCGGGCTGAAAGGCCGTTACGCGGGAAGAACGGCCACGTCGTAACGGCGAAGAGCGCGGTCGTGAGTGACGATCGTGAGCTCCTCGAGCTTCGCCTGGGCGACGAGAATTCGATCGAATGGATCGTCGTGAAGACGGGGAAGCGCTGCGGCCTGCCACGCGTGGCGGGCGGCGATCGGGAGCTCGATGAACCCGCTCGCCGGGATCGCGTCGGCCAGGTCGCCGGCGACCCGCAGCTTCCCCACGGACACTTTGATCGCGGCTTCCCAGACGCTCGCCGCGCTGACGTGAACCATGGAGGCGCTGTCCGAGATGGCCTCGCGGGCGCCCGCGGTGAGGCGCGATCCGTCCTGGAGCCACCAGAGCAGGACGTGGGTATCGAGCAGGAGCCTCAATCGCGCTCGCCGCGGAACGCCGCGAGGACCTCGGCCGGCAGGGGGGCGTCGAAGTCCTTCGCGATCCAGATCTTTCCCTTGAGCAGGCCGGGCCGGCGGGGCGTCGCGGCGATCGGCACGAGCTTCGCCACGGGCTGTTTTCCACGGGTGATCGTAATCTCTTCCCCCTTCTCGACCCGCTCGAGCAGTCGCGAGAGGTGGGTCTTGGCCTCGTGAACCTTGACGGAACGCATAGTGGACTAAGTCTAGTCTAGTCTTGTGTAGCCGTCAACGGCGCGAGCAGTCGACGCCGCGGGGCAGGCGGTCCGGCACTCTCGAGTTTCGCGAACCTTCGTTCTTGTCGTCAACGAACGGCAGGGCCGATCGGGCTGGCGTACCAGGCGACAGACGCCAAAATGCCGGCGAAAGTCAGCATCCAAATCACCGCGAAAGTTGCTGCCAACCGCGTCGGACGGATGCGCAGAACTCCGTAGGCAGAGACGGTGATCACCACGAGATAAAGACCGGCGACGGGCATCAAGCGCGTGGCGAGGACGACGAGGAATTCCTCGCCGACGACGGACCCGGCTCCGACGGTCTCCAGCAGGCCGTCCGCCACGTGAGGAAAAAGGAAGAGGGCGAGAACAACGACCGCGTAGATTCCCAACAAGTTGACGACGAGGAGTCGTCGGGCGATGGTTGGAGACGTCGGGAGTGTGAGCGCGGGAGCGGCGAGGAAGCCGAGCAAGAACCCGATGGCGAACGCCCAGGAATCGATCGTCGCCGCTCCCGGAGCACGCGATCCCGAGGTCATGGCGGCCATTCTCCAGGCGGGTGCGGCGAGAACGTGCACCCAATCGGCTCCCGAACGAGCGGAGGCGGCCGCCAGAACAGCGGCCGCCAACCCAAAGATTGACGCGAAGGTCAGTCGACTCTTCATGAATCGTGGTCCTACTCCGAGACCCACGTGTACAGAGGCTCCTCTGCATTTTTCGGAGGCACGTCCAGATGGGGCCGAACCTGTTGCCACGCCGCGGGCGTGTGGAGAATCGCATGAGAGCCGGCCGGTCCGGCGTCGATGTCCCACCGGAGATTCAAGGCGAAAGGATGCGTCCTTGCGGCTGGACCTGCCTGGATGCTCGCTTCATCGTGCCCGCCACCGTGGTTCTGAACCTGGTCGAACGAATTGAAGAGGTGAACCCAGTTGCGCACGGCATTCGGGTCGTGGAGGCGATAGGAATTGGTGGACGGGGTACCCAGCGTCACGAGATTGTCGACTGGTCGGCCGAGTCCCATGTTGATCGCCATGATGTCGACATTTCCCGCATGGCTATGACCGACCAGGTTGAGCGTCTCGCCCGGTGCGAACGAATAGTGTCGAATGAAGTTCGCCAGGCTTTGAGCGGCGCGAACGCGAGAGGCATGATTGTCGCCGCCCGACCAGCGAAATCCAACAACGGTACGGTCGTTCATCGACCTGCCCACGGCGTTGAAGAACCTCCCCCCCGGAAAGAAATCGGAGTTGAGCGCTCCGCTGAACGAGGTTCCCTGCATCACGATCGTCAGATTCCCGTCGGGATCGACGTGCTTCATCGGGTTGTTTAGCGTGTACGCATACCGGTTCCACGACTGGGGATTCCCCGGCGTCCCTCCGACGCGGTCCGGCGACAGGAATCGGCCCAGGTTGTGGTCCTGCGTCCGGGCGTGATCGTAGAAGCGCGTGGACTCGGTGTCGCGCTCCATCAGGCAGTACGCGAGGCGCTGGGACGGCGGAGCGGCCGTGGTGTCTTCGCCATAGGGCCAGTACTTGTGCGTCTCGACGATCTGGCCGGACTGGTTGAAGACGACGCGGGGGCTTCCGAGGTGGTCCGAGGTCGTGTATTGCCATCCGGCCGGGGAGGCGACGTACGAGGCGACGAGCAGGTTGCCGAGGAAGACGTTGTCCCGGGTCACCGACAGGGTGGCCGTCGAAGCCCCGCTCGAGCCTCCCGACATCTCGGTCACGATGCGATTGGAGTCGTCGCGAAAAGTATAAACGGTGCCGCGCGGAACGGGATGGTACGCGCTCCAGAAGAGCGAGCCCTGGCTCGCGCCGGGAGCCGTCGCCAGCCAGACGAGCATCTCCCATTCGCCGACGGTGTTGCCGGGGCAGTAGAGGAGCGGGCTCGCGCCGCACCCGGCGGTGACGCCGTCGCGATAGAGCTGCTCGATCCACGGGGCGAACCCGGCGTAGGGCCCGGTGCAGGAGACGTCCTGAAACGTTCCGGCGCAGGCCGGCGGAACGAAACCGCCGGGCTTGTAGCCTTTGACGATGAGGACCGCCATCTGGGCGCGCGTGAGGGACGCATTGGGACAGTACTGGAGCGGCGAAGCGTTGCAGCCGGCGGTGACTCCCTTGTCGTAGATGAGCTGGATGTACCTCGCGTCGGGGTCCGTGCAGGGCACGTCGGCGAAGACTCCCGCGCAGGCCGGAAGCGACCAGCCCTTCGCCAGAATGTTGGCTTCGGCGATGTCGCGGGCCATTTCGCGGCGGAGCACGGCGGCGCTTCGCCGGGAATTTCGCGATGCGCTCGCCCGAGCCGGCGAAGACGTAGACCCAGTCGGCGCCCGGGCCGGTGTTGCGGTACTGGCGGTCGAGGAAGTCCCAGGCCATCGACTCGCTGTTCCCGGAGGTCATGTTGCCCCGCGCGTCGTACCGGGCGCCGCCGGAGGTGATGCGGTTCCTGAGTGAATCGACGGCGAAGGCGGCCGCGCCGTTCTGGGTGAGGTTGCCCCAGCGGTCGTATGCGAAGCCGCGCGTGACCGATCCGAACCTCGCGGAGGTCAGCCGCGCGCGGGAGTCGTAGGTGAATGCATCGTTCGCCCCGACCCGGAGAACGTCGCCGGCCCCGTCGTACGCGTAGGTTCCCGAGCTCCAGAGGGCGTTGGCGATGCTGGCCGGCCGCGGGACGAGGCTCGGGTCGGGCGAAATCGTCGTGAGGACGGGAGTGCCGGAATTGCCGGCCGTCCAGGACGAGATGGCCGCGGATGGTCCGTAGGCCGCGGCGGGCACGATCGTCTGTCCGTTGGCGAGGATGGAGGTCGGAAGGCCGTACGAGTAGCCCACGGTCACCGGAAACGGGGGCGCGCCCGGCAGCCGGGGATGGCCGTGCGAGGAGGGAAGCCCGAGTGCGTCGTAGGCCCAGGTCTGCGAGGCTGACGCGGCGAGGCTTCCGTTGCCCGCGGACGTCGTCAGCTTCGAAAGCCGGCCGCCCGCGGCGCTGTACTCGAAGATTTCGTCGACGACGGGCCCGACGGTGGGCATGAAGTTGTAGCCGTAGCGCCGGGTGACCTTGCCCGCGGGGCTCGCTCCGCCCGGAGAGTTGGGAGACCCGTCGGCGCAGGTTCCGGTGCCGTCGTAGCAGTGCACGGCGTACTTCGATCCGCCGGCATCCTCCCGCGTGACGCGGCCGGCGAAGTCGAACTGGCGCGTCAGGACGAGGCCGCCCGGGCGCGTTTCCCGCAGGACGTTGCCGAGCGTGCCGATCGCGTCATGGGTCACCCGCCCGCCCTCCGGCGTCGTTTCGTCACGAAGCATTCCCGCCGCGTCGAAGTTGTACGCGCGGGACTGGGCCCCCTGGGTGACGCGGGTCAGGCGGGAATTGACGTCGTAGGCGTAGGTCGTGAGGTCGCCGGTCGGCTCGGTGACGGCGGTCGCACGGCCGAAGGCGTCCCTGCGGACCTGGGTCGTCGCGTTCAGGCCGCCCGCGGAGCAGGCCGCCGACTGCAGGTTGGCGAACGTGCCGTTGAGGCAGTACGTCAGCGCCGCCTCGGCCGTGTCGCTGTAGGAGACC
The DNA here is from genome assembly GCA_963764025.1 of uncultured Acidobacteriota bacterium. GTDB lineage: Bacteria > Acidobacteriota > Thermoanaerobaculia > UBA5066 > Gp7-AA6 > DAHUXD01. Next base: position 626,469 of record CAVXRK010000006.1, read on the forward strand.
GGCCCGTCCCGGCGGTCGATCGTCAGGAGGCTCGAGTGCTTCGCCCCCACGATCTGCTGCGCACGGCCGAACGGATCGAAGCACAGGCTGTAGGTTCCCGGAGCCGACGAGGGGCGGGAGGTGGCGAAGTTGCCGCCGGCGAAGACGCAGGCCGTCGCAAGGTCGGAGGCGATCGACTCGCCTACGGCGTCGGCGACCCATTCCGAGCGGAAAACCGCGTTGCCGGCGGCGTCGAAGAGGTGGAATCGCTTGGAGACCCCGGCTCCGGGTCGCAGCGTCTTTTCCCGCGCGAGCCGGCCGAGGCCGTCGTAGTCGAAGTGCTCCCAGACCTTCGCGCTGGCGTTCGACGGCGCGACCGGGCAGGCCTGCGCGGTCGCGGCCCGGTAGGCCGTCGTCGCGTTCGGACCCTCGTAGCAGACCCACGTCTTCAGCTCGCCGGCGGCCGGAGGAGTGATCTGGGTGACGCGGCCGAGCGCATCGTAGGCGTAGCGCGTCGTCAGGCCGGCGCTGTCGCTCGAGGACAGGACCCAGCCCGTGGTCGCGTCCCGCGCATAGCTCCGCGTCGTAAACGTCGGTCGTCCCGACCGAGCCGTTGATCCAGCGGGCCGAGAGAAGCTCGCCGTTCTGCCAGACGTAGTCCTTGCCGAAGCTGTCCCCGTCCGTTCCGACCGAGGACGGGAAGACGGGATGGTTGTTGGAGCAGAAGGCGGGCGAGGGCGGACTCGAGGCCGCGAAGGATTTCGAAAACTCCTTGTCGACGTTGCCGGCGCCATCCGCGTAGCGGCAGCGGAGGAAGGCGATGTCGCGGGCCGCGTCGTAAACGAACGACCCCCGGAGGAAGCCGCTCGCGGCATCGAACTCGAAGAATTCGTCGCGGACCGAGGCTCCCTCGGCGACGCGGCGCTCGACGTAGAGGTTGGGCAGAACCGCGCCGCCGGCCGCCGGGCCGGTCGACCAGTTGGCCGGCGCCCAGTCCGTGAACGTGGTGCGGCCGTCGTTGCCGAGCGAGCCGGAATGGATCTCGTTTTCGTAATGCCGTCCGTTCGACTCCCACGAGCCCGCGGAGTTGGAAAGGGCCACGAGGTGGTACGGGCAGCTCGGGCAGCTCCCCGGGCCGTGGATCGTGCGTTCGCTCTGGAGTCGGCGGTTGCCCTCGAGGTTGAGGGCGTCGTCGTACTCGAAAGTCCGCCGGACCGTGCGGAACGCCCTGCTCGAGCAGAATTTTGCGTCAGCCGAGGTGCCGGGACAGGCGGGCGAGGCCGGGGCCGCGAGCGTTGGGGTCGGTCTCGAAGAATCGCTGCTCGATGTCGGCGCCGACACGGTCCCCGGGCACGCTCGGCCGCGTCGTTCCCGCCGGAGCCTGTACGACCCGCGGGCTCGCCAGGAAGAGCGTGGCCTGCGCCCGCGAGCGGCCGGGGGAGCCCGCCTGGTTCTGGTCGGTCGGCGGAAGGACGACGACCGTGAGCGTCTGGGGCTCACCCGGCGACGACGCCGATCCCGATTCCCCGAAGGGGAACGAATACTGCGTGTAGGTCGTGGTCGAGACCCGCCCGCGAACCGGCTCGGTCACGGTGCGTTTCAGGACGCCGATCTGCGAATCCATCCAGCGCGCCTCGTTGTCTTCGGTGCACGTGGCCCTGGCGTCGATGGGCGGACCGTCTGCGCCGAGCGAGGTCCCGCAGAAGAAGGCCGTCGAAGAGACCATGGTGAAGGCCTGGGAGGGCGGCGGGAGTCCCGGACAATTCGGGGCGAGGGCGCCGGCCCGGCCGTGGAAGAACGTGTATCCGCCGTAGCAGTACTCGGCCCTTCCTCCCGTCGGAAGGGTCAGCGCCGTAAGCAGGCCCGTCTGGGTGAACTGGTATTTCGGCGAGCCGGCGAGATCGAGCGGAAGCTTGAGCTCCTTCAGACGCTGCAGGTTGACGGGAACGGTCCCCGTCGCGCAGGAGTGCGCGTAGCCGCCGTAGGGCGCGTCGTAGACGAGAGTCCAGGTCCGCGTCGTCAGCCCGCCGTTCGCGAACACGGGGAACGTGGCCGAGACCACCATGCCGTCGAGAAAGCCGTTGTGGCCGCGATCCACGTGGACCAACTGTCCCGAAGGCAGGCGGATGTCCTTCGGCACCCAGCCGCCGGTGCCGGATGGCGATCGCATCTGCATCAGCGACGTCGTTCCGGCGCTGCACGTCGACGTTCCGTAGCTCCACCGAGGATGGGTCCCGGTCCAGTAGGTCACGCTGTAGCCGTTTCCGTGGGGATCCGTGAGAGAGCCCAGGTACCAGCCGTCACGGCCGCGGCCGAAGTCGTGGGTGAACCCGTCGGTCAGCGGGTCGTCGAAGCCGGCGGTCTCCTTGTCGAAAACGTAATGATTGCCGTCGCCGTCCCACATTTCGTACGGACCGGCGCCCTTCAGGAAGTACTGGCTCCCGTCGCCCGTGACCTTGCCGTTGCCCTGGCTCCGGACGAACAGGTGCTGGCTCCCGTCCGGGGCGACGTAGCACGGCGCGGTCGTGGTCCCGTGCCGGCAGGACTTGATCGCGCCGAGCGAGAGCTCCCAGCCGATCGGCAGCGACGAATTTCCCGTCAGGGGCTTGTAGACGAAGCTCGTCTGCTGCTGTCCGGGGAGGGGCGCGCCGTAGTCGTCGACGCGCGAGTTGTAGACGAGGGTCAACTGGAAGCGGAGCCGCGGGCCGATCGGATACGACGGGCCGAGCGCGATCGGCAGGGTGAGCTGGCCGTTGTAGAGGTTGATCGAATCGAAGGCGTCGTGGTGGAAGACGCTGTTGGTGTAGCCGGGAGCCGCGTCCGGATCGTTGTCGGGCCCGGCTTGCGCCCCGAGCCGGCGGGCCACGAGCACCAGCAGGCAGGCCAGGATCGTCCGCGGAAGTTTTCTTGTCATGTTCGCCGCTCCTTTTCACGGGAGCTCGCCGGCGAAGCCCTCGCCATACTCTTTGTCGCGAGCGGCGCCGCCGGATCGGCGCGATAGGATGAGACGAATGCCCCGCATCCGCCGCCTGTCGAGCGCCGTCATCGATCGCATCGCCGCCGGCGAGGTCGTCGAGCGGCCGGCCTCGGCCGTCAAGGAGCTCATCGAGAACGCTCTCGACGCCGGGGCGTCCCGGATCGACGTCGAGATCGACGGGGGCGGCGTCGACCGGATCCTCGTCCGGGACGACGGCTCGGGCATGGGTCGCGAGGACGCGCGCCTGGCGCTGGAGCGCCATGCCACCTCCAAGATCGCGTCGGACGAGGACCTCGTCCGCGTCGGGACCTACGGGTTCCGGGGCGAGGCGCTGCCTTCCATCGCCTCGGTGGCGCGGCTGACGCTGACGACCGCCGACGGGTCGAGCCCGGAGGCGGTCCGCCTGCGGATCGAGTACGGCGCGGCTCCCTCCGAGGAGCTCGCGGCGAGACCGCGCGGGACGGACGTTGTCGTCGAGAGTCTCTTCGCTCGAACGCCCGCCCGGCGCAAGTTCCTCTCCTCGCCCGAGGCGGAGGGGCGCGCGGTCGCGGCGGCCGTCACGAAGGCCGCGCTCTCCAACCCTTCCGTGGCGTTCACGCTGACCTCCAACGGTCGCCAGACGCTCGACGCGCCGGCGGCGGTCGACCGCTCCTCGAGGATCCTCCAGGTCTTCGGCCGCTCGACGCTCGGCGAGCTCGAGGCATTCGAGGCGAAGTCCGGGCCTCTGCGCCTGGCCGGCTACGCGACGCGCGGCGCGGTGACGTTCCCGAGCCGGCGGTACCAGTACCTCTTCGTCAACGGCCGGCCTGTCGAGGACCGCGCGCTCTCGAAAGCCATCACGCAGGCTTCGAAGGAGGCGATCCGGATCGACCGTCACCCGGGCGCCTTCCTGTTCCTGACGGCCGAGGCGGGGGCGGTCGACGTGAACGTCTCGCCTTCGAAGACGCAGGTCCGGTTCGCCGATCCCGCGACGGCGTTTCGCCTCGTCTATCACTCGCTCAACTCGGCGCTGGTCGCCGGGAAAGAAGAGCGGCGGCTCCGTTCGGTCCCCTCGGGAGGGGTCGTGGCGGAGGGCGCCGCGCCTTACCGCGACCCGTTTGCCCCGCCTCCCGGGGCCCCGGTCGGCGTCCCGGCCGCGCCGCCGCCGGCGGAAGCGGCGCCCCCGCCGGAGCCCGCGCCCGCGAAACGCGTCCCGGAGATCTTGCCGATCGGCCAGCACCGGGAGTCGTACATCGTCGCGTCCGGGGACGAGGGCCTCCTCATCATCGACCAGCACGCGGCTCACGAGCGCACGCTCTACGAGCGCATCCGCGACCGCATCGCCTCGGGTCGGATGCTCTCGCAGCGCCTGCTCCTGCGGGTCCTTTTCGAGGCGACTCCGGAGGAGGCCGAGACGCTGGCCGCGCGCATGGCCGACCTGTCGGCCGCGGGCTTCGAGATCGAGCCGATGTCGGGCAGCTCCTACGCGATCGCGGCGCTTCCCGCCGAGGCCACCGACCGCGATCCGGGCCAGACGCTGCACGCGGCCCTGGCGGCCCTCGCCGAGGCCGGCCCGGGCGACGAAGACGTCCGGCGCGACCGTCTGGCCGCGAGCGTCGCCTGCCGCTCCGCCGTGACGATCCGCTACCACCTCGCACCGGAGGAGATCCGGCGACTCATCGCCGACTGGTCGAAGACCCAGGACCGGTTCACCTGCCCCCACGGCCGGCCCGTCGTTCTGTCGATGGGCGAGGTCGAGCTCGAGAAATACTTCAAGCGCCGCTAGCAGGTTGCTGAAAAAGGGTGTGGGATGGCGTTACGAGCGCCGCGGGGTCAGATGCAAGGAAGCGCGACGATGGCGATGCCTTCGCATCGTCGAGGAGCGATGACGCCGATGGCAACGGTGCCGGCGCGCCGCTGAAGCCGATGAACGTCCGCATCGACACAACTCGGATCGGGCGCCGCATGCAAAGTGCCGGACACGACGCCCGCATCCATTTTTCAGCAGCCTGCTAGCCGCGCGGAAGGAGCTCCATGGACCGCCGCGAATTTCTCCACGACGTCGCCGCCGGCGCGGCCGGACTGGCCCTCGCCCCCGCCGCGGGAGCTCGGCCCGCGACACCGATTCGCGGCCTCGACCGCGTGCACGCCGAGGTCGGCAAGCGAAGCGCGGAAGCCGTCCGGCGATTGCAGGACTGGATCCGCCTGCCGTCGATCGCGGCCGAGAACCGCGGGATGGGGGAAGGCTGCGAGCTCCTCATCCGGATGCTGACGGATGCGGGGTTCCAGAGCGCCGTGCGCATCCCGACCGACGGCCAGCCCGGCGTCTTCGCGACGCTCGACGCGGGGGCGCCCCGGACGGTCGGCGTGTACTTCATGTACGACGTCAAGCAGGCCGACCCGTCCGAGTGGACATCGCCGCCGTTCGAGGCCGCGATCGTCGAGAAGCCCGAAACCGGGCGAGTCGTCGTCGGCCGCGGCGCCGTCAACCAGAAGGGTCCCGAGTCGGCGTTCCTCGCGGCCCTCCACGCTTACCGGGGCGCCGGGGTGAAGCTGCCCGTCAACCTCGTGCTCGTCGCCGAAGGCGAGGAGGAGATCGGCTCGCCGCACTTCCCGCAGATCGTCCGCTCGCCGGAGGTCGCGGCGGCCCTCGGGCGGTGCTCGGGCATCTTCATGCCCTCGGCGGCGCAGGGCCCGGACGGCGTGGTGACGGTCAGCCTCGGGGCCAAGGGCGTCATCGAGTGCGAGCTGACCTCGAGCGGAGAGCGATGGGGCCGGGGGCCGACCAAGGACATCCACTCGAGCAACAAGGCGCGCGTCGACAGCCCGGCCTGGCACCTCGTGCAGGCCCTCCACACGCTCGTCGGCCCCGACGGGAACACCCCGGCGATCGAGGGCTTCGCCGACCGGGCGCGGCCGATCTCGCCGGCCGAGAAGGCGATGGTCATGGAGGCGTCGCGCCGCCTGGACGAAGCCGTTGCGAAGAAGCTGCTCGGGGTCTCGCGCTGGATCGGCGACGCCGGTTGGCCGGAGGCCCTCGAGATGCTCGTCTCGCGGCCGACCGTGAACATCGAGGGGCTCGTCGGCGGATATACCGGCCCGGGAGGAAAGACCATCCTTCCGCACAAGGCCGTCGCGAAGCTCGACCTGCGGCTGGTTCCGGACATGAAGGCCTCCGAGGCGCTCGCGGCGCTCAAGGCGCACCTCGCCTCGCGCGGGTTCGGCGACGTCGACGTGAACATGACGGGCGGCTACGACCCGACGAGCACGCCCGCCGACGCCGCGATCATCCGAGCGCAGCAGGCCGTGTACGGGCGCGCCGGCCTCCAACCGATCCTCTGGCCGCGCAACGCCGGCTCGTGGCCGGGCTACGTCTTCACGGGAGAGCCGCTGCGCCTTCCGGCCGGCCACTTCGGGCTCGGTTATGGCAGCGGAGCGCACGGCCCCGACGAGTTCTACGTGCTCGAATCGTCCAACCCGAAGGTCCAGGGCTACGAGGGCGCCACTCGCTCATTCGTCGACTACCTCGCCGAGCTCTCGACGATCGCCTAGAAAAACGAAGCGGGAGACTCTCGTCTCCCGCTGGCTGCTGACTGCTTACGGCTTACTGCAGTCTGCGGTCCGCCGCCTCCTGACCTACTGACTCCTCGGCGGCATTCCGACCTGCTGCTCGTTCTCCTGGCGGCGCTTGCGCACGTGGCTCACGATCAGAATCAGTCCGAGGAGGATGAAGGCCGCCGGTCCGCCCCACTCTTCCATGAAAGACCAGTCGATCACGAAGTAGCGGTCGATCAGCCAGAGGGTGCCGAGCCCGACGAGGATGACGCCCCACGTCAGGCCGCCCGAGCCCGCGGCCGCCTTGATTTGCTCTCCGCCGGCGAAGCCCGCCTCGGCGAGCTGTCCGCGGTTGATGGCCTTGGCCTGGCGGACCGCGTCGATGATCGCGAAGAACCAGACGAAGGCGATCAGCGGGCCGAAGAACTCGCCCGCGTTGCCGTGCGAAGTCATCGAGATCCCCAGGATGAACGCGCCTCCGATCGCGAACGCGCGCTGGTAGAGCCCGAGGTACACGTGGCCGAGGCCGGGGAACATGGACAGGAAGCCCGCCAGTCCCGGCGACTTGCGGTCCACGATGACAGGCTGGACCAGCGTCGTGGTCACGGGCGGCGGCGGAGCCGCCGTCGGAGCCGCGGCTGTCGCCTGCGGGGCCGAGGGTTGCGGGTTGGCGTATTCGCTCATTGCTTTCTCCTCGACGACTTCTTGTCGTCGCTCTTAAACACGAAATCGGGAGGGCAAAGGTTCCCTCCGTGCGGCGTGGGCCGTCGAAAAACCGTCGAGATCCGCGGCGCCGCTGTCCTTTCCGAGACGGGGACGCGCCGGCGTCTTTTTCGTTTCGGGGCGTGACACGATGGCGATGGCGTTCGAGACCGCGGCGCGCCCGTAGCCGCCGATGTGGCCCTTCCACACCGCGAACGTGCGGGCCGCCTTCTCCTGGAGCGCGCCGAGCCGGTCGGTCAGCGAGCTCTGCGCCACCGTCACGGCGTTGCGCGTGCTGACGCCGAGGCTCGCGAAGCTCGCCTTCTTGACGACCGCCGTCGGGTTCCAACCCAACATCATGACGACGACCGCGGCCGCGTAGGCGTACGCGACGACGGCGCGACCGGAGAAGAAGCCGCGCCAGCGGGAAACGGGCTTCGCCGGCCGGGCCGCCGTCAGCCGCGTCGCGAGCCAGGCCGGAGGCGCGGGCGCTTCGAGCTCGCGCATCGAGAGCAGGACGTTGGCGGCCGAGGTGCAGGCCCCGCAACGCGACAGGTGGCTGTCGAGCCGCAGGCGGTCGGCACCGGCGAGCTCGTCGCCGACGGCCGCGGCGAGAAGCATCTCCGCTCCCTCGCAGGTCACGGTCTGCCGCGGGATCTCGAGCAGGGCGGAGCGCAGCGCCGGCGCCCAGCGAGGGGCGGCGAGACCGTCGGTCAGCGACCGGGCCTCGTCGAGGTCCCAGCCCAGACGCGCGCACTCGCCGCAGGCCTTGCGATGCGCGGCCACGTCGGCCTCCGACGCGCCGGACACGAAGAGACGCTCGTGCTCGCGGCAGCTCATACGATCCCCGCCGCCGCGATGGCGATCGACGCGAACGCGTTACCCGCTCCGCGAGTCTCGTGCCGCTCGCGGATCTTGCGCGCCACCTCGGCGCGCGCCCGGAAGAGGCGCGACTTGACGGTCCCGTCCGGGAGCTCGAGCGCCTTGCCGATCTCGTCGTAGGCGAGGCCGTTCAAGTCCCGGAGGACCAGGATCTCGGCGAGGTCCTCGGGGATCTCGGAGAGAGCCGAGAAGAGGAGCTTCGTGCGCTCCTTTTTCAGGGCGACGCCCGCGGGATCGTCGTCGGATTTCAGGAGAGCGGAGACCGCGTCGTCGGAAACGAAGCGGAAGGACTTCTCCCGCTTCCGGCGCCGGTAGCGGTCGATGCAGAGGTTGCGCGAGAGCGACAGGATCCAGGCGACGAGCGGGAACCCACCGTCGTAGCGATGCAGGTTCTCGAAGATCTTCAGGAAGATCTCCTGGGACAGCTCTTCGGCGTCCTCCCGCTTCAGGGTGAAGTGGTAGGCGATCGCATAGACCTTCGGGCCGAAGCGGTCCACCAGATCCCTCCAGGCGTCGTCGTTGCCGTCGCGGCAACGCGAGACCAGGTCTTTGTCGTCGGTGTCGCTCAATCTGGCCTCAAACCCAAGTAACGCAGGTTCTTAAGGAATGTTCGTGGCGGAGGAGACGGCAGAGCCGCGGACCGCCAGATCGGTCGTTAACGGCTTCCAGTATAAGTATTTGAGCCAGAGCCTGCTTACCACTTCTCTGCTCTGCCGTCTGCCTCAACCCGGCGACAACACCGGCTTTTTCGCCTTCTCCGGGAAATGGGCGTACCCGAGCAACTTGTAGCAGAGCTTGGCGATCATGAAATCGGGGGCCCGGTTGCCGGGCAGGGGGGAGTGCTCGACGACGTCCGCCCCGATGAGCTTTCGCTCCGAGGCCACGCGGCGCAGGATCGCCAGGGCCTGGTCGTAGGTCCCCCCTCCGGGCTCGGGTGTGCCGGTGCCCGGGACGAGCGAGCCGTCGAAGAAGTCCACGTCGAAGGTCACGTAGACCTCGCCCGTCAGCTTGGCCAGGGCCTTCTCCATCCAGACGTCCGACCGGTGCATCTCGCGGTTGGACACGATGAGGGTGCCGGTCTTCCGGACGTAGTCCACCTCTTCCTTCGAGATCGAGCGAATGCCGACGTGGACCGACGGGATGCCGAGCTCGACCCACCGGTGTGCGGCGCAGGCGTGGGAGTTCTTCTGGCCTTCGTACTCGTCGCGCAGGTCGCCGTGCGCGTCGAAGTGGAGGACCGACATCTTCGGATGCCGCGCGTGGTGGGCGCGGATGGGCGCGGGCGCGATCGAGTGCTCGCCGCCGAGCGTCAGGACGAAGCGGCTCGGCGAGACGAGTCCGGCGACGACCTTCTCGAGCTCGGCCACGCACGCGGCCGGCTCCATGTCGTCGGGAAGCCACGCGGGCAGAGTGTGAACGCCGATCCGATAGACCTCTTCGTCGAGCTCGTCGTCGTAGAGCTCGACGTAGTGCGAGGCCTCGAGGATCGCGCCCGGGCCGTTGCGGGTCCCGGGGCCGTAGGACACGGTGCGCTCGTACGGCACCGGCAGGATGACGACGCGGCTCTTCTCGAGCGAGCTGTCGTCGGGAGGGATCCCGAGGAAATTGTCGTAAAGCTGCATGGCGAAATCATATGGGGTCAGGTCTCGATTTTTCGGTTTTCGAGCGATGAGCCCGGAATCCGAAAAATTCAGACCTGACCCTCTCGTTTTTGGATGATATCGTCAGGCCTTCGGGCCGCGGGGGCCCCGGGGGCCGCGGCGTCGGCGCCGCCGGGGCGGGGGCGGCGGGGGCGTCGGGATCTCCCCGGTCTCGCGGCCGCGCTGGATGCGCGCCTGGAGGGCGCGCCAGTCACGGACGATCTCCTGGCCGCGCCCCGTGGCCATGGCCGTCAGCTCGAAGAGGTCGAGAGCCATCGGGAAGGCCTCCCGGAAGGCGACGCGGCGGGTCGCGACCTTGGAGTCGGGCCGGTGCGAGAGCTTTCCGACGATCGAGAGGGCCTGCTTGATGCGGTCGGTCGCCGCGCGGGGAAGCGACATCCGCAGGGCCAGCGGCGAGACGACCTCCTCGATGATGACCGAGAGCCGTCCGGGGTCGGGCTCGGCACCCGGCGAGACCTCGCGCACCCGGGCGCGGACGATCGGGACGAAGAGAAGCCCGAAGAGCAACGCGTCGTCGTAGTTGCGGCCGCGGCGGCGCTCGGCGTCGAGGACCTCGAGCAGCGCCCAGAAGAAGTGCCCGGTGCCGCGAGGATGGTCGGGATCGAGCTCGCGCAGGACCTCGGCGAGCTCCGGCAGGAGCGCGTCGAGCAGGCCGACCTCCCGCATCAGCAGAAGCGTCGGAAGGGCATGGCCCCCGCGCAGCGCCTGGGCGAGCTCCTCGGTCACCCGCGGCGGGGCCGACTTCACGATCTCCTTGCGGTGGCGGAGGATCGCCTCGTAGGCGTCCGGCGTGATGGCGAAACCGAGCCGGCTCGCGAACTCGACCGCGCGCATCATGCGCACGGGGTCTTCCTGGAAACGGATCTCCGGGTCGCCGATCGTCCGGATGAGGCCGGCCTCGAGGTCGTCGAGCCCGCCGACGTAGTCGATCACCGAGAAGTCCGAGATGTCGTAGAAGAGGCCGTTGATCGTGAAGTCGCGCCGCAGCGCGTCCTCGCGCGGCGTGCCGAACGTGTTGTCCGACGTCTGCAGCAGTTCCTGCCCTTTTTCGGCGATTGCCGGGTCGGGCCGCGCGCGGAAGGTTGCGACCTCGACGACCTTCCCGTTGGCGAACAGGATGTGGGCCAGGCGGAAGCGGCGCCCGATCAGGCGGCAGTTGCGGAAGAGCTTGCGGAGCGCCTGCGGATGCGCGTCGGTGCCGATGTCGAAGTCCTTCGGGACGCGCGAAAGCAGCAGGTCGCGGACGCTGCCTCCGACGAGGTACGCCTTGTAGCCCGTGGCGCGCAACCGGTAGAGCACCTTGAGGGCATCCGGATCGATGCGCGAGCGGGAGATCGGGTGCTCGGCGCGGGGCCGGATGCGGGGTGCGGGCTCGGGTGAGCGGGCGGCGGGGGATTCCGCTTCGCGAAGGGGGGATTGCGTGTCGCTGATGAAGTTCGGCCTCTCTTGTCCTCGACCGACGATTCTAGCTTAAGCCATTGAAAGAAAGGATGTTTTGACTTCCCCTCCCCGGTGCGAAAGAATACGCCGTCTTTCGGGCGACCCCGGAGACGAGGAGGTTGGAAGTGATGAGATTTCGAGTGCTCGCCGCGGTGTGTCTCGCGGCGTTGGCGGCCCTCACGCTCTCCTGCGGGTCGAAGGGCTCGAGCAAGGAGATCCTGGTCGGCGAATACGGCTCGCTGACCGGCGGAATCGCGACCTTCGGCATCTCGACCCGGGACGGCTCGACGCTCGCCTTCGAGGACATCAACGCCAAGGGCGGCATCCTCGGCCAGAAGGTCAAGCTCCTCGTCGAGGACGACCAGTCCAAGCCCGAGGAAGCCGGGACGGTCGTCAACAAGCTCATCCACCAGGACCACGTGGTCGCGATGCTCGGCCACGTCGCCTCCTCGCATTCGCTCGCCGCCGCTCCGATCTGCCAGTCGGAAAAGATCCCGATGATCTCCCCGTCCTCGACGAACCCGCGCGTGACGCAGGTCGGCAACTACATCTTCCGTATCTGCTTCCTCGACACGTTCCAGGGCGCCGTGATGGCGAAGTTCGCCTACGACACGCTCAAGGTCCGCAACGTGGCGATCCTCGTCGACGTCCGCAGCGACTACTCCGTCGGCCTCCAGACCTTCTTCGGCCAGGCGTTCAAGAAGCTCGGCGGCAAGGTCGTCTCGGAGCAGTCGTACAGCCAGGGCGACTCGGACTTCCGGGCCCAGCTCACCGCGATCAAGGCCTTCAACCCCGAGGCCATCTACGTCCCGGGCTACTACACCGAGGTCGGCACGATCGTGCACCAGGCCCGCGAGCTCGGCATCACGGTGCCGTTCCTGGGCAGCGACGGCTGGGACTCGCCGAAGCTCTGGGAGATCGGCGGCACCGCCCTGAACGGCTGCTACTTCTCCAACCACTACGCGACCGACGACCCGAACCCGGTCGTGCAGAAATTCGTGACCGACTACAAAGCCAAGTACAACCACCTTCCGGACGCGCTCGCGGCCCTCGCCTACGATGCCGCGCGCATCCTGGCGGACGCGATGACGCGCGCCGGGTCGACCGACGGGGAAAAGGTGCGGGACGCGATCGCCTCGACCAAGGACTTTCCGGGCGTGACCGGCAACATCTCCATCAACCAGGAGCGCAACGCGGTCAAGACGGCCGTGATCGTCAAGGTCGAGAACGGGAAGTACCTCCTGACCGAGACGATCAAGCCCGAGTCGGTGCAGTAGGGGGCTTGGCGGCACAGAACCCGGAGGCGGGCGGCCCCGTCGCATGACCACCTTCCTCCAGCAGCTCGTCAACGGCCTGTCCCTCGGGTCGATCTACGCCCTGATCGCCCTGGGTTACACCATGGTCTACGGCGTCCTGCGCCTGATCAACTTCGCCCACGGCGACGTCTACATGGTCGGCGCCTACGTCGGCTACTACCTGTCGCGGAAGCTCCAGGGGGAGCAGCCGTCGATCGTCTCGGCGCTGATCGTGATGGCGGGCTCGATGATCGCCTGCGCCCTGCTCGGGATGCTGATCGAGCGCCTGGCCTACCGCCCCGTGCGGCGCGAGGCGCGTCTGACGCTCTTGATCACCGCGATCGGCGTCTCGCTCTTCATCGAGAACGTCGCCCAGCTCGTCTTCGGCCCGGACCCGAAGTTCTTTCCCTCCCTCGCGCCCCACGCGGACATCCTTCTCGGCGGCGTCCGTTTGACGAGCGAGCAGATCACCGTCATCGCCGTCTCGGTCCTGCTCATGGTGTGCCTGCGCTTCTTCATCCTCAAGACGCGCACCGGAAAGGCCATGCGGGCCGTGTCCTTCAGCCTCGACGCGGCGCGCCTGATGGGGATCTCGACGGACCGGATCATCGCCATCACCTTCGCCCTCGGCTCGGCCCTCGCCGCGGCGGCGGGGGTGCTGATCGGGATGCAGATCCCCAAGGTCGACCCGCTCATGGGGATCATGTACGGCCTGAAGGCCTTCGTGGCGGCCGTGCTCGGCGGGATCGGGAGCATCCCGGGCGCCGTCCTCGGGGGGCTCCTCATCGGCATCTCGGAGGTCATGGTCGTCGGGTACCTGTCTTCGACCTACCGCGAGGCGATCGCCTTCGGGATCCTGATCCTCGTCCTCATCCTGCGGCCCCAGGGGCTTCTCGGGCGCGTGCAGAAGGAGAAGGTGTGAAGGGGTTCGCCGCCGCCGTCGGCCTCGTGGCGGTCCTCTTCGTGGCGAACGGGCTCTTCTCGGGGTCCCTCATCGGCGGGGTGTCCATCTCGCCGTACTTCCTGCAGGTCATCTGCCTCGCGGGCATCAACATCACGCTCGCCGTCAGCCTCAACCTCATCAACGGCTTCACCGGCCAGTTCTCGATCGGCCATGCCGGGTTCATGGCGATCGGCGCCTATTCCTCGGCCTACTTCACGGTGACGTTCGGCGATCGGATCCGTGCGCCGCTGTCGTTCCTGCCCGAGTTCGGGCAGCAGGGCGTGCTGCTGCTCCTGGGTCTCTCGATCGCGGCGGTGCTGGCGGCGATCGCGGGGTTCATCGTCGGGGTGCCGTCGCTGCGACTGCGCGGCGATTACCTCGCGATCGTCACGCTCGGTTTCGGCGAGATCATCCGGGTCTCGATCCTCAACATCGACGCCGTGGGAGGCGCGCGCGGCTTCTCGGGCATCCCGCGTCTGGCGAACTTCTTCTGGATCTACCTGTTCGCGGCCGCGACCATCCTCGTCGTCCACCGGGTCGTGCACTCGTCGTTCGGCCGCACGCTCGTCGCCATCCGCGAGGACGAGATCGCCGCCGAGGCGATGGGCGTCCACACGACCCGCGCCAAGGTCATCTCGTTCGTCGTCTCCTCGGCCATGGCGGGGATCGCGGGCGGCCTCTTCGCCCACTTCCTGATGTACATCAACCCGAACTCGTTCACGTTCCTGAAGTCCTTCGAGATCATCATCATGATCGTCATCGGCGGACTCGGGTCGATCACGGGGTCGGTGCTGGGCGCCGTCCTCTTCATCAGCCTGACCGAGGGCCTGCGGGAGTTCGCGCAGTACCGGATGATCCTGTTCTCCCTGCTCCTGATCGTGATCATGATCGTGCGCCCGCAGGGCCTCCTCGGACACCGCGAGTTCGTGACCTTCCTGACCCGGCGCCGCCGCTCGATCGGCGGGGCGCCCGGCACGACGGGGAGCAACTGAGCCGATGCCGATCCTCGAGCTGTCCCGCGTCACGATGCGCTTCGGCGGCCTCATCGCCGTCAACGAGCTCGATCTCGCGATCGAGCCGTCCCAGCTCTACGGCCTGATCGGCCCCAACGGCGCGGGCAAGACCACCGTCTTCAACGTGATCACCGGCGTCTACACGCCGACGTCGGGCGGCATCCGGTTCGAGAGCGCCTCGATCGAGGGCGAGCGGTGCGGCCGCATCACCCGCCGCGGCATCGCCCGCACGTTTCAGAACATCCGGCTGTTCTCGGAGATGTCGGTGCTGGACAACGTCAAGGTGGCCTTCGACTGCCGGCAGGCGACGACGCTGACGACGGCGGTGCTCCGCACCCCGAGGCACCGCGCGGAGGAAGCCCGGGTCGACGCCGAGAGCCGCAAGTTGCTCAAGATCTTCAAGCTCGATCACCTGGCGGAGGAAAAGGCGAAGAACCTGCCCTACGGCAGCCAGCGCCGGCTCGAGATCGCGCGGGCGATGGCGACCGCGCCGCGCCTGCTGCTGCTCGACGAGCCGGCGGCCGGCATGAACATCCAGGAATCCAACGAGCTCATGGACCTGATCCGCTGGGTCCGCGACCAGTTCGGCATGGCCGTCCTCCTCGTCGAGCACAACATGAAGGTCGTCATGGGCATCTGCGAGAAGGTCCACGTGCTCGACTACGGCTCCACGATCGCCATCGGGCCTCCCGCCGAGATCCAGAAGAACCCGAAGGTCATCGAGGCCTACCTGGGGGGCGCCTGACGGTGTCCGCGATTCTGGAGGTCCGCGACCTGTCCGTCTCCTACGGCGCGATCAAGGCGCTCAAGGGGGTTTCGCTGACGCTCGCGAAGGACGAAATCGTGACCCTGATCGGCGCCAACGGGGCAGGGAAGACGACGACGCTGCGCGCGATCATGGGCCTCGTGCCCTGCGCGGGCGGCGAGGTGCGCTACGACGGCGAGGCCACGCGCTCGCGCCCGACGCACCGGCTGGTGCGCGACGGCCTGGTCCTCGTGCCGGAGGGGCGGATCGTCTTCGCGAACCTCTCGGTCCGCGAGAACCTGGAGATGGGCGCCTACTCCCGCCGCGATGCGGCGGGCATCGCTTCCGACTACGAGAAGGTCTACGCCCTCTTCCCGCGCCTGAAGGAGCGGCTGTCGCAGACGGCCGGAACGCTTGTCGGGGGGAGAGCAGCAGATGCTCGCGATCGGCCGGGCCATCATGTCGAAGCCCAAAGTCCTGCTGCTCGACGAGCCCTCGCTCGGCCTCGCGCCGATCGTCGTCCACGCGATCTTCGAGGCGATCGAGCAGATCCACCGGGGCGGCACTCCCGTCCTGCTCGTCGAGCAGAACGCCAACGCCGCCCTGCGACACTCGAAGCGGGCCTACGTCCTCGAGACGGGGCACGTGGCGCTGGAAGGGACGTCGGCGGAGGTCGCCGCGAACCCGAAGGTGAAGGAAGCGTACTTGGGAGAGTGACCGGTAAGCAGTAAGCAGTAAGCGCGGCTGGCGCTCCCGCCCGGCTTACTGCTTACCGCTTACTGCTTACTGTTTCTCGATCGCCTTCGGTATCACTTCGTCGAGACCCGGGAACTTCGCCAGCCATTCCCGCCGTTCCGCGCGCAGCTTGTCGACGAGCGCCGCGTACTCCTCGCTCGAGTAGTGGCGCCGCGGGTCGTACTTCGCGAGGTCGACGCCGGGGACCTCGGTCGGGACGTCGTAGCCCCAGTCGGGGTCCTTCTGCCAGCGGACGCCTTCCTTGGCGAGCTGCTTCATGATCTCGGTCGAGGCCTTGATCGTGATCTTGTCGCCGGCGCTCCCGGCCCTCGCCCCGATCGAGCCCGTGTTCAGGATGTAGGCCTGCATGTCGGGGTTCTCGCGGAGGATCTGGAGGATGCGGTTGCCCTCCTCGGCCTCGGGTCCCACGATGAACGGGTTCGTTCCAACCTCGCGCTTGGCCTGGCCCGCCTTCGTCGGGTCGCCGGCCGAGGTCTCGATCGACTCGCCGAGCATGAAGTACGCCGCCGCTTGTTCGGACGACAGACGCGCGCAGACCGGGACGACGTCGTTGCGCCGGGTGATGAACACGATCTTGTTGGCCTTCGTCAGGTCGATCCCGTCCGAGGTGCCCTGGATGTAGCGCCGCAGCACGACGCCCCGGCCGTTCGACGTGATCGAGGTGTCGAGGAAGTCGACCTTTCCGTTCTCGCCGACCGCGATGTTCTCGTAGGCGGCAGTCGGGTGGGTGGCCGCGCCCCAGAGGACGGTCTGGGACGGCTCGAGGCCCTCGGTCTTGATGTAGAAGCCGTCCTCGGTGCCGAAGGCGCGCCCGTCGCGTGTCAGCAGGACGACGTCGTCCTGCTTGATGATCGCTCGCTCCGGCTCCTTCAGGCCGTGGTCGTGCAGGGTCAGGGTCGTCTTGCCTGTGCCCGAGAGGCCGAAGAGCAGGAACCCGACGTCCCGGAGCTCATGGTCCGGGCCGAGGACGCGGAGGATCTTCGACCCCGCGTGGAGTCCCAGCCCGCCGCGGCGCTTGATCCAGTACATCGCCTGCCGGAGCATCGACTTCTTGGCTTCGCCGGGATAGTCCGTGCCCAGGATGTAGGTGTAGCCCTGGTTGATGTCGAGGAAGATCAGAGTCTCCGGCCAGTCCGGAACGTAGACCGAGATGAAGTCCGGCTCCTTCGCGGAGTCGGACGGGAAGAGCATGTTGTTCCACATGTACGCGATCCGGGCGTACTCCTTCGGCACGAAGAGTCGGCAGTGGATCGGCGCCTCCGGAGCTCATCCCCATGCGCCGGTCGACCTGGATCAGGTCCATCTTCGAGAGCGCCTCCTGGACCTCTCGGATCTTTTCGGCGGCTTTGCTTCCTTCGATCGCCTGCTGCATCACGCCGACTTTCACCCCGTCGGCCACGACGTAGGTCTTCTTGGCCGACCGGTTCTTGATCCGCGTCGCGTAGACGGGGGAGCCGTACTCGGTCGTCTTCTCGCCCGAACGAGCCAGCGCCCGGAGCTCCTCGCCCGACAGATCCTTGGTGATCGATCGGGCCCGGATGGTCCGTGGAGAGACGGTCTCGACGGTGCTCATGAATGCAAGTCCTTTTGCGGCAAAGGGTTTGAGTTCGCCGGGAACTGATATTTATAGCAGATTTCGTGCCGGTCGAAGCCTCAGAGGCCGATCTCGTCCGCGATCGGTCTCAGGGCCTCGATGAGGAACCCGATGTGCTCTTCGAGGGGCACGCCGAGCGCGTCGGCTCCGCCATAGACGTACGAGCGGTCGACCGAGCGCGCGAAGGCCTTGTCCTTCAAGCGTTTCACCACGGAAGAGGCCGGGAGGTCGGCGATCTTCTTCGTCGGCCGAACCTTCACGCAGGCACCGATGAAGCCGACGAGCTCGTCGCAGGCGTAGATCGCCTTCTTCATGGGAGTGTCGCGGGGGATCTTCATGTAGTCCGCGTGGGACTCGATCGCCGAGACCATCTCCTCGGCGTACCCCCGCTCCCGCAGGATCCGTCCGCCGACGTGCAGGTGCGTGTCCTCGGTCGGGTTCTGCTCGTAGTCGAAGTCGTGGAGCATCCCGACGATGCCCCAGCGCTCGATCTCGGCCTCGTCCGTCACGCCGGCGCGCCGCGCGCAGGCTCGCATCGCCTCCTCGACGGCCCGGCCGTGCTTGCGCAGGGCGTCGGACTGCGTGAACTCGTGGAGGAGGGCTCGGGCCTCGTCGCGGGTGGGCCAGCGTTCGGTCGCGTTCATGGCCGGATTCTATCGAGAGGCTCGTCGGCCGCTCCCGCTCAGTGGGTCGCGAGGAGGACGATGTCGCTCGTGGGGCGCTCGATCCCGACCGTGATCGTCGAGCCGTCGGGCGACCAGGTCGCGCCGTGGATCCAGACGCCGGTCGAGGCCCGGTAGACCAGGCGATACGGGTTCGGTGCTCCGCGGGTCCACGAGATAGATCTCCTGCGGGAACGTCATCGACTGCCGCATGGCGAGCAGGCGGCGGCCGTCCGGCGCCCACTTCAGGTAACCGTTCTGGAACGCCGGGCTCGGTGGCAGGTCCTGGAAGCGCGGCTGTCCGGAGGGATCGGCGAATGCCAGGCGGTTGCGGTTCGGCTTCGGCTCGACGCTGGCGGGAACCTGGATGAGGTAGGCGATCAGGGGTTCTTTCGGATTCCAGTCCGCGGCGAGGGCTCCCGTCGGCGTCTTCACCGGCGTGGCGCGTCCCTCCTCGACGGAGACGCGGAAGAGCGCGCCGACGTCGTGGACGGGAGTCCCCACGAGGATCTCCTTTCCGTCCGGCGACCAGGAGGGCCGATCCACCGCCTCGCCGCGGTAGATCGCGCGCGGCGTTCCGCCCTCGGACGGCACGAGCCAGACGCCCCGCTCTCCCGAGCGGGCGGAAATGAACGCGACCTGCTTGCCGTCCGGCGAGAAGGCCGGGCGGTCGTCCAGGGAATTGCCGCTGGTGAGAGGCCTCGCGCCGGAGGCGTCCGCCGCGCCGATCCAGAGGTTTCGGTTTCCCGACCGCCCGGACGACCACACGAGCCGGTCGCCCGCCGCGGACAGGTCGGGGTCGCAGTCGCCCGACTCGCCGCCGGTCAGGTCCTTCATCGGGTGCGAAGGGTCGTCGATCCGGAGCGTCGTCAGGGCTTGCTTGCTGTTGGTGAGGGTCGCGACGATCGAGCGGCCGTCGCGCGAGATGCGGGCGAGCTCGAATTCGCCGAGCCCGGTGGTCACGCGGATCGGTATGCCGCCGGAGGGCGAGAGCCACCAGAGAGCGAGATCGGCGGAATCGGGGTCCGCGGAGTACAGGAGGCCGCGACCCTCCGGCAGCGGTTCGGCGTAGATGGCTCGCCGCGGGGTCGCAACGACCCGCTCGGCCGGGCCGCCGTCGGCCGGAGCTCGCCAGAGCTCTGCGGGCGCGCGATTGAACGTGATGACGGCCTTCAGGAAGTAGAGGAAGCGCCCGTCCGAGGACCATGCGGGGGCATGGAGGTGCAGGGCGGATCGCTGGAGCTCCTTCTCGTGGCCCCCGTCGGCGTCCGCAACGAAGAGGGCGTCGCCGCCGCCGCCGCCCGGGCTGACGTAGGCGATGCGCTTGCCGTCCGGAGACCAGCGGGCGCCCATTCCCCGCTTGACCAGCCGGCGCGGCACCCCGCCGAGTGGCGCCGGGATCACCCACGTCGTGAAGTCGGTGATCCGGCTGTCTCGGGACGGCGCCGCGCCGAAGGCGATGAGGCTTCCGTCGGGGGAGATGTCCAGGCCTCCCATCTCCGCGCGGTCCTCCACGGCGAGACCCGACTTCGAGGTCAGGTTGACGGCCTCTCCGCCGGCGACGAACCGTGCCCAGACGTCGATCTGGCCGCCGGCATCCGAGAGGTACGTGAACCACTTTCCGTCCGGCGAGATGGCGGCTCCGAAATTGCGGCCGGGACCGAAGGTCAGGCGCGTGACGCGGTCGATCGAGGGCGCGGCCCGGCGCGCGAAGGCGGGGCGCAGCAGCCAGCCGGCCGCGAACGCGGCCAGGACGAGGGCAGCGGCGGGAAGGAGGCCAGGTCCCCGGGGCCGTGAGGCGGCCGACATGGCACCGCCCGGGGGCCGAACGCGGCCGGATCCTCCGGACTCGCGCAAGGCGAAAGCGAGGTCACGGGCCGACTGAAAACGCTCGTCCGGATTCTTCTGCAGACAGCGCGACACGAGGCGGTCGACTCCGGGTGAGACCGCCGGGGCCTTCGACGAAACGTCGGGGGGCTCGTCTCGCAGGATCGCGGCAAGGGACTCGCCCGTCGTGACGCCCGCGAAGGCTCGCTCGCCCGTGAGCATCTCGTAGAGCACGGCGCCGAAGGCGAAAATGTCGCTCCTCGCGTCGGCCGGCCGTCCCCGGATCTGCTCCGGGGAGATGTATCCCGCGGTTCCCATGACGACCCCGGGCTCCGTCGGCGGCGGCGTCGTGGGCGCCGAGGTCGCCGTGGACGAGTCGCCCGCTCCGTCGAGGCGGGCGAGCCCGAAGTCCAGGATCTTCACCCGCCCGTCCGAAGTGAGGAACACGTTTTCGGGCTTCAGATCGCGGTGGACGATGCCGGCGGCGTGGGCGGCCGCGAGCCCGTCGGCGATCGCGGCCGCGATCTCGACGGTCTTGCGCTCGCCCAGGCGCTCGCGGGAAAGGCGTTCCCGCAGCGTCTCTCCCTGGAGGAGCTCCGTGACCGCGTACGCGATCTCGTCCTCGCGTCCGAAGTCGAAGAGGGACAGGATGTTGGGGTGCGAGAGGGCCGCCACGGCGCGCGCCTCGCGGTCGAACCGCGCCAGAGCCTCGGGCGAGCCGGCGAATCGCTCGGGCAGGACCTTGACCGCGACCTCGCGGTCGAGCCGCGTGTCGCGCGCCCGGTAGACCTCGCCCATCCCGCCGGCGCCGAGCGGGGCCACGATCGCGTACGGTCCGAGCCGCCGACCCGGCAGAAGAGCCATGAAATTGGCCGGATTCTATCGTTCCCGAGGAGCGCGGCGGATCCCCGGATCACGGGCCGGGTCGATTTCGGGGTGCACACGAAAATGTGCATCCACGGCAGATTTTCGACGTCATTTCATCGATTTCGGGGTTGCATTCCGGCGAAATGACGCTAATATCCTGCTCCTACGTCAAAAAAAAGGGGGCGGCATGGCGAAAGCGAAGGTCCTGAAATTCGACGCGGCGGGCGGGGGTCTTTCCAAGTCCGAGATCCTGAAGGTGTGCGAGGCGGAGAACGTCCGCTTCATGCGCCTCCAGTTCACCGACATCTTCGGCGTGATCAAGAACGTCGAGCTGCCGAGCTCGCAGTTCTCCAAGGCCCTCGACGGTGAGATCCAGTTCGACGGCTCCTCGATCGAAGGCTTCACGCGGATCGAAGAGTCCGACATGAATCTCGTGCCGGACCTGGATTCGTTCGCGATCTATCCCTGGGCGCATCGCAACGGCGAAAAGGTCGGCCGCCTGATCTGCGACGTCTACAACCCGGAGGGGAGCCCGTTCGCGGGCTGCCCGCGCATGACCCTGAAGAAGCAGATGGACAAGGCGTCGGCCCTCGGCTACACGCTGGTGACGGGGCCGGAAGCGGAGTTCTTCCTCTTCCGCCGAGACGCCAACGGGGACCCCATCGTCGACACGCACGACGAGGGCGCGTACTTCGACCTGACCCCGGTCGACCGCGGCGAGGAGGCCCGGCGCGACATCGTCCTCGCCCTCGAGCAGATGGGCTTCGAGGTCGAGGCCGCCCACCACGAGGTGGCGGCCGGACAGCACGAGATCGACTTCAAGTACGCCGACGCCGTCACGACCGCCGACCGCGTCTCGACCTTCCGCTTCATCGTCAAGAAGGTCGCCATGGACCACGGCCTGCACGCCACCTTCATGCCCAAGCCGATCTACGGCATCAACGGATCGGGCATGCACGTCCACCAGTCCTTCCTCGACAAAAAGGGCAACAACGTCTTCTACGACGCGAAGGCCAAGTACCAGCTCTCGAAGACCGCGATGAACTACACGGGCGGCATCCTGCGCCACGCCCGAGGCTTCGTCGCGATCACCAATCCTCTGGTGAACTCTTACAAGCGGCTCGTTCCCGGCTACGAGGCCCCGATCAACGTGGCCTGGTCGATGCGTAACCGCTCGCCCCTCGTGCGCGTGCCCGCGCGGCGCGGCATGGGCACCCGCATCGAGGTCCGCATGCCGGACCCGTCCTGCAACCCGTACCTCGCCTTCGGCGTGATGCTCGCTTCGGGCCTCGACGGCGTGAAGAACCGGATGGATCCGGGCGAGCCGGTCGATCGCAACATCTTCAAGATGAGCGAGCGCGAGAAACGGCGCCTGCGCATCGATCAGCTGCCGGCGAATCTGTCCGAGGCCTGCGACAACCTGGAGAAGGACCCGGTCGTGACCGAGGCTCTCGGCGAGCACATCCTGACGCACTTCCTCGAGGCCAAGCGGGGCGAGTGGGCCGAGTACATCTCGCGCGTCCAGCCCTGGGAGACCGAGAAGTACCTCGAAACGTACTGAGTAAGCCGATTCGAATGAAATAAGGCTAGATGTGACTCTGGCCTTATTTTTTTAGTCACAATGCTCGGGTAGACTGCAAAACATGGGCGTCCTGTCGAAGGCCTTCCGCGAGCGGCTCGCCGGCGCGCTCGTCCCCTCCTGCTCGACGCCGCGATGGGGACGGAGCTCCAGCGGCGCGACGCGGACACGACCCTGCCGCTCTGGAGCGCGAAGACGCTGATCCGCGACCCCGAGCTCGTCTGGACGATCCACGGCGACGAGGTCGCGGCCGGCGCCGACATCCTGACGTCGAACACGTTCCGGACCCATACGCGCACCCTCGGCAAGGCGGGTCTCGCCGCGCGCTCGGGCGAGCTGACCGCCCGCGCCGTGCAGCTCGCGCACCAGGCCGCGGCCGTACCCGGACGGGATGTCTTCGTCGCCGGGTCCCTGTCGCCAGTCGAGGACTGTTACCGGCCCGACCTCGCCCCCGACGATGACTCCCTCGCGCGCGAGCACGCCGCGCAGGCCCGGTTCCTGGCCGAGGCCGGCGTCGACCTGATCCTCGCCGAAACGCACAACTCGATTCGCGAAGCGCGGGCGGCGCTGTCGGCGGCGAAGGCGACGGGTCTGCCCACCGTTCTCTCGTTCGTGACCGATGGAGCAGGAAAGCTGCTGTCCGGAGAATCGATCGCCGACGCGGTTCGCGCCGTCCGGCCGCTCGCGCCGGACGCCCTCGGCATCAACTGCGTGCCGGCGGCGCGGCTCGCCGGCGACCTCGAAGCGCTCGCCTCGGCCGCCCCGGGGATCCCGCTCGCAGCCTACGGCAACCTCGGTCTGCCCGACGAGAGCCGCGGCTGGGCCTTCACCGAGGAGCTCGCGCCGGAGGAGTACGCCGCGGCGACCCGCCGCTGGCTCGAGCTCGGCGCGAAAATCGTGGGCGGCTGTTGCGGCACGACGCCCGGGCACACGCGGGCGCTGCGGGCGCTTCTCGACGAGGCGCAGCAACTCCCTCTCCCCCGAGGGGAGAGGGCAGGGTGAGGGGTTTGGATCAGCAGTCGGACCCTCGACCCCTTGCCAGGATGGACCGGGCGCCCCTCACCCCGACCCGATACCACCGGCTGACGCCGGTGTTGCTTATGGCCGTGGGCCTGCCTCTGGTGGACAGCTCCCGCCGGGAGAGGGGGTAGGGTCCAACGCGTCAGCTCTCCGTCTCGATCTCGTACACGTCGATCCCCGAGCCGCACGAGGCGAAAGCCTCGATCGGCCCCTTCCGGAAGGGGCGCATCCAGGCCGGCCGCCGCGACTTTCCGAAGATCGCGAGAGTGACGCCGTGCTCCCGCGCGAACCGGAGCAGCTCGCGGGCGACGTCCTCCGCCGACAGCCAGACGACCTTGGCGCCGAGCTCCATGGCGAGGGTGACGTTCTCGGACAGCAGGCGGTGCTCGCGCGCCGACATCCGCTGGGGGCTGTCGCGGGGCGTCCGCACGTAGACGGCAAACCAGTTGGTGTTGAGTTTGCCCGCCAGCGCCGAAGCGCGGCGGAGCAGGAGGCGCGTGGTCTCCGGATTGGAGGACATCGCGACCATCGCCTTGGTGCCGACGGGCTCGGTCGCGGCGGACGCATGCGGGCCCGCGGCGCTCGGCTTCCAGCCGGTCGGCGATCTGCCGCATCGCGAGCTCGCGGAGCGAAGCCAGGTTCTCCTCGGTGAAGAAGTTCTCGAGCGCAGGCGCGATCCGCTCCGGCGGATAGATCTTGCCGGCGCGCAGGCGCTCCTGGAGCTCCGCCGACGGCAGGTCCACGTTCACGATCGTGTCGGCCTGGCGCAGGATCCGGTCGGGCACCCGCTCCTGCACGTCGACGCCGGTGACGCGGGAGACGATGTCCTGGAGCGACTCGAAGTGCTGGATGTTGACGGCCGTCATGACCGAGATCCCGGCCTCGAGGAGGTCCTCCACGTCCTGGTAGCGCTTGGCATTCTCGGTGCCCGGGACGTTGGTGTGCGCGAGCTCGTCGACGATCACGACCTCGGGCTTGCGACGCAGGATCGCCGGCAGGTCCATTTCCTCGAGCTGCTTTCCCTTGTAGACGATGGCGCGGCGGGGGACGACCTCGAGGTCGCCGATCCGCTCGGCGGTGTCGGCACGGCCGTGCGTCTCGACGAGCCCGATCACGACGTCGACCCCCTGCTTCTTGAGAAGGTGGGCGTCCTCCAGCATCTGGTACGTCTTGCCGACGCCGGCCGCGTGGCCGATGTAGATCTTGAGCTTTCCCCGGCGCGACTTCTCGATGAGCCGCAGGAAGACGTCCGGGGAGCTGCGCCGGATCTCCTCGGTCTGCGGCATGGGCCAATTCTACGGTCGCGCGGGGAGGACCCGATCGAGATCGAGGTTGGTGAGCAATACGTTGACCCGCGGCTCGCCGAGGAGCCAGAGCGTGCGCGGCTCGACGTGCCTCCGAATGACGTCGGCGACCTGCTCCTCCGGGACCCCCCTTGCCGTCGCGATCCGCGCTGCCTGCCAGAGGGCGGCGTCGGGCGAGAGGTGCGGATCGAAGCCCGACGCCGAGGTGGTGACGAGGTCCGCGGGGACGGGACGCGGGTCCCCGGGCGGTCCTCGCGCGCGGCGGCCACCGCGGCCGCGATCGCCTTCGCGAGGTCGGCGTCGGTCGGGCCCTTGTTGCGTCCCCGCCGACGCCGTGGCGTCGTAGCCTTCCTTGCCGGCCGCCGGAGGGGCGAGGGTGAAGGTAGGAGGTGACTCTTGAATCCTTGGCCGATCAGCGAGGAGCCGACGACGCTGTCCGCCGGCCGTCACGAAGGAGCCGTTCGGCCTTGTCCCTCCAGAAGAGATGCGACACGCCGGTGACGGCCGCCGGGTAGACGCCCCCGAGGAGGACGGTCAGGACGACCACATACAGAGTCGAGCGAATGGCGAGTTTCACGGTCCCTCCTCAGGCCAGGTGCAGGGCCAGGACGATCCAGTCGATGAGCTTGATCCCGACGAACGGCACGATCACGCCTCCGACGCCGTAGATCCAGAGGTTGCGCGCGAGGATCCGGGCCGCGCCGAGCGGGCGGTACTTCACGCCCCGGAGCGCCAGGGGGATGAGCGCGACGATGACGAGCGCGTTGAAGATGACGGCCGAGAGGATCGCCGACTTCGGGTTGCCGAGCCGCATGATGTTCAAGCGCGTTCAGGGCCGGGTAGGTCGCGGCGAACATGGCCGGCAGGATCGCGAAGTACTTGGCGACGTCGTTGGCGATCGAGAAGGTCGTCAGCGAGCCCCGCGTCATCAGGAGCTGCTTGCCGATCTCGACGACCTCGATCAGCTTGGTCGGGTTCGAGTCGAGGTCGACCATGTTGCCGGCCTCGCGGGCCGCCTGCGTGCCGGTGTTCATCGCCACGCCGACGTCGGCCTGCGCCAGCGCCGGCGCGTCGTTGGTGCCGTCGCCCGTCATCGCGACGAGGTTGCCGCCCTCCTGCTCCTTGCGGATCAGCGCGAGCTTCTGCTCGGGCGTGGCCTGGGCGAGGAAGTCGTCGACCCCGGCCTCCCGGGCGATGGCGGCGGCCGTCAGCGGGTTGTCGCCGGTGATCATGATGGTGCGGATGCCCATCGCGCGCAGGCGGTCGAACCGGTCCTTCATCCCCGCCTTGACGATGTCCCGGAGGGCGACGACGCCGAGGACCCGCGTGCCGTCGGCGACGAGCAGGGGGGTCGCGCCCTCGGCCGAGATCTTGTTCGAGCAGGTCCGACACCACGGGGTCGATCGTGCCTCCCTGGCCGCGGACCCACTCGGTCACCGAGTCCCCGGCTCCCTTGCGGATCTGCCGGCCGTTGAAGTCGACGCCCGACATGCGGGTCTGCGGCCGAGAAGGCGATGAACTTCATCCCTTCGACGCGGCGCGCCCGCGAGGCTGAACTTGCTCCTTGGCGAGAACGACGATGGAGCGGCCCTCGGGCGTCTCGTCCGAGAGCGAGGAGAGCTGCGCCGCCTCGGCGAGGTCGCCCGGCAGGACGTCCGGCGCCGGATAGAAGTCGGTCGCCTGGCGGTTGCCGAGCGTGATCGTGCCGGTCTTGTCGAGGAGGAGGACGTTGACGTCGCCGGCGGCTTCGACCGCGCGGCCCGACATCGCCAGCACGTTGTGCTGCAGGACGCGGTCCATGCCCGCGATGCCGATGGCCGAGAGAAGGCCGCCGATCGTCGTCGGGATCAGGCAGACGAGGAGCGCGATGAGCACCGCCGTCGACGCCGCGCCGCCGGCGTAGACGGCGAACGGCCGCAGAGTGACGGTCGCGATCAGGAAGACGATCGTCAGGCCGGCGAGGAGGATCGAGAGCGCGATCTCGTTGGGCGTCTTCTGGCGCGAGGCGCCCTCGACGAGCGCGATCATCCGGTCGAGGAACGTCTCGCCGGGGTTCGAGGTGATCTCGACGACGATCCGGTCCGAGAGGACGCGGGTGCCGCCCGTGACGGCCGAGCGGTCGCCGCCGGACTCCCGGATGACCGGAGCGGACTCGCCGGTGATCGCCGACTCGTCGACGGAGGCGATGCCGTCGACGACGGTGCCGTCGCCCGGGATCGTCTCGCCGGCCTGGACGATGACGCGGTCGCCCTTGCGGAGCGCCGTCGCCGGAACGGACTCCTCGCCCTTCTTGGTCTGCCGCCGGGCCATCGTTTCGGTCCGGCCCGCGCCGGAGCGCCGCCGCCTGCGCCTTGCCGCGGCCCTCGGCCATGGCCTCGGCGAAGTTGGCGAAGAGGAGCGTGAACCAGAGCCACAGCGCGATCTGGAGATTGAAGAGCACGTCCTTGCCGCGGGCGACGTCGCGCACGAGCAGGACCGTGACGAGGACCGCGCCGACGAGGACGACGAACATGACCGGGGTTCTGCGCCTGGAGGCGCGGGTCGAGCTTGCGGAACGAGTCCACGATCGCCGGGCGGACGATCGCCCGATCGAAGAGCGCGGTGCGACGGTGCTGGGCCACGTTGGTCCTCCTCAAAAGAGCGTCCCGGCCTTCATCAGCAGGTGCTCGACGATGGGGCCGAGCGAAAAGGCCGGGAAGAACGTCAGCGCGCCCACGATCAGGATCACGCTGACGAGCAGAAGCGGTGAAGAGCGGGTCCGGTCACCGGGAAGGTCCCCGCGGACTCCGGGACCTTCTTCTTGGCCGCGAGCGAGCCGGCGATCCCGAGGATCGGGATGAGCATGAAGAATCGGCCGAAGAACATGTCGAGGCCGAGCGTCGTGTTGTAGAAGAGCGTGTTGGCGTTGAGGCCGGCGAAGGCAGAGCCGTTGTTGCCGGCGCCGGACGTGAACGCGTACAGGATCTCGGAGAACCCGTGCGGGCCCTTGTTGTTGAGCGAGGAGAGACCCGGCCGGAGCACGGACGCCGCCGCGCGCTGAAGCCCAGGATGCAGAGGGTCAGGATCAGGACCGAGAGCATCGCGAGCTTGACCTCGTGCGCCTCGATCTTCTTGCCGAGGTACTCCGGGCGTGCGCCCGACCATGAGGCCGGCGATGAAGACCGAGAGAACGATGAAGAGGAACATGCCGTAGAGCCCGGCGCCGACGCCGCCGAAGATGACCTCGCCCGTCGCGATGTTGGCGAGCGGCACGAGCCCGCCGATCGGCGTGAAGGAGTCGTGCATCGAGTTGACGGCGCCGCAGGAGGCGTCGGTCGTGACCGTCGCGAAGAGGGCCGAGTCGCCGATGCCGAACCGGACCTCCTTGCCCTCCATGTTGCCGCCGGTCCCGCCGGCCGTCGGACGCGCCGCGACGCCCGCCGCCTGGTGGATCGGGTTGCCGCGTCTGCTCGGCGATGTCCGCACACGAATGACCCCGGCCAGGAAGAGGAGGGCCATCGCCGCGAAGACGGCCCATCCGTGCCGGACCGAGCCCGTCATCCGGCCGAGCGTGTTGGTGAGCCCGGCGCCGATCGCGAAGATCAGCAGCATCTCGAGGAAGTTGGTCCCGGGAGTCGGGTTCTCGTACGGATGGGCCGAGTTGGCGTTGAAGAAGCCGCCGCCGTTCGTGCCGAGCTCCTTGATCGACTCCTGGGAGGCGACCGGCCCCTGCGCGATCTTCTGCTCGGCGCCTTCGAGCGTCTTGACCGCGACATCGGCCTGGAAGTTCTGAACGACTCCGCGGGAGACGAGGAAGAGCGCGGCGAGAAACGAGATCGGCAGCAGCACCCAGAGGATCGCCCGGGTGCAGTCGGACCAGAAGTTGCCGATGCCCTTCGCCTTCTCGCGCGCGATGCCGCGGATGACGGCCACGGCGATCGCGATGCCGGTCGCGGCCGAAAGGAAGTTGTGGAGGGCGAGGCCGGCCATCTGCGTGAAGTGCGACATCGTCGACTCGCCCGAGTAGCCCTGCCAGTTCGTGTTCGTCGTGAAGGAGACCGCCGTGTTCCACGAGGAATCGGGCGAAACGGCCCCGAAGCCGTTCGGGTTGAAGGGCAGGAACTTCTGCAGCCGCTGCATGGCGTAGAGGATGACGAGCGAGGCGGCGTTGACGATCAGCATCGTCACCGTCCACTCGATCCAGCTCTGGTCCTTCACGGCGTCGACGCCGCAGACGCGGTAGAGGCCGCGCTCGACCGGCCGGAGCACCGGGTCGAGGAGCGTCTCTCGCCGGCGAACACCTTCGCCATGTAGCCGCCCAGGACCGGCGTGATGGCGACGATGATCGCCAGGTAAACCAGGATCTCGACGAAATTGATGTTCGTCATGGCGTCACACCTTTTCGGCCCGGACCATGGCCCAGAGCAGGTACCAGAGCAGGCCGAGGCTCACGGCGAGCCCCAGAGCGTCTTCCCATCCCATCGCGTCCTCGCCTTTCTCAGATCCGGTCGCAGCGGCGCACGTAGACGACGGAGAGCCAGAAGAGCAGGATCGTCGCCGCCAGGAAGATCAGGTCCAGCATCGATCGTCCTCCTCAGAACAGGTATCCGAACTCGATGAGCAGCGCGTTGCCTTTCGAGTCGCCGTTCTTGATCGAGTAGGCCGCGTAGATCGTCCAGGCCCGAGCGGCACGAGAGGCCCGGGCGTGAAGTAGCCGATGCCGTTCTCGCCGCTCGATCCAGTCGGCGATGATGTTCAGGTGGTCAGGAAGCTTCTGTTCGAGGCCGAGCAGCGCCCCGGCCTGTGGGTCGGGAGCGGCATAGCCCGAGGAGGCCCAGTACCAGCCGCCGAGCTCAGGCGCGTGCCCGGTCGGGAGCGATAGGACGCCTCGACGTACCCGAGGCGGCGGGATCGCCGTCCCTCGGTGCCGCGAGGTAGAAGAGACCGAAGCCGCCTGCTGAACGCCAGCGTGAAGTCGTTGTGCCAGAACTGCCACTTGATGTTAGGGACGTGGCGATCGGGGCCAACGGGCCCGTAGCCGTTAAGCCCGCCGAAGTTCACGCCCGCCTCGATGTTGGATCCGATCCGTAGACCCCGCGCGCGGTGAAGAGGCCGAACTCCGGATCGTCGGCCGGCAGAGCGCGTCGGTCTCGAGGTAGAACTTGCCCTTGTCGAGCACGTCCGCCGACGGAATGTTGAAGATCGTCTGTTGCGCTGGAGAGGCAGGGCCAGGGCCGAAAGAAACAGGGTGGCCGCGACGAGCCGGGCGACCCTCCCGCCGCGAGTTCCCGTCCGGGGACCGCGCCCGTGATCGAAGACCGCTTCGTCGAGGTTCCACAGGACCACGGCCTGTCTCCCGAAACCGAGGTACGCCAGGTACCCGGCCGCGACCAGGGGAACTTCGAACCGGCCGAAGATCAGGGCCGCCGCGCAGCCGGCCGCGAGGGCCGAAACCGCCAGCGCGGCGAAGCCACGGCTTTGCGTTTCGTCGTCATGGCCGGAGCATCCCGCCGGGCCGACAAGAAGTCCGGAGGAAGGCCGAAAGAAATGCGAAAGACGCGGCCTCCGGGGGGGAGATCCTGTCCTTCGACGGCGGGCTCTCCAGGATCCGAACGGATCAGCCGGGTTGCTGGCGAGAAGTTGCGTTCGGGCGGGTCAGTCTTCGGGTGCGAACCGGTAGCCCACCCAGGGCTCCGTCCGAAACCAGCGCGGCCGGTTGGGATCGTCCTCGAGCTTTCGCCGCAGGCTCCCCATGTGGACGCGCAGCGTGTCGTTCGTGACGCCCGCCGTCGTCCCCCAGACCGACGCGAGGAGCTGCCGATGCGTCCAGACCGCGCCCGGCTTGCCGATCAGCGCGAGGAGAATCGAGAACTCGATCGGCGTCAGGTGAACCGCGCGCCCGCCTTTGCGCACGGTCCGCGACTCCGCCTCGACCTCGATGTCTCCCCACCGCGCGATGGCCGGTTTCGTGCCGGCTCGCGGCGCCGCAGGAGGGCGCGCGCGCGGGCGAGAAGCTCCGCGACGCCGAAGGGCTTCGTCACGAAGTCGTCGGCGCCCGCGTCGAGCAGGCGCACCTTCTCGCGCTCCTCGTTCTTGACCGTCAGGACCAGGATCGGTGTCGGGGACTTCCGCCGGCGGATCTCCTGGACGAGCTCCAGGCCGCCGAGCCGGGCATCGCCAGGTCCGTGACGACGAGGTCGAAGCCGCCCTCCTCGAATCGCTCGAGCGCCTCCTGGCCGTCGATCGCGGCCACCACCTCGTGGCCCTCCCGCTCGAAGGCGTCCCGAACGACCTTGCGGATTGCCGGCTCGTCGTCCGCCACGAGCACCCGGCTCACGCGGCGCTCCGCGGAAGCGCGATCTCGAAGAGCGTTCCTCCGCCCTCGGCGTCGGCGAGGCGCAGACGGCCGCCGTTCAACGCCACGAGGCTGCGGGCGATGAACAGTCCGAGGCCGCTTCCGGGAATGTCGCGCGCGTCGTCGAGGCGGACGAAGCGTTCGAAGACGCGGTCGCGATCGGGCAGGCGGGATGCCGCGCCCCTGGTCGGCCACACGCAGGTAAACGACCTGCGGCTCGGCGACGATCGACACCTGGATCGTCGACCCCGCAGGGGAATATCGCGCGGCGTTCTCGAGACCGTGCCCGAGCGCCTCGGTGAGCTGGGCCGGGTCGACCTCCACCAGCACGTCGGGCGGCGGCGGTTCGAGGACGAGGGTATGGTCCGCGAGCGCCTCGCCGAAGCGGGCGACGGCGGCCTCGACGATCTCTCCGCAGCCGACACGCTCGGGTCGCGGCCGGGCGGCGCCCGAGTCGAGGCGGACGACGTCCATCAGGTCCGTGACGCGGCGGGAAAGCGCCGTGAGCTGCTCCCGGGCGAGCCGCGAGGCTTCGGAGCCGCCGCTCTCGGCCTCCCAGTTCTCGATCGCGCCGCGCGCGCGCCGCGACCGGCGTTTTCAGGTCGTGCGCGAGCTGGGCGAGGAGGGTGGACTTCATCTGCTCGCTCGTCCGCGTCTCCTCGGCCGCGAGCGTCAGGCGCAGGAAGCGCTCGCGTTCGACGGCGAGGCCGAGAAGGAGCGCGCAGGCCTCGGCCATGCGCTCGCTCGCGCGCAGCCCCCGCGCGACGAGCACGCCCGCGCGCTGCAAGCCGACCGGAATCGGCAGATAGATGTCCGTGCCGCCGAGCTCCGACGGGAACGCCGCCGAGTTGCCCTGCCGGAAGGCGAGCTCGGCGATGTCCTCGCGAAAGGAGACGCTCGCGGTCTCGATCCTCTGGGAGAGCTCACCCTTGTCGTCGGCGAGCAGGATCGCGACCTGCTCGCACACGAGAGCCTGGCGCAGCCGGTCAGCCGCGACGCCGAGGAGCGTCTCTCGGTTCGTGTCGGAGAGGAAGCCCTGCGAGAGCTGCGTGAGCGCGATCAGGTCCCGGCGCTCGGTTTCGAGGAGCTCGAGGCGGCGCCGGGAGAGCGCGGAGAGCCTCCCGATCAGGAGACCCGAGACCAGGAAGACGAACAGCGCCGCGACGTTGCGCGGGTCCTGGATCGTGAACGTGTAGAGCGGAGGAAGGAAGAAGAAGTTGAACCCGAGAGTCGCGAGAAGCGCCGCCAGCACGCCGGGCCGCTCTGCCAGAGGGAGGCGCAGAAGAAGACGGCGAGGAGCAGCAGGAGCGCCACGGAGGAGTCCGTGAGCGCCGGAAAGAGCTTGAGGAGCCCGATCGGTCGCTGCGACGACCAGCATCGACGCGGGGTAGCCGATCCAGCGCGGGGCGGCTTTCATGCGCGGGTCATTCTATGGCCCGTCGCGCCGATCACTGGATCAGCATCGCGTCGCCGAAGGAGTAGAAGAGGTACCCCTCCCGGACGGCCTCGGCGTAGGCCGCAAGGATCTCGCTCGCGCCCCGCGAAGGCGGAGACGAGCATGAGGAGCGTCGAGCGCGGGAGGTGGAAGTTCGTCAACAGCGCGTCGACGGCGCGGAACTCGAAGCCCGGGGTGATGAAGAGGTCCGTCTCGAAGCGAGGTCCCCGCGGGGCGGAGCGTCCGTACGCCGCGGCGGCGGCCTCGAGCGACCGGGCCACGGTGGTGCCGACAGCGACGACGCGGCGGCCTTCCGATCGCGCGCGCGGGCGATCGCCTCGCGCGTCGCTGCCGGGATGAGGACGTGCTCGGGCGGGAACACGTGGTCGTCGGTGTCGTCGGACGTCACCGGCTTGAAGGTGCCGGCGCCGACCGCGAGGGTCAGGTCGGCGATCTCGACGCCGCGGGCGCGAACGGCGGAGAGGATCTCCTCGCGTGAAGTGGAGGCCGGCCGTCGGCGCCGCGACCGCCAGCGGCTCGCGGGCGAAGACGGTCTGATAGGCGGCGCGGTCCTCGGGGCGGTCGAGCGAGCCGGCTTCGCGGCGGATGTAGGGCGGCAGGGGAGTGCGGCCGATCCGCTCGAGGAGCGCCTCGTCGATCGGTCGATCGAACGCGACCGTCCGCGTTCCGTCGTCGGCGACGTCCATGACCTCGGCGCTGACTCCCTCGTCGAACGCGATCCGCCCTCCTCGCTTCGCGCGCCGGCCGGGCTTGGCGAGGGCGAGCCAGCGGGAGCCCTCCGAATCGCGCTTCTCGAGGAGAAAGATCTCGACGAGCCTCCCGGCCGTGTCACGGCCGTAGAGCCGCGCCGGCCGCACGCGGACGTCGTTGCGGACGAGCAGGTCGCCCTCGCGCAGGATCGCCGGCAGCTCCGCGAAGCGCCGGTGCCCGACGTCGCCGGCCGTGCGGTCGAGCGTCATCAGCCGGCTCGACCCGCGCGGCCGCGCCTCCTGGGCGATCCGGTCCGCCGGCAGCTCGTAGGCGAAGAGGTCGACGCGCACGGCCGGAAGGGTAGCGTGAGAAACCCGGTGTCACCATCGGTAACATGACGCCCGGTTCGCAACGGGACCGCAACGTCGCGCAATCGCCGATGTCGCTCGCCGGGCGGAAGTTACGCCCGGGCTCGATCGATGGTACGTGCTTTGCCCTATGGACGGTCGGGAGTGAGAAGACGACGATGACGACAACCGGAAGCTGGTCGATGAAACTCGCGCTCGTGCTCGCAGTTGCGGCGCTGGTCTGGGCGGGCGCTGCGTCGATCGCGGTCGGCGCGCTCGAAGGCCGGCTTCGCGGCGTCCCCTCCACGCAGCCGAGTCCCCCGACGGTCGTGACCGCGCGCTGATTCATCCGGGACCCGCGCGCACTGGGCTACTCTCGCGCGGATGACCGCGGACTACATGCCCGGCCGCGGCCGGGTCTCGATCGAGGCCGCGGGCATCGCGATCGAGGGCGTCTCGATCGCCGGCCACGAGTCCTTCTACAAGGTCCCGCAGTTCCGTACCCTGCTCGAGTTCGGCCGCGCGCCGGAGGACACCGTCGGCTACGCCGACGTGTGCGTCTCGCACGGTCACCTCGACCACATGGCCGGGCTCGCCCACCACGCCTCGCGGCGGCGGCTCGCGCGCCTGCCTCCCGCCCGTGTCTTCGTTCCGGCCGAGGCGGCTCCGGACGTCGAGGCCTGGGTCGCGGCCTGCGAGCGCCTCGAGCACATCGACTACGGAACCGAGATCGTCGCGGCGAAGCCGGGCGACCGGATCGCGCTGCGCAACGACCTCTCACTGACCGTGCTGCCGGGCCGCCACCGCGTCCCGACCGTCGGGTATCTCTTCTCCGAGGTCCGGCACAAGCTCATCGACGAGCTCGCGGGCCACGGCGGGGAGGAAATCGCCGCGCTCCGCCGGAAGGGCGTCGAGGTCACGCGCCGGGAGGAAATCCCCCTCCTCGCCTACCCGGGGGACTGCGGCGAGGCGATCTTCGACGTGGCCCCGGAGATCCTCCGCGCCCGAGTCCTGCTGCTCGAGTGCTCGTTCGTCCTTCCCGAGGACGTCGGCCGGGCGCGCGAGTACGCCCACATCCACCTCGACGACATCCTGGCGCGCGCCGACCGCTTCGAGAACGAGGCGGTCGTCTTGACACACTTCTCGCAACGCTACCGGCCGGAGGAGATCCTCGCCGCGCTCTCGGCGATTCCCGAGCCCCTCGCCTCCCGCGTCATTCCGTTTCTTCCACCGTTATGATGGCGGCGCGGTTGTGGGGTAGTTGAATTGGTACAACGTCCGGCTGTTAACCGGAAGGTTGGTGGTTCGATTCCACCCCCCACAGCCAGTACGCAGCAAGCGGTCGGCCGTGAGCCGGCGTCGCACGGCTAAGGCGCCGGCGGACTCCCCGAACCGCTCGAGCGCGTAGCGAGCCATCGCGTCGCCGAGTTCGCTTTCGCCCATCACGACCTTGCCGACGTTCTTGCCCTCCAGGTACTCGCGCTCGCCGTCGTTGTGTGTGCGGACGACGATGTCGATCCCTGGATTGATCTTGCGGGAGAAGTCGATGACCGCACGGGCCTGGAAGGGATCCGGCGCCGTGATGACGAGCAGGCGCGCGTCGCGCAGCCGTGCGTGCTCGAGGACCCCGGGCCGCGCGGCGTCGCCGTAGACGACGGGTATGCCCCTGCGGCGAAGGGAGGCCGCGGCGTCGCGATCGTGCTCGATGACGATGTACGGAATCCCGCGCGCCCCGAGGGCGACGCCGACCCGTCCGCCCACCCGCCCGAATCCCACGAGGACGGCGTGGTCGCACAGCCGCGAGTCCTCGAGGCTCGGCGCGATCTCCGCAACGCTTCCCGCGGGCTCGGCCAGGCCGGCAAAGCGCGGGGGAGATCGCATCCACCGCTCGAGCGGCGGGATCGTACGGAAGACGAGCGGATTGAGCGTAATCGACAGGAGGGCCCCCGCGACGATGAGGCTCTGGGCCTCCCTCGGAAGAAGGCCGAGGGACATCCCGAGGGCGGCGAGGATGAACGAGAACTCGCCGATCTGGGCGAGGCTCGCCGAGATCGTCAACGCCGTGCGGAGCGGGTAGCGGAAGGCGAGGACGATCGCGCCGGCCGCGAGGGACTTGCCGATCATGACGATCAGCACCACGGCGACGACCTGAAGCGGCCGGCGCAAGAGGATCGTGGGATCGAAGAGCATCCCGACGGCGACGAAGAAGAGAACGGCGAAGGCGTCCTGCAGAGGCAGGGCGTCCGACGCCGCCTTGGTCGCCAGGTCGGACTCGCTGATCACCATGCCTGCGAAGAACGCGCCCAGGGCGAAGGACACGCCGAAGAGCGAAGCGGCGCCGACTCCGATTCCGAGGGCGATCGCGAGGACCGCCAGCGTGAAGAGCTCGCGCGAGCCGGTGCGGGCGACCCGCTCGAGGAGCCAGGGCACGGCGCGGCGGCCGACGACGAGCATCAGCGCGACGAACGCCGCGACCTTCACGAGAGTCCAGGCGATCGCGGCGAGGAGGCCGGAGTCTCCCGCCGCCGCGGCGGCTCTCCCTCCCAGGGGCACCGCGAGCGCCGGCAGCAGGACGAGCACGAGGACCGTCACGAGGTCCTCGACGATGAGCCAGCCGACCGCGATCCGCCCGTCGCCCGTGTCGAGCTCGCCGCGGTCCTCGAGCGCCCGCAGGAGCACCACGGTGCTCGCGACCGAGAGCGACACGCCAAAGACGATGCCCGAGCCCCAGGACCATCCCCACAGGCGCGACACGACGGCGCCGAGGGCCGTCGCGGCGAGGATCTGGACGATCGCTCCGGGCACCGCGATGCGGCGGACCGCGAGAAGATCGCCGGGCGAGAAGTGGAGGCCCACGCCGAACATCAGAAGGATGACGCCGATCTCGGCG
Source organism: uncultured Acidobacteriota bacterium (assembly GCA_963764025.1). Taxonomy (GTDB): domain Bacteria; phylum Acidobacteriota; class Thermoanaerobaculia; order UBA5066; family Gp7-AA6; genus DAHUXD01. Next base: position 662,966 of record CAVXRK010000006.1, read on the forward strand.
AGCTGCGAGGCGAGACCCGCGTCCGCGACGAAACCCGGAGTGAACGGCCCGACCGCGACGCCGGCGAGGAGATACCCGACGAGCGGCGGCAGCCGGAGGCGGACCGCAAGGAGCCCCAGCACGAAGGCGAGGGCGAAACCGGCCGCGATCGTCGCGATCAGCGCCGTCTCGTGAGGCATCGTCGGAGCGTCAGCGCCCGGGGCGCAGATCGAGGGCCTCGATGCCGACGGTGTAGATGTCGCCGAGGCCGTTGCCGGGCGAGCGGATCGCGTCCAGGAACTTCGCGTAGGACATCGGGGCGATCGGGGGCTTGTCGAGAACGCCCTTAACGCTCGTGAAGTAGAAGGTCTTCCCGTCCGGCGAGACGAGCGGCGTGTAGGGCGAGAACTCGGCGTTGAGCTTCGCGCCGATCGACTCCGGCGCCGACCAGGCCGCTCCCTCGAGGTACGAGACGTAGAGCGCGGACTCCGCGCCGGGGCGCTTCGAGAGGAAGATCATGGACCGGCCGTCAGGCGAGACGTACTGGTTGGAGTCCTCCTCGCCGGCGTCGATCGGCGCGGGGAGGGGCTCGGGTGCCTGGTACTTTCCTTCGACGAGCTTCGAGCGGTAGAGCCGCCGGCCGGTCCGCGAGCCGCCGTCGCGCCCGGACGCGCCGATGTAGAGCGTCCCGTCGGCCGTCACCGACGTCGTCGTCTCCGAGCCTGCGCCGTTGACCGGCGCCCCGAGGTTGCGCGGCTCGCTCCAGCCCGTGGCCGTCTTCTCGACGACCCAGAGGTCGAAGTCTTTCCTCGGCTCGGTTCCTTCGGTCGGCCGCATCGAGGCGAAAAAGAGCGACTTTCCGTCGGGAGAAAATGTGGGATCGATGTCCGTGTACCGGCCCGAGAAGGGCGCGATCTCGGGAGTCGTCCAGGCTCCGTTCTCGAGCCTCGAGACGACGATCCACATGACGCGCCGGTTGCCGGGGCTGCCCTTGCAGAAGTAGAGCGTGTTCCCGTCGGGAGAGAGCGCGGGTCCGAACTCGATGTCACCCGTCGAGACGACGCCGGGTGCGAGCAGCCGTGGAGCCGGGACCCTGGTCGTCTGTCCGGCGGCCGGACGGCAGAGCAGAAAGGCCGCGAGCGCGGCCGCGGTTCGAGCCTTCATGCGGCCCGAAACTATAGCCGAGGGGATGTCAGCGACCCGGAAGAAGCTCGACGGCCGCGCTCCGGCGCCACTTGAGGTAGGGGATCGAGACCGCCGCCGACGCCAGGAGGTACGCCAGGACGAGCGCGACGGTCCTCGGCCCGGGAACGGTCGAGGCCGCGAGCATGGCGATCCCGACATGGCGGCTGGCGCAGGAGACGGCGAGGGCGGTGCGGTTGGCGGGATCCGGTCCCCCGAGCGCGTGCCCGATCGCCAGGGCCACCGCCGTCATTCCCGCGAGCGTCAGCAGCGGGCCCCAGCCGATCTCGAGAATCAGGCGCCCGTGGAGCGCGAGCAGCGTGAGGCCGGACAGCAAGAGGGCAGCCCCCGCCACGCCCAGGATCCGCTCGGAGAGACGCTCCGCGATTCTCGACAACGGCCGCCGGAGAAGCATGCCGGCGACGAGCGGCACGAGGAACGCTTTCGCGATGACGAGCGCGACGGCGCGGGGCTCGACCGACATCTCGCGTCCGAAGAGCGGGGCGAGGATGGCCAGCCAGGCGGGCACGACCACGACGGCCAGCAGCGAGGACGTGACGACCAGGCTGAAGACGTAGCCCTCCCGGCCGATCTTCATGAGCTTCTTGGGAAGCAGGGGCGCTCCCGCCGAGATCGCGAGGACGAGGATCGCGATCTTGACCGGGGCTCCGACCGGAAGTGTCTTGGCCACGAGGAGCGCGGCGAGGGGCACGGCCACGTACATCGCGAAGAGCGACCGCAGGAGCTCCTTCGGTCGCTGCCACAGATACGTCAGATCGGCGGGAGTGGACCCGAGCCCGACCGCGAAGATCATCGTCACGATCGAGAGCTTCAGGACGAGAAGAACGTGGGCCGTCATCGACCGGCCGCCGGGGTGTACCAGATGGGCGAGCTCCACGCCCGCTCCTGGACCGTCGCCGGCTCGTCCTTCAGCAGTGGCAGGCCGGCGCGCACGGCGTCGTAGGTGCTCCAACGCGGGGTCGGGATCTGAAGGACCCGGGCGTAGTAGAGCGCGTGCTGGTTCGGATCGAAGCTTGGTCGGACCAGGTGCCCATGAGCTCGGTGCTTCCGATCGAGTTCGTCCAGGTGGCTTTCGTCAGGTCGACCGTATTGCCGACGGCCGGGAACTTGCCGTCCTTTCCGGGCTTGCGTTGCCGGACCAGACCACGTCGAAGACTGGTCCTGCGGCTCGCCGTGAGCGTCGACCCAGCCTTTGACGATCTGGATGCGATCGAGATTGGCGTCGTTGGGGCCCTTCATCGCCCAGACGGTGAAGGTCGCAGCTCCGGAGCCCGGGCCCTTGAGCGTTGCGCCCATGGGAACGCCCGTCGCATACCCGCGCTCGACCAGGCTCTTCGCGTCCGACGGTGCTTCGCTCGCGCCGAGCCGGCCGAAAAAGCGCACCTTCATGCGCGGGCCGCTCGTCGCGAAGGTCTCGCGGCCTTCAGGCCGTCCAGATCGCCTCCCGGGTGTTCCCGGGCGCCCAGACGCCGTCAGAGCGCCGGGATTCAGGTCCTTGCCCTTCATCCAGCCGCCGACCTCGCCCGTCCTCCGAATCTCGACGGTGTTGTCGGCCGCGCCATGGCTGCCGGCGAGAAGTTGCCCTCCGCGACGTTCGCCGGAGTGCCGTCGTGGTTGTCCGTCCCGCCGACAAAGCCGTAGTGGTACGGATTGGCGCCGAGGGACTTCTCGTAAGCGAGGCCCTTGATCACGCCCCAGCGGACCCAGTTCGTCCTGCCGAATTTCTTGAGGTCGCGTCCGCTGTAGTCCCCGAGGGAGTCGGCGTTCTCGAAGTTGGCGAACTCGTCGGCGGCCCAGAACCAGCGGTGGACCTCGGAGTTCCCCTTGACCTGCATCATCTCGATCAGAGGCTCAAAGCGGCTCCTCATTTCGGCGTACTGAGGTGAAGGGATTGCCCGTCGAGTCGGCGGGCGAACATCCTGCCCTTGCTGGCATTGGAGTTGTGGGGAATCGCGATGACCTTCATTCCCTGCTTTTCCAGGCTCTCCATCCATTTCCAGAGGTCCTCTTCGTGGTTGAGGTCGATGTAACTCATCGGCCGGTCGGGCACGTTCAGTCGCGGAAAAAGACATTGCGGTGGAGATTGGCTCCCTTCCAGGCGCAGGCTCCACTCAAAGGCAGGAATGGTTGTGAATTTCCCGGCTGGTAGGCTTCCTGAGTGGCGGCGAGGATTGCCTTCCAGGCGTTCACCGAAGTTTCAGGTCCTGCATAAAACGGCGGATGCTGGGGCGTGTGGACACGATTGTACTTTACCACATAGTCGAGGAACCACTTCTCTGCTCCTCCATCGTTGTCAGGCCGCGGAGCTCCTTAAGCTGCTCGTTGTCGTGGCCGGGTGCACCGTCGACCATGGTGGAGTACATCTCGCCGATGTACTCGGCGTGGTCGGTGACCGCGGCCCAGTCGAGAGGCTTGGAGAGCGGACTTGACTCCCGCCGACCTCCACCGTCCTCGCCTTTGGCAAAGCGGTAAGCGTCGCGAAGGCATAAGGCGGGCTCCGCCGATGTAGGCGTCGAGCGAATAAGCCGTATGCAGGTGCTGTTCGCCGAAGTAGGCTTCCTTTAGCGGATTGGAAGGGACCGTCGCAGCCGCTGCGGTCGGCGCGCCGGTGGTTGGCGCTGTCGCCACTACCTTTCCGTGCGTCGACTGCACATTGCCGCGACCAGTGCAGCCAGGAGTACGAGGGTTATCGCCCGGGCCTTGTTGATTACGGCGTCTCGCTTCATTACCGCTCCTTCGCTCGTTGTGGCACGGACGACGGCACCTCGGCGCTCCCTTCCGGGTCTACGGCCGCCGGCTCACGGCGGGAGGCACTGCAGTCAATCGTTGGCACTGGTTCTTCCTGGTTGGTCGTGACGTTCTCAGTTGGCGGGCGTGTACCAGATGGGTGACGTGAACGCCCGCTCCTGCGTCGTCATCGGCACCTTCGGGTCCGTGATCTTGATCTTGAAGTACGCCGCGTCGTACGCGGTCCAGCGCGGCGTCGGGATCTCGAGGACGCGCGCGTAGTAGACCGCGCGGACCGACGGATCGAAGTCCGGGTCCTTCCAGACGGTGACGAGTTCCGGATCGCCGATGGTGTTGGTCCACGTCGCGGTGGCGACGTCCACGGTGTTCCCGACCGGGGTCAGCTTGCCATTGACGATCTTGCGCCGGTCCTTGTTGCCCCAGACCACGTCGTAGATCTTCTCCTGCGGCTTGCCGTCCTTGCCCAGCCATCCCTTGATGATCTGGATGCGATCGAGGTTGCCGCTGAACCTGTCTTTGAGCGCGGCGACGAGGAACGTCGGCGCCTTGCCGGCCGGCGCAGCGGGAAGATCGCTGCCCATCGGCACACCTTTCGCGTAGCCGGCCACCGCCGGCGTGCGCGTGGCGTCAGCCTGCGTGAAGTCGTAGCCGCCGAAGAACCGAACGATCATGCGGGGACCGCTCGTCGCGTAGGTCTCCCGGCGCATCATCGCGTCCCACAGCTCCGCACGCGTGTTGCCGGTCGCCCAGACGGCGGTGTAGCCGGCCGCCGTCATCTCCCAGCCTTTCACGATGCGGTTGGGGCCGAAGTTCATCGCGTCCTCGTCCCACCGATCCGGCCGGGGCTCGGCACTCGGGAATTTGGCGAAGAAGTTGTCCTCTTCGGCCGCCGCCAAGCCGTTGTGGGTGTCGGTGCCGCCCGCCATCCCGAACTTGAACGGGTTGGTCCCCGAGATCCTGTTCCACTTCAGGCCGTTCTTGAGCGCTTCGCGCGCGTATTCGGCCGCGATCATGCCGGGCTTCTTCGGCGTCTGCGTCAGGTTGCCGCGGTCCCACAGCTCGTAGGCGGCGAAGTCGTCGGTCGGCGAGAGCGACGGATGCGACTCGCTCTGCCCCTTCATCTGAATCGCTTCGAACAGCGGCTCCCACCGCTGTCGCGCGTCGGCCCACGCCTTGGTCAGCGGGTCGCCGCTGAAGGTCGTCAGCGCGAACATCCGGCCGTTCGAGAGGTTGCCGTTGTGCGGGATCGCGAGGATCTTGCCGCCGGTCTTCTTCTCCCATTCGGTCATCCACTTCCAGAGGTCCTCGGGGTTCTCGCTCTGGAACGTGGTGTAGGGCAGCACCTGGTCGGCCTTGTCCTTGTTGTCGCGGTAGATGATGTTCCGATGCAGGTTGTCGCCGCCGCCGGCATTCGACGTCCACTCGTAGCCGATGAACGCCGTGAAGCGCCCCGGTTCGTTGTACTTCTCCGCGATCGCGGTGTACTCCTGCCAGACCGATTTCATGATCGGTCCGACGAACTTCGGGTCTTTCACGAGCGGCGGCAGCTTCTTTTGGCTTGCGGGAGACGAGCTCGTTCGCGGCATCGGCCGCGTCCTTCCCGCCCGCTTTCATCGCCTTGTTCCAGCGCGTCAGCGTCGGGTCGCTCATGAACGCGGGGTTGCCGGCGTAGACCTGGAACATCACGCCGAGGCCCTCCGCGTGGTCGGAAACCACCAGGAAGTCGAGCGGGCGCGGAGAGCTTCGCGGGCACGCCGCTCGAGGAGACGACTTCTTCCCCGCGCGCAAAGCGGTCAGTTCTGTTCCGGGGTCAGCCGGTCGCCGGCCATGAAAGCGTCGCCCGAGTTGGCGGAATGGTGATGCGTATCGCCGAAGTAGGCGCGCGTGGGGTATTTCCGGGCGTAGGGCGAGTAGCGCTGACGGGCTTCTTCGGTTTCGGCGCTCGACTTCTCCGACGGGACCTCGGCGGTGGCCTCCTGGGGGTCGACCGCCCCCTTCGCCGGCGACCTCGACTTCGGTGGCGGCCGCAGGCTTTTCGGTGGCCGCCGGTGTCGGCTGCGTTCGTTCACACGCGGTGCCGAGGACCAGCACCGCCGTCGCGAACATTCCCGAGGCTCGCTTCCTCAGCTCCGTCATCCTCCTCTCCTCGTCTATCGCCGCCGAGTCGTTACTCGGAAAGGATCAGGATCTCGACCCGCCGGTTCTGGAATCGGCCCTTCTCGGCGCGGCGTTCTGCGGCGACGGGGTCAGCTCGCGACCGGATGTCTGGATCCGGCCGCCCTCGATGCCGTGCCCCACGAGATACTGCTTCACAGCCTTGGCTCACCTTCTCGGAAAGGCCATGGTTGTAGGCGTCCCTACCGATCTTGTCGGTGTAGCCGACGAGAGAGACCTGGAACCCCGGGTATTTCCTGATGAAGGCGATGGCCTTCTGCAGGTCGACGTCGTCCGGCTTTCTCACGGTCGCCTTGTTGAAGTCGAAATTGGCGTGGAGCGTGAGGCGATCGACGACCCGGCTCACCGTCACCGTCGTGGATGCCGAGCGGGATCCGCCTTCGCCGACCGCGGTGATGCCGTATGCGGTCGTTCGATCGGGACAGACCTGCCGGGAACCGTTCCTGTCCACGCTTCCGATCCCCTGGTGGATCGAGACGCTCGAGGCATTCGACGACGACCACGTCAGCGTCGCGCACTGGCCCGACTGGAGCGAGGCCGGGCTCGCCGAAAGCGATACGGCCGCCGCGGGCGCCGGCGGTTTCGCCGGCGGCGCGGGCGGGGCTTCGACGACGGCGACAGGCGGGGCCGGACAAAGCGCGTTGGCCTTCTCCGTGGCCTCCCTGGCGAGCGCGATGGCCTTCGCGGTGTCGCAGGACCGGCAAAGCGCGTACGCCTCGTCCTTGAGCCTTTCGGCAGCCGTGAATTCGTCCGGGCATTGCTTGTCCTTGCCGGCCTGCCGGGCGGTCTCGACGGCCTGGTTGGCATTGATCACTTCGCTCGGATAGCTGGGACAAACCGACGAAGCCGCCCACGAGAGACAGCGAGACGACGACCCAGAGTGGCTGCCGAAGTGCGTCCGATCTCATCGCAAACCTCTTTACTTCATTCCGAAAATGGTCACGTCCGCCTTGCCCTTGCCCTGACCCTTCGTGTCGTACCAGAAGTCGATCCGTCCGGATGCTTCGCTGGCCGACGCCCTTGAGGTCGATGGACCCGGCTCTCGCCGCGCTGGGGGATGTTCTGCCGTACGTCGATCTTGTCGGGCTGGCCGTTGTCGTACGTGACAACCATGTGCTGCATGTTCAGGGGCGCGTCGGTGACCTTGAACTTGATCCGGCGAAAGTTGTCGAACGGACCCTCGACGACGATCCCGTCGTGGTCGGCCGAGTGGCTGGCATGCGTCGTACCGATCACGACCCAGGATCCGGCGGGCGCAGGCCTTGCGGCTGAGCGTGCTTTTCCGCCAGGGCGGGAACGGCCCGGCCCAGGGCGAGGGCCACGGCGGCCGCGGCGAAGAATTTCGTGGTTCGGTTCATTGTGTTTTCCTTATCTATGGATGGCCGACGACCATGTACGTCACCGACGTTCCGGCGTACTGCGGCTGATACCAGGTCGATCCGCACTGCTGATACGCGATCCCGTTGATCACCGTCGTCATGCAGCCCACCGGAGGCGTGCTGACGATGGAGCCGATGACGGCGGCGGTGACCATCGTCGTCGCGGTGATGGCGGCGGCGGTGGCAATCGGGTTGTCATTGAAGCAGCAACCGTTGTTGTAGCCGTAGCCGTGGTGATGGTCGACGTCCACGTCGATGTCGACGTCGCGGTCGACATTAACATCGGTGTTCCGGTTGACGTTCTTGTTCTGGTTAACGTTGACGTTCTTGTTCTGGTTGACGTTGGTGTTGCGGTTGCTGTTGTCGTTGCGGGAGCCGGCGTTGTTGACGCTCGACTTCGCCTGGCTGCGGAGCCTCCTCCTCCGCCGCCCGGCTTGTTCGGAAGGGCCAGGCCGGTCGCGGCCGCGAGGAGCGCGGTCAGCAGGGTCGCCGTCGTCTGTCGAAAAATGGACTTGTTCATGTCGAGTGACCTCTCAATTCCCGCCGGCCGAGCCGGGGGCGTTCGCAAATACGATTCGTTTGGCTTCGGCCGGAGGCTCGAAGGTGAATGCGGCTTCGTTGAACGACGGCGCAAGATCCCAGGTGTAGACGGCCGAGTACTGCGGCCGCGCCTAGATCGTCGTGGTCGTGATCACGAGCTTGCGCGGGAGCGGGTAGTCGCCCCTCTGGATCCAGATCTGCCAGTCGAGACCTTCCTGGCGGAACGCATAGTGCTCGCAGGTCGTGCCCTGCACGTCGCTCGGTCCGGCGTTCGCCGCGGCGACGATCGCGCTCGCGTTGACCCTCTCGGTGCCCCACCAGAAGAGGTCTTCCAGGGGAAGCTCGATGTCGTACTTGTCGGCGAGCACGCCGGCGAGCTGACCGATCGTCGCGGGCGCCGGAACCGTGGCGTAGTACTGGATCGCCTGGCCGTACAGCGTGAAGTTCTTGCCGTCGTAGAGATAGAGCCGCTGCTTGTCGCCGTTGATGGTGTCGATCCGCAGGTGCGACGGAAACTGGGCGAGGATGTCGGCCTTCCCGTCGCGCTGGACGAGAAGCCCGTCGACGAGCACCCGATCCCGTGTCGTCCGGGCCGTCACGCGGAAGGTCTTGACGGTCCTCAGGTACGCCCCATCCGGTCGAGCGCGGCGACCGCCTCCGGGTCGATCGCCGGCGCGGCGGCGGTCTGGGCCGACGCGGCGCCCGCGAGCGCAATGAGCAGCGCCGCGGCCAGCCCGAGCTTGCACTTTTCCAGTCTCATGACGTTCTCCTCTTTGATTCGTTCATCTCCCGTTCTCCTCCTCCGTTGCGCGTTCGGCCGTTTTCGAGCGGCCGGCGCGTCGCCGTTTGGATTCTTCTAGAACGCGAATGTCATCCGCGCCCGCCACATGTTTCCTCGGGCATCCCCGCTCTTGGCGAAGATGGTTCCGTACGTGACCTGGTGCCCGAGCGGGCAGCTCAGCTCGATGCCGAGGGTCCCGCCGCCGCCGAGCTGCTCGATCCGGTTGTCGTCGTAGACGCCGTCGGAAGTGGTGGCATCGCCGTACTGGCCGCGCAGGTCGAACGACAGCCAGAACATCCGGGTGAGGTTGTGCGAGAGGTGGGTCTGGAGGACCCACAGGGGGTTCTGGCTGCGCTCGGGTCCGGACCCGACACGTCGTTGTTGTCGGTGTACAGATAGACGTTGGGAACCGCTTCGAGCCAGAACGGATTCTGCGGGTCTCCGAACGGCAGGACGATCGGAGTTCCCAGCCGGAACGCCAAGCGGTTGGTGCCGAGGTTGATGAGCCGGTCGCTGTCGTATTCGCCGAGCGGCGGGCTGAACCCATCAGGGCGTAGATCTGGAACGTCTGCTTGTGCTTCATGAACTCCGCCGGTTCGAGGGCCGGGGCTCCGTACAAGCCCACGCGGAGCGCCAGGTAGGGACCGCGAACCCGGAGTGCGGCCGCACGTTGACCGTCCGGGTCCCTCCTTCGGGGGTGGGAAGGTCGAGTGTGCCGCTGACGCTTCCGAAGATGGGCTCGCCCAGAGCTCGGCGAGCTGGCCCGCGATGCAGAAGTAGTGGAGATAGCTCAGGTCGCCGATCTGGCTCGGGATGTCCGCGTTTCGGATCTGGATGCTCTGGGTGAAGTTGTAGTTGCTCGAGACGTCCATGTAGGTGGGAACGAGCAGGTTCGTGCCCTCCGGGGCCGGCAGGTAGGTGTGCGCGCCCTCGCCCTGGGCGAGGACCCGGCCGGGGAAGAGCAAACCGAGGCCGAGCACCAGCCCGGCAGGAATCGACCCGCGACGGACTTCATTTCTCTCCCTTCGTTCCCGTGTTCGGGGCGACGTTCCTGTGTTCGACGGTCCCCCCCGAGGTGAGCGCGCTCATGCGTCGGACTCGTCGCTGTTCCAGAGCCGATGGATCGCGGACATCGTTTCGGTGAGGCCCGGATCGGGTTGCGTGATCGTCATCCGGTGCGGCCCGGCGAGGACCCGCAGGGCGCCCTGGAGGACGCCGAACAGATCCGACCGCAGGTGGGAATCGAGGGCGGCCGCCGTGCCCCACTCGGAAACCAGGCCGAAGGTCGCCGGGACCTCCAGGTCCTCGTAGACGTCGGCCCACTGGAGGGCCGCGTCTTGCCGGGCGGCCTGCAGCCAGCTTAAAAGCGCCTGGGCGAGCTCACGGCGCTCTGCTGGACGGGCGACGATGCGAGCCGTGAGCACGATCATTCCTTTTTCATCTCGATCACGTCGGATCTGCCGGAGAGCGAGAGGCGGGCCCGAAGTTCGTTCTCGGTGCAACGCATGGTGAATCAATGGTTTGCGCTCAGAGCGGTGAAGGCGACGTGAGGCTCTGGATGGCTTCCCCACCGCGGGATTTCGCAAAACCGCGACATTTCGCGGGTGCAGCGACGGTGCCGACCTATGATCGGTCGGAAATGAATGCCTGGCCGGGAACCCTGATCGAAGCCCGACCGCTACGCGCGGCTGTCATGGTTCTCGCGCTTTCCGGACTCGCCGCCGGGCCCGCCGCTTCCGACTCCCGCCCCCGGGCGGTGTTGGTCCTCTTTTCCCTGCGCAGCACCGCGGCGGCGGTCGCTCCGCTCGAGACCGCCCTGCGAGCGACCCTCGAGAAGAACTTTCCGGGGCCCGTCGAATTTCACGTGGAGTATCTCGATCTGCCGGACGCTTCCGACGTTCCCTACGGGAAGCGGTTCACCGAGCTCCTGCGGG
>CAVXRK010000007.1:0-230655 GCA_963764025.1 uncultured Acidobacteriota bacterium
CGATCGCAGCGCTTGGATGACGTCCACGCGCGACGCACGGACGGCGGGCAAGAGCGACGCGAGGATCGCCGCGGCCGCTAGAAGCGCAGCCGCTCCGGCGATCGGCAGCACGCCCGGCATCTGAGCCACGCCGAACAGCCGGCTCGCGACCCAGGCCAGCGCGATCCCGCCGAGGCCGCCGACCAGGATTCCCGCGGCGGCGATCACGGCGCCCTCGCGGAGAACACGGGCCTTGAGCTGGCGCGGCTCGCATCCGACCGCGAGCCGGATGCCGAACTCACGGGTCCGAGCGCCCACCGAGAACGCCAGCACGCCCGCGACGCCGACGACCGCGATGAGCAGCGCGATGCCGCCGAAGGCCGAGAACACGAACGCGTTCAACCGCTGCGGCGTCAGCACCTGGGTGCGAACGTCCTCGAGCGTCGCCGGCCGCTCGACCGCCTGGTCGGCGGAGATGTCGTGGAGGGTACGCGTCACGGCCGGGACGAGCGCGTAGGGATCGGCTGCGGCGCGGACAAACAGGCGGCTCGGCTCCCCGAACTGCCGCCACGGGAGGTACACCGTCATCGTCGGCACCTGCACGACGTTTTCGTCGTCCACGTCGGCGACGACGCCGACGATGCGGCTCGGCCGGGACTCCATGCCGGTGCGGCTGTCGAGCCACAGGTGCCGGTTGACCGCTTCGCCGTTCCGGAAGAGCCGCTGCGCCACGCTCTGGCTGACGATGGCGACGGACTCGGTATCTGGACGGTCTCCGTCCGTGAAGTCGCGGCCCGCGACGATCGGGACACCGAGCACGGCGAAGAATCGAGGCGAGACGGGCCGGACCATGCATGTCGGGTTGTCCTCGCCGCTGGCGGGCTGGTACCCCTCGAACCCGAACTGGAGCTTCATGGAGCTCCACGCGTCGCGCCAGGGCACGACCATCCCGGACGCGACCCCCTCCACACCCGGCAGCTCGCCGATCCGCCGCGTGGCTTCCTGGAAGAAGTTCTCGGTTGCTTCGCCGCCGGCGCCGGTCGCGGGCGGCGGGACGTCGACCGCCAGGACCTGCCGCATGTCATAGCCGGTATTCGCCGTCGACATCGCATTCAACGTCGCGACCAGCATGCCGGCGCCCACGAGCAGCAGGAAGGAGCACGCGATCTGCGTCGTCGCGAAGATCTTGAGACGGCGGTTCGTGCCCGGCGTGATCCGAATCCCGCCGACAGCGGGACTCAGAGCGCTCGACCGATCGAAGGAGGGGAGCCGTGGCACATACGCCAGCAGCACCGCCGCCACCAGCGCCAGTCCCGCCCCGAGCCAGAGCACGCTGCCGTCCACCGTGGCCTCCAGCGCGCGGACGGAGAAGCGCGCCGCATAGCGGGCCGCGACGGCCACGAGCGGCCTCGCGAGCAGCAGGCCGAGCGCGGCACCCGCGACGCAGAGGACGAGGCTCTCCGCGAGGAGGGTGCGCCGGAGCGCGCCCCGGCTGGCGCCGAGCGCGGCGCGCACGGCGAGCTCGGATTCGCGGCGGACCGACCGGCTCAGAATCAGGTTGGCGACGTTCGAGCACGCGATCACGAAAACGATCGCCGCCGCCGCCAGGAGCAGCAGGAGGATCGTCCGTGCGGGCGACGCGAGCTGGTCGCGGAGCGTCTTGACCTCGAGCCCGACCCGGGCGCCCGCGGAGTACGACTCCGGGTGGGCGTGCACCATCGACGCGTGGACGGCCTTCAGCTCGGCGCGGGCCCCTTCCAGCGTGGCGCCCGGCGCGAGCCGCCCGAAGAGCTCGGTCATGCGGTGCCAGCGTTCTTTCTGCATCGTCGCCCCGAGGTGGTGCGGGCTCGTCACGACGTTCGCGATGATCTGCGTCTCGGCCGGGTAGGGCACCGACGGCTCGAGGACGCCGACGACCGTCGCGTTGCCGGGACCCAGACGAATGACCTTGCCGACGACGGACGGATCGGCGTGGAGCACCGTCGTCCAGAACCGGTGAGTCAGGACCGCGACCGGCGCCGCCTTGGGCCCGTCGTCGCCGGAATTGATCAGCCGCCCGAGCGCCGGCCGGAGCCCCATGACGTCGAAGAACGATCCGTTGACCACGCCTGCCGTCACGACGCGAGGCTCCCCGCCAAACCCGATCAGCGTGAAGTCGACGGTGGAGAAATCGCCGAATGCGGAGATCGACTTCACGCGCGACTCGAGGTCGCCGATCTCCGGCATCGAGAAGGTGAGGTCCTCCGTCCCGATGCCCCGGGCGGTCTGGCGGATGTAGAGCAGCCGATCCGCATCCCGATTGACGAGCGGACGCAGGAGCACGCTCCGAACGACGCTGAAGATCGCCGCATTGGCGCCGATGCCGAGCGCGAGCGTCACAACCACGGTGATGGCCAGTCCCCGGGTGCGCAGAAGAGAACGCAGGCCGATTCGCATTTCCTGGAAGAGCAACATCATGGCGTCGGACCAGCGGCTGTACCAGACCCGATGCATCGAGTCGCGGACGGCCGCCATGGACCCGAATTCCTCGAGGGCGGCTTGCCGGGCGGATTGTGGATCCTCGCCACGCTCGATCCGTTCCCGAATGCTCAGCTCCAGGGCGCTGCGGATTTCGTCCTCGAGGTCGCGGTCGTCGGGTCGCATGAGCTCGGCTATTCCTCGGCCGCCGGTGCGGGGTTCATGATCCGGCCGATCGCGCGGACGAGCTGTGACCAGCGGTCCTGCTCGCGGATCAGTTGGGCCCTGCCGGAGGGTGTGAGACGGTAGAACTTCGCCCGCTGATTCGCCTCGCTCACGCCCCACTCGGACTTCAGCCATCCCCGCTTCACGAGCCGGTGCAGGGCAGGGTAGAGCGAGCCGGTCTCGACCCTGAGCAACTCCTCCGACTGCCGGCGGATGGCCTGGCCGATCCCGTGGCCGTGCTGAGGTCCCCACCGGAGGGTCCGCAGGATGAGCATGTCGAGGGTGCCCTGGAGGAGCTCGAGGCGCGGATCGTCGGGGGTCCTGGTCATTGTCGTAGACCGTCTACTACCCTGTACGTAGAACGTCTACGGCTTGTTTCAAGCGGGCGCCAAGTAGCTGCCGAAGGCAGCGCGGGCATACAGCCCTCCAACGAAGTCCCGATCCGCAAACACGGAGAATCAGGGGTCCAAGGCGGGGGAGGGATCAGCTAAATCATTGGAAAGTATGGTGCGCCCGGCGCGATTCGAACGCGCGACCTTTAGCTCCGGAGGGCAGAACGGGGAGGAGCGGACGACACCCGACGACAGCTCAGAGTAGACATATCAGCGAGTTGGCTCGCGGCATCTGTCCTCGAATGTCCTCGACTCCCGTCAAGACACGGAGAAAACACGGAGACAGATGGTTCCACACAAAGTCGCGCTCGGACCTTGACCAGCTAAGACGAGGAGGTCCGGGACGGCAACCTCTGGTTCCCAGCCTCTCCCATCCCCCTTTGCCCTGCCCTTCCCAGGGGAAGAGGGTTTGCGGCGCGGCTGTCTCGCGGGAAACGAAAAAGGGGCGGGACAAGCCCCGCCCCTACACAGGCACTATCGGGACGTTACTGCTTGTCGTAAACCGCGGTGTTATTCATCGACGGCTCGGAGCCCTTCGTGGTGACGGTGCGGGACTTGCCGTCGGGCGAAACCATGACAGTTCCGGTGATCACGGTCTTGCCGTCCTTCTTGATGTTCATGCTGAGCGAGTGATGGCTCGCCGGAATGTAGGACCGCGAGTCGTATTCGGTCGTACCGGTAACCGGGTAGTCCTTCCCGTCGAACTTGCCCGTCCACTCTGTGTGTGTGGGCTTCCCGTCCTTGTCGACACCGTCCGTGGTGACCTTGACCGAGTCACCTGCGGGCGCGTAGGTGACGGACGTGTTCTTGCCCGCGCCCGGGGCAAACTTCGACTTCGCTTCGTTGAGCTTCCAGTTGCCCATGAACTTGGAGAGGTCCGTCTCCGCCGCCAGACCCAGAACGGCTCCGCACAGGAAAACCACTACGGACGCCAGGAACGCTCTTTTGTTCATTGTCCCCTCCTTATTTCGAAACCCGGCAATTCTATGACGGAGAGGCCAAAACGGTAGCCCGAAGACCGTGGAATGATAGGCCGCACCGGGCGACGGCACAGAAGCGCGGATTGGCGGGTAGGCGACACCATGCGGCGCGAGCCAAATTGTTGGAAGAAATGGTGCGCCCGGCGCGATTCGAACGCGCGACCTTTAGCTCCGGAGGCTAACGCTCTATCCGGACTGAGCTACGGGCGCAAAGATCGACAACGGCGGAGCTTATCGCAAGCTCCTAATTGGCCCAAAGCCTGACGCCCGGTTCAAGCGCCAGGTCAAGCTACCCGATCGATTGACCGCCTCGGAGTCGAAGAATTGCGTGCCTCCCGAACGACCGTCGGCAGGTTGGCCCGCGCCGAGCGGCTCGAGGAGCTCGCACGGGCCGAGGCGGGTTCCCGCTGCGATAGTCATCGAAACCGGTGCGAGTCCAGGGCGACGGCACTCGCGAGACGCGCGCCGGCCGGATCGACGACATCACTTCAATCCCTCCACGACATACAGGTCCGAGAGAACACGGGTGTAGCTGAAGGCCCAGTACCGGCCGTCCGGCGTCACGATGACCGGGTGGATCCGGATCAACCCGGCCAGATCCTCCAGGGACAGCTCCCGCCAGAGCTCCATCTTCCCCGAGTCGAGGTCAAGCCGCTGGATCCTCGCCGGCACCTCCCCGATGCGGTACAGATACAGGTGCCGGCCGTCCTCGGCCCATCCGATCTGGGAATACCCGGAGGCCGCCGCCGGAATCCGCTGCATTGTTCGGCCGTCGGCGAGCGAAAAAATTCTCACGTCACCGTTGGCCTCGATGACGGCGATCCGGTTTCCGTCGCGAGAGAGCATCTGCGATTGCGAGAAGAGAGGAGTGTCGGCGGGCAACGGCAGCTTGCTCGCCTTTCCGGTCGCCACTTCCACGGAGAAGACGCCCGACTTTGCGTTGCCGCACAGGATTCGCTTGCCGTCCGGAAACCACTCCGCGCTATCGCATGTCGGTGCCGCCTCGAGCCGTCGGGTCTCGCCCGCCCCCGTGGGAATGAGCACGGGCGTTCGCGGACCGGAGGCGGAGGCCGTCAAGACCCACTTCCCGTCGGGAGAAAGCCGGCCGAGGTCGAACGTGTAACCGTCGCCCAACCGGATCGGAGGCGACCCGTCGGTGCGGCGAAGGAACGTGGCGTCGATATCGTGGAAGACGATCCTGCGGCCTTCGGGCGAGAGATCGACGAGAAAGCCTTTGTCGAACCAGGAAAGGTCTCGCTGGGAGGTCGCTTCCGAGCCGAAGGCCCGGATGCCGACGCGCCGATCCCAGCGCGCCATGAGCGCGCGCCCGTCGGGGGCAACGTCGAGAAGGCGAAGCTCACCGGGCCCGTTGGCCACATCCCGCGTCTTCCCCGCGAGCGTGGCGGCGTACAAGGCCTGGTTCGTAGTTGCGGCGCGGCTTTCCGCCGTGAACCACACCTCTTCGTCGTTGGAGGACCAGGCGATCCCGCCGGACGAGACGGCCCAGTCCCTGGAGAGCACGCGCCTGTTTCCGTCGGCAACACGCACGGCCATGACGGTCGCCGTGAACAAGGGGTGCTCGAAGAAGGCGATCCACGCTCCGTTTCGCGACACCCGAAGGCTGCTGATGTCGCCGTCGGTTTCGTACAGGATCTTCCCGACGGGGTATTCGAGCCGTGTCTTGCCCTCGACCCGGCGGGCGACGGCGAGCTCGCTGCCGTCCGGAGACCAGTCTGCCGCTTCGACGCCTTCGAGGAGATCCCTCGCCGCGCCCCCTTCGAGGGCGGCCCGAGCGAGGGTACCCGGCTGAAGGTAGAAGAAGATGAAGCGAGGGTCGCGCAGGAAAGCAAGCTGGCCCCTGGGTGAGATCGAGAGGATCTTTCCGGGCGGAAGCTCGAGCTCGCGCGTCTCCGTGGCCACAGTCCTCGTCGAGAAGAGGCGGACCGGCGCGCCGTCCCAGGCGGCGCTGTAGACGACGGTTTGGCCGTCCGGTGCGAAACGCCCGGACCAGATCATGCCGCGCCGGAACGAAAGCTGCTTCCATTGGGGGGATGGCGGCGGGCCGCGCTTGCCGAGAAGAGGGCCGAGGAGGGCGCCGGTCGCAAGCGCCGCGGCGGTGACGGCCGCAAGCACGAGGGCGCCGTAGCGTCGGCGCCTCGGGGGCGTCGCAGCCACGGCCGCAGCGCCGCTCGCCTCCGAGAGACGGTCTCTCAGAGTCGAGAGGTCCCGCGCCAGGTCGTGGGTCGAACCGTAGCGCTCCTCGCGGTTCTTGGCGAGACAACGCTCGACGATCCAGTGAAGCAGCGTCGGCGTCGAAGGCGCCCGGGCCGCGAGCGACTCCGGCTCCTCCCGAATGATCGCCGCGAGCGTCTCCGGCGCCGACGCTCGTGAAAAGGCGCGATGCCCGACCGCCATCTCGTAGAGGATCGAGCCCAGAGAAAACTGATCCGACCGGAAATCCAGCTCCTCGCCGAGCGCCTGCTCCGGCGACATGTAGGCGGCCGTCCCCATGATCTTCCCGGGCTCCGTGAAGCGCGTAACGGTCGGCGCCACCGTGCCAACGCTCGTGTCCTCGGGCGCCGTCAGCTTCGCGAGGCCGAAGTCGAGGATTTTCACGAAGCCGTCGCGACTCACCATGATGTTCTCGGGTTTGAGATCCCGGTGCACGATCCCGGCCGCGTGCGCCCGCGCAAGCCCGTCGGCCACCTGCGCCGAAATCGCCAGCAGGCGCTTCACGGGCAGCGGGCCCTGGTCCAGGAGGTCCCGAAGCGTTTTCCCCTCGACCAGCTCCATCGCGATATAGGAGCCGGATTCCGACTCGCCGACGTCGTAGATGACGACGATGTTCGGATGGTTCAACGCCGAGGCCGAACGTGCCTCCTTTTCGAATCGCCGCAGGCGGTCGGCGTTGGCGGAGACCGAATCTGGCAGCACCTTGATCGCGACCTCTCGGCCCAGCCGCGTGTCCCGCGCCCGATAGACTTCTCCCATCCCACCCGTGCCGAGCGAGCCGAGGACCTCGTAGGGGCCGAGTCGCACGCCGGCAGGGAGCGTCACGGCTTCGTCTTGACGTCTTCGAGAACGCGCTCGAGCGCGAAGCGCAGGTCGAGCGCCGGCTTGTCGTGGATGTTCCGGCCGGTGAAGACCGCGATCAGATCGAGCCTCGGAAACAGGAGGAGGAATTCGTCTGGGGTGAGTGGAGGGATTCGAACCCTCGACATCCAGATCCACAATCTGGCGCTCTAACCAACTGAGCTACACCCACTGTCGGGGCGCGCAGTTTAACTCTCCCTGAGGGGGGGTCAACAACCCTCTGCTATGGTGCCGCGTATCGGTTTCGATCTCCAGTCGCGCCGTTTGCGGCCCTCCTCGTCGAAACTGCGGGCGGCTGCCGGCGCGAGGGCGCCGACGCCGGCGGCCCGGCAGCCAGATCGCCGGCAGTACTGGCGCCGGTCGAGTCCTCAGACTGAGCCTCCCGCAGTCCGCGCGCGCCTCGGCGCGGCCGCCCGTGATCTGGCTCGGTCTCGACGGGCTCGACTTCGAGCTGCTCGACCGGCTCGCCGCCGAGGGCAAGATGCCGAATTGGAAGCGCCTCTCGGTCGAGGGCTACAACGCGCGCCTCGCGAGCGACTACCCGCTGATCTCGCCGATCCTCTGGACGACGGCCGCGACCGGCGTGCCGCCCGATGTCCACCGGGTCCTCGATTTCCAGGAAGTCGACCCGAAAACGGGACGCAGAAGGGCCGATTTCCGGCGACTCGCGGCGCGCGCCGGCCGCCTGGAACCTCGCCTCAGCCGACGGGCGGAAGGTCGGCGTCGTCGGCTGGTGGGCGACGCATCCGGCCGAGCAGGTCGACGGCTTCTTCGTCTCCGACCGCGGCGAGCCCGATCCTCTTCTCCGACCTTCCGCGCGAGGGCGTCGCGTTTCCGGCGTCGCTCGCGCCAGGCGTGGCGCAAGTCGTCACGCGGGATGGAAACGTCTCGGCGGACGACCTCGCGCCGTACCTCGACGTGCCGGCGAGGCGAGATCGCGGCCGCCCTCGAAAGCGGCGCCGGGATGGAAGAGCCCGATCGTCGCGCTCGCGCGCGTCGTCGCGGCGACGCGCGTCACGCAGCGGATCGCGCGCGATCTCTACGATCGGCAGCGGCCGGACCTCATGACGGCCTACTTCGAGGGCACGGACGAAGTCGGCCACGTTTTTGCCCCGTTCACGCCGCCGCGGCTCGACTGCCCGACGGTCGCCGACGCGGACGTCGCGAAATATGCCCGCGTCGTCGAGGTCTATTACACCGCGGTCGACCGGATCCTCGGCCAGTGGTTGAAGCGCGCCGTCGAGGACGGCGCCGTCCTGCTGGTCCACTCGGATCAGGGCTTCAAGTGGGGAAGCGACCGGCCCTGCGGCCTCGCCTCGGGCAGCTGGGCGACGGCGGCCTTCTGGCACCGTCCCGAGGGTGTCCTCGTCCTCTGGGGCGCGGGCGTGCGCACGGGACAGCCGCGCGGCGCGGCCCGGCTCGTCGACGTGGCGCCGACGGTGCTCGCCCTGCTCGAGGTGCCGGGCGACCGCCGGATGACGGGGGAGCCGGTGGCGGCGGCGTTCGCGAAGCCCCTGCGGTTCTCGAAGGCCGACCGCGCCGGCCTCGCCGTGGCCCGCGTCGCGGCGGGGGCCGCATCCGACGCGGAGTCTTCGGAGTACGCGAAGAAGCTCCTCGCCCTCGGGTACCTCTCGCCCGGCGAGACGACGGCGGTGGCTCCTCCCGGCGGGACCCTGCCGGGCCTGACGGAAGGCGCGTGGAACAACCTCGGCACCTACGAGCTCCAGACGAAGAAGAACCTGCCGGCGGCGAAGGCGGCGTTCGAGGAGTCCCTGAGGCTGCGTCCCGACTACTACTCGCCCATGTTCAACCTCGCCGTGCTGCATCGCGAGCAGGGCGACGTCCGGGGGGCCGAGGACTGGCTCATCCGCTCGCTCCATGCCGTGCCGGGCGACCCCTCGATCGCGGTCGTCGGCTGGGCGCGGGAGTGGGGCAAGCGCGGCAAGCCCGCGGCGGCGCAGTCGCTCCTCGCGCGGGCGGAGACGGAGTTTCCGGGGAACGAGGCGATTGGACGCGAGAGGGCGCACTTCCTCCACGAGAACAGGGACTGCGCCGGCGCGGTGAAGGCGCTGGCACCCTTCGAGGCCTCGACCGCCGATCCGAAGACGCTGAACGACCTCGCGCTGTACGAAACCTGCCTCGGCCGCCGCGAGGCGGTCGAGCGGCTGCTCGCGCGCTCGCTCGCGCTCAAGCCCGACCAGCCGGACGTCGCGCGCGCCCTCGAAATCGTGCGGCGCGCGGCGGCCGAGAACCGCTGAGCTACTTCTTGTTTTCCGCCAGGATCTTGAGCTCGATCGTCGCCAGGCCGTAGGAGGAGCGCACCGGGTCGCCGTGGACGATGAGCCGGACGGGCCCCTCGTTCTCGGGCAACGGTTCCATCGCCGTCTCGGACACGAGGAACACCTTCGGGTTGGCGCGATTGGCGCGCAGCTCGCCGACGGAGAAGACGACGGTGTAGCCGTCGCGCGCCGTCACGACGACGACCGAGGCCGCGGACTTGCGCTCGCCCGCCATCGTCTTCAGGTCGAGCCCGTTCGTCTCGAGCACCTCCAGGAGAGCCATGCCGTGGTAGATCGTGACGTTTCCGTCGACGTCCTCGAGGCGGACGTCGCGCTCGTCTCGGCCGAGCAGCAATTCGCGGGGGATGGCGCGATCCGGCTGGCCGGGCATCTTAGGGAGGGTCGGCGGGCGCGGCCGGCAGACGGCGCCGCCGAGAGGTGTCGCGCCCGCGAAGGCGGCCATGAGCGGGCGCCGCATCAGAAGTTGAACGTCGCCGAGAATGCGAATCGTCGAGGCTGGGCGAAGGACGTCCCGGCGCCGAAATTCGGGTTCGGATCCGTGTTGTCGTCCGAAAGCCACAGGTCCTGGTTCACCTCGAGCGCGGGTTGCGAGTTGAAGAGATTGAAGATGCGGGCCTCCAGCCGGAGCGAGGTTTCCCCGATCGGGATGTCCTGCGCCAGCAGAAAGTCGAAGTTCGCCCAGGTCGGCGTCGTGCGCGAGCCCGCCGGCTCGGCGTACTGGTAGTCGGTGCCGTAGATCGGATCGAACTCGCGCGCCTCCCAGGGCCGGCCGCTCTGCACCCGGAAGTAGCCGCCGAGGATCGTGTGGAAGGGGAAGGTGTAGTTCGCGAAGATCTTGCCGACGTGCGTGCGGTTGCCGATGAGCGTTCCCGTCCGGTTGGGGTCCTGCACGTAGAGGCCCGGACCGTCCTGGATGTACGAGGAGGAGTAGAAGAGCTGGGTCGCGTAGTCGAGGTCCCAGTTGCCCTCGAGCTTCGAGAGCGTGTACGAGACGTCGAGGGTCCAGTTGCTGCCGTAGGCCTTGCGGACCTGGATCGTTCCGCCCTTGTACTCGCGCTTGGCCGGGATGTTGCCGTAGCGGAAGTCGCCCGGATCGTCGAGGATGCCTGTGACCGGGAAATCCTCGAAGATGTCCTGGGTCTTGCGGTACAGGCCGTAGACCTCGGCCACCCAGCCGTCCCCGAGGGGGCGCGCGTAACCCGCGGTCCACTCGTCGGTGTACGGCGGGTCGATGTTGGGAAGGACGACCTTGTTGACGTTGTTCGACCGGGTGATCTCCTGGATGAAATCTCCCGTCTGCAGGTTGAAGAACGCGTCGGTGCGGTAGAGTCGGATCGGCGCGGCCGAGCGCGCGAACGACTGGTTGTCCATGTTGTCGTACCGGGCGAAGTTCGCATAGATCTTGTCGTGGACGCTCGGCGTCAGCTCGTACGCGATGCCGACGCGCGGCTGCCACTGCTTGGCGAACGGGAAGGTGTACGTGTCGCGGTACGTGCAGGCCCGCGGGTCCTGGTTGGGGTCCGTGCACGGAAGCAGCGCCGAGTTGGGGACCGTGTAGTCGCCCTGGACGATGACGAAGGTGCCGTTGTCGTTCGGGATGAACTTATCCTGGTTGACGAGAACGCCGAGGTTGACCGTCAGCCGGTCCCACGTCGCCTGGTCCTGCAGGTACAGGCCGATCGTGCGGCCGCGGGAGATCTGCGCCGGCTGGTTGGGATTGAAGCGCGCCCGGTAGCAGGGGTTCTGGCCGAGGCAGTTGGAGGAGCTGTTGTTGATGACGATCGAGCCCCAGCCGTTGGCGAGGGTGATCTTCTCTTCTTCGTTGTCGCTGTAATAGCCGCCGAGCTTGATGAGGTGGCTGCCGCCGAGGAAGTTCGTCAGGTACGAGCCCGCGAGCCGGTACTCGAGCCGCTTGAAATTGTCGATGTTGTTGCGCAGGCTCGCGACGCCGTTGAAGAGCCCGCCGTCGGAGAAGCATCGTACGCTGCCCGGGTTGACCGGGTCGAAGGGCGGCTGGTAGCCGATCGGGACCGTCGGGACCGAGCTCTGCGGGTTGTCGTTGTAGTTGAACTTGAACTCGAGGTTGAACTGCGGCGTCGCGGTCCAGTAGCCGGAGAAGACGGCGACGCGGTTGATCTCCTTGGTGGTCGAGCCCGTCGACGGCGTCGAGTCGAAGTCGATCGACGTGTGGTCCTGGTCGATGCCCCGGTACCGGAAGGACCTGTCGAAGAGCAGGTTGCTGCTCGGTGTCGACGACAGCTTGCCGAAGTACTCCTGGATGTCGAAGTTCGAGTTCGGCAGCGGGCCCGTCAGGTTGGTGCGGTCCTTCTCGTCGACGTAGTAGAGGTTGACCGAGCCGTAGCCGAAGAGCCGGTCCTTGATGATCGGCCCGCCGACCCCGACGCCCGGCCGGAAGCGGTCGGTCTTGGTCTGGATGTCGGGGTCCTTGCTGTCGGCCTCGAGGCCGGAGGGTTGGTAGTCGAGCCGGGCCTCGCCGTGGACGAGGTTCGTTCCCGACTTGGTCACGCCGTTGACGATGAACCCGCCGGTCCGCCCGTACTCCGGCGAGATGCCGCTCGCGGCTGATGTTGACCTCCTGGATGTCGAGCTCGGCGAAGTCCTGGTAGAGGTCGCCGAAGAAGGGGTTCGTCACGTTGACGCCGTCGTACAGAAAGACGTTGTCCTGGCGGCCGCCGGCGGCGTTGATGCCGATGTTGGTGTTGGAGATCTGCGACCCCGCTGTCGACGACGCCCGGGGCGAGCTGGAAGGTGCCGCTGAACGTGCGGGCGAGCGGCAGCTTCTCGATCGTGTCGCGCTTGGTGACCTGCGAGACGTCGGTCGACTTGGTGTCGACGAGCGGCGTGGCCGCCGTGACCGTGACCTCCGCCGAGGCCGTCGGGCGCAGGACGGGCCAGACCTCGGTCACCTTGGCAAGGCTGACGACGACCTCCTGTGCAAACGATCCCATGCCCTGAAGCTCCGCCTTCAGGTGGTAGTTGCCCGGGATGAGGTTCAGGAACTGGAAAACGCCGTCGGCGCGGGACGTCGCCGTGCGGCCGAGCGGCATCTGCGGTCCGGAGATGGATACGAGAACGCCCGGCACCGGAGCCCCGGCCTCGTCCTTGACGACTCCCTGGATCGAGCCCGTGGTCTGGGAATAGGCGATCGACGACAGGAACAGGCACACGAAAAACGCGGACAGAAGAATCCGACGGCTCATGGGCACCCTCCTCAGAGATTAAAAAAAAAGAACGGAAGTGAATCACAGAAGTCTTGGAAGGATTCTACGTGCGCTCGAGGCGGGTCATGTCCTCGTAGCCCTCGCGTCGGCGGATCGAGCGCCCGGCGCCGCTCTCGACGAGGACCTCGGCGGGCCGGCCCCGGAAGTTGTAGTTGGACGACATCGCCGAACCGTAGGCGCCGGTGTCGAGGATCGCGAGCAGATCCCCCTCCAGCGGTTCGGCCATCTCGGCGTCGTGCGCGAAGCAGTCCGCGGACTCGCAGACCGGGACCGACGACGTCGGCGCAAATTTTCGGACCGCTCCTGGAAGCCACCGGCTCGATCGGATGGACGGCCTCGTAGAGCGCCGGCCGGAGCAGATCGTTCATGCCGGCGTCGACGATGACGAAGGTCTTGCCGCGCTCGCGCTTGACGCCGACGACCCGGGTCACGAGGGCGCCCGCCGGTCCGACGATCGAGCGGCCGGGCTCGATGAGGACCCGACCGGGAAAGCCGGCGAGGCCCGGCAGGACGGCCGCCGCGTAAGACTCGGGCGTCGGCGCGCCCGGCCCGACCCCGATGCCGCCGCCGATGTCGACCGTCTCGATCGGGAATCCGGCGGAAAGGAGCTCGCCGGCTAAAGCCGCGAGCTCCCGGGCGGTCTCGGCGAGCGGCTCGGCCTGCAGGATCTGGCTGCCGATGTGGGCCTGGACCCCGGAGAGGCGCACGTGGGAGAGCCTGCGCGCCCCCTCGAAGATCTCGCAGGCCCGGCCGATGTCGACGCCGAACTTGTTCTGCCTCAGGCCGGTCGAGATGTAGGGATGGGACCGCGCGTCGATGTCCGGGTTGACCCGCAGGGCGATGCGGGCGGCGCTCCCGAGGGCCGCGGCCGCCGCGTCGATGCGTTCGATCTCGCGCTCGGTCTCGGCGTTGAAGGCGAGGATCCCGCTCTCGACGCCGAACCGGAGCTCCTCGTCCGTCTTGCCGACGCCGGAGAAGACGATCTTCGCGGCCGGAAACCCGCTCTCGAGGCACGCCCGGAGCTCGCCTCCCGAAACGACGTCCGCCCCGGCGCCGAGGGTGGCGAGACGCCCGAGGATCGCGAGGCTCGAATTGGCCTTGGCGGCGTAGCAGACGAGGTGCGGGATGGTCGCGAAGGCGGCGTCGTAACGGCCGTAGGCCTCGTCGATGCGGGCCGCGCTGTAGACGTAGAGAGGCGTCCCGTGCTGACGCGCGAGGTCGGCGAGCGGCACGCCGTCGCACGCGAGACCGCCGTTTCGCCGCTCGAAGCCCGCCACGGTGGCGGACGATAGCAGAGCCCTCAGTGCGCGGCCGTCTTTCCGAGAAGGACCCGTCGATGCAGTCGTGACGGGATCGAGCTCGATCAGGGAGCCGCCTTCCGGCGTGCAGAAGAGCCTTCCGAAGCCGCCGCCGGACGGGAAGGGGTCCGCCCCGGTTCGCCAGAAGGGTCTTGGAATCGAGCGCAGTCCGGAGAGCTCTTCCAGCTTTCCCGATTCGAGGTCGAGGATGCCCACGAGGTTTTCTCCCTGCAGAGAGAGGCTCAATCGGCCGGCGGCGGCTTCTCCGAGAAGTTGCGTCACGTGAACGCGGACCGGAAACGCGCGCTCGATCTGTCCGTCCGAGGTCAGGACGCGGATCTGGCGGCCATGGGCCGCGGCCACCGCGATGCGGTCTCGGGAAAGAAAGCAGGTCGAAACGCCGGGATCGAGCTCGTCGAGTATGACGGCGAGCTCCTTCCCGCTGGCTCCGTCGAAGAGGACGACTCGCTCGGCGCCGCGATCCCGGACGATCAGGCGTCTCCCGTCCGGGCTGATGGAGAAGAAGGGCTCGATGCCACCCCCACCGACCACGGCCGTCCGGTGCAGTTTCTTCGCTCCGACTTCGACGTCGAAGATCGAAATCTGACTCTTTTCCACCTCGGAGACGAAGACTCGAATGTGATCCGGCGTCACGAACAGGCCTTCGGCGGTCCATGCGCTGCCCGGCGCACGTGCAGAAGCAAGGAGAGCGCCCGTCCCGAGGTCGAAGACGCTCAGCGATTCGGAGTCGTACGTCGCCAGGCGCGTCCCATCGTCGGACAGAAACGAGACGATCGGAAAGACCCCGAGCACGAGACGCGTCGGGCCAGGCTTCGAACGGGCCTGATCCAGTCTCCATGAGATGACATGAACCCCGTTCCTTCCGTCGGGTTCAAACCATACGGCACGATTTCCGGTGCGACTGAACGCCGGCACGCGAAACGTCGTGGGGACTCGGGCGTAGCGGCCATCCTCGGTGTTGAACACGAATGTTGCGGAGGTCCCGCGGGCATGTCCCGTCACCGTGACCCAGGACTTCGAAGAGCCGGGGTCGAGCGAGTCGATCGTGGAGATGCTGGAAGGCCTTGCCGTGACGGCCCAGGTGGTGTGAGCCGAGGCTAACAGGAGTCCGCACGCCACGACGCTCCAGAGCGTGAGAGACAGGGCGCGATGAGCCGCCTTGATCTGGATACGCCCGACGAGGACGGCCGCGGCGCCCGCCGCAAGTATTCCAATCCCCGCCGCAACGGCCACGACCTCGACATTCCGCATGGCCGAATTGCCCGCAAGGAGACGCCGAAGCGGCAGGCTGATCGCTCGGGTCGCGAGTACGGTGATTCCCACCGCAACGCAATCGGCGAGCAAGAGGAGACTGCGCGAACGGATCAGGATGCTGGCGCAGTGACTCAGAACGACGACCCCGACGAGCGCGAACAGAAAGAGCCCCGGGGTCACGGCGGGCAAGTCGCTCGGGAGCAGGCGTCTTCCGTCGAGGACGAGACTGGGTACGAACGCGACGAGCGCGGCGATGGCGGCGAGAGCCCACGCGCCACTCAACTTGCCGAACCAGAGGGCGAACCCGGAAATGGGCCGCGCCCAGTAGAAGCCGATCCGGCGGTTCGGGATCTCGCCGGCGATCGTCGTCAGTCCCAGGCTCAATGCGAGCCCCAGGCCAAACGAGACCGACAGGATGAGGGCCGTCCATTGCCGGGCTTCCGCCGCCTCAATGCCGTGCATCCCCCGAATGACCGGAACGAGGAAGGGCACGATCCCGGCGATCGCGGCGGCCGCCAGCACGATTCGCCGCTCCACCACCTCCCTCCAGGCGACGGCGACTAATCCCTTCACGATGCGACCTCCTTCGGCTCGCCCGCGATGGCGAGGAAGATCTCCTCGAGCGGCAGGGCCTCCGCCGAGGCGTCGTCGACCCCGTCGATCTGCCGGAAGCGCTCGAACGCGGCCTCGTCGAAGTTCGAGACGACCGCGTCGATGCCCCATCCCCGGACCTTCACCCGAACGGCGTCGAAAGCGTCGAGCTCCGTTCCGAACGTCGTGCGGGTCTCGGTCAGACGATTGGCGTAGCGGATCCGGCGGAACCGGGCTTTGAGGGTCTCGGCGTCTTCGTCGAGCGCGAGGCGCCCGTCCTTCAGGATGCCGACGCGCGTCGCGATGCCCTCGAAGCCGGCGAGGTCGTGGGTCGTCAGGAAGATCGTCGTTCCGCGGTCGGCGAGGTCTCCCACGATCTCCTCGTAAAGCGCTCGGCGCGCCACGACGTCGAGGCCGAGCGTGGGATCGTCCAGGACGAGGAGCTCGGGCGAGTGGCCGAGCGCGAGCGCGAGCTGGACCTCGCCCTTCTGGCCTTTCGAGAGTCGGCCGAAGGGGACGCTCTCGGGAACGCCGAAGCGATGGAGACGCTCGGCGACGGCGGCGTCGTCCCAGCGGGGATACAGGCGGCGGCAGAACGCCGAGATGTCCTTCGCCGTCATGGCCGGCGGAGCGTCGGGCTCCTCGGGCACCACCCCCACCCGCGCCATCGCGCGCCGGCGCGTGCTCCACGAGTCGCCTCCGAAGAGCAGGGCGCGGCCGGCGGAGGCGCGCTGCTGGCCGAGCATGCATCGCACGAGCGAGGACTTGCCCGCGCCGTTTCGTCCGAGCAGGGCGTAGACGGCCCCGGGCGGTACGCCCAGGGACACGTCCGCGCAAGCGGTCGTTCGTCCGTAGCGGACGGTCAGGCCTTCGAGTCGAATCGGCTCGGTCACGCCTTGCCCTCCTTCTTCCAGACCGCCTGGAGCGCATCGGCCGCCTCGGCCTCGCTGACGCCGAGGGTCGACGCGAGACTCGCGTAGCGGACGGCGGCCTCCCGCAGCACACGCACGCGCTCGCCCCGGCTCATCGCCGGCGGCTCGTCGGCGACGTACGTTCCGTCGCCCCGCCGGACCGTCAGCACGCCGGCCTCGCTGAGTCGTTGGTAGGCCTTCGCGACCGTCGCCGGGTTGATCCGAAGCTCCCGCGCGAGATCGCGCACCGAGGGAACGATGGCTCCCGGCTTCAGGGCTCCGGAGGCCACGAGGCGCCGGAGCGCTTCCTCGATCTGGCTCCAGATCGGCGTGGCGTCGGACGGGTCGATGCGGAAGGCGGTCATGGCCTGACAGTACTAGTGTACTAATACACTAGTACGCAAGTCAAGGTCGCCCGGCGGTGCTCTCCCGGAAGTCGTAACGCCGGACCATGGGGGCCGCGGCTGCAATCGCGGCGGTGATGAGGACGGTCGCCACGCCGCCCGAGACGACGGAGACGGTCACGCCGATGACGGTCGAGGCGAAGAGCGAGGCGACGAACCCGGCCTCGAGCTCGCCGAGCTGCGGGCCGCCCATGAAGAAAATCATGTTGATCGAGGTCATCCGGCCGCGCAGGCGGTCGGGCGTGATGAACTGGCGGAGCGTCTGCCGGATCACCGTCGAGATCGCGTCGGCGAGCCCGACGCCGGCGAGCGCCGCGAGCGTGAGCCAGAAGCTTCGCGAGAGGCCGAAGACGATCGTCGCCGCCCCGTAGGCCGCCACGGCCCAGAGGAAGATCCGGCCCTGGCGCGCGGGCAGCGGCCGGACCGAGAGGTAGAGCGCGCCCGCGAGCGCCCCGACGGCCGGGGATGCGGCGAGGATGCCGTATCCCTTGGCGCCGACGTGGAGGACCTGGTCGGCGAAGATGGGCAGGAGCGAGGTCGCGCCCGAGAAGAACGTCGCCAGGAAGTCGAGCCCCATCGTCCAGACCATGAGCGGCGTACGAAAGACGAACTGCAGGCCCTCGCGGAGGGCGGCGCCCATGTCGACTTTCCCCTGGGTCGGTTCGGGCGCGCCCGAGGTGTGCATGGTGACGAGCGCGAAGATGACGGCGATGAAGGAGACGGCATTCAGCAGATAGATGGTGGCGAGGCCGGCCGTCGGCGAGGTTCCGGGATGATGGGCGATGAGGATGCCGGCGAGCGCCGGGCCGCCGATCAGCCCGGCCTGGAAGACCGACAGGTTGAGCGACAGTGCGCCGGGGAGGTCCTCGGGCGGCACGAGCCGCGGGATCAATGCCTGACGCGACGGGCCGTCGAACGCGACGGCCGAAGCGCCGAGGGCATTGAGGAGGTAGAGCAGCCAGAGCGTTTCGCGGCCCGCGAAGGTGAAGGCGGCGAGCCCGAGCGCGACGAGGGTCATCGCGACCTGGGTCGTCACCATCACCCGCCGGCGGTCGTAGCGGTCGGCGACGAGGCCGCCCCAGAGGGAGAAGACGACGATCGGCACCACGCGCGTCAGGCCGACGAAGCCGAGGGCGAGCGGCGATTTCGTCAGCAGGTAGACGTGCCAGTTGATGGCGACGACCTGCATCTGCGAGCCCGTCAGCGACAGGAGCTGCGAAACGATCAGCCGCCGGTAGTCGCGATGGGCGAGCGCCATGTACGGCGCTCTGGCGGCGGAGGAGGACACGGGAGCGGGATTCTATTGTGCGGCGCCGGAGGCGCCCCGGCTCACTCCGGGAAGCGCCCCGGGAACGGCGTCCGCGCGAACTGAACGCCCTCGAAGGGGAACTGGATCTCGGCGTACCCCTTGACCGCCACACCCTTCCGGCGCGCCGGCTCGAACCTCCACTGCTTCGCCGCCGCGATGGCCGCGTCGGTCAGGTCCTTCCGGGCCGCGGTCTTGACCGTCACCTCGATCGGCTGTCCGCTCTCCGAGACGAGAACGCTCAGCACAACGACGCCGCGCACGCGATCGTTGAGCGCCTGCTTCGGATAGACCGGCATCACGCGCTCGATCGGCCGGGGCCTCGGGATGTCGACGCCGGGCGTCACCGCGGGCCGTGCGGCGGTCGGGTAGCGGTCGACGGCGGTCGGATAGCGGCTCAGGGCGGTCGAGGGTTTGGTGCGCGTGACGGTAGCGGTCGGAGTCCGCGGCGTCGGCGAGAAAGTCCGCGTCGCGGTCTGGGTCGGAGTGAACGAGGGCGTGCGCGTCCGCGTGGCCGTGAGGGTCGCTGTGAAGGAGGGTGTGTGCGTCGCGGAAGCGGTCCGCGTGGCCGTATCGGTCGGAGTGAAGGACGGCGTGGACGTCCGCGTGGCCGTGAGGGTCGCTGTGAAGGAGGGTGTGTGCGTCGCGGAAGCGGTCCGCGTGGCCGTATCGGTCGGAGTGAAGGACGGCGTGCGAGTCCGGGTGGCGGTCGGCGAGAGCGGCGTCGCGGAGGCCGTCGGCGTGGCAGATTCGGTCGGCGTCGACGACGGGGTGCGCGTCCGGGTCGAGGTCGGCGAGAGCGGCGTCGCCGACGGCGTGCGACTGGCCGTGTGGGTCGCCGTCGACGACGGCGAAGGCGTCGCCGTGGCGGTCGGCGGAACAGGCGTGGCCGACGGCGTTCGCGTGGGGATCGACGTCGGTGTGGAGGACGCGGTCTCCGTCGGTCGAGCGGTCGGCGGCGGGGGCATGGGTGTCGGCGTCGCGGCGGCCGTCGGCGTGAAGGGCGGAGTCCGGGTCGGCGGTTCCGGTGCGGGCGCTTGCGCCGAAGCGACCGTCGCGGTCGACACGGGCGTCGGGCTCCCGGCGGCCAGGGCCGCCGTCACGCTCGCCGGCGGCGCCGCCCCTTCGGAGGGCTCGGCGGAGGCCGTGGGTGACGGGGTGGGCCGGCGGGTGGGACGAGCGGGGATGAGGCCGAGCTCGGCGGCCAGGGTTTCGACCGAAAGGATCCGGTCGCGCGCCAGGTGGGTCAGCGCGACCGACTTGAACCGGTCGCGCAGATCCGGCTCGAGCGTCGACGCGCGAAACTCGCCGACGAGTCGCTCGTCGTCCATGAACTGCCGAAGGGTGAGATCGCGGGCGGCCGCCTGGCCGGCGGAATCCTGGGCGACCGCGAGGCGAGCGAGGCACGCCAGATGAGGGCCCGCGTCGTTCACGCTCATGAAGGCCGCGACGCCGAAGCTCGAGGCTGCGGCGACGAATTTCCCGGCGCGGTACTGGAGGAGGCCCCTTTGGATCACGTCCTCGAGCTCGTCGGCCAGGGCCACAGAGGCGCCGAGGGCGATCACGAGGAACGCCGCCGCAGCCGCGGCGCGCCCGGCGACTGCCCGTCCTCCCGTGGAAAACGCCCGCTCGAGCAGCCGCGCCACGACCCGGCGATTCTATCCGCCGGAAAGGGCCGCGGACGGGCCTTCGAGCGCTTTCAGGCCGTCTGCGCCGCGTCCTTCCGCGTCGAACGCTCTCGCCAGAACCGCTGCGCGTCGAGCTCGTCCCATGGCGCAACGTCGTCGCAGGCGTGGAGCGCGTCGGCGAACGCCCGCGCGCTCTCGGGCCGCTCGTCCGGGTCCTTCGAAAGCGCGCGGAGGATGAGGGCTTCGAGCTTGGGAGGAACGTCGCCGCCCAGCCGCTTCGAGAGGGGCTCGGGGGGCGTCTGAAGATGATGGTGGATGATCTCGAGCGCGCCGCGGCCGGAGAAGACCGGCGTGCCGGTCAGGAGGAAATAGCCCACCGCGCCGAGCGCGTACAGGTCGCTGCGGGCGTCGATCGAGTCCTCGTTGCGGATGGCCTCGGGGGAGAGGTACTGGGGCGTCCCGTGGAGGACGTTGTCGGCCGTCAGGCGCGGGTCCGACGCCGCCGAGATCTCGCGCACGAGGCCGAAGTCGAGGACCTTGGCGATGTCGGGAAAGCCTCCGCGCTCGCAGAGCAGGATGTTCGCCGGCTTGATGTCGCGGTGGATGAGCCCGATCCCGTGCGCCTCGGTCAGCGCTGCGCAGACCTGCCGCAGGATGCGCACGGCGCGGCCCGGCGCCACGGGTCCGTTCTGCTTGACGAGATCCTCGAGGTCGATGCCGTCGAGGTACTCCATGACGTAGTAGAAGAGTCCGTCGGGTGTCCGCCCGAAATCGAAGATCGAGACCGTGTGCGGGCTCGTCAGCCTCGCGGTCATCTGGACCTCGCGCTCGAAGCGCTTGAGGCTGTCCTCGCCGGCCTTGCCCGGGGGCAGGAGCTTGATGGCCGTCGGCCGGCGGAGCATCTCGTGCTCGGCGCGATAGACGACGCCCATGCCGCCCTCGCCGAGCTTCTCCTTCAGCGTGTACTGCCCGAGCTGTCGGGCCCGGGCCACGCTCTTGCGGAGGCGAAAGGTCACGAACGAGGCGAGTGTCGACAGAAGCACCGTGAGAATCGACCACAGGAGCGCATAGGACACGGACTGGCCGCGTGAGATCTCCGCCGGCGAGCGGCCGGCGTAGACCGTCGCGGCCAGGAACGGCGCCGGCGCGGCGGCGAGCGTGGAGATCCACGCGGTGCGGCCGGGGGGGCTCGGGACGAGAGCGGCGCGCGTCAGAAGGATCGTGATGACGATCAGCAGGAACATCATCTCGGGCCGCCAGGCCGGCGGCATGCTTCCGGCCATGCAGGCGTAGAGCCAGAGGGTCGCGAGGGTGCCGCCCGCGTCGAGAGCTCGCAGGGCTCCTTCGGGAAGCCCGGGCTGCCGCGACGCCAGCCAGACCAGCAGGAGAGCCGCGCAGGTCGCGAGGTGGAACAGGACGTCCGGCCGGGTGAAGCTCCGGCTGCCGCCCGAAGCCGGCGGCCAGAGCGCCTCGATCACGAAGCCCGCGAAGAAGAAGCCCATGGACGCAAGGAACGTGATGCGCGCCCAGAGGGCGACACGCTCGCGCAGGAAGTCGCGCTCGCCGGAGGAGTCGAGCGGTGCCTGGGCCTGGCCCGGCTCGGCGCCGCGGCACTGGAGCCTCTTGATGATTCCGCCGGCGCAGGGATCTGCCGCTTCGCTCATGGGCCGTCTCCTCTCAATCGATTCGGATCTCGACGCGCTGGCCGAGCTTCAGGGGCGTCGGCTCGAGCAACGCGACTTTGACGAGCAGGACGCGCGTGTCCTCGGGCTTGCCGGGGTCCTGGGGCTTGAGCCGGCGCCCGACGACCGCGTCCGGGATTTCCTCGACTCGGCCCTTCCAGACCTTTCCGTCGAAGCCCTCGGCCGTGACCTTCACCTCGTCCTGGAGGTGGACCCGGCCGGAGTCGAACTCGTCGAGCTCGGCCTCGACGCGGGTCTTCGAGAGGTCGGCGACGGTCAGGATGCGCTGCCCCGCCTCGAGCGTCTCGCCGGCCTGCGCGTGCCGGGCGACGACCACGCCGTCGATCGGCGAGAGGATGCGGGTCTTGGCGAGGACGGCCTCGAGGCGGTCGGCGGTCGCCGCCGCGGTCTGGCGCCGGGCCTGAGCGGCGTCGACGTCGCGCTCGGCCTTGTCGACCGCCTGCCGCGAGCCGACGTCCTTCTGCCAGAGGACGCGCGCCCGCTCGACCTCGGCCTCCGCGAGGCGGATGTCGGCGTCGGCTTCGACGACCCTGGCCTTCGCCTCCGCGAGAGCGGCGCGGTGGTCGTCCGACCGGAGCTCGGCCAGGAGCTGGCCCCGGCGGACCTTTTCCTTCTCCTGCACCTTGAGTACTACGATCGTCCCGGCCAGGTCGGTTCCGACGACCACCTCGGCCCCGGGGTAGGCCACCACACGGCCCTCGGCGGCCACGGACGTCCTCGCGGGAGCGGCGGGCGAGGCCGGGGCGGGACGTCGAGTCACCCCCGGCGTAACGGCCGCCCGGGCCTGCAGGCCGACGATGACGAGGATGCCGAGGCCGAGCAGCGGCCAGAGAGCGCGGTTCCAGAGGCTCTTTTTCATGGCTTTCTTCCTCTTTTAGGCGGCGATTTCGTCGCCGACGAGCTCGCCGTCCCGGATCCGGAGAACACGGTCGGCGATGGAGCGGACTTTCGGGTCGTGGGTGACGATCAGGAGCGCCCGGTTCTCCTGCTTGGCGAGGGCGCGGAACATCTCGAGGACCTGGCCCCCGACGTGCGAGTCGAGGTTCGCGGTGGGCTCGTCGGCGAGGAGGATCGGCGACTGGCCGGCGAGGGCCCGGGCCACGGCGATCCGCTGCTTCTGGCCGCCGGAGAGGTCACGCGGCAGGAAGTCCAGCCGGTCCGACAGCCCCACGGCCACGAGCACCCGTTCGGCCTCCGTCCTCGCCGAGGATCCCCGGTGGCCCTTCACGTTCAGGGCGTACTCGACGTTCTCGAGCGCCGTCAGCGAAGGGAAGAGGTTGAACTGCTGGAAGACGAATCCGATCGACTTTTTCCGGATCTCCGGGAGGCGCGATGCCTGGCGCGGGTCGGCTTCTTCGCCGTCGACGATCACGCGGCCCGAGGAGGCCGTCAGGATGCAGCCGAGGATGGAGAGAAGCGTCGTCTTGCCGGAGCCCGACGGTCCCTCGAGCGAGACGATCTCGCCTCGGGATAACGTCAGGGAAACGCCCCGGAGGACCGACACGACGTCGCCGCGGCCCTCGCGGAAGTCCTTCGAGACGCCGATGGCTTCGAGCACGGGCTTCACGGCAGTCATGGCGGTCCTCATGCCCGGAACACGAGCGCCGGGTCGATGGATGCGACCTTGCGGAACGAGATCATCGCCGCCCCCAGGCACATCAGGACCGATC
The DNA here is from genome assembly GCA_963764025.1 of uncultured Acidobacteriota bacterium. Lineage (GTDB taxonomy): Bacteria > Acidobacteriota > Thermoanaerobaculia > UBA5066 > Gp7-AA6 > DAHUXD01. Next base: position 23,455 of record CAVXRK010000007.1, read on the forward strand.
CGGCGAACACGATCGCGACGAAGGTCGGCGGGATGATGAGCTTCAGGTCGATCTTCGCGATCGCCGGCCGCAGCGCGTAGGACATGAGCGCGCCGAGCACGAAGCCGGCCACGGCCGCGATCGAGGCCTGCTTGCCGAGGATCCGGTAGATGTCGAGGTTCCCGCCGCCGATCGCCTTGACGGTGCCGAACTCCTTCAGGTGCTCCATCGTCGACGTGTAGAGCGTCTGCGCGACGACCACGATCCCGACGAGGCAGCCGAGGAAGACCGTCAGGTACATGTTCAGGCCGATGCCGGTCGACTGGACCCAGTAGTTGCGGGAGCGCGCGGCCCACTCCTTCTTCGTGTAGACGTCGTTGTAGGGCAGGCGCCGCGCGATCTCGGCCTTGACCGCCGCCGCGTCGGCCCCGGGCGCGAGCTTGACGAGAACGTACGTCGTCTTGCCCTGGAGCGACTGGGGGTTGAGCGTCTGGGCCCGGTCGAAGTCGACGAACGAGATCGGCGTCGTCGTGAAGGAGCGTGCGTCCCTGGTCCGCCCGATGATTTTCATCCGCTGCCCGAGCATTTCCCGGTACTCGCCGACCTCGAAGGGGCCGTAGCGCTTGACCGCGGACGCGTCGAGGAAGAAGTACTGCCCACGCTTAAGGTCCGAGAGCTCTCCCTGCTCGACGTTCCAGGGAATGTTCCAGCGCGAAAAGTCCTCGAGAGCGTAGACGAGCGAGCCCTCCTGGGCGCCCGTCGGCAGGTTGATCGTCACGAACCAGACGATGAGGTTGTCGGCGCGCTCGACGCCGGGCACCGACCGGACGCGCTTGACCGCCGTGTCGGGGAAGGTGTGCGCGAAGTCGACGTTGGGAGTGTTGCGCGAGGTCACCCAGAGGTCCGCGTCGATGTGCTCGATCGTGATCGAGGCGTTGTCGAGAAGGCCGAGGAAGAGGCCGACCTGCACGAACACGAGGGTGACGGCGAAGGCGACGCCCGACACGGTGATCAGGAACCGCAGCTTGTCGTGGAGGAGGCTCTTCGTCGCGAGGTCGACCACGTCAGTTTGCTCCTCGGGAGAGGCCCCGGATGAGGGCCTCGATCTGGGCGTGCGCGGTTTCGACGGGATCGCGCCAGTCGACCCAGGCGTCCTTGCACTTGGCGATGTGGAGCGAGACGACGCCGTGCGTGCCGGCCCACACCATCTGGGAGACGAGGTCCGCGTCCCTCAGCTCCGGGCGCAGCCTTCCCGCGGCGATCGCTTCCGCGACCGTGGCCTTGAGGAAGGCGTACGCGTCCTCCTCCGGGTTGCCGCGGGTCAGCCGGCTGTCTTCGGGCCGCATGGATTCGGGGTGCGGCGTCATGAACATCAGCCGGTAGTGGTTGCGATGGGACATCGCGAAGCCCACGTAGGCCTGGCCGATCCGCCGGAGGCGGTCGATCGGGTCCTTGATCGCCGCGATCTTCCGGAACTCGCCGGCGAGGGCGCCGAAGTCCTCGTCGCAGAGCTCCTGCATCAGGGCGTGCTTGTCGCGAAAGTGGAAGTAGATCGCCGTGGCCGAGTACTCGATCCGCTCGGCGATCCGCCGCATGGTCACGGCGTCATAGCCCTCTTCGGCGAAGAGCTCCCGGGCCGCGTCCAGGATCCGCGTCCGAAGCTCCTGTTTCTCCCGTTCCCGTCGTTCGGCTGTACCCAAGAACGCGCCTCCTTAATTTAACTACGTTAACTTAACTACCAAGGTTCTGTAGCGTCAATGATTTTCTTGATCTCCTCGGCAACCTGGGGTCCGAGTACCCGTATGTGATACAGAACTGACTGGTCAGTTCCGAAATAACGCCAATGCCGAGAGTCAAGACCGAAGCCAAGGAGCGGGCGATCCTGGACGCGGCCGCAAGCGTCTTCGCTCGTCGTCCCTTCCACGCCGTGCTGATCGACGAGATCGCCTCGGACGCCGGTATCGGAAAGGGCACGATCTACCGTTACTTCGAGACGAAGGACGATCTCTACTTCGCGACGACGCTCCACGTCCTGGACGGTCTCTCGCAGGTCCTCTCGCAGGCGCTGCCGCGAGGAGCCCTCGGCGATCCGGCGTCTCGAGCTCATCGCGACGGAGAACCTGCGGTTCTACTGGGACCGGCAGTTTCTCTTTCCCTTCCTGCACAGCGACGACGGCCCGGCGCGCCGGGATCAGGTGATGAAGCGGCGGGAGGCGATCCTGCGCTTCTCCCAGGAGGCGATCCTCGCCGGCATCGAGCGGCGGGAGTTCCGGGGCATCGACGCCCGCATCGGCGCCGAACTCTTTCTCGGGATGGTGCGGTCGGCGAATCTCTTCCGCCGGCCCGAGGATTCGCTCGAGGACCTCGTGCGGCAGATCATGTCGGTGTTCCTCGACGGCGTCGGGCGGAGGGACGCGTGAGGAGGTCCGCCGAGGGTCTCCTCCTCGTCCTCGCCGTGACAGCGCTCGTGCCGGGCTGCTCGCTCCTCCCGAAGAAGAGCATCCAGAGCTCGGTCGCCGCCGCGCCGAACGAGCCGTGGACTCCTCCGGCCGCGGCCGCGATGCCGCCGTCGACCGCGCCTCCGGCCCAGCAGATTCCGGAGGAGTACACGAAGCCGGGCACCACGTTCTCGCTCGGCCAGCTCGTCGACGTCGCGTTGAAAAACAACCCGGCGACACGCGAGGCGTGGTACTTCGCGCGGGCGGCGGCGGCCGAGGTCGGCTCGAAGCGGTCGCTGTACTTTCCCTATGTCGAAGTCGACGGCTTCCTCGAGCGGCAAAAACAGTCGGACGTCGGCGGGCAGTTCACGTTCATCCAGACGACCTACGGGCCCTCGGCCGCCGCGACCTGGCTGCTCTTCAACTTCGGCGAGCGGGAGGCGGAAGTCCAGGAGGCCACGCGCTCTCTCTATGCCGCCGACTGGACGCACAACGCCGCGATCCAGGACGTGGTGCTCCAGGTCGCCCAGGCGTACTACCAGTACCTCAACGCGAAGGCCCAGGTCGCGGCGCGCGAGACGAACCTCGAAGAGGCGAAGAGCAATCTCGCCGCCGCCGAGGAGCGTCATCGCGCGGGGGTCGCGACGATCGCCGACGTGCTGCTCGCCAGGACGTCGGCCTCGCAGGCGGAGCTCGCGCTCCAGGTCGTGCAGGGCCAGGTGCAGATCGTCCGCGGCGCCCTCGCCACCTCGATCGGCGTCGACGCCAACGTGCCCGTGGACGTCGGCAGCCTGCCCGAGGAGCTGCCGCTCGACGCCGTGACGAAGAGCGTCGACGACCTGATCGCCAGGGCGATGGCCGAGCGGCCCGATCTTGCGGCCCAGAAGTTCCGCGCGCTGGCGGCGGAGAGCCACATCCTGGTTTCGGCCGTCGACGGCCTGCCCACGCTTTCGCTCGACGCCACCGGCAACCGCACCTTTTACAGCCGGCCCGGAGTTCCGGACCCGTTCGCGACGAACTGGGCCGGCCTGATTTCGCTGCGCATCCCGGTCTTCCGCGGCTTCGACACGGCCTACCAGGTGCAGAAGGCGCGGGAGCAGGCCGAGCTCGCGCGGGCGAGCGCCGAGCGAACCGAGGACCAGGTCATCTTCGAGGTGTGGTCGAGCTACTACGGCGTCAAGACGGCGGCCCAGACCGTGCTCACCACGCGTGACCTGCTCGCGAGCGCGCAGCAGTCCGCCGACGTCGCGGAGGGGCGGTATCGCGCGGGCGTGGGCAATATCCTGGATCTGTTGACTGCCCAGACGGCATTTGCCGATGCCCGGTCCCAGGAGGCGCAGGCCCGTTCCCTCTGGTTCCTGGCCGTCGCGCAGCTGGCGCACGCGACCGGCGTCCTTCAGCCCGGCTCTCCCGAGATCCGCGCCCTGCCGCAGACGAAAGGAACTCCATGACCCGCTCCGGCTCGAGACGGATTCTCGCCGCCGCCATCCTCGCGGCCGCAGCCTGCCGCGGCAAGGGCCCGCCGGCGGCCGCCGAGGCCGTGCCGGTGCGGGTCGGCAAGGTCGTGCAGAAGGCCGTGCCGCTGCAGATCCGCAACGTCGGCACGATCCAGGCCTACGTCGCCGTCTCCGTGCGCGCCCAGGTCTCGGGCGAGATCACGCAGGTCCACTTCCGCGAGGGACAGGACCTGAAGAAGGGGGAGCTCCTCTTCTCGATCGACCCCCGGCCCTACGAGGCGGCGCTCGCCCAGGCCGAGGCCGCGCTCGCGCGCGACCGGGCTCAGATGGAGAATGCGCAGACGGACGTCAAGCGCTACGAGGACCTCGTCAAGAAGGACTACGTGACGCAGCAGCAGTACGACAGCGTCAAGGCCACCGCCGCGGCGACGGCCGCGACCGTGCGGCTCAACCAGGCGTCGGTCGAACGGGCGCGTCTCGACGTCGCGTACTGCTCGATCCGCGCGCCGATGGACGGCCGGAGCGGCAGCATCATGGTCCAGGCCGGCAACGTCGTGAAGGCGAACGACGCCGTGCTCGTCTCGATCAACCAGGTGACCCCGATCTACCTGGCCTTCGCCGTGCCCGAACGGGAGCTGCCGGAGATCCGGCGCCGCCAGAACGCGGGAACGCTCGTGGTCGAGGCCGAGGAGCCCGCGACCGGCCGGTTGCTCGGCAAGGGCGATCTGACCTTCGTCGACAACACGGTCGACCGGGCGACCGGGACGATCACGCTGAAAGCCACGTTCTCCAACACGGACCGCGTCCTGTGGCCGGGCGAGTTCGTCAATGCCGTCCTGACGCTCGCGACCGAGCAGAACGCGATCGTCGCCCCGACCGGCGCCGTCCAGACCGGCCAGGAAGGGACCTACGCGTTCGTCGTGAAGTCCGACGCGACCGTGGAGTCCCGGCCGGTGACCGTCGCGCGCAACGCGGCCGACGGAGTGGTGATCGCCCAGGGGCTCGCGGCGGGGGAGACCGTCGTCACCGACGGCCAGCTCCGCCTTTCGCCCGGCGCGAAGATCGAGGTGGTCGCGGGCGAGGGCGCCGCGGCGAAGAAGTCATGAACCTCTCCGAGCTCTTCATCCGCCGCCCCGTCATGACGACGCTCGTGATGGCGAGCCTCCTCGTCTTCGGCGTGATGGCGTACCGGCTCCTGCCCGTGTCGGACCTGCCGAACGTCGACTTTCCGACGATCCAGGTCTCGGCGTCCCTGCCCGGGGCCTCGCCCGAGACGATGGCGTCGTCGGTCGCGACGCCGCTCGAGAAGCAGTTCACGACGATCGCCGGCCTCGACAACATGAGCTCCTCGTCGGCCCAGGGCTCGACCTCGATCACGCTCCAGTTCAACCTGTCGCGGGACCTCGACGGCGCCGCGCTCGACGTGCAGTCGGCGATCTCGGCCGTGGCGCGGCAGCTGCCGTCGAACATGCCGGCTCCCCCCTCCTACGGCAAGGTCAATCCGGCGGATCAGCCGGTCATGTACCTCGCCCTGACGTCGAAGATCCTGCCCCTCCACGAGCTCGACGAGTACGGCGAGGTCATGATGGCGCAGCGCATCTCGACGGTCTCGGGCGTCGCGCAGGTGCAGGTTTACGGCCCGCAGAAGTACGCCGTGCGCGTCCAGCTCGACCCCCGCCAGCTCGCCAGCCGAGGCATCGGCATCGACGAGGTCGCCGACGCCGTGCGCAACGCCAACGTCAACCTTCCGACCGGCATCCTGTACGGCCCGCTGACCTCTTTCACGGTCCAGGCGAGCGGCCAGATCCTGAGGGCCGCTGGCTATCGGTCCGTGATCGTGACGTACCGCAACGGCTCACCGGTCCGGGTGGGGGACCTCGGCGAGGTGATCGACAGCGTCGAGAACAACAAGGGGGCCGCCTGGTACAACGACGAGCGGTCGATCTCGCTGGCGATCTTCAAGCAGCCCGGCACGAACACCGTCGAGGTCGCCGAGGCGGTCCGCAAGCTCCTGCCGACCTTCCAGAAGCAGCTGCCGGCCTCGGCTTCGCTTCACGTCGTCTACGACCGGTCGGTGTCGATCCGCGCCTCGGTCGAGGACGTCAAGTTCACCCTGATGCTGACGCTCGTCCTCGTGGTGCTCGTGATCTTCCTCTTCCTGCGCAAGCTTTCGGCGACGGTCATTCCGAGCCTCGCCCTGCCGTTCTCGATCGTCGGCACCTTCGCCGCGATGTACGTGTTCGGCTACACCCTCGACAACCTCTCGCTCATGGCCCTCACGCTCTCGGTCGGCTTCGTCGTCGACGATGCGATCGTCATGCTCGAAAACATCGTCCGGCACGTCGAGCGCGGCGAGGGCGTGTTCGAGGCGGCGCTCAGGGGTTCGCGCGAGATCGGCTTCACGATCATCTCGATGACGATCTCGCTCGCCGCGGTCTTCATCCCGATCCTCTTCATGGGCGGGATCGTCGGCAGGCTCTTCCGGGAGTTCGCGGTCGTCATCGGCGTCGCGATCCTGGTCTCGGGCTTCGTGTCGCTGTCGCTGACGCCGATGCTCTGCAGCCGGTTTCTGAAGCCTGAGGGCGAGAGCGAGAAGAAGCCCGGCCGCCTCTTCCGCTGGAGCGAGCGCGGCTTCGACACGATGCTCGGCCTGTACGCGCGGACGCTGGGGCCCGCGCTCCGGCACCCGCGGCGGATCCTCGCCATGTCGGCCATCGTGCTCGTCGCGACGGGCTGGATGTTCGTGAAGATCCCGAAGGGCTTCCTGCCGACGGAGGACCAGGGACTGATCTTCGGCTCGACGGAGGCGGCGCAGGGCATCGGGTTCCCGGCGATGCGCGAGAAGCAGCAGCAGATCGGCGCGATCGTCCGGGCAAATCCGAACGTCGCCAACGTCCTGATCTCCGCGGGCCCCCGCGGGAACACCGCCGTCGGCAACTCCGGCATCGTCCTCGCGCAGCTGAAGCCGATGGGGGAGCGCCGCAGGACGGCCGACGAGATCGTCGCGGATCTGCGGCCGCAGTTCGCGAAGGTCCCGGGGATCCGCGTATTCATGCAGGTTCCGCCGCCGATCCGCCTCGGCGGCAACCCGACGAAGAGCCAGTACCAGTACACGCTCCAGGACTCGGACACGGCGGAGCTCTACAAGTACGCCCCGATCCTCGAGGGCAAGATCCGCGAGCTGCCGGAAGTCCAGGACGTCACGAGCGACATGCAGCTCTCCAATCCCCAGCTGAACGTGACGATCGACCGCGACCGCGCGGCCGCGCTCGGCATCACGACGCAGAAGATCGAGGACGCGCTCTACACCGCGTACGGCACGCGCCAGATCTCGACGATCTACGCGCCGACCAACCAGTACCAGGTCATCATGGAGCTCGCGCCGGAGTTCCAGGCCACGGCCGGAGGGATCGGCCTCTTGTACGTGCGCGCGGCGACCGGCGACCTCGTGCCGTTTTCCTCGCTCGCGACCGTCACGCAGGGAACGGGGCCGCTGACCGTGGCCCACCAGGGCCAGCTACCGGCCGTGTCGATCTCGTTCAACCTGCGCCCGGGCGTGGCGCTCGGCGACGCCGTGGCGGCCGTCAACCGTGTCTCGCGCCAGGTGCTGCCGGCGACCGTGCAGCGCGACTTCCAGGGTACGGCCCAGGCGTTCCAGAGCTCCATCCAGGGACTGGGGCTCCTGCTGATCGTCGCGATCCTCGTGATCTACGTCGTGCTGGGCATCCTGTACGAGAGCTTCATCCACCCGCTGACGATCCTGACGGCGCTGCCGTTCGCCGGTTTCGGCGCGCTCGTGACGCTGATGGTGTTCCGCACGGAGCTCTCGATCTACGCTTTCGTCGGCATCATCCTGCTCGTCGGCCTCGTCAAGAAGAACGGCATCATGATGGTCGACTTCGCGATCGAGGCGCAGCGCGCCGAGGGTGTGAACGCGCAGAAGGCGATCTACGAGGCATGCGTCGTCCGTTTCCGCCCGATCATGATGACGACCATGGCGGCCCTCATGGGCACGATCCCGATCGCCCTGGGCGTCGGTGCCGGCGCCGAGTCTCGCCGGCCGCTCGGCCTCGCCGTCGTCGGCGGCCTCCTCTTCTCGCAGCTCCTGACGCTCTACGTCACGCCCGTCTTCTACATCGTCATGGACCGCTTCCAGCAGGCGCCTCGACCGGCGCAAGGGGAAGGGACGGGGCGAGGCGCCGAAGCCGCACGCGGAGGAGCCGGCGGTCGAACGCGAGGAGCCGGTCCCGGCGACCGCGGCGATGCGGCTGCGGGACGTCTAACTCTTTCTCGTGACTGGGCTTATTCATCCATCGGGTGCGCTCGACGCGCTATAATCGGGGCTCATGGATCGAGAGCTCGAACGCCGTCTGGTTCTCCAGTGGATTGAGACCGGAAAGCTCCTCGACGAGATCCGTCGGCGGGAGCTCAGGGAGATGACCGAGGATGACGCGCGCAAGGCGTCGGAGAACGTCTTGTCGCTCGCGGAAAACTTCCCGCTGCCGGCCCGCACGCGTCACGTGGTCGGGACTCATCGAGCAACAGGCGATCTTCCACCGGCGGCGCTCCGGGTGAGCCTCCTCTACGACACCGCGAGAGATGTCCAGCGAGTCTGTCTTGAGTCCGGCTGGAGGTTCTGCTTCATCGGGGGCATCGCCGTCCAGAGGTGGGGCGAGCCGCGGTTCACACACGACGCGGACCTGACCGTTCTGACGGGCTTCGGCAGCGAGGCGTCTTACATCGAGCGGCTGCTCGGGAGGTACGAACCCCGCACATCCGGCATTCCGATCGACGTCTCCCTCGGCGCGATCGACTTCGAGACGCGCATGATCGAGCGAGCATCCGACTGGGACCCGGCCGATGGCGTCGTCTTGACGACGTGCGGCGCCGACGACCTCGTCGTGCTCAAGGCCTTCGCGAGTCGCGATCAGGACTGGGCGGACATTCGGAACATCCGGCCCGCCAGGCCGGCAAGCTCGACACCGCTTGATCTTTCGAGAGCTCGAGCCGCTGCTGGAGCTCAAGGGGGATGAGAGCACCGCCGGGCGGCTGCGCGCGCTGGTCTCCGCGCCATAGCCCGGTGGCCGGGCCAGGCCCTCGCTGTCCGGGGCGGCGTCACATCCCGTTCATGGCAGATTCCGGCAAGCGGAACCGAGTCGCCCATCGGCGAGGAATCGGACCTCGCAGTGATTCGTCATGGGGAAGCTCCGCATCAAGGGGAGCCGATCGATCTCGCCGCGGGCGTCGGGACGGACCGGGCAGGCCGCAATGACGATCCAGGCGGGACCCGAGACGCGCTCGCCCGGCCATTCGAGCGGGAGGGCGTTCCCGCGGCCTCGCCCGGGTCCGCCCAGTAGTAGCCGAGGTTGCGAAAAGTCCAGAAGTTGGCGGCGACGAGGCGCTGGCCCGGCGCGACTTGCCCCGCACGTAGTCCGCGACCTCGTTCCATTCGGGCCGGCCGTGGTCGTAGTAGGCCGAGAGAGTTCGGAGGTCGAAGACGAGAACGAGGCCGACGGCGGCGAGACCCACGAGACGAGGAAGGCGCTTCGAGCTCATTTGCGAGACGGCATAGCCGGCGAGGAAGGACGGACGCGAGCCAGGCCGGGCAGGAGATATCGGACGGCCGGGAAGTGCGGCCGTAACTGCAGGATGGCGATCAGCAAGCGCTGCGCCGAGAACGAGCCAGGCGCCGGCGAAGAGGCCAGGCGCGAGCGCCGCGCCAGGACGAAGCCGATCGCGACGAGCGCCCAGAACGCCCAGGAACCGGGCGAGAGCGGTTCGACGAGCCAGTCGCCCGTGCCGAGGACCTGCAGCCGGTAGACGAGCCAGGCGCGATCGAGCGTCTCGCGCCCCGTCGGCGGCGCTTTTCGAGCGACGGAGAGGACGACCGGCAGCCAGGGCAGGTAGAGCAGGATCCAGCCCGCCAGCGCGAGCGGCAGCGCTTTCCAGAGGCGCCGGAGGCTCGTCTTCCGGAAGAGCGCGATGAAGCCGATGCCGAGGAGGCCGGCGAAGAGGCCGGCGAAGTAGAGGGTCCAGGCGGCCGCGGCGACGGACAGAAACCAGAGCCAGGCGAGACCGGCGCGCGGCCGGCGGCGGTCGGCCTCGAGGGCGGCAACACTCGCGAGAAGCAGGAAGAGACCCAGCGAGTAGGGCCGGACTTCCTGCGAGTAGCGGACGTGAATCGGCGAGAAGGCGAGGAGGAGGCCGCCGACGAGACCCGCGACGGGACCGAACCACCGGGCGGCGATGAAGATGACGAGCGCGACCGAGCCGACACCCGCGAGCGCGCCGGGGATACGCCGGGCCCACTCGGGTGCGCCCGCCCGGGTGAGAACGGTCTGCAGCGAAAACTCGAGCGGCGGATGGACGCCGTCGGCCGCCGCGAGCTGCAGCATCCGGAAAAACGACTGTTGAGACCACCGGACCTCGTCGATCTCGTCGTTGCCGAGCGAGAACCGATCGAGGGCCGCGCCGCGAAGCACGAGCGCGAGGCCGAGGACGACGAACGCCAGGGCTTTGAATCGCCGGTCCGCCGGTCCGGCCGGCGCGGCGCCGTCGTCCTCCGAGCGGGAGATTGGCGAGTCCTCCGCGGGCTTCAGTTCCTCGACGCCCGCGCGCTGACCTGAAAGGCCGGCCGGCCAAGCAGGTAGCCCTGGCCGAACTCGATGCCGAGGTCGACCAGGGTCCTGCGCTCGGCCTCGACCTCGATGCCCTCCGCCACGAGGGTCGCGCCGATGCGCTTGCCGATGGCGTCGAGCGACGCGATGATCTCGCGCTTGATCGGGTCCGCGTGGATGTTGCGCACGAGCGAGTCGGCGACCTTGATGTAGTCGGGCTTCAAGTGCAGGATCGCCTCGAGGCCCGAGTAGCCGGAGCCCGCGTCGTCGATCGCGATCTTCATGTTGGCCTTGCGGACCTGGCCCAGCACGTCCTGGAACGAGTCGTAGTCGCGGACCATCTCCTTCTCCGAGATCTCGACGACGACGTCGGCGTGGCTCCGGTTGATCGAGGCGAGATTGCGCGCGTCGAGGAAGACCGGGTGGCGCAGCAGCATCGCCGAGGCGTTGACGAAGAGGCGCTTCTCGCCGACGGCGCGCGGAAGCCCCGCGAAGATCGTCTCGAGACACAAGGTCTCGAGCTCGACGTCCATCTCGTTCTCGTGGGCGACCGCGAAGAGGACGGTCGGCGGCTCGAGGGTCGACCCCTGCGGTCCCCGGATCAGGGCCTCGTAGCCCATGATCGTGCCGTCAGGCAGGTGGCGCACGGGCTGAAAGGCCGGCCGGAGCTGCCGGCCGCCGATGACCAACTTGAGGCCCGCGAAGAGCTCGATCTTCTCGTGGGTCTGGCGCTGCGTGACGATCTTGACGGCTTCCTGGAGCGTGCGCACGACGTGGCGCGAGGGCCGCACGCGGGGGTTGTCGGGCGTCGTGAGGCTCGAGACGAGGATGTTGACGAGATCGGCGGTCGTTCCCTCGAGCGTCTGCCGGAGCCGCCGGACGACGCCCGCACGGAGTCGCGCCGCTTCCTCGTCGAGATTGACGGCCGGCCGGCCGCGGCCCGCCGGCGGCAGGCTGTAGAGGATGAAGAAGCCGTCGGCGCCGGAAAAGCGGATCGAGTGGACGTGGGGCGCGAGCCTCGACGTGCGCACGTCGTCCTGCAGGCCCTCGGACAGCCCCGCGAGGACCCGGTCGTAGTGCTCCCAGCCGAAGAGCTCCTCGAAGCCGAAGAATTTGCCGACCTGGAGGTAGATGACGCCGAGGTGGTCGATCCGCTCGTCGGCGCGCTCGGGCGTCTCGAACGGGTGAATCGGAAGGTTCGTGATCCCGTCGTAGACGATCCGCTCGCGGCGCAGCTCGTCGAGCCCCTCGGGCGGGGCCACGGCCGCCTCCGGAAACGGGCCGTCGATGACGTTGGGTTCGGTGGGTTTGGGCCTCATCCTTCCTCCATGGCGTGAGTCGTGTCGAGAAGCGACCGCACCTTCCGGCGAAGCTCTTCGGCGCCGAAGGGCTTGGCCAGAAAATCCGAGCCGCCGAGCTGCATGGCCGTGATCCGGTCCCTGACCTCGGAGCGTCCGGTCAGAAAGAGCACGGGAACCTCGCGCGTGGCGGACTGGCGGCGCAGGATCGCGCAGAACTCCCAGCCGGTCATGCCGGGCATGTTGACGTCGAGGATCACGAGGTCCGGAACCTCGCGGATCGTCTCGACGAGCGCGGCGCGCGGCTCGTTCGGGCAATCCACGAGAAAGCCTTCGGGCACGAGAAGCTCCCGGACGGCGACCGAAATCTCCCGGTCGTCGTCGACGACGACGATCCGCTTCATCGCGCGCCTCGCTGGAAGGGCAGCATGATCGTCACTTCGGAACCATAACCCGCCTCGCTCGAGAGGCTGATCTTTCCGCCGTTGGCTTCCAGGATCTCCTTCGTCACGGCGAGTCCGAGGCCCTTGCCGCGGCGGCCCGAGGCGACCGCTCCCTGGCCGCGGAACGCGTAGTCGAAGGCGCGGGCGCTTTCCTCGGGGCTCATGCCCATGCCCGTGTCCTTGACGACGACGAAGGCCTGCGACCCGGCGGCGCCGGCGCGGATTCGGACTTCGCCCGCGTCCGGCGTGTACTTGATGGCGTTGTCGAGAACGTTGCGAAACGCGCGCTGGAGCGCGACCGGGTCGGCGGCGACCGGAAGCTGCGGCCGCTCGGCGATGAACTCGATCCGGATGCGCCCGCCGTGCGCCAGGCGGTACGCCGTCGCGAGAGAGCCCAGGATCTCGACGAGATCGGCGTTCTGGGGAGGCGGCGCCGAGGGCTCCGGCACCGACGCCGGCGTTCCGACCAGACGCTCGGCGAGCTCGATCTCGCGCTCGAGGTTGTCGAGATACTCGCGGTTGGGAAGCTCGCCGCGCCGGGCGGCCTCCTGGATGAGGTCGGTGTAGACGCGGATGACCGAGAGGGGAGAGCGCAGGTCATGGAGGATCTCGGCCTCCGGGTCGCGCTCGGGAGACGCCGGGGCCCGACGCGCGGACGCAACCGGCGTCTCCGCCGGACCTTCGGGATCGGCGCTTCGCGTCAGGGGAGCGGGCTCCGCCGCGGGAGCCGCCGCCGACGCCACCTCGAGAGTGACGAGAAGGGCCGGCGCCGCGAGCGCGACGCCGGCGAGCGCGAAGAGCGCCGCGGCGCTGTCGGTCGGCACGCGCGCCAGCGTCGCGAGCGCCGCGACACCCATCACCGCGGCCACGGCGAAGAAGCGCGCCGCCGGTTTCCCCTCGCAGTGCCACGAGAGCGCGACTCCGGCGGGCAGAAGCAGCGCGTACGGCGAGAGCGTCCCTCCGGTCAAGGACATCGCGCAGAAGAGGAGGACGAGGTCCGCGATCATCGCCAGCGGCGCGGCGAAATCGCCGAGCGCCCGGCGCACGCTCCCGCGCGTCAGGAGGAACAGCGCGCCGAGCGCCCCGCCCATCGCGAGCGCCAGGAGGCGCGCGTCCCCGAGACGGAGGACGATGGCGATCAGGGTGAAGAGGGTGAAGAGACCGGAGGCCGCGGCGCGGTGGGCGGCGAACGCCCCGCGCCGATCAGACATAGGCGCAGCCGACCCGGACGCCCCCGCCCGGCAGCGGCGCGGAGTTCAGGGCCTTGAGCTTGATCGGGTGGCGCTCGGGGTCGTGCTTCTGGACGATTTCGGCCTTCCAGCGCGGAGGCCACTTCTCGGCCCGCTTCGCGTAGAAGGAGATGCCGCCGAAGCTGACGTCGACGACGGGCGCCGTGTGCGGGCGCGCCGGGCCCTTCCACTCCATGTGCAGGCTCATCTCCTCGGGCGCAAAGCGCGGATGCAGTCGGCGCTCGCTCCCCTCGAACGAAGATTGCGAGCGGCACTGGTAGAGGCGCAGGTCCGCGATCTTCAGGAGGAAATCCGTGCTCTTGCCGTCGTTGGGATAGGACGCGACGCCATAGTGGAGATCGAGCGGAGCCGCCGCGCGGTCCGAGAGCGGGATGTCCGCGATTTTCTCGCGCACGCGCTCTATCACCGCGAGGGCCGAGATCATGTCGGTGTTGGGAAGCACGAGGACGAACTCGTCCCCGCCCCAGCGGCAACCCGCGTCGACCGCCCGGAGCGACTCCCGGACGACGCGGGCCGTCCGCACGAGGACGCTGTCGCCGACCGGGTGGCCCATCCGGTCGTTGATCGACTTGAAGCCCTTCAGGTCCATCATGCCGACCGCGAGGATCCCGCCGGAGCGCTCGGCGCGCGAGATCTCCCGCGAGAGGTGGTCGACGAGGAACCGTCGGTTGTAGAGGCCGGTCAGCGGATCCGTGATCGCGTTGACGCGCAGGACCGCGAGATCCGCCTCGGAGACGAGGCGCGGCTCCTTCATCAGGCCCTTGCGGCTGTGGAGGTGGTGGAGGAGGACGGTCTGGAGCCCCAGCGGCGAGCCGAGCTTGTCGCGCAGGGCCGGGATCAGCCGCTCGATCTCCATCCAGCGCTCGAGCGCCTCCGGGGCCTCGAAGGGAATCCCGGTCCACTCGGCGAGGAGCTGCCGCAGGACCTCGCCGCGGCCGCCGTTGCGGGCGATCGAGGACAGGGACTTCGAGAACCGCGGGAGAGAAAAGTCGCGCTGGCGTCCGAGCCGCGCCAGGCGGCCGATGTGCTCGTTTAAGTCTTCCGAAGCCAACCGCATCCTGCTCCCGTCCACCCGTCGCACGCTCGCGGCGCGGGCCTCATCCTCAGTTGCCGGCGGCCCTCGGGCCGCCGTCCCTACGTTGTGTGCCTCTGGCCACCGTGAGCGCGCGCCGCCGATCGACGGTCCGCTCGCTCGGCTTCGCGCGTGAGCCGTGCGACGGCGCCGGCCGCCTCGTCGACCGCGTCTCCGAGTGAACAGACCAGGACGAGCTGTCCGTCTTTCAGCAGATCCACGACCTCGCGGTCCGAACGCGCCCAGAGGACGCTCGAGCCGGCGACGATCAGCCGCGCCCGGCCGAGGTCCTCGGACGGGTCGAGCTTCGCGAGGGCTTCCGCGCACCGCCGGATACGGGCGAGGCCGACACCGCTCGCGCGCAGGCGCGCCGAGACCCGGAGCCGGACGATGTCGGCGAAGGAGTACCGCCGCGCCGAGCCGTATCCTCTGGCCTTCTCGACCGACGGACGGACGAAGCCCTTCCTATCCCAATGGTCGAGTTGCCTGGCCGTGAGGCCAGTCAGCCGCGCCGCCTCCGAGGTGGAAAAGCTTCTCGCAATGACACGAGTGAATTTCATCGATGTAATTCAAAAATGTTAGCACAGGCGGGCCTTTTTCGGGGTTCCGCGGAGCCCGGAGGGTCCAGAATGAGGCGCAAACGGAGGTCCCGATGACGACTGCCTGGCTCGCCCTGGCCATCCGGCTCGCCCTGACCCCGGCCCCCGTGCCGGTCCCCGGCTACCTCTACCGCACTACCCTGATCCAGGCCGCGCCGGGCAAGCTCCTCGAGGTCGTCGACGTCCTCAAGGCGGGCTGGCCGGGCTCGAAGGACAGCGGCGACGAGCCGCCGATCGCGATGCGGCACAGCCAGGGGGACCGCTGGGACCTCCTGCTCCTCTTCCCGATGGGGAGCTGGGGCGAGTACTACGCCGCGGACCGCATCGCCCGGCGGCAGAAGGCGGGGCAGGCGGCGATTTCGGAGCTCCTTCGGCTTTCCGGCGACGTCGCCTGGACGGAGGACGTGTTCGTCTACGGTCCGCCGCTCGCCGAGACGCGGGCGGCGCTCGCCCCGGCCGGCTACTTCCATGTCGAGATGTTCGAGTCGCTGCCCGGAATGGAAAACTCGCTCTACCGGCAGCGCGAGATGGAGAACGCGTATTCGAAGGCCCTCGACCTCCCGCAGAACCTGATCTTCGTTCGCGCCGCGGGAGCGGCCTGGGACCTCTTCACGATCGGGGCTTACCGCGACCTCAAGCATTACGCCGAGAGCGCCGACATCCCGGAAGCGAGGCAGGAGGCGGCGGCGAAGGCGGCGGGGTTCGACGGAGTCAAGGCCATCGGGCCTTACCTCCGCACCCTGATCTCACTCCATCACGACACGCTCGCGACCGCGATCAAATAGGCGGAGGAAGACCCTTCGTTCCGGGGCCCGCGTTCTCGTCCTCCTCGGTCCGCAGCGCCGTCTGCTCTTCGGCCGCGTGGCGCTTCCCCGGCTCGAGGAGCCCCTGGATCGCGAGAAAAGCCGGGCCGACCTGGCCATCGTTGTAGTGGCCCGGGTACGTGCGGCGGTAGTCGATCCAGCCCTTCCACTCCATCCAGAGGAGGAGACGGTCGACGAGGAAGACCGCCAGGGCGAGGGCCGCGAGGCCGAGAAGCCACGTCATTGGACGAAACGGTAACGCCGTCTGGATGGAATCGCCGCACTTTCCGGCGGGAGATCACATGACGCTCGACCGTCGGTCCCTGCTCGTTTCGGGAGCCTGGTGAAGCTGTCGAGGACCCCGCGCGTCATCGATCCCGAACCTGACCCGCGAGTGTCAGGAGCCAGATCGAAGAACCGCCATTCTCGCGACAGTAATAGAGAAACTTCCCGTCCGGCGAGATCGTCGGCTCCTCGAGAAAGAGTCCTGCCTCCGGAAAGTGGGTGACCAGCTCGAGGCGGCCGCCCGCCGCCGGAAGGCGGGCGATGTTGCGGTGGCTCGGCTGGATGTAGATCCATCTTCCGTCAGGCGAATAGAAAGGGTGCCGCATTCTCTCGTCGCCGGTCGTGAGCTGCTCGAGGGCGCCGCCGCCGGCGGGTATCCGGAAGAGCTGCAGTGCGCCTCCCATGACCGCGGTCCCGGCGATCCAGCGACCGTCCGGCGACCACTCCGCGTCGAACTTGTCGATGGGAGAATCGGTCAGCGCCTTCAGCTTTCGGGTGGTCATGTCGAACACACCGAGCTGCTGCGTCGTTCCCAGGAGCACGTCGGAAAGGAGCAGGAGACGGCCGTCCTTCGAGGCCCGAATCTGGCTGACTCCCTTGCTTCCGCCCTTGAACAACTCATCCGCGCGGCTCCCGTCCAGCGCCGCGATCCAGAACGAGTCCTGGGTGCCCGACATGTAGCGGACGGCAAGAATTTCGTTGCCGGCCGGCATCCACGCGGGCGAGAGCTGCCCGACGTCCTCGCCCGGGAGCTGCAGACGCTGGCGGCGCCGCGTCGCGACATCCAGGACCCAGACCTCCAGGCGCCCCAGGATGTCGCTGATGTAGGCGACCTGACGGCCATCCGGCGAGACCTGCGGGTAGCTGTCGATCACGTGCCCGCTCGAGAGCGACTCTTCCGGCCCGGCCGGCGCCCCGCCGCCCGGCTCCAGCGGCAGGCGCGTGAGATTGCGTGACGTCTCCTCCTCGACGACGGCGAGCTTTCGCCCGTCCCGCGAGACGGCGAGATCTCGAAGGTGCGCGGTCACGAGCCCGACCGTGTGCGGCGCTTCCGCCACGCCTCCGCTCCCGGACGCGAAGTCGAAGCGCTCCACTCGCGTGCCGCCGTTGGGATCCCTCGAGAGCGCCCACAGGGAGCGCGACGAGGCGCCCCAGGCGTGGCTGAATCCCCGAAAGACCGGGCGGGGCTTGCCTCCCGAGGCCGGCATCACGAGCACGTCTTCGAGCTGCGATTCGAAGCTGATCCAGCGCCCGTCCGGCGAGCAGGCGATCCGGTTGATTTCCCAGCTCGACTGATCGCTCGAGAGGAGCACGCGGGGGGTGCCACCCTGGGCGGGGATTTCGAGGATTGCGCGCCGGCTCTCCGGTCCGGTGATGAAGACGATGGCCTGCCCGTCGGGCCGCCACACGGGATAATTGGCGTCCGGGGCGAGCCGTCGTGCCGCGCCTCCCAGCGAGGGGACGGTCCAGAGGTCGCCGCCGTAGGTGCGAGTGTTGCGAGCCAGAGTCCCGCCGATCTTGATGAGGCCCGTCTTCGAAGCCCGCGTCGAGACGAAGGCAATGGTGTTGCCGTCCGGAGAGAAGGCGGGCTGGATGTCCTGCCCCGGGTCGTTCGTGACGGCGACGTCCTGACCGCCCTCGCCGCGGCGCACGTAGATCTCGAAGTCGCCGCTGCGATCCGAGGCGAACGCGAGAAGGTTGCCGTCCGGCGACCAGCTCGGCCACTCGGCGCGGCCGGTCGGCGGCGTGATGCGGGCGAGCCCCGAAACCGCCAGCGGTGGCGGGGCGGACGGCCGACGCGCGAGGCCCCAGGTCGCGAGCGCCGCGATCACCGCCGAGGCGAGCGCCGTCGCCGCGAGAGTCCCGAGGCGCTTTCCCCGCGCGGGAGCGGCGGCCGGAGCGCCGAATCCGGCTTCGCCCGGCGGCTCCGACGCCGCTTCGTCGATCTCGAGTCGGGCGTCGGCCACGTCGTGCAGCCGCCGCTCCGGATCCTTCTGGAGACAGCGCCGCAGGAGGTCGCGGACGCGCCGGGGTGTCGAAGGAGGGAGCACGCGCCAGTCCGCGTCGCGCGTCAGCACGGCGGCGAGGACGTCGGACACCGTTTCGCCCTCGAAGGGTCGCCGACCCGACAACATCTCGTAGAGGACGCAGCCGAAGGCCCAGACGTCCGTGCGTCGGTCGACCGGTTTTCCGCGCGCCTGCTCGGGCGACATGTAGGCCGCCGTTCCCAGGATGACTCCCTTCTCGGTTCCGCCGGACGTGATCGTGGGCGAGATCGAGACGTCTCCCTGCGGCGCGGCGTCCGCCCCGAAGGCCTTCGCGAGGCCGAAATCGAGCACCTTGACCTTGCCCGCCGGAGTCACCTTCACGTTGGACGGTTTCAGGTCGCGGTGGACGATCCCCTTCTCGTGGGCCGCCTCCAGCGCCTCGGCGATCTGCCTCGCGAAGATCAGGCTTTCGTCGACCGAGATCGGCCCGGCGGCGACCCGCTCGGCCATCGTCTCGCCCTCGACGAGCTCGAGCACCAGGAACCGCGTGCCCTCGGACTCCTCCAGTCCGTAGATCGACGCGATGCTCGGATGGTTGAGCGAGGCGAGCAGCCGCGCTTCGCGATCGAAACGCGACAGCCGCTCGGGATCCCGGGAGAAGGCCGCCGGCAGAACCTTGACGGCGACCTGACGCCCCAGTTTCGTGTCCCGCGCCCGATAGACCTCGCCCATCCCGCCGGCGCCCAGGGGCGACAGGATCTCGTACGGGCCCAGACGCGTACCCGATGCGAGTGTCATGCGGTGGCGCGTTCAACCGCGATCATCGCTCTCACCGCATCGCCTTCGGCAGGTACGTCACGCCGGGCAGTCCCCGAAGATCCCGGTCCCCCGTCACGAGCTCCGCGCCCTCGGCCTGAGCCGTCGCATAAACGATCGCGTCCGCCATGGCGAGGCGACGCTCCAGGCTCAGGTCCGCGGCCGTCAGCGCGAGCGCCTCCGAGAGGGGAACCACGCGAGTCTTCTGGATCTGGGCGGCCGCCAAAAGAGCCTCCTCCTCCGTCCGCTCGCGCTTGACGAGCTTGTAGACCTCGTACAGAACGATAGTCGGCGTCACGAGATTCGACGGCTTCTCCAAGTAGCGGCCATATCGCCGCGCATTGGGGCCCCCCGTGAAGAACTCGATCCAGCCCGAGGAGTCCACGACGATCACGAGCGGTCCTTCTTTTCGCGCAGGGTCGAGGTCTTCATGCCCCGGAGATACCCGCGCAGCCGGCCGACCGGCTGGTCCGGAACCATCGTGATGACGCCCCCCTTGGAGATGATCTGAACGACCTGGCCGGACTGGAGGCCGACCTCTCGTCGGATGGCCTTCGGGATCACGACCTGAAACTTCGGCGAGATGACGGCGTGCGCCATGAGATCCTCCGCTCGAATTCTATCCTACGTATTGTCGATCGATCAGCAAGTCGTAGGCCTTGGCTCAGGGCCGTGCCTTGACCGCCCCGAGGACTCGCGCGAGGGCCGCGCCAGGATCGAGCGACGGCTTGTCGTAGATGTTCCAGCCGGTGAAGACCGCGATGAGCTCGAGGTCCGGGACGACGATCAGGAACTGCCCCCCATAACCCCATCCGGCGTAGGCGTCGTGCGAGCCCGCGCCCTTGCGCCGGCATCACCCACCACTGGTACCCGTAGCCAAGGCGCCGTCCTTCGTGCGGGTGCTCGCGCGCGTCGACGCCGCCACCCAGCCTTCCGGCAGGATGCGCTTTGCCGTCCCAGACGCCGTCCTTCAGATACAGGTATCCGATCTTCGCGAGGTCCCGCGGCGCGAGGTACAGCCCGCCCTCGGTGTCGGCGAGGCCCTTCGGCGTGCGCTTCCAGAAGTACTCGATGCCGAGCGGACCGAAGAGATGCTCCTTCGCGTAGTCGTCGGCCTGTTTGCCCGTCGCCTTCCGGATCAGGTACGAGAGCAGCTCCGTCGCTCCGCTGTTGTAGACGAAGACCTTGCCGGGATCCTCCGCCATGGGCTGCTCGAGGACGTAGCGGACCCAGTCCTCCTTGCCCTCCATCACCGCGCAGTTGTTGGCGGGGTCGGTGTACTCGGTCGACTCCTCGTCCCAGCGGATCCCGGTCGTCATCGTCAGGACGTCCCTGAGCGTCATCCGGTCGCGGCGCGGATCCGGCGGGATCTTGAAGTCCGCGAAGTACGGCATCGACCTTCACGTCGACGCCCGGGATCTCGCCGCGGCGGATCGCGATGCCGATCAGCGCCGAGGTCACGCTCTTCGAGACCGACTGCATCGTGTGCAGGTGCGTGCCTTTGTAGTAGGGGTGCCAGCCCGGGTCGTAGTAGTTGTAGATCCCCGGCGCGCCCTTGCCGGGAAGAGGCGCGCGTAGTCCTTCGCGCGGTCGTAGGTCTTCTCGTAGACGACCTTGCCGTGGCGGATCACGAGCATCGAGTCGACGTAGCCGTGCTTGCCGGCCGCGAGCTCGCGGTCGAGGGCGTCGAGCGGGGCGTGGTCCATCCCTTCGGCTGCCGGCGTCGCCGTGGGCCAGGCCTTCGTCGGCCACGCGGCGGGCGAGGCGAGCAGCAACCCGAACGTCAACGCGAGCCTCAAGGCTTTCCCTTCATCGCCTCGGCCCAGTTCTGAACGACCGCGAGCGGCTCCGCGCTCTCGTCGCTGGTCCGGACGAGCGCGAGGAACCGGCCGTCGGGAGCCACGTCGTAACGCGTGGAGACGTCGAAGCCCGTGTCGCCGTAGACGAAGAGGGGAACGGCGAAGAGAGCGTGCCCTTGCCCGAACGCCAGATCGTCGCCCTTGCCCGTGACGGGAACGGCGATGAGGTCGGCCCGAGCGAATGTAGAAGAGCTCCTTGCCGTCGCGGCTCCAGCGAGGCTGCGAGCCTCCCTCCAGAGGTGACGCGCAGCCGCCGCGCCCCGTCGGGAAACGAGGCGACGTAGACCTCCGGGCGGCCCGACTCGTCCGAGACGTACGCGACCCAGCGGCCGTCGGGCGAGAAGTCGCCGCTGGTTTCGTCGTCCGCCGTTCCGACGAACGTCCGCGGCGCGGGGTCGCCATCGAGCGAGGCGATCTTGAGATCGCCGAGCGTGCCGGCATTGAACTCCCGGTAGAGCAGGAAGCGGCCGTCGGGCGAAACGTCCTTTGCGGCCTTGACCGTCTCCGACTCGAGGAAGGGCTTGACGTCCACTGCTCCCTTCGGCGTGGTCGTCCAGATGTCCCAGGGCCCGCGCGCGTACGACGAGAAGAAGATGCGTTGCCCTCCGGGGGCGACGACCGGAGCGAGCTGGGGCAGGTTGTCGCGCGTCAGCCGTATGCCGCGTCCCACGGCGGTATCGAAGAGCCAGAGGTCCGGCGGCAGCGGCTCTTCGGCCCGGGCCGCGACCGCCGTGCCGCCATCGGGCGACATCCCAACGGCGAGATACTCGCCCGCGGGACCCACGGTCGCAAGCTCGTTGCCGGAGCGGTCGTACCAGACCATCCGCGTCGTCCGGATCCCGGCCCGCTGGGAATACACGAGCAGCCGCTCGGAGGCCGAGAAGAACGGCGATCCGGGAGCGGTGAAGCCTTCGATGCCCGACGCCAGCAGGACGGGCTCGCCCCTGGGCTCGAGAGTCTTCGGATCGCAGGCGACCGCCATCAGGCTGTTCGTCCGGCCGAAGAGAAGGTAGCCGGGCGGGACGTAGGCCGGGCTCGTGACATCGGTGAGCACCAGCCGCTTCTCCTTGCCTTCGAGGGAGGCCAGATAGGTGAGGCTGGAGAGGCACTCGCCGCCGCTCCGGTGCCGGATCCGGGCTTGCGGACCTCGTAGAGGAAGCGGCGGCCGCCCGGCAGAAAGCGGGGCCAGCGATGCGCCTTCTCGTCGCCTTCCAGGCGCGTGGCCGGCGCGGGCTTGCCGCCGGCTGCGGGCACGCGCATGATCGGCGCCACGTTGCCCGGCGCGTAGAGGATCGTCCCGTCCTCGCCCCAGCTCCCGCCGCGCGCTTCGAGGATGTCGGCCGTGAGTGTGCGCGCCGGCGCCGGAGACCTCGAGGCTTCGATCACCTTGAGCGTTCCCCGCGCGAAGAAGGCGAGGAACTTGCCGTCGGGCGACCAGAAGGGGAAGAGCCCGCCCTCGGTCCCGGGGACGGGATACGGCTCGGGCGAGTCGAGGTCCTGGATCCACAGCCGGGTCGCTCCGTCCGCGTCGCGGGTTCCGAAGACGAGTCGCTTCTCGTCGGGCGCGATCATGGCGGGGGCCGAGTTCGCGCCGTAGTTGAATCCGGTCGAGGGTGGAGGAAGCAGGAGACGTGCGAAACTGCGAGGGTGAGGAGGCCGGCCGGGCGCCGCGGGAGAGGCCCCATGCCGCCAGAACGACGGCCGCCGCGGCGACCGCCCACGGGAGAAGCCTCGAGGCGCGGGGCCCTGGCGCGGCGACGGCCGCTCCGGGGGCCGAGCGTTCCTGGCGGATCCCCTCGAGCTGCAGGCCCACGTCTCTGGCCGTCTGCCACCGCTCCTCGGGCTCCTTGGCGAGGCAGATCGCGACGACGCGGTCGAGCGCTCGCGGCGCGAGAGGGGCGCTCCGGGAGACGGGGTCGGGCTCGTCGCGCAGGATCGACCCGATGAGCGAGGCCCGCGTCGCGCCCGAGAAGGCCTGACGGCCGGTCGCCATCTCGTACAGCACGAGGCCGAGCGCGAAGATGTCGGTGCGGGCGTCCGCCTCCTTGCCCTCGAGCTGTTCCGGAGCCATGTACTGCACCGTGCCGAGGACCATGCCCGCTTCCGTCAGCGGCGTCTCCGTCGGCAGACCCGTCGCCGACACGACCGCGTCGGAGGGACCGAGCGCCCGGGCCAGACCGAAGTCGAGGACCTTCGCGCCCGAGGACGTCAGCATGATGTTGCCGGGCTTCAGGTCGCGATGGACGATCCCCTGCCGGTGCGCCTTCTCCAGCGCGTCCGCGATCTCCGCTCCCAGGCGCAGGGCCTGATCGAGGGGGACCGACCCCTTCGCGATGCGGTCCGCGAGCGTCTGGCCTTCCAGGAGCTCCATGACCAGGTATTCGGTCGAACCTTCCCGCCCGACGTCGTAGAGCGCGCAGATGTGCGGGTGCGAGAGCTGGGAGATCGTCCTCGCCTCGCGTTCGAAGCGCTGGCGGGCCTGCTCGGAATCCGTCAGTCCGGGCGGCAGGATCTTGACTGCCACCTCGCGGCCCAGGCGCGTGTCCCGCGCCCGGTAGACCTCACCCATCCCGCCCGCGCCGAGCGGCGAAAGGATCTCGTAGGGGCCGAGGCGGGTGCCGGGTGAAAGGCTCATGGCCCTCCGGGGGATGGCCCCCGATTCTATCGCCCGCTCAGGCGGCGGCGGTTTCGGAGCGCCGGCGGCGCCGCTCGGCGAGAGCGTAGAGGAGGATTCCCGCGACGACGAAGCCGAACGATCCGACGGCGACCTGGAGGAAGAACCCGAAGGGGTCCTTCGAGTCCGCCGGGGGAATCAGCGCGAGCACGATCGCGGCGATCGTCGTCACGAACCCGAGGCCGTTCCAGAGCCAGCTGCCGGCGGCTCCGCCGGGCACCGGCACCGCGCCGTCCTGGCGGAGAACGGCGAGACGGAGCTTGATCGCGGCGGCGAACATGTAGAGGTAGGGCAGGAAGTAGACGATCAGCGTCGCGTTGACGAGCTTGAGGTACGCGTTCTTGACCGTCTCGCCCTGCGTCGCGGCGAGGATGAAGATCGCCGAGAGCCCCGCCTGGAAGAGCAGCGCGAACCAGGGCGTCTTCCATCGCGGATGCGTGGCCCCGAAGATCGGCGGCAGGTAGCGGTCGAGCCCGCCGACGAAGAGAATGCGCGCCGAGCCCACGAGCCAGGCGCCAACGCCGCCGAGGCCCGCGAGCGTCATCAAAATCGCGATCGGCGGCCCGAGCCAGGGAAGCCCGATCCGGGCCCCGGCCTTCGTCACCGCCTGGTTGACGCCCGAGATGATCGAAGTCTCGGCCGGGGGGAGGGCCCAGAGGAGCGAGATCGTGCCGAGCAGGTAGCAGGCCGCGATCGTCAGGCCCGAGATCACCACGGCCCGGGGAAAAGTCCGGCGAGGCTCGACGACCTCGCCGGCCATCACGGGCGCGAGCTCGAGGCCGGCGAATCCGAAGCAGAGATTGGCGAAGAAGAGGATCGTCGGAAGCGCCGCGAAGTCCGGCACGAGCGACGCCGCCGGGATCGGCGTGGCCGAGCCGAAGCGCGCGAGCGCCACGAGACCGACGAGAAGCAGCGCCGCGGACGGGATCCACTGGGCGATCCCACCGATGTTCTGCACCCATCGGCCCGACTTCATGCCGATGATGTTGAAGAAGAGGGCGACCAGGAGCAGCGCGAGCGCCGCTCCCGCGGTGTACGTCCGGCTCTGCTCGAGATGCGCGAATCGGAGGCCGAACACGTAGAGGGCGAAGACGACGGTCGAGAGGGTCAGGGTCGGGAAGTAGAGGATGTTGTTGGCCCAGTAGAGCCAGCCGGCCATGAACCCGTGGCGCTCGCCGAACGCCTTCTTCGTCCAGACGTAGAGGCCGCCCTCTTCGGGGATCGCGGAAGCGAGGGCCGTGACGGCGAACCCCTGGGGGATGAAGAACGCGACGCCGGCGAGGACCCAGAGGAAGAGCGAGGACGGGCCGTTGGCCGCGGCCAGCGCGATCCAGCGCATGCCGACGATGGCGGCAACGTTGAAGAGGACGATGTCCTTCGTCTTTAACGCGCGTTCGAGCGCCATGGGTGTCCCCTCAGTTCCCGGGCTTCGGTTCCGCCAGCGTCATCTGCCAGATGTCGGCGTTGTCGCTCGTGCGCACGACGTAACAGGTGCCGGCCCCCCGGACGCACGCGACGTCCTGGAAGGCGCCGTTCGTGGGCCGCTCGAGGGCGACGCGGGTCTCTCCCGACTCGAGGTCCGTGACCATGAGATCGCGATCCACGGTGAGAAGGAAGTGCGTTCCGAGAAACGCGCCGCGGCGGACCCGGCCGATCGACTCGGTTCCGCGAACCGGGCGGACGACCGCGCCGGGTCCCGGCGAATAGACGGCGAGCGACTGGCTGACGAGATCCGGGAGCCGGATCACGGAGCCGGCGAGCGTTTTGCCGTCGGGCGACCAGGCGAGGGGGTCGAAGAAGGTCCCGGGAGCGGGCGGCGGGATGACCTCGATGCGCGACGGTCGCATCCGAGTCGTCGAAACGGATGATCGAGCCGCTGTGGCCGCTGTTGGTCGAGATGGCCCGCCCGTCCGGGCGACCACGCGGCCTCGATGATCAGATCGGTCGCCTGCGTGAGCGGCTTCAAGCCGCTGCCGTCGCGCCCGACGGTCCAGATCTGGTATCGGTCCCCGCGATCGGAATGAAACGCGATGCGCTTGCCGTCGGGGGAAAAGCTCGGAGCGCGGTCCTTCGGGACGTCGTCGGTGATCTGCCGCAGGTTCTTGCCGCTGCTGTCGACGAGGAAGAGGTCGTCCTGGGCGCCGCCGCGGGAGTCGAAAGCGATGACGCTTCCGTCGGGCGAGACGTCGAGATCCGCCATCTCCTGGGATCCGCCGAGGATCTGCTCGGGTTTTCCCGAGAGCTTTCCCGAGACGGCATCGAACACGAGACGATCGATCGAATACGTGTTTTCCCGGACGACGTAGGCGGCGCGACGGCCGTCGCGAGAGAGCGCGAAGCCGCCAACCTCGCGCGCCGGCAGCGTCTGGGCCACGGGCGGGCCGAGCGGTCGGCCCGTCGCCTCGTCGATCGGAACCTTCCAGAGGTTCATCGAGCCGCTGCGGTTCGAGAGGAAGTAGAGCGTTTTTCCGTCCGGTCCCCAGACCGGGTACCAGTCGATCGCCGCGTCCTGCGTGACCGGGACGGGCTTTTGCCCGGCCGCGAGCCCTTTGTACGGCATCGTCCAGATGTCACGCTGGCTCCCGCCCGCGGGAAGGCCCCAGTACGCGATGCGGAACCCGTGGGGCGACACGGCCGGCTGGATGGCGTCGACGTCGCCGGAGAGCTTGCGCGTCTTTCCGCTGGCGACGTCGATCGACCAGAGCTCGCTCGTCCCCGTGCGGCCGTAGGGCCCGACGAGGAGCTCCGTCGCGTAGACGATCTCCTTGCCGTCGGGCGACCACGCCGGGCTCGAGCCGACGCTCGCCAGCCGCCGCGCGCTCTCGCCGGTCGCTCCCATGACGAAGAGTCCCCCTTCGCCGCACTGGCCGCCGTACGCGATGAGGTTCCCGTCGGGCGAGAAGGCCGGCGTATAGCTGTCACGGTCGCAGTCGAGGGTCAGGTCGATGGGATTCCGGCCGCCGGCCCGCTGGACCCAGACATCGGTCTTGGCGCCGGCGCGGTGGACGAAGGCGACCGTCTGGCCGTCCGGCGAGAGGGTCGGCGAGGTCTCGGTACCGGAGAGGTTCGTCAGACGGCGGAAGGTGGCCGCGTCGAGCGCCCCGGCTCCGTGCGCCGGCCCGGCCCCGCGCACCGCGAAGCGCGCGGCCGCCGCGCCCGCGACTGCGCCGAGCACGACGAGCGCCACGGGCATCAGCCGCAGTCGCCGCCGGGCGGGCGCGGCAATCATCTGCCCGGTGGTTCCCGACAGCGCGGCGAGGTCGAATCCGAGGTCGTGGGCGGAGTGGAACCGCTGCTCCGGGTTCTTCTCCAGGCAATGTCGCACGATCCGCTCGAGGCCGGGCGAGATGTTCTGGTTCGTGACGGAGAGGTCGGGCGGGTCCTCCTTGAGGATCGCGGCCATTGTCTCGCCCGCGGAATCGCCGTGAAATGCCCTCTTCCCCGAGAGCATCTCGTACAGGATCGCGCCGAAGGAGAAGATGTCCGACCGCGCGTCGGCCGGCTTGCCCTTGATCTGCTCCGGCGACATGTAGCCGAGCGTCCCCATGACGACGCCGGGCTCCGTCGCGTTGGTCTGGGTCGGAAGGTTCGTCTGCGGCCCCGACCCCTCGCCGACCTGCGTCAGCTTCGCCAGGCCGAAGTCGAGGATCTTGACGCGGCCGTCCTTCGTGACGAAGAGGTTCTCGGGCTTCAGGTCACGGTGGACGATGCCTTTCTCGTGCGCGGCGGCGAGGCCGTGGGCGATCTGTGTGGCATAGTCGATCGCCTTGCGCTGCGCGACGCGGCCGCCCGCGAGCACGGCGCGCAGCGTATCGCCTTCGAGGAGCTCCTGGACGACGTACGGCGCGCCGTCCACCTCTCCGATGTCGTAGACGGCGGTGATGTTCGGGTGATTGAGCACGCCGGCGGCCTTGGCCTCCTGCTCGAAGCGGCGCAGGCGGTCGGCATCTGCGGAGAAGGACGCCGGCAGCACCTTGATCGCGACCTCGCGCGAGAGGCGCGGGTCCTTCGCCCGGTAGACCTCGCCCATCCCTCCGGCGCCGATCTGGCCGAGGATCTCGTAGGGGCCCAGCTTCGAGCCGGCGGCGAGTGTCATCGGAGACCGTCGATGATGTAAAGGTCGGAGGTCGCCGCGCGACCGTACCCGTACACGTAGGACTTTCCGTCGGGCGTCATGAAAACGGGGACGACCTGGATGATCCCCGAACGCTCTAACGGGGCCAGGTCTTTCCAGGGCTCACGCTTGCCGGTCGCGACCTCGACGCGCACGACGCGCGCCGGAATGCTGCCGGAAACCGCGGCGAAGATGTACTTCCCGTCGGGCGTCCAGCGGATGAAGTCGAGGTCCTTCGTGTTGGGAACGGTTCGGGGGTCTCCGCCGCCGATGGGGATCAGGAAGAGGTCCTCGGTCCACTCGCCCCAGGCGGCGGCCCAGCGTCCATCGGAAGAGATGTTGCCGGGCGCGAATCCGTAGGCGCGGTCGGTGATCGGGCGAGGCTTGCCCGACGGGAGGTCCTGCACGTAGAGACGGAGTTTGCCGCCCGGCTCGACACCTTGCAGAAGCAGGCGTTTTGCATCCGGAAAGAGCGCCTCGTTCCCGACCCTCTCGAAGGCGGGAAAGCTCACCGTGACGGGGGCGCCGGTGCCGGTCGGAGCGAGCACCAGCGATTTCTCGGAGCCGGGCGGACGTGCGAGCACCCATTTGCCGTCGCTGGAGATCTCCAGCCCCGCTCCCTCGCCGAGCTTGACCGCCGGCGAGCCGTCGGTCCTGCGCACGTAGTACGCGCCGTTGCGCCCCGCCGCATCTCCGAATTCGTTGATGAGCAGCGACCGGCCGTCGTCGGAAAGGCCGGCCAGTGACGATCGGTCGAACCAGGAAAGCTCGCGCTCGGTCGTTTCCCCGGGCGCCAGGCCGAGGATGCCAGGCTGGCTGCTGTACCGTTCGACCAGGACGCGGCCGTCCCGGGAAATGTCGTGAACGATCAGGCCGACGGGGAGGCTGTCGATCACGCGCACGTGACCCCCGAGGTCGACCGCCTTCAGCAGGAACTGTCCCCGCTCGCCGACGTCGTCGAACCAGACCTCGTCGCCGGAGGGGCTCCAGGCGAGCCCCTGCCCGCGAATCCCCTCTTTGACCAGGGTCGTGGACTTGCCCGCCAGGTCCACCGCCAACAGCGAATTGCCTGCCGGAGATCGCCCGAACATGGCCACGCGGTCTCCGCGCGGGGAGACGCGCGTGAGGCGAATGCCGCGCTCCGAGGCGTAGACCACCTTGCCGAGGGGCAGCTCGATGCGATTGCGGCCGTCCGCGAAGCGGAGGATGGCGAGCTGCTTGCCGTCGGGCGTCCAGTCCGCCTTGTCGATGAACTCGGCGATCGCCCTCGGCGCGCCGCCGCCCATCGGCATGGTCGCGAGCGTGCCCGCCCCCGCGGGGCCGCCGAGAAATTGCTGGCGCAGCGAAATCGCGAGCTCGCCGGACGGCGAGACGGAGAAGAGGTCGGCGTTCTTGACGCCGAGGGGGGTCGATTCGGGACCCTCGGGGCGTGTCGTGTAGATCTCGAGCGGCCGGCCCTCCCAGGAGGCGCCGTACACGACGCTGCGGCCGTCCGGCGCAAAACGCGCCGTTCCGAGATTCCCCCGGCGAAACGTCAGACGCCGGTACGTCGGCGTGGAGGGCTTTGCGGCTCGCCACAGAAAATGCCCGGCGACGGCGCCGGTGGCGAGCGCGACCGCGACGAGGCCGGCCAGGCGGAGCCGTCCGATGCGCGGGGCCGGCCGGCCCGAGGCGGCGGCGAGCGCTCCGGCGCCCGTGGC
Organism: uncultured Acidobacteriota bacterium; assembly: GCA_963764025.1. Classification (GTDB taxonomy): domain Bacteria; phylum Acidobacteriota; class Thermoanaerobaculia; order UBA5066; family Gp7-AA6; genus DAHUXD01. Next base: position 52,847 of record CAVXRK010000007.1, read on the forward strand.
CGAGGTTCCGGAGAGGGCTTCGAGGTCGAACGCCAGGTCGTGGGCCGAGTGAAAACGCTGCTCGGGATTCTTCTCGAGACAGTGGCGGACGATCCGCTCGAGCCCGGGCGAGATGCTCTGATTGGTGATCGAGAGGTCCGGCGGATCCTCTTTCAAGATCGCCGACATCGTGTCCGCCGCCGAGTCGCCGTGGAATGCCCTCTTGCCCGAGAGCATCTCGTAGAGAATCGCGCCGAACGAGAAGATGTCGGACCGCGCGTCGGCGCTTCGTCCGCGCACCTGTTCGGGCGACATGTACCCGAGGGTGCCGAGGACGACGCCGGGCTCGGTGCCGGCCGTGGCCGTGGGGAGATTGGTGGCCTGGGAGCCCTCCTCCTGATGGGTCAGCTTGGCGAGGCCGAAGTCGAGGATCTTGACGCGGCCGTCGTTGGTGACGAAGAGATTTTCGGGCTTGAGGTCGCGGTGGACGATGCCTTTCAGGTGCGCGGCCGCGAGCCCGTGGGCGATCTGCAGCGCGCGGTCGATCGCCTTGCGCGGCGAGAACCGCCCGCCTGCGAGCTCCGCCCGGAGCGTCTCGCCTTCGAGGAGCTCCTGGACGACGTAGGGCGCTCCCTCGTGCGAGCCGATGTCGTAGACGGCGGTGATGTTGGGATGATTGAGGACGCCCGCCGCCTTCGCCTCCTGCTCGAAGCGCCGGAGGCGGTCGGCGTCGGCCGAGAACGAAGCCGGCAGCACCTTGATCGCCACTTCGCGGCCGAGCCGCGGATCCTTCGCGCGGTAGACCTCTCCCATTCCTCCGGCGCCGATCTGGCCGAGGATCTCGTAAGGACCGAGACGGGAACCGGCGGAGAGAGACATCGAAGTTGCGCCGATTCTATCCGTCGGGCTCGGGGAGTCCGCGGCTACTTTCGATTCGGGCGGGTGGCGCGCTCGATCTCCTCGGCCGAGTAGGGAAGCCCAGGCGTCAGGATCTCGTGGCCGTCCTTCGTGACGAGGACCATGTCCTCCAGGTAGAAGCCCTGGCCCTCGACCGAGAAGATCGGCTCGAAGGCGAGGACCATCCCGGCGCGCAGGGTGTCCGGCAGGCCCTCGGCGTCCTCGAGGCCGACGCCGTGCGCCTGCCAGTACTTGAGGCCGTCGGGCGCGAGGAGCTCCTCGGCCGCCTTTCGACCGAGCGGCGTCGAGAGCGCGGGCTGGCGGCGCCGGATCTCAGCGAGGCTCGCGGCGAACACGTCGTCGCGCCGCGCTCCGTCCCGGAACTTCGCGAGGCCGGCGCGATAGGCGCCGATCAGGAGCTCCCAAGTCTCGCGCTGGCCCGCGTCGAACCGTCCCGAAACCGGAACGGTCCGGCCGACGTCGCCGCGGTAGTGATCGACGTCGCAGCCGACGTCCACGCGGACGACCTCGCCGGACTGCATCCGGCGGTTCAGGTGCCGGTAGTCGGCGAGCGACTCGAAGGGCGCGGGGAATACGCTCGTCGGCCCCGCCATCGTCCAGGGCCAGAAGGACGGCCCTTCCGCGCCGGCGTCGATGCAGGCCGAGATGACGGCGGCCTCGGCCTCCCGCTGCGGCCGTCCCGGGGCGCACGGCCGACATCCCGGCGCGCAGGGCCTGCGCGCTCGCCGAACCGACGCGGCGCAGGACCTCGACCTCGGCCGGCGACTTGATCGAGCGCATCTCCAGGAGGATCGCGTCGGCCGGCTTGAGGCGCTCCGCGGGCCACAGCTCCGCGATCGCGTGGTTCCACGCCGCCTGCGGATCGTCGAGGGCGATGTCGAGCGGAAACCCGTGGGGATCGACGGCTCCGACGGTGTAGAGGAAGACGCCCGGCGCCTCCTGGCGCCGCGTGAGGAAGGCAGACAGTTCCTTCCGACTGACCACGTGGTCGAGGCCGAGCGCACTTCTCCGACGCGGCGCCCGGCGCGATGAGCGGCGTCTTGAGGAAGCGGGCGATGCCGGAGAGCTTCTCGGGCACGAACAGCCAGGTCTCCTTCGCGGCCCCGTCGATGGCGAGGACCGCGCCGGCGGCGCTCGGGAGGTTGGTGAAGTAGAAGAAGTTCGGATCCTGCAGGTAGCCGTAACGGACGAAATCGGCCTTCTCCCGGCGTGGCGGAAGGAAGCAGCAGCACGCCGTCCGGCATCCGGCGCATGGCCTCGGCCCGCCGGGCCGCGAACTCGGAAGCCGGCAGCTCCGCCGCCGGGAGCGCCGGGGTCGGAAGGACTGCCCCGAGCGCAAGCAGGTACGAAACGTGCAGTCTCATCGCGGGACCTCCTCGGGGAGGAGAATAATCGCAAGCCGCGAGGTGAGGACATGGAAGACGGATACGGCGGAGGCGGGGGACTCGTTCGCAATCGCGGCTGCGGCCGGCTGCTCATCGCGCTCGTGATCGCGGCGGTCGGCATCATCGCGTACATGAGCCGCACCGAGGTCAACCCCGTGACGGGCGAGAAGCAGCACGTCGCCTTGTCGGTCGACCAGGAAAAGGTCCTCGGGCTCGAGGCCGCTCCCGAAATGGCCCAGAAGATGGGCGGCGACGTCGATCCGAGCGATCCCTCGGCGCGCCTGGTCGGTGAGGTCGGCGGCCGTGTCGTTTCCCGCAGCAACGCGGGCACGAGCCCTTATGCGGGCAATTTCCGGTTTCACCTCCTCGCGGACCCCGAGACCGTCAACGCCTTCGCGCTGCCGGGGGGGCAGATTTTCGTGACTCAGGGACTCCTGCAGCGCCTGCGGACCGAGGCGGAGCTCGCCGGAGTCCTCGGGCACGAGGTGGGGCACGTCATTCACCGGCATGCCGCCGAGCAGATGGCCCAGGGCCAGCTGGGCGCGATGCTCTCGCAGGCGGTCGGCGTCGCGGCCTCGGATGGATCGGACGGCGGCCAGCACGCCGCGATGGTCGCGGCGATGGTCAACCAGATGGTGCAGTTGAGGTACAGCCGCAAGGACGAATCCGAGTCCGACCGGTACGGTATCGACGCGATGGCGTCGGCCGGGTACGACCCGAAGGCGATGCTGGAGGTCATGGAGATCCTCAAGCAGGCGGGCGGCGGGCAGAACCCGCCCGAGTGGCTTTCGTCGCACCCCCTTCCGGAGACCCGGATCCAGGAGATCCGGGAATATCTCCGGCAGCGCTCCGCGAGCGACGCCGGGCTCAGCGAGGGGCGGTCGCTGCGGTGACGGCCGGCAGGGCGAGCGTCTCGCCCTGCCGTGGAACGATGCGGTCCTGAAAGGCGAGAACCTTTTCGTCCGCCTGGTGGTGGTAGCAGATGACCTGCCGGGCGTCGATCCGGCCCTTCATTCCGGCGACCTTCGCGATCAGCCATGGGGAGACGAACGCGACATCGAGGTTCCTGGTCGCGAGAAGCTGGTCCGCGCTGTCCGTGTCGCCGGTGAAATATAGGCGCTGACCGCGCCAGGTCACGAGGTACGAGGTGTGCTCGATCTTCCCGTGCGGCGTCGTGAGCGCCTCGATCTCGAGGTCGTGGTACTGCATCTTCGGCGCAAACGGGATCGTCTTGTCCCTGGAAACCCCAGCCTCGACCGACGGCGGCGCGATGAGCATGGCGTCCATCCTGGCGAAGAGCTGCGCGTCGAAGTGGTCGCGGTGGCCGTGCGTCACGAGACACAAGGCTCCCGGCGTCTTCGGCACGGCGGCGAAGTCGTAGGTCATGTACCCGAAGGCTCCGGGCTCGTACGGGAAGTCGGTGTAGATCGTCGTCTTCCCGTCGGTGATGGCGAAGGCCATGTTGCCGATGAAGGTGGCGCGGAGCGCCTGAGCCTTCGCGGTGGACGGGCCGCCCCCTCCCGCTTCCGCCAGAACGATGGCGGCCACGAGGGCCGCCCCGGCACCGAGACCGGCCGTCCGGGACAGGGTCACTTCGCGATGCCCATGTGGGTCAACACGAATGCGTAGTCGAACGCGACTTCCTTGAGTTTGTCGTATCGCCCGGACGAGCCGCCGTGGCCTCCCGACATGTTGATCTTGAAGATCAAAGGATTCGAGTCGGTCTTGAGCGTCCGGAGCCTGGCCACGTATTTCGCCGGCTCCCAGTACATGACCTGCGAATCCTCGAAGGACGTCTTCACGAGCATCGCCGGATACGCCTTGGCTTCGAGATTGTCGTAGGGGCTGTACGACTTCATGTATTCGTACTGCTCCTTGATCTTCGGATTGCCCCACTCCTCGAACTCGCCCACGGTCAGGGGCAGCGACTCGTCGAGCATCGAGTTGATCACGTCGACGAACGGAACGCGCGCGACGACCGCGCGGAAGAGGTCGGGCCGCATGTTGACGACCGCGCCCATCAGGAGCCCGCCGGCCGAGCCGCCCTCGATGACCAGACGATCCTTCGAGGTGTACTTCTCCGCGATGAGCGTCTCCGCGCAGGCGACGAAGTCGGTGAAGGTGTTCTTCTTCTTGAGCATCTTGCCCTGGTCGTGCCAGGTCTTGCCGAGGTCGCCGCCGCCGCGGATGTGCCCGACCGCGTAGACGACGCCGCGGTCGAGGAGGCTCACGAGCGTCGAATCGAAGCCGGCGTCGCTCGGCGCGCCGTAGGAGCCGTAGGCCGTGAGGAGCGCCGGCGCCTTCCCGTCCGCGACGAAGCCTTTCTTGAAGACGATCGAGATCGGGATCTTCGTCCCGTCGGAGGCCGTCGCGTAGCGCCGCTCGGAGGCGTACCGGGACGGGTCGTATCCCCCGAGGACCTCCTGCTGCTTGAGGAGCTTTCGCTCCCGCGTCTTCATGTCGAAGTCGTAGACCGAGGGCGGGGTCGTGAAGGACTCGTACTCGATACGGAGCGTCTGCGTGTCCCATTCCTTGTTGTTCTGCGCCGCCGCGTAGTAAATCGCCTCGGGGAAGTCGATGCGATAGCCGTTCGCGACCGCGGCGTCGGCGACGCGGATCCGCGGCAGCGCGTCCTGCCGCTCGTAGAGCACGGTCCAGTTCGCGAAGAGGTCGAAGTCCTCGAGCATCACGTCGTCGCGGTGAGCGACGACTTCCTTCCAGTTCTCGCGTTTCGGGTCGGAGGCCGGGGCGGAGACGAGCCGGTTATTGCGCCCCTTGTCGTTGGTCAGGATGTAGAAGAGGTCGCCGCGATGGTCGACCGAGTATTCGTGCTCCTGCTCGCGCGGCGCGACGAGCTTGAGCTCGGCCGCCGGCGTCGAGGCCGGCACGAACCTCCACTCCGACGTCGTGTGGCTGGCGACGGGGAAGAAGATGAAGGCGCCGCTCCGCGAGCGGTGTGTGCCGACGCGGAACCGCTCGTCCTTCTCCTCGTACTGGAGCGCGTCGGTCGACGGGTCCGTGCCGGCCGTGTGCCGATGGAGACGATATGGCCGCTTGGCTGGATCGGTCGTCGTGTAGAAGAGCGTTCGATTGTCGGCCGCCCAGGCGACCGAGCCGACTCGCTCGACCTTTTCCGGAAGCAGCTTGCCCGTCGTCAGGTCCTTGATCCGCAGTGTGTAGTCGCGAAAGCCCGTGTTGTCGGTCGAGTAGGCGAGGAGGTTTCCGTCGTCGGATACGGCCCGCGCCCACACGTTCATGAAGCGCTCGCCCCTGGCGAGCTCGTTGACGTCGAGATAGATCTGCTCGGGCGCCTCGGCGCTCCCCTTGCGGCGGCAGTAGATCGGGTACTGCTTTCCCTTCTCCGTTCGGGCGTAGTAGTACCAGCCGTGCTCGCGGTAAGGGACCGAGAGGTCCGTCTCCTTGATGCGGGCGAGCATCTCGTCGTAGAGGGCCTTCTGGAAGCCCTCCGTCGGTTTCATGAAGGCCTCGGCGAACGCGTTCTCTTTCTCGAGGTAGGCCTTCACCTCGGGGTTGTCGCGCTCGCGCAGCCAGAAGTAGGGGTCGAGGAGCTCGTCTCCGTGCAGCTTTTGCATGTGGGGCACCTTCTTCGCGACCGGCGCCGATCCGATGTCGGCGGCGGCGAGCGGCAGGGCCGCGGCCAGGACCGCGCCCGCCATCGTGGTTCGGATCATCGTTTCCTCCGGGATTCGCCGGGCTCGGGATCTTACCGCCGGGGCGGGCTCACGGGGCCGCCTTGGCGAAGTCGCCGGCCTTCACGATCGTCAGCTTCGCCGGGTCGAGATACCGGCGCATCGCGGCCAGGATGTCCGGCCCGGACAGCGCCTCGACCTTCTTCTCGAACCCGGCGTCCCAGGCGAGCGTGCGCTGGAGGTAGAGCTCGGCCGCGAGCGTGCGGGCGAGCGACGCGTCCTGGGCGCGGGCCATCTGGCGGGATTGGCGCCAGCCGGACTTGGCGCGGGCGATCTCGTCGGCGTCGAATCCCTTCTCGAGGACTTTCGTCATCTCCTCCCGGAACGCGGCTTCGACACGGGCCGCGTTCTGCGGCGCGTAGATGGCGAAGGCCGTGAACTCGCCGGATTCGTCGAGCGGCGAGGCCGAAATCCGCGACCCGACGCCATAGGACAGTCCTTCCTTCTCGCGGATGCGGGCGTAGAGCCGGGCCGTGTCGGCGGCGCCGAGCATGTAGTTGCCGAGGACGAGCGCGGGATAGTCGGGGGACTCGTCCCGGAGCTTCAGGTTCTGGCCCGCGACGAAGAACGCGTTGGCCTTGTCGGGCGTCTCGAGCGTCTTCTGGATCGAGGGGACGTCCTGGTACGGCTGGGGCACCCGCGCGTACGGCGCCGGGCTCTTCCAGTTCCCGAGCAGCTCCGCGGCGAGGTTCGCGACCTCGGCCTCGTCGAAATCCCCGACGACGGCCAGCTGCCCGTTCGATGAGCCGTAGTACTCGCCGTAGAACTTGCGGGCCTCGCCGAGCGTCGCGGCCTTGTAGCTCTCGAGCGACTCCTCGAGCGTCTCGACGTAGCGCACGTCGCCCTTCGGATAGGGGTTCATGTGGCGCTCGAAGAAGTTCGAGCCCACCGAGTTGGGCTCGCTGCGCTCCTGCTCGATCGCGGCGAGGTTCTCCTGGCGGAGCTCCTCGAATTCCTTTTCGGGAAACGCGGGCTCGCGCAGGACCTCGGCCGCCAGGCGGAAGACCGCCGGGAGGTTCTCGCGGACGGTCTCGAACGAGAGCGTCGCCTGGCTGGCGCGGCCGCCCACGGACATCCGGGCCTTCAGCCGGTCGAGCTCGTCCTTGATCTGCTGGCGCGTGTGCTTGGTCGTGCCGCGCATCAGCATGTCGGCCGCCATGTCCGCGACGGTCGACTTCCCGGCGAGAGTCTTCTCGTCGCCGAACCGAAGCGTGAGGCTGCCGACGACCGTCGCGCCGCGCGTCTTCTTCGGCAGAAGGGCGAGCTTCATCCCCCCGGGCAGTTCCGAGCGCTTCGTCCGCGCCTCGATGTTGGCCGGCGAGGGATCGAAGGCTTCGCCCGCGGCGACGGCCGCGTCGCCCTTGTAGTCCCGCACGAGCGCCGCGACGTCGGGCGGCGGCGGAATCTCGGCGCGGTCGGGCTTCGCGGTCGGCCGGAAGACTCCGATCGTCCGGTTCGATGGCTTCAGGTACGCCGCGGCCGCCTTCCGCACGTCGTCGACCGTGGCCTGACGGATCCGGTCGCGGTTCAGGAAGAAGAGCCGCCAGTCGCCCTGGCCGATGTACTCGGAGAGCAGCAGTCCGACGCGATTGGCGTTGTTGAGCGTCAGCTCGATGTTCTTCAGGAGCGTCGCCCGCGCCCGGTCGACTTCCTCCGGTGTCACCGGCGTCGCGCCGGCCGCCGCGTCGAGCGTCGCCACGAGTGCCGTCCGCGCGTCGGAGATCGGCTGGTCCGTCCGGACCTCGGCGTCGAACATGACGAAGCCCGGATCGTGGAGCGCCATGAAGTATCCGCCGACCGAGGTCGCCTTCTTCGTCTCGACGAGGGCCTTGTAGAGGCGCCCCGAGGGCGTCGCGGTCAGGATCTCCGTCAACAGGTCGACCGCGCCGGCGTCCGGCTCCGCGCCCGAGGGCGCGTGGTACGCCGCGGCGATGGCCTGGACGTCGCCGATCCGCTCGAGCGAAACCTCCCGCTCGCCGTCCTGGGTCGGGTCGAGCGTGTAGAGCCTGGGCCGCGGCGCCGGGGCGACGGGGATCCGCGAGAAGAGACGGTCGACGAGCGCGAGCGTCTTCGCCTCGTCGAAACGGCCCGCGATGAGCAGCACCGCGTTGTCCGGGCGGTAGTAGGTCCGGTAGAACGCCTGCAGGCGATCGATCGGCACGTTCTCGAGGTCGGACTTCGCGCCGATCGTGGAGTGGCCGTAGTTGTGCCAGAGGAAAGCCGTCGAGAGGACGCGCTCCTGCAGGATCGAGCCCGGGTCGTTCTCGCCCATCTCGAACTCGTTGCGCACGACCGTCATCTCGGTGTCGAGGTCCTTCTTCGCGATCCAGGCGTTGACCATCCGATCCGCTTCGAGCTCGAGGGCCCACTTCAGGTTCTCGTCCGTCGCCTGGAGCGTCTCGAAGTAGTTCGTCCGGTCGAACCAGGTCGAGGCGTTCGAGCTCGCGCCGTGCGCCGTCAGCTCCTGGTTGACATTGGGATGCTTCGGCGAGCCCTTGAACATCATGTGCTCGAGCAGGTGGGCCATGCCGGTTTCGCCGTAGCCCTCGTGGCGCGAGCCGACGAGGTACGTGATGTTGACGGTGACCGTCGGCTTGGTCGGGTCCGGGAAGAGGAGGACGCGCAGGCCGTTCGCGAGCCGGTACTCCGTGATCCCTTCGACCGAGGTCACCTTCCAGGGCGGCCGGGCCTTCGCCGCGGCGGGAGCCGGAGTCGTCGCCTGGACCTTCTTCGGCGCGGCCTGCGCCGGGAGCGTCGACGCGGCGAGGAGCAGGGCGAGGCAGACGAGCGGAGCCCGGAACCGGATGGTCATGCGATTCCTCCTGACGGGAGCCCCGAATACTACCTACTCCCCAGGACGCGCGGCCGGGCCGCGCCGAACTTCGCACTAGAATTTCGTCCCGAGGAGATTCCGATGCAGAGACTGCTTTACGTTCTCGCCGGCCTGGCGCTCTCGCCTGTCCTCGCGGCCCAGCACGCGGACATGCCGGGCGCCGCCCAGCCGCAGAAGCCCGTCGCGCTGCTTTCGGGCACCGGCGCGCACCGCCACCCCATCGCAACTTCGAGTCCCGAGGCGCAGAAGTTCTTCGACCAGGGAATGGTCCTTCTTTTCGGGTTCAACCACGAGGAGGCGTTCCGGTCCTTCGAGAAGGCCGCCGCGCTCGACCCGAAGGCCGCGATGCCGCACTGGGGGATGGCGATCGTCCTGGGCGCCAACTACAACGATCCGGCGCCCGTCGATGAGCGGCTGCTGAAAGCGCGGGCCGAGGTCGAAAAGGCCCTGGCCCTTTCGGCCTCCGGCCCCGAGAACGAGCGGGCGTACGCCGAGGCGCTCGCCGCCCGATACGTCGCCGATCCGGCCCGGTCCGACAAGGCGAAGGTCGCGCGCGACTACGCGACCGCGATGAAGGCGCTCACGGCGCGGTACCCGGACGATCTCGACGCCGCCACGCTCTACGCCGAGAGCCTCATGAACCTGACGCCGTGGAAGCTCTGGACGCCCGCGGGCGAGCCGGGCGAGTACACGCTCGAGATCCTCGCCGTGCTCGAATCGGTCCTGAAGCGCGACCCGCAGCACCCCGGCGCCAACCACTACTACATCCACGCCGTCGAGGCGTCGAAGAGCCCCGAGCGGGCGCTTCCTTCGGCGGCGCGGCTGGAGACGCTCGTGCCGGCGGCGGGGCACCTCGTCCACATGCCGGCCCACGTCTACGTCCGGACCGGCGACTACGTCGCCGCGGAGAAGTCGAACGCCGTGGCGGCGGCCGTCGACCGCGCCTACATCCGCGAGACGGGCGCCCAGGGCATGTACCCCGTCATGTACTACAACCACAACGTCCACTTCGAGTCGTACGCGGCCCTGATGGCCGGCCGGCATGCCGCGGCCAAGCGCGCCGGCGACCAGCTCTTCGACGGAGTGCTGCCGGTCGTGTCCATGGACCCGATGCTCGAGGGGTTCCTGTGCCAGCCGGCCTTCGTCGCCCTGCGCTTCCGCAAGTGGGACGACATCCAGAAGATGCCCGATCCGGGCCCGAAGCTGCCTCTCGTGCGCGCGGTCTGGCTCTACGCCCGCGCGATGGCCGCGGCCGCGCAGGGAAATCCGCAACGCGCCGCGACGTTGCGCGATGCCTACGCCGTCGCGCGCGACGCCATTCCCGCGGGGGCCATGGCGGGCCCGCAGAACACCGCGGCGGCGCTACTGTCGGTGGCGACGCCCGTCCTCGACGCTCGGATCGCCGAGGCGCAGGGCGACCGCGCCGCCGCGCTCGCGGCCTGGAGGAAAGCCGTCGCGGCCGAGGACGCGCTCCTCTACGACGAGCCTCCGGCGTGGTACTACCCGACCCGCGAGTCGCTCGGCGCGGCGCTGCTCGCGGACGGCCAGGCGGCGGAGGCGGAAAAGGTCTTCCGCGCGGACCTCGACAAGCATCCCCGCAACGGACGCTCGCTCTACGGCCTCTCGAAGAGCCTCGAGGCCCAGAAGAAGGACGCCGACGCCGCCTGGGCCCGCGCCCAGTTCGACGCGGCCTGGAAGGACGCCGACACGCCGGTGCGGCTCGAGGACCTGTAGACCGTCTCGGTCCTAGACGCCGAGCTCCTTCGACGCCAGGGCGTTGCCCTCGACCCGCGCGCGGATCTTGGCGAAGGCGGTGTCGCGCGAGGTCGACACGTCGTCGCCGAACGGCGAGAATCCGCAGTCGTCGGTCGAGCCGAGGTGCGCCGGATCGATGAAGCGCGCGGCCTCGAGGATGCGGTCACGCACCTCCGTCGGCGTTTCGACCTTCGGCGAGATCGGGTCGGTGACGCCGACGAAGACGCGGCGGCCGCCCTTCGCGTGCGCGCCCAGGATCTTCAGCACGCGGGGACGGTCCGCTTCGCTCGCGAGCTGGACGAAGAAGTTGCCGACGTCGATGCGGAAGAGCGCGGGCAGGAGCTCCGCATAGTCCACGTCGGCGCTGTGGGTCGAGTCCTGATCGCCGCCGGGGCAGGTGTGGACGCCGATCTTCTTCTTCTCCTCGGCCGAGAAGGCCGCGAGGACGCGGTTGTTGAGGTCGACGAAAGCGTCGAGGAGCTTCTTCGACGGGTCGAGCTTGACGGCGAGCCGTCCCTCGGTGAAGTCGATCTGCACCGTCGCGCCGCCGGCGAGGCACCGGCGGATGTCGGTCCGGGCTTCCCGCACGAGATCGTCCAGAAACTCCTCGCGGGAGTAGCCCGGGATCCCCGACGCCGGGTAGAGCAGCGACAACGCCGAGGCCGCGATCACGGCCTCCTTCATCGGCCGGTTGGCATACTTCTTCGCTCCCTCGAGGTACGTCGCGGCGAAAGTCGCGTAACGGAAGGGGCCCGAGGCGAGGACCGGAAGTTGTCGAGCGTGCCCGTCGCGGAACGGTGATGGTCACGCCGCCGGGCGCGAGGTTCTTTGCGCCGTGGACCGGGTACGTCGCAAAGCTCGGCTTGCGCTGTTCGCCGTCGGTGATGACGGGCGAGCCCGTCTCCTCGAAGCGGCGGATCGTGTCGCTGACGGCGGCGTCGAAGAGCGCCTCGAGCGCGTCGCTCGAGATGCGGCCGGCCCCGTAAGCGGCCATGCCTTCGATCAAGGCCTTGGGTCGTGGAATACTTCCGACCGGCTCGGTCAAGAGCGTCATTGCCCTAATCTATCCAACTTCGGAAGGAGTCGCGGAATGCGTCGAGCTTCGATCGTCCTCCTGGCCCTCGTCGCGGCGCTGGCGCCGGCACCAGCCGCGGCGCAGCCGATCGACCCCGCGCTGTACCGCGACCTGCGCTGGCGGCTCATCGGACCGTTCCGGGGCGGCTGGTCGCTCGTCGCCGAGGGCATACCGGACGATCCGGCCACGTACTATTTCGGCGCCGCGGCCGGCGGCGTCTGGAAAACGGAGGACGCGGGCCGGACCTGGTCACCGATCTTCGACCGGGCCGGGGCGGCGTCGGTCGGAGCGCTCGCGATCGCGCCGTCGAACCCGAAGGTGATCTACGTCGGCACGGGCCAGATCCAGGCGCGCTACGACGTCGCGTCCGGCGACGGGATGTACCGGTCCGACGACGGCGGAGCCACCTGGCGCCGGATCGGCCTGACGGATTCGCGCGCGATCGGGCGCATCCTGGTCGACCCGAAGAATCCCGACGTCGCGCTCGTCGCGGCGCTCGGCCACATGTTCGGCGGGAACCGCGAGCGCGGGCTCTTCCGGACCGAGGACGGCGGGCGGACCTGGAGCCAGGTCCTCTTCGTCGACGAGAACACGGGCGGCGCCGATCTCGCCGCCGATCCGGAGAACCCCGCGATCCTGTACGCCTCGCTGTGGCAGGCCCGCAACTATCCCTGGCTCTCCTACTTCCAGCCGATGGTCGGGCCGGGGAGCGCCCTCTACAAGTCGACCGACGGCGGACGCACCTGGGCACGTCTCTCCGGGGGAGGCTGGCCGTCGACGCCGATCGGCCGCGTCGGCCTCGCCGCGTCGACGGGGGGAAGGGTCTGGGCGCTCGTCGACGCGGCGGACGAGTCTCCGACGGTGACGTCGAAGGTGGCGGGCCTCTGGCGCTCGGACGACCGGGGCGGCACGTGGACGCGCGTCAACGGAACTTCCGGGCTCGCGTCGAGCTACATGAACCGCCTGACCGCCGACCCGCGCTCGCGCGACGTCGTCTACGTGACGGGTCAGTCGATCCGGCGCTCGCGCGACGGCGGCGCGACGCTCGAATTCTTCCGCGGCGGCCCGGGCGGCGACGACTACCACTTCCTCTGGATCAACCCGAAGCACCCGGAGTGCATGGTCACGGCGGCGGACCAGGGCACGATCGTCACGTTGAACGGCGGGAAGACCTGGAGCGACTGGTACAACCAGCCGACCGGCCAGTTCTACCACGTCGAAGCCGACGACCGGTTCCCGTACTGGATCTACAGCGGCCAGCAGGATTCGGGCACGGCGGGCGCCGCGACGCGGAGCGATTTCGGGCAGCTCACGTTCCGCGACTGGCATCCGGTGGGCGGCGAGGAGCGCGGCTGGGACGTTCCCGACCCGCGCGATCCCGAGATCGTCTTCGGGACCGGACTCGGCGGCACGATCACGCGGTTCGACACGCGCACGGGCCAGGTCCGCAACGTCTCGCCCGCCGTCCGAGAGCACGTACGGCCGCCGGCCCGTGCCCGGCCTGTATCGCTGGTCCTGGGTGTTTCCGATCGCGATCGCGAAGACGCCGCCCCACGCGCTCTACGCCGGCGCGCAGTACCTGCTGCGCTCGCTCGACGACGGCGTCGAGCTGGGAGAAGGCGAGCCCGGACCTCTCGGGCGCGGTCGAGGGGACGAAGGGCTGCGACGGCGAGGTCACTGTCGCAAACGCGCAGCCCTGCGGCTTTGGCGTCATCTTCACGATCGAGATTTCGCCCCGCGACGCGCAGGAGATCTGGGTCGGAACCGACGACGGCCTGATCCAGCGCACGAAGGACGGCGGGCGGACGTGGAAGAACGTCACGCCGAAGGGCCTGCCCGCCTGGAGCAAGATCTCGACGCTCGACGTCTCGCCGCTGGAGCCCGACGTCGTCTACGCCGCCGTCGACGCCCATCGCCGCGACGACTTTACGCCCCACGTCTACCGCACGCGCGACGGGGGCGAGAGCTGGCAGGAGATTTCCTCCGGCCTGCCGTCGCCCGGATTCGCGATGGTCGTGCGCGCCGACACCGTGCGGCGGGGTCTCCTCTATGCCGGCACCGACACGGGTGCTTTCGTCTCCTTCGACGACGGCGACCACTGGCAGACACTCCGTCAAAACCTGCCGACCTGCTGGATCGGAGACTTGCAGGTCCACGGCGCCGACCTCGTCATCGCCACGCAGGGCCGGGGACTCTGGGTCGCCGACGACGTGACGCCGCTGCGGCAGCTCGCGCCGGCGGCGGCGACGGCGCCCGCGACGCTCGTCGTTCCGGCCGCGGCGGTGCGCCTGCGCAACAACGAGAACCGCGACACGCCGCTTCCGCCCGAGACTCCCTTCGCGCGCAACCCGCCCCCGGGGGCGGTGATCGACTACGTCCTCGGCGCGCCCGCGAAGAGCGTGCGGCTCGAGATCCTCGACGAGAAGGGCGCGACCGTGCGGGCGTGGGCGAGCAGCGACCCGCCCGAGAAGGTCGAGGCGCGGCGGTATTTCACGGACCTCTACATCCATCCCCCGGCGCCGCCGTCGGGGGAGCCCGGGCACCATCGCTTCGTCTGGGACCTGCGCTACCCGCGGCCGAGGTCGGACAAGTCGGACTACATGATCTCGGCCATTGCCGGCGAGGACACGCCGATCGCGCCGCGGGGCCCCCTCGCCTCGCCGGGCCGCTACACGGTGCGGCTGACGGTCGACGGTGCGGTGCAGGAACAGCCGCTCGTCCTGACGCCGGACCCGCGCGTGAAGTCCACGCCGGGGGTCTTCGCGGAGCGCCTCGCCTTCGAGAGCAACGTCGTCGCGGCGATGAACGAGTCCTACGAAGCGCTCGCGCGCGTCCGCGCGCTCCGCAAGAAGCTTTCGGGCAAGACCGCCGAGCGCGCCCTGGCCCTGGAAGCGGGGAAGCCGCCGGCGGCGGGCCTCGCCGGAACCAACCGCCTCCTCGCGACCGTTCTCGAGGGCGTCGACGGCTCCGACGACCCGCCGACCTCGACGCAGAAGGACGCTTACGCGAGGGCCCGCGCGAACCTCGAGCGCCTGATCGCGGAGTGGAGGAGCCTCGAAGGCGAAGCTCGCGCCCGCGGCATCGCTGTGACCGCCCTCGACCTCGAGTCGGCCGACTCCGAAACGCGCGCCGGAGTCGAGATCGAGTAGTTCTTCGGCATCTTCTAAGCAAGTCCGGGGGTCAGGTCTTCATTCTTCGGTTTTTCTTGATCCGAAATTTGAAGACCTGACCCCCAACCTTTCCAAGGTACCGGCGGGCGGGTCGAGGGGGAGTGGCCTGCCCGGGGAGATTACCGCCGTGCTTCGCACGGCGTTGCCTAACGCTTCGAAGTCTTCCGTTGGTGGCCGGCTCGAACTTGCGACTTGGCCTGCCCGGGCGGATTCGAACCGCCGACCTACGGCTTAGAAGGCCGTTGCTCTATCCGAACTGAGCTACGGGCAGTCGCTTGATTATCGGTCAAAAGGCCCGTCGCGGTTGACGAGGCCAGGCGAGCGGCGTAGAACAGAAGCGTAAGGCGAAGCGACCCGGCCCTCTTCTCAAGGAGGTGAGGCATGAGGACCTTCCCGAGAATCGCTCTGGCGCTCGTGCTTTCTCTGGCCGTCGTCGAGGTCCGAGCTCAAGCGCCCAACGCCGCCGACGAAAAGGACATTCGCGCGATCAGTGTCCAGCTCCAGGACGCCTGGAACAAGGCGGATCCGAAGATGCTGGCCGATCTCTTCCTGACCGACGGCGATTACATCAGCTCGACCGGCCGGACGGCGCGCGGACGCGACGAAGTCGAGAAAGCCTTCGCCCAGCAATGGGCCGGTATCTACAAGAAGACGAAGATCGCGGTCAACGTCACGAACACGCGTTTCGTGCGCCGGGACGTGGCGATCGTCGACGGGACCTTCGAAGTCTCGGGAATGAAAAACCCCGCCGGCAAGGCGCTTCCCGCCCGAAGCGGCCTTTCCTCGATCGTCGCCGTCAAGAAGGGCGACCGCTGGTACATGGCCGCGCTCCGGGGAATGGTCCCGTCGGCGCCCGAAGGCCTCGGAAAGTAGTGCGGCCGTGAACGCGCGTCGGGCCGCGCCCCGGCGGCGGCCATAGAGTCTCCGCCGCTTCGTTGCACGGGGATCGACCTCGGCGGCGCCGAGCGGAGCGTGTACCGCGTCTCCGCGTCGGACGAACCGGCCCCCGTCGAGAGCCTCGAGCGCGTGGCGCGCCTGGCGGACCTGCTCCTTCGCGAGAACTCGCTCGCCGGCCGATTCCGGGCGACGGGCCCGGGCCTCCTCGCGCTCGAGCTTCCGCTCGAGGAGCGGACGTTCTTTCACAACGGGGTCGTCTTCGCCGCCCTCGACGCCTACAACGATCCCGTGCGGAACCCGACGCTGACGCTTTCGGCCGACGACGTTCCTCCCTAGGTCCGCCGCAAGTGCGCGTAGAGGGAGTCGTAGAGAAACGCCGCCCGCTCGAGGATGTCGCGATCGTCGTCGCCGACGTCGGTGAAGCCCTGGCTGATGGCCCAGAGGCCGGCCGACTCCGGAGTCGTCGAGATCTCTTCCGGAAAGTCGGCGCCGTGGACGATCCGCGCGAGACGCGCGAGCGCCGGGTCGTCCGGCAGGCGCTCGTCGACGAGCTGCTCGAAGGAGCAGCGTCCGCGCGCGTCCCGGTGCGGATGGCGCGCGCCCGGCGCGTCGAATCCGATTGCGCCGTCGCGCTCCTGGACCTTTGCGACCTCGCCCGGCTCGACGAAGTCGATTTCGGCGGTCGGATCGAGAAACCTGCGGATCAGCCAGCCCGTGGCCGTGCGGTTGACGTGGATCCTCCGGCGGGTCACCCATTTCATACGGTTTCCTCCGAGGCCGGCGCGCCGGCCGGCAGGAAAAAGATCGCCCAGAGCGTGCCGGCGACGCCGAGCGTGCCGGCCGCGGCGAAGGTGAGGGCCGGCCGAATGGCCCACAGCGCTCCGCCGGCCGCCGCGGCACCCGCGACCGCGAATCCCCGGATCGCGTAGTACTTCCCGACCGTCCGGCCCCGCGCGGCCGGGTCGGCGAGGTCCACGATCAGCGCCTTGCGCGCCGGCTCGCCGATCTCGCGCAGCCCACCGACGACGAACGCCGCGGCGAGCGCGGAAAACGACCGTGAGGCGAGGACCGCGAGGGGGAAGAGCGTGAAGAAGACGTAGGTCAGGACGACGAACGGCTTCTTCTCCGCCCGTCCCGCGAGCGTCGCCGCCGGAAGGTACGAGGCGATGGCGGTCGACATCAGGATCGAGGTCAGGAGGCCGAACTGCGCCGGCGACACGCGGACGATCTCGATCGCCCACACGACGAGGAAGACCTCCGGGAGCCCCTCGCAGAGCCGGATCAGGCAATCGGCCACGAGAAGCTGGCGGAGCGGCCGCGGAATCACGACACCCACGGACCTCCCCACCGGACGGGCCGCCGCCGGGCGCGGCGCAGGCCGCAGGGTGCGCGCGAGAAACGCGAGCATCGCGAGCGAGAGCACCACCGAAACGGCGATCCCGACGCGCATCCCCGAGACGATCCCCAGGCGCTCCAGAAGCAGCCCGCCGATCGGCGGTGCGAGGACGATGGGAACGCGCTTGAGCACGGACTGGACGGTGAACCCGACGACGCGCCCGCGGCCTTCGAGCTCCTCGCCGACGAGGGAGAAGGTCGCCGGCAGGCCGAGCGAGGCCCAGGCCATGACCAGCGCGAGCCCGGCGAAGACGCCGGCTGGCGACGGCCACGCCCAGAGGACGGCGAATCCCGCCGTCGTGAGGCCTCCGAAGAGCAGGAGGGCGCGCCGGGTGCCGAGACGGTCCGAGATCGCCCCGCCCGGAAAGGCGTAGGCCGCGTCGAGAAAATCTTTGAACGTTCCGAAGAAGCCCAGCCCGACGGCCGAAACGCCCAGGACCCGCAGGTACGCCGGGAGGTAGCGAAACCAGAGCTCTTCTCCGAACCCGAACACGAAGAGCGCGACGGCGAGTGCCGTCGCTCGGCGCGCGGCCATGGCCGGCAATCTATCAGCGGGCGGTGCGGGAAGGGTCTCGGAGGAGGTCAGTCGTGTCATGATCGCCGCAATGTCCCCGCCGCACCTTCGGAACCGGTCGCCACGGACCTCCGGGACGGCTTCGATTCTCGCGTGACGACCGGACCCGCGGCCACTTCCGCCTGGCGGGCGGTCGCTGCATCGCATTCCCACGGCCATCGTGCGTTACCGGTGGCCGATCGTCGCGGCCTGGGTCGTCGTCGCCGCGGTCCTCCTGCCGTCGGCGCGCCGCATCGAGGACCGTCTCGCCGTGGCGGCCCGCATGCCGAAGCGCCAGGCCCAGGCGGTCCGGGACGAGCTCGAGGTGCGGTTCCGGTCGCCCTTCACCGACCGCGTGCTCCTGGTGGCCGAGGGCCTCCCGGGCCCGCACGCCCCGGGGGGCCGTCGGGTGCTCGAGCAGATCGTCGGCGCGATCCGTAACCTCCCGGGCGTCGCGGGGACGCTGTCCGCGCTCGACACCAACAACCCCATCTTCGTCGGCCAGAAGGGCGGCGTGCTCGTGGTCGTCGGCCTCGAGGCCGGAGACGCCCCCGTCGAATCGCTTCTGCCGCGCCTGCGCGAGAAAACCTCCCAGCTCCAGGCCGAACTCCGGCGCACGTACCCCGGGGCGTGGCTCGGCTGGACCGGGGAGGCGCCGCTGAACGTCGACCTGCGCCGCGCGAGCGCAGCCGACGCTCGGCGAGCCGAGGCGCGGGTGCTGCCACTGACGCTCCTTCTTCTCCTGTTCGCGTTCGGGACCGTGGTCGCCTCGATCCTGCCGCTCTCGATCGGCATCCTCTCGATCGCGCTCTCCCTGGGTGTCGCCGCGTGGCTCGCGCACTTCTTCACGATCTCGATCCTCATCCAGACGCTGGCGTCGATGATCGGACTGGGGCTCGGGATCGACTACGCGCTCCTCATGGTCAGCCGGTTCCGGGAAGCACTGGCGACGGGGATGTCGACGGCCGGCGCCGCCGAGGAGGCCGCCCGCAAGGCCGGCTGGACGATCTTTCTCTCCGCCTTTCCCGTCTCGATCAGCTTCGGTGCGCTGATGATGATCCCGCTGTCCGAACAGAGGTCGATCGGCGTCGCGGGCCTCCTCGTCACGATCTTCGCCTGGGCCCTCTCCGTGACGCTCCTGCCCGCGGTCCTGTCGCTCCTGGGTCCGCACATCGACCGCCTTCGCGTCCGTCCGGAGCGGCCGGGCGCCGCCGCCGCGGGGTCCGCGGGCTGGCGGAGGTGGGGACGGCGGGTGACCTCTCGCCCCGTGCTCGCGCTCTGCGTGACGACGGCGCCGCTGCTCGTCCTCGCGTTGCAGGGCCGGCGCATCGACACGACCATGCCGCGCGGCGACTGGCTTCCCCGGGGAACCGAAGCGGTCGAGGCGTACCATCGTCTGGGGGCGATGGGCCGGGCCAACATCGTCCACTCGATCCGCGTCATCCTCGACTTCCCGCCGGGTGTGACGCTCGAGAGCGACGCCGGTTGGGCCGCGGCCTCGAAGCTCCACGAGAAGCTGTCCGCGCAGAGCGGAACGGAGCGCGTCGAAAGCCTGCCGGGAGCCCTCAAGGGACGCGACCCCTCGTACCTCGCGATGCTCTCGCCCGGGATACGTCGCTCGCTCGGCGCCGAGGACGGCACCGCGGCTCTCCTCGAGGTGATTCCGTCGACGAGCCTGACCCCGGCCGACCAGGTCGCGTTCGCGCGGGAGATCCGGACGTGGAACGCGGAGCGGGTGACCGGCCTTCGGGGCACCGTGATGCGCGTCGGGGGGCAGCCGGCCTTCGACGCCGACTACGAAGATACGGTCGCGGAACACTTCCGGATGGTGGTCGCGCTCGTGATCGGCTGCACCTTCGTCGCGCTCTTTGCCGGATTCCGGTCGCTCATGATCGCGGTCAAGGCCGTGCTCCTGAACCTGCTTTCGGTCGGGGCGGCGTTCGGCGCCCTCGTCCTGGTCTTCCAGGACGGCTACGGGTCGGGCCTCTTCGGGCTGGCCGAGCCGACGGGGAGCGTCTTCCCGATCATCCCGGTCATCGTCTTCTGCATCGTCTTCGGCCTGTCCATGGACTACGAGGTCATCCTCGTGGCCCGCATCGCCGAGGCGCGCCGATCGGGCTTCGCCGAATCGCCCGCGATCGCCGAGGGCCTCGCGCGGAGCGCCACCGTCATCACCAATGCCGCCGCGATCATGATCGTGGTCTTTGCGGGATTCACCCTCGGCGACTTCCTTCCGATCAAGATGCTCGGCTTCGCCCTGTCCGTCGCCGTCCTGGTCGACGCCGTCGCGGTGCGGATGGTCATCGGGCCGGCGCTGCTGCGCCTGGCCGGGCGCTGGAACTGGTGGCCCGGGGGACTGCGCTGAACGGCGGGGGCTGAGGGCCGGGGGCCCTTCGCCGGGGCCTCCGTTTGCTGCCAGAATGGTCGGGCCCGCTCGAGGGCGCAACATTCGGGAGGTCCTTATGCATCTGCACCGGAGTTTCATCCCCGCCATGGCGATCGTTTCGGCTCTTTCCGATCCCCGCCGCCGCCCAGGTGCTCGAAATGGGCAATACCGTGCCGAGTCCGAATTCGAGCGACGCTGGGATCGCGGACATTCGCACCGACATCGACCTCGTGCGCCCCGCGACGGCGACGGGCACGATCGACTCGGCGACGTTCGGCTGGTCGGCCTACCCGTGCCCCTCCGCCGCGAAGATCAAGGTGTTCCGGCGCCACGGCGACGATCTGACCTTCGTCGGAGAACGAGGCCCCTTCGACGTGACGGCGATTCCGATGACCGTCGCCCTGGCGCCCCCGATCCCCGTCGAGGAGGGGGATCTCCTCGGCATCGCCCGGGTCGCCAACTGCGGCAATCCCGTCACGCTGACCGGAATCGTCTCCGCCGGCTACGCCGGATACTCGGGCGACGTGAACACGACGGTCTCCCTTTCGGGCGCCGAAGTCGATGGCCCGGGGATCCTCGCGGTCCGGGCGACCGGAACCGCCACCGAGTCGATCGCGCGCGTGATCCCGGCGGCCGGCTCGACACCCGGCAACTTCGGTTCGTTCTTCCGCACCGGGGTGCAACTCTCCAATCCCTGGACGGAAGCGGTGACCGGCCGTTTCGTTTACCACCCGGCGGGCGTGGCGGGCTCTTCGGCGGATCCGAGCCTCGGTTTCACCGTCGCCCCCGGTGCGACCGTCTCCTACGACGACCTCGTTTCGACGATGGGGCAGGGCGGGCTCGGCACTCTCGACGTCGTCGTGCCATCCGACTCCAGCCTCCCGGTCATCGCGGCCCGCGTCTACAACGACGGCGGCGGCTCGGGGACGTCGGGGTTCACGGAGGAGGCGATCGACCCGAGCGGCTCCCCGGACAGCCGGGTGCTCTTCGCCGGCTCCACGTCCCTGCTCATTGCTCCGCCGAACAACACCTCGCTGCGGTTCAACATCGGCGTGCGGACGCTGCTTTCGGGAGCCGTCGTGACCTTCCGGGTCCGCGACGCGAGCGGCGCGATCCTGAGCAACGTCACCCGGACCTACGACCCGACGTTCTACGAACAGCAGCCGGCCTCGACGCTCCTCGGAGCGGCCCTCGGCCCCAACTCCTCGATCGAGGTCAGCGTCTCGAGCGGGAGCGCGATCGTCTACGGCGCCACCGTCGACAACGTCACCAATGATCCGAGCGTCCAGTTCGCGCGGGTGGTGTTCGCGATCCTGTAGCTCCCTCGCTTTCGGCCCGAGCGCACTCGGTCCGCGGGACCCCGGGAGGTCCCGCGGACCCGGCCTGGCGGGGCTTTTCGCGGCGCCCCGCCACTTGCAAAAAGTGGCGGTTGGCGGTCTGCGGCGTCGTCTTCGTGGGATGGCGGGACGACGTACAACACGCTCGACTCGGTATCTTTCGGCGGGTCGAGCTACGTTTCGCTGATCGCCTCGAACACGAACTCGCCCGACTCGAGCCCCGCAGAGTGGGCGTTGATCGCGCAGAAGGGCGCCGACGGCGCCGCGGGTACCGAAGGCCCGCAGGGTCCGGCGGGTGGCGACATCCGGGTCCCGGGTCCCGTAGAGTAGTCCGAGTGCTTCCCGTCATCGCGCTTTCGGTCGCAATCTACGCCGTGACGGCGGCGGCTCTGCTCTGGCTCGCCCACCGCTTCGTCCGTCCTTTCCGTCGGGGCGTGGCGCTGGTCATCGGCCTGACGCCTCTCCTGTTCACCGGCCGCGCGACCCTGACCGGGGCGATCTATGCGCCCCTCGACATCGTCTACGACGCCCAGCCCTTTCAGGCGATTCGGGGCGCGATGGCGATCGGCCCCGACCGAACGCGTCTGCTCGGCGACGTCGTGTTCCAGGAGATTCCCTGGAGAAAGGCGGTCCGGGCGGCCGTGGCCCGCCGGGAGCTTCCGCTCTGGAATCCCCACGTCTTTGCGGGCGAGCCCCTCCTGGCCGTCCAGCAGCCCGCGGTCTTCCATCCCGGCACCTGGATGGGTTTTTTTCTGCCGCTGGCGCAGGCCTGGACGTACGAGATGTCGCTGCGGATCCTCCTCGCGCTCTTGTGCGGCTATCTGTTTTTCCGGGACCTCGGCTGCCGGAACGTCCCGGCGCTGATCGGCGCGTCGGCCTGGGCGTTCTCGAACTACCTCGTCTTCTTTCTCGGGTACCCGCTCACTCCGGCCGCGGCCCCGTTTCCGCTGCTCCTCCTGGGGCTTCGAGGGCTCGCTCGAGATCCGGGCCGGCGGCCGACGGCCCAGGTCGTCGTGGCGCTCCTCCTGATCGTGACCTCGGGCCATCCCGAGACTCTGCTTCACGCCGTCGCGGCCGCGGGCCCCTACTTTCTCTTCGAGCTCGCGCGCGCGCGCCGGGAGTCCCCGGGGCGGGCCGCGGCTCACGCCGTCCTCGCGGGCGCACTCGCGCTCGGCCTTTCGGCGGTTCTGCTGCTTCCGCTCGCCGAGGCGCTGCCCCGCACTCTCGAGCATTCGGTCCGCACGGGGTGGTACGCGCACCAGCCGCGATCGAGGCCCTGGAGAACCGTGACCGAGCGACTCGCAATCCAGGTGTCGCCGCTCGCCGTCGCTCCCGACCTCCAGCCGCGCCCGGAGGAGGCGGCATTCGGCGCCACGGCCTACGCCGGCGCGCTCCTCTTTCCGCTCGCCATCGCCGGTCTCTTCGGTCGTAATCGCGCCGGCTGGTTCTTCGCGGGACTCGGGATCCTCACGCTCGCCGTCGCGGCGGCGACTCCCGCCGCCGACCTGCTCGCCCGACTGCCGCTCTTCGACATCGCCCTGAACGAGCGGCTGATCTTCGTGACCGGGTTCTCGGTCTGCGCCCTGGCGGCCCTCGGCGCCGAGCGGCTCTTCGAGGGGGAGGGCTTCGGGGTGTTTCTCGCGGGATCGGCGGCGACGCTCGGGGCGCTGATCACGATCGCGGTCCGCTACGCCCCGGCCATGACGGACCTCGGAATCCCGCCGGGCCAGGCGCGGGAACGCCTCCTGATCCAGGTCGTTCCGGTGATCGCCGGGGTGGTTCTCGTCGTGTTCTCCCGCCGGCGGCAGGCAGGCACCGCGCTGACGGTCCTGCTCCTGTTGCTTCTCGCCGAGCGAAAGCTCGAGGCCGGAAGCCTCTATCCGACGATCGCCTCGAAGGCTTTCTATCCGCCGCTGCCGATGCTCGATCCGATCCCGCGCGGGGAGCCGTACCGCTTCGCCGCGCTCCGCTTCAGCTTCATCCCGAACGTCGCCGCCCTCTACGGGCTCGAGGACGTGCGCGGATACGAAGCCATGACCTTCCGCCCGCTGTGGGAAACATTCCCGCTCTGGTCGGTTCACCAGCCCGTCTGGTACAACCGCGTCGACGATCCGACGACGCCGTTCCTGAGCTTTCTGAACGTACGGTGGGTGCTGTCACCGGCCGAGGTTCCGGTGCCGCCGGGCTGGAAGCTTCTCGGCGAGAGCGACGCGTTGCGTCTCGAGGAGAACCCGCGCGTGCTGCCGCGCGCCTTCGCGCCGCGGCTTCTGGCTTCCGAGCCGGACCCCGCGCGTCGACTCGCGCTGATGAAGTCGATCGACGACTTCGCGGAGCGGGGCGTCGTCGGCGAGGATGGCGCGCCGGGCTGGGCGTCCAACGGCGAGGCGGTCGTCGCGGTCGCCGAGTACGGAGCGAGCGGCATCGCTCTCGACGTCGACGCGAAAGCCCCGGCCGTCGTCGGCACCTCGGTCGCCGCCTGGCCCGGCTGGAAAGCGAAGCTCGACGGCCGGCCGGTCGGCTCGGTGTCGTACAACCATGCGTTTCTCGGCTTTCGGGTGCCCCCGGGACGCCATCGCCTCGCCCTCCGCTACGCCCCCGACTCGTTTCGGGTCGGCGCGGCGGTCAGCACGGCCTCGCTCGTCCTCGCGCTGGGCCTGCTCTTTCTTCCGCGTCGGCGGTCCGACCCGGAAGGGTCGGCGCGCCGCCCTGGTGCAAATGCATCAGGAGACGCCTTCGCCCGAAGTTGACGATGTGGAAATGAGTCCCCCGGCCCACTCCGACGGCGTCGTGCTGGTCGGAAACCCGAACGTCGGAAAGAGCGCGCTCTTCGGCGCGCTGACGGGCAAGTACGTGACGGTGTCGAACTACCCGGGGACCACGGTCGAGGTGTCCGAGGGCTCGATGACGGTCGGCCGGCGCCGCGGCCTCGTCCGCGACACGCCGGGGACGGCCTCGCTGCTTCCGTTCTCGGAGGACGAGCGCGTCACACGCGACATCCTGTTGTCGACTCGGCCGGCGGCCGTCGTCGTGGTGGGGGACGCGAAGAACCTGGAGCGGGCCCTGGCCCTCGCGCTCGAAGTCGCCGAGACGGGCCTGCCCCTCGTCGTCTGCCTCAACATGATGGACGAGGCGCGGGCGCGCGGTTTCTCGATCGACGCCGAGAGGCTCGCGGCCCGTCTGTCGGCCGCCGTGGTCGAGACGGTCGCGGTGCGGCGCGAAGGGATCGCCCGGCTCGCCGCCGCGATCGAGGATGCGCGGCCGGCGGCCTTCCGCGTCGCCTATCCCGATCCGATCGAGCGGGCGCTCGAGACGATCGAGCCCCTGATGCCGGCGGCGCCATTTTGCCCGCGGGCGCTGGCGCTCGCCGCGCTTTCGGGGGACCAGACACTCACGCCCTGGCTGCGCGCGCACCTCGCCGACGACGCGCTCTTGCGCCTGGAGGAGGTGACGCAGCGGCTGCGCCGCTTCTACCGCGACGACATCGGCGTCGTCGTCCAGGATGCCCGCCGGCGCGCGGCCGCGGAGATCGTGCGCGAGGTCCGGACACGCCGGGAGCCGGCTGCCTCGTCGATCCGGCCGCTGCAGCGCTGGCTGGACGTGGCCACGACCCATCCCGTCCTGGGAGTCCCGGTGCTGCTCGCGGCGCTCTACGCTCTCGTATCTCTTCGTCGGAGTCTTCGGAGCGAAGACGCTGGTCGACGTGCTGGAGAACGGGTTCTTCGGAAAGATCGTCAGCCCGGCCGCGACCCGCCTCGCCGACGCGATCGTTCCCTGGCCGCTCGTGCGGGACTTCTTCGTCGGGCCCTACGGGCTCGTCACGATGGCGCTCGCGTACTCGCTCGCCCTCGTGCTGCCGATCGTCGGCACGTTCTTCATCGCGTTCGGGATCCTCGAGGACTCGGGCTACCTGCCGCGCCTGGCCGTGATGGTCAACCGGATCTTCAAGTCGATGGGCTTGAACGGAAAGGCCGTCCTCCCGATGGTCCTCGGACTCGGGTGCGACACGATGGCGACGCTCACGACGCGGATCCTCGAGACTCCCAAGGAACGGCTCATCGTGATCCTGCTGCTGGCGCTCGGCGTTCCGTGCTCGGCGCAACTGACGGTCATTCTCGCGATGCTCGGAGGGCTCTCGGCGCTCGCCCTGGCGATCTGGGCCTTCGTGGTCCTTTCGGTCCTCTTCCTCGTGGGCAAGCTCGCCGCGCGCGTGCTGCCGGGCCGAAGCAGCGACTTCGTCCTGGAGCTGCCGCCCCTGCGCGTGCCCCGGCCGGGCAACCTCCTCGTCAAGACGCTCGCCCGGATCGAGTGGTACCTGCGGGAAGCCGTTCCGCTCTTCGTCCTCGGGACGGCCGTCCTCTTCGTGGCCGACCGGCTCCACATGATCGGCTGGATCGAGCGGGCCGCGCGGCCGGTCGTCACCGGCGTGCTCGGCCTGCCGGCCGAGACGGCGCCGGCGTTCGTGGTCGGCTTCCTGCGGCGCGACTTCGGCGCGGCCGGCCTCTTCGACATGGCCCGCCACGGCCGGATCGACCCGATCCAGTCGCTCGTCGCGATGGTCACGATCACGCTCTTCCTTCCGTGCATTGCCAACTTCTTCATGATCGTCAAGGAGCGCGGCTGGAAGACGGCCGGCGCGATCGCCGCATTCGTTTTTCCCTTCGCCGTGGCCGTCGGCGCCGCCCTCAACCTGGTGCTGCGCGCCGTTCGGCTGCCTCTCCAATGAAGCCCGAGGAGACTCCCTTCACGCCGCTTCCCGCGCACCCGGCGCCGCACCCGGAGGCGAGCACCTTCGTCTGCGGCCTCTGCGGGAACCGGTTCACGCACGGCGGGCTCGTGTGCGGCAGCTGCCCGATGCAGACGGGCTGCGCGCTGGTCCGGTGCCCCAACTGCGGGTTCCAGTTTCCGCGGTCCTCGCGGATCGTCGATTTCCTGCGCCGGATGTTTCGGCGCGCACGGAGGCATCCATGATCCTGCACCCGGATCTCGCCGACCAGGACATCGAGGAGGTCGCCGAGGAGCTCTGGACGCTCAACGAGCGCGGCCTCGACCGGATCGAGGACCTGCGGGCCTCGAGCGAAGTCGCGGTGCTCGACGCCGCGCTCGACGAGCTGTCGCGCCGGGGCCTGGTGCGCGTCGAGGCGGGGCGGTTCGCGCTGACCTCGGAGGGTCGCAGTCTCGCCAGCCGCCAGGTCCGCCGGCACCGTCTCGCCGAGGTGCTCTTCACGACCGTGCTCGAGGTCCGCGACGAGTCGGCGGTCGACCGCACGGCGTGCGTGATGGAGCACGTCCTCGGCGCGGGCCTCGCCGACGCGATCTGCGCGTTCCTCGGGCACCCGCGCGCCTGCCCGCACGGCAAACCGATTCCCCAGGGACCCTGCTGCCACGAGCTGTCCCAGACGATCGAGCCCCTCGTCCAGCCGCTCGACCGGCTGCCGGCCGGCACCGAAGGACGGATCGTGTACATCGTGCCTCGCGATCGCGAGCGCCTCGCTCCGTTGACGAACCTCGGGATCGTTCCCGGCGCGCACGTCCGCGTGCGCCAGAAGGTGCCTGCCTTCGTTCTCGCTCTCGGCGAGACCGTCCTCGCCCTCGACCCCGCGATCGCCGGCGAGATCTACGTCAAGAAGGTGTGAGCCGATCGGCTTGGGCGGTCATCTCGCGCGCAACTGCGCGCGAATCGATGGCGCCGATCCGACGGGCACGGCGCTCCAGGCCAGCCGGTAAGGGGCGGATCCGGTCCAGTCGAACGGGAAGCAGGTGATCAACGTGAGACGGGAATCGGACGCCGGCGCGATCACGGAGAGGTCTTCCGGACGAACGATCCGGCGCTTCTCCAGGCGGTAGGTCGAAGTCCCCGACGGTCCGTGCCAGCGGACGACATCGTCCTTGCGGGCCTTCGCCAGACGCCGGAAGAACGAGTCGCGGTGGCCGGCGATCACGCAGTTGCCGGCCCGGTCGGGGGAGTCGGGCCAGGGGGTCGAAGAGAGATGTCCGGGCCCCTTTCGGAGGGTCGACTCGGTGGTTCCCTCGAAGACGACCAGGTCGATCCCGAGTCTCGGGACCTCGAGACGTCCCAGGGGTTGCCCTTCCGCGGGGCGCACGGCGGGGCGAGCCCGGGATGAAACCAGGGCCGGTCCCGCCGGGATCGTGGCCGACTGGGCCCTCATGCCGGTGGCGACGTGCGATGCGAGTCGGAAGAGCAGCACGGCGCCGGCCGCGATGAGGATGTTGCCGGCAAGAAGGAGGCGCGGCCGTCGGAAGACCGGCCGCGCCTCGGAGAAGCCCTTCAAACGAGGCGCCGAACGGCGATGCCTCCAGCCAGGAGAACCAGGCCGGCGACCGCCAGGAGCGGATCGGACGTACCGGTTGGCGGGAGCTTCTGCTCCACGGGCATCGGAGCGGGCGGCTCGATCGAGGGCGCCGGAGCCGGGGGCGGGGGAACGTACGCCGGCGGCGGAGCGACGGGCTGCTCGACAACCGGCTTCGGGGGCAGCACCGTGACGATGTGCATCACTTCGCGGTCGATGATCTCGCCGCTGACGTTCTTGGCGAGAAGCACGATCGTGTGCGGTCCTGGAGCGACGTTCGCGACGTTGACGACGTTCTCGTCACCCCGCATCGTTCCCTGGAAGAGATCATCGAGGAAGACGTCGACGAAAGGATGCGGCATCGAGTTGATGTCGTGGGGCTGGTCCCTCTCTGCGGGAATCTCGGTATCGACGACGACTTGAACGTTGTGCCCTGTGATCGTCGCCCCTTCCGTGGGCTGCACAACCCGGAGCCTGTAGTCGTTTCTCGTCGGAGCCGCCGTGTTCTTGTCCGCGTTCTGTGCGAGCGCAAACCCGGCGACCGCAAACACCAATAATGTCAATGAGATCCATCGAAAACTCTTCATGGGCCAACCTCCTGGCTCGGGCCGGCCTCACATTGCCGACCGCCATTCTTTTTTAGCCCGGAGGGGGATTTCGCGACAGACGCAGATGCATCAGGGAGGCCGGAAATCAGCCCGCAGAGCGGCTTTCCGAGAGGGTGACCGTGGCTGAAGGCGCATCCGAGCGCAGATAGTCGTCGATCGCCGCGGCGGCCTTGCGCCCGTGGCCCATGGCCAGGATGACCGTCGAGGCGCCGGCCACGATGTCGCCGCCGGCGAAGACTCCCTTGCGCGTCGTCATCATCGTCTTCTCGTCGACGACGAGCGTGCCATGCCGGGTCGTCGTCAGGCCGGCCGTCGTCTTCGGGATGAGAGGGTTGGGGCCGTTGCCGATCGCCTCGATGACGATCTCGACCGGAAGCTCCTCGAATGCCCCCTCGATCGGCACCGGCCGGCGCCGGCCCTTGTCGTCGGGCTCTCCGAGCTCGCACCGCTGAACCCTGAGCGCGCGAACCCACCCGTCGCCGCCGCCGACGATCTCGACGGGCGCGCACAGCATCCGGAACTCGACGCCCTCCTGCTCGGCGTGGTGCACCTCTTCGAGGCGGGCCGGCATCTCGGCGCGAGATCGGCGGTAGACGAGGTACACGTGCTTCGCGCCCAGGCGCAGGGCCGACCGCGCGGCATCCATGGCGACGTTGCCGCCGCCCAGGACCGCGACGTTGTCGCGCCGCAGGACCGGGGTGTCTTCCGCGGGGAATCGGTAGGCGCCCATCAGGTTGGCGCGGGTGAGGTACTCGTTGGCCGAGTAGACGCCGTTCAGGTCCTCGCCGGGGACGTTGACGAAGTAGGGCAGTCCCGCGCCGGTCGCCACGTAGACCGCGTCGAAGCCGTCGTCGAAGAGGTCGTCGATCGTGAACGTCTGGCCGACGATCGTGTCGAACTCGAAGCGGACTCCCATCTGCGACAGGTTGTCCACCTCGGCCTGCACGATGCCCTTGGGAAGGCGAAACTCGGGGATCCCGTAGACGAGGACGCCGCCCGCCTTGTGGAAGGCCTCGAACACGACCGCCTCGTGGCCGAGGCGCCGCAGGTCCCCCGCGCAGGTCAGGCCCGACGGGCCCGCGCCGATGATGGCGACGCGCCGGCCGGTCGACGCGCCGACGGCGGGCAGCTCGACGCCGCCCTCCTCCCGCTCCCAGTCGGCCAGGAACGCCTCGATCTTGCCGACCGACACGGCGAAGCCGAGGTCCTTGTGGACCTTGGCCACCATGCAGTTCTCCTGGCACTGGCTCTCCTGCGGGCAGACGCGACCGCAGATCGCGGGCAGGAGGTTGGTCTCCTTGATGAGGCGGATCGCGCCCCGGAAGTCGCCCTCGGCCACGAGCTTCAGGAACCCGGGCACGTCGACGCCGACCGGGCATCCCGAGACGCACGGCTCGTTCTTGCACGAGAGGCATCGAACGGCCTCGGCGCGCGCCTGCGCGGGCGTGTAGGCGAACGGGACCTCGCGGATGTTGCGCACGCGCTCGGCGGGATCCTGCTCGGCCCAGAAAACCTTGGGGAGCTGGCCCCGCTGTTTGGCCGTCAGGGCGTGGCGGTTCTCGACTCGCGTCGCGAGCTCTTCGGGGGTCGGGTTGATCCGGGTCTCGTCGGACATCAGGCTTCGGCCTCCGAGGCGGCGGCGGGCGCCTCCAGTCGGCAGGTGTGGTTCTTCTCCCGGTAGCGCGCCAGGCTCGCGGCCTCCTCGGGCTTGTACATGGCCTGACGGCGCATCATCCCGTCGAAGTCGACGCGGTGGCCGTCGAACTCGGGACCGTCCACGCAGACGTACCGCGCGACGCCGTCGACCGTGACGCGGCAGCCGCCGCACATCCCGGTGCCGTCGACCATGATCGTGTTCAGGCTGACGAGGGTCGGCACCGCGTAGGGCTCCGTCGTCTTCGAGCAGAACTTCATCATCAGTGGCGGGCCGATCGCGATCGCGAGGTCGACGTCCTCACCGCGGGACCGGCGGGACTCGATCGCCTCCTTGAGGACGTCGGTGACGAAGCCCTTGCGTCCGTACGAGCCGTCGTCGGTGCAGACGAGCAGCTCGTGCGAGGCCTCGCCGAGCCGGTCTTCGAAGACGAGGAGGTCCCGGCGGCGGGCGCCGAGGACCGTCACGACCCGGTGGCCGGCCTCGCGGAAGGCCCGCACGATGGGGAGCATCGGCGCGGCGCCGATTCCGCCGGCGACACAGGCCACGGTGCCCCGGAAGCCCTCCTCCTTGCCGGGCACGCCGATGTGGGTCGGGTTGCCGAGCGGGCCGGCGACGTTCGCGAGGGCGTCGCCCTGGTGGAACTCCTCGGTCATCTCGATCGTAGTCTTGCCGACCGCCTGAACGACGAGGGTGATCGTTCCGGCCGCCCGGTCCACGTCGGCGATCGTCAGGGGGATCCGCTCGGAGTTCGCGTGCGGCCGCACCATGACGAACTGGCCCGCGCGGTGGCGACGGGCCACGCGCGGCGCCTCGATCTCGAAGAGGCTGACGTTCTCGCCCAGGGGCTTCTTGAACAGGATCCGGAACACGTGGTTCACCTCGCGTCCCGATGGTCCGATTTCGGGGTGCTCCCGGGGGAGATGCAAACGCATCAGTTCCGCCTCGGGCGAAGGAGTTCGTCAGCGGCCAGGAGTCAGCGAGCCATCGTGACGGGGGGCGGAATCGAGCTCCCGCCGGGTCGCGCCAACGAGGTGAAAGACGAGGACCAGATACGCGGCAAAGAGAGGCAGCCGGGCGAGCGTGGCCCCCCGCTGTCCGCCGACGAATTGCGAGAGGCGAAGGACCGTCGGGTCGTCAGGCGCCCCGGCCCGCAGGAACCCGCCGTGGGAGAACATCAGGGCGTAGTCGACGACATACGTCGGCGCGGCCACCGTTCCAAAGGCCCGGAGCACGCCCGTGCGCCGATCTCCAATGGCCCAGAGCACCGGGAAGAGCGGCAACGACCAGGCGATGTACTGCGCGCCGTAACCCGGGCCGAGCGCGAGCGGCCGGCCCGGATCAGAACGCCGGGGCGAAAGCCGCCAGGACCTCGGCCGTGCTCGTGACCTCGCCGACTTCGCGGGCCTTCTTCCGGACTTCGTCCATCCGCTCGACGAGCGACGGCTCCCGCACCTCGTAGAGCACGCCGGTCGTGATGACGTCGGCCTCGCGCGTGTAGCGGAGGGCCGCGGCGCGGTCGCCGACGTCGTGGTCGGGTGGAAGGAAGGCGAGCTTCGCCTTGAGGATCTTGAACTGGTCGTCGCCGCGCCACGTCACGCACGGAGACATCACGTTCAGGAACGCGAAGCCCTTGTGCTCCATCGCGCGGGTCATCAGGTCCACGAGGGTTTTGGGGTCGCCGGAAAAGCCGCGGCCGACCCACGTCGCGCCGAAGGAGATCGCGAGCTCGCAGGGGTCGACGGAAGGCTCCGGGTTGCCCCAGTACGTCGACTTGGTCTTGTCCCCCGCCGGTGTCGTCGGCGCGGCCTGGCCCTTGGTCAGCCCGTAGATTTCGTTGTCCATCATGAAGTAAGCGATGTCGAGGTTGCGCCGCGCCGCGTGCAGGAAGTGATTCCCGCCGATCGCGATGCCGTCGCCGTCGCCGCCGACGGCGATCACGTGGAGCTCCGGCCGCGCGAGCTTGACGCCGCTCGCGAGCGTCAGCGCCCGGCCGTGGACCCCGTTGAACCCGAACGTCTCGACGTAGCCCGGCAGACGCGACGAGCAGCCGATGCCGGAGATGACCACGGTGTTCCAGGGCTCGAGCTGGAGCTTCGCCATGGCGCGGTGGAGCGACGCCAGGGCGCCGAAGTCGCCGCAGCCCGCGCACCAGACGGGCTTCAGGTCCGATTTGTAGTCGGAAGGCTGGAAGGTCGGGAGCTCGGCAACCGTGCTCATACGGCCACCGCTTCCCGCGCCGGCAAGGCCCGTGCTCGTTCGATTCCGTCCGCGACCTCGGCCGCCGTCAGATCCTTTCCGCCGGACCTCTTGAGCACGTGGGTGCGCCCTGCGGGCAGATCCAGGAACGTCCGCAGGTACTTGTAGAACTGCGCCGTGTACGAGAGCTCGACGATCAGAAGGTCCCCGACACTCGAAAGGAACTCCTCGAAATCCCGCTTGGGGAAGGGATAGAGCACCCGCGGAACGAACGCCGCGACCTTTTCTCCACGCGCGCTCGCCGCGGCGACGGCCTCCTGGACCGGCCCCTTGGAAGAGCCCCAGCAGAGGATGCCGACGTCCGCCCGCTCCGGGCCGAACCGGCGGAACGAGTGGTAGCGGTCCCGGATCGGCCACATCTTCCGGTACCGCTTGGCGTTCATCCTCTCGTGCGTGAGGAAGAGGGAATTGGGCCGACCCTCCGCGTCGTGCTCGAGACCGTTGGTCTGATACATCCCCTTCTTCATGCCGGGGATGCTCATCGGCGAGACCCCGTTGGGCGTGTCGCGGTACCGCTGGTAGTTTTCGAGCTCTTCCGGGCCCGGTTTCAGCCGGTCGCGCACCGGGTGCTCGAACGCTCCGGCCGAGATCGTTTCCTTTCGCTGCGCGACCGCCTGGTCGGACAGGACGAGGACCGGGACCTGGAACTCTTCGGAGATGTTGAAGGCCTCGACCGTCGCGTGGAAGCAGTCCTCCACGTCGGCGCAGGCGAGAACGACCCGGGGCGCGTCGCCGTGGGTCCCGAAGAGCGCCTGGAGCAGGTCGGATTGCTCGCTCTTGGTCGGGTTCCCGGTCGAAGGCCCGCCACGCTGGACGTCGACGATGACCACCGGCACCTCGGCCATGGAGGCGAGACCCAGCATCTCGGTCATCAACGAGAGGCCGGGGCCGGAGGTGGCGGTCATCGACTTCACGCCCGCGAAGGAGGCGCCGATCACGGCGCCGATTGCCGCGAGCTCGTCTTCGGTCTGGAGAAGCGAGCCCCCGGCGCGCGGCATCCACTCGGCGAGGAAGTGCAGGATCTCGGACGAGGGCGTGATCGGGTAGCCGGCGAAGAAGCGGCAACCCGCGTGGAGGGCGCCGATCGCGACGGCATCGTTTCCCGACATCAGGAGGCGCGACGCCGAGGGCGTGTACTCGAGCCTTCGGCCGGACAGAGCCTCGCCCGCCGAGGCCGCGAACTCGCGGCCGGCGTCGAACGCGCGGGCGTTGGCGGCGAGAACCGCTTCCTTCTTGCGGCCGAACCGCCGCGCGAGAGCCCGCCTGAGGGTTTCCTGCGGGAGCCCCAGGGCTTCGCCGAGGATGCCCAGGGTCACGACGTTGATGGAGCCCGGGGTGCCCGAGGACGCTTTCGAGAGCTCGCGCGAGCGGGACCGGAATCCAGGTCACCTTTCCGTCGCCGGCGAGGCCGAGATGCTCGCCGGAGGGCCGCTCGTCCGTGGCCTCGTACAGGACGAGGGCGTCGGGAGCGACGGCGATCTCGCCCCGGAACCGGGCGAAATCCGCCCAGCGGAACACCACCAGGACGTCGACGGCGTCGCCCGGCGCGGAGATCGCGTCCGCCGCGACCCGCACCGCGCAGGAGGACTCGCCGCCCCGGATCTGGGGGCCGTAGGCCTCGGTCTTCATCACGTGGAGGCCTTCCTTCGCCGCGGCCTGGGCGAGGAGGTCCCCGAGAGTCATTACGCCGTCGCCGCCCGAGCCCACCACCGCAATCGTCACGTCCCTGGTCGTCATCGCGTTCGAAATTCCTCCATCCGGTTCCGAGTGTCCCGGGAGGGGGAGGGCCCTCGCATGGTGCGAATGCATCAAGGTGCGGGTCGACGGGGCTCTCGGCTGCCTGCGGGCACGTCCGTGGCGCCGGAAGCCCGGCTGGCGATGTCGGCGATACCCGATAGAATTCCGGCCAATGGGCCCCTCCCCGGTGCTACCTCTCCGAGGCGGGCGGAGCCTTCGGGTGTTCCTCGCCGTCGGACTCGCCATCGGCCTCGCCGCGACCGCGGCGGCGGCGCCGCGAATCGTCGCGGTCGGCGACGTGCACGGCGACCTCGCGGGGTTCAAGAAGATCCTCGTCGACGCCGGTGTCATCGACGGCGCGGGCGCCTGGATGGGCGGCGAAACCGTGCTGGTCCAGGTCGGGGACCTGATCGACCGCGGCCCGAGCGCGAGGGACACTCTCGACTTCGTCATGGCGCTCGAGCCGGCGGCGGCGAAGCAGGGAGGACGCGTCGTCGCGCTGCTCGGCAACCACGAGATCCTGAACCTGACCGGCGATCTGCGTTACGTCACGCCCGCGAACTACGCCGAGTTCGCCGATGCCGGATCCGAGAAGCGCCGCGAGGACGCGTGGCTCCAGGTCCGGGATCTCCGGTTGCGGCGCGCCCGGAAGCTCGGGCAGCCCGAGCCGCCCACCGGTCCCGAAGCGCGGAAGGCCTGGCTCGACGCTCACCCGCCGGGTTTCCTCGAGCATCAGGCGGCGTTCGGGCCCGACGGCGTGTACGGTCGCTGGCTCCGCGCCCGGCCAGCGATCTTCGTTTCGCAGGAGACCGCCTTCCTCCACGGAGGACTCTCGCCGGCCCTCGCCGGAGTGTCGCTGGAGGAGCTCAACCGACGGGTCCGCGAGGACCTCGCGACCCTGGATTCCGACCGCGCCCTCTTCGTGTCCGAGGGACTGATCCTTCCGTTCTTCGACATCCAGGAGACGTTCCGCGCACTCCGCGAGGAGCTCGAGACGCTGTCGACGTCCGCGAAGGACGCGGAGCGACGCAAGATTTTCGAGCACTTTCTCGACTGGGGAAGCTGGACGATGAATTCTCCCGACGGGCCCCTCTGGTTTCGGGGCTACGGCCGGTGGAGCGACGCCGAGGGCGACGCGGAGATGCCGCGGCTGCTGGCGGCGGCCGGCGTCGAGCACTTCGTCGTCGGCCACACGGTGCAGGAGGACGGCCGCATCCACGTCCGCTTCGGCGGCGCCGCGTTCCTCATCGACAGCGGGATGCTCACGTCCTACGTCCCCGGCGGCCGGGCCTCGGCGCTCGAGATCGTCGACGGCGTCGCGAGCGCGATCTACGCCGGCGAGCCGCGCCGGGTGATCTGGGAGCCCGCGCGCAAGGCGGCCTCCTTCGCGCGACCGGGTGCGCAGGGCCACGCGACGGAGGCCGCGCGATGAGGTCGAACCCGCTCGCCCGGCTCTTCAACCTCCAGGCCGGAGACGGCCGGCGCGGCACGCTGCTCTTCTTCTACCTCCTCCTGATCATCACGTGCTACCAGCTCGGCAAGACCGCGCGCGACGCGCTCTTTCTGAGCGTCTTCAAGGCCTCGAAGCTTCCGTACGCCGACATGGCGATCGCCCTGTCGGTGGGCGTGGCGATCGCGGCCTACGTGGCGATCGGCCGGCGGGTCGTGCTCCGCAATCTCCTCGTGGGCTGCCTGCTCCTCTTCGCGGTTCTGCAGTGCGGCTTCTGGTATCTGGCGAAGTTCCGACCGGAGCTGACCTGGCAGTACCCCGTGTTCTACGTCTGGGTCGGCATTGTCGGCGTCATCGCACCGACCCAGGTGTGGACGCTCGCCAACTACCTGCTGACGACGCGCGAGGCCAAGCGGATCTTCGGCCTCGTCGGCGCGGGCGGCATCAGCGGCTGGATCTTTTCGGGGCTTCTCGCCGAGAAGCTCGCGAAGACCAAAGGCCTCGGCACCGAGAGCGTTCTCCTCGCGATGGCCGTCGCCCTGGTCGGTTGCGCCGTGATCGTCGTGCTCCTCTGGCGCGAGCGGGGAGCGGCTCAGTCGGCGGCCGGCGCTCCCCGCACCGAGACCTCGAAGAGCCTGCGGCAGAGCATGGCCGTCGTCTTTTCGTCCCCGTACCTGATTTCGATCGCCTCCCTGATCACGCTGTCCTCGATCGCGACGTGCTTCGCCGGGCTGGCAGTTCAAGGCGATCGCCAAGGCCGCCTACTCCGACAAGAACGCCCTGACCGCGTTCTTCGGACAGTTCAACTTCTGGGCGGGCATCGCCTGCCTCGCCCTCCAGCTCCTGCTGACGTCGCGGTTCCTCCGCCGCTTCGGGCTCGGGCCGGCCCTGCTGATGGTTCCCCTGGGGCTCTTCGCGAGCGAGCTCGGCGTCTGGATGTTCGGCACACTCGCGGCGGCGATCCTTCTCAAGGGCGGGGATTCGGTCGTGCGCTATTCGCTCGACAAGTCTTCGGTCGAGCTGCTCTACCTGCCGATTCCCCCCGAGATCAAGCTCCAGGCGAAATCCGCGATCGACACCTTCATCTGGCGTCTCGGCGACGGGCTGGCCGGGTTCACGCTCGCCATCTTCACCGATCAGCTCCAGTGGTCGGCACGGCGGGTCTCGCTCGTCAATTTCGTGTTCATCGGCGGCTGGATCACGGCCGCCGTCATGGCGCGCCGGCGGTACGCCGGAACCCTGCTCGAGAGCCTGCGGCAGCGGCGGCTCGACGCCGAGCGGCAACTGGCCCCGATTCTCGACAAGTCCACGGCCGACATCCTCGCGACTCAGCTCGCCTCGCCCGATCCGAAGCAGGTGCTCTACGCACTCGAGATCTTCGGCGCGTCGCAGCACCCGCCGGCTCACCCCGGGGTGCGCGACCTGCTCCATCACGAGTCGCCCGACGTGCGCCGGCGCGCCCTCGAGCTTCTCGACGCCGCCGGCGATCTCTGGGTCCTGCCGCGGGTCGAGGAGCTGCTGCGCGATCCGGACGGTCAGGTGCGGTCGGCGGCTCTGCTGTTTCTGGATCACCATGCGCCGGCCGATCCCCTGACGCGCATTCAGAAGCTCGAGGACTACCAGGACGTGTCGGTCGCATCGGGGATCGTCACGTTCCTCGCGCGCTCGGGCGACGGCGAGCGTCTCCCCGAGGCGCGGATCGTGATGGACCGGATGATCGCCGAGCCCGGGGAAGCCGGAAAGAGCGCGCGGCTCGAGGCGGCGGCCCTCCTCTCGATCGTGGGCGAACACTTCGACGACCAGCTCGACGCGCTCCTTGCCGACGAGGATCCGGAGGTCGTGCGGGCCGCGGTGCGCGCGGCGGGAAAGCTTCGCAAGCGGCGGGTGGCGCCGAAGCTGATCGGGCTGCTCGGCGACGCGCGGGTGCGGGACGAGGCCGCGCAGGCGCTCGTCGCCATGGGCGACCGGATCCTCGGCGCCCTGCGCGATCAGTTGACCGACGGGAACGCAGCCTTGTCCGGCCGCCTCGAGATTCCCGCCGTTCTCGCCCGCATCGGAGGAAGCGGCGCCGCGAGCGCCCTGGAGGAGAACCTCCTCGAGAGCGAGCCGGATCTGCGCTTCCGGACGATCTGCGCCTTGAACGACCTCCGCAAGGACCAGCCGGCGGCCGCGATCGATCCGGTCCGCCTCCGCGCGGCGCTCGGCTTCGAGATGATGCTGCACTGCCGCACCAATCAGATCCTCTCCGTCGCCGGGCACGGGCGGCTCGGGGTGCCCGGAGCGGCGCCGCCGACCGAGGTCCTGCGGCGGCTGGAGGCGAACCAGGAGCAGGAGATCGAACGCATCTTCCGACTTCTTTCACTGCTCCAACCGGACATCGACTTTCGAAACGCCCACTACGGCATTCGGTCGAGCGACGTCACGGCGCGCGATCATGCCGTCGAGTTCCTCGAGCTCGCCCTCGACCGCGACATGCGCAAGACTCTCGTTCCGCTGCTCGACCCGACCGCGTCTCTCGACGAGCGCGTCCTCCCGATCCTGACGCGCACGGGCCTCGAGACGCCGACGGCGGCCGAGCTCGTCGCGGCGCTCGTCGAGAGCGACGATCCGTGGCTCAAGGCCTGCGGCCTCTCCTCCGTCGGCTCGCTCGACCTGACCGACTTCGCGGCACAGGTCGACGCCTGCCTCGACGCCGAGGACGAGCTGCTGCGCGAGGCGGCCAGGGCGGCGAAGAAGCGGCTCGCCGAGACGGCCAGGGAGCGTCGAGCAACCCGCTGACGGGCCCTCGGGTTTACGGGGCGGGAGCTTCCTCGGTGTACGTGTACAGGACCTTGTCTTCGCCGCGCTCGGCGATGAGCTTGTCCAGGTGTTCGACGAGCAGGGCCCGCCGCTTGAAGAGCGCGTCGAGCTCGTAGGGCGAGAGGTCCTCCTTCAGCTGGGCGCGGACGGCGGCTTCGTCGAGTCCCTTGAGCTTGTGGTACAGGCCGCGCTCGCACTGGTTGATCGAGTCGGGTCTCTGGAGGTTCGGGTTCCGGCGAAAGGCGCGGGTATGGTCGATCATCCAGATCTTCCAGTCCGGCGTGATGATCAGGTTGCCGCTGTTGCGGTCGGTGTTGTAGATGAGGGCGTCGAACGTGTTGATCATCTGCAGTTGCTTGTTCCAGCGCTTCGAATCGGGCGGCTTGTTGCCGTCCTTGGTCATGGCCTTCTCGGTCATGGCGCCCTCGACCCAGATCTGGACGCTGCCGCTCTTGTTCTTGAGCTTGCGCAGCGTCGCAGGCGGAACGTTGTCGAGCCCGAGCATGAGGCTCAGTTTGTAGGCGGCGGGCTCATAGATGTAGCTGTCACGGAAGTACAGGCTGTCCCGGCCGCCGCCGAACGTCGGCGTCGACGACTCCTCGTTGACATCGCGGAAGATGGCGTCGGCGCGGACGCCGTCCTTCTCGAGCAGGAGCTTGGTCGGGAACGTGACTCCGCCGGAGAGGCGCTTCTCCGACTTCACGTCCGCCGTGCGGAGGAACTCGATCAGCTCCTCGTCGGAACGGAACGGAAGGGGCTTCCCGTCTGGGTCGGTCCAGCGCGTCCCGGGTTGAGCCTCGGCGCGAGGCTCGGAGACGCCCGTCGCGGTGCTCTCCTGGGCCGCGAGCGTGCCGGCGAGGGCCAGGGTCCCCGCGACGAGCACTGCCAGAGGATGGCGCCGATCGATCATCGCGACCTCCTGAAGATCAGGGTCCGGCGGCCTGCGGCAACCGGCAAGCATCGGTTTCGAGAGCCGGACCAGGTGCGTCGACCACGGTGTCGCCAAGTCTCTCACGAAGCTTTCGAAAGCCAGAAGCTCGAGGAGGAGGCTCGGAAGGTGCTCGGGGAGACGGCGGCGCTCGACGGATCAGCGATCGGGCCTCTTCTCGAATACGAAGAAGTGCTGCACCGGTAGAAATTCGTAGAGCTTCACGAGCCGGAATCCGGCCGGCTCCCACTCGGCCAGAACCTGCGTCGTCGACATGCGGTGCTCTTCCCGGACGTGCAGTGCCGTCAGCCCCTCGAGGCGGTATTCGACGAGCGCGACCCGGCCGGCGGGCTTCAAGGCCTCTCGCATCTTCGCGAGCGTCGCCTTCGGCTGCTGGAGCTCGTGATAGACGTCGACGAGCAGGATCCAGTCGAGAGACCCGGGCGGCAGCTTCGGGTCGTCGACCTCGGCGAGAACCGTGACCACGTTCCGGACCCCCGCCTTCTCCATGTTGTGCTTCAAGAGGGAAAGCATCCCGGGCTGGATGTCCACGGCGTAGACCCGGCCGGAGGGGGCGACCGCTTTGGCGAGGCGTCGCGTGAAGTAGCCGGTCCCCGCGCCGAGATCGGCGACCACGTCGCCGTTCTTGAGTTTCATGGTCCGGAGGATCTCGTCCGGGCGCTGTTCTTCGTCGCGGCCCGGCCGCTCGAGCCAGTCCGCGCCGGACGCTCCCATGACCGGGGCGGGACGACGCTCGTCGCTCGCCTGGGCCCACGCGGGAGAGGGGGCCGCCACGCCCAGAAGGACGAGAAGGACGGGCAGCGTGAGAATCCGCCGCACCGGGCCGGCGAGGCTCTTCCCTGGGACGTCCCGGTTCACGTCGGCCGCCGCATCGCTCCTCGATAACAGCGAGCCGGCCGCGGACCTTCGCGATTTCTTCGCTTCGCGAGCGAGAACGCTTGCGTCGAGCGGCCCGGGAACCGTCAGCGTCGGCGAGGAGCCCGGGCTCGAGCGGCACGCCTCGTGGAGGCCGCGCGCCCCGGGCCCGCCTCAGAGGTACTTGAAGCCGCTCCCGGTGTTGAAGAGAACCACGCGCGAGGAGGGGGCGAGGACGCCGCGCGCGAGGAGCTCCCTGGCCGCGGCCCAGACCGCGCCGCCCTCGGGCGCGGCGAAGAGTCCTTCGGCGGCGCCGATCTCGTCACAGGCGCTGCGCATGGCGTCGTCGGAGACGGCGACGGCCGAGCCGCCGGACGCGCGGACATATCGGAGGATCAAGTAGTCGGCGAACGGCTTCGGCACGCGCAGGCCCGACGCGTACGTGCGCGCGTTCGGAAATTTCTCCGCAACCTCCTTGCCTTCGGCGAACGCCTTCGGAATCGGAGCACAGCCCTCCGCCTGCACGGCGACCATCGTCGGCCGCGCCGAGCCGATCCAGCCGAGCTCCTCCATCTCCTCGAAGGCTTTCCACATGCCGATCAGGCCCGTGCCGCCTCCGGTCGGGTACAGGATCGCGTCGGGCAGCGTCCAGCCGAAGTCCTCGGCGAGCTCGTATCCCATCGTCTTCTTGCCCTCGACGCGGAAGGGCTCCTTCAGGGTCGAGACGTCGTGCCAGCCCTCGCGCGGAGCGCGCTCGGCGACGAGGCGGCCGCAGTCGTCGATGAGCCCTTCCACCAGCGTGACCTTCGCGCCGTAGCGCTCGCACTCGATCCGGAAGACGGGCGGCGTGTCGGCGGGCATGAAGACGTGGCACTCCATGCCGGCCTTCGCCGCGTAGGCGGCCGCGGCGCCACCCGCGTTGCCCGCCGTGGGCAGCGCGATCTTCGTGTGGCCGAGCTCCTTCGCCTTCGACACGGCGGCCGAGAGGCCGCGCGCCTTGAACGATCCCGTCGGGTTCGCGGATTCGTCCTTGATCCAGAGGTCGCGAAATCCTGAGCGCGCGGCGAGCCGATCCGCGCGCAGCAGCGGCGTCCCGCCCTCGCCGAGCGTGACCACGTTCGATGGATCTTCGACCGGCATCATCTCGTGCCAGCGCCAGATCGAGCGCGCGCGCCCGCTCGGGGCGTCGCGGTCGAGCCGCGCGAGGTGGTAGCGGGGAAACAGCGCGCCGCCGCAGGCGGCGCAGACGTTGACGCGCCGGTCGCGCTCGTACGAGGCGCCGCACTTCGTGCAGACCAGGTGCGCGAGGCGCGAGAACATGCGAAGAGCTTATCTTCGGACGGCGTGACGCGATCAGTGGCGCACGGTCGAGTCCAGGCCGGCGTCAGCCGGAGTATCGATTCGGGTTACGGCCCAGGGGACTGGTGGCACTCCAACACGGCCGTGGCCGAGCGATGTGCCCGCCCGGATGAGGCCGCATTTTGGTCGAGCTTCGTCCGGCGTGCGCCGAGCCGGTCTTCAAAGCCTCGTTGGACGGCCCGGGGGAAGTTCGGCGGCTGGCAGCGATTGAACGCCGAGTACGCAAAGCAGTTCGGCGTCGAGACCCCCGGTTGGTCGGGCGAGAGGAGCTGAGCATGCCCCGCTCCAGGGGAATCGTCATCGGCTTCTGGATTTTCACCGCGCTCTTCTGCCTGCAGATGGGCTTCACCGCATACGCGCAACTGCGCCTGCCGCAGGTGGCCGAGATGTTCACCCACCTCGGCTTCCCCGCCTACTTCCGGGTGGAACTCTCGTGGGCCAAGCTCCTCGGCGTGGCGCTGCTGCTTGCGCCGGCGCCGGCGCGACTCAAGGAGTGGACCTACGCCGGCTTCGCCATCACCCTCGGCTCTGCGCTCATCGCCCACCTCTCGGTGGGCGATGGCCCGGAGGTGTGGGGCTGGGCGGCGGCCACCGCCGTGCTCTGGGGGCTCTCGTACTTCTTCTGGCGCCGCCTGCAGACCACGCCCGCGAGCGCCTGACCGCGCGGTGGGCACCCCCTTCCGGGGCTGGCCCGGCCGCAGAGACGAGCGCTCCACGTCCATCTGAGGCTCTCCGCGCTGAAGCACGAGCCCTCGCCGGTCGTCAAGGCCTCGCTGGACGGCCCGGGTTTCCGGTCGGCGTCGCCGCGTCATTCGTCACGTGGCCGCCCTGTAGCTGAAGAGCTTGTGGCATTCCCGATGGAGGAACCCGCCCGTGACGGGGATGGGGTGATTGCCCTTCTCGAGGACGAGCCGGCAGGGGATCAGACAAGCTCGCCACTTGTAATCTTCCGTGCCTCGCTTGAGACCGAACGCGGCGATGTCTTCCTGGGAAACACCGTAGACCACCGCGCCGATTCTCGACCACACGCAGGCACCGGCGCACATGGCACACGGCTCGTGCGTCGAATACAGGACGAAGTCGGTCAGGTAACGGCCGTATCCGCTGGATACATATTTGAGCGTTTCCAGCTCGACGTGCTTGATGCTTGATCCGGAAGTCTTCACCCGGTTACCGGCGCTGGCAATGACCACTTCGACCCCGCCCGTAAGGCGTGTGATGACGGCGCCGATCGGATAGTCGCCTCGGTCACCGGCGCGTTTGGCCTCCGAGACAGCCAGCTCCATGAACTTCTTTCGGGGTTTGTAGGAGGGAGGGATCACGCAAAAGCAGTATATGTGCCGGGCGCGGACGTCCCGAGCCGACGCGTCGCGCATCGACGCCATACGAGCGCACGAACTGAGTCCGACTCGCGCTCTCGCTACGGACGGGCGCGGCGCCGGCGAACGGCCTCGACGAGCACGCCGACCGCATACCACCAGAGAGCCGACTCGACGACGAGCGTGGAGAAGAAAGCCTCGTCCGCCCACCGGGCGCCGACCGCGGCCTCGGCCTCGTGGCCGACGAGAGCTCCGAGGAGAGTCGTCGGATTACTCGGCACCAGGACGAACCAGCCCGGGAACCTGCCTCCGGTCAGGTATTCGGCAATCAGGAGCAGGAGACTCAGCCCGAAACCAACGAGGAAGATTCTCGAAGCCGAGAAAAAGGACACCCTCGATCGCCATTGGGTCACGGCCACGGGCGTAGACAGCGGCCGCTCCGCGCTGGAGACCCGCGGATTGTCCGAGTGGCGGGCGGCCGGCGAGGATCGCGAGACCGGGTATCGGCTTACCGTCACGCTGGCCGGAGTGGTATTCTAACGTATTATTACGTATTCTAAAGTAAAACTTAGTCATTTCTTGACGTAATGGGTATTCTAGAGCAGTATGGCGCTTGGGTCAATGACGGCCGGGGCCGGGAGGTCGGGAGTGGAAGATCGCTTGATGACCGTGAAGCAACTGGCTGCCTACCTGAGCGTCAACGACCGGACCGTGCTGAAGCTGGTGGCTGACGGCGCTGTTCCGGGCGTGAAGGTCGGCAGCCAATGGCGCTTTCGGAAAGCGATGATCGACACCTGGCTCGACGATCAGATGCTGGGAGTGTTGCCCCGTTACCTCGGTGAGGCGGCGATGGAGGGTTCGCCCCGGCGGATGCTCGATCTGGCCACGTGCTTTCAGCCGGATCACATCATCCCGGAGCTCGTCGCCCACACCAGGAACGGGGTGATCGAAGAGCTGTCCGGACTGGCGCACCGTCTGGGACTCGTCCGCGACAAGACGTGGTTCGTGGGGGCCTTGATTCAGCGGGAGAACGTGTTTCCAGGCGCCTTCGGTGGCGGAATCGCTTTCCTGCACACGCTTCGCCGCAACCCCGAGCAAATTGCGCGGCCGTTCATGGTGCTCGGTCGATCCGTCGAGGGAGTCG
Organism: uncultured Acidobacteriota bacterium; assembly: GCA_963764025.1. Lineage (GTDB taxonomy): Bacteria > Acidobacteriota > Thermoanaerobaculia > UBA5066 > Gp7-AA6 > DAHUXD01. The sequence continues at coordinate 96,681 of CAVXRK010000007.1, forward strand.
AGTTCGACGCGCTCGACGGAAGACCGACGCACCTCTTCTTCGTGTTGGGCCTCAAGTACGAGGAGCTGCATCTTCCCTGGCTCTTCAAGCTGTCGCAAATGCTGGCGCGTGAGCACGCGGTCGAGGACCTGCTCAAGGCTCCCGACACCACGGCTCTCTACGAAACACTCATTCAAGCGGAGAGGACCCTGGAGCCGGAGCTCTCCGCGAGGGGAAGCAAGTGAGGAAAGATGGCATCTGAGTTCTTGCCGAAGGCTGGCGGCTTCCAGGGAGTGGCGGATCGACCCCCGATGGCGGAGGTCCGTGGCGCTCACTGTGGCGGCTGCCACCTGAGACTCCTGCCGCAGCTTCTCCAACAGGTTCGTCGCAGCCAGGGCCTCGTAGGGTGCCCGCACTGCGGGCGCCTGCTTTCTCTCGAGGACCCGGAGAAGTCGTCACTTCGGGGCGGGCCCGATGAAAGAACCCGTCCGACGCGTGCGTCGAGCTCCGGTCGCCGCGCGAGACGTCCTGCTTCGGGGAAGATCGCGCCGGCAAACGGCCGGTCGCCCAGGGCGGTCCGATCGTCGCCACCGACGAAGTCTTTCTGACATGAGTTCGCAGGAGAGGCCGGTGCGCGACGCCGGGGAGACGATGTCCGTCAGCGACGCCATGCGCTTTCTCTCGCTGTCGCCGACGACCATCCGGCGATTGGCGGGAGAACTTCACGCCGTCCGCGTGGATGGACGCTGGCGTCTGCGCGTCAGCGATCTCGAAGAGTGGATCGCGCGGCGCCGGTCGGTCGAGCAAATTCCGGCCGAGCCCGTCAGTTACCCTGGCTGCGAGGTGAGCCTTCATCCATATCTCGACGTTCAGAACGTCTTCCTCGACGCGCCCGAGACCGATGCCGGACAACTCATTCGCACGGCCTTTCGCCGCGCGCGGATCGCGCTGGCCGAAGGGCCGGGCCCTGCCGGGGAAGAGACGGCGAACGATCGGATCTGCCGGTCCGTCCTCGAGCGCGAGGCGCTCTCCAGCACGGCGTTCCATCCCGAGGTCGCCTACCCGCATCCGAAGGACGAGGGCCGGCGCCTGCTCGGCGCGAACCAGATGATCGTGGTTCGTGCCCTCCAGCCGGTCGACTTTCACGACGCGTACGGGCACCGGCCGAGGATCGCCTTCATCCTGCTGACGGAGACGGTCTCGGTCCAGCTCCTCTGGGAGGCTCGGCTGAGCTATCTCGTCCACAAGGAAGAGCTGGTCCGGAGGATGCTGGAGGCGCGCTCGGCCGAAGACGTCCAGGAACTGTTCACCGGAACACGGGACGAGAGCAGGAGCTGATCCTGCTCCTTGCTTCCAGGTCGGGCACCTCAGGCCCCTGCCTCTCGTGCTGAGCCCCGCGCGAGCCATGAAGGTGCAGCTCGGCCCGGGATCTCCAGCGCCCTCGAGCCGGCGAGCTAGGTCCGAATGCGCCTGACTGTCCGAGAGGTCGCGACGCTCCTGAACTCTCCCGAGGAGACCATTTACCGCTGGATCGAGTCGGGCGAGATGCCGGCGTACCGCATCCACGACCAGTACCGCATCAACCGAAGCGAGCTTCTCGAGTGGGCCACCGCGATGAGGATTCCCGTGGCGCCGGAGCTCTTCCACGAGACCGACGACGCCGATCACATTCCCTCCGTGAGCGAGTGCCTCTCCCGGGGCGGCGTGTTTCACGACGTGCCGGGAACGACCCGTTCCGAGGCCTTGAGCGAGATCGTACGGCACCTCCCTCTGGGCGAGGGGGACCGGGAGCTGCTTCGAGAGCTGCTTCTGGCGCGCGGCGCGGCGGCGACGGTCGCGGTGGGAGGCGGAATCGCGATCCCTCACGTGCGCAAGCCGATCGTTCTCGCCGAGGACGAGCCCGTGTTGGCGCTCTGCTTCCTGAAGACTCCCGTGGATTTCGGCGCGCCCGACGGCGAGCCGGTCTTCGCGCTTTTTCTTCTGGTCTGCCCGACGGTTCGGCTCCATTTGCAGATGCTGGCGAAGCTCGCCCGCCTCTTGCGGGAGCCTTCGTTTCGCGAGGCGCTCCGGACGCGCCTCCCCGGCGGGCGCCTCGTCGAAATGGCGCGACGGATCGAGAGGGAGACCCCGTGAGACGAGACCCTTCGCGGAGGACATTTGGGCCGGCTTGAAGCTCTCCTGGTGGCGATGGCGCTCAACGGGCTCGCCCGCCATACCTCGTGTATATCTTCGTGGCGACGGTCGCGGCGCTCGTCTGGGCGCTCGTCCGGCCGCAGCTGACATGAACGCCCTCACCGTCCTCGCCGGCGCCTTCGTCGTGATCGCGTGCAGCGGGTTCGCCGGCCTGCTCTTTCGGAAAGGATCGCTTCACGGACAGCACGTCTCGACCATCCTGCACGTCGCGGGCTGCGCGGTGGGCGCCGCGGGAGCGGCTTCCGTCCTCTTCGGACAGGATCCGGTCGCGGCGGAGTACGCCTGGTGGTTGCCGGGCGGAACGATCCGCTTCGCGGTCGACGGGCTGAGCGCGTTCTTTCTCATGCCGGTGTTTCTGGTGTCGGCCCTCGGATCGATTTATGGCGAAGGCTACTGGCCGGAAGCCGAGCACCCGGACAACGCGCGCAAGCTCCGCTGCTTCTACGGCATCGCGACCGCCGGGCTGCTCATGGTGATGGTCGCCGGAGACGCCTGGTCTTTCCTCGTCGGCTGGGAACTGGTCGGCCTCGCGGCCTTCTTTCTCGTCACGACCGAGCAGGACGACGCCGAGGCGCTTCGCGCGGGATGGATCTTCATCATCGCGGCGCACATCGCGACTCTCCTCCTGTTCGCGATGTTCGGGCTTCTCCGCGAGGCGACGGGAACCTGGCTCCTCGTGCGGTCTTCCGCTCTCGGCGCTTCGCCGCTTCTGACGCCCATTCTGGTTCTCGCCCTTCTCGGGTTCGGCATCAAGGCCGGGGTCATGCCTTTCCACGTCTGGCTCCCGGGGGCGCACGCGGCGGCGCCCAGCCACATCTCGGCGCTGCTGTCGGGCGTGGTCCTGAAGATGGGAATCTACGGACTCGTTCGGACTCTTTCCCTGTTGCCGGCCTTTCCGGAATGGCTGGGGCTCGCGCTGCTGGCGCTCGGCGTCGTCTCCGGCGTGCTCGGCGTCGTCCTCGCGCTCGCCCAGCACGACTTGAAGCGGCTGCTCGCGTACCACAGCGTCGAGAACATCGGAATCATCCTGATCGGCCTCGGTGTCGGCGTTCTCGGGGTCGTCCAGAACCGGCCCGTCTGGGCCGCCCTCGGATTCGCCGGAGGCCTTCTCCACGTGTGGAACCACGCGGCCTTCAAGTCGCTCCTCTTCTATTCGGCGGGGGCGGTCATCCGGGTGGCTGGCACGCGCGATCTGGATTCGCTCGGAGGGCTTCTCCGCCGCATGCGCTTTACCGGCGCGACGTTCCTGGTCGGAGCCGTCGCGATCTGCGGGCTGCCCCCATTGAACGGCTTCGTCAGCGAGTGGCTGATCTATCTCGGCAGCTTTCGCTCCCTGACGGCAGCGCGCGACGGGGCGACCTTTGCGGCTTCGCTGGGCGCGCCTGCCCTCGCCTTCATCGGAGCGCTGGCCGTGGCCTGTTTCGTCAAGGCGTTCGGAGCCGTGTTTCTCGGCAACCCGCGCAGCCCCTACCGCGAGGGCCTTCCCGGGGATGCGAGCGCTTCGATGAAGTGGTCGATGGGAATCCTCGCGGCCACGTGCATTGCGATCGGGCTCTTGCCCCGCGCCGCCGGAAACGTGAGCCACGAGGCGGGCCGCGCCCTTCTCGGCGGCGTCGAGGCGCCGCTCGAGGTCGGCCTGTGGGGGCTCGCCGGAGCCGTTCTCCTGCTCGTCGCGGTGCTCGGCTCGGCCGGCGTGGGGGCCATCCTTCTCTCCCGGCGGAGCACGGCCACTGTTACGTGGGACTGCGGATACGCGATGCCGACCGCCCGCATGCAGTACAGCGCATCGTCGTTCGCCCAGATGCTCGGACGGCTCTTCCGCCGGGTTCTCCTGACCGACGTTCACCGGCCCTCCCTCGGGCGGCTGTTTCCGGCGAACGAAGCCCGATTCGAGAGCCACGTGCCGGATCCCGTGCTGGACCGGCTGATTCTGCCGGCGATGGACCACGGACGCCGCGGCTTCGGGCTGGCCCGGGCGATTCAGACGGGACACATCCAGATGTATCTGGTTTACATCGTCGTCACGCTCGTGGTCCTTCTCGCATGGAGCTCGGCATGGTGAGCTCCCTTTTGGCCTGCGTCCTTCTCTGGGTCGCGGCGCCGCTCTTTCTCGGGGTGATTCAGCGGACGAAGGCCGTCATGGCCGGGCGCACCGGGCCGCCGCTCATGCAGGCGTACTCCGATCTGGCGAAGCTGTTTCGCAAGGGGTTCGTCGCCAGCCGCACGACCACCTGGGTCTTCCTGGCCGGGCCGGTGCTCGGCGTCGTGGCGCCCGTCTTCGCCACGCTGCTGATCCCCATCGCCGGCCAGCGCGCGGTCCTCGCCTTCTCCGGCGACATGCTGCTCTTCGTCTCCGTTTTCGCGCTCGCGCGCTTTTTCGTCGCGGCGGCCGCGATGGATACGGGCTCGGCGTTCGAGGGAATGGGGGCCGCTCGCGAGGTGACCTTTGCGGCGCTGGCCGAGCCGGCGCTCATCTTCGGGATGCTCGCTCTCACGCGGCTGTCCGGCTCCCTGTCGTTGTCGGACATGCTGGACCTGGAGGCCTCCGCGGCGTGGCACCGCGCCAGCCCCTCGGTCGTCCTCATCATCGTGAGCTGGTTCATCGTTCTTCTGGCGGAGAACGCGCGCGTGCCTTTCGACGACCCCAGCACGCACCTCGAGCTGACCATGATTCACGAGGTCATGGTCCTCGATCACGGGGGACCCGCCTTCGGGCTCGTGGTCTACGGCGCCGCCTTGAAGCTCACGGTGTTCGCCGTCCTGCTGTCGAGCATCCTCGTGCCCGCCGCGGGCCTGGCGGCGCCCGCGCAGGCCGCCCTGTCACTCGCGGCGATCCTCGCGATCGGAGTCGTCGTGGGGCTCGTCGAGTCCAGCATGGCGCGGCTGCGCTTCGTTCGGGTGCCCCAGCTCCTCGTCACGGCGACGCTGCTCGCCGGATTCGCCGTCGTTCTCCTGTTGAGGTGACGCCATGCCCCAGGCCGCCGCATCGCTCCTCATTCTGGCCGTCGTCATGAATTTTCTGGCGATCGGAACTTCGAGCCTCCGGTCCTGCATCCGCGCGGCCGCCCTCCAGGGACTCCTCGTCAGCGTGTTCGCCCTGCTCTTCACCGGCGTGACGGCGCGCCTTGCGCTGCTCGTCGTCGTCGCGGCGGTCATCAAGGCAGTCGTCATTCCATCGATGCTCTTCCGCGCGCTGAGAGAAGTGCACATCCGGCACGAAGTCGAGCCCTACCTCGGGCTCGTCCCGTCCGTCCTCCTGTGCGCGGTCGGGACGGGGCTGACCGTTCTCTTCGCCGACAACCTCCCGCTCGCCCCCGAGCATCACGACCTGCTGGTCGTGCCCGCGGCGCTGAGCACCATGTTCGCCGGGTTCCTTCTCCTGACGACGCGGCGCAAGGCCCTCTCGCAGGTCACGGGCTATCTCATCCTGGAGAACGGCATCTTCGTGTTCGCTCAGCTCCTTCACGAGTCGATGCCTCTCCTGGTCGAGGTCGGCGTGCTGCTCGACCTGATCGTCGGCATCTTCGTGATGGGAATCGTCATCAACCACATTCAGCGCGAGTTCTCGTCCCTGGATACCGAGCGGCTCGCGGAATTGAGGGACTGAACCGATGCTCGGACTCGTCCTGCTTCCCATCGGCGCGGCCCTCCTCGCGTTACTGACGCCGTCGGAGCGGGTTCGTCCCTGGATCGTGGCCGCGACGGGATTCGTGCATCTGGCGGGCGCGCTGATGCTGACGAACGGCGAGACCGCCTTCGACGGCTGGTTTGGAGTCGATCCCCTCGGACACCTGATTCTGCTGGTCGTGTCCTCCCTCTTCACGCTGTGCGCCGTCTACGGGATCGGCTACCTGCGGGTTCGCGCCGAGCGGCCGAATCGCGTGTTCTGCGCCTGCCTCCTGACGTTTCTCGCGATGACGACGACGATCACAGCTCTCCCAGCACCTGGCGGTCATGTGGGTCGCCGTCGAAGGCGCGACTCTTTCGACCGCCGTTCTCATTTACTTCAATCACAACGCGAGGTCGCTCGAGGCGGCCTGGAAGTACCTGATGATCGGCTCGGTCGGAATCGCCATCGCCCTCCTGGGCTCTCTCTTCGTCGGCTACGCGGCCCTCCACGGGGCGCAGGGCGATCACAGCCTGATCTTCCGATCCCTGGCGGAGCACGCGAACGAGCTCTCCCGGCCGTGGCTGCGCGCCGGGTTCGTGCTCTTGCTCGTCGGCTACGGGACGAAGATGGGGCTCGCTCCGCTCCATACGTGGAAACCCGACGCCTACGGCGAGGCGCCGGGGATCATCGGCGCCCTCCTGGCGGGCGGAATGACGAGCTGCGCGTTCCTCGCTCTCCTCCGGATCTACGGCATCATGCAGCCCGCCGGCGAGGGGCGGTTTGCGCGGGAGCTGTTCGTCGCTGTGGGGCTTCTTTCCATGGGGGTCGCGGCGGTGTTCATGGCCGGGCAGCGCGACTTCAAGCGCATGCTCGCGTATTCGAGCGTGGAGCACATGGGAATCCTGGTCCTGGGCATCGGCCTCGGCGGACTCGGAGTCCTCGGGGCCCTTCTGCACCTGATCAACAATGCCCTCACCAAGGTCGTGCTCTTCCTCTCGGCCGGCAACATCCACCGGGCCTACGGAAGCAAGAGGACCGACGACGTGCGCGGGGCGCTGCGCCTGCTGCCGGTCTCGGGAGGGCTCTTTCTGGCCGGCTTCTTCGCGATCACGGGTTCGCCGCCCTTTGGCCCCTTCATCAGCGAATTCACGATCCTGAACGGCGCCGTGATCGGCGGCCACTATGTCGCCGCCGGACTCTTCCTCCTGTTTCTCGCGATCATCTTCATCGGCATGGGCGCGACGGTTCTGACCGTCGTGCAGGGACCGGTATCGCCCGCCGGGCTGGCGAGGCGCTATCGCGAGGGTCCGTGGAAGACGGTCTCGCCGATCGTAGCGCTCGGGCTCGTCGTCATGATGGGAGTCTGGATTCCGGGGCCGCTCTATCGCTTCGTCGAGCGGGCCGCCGCTGTCCTGGAGCACGCGCCGTGACGGGTGCCCTGCGCAATCCCTGCGTGCTGCCGCTCGAAGGACGCGCCGATGGCGGAGCCGTCGGAGTTTCGCGAGCGGATCATTCGCGCCGTCGCGTCGGAAGGTCAGCGGCTGGCTTCGTACTTTGCGCTCGATGCGGCGCCCGACCGTGGATCGGAGGCCACGGAGCTGATCGCCGTCCTGGCGGACGACGAAAACGGCCGGGTCCGCCTCCTGCGCACAGTGATTCGGGGCGACCGCTTCGAATCGGTCACGGATGCCGTTCCGCAGGCACACCTCTTCGAGCGAGAAATCGCCGAGCAGTACGGCCTGCGGCCCGAGGGACATCCCTGGATGAAGCCCGTCCGCTTCCATCACTCGTATCGCGCCGGTCGCGACGCGTGGGGCCGGGAGGCGGGAGCGCCGATTCTGCCGGGTGTCGTCGACTTCTTCACCGTGGCCGGAACCGAAATCCACGAGGTCGCCGTCGGTCCGGTCCACGCCGGCGTCATCGAGCCCGGCCACTTCCGTTTCCAGTGTCACGGCGAGCACGTCTTCCATCTCGAGATCGCCCTCGGCTATCAGCACCGCGGCATCGAGGCCGCGCTCGTCGGGGGACCGACGAAACGGACGATCCACCACATGGAGACGGCCGCGGGCGACACGACGATCGGCCACACGCTGGCCTACGCCCACCTGGTCGAGGCGCTCTCGAGGTCCCGGGTCGGCGCACGCGCGCAGGCCCTCCGTGGGATCGCGCTCGAGCTCGAGACGCTTGGCCAACCATACCGGCGATCTCGGCGCGCTCGCGGGCGACGTGGCCTACCTGCCCACCGCGTCCTTCTGCGGGCGTCTCCGGGGCGACTTCCTCAACATGACGGCGGAGCTCTGCGGCTCCCGGTTCGGCCGGGGGTTCGTCCGACCGGGCGGTGTGGGATTCGACCTCGGGGAGCGCCAGGTCGGCGACCTGCGGGAGAGACTCGTTCGAGCACGCAAGGAGCTGACGGAAGCGGTCGAGCTGCTCTGGGACACGCCGACGGTGGTCGAGAGGTTCGAGAACACCGGCACGATCGCGCTCGAAGCGGCAGAAGAGATCGGATTGGTCGGGCCGGCGGCCCGCGCCTGCGGGATTCTCCGGGACGTGCGGCACGACTTTCCTGCCGGCATCTACCGATTCGTCCACCTGCCCGCGATGACGGCGCACCACGGCGACGTCAACTCGCGGGCGTTCGTCCGCTGGCTCGAGATCCAGCAGTCGATTCGCTTCGTCCTCGATCAGCTGGAGGCGCTGCCCCCCGGGCCGGCCGCCGCAGGCGCGGGCGCGCTCGCCCCCGACTCGGTCGCCGTTTCGCTCGTCGAGGGCTGGCGCGGCGAGATCTGCCACGTCGCGGTCACGGACGAGGCCGGGCGGTTCCGCCGCTACAAGATGACCGACCCCTCGTTTCACAACTGGTTCGGCCTGGCGCTGGCCCTGCGCGACGGGCAGATCTCGGACTTTCCGCTCTGCAACAAGAGCTTCAATCTCTCGTACTGCGGCCACGACCTGTGAGGGAGTTCACGTGCTGAAAGCCGTTCTCGCACGGATGCACCAGGGCAAGCGCACCCTGCCCTTTCCCGCGGGCTTTCTCCCGTCCCTGCCGGGCCGCTTCCGCGGCGCGCCCCGGGTCGACGCGTCGAAGTGCCCCGATGGATGCCGGAGCTGCATCGAGGCCTGCCCGACGGACGCGATCTCCTTCAACGGGGACCTTCGGGTCGATCTCGGGCGCTGTCTGTTCTGCACGGACTGCGTGAATGCCTGCCCGGAAGGTGCGATGACGTATTCGCAGGACTATCGGCTCGCCGTCCGTCGCCGCGAGGACCTCGTCGTGGGCCCGGATCCGCTGCCCCTGGCCGTCGCGCTCGACGAGAAGTTGAGGCGTCTCTTCGGGCGATCCTTGAAGCTGCGTGTCGTCAGCGCGGGCGACTGCAATGCCTGCAGCTCCGACGTGAACGTTCTCGGCACGATCGGCTGGGACCTCGGCCGCTTCGGCATCCAGTACGTCGCCTCGCCGCGTCATGCCGACGGCCTGCTCATCACGGGCCCCGTCACCGAGAACATGCGCCTGGCGCTCGAGAAGACCTATGAAGCCGTGCCGCCGCCCAAGATCGTCATCGCGGTCGGCGCCTGCGCGATCAGCGGCGGGCCCTACGCCGGCCACCCGACCCAGCGAAACGGCGCCGCATCCACGGTTCCGGTCGATCTCTTCATCCCGGGTTGCCCCCCCACCCGCTGACGATCCTCGACGGGTTGCTCCGCCTCCTCGGCCGACTCGAGCAGCGAGGCGGTACGAAGAGCCAGGCTCTCGCCTCCGCGGCCGCCCGACCCCCGGGACGAGATTCAGGCCGAGACGCTGGAGAAGGGAGCCAGAGGGTCGAACGCGAGGTCAGGGATCTCGGTGCGAGTTTCACCGACCCGGGGCGTTAGATAGACGCGGGCGGCATCGACGCACACGTCGGGCTGAGATTTCTGCTGCGCGAAGTCGTCGCCTCGTCTTGACTATCGGTCGTGGCCGCCGGGATCGAACCGGCGTCCCCGCGTGTCGGATCGGTTCGGGGGCGCATCAAGTACTGGAGGTCGGGCTGCAGGGTCCAGTGCGTCCCGATCTGCATGAGAAAGACTAGCGTGACTGGCAGGAAGGCCTCCCGAACAGCACGTAGCGAACGTCGGTTGTGTTACTGGTTTGCGGCGGCGATGGTTTGTTGAGTCCGAAGCCGAAGGCCGTGAAGAGGTTGCCGGGATCTTTTCGAGTAATCGGCGCGCGGCGTATGGAGACGTAGTCGCCGAAGCGGTCGTCTCCGACGTCGCTGTTGGTGGTGATGTAGGCGACGAAATCTCCCCAGAAGCCGACGACGTGATTTTCGTAGTTGCCGTTGCCCCCGTATTCGAATGACATGCCGATCTCGCCGGTGCAGCCGTTGCTCGAAAATGCCGGATACGCGAAGGCGTAGCTGTTGTTCCAGACCTGCACCTGCTGCGTCTTGTTGAAGCTATTGCCGCGATCGAGCGTGACGATCTCGATGTGCGCCTGCTTGAAGTTGTCGTCAGTGCCGGCGGTCCAACCGAACCAGAGCTGATCCCCTGAGCGTGCGGCACCGATGATTCCGTTGCGCGGGAAGGAGTTTCCTCCGGGACCGTTGAAGTTCTTGGCGAGCCAATCGAGATTGTCGGGCGTGGTCGAGGTCGGAGCGTTGCTCGCCCAACTGGAAATGCCGATGTCGCGCCAGAAGTAGGTGTTCGAGCCTTCCTTGAGCGAGTAGACGGTCAGCTTGCTGTTGCCGTTGTGTCCCGCCCAAAAGATCTCGTCGCCTGTGTTCTGCGTGAGATGCTCGCCCCATATCTTCGAGCTGGGAGAATTCGCGGGATCAGTGAAGTCGAGGGTGATGGTGCCGGCCGCCTGGATGCCGGCGAGCGAGGTGCGTACGGCTTGGAATCCAGCAGTGCATCCGGTGCCGCCGCCTGCGTCCCAACTGATGTAGAGCGAGTTGTCCCCGACGGAGAGGTCGGGGTAGTCGGGGCCGGTGCATTTCCCGAAGAGGCCGGGGGTGAGGTTCCAGTAGGTCCAGGAGGTGCCGTTGCTGTTCTTGATGTCGGCGGGACTCGCCGTGGCAAGGCGGTATCCGGTGCCTTGCAGAAGCCAGATGAAGCGGTCGATCGAGGGCGCGTACTGGATGATCTGGTCGCAGCAGAAGCCGACGGTGTCGTTGGGGAATATCGTTGTGGGATCGAGCACCGTGAATGTGCTGCCGCCATCGGTGGAGTAGGCGACGCTCCAATTTGCGGAGACGAGGATCACCCCGCCGCCACTGGCTCCGCTGGGTTCGGCGCATGCGGCCAGGGCGTCACCGCTGCAGCCGAGTCCCGCGCCGTTGATGCCGACGGGATTGTTGGCATTAAAGGTGATGGCGGGCGGGTCGCCGACGGGGGCGGGTTTTGTGTCGGTGGTGGTGGGTGTGGGAGTGCCGGGCACAAATACTGTCGTAGGAACCGGAGGCGCCGCTCGGTTCACGTCTTTGTCCATGCGCGGCGGCTGGTGGGGATAGCGACCGCCCTCGACTTTGTGTGCCGGGACCTGAGTCTTGCCGACGTCGTGCGAGCCGGGAGAGGCGGGAGGCAGGACGAAGACGGTGCGCACTCTGAAAGACCGGGCAGAACCTTTGTCGTCGCGATCTCTGTCCTTGTCCTCTGGCCCCGTGCGATACGTTCCCTGCATCACGAGTTCGTACCGTTTACCGGGGACGAGCGACTTGCTGTCGAAGTCCGCCTGAACCATCTCGCTGGCGTGTCCAGGAATAGTGCTTACGCTTATCGGCAGAGATGTTCGCAGCGCGGCGGTCGACAGCTGGATGCGGTTGATCTTGACGTCGGTCACAGCCCGGCTGGTGAGATTAGCGAGCGGTGCGGCGACTGTCAGAGCGTCGGGTTGCGGAGTAGCGACCCCGGCGACGCCGAGCGCCAAGACCTTGGGCGGAGTTGACGCATGAACGAAGGTGCTGACGAGAAGAACCATGAAGAACAGAGAACTGAGTTTGCGAAGCATGATGCCCTCCGGAGCAAACTTGGGGGCGTTGACCTGGGCGGTTCTGTGCCGCAGGAATCGTGCCCGCGGTTCCGGTGAGACCGGTCCCATCGTTGGTATCGCGACCCAAGCAACGAGCCTGGATCGGCCCTTTACTCTAAAATCGCCGGGGCCGCAGGGGATGGGCTAGGCAGCCACTCAACGAGGCTAACCCGATGGGGTGAGATTCTGAGCCGTTTTGCCACCTAACCCTACCCGTAAACTCATGGAATTCGTAGGTGATCGCGCGCAAGTTTCGGCTCCCGTCACGCCCCGGACCCAACGTCTCAGAACAGAAGTCGCTAACCGTGCCCGGGCTTCCGGTGAGGCGCGCCCGTAACGTAGAGGCGACAGGAGCGATCCAACCACCGGACACTCGCTCGACAAACGCCAAGATACCGCGCGATCTCCCTTTCGCTGAACCCCAGCTCGTAGCGTAGCTTGTAAAACTGCCGAAGCCGTTCCGGCAGAGTCTGCGCCCGGGCATGGAGAAGACAATCGAGTTCAGGATCATGCTGAGGCTGGCGCGTCGTCGCAGCGAGTGCTGTTTCGTTCCGGTGGGCACGTGCGCGCCCACGAAGTATGTCCACCGCCTTGTTTTGGGCAACTCGATAGATCCAGGCAGCGCTCACCTGAATTCCGGGGCGAGCCTGCCACAGCGCGATCCGGAGCTCCTGGACGAGCTCGGTCAATTCATCCGGCCGCAGCCCGTACTGATTGGCAACTCTCGCACCTGCGCGTCTTAGGAACGGTGACTCCAGCCATTCAAGGACGCTCGAACCGCCGGGGTCGGCAAGCGGCTTCCTGACCGGCATGACTACCCTCCGTCGACAGGGCCCAGGTCACAGAATGGCAGAGTTTCGTCGGCTACGAAGGCTATCAGCAGTCCTCCGGTCTGAGCATCCGGAGTCGGCCGAAACCTTCCGCCGTCACTTCTAGCCCGGACCCCACCTCTCCGCCGATAACCCTTCAGAAGGTGAACTGGGGTTTTGCTTCGAGGGCCGGGTGGTTGGCGAGGCCATGGGTGTAACGCCACCCATTTCATCGAGAAGATCGCCAACGAGCTGCGGCTCGGGGGGCAACTCTCCCCCACCCGAGGATTCATCCCGTCATGCGATCGACGAGTGCAACAAGACTCCTCTGGCAGAGTGGCCTAATTTGGATCAGCCATCGGACGAGTGAGAACGAAGCTCCCGAGCGCGTAGATCGACAAGGGAAGCTATGGCGAAGTACCGAATTCTCTCCATCGACGGAGGCGGGATCCGAGGGATTATCCCCGTCATCCTGCTCCAGCGCCTGTCCCAGGAAGCGGGCCTGAGTGGCTGGCTTGACGGAGTTGACCTGATCGCTGGAACATCGACCGGCGGACTGATCGCCCTGGCAATTGCCGCTGGCAAGACATTGGCCGAAATTCGGGACATGTACGTCACAAAGGCGGCTGAGATATTTGACCGGTCTGTGTTTCGCACAATTACGAACCTGGGAAGCATCCTCGGCGCCAAGTACGACATCGCGAACCTAGAGCGGGTGATTACTCCCTTCCTGGGCGAATCGACAACACTTGGCAGTCTCGGAAAACGCGTCCTGATCGCTTCCTTCGACCTGGACAGTGGTCCCGGCGACGCTCGTGGCAGGACCTGGAAGCCGAAGCTCTTCCACAATTTCCCGGGTATCGACAGCGACGCTAACGAGCTGGCCTACAAGGTTGGCCTCTACACGAGCGCAGCGCCTACCTACTTCCAGCCCTCTGACGGATACGTGGACGGCGGCGTCTACGCTGCCAACCCGTCGATGTGCGCCCTGGCGCAGACGCAAGACCCTCGAATTCAAGGCGGCCCGAGGACTGATGCGATTGTCCTCCTTTCACTCGGCACGGGAATCTCGCTGGAGTACATCGAGAAGACGGAACCAGACTGGGGCGACGCGCAATGGATCGAGCCGCTTCTACAGCATCATGCTTGATGGCGTCTCGGGTATCGCGGATTTCGAGTGTCGCCAGCTACTTCGAGAACGATACTTGCGATTGGCTCCAGTGTTTCCGAGCGGGGCGGTCGTTCCTATGGATGGGATCGACATGATTCCTTACATGACCACGTTTGCAGAGGCTGTGGACCTGACGGCCGCGACAGACTGGCTGCGCGCGAAGTGGATCTAGAGGCCTGGCTGCCTATGAGTGGCTTATCAGCCGATTCATCCCGTATAGAATCCGCAACTAACGGGAGGCCTCAGCTTGAAACCAAAGACCGACAAGACCCTGAACCTCACCGCCGAGCGCGCTGCCCACGTCCTTGACATCCTGATAGCCGAAGGCAAGCTCACGGCAAAGCACGTCTCCGACGCCCTGAAACGCCGGGATGAATTGATCCACGACCTTCGCCAGCGACTCGCTGCCCTCGAACACGGTGCGGTATCCGCCATCGAGAAAGCCGGGAGACGTGTCACCCGGAAGGCTGCGCGGCAGGCGAAGCGGAAAATGTCACCACGTCGTCGTGCTGCCCTGAAGCTCCACGGAAGGTACCTCGGACACATCCGGACGCTTCCGAAGGTGGCGAGGGCGAAAATCAAGGTAATCCGGGAGGCGAAGGGCGTACACGCTGCGATCAGGGCCGCGAGGACGATCGCGAAGCCTGCTGCGCCCGCCGGAGCGCGACGAGCTGGAGCGGGAAGCACTCAGCCCGATTACCAGAGTTCTCAGCAGCGGAAGCTGGCGAGATATCAGCAGAGAGAGAAGCCCAAACCGGACAAGCACGGAGGTTCAGGGTCGGGGCGGCAGCAGGGCGGATCGGGTCCGGGTCGCGAGCACCGTTAAAGGGCATGGTCGATGCGTTCAGAGCAATGAGTACGCCGGGAGTGCACGGGGCTCGCTGGACTGAGCGACCAACGCTACCAAGTCACTGATCCGAATCTAGTTCCTGGCCGTTTGGGACGCGTGACCACCGGCTCTGGTGGCAGTATCGGCGCAACAAGTTCCCCCGACGGATGCTAGGCTCAGAAATCCGATCCCTCCGACGGACCGAATCCAGCAGGAAACTGAGCTGCCCGCCGCCGGTCTTCGGTAGAAGGCGGGTGTCCCCTGCGCAAGGGCCTTGCCAGGATCCGATCTGCCTGCAGGTGGACCGATCAGCGGTTGATGACCAGACGCGCCGCTACTGGCGCCGGTCTGATCTTCCTCTGGTTCGCTGGTCTTGTTATTGCTTGTGCGGACGACGGCACTGCGCACAACGGGCCGCACAACGTCCCCGGCGTCATCCGGGCCGTGGACTTCAACGACGGCGGTCCCTTCGTCGCCTACTACGCGACGACGCCGGGCAATCAAGGCGGCTACAGCGGATATCGCCCCGACACGGACGTGAATATCGCCAATGGGCCCGGCGGTCCGTACATCATTAGCTCTGAAAGCTCGATCGTCACCGATTGGCTGAAGTACACGATCGAGGTGAGTCAGACGGGTTGGTACAGGGTCGATTACTTCGCCCGGGAAATGTCGCCTGCTTCCGGAGTCGGTATAGTGACTTCGATCGACGATCGGCCGCTCGGTGATATCCAGGGGACTCCCATTCCGGACGATTTCGCAGACTTCTGGTCTGCCAGCCTCCATCTCGGTGCCGGCCGCCACACGCTGGGCGTGCAAATATTTACCGATTCGACCTCCCTGGATCGGATCCAAATCAGCCCGGTCGCAGCGCCGCCGATTCTCACGCCGCGGATCGTGCCTCTCGCGGGACCAACCTCCGAGGTCATCGTGGCGGACGCCGTCGTCACGGATGCGCCCTTTCTGGCTGACCCCACGGGAACCCGGGACTCGACGCAGGCCTTCGGCGAAGCGCTCGGGGCCGTCGCGGCCTACGGCGGCGGGACCGTGTTCGTCCCGGTCGGGACCTACCGAATCGACGGCACGCTGTTCGTCCCGGTCAGCACCACGCTTTGGGGGGCTGATCCGACGGATCGCAGCGACCCGAACCAGATCGGCACGCTGCTTCTCGCGTCCTTGGGCGAAGGAGACGAGACCGCCCCCTCTTTCATCTACGCGGGACAACTGGCATCGGTCCGGAACCTGAGTATCTGGTATCCGTCTCAGGGATTCACGGACGAAACAGTTCGGCCATATCCATTCACCGTCACGTTCCGCGACTGCTGCGCCAATGCGATCAACCTTCGCCTCTACAACTCCTACAATGGAATCTCCGTCTACGGCAACAACCATGTCGTTGGAAACATCGTCGGGACTGCTCTGAATATGGGTCTTACTGCCGGAGGGGGAGGCGGCCATTCCTATCTCTACAACGTTGAGCTTGGCAACGAGACGTGGAAACAGGCGCCTCGCGATTGGATCTCCAACGCGCCCTCCAGTGACGAGGATCGTCTTGCACTCGACACGTATACGTCGGCCCACCTCCTCGGTGCCCAGATCGGTCTCAACACCTACGGGATGTACGGTCTCCGTGTTCGCGACGCTCATCAGGGAATGCTCGTGAAGAAATTGCCCGGCGACCCTGGAGGGTTTTTCAGCACCATCTCCCATATCGATGCTGCGATTGAGGACGTGGATGGCTACTTGGTTCCCGGCTCTGGCCTCCACTTTCTCAACACGGACAAGGTTCCCGGAGCCAAGAACCTCAGGTACGACTTCGTTGGACCCCGCGGCCCGCCAAACGAGACGAACCTCTTGAATGTCCAGGACCAGCCCTTCAATGCGGCGGGGGACGGCCTCGCCGACGATACGTTGGCCATCCAGGCAGCCCTCGATCAGATGAGCCGGGTCGGCGGAGGCACGGTCTATCTCCCTCCGGGTCAGTACCGCGTCACGAGGTTGACCGTCCCAACCGGTGTCGAACTTCGAGGGCCGCTTGGCGCCGCCGGTCATGGCTTCGCGAGCATGTCGACTTGCACGATCCTCGGTTATGGCGGGAAGAACACCACAGCGCCCGCCTCGGATCCGGCCCTTCTCACGCTTGCACCTGGCTCCGGTGTCCGTGGATTCGACGTCGTCTACCCAGAGCAGGGCTATGGGTCGGCAGCCGCTCCCGTTGTGCCATATCCCTTCACGATCCGGGGACTCGGAGCCGGCGTCTGGGTAGAGAACGTTGCTGTGGCAAACGCGTACAACCTAATCGACCTTTCGAGCTTCCGATGTGATGACCACCTCGTATCGGGAGTGGTAGCGACCGCGTTCAACACAGGAGTTCTCGTGGGTGGGGGATCGCGGGGGGGGCGCCTCGAGCGAGTCATCATCTCGTGGGGTCCCGATGTAGTCACGGCACGGCTGAGCGGGCCTCTGCAGTCTGGGCAGTATGGAGGGGATGCGGTGGCAGCATACGTGCGCCAGAACGCGGTCGCCGTTTGTTTTCGGAGCTTGTGCCAGAGAGACCACGTTCGGCCTGGACTCCTTCGACGTCAAGATCGCCTGGCGAATGCTGGCGGATGGAGGAGGCTGCACCGATTCGACGTTCTGGCAGTCGAACGCGGATACCTCCAGCCAGAGCGGCTATCTTTTCGAGGGCGGTGACAATCTTCGCTTTGTCGGCCTGGCGGTAAGCTCGGATGGTTCGTCGTTCGTCAGTTCCCCATCCTTTTTCGGTTCCGTCGATGTTTACGGCACGATGACCTGGGGTGGCGGGAAGTATCTGGATCTGTCCGGCGGCATGTTCCGCTTCCAGAATGAGAGGAGTCTGACTCTCGGAAAGACTGCCACGGCCAGCTCTTCCGTGTTTGTCGATGAGGGCCCTTCTAGCGCCGTCGATGGATCCGAGTCCAGCAAGTGGGTCTCGAGTACCAGCGGGACGAACTGGCTCACGGTGGATCTGGATCAGCCTTCCGAGATCGACAGGTGGGTCGTCCGGCACGCCGAAATCAGCGGAGAGCCCGACGAACTCAATACGAATGCTTTCGCGCTTCAGGTCAGCGACGATGGCGTGCGGTTCTCCAGCGCCGACTCGGTAGCTGACAATGGGTATCGTCTGACCGATCGCCCTGTCGCAACGAGAGGTCGTTTCGTCAGGCTGCTTGTGACTCAAGGGACGGTATCGGGCGACGGACGGGCCAGGATCTGTGAATTCCAGGCGCACGGGAAAGAAGGATGGCAGTTTACGAACGACGCGGAAGGCTGGGCGCCGTTTTCGGGCATCTCCTCTTTCGCAGTGAGCAACGGCAAGCTCGAGGTCTCGAGTTCCGCGGATGAGCCCACCATCGTGTCACCGGATGACCTCAATATTCCGACTTCGAAATTCGCGGCCCTGAGGGTTCTCATGAAGAA
The DNA here is from genome assembly GCA_963764025.1 of uncultured Acidobacteriota bacterium. Classification (GTDB taxonomy): domain Bacteria; phylum Acidobacteriota; class Thermoanaerobaculia; order UBA5066; family Gp7-AA6; genus DAHUXD01. Next base: position 114,720 of record CAVXRK010000007.1, read on the forward strand.
CAGCGGCGCGCCGACCTCGGCGAAGCTCTTCTTTACGACGCAGGCGGATCCGTCCTTCAGCGAGACCAAGAGCATCACGGTCAGCGCCGTGCAGAGCTCTCCGGAATACAAGGACTATTACTTCGATCTCTCAAGCGTCAGCGGGTGGACAGGCACGCTCCGGCAGCTTCGGCTGACTCCCATGCGGGCATCGGCGATCGTGAGCATCGACTCGATCGCACTAGAGGTAGTCGACCCTTATAGCCGAAACCTCGTGCCTCCGCAGATCTCGCTCCAGAGGCCTCGCATCGTTCAGCGCTGAGGCATCCGGTCTGACTAGGCGCCGCGCATAGCAGGGAGTGCGCCGAGAGTGCACCGTCCTGCCAGGTGATGAGGGTCAACGCTGCCAAGTTATTGGTTTCAAGTCGCTTCTTGGTACGGCTTGGGGGGGTGACCATCGGCTATGGTCGCAGAATCCTGGGAACCGAGTTCTCAAGTCCGAGCTTCGCGCTGGCGGCGAGCGTCAAGCCAACCCTTTAGAAATGTAGAGGTCGGAGCGCCTCCACGTATAAGAGTAGGCGTAAGAACGAGAATCCGGGGTAAGGGAGATTGTGCCGATGTAGACGACATCCGCGTGATCCGCGGGCATCAGTTCCAGAATGCGTTCGCGAATGCCGGTTGCCATTTCAATCCGCGAGACCGTCGCCGGCAAGAACCCGGAACGAACGAAGATGGAACTGCCATCCTCGTTCCATCGAATAGGGGTGTCCTCGGGGAGAATACCCGGAATCGGCAATGGTCCCCCCCTTCGATCGGGTACAGCTCGGGTTCGGGCACCCCTGTCAAGACGTACCGGCCGTCTGGCGAGACCGCATGGCCGATAGTGCCCTCGGGGGTGACCGGCCGGGGATCGGACTCGTCGATTCCCTGGACATAAGAGCGTGGACGCCGTCCATCCTGATTCGCTGCAAACAATATTCGCTTGCTATCGGAAAACCACGAGCCGATCGCATGATGAGTGAGACCCTTGTGGACGAGCTCCCGCGTCTGTCCGGTGCCCGTCGGGATGAGGAGGAGCCTGTCAAGCGAAACTGGCATCGACAGAGCCCACTTCCCATCTGGCGAAAGTGCCAGAGCCTCGCCGTCCCCGAGCCGTATGGCCGGTGAGCCGTCCGTCGGGCGAAGATAAGTCGAAAGAAGGGGGCCTGCCCCCTCCCCTTCTTCGCTGAAGAGGACGGCGGTACCGTCAGCGGAGAGATGCGGACCGCTCGCGTAATCGAACCAGGAGAGTTCGCGCTCGCGCTGCTGACCAGCGACTCGTCCGAGAATCCCGTGGCGCGTGACCTCATGACTGAGGAGAACACCTCCAGAGCTTGAGATGTCGTGCAGTTGGAGCCCGCCCGGGACTTGCCGCGCGAGGCGTTCGCGCTTTTGGAGGTCGACGGCGTGGAGCGCCAGGGAGGCTCCGGTGTTCGAGGCCGTGAACCAGACTTCGTCGCCCGTCGGCGACCAAGCCAGTCCGCGGGCCTCTCCCCACACTCCGGTTAGGCGTTCGACTCGCCCTCGACGATCGATAAGGACCACAGAACCGCTGATCTGGCCAAAGCGTACGTAGTCAATGAAGGCTAGGAGATCGCCCCCTGGCGAGACCCGCGGAAAGCCGATCCAGAAGGCGGGCTCGTAAACCACGCTGCCGACGGGAAATTCCAGCCGCGTCTGTCCGTTGACCGCGCGCACCACCGCAAGGTCGCTTCCAAACGGCAACCAGTCGGCCCAGTGCGAATCTTCGAGGAGCTCCCTGACGGCTCCGCCAGCGAGGGGAACGCGGGCAAGTACTCCTTTGGGAAGCCCTCGGACACTCCGGCCGGCCTTCAGCAGGATCGCCATTTCGCCCGCCGGGGAGATCGCACACAGCACCGCATCGGGAAGCCCTAGCGAACGCGCCTCTGGACTGTCGAGGCGCATCGCATACGTTTCGCGTGCAGCGCCTTCCCAGCGTGCGGTGAAAACGATCGTCTGGGAATCCGGCGAGAATCTGGCCGAGATGACCTCCCCGCGCCGAAATGTGAGACGGCGGTAGAGCTCATGGTCCCGCGCACTTCCAATCCCCGGTCGGCTGGCATCTGCACCCCCAGCGTCCTGGGAAAGGCTCTCCAGGATAAAGGCGAGGTCGCGCGCCGACTGGAAGCGCCGCTCGGGATTCTTCTCGATACAGTGTCGTACGACCCGTTGGAGTCCGGGCGAGACGCTGTTCGAAGCTGCAAGATCTGGCGGGTCTTCGTTCAGGATCGCTGACATCGTGTCGGCGGCCGAGTGGCCGTGAAACGCGCGCTTGCCGGAGAGCATCTCGTACAGAATCGCGCCGAAGGAGAAGATATCGGAGCGGGCGTCGGCGAGTCTTCCACGCACCTGCTCGGGCGACATGTAGCCGAGCGTGCCAAGCACGACGCCGGGCTCCGTTCCCGCGGTGGCGGTGCTCAGATTCGTCGTCGCGGCACCTTCCTCCTGGGGCGTCTGCTTGGCGAGACCAAAGTCGAGAATCTTGACGCGCTCATCCTTCGTGAGGAACAGATTCTCAGGCTTCAGATCACGATGAACAATTCCTAGGTCGTGAGCCGCAGCGAGGCCCCGCGCGATCTGGAGACCGTAGTCGGTTGCCGTGCGAACCGGCAGCGACCCGTCTGCAAGCCTCTCGCGCAGGGTCTCTCCTTTGAGAAGTTCTTGGACGATATAGGGCGCGCCCTCGTGATGGCCGATGTCATAGACGGAGGTGATGTTGGGATGGTTCAAAGCGCCTGCCGCCTGCGCCTCGTGCTCGAAGCGGCGAAGCCGATCGGGATCCTGCGCAACGTCGCTGGGCAGGACTTTGATCGCGACGTCGCGCTTCAGCCGCTCGTCTCGCGCCCGGTAGACCTCTCCCATCCCGCCCGCGCCGAGAGGGGACAGGATCTCGTACGGACCAAGCTTGGTACCGACAGAGAGCGTCATCGGAAGAACGCGCCATGCATTCTAGTCCGCGGCCCGATGACACTCCGATCAAGAGACTGGCCGGGGCGAGAGGATTTGAAGCTCCGACCACTCTGTCCCGAACGGGAAGACGGTGTCACGCCAAGGAGCCGGAATGGTCCGCAGAATCGGGCGGGAGGATGTTGCGCAACAAGTTCCGAAAAGGAGTGCACCGTGAGTGCACCGACGGGCAGACCCCGGAAGATCGTCCGAGCTAAGTAACTGAAAACATGGTCGGGGCGGCCGGGATCGAACCGGCCGCGCCTCGCTCCGTTTTGGCACGTCCGCGGCGGCGTCTTTGAGAGGGGGGCGCTGCGCGCCCCCCCGGCCCCCCATGGTCGCCGGTTCGATCCATGCTCAATTGGCGAGCGGAGTCCTGAGGCAAATGAAGAATTGGTCGGGGCGGCCGGGATCGAACCGGCGACCATCTGCTCCCAAAGCAGATACGCTACCGCTGCGCTACGCCCCGATGGGCGGATTATCCCATTCCCCGGAAGAGCGCTCCGCTTGATCCTGCCGGACGCGAGCCGTAGATTCGACAGATGGTTTTCCGGCCGGTTGCGATCGTTGCTTCGTTTCTGTTGCCGTTGATCGGCTCGGCCGCCGATCGCGGAAAGCCCCTCCCGGCGGGCGACTGGGGCGGGGACCAGGTCAGCCTTTCGGTGACGGAAAAGGGAGCGCGCCTCGAGCTTGCCTGCGCCCACGGGCTGGTCGAAACGCCAATCCTCGTCGACGAGGAGGGCCGCTTCGACGTCGCCGGGGTTTTCGTCCGGGAGGGCCCGGGTCCGGTTCGGGAGGGCGAGCAAGGCGAGCCGGCGCGCTTCTCGGGCCGCGTCGAGCAGGACGCGATGACGCTGACCGTCGAGCGGACGACGAAGGCCCGGAAGATCGGCACCTTCGCACTGGGGAAGGGCCGTCCCTCGCGGATCATGAAGTGCCAGTGATCCCAGGGGCCCGCGGGTCCTCAAGGTCCGGCCGGCGCGCCGGGCGCCCCGGGATCGCAGGGTGCGATCGGTCCGACGGGAGCGCCGGGGCCTTCCGGCCCGCCGGGTCTCAACGGGCCGCCGGGGTTGCAGGGTCCGCCGGGCCCCCGGGGCGAGCCAGGGACCTGCGCCTGCCCGATCACGGTCGGTGTCGTGGATTGCGAGAGCGACGCGACCGAGCCCCGCTCGCCGAACTGGGCGAAGTGCGTGGTGGCCGTGAGCATTTCGCGATCCGGGGCAACAGCAACATCCAGTGCACGTACAGGACCCGGATCTCCGACGATCAGATCCCGTGCCGCGTCTTCGACATTCAGGCCTCGGGCTTCAAGGTCGAGATCCAGCGAGGCGCCAGCGCCATGTGGCTGGCCTACACCCCCGCGGACTGATCTCGACGCGCCGCGCCGGGCCTCCTCGAGACCGGCGCGGCGATTTTGCATTCGCGGCCTGTTCCCGTGCGGCGGCCGAAAAACGTGCGATCATCCGCCCGCATTCCGAGAGGAGAACGATGGAGCGCGAATACATCGCCTGGGACTCGCCCACGCTGGGGCGCCGGATGGAGCTTCTCTGGTTCGGCCACGGCGGGGAGCCGATGATCTGGTTTCCGACGTCGAAGGGAAAGTTCTATCAAAACGAGGACTTCGGTCTGGTGGGCGCGGTCTCCGACCTCGTCGACCGGGGCGCGATCCAGATCTGCTGCATCGACAGCGTCGACGACGAGAGCTTCTACGCGACGCAGAAACATCCCGCCGAGAGGATCCGGCGTCACGACCAGTACGACGCCTACATCGCCAACGAGATCGTTCCGTTCGCGCGGGCCAGGGGCCGCCACGCCGGCCGCATGGCGACCCTTGGCGCCTCGTTCGGCGCCTACCATGCCGCGAATTTCGGCCTCCGCCATCCCGACCTCGTCGACAAGATCGTGGCCTTCTCGGGCAAGTACGACATCCACAACTTCCTCGATGGCTACTGGGACGAGCTGTGCTACTTCCACTGCCCGACGGCGAACGTGCCGAACATGGACGGCGAATGGGTGAGGCGCCTTTCGTCGGTGGACATCTGCATCGTGACCGGCGAGACCGACAACATCCTCTCCGGCACGACGACGATGCTCGGCATGCTCGACGCGAAAGGGATTCATCACCGCGGCAGCGTCTGGAAGTCGCCCTTCGGCCACGACTGGCCGTGGTGGAAGCAGCAGATCCGGAGCTACGTGCCGTAGGGCGCGGTCAAGGCCATTCGGGAGCGGAAACCTACGTCTTCGGCCAGAGGCTCCCCGACGATCCCACCCAGGTCTTGTCCTTGTTGTAGTTGACGCCCATCATCTTGCCCTGCGAGAGGCGGGCGAGGGTCGTGACGGGCAGGGGAGCGCCCTCCCGCCAGACGAACATGACCCGCACCTCGACCTTCGAAGGTTGGCCGTCGGTCGTCTCGATCGCGGGCGCGTACTCGATCTTGCGCATCAGCAGCGTGTGGGCGCGCTGGTCCGCCGGAACGGCCGCGACGTCTTCCGGAGTCACCTCGACCTTGACGCCGGAGCCGGCGAAGGAGAAGAGGGGCTTCAAGACCCAGTTTTCGAGGTCCTTCGGCACGGCCGGCAGGTCCGAGAGGAAGAACGACTCGGGAACGGTCGGGTGACGGAGCTCGGGCAGGCAGTGCTTGCTCCACCGGAAGTACCAGTTGGGATGCCCCGCCCAGGAGACGTCGAGGCGGGAGGTCAGGTCGAAGGGGAGCTTCGCGCCGCTCGCCTCGAGCTCGTCGAAGATGAGGCGGTTGTAGATCCGGCGGATGCGCGTCGGTTTGCCGTCGCGGCGGTACCAGAGCTCTCGACCGCGCTTCTCGATCTCGGAGGGGTCGAGCGCCTTCACGCCCCAGAACTGCTCGGTGAACGCGAAGTCGATGGCGGTCTTCTGGTGCGGCGGATCGAGATCGAGGAGCACGACCTCTTCGGGAGGCAGCCCCGAGAGGATCGCCTCGCCGACGACGCGCTTGTAGGACGCGGTGTCGAGCCCCGAGAGGTACCAGTCGAGCCTCTCGCCGCCGGGACACATGCGTGCGAGCTCCTCGCACTGCGCGACCTGGAAGGCGTAGAGCGTCGGGAAGGCCTGGAGCTCGATCAACTTCGGGGCGAGCCGCCCGCCGGCGTCGCGCGTGACCGCGAAGTCGGTGACGGCGAAGACCGGAAGCTCGTCGCAGCCCGGGACGTCGAGCGCCTGCGGCACGGCGGCGAGCGACCGGTAGAGCGCCGCCGGCGTCGAGAGCTGGCGGAAGATCTCGAGCGACGCCTCGACCATCTGGTCGCGGAGCTCCGGCGGCAGGAAGACCGGCGTCTCGGCCAGGCGAAACGGGATCTCCGTTCCCCCGCGCTCCGCGAGCCGCCGGGCGTACTCGCGGTGCCTCGCGTCGGTGTAGGCCGCGTTGTAGGCGCGGCGTAGCTCCGGGATCATCGCGGCGCAGTCTACCGAATGCCCGCTCTCCGACGGGGACGAGGTGCGCATCGGCCCGGAAACGATTGTTTCCGGCCTGACTCCCGGGAACGACGCGCACCTCCCGGAAAGGCTGACGAGCCTCTCGCCACCCCGACGGCTTAGATCAGAAACCGCCCGGCGTTCATGATCTGGTCCCCGTCGAACCAGATGTCGAAGTGGCGGCCGACGATGTCGATGTGGGTCGTGCTCTTCCACTTCGCGCCGGTGTGCTCGGCGTAGGGATGGCCGAAGGCGACGTGGAGCGTCGGGAGCTTCTCGTCCTGGAGGATGTTGCCGATGACGTCCTGGACGGCGATGTTGGTGCCGATGGCGAATTCGCCGACCCGGTTGGAGTTTTCGTCGGTCGCGGTGTACGCCCGGAAGTCGTCGACGAGGGCCGCGACGTCGCACTCGATGTCGACGATGCGGCTGTTCTCGATCGTGACCGCGAGAGGGTTGTTCTGCAGATCGCCGTAGCGGGCGCAGAGATAGTCGCCCACGACGCCATCGGCGACGTAGATGCCGTCGACGCGCGCCGGAGCCGTCAGGACCTCGCCGCCCGGGAGGTTGCCCCACTTGGCGGTCGAGATGATTCCGGAAGTCTTGAGCCACTTGATCGTCGGATCGAAGGTCGCCTCGAGGCGGGAGCCCGCCGGCGAGGTCGCCACGATCTTCGTCGCCTTTTTCGCGCGCTCGAGGACGCGGCAGGAGATCGCGTCGACCTCGTCGAAGTTGGCGCGCATCGCCTCGGTCATGATGCGGTGCGAGATCGAGACCATGTGGGCGTGGCGGATCTGGCGGCGGTCGATGATCTGCGTCAGCGCGCGGCGGAACGCGAGCTCGCCCTGTTTGGGCTGGCCGGCGTAGATCGACACGTCGGCGCGCTCGAGGGCCGCCCGGATCGAGGCCGGGAGCTCGAGCATGGGCCGCGGGCCGTAGTCCTCCATGATGTGGGTCTCGCTCGGCGCTCCGACCTCGCGCACCTGGTCGGCGAGGCTCGCGGCGATGTCCTCGGTTTCCCGATCGGTGACGATCGCGACATGCTCGGTCGGCAGGACCCGGAGGCACGTCCGGATGGCGTTGCGGGCGCCGGGGATCAGGTCCTCGGCGTAGGCAGTCAGGGTTCCCGTCTCATGCGACATCGTGAGCTCGCTCTCCTGGCGCGAAGGTCGGACCGGCGTCAGCGGGACGCCGCCTGGTTGACCGGGGCCCCGACGGGAAGGCCGTGGGTCGTCTCCTCGCAGATGTAATCGACGACTTTCTTGAGGTCGCCGCCGGAGGCCTCGTAAACCCGAAGCTGCCGGTCGGCGCCCGATCCATTCTTGAGAATCCAGTTTACTCCGTCGAAGACCTCGCGGCGAGTCCCAAGCTCGTCGACGACGTCGTCGAGGAACTCGAGCATCTCGGCGATGAGGTCCGGGAAGGGGACTTCGACCTCTTTGCCGAAATCGATCAGTTTGCCCGCGATGCCGTACCGGCTGGCGCGCCACTTGTTCTCGAGGATCAAGGCGCGCCGGTAGCGTCGGAAGCCCAGGTTCTGCAGGCGCAGCTTGTAGAGCTTGACGCAAATCGCCTGGAAGAGCGCGGCGAGCGTTACGGTCTCGTCGAGCCGCATCGGCACGTCGCACACGCGGAACTCGATCGTCTCGAAGAACGGGTGCGGGCGGACGTCCCACCAGATCTTCTTGCCGTTGTCGATCGAATTGGTCTTGACGAGGATGCGGACGAATTCGTCGAACTCCGCCGGCGTCTCGAAGTACTCCGGCATGCTCGTGCGCGGGAACCGGTCGAAGACCTTGGTGCGATAGCTCTTCAACCCCGTGTTGCGCCCCAGCCAGAAGGGCGAGTTCGTCGAGAGCGCCAGCAGGTGGGGCAGGAAGTACAGCGCCTCGTTCATGATCTGGAACGCGAGCGACCGGTCCTTGATCCCGACGTGGACGTGCAGGCCGAAGATCAGGTTGGCCCGCGCGAGCTGCTGCATTTCCTCGACGACCTTGTCGTAGCGGGGATCCGGGAAGATCTTCTGGTCGGCCCAGTTGGAAAAGGGATGCGTTCCGGCCGACGCGACGCGCATGCCGTTCTTTATGGCGAGGCGGATGATCTCCGTGCGCATCTCGCCGACGTCCTGGCGGACCTCGGCGATGTTCTTGCAGATGCCCGTCCCGATCTCGATGACCGACTGGTGCATCTCGGGCTTCACGCGCTCCTTGAGGACCAGCTTGCCCTCGTCGAGGATCTCCTGGACGTGGGAGCGCAGCTCCCGCGTCTCGGGGTCCAGGATCTGGAACTCCTCCTCGACGCCGAGCGTGAAGGCCGGGGCTTCCATGCCGTCGATCAGGCCTCGCGGCGCGGGCCGCGCGGCGTCGAGCCGGGCGCGCGGGGGGAGTCGGTTTTCTTTGTCCGGCCGTTCGACTTCTTCGGCGGCTTGACCGTGTCGTCGCCGTCGAGGAACCGCTGCCAGCGATAGTCGGTCAGGGGGTCGGCCGGCTGCTGCACGCGCTCGAGGAGCCATTGGGTCGCGTGCTCGATGACCCACTCGAAATTCTCCGGGCCGACGGATTCGACGGCCGCGTCGGGCGCCGGGTTGAGGAAGTCGATCGCATACGGGATCCCGTCGCGCACCGCGAACTCGAGCGTGCAGAAGTCGTAGCCCAGAGCGTTCATCAGCTTGAGCGAGTCGATGCGAACGCGCTCGAGCATCGCCGGGTCGATCGGCGCGCCGCCCTTCACGTAGCGCTCGTGGTGGGGCCGCCGCGGGTCGTACCGCATGATGTGGACGTGCTTCCGGCCGATCGCGTAGCACCGGTAGTACTCGTCGAAGACGATCTCCTCCTGGAGCGTCATGACGGTCTGGCCCGTCTCCTGGTAGGCCGCGAAGAACTCCTGCGGGTTCTCGACCCGGTAGACGCTCTTCCAGCCGCCGCCGGAGTAGGGCTTGAAGTACGCCGGGAAACCGATGTACTGGAACATCTCGTCCCACTCGAGCGGGAAGACGAGGTTCGACATCGACTCCGCGGTCGTGTCGGGCGGATGCTGGTTGGAGGGCAGGATCACCGTCTTCGGCACGGCGACCCCGAGGCGGCGCGCCAGAACGTTGTTGAAAAACTTGTCGTCGGCCGTCCACCAGAAGGGGTTGTTGACCACGATCGTGCCGTCGGCGACGGCCTTCTTGAGGATGGCCCGGTAGAACGGGATGTCCTGGCTGATCCGGTCGAGGATCAGGTCGTAGCGGCGCGGGCTGTCGAGGCTGATCCCCCCGACGAGGACGGGCTCGGCGACCACGTCCTTGCCCTCGCGGTTGATGCGCTCCACGAGCGCGAGGGGAAACGAGCGCTCCTGGCCGAAGAGAATTCCAATGCGTTTCATGACGGTCCTTCGCTTTTCTATTGATGCCGGGCAGGCCCCGGAGAACCGCGGATTATGTCACGGGGCCGGCGGGTTCGAGGGGGCCGGCGCGGCCCCGGGTCCCGAGCCACTGCGCCATCCAGGCGAGGTTGCGCTCGGCCAGATCGCGGACGAGCCGGGGCTCGCGCACGCCGTGGGGCTGGCGGGGATAGGTGACCATCTGCGTCGGGATGCCCCGCCGTTTCAACGCGTTGTAGAACTCGTAGCCCTGCGAGATGGGAACCCGCACGTCGGACTCGCCCTGCTGGATGAGCGACGGCGTCTTGACCCGGCCGACGTAGGCCATCGGCGAGTGGGTCCAGTACGTCTCGGCCAGCTTCGGCTCCCAGAGCTCTCCGCCGAAGTAATCGGGGATGAACGACGGAATGTCCGCGGTGCCGGTGAACGACACGAGATCGGTCACCGGGGCGCCGATCGATGCGGCCTTGAAGCGGTCGGTCTGCGTCACGATCCACGAGGTCATGAACCCGCCGTAGCTCCAGCCCATGACGCCGAGCCGGTCGGGGTCCGCGACTCCCATGGCGACGACGGCGTCGACCCCCGCCATGAGGTCGCGATAGTCGCCGCCGCCCCAGTCCTTCTCGTTGGCGCGCCGAAACGCCGTCCCGTAGCCGGACGAGCCCCGCGGGTTCGCGCGCAGCACCGCGTAGCCCTCGGCCGCGAAGAGCCGCGGTGGAGTACGGGCTCGGCCCCGCGGTGTAGGCGAGCTGGAAGACGCCGGCGGGCCCGCCGTGGATCACGAGGAGGAGCGGATAGCGCTTCCCGGAACGTACCCGACCGGCAGCGTCAGGAGGCCCTCGATCGTCCGGCCTCCGTCCCCTGTCCACGTGATGGCGCGGGTCTCCCCGAACGGGTGCTTCGGCATCGCGGCGTTGACGCTCGAGAGCCGAACCGGCTTGAACGCCGCGAGCGGGCTCGCCCAGGCCTCGGTCGGGTCCGTCGGGGTCTGGCGGACGAACCCGATCCAGGCTCCGCGGGGGTCGACGCTCGCGGCGTTGGATACCGCCCCCGCGGGCGTCAGCGCGCGCAGCGCGCCGGTCGCGACGTCCTGCGCGTAGACGAGCTCGGAAACTCCCTTCGCCTCGGTGAAATAGATCGTCCGGCCGTCGGCGGACCACCCGGCGATGTCCGGCGACTCGTCGGGCGAGGCCGGCAGCGTGCGCGCGGGACCAGCCGTCGAGCGGAGCGAGCCGGATGTTCTCGCGGTGCGGCCAGCGGGGCGGGTCTTCGGTCACGATGTACGCGAGCGTGCGGCCGTCCGGCGAGAAGCGCGGAGAAGTCTCGGCCGCGCCCGTCGCGGCGAAAGGCCGCACCGTCCCGGTGGCGACGTCGACTAAGGAAATGCTGGCGGTCGGCCAGTCGTCGGCGACGGGCCGCGCCGTGTGCGAAACGGCGATGGTCTTTCCGTCGGGTGACCAGTCGATCGCGTCCGGCCCGCCCGGCTGAACGCTCCCCACCGAGAATCCCGCCGCGAGAAGCTTGCGGGCCTCGCGCCGGCCCGCCGCGTCGGCCGCCACCCGAACGAGCCAGAGCCGACCCGGCCGGTCGTCGTCGCCGACCACCCGGGCGTCGTCCTTCTCCTTCTCGCGCCGCTCGCGGCCCGGGTCGGGCCCGTCGGAGGCGACGTACGCGACCCACCGTCCGTCGGGCGACCAGGCGGCCTCCTTCACGTCGGCCGGGGCGTCGGTCAGGCGCGAGGCCTCGCCGCCCGCGGCGGGGAGGAGCCAGACGTTGACGGTCTTCTCGCCGCGCTTGGAGAGAAACGCGATCCCCTTCCCGTCGGGCGACCAGCGCGGCTGCGTCGCAGACGACTCGCCGAACGTGGCCGGCCAGGACTCGCGCCCGTCGGTCGTCGCGAGCCAGATCTGCGTGCGGTACTCGCTGCGGTCCGGCTCCATCACCGACTCCCGCACGACGTAGGCGGCCCGCCGGCCGTCCGGAGAGACCCGGACGTCGGAGACCGGCCGGTACTTGAGGGTCTCGAGGGGCGTCCAACGGCCGGGATCGTCCGCGGCCGCGGCGACTCCGCCGGCGAGAATCGCCAGCGCGAGCCCGCCGAACGGGCCCTTCACAGCCAGCCCCGCTTTCGAAACCACATCAGCATGCCGCCGGCGACGGCGACGCACACCGCCCAGAAGATCGGGTAGGAGCCCATCCACTGGTTCTCCGGGATGTGCATGTTCATGCCGTAGACGCCGGCGAGAAACGTCAGCGGGATGAAGATCGTCCCGATGATGGTCAGCACCTTCATGACCTCGGTCATGCGGTTGGAAATGGACGTCATGTAGGTCTCGGTCAGGCTCGAGCCCACCTCGCGGTAGGTCTCGATGATGTCCATGATCTGGATGACGTGGTCGTAGACGTCGCGCAGGTAAGTCCGCGTCGTCTCGCTCATGCACTCGTGCGGCTCGCGCTGCATCTCGTTGACGACCTCGCGCATCGGCCACATCGCGCGCCGCAGCAGGAGCAGCTCCCTCTTGACCGCGTGGATGTCGTGGATCGTCTCTCGGGTCGGATGCTCGAGCACCAGGTCTTCGAGCTCCTCGAGGCGGTCCCCGTAGTGCTCCAGCACCGGGAAGCAGTGGTCGACGATCGCGTCGATCAGCGCATACGCGAGATAGCTCGCGTCGAGCTCGCGCAGGCGCGAGCCCGGCTTCTCGATGCGCGCGCGGATCGGGTCCCAGATGTCGCCGGGCGACTCCTGGATCGTGATGACGAGCCCGCGCTCGAGAAAAATGCTGATCTGCTCGCTCTCGAGGCGCTCCTGCGCGTGCTGCAGCATGCGCACGATCAGGAAGAGGTGCGGCGGTCGCTCGCCTTCCGCCGGGTACGGGTCGAGCTTCGGCCGCTGGCCGGTCTGCATCACGTCCTCGATCGCCAGCGGGTGGAGACCGTACTTGACGGCGAGGGCGCGGATCGCGCCCGGATCGTTCAGTCCGTCGACGTTGATCCAGCGCACGCGGACCCACGGCTCGCGGCGGCTGCGGATGAAGTCCTCGAAGTCCGTGACGCGCCGCATCTCCACGCGATCCGGACCGAGTAGTCGATGCACGTGATCGGCACGCGCACCGCCGGGGAGGGCATGCTCGCGAGCTCGTCCACGTCGATGCCCGGCTTCTGTCCGGGCAGCCCCCGGCCAAATCGAATCGGGAGCTCGAGTCCCTCCCCGTCGAGCTCCTCCTCGCCGACGTGCGGATAGCTCATTGCGGCGAAGTCTATGCTCGGCCCCGCCGTCGAAGTACAGACGAACGGACGTGCAGCGCGCGCCCGCGACGATTTACCAAATCTGGCAGACTTGCGTGCGCACCATCGGGTCGCCCGCCTTGCATGAAAACGCGGCGGCGAAGGAGGCGAGGTTCGACGGCGCCCCGATCGCCCGGAACTGCGGCAGCGGGTGGGGGTTGGTGTTCATCAGGAGCTTCGCGAACTCCGGCCGCACGTTGTCGCCCCAGACGCGAGCCCACCCGAGGTAGAAGCGCTGGTCGGCCGAGAAGCCTTCGATCGGCGCGGGCTCGGCGCGGCCGGCGAGTGTCCCCCGGTAGGCGCGGTACGCGATGGCGAGGCCGCCGAGGTCGGCGATCGATTCGCCGAGGACGAGCTTGCCGTTGACGTGCTGGCCCTCGAACTCGTACGCGTCGAACTGGGTCTCGACGCACCGGGCCCGCGCCTCGTAGTTCGTCGCGTCCTCGGGCGTCCACCAGTCGGTCAGGTTCCCGGCGGCGTCGAACTTGCGCCCCTCGTCGTCGAAGCCGTGCGTCAGCTCGTGGCCGATGACGCTCCCCATCGCGCCGTAGTTGACGGCGTCGTCGGCTTTCGGATCGAAGAGCGGCGGCTGCAGGATCCCCGCCGGGAACACGATCTCGTTGAGCTGGGCGTCGTAGTAGGCGTTGAGCTCGGGGGGAGTCATCTGCCAGTCCTCGCGGTCGACCGGCCGGCCGATCTTGGAGAGGAGGCGGTGAAACTCGTATTCGCGGGCGCGCTCGACGTTCAGGACGTACGGCCCGCGGTCGATCGTGAGCGAGGAATAGTCGCGCCAGACGTCGGGGTAGCCGATCTTGGGCCGGAAAGTCGCGAGCTTGGCGATCGCCTTCTGCCGCGTGGCCTCGCCCATCCAGGGAAGCGTCGCCAGGTCGTCGCGAAGCGCGTCGATCAGGTTCCGGACCATCGCGTCGGCGGCGGCCTTGGCCTCGGGCGGGAAGTAGTCGCGGACGTACGACTTGCCGAGCGCCTGGCCGAGCGCGGCGTCGGTCGCGACGACGCAGCGCTTCCAGCGCGGCTCGTTCTCGGGCGTGCCCTCGAGCGTCTTGCCGAAAAAGTCGAAGTCGGCGTCGACGAAGGCCTTCGAGAGGCTCGGCGCCGCCGCGTTGACGGCCGTCCAGCGCAGGTACGTCTTCCACCGGGCGATCGGCGTCGCCCGCATTTCCTTGCTGACGGCCTCGAAGAACCCGGGCTGCGCGACGTTGACCGCCGCGGGCGTGACTCCCGCCTGCCGGAAGTAGGCGCTCCAGGAGAAGTTCGGCGTCAGCGCGGCCAGGCGCGTGAGGTCCATCCGGTTGTACGTCTTTTCCGAGTCCCGCTGCTCGACCCGCGTCATCGAGGCCTCGGCGAGGCGGGTCTCGATCGTCATCACGGTCTTCGCGTTGGCGGAGGCCCGGGCGGGGTCGTCGCCGAGCAGCTCGAACATGCGGGCGACGTGCGCCAGGTATTTCTCGCGCAGCGCCTTCGCCGCGTCGTCCGCCTTCAGGTAGTAATCGCGCTCGGGCAGGCCGAGGCCTCCCTGCCCCACGAACGCGATGACCTCGGTCGAGGCCCGGCGGTCCTGCTCCGCCGTGAACTGAAAAACCGCGTTGGCGCCGAGGGCCTGGAGTCGCCCGATCTCGGCCTGGAGATCGGCGGGCGTGGCGATCCGGTCGATCCGCGAAAGCTCCGGCTGGATCGGCGCCGCGCCGGCCGCTTCGATCGCGGCCTCGTCCATGCAGCTCGCCCAGAAATCGCCGATCTTGCGCTCCTCCGAACCTTCGGCGGCCGGGTTCTCGGCGGCTTTCTCGAGGATGCCGCGGAGCCGGTCGCGGTTCTGCTCGAAGAGGATGCTGACGGACCCCCAGTAGGACTGGTCCGGCGGGATCGGATGGGAGGCGAGCCAGCCGCCGTTGCGGAACTGGTTGAGGTCGACGCAGGCCGGGACGGACCGGTCGAGGTCGGCGGGGTCGATGCCCCGGAAGGGTTCCGGCGGAGCGGGCGCGGGTGTTTCAGCCACTGGCGGCGGCGTCTCTTTCGGCGCCGCGGCGGCGGGCGGCAGCGCGGCCGAAGGGGGCGGCGTGGCCGGCGCGGTCGTGCCGCACGCCAGCGTCAGGATCGTCAGGATCGATGCCGTCGCGACAGTCGGTATCGCCACGCCCGCTTTCTTCACGAGTCCTCCTCTTTCGTTCTGCGAGGTCCTACGTATCCCGGGCGCACGAGGTTCAGGCTCCGCGTGATCTGGCACACGCGTTCCCCGCACCTCCGTGGCGGTAACCTCCCTGTTTCATACATCATCGAGGAGGGGTCTTCATGCGTCGATTCGTATGGCTGTTCGTGTCTCTTGCCTTCGCCGTCGCGGTGCCCGGGTTCGCGCAGACGCTGGACGCGGCGGACGAGGCCAGCTTCGGCTACTTGCCGCTTTCGCGGATCCTTCCCGTCGTCGGTTCGACGGCGGGCGCCGCCGGGTCCTTCTTCAAGACGGCGATCCAGGTGTTCAATCCCTCGCCGAGCCCGATCCCGGGCCGGTTCGTCTTTCACGCGTCGGGAACACCGGGTTCGCCGACCGATCCGAGCATGGACTTTACGGTGGGGCCTCAGCAGACGATCCAGTGGGGCGACGTCCTTCCCGCGATGGGCCTGTCGGGACTGGGCACCCTCGACATCATGCTGCCCTCCGCGTCGGCGTCGCCCGCAATCATCGTCTCGCGGGTCTTCAACGACGCCGAGCAGGCCGGCACGTCGGGCTTCACCGAGGAATCGGTCAAAGTCAGCGACGTCGGTCCCGGGGGCCTGGTGATCACCAATGCGCAGACCGGGTACCTCGTTCTGCCCGCCGACCTGGAGCGCTTCCGATTCAACATCGGCATCCGGACTCTCGCTTCGACGTCGACCCTGCAGTTCACCGTGTTCGACGCGCTGGGCAACGTCGTCGGTAACGCGTCGAAGTCGGTGGGGCCCTCGAGCTTCCTGCAGCAGGAAGCGGGCGCGATGCTCGGCATCGCCCTCCCGCCCAGTGGATCCATCCGCGTCCGCGTTTCCGGCGCGGGATCGATCGTCTACGGCGCGACGACCGACAACGTCACCAACGACCCGAGCATTCAGTACGCCCGGGCGTTTTAGCCCGTTCCGGGGGCCCGCGTCCGTCTCACGGAGACGGAACCGGCGTCCGTGCCTCCTCGCGGAGGAAATGAAACGGGGGCGGCCCGTGCCGCCCCCGGAATCGAACGGGGTTACTGAGGCGTGGTGTGGCCGGAGCCCGACTCGGAGGCCGCGGCATAGGTCAGCCGGCCGTTCTCCAACGATGCGTCGCGCAGCGTGACCGCGAGCGCCTCGGACAGGGACGTGACCGGGAGAACCTCGATCTGCGCGCGGACCGCCTCGGAGAGGTCCTCGAGGTCCGCCTCGTTGTCGCGGGGAATCACGATCGTCCGGATGCCCGCGCGGACGGCGCCGAGGATCTTCTCCTTCAGGCCGCCGATCGGCAGGACCCGGCCCGAGAGCGTGATCTCGCCCGTCATCGCCACGTCGTTGCGGACGGCCCGGCGCGAGAGTGCGGAGGCGACGGCCGAGGCCATCGCGAGGCCGGCCGAGGGGCCGTCCTTCGGGATCGCTCCCGCCGGCACGTGGATGTGGATGTCGCGCTCGAAATCCTTCTCGTCGATCCCGATCAGCGGCGCGTGGGACCGCGCGAACGTCCACGCGGCGCGCGCCGACTCCTTCATGACGTCGCCGAGCTGGCCCGTCAGGATGAGCTCGCCCTTGCCGCGCATCAGCGAGGCCTCGACGAACATGATGTCGCCGCCGGCCGGCGTGTAGTACATGCCGGTCGCGACCCCGATCTGGTCGCCCGGAGCCATCTTCTCGGGGTGGACGTGCGGCCGGCCGAGGAGCGGCCGGACGTCCTCGGCCCGGATCTCCGCCTTCTCGATCTCCCGCGCGGCCACGCGGCGCGCGACCTTGCGGGCGAGCTTGCCGAGCTCGCGCTCGAGCTGCCGCACGCCCGACTCCCGCGTGTAGCTGGCGACGACTTCCAGGATGGCGCCGTCGGTCAGATCGAGCTGACCGGCGACGAGGCCGTTTTCCTCGACCTGGCGCGGGACGAGATAGCTCTTCGCGATCTGGAGCTTCTCCTCCTCGGTGTAGCCGGCGAAGTTGACGGTTTCCATCCGATCGAGGAGCGGCCCCGGGATGTTCTGCACGAAGTTGGCCGTGGCGATGAAGAGGACCTCCGAGAGGTCGAAAGGCACTCCCAGGTAGTGGTCCGTGAACGAGTCGTTCTGCGCCGGGTCGAGGACTTCGAGAAGCGCAGACGCCGGATCGCCCTGGTACGAGACGCCGAGCTTGTCGACCTCGTCGAGCAGGAACACGGGGTTCTTCGAGCCGGCCTGCTTCATCCCCTGCAGGATGCGGCCCGGCATCGCGCCGATGTAGGTGCGCCGGTGGCCGCGGATGTCGGCCTCGTCGCGCGCCCCGCCGAGCGAGATGCGGACGTACTTGCGCCCCATCGCGCGGGCGATCGACTTGGCGATCGAGGTCTTGCCGACGCCCGGAGGCCCGGCGAAGAGCAGGATCCGTCCCTTGCTCGAACGCGGCGACGCGTCCTTCGCCTTCTTCGCTCCGGCGGACGCGGCTTCGCTCGACGGAGCGGGCGCCTCCGAGGCGGCCGACTTCGCGCGCTCCTCGCCCAGCTGACGAACGGCCAGGAATTCGAGGATGCGGTCCTTGACGTCCTTCAGGCCGAAATGGTCCTCGTCGAGGATCCGCGCGGCCTCGGGCACGTCGAGCTTCTCGTCGCTCCGGGAGCTCCACGGGAGCTCGGCCACCGTCTCGAGGTAGGTCCGGATGACCTGCGATTCCATCGACTCGCGGCCGATCCGCGTCAGGCGCTGCCACTCGCGGTCGACCTCCTTGCGCGCGTCCTCCGGCAGATCGAGCGCGTCGAGCTTCGCGCGCAGCTCCTTGAGGCCCTCGTCGGAGGACCCGTCGGATTCGCCGAGCTCCTTCTGAATCGCCTTCATCTGCTCGCGCAGATACATCTCGCGCTGGCGGCTCCCAATCTCTTCCTTGACCTTCGACTGGATGTCCTCCTGCGCCGACAAGACGTCGATCTGGCGCTGGACGTGGACGAGGACGCGCCGCAGGCGGTCTTCGACCGAGAGCGTTTCGAGAAGGACCTGCTTGGCGGCGACGGGCACGTCGAGGTACCCGGCGACGAGGTCCGCCAGCCGGCCGGGCTCGTCGACCTCGGCGAGGATCTGCTCGACGGCCTCGTCGGGGAGACCGAGCTTTTTGCCGAGCTCCGCCGCGCGCTCGCGCGCCTCGCGGTGGAGGCCGGCGAACGCGGCGTCGCGCGGGTCGAGGGGCAGCATCTCGCTCGCCTCCTGGACGGTCGCCTCGAGGAAGCCCTGCTTGGTCGGGGCGAGCCGCAAGGCGATGCCCCGCGCCTTGCCATCGAGGACGAGACGGATGCCGCCGAGTCCCCGCTGCACCGAGCCGATCGTCGCGATCGTCCCGATGGTGTAGAGGTCCGACGGCGAGACGCTTTCGGATTCGCTCCGCTGGGCCACGGCGAACACCCGGTGATCCGTGGAGGCCATGGCCGCCTCGATGGCGCGCAGGGTCCCCGCGCGGCCGGCCGAGATCGGGAAGGTCACGCCGGGGAAAAGAACGGCGTTCCGCATGGGAACGACCGGAAGCGGTTTCGAGCTGGTATCGGACATGTGGGTCCTTTTTCTCCTTGCCGGTCAGTCGCTTGCGAGCGCCGCCGGATCGGGCGTCGCAAGTCCGGCATGGACCCCAACCCCCGGCCAACCCTGGCAATTCCAAATACGTGAGTCTCTCCCACGCAGATTCAAATGGGGTCAGCCCTGAAAGTCTGAAAGATGGACCGGGACAGCCTGCGGCGCTTGAAGTTAGACCGAAGTGTCAGACTTTCAGGGCTGACCCCAGGCGGCGGATGACGCCGATGGAGACGTCGTCGTCGGGAAGGACCGCGCCGCGGAAAGCGCGCGCACTCACGGCAACCGAGTCGGCGAGGGCCTGGGGAGGCAGGACCGCCCCGTGCCGGAGCAGGACCTCGATGCGCGCGTCCCCGAACTCCTCGCCCGCGGCATTGCGCGCTTCGGAGAGCCCGTCGGAGTGGAGGAAGAGCATTTCGCCGGGCTCGATGCGCCCCGTTTCGACCGTCCAGGAAAGCTGCGGCCGGATGCCGAGCGGATACGACCCCTTCCCGAGGCGCTCGCGCAGGCTGCCGTCGGCGCGGGCGAGGACCGGCTGCGGGTGACCCGCGACGGATCCGGTGAACCCGCCGTCGGGCGAAAGCAGCAGGTAGACGCACGAGAAGAACGCCCGCGGGCTGCCGGTGCGGCAGAGGATGCGGTTGAGCGTTGCGAACATGGCCGGCGGAGAGGGATCGACCTCGAGCTGCGTGCGAAACGCCGCGTGCGCGACGGCCATGACGAGCCCGGCCGCCATTCCGTGGCCCGAGGCGTCCCCGAAAAGCACGGCCAGCCGCCCGTCCGGCAGCGGCACGAAGTCGTAGATGTCGCCGCCGACGGTGTTGGCGATCTCGTTGTGGGCGCCGGCCGCGAAGGCCGGGGTCTGCGGCATCTCCTTCGGAATCAGGCTCGCCTGGAGGTCGCGCGCGAGCTCGAGCTCGTCGCGGAAGTTGATCTTGTCGACGAGCTCCATGCCGAGCAGCAGGCCGAGGAGCACCGTGGACGCGAACAGGAACGTGCTGTCGAAGTCGACCGTGTAGGACGTCGTCCGCCGCACGCCGTGCTCGACCTGACTGTCGCTGCGGTGGAAGTTCGGCCCGCACATCGACATCACGAGGCAGAGCAGGACGACCAGGAAGACGACGCGCCGGGCGGGCGCGAGCCGTTTCGCGAGACCGAAGAGGACGCTGTTGGTCGTGCGAAGGAACCGCCGCACCCGTCCGCCCGGCTTCGCCGCCGGCCGCGCCTGATCCTCCGCGGTCAGCATCTCCTGGGCGAGCCGCCACTCGCGCGAGTACAGGCCGGTGATGTCCTCCCGCCCGACGGCGGAGAACGTCCCGCGGAGCAGCTCGACCCAGTCGCGGCGCGAAGGCACTGCCGGAGCATACGCACGGAGCCGGTCTCAGGATCTGGCCGTGATCGCTGTTTGAGCGGGGACCGGGTCCAATCTATTGATGCACAGTGATTTCCTGCCCGGTCGACCGCGCGAGCCCGGACCCGGGCCGGCCGCTACAGACCGAGCAGCGCCAGGTCGTCGAGCAGGTTGGCGAGCCGCGGGTGCGCGGCGAGCTCGCGGTAGAGCCAGCCGTGGCGGTCGCGCAGGTCCTTCAACCCGGCGCGCAGCGCCTCTCCGTCCTTCGCGGCGGCCGCCGAGCGCAGTTTCTCGATCGCGGCGCGGCCCTCGTCGTCGATCCGGCTTCCGACCTGGGCGTGGAGCGAATCGAACGACTCGTGCACGCGGGCGGCGTGCTCGTCGTCCTCGTCGTCACGCGGCTTGTCGGCCATCGGAATCGAGATTATCAGAGAAGCGCGGGCAGGTCGGCGAGCGAGGCGAGGATGGCGTCGGGCCGGACCGACGAACGGCCGAGGTCGCCGTCGCGGTACTTCCCGGTGCGCACGAGGATTCCCCGCATTCCCGCCGACTGCGCTCCGCCGACGTCCGATTCGAGGTCGTCGCCCACGACCGCCGCCTCGGAGGGCTCGACGCCGGTCGAGGCGAGCGCGGCCTCGAAGAACGCGCGCGAGGGCTTGCCGGCGAGAAGCGCGGTCTTGCCGGAGGCGTGCTCGAGCGCGGCGGCGAAGGGACCCGAGTCGAGCATGAGCCCGTTCTCGGCCAGCCAGTAGCGGTTGCGGGCGAGCGTCACGAGCTCGGCCCCGTCGAGGAGCAGGCGGAACGCGCGGTTGAGGCGTTCGTACGTCATCCCGTCCCCGAGGTCGCCGAGGACGACGGCGTCCGCGCCCGTCTCGACCGGCGTGATGCCCTCGAAATCCTCGAGGAGCGCCGGGCGGACCAGGAAGTGACACCGCGTCCAGCCGCGGCCGAGAAGGAGCGAACGGGCGGCGAAGGGTCCGGTGAAGAGCCGGTCGGCCGGAACGTCGAGCCCCATCTGCGAAAGCTCCCGGAGCAGGACCGAGCGCGGACGGCTCGTGGCGTTCGTGACGAAACGCCACGCGATGCCGCGGCGCTCGGCGGCGGCGAGGGCCTCGGCCGCGCCCGGGATGAGCGCGCCGGACTGGAAGACCGTCCCCTCGAGGTCGAAGAGGAGCGCCCGCGCTCCGGAGAAGGGCGAGCTCATCCCGCCACGCCGGATCCGGCCATGCGCTCGTAGAGCGTCAGGAGCGCCTGGGTGCCGTCCTCGCCGCGGCCCTGCGCCTCGAGGGCCGAGAGGAGCTGGTGCGCGAGCGCCGTGCCCGGCAGCGGCACGCCGTTGCCGCGCGCCGTCGTGAGCACGATCGCGAGGTCTTTCTGCTGGTGCTTGATCGCGAAGGCCGGGGCGAAGTCGCGCCCGATCATCTTCTTTCCGAGCACGTCGAGCATCCAGGAGCTGGCGGCCCCGCCCATCAGCGCGGCGTGGAGCGATTCCAGCGGAAGGCCGGCCTTCGCCGCGAAGGCCATGCCCTCGGCCACGGCGACCAGCGTGTTGGCGACGACGATCTGGTTGGTCGCCTTCCCGAGCTGGCCTGCGCCCGACGGCCCCAGGTGCGTGATGCGCTTGCCCATCGCCTGGAGGGCGGGCCGCGCCTTCTCGAGCGCCGCCGCGTCGCCTCCGACGAAGAAGGTCAGCGTTCCCTCGATCGCGCCCTTCTGCCCGCCGGAGACCGGGGCGTCGACGAACGCGATGCCGCGCTCCGCCAGGCGCGCGCCGATCGAGCGGGCAGCTCCGGCCGCGATCGTGGAGCAGTCGACGACGACGGCGCCGGCCGCCGCCCCGCGGACCGTGCCGCGCTCGCCGAGGTGGACCGACTCGACCTCGGGGGAGTCCGGGAGACAGGAGACGACGACGTCGGATGCCCTCCCGACGTCCTCGGCGCTCGCGGCCGCGCGCACGCCGGCGCCGAGCTCGGAGGCCAGCGCCGCGGCCTTCGCCGGCGTTTGCGTGAAGACCGTGAGCGGGAAGCCCGCCCTCGCCAGGTTGCGCGCCATGGGGGCGCCCATCGTTCCGAGTCCGATGAAACCGACGCGTGGCGTCATGGCGGGAGACCTCCGGCGCGCGATTGTACGGGGCAGCCTTCCCGCCGCGCGGCCCGCGCGTGCTATAATGGTACCGTGGTAACAAAACGCGGCCATCCGGTTCGCCCCGCTGCGCGGCTCCTCGTCGAGCGCGTGCAGACGGGGGTCCGTCTCGAGAAGCGCATCCTCAAGGTCCTCAAGGCCCTGGCGGAGCTCAAGGACCTGTCGCTGGGCGACCTGCTCGAGGGGATCTGCCTTCACGCCTTCGACGGCAAGCAGCCGTTCTCCGAGGAGACGCGGCGCAAGATCGCGGAGCTCAAGAAGATCTACGGGCTCGACCTCGACGCGGGCGCCAGTCACCTGCTCCGCGAGAAGGCGGAGGGTTGAGCCGATGACGCGCGCGAATCGACCGGGCCTTCACGGTCTTTCACTGGACGCTGGGAATCGTCGTCGCGATCGAGAGCGTGCGGACCGTGTTCCGCGCCCTCCAGGGGCACCCGAACCACGCCCTGCTCCTTCTCGCCTCCCTCGAGGCGGTCGGCGCCGTGCTGTTTCTCGTCCCGCGCACGCTCCGTCTCGGGGCGGCCGCGATGCTCCTCACGTTCGCGGTCGCGTTCCTCGTGCACGCTCCGCGCGGCGAGGCCAACCTGGCGCTCCTCGTCTACGCCGCCGGCACCGTTCTCGTGCTCCTGCATCACCGCGCCCTCGCCGCCGGAAGCGCCGCGGCATAGGATCCGCGCAGGAGGCGGGCATGACCGAAGTCGTCGTCCGCGAAGCGGGCGGGCGGTACGCGCAGTGGATCGAAACCGGCGGCCACGTCCTCGCGGCCGACGAGTCCCTCGCGGCGGGTGGGACCGACTCCGGGCCGGATCCCTACGCGCTCCTTCTCGCGGCGCTCGGCGCCTGCACGTCGATCACGCTGCGCATGTATGCGGACCGGAAGGGGTGGCCGCTGACGGGCGTCACGGTCCGCCTGACCCAGCAGAAGGTCTACGCCCCCGACTGCGCCGAGTGCGAGACGCGGGACGACAGCCGGATCGACCGGATCGAGCGGGAGATCGAGCTCTCGGGACCCCTGTCGGAAGAGCAGAGGCGGCGCATGCTCGAGATCGCCGACCGGTGTCCGGTGCACCGGACGCTCATGAACCCGAAGCAGATCGTCACCCGGCTCGCCGGGGATGCGTCATGAGACGCCTCGCCGCGGCGCTCTTTCTCGTGGTCCTCCCGGCCGCGCGGCTCGCGGCCCACGACACCGACGTCACTCGGGCCGCGCGCGCGTTCCTCGCTCTCCTGCGGCCGGCGCATCAGGCGGCCTGCGCTCTGCCGCTCGAAGGCGAGGAGCGCACGCGCTGGAGCTACGTGCCCGGGGAGCGGCGCGGCGTCACGCTGGGGCAGCTGAATGCGTCCGAGCGCGCCGCCGCCATGGAGATGCTCCGCGCGAGCCTTTCGGCGCGGGGCTACGAGAAGACCCGGGGTGTCATTCTCCTCGAGGGCATCCTGCGCGAAACGGAGGGCGACTCGATCCGGGACCCGGACCGCTACTACCTGACGGTCTTCGGCACTCCCTCGGACGACCGTCCGTGGGCATGGCGCTTCGAGGGTCATCACGTCTCGCTCCACTTCTCGTCCGCCTCGGGCCGCGTGGTCTCGGAAACGCCGGCCTTCTTCGGCGCCAATCCCGCGCGGGTCGCCTCGGGCCCGCACGCGGGCCTTCGCGTCCTGGGGTCCGAGGAGGACGTCGCGCGAAGGCTCCTCGCGAGCCTCGACGCGCGGCAGCGCGCCGCGGCGGTCATCTCGGACAACGGCGCCGGCGAACATTCTCTTCGGCCCGAGCAGAAAGTCCGTGCCGGACCCGGCGGGGCTGCTCGCCGCGCAGATGTCGGAGGCGCAACGCAAGGTGCTCATGGAGCTCGTGGGGCTCTACACGGGCAACCTCGCCGAGGACGTCGCGCGCGCGCAGACCGAGAAGATCGCGAAAGCCGGAATCGAGTCCATCCGCTTCGCGTGGGCCGGCGGCACCGGCGCGGGTGAGGGAAACTACTACCGCGTGCAGGGCCCTACGTTCGTGATCGAGTACGACAACACTCAGGACCACGCGAACCACGTGCACAGCGTTTTCCGGGATCTCCAGAACGACTTCGGCGGCGACCTCCTGCGCGCGCACTACGCGCGAAGCCACGCTCCGGCCGGCATGGGCGCCGCGGGCGCCGATCCGGGCGCGCGCGTTCCCTGAATCGCGGGCGCTGGCGCCCGCAGGCCTCACGCTCGGCCGCGAGATCCGATGAGAGGGCCTGCCCGCTCGAGACCATCGTCTCCAATGCTCTGAGCCCGGCGGAAACGGTCACGCCCCATCCGGCGTTGACCTGCTTACTGCTTACTGCTTGCCGCCCCGACTAGCGCGTCTCGATCCCCCGCAGGTGCGGCTCCAGCGCCGCGTCCTGGATCCCGCGCAGCGTCGCGAGTCCCTTCTTCGCCAGCGCGAGGAGCTCGTGGAGCTGGGCCTCGCTGAAAGGCCGCCGCTCCGCCGTGCCCTGGATCTCGACGAACGCCCCCGAGGCGGTTGCCGACCACGTTGCAATCGACGTCGGCCTCCGCGTCCTCGGCGTAGGCGAGGTCGAGCACCGCCTGGCCCGCGCAGATCCCGACCGAGACCGCCGCCACGGTCTCGCGCAGCGGCCATCGCGGAATCTTCTGCTCGCGGCAGAGCTTCGCGAGCGCCATCGCGAGGGCGACGCAGGCTCCCGTGATCCCGGCGCAGCGGGTCCCGCCGTCGGCCTGCAGGACGTCGCAGTCGAGCGTGATCGTGCGCTCGCCGAGGCCGCGCAGCTCCGTGACGCTCCGGAGCGAGCGCCCGATGAGGCGCTGGATCTCGAGCGTCCGGCCCCCCTGTTTTCCCTGGGCCGCCTCCCGCGCCGAGCGCGTGTGCGTCGCGCGCGGGAGCATGCCGTACTCGGCCGTGACCCAGCCGCTGCCGCTTCCTTTCAGAAACGGCGGCACGCGGTCCTCGACCGAGGCCGCGCAGAGGACGCGCGTGTCGCCGAGCGTAATGAGCGCGGACCCTTCGGCGTGCCGGGCGGCGCCCGTCTCGATCGTGACGGGGCGAAGCCTGTCCGGCGCGCGGCCGTCGGGGCGCGGCGTCGCCGGGCTCACGGCGTCGCCTCGGGCGGCGGGGTGACCGTGCTCTCCGATTCCGGCGCGGCGACGATGTTCTTCAGGAAGAGAAGCGGCCGGGTCAGGTCCACGTGGCCTCCCAGGGTTTCGGCGGGCTCGCCATTGACGAGGATTCTCACACGGGACGTCTCGGCCACGTTCTGGAGCGTCGTGTCGACGAGGGCGCCGACGATCGTCAACTCCTCGTCGGAGCCGAACGTCAGGCCCGAGTCGACCGCGAGGTCGAGCACGGCTTCGCCTTCCCGCAGGAGAAAGGCGTTGCGGAGCTGCATCTTCGGCGGGATGACGCCGATCAGTCCCTCCGCCGTCGGCCCCTTCTGGAGCTCGGCGAAGATCGTCTGAAGGAACGCGGCGGCGCCGCCGGGCTTCGGCACGTCCCGCTCCTCGGCGTGGAGAAGCATGCCGTTCTGATCCGGGAAGTAGAGCGTGATGCGGACGGTCTCGACGGCCGGCGGGGCGGTCACCCCCGGGGCGGGCGTGATGATCGGAGCGGGCGCGGGCGTGACGCGCAGGAACGGCCGGGGCACCCGCCGGGAAAGGCTCGCGAGATCGCCGCGGTTGGCGAGGATCAGGGCCGCGACGGCGGCGGCGAGGACCGCGAGCAGGATCGCCGCCGCGCGCCGGCTCATCGGGCCTTCGAGCGGGGAGCCCGGGCGGTCGGGGAGGGCGACGGCCGCGGCGCCGGCGGTTCGGCGGGGGGCATCGCACGGATCGCGGACGGAAGCCGCTTGCCGTAGAAACGAGCCACCGCGCGAGCCACCGCGTCGGCCACGGTCTGCTGGAACTCGGGGCTCTTCAGGCTCTTCTCTTCCGCCGGGTTGGAGATGAACGCGACCTCGAGCAGGATCGCGGGCATCGTCGCCCCGACGAGGACGCGGAACGGCGCCTGCTTGATGCCCCGGTTCGGCGTGTCGGTGACGGCGTTCATCTCGACCTGCATCGCCTCGGCGATCTCGCTCGACTCCTTGAGGTGCGCGCTCTGCGCCAGGTCCCAGAGGACGAAGTCGAGGTCCGGGTTGCCGGTCTCGGCCGCGGGGCCCGCGGCGACGCCGTTCGACGCGTTCTCGCGGCTGGCGACTTCCTGGGCGAGCTTGTCCGAGGCCTCGAGCGAGAGGTAGTACGTCTCGGAGCCCTGGGCCGAGGCCGAGCGCGACGAGTTGGCGTGGATCGAGAGGAAGAGGTCCGCCTTCTCGTGGTTCGCGATCGACGTCCGGTCGTCCAGCGGCAGCAGCAGGTCGGAGTCCCGGGTCAGGACGGTGCGGCAGGCGATCGCCTTCGGCAGCGTCGCGACGATCCTCTTGGCGATCTCGAGCGTGGCGTCCTTTTCGAGGAGCCCGCCCGGCCCGATCGCCCCGGTTTCCGTGCCCCCGTGGCCGGGGTCGATCACGATCGTGACCTGCGGGCCGACCGGCGCGGGGGCTGCGGGTGCCGCCGACTCCGCGGGCGCCGGGAGCCGGGGCGCGATCCGGCGCCCGACCTCGACGACGAGGCGATCGGGCGAGGTCAGCGGATAGGCGCGCGCCGAGAGGCCCGGCTCCCGGAAGTCGATCAAGGCGAGGTCGCCCGCGAACCGCACCGAGGCGACGAGCGGGTCGTCGTACTTCCTTTCGGGAAAGGGCGGGTCGATCTTCGTGTCGGCGAAACGGACCTGCAGGCCCTTGTCGGAGAGCGCGGTCGACGTCTTCGCCGCGTCCGAGAGCCGGAGGACGACCTGCGTCGTCGGCTCGACGTGGACGACGGCGACCTCGATCGACAGGGGAGGCGGACCGGCGGGCGAGAGCGTCCACGTCTTCTTCGCGGCGTCCCACGCGCCGGCGGCCCCCGCGAGCGGGAAGAGGATCTTCTCGAAGAAGTCCGCGGGCGCGTAGAGGGCGCCCGAGACCAGCCGCGCGGGCCCCGAAATGGCGACGATCCGCTTGTCGACCGGGACCTGCGCCGTGCCGGGACCCAGCAGCACCTGGTGGCCGGCGCCCGAGATCGTCAGAACGCCCGTCGCGGGATCGGACGAGACGGTCAGGCCGAGCGCGCGCGCGGCGTCGGAGACGACGAACTCCCGGCCCGCGAGCATGCCGACGGGATGGCTCTCGCCCTTCCAGAGAAGCGTCGCACGCTCCTCGCCGGAGGCCGTGGCGGCGAGCGCCGCGAGAAGGACGGCGAGGGCCGCGGCGAGCGCCGGGGGCGCCTCGGAGCGGCGGTCTCTCGACCGAAGTTGGGCCCGTTTAAGGATACGAAGAAGAGGGTAGCACGGCGTCGCCGCGCGCCGGGACGTCAGGGCTTGCGCGCAGCGACGTAAATCTCGTCCGGGCGCCCGTCGTGCCCTCCGTACCAGAGCTCCGTGACTTCGAAGCCGGCCGTCGCGAGCGTCTGCCGCACCTCCGGCTCGGTGTACGCGCGGACGCGGCCGGGGCTGCGCACGGGCGCGTCGGCGCCCTCGACGAAGGCGCGCGTGTACTCGGGCGACAGGTAGTTGGGAAATTGCGTCAGGAGCCGGCCGCCGGGCTTGAGGATGCGATGCGCGTCGCGCAGGTAGAGAAACGCATCCTCGCGCTCGAGGTGCTGAAGGACGAGGAAGGAAAATACGAGATCGAAGCGGCCCGCCTCGAAGGAAGAGAGGAACTCCCGGTTGCCGACCTCGCGCAGCCGTACGTTGGAAAGGCCGGCGAGGCGCACGGCCGCCTGCCGGATCATCTCGCCGCTCACGTCGACGGCGCAGAGCTCGCGCACGCGCGGGGCGAGGTACCGGTCGACTCGCCCGACGCCGCAGCCGATGTTGAGGACGACGTCGTCGCCGCGAAGAAACCGGGCGACGAGCTCCGCGTCGCTCCGACCCGTCCGTTCGAAGCTTTCGGCCGTTGCGCCCGTCAGGATCGCGTCGCGGGCGTCGCGGTGCGCCTCGCCGTTCCAGGCGGTCTTGTAATCCGCTTCCCCGCGCGTCATCGCCGCCAGGTGAGCCGTTGCGCCCCGCACGCCCGAGCGCCTGAGGAGGTTCCGCAGGCGCTCGAGGGCGGTTCTCGACATCGCGCGATTGTAGTTCCTCCGGCGTCACTGGGAGGAGTCGCCGGAAGCTCTTCAGGTGCGAACGTCTGGACCGGGCGCTCGCCGCGGAGAGCCGCGCGCCGAGCCTCGCGAGCTCGTCGGGCCTGCCGAGGGCGAGGAGGTACCGGCCGATCGCCAGCGACGACTCGCCGGTGGCCGGCGGCGCACCGGGTCCGGGCGTCGCGTTCCAGGCGTCGATGCGAGCCCGAGCACGCGTCCGTTCCTCAGCAGGCCGGCGAGCGAGGACGGCCGGTCCCGGAACTGCATCCGCAGGATCCCCGCCCCGGCCCGTTTGCGGTGCTGGAGCGCCTGCTCGCCTAGTCGGCGCCTCTCACTCGAGCCAGGATTTCAGCGTTTCGCTCGGGACGAGGCCCGGCTGCTGGAACGCGAGACGTCCCCCGCGAAACACGGCGAAGTTCGGGATTCCGCGCACGTCGTAACGCGCCGCGATCCCGGGATGCGCTTCGGTGTCGACTTTGAGGACCAGGGCCCGGCCGGCCATGTCGGCCGCGGTCTTCGCGACTTCGGGCGCCGCCATCTTGCACGGTCCGCACCACTCCGCCCAGAAGTCGACGAGCACGGGGACGCGGGCCTTCTCGATGACCTCGCGGAAGATCTCCTCGTCGGCGTCGATCGGGCGCGCGACCGGAGAAATCGGCGTCTTGCAGCTCCCGCAGCGCCCCGCCTCGGCCAGCCGCTCGGCCGGGGACCGGTTCTTCTTTCCGCAGGCGGGGCAGGTCAGGATCATCGTCAGGGCCGCGGGGCCGTCGTCCCGGCTATTTCAGGCGCTCCTTCAGGAACGCGATCGTCTTCGGCCAAGCCTCGCGCGTCGCCTTGAGGTTCGCCCCGTCGCGCCCCGCCTGGTCGCGCAGGAACCCGTGCCCGGCGCCCGGGTAGATGTGGGGCTCGTAGGTCTTGCCGAGCTTCTTCATCTCGGCCTGTGCCGGAGGGATCGTCGCGTTCACGCGCTCGTCGTCGCCGCCGTAGTGGCCGAGCACCGGAGCCTTGATCGCCGCGAGCACCGGGGCGTCGGGCGAGCTGCCGTAGAAGACGACGGCCGCATCCAGCGCGGGCTGCGCCCCCGCGTAGGCGAAGCTCTTCCCCCCACCCCAGCAGAATCCGATCGTCGCGATCTTTCCGTTGCCTGCCGGGATCTTGAGCGCCCAGTCGCGCACGGCGTTCAGTCGCTTGTCCGCCTCCTCGGGCGAAATCCCGCGCACGAGCGCGACGACGTCGTCGCGGCTCGCGACCGAGTCCGTGCCTCCGCCGTTGGGCCCGAGGCCCGAGACCATGTCGGGCGCGACGGCGATGAATCCCTCCTTCGCCAGCTGGTCCGCGACCCCCCGGAGCCAGTCGGTCAGGCCGAAGACCTCCTGAATCACGATGACCACCCCGGCCTTGTCCTTGCGCTCGGGGTAGGAGATCCATGTCTTCAGCGCCGGACCGCCCGGGTTCGGCACGTCGACGTACTCGCCGTGGCGCGGCGAGGCGTCGAGAGCGGCCTTCGCCTGCTCGGCCGACGGCGGCAGGGACGCGTCGCGGGCGGGCGCGGCGGCGGTCTGGGCGAGAAGGAGCGAAGCGAGGAGCAGGGTGTTGAGCATCTCGGGACCTCCTGTTGGCTGACGCCGGGATTCTAGTCGGCGCGGGAACTCCGGGTCCGGCGCCGGACCCCGCGCGGCTGGCAGGTCTCGCACGCGAACATCCGCCGCGCCGAGAGCGGGAACTCGCGAATCGGCGTCGCGCAGCGCCGGCAGAACTGCGCCTGGTACACGTAGAAGGAATCGTCCGCGGGTTCGCGTCCCGAAAGGGGGTGCGCGGGCTCCCGCGCGGCGACGGTGCGGACGCGCGCCTGGACGACCCCGCGCCGCATGAGGCGGCGGACCGTCCGCCACAGCGCCTCCCACTCGTCCGGCGTGACGCGTCCGCTGGCGCGGAGCGGATGGATTCCCGTCAGGTAGAGCGCCTCGTTGCGGTAGATGTTCCCGACCCCCGACAGTACGCGCTGGTCGAGGAGGGCGTCGCCGATCGCGCGCTTCGGGCGGCGCTGGAGCTCGCCCCACACCCGGTCCGGGTCGAAGTCGCTCCGCAGCGGATCCGGGCCGAGGCGCGCGAGCAGGGCGCGCCGCGCGAACTCGGGCATCAGCTCGCAGGTGGGCGGGCCGATGAGGTCCGTCGTGACCGCCCTCGTCGCGAGGCGCATCCGGACCGTCGGCCGGGGCTCGGGCGCCGCGCCCCGGTACCGGTAGAACCAGCCCGCCATCCCCAGGTGAACGTGGACGACGAGGCCCCCGCTCCAGTGGTGGAAGAGGTGCTTGCCGAACGCCTCCGCGCGTCGGAACTGCCGCCCCTCGAGGCGTTTCGCCTCCCGCGCGAAGCGGCCCTGCGGCGAGGCCACGGCGGGCGCGCCGCCCGCCGAAGTCCCGGTTGTGGAGCCGGGCGAGGCGGTGGATCGTGTTGCCCTCCGGCATGCCTCGACTCTAATGCGATCGACCCGCGTTCGTCGCCCCGGCCTTGGAGTAGGTTGGCGGGATGAAACCGGGCTCCCGCCGTCTCCTCCGGATCCTCGCCGCGGTCGCGGCCGTTTTCGTCCTGCTCCTTCTCGCGCTGCCGTTTCTCGTGCCGCTCGACGCCGTCCGCGCGAAGGTCGTCGCCGCGGCGGAGTCGGCCCTCCACCGGAAGGTCGAGATCGGGAGGATGCGGCTCCAGATCTTCTCGGGCGTGGGCGCCGGCGTCGAGAAGGTCGCCGTGCGCAACACGGAGGGCTGGGAGAGCCCCGCGCTCCTCTCGGCCGACGCGGCTTCGATCAAGGTCGCCTTCTGGCCGCTCCTCTCCCGCCGCGTCGAGGTCCGGCGGATCGTGCTCGACGGCGTGACGCTGACGATCGAGCGGTCGCCCTCGGGGGCCCTGAACGTCGACGACTTCCTTTCCGCGGGCTCGCGGGACAGCGCGCCCGCTTCGCAGACCGCGGCCGCGGCCCTTCTCGTTTCGCGGATCGAGATCGCGCGCGGGCGGGCCGCCTTCGTCGACCGCAAGGTCGCGCCGGGACGCACGGTCACGACCTCGCTCGACGACCTGACGGGAAGGATCGTCGACGTATCCCCGTCGACGCCCGCGCGCTTCGACCTTTCGGCGCGCTTCCTCGCCGACTCGGGACGCAACCTCTCGCTCCAGGGAACCCTCGGCCCGCTTCCGACGGGCGGTCCCGTCGGGCAGGCCCCGCTGAAGGCCACCTTCGCGGCGAAGGACCTCGCCCTCGGACGGCTCGCGCCGTACGTCGCGGCCTTCGCCGCGTCCGATCCGGGGAAGTTCTCGATCAGCGGCACCGCGGACGGCGCGCCGCTCGGCGCCCTCGCGATCGCCGGGAGGTTCGCGCTCGTTCCGGCCGCGCCGGCGTCCCGCATTCCGCCGGCCGACGGCACTTTCGCGATCGCGTTCGACTGGGAACGCGGCACGCTCGGGCTCTCGAACACACTGATCTCGGCGGCGAACCTGCCGCTCCGGATCGAGGGGCGCATCGACGGATTGCGCAAGGAGCCGCGCGTCGACCTGCGGATCGCGACACCCGGCGAAGTCTCGATCGACAGCGTCACGGGGCTGCCCGGGATCGCGGGGACGCTGCCGTCCGGAATGAAGCTCGCCGGGCGCCTCCGGTTCGAGGCGCAGGTCCGGGGCGCGGCATCCGATCTCGAGACCGAGGCCTCCGTCGACGCCGCTCCCTTCGCCGTCACCTCCGACGGGAAGCCGCTGCTCGGCGCGGCCTCGGCCCGGGCCACGGTCGCCTCGCGCGGGAAGGAGCCGATGTCGGGCCGGATCACGGTCCCGGCGGGAAACGTCCGCAACGTGGCGTTCGAGAAGCTCAGCGCCGACTGGACGTGGAAGGAGGGCGCGCTCACGCTCGTTCCGTCGGCGGCGGTCTACGGGGGGACGTTGTCGGCGCGCATCGAGTCCGACTTCGCGCATCCGAATTCGGACTCCCACTTGTCCTTCGAGGTCCGGGGAGTCGACGCAAAATCCCTCCTGGAGTCGGCGACCTCGCTCCGGGACGTCTTCTCGGGGCGTCTCGAAGGCAAGCTCGCGATCACGAGCCGGGGACTCGGCTGGGAGGCGATTTCGAAGACCGGACGCGGGGACGGGCGGGTTGCGGTCACGGACGCGGACCTGCGCACCGTCCAGCTCATGCCGGAGGTCGCCCGCTCGCTTTCGGCCGTCGGAAAGGTCGCCGGCTTCCAGGTGCCGGCGAGCCTCGAGTCGACGAAGTTCACGACGCTCCAGACCTCGCTGCGGCTGGCCGACGGCCGCGTCGAGACCCCGGACCTGAAGCTCTCGGGCCGCGACGTCGCCGCCACCGCCGACGGCTCGGTCGGGCTGGACCGGACGATCTCCTACCAGGGCCGCATCGTGCTCGGTCCGGCGGTCGTGAAGAGCCTCGGCGGAGCCGGCCGATACGTCGCGGATTCCGAGGGCAAGCTCGCGCTTCCGTTCCGCGCCTCGGGGCCCATCTCTTCGCCGAAGGTCGCGATCGACGAGAGCATCGTCTTCGACCTCGGCCGCCGCGTGCTCGCCCGCCAGGCCGGGGAGAAGCTCGGCGGGACGGCCGGGCAGCTGCTCGGCAACGCCTCGAGGGCGGCGACGGCAAGGCCGCGAATCCCGTCGACCTGCTCCAGCAATTTCTCCGGCCTCCGCCGGCCACGCCGACGCCCCGGCCCAGATAAGGAGGTTCGCCATGCGCACGCGTCTTGTCCTCGCCGCTCGTTCTTCTTTCCTCCGCGTCGGTCTCCTACGCCCAGATCGACCTCGGAAAGATCTTCAAGTCCGACTCGAAGTCGAATCTCTCCAATGGCGACATCGTCGCGGGCCTCAAGGAGGCGCTCGAGGTCGGAACGACCAACACGGTCGATCTGACGGGAAAAGTCGACGGCTACTTCGCCAACGCCGCGATCAAGATCCTCCTGCCGTCGCAGTTTCAAAACGTCGAGCAGGGGCTGCGCCTCATCGGCCAGGGACAGAAGGTCGACGAGCTCGTCCTCGGGATG
This sequence comes from uncultured Acidobacteriota bacterium, assembly GCA_963764025.1. GTDB lineage: Bacteria > Acidobacteriota > Thermoanaerobaculia > UBA5066 > Gp7-AA6 > DAHUXD01. Next base: position 148,206 of record CAVXRK010000007.1, read on the forward strand.
AACCGCGCGGCGGAGAAGGCGGCGCCGGCGGCCAAGGACATCTTCTGGGGCGCGATCAAACAGATGTCGTTCGACGACGCGCGCCAGATCCTGGCCGGGGGCGACACGGCCGCCACCGATTACTTCCGCGCGAAGACGACCGACACGCTCACGGCGGCCTTCCGCCCGGTCGTCGACGACACGATGAAGCAGGTCGGCGTCGTCCAGCAGTACGATCAGCTCGTCGGCGCCTACAAGTCGGTTCCGTTCGCGTCGAGCGTTCCGTCTGTCGACATCCAGGCCTACGTCGTCGGCAAGGCCCTCGACGGCCTCTTCCTCGTGCTCGGCGAGCAGGAGAAGAAGATCCGGACGAACCCGTCGGCGCAGGTCACCGACCTGCTGAAGAAGGTCTTCGGAAAGTAGGGGCGGCGTTACCGCCGCGCTGCGCACGGCGTTCCCTCATTGCCGGGGGTTTGCCTTCGTTGGCCGGGTCGTGGCCGCCCGGTTTTCGGGCGGGTTCTACGCCGACGGCGCCGTTCCCGCCGGGGTCGCGCCCGCGGGGAGCGCCGGCGCGGCCGCGCCGCCGACCTCCTTGCGCCAGGCCTCGAGGCCGCCCTTCAACGCCCAGGCCTGGAAGCCCATGCTCCGCAGCTTCTCCGCGACCCGGACACTCGTGGCGTCGTTCGGGCAGGTGCAGTAGGCGACGATCGGCTGCTCGCGCGGGCGCCGGACGGCCCAGGCCTCGACCTCGTCCGGCGGCACGCGCACGTCCCCCGGAATTCCGGCCGGGTCCCTTTCGTAGCTCGAACGCGACCGGACGTCGAGAATCAGGGGAAGCTCGTCGGTCGCCCTCCAGGGCAGCAGGTCCCGGGGTTCGACCGTCGGCGTCCCGGCGGTCACGACCTTTCCGGAACGCAGCAGGTCCGCGGCGCTGCTCACCCGCTCCTCGGCGAGCGTCTCGCGGGCCACGCGCGCGGCGTACCGCCCCGCCAGCGGAGTGGCCGAAATGCCGTGCAGGACGACCGAGACGGTCACGACGACGCCGACGATCGCGAGGATCGTCCGGGCGCCGGGCAGCTTCGCCTGCACGACGAGCAGCGCGAGGAGCAGCGACGCCAGCCCGCGCGGACCGAACCAGGCGATGAAGGCGCGGGCGCTGCCGGAGACCGAGGCGTTGCGGAGCACGATCGCGACCGCCGCCGGCCGCGCGACGAAGAGCGTGACCGCCGCGAGCGCGAGCGTCGCGGCGAGCGGCACCGTGCCGACGAGCGAGGAGAGCACGGCGCCGAAGAGGATGAAGGCGAAGAGCATGATCATCTCGGACGTCGCGTCGCCGTACTCGAGGAAGCAGTCGCAGAGCCGCAGGTCGAGAGCGGCGATGGCGGCTCCGGCCGCGAAGGCGGCGAGGAACCCGTCGCCCCCGACGGCGACGGCCGCCGTGTACGTCGCGAAGACGAGGCCCATGCCGTAGAGCGACTGGTACTCCCGCCGGATGCCGAACCGTCGGTCCATCCGGGACATGATCCACGCCCCCGCCGCGCCGATCCCGAAACCGAGGGCGGGGCCGAGCACCAGGAGCTTCCCGAGGACCATCGCCCACTCCCCGGCGCTCGAGGCCTCCGCCCGGACGACGGCGATCGTGATGAGAACGACCGGCAGCACGACGATGTCGTTCGTCGCCGCCTCGGTCGTCAGCGACTGGCGCACGGCGCCCGGGATCCGCTTGTCGCGGACGACGTCCCGGACCACGACGGGGTCGGTCGAGGAGAGGATCGCGCCGACGAGGATCGAGGACGCGAGGCCGAGGCCGAGGAGGAAGTGCGCGCCGGCGGCGACGAGGACGAGCGTCAAGAGCGTGCCCGGCCCGAGCACCAGCGAGGGGACGAGCCACTCCCGGGACGACCGGTCGAACTTCATCCTCACGGCGTCGAGGAAGAGGACGAGCGCCAGGGTGACGGTCGCCACGGCCTCGAGCGTGCGGGAGTCGGGCTCGGTCGAGATGACGCCCCGGCTCCCGAGCAGGAACCCGAGGCCCAGGAAGATCATCGGGAACGACAGGGGCGCCCGCGAGACGAATCCCTCGGAGAGTCCGGCGAAGATCAGCACGAACGCCGCAAGCCCCAGGATCGTCAGCAGATCGGGCACGGCCCCGGATTCTATGGCCGCGGTCCGGGCAAACCCGGGAGGCCGCTTTGCGTATCCACTCGCAACGGCCGGGCGGAGCCCTGTCGAATCAGGAGGAAGACCTTGAAATCCGCTCGCTTGACCCTCGGAATCGCTGCCGTCTCGCTCGCCGGCGCCCTGGGCGCCTCTCCGGCCGGGGACGATCTGCCCCCGCCCGCCCGGTCGCTCGCCGTCGCCGACATGGACCCGAAGGCCGAGGCCTGCACCGACTTCTACCAGTACGCCGTCGGGGGATGGCTCGAGAAGAACCCGATCCCTTCGGACCGCCCGCGGTGGGGCTCGTTCGACGAGCTGCGGCAGCGCAACCTCGACAGCCTGCGGAAGATCCTCGAGGGGCTCGCGGCCGACAAATCGTCGCCGGCCGGCTCCGACGAGCGCAAGCTCGGCGACTTCTACGGCGCCTGCATGGACGAGGCGGCGATCGAGGCCTCGGGGATCAAGCCGATCGAGCCGGCGCTTTCCCGGATCGCTGCGATCCGGAGCCTGCCGGCGCTCCGCGAGGAGATCGCCCGCCTGCAGACGATGGGCGTCGACGCCCTCTTCCAGTTCGGGTCCGAGGAAGACCGCAAGGACTCCTCGAAGGTCATCGCCGCGGCGCTCCAGGGCGGCCTCGGGATGCCCGACCGGGACTACTACACGAAGACCGACGCGAAGTCGCAGGAGCTCCGCGTCAAGTACGTCGCGCACCTGCAGAAGATGCTCGAGCTCGGCGGCGCGCCGGCGGATGCCGCGGCCGCCGACGCGAAAGCGATCATGGAGCTCGAGACGAAGCTCGCCGAGGTGTCGCAGATCAAGGTCGACGTGCGGAACCCCGACAAGACCTATCACCCGATGACGGTCGCGGCCTTCGCGAAGGAGGCGCCGAACTACGCCTGGCCCGCCTACTTCGCCGAACAGAAGGTGCCGGCCGGCACTTCGGTCAACGTCTGGCAGCCGTCCTACTTCCAGGCGACGGACAAGCTCCTGACCTCGGTGCCGCTCGCGACGTGGAAGGCGTACCTGCGCTGGCGCCTGCTCGCGGCGGCCGCGCCGACGCTGACGAAGGCGTTCGTGGACGAGGACTTCGCCTTCAACGGCAAGACGCTCGCCGGGACGCCGGAAATCCAGCCGCGCTGGAAGCGCTGCGTCGCCTCGACGGACAACGCGATGGGCATGGCGCTCGGCCGCGTCTACGTCAAGGAGTACTTCCCGCCGGAGGCCAAGAAGCGGGCGGACGAGCTCGTGAAAAACCTCCTCCTCGCCTTGACCGACGACCTGCAGACGCTGTCCTGGATGGGCGAGTCGACGAAGAAGGCGGCCGCCGCGAAGGTCGCGGCCTTCCTGCCGCGGATCGGATACCCCAACCAGTGGCGCGACTACTCGGGCCTCTCGGTCGCGCGTTCGTCCTACGCCGCCAACGTCGAGGCCGCGACGCAGTTCGAGTTCCGGCGGGACATCGCCAAGATCGGAAAGCCGACGGACGTCAACGACTGGGGCATGACGCCGGCGACCGTCAACGCCTCCTACAATCCGGCCAAGAACGCGCTCACGTTCCCGGCGGGCATCCTGCAGCCGCCTTTCTTCTATCCGGAGGGCGACGACGCCATCAACTACGGCTCGATCGGCGGAGTCATCGGCCACGAGATCACGCACGGCTTCGACAACTCGGGCCGCAAGTTCGACGCGCACGGAAACCAGGTCGACTGGTGGACCGAGGCCGACGCGAAGGCCTTCGAGGAGCGGGCGAAGTGCATCGTTCAGCAGTTCGACGGGTACTACGTCGAGCCGGACCTCCACCAGAACGGCGAGCTCGTGCAGGGCGAGTCGATCGCCGACCTCGGCGGGCTGACGATCGCCCACCGCGCGTACCGGAAGAGCCTCGAGGGCAAGCCCGCGCCGCCTCCGATCGACGGATTCTCGGCCGACCAGCGCTTCTTCCTCGCGTGGGCGCGCATCTGGGCGTCGAACAACCGTCCCGAGTTCGCGCGCCTGCTCGTTCAGACCAACGAGCACCCGCTCGGCAAGTACCGCGCCGTCGGCACCGTCGTGAACATGCCGGAGTTTGCGAAGGCGTTCTCCTGCTCGGCCGGCGCGCCGATGATCAAAGAGGTGAACTGCCAGATTTGGTAGCTCGCGTGCCCCCTCTCCCCCGTTCGGGGGAGAGGGCAGGGTGAGGGGGGCGAATACAATCACGCCTCATCTCTATGACGTCAGCCTCACGCCTCCCGGCCCTCTTCGTCTCGCACGGCTCGCCGATGGCCGCGCTCGAGGACGACCCGTGGGGACGAGCGCTCGGCGCCTTCGCGGCGACGCTCCCGAAGCCGCGCGCCGTGGTCGTCGTCTCCGGGCACTGGGAAGCGCCGGGCCCGGTCCGCGTGACGGCTTCGACGGAGCTCGAGACGATCCACGATTTCGGCGGGTTTCCCGCCGAGCTCTACGCGATTCGATATCCGGCCCGGGGCGACCCGGGCCTGGCGGCGTTGACGGCGCGGCTGCTCGATGAATCGGGCTTCCAGGCCAAGACCGACCCCGAGCGCGGCCTCGACCACGGGGCATGGGTCCCGCTGCGATTCCTCTATCCGGCGGCGGACGTCCCGGTCGTCGAGATCTCGCAGCCTCTCCGCCGCCATCCCGAGGACGCGCTGCGGATGGGCGCGGCGCTCTCGCGCCTGCGCGACCAGGGCGTGCTGCTGCTCGGCACGGGCGGCATCGTGCACAACCTCGGCGAGGTCGATTTCGAGGATCGCGCCGACCGCGTGGCCGAATGGGCGCGCGAGTTCGACGCTTGGATCGCGCTCGCGCCTCGAGGCGATGGATTCGGCCGGGATCGCTTCCTACCGCACGGCCGCCCCTCACGCCGAGCGCGCGGTTCCCACGCCCGAGCACTTCGACCCGATCTTCGTCGTCCTCGGCTCGTCGATCGCGGGCGAGCGCGTGACGACGATCCACGAGGGCTTCCGCTACGGAACCCTCTCGATGCGGAGTTTCGCGGTCGGGTGAGGCTTCAGGCCTTCTTCGCCGGCATCAGCGTCATCACGAGGCCCAGCGCGGCGAGGCCCGCGGCCACCCAGCGCGCGGTTTCCCAGCCTTCCTTCTTCGAGCGCTCGCTCGAGGAGAAGACCTGCTTGATGCCGCCTTCGACCGAGTCGTAGCCGGCGCGCTGGCTCGAGGCCAGCACGAACCCCACGAGACCCAGGACGAGCAGAGCGATGCCTATGCGTTTCATGGAGACCTCTCTGAGCAAGGACGATACCAATCCGGCGCGGCCGGGTCCGGAACCGATGCTCCCCGCGGCGTCGTATCTCGGCCTCAGGAGGCATCCATGAGAGTCGGAGTTCTGGGAACGGGAATGGTCGGCGAGGCGATCGCGGGACGCCTGGTTTCGCTCGGCCACGAGGTGAAGATGGGGGCCCGGGACGCCGGCAACCCGAAGGCAAGAGCCTGGGCCGGGAAAGCGGGCCCCCGGGCGTCGGCCGGATCCTTCGCGGAGGCGGCGGAGTTCGGGGAGATCGTCTTCAGCTGCACCCTCGGTTCCGCGGCAATCGCAGCGCTCGAAGCGGCGGGCCGCGACAACCTGCGGGGCAAGGTCCTCGTGGACGTCTCGAATCCTCTCGAGTTTGCAGGCGGGACGCCCGCGCTCTTCACGGCCGCCGCGGGGGACTCGCTCGGCGAGCGCGTCCAGACGACGTTTCCGGAAGCTCGCGTCGTCAAGGCCCTCAACATGGTCAACGCCCGGGTCATGGGGCATCCCGAGCGCGTGCACGGCGAGAGCGACGCGTTCATCGCGGGCAACGACGCGGGAGCGAAGGCGCGGGTCCGGGAGATTCTGGAGTCGTTTGGCTGGAAGTCCGTCGTCGACCTCGGCGACATCGGGGCGGCGCGCGGGATGGAAGCCTATCTCCTGCTCTGGCTGCGACTCTCCGCGGTCCTGAAGACGGCGGACCTCAACATCCGGATCGTGCGCTGAGCCCGTCCGCGGCGAAAAAGAACCTCTCTCCCCGGAGACGGGGAGAGAGGGCTCGCCATCACAGCGAGTTCAGGAAGGCGTAGAGAAGCGTCTTCTGCCATCCCGGCAGCGAGGCGAAGCGATTGCGGGCCTTCTTGCCCTGGCCGTCGTGGGCGAGGATCGCCTGCTCGTAGGTCGTGGCTCGTCCGTCGTGAAGAAAGCGCGTGATCTTGCGCAGGCCCCAGAGTGGCGCCGTGCGCATCAGTTTGCCCGTGGCGTTGTTCTGCGTGATGCCGTCGCCGAGAGCGCCCATGTCGTGGAGGAGGAAGTCCGAGTACGGATGGTAGAGGACTCGGTCGAGCGCGGCGATCGCGTTCGTTCCGGTGCGGACGACCGATCGGTGGCAGCCAACGCAGCCGATGCTTCGAAACACGAGCTCGCCCGAGGCGGCGGATGCCGTGACCGGGCCGCGCGGCGGCGGGGCGAGAAACGTCATGAAGTCCGCGAACGCGGCGACACCCGCGCCGTCGTCGTTCAATCCCGGCGCCGGATTGCAGGAAAGGGAGTCGCAGTCGCCGCCGGGGCAGTTCTCGTTCGGGAACTGCCGGCTCGTCACCCCCATTTCGTTGACGTACGCGTCTCCGGAGAACTGGAAGAGGGTCGGGTTCTGGGCTTTCCAGCCGAACTTGCCGACCGCATTCTTCCCGGTCGAGATGTTGGGCACCACCGAGACCTTCCCCGCGATCCCGTCGGGGTTGAGCAGCTCCTCCGCCCGGATCGCGTAGAACGTCAGGTCGGGCGTGGCGTCGACGAGCCCGAGGCCGAAGAGCGGAGTCGTCCGCCGGTCCGCCACGATGGTGGCTTCGGCGGGGACGAGCTCCGCCAGGTAGTCGCAGGCGCCGGCGAGGCCGATGCCGTTCTTCTGCAGGAGCGAGCCGCCGAACTCGGGCATCCCGTCGAAGAGCCCATCGGGGCCGAGGCGGCCGAATCGCGTCTCGAGGATCTCGCTGCCGCCGCCGACCGCCGGAGCCGCGTGACAGGTCCCGCACGAAACGTCGTTGAATGCGGGGCCGAGGCCGGCTTCCGGAGTCTCCACCTCGCTGAATTCATCGAGACCGGCGTCGAAGCGCTCGCGCTCGGCGCTCGGCAGTCCGGCGAGGGGTTGCCCGAAATCGGGAGGCGGCACGAGGGCGGGAGTCAGGGCGAGCGATCCTCCGACGACGAGAGCAGCGAGACCGGTCCGAAACGAAACTCTCGAGCCCATGGGCTCTCCTTTCGTTCGGCTCTCGAATTGGGCGGGCTGACCTCAGCCCGGAACACGGGAGTCCTGGTGGGGAGCCTAGGAGCTGCGGCACGGTCTCCACAATTGGCCGCGGGTTCAAAGAACGACCAGTGCCGGGAGCAGGCGCCGGGCGTGTTCCGAGGGGCGGGGCGAGGTCAGGAGAAGGTCAGGGCGGGGGGCCGGCCGCGAGGGCAGTACCTCGCGAGGACATCATCTGTCCGACCGTCGGCCGCACTCTGTATTCGAGATGGTCATGGATGCCGAAACGGGCAGACTCCTCGCGCCGCCTACCTGGTGCCGGCAACGCTGGTGCCGCGAGGACGCGGGCGCGGAGCACCGTCCGGGCGACGGCTGCACGTGCGACCCGCACGGCCGCGCGGCGGGGCTCGAGGACGAGCCGCGCCTGACGATTCTCAAGGCGCACGCCTCGCGCCTTCCCGCCTTTGCGTGCCGTGCCTGCGGCCGCGCGTCGAAACGGATGGTCGAGTACCCGGCCCTCTTCTTCCGCTGCGAGCCCTGCGCCGCGGAGGACCGGTGGCCGGGCTCCGGCGGGCGGGCCGCGCGCGGCTGACCTCGTCTTCGATAGGCTTTCGGCTCCGCCGGTGCAGGGGCGGAAAGGAGCAGACGATGACCCAGGATCTCTCGACCCTCCGCAACTTCTTCGCCTTCGGCCGATGGGCGAATCGGAAGACCCTCGAATCGGCCGCCGCGCTGAGCCCCGAGGAGTACGCGCGCCCCGTCGGCGGGAGCTTCGGCTCGGTACGGGGGACGCTGGTCCACCTCTACGGTGCTGACTGGGTCTGGCTCGAGCGGTTACATGGGCGCTCGCCGGGGGCCATGCCGGAGGGAGACGAGCATCTTCCTCTCGACGATCTCGCCCGCAAGTGGCGCGGGGTCGAGGCCGGGCAGGACGTGTACATCGCGACGCTGACGCAGGAGCGCCTGGCGGAGCCGCTGTCTTACACCGCCTTTTCGGGGGACAAGTTCACCCGCCGCCTCGGCGACGCGCTGCTGCATCTCGCGAACCACGGCACCTATCACCGCGGCCAGGTGGCGACGCTGCTGCGCCAGCTCGGCCACAAGGCGATCTCGACGGACTTCCTGCGGTGGATCGACGCGCTGGAGGCTGGAGACGCAGCGGCCTAGGACGCCGGGACGCGCGGCTTCGCCGCCTCGAGGACGGTGATCGTCTCGGACTCGCGCTGCAGGACGTTGGCGCCGTAGCCCTGCTTCGTCAGGAACTTGAAGTCGACCTCCTGGTAGGGAACGTTCGTCGGCAGCCGTTCCTTGCGGTAGACCCAGGTCTCGACGGTGTTGTTGGACGAGTCGATCGCGGTTTTTCCGGGACCCGAGAACGCGGCCGCCGTGGTGGCCTGCTTTCCGGACGTCGAAGACATGGAGGCGCTGCCCCGGCGCGCCGCGTTCTTGGCGTCCTGCGAGCCGACGGTCGAGAGGCCGTCGGAGATGCTCGCGTCTTCGCCGGTCCGGAGCGGCTTGCGCGCCGCGTACGTCGGCGGGCCGAGCAACACGAAGACCATGCCGCGGTCGGTCAGGCTGCCTTTCTGCTCCGCGCCGAGCGCGAGGTTGGCGTCGGCGAACGCCGCGCGGCGCTCGAACTCCGCGTGGTAGGTCCGGCCGTCGACATCGGGGAGCGCTTTCCGGGCGGCCCAGAACTTCTCGACGAAATCGGCGCGCGCGTTGCCGTCCGACAAGCCCGCCCAGGTCGTCTTCTCCTCGGCCGTCATGATCCACTTCACGGGGCCGTCTCCCCAGAACTGATCCACCACCTCGGCCGTCCCGGCCGGGGGCTGAAACGCCTTGTAGTTGTTGGCGAACGAGGGCGCGCGGTCGGGATCGCTCGCGGCGGCCTTCTGGGCTTTCTCGAAGGCGGCCACGGCCTTCTTGGAGTACACCGCCGAGTCGATCGAGGCGTTGGGCTGCAGCTTCAGGAATGCGCCGAACTGCTCGAGGGCCTTTTCCGACTGGCCGAGGTTCGCGTCGCAGACTCCGCGATAGAAGGCGAGCGGCGCCTCGAGTTGCTTCTTCACCGCCTCCTGGCCGGGCTTGTTCGCCTCGGCGTCGAGCGTGTCGAGCGTCTTCAGTGCCTCGGCCCAGGAGCCGGCCTTGATCTCCTCCTTGGCCTTGCCGAAGAGCTCGGGAATCGACTGGGCCGCGAGTCCGGACGCGGCGAAAGCGATGCCGACCGCAAGAATCCAACGCTTGGTCATCGAATCCCCCCGCGCGGTGGATTGTATGCCTCCGGAGGAGGGGTGTTTCGACCCGGCTACTTGAGGTTCTGGACGAACTGCCAGCCGAACCGGCCCTTGATGCACAGATGCCCGTTCGTGACGTCGTTGTCGAGCGGCGAGGTCACCCGGACGATGGCGTTGTCCTGGACGCGGAGCTGCAGAGTGCAGCCGACGCCGCAGTACGGGCAGATCGTGTCCGTCACGCTCTGCCGGGATTCGTCCCAGCGTCCGGCTTGCCGGAGATCGTGCTCGCTCTTGAACATCAGGGCGCCGGTCGGGCAGACGCCGATGCAGTTGCCGCAGTAGACGCAGGCGGACTCCGGCAGCGGGGTCGCGAGCTCGGTCGAGATACGGGCGTCGAAGCCGCGCCCCGCGACGGCGATCGCGAAGGTGTTCTGCGCCTCGACGCCGCAGGCCTGGACGCACTTGTAGCAGAGGATGCAGCGGGCGTAATCGCGCACGTAGAGGTCGTTGTCGATCTTGACCGGCTGGGCGACCGTGGCTGCGGACCCGGGCGGCGCGGCGTGGTGATGTCCCGGCAGGGCGGCGTCGCGCTCGCCCGCCTTCGCCGGCGCCGAGGGGGGACCGTAGCGCTCGGGCACGCAGCCGTAGCGTTCCATCCAGCGGCGCACGTCGTCGGAGGCGTATGCGAGGTCGACCGAGGAGGCGAGAAACTCGAGGACGACGCGGCGCGACAGGCGCACGCGCTCGCTGTCGGTCGAAACCTTCATCTTCGGCTCGACAGGGCGCGAGCACGCCGGAACGAGAACGCGCGAGCCCTCGACCTCGACGACGCAGGCGCGGCAGACGTTGACCGGCGTCAGGTTCTCGAGGTAGCAGAGCGTCGGCGTGTCGACGCCCTTCGCGCGGCAGGCCTCGAGGATCGTCGTGCCGCGCGGGACCGTGACGGTCTCGCCGTCGATCGTCAGCTCGACCGGCTGTGTCGGGTCGAGGCGCCGGTCCGCGGGGATCATGGCTTCGCGCTCCCGAAGACGCCGAACCTGGCGATCGCCGACTGGATGGCGCCGGAGGCCGTCTGCCCGAGTCCGCAGATCGAGGCGTCCTTCATGGCGCGGGCCATGTCGTCCAGGAGCGCGATCTCCGTCTCGAGCGAGCCGAGCGGGCGGCCGGAGGCGATCCGCATGACGAGCTCCTCCTGCCGCTCCGTGCCGACGCGGCACGGGACGCACTGGCCGCAGGATTCGTCGCGGAAGAACGCGGCGATGCGCCGGACCGCGTCCGCGAGGTCCGCGCGCTCGTCGAAGACCATCACGACGCCCGAGCCGAGGGAGGCCCCGATCGCGCGCGTGCCTTCGAAGGTCAGGGGCGTGTCGAGCGGCCTCGGGACCGACGAAGGAGCCGGCCGCGCCGCCGAGGAGCACGGCGCGGAGGGCCCGGCCGCCGGCGACTCCGCCGGCTTCGTCGAGGAGCTGCCGGAGCGTCGCGCCGAACTCGACCTCGTAGACGCCGGGCCGCGTGAGATGGCCCGACAGGCAGAAGAGCTTCGGCCCGGTCGACTGGCCCGAGCCGATCGCCGCGAACGCGGCGCCGCCCTCCAGGACGATCGGAAGAACGCACGCGAGGGTCTCGACGTTGTTGATGACGGTGGGCTTCCCGAAGAGGCCCTTCTCGACCGGGAAGGGCGGCTTGTTTCGCGGCTCGCCGCGAAAGCCCTCGATCGAATTGAAGAGAGCCGTCTCCTCGCCGCAGATGTAGGCCCCGGCGCCGCGTCGGACCTCGAGGTCGAAGCGGAACGGCCGGCCCGCGACGGAGGTCCCGAGGAAGTCCTCCGCGGCGCGCCGCCGCGATCGCCGCCTCGACGCGCTCGATCGCCAGCGGATACTCGCCCCGGATGTAGACGTAGCCGTGCTCGCAGCCCGTCGCGAAGGCGACGATCGTCATCGCCTCGAGGACGGCGAATGGATCCTCCTCCATGAGGACCCGGTCCTTGAACGTTCCGGGCTCCGACTCGTCGGCGTTGCAGACCAGGAAGTGGGGCTTCGCCGGCTGTTTCGCCACGGCGTCCCACTTGCGCCCCGCGGGGAAGGCGGCTCCGCCGCGGCCGACGAGCTTCGACTCGAGCGCTTCGCGGATCACGCCCTCGGGTCCGAGCGCGAACGCCCGCTCGAGCGCGGCATAGCCGCCGTGCGCGCGATAGCCGTCGAGACTTCCCGGGTCGACCCGGCCGACGCGGCGGAGCAGCCGCAGTCGGGAGTGGCGCGCGTCGAGCGTCTGCGGAGCGGAGGGGGAGCCCCCCCTCACCCTGCCCGATACCGCCGGCGTTCGCCGGCGTTGCCTACAGCCGGGGGCTTGCCTCCGGTGGACGGCTCCCCCTCGGGGGGAGGGAGTCTCGGGTCCCCTCTCCCGGCGGGAGAGGGACAGGGTGAGGGGTGATCTCCGGTCAAGCCTCCACGCCGCACGGCGCCACGGCGTAGTCCTTCGCTCCCTCGCCCGCGTTCTGAACGAGTACGGCCGGCGCGCGCTCGCAGAGCCCGAGGCACGGCGACGTGCGGAAGGCGTCTCTCGGGCAGCCGCGTCTTCGCCTCGGCGCACAGCTCCTTGGCCCCCGCGAGCCGGCAGGCGAGATCGTCGCAGACGTGGACGATCGTCTTCGGCTGCGGCTCGACCGAGAACATCGCGTAGAAGGTCGCGACGCCCCAGGCCTCGGCCGGAGCGATGGAAAGTCGCTGGCAGATGTAATTCAGCGCGCCGGGCGAGATCCAGCCGGCGCGGGAATGCGCGGCCCAGAGGGCCGGCAGCAGAAGATGCCGCTTCGCGCGCAGCGCGTCGCCGCCCGTCGCGATGTGGCCGTCGGCCGGCCGCCGCTCGCCGCCTTCCCAGCCCGAGGCCGGCGGGCCGAGGGTGGCGTCGACCGCGTCGCGCTCCTCGACCGAGGCAGCGGCGTCGGGGATGAGGTGAAGGTCCACTCGGCCTAGTCTAGATGAACCGGGCCGGGCCCGCCGAGGCGCTGGCTAAGGCTTCTTCTCCTCGCTCCGGGCTTTCTCGCGCGCCGCGTCGCGCTCCTTCATCTGTTCGACCACGAGCTGGTAGGCGAGGTAGTACTTGTAGATGTTGCTGACGTAGGTCACGGTCTCGCGGCCGATCTTCTCGGACGCGATCGAGCTCGACGTTGTTGAACCAGACGTTGGGATCGAGGCCGCGCTCCTTCGCGATCCTGCGGAGCTGCGCGATCCGTCCGGGCCCGGCGTTGTAGGACGCGAACGTGAAGAGCCCTTTGTTGAGGGCGTCCATCGGCTCGTTGCCGTAGTACTTGTCGAGCATGAAGCGGACGTACTTGACCCCGGCGTGGATGTTGGGATCGATCTGGTGGATGTCGCCGACTTTCAGCTCTGCGCCGGTCGCCGGCATGACCTGCATCACGCCGATCGCGCCGACGGGGCTCTTGGCGGTCTGGTCGAGGCGCGACTCCTGGTAGCCCTGGGCGGCCATCAGCAGCGTGTCCATGTCGTACTCGGCGCAGTACTTGCGAAAGAGCGCGAGGGCGTTGTTGAACTTGGCGCGTTCCTCCGAGGAGGTCGCGCTCTTCGCGTACTTCGTGCTCTTCAGGTACTTCGCGAGGAGCTGGTTGCGCGTCGAGGAGCCTTCGGGGTAGCGCGCGAGGAAAGTGTCGAGCGCCTTCTTCAGCTGCGGGCTGTTCTTGCGGATCATCCAGCCGAACTGCCCGCCGGTTCGGACCGCGGCGCCCGTGGTTGAGCGTCGAGCTTCGTGAAGACCTGCTTCCAGAATCGGGCCCGGGTGTCGTCGACGATCGTCGCCGGGACGAGGCCGGCGTTGACCATCTCCAGGATGTCCTCGGCCTCCAGGTTGTCGGGCGCGTAGCGGACCCGGACGGGCGGCTTCCCGGCCTTCTTCAGCTCGGCGTTGAGCGTCTGGATGCTCTCGTCGTAGGACGATCCCTTCCGGATGTAGACCTCGCGTCCCGAAAGGTCCGGGGGCGCGGCGACCGGGGGCTCGCCCGGCGCCGTCACCACGATCTCGGAGACGTTGGTCGAGGTCGGAGCCGAAAAGTCGACCTCCTTCTAATCGATCCGGCGTGATCGTGATGTACCCCATCGCGATGTCGCTCCGGCCGTCACGGATCGCCGGGATGAGGTCTCCCCGCGCATCCGGGCCGAAACACGACGTGGACGCGGACGTGGCCCTTCTTGAGATGCTTGTTCAGGTCGTCCTCGAAGAGCTTGAAGGCGTCGTAGGCGATTCCGCGCGGCTGTCCCTTGTCGACGAAGTAGAGGGTCTTGGAATAGGGGACGACGACCCGGATCCTCCGGCGGCCGGCGCCGACCATGCCGTCGAGGTCGCCCTTCCACGTGTCCTCGGCGTACTTCTGGAGGACTGCGGCCGACGGCGATTCCTGCGCGGCGGCGCGCGGGGAGAGTGCCAGGAAGAGAGCGGCAGAGACGAACCAGACGAAACGGATGCGGATTGAGGAGAGCATCCGGCGCATTCTAATCGCGCGCGGCGGCCGCCTCCAGTTTCTCGACGCGGATGGCCGTGGCCTTGAACTCCGCCGTGCCGGACTTGGGATCCGTGGCGTCGATCGTGAGCAGGTTCGTGGCGACGTCGTCCTGGAAATGGAGCGTCATGAAGGCGAGGCCGGGCCGCAGCGTCGAGTCGTACCGCGCCGGCACGTCGACGGCGCCGCGGCGCGAAATGGCGCGCACGAGCTCGCCGTCCGCCACGCCGAGGCGCGCGCCGTCCTCGGGCGCGATGTCGAGCGATTCGCCGCGGCGAAGCGGCGACGTGTAGCCCGCCGTCTGCACGCCGGTGTTGTAGGAGTCCAGCCGTCGGCCCGTGGTCAGCCGGATCGGGAACTCCTCGGAAAGTTTGTCGACCGGCGGATCGTGCTCGACCGCGTGGAAAGGGGCCCGCGGCCCCTCGACGGGGTCCGCCCAGAGGCGCCCGTGAAGGAACGGGCTGCCGGGGTGCGACTCGTCGGGGCACGGCCACGCGATTCCCTTCAATTCCTCGAGACGCCGGTAGCTCATCCCGCCGTGCCACGGCGACAGCGACCGCAGCTCGTCCCAGACCCTTTCGGCGTCGGCCGTCCCGAGGTCCGTCCCGAGCCGCTGGCCGAGCTCGGCGAGGATCGCGAGGTCGGGCCGCGCGTCGCCCGGAGGATCGAGGGCCTTGCGCACCCGCTGGACACGGCGCTCGCTCGAGGTGACCGTGCCGTCGTCCTCGCACCAGGAGGCGGCGGCGGGCAGGACGACGTGGGCGATCTCGGCCGTCTTCGTGAGGAACATGTCCTGGACAGAGGATGAAGTCGAGCCGCGACAGGAGCTCCAGCGCCCGCGTCTGGTCGGCTTCCGACTGCACGGGGTTCTCGCCGAGCACGTAGAGCGCGCGAAGTTTGCCGTGCTCCATCGCCTCGAACATCTGCGACAGGTGCCAGCCCCTCTGTCGGAGGGATCTTCGCCTTCCAGGCCCGCTCGAACTTCGCGCGGTGCTCGGGGTTCTCGACGTCCTGGCCTCCGGGCAGCTTGTTCGGCAGCGCGCCCATGTCGCCGCCGCCCTGGACGTTGTTCTGGCCGCGCAGCGGGCAGAGCCCCGAGCCCCAGCGTCCGACGTGGCCCGTCAGGAGCGCCAGATTGATGAGGGCGAAGACGTTGTCGACCGCGTTGTGATGCTCGGTGATCCCGAGCGTCCAGCACATCTGCGCCTTGCCGGCCTTCGCGTACGCGTGCGCGACGTCCCGGATCGCGGCGGCGGGCACGCCCGTCTCCTTCTCGGCGTAGGCGAGCGTGTACTTCTCGACGCACGCGCGGTAGGCCTCGAAGCCCGTCGTGGCGCGGCCGATGAACTCCAGGTTCTCGAGCCCCGCGGCGAGGATCTCGCGGCCCATCGCGTTGGCGAGCGCGATGTCCGAGCCGACGTCGAGGCCGAGCCAGGTGTCCGCCCACTGTGCGGAGACGGTGCGGCGCGGGTCGACGACGACCAGGCGGGCGCCGTTGCGCACGCCCTTCAAGACGTGGTGGAAGAAGATCGGGTGCGCTTCGCGCGCGTTCGATCCCCACAGAAGGATGAGGTCAGCCTCCTCCGCCTCCCGGTAGGAGCTCGTCCCGCCTCCCGCGCCGAACACCGTCGTCAGACCGACGACGCTGGGGGCGTGTCAGGTGCGGTTGCAGCTGTCGATGTTGTTCGAGCCGAGGGCGACTCGGGCGAACTTCTCGGCGAGATAGTTCACCTCGTTGGTCGCCTTCGAGCAGGAGAAGAGGCCGATCGCCCCTCCTCCGTGCGCGTCGCGAACGCGGCGGAGGCCCTCGGCGGCCCGGTCGAGGGCTTCGTCCCAGGACGCCTTCCGGAGAGTTCCGCCTTCGCGCACCATCGGCTCGGTCAGTCGGACGTACGGCTTCATTCCGCCTCCTGCCCCGGGACTTCTCCCGGCGCGTTGCCAGAGTAATCCCGGGAAGGAGGCCGGGGCAAACGGGAAGGCTCGCCCGGGCGAATCAGCCCCCGAGGGCCTCGACGCTCTCGCGGAAGACGCGGGTGTGGAGGTCGACGTCCTCGGCCGTCGTCTCGGGGCAGATCAGGGCCATGTTGTGGAACGGCGTCATGAGGATGCCGCGGTTCAACGCCGCCAGGTGCATGTACCGGTCGAGCTCCGGGTCGATCGATGCCGCGGCCTCCGACCCGTTGCGGGGCGGCTGCTCCCGGAACCAGTACTCCGCGCGGCAACCGAGCCGGGCCACGTGCCACGGGAGCCCGCGCTCGGCGATGACTCCCTGGACGCCGTCGGCGAATCGCCGTGCGAGCGGGATCGTGCGCGCGTAGGCTGCCTCCGTCAGGACGTGCTCGAGTGTCGCGCGCATCGCGGCGAGCGAGAGCGCGTTGCCGGCGAGGGTGCCGCCGATCCCGCCCGTGTCCGACTCCTCGACGCGGATCGATTCTTCGAGCCGCCCCGCGATCTCGGCGGTGACGCCGTAGACCGAGGCCGGCACGCCGCCCGCGATGGGCTTGCCGATCGTCAGCACGTCCGGCGCGAGACCGAGCGCCCGGGTCATGCCGCCCGGGCCGGCCGAGATCGTGTGCGTCTCGTCGAGGACGAGGAGCGTCCCCGCGCGGCGCGTCGCCTCGCGGAGCGCCGCATGGAATCCGGGCTCCGGATGGACGATCCCGATGTTGGTCAGCGCGGGCTCGGCGAGCACGCACGCGACGTCGCCGCGGGCGAGCTCCGCCTCGAGTGCCGGGATGTCGTTGAACTCGACGACACGCGTCGTCTCCGGGGGGTCGACGGGCGGCCCGATGTTCCCGGCGCGCGACCGCGGCAATCCGCCCGAGAGCGTGATGAACGTCTCGTCGACGGTGCCGTGGTAGCAGCCGTTGAAGACGAGGATCTTCGGACGCCGGGTCAGATGGCGGGCGAGCCGGATCGCAAAGCGGTTGGCGTCGGTCGCCGTCAGGGCGGCCTGCCAGAACGGCAGGCCGAAGCGCCGGGAGAGCTCCTCGCCGAGCCAGATCGCGTCCTCCGTCGGCAGCATGAACGTCATCCCTCGGCGCGCCTGCGCGGCCACGGCCTCGACCGTCGCGGGCGGCGCGTGCCCCGTCATCGCCCCCGTGTCCCCGAGGCAGAGGTCCAGGTACCGGTGACCGTCGACGTCGGTGAAATGGGCCCCCGACGCCTCGGCGACGAAGATCGGAAAGGCCCCCGCCCACCGCACCATCCAGTGCATCGGAACGCCCGAGAGCCAGTGTTCGCGAGCCCGCTCGGCGAGCCGCCGGGAGCGAGGCCGCGCGGCGGCGAACCGCTCTTCCTCGCGCGCCAGGGCGGCCCGGAGGCGTCCGCGGTCGGGGAACATGCGCGGGAGTATACGGAGCGGGGCGCCGCCCGGGCCGCCTCTTGCGCTATCGTTCGGTCACGTCGACGCCGTCCGGGGATCGGGGAGGATCAATGAAGCGGATCGCGCTCGCGGGATGGCTCGCCGGGATCGCCGTCTTCGATTCGGCCGGAGACCGGTTCGCCGGCGGGCGCGTGATGGCCGGGGTCCTCCGGTCGAAGTAGCCCCGTGAACGGACCGCGGGCGGCGTGGGGTCGGGTGGGCCGGTGACGACCTGGACGAGCGGAGGAGGGCCTCGCTCGGGGACGCCCACCGGCCGGTTTTCGGTCAAGCGCCTCCGCTCCGCCCTCAGGCTGGGGCGCGCCTCGATCCGCGGCCGCGACCTCTTCGTCGCGAGCATCCCGATGACCGGGTCGATCTTCCTTGCGGCCTACCTGTTCGTGCGGGGGCAGGAGGCGGAGCGGCGCCTGTTCGACCAGAAGGCCCAGCAGCTCCGGGGCGCCATGGTCGAGCGGCTTTCGCAGCCTCTCGAAAGCATCACCGCGCTCGCACGATTCATGGAGGTCTCGGGCGGCCTGACACGCCAGCAGTTCCGGCTGCTCGCGGCCCCGATGCTGGGGCGCCATCACTCGGTCTACGCGTTCGAGTGGCTTCCTTTCGTGCGCGAGGAGCATCGAGCAGACGTCGAGGCCGAGGCGCGCGCCGGCGGTCTCACGAACTACGGCATCTGGGAGACGGGACCGGACGGGTCCCGCCGCGAGGCGCCGAAGCGGCCCTTCTACGTACCGATTCACTTCATGGAGCCGCCCGGCGCCGGAGCGCTCGGCTTCGACGTCGCCTCGGACCCGGCGCGCCGCGCGATCGCGGAGAAGGCGCGGGACACGGGCCAGATCGTTTGCTCGAAGCCCTTCCAGCTCGTCGAGGACACCGGAAAGGACACGACGCCCGTGGTCGCCCTCTACGCGCCGGTCTACGTCGAAGGCGACCAGGCGACGGTCGCCGAGCGCCGCGCGGCCCTCACGGGTTTCGCCCTGGTGATCTTCCGTGTCGCCCCGCTGATGGAGTCCGTGGCCGCGCAGACCGACGGACGGGACATCGCCTACATCCTCCGGGACGCCGACGCCCCGAACGCTCCGACGCTCGCGGAGCGCCCCCTGCGGTTTTCGAACCTGCCCCGCCGCGAGGGCTTCGAGCAGAAGTTCCCCTACGAGTTCGTCGGCCGCAAGTGGGTGCTCGAGGCCGTTCCGCTCCCGGGGCGTTTCGAGCCTTCCTGGCGCCCTTCGATCGCTGCCGCGGTTGTCGGGTTCCTCATCGGCGTCATCGGGCTGACCCTGTGGATCGCGTTGCGGGTGATCCTGCGGCTCAAGCGTCAACGCGAGAAGGTCGGCCCGTACCGGCTCGTGCGCCGGCTCGGCCGCGGCGCGATGGGTGTGGTCTGGGAGGCGAGGCACGCCCTGCTCCGGCGGCCGACGGCGGTCAAGCTGCTGGCTCCCGGGACCGAGGGAGAGCGGGCGCTCGCGCGCTTCGAGCGCGAGGTCCAGCTGACGGCCGGCCTGACGCATCCGAGCACGATCGCCATCTATGACTACGGCCGCACCGCCGACGGCGTCTTCTATTACGCCATGGAGCTCCTGCGCGGCATCAACCTCCAGCAGCTGGTGTCGTTCGACGGTCCGCTGGTGCCGGGCCGCGTCGTCCACCTGTTGCGGCAGGCCTGCGGAGCGTTGTCCGAAGCGCATGCCACGGGCCTGATTCACCGGGACATCAAGCCGGCGAACCTGATGGCGTGCATCTACGGCGGGATCCCCGACTTCCTGAAGGTGCTCGACTTCGGTCTCGTCAAGGCGATCGGCGCCGGAGACGGGGCGATGCCCGAGGGCGGGACGGGCGACGAGGGGGACGCGTCGCTGTCGCAGGACGGCTCCCTCCTCGGCACGCCGCTCTACATGGCCCCCGAGGGGATGAGCGACCCGACGGGTGTCGACGCGCGCGCCGACATCTTCGCCCTCGGGGCGGTCGGTTACTTTCTGCTGACCGGAAAGGCGCCGTTTCCGGGCCGCACGGCGATCGAGGTTTTCAAGCTCGAGCGGCACGGGCCGCCGATTCCCCTCGCGAAAGCCTCGCCGGTCCCCGTGCCCGAGGCCCTCGACTGCGGCCATCGGCCGCTGCCTGTCCTTCGACCGCCTCGGCCGGCCGGCCTCCGCGGAGGAGCTCGACGCCATTCTCGAGGCCTGCGCCGTCGCGCCCGCCTGGACGATCGGCGAGGCGCGGGCCTGGTGGCAGGACCGGGGCGAGGCCGCCCTCGACGCGACCCGGCCCGGCCCGGAGGAGCGGGAAAGCGAGCAGGCCGTTTTCCCGGCGACGGCGAGCGGCAGCCAGAGCTGACGCCCCTGGAGGCGCCCGCGATAGCATAGCGGCCAATCCAAGCGAGGCCCGACATGCTGAACATGGAAGCCGCCTTCGACCGAATCGGCTCGGCGCTGAAGGAGCGGGGTTACGCCCTCAAGAAGGACGAGCGGCCCGCCGATGCACCGGAAGATCGAGTCGTCGTCTTTCAGTCGCCGGACATGCACGTCCGGGTCCGCTGGCACGGCCGGCCCCGCATGCTGACGCTTCACGTTCAGGTCGACGGCGAGTGGGTCGAGTTCGCGCGCCGCAACTTCGGCCCCGCGGGCCTGGAGGAAACCTCGGTGGATGCCCTGGTGCGCGCCGTGCGCAACGAGGTCGCGGAAACTTCGACCGACTCGGACGCCGGCTCGTAGCCGAAACCACCGGGGGTCAGGTCTCGATTTTTCGGCCCGACCCGCCCGCAGACCTCAACGTTCGACGGCGTACTCGAGGCGCACGATCCCCGTCGTCTCGTAGGTCCGGCTTCCCGTCAGCTTCAGCTTCGTGTGCGCCGCGCACCCGGGCAGGAACGGAATCCCGCTTCCCAGAAGGACGGGGATGATGGCGAGCTCGACGGAGTCGACCAGCCCGAGGTCGAGCAGGCTCGCAAAGAGCGAGCCGCCGCCGAAGAGCCAGATGTCCTTGCCCGACTCCGCCTTGAGCCGCGAGACGCGCTCCGGGAGCCCCGTCTCGCCGAGGACCGTCACGCCGGGATGCTTCGCGGGGTCGAGCGTCTTCGAGACGACGACCGTCTTTTTCCCGGGAGTCGTCTCCCGCCCGACCGCGATCGCCAGCTCGAAGGTTTTCCGGCCCATCAGCAACGTGTCGAAGCGCGCGAACATCTCCTCGAAGTCGACCTCGGGATCCTGCACGATCCAGTCGAACTCGCCGTTGGGCCCCGCGATGTAGCCGTCGAGGCTCGTCGCGACCTGGTAGCAGAGTCTTCGCATGGGGCCTCCGCTCGTTCCGCCGAGTCTAGCTCCGGCCGGGAGCGGTCTCCGGCTCGACGAGGGCGAGTTTCTGCTCGAGGAACCGGCGCTCCGGGTCGTTCGTCACGAGCTCGAGGGCCCGGCGGTAGGCTGCGGCCGCCTCGCCGCCGCGGCCGAGCCGCGTCAGGAGCTCCGCCCGCGCCGCGGGCAGGAGGTGGTACGTCGGGAGCTCGCCGCCCCGCTCGAGGGCGTCGAGCCGGCGCAGTCCCTCCTCGGGCCCGCGGGCCTCGGCGACGGCGACCGCGTGATTGAGGGCGATGACGGGGGAGGGATGGCGCGCGAGGAGCTCGCGGTAGAGCTCTGCGATCTGGGGCCAGTCCGTCTCCTCGGCGCGCACCGCCTCGGCGTGGACGGCGGCGATCGCGGCCTGGAGCGCGTAGAAGCCGGGGCCGCCGTTCACGAGGGCCGACCGAGTCAGCGCGACGCCTTCCCGGATCGCCTCGCGGTCCCAGAGGCCGCGATCCTGGTCCTCGAGCAGCACGATCTCTCCCGAGTCCGAAAACCGGGCCGCCCGCCGCGAATCGTGGAGGAGCATCAGCGCGAGGAGGGCGCTCGCCTCGGTCGACGCCGGCACGAGCTCCGCGACGAGCCGGGCGAGGCGAATCGCCTCCGCGCAGAGGTCATCGCGCCGGAGCTCCTCGCCCGAGGTGGCGGCGTAGCCCTCGTTGAACACGAGGTAGAGCGTCCGCAGCACGGCATCGAGCCGTTCGGGCAGGTCGGCGTCCGCGGGGACGCGGTAGGGGATGCCGGCGCGGCGGATCTTTCCCTTGGCGCGCACCAGGCGCTGCGCCATCGTCGGCGCCGGCACGAGGAACGCGCGCGCGATCTCCTCGGTCGTGAGTCCCCCGAGGGTGCGGAGCGTCAGGGCGACCTGCGCCTCGACGGCGAGCGCGGGGTGGCAGCAGGTGAAGATCAGCCGGAGGCGGTCGTCGTCCGGCCGCCGCTCCGGCCCGTCCGCGAACTCGGGCGGCGCGCCCTCCTCGAGCGCGGCCCAGTGCGCGAGCTCGTCGCGCTTCTCCCGGAACCGCGCGTCACGGCGAAGGCGGTCGATCGCCTTGTGGCGGGCCGTCGACACGAGCCACGCCCGGGGATTCTCCGGCACGCCTCCTCCCGGCCAGCGCTCGAGCGCCGCCGCGAAGGCGTCGTGCATGACCTCCTCGGCGAGGTCGAAGTCGCCGACGAGCCGGATGAGGGTCGCGAGGATCCGGCCCGATTCGGCGCGGTAGAGATTCTCGATCGACATGGGATCGCCCCGGCGGGATCAACACCGCGCCGGGGCGCTCGTTCTCCGCCCGCCGGCCTAGGGCATCTCCATCACGGGGCGGATCTCGATCGAGCCCATCTTCGCGCCCGGAATGCGGGCCGCGAGCGACGTGGCCTCGTCGAGATCGCGCGCCTTGACGACATAGTAGCCGCCGAGCTGCTCCCGGGTCTCCGCGAACGGGCCGTCGGTCGAGACCGTCTTACCGTTGCGGACCTGGATGGTGGTCGCGGTGCCGGTCGGCTCCAGGCCGTCCCCGGCGACGTAGTGCCCGCTCTTGCGGATCTGGTCGGTGAAGGCCATGTACTCCTGGTAGAGCTCTCCCCGGCCCTTGTCGTCGAGCGACGTCCAGTCGGACTCCTTCGTGTAGATCAGAAGCATGTAGCGCATGGTTCGTCCCCTTTCCTACTCTAGTCGAACGGGGACGGCCGAAATCGACAGGTCGGCAGGAACCGACTCTCGCTCAGATCGCCGTCTCGTGGTCGAGCACGGCGATCGCCTCGTCGTAGATGCGGTCGGCCTCCTCGGGGCTTCCCCCGATCGCGGTCAGGCCGACCTTCCCGTACTGCGAGATGGCGCCGATCATGTGGAAGAGGGCCCCGGTCTCGGTTCCATGGCTGTAGTGGAGCCGGTGAAACGTCATGATGTCGATCAGGTCCTCGGGCGTGAGGCCCCGGTACGCCTCGGACTGGAGGTTGTCGGTCGAACGGTAGAACCGGCGGTGCCCCGTCGGCGAGACGAAGTGCCCCGATTCCGGGTCCAGCCGCCCGCCCGTCAGGAACTGCAGGGCGAGGAACGGATGGGTCGTTCCGCCGATGCGGAGATTGATTTCGAGCGCGTAAGGTTCCCAGGCGTCCGCGTCGGGTCTTCGCCCGACGAAGAAGTCGACGCCGAGACGGCTGACGACGCCGCGCCGCGAGAGGACTCCGCCGATCGCGCAGGCCGCGTTCTGGATCGCCCGGCGATACGGCTCGGCGGCCGGGAACCGGCATCCCTGATAGACGTGTCCCGACGGGCCGCCGAGGAGCTGATCATGGCTCGAGATGAGGACGACCTCGCCCGCCGGGTCGATGCGAAGCTGGACGCTCGGCGAGGCCGACTCCGGGTACTCGAGGAGCTCCTCGACGATGCCTCCCATGTCGGCGAACTTGCGGCGGTACGCGTCGGACCTCTCCGTCGGGACGGAGAACGCGAGGCGGCCGAGGGCATCGCGCACCGCCGCGCACCCCGGCTCGTCCGGAAACGTGAACACGGCGTTGCCTTCGCCCGAGAAGCTGTCGTCCAGCTTGACGACGGCGCGGCGGAGGCCGGGACGGCGGCGCCTCAGCTCCTCGAGCGCCTCGACGAGGTCGTCCTCGGAACGCAGGTCCTCCGACCCCTCGGGCAGCGCCACGCCGGCCTCGCGAAAGACCTTCCGGCTCCCCGATTTCGTCCCGAGGTGCGCGAGGGCGGGATCGACGCCGTTCAACGGGATCCCGAGGAGGACCGCGAGCTTGCGCTCGAGCGGAGTGGAGTTGAAGACGGTCATGTACGCCCGGCTCTGGTCCATGATGCCGTACCGGATTCGCTGGATCAGCCGCGGGCGCTCGAGGATCTTCTCCGTCAGCGAGCGGGGCGACGAGTCGTACGCGCACAGCAGCGTCAACCGCGCGCGCGCGTGGCTCGCCGGGATCCCCGCGAGGAGATGGAAGTAGTACTCGAGGATCAGGGGGTGGACCGGCTGGGAAGTCACGTAGACCATCCGGGCCTGGGGGTTGCGCAGGCGGATCAGGAGGAACAGGAGGCGCTCTTCGTAGAAGCTGGCGCCGTCGAGCTTGGAAAGCTGGGACTGGTCGAGCGTGAGGGAGGGAATGACGACCGACGTGTAGGGCCCGTCCTCGCGGGCGGAGAGTGCGCTCCAGAGATCGCGCAGGCGCGGCTTGAGGCGCTCGAACGCGGCGATCTCCTCCTCGGGAGAGATGTCGCGCGAAAACGGCGGCTTGGGTATCACTCCGGAATTCTGTTTCCTCGCCCCGTCAGGCGATTGATGCCGATGCATCACCCGTCGCGACGGCCCGGCGGGGTCAGCCCTCGGCGCGCCGCTGTCGGTCGCTGACGGCCCGGTTTCGTCCGCCGGCCTTTCCCGCGTAGAGGGCGAGGTCGGCCCGCTGGAAGAGCGTTTCGGTCTCCTCCCCGCAGGTCGTCGCGACGCCGACCGTGACCGACACGGGCCGCTCGACGGCTCCGACGCGGAGCGGCTTTCTCCGCAGCCCGTCGATCAACGCGTCGGCCTGCCGCCGCGCCGCCGCGTCGTCGGCTCCCCGCAGCAGGAGTGCGAACTCGTCGCCTCCCCAGCGGGCCGCCACGTCGTCGTCCCGCTTGCATTCGCGAAGGACGTCGGCGACG
This sequence comes from uncultured Acidobacteriota bacterium, assembly GCA_963764025.1. Lineage (GTDB taxonomy): Bacteria > Acidobacteriota > Thermoanaerobaculia > UBA5066 > Gp7-AA6 > DAHUXD01. The sequence continues at coordinate 172,644 of CAVXRK010000007.1, forward strand.
TGCCGCAGCGCCGCGTCGCCGAAGGCGTGGCCGAGCGTGTCGTTGATCGACTTGAGATCGTCGAGGTCGATCAGAAGCAGCGCCAGCGGCTCGCGGTATCGGACGGAGTGCTCGACCGCGCGCCGGTAGCGCTCGAGAAACGCCCGGCCGTTGGCGAGCCGGGTCAGCGCGTCGTGCTCGGCGAGGTCCCGGTAGAGATCGCGGCCGGCGCGGTACCGGTCGGCGCGGCGCCCCACGATCCACCCCGTCGTGCCGAAGGCGGCGCAGGACCCCAGGAGCTGGTAGCTGTAGAAGAACTCGTTGCGGAGAAGCTCGCCGGGAATGTCCTCGACTCCGCCCAGGATCCGAATCGCGAGCGCGCCGGCGGGGGCGGCGAGGCCGAGCGCTATGCCGAGAAGGGCATAGCTCCAGGCCGCGGGCATCCACGGGCCGCGGCCCCCGTTGCCGGGCGGGGCAGGGCCGACGCCGGGCATTTCACGGCTCCCGTCGCCGATCGAGGTCGCGGATCTTGACGACGAGCGCCACGATCGCGAGAAGGATGAGGCCGAGCGACCCGAAGAGGCCTTTGCGCCGGAACTGCCGCTCGGCATGGATCTTCGTCGCCGCCGAGACCGCCGTTCGGGTCACGGCGATGCCCCCGTCGACCGCCTTCTTGACGGCCGCGGGGTCGAACAGGTGAACGTCGGCGCGGGCCTTGGTCAGCGCCTCGTCGGCATGGGAGAGCTCGAACTGGACGCGCGACACCTCCATCCCGGCCTCGGCCTCGACCTTGAGCATCGCCTTGGCGGCCGCCGTGTCGTCGCGCAGCTTTCGCAGTTCCGCGTACATCGCCGCGGCGGCCCGCGCGCCCTTCGTGCCGGCCTCGTGACAGCTCGAGCACTTGCTCGCGGCGCCGTCGGCGAGGAACTCGTCCGTCGGGTGGACGATCGCATGGTTCTCGTGGCAGGTCACGCATCCCGGCAGGTCCAGCTCGGCGAAGGCCTTCTGGTGCGGGCTCGCCTTGAACTGCTCGGCGAAGATCGAGTGGCAGGTGCCGCAGACGTTGGCGACCGAGCCCACGTTGGGCGGAGCGGCGCCGTGGTTGCCGTGGCAGGAGTTGCAGGTCGGGGCCGAGAGGTCGCCCTTCTTCATCAGCATCTCGAAGTGCACGCTCTGCTTGTACTTCGCGTACACGTCGGAGGGGAGCTTGTGGGCCGACATCAGGCCGGCGTCGCCGTGGCAGTGGTTGCACGTCTCGGCCATGCGCGTCGGGTAGACCGGCGACCGTGCGTCCTTGACGGGCAGGACGCCGTGCGCCCCATGGCAGCTGACGCAGGTCGCCACCTTCTCGTCGCCCGCCGCGAGCTTCTTGCCGTGGCCGCTCGTGCGGTACTCGACGAGCTGATCGACCCGCAGGCTCGGGTTGTACTGCTTCATTTTCGCCGCGTCGCCGTGGCAATCCCCGCAGAGGGCCGGGATGTCTTTCGGCGCGGGTTTGCCCTTGAATCCCTTGCGGCGGTCGTGCGCCGCGTCCTGGTCCTCGGCCTTCGGGTCCCCGCCGTGGCAGTTGGCGCAGGTGAATCCGACGCGCGCGTGGAGGTCGTCCGCGAAGGCCTTGGCCGGCGGAGTCAGGCGGGCATCGTCGAGCGCGAGGTGGCAGTCGAGACAGGTGGAAGGGGAAGAGGCCGGGGCGGGTTCCGGAGGGGCGCCGACGGCCGAGGCGGCCGAGAACAATCCGGCGAGCGCGACGGCGGCGAAGAGCCTCACGGCTTGACCTTTCCGTGGGGCAGCAGGGCGAGCACCGTGAGGATCAGGGCTCCGATCAACGAGAGGACGGCGGCCGCGTTCCACAGCCGGGAAGGCCGCCCGCGGGCGGCGCCGCGGTCGAGCAGCGGCACGGCGACGAGCAGCACGGCGAGCACGGAAAAGAAAAGCACGCCGAGCGTCTCGCCGGGAATGCCGGCGATCTCGGCGGGAAGGTACTTGAGGGCCTGGAACATCCAGAGGAAATACCACTCCGGCCGGATCCCGGCGGGAGCCGGCGTGAAGGGATCGGCCTTGCGTCCCAGCTCCCACGGGAGGAACGCCGCCAGCGCGGCGAGGAGTCCCACGGCTGTCAGCCATCCGATCGCGTCCCGGAGGAGGAAGTCGGGCACGAAGCGCATCGTCGGCTTCGGACCCTGCTTCTCGATCGACGGGGGGACGCTCATGCCCTTCTGCTGCACGAGGAGAAGGTGCACGCCCAGGATCACGGTCGTGATCGCCGGAAGGATCGCGACGTGGATGCCGTAGAACCGCGAGAGCGTCGCGCCGGTGACGTCGGAGCCTCCGCGGAGGATCCGCGAGAGCAGCACTCCGATGCCCGGGATCTGTGCCGGCACGTCCGTGCCGACCTTCGTCGCGAAGTAGGAAAGCTCGTTCCACGGCAGCAGGTATCCGGAGAATCCGAAGCCGAGTGCGAGAAAGAGGAGGACCACTCCGGAGATCCAGGTCATTTCGCGGGGCGCCCGGTAAGCCTTGAGGAAGAAGACCGAGATCAGGTGCAGGACGGCCGCGCCGACGAAGAGGTTGGCGGCCCAGGAGTGGATCGAGCGGATGAGCCAGCCGAACGGGACTTCGGCCATGATGTACTGGACACTCTCGAAGGCCTCGGCGGCGCTGGGCCGGTAGTAGAGGAGCAGGAGGATCCCGGTGGCCACCTGCACGGAGAAGAGAAAGAGCGCCATCCCGCCCAGGTAATAGAAGATCGTGTACCGGTGGATCGGGACTTCCTTCTTCGCCGCCAGGTGAGCGAGGTTCTCCAACCCGAGCCGATCCCGGACCCACGCCGCGAGCGAGAGACCGGCGGGGGCGCCCGTGTCAGCTCCGTCGAAGGACGATCTTGTCGCCCCGGACGTTGACGTCGATCTTGGTCAGCGGCCGCGGCGGCGGCCCGGAGACGTTGGTTCCGTTGGCGTCGTAGACGCCGTCGTGGCAGGCGCACCAGATGTCGCTGCGTTCGGGACGGTACTGGACCGTGCAGGCCAGATGCGTGCAGGTCGCCCCGAGAGCCTTGAGCTCACCCGCGGCGTTTCGGAAGACGAGGACCGGCTTGCCGGCGAACGGAACGATCCGCCCGCTGTTGGTGGGAATGTCCGACGGCTTGATGTCGAGGTCGACCTCCGAGAGCGACGGCTCGGAGGTGAGCGGCGGAACCACGTAGCGGAGCACCGGATAAAGGAACGAAAGCATCGTCGCCCCGACGCTCCCGCCGAGCAGGTACGCGATCCATCGCCGCCGGGAGTCGTCTTCGACCGTCTCGATGTCTTCCAGGAAGCCCTCCGTGGCGCGAGATTAGACGATGCCTCCGCAAGCGTCCTGATGCAAACTCATCATGGGGCAACGTTAGATTACGCTGTCCCATCGGGCGTGGGCGAAGAAAAGCTTTTTCCGGGACTGCGGGCCTACCTCCGGGAGCGGTTCGGCGCGGGGGCGGGAGAGGCGCGGATCGAGCCCCTCGCCGTCCGCGCGGGCGGCATCAAGGAAGGAGGCTACGGTGTCCCGCACCGCGTCTCCTGGGACGGCGCGTCGGGGCCCCGGACGCTGGTGCTCGAGACCGTCCGGCCGGGCCCTTCGGGCACGAGGACCCGAGCGACCGCGCGGGCATCCTCCTGCGCGCCTCCGAGGACTACGGCACGCTGCAGAGGCACGTGCGGGCCGTGGACGTCGGCGCGTTCCGCGGGAGCGGTCCCGCCCTCAGCCTCGGCGGCTGCGGCGAGTTCTTCATCCTCACGGAGTTCGCCGAAGGGGAGCCCTACGCCTGCGACTTCGACCGGATCGCGGGGCGAGGCAGCCTCGAGGAGCTCGACGGCGCGCGGGCCCGGACGCTCGCCGACTATCTGGCGGCGATCCACCGGGACCCGGTCCGGCATCCGAGCTGGTATCGGCGGCGGCTGCGCGAGCTCGTCGGCTCGGGCGAATGCATCGCCGGCATCGCCGACTCGTATCCGCTCCCGTTCGGTTTCATCGACGCCGGTCTCCTCCGCGAGGTCGAGACGCTCGCTCTCGGATGGCGATACCGGCTCCGGGACCGGGCGGAGCGCCTTCGGACGATCCACGGCGACTTCCACCCCTGGAACATCCACTTCGCCTCGGGCGTGGATTTCCGGGTCCTCGACCGCAGCCGCGGCCCGTTCGGCGATCCGGCGGACGACGTGGCCTCGCTCTCGATCAACTATCTGTTCTTCGCCCTGCGCACGACGGGCGGCTTCGGCGGTCCCTTCGCCGAGCTCTTCCGCGTTTTCTGGGACCGCTACGCGGACGCGTCGCGGGACGCGTCCCTGCCCGAAGTGATCGCGCCCCACTTCGCGTTTCGGGCCCTCGTGCTGGCCAACCCGGTCTGGTACCCCCGGGAATCGGAGGACGTGCGGCGCCGGCTCTTCCGCTTCATCCTGTCGGTTCTCGAAGCCGAGCGGTTCGACGTCGAGCGGATCCCCGCGCTGTTCGAGCGGTCCCGGCCGTGAGCTGGGCCGTCTGGCTGACCGGGCCGCCGGCTTCGGGAAAGACGACCGTGGCGCGGGAGGTCCTGCGGCGGCTCGCGAAGGCCGGCGCGAGAGCCGTATGGCTCGAATCGGACGCGTTGCGCCGAAGATCCTCACGCCCCGGGCGGACTACTCGCCCGCGGGGCGGGACCGCTTCTATGCCGTGGTCGCCGACCTGGCCGCGCTCCTGTGCGGTCAGGGTTTCAACGTTCTCGTCGACGCCACGGCCCCGCGCCGGAAGCACCGCCGCCGGCTGCGCGAGCGCGTTCCCGGATTTCCTCGAGGTGCTCGTCGAGGCGCCCGCCCGCGTGCGCGAGGCGCGCGATCCCAAGGGCCTCTATCGCCGCGCCCGCGCGGGAGACGCGCTCCGAACCTTCCCGGAGCGACGGCCGCCTACGAGGCGCCGGAGCGCCGGACCTCGTGCTGTCCGGGACCGCGAATCCGGAGGAGAGCGCGGACCGGGTCCTCCGCGCTTCTTCGAGAAAAGGAATCTGCTGCCGCGCCGGGCCGCATCGAAATGATGCAACGATCTCATGACAGGCGCAGGCATCCGGGTACATCGTTGGAGCGTTCAAGGCAAGGAGGAAACCATGAACCTCATTCGTTACGAACCGACGACGTTCCCGATGTTTCGCGAGATGGAAGAGGTGTCAGACCGTCTGAATCGCCTGTTCGGCGGACGGGCTCGGCCCAACGGCGGCAAAGAGTCGCTGACGGTGACCGACTGGACGCCGCTGGTCGACATTCAGGAATCCGACAACGAGTACCTGATCAAGGCCGAGCTCCCCGAGGTCAGGAAGGAAGACGTGAAAGTCACCGTCGAAAACGGGGTGCTCACCCTTCAGGGAGAGCGCAAGCAGGAGAAGGAAGAGAAGGGGAAGAAATTCCACCGGATCGAACGCTCCTACGGCGTCTTCCTGAGGACGTTCACGGTTCCGCTGGATGCGGAGGAGACGAAGGTGGCGGCCGACTTCAAAGACGGCATCCTTCGGGTACACCTGCCCAAGGCCGAAAAGCCGCGGCCCAAGGCCATCGAAGTGAAGGTCGCTTCGTAGTCCTCCTCACGGCGGAACGGCGCCGCACTGGCGGCGCACACCAGCGGCCGGCGACTTGCGCCGGCCGCTTTCTTGTGCGGGGGCTACTTGTTCAGGCCGAGGTCCGCGAGGATCTTGGGCTGCTCTTCCTCGAGGGCCAGGACCTGGTGGCAGGCCTCGCAGTCGTCCGTGATGACCTTGCCGTCGGCGCTCTTGTGCTTTCCGTCGTGGCACCGGAAGCAGCCCAGGAAATCCTCGTGGCCGATGTTGTTGGGGTGGCTGCCCCACGTCACGCCCATCTCGGGGAAGATGTTGCGCAGGTAGATGGCCTTGACCTTTTCGGCGGCCGTCTCGACGGCCGGCCGGTCGTTCTGGAAGACCGACGGGTACTTGCGTCCGGTAAAAGTCGCCGAGCGCGGCGGGGATCTTCTGGGACGCCGTCGCGCGGTCGGGGTAGCGTCGCCTTCAGGGCCGCGACGGCCTCGCGCTTGACGAAGGGCAGCTTCGTGCTGATGCGGCCCTCGCTCATGGCCTTGTCGACGGCCCGGTCCGGCATGTCGAAGGCGTGGGTCGGCCGATTGTGGCAGTCCATGCAATCCATCTTGCGGCGCTCGGCGTTGGCGAGCTGCTCGGTCGTCAGCTTAGTGTCGGTCGAGACGTACTCGACCTTCTTGCCCGCGTCGTCGACGTAGGTCACGAGCGGGATGACCTGGCGGCGCCCGTCGGTCGACACGTACTCGATGCGCTCGGCGTCCGAGAGGTGCCGGCCGTGGATCCCGACGAGACCCTCGGCCGTTCGCCCTCCGATCTTGAGCAGGAGGACGCTCGTCGAGGGCGTGTTCTTCTCGTCGTCGGCGTACTTCGTCCGGACGAGGAACTTGTCGCCCGTGAACTTCTGCGGCCAGTGACAGTGCTCGCAGGTGTCGCGGGCGGGACGCAGGTCGTGCACCGGCGAGGGGATCGGCTTGGAGTAGGTCTTCAACGCAACGGCGAAGACCTGCCGCACGCCCGAGATCTTCGCTTTGACGAACCAGGGAGCGCCGGGCCCGATGTGGCACTCGACGCAGGACACCCGCGAGTGGGGGGAGTCGACGTAGGCGGCGTACTCGGGCTCCATGACGGTGTGGCAGGTCTGGCCGCAGAACTGGGCCGAGTCCATGTACTCGACGCCCTTGTAGGACGCGGCGCCCATGATGGCGAAGTTGGCGAAGGTCAGGGCACCGACGAGCACGACGGCCCGCCGGAGGAACGGGCTCCGAAGGTCGACCTTCGGGTACTCGGCGGGCAGCTCCCCCTTCGCGCGAAGCTTGCGGAAACGCTGCCAGATCCCGATCGGAATCAGCACCAGGCCGAGAACGAAGATTCCGGGCAGAATCAGGAAGAAGACGATGCCGGTGTAGGGATGGACCGGCCGCGCCTGCACGATGAGGTAGATCCAGAACGCGATCAGCGTGACCGCCGCGCTCGTCGTGAGCACGACTCCGGCCTCCGTGAGCCGATTCTGGCCGAGATAGACGGCCGTGCGAACCCGGGGGCGTTCCGAAAAACGGCTCATGTCGCGGGGTCTCCTTTGTCGGCTGGCGGGGAGCTTACCGGTACACGAAGAGGGTCGCAAACAGCATCAGCGCGATCAGGGCGAGGCCGATTCCCAGGGCGGTGAATCCGAGGCGTCGCCAGTGCCGGTTGGTCGACGGCAGGGGCGCCGGCATCATGAGCCGCTCGAGCTCGCCGCTTTCGACGAGCTCCTCGTACTCCCGCGGACGGTCCTTCTTGAGCTCCTCGAGCGGAACGCCCTGCGTGAAGATCACCGTGTCGATCGGGAACTTCTCCGGGCGGAAATGGGTGTTGAAGAAGTGAATGCTGAAGATGAAGCACACCGCCAGCAACGCTTCGTCGCTGTGGATGGTGGTCGCGACGTTCACCGTCCAGCCCGGCATCACGTGGGTGAAGACGGTCGGGAACCACAGGATGAGCCCGGTCAGGCCGATGACCGCGACCCCCCAGAACACCGCGAAGTAGTCGAACTTCTCCCAGTACGTCCAGCGGCCGTAACGCGGGCGCGGCCCTTTCTTGACGAACCACTTGAGGGAGCCCACGAACTCCCGCCAGTCCTGGCCGTTGAACATCATGCTGTCCGGGCCGAAGATGAACCGGCGCCAGCTCCGCCCGTCGTGCTTCTTCTGCCGGACGATGTCGAAGATGTGGAAGCCGAAATAGGTGAAGGTCGCGACCGCGCAGATTCGGTGAATGTATCCGGCCGCCTGGAAGCCGCCGAGGAGCTTCGCCAGCAGCTTGGCCCAGGGCGCGTAGGAAAACTTCAACAGCATGCCGGTCAGCGCCAGTCCGAGGAAGCTCACGATCACCGTCAGGTGGAGGTTGCGCTGGTAGGCCGTGAAGCGGCGGACGTAGACGCCGGGCGCCTCGGAGGAGGCTTCGGGGAGGGCCGCCGGGCGCTCCTTCAGCGAGCGCCGAAGCCACAGCGCCGTGTGCGTCCCCGCCAGCGCGAGCGTGCCCACGAGAAGCGTCGTCATGCCCCAGAACGTGTAGAAGAGGAACGGATAGCGCTTGGGATCGTGGTGCGTGGCATGCGTGAGGTAGCCCGCAAACTGCCGGTGCGAGCCGCTGTGGCACTTGCCGCAGGTCTTGACGATGTTGGTCCGGGAGAGGTGCGACCGCTGATCGGTCACCGGCAGAATGTCGTGCGAGCCGTGGCAGTCGTAGCACTTGGCCGTCGTCAGGTATCCGAGCTTCGACACCTTTCCGTGGAACGTGTCGAAGTACGTCTCGGCGATCTGCTCGTGGCAGCGGCCGCACTGATCCATGATGTGGAGGCGGAAGTTGGAGAGGTCCGTGCGCTGGATGCTGTGCGCGGAATGGCAGTCGCTGCATACCGGCAGCTTCTTCGACGTGCGGGTGACGGTCGGCGAGTGGACGCTCTCGGTGAACAGCTCGTAGATCCCCCGGTGGCACTTCGAGCACGTGCGGGCGACGTTGGCCGGGTTGACCGTGGACCGGGGGTCGGCGGCCGGCAGCTCTCCGTGGGCGCTGTGGCAGTCCGCGCAGTTGGCGGTGACCGTCAGGCCGGCCTGCATCAGCCCCTTGCCGTGAATGCTCTCGAGGTAGTTCTCGACGATCTGCCGCTGGGCCCCTTTGTAACGCACGGCCGCCTTCTGTCCCGTCCGATGGCAGTTGGCGCAGAGGGCGGGCACGTTGCGGGAGAACGTCGGCGAGTTGGAATCGCTCTTGCCGAGGGTCCCGTGGGCGCTGTGGCAGTCGCCGCACGCCGGGGCGTCCGGGTTTCCCTGCGCGACGAGCTGGCCGTGCGTGCTCTGCCGGTACTGGTCCACGACCGCCGCGTGACAGATCGAGCAGTCGACTTTGGCGACCATCGCGCGGCAGGGCCGCGTGGCGTCGGCCGGGTCGCCGCCCGTGTGGCATTGCACGCAGGCGATCCGGGCGTGGCGCGAGTGAGCGAGCTCGTCCTTGTCGGTGAAGAGCGAGACCGTTCCGGCGTTCCGGGAGGCCTTGATGTTCGGGTCCCCGTGGCAGCGCAGGCAGTCCTGGTCGGCCATGCCCTGCGTGTAGAAGACCTTCCTCACCTTGTGCGGCGAGTGGCAATCCACGCAGGCCGGGATCAGGTGAGGCTGTTTCTCCCAGAGCTCGCCGCGGATGACCTTGCGATGGACGGCTTCGATCTGCGCGTGGCAGTGCGTGCAGGTCTTCGAGATGTTCTGCTTGGCGATCGAGGAGCGCGGGTCGGTGTGCGGCAGCACGAAGTGCGCCGTGTGGCAGCTGGTGCAGACGGCCGTCACGGTCAGGCCGCGCTTGAAGAGGCCTTCGCCGTGGATGCTGTCCATGTAGTTTTCCAGGATGTTGGTCTGGGGGATCTGCCGCGTCAGGCTGACCGTCGTGCCCTCGCGATGGCAGCTGCCGCAGAGGCGCGGGACCTCCATGATGGAGACCGGGGAACCGGGGCTCGAGGGACGCTGGACGCGGTGCGCGCCGTGGCACGTCTTGCAGCCCGGGGCGGAGGAGTCGCCGGCCGCCGCCCTCCGGCCGTGAACGCTCTCGACGTACTGCTTCTGCTCGTCCCCGTGGCAGGACCCGCAGTCGACCTTCGCCAGCTTGTCCGGGTGAGGAAGCTCCTTCACGTCGCCGTGGCACGAGGTGCAGTCGAGGTCGGCGTGGGGCGAGGCCTTCAAGGCCGCGGCGTCGAAGTTCGGGGCCTCGCCCGCCTTTCGCTTGCCCGTGCTCGGTCCCGGCTCGTGGCAGGCGGTGCAATCCTCGGAGGTCGGCGCCGCAGCCTCCTGGCCGGAGAGGACCGGGGCGAGCGCCAGGACGGCGAGGGTCAGGAGAAAGGCAAAGGCCCTGGGGACCGCCCTTGCGCCGGGAAGGGTCATCCTTCGGGCTCGTTTTCCCCGGTCGGCCCGCCCGGTTCCTTCTTCCCGCCGCGCTCGCGGAGGCGTTCGAGCTCGATCGGATGCTCCTCCTCCATCTCGCGCTCGGTCAACGTCCCCGTCAGCCAGGCCATGTTCATCGGGTAGGCGTCGGGGTTGAAGACGACGTAGTAGAGGTGCCAGACGAGAATGGCGAGGGTCGCGAGCCACGCCTCGTAGAAGTGGATGACCCGGGCGACGTCGTATCCGAGCTTGGTCAGGAGGCCGATGAACGTGTTGTCGAACCACATGACCGTGCCCGTGACGGCCATGACGGCCGTGCCCCAGACGAGGGCCCAGTACTCGCTCTTCTCGATGTAGCTGAACCGGTCGAACCGCGGCTTCTCCGAGGAGAGCCCCGTGTTGTACTTCAGCACGGCGACCGCGTCGCGAAGGTCCTGGCGGCGCAACCAGATGTCGCGCAGGAACTGGCGTCCCCGCGCCGTCAGCGTGAGATAGGCGACGTGGTAGACGCTCGACGCCACCATGAAGACCGCCGAAATCCGATGGACGAGGCTCCGGACGTCGAATGCTCCCGGGGAGAACCGGCGCAGGGCGAGGACCCACCAGGCGTCGGGGTAGCGGAGCATGAACCCGGTCACGACGAGCAGGACGAAGCTCACCATGAGGGTCCCGTGCTGGAGTCGCTCGCCGAGCGTCATCCGGAGGTAGAGCCCGCGGCCGACGGGCGGCTCGACGATCTCGCCCCTTCGGACCTGCATGTGCCTCTTCGACTTTCGGAGGAAGTCGAGGAGGTTGTGAAGGAGCATTCCGCCGACGACGGCGACGATGAGAATCAGGTACAGCGTCGCGATCCAGTAGAGCAGCGGCTGCTCCTGCGCCGTCGCGGCGACGTGGATCCTGGCTTTCGCGAACCGCTCGTTGGCCCCGGGATGGCAGCCCGATGCGCCGCAGGTCTTCGCCAGGTTGGCCGGGCTGATCCGGGAAGCCGGGTCCGAGGACGGGAGGATGTCGTGCGTGCCGTGGCAGCTGGCGCAGTTGGCCACTTCGAGGACTCCGCCGCGGGCCGCGAGGCCGTGGTAGCTGTCGGCGAACGTCTGCGTCCGGTCCCGGGGAAGGTCCCACTTTTCCGTGACCTTCAGCGAGGTGTGGCACGGCGAGCAGACCCGGGCCGACACGTTGGCGGCCGAGACGGGGGAGCGCGGGTCCTTGGTCGGGAGGATGCCGTGCTCGCCGTGGCAGTCGGTGCAGGCGGGAGCGTCCTGGTTTCCCTTCCGGATCGCCACGCCGTGGACGCTCGCGTCGTACTGGCGGCTCTCCGCCGCGTGGCAGCGCGCGCACACCTGCTCCACGCGCATCTTGTTGACCTTCGAGGCGGAGTCGAACCCGTACCGCATGTCGTGGGCGCCGTGGCAGTCGATGCAGGTGGGCGCCCGGGAGTTCCCGCGGGCCAGCGCGGCCCCGTGGACGCTGTGCTCGAAGGATTCGATGAAGCCGGACGTGGAGGCGCCGTTCTCGCGGACGGCCTTGTCCCCCACGTGGCAGGAGACGCAGAGGCGCTCCTGGGCGAGCTTCAAGGCGGCGGGCTCGGCGCCGGAGCCGGCCGTGACCTGCGTGCGGTGGCAGTCGACGCAGGTCGGGGCCTTCGGCTTTCCGGCGAGAAGGCCCTTGCCGTGCTCCGACGCGAGGAAACGGGTCTTCACCTGCCCGTGGCACGTCCCGCATTCGGCGGCCTGGCGGGCGGGAGCGAACCGGAAGGCGGCGTCCTTGACGGGCACGACATCGTGGCCACCGTGGCAGGCCTTGCAGGACGTCTCCGTCTTGCCCTGGCCCGCGGCCGCCCGCGCGATTCCGGGATGAAAGGCGTGCGACTTGCCGACCGCGTCGTGGCAGGCGGCGCAGTCGACGGGCTTCAGCTTCTCCTTGTGCGGAAAGTCCGACGTCTTGGCGAGATCGGCATGGCAGTCGACGCAGGAGACGCCGGCCTGGCCATGGACGGACGCGGCGAACTTCTTCTCCGCGACGAAGACGCTCCGGCCGTCGGCGCGCTTGGCCTCGGCGTCGCCGTGGCAGGTCTGGCAGTCTTCGTTCTGGGGCGCGGGCGTCACCGCCGCGGCGGAAACGCAGGGGCCGCGAGGAGAAGCGCGGCGGCGAGCAGTACGCGTGCGGAGGGGAGGGAATCGCGGCGGGGGCCGGGATCGAGGAAACCCGGCCCCAGGGCCCGCCGTTCGAGGGCGGATCGCCCCGGGGCCGGTCGAACATTACTTCTTCTCGGCCGGGTATTCCTTGAGCCAGGCGACGTCGACTTCCGTGGCCTTGCGGCTGGCTTTCTGATCGACCAGCCACTTTCCGCGGTCGTTGTAGGTCGCCGCACCCTTCTTGGGCATCTTCTCGGCGTGGCAGTAGAGGCAGTTCTCGGCGGGGAAGCCGAGCTCCTTGGCTTTCTTCTGCATCGGCATGGTCGCGGACGACGGCACGCTCAATGCCATCCAGCCGCTCCAGGCCAGGACGACCACCGCCAGAGCGGGACGGAAACTCGTTCCTTTCATCGTCGGACCTCCTCGGGTTCGAATGCGGACCTACTTCTTCGGGTAATCCTTCAGCCATGCGCCGTCGACGGTCTTGGCGCCCTTCTTGTCCTTCTCTGCAATGAGCCACTTGCCGACGTCGTTGGGTTCGTGCATCCCGGCGTCCTTCTTGGGCAGCTTGTCGACGTGGCAGTACTGGCAGTTCTTGGCGTCGACGCCCGCGGCCTTCGCCTGCTTCTGGATGTCGAGCGTGGCCGTGGACACCGCACTGAACGCGACCCACCCGCACCAGACGAGCAGCGTCACCATGGATCCGAGACGGGAGCCGGTCTTCGACATGGGGTTTCCTCCTTGCTCCGATTCTATGGCGTCGCGGCGCTCAGGGTCGCCAGTGCAGTCCGACGTAGTAGCGATTGGCGTCGTAGTTCGCGAGCGGGCCGGCCTGGTCGAATGCCACGCGCTCCTCGTACTTGTCGAGGTTCCATTCGAGCGTCAGCCCGAGGTTGTGGATGAAGAAGAACTCGGCCAGCGCCCGGGCGCGGTTGAAGGTGAAGGGGATGGAGCCGTTGTTGTTCATCCAGAGGTAGCCGCCGTCGAGCGAGAACGGGCCCGACTGGAAGTGCAGGCCGCCCTCCCAGGTGTGGCCGAACTCCTCCTGCTCGGTCGGGACGATCGCGAAGTCCTGCGGCACCCGGATGAGGATCTGGCGGTTGACCGCGAACTCGCCGCCGGCCCCGCGCAACGTCAGCATGTTCTGGACGAGCGTGAGCTCGACGTCGGCCACGAACTCCCGGACCTTCGTCTTGTAGCCGATCTCGACGATGTCGTCGTCGGCGTCGGTTTCGGAAAAGACCGCCCCGACCTTGAGCACGTCCTTGAAGTTCCAGACGCCCCGGAACTTGTAGCGGTCCCGGTTGATGTAGTCCGTCCGGAAGATCGGCTGGTTCGCGTCGTCGTGCCGGTAGTCGCCGGTCAGCGTCAAGCCCCACATCGAGAACGACGCGCCGCCGCCGTAGGTGTTGACCGTGCGCTCGAAGGAGCCGTCCTGGCCGCCCGGCACCACGATCTCGGCGGCGTCGGCGGTCGCGACCACGTCCTGCTGCGTCTGGGACCAGCCCGCGTTGACCGCGAAGGGTCCGAGCATGCGGGCCGTCACGTTGGCGTCGTAAACGACGTTCTGCTGTTCGACCGCGGTCCGGGCGTCGATCTGTTGCAGGATCTGCCCCGTCGGCACGCCGGCGTAGGTCACGGTGTTCAGGTACAGGCTGGCGATCAGGGCCTGGCCGGTGAGGGTGCGGCTGTTTTCGGCCCACCCGCCGGCGAGCGTGACGTTGGGGACGATCTCGAGCTCGGCGCGCGCCGAGCCGCGCCAGTAGTCCGTGCGGGCGCGGGAATTGACCGTCTCGCCGAGGCCCGAGAAGAACCGCGCGATTTCGAATCCGACGAAGTTGCCGGCGTCCGCCTCGACGTAGCTCGTCTCGGTCGAGCCGTCGGCCTTCATGTAGGAGCCCACGAGCTTGAGGCGCCCGAAGAGGTTGCCGGTGACCCAGGCGTTGGTGACGGGGGTGTTGACCTTGTTCTCCTCGGCCGAGGCGATCGCGTCGGCGTGGATGTCCTGGCCGAGGACGGGGTTCGTCACGTTGCCGTCGCCCGCGCCCGGAACGAGCGTGTTGACCTGCTTCCAGCGGAAGTAGCGCCAGCCCTGGGTGAACCCGGCCTGGACCGGGCCGCAGTTGAGGCCGAGGCCGAGCCGGTACACCTCGTCGGTCGAGTTGACCTGCTCGTTCATCAGGAACTCGTCGCCGCCGAGGTGGTACGTCGTCGTTCCCGGGTCCGTTGTAGGTGTTGCGGGTGTACTGGAGGATCGGGCTGATGAGCTTCCCGGGAAGAAGCTCGAGTGTGGCGTCGTAGATGTTGCGGGTCCGGTTGTAGGTGTGCTGGCCCGGGATGATGCCCTCGGAGAGGAACGGGTTGGCGAAGGCCGGCAGGGCGCTGTAGAGGTCGGTCTCGCGCCAGGTGAAGGTCAACTTGTACATGCCGGTCGCTCCGGCCTGGAGGCGCAGCTGCCCGGCCGGACCCGCGCCCACGTCGGAGGCGTCGACGTGGAAGTACTCGAGCATCGAGCCGAGAGGGCCCTGCGACGTGTAGTCGAGGGAGCGCAGGAGGAAGCCCTGCCGGTCGTTGATCTGCGTCCGGTACTCGCGCTCGTTGCCGGACACGTCGACGAAACGGTACCCGACCTCGAGGTCGAGCGGGATGGCCTGGCCGAGGAGCGCGCCGGCGCTCACGAGAAGCGCCAGGGGGGCCGCGGCGGAGGCGATGAGCCAGGGAGCTTTTCTCATGTCGACCTCTACTTCAAAAGCCCCGGCGAGAGATTGGAACCATGGACCGCGACGTGGCAGCTCGTGCAGTTGCGGTAGCGCGGCGACGTCAGGTCATGGAAGGACGGCGGCTGGGAACCGTAGGTCTTCGGGCCTCCCGTCTGCGAGTGGCAGGAGAGACAGAGCTGGTCGACGCGGGCCCAAAGAAGCATGTTCGGGTTGTTGGAGCCGTGGGGCTGATGGCAGGAGAGACAGTCGCCGCCCGAGCCGGTGACGTGCTGGAAGACGAACGGCCCCCGCATCTCGGAGTGGCAATTGAGGCAGGGGAGCTCGCCCTGCGTCGTCATCTTGACGGTCTGCCCCTTCTCGCCGTGGGGCGCGTGGCAGTCGAGGCAGGTCATCCCGCCGCGGTCGAGCCGGTGGACGTAGGGCTTGTTCTGGAAGGCCGCGGTCTGCGTCGTGTGACAGGTGGCGCAGAGCTCGCCCGGCGCCGCCGCGAGCAGGTTCGTGGTCTTCGGCGCGCTCTTGTGGATCGAGTGGCAGGTCAGACAGTTGACGGCCGCCGAGTTGGCGTGGACGCTGTTCGTCATCGACTGCTGGACGCCCTTGGAGAAGGAGTCCGTTCCGCCGCTCGAGAAGACCTTGACGTTGGCGTGGCAGGAAACGCACTCCTGCGCGCCGGCCGCTCCCCTCGGCACCGAGATGAGCGTCTTGTCGCCGCCGGCCTCCATGTGCTTCGCGCCGTCGCCGTGACAGCTCGAGCAGAACTCGTTGAGGTCCTTCTTGAACTTCTGCGAGTGTCGCGCGTGGGGGTTCTGGGCGAAGGCCTGGACGATGTCGCCGTGGCAATCGGCGCACTTGGTTTCGGACGAGGAGGCGGCCGTCGCGGGCGGTGCGGAATGCGCCGCCGGCGGAGCCGCCGGTGTGGGTGTGGGATCCGGCGCCCCGGCGGCGCTCCCGCCTGCGAGGAGCAGGCCGGTCGTGAGCACCGCGAGGGCGATCGACGGGGTGGCCCGGCGCCTCTTCACTCCCTGTCTCCTTCCCTTAAAAGGAGGAGCGGTCTTGCGACCGCTCCTACCGAGCGTGAACCTTGTCGACCGCGAAGTCGGTTCCGTCTCCGTGGCAGGCGGCGCAGGCTTCGCCGAAGGGCGCCGTCATGACGTAGGCGTGGGCGGCCGCGGGCTGCGTGTCGTGGCAACCGAGGCAGGCTGCCGCGTTGTGCTGCATCGGGGTGTACCAGTCGCGCAGCGTCTCCGTGGCGAGCAGTCCCGGGGGCGGGTTCTCGCTGACCTGCTGGGTTCCGTCGATGTGGCACTTGACGCAGTCGCGGCGGTCGCCCGGATAGAGGACGTGGTTGAAGTTGTTCACGCTGGGGGGTGTGCCGAACCCGTAGATCGTGTAGATCTGCGTGAGCTCCTCGCCCGTGTGGATCCGGTGGATCATGCGCTTGAAGTCGATCGACTCGGGCGGGGCGGCGTCGGCCGGCCGGCGGGAGACGTCGCTCGCGTTGGGGTTGTGGCACATGACGCACTCTTCGGTGTTGAGGCGCTGGCCGCCGTGGAGGGCGAGCTTTCCGTGGCACGTGTTGCAGTTGGCGAGATCGACGACCGCGCGCCGCGGCTCGGGCGTGCCGCCGTCGACGGCCGCGTAGGACACCGGGTTCATCGCGCCTTCGGTGAAGGTCGTCTGGTCGTTGGGGTGCGGATCGAGGTTCACGGTGCGGCGGGCCTCGATCGAGAAGGCCCAGGTCCCCGTGGCGTCCGCCGGGATGGCGGTCTTCATCGTGTAGGTGGCGTTCGTCCCGTCGAAGGCGGCCCCGTCCGCCCGCTCGCGGTAGGGGTTGATCGCGTAGTCGGTCGTCGGGCCGCCCATCAGGACGTTGAGGTTGGAAGTGAAAGGTCCTGGCGGCAGGATCGTGCCGTCGTTCTCGGTCAGCTGGAACTTAACGACCGGGTTCTGGCCGGGGGCCGTGTTGGTCACGGAGACGATCTGGGCGTTCAGGCCCTTGAGCTGGGTCGATTCGTACGGCACCGTGTGCGCGCCCTGGACCGACGCGTCCCACTCGCTTACGCCGACCGGCTGGTGGCAGCTCGCGCACGAGCTGTCGGGCTGGACTCCGGCCGGGTGGCCCTCGCCGGTCGTCCAATTGATGTTGTCGTGGCAGGCGCCGCAGGCGGCCTGCGACGGGTACGTGTACCACGTCGTGTTCTGCGTGGCCGGCGGGGCGTGGCAGGTGGTGCAGTTGCGGATGTCCTGCGGGAAGACGACTTCGGAGAAGTCCGTGATTCGCCCGGGCGGTAGTAAGGGATGCCGGCCTGGACGCTCGGGAGATTTTCGCCCATGTGGATCTTGTGGACCAGGACCTTGAAGTCGGCGGTCTGATGGGTATTGGCGTCGAGGGTCTGGGGCGAGTGGCAGAGGACGCAAAGCTTGACATCCTGCCGCGAGCCGCCATGCGCGGACAGCGGGTTGTGGCAGGTGTTGCACGCCGAATTGGCGATCTCGTCCCAGACCTCGGTCACCGTGGCGCCGTTGGGCACGAAGTCCTGCTCGACGTTGTCGTAGTAGCTCTTGTCCTGGATGCCGGCCATGTTACGCGTCGCGTAGATGCCGAGCGTGGTCGTGATCGTCGGTGTCGTAATCGGCCGGCAGGGCGGTCTTGAACGTGTAGATGGAGTGGCCGAGATCGATGTCGTTCCAGGTGCCGCCATTCGGGTTCGTCGCCGACTTCTGAGCGTCGGCTGCGGCACTGGGTGAGCCGGGGTTCTGCCTTCGAAGGGAGACCCGGCCGCTCCAACCCGGGTCCGGGTCGTGTAGGACGTGTACTGGCGTTCGCCGGCGTCCTACCACGCGAGGACCATGTTCATCGAGATCGGTCCCGCGGTGACCTTCCCGGCGCGGTCGAGGGGCTGGTCCAGGTCGTCGGTGTACGTGACGTCGACGACCGGATGGAGGCCGGAGTTGATGGTGATGCTGTTGACCGTGATCTTGAGGCCCGGCCGGATGTAGGCGATGTCCTTGGCCGTGAGATAGAACTCCTTGGTGTTCTTGCTGTAGATCGCCTTGGGGTCCGGATCGCCCCGGCCGACGACCTGTGTCGTTCGTGTGCTCGACGCGGGGACGATGGCCAGCGCTCCGGCCGTCATCGCCATCACGAGACTATTGCGGAACTTCTTCATGGCGCCGACCTCCTCAGCTCAAGGCGTCTGATGGGTTCTGATTCATTTGTATCAAACGAGACTCCCGAACTCCGGTCCGTGTCAAGCAGATTCGGACGCTCGGGAGCGGTTTCGATCGAGATGGGCCGTCCGTCCGTCACGACGACCCGGCGCGCGAGGATCTCGGCGCAGAACCGGGACAGGTCCACGTTCGAGAACTCGTCCCAGCCGCGGCAGACGCCGGGGCGGACGACCTGCGCGTCGCAGGCGAGCGTGAATCCCTGCCGGACCTGCTCCGAGAGCTGCCAGAGGTCGGCGAACCGCTCCATCTGGGCCCGGCTCAGGTGCGTGCTCTCGCCGATGAGCGGCTTCCAGAGATCGTGGAACTCCCGTTCGGGCCACTGCCGGAAGCCGCGGCAGAAGATGCCGCGGTCGGCGGCGGCCTGGCACATCGAGCGCCCTTCGCCGCAGAGCTTCACGAGGGATTCGCGCAGGCAAGCGATCGCTTCCGCGCGCGTCCAGACTTCCGGCGCGCCGTCAGCGGGAAGCGAAAAGTCCATGGCCCGCATCTGATCCTCGATCAGGCGGAGGAGTCCATGATGCATCTGCACCACGGCGGAAATTTTCAGCCGATGATGGCTTCACGGCCCGTCAGCTCCTTGTAGGTCTCCGCCAGACGCGTGTTGTCGAACTGATTCCATCCGTCGCAGCCGCAGTGATCGCGGGTCTCGGCGTCGCAGCAGAGCTGGAATCCTCCGACCTCCTCGCGCCCGATGTGGTAGAGGCTGACGAGCCGTTCGAGCTCTTCGCGCGAGGCGTCGGGACGGCGGCGCGCGATCCAGTCGAAGCGCTTCCGGAGTTGATCGTCGGTCATGGCCGCGAACCCTTTGCACATGACGCCGAGATGAGCCGCCGCCGAGCACGCGCAGTGCTCTTCGTCACAGAGCTTCGCGAGCCGCTCCCGGATCGCCGCAATGGCCTGCGGGCGCGTCAGGTGAAGGGGCCGCATCGGGGTCGTGGGTTCGTCCACGACGACAGGATCGCCCGGGGAATTTTTGGACGCCTGATGCGAATGGATCACGTCCCTCATGACGGGCCTCCTCAGTCGGGCTTGGGGACTTCGGCCGTGCCGCTCTGCGCCGCGCGAAGAGTCTCGCCAGCGCGGAAGCGATAGTGGCCGCCGGGCGTCCGGATGGTCGCGAGCAGGCCGGCGCGCGCCCAGCGCGTCACCGTCGAGGTCGAGACGCCGAAGAGCCTCGCCACTTCGCGGCGGGACAGGAAATCGGGTTCCATGGGCAGGGATTCGGTCGGCACGCGATTCAGCAGTTCGGGCATTGTTTCTCCTTTTCTTGTCGATTCCATGACCGTGACTCTGACCCGGGTGGCAGTTCGCCCGTATGATGCAAACGAATCAAAGGAGAGGATCGGCTTCCGGGGCCCGGCGGAAGCGTCGTTCCGCCTCCCGTCGCAGGGCCCGCAGATGAAGCCGGCGAATCAGGACGACCCCCGGGCCTACGAGGCGCCAGTAGCGTCGGAAACGGGTCCGGGCGTCGTCGTCCGTCCCGGCCGCGCGGGTCTCGGTGACGAAGCGGGTCGCCTCCGGAGACAGCGGCCGGGCCTCGAGCGTCCAGACGATCTTGACCCGGCCGGGCTCGGCATCGCGCGCGAACCGGGAGGGCTCGAGCGCCTCGAAGACCACGTCCGCCCGCCAGGGCTGGCAGACGGCGCCGGCCGCGAAGAAGCGCCCGGGCTCCTCTTCGAGAACTCCCCAGCCGAGAGCGAGCGTCTCGTCCACCAGGCCGCGCGCGTGGCGCACGGGTGCGGCGTCCGCCGAGGAGGAGCTCGCGCAGCCGGAAGATCGCGCGGACGGGTGCGACCGACCGGAGGTCGAGGCGTTTGGCGAGATCGAAAACGAGGTCGGCGGGCGCGCGAATCACGATCTCGTGGCGCTCCCGCACGTCCGCGCGCGGCAGGAAACGGTCGAGACGATCGGCCGGGGCGGCGGTCTCAGCAACCGTGGTCATCGAGAACGTCGGGCCCCTTGAATCGGAAGTCGATGAAGGCGGTGTGACCGGGCACGAGCGGCATTCCCGCGAGCGCCACGAGGATCGAGACCTGAAACCGGGCGAGAAAGACGACGTCCATTCGACCCCCCCCCTCGCGTGGCCGCGGCGACGGCGCGGCTTCGCCCGACTCTCGGAGGCGGCCCGAGGCGGGACGTGGTTCGAATGAACCACTTCTTTTCGCGCGGCGGGGCGTCGCGCGTCGAACGTCCCGCGGCTCAGGCGGTCGGCGCGAGCGGCTGGGGCCAGTTCGGGACGAGTCCTTCGTGGCGAAGCGTCTGCATCACCCGGTCGGGAGTGCCCCAGTCGCTCCAGGACAACGCGGGCAGGGCCGAGACGGCGAGAAGCGCGGGAAAGGCCTGGAGGACGCGCTCGGAGAAGTTGGCGGGCGGCGCGGCCGCGTAGGCCCGCTCGATCGCGCGGGCCTCGGCGCTCGTTCCCGAGAACGGGCGAATACTTTCGAGCGCCGCGTGGAGCCCGGGGAGGGCCCGCCGGCCGGCGTCGAGGATCGCGGCGGCGCGCGCGACGACCACGAACGTGTTCCAGAGACAGCCGCGATCCATGCAGGTCCGGGCCGTCCCCGCATCGGGCTTCTCCCAGAACCGGCGCACGATGCGCAGGCCCGGCTCGAGCTCGCTGCCCGGCTCGATCCAGCCGTAGCCGCTCTCCGGAGCGTCCGGCTGCGCGCCGAGCAGGGCGATGTGCGCCGGGTGGCGCTCGACCTGGCAGGCGACTTCCGCGACGTGGCCCATGAACGCAGCGTCGTCCCCCACGAAATGGTCCGACGGGAAGATGGCGATCACGGCCTTCGGATCGCGCCAGGCGATCCAGTGGACGGGAAGGAGAACGCCGGCGGCGGTCCCCCGGTCGCTCGGCTGTACCAGGACCTTCGGCGCGTCCCGGCGGGCGAATTCGCGGGCGAGAAACGGGGCGTGCGTCTCCGTGGCGATGACGACCGTCCGCTCCGGAGGCACCGTGAGCGCCACGCGGTCGAGCGTCTGGCCGAGGAGGGATCGGGAACCCGTGAGAACGGCGTACTGCTTGGGCCGTCCGTCCGCATGGACGCGTTCGACGAGCGAGGCCAGGCGCCTTCCCTGCCCGCCGGCGAGGACGACCGCCCAGAGTCGAGGACCTGCTTCACCCGGACGCGGCATCGAGCGCTTCCCTTCGAGTTGCTTGCTCGCGCTTGAGTCCGACGCCCGATCCAACCACATCGGTGTCCGCATTTCCATCGTCGGCGGTCGTCCCCATCCGCGGGGACGCCGGGAATCAGCCCGGCGCTGCGCGAACGGTCAATACCGGGCGCGCGGCGCGGGCAACGACCCGGGCCGCGACGCTTCCCATGAGAATGCGCGAGGGCCCGCGGCGTCCGTGGGTTCCCATGACGATGAGACCGGCCTGCTCCTTCTCGGCGGCGTCCAGGATCTCCTCGTCCGGGAGCCCTTCCCGCAGCGTGCCGTGCGCGTCGATGCCCCCGTCGCGGGCGTGGCGGACCGCCTCCTCCAGCCGTTTCTCGGCGTTCGCCCGGACGGCCCGGGCGAAGTCCTCGTAAACGCCGGGCGGATAGGCGCCGATCGGCGCCTCCGGGACCGCGGCGAGCGCGGGGACCTGGTAAGCGTGGACGATCGTCAGGCGCCCGCCGCAGTCGCGGGCGATGCGCTCGGCTTCCTTGAGCGCCGGCTCCGACGCCGGCGAGAAGTCGGTGGCTGCGAGGATGCGGTCGAAGGTCTTCATGGACCCCCATCGCGATCATCCGGTCCGCCAGGGGCGCGGCGAATGATGCATTCTCATCAATCGGCGCGGCCGGGCTCGCGGGGAGACTCTCCCCATGACGACGATGCCGTTGCAGGTTCACCTCGGGGAGGTCACGGACGCGCCGGGCCTGGAAAAAACGATCGCGCAGAGCGCATCGCGGCTCGAGCGCTACTCGGACGAGATCCAGCGTTGTCAGGTCTGGGTGGAGGCGCCGCACGGCCACCACCAGCAGGGACGGCTCTACGAGGTCCGGATCCGCCTGACGGTCCCGGACGAAGAGCTCGTGGTGCACAACCAGCCGCCCGACGACGACGTGCAGGCGCTCGTGCACCGGGCCTTCGACGCCGCCCGGCGCCAGCTCCAGGACTACATGCGGCGTCGCCGGCGGGACGTCGCGCGGCATGGCGCCGCGCGCCGCAAGCCCGGACAGGGAGGGATGTGATGCAGACGAAGTCGATTTCCAAGACGCCGGCGCCGACCCGTCCGGTGCGCCCCGCGGAGGTCCGCGATCTGATGACGGACCGGGTCTTCACGTTGCAGCCGGCCGACGATCTCGAGGCCCTCTACGACCTGATGGACGCGCACCACGTGCGCCACGTTCCGATCGTGGACCGGGACGGCGACCTCGTCGGCCTCGTCACGCAGCGCGACCTCGCGCGCAGCGCCCTCGGCACCCAGGATGTCCTCCCGCTCTCGGCGCAGCAGGAGATCCTCCGCCGCCGCCACGTGCGCGAGATCATGGCGACGGAGGTCGAGACGGTCGAGCCGGACGAGTCGCTGAAGGCCGCCGCCTCCATGCTCCTCGAGAACAAGATCGGCTGCCTGCCGGTCGTCGAAGGGGAGCACCTCGTCGGGATCCTGACGGAGTCGGATTTCGTCCGCTTTTACACGGAGAGGAGCTGAACATGAACTCGAGAGTGAGAATGCTGTTTCCGCTGGCGGCCGCCGTCGTGGCCGCGGCGGCGTTCGCTTCGGTCGGCGTCGAGTCGATCGAGAACTTCCACAAGGTCAGCGACAAGGTCGCCACGGGCGGGCAACCGACGCCGGAGCAGGTCAAGGCGCTCGCGGAAGCCGGCTTCAATGCCATCGTCAATCTGCGCGAGGACTCGGAGTACAACGACGGGCTGCAGTTCCGGGCCGCCCGGGCCGCCGGCATTCGCTTCGTTCGCGTTCCGGTCTCGATGACGAACCCGACCGACGCGTCCGTGGCCAAGTTCCTGGCCGTGACGGACGAAACGGAGCTCTACCCGGTTTACGTCTACTGCGCCGAGGGCAATCGGGCCGCCGCGTACTGGATGATCCGCCGGGTCGAGCGCGACCACTGGACGCTGGAGAAGGCCGAGGCCGAGGCGGTCAAAGCCGGCCTGACCAAGCCCGAAACGCTCGAGTTCGTGCGCGGCTACGTCCAGCGCCATCCTCCCAAGGGAGGCGCTTCGTGAAACCGATCCGCAACATCCTGGTCGCGACCGATTTCTCTTCCGCCTCGCGCCCGGCTTTCCGCCGCGCCGTGGAGATGGCCTCCGAAACCGGCGCGGCGCTCTGGATCGCGCACGTCGCCTCGCCGGCCGCCCCGCTGTCCCCCGAGGGCTTCGTCCTGCCGCGCTTCTACGAGGACATGAACCTCGCCATCCGGACCGACGCGCAGAAGCGCCTCCGGACCCTGCTGTCGCGGGCGCGGAAGGCCGGCGTGCGCGCCCGGTCAATCATCCTGAACGGCGTGCCGCACGACGCGCTGAATCGCGCCGCCCGGCGGCACCGCGCGGACCTCGTGGTCATGGGGACGCACGGAAGGACGGGGGTCGCGAAGCTCTTCGTCGGCAGCGTCGCCTCGCGGGTCGTCGCGACGTCGCGTTGCCCCGTGCTCACGATCCGGGGCCACTAGGCTCGCTCGGGAGGCGGTCGTGGAAAGCGCCGTCGCCGCGCCCGCCCGTCTCGGGAGTCGGATCTCCGGCCGCGCGCTGCGCTTCCTGCTGTGGCTCGCCGCGGCCGCCGCCCTGGCCGTGGGGCTTCGCCTGACCGTTCTCCGCCCCGCCCGCGTCCCGGTCACGGTGTTCCGCGCGGCCGCCGGACGCGTGGAAGAGAGCGTGACCAACAGCAAGGCCGGGACGGTGAAATCCCGCCGCCGCGCCGAGCTCTCGCCCGAGATCGGGGGCCGCGTGCGCGAGCTCCCGGCGAAAAAGGGCGCCCGTGTGCGCCGGGGCGACGTCCTCATGCGGATCGCCGAGGGCGACTACCGCGCGCAGGTGGACCTCCAGCAGAGCGCGCTCGATGCGTCGGTGTCGGCTCGCGTCGAAACGTGCCGGACGGCGGAGCAGCTCGACCGCGAGCTCGCGCGCAACCAGGCGCTCTCGCGCGAGAAGCTCGTCTCGGTGGAGTGGCTCGACCAGCTGCAGAGCCGGCGCGACGCGGCGGCGGCGGCCTGCGAGACGGCCCGGGCGCGGATCGGCCAGGCGCGGGCCGGGCTCGTCGCGGCGCGGGTCAACCTCGAGAAAACGGTGCTCCGGGCGCCCTTCGACGGCGTCGTCGCCGAGGTGAGGACCGAGGTCGGCGAGTGGATCACGCCGTCGCCGCCGGGCCTTCCGATCCCGCCGGTCCTGGTGCTCCTCGACGCGGGGTCGACGTACGTGAGCGCGCCGATGGACGAGGTCGACGTCGGAAAGGTCCGGGCCGGCCAGCCGGTCCGCGTCACGTTCGACGCGTTCCCCGGCCGCTCGTTCGCGGGCCGGGTCACGCGCGTCGCGCCTTACGTCCAGGACCTCCAGGAACAGAACCGCGTGTTCGAGATCGAAGCCGCGCTCGAGGACGAAGCCTTTGCGGGCGCGTTGCCGCCGGGGACCTCGGCGGACGTGGAGGTCGTCCTCGCGGCGCGCGACGGCGTGCTCCGGATCCCGAGCTCGGCGATTCTCGAGGGCGACCGCGTCCTCGTCGCGCGCGGCGGGCGGCTCGAATCCCGGCCGGTGACCGTCGGCCTGAGGAACTGGCAGTTCGCCGAGGTCCGGAAGGGCCTCGACCCGGGGGACGCGGTCGTGGTCTCGCTCGACCGCGCGGAGGTTCGGGAGGGTGTCCGCGCGGAGATCACCGCGGAAACGGCGCGGTGATCGAGCTCTCCGGGGTCGGCCGGGAGTTCCGCGTCGGGGGGCGGCCCGTCCACGCGCTCCAGGCGATCGACCTGACCATTCCCGACGGCGACTACTGCTCGATCATGGGCCCGTCCGGCTCGGGCAAGTCGACCCTGCTGAACATCCTGGGCTGCCTCGACCGGCCGACCACCGGGTCCTACCGGCTCGACGGTCGGGAGGTCGCGCGGCTCGACGACGACGAGCTCTCGCACGTCCGGCGCCACCGGATCGGCTTCGTGTTCCAGTTCTACCACCTCGTTCCCCGCCTGACCGCCGCCGGCAACGTCGAGCTGCCGATGATCTTCGCCGGCGTCGAGCGCCGCGAGCGCGCGGCCCGCGTCGCGCGCGTTCTCGAGGAGGTCGACCTCTCCGACCGCGCGGACCACCTCTCCGAGCAGCTCTCGGGCGGAGAGCGGCAGCGCGTGGCGATCGCCCGGGCCGTCGTGATGGGGCCGTCGCTGCTGCTCGCCGACGAGCCGACCGGCAACCTCGACACGGCGGCCGGCGCCGAGATCGTAAAGCTCCTCGAGGGAATGAACGCGCGCGGCCTGACCCTCGTGGTCGTGACGCACGACCCCGCGATCGGACGCCGCGCGCGGCACCGCCTGCGCCTCGTGGACGGGGCGATCGACCGCGAGGAGCGCGACTCGTCCGGGACGGGGGCGGGGGCGACGGCGGAGGCGGCCTCGTGACCGCGCGCGATCTCGTCGCCTTCTCGGTCCGGGCCCTCCGCGGCCACCGCCTGCGCACGGGGCTCTCGCTCGCCGGCGTCGCGATCGGCGTCGCCTCGGTCGTCCTGCTGACGAGCCTCGGCGAGGGGGCGCGACTCTACGTAACCGGGGAATTCGCCAACCTCGGCACCAACCTCTTGATCGTTCTTCCCGGCAAGACCGAGACCTCGGGCGTGACGCCCTTCGTCACCGGCGCGCCGCACGACCTCACGCTCGAGGACGCGGACGCGCTGTTGAAGCGCGTACGATCCGTGCGGCGCCTCGCCCCGCTGTCGCGCGGCGCGGCCCCGGCGGCCCGGGGCGAGCGTCGGCGCGACGTGACCGTGACCGGCACGACCGCCGACTTTCTCGGGGTGCGCAACCTGGCGATCCAGACCGGCCGCTTCCTGCCGGCGGGAGAAGCGGCCCGCGAGCAGCGCGTCTGCGCGATCGGGTCGACCGTGCGCCGCGAGCTCTTCGGCGCCGAGAATCCTCTGGGGGAGTGGCTGCGCCTGGGCGACGAGCGCTTCCGGATCATCGGCGTCCTCGCGCCGAGGGGCATGTCGATCGGGATGGACATGGACGACATGGTCTTCGTGCCGGTCGGCCGGGCCATGAAGATGTTCAACCAGTCCGGGTTGTTTCGCCTGCTGATCGAGGTCCGGTCGCACGACGAGATCGCGGCCGCCGAGGAGGCCGTGCGGCGCGTGCTGATGGAGCGCCACGACGGCGAAGACGACGTCACGATGCTGACCCAGGACTCGGTGCTCGCGACGTTCGGGCGCATTCTCGCGCTGCTGACGGCCGCGCTCGTCGGCATCGCCGCGATCTCCCTGACGGTCGCCGGCATCGGGATCATGAACGTGATGCTCGTGTCGGTCTCGGAGCGCACGCGCGAGATCGGCCTCCTGAAGGCCGTCGGCGTGACCGCCCGGCAGGTCGTCGCCGTGTTCCTGGTCGAGGCCGCCCTGCTTTCGACGGCGGGCGGCGTGCTGGGGCTCGCCGTCGCCTTCGCGGGGACCGGGCTGCTGCGCGGCCTGTACCCGGCCTTCCCGGCCCAGCCGCCGTCGTGGGCGGTCGGCGCCGCCCTCTTCGTCTCGATCTCGGTGGGCCTCGCCTTCGGGGCGGCGCCGGCGCGTCGCGCCTCGCGCCTCGACCCGATCGTGGCCCTGGCGCGGCGATGAGCGCCCGAGGCACGCGCGAGGCGGTCGGCCTGGCCTGGGGCGCCGTCGCGGCTCGCCGCCTGCGCTCCATGCTGACGGTGCTCGGCGTCGTGATCGGCGTCGCCTCCGTGATCCTCCTGACGTCACTCGGCGAGGGAACCCGCCGCTACATCGTCGACGAGTTCACGCAGTTCGGGACCCACATTCTGTCGATCAACAAGGGCAAGGCCACGACGAGCGGCATGCCCGGGCTCTCGGCCACGGTCCGCAAGCTCACGATCGACGACGCCGAGGCGTTGAAGCGCGTCCGCGGCATGGAGATCGTGCTGCCCGGGGCCTACGGCACGGCGGCCGTCGAGTTCCGCGACCGCTCGCGGCGGGTGCTCGTCTCCGGCGTGACCTCCGACATGCCGCGCGTGTTCAAGTTCGGCGTCCGCCAGGGCCGCTTCCTGCCGCCGGGCGATCCCCGCCGGGGCAGCCCCCAGGCGGTGCTGGGGCCGAAGCTCGCGCACGAGCTCTTCGGCGAGTCGAACCCGCTCGGCGAGCGCGTCCGCATCGGCGGCCGGCGGTTCCTCGTCATCGGGGTCATGGAGCCCAAGGGCCAGATCCTCGGGCTTCGACATGGACGATCGGGCCTACATCCCGGTCGCGGCCGCCCAGGGCCTCTTCAACCAGGACGAGC
Source organism: uncultured Acidobacteriota bacterium (assembly GCA_963764025.1). Classification (GTDB taxonomy): domain Bacteria; phylum Acidobacteriota; class Thermoanaerobaculia; order UBA5066; family Gp7-AA6; genus DAHUXD01. The sequence goes on from CAVXRK010000007.1 coordinate 200,073, forward strand.
TGACCGAGATCCATGCGCTCTTCTCGCCCGACATCCCGGCGGCGCGGATCAAGGCCGCGGTGCGGCAGGTCCTCATGGCGCGGCACGACGGCGAGGAGGACTTCACGATCACGACGGAAACCGAGATGCTCGACGTGCTCGGCCGCGTGCTCTCCATGGTGAGCCTCGCCGTTGCGGGCATCGGGGCGATCTCGCTCGTCGTCGGGGCGATCGGGATCCTCACGATGATGTGGATCGCCGTGGGCGAGCGCACCGGCGAGATCGGCCTGATGCGCGCCGTCGGGGCGACGCGCCGCCAGGTCCTCCGGCTCTATCTCCTGGAGGCCGTCATGCTCTCGTCGGCCGGCGGCCTGGCCGGCGTCCTCGCTGGCTTCGGTCTGGGCGCCCTGATCCGCGTCTTCGCCCCGGGCCTTCCCCTCGAGACGAAGCCGGGCTACGTCGCGGCCGCGCTCGCCGTGAGCTTCGCCGTGGGCGTGGCGAGCGGCGTTCTGCCCGCGCGCCGCGCCGCGTCGCTCGATCCCCTCGAGGCGCTCCGGACGGAGTAGCCGGCCGCGCCGTTCACCGCACGGCGAGCCGGCGCGCGCGATCGATGAGCTCGAGCGCCAGGATGCCGGCCAGGCCCGCGCCGATTCCGAGGGCGGCGTCCGCGAGGCCGGATTCCGGAGAAGTGGAAGAGCTCCCGGAGCCCCGGCAGGGCGAGGACGGCGAGAAGAGTCGCCGCCGCGAGCCCGGCGATCCAGCGGAGCGCGCGGTTGTGCCGCGCGAGCGATCCGAGGGTGGTCCGCGCGAGGGACCGGTGCGCGAGGACGAGTCCGAGGTTGCCGACGACGAGCGAGGCGAAGGCCGCGCCGCGGGCCGCCCCGACCGGGTGCCCGAGGAGAAGCCCTCCGGCATAGACCGCCAGGACCACGGCGAGGACGACGCCCCCGCGCACCAGGGCGAGGACGAGGCTCCGGGCGGAGAGCAGCGGGGCGCGGGGCGAGCGGGGAGGCCGCCGCATGACGTCGTCCTCGGCCGGCTCGGCCTCGAAGGCGATCGAGCTGACGGGATCGATGATGAGCTCGAGAAAGACGATCTGGACGGGCAGGAGCAGGAGCGGCCAGCCGAGGAGCACCGGCGCGAGCGCCATCCCCGCGATCGGCACGTGCACGGCGACGAGGTAGGCCGTGGCCTTCTTGAGGTTGTCGAAGATGCGCCGGCCGAGCCGGATCGCCTCGACGATCGACGCGAAGTCGTCGTCGAGGAGCACCAGGGCCGCGGCCTCGCGCGCGACGTCGGTGCCGCGGCCTCCCATCGCGATGCCGATGTGGGCGGCCTTCAGGGCCGGCGCGTCGTTGACGCCGTCGCCCGTCATGACGACGACCTCGCCCCGCGCCTTGAGGGCCTCGACGAGCCGCAGCTTCTGCGCCGGAACGATGCGCGCGAAGACCGAGATCCCGCCGATCCGGGCGGCGAGCGCGGCGTCGTCGAGCGCGTCGAGTCCGGCCCCGGTCATCGGATCGGCGTCGGGCAGGCCGATCTCGCGCGCCACCCGCGAGGCCGTGACCGGGTAGTCGCCCGTGATCATCACGACGCGGATCCCGGCCGACCGGGCGTCCTCGATCGCCGCCCGCGCCGAAGGACGCAGCGGATCTTCGAGGCCGACGAGCCCGAGGAGCTCGAACGAGAAATCGTGGGAGCGGGGCGGCAGCTCCGACGGCTCGAAGCCGGCCTTCGCGACGGCGAGGACGCGCAGCCCGTCGCGGGCGAGCTCCTCGACGCGCGAGGTGAGGCGGCGAACCTCGTTCTCGGAGAGGTGGCAGAGGTCCGCGATGGCCTCGGGGGCGCCCTTCGCCGCGACGACGAACCGTTCGAGCCCGCGCGCCCTCCACGCGTGCGCCACGGCCAGGAGCTCGGGCGACAGGGGATATTCGCGGAGAAGCTCCCAGTCCTCGTGAAGGTGCTCGGTCCGCGCCAGCGCGGAGAGGCCGAATTCGCGGATGGCCTGCTCCATCGGGTCGAAAGGCGTGCGCTGGCTCGCCAGGATCGCGAACTCCACGAGCTCGTGGAGCGCGTCGGGAAGCGCCGCCGCGCCGTCGACCTCGAGGGGCCGGTCCGCGGCGACGAGGCGCGCCACCGCCATCCGGTTGAGCGTCAGGGTCCCCGTCTTGTCGACGCACAGGACGGTCGCGGCGCCGAGCGCCTCGACGGCCGGGATCCGGCGCGTGAGGACCTTCTGGCGCGAGATCCTCCAGGCGCCGAGCGCGAGAAACACCGTCAGCACGACGGGGAACTCCTCCGGCAGCACGGACATCGCGACGGAAAGGCCGGCGAGAAGGCCCTCGAGCAGGTTGCCGCGGGAGCGGGAGTAGAAGACGACGATCACGATGCAGACCGCGATCCCCGCGACGCCGAGCCTTCGGACGATGCGGCCGATCTCGCGCTGGAGGGGACTCCTCTCCTCCGGGATCGTCCCGAGGGCCTGGCCGATGCGGCCCATCTCGGTCGACGGCCCGGTCGCCGTGACCTCGGCGAGGCCCTGCCCGGAGACGACGAGCGTACCCGCGAAGACCCGCGCGGTCGGGTCGGCGGGGCTCGCGCCGTCCGGTGTCGCCTCCCGCTTCTGGACCGGCACGGACTCCCCGGTCAGCAGGGACTCGTCGACCGAGAGGTTCGACAGCCACCGGAGCGCGCCGTCGGCGGCCACGCGGTCTCCTTCGGACACGATCAGCAGGTCGCCCCGGACGACCTCGCGCCCGGCGATGCGCGTCTGCGCCGAGTCGCGGATGACGCGGGCGCGGGGGCTCGCGAGGTCCCGCAGCTTCTCGAGCGAGCGCTCGGTCCGGCGGCTCTGGAGAAGGGAGATGCCGATCACGGCGGCGATCGACGCCAGCAGGATCGCGGCTTCGGCGGGGTCCCCCAGGGCGAAGTAGATCGCGCCGGACGCCACGAGCAGCAGGATCATCGGCTCGCGCAGGATCTCGCCCGCGAGCGCCGCGAGGCCGCGACGCTTCGCGTCGGCGATCTCGTTGGGGCCGTCCCGCGCCAGGCGCGCCCGCGCCTCGGCGGAGGAGAGTCCCTTGAACGCGCGATCGTCGCGCATCCGGGCTCCTAGTACGCGATCCGCCGCGAGGGGGGGAGCACCGTGCGGCGCTCGATCCGGACGCGCGCGTCGACGACGCGCAGGCCCTTCTCGAGCACCTTGACGGGGTTCAGGTCCATCTCGCGCACTTCCGGGCAGGCCTCGATGAGGGTCGAGAGGCGCAGCAACAGGTCCCGGAGCGCCGCTTCGTCGTGTCGAGGCGCGCCGCGGTATCCGCGCAGCAACGCCGTGCCGCGGACCTCGTCGAGCATCGCCTGGACGTCGATGTCAGTCAGCGGCGGAAGCCGGAAGGCCACGTCCGCGAGCAGCTCGACGAGCGTGCCACCGCTGCCGTAGAGCACGAGGGGCCCGAACGTCGGAACGTTGGTGACGCCGGCGATGATCTCGACCCCGCCCGAGACCATCGACTGAACGAGGAAGTCCGTGAGGTCGTCGCCGAGTCGCTTCTTCAGGTCGCGGCAGGCGGCGCGGACGGCGGCCTCGTCGGCGAGGTTGAGACGGACGCCTCCGACCTCGGTCTTGTGGAGGATCGTCGGGCCGACGGCCTTCAGCACGACGGGGAACCCGAGCTCGCGCGCCGCGGCCGCCGCCTCGGCGTCCGTCCGCGCCAGCCGCATGGGGGCGACGGGGATCCCGAAGGACGACAGGAACTCATCGGTTTCGAGGGGAGGGAGCCAGCCGCCGCCCCGCTCGAGCGTGCGCTCGACGATCGCGCGCGCCCGCGCCGGGTCGAGGCCTGAGAGCTTCGGGATCTTGCCGGCGGGCTGGCGCTTCCATTCGCCGTAGGCCGCGGCCCGCGCCAGCGCGATGACCGCCGACTCGGGGAACGGATAGCACGGGATCGGCGCGAGGACGGGCGGCGCTCCCTTGGCGCTCATGAAGGTCGCGAGAACCGGCTTGCGGGCGCCGCGCGCGCCGTCGACGATGGCCGACGCCACCTCGTCGGCGTTGGAGGCGATGGGTGGAATGAAGATGACGACGAGGCTGTCGATCGCGTCGTCGGCGAGGAGGATCTTCTCGGCCCGGCGGTAATGCTCGGGGGACGCGGAGGCCAGCATGTCGACGGGATTTCCGACGCTCGCGGCCGCGGGAAGAAAGGCGCGCAGGGCCTCGATCGTCTTGGGCGAAAGCGCGGGGAGCTCCAGTCCGCGCGCTTCGCAGGCGTCGGCGGCGAGGATCCCGGGGCCTCCGGCGTTGGTCAGGATACCGACACGGCGGCCGCGCGGAACGGGCTGGTTGGCGAGGATCATCGCGACGTCGAAGAGCTCCTCGAGGGTCCCCGTCCGGATGACGCCCGCCTGCCGGAGCAGCGCGTCGACGACCTGGTCGGATTCGGCGAGCGCCCCGGTGTGCGAGCTCGCGGCGCGCGACCCGGCGCGCGAGCGGCCCGACTTGACCGCGATGATCGGCTTCCGGCGCGCGACCCGGCGCGCGATCTTCGAAAAGCGGACCGGGTTTCCAAAGCTTTCGAGGTACAGGAGGATGACGTCGGTTCTCGGGTCCTCGGCCCAGTACTGGATCAGGTCGTTGCCCGAGACGTCCGCCTTGTTCCCGACCGAGACGAAGGTCGAGATCCCGAGATTGAGCTTCGAGGCGTAGTCGAGGAGGGCGAGCCCGAGCGCCCCGCTCTGGGAGGAGAGCGCCACCCGTCCCTCCGGCGGGTAAATCGGGCCGAAGGTGGCGTTCAGCCGGAACTGCGGATCCGTGTTGACGAGGCCCATGCAGTTGGGGCCGACCATCCGCATCCCGGCGGCGCGCACCTTGTCGAGGAGCGCGGCCTCGCGGCGCCGGCCCTCGTCGCCGGTCTCGGAAAAGCCCGCCGTGATCACGACGATCCCCGCGACACCCTTGGCCGCGCACTCGTCGACGGCGGCTTCGACGCGGTCGCTGGGCACGGAGATGACGGCGAGGTCCACGGGGCCGGGGACGTCCGCGAGCCGCGAGTGGCAGGGAACGCCCTCGATTTCGGTGGCGTTCGGGTTGATCGGCACGAGCGTTCCGCGGAACGTGCCGTGGAGGTTGTGAAAGATCTCGGCCCCGATCTTGCCGCGCTCGCGGCTGGCGCCGATGACGGCCACCACGCCGGGCTCGAACAGCCTCTGCATCGACGCGAAGGCGGCCCGGGCCGAGCGGTCCGCAGCGTGTTCCTCGTAGACGGCCGTCGGCGCGATCGTCAGGACGATCCTTTCGACACCGCCTTCCATCCGGCGCTCGGTCGTCTCGAAGCCGCAGTTGCGGAAGACGTCGATCATGCGGCGGTTGTGGCCGAGGACCTCGGCCTCGAACGTTGTGATCCCGTGAGCGCGGGCGATGTCGGCCAGCCGTTCGAGCAGGCGCGTCCCCACCCCCTGTCCCTGAAGCGCGTCCTCGACGGTGAAGGCGACCTCCGCGCGGTCGGGGTGTGTCGGAAGGCGAAAGTAGTGGGCGACCGCGACGAGCCGGCCGGCGGCGGCCTCGGCGACGAGTGCGAACTCGTTGTCGTAGTCGACGCGGCAGAAGCCCGCGGCCTTCTCGGGGTCGACCTGCGGAAGCGAGAAGAATCGGAAATAGAGACTGTCCGGGGAGAGCCGGCGGTAGAAGGCCAGCAGGGCGGCGGCGTCGTCCGGGCGGATGGGCCGCAGACGCAGGGTCGAGCCCGACCGGAGGACGACGTCCCGCTCCTCTTCCCGCGGGTAGGCGGCTTCAGCGACGGGGACAGGCTTGTTTGTTTTCGGCACGAAACCTCCGTTTGAAGGCTCGCGTGATCCGCGCGGCAGAACCTGATGCGAATGGATCATAAGGTGGAATCGGGGTTGCGCCTAGAGTCGGAATCTCCGGGAGGTTTCCCATGCGCAACCGGCAGGTTCCGCGAAGCGAGTGGTTTCGGTTTCTCGACGATTTCAGCCGCCGCCACGGCGGCTCTCTGACGACCGTGCGCATCCTGCATCCGGACTTCGGCTCCCAGGTCGAGGCCCGGGGCCTGCCGCTCGGTGGCATCGTGTCGCCGGCGAGCGCGTCGGGCCCCATCTCGATCCACGTCGGTTCCGCCGCGACGAGCAACGTCGAGCACGAGATCCCGGACCCCAAACAGGTCTGGGTCGAGCTCTCGGAATCCGGGTCCGAGGAAGCCCTGGGGTTCGTGTCGGAGGACGGCACGACGACGATCGTCGACGTCCACACGGCGGGATCGCCGGCGTGACGAACGCTCTACCGGCGGCCGTCGCGCCGATCGTGACGCTGACCGTCAACCCGTGCATCGACGAGAGCACCGACGTCGACCACGTCGTCCCGGACCGCAAGCTCCGCTGCGGCCCGCCGCGCTACGAGCCCGGCGGCGGCGGGATCAACGTGGCCCGCGCCGTGCGGCGGCTGGGGGGCGACGCCCTCGCCATCTATCCGGCCGGCGGCGCGGCGGGGGAGCTGGTGTCGGCCCTCCTCGACCGCGAGGGCGTTGCGCACCGGCCGCTGCCGATCGCGGGATGGACGCGCGAGAACCTGAACGTCCGCGAGGAATCGACGGGGCACCAGTACCGCTTCGTCCTGCCCGGCCCGGAGTTGACCCTCGCCGAGCGCGAGTCCCTCCTCGAGGAGGTCGGTGCGCTGCGGCCGTTCCCGGCGTACCTCGTCGCGAGCGGGAGTCTGCCGCCCGGCGTCCCGACCGACTTCCTCGCGCGCCTGGCCGGGCTCGCCCGCGAGCGCGGCGCCCGGTTCGTCCTCGATGCCTCCGGAGAACCCGCCCGACGGGCGCTCGAGGAAGGCGTCCATCTCGTCAAGCCGAGCCTCCGGGAGTTCCAGCACCTGACCGGCCTCGCCGACGCCGAGGAATCCCACCTCGTCGCCGAATGCGGGCGCTGGATCGCGTCGGGACGCTGCGAGGTCGTCGTCCTCTCGCTCGGCGCCGCCGGCGTCCTCTGGGTGACGGCCGATGCGAGCGAGCGCCTGCTTTCGCCGACCGTGCCCGTGCGGAGCACCGTGGGCGCCGGCGACTCGATGCTCGCCGGAATCGTGCTGCGGCTCCAGCAGGGCGCGAGTCTCCGGGACGCCGTCCGTTTCGGCGTCGCGGCGGGCGCCGCAACGGTGATGAATCCGGGAACCGAGCTTTGCCGCCGTTCGGACGTCGAGCGGTTCTACACGCAGATGGCGGCGGCGGCCTGAAACGAACGAGGCAGTGAGAGAGGAGGATGCCATGCGAGTCCTGGACATCATGACCCGGAAGGTCGAGACGATCGCGTCGACCGAACCGGTCGAGGCGGCCGTCGAACGGATGCGGCAGAAGAGGATCCGGCATCTCGTCGTCATGAAGAGCACCCACCTCGTGGGGATCGTCTCCCAGAGCGATCTCCGGGAGTTCGGCGTGGGCGAGAGGCTCCGCGTGGAAGACGTCATGACGGCGCCGGCCATTTCGGCCTCGTCCGACATGACGATCCGCAAGGTCGCCAACCTCCTGCGCGGCCGCAGCATCGGCTGCCTGCCGGTCGTGGACAACGGCGATCTGGTCGGGATCGTGACCACGACGGACCTGCTCGAGCGGATCGGCCGGGGCGCGGAACGGCCGGTCGACAAGGGTAAGCGGTGGACGCTGAAGGGCCGGGGCCCGCGCCGCAAGAGCGTCGTCGGCCACAAGGGCTTCGCCGCCCACTGAGGTGGCGCGCTTGATGCGATCACATCAGGCGCCTCCTCTCGGCGGCTGTTATCAAGGTCAGGAGTCCATGGGATGGAGGAGAAACCGATGAAGATCCTGGTGGCGACCGACGGCTCGCGGGCCGGCGTGGCGGCAGTCAAGTTCGCGGCGAAGCTCGCCGGTTCCGACCGGGCAAGCCGGGTCATCGTGCTGACCGTCGATTCGAACGGGAGCTCGGGAAAACTGGGGCCGGCGGGGGCCGGCGCGCAGAAGGTGCTCGAGGCTGCCGCCCGCCAGATGGGGACGGGTCGCCGGCAGAGCCGTTTTCAGGCCGTGCCGGCGCGCGGGGTCGAGGTCCCGGAAGTCATTTCGCGCGAAGCGGATCGCTGCCACGCGGACCTGGTCGTCGTCGGGAGCGAAGGCCGGGACTCGCTCGACGAGTGGGTCGTCGGCGGCACCGCCCTCCGCCTGATCTACGTCGCCCGCCGGCCCGTCACGGTCGTCCGGGCGCCACGCCGACGCAAAGCCAGCTGAGGTCCGGCCGCTCGGGGAACAGTGCTAGGCTTAAGGCCTTCGCTGTCAACCGAGCCGTGCCACACTCATCCGAAGCCCTCGACCGCATCTCCCGCAGCGGCGAAGCCGTGTTCGCGATCGACTCGTCCGACCGGGTCATCCTCTGGAACAAGAAGTGCGAGGAGCTCCTCGGCAAGCCGGCCCGCGCCGTGCTCGGGAAACGCTGCTACGACGTGATGGGCGGCCGCGACGAAAACGGCAACGTCTACTGCTACCGCAACTGCCCGGTCGCCTACCAGGCGCGCGAGCGTACGAAGGATCCCGTGCACCGGTTCCAGCTCACCGTCGATTCGGGCAACGGGACCCGCAAGGCGGTCGACGTCTCGCTCTTCGCCATCCCGTCCTACCATCCGGCGCTCTCGACGCTCGTCCACGTCCTGCGGGAAGGGAAGAAGAAACCGACCGCGCTCGAGCGGGCGCTCGCCGAGGTGGCCGAGGTCCGCGAGCCGCTCTGGCCGATGGAGACGAAGACGGGCCAGCCGATCGATCTGACGTCGCGCGAGAAGGAGATCCTGCGCTGCCTGGCCGAGGGGCTCCCCACGGGCGCCATCGGCAAGAAGCTCTTCATCTCGCCGGTCACGGTGCGAAACCACATCCAGAACATCCTGCACAAGCTCGACGTCCACACCAAGCTCGCCGCGGTCGTCTTCGCCTACCAGCACAACCTGATCTGACGGGGCGCGGCCAGGCCGCCGCGAAACCCGGGCCCCCACCACGTCGTCCCTCGCTTACTGCTTACTGCTTACTGCTTACGGCCCTCCCCGCCTCCGGTCTGGTGCCAATGCATCAGAAATGATGCAAACGCATCATCGGCCCCCCGGAGGCCTGGAACCACGATGGAACCGATCCCGAGGGAGGTCCCCATGGAAGCCTTCGACGAGACGCTCGATCGGATCTCACGCAGCGGCGAGGCCGTCTTCGCGGTCGACGGGGCCAATCGCATCATTCTCTGGAACAAGGCCTGCGAGAGCCTCGTGGGCCGGCCCGCGCGGCACGTGCTCGGCAAGCGCTGCCACGAGGTGGTCGGCGGCCGCGACTCCAACGGCAACGTCTACTGTCACGCGAGCTGTCCGGTGGCCCACCAGGCCCGGGACCGCCGGGAAGACCCGGTACGCCGCTTCGATCTCGACGTGGCGGCCGGCGACGGCAGCCGGCGCCGCCTGTCGACTTCGATGTTCGCGGTCCCGTCGTACCACCCGGCGCTGACGACGCTCGTGCACGTGCTGCGCCCCGCGGCGCGGGCGGCCGCCGTCCCGGCGCCGCCGACCCGGGAGCGGGAACCGCTCGCCCCACTGAGCGCGCAGGGAGAAACCGTCGCCCTGACGCCCCGCGAAAAGGAGATCCTGGGCTGTCTCGCGGGCGGGCAGACGACCGTGGCAATCGCCAAAGCGCTCTCGATCGCGCGCGTGACCGTGCGCAATCACGTACAGAGCATCCTCCAGAAGCTCAACGTTCATTCGAAGCTCGAGGCCGTCGTGGCCGCTCGCCGCGGCGGGCTCTTGCCGACGTGCTGATGCGCCTGCATCTGGCGAGGGCCGGCGGAGCGTGGCAACGTCGGGTCCGTGATTCTGTGCCAGCAATGCTGGCTCGCCCGCCGCGGCCTGTGCGAGGCGACCTGCCATCCCGAATCCCCTGTCCGGATCTACTGCGCGAAGTGCGGACACCCGCTCGATGCGTCCCGGCGGGCGGCGGGCCGGGCCGACTGGTGGGTCTGCGAGCGCGGGTGCAATCGGGACGCCTCCGACGCCTCTCCCGGACCAATCGACCCGAGCCCGCGCTCGCCCTGAAGGCGCCGGACCGGAGAAAGCTGCCGTCATGAACCGCACCCGCAACGTCTTCTTCGCGACCGACTTTTCGCCCGCGTCGCGTCCCGCCTTTCGCCGCGCCGTCGACCTCGCGGTCGCCAGCCGGGCCACGCTCTGGATCGGCCACGTCATCCCCGTGGCCCCCGCCCACTTTGACGGCGGAGTCCTTCCCCGCATGTACCGGGAAATGGACGCCTTCGTCCGGAAGGACGCCGAGAAGAGGCTGCGCGCGCTGGTCGAGGCCGCGCGGCGCGCGGGCGCCCGGGCCCGGTCCCTCGTGCTCCGCGGCGTCCCGCACGAGGCGATCCGGCGGGCCGCCCGCGGACGCCGGGCCGACCTGATCGTGCTCGGGACGCACGGACGGACCGGGCTGTCGCGGCTCGTCGTCGGGAGCGTCGCGTCGCGCGTCGTCGCGACGGCGCCCTGCCCGGTCCTGACCGTCAAGTCCTGAGTCAGAAGAGAAGGAGCGCGGCCCAGGCGGCGCCGATCACCGCGACGAGCCCCGGGATGACCTCGAGCGCGTAGGCCCGGTCCCGGGAGAGGACCGCGAGCGCGACCTTCGTGACGGAGTTCGTCGTGAGGCCCGCGAGGATCGGCAGAACGGCGTCGGGCGCCGCGACCTTTCCGGCCGCGACGAGCGAGGCCGCGGCGATCGCGGCGGCGTGGGCGTCGGCGAACCCGGCCACGGCCGTGGCGAGCAGCAGGCCGCGGTCGCCGAGCCACTGGTGAATCCCGGCCGAGGCGAGCGTCGCGATCGACACGGTCGCGGCGAAGACGACGGCGATCGGCAGCCGGAAGGCCCGGCCTTCGTCCTTCTTTCCGCCGGACCGGCTCCGCGCGCCGCGGAGCGCGAAGACGAGAGCGTAGGCGATCGCCGCGACCCCCGCCGCGAGGAGCGGCCACCGCAGGGCGATGAGCGTCGGGCGGCTCGTCGCCGCGAGCAGGGCCGTGAGCTGCACGACCGTCGCGACCGTCGAGAGAACGGCCCCGGCGACGGCGGCCGGCCGGACGGCCGCGTTCTCCCTTGCGCGCGCGCCCATCGCGCCGATCGTCGCCGAGCTCGACACGAACCCCGACACGAACCCCGAAACGGAGAGCCCGATGCCGGGGCCGAGGGCGCGCAGGGCGATGTAGCCGCTGCCGGAGATCGCCATGAAGATGACGGCGAGGCGCCAGAGCGTGCGCGGGTTCAAGACGCCGAGCGGGCCGATCGCCCGGTCCGGGGTGAGCGGCAGGATCACGAGGGCGGCCGCGGCGAAGATGATCGCGTCGTGGAGCTCCTGCTCCGTGAGCACGCGGCGGACGAACCGGTGGAGGCGCGAGCGCGAGGCGAGCAGGGCCACGACACCCACGGCGAGGCCCGAAGCGAGCCCCGGCTCGCGCACGGCGAGGGCCCCGAGGAGCACGGTCGTGACGAGGGCCACCTCGGTCGTGAGGCCCGGGTCCCGGCCCCGCGAGCGGCTGTAGCCGACGGCGACGAGCGCCCCGATGACCAGGGCGGTCGCGACGAGGACGGCTTCTCCGCCGAAGGCGAGGCTCAACCCACCCGCGAGCGACGCGAGCGCGAAGGTCCGGATTCCCGCGGGCGCGCGGTCGGAGCCCTCGCCCTTGCGGCGCTCCCGCTCGACTCCGATCAGGAGGCCGATGCCGAGGGAGATCCCGAGGCGGAGCGCCAGCGACTCGGTCAAGCGGCCGCGCCCGTCCGCCGCGGCGCCTCAGGGATGGCCATAGACCGGAATGGCCGCTCCGTGGACGACACGGGCTTCGTCGCTGCAGAGAAAGAGGATGACGCGCGCGATCTCCTCGGGCTTCGGCCAGCGGCGGAAGTCCGCCTTCGGCATGGCCTTCCGGTTCGGCCTCCGTGTCGATGATGCTCGGGAGGACCGAGTTCACGCGGACGGCGCTCCCGGCGAGGTCCGCGGCGAGCGAGCTCATCATCGCCACCGCCGCCGCCTTCGAGGCGGCGTAGGCGGCCTGGCCGGCGGCGGGCTCGATCGCCGCGCGCGACGCCACGTTGACGATGGAGCCGTATCCCTGCCGGAGCATCGCCGGCGCCGCGGCGCGGGCGAGCGCATGCCCCGAGCGCAGGTTGAGGTCGAGCATCCGGTCGAAGACTTTCTCGTCGCCTTCCCAGAGCTTCGAGCCGCCCGCGAAGCCGCCGACGGCGTTGACGAGAAAGTCGAGGCGGCCGAGGCGTGCGAGGACGCCGTCGACGAGCGCCCGGACGGCGGCTGCGTCGGTGACGTCGGTCCCCTCCGCGTGGAGGCGGGAACGGTGCGTGCCGGATTCGTTCCGAAGGCGCTCGAGCTCTTCCTCCCCGCGGTACGTGACGACGACGTCGGCGCCGTCCTCGAGAAACGCCAGGCTCACCGAGCGGCCGAGCCCGCCCGTGCCCCCGGCCACCAGCGCGACTCGACCCGAGAACCGCTCGGTCATCGGCCGGCCGCCGTCCGACTCCGCTCGAGGTCGGCGCGCGGCCAGCGCGCGAGGTCCGCGGCCGCGTCGTAGGTGCTCGTCAGAAAGGCCGAGAGATCCGCCTCGGGCGAGGCCGCCGTCCGGACGGCCTGGTACGGCAGGATGAACTCGGAAAGCGCCGTGGAGTAGAAGGCGGCCGACGGGCGGACCCCGGCGGTCTTCAGCCCCGCCGGCTCGGGCGCGGCATAGGCGTAGAAGGCGGGCTCGGCGACCGGTCCGCCGACGCTGCCGGGCCAGAACCCGTGGCTGATGACCTCGTGCGAGTAGGCCTCCCGGGTGATCGGGTCGGCCCCGGGCCGCTCCGGCGCGCGGCGGCCGGAGAAGCGGGTCACGGCGAGGTCGAAGCTTCCCCAGAAGAAGTGGACCGGGCTGCACTTTCCGAGGAAGTCCCCCCGGAACGCCTCGAAGACGGGATTCATGGCGACGAGCGCCTGCCAGAACGCCCGGGCCGACGCCGGATCGTAGGACCGGTGCACGGTGTCCGCCTCGAACCGGATCGGGTCCGGGACCTCGACGGGCTGCGTCCAGATCCGGACATCGACTCCGAGTCGGGCGAGGGCCTCCATGACGAGGCGATGGAAGTCGGCCACCGTTCGCGGCTCGAGCGCGATCCGGGCCGTCCCACCGTCGGAGGAGCGGAGAACGAGCTCGTGGTCGACGAAGTCGAAGACGATCGTCAGGGCGCGGTTCCGGTGAGTGAGCGACGGCGTCGAGAGGCCTCGCGCGGTCACCTGGAACGCGATGTTCCAGTAGTGATTGACGAGCGGGGTCAGCGCGAGGCAGACCTTGCCCACGACCTGCGACCACATGTGGAGGGTCGCGAGGGTGTCCTTCCAGGGTTCGAGGGGCAGCGGGGGCCAGGTTTCGCCGGCCGACGACGTCACGGGCATGCGTCCTCTCCGATCATGCTTCGATTCCCGCTCGCCCCGTGAGACTACCCCATGGAGATGTAGAGTTTCTCCATGGCCAGATCGAAGCCAAAGAAGAGAGCCCCGGCCCGGCGAAGAAAAGCCGCGTCGTCCCGACGCAGACCGGCGAAGAAGCGCGCCGCCCGGCGAAAGCCCGCGCGCCGCGCGACCGCGCCGCGACGCGCGAAGGCCAGGCGCGCAAAGCCTGCTCCCTCGAAGAAAAAGAGGGCCGCCGCTCCGAAAAAGAAGAAGCGGGCCGCGGCGCGTCGCCCCCGGGGCACGGCGAGCCCGGAGATCTCTCCGCCTCTCGATCCGCGCGGCGTGGGTCCCGAGGCCGGCGGCCAGTCGGGCGATACCGAGGGCCTCTCGCGCGCCGAGCTGGCCGACTCCGAGAGCGTCGAGGAGCTGCTGGAGGAAGGACAGGCTTTCGAAGCCGGGATCGTCGAAGGGGTCGAGAACGCGCCCGACGCGGACCAGGGGGAAGTGCGGACGCGGGAGGTCCCGGAGGACGACGTTCCGCAGGAATACCTGGACGAGGACTAGGCGGAAGCCGCCACCGGTCCCTCAGACGCCGGTGGGGTAGGTCTCGGGCACCTCGCCCCGCGTCCAGATCGATCCCTTCTCGAGCGGCTCGACCGCCCGCGTGTGGTCGATGTGGATGAGGCCGTCGAACTGCGCCGGCAGCGACGCATGGAAGTAGTGGCTCGTCCGTTCCGACTCCGGCAGGTAGACGACGCCGATCGCCCGCTCGAGCCGCGGGTCGTGCAGAGAGGACACGAAGTCCTCGGGCCCGAGGGGGAGGAAGAACCGGGGCAGCTCGGCGCGATGGAACCTGGCCTCGTAGCTTCCCTCGAGCGCGGGGCGGACAACCTTTCGCTGCGCCGGTCCGTGCCATTCGCTGGCGGCCGTGACCGTCCCGTCGTACGTGGAAAATCCGAGGAGATAGGCCTGCGACTTGTGGCGTTCCCGCACGAGTTGCCCGACGTTCCACTCGCCCTGGAGTCCCATCTCCGTCGCCCGGGCGTCGCCGAGGTGGGAGTTGTGCGCCCACACGACGATCCGGGCCGGCCGGCGATCCGAGGACAGGTGCGCACGGAGGGCCTCCAGCGTTTCGACCATGTGCCGGTCCCGGAGGTTCCAGGAGAGCACGGATCCGCGGAACATCCCGCGGTAGTACTCCTCGGCGTTCCGGACCAGGCGCGCGTTCTGTTCCGCGAAGAAGAAATCGTCTTCGGCCTTCGCGCCGTCGTGCGAAAGGTATTCCGCCGCGAACCTCCGGAGGTCGATGAGCTGCCCGACGGCTTCGTCCTCGCAGGAGCGGCGCAACCCGAGCTCCGCGGCGTACCCGTAGGCCTGGGCGTCCGCGTGGTCGAAGCACGAGTAACGGCTGCGCGCCCGCTTCGCCGCCTCGGGGTCCACTTTCGCGAGGTAGGAAACGACGGCCTCCATGGATGCGTGGAGACTGTAGAGATCGAGGCCGTAGAAGCCGACCTTGCGCTGCTTCGGCCCCGCGGCGTCGTTGTGGGCCCGGAGCCAGCCCACGAAGTCGAGGACGTCGGCGTTGCGCCACATCCAGGTCGGAAAGCGTTCGAAGCCGCGGAGCGCCTCTTCCGCGTCACCGTCCGCGGAGGCTCCCCGCACGTAACGGTTGACGCGGTACGCGTCGGGCCAGTCCGCCTCGACGGCGACGGCGTCGAAACCTTTCTCGACGATCAGCCGCTTCGTCAGAACGGCGCGTTCGCGGTAGAACTCGTGCGTTCCGTGCGAGGCCTCGCCGATCAGGACGAGGGGACGCTCGCCGATCCGCTCGAGGAGAAGGTCGTAGTCGTCGAGCGCGCCGGTCAAGGGATGAACGCTGCGGCGCCACGACGTCGCCGCGGTCGACGGCTCCTCGAGGCCGAGACGGCCGTCGGCCGGATACTGCGCCGGATCGATGGGGTTCAGGTGCGAGCAGCTCGTGAAGGTGGGGCTGGGGACCGTGGTTGCCGGGAACATCGACGTTCGCCTCCACTCCAGAAACTCTCACTCCATCGGCGGCCGCCGCGAGAGCCAAACGCATCAAGTCCCGAGGAGGTCGGGGTCGTCGACGGTCGGTGGGCCGGCGCCCCGGTGGGGACGAGACGCCGGCCCTTCGTGCCGCCCGGGACTAGTTCCACGGGCTCACGGCCAGGTGATCCCGGACCTCGCGGACGCCCGGCGCGTGACTGATGGCGCCGAGGACCGCCGTCTTCTCCGGCCACGTTCTCACGCGGCCTTCGAGGGTCACGATCCCGTCGTCGACGGCGACGCGGACTTTCTCCGCCTCCCGCTCGGCCCGGCGCTCCAGCGCCTGCTCGATCGACTTGCGCAGCTGCGCCGGATCGGCCTTGACCGCCGCGACGGTCAACCAGTTGTTGACCCCCTGAACGCCCCGGACGCTGCGAATCGCCCGGGCCGCATCGTCCTTCTGACGAAGCGTGTGGACCTGACCTTCGAGCGTGACGAGACCGTCCGAGACCGTCGAGCGAATGCTCTGGTCCGGCACGAAGGCGTCCCACTCGAGGGCGAGCCGCACGTCCTGCGCGATCTCGGTATCGGTCCGCTGCAGGCTGCCCGGAAGCTTGATCCGAACGTCGTCGGCCACGTCCCGGACCCCGACGACCCGGTGCGCGGCTTCCTTCGCCGCGAGCTTCTTGGCCCAGCTGTCGACGGTGCCCGTCAACGTGACGACACCCTCGTCGACCTCGACTCCCACTTCCTCCTGACGAATTCGTGAATCCCAGCGGAGCTCCTTCAGGACATCTTCCTGGATGTCCCGATCGGTTCTGACGGACATGACGGGCATGGTGCCCCTCCTTTCGAGGTTATCCAATAGAGGGGATACACCCCCGCCGGGCGGTCGGACAGATGCCGCTGCATCAGCCTCCTGGCAGGAGTGCTCACGGCGGCACGGATGGGAGGCCGGTCGCCGCCAAACTGATGCTGCTGCATCTTCCGGCGGGGAAGGCGGAGGGGCATCGTCGGAAGTGGTTCGAGGTCAATCAGGCGAGTCCTCCCGGACTCGAGGGGGTGGATATGAAGAACAGCACACGCGCCGAGACGGGGGAAATCCGTCTCTCGATTCCTTCGACGCAGTTGACCGGAAACCTGGAGATCCCCTCCCAGGCGGAGGGTCTGGTCGTATTTGCGCACGGGAGCGGCAGCAGCCGGAAGAGCCCGCGCAATCGGTTCGTCGCCGAGAAGCTCCGCGAAGCCGGCATGGCCACCCTGCTGACGGACCTGCTGACTCCGGAAGAGGAGGCCCTCGACCTCGAGCAGGGGCATCTGCGTTTCGACATACCGTTTCTCGCGCGGCGCCTCCTGGCGGTGACCGAGTGGGTCGAGCAACAGGAGTCCGTCCGGCGCCTGGCGATCGGTTACTTCGGCGCGTCGACGGGAGCCGCGGCCGCGTTGCTGGCGGCTGCGGAGCGGGGCAAGGTCATTCGCGCGGTCGTATCCCGCGGCGGGAGGCCCGACCTCGCGGGCTCGGCGCTTCACCGCGTCACGGCGCCGACGCTTCTGATCGTCGGGGGAGCCGACCCGGAAGTCCTGGAGCTCAACAGCGCGGCGTTCGCCCGCCTGCGCTGCGAGAAGGAGCTCCGCATCGTTCCCCGCGCGTCCCACCTCTTTCCGGAGCCCGGGGCGTTGGAGGAAGTCGCGGGGCTGGCGGCCGCCTGGTTCCGGCGGCACCTGGGAACGACCGAATGGGCGCCGGCTTCGGGCGACCGCCTCGAAGTCTCGGTGCGGGGGGAGTGAGATGAACATGATCTTTCGCGATCGCCGTCAGGCGGGCCGCGTGTTGGGTGAGGCGCTGGCGCGCTACGCGGGACGATCCGACGTCCTCGTCCTGGCGCTCCCTCGGGGAGGTGTTCCCGTCGGTTTCGAAGTGGCTCGAGCGATCGGCGCGCCGCTCGATGTGTTTCTCGTGCGCAAGCTCGGCTTTCCGGGAAACGAGGAGTACGCCATGGGCGCGATCGCGTCCGGCGGCGTCCGCGTGATCGACGAGGCGCTCCTCCAGCGCGTGGGCATTTCGTCCGCCGCGGTCGAGCGGATCGTTCAGCAGGAGGAACGGGAGCTGCGCCGGCGCGAGTACGCCTACCGCGGCAACCTTCCGCCGGTCGAGCTCGCCGGACGGACGATCATCCTCGTCGACGACGGGCTCGCCACCGGATCGTCGATGCGGGCGGCCGTGATGGCCGCGCGCCGGCGCGGGGCTCGCCGCATCGTCGTGGCGACGCCGGTGGGTCCGTCCGACACGGTCCGCGAGCTCGCGCGGCTCGCCGACGAGGTCGTGTGCCCCTCGACTCCGGAGCCCTTCCTCGCCGTCGGGCGTTTCTATGAGAACTTCGAACAGACCGAGGACACGGAGGTCGTCGAGCTTCTCGCGGAAGCCCGTAGCCGCAAAGCCGAGCTCGCGGATCCCCCGCCCGCGCGCCCCGGAGCGGACTTGCGCGGAGGGACCCATGCGTAACCGGCTGGTTCCGCGGGCCGAGTGGTTCCGCTTCTTCCAGGAGTTCAGTCGCCGCTACGAGGGCTGGCTCGTGACGGTCCGCGTGCTTCATCCGAGCTTCGGTTCGCAGGTCGAGGCCCGCGAGCTGCCGCTCGAGGGCATCGTGTCGGCGGCCGACTCGGCCGGGCCGATCTCGCTCCACCTCGGCGGAGCGGCCGCCAACGTCGAGCACGAGATCGTTTCGCCGCGGCAGGTCTGGGTGGAGCTCGACGAGGCCGGCGTCGAGGACGCGCTCGGCGTGGTGTCGGAGGACGGCACGAAGACGATCGTCGAGTTTCGCGTGCCGGCGCTGCCCGAGACGGTCGACGGCCTGGCGCGGCCATAGGGCGGTCCAGGGCCCGCATCTTTTTCTGGCCGGGCTCGTAAAGAGGGGTGTGGGGGCTTCCAGGGGGGCCGCCGTGCTCAACAAGATACGGGTCTTCGTGCTTCTCGCATTGCTCGTTCTTGGATATGGCACGGAGAACGCCGCAGGCGCGAGCGTGCCCGAGGCGCAACCGTCGCCGCCTCCGCCAACCATCGCTTCCACGGTGGACCACCAGATCAGCACCATCGAGGAGCAACTGGTGGACGGCGCGGAAGCCATGCCGGCGAGCCGGGGAGCCTCGGACGCGACTCCGGCGCGGAATTCGCCGCGGACTCCGGCTGCACGCGTGGTCGACCTCAAGGCTCCGGATGGCACCCTCTTGAAGGCGAGCTACTTTGCCGCGGCGAAGCCAGGTCCCGGTGTGTTGCTGCTGCATCAGATCAACCGGGAGCGCAAGGCGTGGGACGACCTGGCCGGGCGGCTGGCCGCGGCCGGGATCCACACGGTGACACTCGATCTGCGCGGGTTCGGCGAAAGCGGCGGCACGCCCCACGCCGGCCTGACGCCGAAGGAGCGGACCCAACTCCGCGAGCGGACGTGGCCCGGCGACATCGACACGGCGTGGCAATACCTGGTTTCTCAACCGGGTGTCCAGGCAGACGTCGTCGGCGTGGGCGGAGCGGGGGGCGAGGGCGTCGACGACGCCGTCCAGACCGCGCGCCGGCACTCCGCACAGGTCAAGTCGCTGGTCCTGCTTTCCGGAGAGACGTTGCTTCCGGGCCTGCGCTTCATGCAGCAGGCATTCCAACTGCCAGGCCTCTTTGTCGTGGCCGAAGACGACGAATATCCGCCGACGGTCGAAGCGATGGAGTGGCTCTACCTCAGCTCATCCAACCCGGGCCGGAAGTTCGTGCACTACCCCGGGCAGAAGCCGCCCTGGCTCGGATTCGAGGACGTGCGCGGAGTCCCCGCCACCGGAAGCCACGGAACCGACATGCTCAAGACCGATCCGGACCTGCCCGGCATGATCGTCGACTGGTACGTGACCACGCTGATCAAGACGCCGGGTCGTGCGCCGGCCGACCCGCTGGCGTGCGCACCGATCCTCCGCCAGATCGAGGCCGGCGAGATCGCCCAGGTCACGCAGCAGCTCGCGGAAGCTCGGCGTCGCGATCCTCAGGCACAGCTCTTCCCGGAGATCAGCGTCACCCTCATGGGCTATGACCAGATGCGGGTCGGCAATACGAAGCTCGGGGTCGAGACCATGAAGTTGAACGTGACAGCCTATCCGGAGTCGGCCGACGCCAACGACAGCCTCTCCGATGCGTATCTGGCCGACGGACAGAAAGATCTGGCGCGGCAGCATGCCGAGAAGGCGTTGGCGCTCCTGCCGTCGGACACCTCCGATTCGGAGGTGCGACGCACCGAGATTCGTGAGAGCGCACAGCAGAAGCTCGAGCAGCTGGGCAAGCCCCGCTGAGCCATCGACGGGGCAGCCGAAGGAAGAACGGCGGTGACGCCGGGGGAGATCCGGACCCCGGCTGGTATCGTGGCGCCGGGGGTGCCGCCATGAGCCGCCGGAATGCCGTTCTCGCCGCGCTTCTATTGGCGCCGATCGCGTTGACCGCCGAATCTTCGTCCCCCGTCCCGCTTCGCCCGGTCCACACCTATTCGATCGTCGCCCGCGACCCGGCGACGGGCGAGCTGGGCGTGGCCGTCCAGTCGCACGCGTTCTCGGTCGGCTCGGGCGTGTCGTGGGCCGAGGCGGGCGTCGGAGCGGTCGCGACGCAGTCGTTCATCGACCCGAGCTACGGTCCCCTCGGCCTCGCGATGATGCGCGCCGGGCGGAGCGCCCCAGACGCCCTCAAGGGGCTCCTCGCGGCCGACGACGGGCGCGACGTGCGGCAGGTCGCGATGATCGACGCATCCGGCCGCGTCGCCGCTCACACCGGTGCCAAGTGCATCCCGGCCGCGGGGGACCACGTCGGCGAGAACTACTCCGTCCAGGCGAACCTGATGGACAAGGACACCGTGTGGCCCGCGATGGCGAAGGCATTCGAGACGACGCGCGGCGACCTCGCCGATCGCATGCTCGCCGCGCTCGACGCCGCGCAGGCTGCGGGGGGCGACATCCGCGGCATGCAGTCGGCCGCGATCCTCGTCGTCAAGGGCGTCTCGACCGGGCGGCCGTGGCAGGACCGGATCTTCGACCTCCGCGTCGAGGACAATCCGTCGCCGGTCGCCGAGCTCCGGCGCCTCGTCAGGCTCCAGCGCGCCAACAACCTCGCGAGCGAGGGCGACCGCGCGTTGGAGAAGAAGGACGAGGCAAAGGCGCTCCAGGCGTACGGCGCGGCCGAGGCCCTCGTCCCCGACGATGCCGAGATGGCGTACTGGCACGCCGTCGCCCTCGTGAACGCGGGGCGCGTGGACGAGTCGCTGCCGGTCTTCGCGAAGGCCTACCGCCTCAACCCCCGGTGGCGCGAGATGGCGCCCCGCCTCGCGAAGGTGGGGCTCCTCCCGGACGACCCGAAGGTCATCGCCCGCATCGTCGCCGCGAAGTAGCGGGAGGCGGCGGGGACGGCTTCCCTTCCGATTGCGGGGGGAGTCGGTTCGACCTGTGACGCCGTAGTCTAACGGCCCGCAGACGCCGTTTCAGTCTGTTCGGCTCACCTGTCCGCGTCTTTCCGGTGGTCCGCTGCGGTCAGGGCGACGACGCGCTTCGCGTCGTCGATTTCGAAAAAGAGCCGCCACGTGCCAATCCGGATTCTCCAGATGGGAGGATCCCAGTCCTTGAGCCGCGCGGCCGACGGGACCTCGCGGGGCGCCGCCCGGAGAACGGGATAGACGCGCGTGGAAAGCGTGTTCCGGATTCGCTTCGCCGCTTCGGGTCCGAGGCTCGAAAGATCGCGTTGGAAGCCCGTGGTCTCGAAGATGCGGTAATCAGACAAAGCGGCCCTTGCCGGCGACCGCCTCCCGGTGCCCTCTCTTCAGGCGCCGGGCGAGGGCGGCGTTCGACCGAATCTCGCTCATCTCCGCGTCCGGAACGAAGATTTCCGAGACGGCCCTCTGCCGGGCGGCCGTCTCGATGAAGTTGGAAACGGATCGGTTCTCGACGGCGGCCGCTTCCGCGATGAGGCGATAGGTCGCGTCGTCGATACGAACGGTCAGGGTCTTGGCCATTGCATCTCTCCGATAGCATTCTACCATCAGAGTGATGCAGGCTCCGGTGGCGGCCGGCGGGAGGCGACTCAGTCGTCGCGAGCGAGATCAGAGGATGCCGCCGGCCGGCGGTGCCGACGGGTGCAGCGCCTGGTCAGCCAGCCTGCTCCGAGCCGCTGCTCACGCGCTCCCGAACCAGGAATTTTCGCAGATGCAGATGTCGGTGACCACGGGGATAGTCAGGAAGGCTGTCGACGATCTCGAAACCCAGCTTGCGATAGAACTCTGGCGCCTGGAAACTGTGGGTTGCGAGCACGATCTGAAGACAACCCCGGCGCCGCGCCTCAGTCTCCGCCAGTTCGAGAAGACGACGACCAACTCCCTGCCCGCGATGCTTCTCGTGCACCCAGACCTGACGAATCTCGCAGCACCCGCCCCAGGTGTGCCCGCAGAGTCCGGCGACGACCTCACCGCGAGCATCGCGACCGAAAACGGTAATACCCAACGCGTCCCCGATCCCGGTCGCCTGGGAGTTGAACTCGTATAGACGTTGCTCGAGAAAGTCGATCTCTGCCGGCGTCGGATCCGTTCCCATGACGAGCTCTGGAATTGCCATCGCGTTGCTCCGATGTCACGACAATCGTCTGGCCGACGTGAGAAGCGCAGGGCCTGCCCGCCCCGGAGAGACCGAGTGTGGGACGCACACCCTGCGTCCTCCGACTTGGATGCCAGCGCTCCGCGACGGTTTCGCGTGCATTCGTGGCTGAGGCGCCGACATTAGAGGCCGACAAGACGTCAGGCCGACGGCCCGATCGGACCAGCCGGAGGCAGTGCCGCGAGAAATTGCTCGGCCGGTACATACAGTTCGTTCGGCCGTAAGGCGCCGCGGCGGT
This sequence comes from uncultured Acidobacteriota bacterium, assembly GCA_963764025.1. Lineage (GTDB taxonomy): Bacteria > Acidobacteriota > Thermoanaerobaculia > UBA5066 > Gp7-AA6 > DAHUXD01. Next base: position 222,400 of record CAVXRK010000007.1, read on the forward strand.
ACGTGAGCGGGTGACACTCGAGCCCCCCGAGAAGAAGGGGGCTTCCGGCGAGGCGGCGGACGTCGTAACCGCACATGACGATCACGGGGAGTTTTCCGACGGCGTCCGTCACGCGCGCTTCGAGCCGCAGGAGACCCAGGTCATCGGGCCAGCCTGGCCGGCCCCACCCGAGGTTTCCGAGGATGCGGACGAGAGGCGATCCGCGATCGACGGCGAGCTCGATCTGTTCGCCGACGAGCCCGAGAAGGGCATCGACCGACGTCGTTCCGGAGGCGAACTGCAGCCGGCCCTGCCGTTGCAGGAGAGCGGTATCGAGTCCGGCGCGTCTGGTCGCGGCCTCGAGGCGGGCATTGGTCTCTTCGTCACCGAGCAGAACGCAGGTTTCGCCCCCCGCCGCTCCGGCAGCGATAAAGCCGATGGCGGCCGTGAAGTCCTGCTCGGATTCCCAGAAGTAAGCGAGATGGTCTCCCGGTGCAGCCAGCTCACCGCCGAGACCAAGAGGGACCCTGGGATTGCGTCCTCCCGGGCGATGGAAGCCATGCTCGTGGAAGAGAGCCACGAGCCGGTCCTTCTCCGGGTCGATTGCGCCCTCTGGACGATCCTCCAGGCTTCGGAGCGACGCGACCACGGCCGTCGACTGCGCGAGGAGGCGGCGGCACCGTTGGCAGTCTCGGGAGTGGGCCTCAAGACGATCCCGATCGCCTGGATCGAGCTCCCTTTCCAGGTACGCCGTGACCGCTTCCGCCAGCTCGGGACAGGTTATCTCTCCAGGCCGGGGCATCGTCTCAATCCTCCCGAAAATAAGCTGCCACGCTGCCGCGCACCGCGGATCGAGCCCGGTGCAGGATGACCCGCTGATTGGTCTCCGTGAGGCCCAAAGCGTTACACACTTCCTCGCTGGAATAACCCTCGAGGTCTCTCATCGTGATCACCGTTCGTTGATTCATCGGGAGCGCGTCGATCGCCGCCAGAAGATGGGCGCGCGCCTCCCGGGTCAGAACCGTCGCCTCGGGGGAAGGCTGGGGGTCGAGCAGCCATGAGCCCCGTCCATCTTCCCGATCGGGTCGCCCGCCGAGGTCGGGATCGGGCGCGTCGCCTACTGGCACCGGCTCCGCCACGCCGGCGTCCGCGAACGGCACCGTCCGCCCCTCTCTCTGGGCCCGGGTCTTGGCGCGGTTGATCAGAATCCGAAGAATCCAGGTCCTGAGGGACGAGCGTCCCTGGAACGCCCAGACCCCCTGGATCACCGCGAGCCAGGTTTCCTGAACGACCTCGTCCGCGATGGCGGGACTCGAGACGTACAGCCGGGCGATGCGCCGCAGGGCCGCATGGTGCTGATCCACCAGGCGGGTAAACGCCTCCTCGTCTCCGCCGCGCAATGCCGCGATGACCGCAGCATCCGCCGTCGATGCCTGGGGATGCGCAGCCGGCACCTGGGCCTTCGGGCCGGCACCGTCAGTCGTCACTCGCCGTCGGACTTTATCAGGCCACGGCGGAAGCTTGTAACGGATGGCGCCTTGCCGAGACCAATTGGTGGGACCCGAAGCGCCGGAAACATGAAAGAAACCTGAACCCCTTTCGACCAGGAACCCGGGCCGAAAAACCAAAAGGAACGAAGGAGAAAACCATGATCCACCACCGAACGGCAATCGTCGACGGCCTGAAGATCTTCTACCGCGAGGCAGGACAGGCCGAGGCACCGGCGGTCCTGCTTCTGCACGGCTTCCCGTCTTCCTCGCACATGTTCCGCAATCTCATCCCGATGCTCGCCGATCGGTACCGCGTCGTCGCGCCCGACCTTCCAGGCTTCGGCTTCTCGGAGGCGCCGGAAAGATCCCGGTTCAAGTACACGTTCGACCGCCTGGCGGAAGTCGTCGGCGGGTTCGTCGAGGCACTGAATCTCCGACACTATGCGATCTACGTTTTTGACTACGGCGCACCCGTCGGCCTTCGCCTGGCCCTCGCGCACCCCGAACGCATCACCGCGATCATTTCTCAGAATGGCAATGCGTACGAGGAAGGCCTGAGCGAGGGATGGAATCCGATCCAGAAGTATTGGAAGGATCCGACCGAGGCCAACCGCTCCGCCTTGCGCGATTTTCTCAAGCCGGAGGCGACCCGCTGGCAGTACCTCCACGGGGTCTCCGACGAGGCCGCCGTGGCCCCGGAGTCCTACACACTCGATTCGGCGCTCCTTGGACGAGCCGGGAACGACGAGATTCAGCTCGACCTGTTTCTCGACTACGCCAGCAACGTCGCGCTCTATCCCGGATTCCAGGCCTATTTCCGCGAGCACCAGCCCCCGATCCTGGCTGTCTGGGGCAAGAACGATCCCTTCTTCCTGCCGCCCGGCGCCGAGGCGTTCAAACGCGACGTGCCAGGTGCGGACGTGAGGCTGATCGACACCGGTCACTTCGCTCTGGAGACACATGCCCGGGAAATCGCGACCGCCATCCGCGAGTTCCTCGGGAAAACCCATGCCGGACGCGCCGCGTCGGATGAGCCGGCTCCGATGCTCCGCCGTGCCTGAGACCGCCGTTTCGACCACTCGCCCTTCCCGTGGGTGCTCGCCCCGTCTCCAAGGAGGCTGACGTGCGACTCAATCGCCGGGAACTTCTCACGATGGCCGCCGCCGGCGCCGCGACCAGCCTCGTGTCACCGAACACGCTTGCCCGGGCCGAAACATCGCGAAGAATCAAAGCCGTCGCCTTCGACGGCTTCGCGATCTTTGATCCGCGCTCGGTCTTCGTCCTCGCAGAACAGCTCTTCCCGGGGAAAGGGACGGAGCTTGGAAATGCCTGGCGCACGAGGCAGTTCGAATATGCCTGGCTGCGCACGCTGACGGGTCGTTACGCAGACTTCTGGCAGGTGACGGACGATGCGCTGGTCTTCAGCGCAAGACTGCTGAAACTCGACCTCCGACGGAGCGAGCACGAAAGACTCATGCAGGCGTATCTGGAGATCAAGGCGTGGCCTGATGTACCGCCGGCACTGAAGTTGCTGAAGGCCGCGGGAGTTCGGATGGCGATCCTGTCCAACCTCACTGCGCCGATGCTCGATCGCGCGGTCAAGAACTCGGGCCTCGAGAACATCTTCGAACCGCACCTCAGTACCGACAGGGTCAGAGCCTACAAGCCCGATCCTCGCGCTTACCAGATGGGGGTCGACGCATTTGGGCTGAGTCGCCAGGAAATCGCCTTCGTGGCATTTGGAGGCTGGGATGCCGCAGGCGCCAGGTCTTATGGTTACCCGACGTTTTGGGTCAACCGGATGAGTCTTCCGCAGGAAGAGCTGGGAGCCGGGCCCGACGCGATCGGCGGCAACCTGGACCACCTGGTGGAATTCGTCATCCCGGCGCGTTGATGTCGTTTTCGGGAGGGCGGCTGAATCCGAAATACCCTGCGACAAGAGCATCCGTGCAGCGGAGCGGGGTACGTCCGCCGCCGCTCCTTCCCGAAGCCCCGGACGAGCGGCGCAATCTGATCGATTTCGCCCACGCACTGAAATGCGAGGCGGTCGAGCACGAGGAGACCTCATGGACCTCAATCAGGTAACGGTGCCTTGCGACGATCTCGCGGCGTCCGTCGATTTCTATCGGCGGCTCGGGCTCCGTCTGATCGTCAACGATCCGCCGGACTACGCGCGGTTCGAGTGTCCGGTCGGCAGCACGACCTTCTCCCTGCACCGGGCACCCCACGCGTCGCGTCCCGACGGGATCGTGGTGTACTTCGAGCTCGACGAACTTGACGCCGCGGTAAGGCGGCTTGCGGCTGAAGGACTTCGATTCGAGTCCGAGCCCGAGGGATCAACCGTGGCTTTGGCGTGAGGCCTACTTGCGCGATCCGGCGGGCAACCGGATTTGTCTCTTTCACGCGGGTGAGAATCGCCGCAACCCTCCCTGGCGCATTTCGGGACAGCGTGATCGCCCGGTCGACGCTCGCCCGCTCAGCGGAAGATGAGAGCGATCGCCCCCTCTCCACGGATCACTCGGATTGAACCCGGAGACGCGATGAACAGAACGCCAGGCAACTCGTCGGGAAGCCGATGGTCGCTGTTGCTGCTTCGGCTGGTCGTTGGATTCGGCTTCATGGTCCATGGGTGGGCGAAGTTGACTCGGGGACCGGCGGGGTTCGCCAAATTGCTCGGCCAGGTCGGAGCTCCACTGCCGGGGGTGACGGCCTGGGCGGGTACGCTGCTCGAGCTTCTCGGCGGGGCAGCGATTTGTCTGGGGGCGTTCGTCAGTGTCGTCGGCGCTCCGCTGATCGTGATGATGCTCGTGGCGATGTTTGCGGTGCATCTGCGGTACGGCTTCAGCGCCATCAACACGATCGGGTTGACGGCCGACGGTCCCCTGTTCGGACCACCGGGCTACGAGGTCAATCTCCTCTACATAGCGAGCCTGGTAGCGCTCATGGTGGGCGGTGCAGGGGCCTTCTCCATCGATCGACTGCTGGCTCGGCGGCGGGGCGGTGTCTCGGAGGGCTCCCGCAGAGCGCCTGACCGATGATCAGATGATCAAGGGAGTTCCGGCCCGAATGACTCCTCTGGTTTGAAGTGAATTGGTGGAGGTCTCGAATGCGCGGGCCCGCGCCCGCGCGAGCTCGATCCGATTCCAGGAGCCGCTCCAGCGCCCGAGCAGGGCCGCAAAGTCGGCGGGCAGCCGCATCCCGGCGAGGACCGGTTTGCGCCACAACAGGTCGTCGAGGCCGGGAGCCGCCTCCCTGACCTCGAGGTATGCCGCGGGTCGCGCCGCGGGACGCGAGGTGAGAAGAAACCCGGCGAGGAAGAGCCGCCGACTCTTCATCGCCGGACCGGAATCGCGCTTACTTCTCGACCTGGAGCTTGAGACCTTCCGCGGCGATCTTGAGACTGGCGCCCTTCGTCACGCTCGTCAGCAGGATCGAGACGCCGTTCGCGTTCGTCAGCGCGCTCGCCCCGCCGCCCTTGCCGGCCGTCGCCCCGGCGCCACCCGCCGCATAGACGCCGTCGAAATCCTCGAGCTTCTTCAGGTTGTAGACGTTGCCCTTCGCCTTGACGTTCGTGAGGCCGACCTCGCCGACGGTGAGGCCCTCGATCTTGACCTTGTACGTCTTGCCCTTGTAGTTCATGGTCCCGTGGCCCCAGCTCCAGCCGATTCCCGCGGCGAACGAGCCCTCGGAGAGCCTGAGCGTCGCGTCGATCTTCTTCTCTTCGGCCAGCGCTGCGCCCGCGAGCACCGCCATCAGGCACGCCACCACCACCGATGCGATCCAGCGACGATGCATGAATTCCTCCTCCGGCTAACCGGCTGCCGGTGGATTCCGGCTATGCGAAGTCTATCCAAGACATCCGGCGGATGGCCAGCGTCCGAAAACTGCCGGTCGGAGCGGGCGCCGGCGGCGGCGGGCGTTCCCCGGCGGCGCAGGCAGGCGACTCTCGCCCCACCTCTAAGCTTGTCCCCCCTCGCTTGCGCGCCGCGAACCACGCCGTCTTGATGTCCGGCTCGACTTCCTCGAACGACGAGGGTGCTCCCCGCGGCAGGTCGGCGATCAACCTCGCGGTGCCAGACCCATGATGCCAAACCCACGGCGATCCGGTTTTCGTGGAAGGCCCGGAGTTCCTTGATCAGGCGGTAAGTCGAGCTCCTTCGACCACTTCCGGCGAAGGAATCGGCGATCGCTTCGCCCCGAGAGGAACTCGGCCCGGTTGCGCCACCGGCTGTCCGGCGTGTAGGCGAGCGAGACGCGCTCCGGGTCGCGGGAGTTTCAGGCGTCTTCCGCGAGACGCATCTTCTGCGTCGCGGATTTCCCGGGTGAACGGCGGCAGGGGGGGTCGGGCTTCGGGCATCGGCGTCATCGCACGCTCCTTGATGGCGGACCGGGCGGACTCGCCAGGAACAGGCGCTCGTGGTATCCTCCCCGGCCGGCTCGACCGGCGCGCGCTCGGAACCGCGGGCGGCGATTCTCCTATTCGGGGTGATTTCCTTGCGATTACTGCGTTCGAACGCATCTCGGCGTTTCCTGGCGCTCGTTGGCCTCATCGGAGTGCTGATCGCGCCGGCTCCCGCCGTCTCCGGCGTGGGGCTCGCGGCGGGAGAGCCGTACCGCCTGCGCTTCCACCATCTCCACACCGGGGAGCGTCTCGACGTCGTGTACCGGCACGCGGACGGCTACGATCCCGCCGCGCTGACCCGGGTCGATCGAGTCCTGCGCGACTGGCGCAAGGACGACGTCCACGCGTACGACCCGCGCCTTCTGGATCTGCTCCGCGATCTGCTGGCTTCCCTCGGGCGGCCCGACGCCGAGATCCAGGTGATCTGCGGTTATCGCACGCCGGCCACGAACGAGTCCCTTCGGCAGAGCGGGCACGGCGTCGCGCGGCAGAGCATGCACATGCAGGCGATGGCAATCGACATCCGCGTGCCGGGCGTGCCGACCGCGGAGCTTCGCGATGCCGCGCTGCGTCTGGGTCGCGGCGGAGTCGGGTACTACGCCGCTTCCGACTTCGTGCACGTCGACGTCGGACGCGTCCGGCGCTGGTAGATCCCCGCGGAGGGGGACCGCTCAGTTCACCGGGTACGGGTAGCCCTTCGCCAGGGCCTGCGCGAGGTCGGCGTCGTGGCCGTAAATGTCGTCATAGAAGTGCACCTCGCCGTTCTCGTAGGCGAGCGCCGTCGCGTAGACGATGAAGACCGGCACCGGGCGGTCGAGCTTCACGGTCACGTCGTCCGGTCCCGTCTGCATCGCTTCCCGCACGCGCTCGAGCGTCCAGTCGGGATTGTTGCGGAGCGCCCAGGCGGCCAGCTCGGCCGGCTTCTCGACGCGGATGCAGCCGTGGCTGAAGTCCCTCCGGCTCTTCGCAAACAGCGTGACCGACGGCGTGCTGTGCAGGTACACGTTGAACTCGTTCGGGAAGATCAGCTTGACGAGCCCCAGGGCGTTGGCCGGGCCGGGCTTCTGCCGCACGGCGAGCCGGCCCGCCTTCAGCTGCGCGAGAACGTCGTCGGAGATCGGGCCGTCGGTGACGACCTTGCCGTCGGGGGTGGTGACCTCGATAGCGCTTCTCGGCGACGTAGTTACGGTCGCGCTGGATGGCGGGCACGATCTCGCCGCCGCGAATGCTCGGCGGGACGTTCCAGTACGGGCGGAACACGACGTAGGTCATGTCCCGCGAGAAGACCGGCGTCTGCGTCGGCGCCGCCTTGCCGACGACGACACGCATCTCCATGGCGACGTTGCCCTCCGCATTGGCCGCGCGCAGTCGGAAGTCGGGGATGTTCACGATGATCGGGGCCGACGAGAACTCCGTCGGCAGCCAGCGCCAGCGCTCGAGCGCGAGCTGCAGCTGCCGGACGCGGTCGGCGATCGGGACGTTGAGCTGCTTGACGGTGCCCGGTCCGAGCCGGCCGTCCTCGTCGAGTCCGTGGCGGCGCTGAAAGCGTTTGACCCCTTCGACCAGCGCGCCGCCGTACACGTCGGGATCGGCGGTTGGCGCCGCGTCGGCCGGGAGGTCGCCCAGGAGGACGAGGCGCCGGCCAAGCGCCGCCGCGCCGGCGTACGTCTCACCGGGTTTGATGGTCTTCGCCGGGACGGGTAGCGCTTCCACGGCAGCGCCCCGCGCCATCTCCGTGTAGCGCACCAGCGCCGCCCGCGTCCGTCGATAACCGCCGAACGGAGGCTCGACGCCGTCCAGCACCGCGGAGACGTCCGCGGCCGCCATCAGCTGGTCGCGGAGGAAGCGCGGCAGGTCGTACTTTTTGCCCTGGACGCTCAGACCGAAGTTGAAGTGCTGCGGATTGATCCGGCCGATGTGCAGATCGGACACGAGACGCATCGCGCAGACCGTGAGCGCCACGTCGAAGCGCGCGGGATCGGCGTTCGGACCCTTCAGGGCCTGGAGGCGGGCGTCCCATCGGGACGCGTCGTAGTCCTCGGGCTCGAGCCCCCTCTTCCCGACGTCCCGGAAGACCTGAACCAATGCGAGCGCCGACGCGGACGGCTGGCCTCCCCGGACCCACGCCGGCGCGTAACCGGCCGGCGCATAGAAGCCGTCCACGAGGGCCTTGTAGTCGGAGAAATCCGGCCAGCGCAGGTCCGCGAGACGACCGCTCGCAACGATCTCCCGCAGCGCGGCGGCTTGTGCCGGCGGGACGGCCACGTCCTGCGGCGGCGGTACGAAACTCATGGCGAGGCTGACGGACGCGAGTGCCGATAGCCGCAGCAGCCGGAGTCCTCGAGAGGTAGGCAACGAAAGAGACTCTATCGCGAGGCGACAGGT